>NZ_JACKZY010000001.1:0-508479 GCF_020833685.1 Nitratireductor sp. B36
CGCAAGCTTCTGGATCAGGGCCAGGCTGGCGACAACATCGGTGCGCTTCTTCGCGGTGTCGAGCGTGAGGGCGTTGAGCGCGGTCAGGTTCTGGCCAAGCCGGGTTCGGTTACGCCGCACACGAAGTTCAAGGCAGAAGCCTACATCCTGACGAAGGAAGAGGGCGGCCGTCATACGCCGTTCTTCACGAACTACCGCCCGCAGTTCTACTTCCGTACGACGGACGTGACGGGCATCGTTCACCTTCCGGAAGGCACGGAGATGGTGATGCCGGGCGACAATGTGACGGTCGACGTCGAGCTGATCGTGCCGATCGCCATGGAAGAGAAGCTGCGCTTCGCTATCCGTGAAGGCGGCCGCACCGTCGGTGCCGGCATCGTCGCATCGATCACTGAGTAAGAACGGCAACCTTCCGACGCGGCGCGGTTACCCGCGTCGCAGCGGAACAAGGAAGTGACACATGAACGGACAGAATATCCGTATCCGCCTCAAGGCGTTTGATCATCGCGTTCTTGATGCCTCGACGCGGGAAATCGTGTCTACGGCGAAACGCACGGGCGCGAACGTGCGCGGCCCGGTGCCGCTGCCCACGCGTATCGAGAAGTTTACTGTGAACCGGTCTCCTCACATCGACAAGAAGAGCCGCGAGCAGTTTGAGATGCGCACCCACAAGCGGCTGCTCGACATTGTCGATCCGACGCCGCAGACGGTCGACGCGCTGATGAAGCTCGACCTCGCTGCTGGTGTGGATGTCGAGATCAAGCTCTAGGGCGCAAGACAAAAAGTCAGGAACCCGAGCCTCTGTCCGTGACAACGGGTGAGGGGCTGGGAACCCCGAAAGGAAATCGAACCGATGCGTTCAGGTGTTATCGCACAAAAGATCGGTATGACACGCGTCTACAACGAAGCGGGCGAGCATGTGCCCGTGACGGTTCTGCGCATGGAGAACTGTCAGGTCGTTGCGCAGCGTACCGAGGAGAAGAACGGCTATACGGCTGTTCAGCTTGGCGTTGGACTGGCCAAGGTGAAGAACACGTCGAAGGCGCTGCGCGGCCATTTCGCGACCGCTTCCGTCGAGCCTAAGGCCAAGGTGGCCGAGTTCCGTGTGTCGCCCGACAACCTTCTGGATGTCGGCGCCGAGATCACGGTCGAGCATTTCGTCCCCGGCCAGAAGGTCGATGTGACGGGCACCTCGATCGGTAAGGGCTTCCAGGGTGTCATGAAGCGCCACAATTTCGGTGGTGGCCGTGCAACCCATGGTAACTCGGTTTCGCACCGTTCGCATGGTTCGACCGGTCAGCGCCAGGACCCCGGCAAGGTGTTCAAGGGCAAGAAGATGGCCGGGCACATGGGCGCGCATCGCGTGACCACGCAGAACCTGGAGATCGTCTCTACCGACACCGAGCGTGGCCTTATTCTGGTCCGCGGTGCCGTTCCCGGTTCCAAGGGTGCTTGGATTACAGTGCGTGACGCCGTTAAGGCTCCGCTGCCAGACAATGTGCCGATGCCGGCCGCTATCCGTAGCAATGGCGCTGCAAAGGCTGAAGAAGCTGCCGCCACCGAGGGGGCTGAATAATGGACATTAAAGTTACGACCCTCGCAGGCAAGGATGCCGGGAAGCTGAAGATCTCGGATGAGATTTTCGGTCTGGACCCCCGCGAAGACATCCTGCACCGCGTTGTGCGCTGGCAGCTTGCCAAGAAGCAGCAGGGCACACACAAGACCAAGGGACGCTCGGAGATCGCGCGTACCGGCGCGAAAATGTACCGTCAGAAGGGTACGGGTCGCGCGCGTCACTCTTCGGCTCGCGTGCCTCAGTTCCGCGGCGGTGGCCGTGCTCATGGTCCGGTCGTTCGCGACCACAGCCACGATCTTCCCAAGAAGGTTCGTGCGCTCGGCCTTAAGCATGCCCTGTCGGCCAAGGCGAAGGATTCCAGCCTCATCATTATTGATGATCTGGCACTCGCCGACGGCAAGACGAAGTCCCTGGTGGAGAGCTTCGCCAAGCTCGGCCTGAGCAACGCTCTGCTGATCGGTGGCGCCGAAGTCGATGCCGGCTTCAAGCGCGCTGCCCAAAACATCGCCAACATCGACGTTCTGCCGGTGCAGGGCATCAATGTTTACGACATTCTGCGCCGCGGCACGCTGGTCCTTTCCAAGGCCGCCGTCGAGGCCCTTGAGGAGCGTTTCAAATGACGGAGCTTCGCCACTATGACGTGATCGTCAGCCCGGCGATCACCGAGAAATCGACAATGGCGTCGGAAAACAACCAGGTGGTCTTCAATGTGGACCGCAAGGCGACGAAGCCGGAAATCAAGGCTGCTGTCGAGGCGCTCTTTGGCGTCAAGGTGACCGGTGTCAATACGCTTGTTCGCAAGGGCAAGGTGAAGCGTTTTCGCGGAACGATTGGCCGCCAGAGCGACGTGAAGAAAGCGATCGTCACGCTGGCCGAAGGTCATTCCATCGACATCGCGACTGGCCTCTAATCGGGCGGCGAGGAAGAGACAATGGCACTGAAGAAGTTTAAACCGGTAACCCCAGGCCAGCGCCAGCTGGTCATCGTTGACCGCTCCGGCCTTCACAAGGGCAAGCCCGTCAAGGGCCTGACCCAGGGGCTGACGGGCAAGGGCGGCCGCAACAACACGGGTCGCATCACCGCTCGCTTTCAGGGTGGCGGTCACAAGCGCACCTACCGTCTGATTGACTTCAAGCGTCGCAAGCTTGATATCTCGGCGACGGTGGAGCGTATCGAGTACGATCCCAACCGTACGGCGTTCATCGCGCTGGTGCGTTACGAAGACGGCGAGCTGTCCTACATCCTCGCTCCGCAGCGTCTGGCTGCCGGCGATAAGATCATCGCCAGCGACAAGGCGGTCGACGTAAAGCCGGGCAATGCGATGCCGCTCGCGGCGATGCCCATCGGCACGATCGTGCACAATGTTGAGATGAAGCCCGAGAAGGGCGGTCAGATCGCACGCTCAGCCGGCGCATATGTTCAGCTCGTCGGTCGTGACCAGGGTATGGCGATCCTTCGCCTCAATTCGGGCGAACAGCGCCTGGTGTCTGGTCGTTGCTTTGCAACCGTCGGCGCGGTGTCCAACCCCGACCATGGCAATGTCAGCCTGGGCAAGGCCGGTCGCAAGCGCTGGATGGGCAAACGCCCGCACAACCGCGGCGTCGTCATGAACCCGGTCGATCACCCCCATGGTGGTGGTGAAGGCCGTACCTCCGGTGGCCGTCACCCTGTGTCGCCCTGGGGCAAACCCACAAAGGGCATGAAGACCCGGTCGAACAAGTCGACCGACAAGTTCATCATGCGCTCGCGCCACAAGCGCAAGAGCTAAGGAAAGGTAGCGGCAAGTGTCCCGTTCAGTCTGGAAAGGCCCCTTCGTCGACGGCTATCTTCTGAAGAAGGCCGAGAAGGTGCGCGATAGCGGCCGTAACGAGGTCATCAAGATGTGGAGCCGTCGCTCCACCATTCTGCCCCAGTTCGTGGGTTTGACCTTCGGTGTTTACAACGGCCAAAAACACATTCCCGTTTCCGTCTCCGAGGAGATGGTCGGTCACAAGTTTGGTGAATTTGCTCCGACCCGCACCTATTACGGCCATGGGGCGGACAAGAAGGCAAAGAGGAAATAACGATGGGCAAGGCCAAAGCGCCGCGCAGGCTTGCTGACAATGAGGCCCGTGCCGTATTGCGCACGATCCGCGTCAGCCCGCAGAAGCTGAACCTCGTTGCTGCGATGATCCGCGGCAAGAAGGTGGCGACTGCGCTCGCCGACCTGGAGTTTTCGCGCAAGCGGATCGCCGAAACCGTCAAGAAGACGCTGGAATCGGCAATTGCAAATGCGGAAAACAATCACGACCTGGACGTGGATGCGCTGGTCGTGGCCGAAGCCCATGTCGGTAAGTCGATCGTCATGAAGCGGTTCCATGCGCGTGGTCGTGGCCGCGCCAGCCGCATCGAGAAGCCATTTTCACATCTGACGATTGTCGTGCGTGAAGTGGAAGAGAAAGTGGAGGCCGCCTGATGGGTCAGAAAATCAATCCGATCGGGTTCCGTCTCGGTATCAACCGCACGTGGGACTCTCGTTGGTACGCCAATGACGGCGAGTACGGCGATCTGCTGCATGAGGATTTCAAGATCCGCAACTATATCGAGAAGGAGCTGAAGCAGGCTGCCATCTCGAAGGTCGTGATCGAACGTCCGCACAAGAAGTGCCGCGTGACCATTCACTCTGCGCGTCCGGGCCTGATCATCGGCAAGAAGGGTGCGGACATCGAGAAGCTGCGCCGCAAGGTCTCGCAGATGACGAATGCGGAAACACATTTGAACATCGTCGAGGTCCGCAAGCCGGAGATCGATGCCACGCTGATCGCTCAGTCGATCGCTCAGCAGCTCGAGCGCCGTGTGGCTTTCCGCCGTGCCATGAAGCGTGCCGTCCAGTCGGCCATGCGTCTTGGTGCCGAGGGCATCCGTATCAACTGTGCGGGTCGTCTTGGCGGTGCGGAAATCGCCCGCATGGAATGGTACCGCGAGGGCCGTGTTCCGCTGCACACGCTGCGCGCCGATGTCGATTATGGCACGGCCGAAGCAAAAACCGCTTATGGCATTTGCGGCGTCAAGGTCTGGGTCTTCAAGGGCGAGATCCTTGAGCATGATCCGATGGCTTCCGAGCGCCGTGCCACCGAGGGTGACCAGGGCGGTAGCAGCAACCGGCGTCGCGAGAACGCTTAGGAATTTTGGAGTAGAGAACGATGCTGCAACCAAAGCGCACAAAGTTCCGCAAGCAGTTCAAGGGCCGTATCCACGGCGCTGCCAAGGGCGGCACGGAACTCAACTTCGGGTCCTTCGGTTTGAAGGCGCTCGAGCCGGAGCGCGTTACTGCGCGCCAGATTGAAGCGGCCCGCCGCGCGATCACACGCTACATGAAGCGTCAGGGTCGCGTCTGGATCCGCATTTTCCCGGACGTCCCGGTCACGTCGAAACCGACCGAAGTTCGTATGGGTAAGGGCAAGGGCTCCGTTGACTATTGGGCCTGCCGTGTTAAGCCCGGCCGCGTCATGTTTGAGATCGATGGCGTTGGTGCAGACATTGCGCGTGAAGCGCTGCGTCTGGGCGCTGCAAAGCTGCCGGTCAAGACGCGCTTCGTGCAGCGTATTGCAGAGTAGGAAAGGCGAACGCTATGAAGGCTGTTGATGTCAGGGCGATGACGCCGGACCAGCTCAACGATGAGCTGACAAAACTCAAGAAAGAGCAGTTCAACCTCCGCTTCCAGAAAGCGACCGGACAGCTCGAGAAAACCGCGCGCGTGAAAGAAATCCGTAGGGATATTGCGCGCATTAAGACAATCGCGGCCGAGAAGTCGGCCGGCAGCAAGGCCTGAGGACAGCGAACATGCCAAAGCGCGTTTTGCAGGGCACCGTGGTGAGCGACAAGAACGACAAGACCGTTGTCGTCCGTGTCGAGCGTCGCTTTACCCATCCGATGATGAAAAAGACGGTGCGTATGTCCAAGAAGTACAAGGCGCATGACGAAGAGAATGCGTGCAAGGTCGGCGATGTGGTCATGATTCAGGAGACCGCGCCGATTTCGAAGGACAAAAATTGGGTCGTCCTCAAAGACGCCCAGGCACAATAAACATTGAAATTGCCGGGAAGCGGAGTATCTGAGCCGCTTTCCATTGAACGAGAAGGCGGCCAGTCATGATTCAGATGCAAACAAACCTCGATGTGGCGGACAATTCCGGCGCCCGTCGTGTCATGTGCATCAAGGTGCTTGGCGGTTCGAAGCGGAAGTATGCCTCCGTGGGCGACATCATTGTCGTTTCCGTGAAAGAGGCGATCCCGCGCGGCCGCGTAAAGAAGGGCGACGTGATGAAGGCGGTTGTTGTGCGCACGGCGAAGGACATTCGCCGCGCTGACGGCAGCGTCATCCGTTTCGACAAGAACGCAGCTGTTCTCGTCGACAACAAGAAAGAGCCCGTCGGCACGCGTATTTTCGGACCGGTTCCGCGCGAGCTTCGCGCCAAAAACCACATGAAAATCATTTCGCTCGCGCCGGAAGTGCTCTAGGAGGCCGGGGATATGCAGAAGATCAAAAAAGGCGACAACGTCGTCGTGCTCGCCGGCAAGGACAAGGGCCGCACCGGCGAAGTGGTGAAGGTGATGCCGAAGGAAGACAAGGCGCTCGTGCGCGGTGTCAACCTGGTTCGCCGCCATCAGAAGCAGTCCGCTCAGGCAGAGGGCGGCATCATTACGAAGGAAGCGCCAATCCACCTGTCGAACCTGGCGCTGGCCGACCCGAAGGATGGCAAGCCGACCCGCGTTGGCTTCAAGGTCCAGGAAGACGGCAAGAAGGTGCGCGTGGCAAAGCGCTCTGGAGAATTGATCGATGGCTAATGCTCAGTACCAGCCGCGCTGGAAGAAGAAGTATGATGAGGTGATCCGCAAGGAACTCCTCGATACTTTCAAGTACGAGAACGAGATGCAGGTGCCGCGCATCGACAAAATCGTCATCAACATGGGTGTTGGCGAGGCGACGGGCGATTCCAAGAAGCCGACTTCGGCTGCTGAGGATCTTGCCAAAATCGCCGGTCAGAAGCCGGTCATCACCCGTGCTTCGAAGTCGATCGCCGGTTTCAAGGTGCGCGAGGGCATGCCGCTCGGCGCCAAGGTGACGCTCCGCAAGGACCGCATGTATGAGTTTCTGGACCGCCTCGTGACGATCGCGCTTCCGCGCGTCCGCGACTTTCGCGGTCTGAACCCGAAGAGCTTTGACGGCCGTGGCAACTTCGCCATGGGCCTGAAGGAGCATATCGTGTTCCCCGAGATCAACTATGATCAGGTCGATCAGATTTGGGGAATGGACATCATCGTTTGTACGACTGCAAAAACCGACGACGAAGCGCGGGCCTTGCTCAAGGCCTTCAACTTCCCGTTCCGGCAGTAACGGCAGGCGAGAAGAAGGACACTTTAAATGGCAAAAGTCAGCGCAGTCGAAAAGAACAAGCGTCGACGCAAGATGGTCGATCGCTACGCTGCAAAGCGCGCAGAGCTCAAGGCGATCGTCAAGGATCAGTCCAAGCCGATCGAGGAGCGCTTCCAGGCGCAGCTCAAGCTTGCTGCTCTCCCGCGCAACTCGTCCAAGACGCGTATCCGCAACCGTTGCGATGTGACCGGGCGTCCGCGTGCGTATTACCGCAAGCTTAAGATGTCGCGTGTCGCGCTGCGTGAACTGGGCAATAACGGGCTCATCCCGGGCCTGGTCAAGTCGAGCTGGTAAGGGGTAAGAACGATGTCCGTGAA
The DNA here is from genome assembly GCF_020833685.1 of Nitratireductor sp. B36. GTDB lineage: Bacteria > Pseudomonadota > Alphaproteobacteria > Rhizobiales > Rhizobiaceae > Nitratireductor. The sequence continues at coordinate 7,309 of NZ_JACKZY010000001.1, forward strand.
TGATCCGCTCGGCGATATGCTGACCCGTATCCGCAACGCCATCGGCCGCAACAAGCCGAAGGTTTCTACCCCGGCTTCGCGTCTGCGTGCCCGTGTGCTCGATGTTCTCAAGGCCGAAGGGTATATCCGCGATTATAGCCAGGTCGACTATGACAATGGCAAGTCCGAGATCGAAATCGAGCTGAAATATGCCGAAGGTGGCTCCGTGATCCGCGAGATCGCGCGTGTTTCGAAGCCGGGCCGTCGCGTGTATGTGTCGGTGAAATCCATCCCGCAGGTCGCCAACGGTCTCGGTATCGCCATCCTTTCAACGCCCAAGGGCGTGATGGCTGATCACGAGGCGCGCGAACAGAATGTGGGCGGCGAGGTGCTCTGCCAGATCTTCTGATCCGGCAGCAGGCATACGCAAAGAACGAGGGCAGACAAATGTCTCGCATTGGCAAAAAGCCGGTCCCGGTTCCACAGGGTGTTACTGCCCAGGTCGAGGGCCAGACCGTGACGGCCAAGGGGCCGAAGGGTGAACTGAAGTTCGTCGTCAACGACGAAGTTTTGGTGAAGCTCGAGAACGACGCAATCGCTGTTGACCCGCGCGATCAGTCCAAGGACGCTCGCTCCAAATGGGGCATGTCGCGCACGCAGATCGCCAACATCCTTCAGGGCGTGAAGGACGGTTTCGAGAAGCGTCTTGAGATCAATGGCGTCGGTTACCGTGCTGCGATGCAGGGAAAAAACCTGCAGCTTTCGCTTGGCTATAGCCACGAAGTGATTTACGAGGCTCCGGAAGGAATCAGCATCAGCTGTCCGAAGCCGACCGAAATCGTCATCGCAGGCATCGACAAGCAGGTTGTCGGTCAGGTAGCGGCTGAGATTCGCAAGAAGCGTGGCCCCGAGCCGTACAAGGGCAAGGGCGTCAAATATGCGGACGAGACGATCGTTCGCAAAGAAGGCAAGAAGAAGTAGGAACTCGAACCATGGTCTCGAAAGTCTCCGTCAAGCGGCGTGCGGGACGTGTTCGCCGGAAGATCAAGGCGGTCTCCAATGGCCAGCCCCGTCTTTCGGTCTACCGTTCCTCCAAGAACATCTATGTCCAGGTTATCGACGACGCCAAGGGCCATACGCTCGCGGCTGCTTCGACCCTGGACAAGGACCTCAAGGGTCAGATCAAGACTGGTGCCGATTCTGCTGCTGCTGCCGCCGTTGGCAAGCTGGTTGCAGAACGCGCCAAGAAGGCAGGCGTAGAGGAAGTGGTCTTCGACCGCGGCCCCTATCTTTTTCACGGTCGCGTCAAGGCTCTGGCCGATGCCGCCCGCGAAGGTGGCCTGAAATTCTAAACCGTTCGGGCGCTTCTGAAGGGGGCGCCCGAATTATCATTTTCAACCCCGTGCTTCCGGAAAAGAACAAGGAAAAGGGCAATGGCACAAGGACGTAGGGACGATCGCCGCGAGCGTGAAGAGCGCGACAGCGAATTCGTCGACAAGCTTGTACATATCAATCGCGTCGCCAAGGTGGTGAAGGGTGGCCGTCGTTTCGGTTTTGCCGCACTCGTCGTGGTCGGCGATCAGAAAGGCCGTGTTGGCTTCGGTCATGGCAAGGCACGCGAAGTGCCGGAGGCCATCCGCAAGGCGACCGAGAGCGCCAAGCGTGAGATGGTTTTCGTTCCGCTGCGCGGGGGCCGTACGCTGCATCACGATGTTTCGGGCCGTCATGGCGCCGGTCGTGTTCTCCTGCGCGCCGCGAAGCCTGGTACCGGCATCATCGCCGGTGGTCCGATGCGCGCCGTCTTCGAGACGCTCGGCGTTCAGGACGTGGTGGCCAAGTCGCTCGGCTCATCGAACCCCTACAACATGGTTCGTGCCACTTTCGATGCCCTGAAGCATCAGTTGCATCCCAAGGACGTTGCTGCCCAGCGCGGCATTAAATATTCCACGCTCCAGGCGCGCCGCGGCGCTGCTGCAGGCGGCGAGGAATAAGGATCACGGCAGATCGGCTCGTTTTCCAACGGGCTTTGATCGCCAGGTTTGCAAGGATTGATGAAAATGGCAGAGAAGAAGAAGGGCAAGACGGTCACCGTCGAACAGATCGGCAGCCCGATCCGCCGCCCGGCCAACCAGCGCCAGACGCTGATCGGCCTTGGTTTGAACAAGATGCACCGCCGTTCCACGCTTGAGGACACGCCGTCCGTGCGCGGCATGATCGCGTCAGTGCAACATCTCGTCCGCGTCGTGGACGAGGCCTGAGGATCCCAGGAGCGATATTATGAAACTGAACGAACTCAGGGATAAAGAAGGCGCCACCAAGTCGCGCAAGCGCGTCGGGCGGGGCATCGGTTCGGGCACCGGCAAGACCGGTGGCCGCGGCGTGAAGGGCCAGAAGTCACGCTCGGGCGTGTCGATCAACGGCTTCGAGGGTGGTCAGATGCCACTCTATCGCCGTCTGCCCAAGCGCGGCTTCAAGAACATCTTTGGCAACGACTTCAATGAAGTGTCGCTCGGCCGCATTCAGGCCGCGATCGACGCCAAGAAGCTTGATGGCAAGGCTGTTATCGATGTGGCAGCTCTGGTCTCTGCCGGTGTTCTGCGCCGTGCAAAGGATGGTGTTCGCGTCCTCAGCGACGGTGAACTGAAGACCAAGGTCACGCTCGAGGTCGCCGGTGCCTCCAAGGCTGCTGTCGAGAAAATCGAGAAGGCCGGCGGAACGGTCAAACTGCTCGAAGCAGCGGCCAAGGCCGAGTAATCCGATCCACAGGCGGCGGGCGATTGTCCGCCGCTTGCATCTATGCCTGTCAGACCCTATTTCGGGTTTTCGACAACGTGTGCCCGTATCGATTCGATAATCTGCGGGGCATGACGAAGCGGAGAATTCTTCATGGCATCGGCAGCGGAACAGCTTGCGTCCAATCTCAATTTCGCGGCCTTCGCGAAGGCTGAGGATCTCAAGAAACGCATCTGGTTCACGCTCGGGGCGTTGCTGGTTTATCGGCTGGGCACCTATATCCCGATGCCGGGCATCAACCCGGATGCTTTCGCTCAGGCTTTTCAGCAGCAGTCTGGCGGTGTTCTGGGCATGTTCAACATGTTCGCCGGTGGCGCCGTGGAGCGCATGGCGATCTTTGCCCTCGGCATCATGCCGTATATTTCCGCCTCCATCATTATGCAGCTCATGACATCGGTCGTCCCGTCGCTCGAGCAGCTGAAGAAGGAAGGTGAGCAGGGCCGCAAGGTCATCAACCAGTATACACGCTACGGCACGGTCATTCTCGCGACGGTTCAGGCCTACGGCATTGCCGTGGGATTGGAAGGCGGCGCGAACATCGTTGCTGATCCGGGCTGGTTCTTCCGTATTTCCGCCGTTATCACGCTTGTCGGCGGCACCATGTTCCTGATGTGGCTGGGTGAGCAGATCACCGCTCGCGGTATAGGTAACGGCATCTCTCTCATCATTTTCTCCGGCATTGTCGCTGGTCTGCCTTCTGCCATCGGCGGCACGCTCGAGCTTGGCCGCACTGGCGCGCTGTCGACCGGCCTCATCCTCGCGATCATTGTTCTGGTCGTTGCGGTGATTGCCGTGATCGTGTTCTTCGAGCGCGCCCAGCGCCGCCTTTTGATCCAGTATCCCAAGCGCCAGGTCGGAAACCGCATGTTCCAGGGCGACACGTCGCACCTGCCGCTCAAGCTCAACACGGCCGGTGTGATCCCGCCGATCTTCGCTTCGTCGCTTCTGCTGCTGCCTGCAACTGTCGCCGGTTTCTCCGACACGACACAGCTTCCTGGCTGGGCGTCCACCATGTTGGCCTCTCTGGGCCATGGTCAGCCGCTGTTCATGTTTCTCTACGCGGCGCTGATTGCATTCTTCGCCTTCTTCTACACGGCCATCGTGTTCAATCCGAAGGATACGGCCGACCAGTTGAAGAAGCATTCGGGCTTCATTCCGGGCTACCGTCCTGGCGAGCGCACGGCAGAATATATCGACTATGTTTTGACGCGTATCACCGTTATCGGTGCCATCTATCTTGTCTTGATCTGCCTTCTGCCGGAGTTCTTGATTTCGGCCACCGGCGTTCCCTTCTATCTCGGCGGCACGTCTCTGCTGATCGTGGTGAGCGTTACGCTCGACACTGTTGCCCAGATGCAGGGACATCTCATTGCCCATCAGTATGAAGGGCTGATCAAGAAATCCAAATTGCGTGGGGGTAAGAGGGGACGATGAGGCTTATACTTCTTGGACCGCCGGGAGCGGGTAAGGGCACTCAGGCCCAGCGGCTGGTCGAGAAGCACGGCGTTCCGCAACTCTCCACGGGTGACATGTTGCGGGCCGCGGTTGCAGCCGGAACGGAAGTCGGCAAGCGCGCGAAAGCCGTGATGGATGCCGGGGAGCTGGTGTCGGACGAGATCGTCAACGCGATCGTTGCAGAACGTATCGATCAGCCCGACTGCGCGAACGGTTTTATTCTCGACGGATATCCGCGAACTCTTGCGCAGGCTGATGCCGTTGAGGCGATGCTGGCCGAACGCGAAGTCAAGCTCGATGCGACCATTGAGCTTGTGGTCGACGACGCGGCTCTGGTGGGGCGTATCGAAAAGCGTGCGCAGGATGCCATCGCTGCCGGCCAGACGCCGCGCAAGGATGACAATGCTGCGGTTTTCGACGAGCGCCTGCGCGAATACTACAAAAAGACTGCAGCGCTGATTGGCTATTATCATGCCAAGGGTTTCCTGCGGCGGGTCGATGGGATGAAGTCCATCGATGAGGTGACAGCAGAGATCGAGCAGGTCCTCGCTTCACTTTAGGCCGAGGCGTTCTTCGGCAGTGCTTGACTGCGTGGTGTTTATCGATTAATGCCACTCGGTCTCCTGATCGAACGTAACGTTGGTCGGGCCGTCAGGCTCGGCCTTCTTGTTTGTAGGAACAATCATCTCCCGCAAGGGCCGGCCTCCACCGGACGCGGGCAAACGAAGCGCCGGGGAACCGGCTCACATGGAGAAGAAGATGGCCCGTATTGCAGGCGTCAATATTCCGACCAACAAGCGCGTTGTGATTGCGCTTCAGTATATCCACGGTATCGGTCCGAAGACCGCCGGGGATATCGTCAAGCAGGTCAACATCCCGCTCGAGCGTCGCGTCAGCGAGCTTACCGATGCCGAGATTCTCGCCATCCGCGAGACGATCGATCGCGACCTGCGCGTTGAGGGTGATCTTCGCCGCGAAGTTTCGATGAACATCAAGCGTCTGATGGACCTGGGCTGCTATCGCGGCCTGCGTCACCGTCGTTCGCTTCCGGTCCGCGGTCAGCGCACGCACACCAATGCACGCACCCGCAAGGGCCCTGCCAAGGCAATCGCCGGCAAGAAGAAGTAATTGAGTGAGTAGCGAATAGCGAATAGCGAATAGAAGCCGATCTTGTTTCTACCCGCTACTCGCTAACCACTATTCGCTTCTCCAGGTGGAGCCGCTGGTGTTACGGCGGTGTAGAGATCGACTGAAAGGAAGATTATGGCCAAGGAAGCCGCACGCGTTCGGCGTCGCGAACGTAAGAATATCTCGTCGGGTGTTGCTCACGTCAATTCGAGCTTCAACAACACGATGATCACCATCACGGACGCACAGGGCAATGCCATTGCCTGGTCGTCCGCTGGCGCACAGGGCTTCAAGGGCTCGCGTAAGTCGACCCCGTTTGCGGCCCAGGTTGCTGCCGAGGACTGCGCCCGCAAGGCTGCCGAGCATGGCATGCGCACGCTTGAGGTTGAGGTTTCCGGCCCCGGTTCGGGTCGTGAGTCCGCGCTGCGCGCGCTGCAGGCTGCCGGCTTCACCATCACGTCCATTCGCGATGTGACGCCGATCCCGCACAATGGTTGCCGTCCGCGCAAGAAGCGCCGCGTATAATCAGAGTTTTGCCGCAAGAGCGCTTCGGCGCTCCTCTGTGGTTTTCCAGATCGCCCGTCACGAATGGATTGTGGCGGGGTAACGGAAGGAACCCGGAATGATCCAGAAAAACTGGCAAGAGCTTATCAAGCCGAACAAGGTCGAGTTTTCGTCCAAGGGCCGCACCGTCACCACGCTGGTGGCTGAGCCTCTTGAGCGTGGCTTCGGTCTGACGCTCGGCAATGCACTGCGTCGTGTGCTCCTGTCGTCGCTTCGCGGCGCGGCCGTGACCGCGGTGCAGATCGACGGCGTGCTGCACGAATTCTCGTCGATCCCCGGCGTGCGTGAAGATGTGACGGACATCGTTCTGAACATCAAGGAAATCGCGCTCTCCATGGAAGGCGAGGGGCCCAAGCGCATGGTTGTGCGCAAGCAGGGACCCGGCACCGTGACGGCTGGCGACATCCAGACCGTAGGCGATGTGGAAGTTCTCAACCCCGACCACGTGCTGTGCACACTGGACGAGGGCGCGGAAATCCGCATGGAATTCACGGTCGACAACGGCAAGGGTTATGTCCCGGCCGAGCGCAACCGCGCCGAAGACGCGCCGATCGGTCTGATCCCGGTCGACAGCCTCTACTCGCCGGTTAAGAAGGTCTCCTACAAGGTCGAAAATACCCGCGAGGGCCAGGTTCTCGACTATGACAAGTTGACCATGACCATCGAGACCAATGGTTCGGTGACGGGCGAGGACGCGGTGGCTTTTGCTGCGCGCATCCTGCAGGACCAGCTTGCGCTGTTCGTCAACTTCGAAGAGCCGCAGAAGGAGCAGCCCGCCGAACAGGTGGCCGAGCTCGCCTTCAATCCGGCGCTTCTCAAGAAGGTGGACGAGCTGGAGCTTTCGGTTCGCTCTGCAAACTGCCTGAAGAACGACAACATCGTTTATATCGGCGACCTGATCCAGAAGACGGAAGCCGAGATGTTGCGCACGCCGAATTTCGGCCGCAAGTCGCTCAACGAAATCAAGGAAGTGCTGGCTTCGATGGGCCTTCACCTCGGCATGGATGTCGAGGACTGGCCGCCGGAAAATATCGAAGAACTCGCCAAGCGCTACGAAGACCAATACTAGGCCCGTAGAGCCCGCCAAGATCGGGCGACGGGGATTGAAGGAGAAAGGCCATGCGTCACGGAAAATCCGGCCGCAAGCTGAACAGGACGGCAAGCCACCGCAAGGCGCTCTTTGCCAACATGGCGGCTTCGCTGATCGAACATGAACAGATCGTCACCACTCTGCCCAAGGCGAAGGAACTTCGCCCGATCGTGGAAAAGCTGGTGACGCTCGGCAAGCGTGGTGACCTGCACGCCCGTCGTCAGGCCATTTCGGCCATCCGCGACGAGAGCCTGGTCAAGCGCCTGTTCGACACGCTCGCTCCGCGTTATGCAGAGCGCAATGGCGGCTACACCCGCATCATGAAGGCGGGCTTCCGCCATGGCGACAACGCACCGATGGCTGTCATCGAGTTCGTTGACCGCGATGTGGAAGCAAAGGGCGCTGCCGACCGTGCGCGTCTCGAAGCTGAAGGCGGCAACGAAGAGGCGGAGGCCGCATAAGCCGGCCAGTCTTGTACGTGCTTTTAAAAAAAAAAAGGGGCTTCGCGGCCCCTTTTTTGTTGCGCAAATTTCATTCTTTACGGGGCGGAGCCTTTCAATGTGCACAATGCTTTGAGAAAAGCGATTTGCGTCGCTGCACGATCATTAGCATTCTCCAGAAACGGATAGAGGCCAGGCATATGCGGATGCGTTCTGTTTTCCTAAGCGTTGTTCTTTTTGCTTCTTTTGCTGGAACCGTGGTCACGGGTTCGGTCCAAGCGCAGCAGGATGAAAACGGTACTCTGCGTGGATTCCTTTCCAACCTTCTGAATGGAGATGAAAGCAGGACGCTGGCTATCCCGCAGCAGAAAGCTGCAGAACGTCGCGTTCCTTTCGGGCGGGCCGATATTCAGTTGTCGTTCGCGCCATTGGTCAAGGAAACGTCGCCTGCAGTGGTGAATGTCTACGCATCGTCCACCGTTCAGGTGCGGTCGCCTTTCATGGGCGATCCGTTTTTCGAACAGTTCTTCGGCAGGCCTCAAATGCCGCCGCGCGTGCGTTCCTCGCTCGGTTCCGGCGTGTTGGTCGATCCAAGCGGTGTCATCGTAACGAACAATCACGTCATCAGCGATGCAGATGAGGTCAAGGTGGCGCTTGCGGACGGGCGTGAGTTTGAAAGCGAAATCCTGCTCAAAGACAAGGCACTCGATCTCGCGGTTTTGAAGATCTCCGGCAATGATGCCTTTCCGGCCGTCGGATTGGGCAACTCTGACAATCTCGAGGTGGGTGACCTCGTGCTTGCCATCGGCAATCCATTCGGTGTCGGCCAGACGACAACCAGCGGCATCGTGTCCGCGCTTGCGCGCAGCCATGTGGGCGTGTCCGATTTCGGTTTCTTCATCCAGACCGATGCAGCGATCAATCCGGGCAATTCCGGCGGCGCGCTGATCGATATGCGGGGGCAGGTGATTGGCATCAACACCGCCATTGTCAGCCGCAGCGGCGGTTCCATTGGTATCGGTTTTGCAATTCCCGCCAACATGGTGCGTGCGGTGGTAAATGCCGCACTGTCCGGTGCAGAGACTTTCGAGCGGCCATTCTTCGGCGCTTCCTTCGATCCGGTAACTGCACAGATTGCCGAGGCGCTGGGCATGGAGCGTCCCGTCGGCGCGCTGGTGCGTGAAGTGGCGCCGGACAGCCCCGCCGAGCGTGCCGGCCTGCGACCCGGCGATGTGGTGGTCGCCATGGACGGTGCTGATATCCAGCACCCCGATGCGCTCGAGTATCGGCTCGTGACGCATCCACTTGAGGAAAAAGGCGTCATCGGCGTGTTGCGCGAGGGGCGGACGCTGGAACTGGGCTTCACGCTCGAGCGCCTGTCCGATGGAGGAGACCCGACACCGGTAACGCTCGAGGGGCGTGGGCCCTTCGCCGGCGCAGCCATTGCCGCTCTCGAGCCGCGTCTTGCCCAGCGTCTGAAACTGCCACTGAACAAGAAGGGGGTCGTCATTCTGGAGGTCGACCGGCGTTCGCCCGCTGCCAGTGTCGGCCTGCGCCCGGGCGACATCATCCGCGAGGTCAACGGGATCGAGATTGAAGACGTGGAAACGATGCAGGTCGTGGCCGGTGACACAAGCCGCCGCTGGGCCTTTTCCGTGGAGCGGGACGGGCGCATATTGCGTCAGCGCCTGCGCTTCTGACCTGCCTGTTCGATGACTGACCAATGAGTGATCTCTTTTCCAATCCCGATGAAAGCGGCGCGCGCGTCAACCGTCCGCTCGCTGATCGCCTGCGGCCACAGAAACTCGACGAGGTGGTGGGCCAGGAGCATCTGACGGGCCCCGATGGGGTTTTGACCCGCATGATCGCAAGCCGCTCGCTGGGGTCGCTCATCTTCTGGGGACCGCCGGGCACCGGCAAAACCACGGTCGCGCGTCTTCTGGCCGGTGAAACGGAGCTGGCCTTCGAGCAGATCTCGGCGATCTTCTCAGGCGTGGCGGACTTGAAGAAAGTGTTCGAGGCGGCCCGTCTCAGGCGCAGTCAGGGAAGGCAGACGCTTCTGTTCGTCGACGAAATCCATCGCTTCAATCGCTCGCAGCAGGATTCGTTTCTGCCGGTGATGGAGGACGGCACCGTCGTGCTGGTCGGCGCGACAACGGAGAACCCGTCCTTCGAGCTCAACGCTGCGCTTCTGTCGCGTGCCCGTGTGCTCAATTTCAACACGCTCGGACCGGAAAGCCTGTTGCGCCTGCTCGAACGCGCTGAGGCGCTGGAGGAAAAGCCTTTGCCGCTGGATGAAGAGGCGCGGGCGGTTCTTGTGCGCATGGCCGATGGCGATGGACGCGCTTCGCTCACGCTTGCCGAAGAGGTCTGGCGTGCGGCGCGGGAGGGCGAGGTGTTCGATGCGGAGGCGCTGCAGCGTGTCGCCCAGCGCCGTGCCCCTGTCTACGACAAGGGGCAGGACGGGCACTACAATCTGATTTCCGCCCTGCACAAATCCGTTCGCGGCTCCGATCCCGACGCGGCACTGTATTATCTCTGCCGCATGTTCGATGCGGGCGAGACTCCGCTCTATATCGGCCGCAGGCTTGTGCGCATGGCTGTGGAAGACATTGGTCTTGCCGATCCTCAGGCTCTCGTCATCGCCAATGCGGCCAAGGATGCCTATGAATATCTCGGATCGCCGGAGGGCGAGCTCGCTCTGGCGCAGGCTTGTGTCTATCTGGCGACAGCACCGAAATCGAATGGCGTCTACACCGCTTTCAAACAGGCCTTTGCCGACGCGAAGGCCAACGGCTCCCTTCTGCCGCCCAAGCACATTCTCAACGCGCCGACCAAACTCATGAAGGAGACCGGTTACGGGGCCGGCTATGCCTATGATCACGACCAGCCGGATGCGTTTTCCGGGCAAAATTACTTTCCCGAAGAGATGGGGCGCAAGCGCTATTACGACCCGCCGGAGCGGGGTTTTGAACGTGAGATCCGCAAGCGGCTGGATTATTGGGCGCGCCTGCGCAAGGAGCGGGGAGAGCCATGATGTCGACGCTTGTTGATTTTTGCGCAGCTTCTGCGAAAAGGGCGGCATGAACCATCTGCTGATCGTAGCTGCCGGCGGGGCAATCGGCGCCAGCCTGAGACATTTGACCGGCCTTGCTGCCATGCGGTTGCTTGGAACTGGCTTTCCCTGGGGGACGCTGACGGTCAATCTGGCCGGCTCATTTGTAATGGGCGTGTTCGTCGAGTGGCTTGCACGGCGTGTAGGGGCTTCGCCGGAATTGCGATTGTTCATGGCCACAGGGCTGCTCGGCGGGTTCACGACGTTCTCGGCTTTTTCGCTTGATGTTGCCGTCCTGTGGGAACGGGGCGAAAATTTGCTGGCCGCATCTTATGTGCTTGTTAGTGTCTGCGGCGCGATTGCCGCGCTGTTCGGCGGGCTGTATCTGGTTCGGCATTTCGCCTGAGACGACTTTTTATGGATATGTGAAATGGCTGGCGTACAGCAGATCGAAGTGGACAAGGACGAGAGCGGAATGCGGCTTGACCGTTGGTTCAAGACGCATTTTCCAGGGCTCGGTTTCGGTCATTTGCAAAAGCTCCTGCGCTCTGGCCAGATCCGGGTGAGTGGCAGCCGTGCCAAGGCCGACACGCGTCTCGAGCCGGGGCAGGTGGTGCGTGTGCCCCCTCTGGATGTCGACCGCAAGGGCGATGGGCAGGCGACCGCCCACAGCCTGCGCAACACAGGCGATGCTGAAGCGCTCTCTCAAATGTTGCTCTATGAGGATCCGAAGGTTTTTGTCTTCAACAAGCCGGCCGGTCTTGCCGTGCAGGGTGGTTCGGGCGTCAATCGTCATGTGGACGGCATGCTGGAGGCGCTGCGGAACAAGAAGGGCGAAAAGCCGCGCCTGGTCCATCGCCTCGACCGCGACACGTCGGGTGTGCTCGTGGTGGCGCGCACGCGTCAGGCGGCCATGCGGCTTGCCGAGGCCTTTCGCGCCCGCGACACGAAAAAGACCTATTGGGCTCTCGTGAAGGGCGTGCCCAACAAAGACGAAGCGCGCATCTCCACCTGGCTCGCCAAGGAGCAAACGCCCGATGGCGACCGCATGCGCGTCGTGAAACACGGCGAGCCGGATTCCGATCATGCCGTTTCCAACTATCGGATTGTGGAAAGGGCTGGTTCAGCGCTCTCCTGGCTCGAAATGGAGCCCTATACGGGCCGTACGCACCAGCTTCGCGTTCACGCTGCCTATATCGGGTGCCCGATCATCGGCGATCCGAAATATTTCGAAGCCGATCAGAACTGGGAGTTTCCCGGCGGCATCCAGAAACGTCTGCATCTGCATGCGCGCCGCATCGTCATCCCGAATCCGGGGGGCGGCAAGATTGACGTGACGGCACCGCTGCCTCCCCATATGCGCCAGAGCTGGAACCTTCTCGGGTTTGATGAAGCCTCTGCGGAGGAGGGCGCGTGACGGCGCTGTCTCCCGGCCAGACGACGGGTCGGCAAGACGCAATAGATGCGTTCGCGACCGTCATTATGCTCGGCTTGACCCTGACATGGGGCGTCAATCAGGTTGCCATCAAGCTGGCCAATGTCGGCTTCAATCCAATGTTGTCCATGTTTCTGCGTTCTGCGGTGGCTACATTGCTCGTTTTCCTTTGGTGCCGCTACCGCGGCATTCACCTGTTTGAGCGCGATGGCACTCTGAGACCGGGAATACTGGCCGGGCTTCTATTCGGTTTCGAGTTCATCCTGGTATTTCTCGGTCTCGATTACACATCGGCTGCGCGCGGCGCTCTGATGCTCAACACAATGCCGTTTTGGGTCCTGCTTGGCGGCCATTTCTTCCTCGGAGAAAAGATGTCGGCGCTGAAATTCGGCGGGCTTCTCCTGGCCTTTGCAGGCGTGGTGCTTGTTTTCTCGGACAGTCTCAGCCTACCGGGACCCGATGCGCTCTTTGGCGATGTTCTGTGTCTCGTCGCGGGCATTGCATGGGCCGCCACGATTGTCGTTATCAAACAGTCCAGCCTCTCCAATGCAGGAGCGGAAAAGACTTTGCTCTACCAACTTTCCGTTTCGGCCATTGTTACCGTTCCATTCATCCCGTTCGGCGGGTCGCTTTTGCGCGAGGTAAGCGCACTGGCAACCAGTGCATTGGTGTTCCAGGCCGTGTTCGTCGTCTCCTTCACCTATCTCGTCTGGTTCTGGCTGATGCGCCGTTATCCTGCATCAGGGCTTTCCAGTTTCGCTTTCCTGACGCCAGTCTTCGGCGTTTTGTCGGGTGGCCTTCTTCTGGGCGAACCCCTGACTATCAAAATCCTTCTGGCTCTTTGTCTGATCGCCATCGGACTGACCGTGGTCAACCGGCCGCGCCGTCGCGTCGTCCCCGCATAGCGAAATGACAAACACACACTATATGTAGACCCATGCGCGACCTTCTGAACGATCTTGAAAGCGGAAAGACCCCGGCGGAGCTAGATCCGATCCGACGGGCGCAGAGCACCATTCGCAAACCACTTCCCAAGCGCTTTTACAACGAAGTCTCGCTGAGTGCCGACGAGGAGGGTGGTTTCTCGGTTCAACTCGACGGCAAGTCGGTGCGGACCCCGGGAGCAAGCGCCGTTGTTTTGCCCAACGAGGCGGCAGCGCTTTTGGTGGCAGCGGAATATGAGGCTCAAGGTGAGCACATCGATCCTGCGACGATGCCTGTGACCCGGCTTGTCAACACGGCGATAGACGGCGTTGCCGTTCACAGCCAGGCTGTGCTGGAGGATGTTCTGCGCTACAGCACGGGCGATCTTCTGTGCTACCGCGCAGCGTCTCCGGAACGACTGGTGGCACTGCAGGCAGAGGCCTGGGATCCCGTTCTGGATTGGGCGCAGGAGCATATGGGCGCGCATTTCGTGCTGGCGGAGGGGGTGATCCATGTGGAGCAGCCCCGAGAGGCAATCGCTGCCGTGAGCGCGTATTTGCGCCAGAAAAACGATCCCTTCCGACTGGCGGCTCTTCATGTAATGACCACGCTGACAGGGTCGGCGCTGCTGGCACTCGCGGTGGAAGCTGGCGCACTCGATCCCCTGGCGGCATGGAAAGCCGCTCATGTGGACGAGGATTGGAACATTTCCCTGTGGGGAGAGGATGGCGAGGCCGCACAGCGCCGCGCCTTTCGCGAACGCGACATGATGGCCGCCGCAAAGCTTTTGGCTGCGCTCGACTGATACCGGTAGGCTTCGGCTGGCTGTTGCCAGCCGCTACCGGCCACCGAACATCTGGTAGATGACACCGGCAATCTCGCTTTCCAACGGAAACGAGAGCATTCCCATGACCGAGTATCCGAGCAGCCAGGGCATCAAGTAGAACCGGATCATGAAGAAGAACCAGGCGACGTAGACCGGCACCAGCGGTTCCAGCAGGAAGCCCGGCGTGATGGGCCGAAACAGTTTCAGTATCGGATCGGTGACGCGCACGAAAAAGCGCATGAAGAAAAAGCTGGAGTCTTCGGGCAGGAATATGCCCATGGCGGCACGCCCGATCAGCGTCCACATGATGACGCCCAACACATAGTCCAGCACCAGTACCCAGATTGGAAATGCAGCCATGCTTCCCTGCATCAAGTCTCTCCCAGCACGCGAATCGGGGGCGGGTTATCCCGCCCCCGAACGCCGATCATAGCGTGATCAGTGTTTGTCAGAAAGAATGGCCGGACCAGTCGGCACGCGTGTTTCTTCCACCATGCGCTGGATTTCTTCATCGGGCGCAGGCGTCAGCAGCGTGACCACCACCATCGCAACCAGGCTCACGGCCATGCCGACAATGCCGAAGCGCAGATGGTCCAGTCCGAACCATGGCGTTCCGCCAGTGTAGACATAGTAGAGGTAGAGGCTGCCTGCGATGAAGCCTGCGGCCATACCGGCAACCGCGCCTGGCCTGTTCGCCCGTTTCCACCACACACCGAGGGCGAGCGGGAAGAAAAGCCCGGAACAGGCAAAGCAGAATGCCCAGGCAACGGCACCAAGAATGCCTGTCAGCTGAAGCGATGCGATCAGCGCGCCCAGAGCACCAATGCCTACCAGCAGGATGCGTGCCACGATGAGCCGAACCGCCGTGTCGGCCTTCGGGTCGATCATCTTGTAGTAGAGATCGTGGCTCAACGCGTTGGCGATCGCCAGGAGCAGACCGTCAGCGGTTGACATGGCAGCTGCCATACCACCGGCAGCGACAAGGCCGGATATCACATAGGGAAGCCCTGCGATCTCTGGTGTTGCAAGCACGACGATGTCCGGCCGCATGAAGAACTCGTTGAGCTGCAATATGCCATCGCTGTTCTGGTCGGCAATCGCAAGGAAGCCCACACTTGACCAGTTCTGGATCCAGGCCAGCGATGCCACCTCCTCAAATGGCTTGCCGATGATGGCGGTTGGCAGGTTCGGATCAAGAAGCTGCAGTTTGGTGAGTGTCGCCAGTGCCGGTGCCGTGAAGTACAGCAGGAAAATGAACAGCAGCGACCATGCCACGGATTTGCGCGCCGACCGCACGGTCGGGGTTGTGAAATAGCGCATCAGAATGTGGGGTAGGGAAGCCGTTCCGCACATCATGCAAAGAGCAAGTGTGATGAACTTCCATTCTGCATAGTCACCCACCGGGCCGGTATGCGGCGTTGTGAGCACTGAAAGGCCCGCTATAGCTTCGGCTGGCGGGTTCAGGCCGTACTGGGCCTCGAAATTCGCCATGTTTGCTGCCGCTTCGCCATAGGTGAAATGCGGGATGAGACCGAAGCCCTGGGCATTCGACATCCAGATCACCGGAACCAGATAGGCGATGATCAGCACGATGTACTGCGCCACCTGCGTCCACGTGACAGCGCGCATTCCACCCAGCATCGAGCATAACAGAATGCCCAGAAGGCCGAACCACACACCGTAGGAGAATGGAATGTGGAGCGCGCGCGCGGCGATGGTGCCGGTCGCGTTGATCTGGGCGGTCACATAGGTGAACGATGCTACGACCAGAACGATCACGGCGCACAGGCGTGCGAGATTGCCGCCATATCGTGTGCCGATGAAGTCCGGTACCGTGTAGCAGCCGAACTTACGCAAATATGGCGCCATCAGCGAGTTGACGAGCACATAGCCGCCGGTCCAGCCGACGATGAAGGCCATATAACCATAACCGCCGAAATAGACGCCGCCGGCAAGGGCGACAAACGATGCGCCAGACATCCAGTCCGCTGCGGTCGCCATACCATTATAAACGGCAGGAACCTGCCGCCCGGCTACATAATAGGCGTCCACTTCCATGGTGCGCGAAAGCCAGCCGATAAGGGCGTAGATCGCGATGGTGAAGGCGACGAACAGAATGCCGATCGTGTCGGCGCCAACACCTAACTGTTCCAGAACCGCCATCAACAGGATGAAGGCAAGGAACCCACCGGTGTATATCGCATACACCCGGCCGATATTGTCGATGAACCGTCCTTGAATCAAAGCCATGCCGGTTCCTCCCTATTCTTCTTCGCCAAAGCCGAACTCGTCGTCGATGGCATCCTGGCGCCAGTTCTGCACCCAGATGATGACGACGAAAGCGATCAGCGAGCCCTGGGCAATCATGTAGAAGCCGAAGGGGAAGCCAAGAAATGTGAATTGGTTGAGTGTCGAAACCATTGCTGGAACTACAAGTGAGAAGAACGCCCACAAGGCCAGAACCACGATTGTCAGGTTCCTGGTTTTGGCCCAGTAACGATCCCTCACATCACCTGCGTCATTAGCGGACATGGTGTCCTCCTCCCTAAAAACGTCAGCGACGAAAGTCGTTAACTGCCGCCATTGCGGTTCTGTGGATTAGGAATCACAATGGCATGTCTCAAGCATTGGGCATCTTCTGAGCAATGAAAATCGAGACATTGGTCGTATGACAGGAGGATGTGTCTTATGGGAATTGCCTGGATCAGGGGGATGGCGTTTCTGCGTGAAGCGGCGGCTAGGCTCACGATCAAACGTGATAATGCGCCCATTGATACGGTGGACGCGCTTTGCACCTTCATTGCCACGCGGTCCTCGTTTGTCGCTCAGAAAAAGCTCTACGGCTATCTGAAGGCGCGGATGGGGACGCGCTATCCGTCAATGTTCGAGGATGATGTGTTCGTCCAATCCATCAACGTGGCCAAGCTCCATGTCTTCGCGGCCTGTCTCTCCGATCTCACCCTTCACGCTGTCGCGAAGATCGCTTCCGAAGGTCTGCTAGATCGGGAAGAGGCTGCTGCGCTGGCCCGTCATTGCCATTCAGAGGGGCTCACCCACAATCGGGATGCACTTCCCCAGTCGGAAACGGTGGATGAATGGCGTGACGCGTTTGAAAAGCGCATCGCGAAGACCCATTGGCAGAATGTGGCGGTAGACGGAGGGGCGTTTACCGAGAGCCCGCAGGCGCTTTTCCGTTGGGCGCCGATCGCCGATCAATTGAAGCGCCACGACAGGGAAATCGTGGAAAACTCGATCCGTTTCGCGTTCGGTGAAGTGACCCGCGCTTTTCGTGCGCGCGCCGACTTGTCTGCTCTCGCCCGGAACTGGAAGAACCAGCTGAAAAGCGGCTGAACAAAAAAAGGGGCCCCGTCCGTGGACGGAGCCCCCGCAATCGCCTTGGGAGGAGCGATTAGACCGAGTAGTACATCTCGAACTCGACCGGGTGCGGCGTCATTTCGTAACGCAGAACTTCCGCCATCTTCAGTTCGATATAGGCGTCGATCTGATCATCGTCGAACACACCGCCAGCCTTCAGGAAGCCGCGATCCTTGTCGAGGCTCATGAGCGCTTCGCGCAGTGATCCGCAGACGGTCGGAACCTTCTTCAGCTCCTTCGGCGGCAGGTCATAAAGATCCTTGTCCATGGCCTGGCCGGGATGAATCTTGTTCTTGATGCCGTCGATGCCGGCCATCAGCATAGCTGCGAAGGCCAGATAGGGGTTTGCGCCCGGATCGGGGAAACGGACCTCGACGCGTTTGGCTTTTGGTGAGGAGCCAAACGGAATGCGGCATGAAGCAGAGCGGTTGCGGGCCGAATAGGCGAGCAAGACCGGAGCTTCAAAACCCGGAACCAGACGCTTGTAGGAGTTGGTGATCGGGTTGGTGAAGGCGTTGATAGCCTTGGCATGCTTGATGATGCCGCCGATATAGAACAGACAGTTCTCCGACAGACCTGCATATTCATTGCCAGCGAAGGTCGGCTTGCCTTCCTTCCAGATCGACTGGTGAACATGCATACCCGAGCCGTTGTCGCCATAGATCGGCTTTGGCATGAAGGTTGCCGTCTTGCCATAGGCATTGGCAACCTGATGAACGCCGTATTTGAACTTCTGAACGCTGTCTGCGCTCTTAAGCAACGTCTCGAACTTGATGCCCAGTTCATGCTGTGCGGCACCGACCTCGTGGTGATGCTTCTCGACGATCACGCCCATCTCGGTGAGAACCGTCAGCATTTCCGAGCGCATGTCCTGAGCTGAATCGATCGGCGGCACAGGGAAATATCCGCCCTTCACGCGCGGGCGGTGGCCGAGATTGCCCGTTTCATATTCCGCATCATCGTTGCTTGGCAGTTCGCTCGAGTCGAGCTTGAACCCGGTGTTGTAGGGATCTGCCTTGTATTTCACATCGTCGAAGATGAAGAATTCCGGTTCGGGGCCGACATACACGGTATCGCCAATCCCTTCCGACTTCAGGAAGGCTTCTGCCTTCTTGGCCGTGCCGCGCGGGTCGCGGTTGTAGGCCTCACCCGAAATCGGGTCGAGAATGTCGCAGAAAATGGCCATGGTCGACTGGGCGAAGAACGGGTCCATATGGGCCGTATCGGTCTCCGGCATCAAAACCATGTCGGATTCATTAATGGCCTTCCAGCCGGCGATGGACGAGCCGTCGAACATAACGCCGTCGGCGAACATGTCCTCGTCCACGGCGGAGACATCCATGGTGACGTGCTGCAGCTTGCCTTTGGGATCCGTGAAGCGCAGATCGACAAACTTTACGTCGTTTTCCTTGATCTGCTTCATGATGTCTTGTGCAGTGGTCATATTCGCCTTCCTATTTGCGATGGTCTTGCCTGATGATCCCGGAGGTGTTCCGGGAAAGAGAATAATTGCGGATCAAACGGCGTCGGCACCGGTCTCGCCGGTACGGATGCGGATAACTTCTTCCACATTGGTCACGAAAATCTTCCCGTCGCCGATGCGGCCCGTCTGGGCGGCCTTGCGGATCGCCTCGATTGCCGCATCAACCGTTTCGTCCGGCAGGACAACTTCGATCTTCACCTTTGGGAGAAAGTCGACGACATATTCTGCCCCGCGATAGAGTTCGGTGTGCCCCTTCTGGCGCCCGAACCCCTTCGCCTCGATCACGGTTATGCCCTGAAGGCCGATTTCCTGAAGGGCTTCCTTCACTTCGTCGAGCTTGAAGGGTTTGATGATCGCTTCGACCTTTTTCATGCCTTAGTGGCCTCCAAATGAGTTCAGGAACGGTGATCCCGCGCCCCTTGTTGTTCCGGTTCGAATAAAGCACGAAACATGCCAACTCCAATGAGAGCCTTGCATGAACCGTGCCAATCGCTGCATTGTGTCCTCCGGATGCTACAATCGCACGGGTTTTCAGGCAGCGACATGTTGCGCGCTCACCTTTGAAAATCATCAAGGGACACATGTGGAGCGCGGCACAGTTTGAAGCCTGCTTAAAAAATATGCAATGCGCTCAATAAAACGGCAGCGAGTGATGCATTTGGAGATCGTTACGCCTGAAGAGATGGGTAGGGTGGACCGCGCCGCCATCGCTGATGGGCCGCTGGCCGGTTATTGTCTGATGCGCCATGCGGGCGCGGCGGTGGCAGGTGAAATCCTGGCTCGCTATGCGGAAGCAGAAGGCGTTTTTGTCCTTTGCGGTCCGGGCAACAATGGCGGTGACGGCTATGTCGTTGCGCGCCTGCTGGCAGAACGAGGCCTCCGTGTCCGCGTTTTTGCCGAGGCCAAACCGGTCGCGAGCGGCGATGTGTCGCGCGCGCTTGAGGATTGCCCGGTTGAGGCAGAGCCATTCACCGCTTTCCAACCCACGCGAGGATGGATTGTGGTGGATGCGTTGTTCGGCGCAGGCCTGAAACGCCCGCTTGAAGGGAGGGCAGCCGAGATTGTCGCCAGGGTAAGCAGCAGTGGGCTGCCTGTGGTCGCCATCGATCTGCCTTCCGGCGTTTGCGGGGTATCCGGAAAGCCACTCGGCGCCGCCCTCTCGGCGGAAGTGACTGTCACCTTTTTTCGCAAGAAGCCGGGGCACCTCCTGGTGCCGGGACGGCAAATGTGCGGTGACCTTGTCGTTGCGGATATCGGCATCGCAGACAGCGCGCTTGATACAGTTGGTGGAGCACTTTGGGAGAACCAGCCTGCTTTGTGGCGGGAAGCCGTGCCGAAGCCCTGTATCAGCGCGCACAAATATTCGCGCGGTCATGTGGCGGTAATTTCTGGTGGGGCAACCTCGACGGGTGCGGCTCGGCTTGCCGCGCGGGCAGCGGCGCGTGCGGGGGCAGGGGCCGTGACGATGCTTTCGCCCACGAACGCGCTTTCGATTAATGCGATGCATTTGACATCGATCATGTTGCGCAAGGCCGACACGGTCGGCGAGTTGCAGGCCTTCCTCGCCCACCGCTTACCCTCCGGGGTGGTTCTGGGACCAGGAGCAGGCACTGGAGAGCGAACGCGCAGTTTCGCACGCGCGCTTCTCCATCAGGCCAATGACGCAAGCGGGTTGGTTTTCGATGCTGACGCCCTCACGGCCTTTAGCGACAAGCCGGATATGTTTTTCGGTATGATCAAGGGTTCCGCCGCGCAGGTCGTTCTCACGCCGCACGAAGGGGAGTTCTCCCGACTGTTTCCAGGCCTGGAGGACGCGCCAGCGATTTCCAAAGTGCAAAGAGCGCGGGAGGCGGCAAGACGGTCCGGGGCGACGATCGTGCTCAAGGGGCCTGATACGATCGTTGCGGCGCCCGACGGGCGAGGGGCAATCAATGCCAACGCTACGCCACATCTGGCAACGGCCGGATCAGGCGATGTCCTGTCAGGAATTGCCGCAAGCCTTCTGGCTCAAGGGATGCCGGCCTTTGAGGCAGCGTGCGCTGCTGTTTGGATTCACGCAGAATGCGGTCGGTCATTCGGACCCGGTCTGATCGCCGAAGACCTGCCTGAAATGCTGCCGAAGGTGCTGCAGGGACTCGCTTGAGAAAACGCTCCCTGGACTTCGCCAGTTGGCCCTTGAGCCCCATGTCGAATTCATGAACAGCAGCTTGGGCATGCTCCCTCGACGCCGGGTCAATAACGGCGCATCAACCCCACCAGACGCCCCTGGACCTTCACCCGGTCGGGGCCGAATATCCGTGTCTCATACGCCGGATTGGCAGCCTCAAGGGCGATCGATGCTCCCTTGCGACGGAAACGTTTCAAGGTCGCTTCTTCCTGATCGACCAAAGCAACCACAATCTCGCCGGGGTTGGCAGTCTGCGTTTCGCGGATGATGACGGTATCACCATCAAAAATTCCCGCCTCGATCATCGAATCGCCTTTGACCTCCAACGCGTAGTGATCGCCTCCACTCAGCATGTCTGGAGGCACGGCGATGGAATGGGTCTGGTGCTGGATGGCATCGATCGGAACACCCGCAGCGATGCGCCCCATGACAGGCACGGAAACGACACCGGCGAGAGCGTCGTCATTGCTGGCTGCCGGTTTGGGCGGGGCAGGTGGCGCTTTGCCGAGGCTGCCTTCGATAACGCTTGGAGAAAATTTGCGTGCGCCCGCATTCAGGCCCGGCGCAATCGAATCGGGCAGGCGCAACACCTCGAGCGCACGGGCGCGATTAGGAAGGCGTCGGATAAAGCCACGTTCCTCCAGGGCGGTGATCAACCGGTGAATGCCAGACTTGGACGCAAGGTCCAGCGCCTCCTTCATTTCATCGAAGGAGGGCGGGATTCCGGTCTCCTTCAAGCGCTCGTGAATGAACAGGAGAAGTTCGTGCTGCTTGCGGGTCAGCATGGTCGCCACCGAGAATCAGTTAAAAACAAAACCAGAACATACTGTATATGTTCCAGTTGTGTTCCGCAACTGCCGGTATTTTCTTCTCATTTAGGCGCTATGGCGCGTCAAACAGAGCCTTTGCGCCATCCGCTACGAACTGAACAGCGAGAGCAGCCAGTATCACGCCGAGAAGTCTGGTCAGGATCGATCGTCCGGTCTCGCCCAGAAAACGATCGACGCGCTCTGCGAGCGTAAAAACGGCATAGGTGATGCCGATCGTCGTCAATAGAATTGCCAGCAGTGCGGCGGTTCCGCCGAGACCGCCGAATGAGCCGGAAAGAAGCACCGTGGCCGAAATCGCGCCGGGGCCGGCAATCAGAGGTATGGCCAACGGAAAAGCTGCGATGTTTCGGATCATGTCGCGCGTGATGGCGCGTTCGGCACTTTTTTCATGCCGCTCCTGGCGGCGTTCGAATATCATTTCGAAGGCGATGAAGAAGAGAAGCAGACCGCCTGCCACACGGAAAGCAGGCAGGGTGATCCCGAAAATGGAAAGTATCGCACTGCCGGCCACGCCGAAGAGTGCAAGGACTGCGAAACCGATGATTGCGGCGCGAACTGCGACCTGATTCCGCTCAGATCGGTTCATTCCGACCGTCAACGCCAGAAAGAGCGGTGCCAGACCCGGTGGATCCACGGTCACGAGCAGCGTGACGAATGCGTTGAACAAGGTCTCGTAACCTGCCATCGGGGCCTCCCTTCAGACTGTCTAACCCAGTTGGGAGGCTTCAGAAAAGCTCTGATTGCGACCCTGTGCGCGTGTGCTGCGTCAATTTGTCTACGACACCATTCACAGACCAGCCATATGCGTCTGAAATCGCGTTGGATTTCCTTGGCTTCCGTCACTGCTCCGATTGGAGAATCAACGGCGCTTCATATATAAGAAGTCAGTGATTCCTTATTCTGTGTGTGACTCGATTTGACTGACCAGACAACGCCGACCGGATCGGGCGAGCCCGACGATATCGAGCCGATTTCCATCATAGAGGAGATGCAGCGCTCCTACCTCGATTACGCGATGAGCGTTATCGTGAGCCGCGCTCTGCCGGATGCGCGCGATGGTTTGAAGCCGGTGCATCGGCGCATTCTCTACGCTTCGCATGAGAGCGGTTATCACTGGAACCGCAAGTATGTGAAATCGGCACGTCCGGTCGCCGATGTGATGGGTAAGTATCACCCTCATGGCGATGCGGCGATCTACGATGCGCTCGTGCGCATGGCGCAGCATTGGTCCATGCGTTTGCCGCTGATCGATGGTCAGGGCAATTTTGGCTCAATTGACGGCGATCCGCCGGCGGCCATGCGCTATACCGAATCGCGGCTTACCAAAGGCGCTCACGAGCTTTTGGAAGACATCGATAAGGAAACGGTCGACTTCCAGGACACGTATGACGGTTCCGGCAGCGAACCCAAAGTGCTGCCGGCGCGCTATCCGAACCTTCTGGTCAATGGTTCCGGTGGTATCGCGGTTGGTATGGCGACCAATATTCCGCCGCACAATCTTTCGGAAGTCATCAATGGCTGCGTGGCCATGATCGACAATCCGGCGATTGGTCTGCCTGAATTGCAGGAACTGATTCCGGGCCCGGACTTCCCGACCGGCGGTCTCATTCTCGGGCGTTCCGGCATCCGCAGCGCCTATGAGACCGGACGCGGTTCCATCATGATGCGCGGCAAGGTTGCCATCGAACCGGCGCGCAACGACCGTGAAGCGATTGTGATTACGGAAATTCCCTACCAGGTCAACAAGGCCTCGATGATCGAGAAGATGGCCGAATTGGTGCGCGACAAGCGCATCGAGGGTATTTCCGACATCCGAGACGAAAGTGACCGCCAGGGCTATCGCGTCGTGGTTGAGCTGAAACGCGATGCGGTTGCCGATGTCGTACTGAACCAGCTTTATCGCTTTACGCCGCTGCAAACCTCCTTTGGCGCGAACATGGTGGCGCTGAATGGCGGCAAGCCCGAGCAGATGAACCTGCTCGATCTCTTGAAGGCCTTTGTCCATTTCCGCGAAGAGGTCGTCAGCCGCCGCACTAAATATCTGCTGCGCAAGGCGCGTGACCGCGCGCATGTGCTGGTCGGTCTTGCCATCGCTGTCGCCAATATCGACGAGGTGATCAAGCTTATCCGCCATGCGCCCGATCCGCAGACAGCGCGGGAGCAATTGATGGAGCGCCGTTGGCCGGCCTCTGACGTGGAAGCCTTGATCCTTCTGATCGACGATCCGCGGCATCGCATCAATGAGGATGGCACCTATAACCTTTCCGAGGAGCAGGCACGCGCAATCCTCGAACTGCGCCTGCAGCGTTTGACGGCACTCGGTCGCGATGAAATCGCGGATGAGTTGAACCAGATCGGCGCGGAAATCAGCGATTACCTGGAAATCCTGGCATCGCGCGCTCGGATCCAGCAAATCGTCAAGGATGAGCTTATCGCGGTCCGGGATGAATTTGGCACGCCCCGCCGGACCGAGATCACGGAAGGTGGAGCCGACCTTGACGATGAGGATCTGATCCAGCGCGAGGAAATGGTCGTTACCGTCACGCGCAAGGGTTATATCAAGCGCGTGCCCCTTTCCATCTACCGGGCGCAGGCGCGTGGCGGCAAGGGCCGTTCGGGCATGTCGACCAAGGACGAGGATTTCGTCACGCGGCTGTTCGTGGCCAACACGCACACACCCATTCTGTTCTTCTCCTCACGCGGCATTGTCTACAAGGAAAAGGTCTGGCGCCTGCCGGTTGGCACGCCGCAATCCGTCGGCAAATTCCTGCGCAACATGCTGCCGCTTGAGGAGGGCGAGAGCATTACGACGATCATGCCGCTGCCTGAGGACGAGGAGAGCTGGGGTGCGCTGGACGTCATGTTCGCCACCACACGAGGCACGGTGCGTCGCAACAAACTTTCGGATTTTGTTCAGGTCAATCGCAACGGCAAGATTGCGATGAAGCTCGAGGATCCGAACGATGAGATCCTCGGTGTCTACACCTGTACGGAAGATGACGACGTGCTGCTGACCGCAGCTTCGGGCCAGTGCATCCGGTTCTGTGTCTCGGATGTGCGCGTTTTTGCGGGCCGCAATTCGATCGGCGTGCGCGGAATTAATCTGGCGGAGGGCGACCGGGTTATCTCCATGGCGATACTTTCCCACGTCGAAGCAAGCCCGGCTGCTCGTGCCGCTTATCTCAAGCAGGCAGCGGCAGAACGCCGGCAGGCAAACGGGGATGAGGAAGACGTCGCTCTTACCAACGAGGAACTGGGAGAAGAAGAGAGCCTTTCACCTGAACGCTATGAGGAATTGAAGGCCCGGGAGCAGATGGTTTTGACCGTCAGCGAATTCGGCTATGGAAAACGCTCCTCGAGCTATGATTTCCGGGTGACTGGTCGAGGCGGTAAGGGCATTCGAGCCACTGATGTCAGCAAAACCGATGAGATCGGTCCTTTGGTGGCCGCCTTCCCGGTGGAGGAGGATGATCAGATCATGCTGGTGTCGAATGCCGGGCAGGTCATTCGCGTTCCGGTCAACGGAATACGTATCGCCAGCCGCGCCACAAAGGGTGTTACCATCTTCAACACCGCTAAGGGGGAGAAGGTTGTTTCGGTAGAGCGCATTTCGGATACGCAGACCGAAGAGGAAATATCATCCGGCGATGAACCCGTAGCCAGCGAAACGGATACGGAACCGCAAGGAGGGGCCACAGAATGATTGGCCTTTGTACCGTTCCAGACTCTTTCGCGGCTCTGCGCCGGATTTAATGAAAGCGGCGGTTGGCAGAGCTGCGGACCCGGTTTTCCAGCTTGATGCGGCTGGCTTCTTCGTGGAGACCGACGACGGTGGCAATCAGCATCGCGACGGTCATTGCGGCAGCGAGCGTAAAGATCAGCATGGCTTGTCTCCTTTTGGCCTATTAACGTGACGAACCGCGATTTGGTTTCATTTTTCCGCGCGGCGTTCCTGTAGGCATTGGTGACCTGACTAGCCGATTGGGTTCAAACCGCTGTTGAATGAGGCATTCAGGCGTTGTTCATCTTTTGCGACCTAAGCGGTTCTGGCCAGGGCTCAAGAGGCGCGATTGTCGAATTGCCAACCCCTGTTAAGACGGATACAAGCACGCCATGACCGAGCGAACAGCTTTCTACGCGGGATCCTTCGACCCTTTGACCAACGGGCACCTCGACGTGCTCAAAGGTGCGTTGACCGTGGCTGACAAGGTGGTTGTTGGAATCGGCGTGCATCCGGGCAAAAAGCCGCTTTTCAGCTATGAGGAGCGCGTTTCGCTGATCCAGCGTTCCGCGGTGGTTGAGTTGGGTCTAGACGCCGGGCGGATCGAGGTCGTGGCTTTCGACAAGCTGGTGATCGACGCTGCGCGCGCACAGGGCGCCTCGATCATGATCCGCGGTCTGCGCGACGGCACGGATCTGGATTACGAAATGCAGATGGCGGGCATGAACGAGACCATGGCACCGGATCTGCAGACCGTTTTTTTACCAGCAAGCCCTTCGGTGCGCACCATTACCGCCACACTCGTCCGGCAGATCGCTTCCATGGGTGGAGACATCGCGCCATTCGTGCCTTCCGTGGTGCTGGCAGCGCTTAAGGCCAAATTCCCCGCCTGAAACCAAAAGGAGAGTTTTATGCAGCTTCGCAAGCTCGTTTCGTCTGCGCTCGTGGTCGGGGCCTTTCTTGCCGGGCTCGGCGTGGCATCAGCCGCCGAGCCGGAGAATACAATGATTCTAACGCTCAAAAACGGCGAGGTGACCATAGCGTTACGACCAGATCTCGCACCGAAACATGTGGAGCAGGTCAAGGCCCTGGTTGCGGAGGGGGCTTACGACAATGTCGCTTTTCATCGGGTCATCGATGGCTTCATGGCGCAGACCGGTGATGTTCAGTACGGTGATGTCGAGGACGGATTTGATGCACGGCGTGTCGGAACCGGCGGTTCGGACAAACCCAATTTGCCGGCGGAATTCTCTGAGGCTGCGTTCACGCGCGGCACCGTCGGGATGGCACGCTCCCAGGATCCCAACTCCGCCAATTCTCAGTTTTTCATCATGTTCGCCCCTGCCGAACACCTGAACGGACAATACACGGTGATCGGTGAGGTCGAATCGGGCATGGAACTGGTCGATGCGATCAAGAAGGGCGATGCGGCACAGAATGGTATGGTGCAGAACCCGGACAAGATCCTGAGTGCACGCATGGCAAGTGACGGCGCGAATTGAACGCGTCGACAAAAGAAAGGTTTAAGAATGGCTGATATCAAGGATCCGGAAAACACCATCGTGATGGAAACGACCAAGGGCAAGGTCATCATCCAGCTCTTTCCGGACGTCGCTCCCGAACATGTGAAGCGCATCAAGGAACTCGCGCGCGACAAGTTTTACGATGGTATCGTGTTCCATCGTGTGATCGACGGTTTCATGGCGCAAACCGGAGATCCGACCGGTACGGGTATGGGCGGATCGGACAAGCCTGATCTCAAGGCCGAGTTCTCGAACATGGCTCATGAACGCGGCACCTGCTCGATGGCACGTTCGCAGAACCCGAACTCTGCCAACTCCCAGTTCTTCATCTGCTTCAACAAGGCGCCTTGGCTCGATCGTCAGTACTCCGTCTGGGGTCAGGTGACTGAAGGCATGGACAGTATCGACAAGATCAAGCGTGGCGAGCCGGTCTCCGAACCCGACTCCATCATCTCCATGCGGGTCGCGGCGGACGTTGCCTAACATTTTGATACCGGGCGGCGCAGGGTCGCCCGGTCTTTTCTGCCGACCGGTTTGTAATGCGTGTAGACATCTTTGATTTCGAGCTGCCGGAGGAGCGGATTGCGCTGAGACCTGCCAATCCGCGCGATTCAGCACGCCTTTTGAAGGTCGAAGGTGGAGCCCTGACCGATCACGTGGTCCGCGCGCTTCCCAAAATATTACGACCAGGCGATGCCTTGGTTTTCAATGACACGAAAGTCATTCCCGCTCGCCTCAGCGGTGTTCGCCGGCGAGGGGAGACCGAGGCGCGCATCGAGGCAACGTTGCATATGCGCGAAGGGCCGGATCGCTGGCGGGCATTCCTGAAGCCGGCGAAGCGCGTGAACGCAGGCGAGCGCATCCAGTTTGGCCATGATGGTGAAAGCTGTTTCCTCGGTACGCTTGAAGCAACAGTAGCGGAAAAGGGCGAAGGGGGCGAAGCGCTCCTGGTGTTTGATTTCTCAGGTCCGGTACTGGACGAGGCGATCGCGGCTGCTGGCCACATGCCGCTTCCACCCTATATTGCAGGCAAACGCGCAGAAGATGAGCGCGACGAAGTCGATTACCAGACGATTTATGCCCGTGAAGAGGGAGCGGTTGCGGCGCCCACGGCCGGTCTCCATTTCACCCCGGAACTGATGCAGGCGCTGGACGTAGCCGGGATCGAGCGCCATTTCGTGACCTTGCATGTAGGAGCGGGTACCTTTCTCCCAGTCAAGGTTGACGATACGGACGACCACAAGATGCACTCGGAATGGGGGGAGGTGGATGCCGAGACGGCGGAAGCCCTGAATGCGGTCCGGAAACGGGGCGGGCGCGTTGTTTCAGTGGGCACCACCTCCTTGCGGCTCCTGGAAAGCGCATCTCAGCGCACCGGGACGCTGGAGGCGTGGTCAGGCGCGACCGATATTTTCATCACACCTGGATATCGTTTCCGTACGGTCGACGTGTTGATGACGAATTTTCATCTGCCGCGCTCGACGCTTTTCATGCTCGTTTCGGCCTTTTGCGGGACGGAGACCATGAAGCGTGCCTATGATCATGCGATCCGCAATGAATACCGCTTCTATTCCTATGGTGATGCCAGCCTGCTTTTCAGGGACGAACAGTTGTGAGTGACCAGTTCACCTTCCGCCTTCTGGCGACGGATGGCGATGCCCGACGCGGCGAAATCTCCATGCCGCGCGGTACGATCCGTACCCCCGCCTTCATGCCGGTGGGAACGGCAGGCACGGTCAAGGCCATGTATATGGATCAGGTGCGTGAGCTGGGTGCCGACATTATCCTCGGCAACACGTATCATCTGATGCTGCGGCCAGGGGCCGAGCGGATGGCGCGGCTTGGTGGATTGCACGAATTCGCGGGCTGGCCATACCCGATCCTGACGGATTCGGGCGGATTTCAGGTCATGTCTTTGGCGGACTTGCGTAAAATCACCGAAAGAGGCGTGACCTTCCGCTCGCATGTGGATGGACAAGTGTTCGAAATGTCGCCCGAGAGGTCGATCGAGATACAGGGGCTCCTTGGTTCGGACATCCAGATGCAGCTTGATGAGTGCGTGGCATTGCCGGCGGAAGAATCCGATATTGAACGCGCCATGGAGCTGTCGCTGCGCTGGGCGGAACGCTGCAAGTCGGCGTTCGGTAATCAATCTGGCAAAGCGATGTTCGGCATCGTCCAGGGCGGAGACAAGCCGCATTTGCGCGAGCGTTCCGCGCGGGCTCTCGCTGCAATGGATCTGAAAGGCTATGCCGTGGGCGGGCTGGCCGTGGGTGAACCGCAGGCGGTCATGCTCGAGATGCTCGAGGCCACCTGTCCGGTTCTACCGGCCGAAAAACCGCGCTACCTGATGGGTGTTGGAACGCCCGATGACATTCTGAAATCGGTCGCGCGCGGCATCGACATGTTCGATTGCGTGATGCCGACCCGTGCTGGGCGGCACGGGCTTGCCTATACACGGCGCGGCAAGATCAACCTCAAGAACGCTCGCCATGCTGAGGATACCCGTCCGCTCGATGAAGAGAGCGATTGCCCCGCAGCGCGGGATTATTCGCGTGCCTATCTTCATCATCTGGTGAAAGCGGGAGAGTCGCTCGCCGGCATGTTGCTGACCTGGAACAACCTCGCATACTACCAGTCTTTGATGCAGGACATTCGTGACGCCATCGAAGCCGGTCGTTTCGAGCAGCGAGCAGCGGAAATTCGCGCGGCCTGGGAAGAGGGCGATATCCCAACGCTTTGAACAAGCTTGCCCAAAGAATGAGCAAGTCACTCGACTTGCAGCTCAGTAATTGTGCATCATCTCCCGTTCTCTGCTCCAATTGTCGTAACATTTAGAAACGACTTGCTTTTTTCCGGCTTCCCCGTTGAAATGCTTCTGAGAGGAGCATTTCTTGACGCCATTTGACGAGATGCGCCTGGGGGGCCAGGCCCGAGATCCCTACGAAGATTACCAGAGCTGGTTTGACCGGCAGGACGCCAAACGCCTGAAGCAGAAGGCGGGCGACGCGGAACGGGTTTTCCGCAGAACCGGTATCACTTTTGCTGTCTATGGCGATCAGGAGGCGGCGGAACGGCTGATCCCGTTCGACATTGTCCCACGCATCATCTCCGGCAAGGAATGGCGCCGGCTGGTCCAGGGGATCGAGCAGCGTGTTCAGGCGCTCAATGCGTTTCTCGAAGACATCTATCATCGACAGGAAATTCTGCGTGCGGGGCGCATACCCCGCGAAATCATCTCCGGCAATGAGGCCTTCTTGCCGGAAATGATCGGTGTGAAACCGCCTGGAGGGGTCTACACCCACATTACCGGCGTCGACATTGTACGGACTGGGGAAGACGACTTCTTCGTTCTGGAAGACAATGCCCGCACCCCCTCAGGTGTCTCTTATATGCTGGAAAACCGGGAGACCATGATGCAGCTCTTTCCCGAGCTGTTTCAGCAGGTCAAGGTGCGCCCGGTCGAGAATTACCCGCAGCTCCTGCGCGATTCTCTCGCCCGCGTGAAACCGGAGCTTTGCGAGGGAAAGCCGACCATCGCCGTTCTGACACCCGGTAGCTTCAATTCAGCCTATTTCGAGCATGCTTTCCTCGCCGACCAGATGGGCGTGGAACTGGTGGAAGGATCGGATCTCCGCGTTGTGGACGGTCATGTGGCCATGCGAACCACGCAGGGCTACAGGCGTATTGATGTTCTCTATCGCAGGATTGACGACGACTATCTCGACCCGCTGACCTTCCGGCCGGACTCGGTCCTTGGTGTGCCGGGCATCATGGATGTCTATCGGGCCGGCAAGATCACCATTGCAAACGCTCCGGGGACCGGGATATGCGACGACAAGGCGATTTATTCCTATATGCCCGAGATTGTGGAGTTTTATACGGGGCGCAAGGCGATTTTGCCCAATGTTCCCACCTGGCGCTGCTCGGAGCCGGACAGTCTTGCCTATGTGCTTGAACATCTTGACGAGCTGGTCGTCAAGGAAGTCCATGGTTCCGGCGGTTATGGCATGCTGGTGGGGCCAGCCGCTTCGAAGAAGGAGAGGGCGGCTTTTGCAAAGAAACTGAAGGCCCGGCCGAAAAACTACATCGCCCAGCCGACGCTATCGCTCTCCACCTGTCCGATCCTGACCAGCAAGGGGCTGGCGCCACGCCATGTGGATCTGCGCCCCTTCGTCCTCGTGTCGGATCGCATTCGGATCGTACCGGGTGGGCTCACGAGAGTGGCGTTGAAGAAGGGATCCCTCGTGGTCAACTCCTCACAAGGGGGTGGAACCAAGGATACCTGGGTTCTCGATGATTAGGGCGCGCTGACATGCTTCTTGGACGTTCAGCAAACGGTCTTTACTGGATGGCCCGTTACATCGAGCGGGCGGAGAACATGGCGCGTCTGGTCGATACCGGGCTGAGGCTTGCTTTGACCCAGACCAGCGCCTCATCTGATGAATGGGCATCGGTTCTCACGAGCGCCGGTGTGCGTGATCTGTTTGAACAGGGCAATGATGCGTTTGACACGGCCACGGTGACAAATTTCCTGCTCCGGGACACGGCGAACCCCTCTAGCGTGCTGTCTTCCATAGATACGGCGCGGATGAACGCGCGGATGGTGAGGACAGCGCTCACACGAGAGACGTGGGAGAGTGTCAACGAAGCATGGATGGCCATGCATCGCATGCTCAAACGGCGCGTCGACGAGCAGGACCTGCCTGCCGTTCTTGATGCGGTCAAACGCGAAACAGCACTTATTCGTGGCGCGTTTCAAGGCACGATGCTGCGCAACGAAATCTTCGATTTCGCGCAGATGGGTACGATGATTGAACGCGCGGACAACACGTCCCGCATTCTTGATGTCAAATACTATGTGCTTCTGCCCTCGGCCGCTTGGGTCGGTTCCCCACTCGACAATATCCAGTGGCAAACGATCTTGCGTTCAGTCTCCGCCCTGCGGTCATACCGCTGGACCCATGAAGGTGATTTCAATCCGGCAAACATTGCCGATTATCTCATATTGAACCGGCGCATGCCGCGGTCCCTGGCGTTCTGTTACCGGCATATCTGTGATTCTCTGGACTATCTGGCGGATGAATATGGTGTGCGGCAACGGTGCAATGAGATGGCCGATGCCAAATTCGAGAAACTGAAAACGGCCGCAGTTTCGGATATATTCGATGAAGGTTTGCACGAATTTTTGAGTGATTTTATCCGCGACAATGCCGCTTTGGGCAATCAGATCGCAACAGATTTCCGCTTTTATTGAGGGCAATCCGATGCGTCTGAAAATCACTCACCGGACAGAATACCGCTATGATGCCCCTCTTTCCTATGCGTTGCAGCGCCTTCGGCTGTGCCCTCAAAGCGGCCCGACCCAGGACGTTGTGGAGTGGTCGTTGAAGACAGAAGGCGCGACTGAGGAAGCACAATTCATCGATGGCTTTGGCAACGACACGCGTCTGGTG
The DNA here is from genome assembly GCF_020833685.1 of Nitratireductor sp. B36. Taxonomy (GTDB): domain Bacteria; phylum Pseudomonadota; class Alphaproteobacteria; order Rhizobiales; family Rhizobiaceae; genus Nitratireductor. Next base: position 39,553 of record NZ_JACKZY010000001.1, read on the forward strand.
AGTATAGATGGCGAACCGCACACGATCGTTCTTCAAGCATCGGGCATCGTGGAAACCCGTGACACCGCGGGGGTCACGGGCAAGCATCAGGGGCTCGCTCCGTTATGGCTTTTTGAGCAGCAGACCCCACTTTGTACGGCTGGACGCGGGATAGCAGCGTTGGTGCGCGACATCACAGGTGCCGCTGATGTGGAGCGATTGCATGCCCTGATGAATGAAGTGCGCGAGCGCGTCGCCTATCGGATCGGCGCCACGGACGCGGCCACGACGGCGGAAGAGGCGCTCGCAAACGGTGAGGGGGTCTGCCAGGATCACACCCACATCTTCCTGGCATCTGCGCGACTGATGGGCTTTCCCGCGCGGTATGTGAGCGGATACCTGCGGATGGATGACAGTGATGATCAGGCTGCGAGCCATGCTTGGGCCGAAGCGCATCTGGAAGGGCTGGGCTGGGTTGCCTTTGATTGCTCCAACGGCATTTCGGCGGATGATCGGTATGTCCGGGTGGCCACGGGGCGTGACTACCGCGATGCGATGCCTGTGATGGGGATCAGAATCGGTCACGCTCAGGAAGAGCTTGCGGTTCAGATCACGGTGGAGCAGTAGTCTTTCAGAGCGAATCTTTATGAGGCACGGTCCAGATGACCTATTGCGTCGGGCTGAAAACGCAGCATGGCCTTGTGTTCATGTCGGACACACGGACAAATGCCGGCGTGGACAACATTTCCACCTTTCGCAAAATGCATTGCTGGCAAAAGCCGGATGACCGCGTTCTGGTACTGCTTTCGGCTGGCAATCTGGCAACCACACAAGCCGTGGTCAGCCTGCTTGACGAGCGTACCAAGGCGCCGGATGAACGAACTCCCTCCATGATTGAAACGCCATCCATGTATCAGGCGGCCCGCCTGGTCGGTGATACGGTGAAGGAAGTTATCCGTCAGTCGGCGCCCGTCGGACAGAGTGCTGACGCTTTTGGCGCCTCCTTCATCCTTGGTGGCCAGATCCGCGGCATGGCACCGCGCCTGTTCCTGATTTACCCGGAGGGGAATTTCATTGAGGTCAGCGCCGATACGCCGTTCTTCCAGATTGGCGAGACCAAATATGGCAAACCCATTCTGGTGCGTGCGTTCGATCCGGCCATGAGCCTGGAGGAAACGGTGAAGCTTCTGTTGGTTTCCTTCGATTCCACGCTGAAGTCCAATTTGTCCGTCGGCCTGCCAATCGATCTTTTATACTATGAGAACGACACGTTCCGCATCGGCTACGAAAAGCGCATCGAAGCCGACGATCCCTATCTGCGGGAAATCTCGGAGGGCTGGTCCGACGCGTTGAAGAGGGCTTTCAAGAGTCTTCCTGACTTCAAGCGCTAGGGTGTCAGGCTACCCGGCTCACATCGTTGCGCGCTTCAGATCGCAAGGTCTCATGCCTCTCTCAGTCTGACTGCCGAGATCCGATAGGTACCATCGGCCTGTTGTTTCACTGTGAGGCTTCATGGCTTTTGCCGTTCGGGTCGGTCGTCAGCAGGTGCAAGACAACGGTTGTCCTTTGATCGAAGATTGCGCTGCGCGGATTTCTGCTTCGCCTGCGAAAGCGAAAAAAGGCGCAAGCAGCACCAGCGCGATAGTCGATAACGCGGTTTTCGTGGTGTGGTTCTCCCTTTTCTGCGCCTGACCACCTCTGTTCCTTCAGACAATCCGCATTTTTGGTCCGGTTTGAAGTCACGAGACGCGCGCGGGAATGGTTTGCCGCGTGATGTCGGCCGCGATGACGGCAAGGCGTTTGGCAGGGCTGGAACCGAGGAGAGCTTGCTCGATTTTCGTTTTTGCATTTAAATGCCAAAAACGAACATTGAGATCATCATGAACCCTTCCTTCCTGACGCCACGGCTGGCCGAAATCCTCGAGCAGGCGAAGGAGCATGGCCGCGTCCTCGTCGATGATCTGGCCGTGCATTTCGGTGTGACGCCGCAGACGATACGGCGTGATCTCAACGAGCTTTGCGATCGGCGCCTTCTGACCCGGATCCATGGCGGGGCTCTGTTGCCTTCCGGCATAGAAAATATGGAGTATGAAGCGCGGCGTAAAATCGCTTCGGAAGAAAAGCGCGCAATCGGACAGGCTGCGGCGCGGATCATCCCCGACAGGGCGTCGCTTTTTGTGAATATCGGCACGACCACTGAGGCGGTGAGTGACGCTTTGCTCGATCATGAAGGTCTCATGGTGATCACCAATAATATCAATGTTGCCAATCGGATGAGGGTTTTTCCTTCCTTTGAGGTGATCATTGCAGGCGGTGTGGTGCGTGGGTCGGATGGCGGGATCGTCGGCGAGGCCGCGGTGGACTTCATCCGTCAGTTCAAGGTCGACTACGCGGTCATTGGTGTCTCTTCTATCGACCCCGATGGTGCGCTCTATGATTTCGATTTTCGCGAGGTGAAGGTGGCGCAGGCCATCATCGCCAATGCGCGCCACGTGATCCTGGTGTCGGATTCCACCAAATTTGAGCGCGGTGCGCCGGTCCGGATCGGACACTTATCCCAAGTCGACACGTTCATCACGGACCATTGCCCGCTGCCGGCGATGCGGGCGCTCTGCGAGGAGGCGGGTGTCCGGTTGATCGAGACGGAATGTTAACGAATATTGATTTTCGTTTGACATTCATTTTTCTTTCGAAATAATTCCTTTATTTCCAAGGCAGGAAAGTTTCCTGTGATCCCAGAGGCAGGGGAGAAACGCGTGCCCGCTTCCAAGTCCACCAGTTCCAGGATTTTCGACGTGTTCGTCATTGGTGGCGGAATCAATGGATGCGGCATAGCGCGTGACGCTGTCGGGCGTGGATACTCCGTATTTTTGGCGGAGATGAACGACCTGGCGAGCGGCACATCCTCCGGATCGACCAAGCTCATCCATGGTGGCTTGCGCTATCTGGAATATTACGAGTTCCGTCTCGTTCGCGAGGCGCTCATGGAGCGCGAGATCCTGTGGCGCAACGCGCCGCATATCATTTGGCCCATGCGTTTCGTTCTGCCGCTGCACAAGGGTCTCCGCCCCGCCTGGCTCGTCCGGCTCGGGCTTTTCATTTACGATCATATTGGTGGGAGGAAACTGCTTCCCAAGACACGTACGCTCGACATGCGCACCGACCCCGCCGGCAAGCCGCTCAAAGGTTCCTACCGCCGCGCGTTCGAATACTCCGATTGCTGGGTCAACGATGCCCGCTTTGTCGTGCTCAATGCCCGAGACGCCGCCGATCGCGGAGCGGATGTGCGGGTGCGCACTCGGGTCACCTCGGCTGAAGACGAAAAAGGGATCTGGAAAATTGGTATCCAGAATCTTTTGACCGGTGAGACCGAGACCGTGCGGGCGCGCTATCTCGTCAATGCAGCTGGGCCCTGGGTGGATCACGTCATTTCGGGCGTGCTCGGTCAGAACGATGTTCAAAACGTGCGTCTGGTGAAGGGAAGTCATATCGTCGTCCGGAGCAAGTTCGACGATCCGCGCGCTTATTTCTTTCAAAACTCGGATGGACGGATCATTTTCGCCATACCCTATGAGAATGATTTCACGCTGATCGGCACCACCGATCAGGATTATGATGGCGATCCGAAGGAAGTTGCGATCAGCGACAACGAGGTCGACTATCTGTGTGCGGCCGCCAGCGCATATTTCGTCGAACCGGTGCGCCGCGATGATATTGTGTGGACCTATTCAGGTGTGCGCCCGCTGTTCGATGACGGTGCCTCTAAAGCTCAGGAAGCCACCCGGGACTATGTTCTGAAATCGGAGACCGGGCGGGGCGGGGCGCCCATGGTGCATGTGTTCGGCGGCAAGATAACGACCTATCGCAAGCTGGCTGAATCGGCGCTGGAGAAAATCGCCGAATCCATCGGCGCAAAAGGTCGACCATGGACCCACTCGGCCACGCTACCGGGTGGCGAGTTCGCTTTTGACGGTTATGAAGCGCAGGTAGAAGCGCTGCTGCGCGACTACGCGTTTCTCGATCGCCATCATGCAGCCCGGCTGGTCAGGCTTTACGGCCTCTGTGCCCGAGAGGTTCTCGGGAATGCTCAATCGCCGCGCGATCTCGGGCGGCATTTCGGTGTCGATCTTTACGAAGCTGAACTGCGCTATTTGACCGCTCGTGAATGGGCAGTCACCGGGGAAGACGTGCTTTGGCGCAGAACCAAGCGCGGTTTGCGGCTGACGCCGGAGGAGGCGGCGGAGGTCGACGATTTCATGCGTGATATTTCGGGAATGCAAGACCAGGCGGCCAACGCTGGGGGAGGACATGCTTGAACTGCGCAAGGTTTCAAAGGTCGTTTCCGGCGAAACGCATATAGATGATGTTTCGCTGCGGCTGGAGCCGGGCTCACTCAATGTGCTGCTCGGACCGACGCTTGCCGGCAAAACCAGCCTGATGCGGCTCATGGCCGGGCTCGATCGACCCACATCCGGCAGCGTGTGGATGGAAGGAGAGGATGTTACCGGCATTCCCGTCCAGAAGCGCAGCGTTGCCATGGTCTATCAGCAATTTATCAATTATCCGGCGATGACCGTTTACGAAAACATCGCCTCGCCGCTACGGGTCGCTGGCACAGAAAAGCGGGTTATCGAGGAAAAGGTCCGGCAGGCGGCAGAGCTTCTGCACCTGACACCGCATCTGGAGCGTACCCCGCTGGAACTTTCCGGCGGACAGCAGCAGCGCACCGCCCTGGCCCGCGCCATGGTCAAGGAAGCACGCCTCGTGCTTCTGGATGAACCGCTCGCCAATCTGGATTACAAGCTGCGCGAGGAATTGCGGGCAGAACTGCCCAAGATCTTTGCCGCTTCGGGCGCGATCTTCGTCTATGCCACCACAGAGCCGAGCGAAGCGTTGCTTCTGGGGGGCAACACGGCAACGCTCAGCCGGGGACGCCTCACGCAGTTCGGCCCGACCATCGATGTGTTCCGCAAGCCGGTCGATCTCGTGACAGCGCGCACCTTTTCCGATCCGCCCCTGAACACGGTTTCGGTGGAAAAATCAGGCGCAAGTTTCCTCCTCGACAAAACCGTTCGATTGCCTGTGCCGCAGGGGCTCGAAAGCGCGCCGGACGGTTCCTACACGCTTGGTTTCCAGCCGCATCACCTTTCTCTTGCGCCACGTGAGGCCAGTGCGGTTTCTGTCCGCGCCACCGTGTCGGTGACGGAGATCACCGGATCAGAGAGCTTCGTCCATCTCGACTTCGCGGGGCACCGCTGGGTGATGCTGGAAGAGGGGATTCATCGGCTCGACGTAGGCGAAGCCGTCGAGGTCTTCATCGACACCCGCCACATGCTGGTGTTCGACGATGCAAGCCGGCGTGTCACGATCGGCGAAAGCCGGGCTGCATAGGAGGCGGGAATGGCGCGAATTGATCTCAACAACATCCGCCACGCCTATCTGCCCAATCCAGCGAGTGATGATGATTACGCACTGAAGCGGGTCCACCACACGTTTGACGATGGCGGCGCCTATGCGCTGCTTGGTCCGTCGGGCTGCGGCAAGACCACGCTTTTGAATATCATTTCAGGGCTCCTGCGGCCGACCGAAGGCCAGATCCTCTTCGATGGGAAAAATGTCACTGACCTCTCAACCGAAGACCGGAACATCGCGCAGGTGTTTCAGTTTCCGGTCGTCTACGACACGATGACCGTCTACCAGAATCTTGCCTTTCCCCTGCGCAATCGCGGCGTTGCGGCCGACGAGATCGATCGGCGCGTGCGTGAAACACTCGAAATGATCGATCTGGCGGAACGCGCCGACCAGAAAGCCAAGGGACTGACCGCTGACGACAAGCAGAAGATCGCGCTCGGCCGTGGGCTGGTGCGCTCCGATGTCAGCGCCATTCTCTTCGACGAACCGCTCACTGTTATCGATCCGCACATGAAATGGGTGCTGCGCTCGCAATTGAAGGAGCTCCACCGGCGCTTTGCCTTTACCATGGTCTATGTGACCCACGACCAGACCGAGGCGCTCACCTTTGCCGATCAGGTCGTGGTGATGAATGAAGGCGAAATCGTTCAGATCGGAACGCCTGAAGAGCTTTTCGAACGCCCCAACCACACCTTTGTCGGCTATTTCATCGGCTCTCCGGGCATGAATGTCCTGCCCGTCCGGATCGACGGGCAGGGTGCCCATATCGGTTCCCACGCCATCTCACTTGACGGGCAGTTGCCGGGAAACAGCGATGCCAGGATGGAGCTCGGTGTGCGTCCCGAATATGTCCGGATTGGCGAGAAGGGCATACCCGCGCAGATCCTGCGCGTGGAGGATACCGGTCGCCGAAAGATCGTTCATGCGACCGTCGAGGGACAGCCCATTGCCGCGATTGTTGCCGAAGGAACGGCTCTGCCGAGCGAACCGCGCATCAGTTTCGATCCGGCAGGCATCAATCTCTATGCCGATTCATGGCGCGTTGACCCGGTCTCCGCGCGTCAGGAGGGAGCGACATGACCAAGACATGGAACAACCGCGCCTGGTTTCTCGTCCTGCCGGTCCTGCTGCTGGTGGCCTTCAACGCCATCATTCCGTTGATGACGGTTGTGAACTACTCGGTTCAGGAAACCTTCGGCAACAATCTGTTCTTCTTCGAGGGAACGAAATGGTATGAGGATGTGCTCACCTCCGACCGTTTTCACGCCTCGCTTTTCCGGCAGTTTCTGTTCACCGGGATCATTCTTCTGATCGAGGTGCCGCTTGGTGTTGCCATCGCTCTCACCATGCCCCGTTCCGGCCCCTGGGTGTCGGTCTGTCTCGTTTTGATGGCACTGCCGCTGCTCATCCCGTGGAATGTGGTCGGCGCCATGTGGAACATCATGGCCCTGCCGGATATCGGCCTTCTGGGCTATGGGCTCAATGCACTCGGCATCCCCTACAACTTCACGCGTCAGCCTATCTCCGCATGGTTCACCGTGGTGTTGATGGATGTCTGGCACTGGACGTCACTCGTTGTGCTGCTTGCCTATGCGGGCCTGCGTTCCATTCCCGAAGCCTATTACCAGGCTGCGAGGATCGATGGCGCATCGCGCTGGTCGGTGTTCCGCTACATCCAGTTGCCCAAGATGAACCGTGTCCTGACGATCGCAATTCTCCTGCGCTTCATGGATTCCTTCATGATCTACACCGAGCCTTTCGTCTTGACCGGAGGCGGGCCGGGCAATGCCACGACCTTCCTGTCCATCGATCTGGTGAAGGCGGCTCTGGGTGAATTCAATCTCGGCATCGCAGCAGCCATGAGCATCATCTACTTCCTGATGACGCTCCTGGTGAGCTGGATCTTCTACACGCTGATGACCCGGGGAGAAGACCAATGAGAGTGACCCGCTGGCTTGTTCCAACGCTCTACATCATCTTCCTGCTCCTGCCGATCTACTGGCTCGTGAATATGTCCTTCAAGACGACCAACGAGATCCTCGGCGGCTTCAGCCCATGGCCGAAAAACTTCACCATCGACAGCTATGTGGAGATCCTCACCAATCCGGTCTGGTACAACGGTTACATTAGCTCCATCAGTTATGTTCTTATAAACACGGTGATTTCCGTCGCCTTTGCACTGCCTGCCGCCTATGCGTTCTCACGCTATCGCTTCCTGGGCGACAAGCACCTGTTTTTCTGGCTCCTGACCAACCGGATGGCGCCGCCGGCGGTCTTTGCCTTGCCGTTCTACCAGCTCTATTCCGCCGTCGGCCTGTTCGATACACCGTGGGCCGTTGCGCTCGCCCACTGCCTCTTCAACATTCCGCTGGCGGTGTGGATCCTCGAAGGCTTCATGTCTGGCGTGCCCAAGGAGATCGATGAAACAGCCTATATCGACGGCTATTCGTTTCCGCGTTTCTTCGTGAAGATCTTCATGCCGCTCATTGCGTCGGGCATCGGTGTCACGGCCTTCTTCTGCTTCATGTTCTCATGGGTGGAGCTGCTTCTGGCCAAGACGCTGACCTCTGTCGCTGCCAAGCCGATCGCCGCCGTCATGACCCGCACGGCGAGCACATCTGGCTACGAGCTGGGGCTTCTGGCGGCTGCCGGGGTTTTGACCATTATCCCGGGTGCCATCGTGATCTGGTTCGTGCGCAATTACATCGCCAAGGGCTTTGCCCTCGGGCGCGTCTAGGGAGGACTTCATGCCCCATTGGCTTGATCTCACATGGATGGCCTGGACGTGGCAGACGGCCACATTCTTCCTCGTCATCTTCGCGCTTCTGTGCGCCATGACCGTCTGGGAATGGGCGAGCCCCGGCGGAGGGCCGCGGCACGGGATTCTCGGTCTCGATACCACGCGGGGAGACCGTCTTTTCATCTCGTTGCTCGGCAGCGCCTTTATCCATCTGGGGTGGCTGGGCCTGACTGATATGCCGCTTTGGGGCGGCACGATTTTGTCTTTGATCTATGCCTATGCGGTGTTCCGCTGGGTGTAGGTTCCGGACAAAGCAAAGCGGGATGCAAAGCGTCCCGCAAACCGGCGGTCAAGAGCTCCCAAATGGGCTCATTGAGCGTCAAACCACATTCATCGAATGAGTGTGGAAACAGGAGGAGGAGTTTGAAATGAAAGCGCATTTGAAGACTTCTGTCGCAGCGCTTGCCCTGCTCTGGCTGCCCGGCCAGGCCATGGCAGACATGGCGGCTGCGGAAAAGTGGATCGACAGTGAGTTCCAGCCTTCCTCTCTCAGCCGTGAGGAGCAGCTGGCCGAAATGGAATGGTTCATCAAGGCAGCGGAACCGTTTCAGGGAATGGAGATCAACGTTCTCTCCGAAACCATACCGACACATTCCTACGAATCCGAAACCCTGACCAAGGCATTTCAGGAGATCACGGGCATCAAGGTGAACCACCAGCTTCTGGGAGAAGGCGAGGTGGTGCAGGCTGTACAGACCCAGATGCAGACCAACCGCAATCTCTATGACGCCTATGTCAACGATGCCGATCTGGTGGGAACGCATTCGCGCCTGCAAAGTGCAGTCAACCTCACCGACTGGATGGAAGGCGAAGGTGCAGACGTCACGTCGCCGACCCTCGATCTTGAGGATTTCATCGGCGTCGCCTCTGCTACCGGACCGGACGGCAAGCTCTGGCAATTGCCGGACCAGCAATTTGCCAACCTCTACTGGTTCCGAAAGGACTGGTTTGATCGCCCTGAAATCAAAGAGAAATTCAAGGAGAAATACGGGTACGAGCTTGGCGTTCCAGTCAACTGGTCGGCCTATGAGGATATCGCCGACTTCTTCACCAATGACGTGAAGGAGATCGATGGTGTTCGCGTCTATGGTCATATGGACTACGGCAAGCGCGCACCGGATCTCGGCTGGCGCATGACGGACGCCTGGCTCTCCATGGCCGGTGCTGGCTCCAAGGGGCTGCCCAATGGCCGCCCGATCGATGAATGGGGCATCCGCATGGAGGAGGGGTCGTGCAATCCTGCCGGCGCTTCCGTCACTCGGGGTGGTGCTGCCAATGGACCTGCCGCCGTCTACGCCATCCGCAAATGGGATGAGTGGCTGCGCCAGTATGCGCCTCCAGGTGCCGCCGATCTCGACTTCTATCAGTCGCTGCCGGCGCTCAGCCAGGGCAATGTCGCCCAGCAGATATTCTGGTACACCGCCTTCACCGCCGATATGGTCAAGCCGAAAAGCGAGGGCAACAACACCGTCGATGACGAAGGCAATCTGCTCTGGAAGATGGCACCGTCACCGCATGGGCCCTACTGGGAAGAGGGCATGAAGCTCGGTTATCAGGATGTGGGCTCCTGGACGCTGTTCAAATCCACGCCTGTGGATCGCCGCAAGGCGGCCTGGCTCTACGCCCAGTTCGTCACCTCGAAAACGGTCGACGTGAAGAAGAGCCATGTCGGTCTCACGATCATTCGCGATTCCACGGTGAATCACGAATCCTTCACCGAGCGCTCTCCGAAGCTCGGCGGTCTCGTGGAGTTCTATCGCTCGCCGGACCGGGTTCTGTGGACAGACACGGGCGTCAATGTGCCGGACTATCCAAAGCTCGCCCAGATCTGGTGGCAGCAGATCGGCGATGTGAACTCCGGCGCGTTCACCCCGCAGGAGGCCATGGATCGTCTGGCCGGTGAAATGGATATCACCATGGCCCGCATGCAGGCAGCGGACGAAAGCGCCAATGTCTATGGCGGTTGCGGTCCACGCTTGAATGAGGAAAAGGATCCCTCCGAATGGATCGGTAAGGGCGGCGCTAAAGCCAAACTCGAAAACGAAAAGCCCCAGGGCGAAACCATCGTTTACGAGGAAATCGTCAAGCGCTGGCAGTGAGGCCGGTTGCAACATGCCTGAATGGCATCAAAATGGACGGGGAGCCGGCAAGCCCGGCTCCCCGTTTGGCAAACAGTTTCTGACCGATCCGGAGGACCAATGAGCGGTTATGTATTGGCGATAGACCAGGGCACGACATCCAGCAGGACCATCCTGTTCGACGCTTCAATGCAGCCGGTGGCGACCGGGCAAAAGGAATTTCAGCAGCACTATCCGAATTCGGGCTGGGTTGAACACGATCCCGAAGACATCTGGAAGGGTGTTGTGTCGACCGCGCGCAGCGCCCTGCGTAAGGCGAAGCTGGAAGCAACCGATGTAGCAGCCATCGGCATCACCAATCAGCGCGAAACCATCGTCGTGTGGGAGCGCGATACCGGCAAGCCCGTTCACAATGCAATCGTCTGGCAGGACCGTCGCACCGCCCCCATGTGCGAAAAGCTGAAGGCGGAAGGGCTGGAAAAAACCTTTACGGCAAAAACCGGTCTGCTTCTCGATCCCTATTTTTCCGGAACCAAACTCGCCTGGATCCTCGATGAGGTGAAAGGAGCGCGCGAGCGGGCAGAGAAGGGGGAACTCCTTGCCGGCACCATCGACACGTTTCTGATCTGGCGCCTGACCGGCGGCAAGGCGCATGTCACGGATGCCACGAATGCCTCGCGCACGCTTCTTTACAACATCGAGACCAATGAATGGGATGACGAACTCCTGAAAATCCTGCGCGTGCCGAAAACACTCTTGCCTGAGGTGAAGGACAGCGCCGCAGATTTCGGTGTCACCGAGAAGAAGCTTTTCGGCACGGCAATTCCTATACTCGGCGTTGCCGGCGATCAGCAGGCAGCCGTGATCGGTCAGGCCTGTTTCGAACCGGGCATGCTCAAGGCCACCTATGGCACGGGATGTTTTGCCGTGCTCAACACGGGTCAGACGATGGTGTCCTCCAAAAACCGTCTTCTTACGACCATCGCCTACCGGCTCGACGGGGTGACAACCTACGCGCTTGAAGGCTCGATCTTTGTCGCTGGTGCAGCCGTTCAATGGCTGCGCGACGGCTTGAAGATCATCGGCAAGGCTGCCGATTCGGGCGCCCTGGCGGAGAAAGCCGATCCCACCCAGCAGCTCTATCTCGTGCCCGCCTTTGTCGGGCTTGGCGCCCCACACTGGGATGCGGAAGCGCGGGGAGCGATCTATGGCCTCACACGCAATTCTGGCCCGGCAGAATTCGCGCGCGCCACGCTCGAATCGGTCGCATACCAGACACGCGACCTGCTTGATGCCATGCGCAAGGACTGGCACGACGGGGAAAACGACACCGTGCTGCGGGTCGATGGCGGTATGGTTGCCAGCGACTGGATGCTGCAATTCCTGGCCGACATGCTCGACGCGCCGGTCGACCGGCCGACTCAGCTCGAAACCACGGCGCTGGGCGCTGCCTGGCTTGCGGGATCGCGGGCCGGTGTCTGGCCCGGCGCCGAGGAATTCGCTGCCGGCTGGAAGCTTGATCGTCAGTTTTGCCCGCAAATGGACGCAGCCGAACGGGAAACGAGGCTGAAGGGCTGGCGTGATGCGGTGCGCAGAACGCTCAGCACCACTTGAAACCCTTGTGGGAGAGGGACTTTGATACGGGAACAAAAAAGTCGGGCGAAAGACGCTTTTTTCCGGTTGACCGCAGATAAGCCCCTCTCTATGTTCCGCCGCAATTTCCGGGGTTCGAAAAACCCGCAGGGAGCGCGTAGCTCAGTTGGTAGAGCAACTGACTTTTAATCAGTAGGTCCAGGGTTCGAGCCCCTGCGCGCTCACCATATTTCTGCTCCATCCAGATAAGACAAAATTCTCGTGTCTCGATGTGTTCACGGGCATTCATCGCGACGGTATGCCACGCAAAGGTGATTGGCGTGTGCGGGTGCGTCTGCTTATAGGGAAGGCGCATTCAAAGACGCGCGGTTTGCGCTTTCAGTTTGAGACGAAGCATGGCGATTGATGTCGGATATTTAAGCGCGGCGGGTGCTGGAGCACTATCATTTCTGTCTCCCTGCGTGTTGCCGCTTGTTCCGCCTTATCTGTGCTACATGGCCGGCGTTTCGGTTGAGCAGTTCCAGGGTGAGGGGGCAAGCAAAGCCAGTTCGGCCTCCATGAGCACCACGCGCTTTGCGCTCTTCTCGGCATCTCTTTCCTTCGTGCTTGGCTTCACCACGGTCTTTGTGCTCCTGGGGGCCGGCGCGTCGACCATTGGCGCCGTCTTGCGGACATGGCAGCAGGAACTCGCCATCGCGGCAGGCATCGTCATCATCGTCATGGGGCTCAACTTCCTTGGCGTGGTGCGCATCCCCTTCCTGTCGCGGGAGGCGCGCATTCAGGCGGGCGGAAAGCCAGCCACGAGAATTGGTGCTTACGTAATGGGGCTCGCCTTCGCCTTCGGATGGACGCCGTGCATCGGCCCGGTGCTCGGCCCGATCCTGACACTGGCTGGAGGGCGCGAGACCGTGGCTGATGGCGCATTGCTTCTGGCGGTGTATTCGCTGGGCCTTGGTGTGCCCTTTCTTCTCGCAGCGCTTTTCTCGGGAAGCTTCATGCGCTTCCTTTCCCGCTTCCGCATGCATCTGGGGCGCGTCGAAAAGGTGATGGGCGGTTTGCTCGTCCTGGCCGGTGTCCTTTTCTTAACCGGCGGCATGCAATCCATGGCGTTCTGGCTTCTTGAGACCTTTCCGGCCCTTGGCAAACTCGGTTGAGAGCGGATTGGTGCCGTAAGGGCAGGATGCTAGAAAAGACGAATCGTCAAAAGCATTACGGGCATCAATCCATGAGCGAACGCACCTGCCTTTCGGTTATCCTCGCAGCGGGCGAGGGCACGCGCATGAAAAGCGCAACGCCCAAGGTGCTGCACAAGATTGCCGGGCTGGAGATGCTTGGCCATGTGACACGGGCACTCAATGCAGCCGGTGCCGGTGACATGGCGCTGGTGGTGGGCCATGGCGCCGAGGCGGTGTCCCGTGCAGCCGAGGGCTTTGCTCCCGGTGCCGAGACATTCGTTCAATCGGAGCGGCTGGGCACTGGCCACGCGGTGCTGGCAGCACGCGCTGCAATCGCCCGTGGATATGACGATGTTCTCGTCTCCTTTGGCGACACGCCGCTTATTTCGCTCGAGGCTCTTAAGGCGCTGCGCGCAGGCCTTTCCGAAGGCGCACACGTCGTCGTTATGGGATTTCGCACTGAGCGGCCTTCTGGCTATGGGCGGCTGATCGAAGATGGCGAGGCGCTGGTTGCCATCCGTGAGGAGAAGGACTGCACCGATGAAGAGCGCCGCATCACCTTCTGTAATGGCGGAGCAATGGGGATTGCCGGCAGCCAGGCGCTGGAGCTGCTCGAAGCCATCGGCAATGACAACGCCAAGGGTGAATACTACCTGACGGACATCGTCAAGATCGCAACCGCCCGAGGGCTCAAGGTGCGCGCCATCGAGGCCGATTATGAAAGCGCGCTCGGCATCAACAACCGCGCCGAACTCGCAGCCGCGGAAGCCATCTGGCAACAGCGCTGCCGAAATAGGGTGATGCTTGACGGCGTGACCCTTATCGCACCGGAAACCGTGTATTTTTCGCATGATACCGTCATCGGTCGCGATACGATCATCGAGCCCAATGTCTTCTTCGGTCCCGGTGTGACAATTGGAGATAACGTCACCCTCAGGGCAAATTCGCATCTCGAGGAGGCGCGTGTCGACGCGGGCGCCTCAGTCGGCCCCTTCGCGAGACTGCGCCCGGGTGCCGAAATCATGGACGGTGCGAAGGTCGGAAACTTCGTAGAGATCAAGAAGGCGCGTGTGGAGCCGGGTGCCAAGGTCCCGCACCTTTCCTATGTGGGCGATGCACGGGTGGGAGCAGGAGCCAATCTCGGTGCCGGCACCATCACCTGTAACTATGACGGTTTCTCAAAACATTTCACCGATATCGAGCCTGGCGCGTTTGTCGGAACCAATTCATCTCTGGTTGCACCGGTCACCATCGGGGCGGGCGCCTATGTGGCATCCGGTAGCGTGATCACCGAGTCCGTGCCTGCCGACGCCTTGGCTTTCGGACGCGCCAGACAGTCCAATCGGGAGGGGCTCGGAAAACGCCTGCGCGACCGGCTGGCGGCGCTTAAGGCCCGCCGTTCGAGTAGCTGATGTAGGGGCATCAAAACGGCCGTACCGGCTTGATACGAAGTGAAAGACTTGTTGATTTTCATCCCCTTCTTCCGCGACCTAGAAGAATTGCGTGAATCGGGGATCGATTGTTTGGTGGGAGGCTGAGACAGCCATATGTGTGGAATTGTTGGCATTGTCGGGCAGACGCCGGTGGCGCCGCTCATCGTCGACGCGCTGAAGCGGCTTGAGTATCGCGGATATGATTCAGCCGGTGTTGCAACCCTGGATAATGGCAGGCTCGATCGACGCCGTGCCGAGGGCAAGCTGGTAAACCTTGAGAAGAGGCTGGGGGAGGATCCCCTAGGCGGCTTGATCGGCATCGGCCACACGCGCTGGGCAACCCACGGTGTTCCCAACGAAACCAACGCGCATCCGCATTTCGCCGGCGACGTGGCCGTCGTCCACAACGGCATCATCGAAAATTTCGCTGAATTGCGCGATGAATTGAAAGCCGGTGGTGTTTCGTTTTCCTCACAAACCGATACGGAAGTCGTCGCACATCTCGTTGCGAACGAACTGAAGAAGGGATCTGCTCCCCAGGAAGCGGCTTTCGCGGCGCTGAAGCGTCTGCGCGGTGCCTTTGCCCTGGCGATCCTGTTCCGCGGTGATGAGGACATGATCGTCGGTGCTCGCAATGGCCCGCCGCTTGCGGTCGGCCACGGTGAGGGAGAGATGTATCTTGGATCCGACGCCATCGCGCTCGCACCGTTCACGAACACGATCACCTATCTGGAAGACGGCGACTGGGTGATCGTGCGGCGTGGGGGCATGGAGATCTTTGGCATGGATGGCCGGCCGGTCGAACGCGCACGGCAACAGTCCGTTGGCACCAGTCTGCTTGTCGACAAGGGTAACCATCGCCATTTCATGGAAAAGGAAATCCATGAACAGCCGGAGGTCATTTCCCACACGCTCGCCCATTATCTCAATTTCGCTGAGGGCGGAGTGGCGGAATTCGATCTGCCCTTCGACTTTGCGAAGATCGAGCGTCTGGCGATTTCAGCCTGCGGCACGGCCTACCTGGCCGGGCTGATCGGCAAATACTGGCTGGAGCGCTATGCACGTCTGCCGGTCGATATCGATATTGCCTCCGAGTTCCGCTATCGCGAAATGCCAATGCCAAAGAACAGCGCGGCTCTGTTCATTTCTCAGTCGGGCGAAACGGCCGACACACTGGCCTCGCTGCGCTATTGCCGCGGAGAGGGGATCCCTATCTCGGCTATCGTCAATGTGCGGGAATCGACCATCGCGCGCGAAAGCGATGGCATTTTCCCCACGCTCGCCGGCCCGGAAATCGGCGTTGCCTCCACCAAGGCATTCACCTGTCAGCTCAGTGTCCTTGCGGCACTGACGCTCCGGGCTGCCAAGGCGCGCGGTACCATCTCGGCAGACGAAGAAAAGGCGCTTGTGCGTCAGCTTTCGGAAGCGCCGCGGTTTGCGTCCCAGGCGCTGAAATTGAACGCGAGCATAGAGAAGGTCGCACGCGAACTCTCGCATGTGCGTCATGTGCTCTATCTCGGCCGCGACACGAACTATCCGTTGGCGCTGGAAGGCGCGCTGAAGCTCAAGGAAATCTCCTACATTCACGCCGAAGGTTACGCCGCCGGCGAACTAAAACATGGTCCCATCGCGCTCATCGATGAGCAGATGCCGGTGATCGTGATCGCCCCGCATGATCGCATATTCGAGAAAACCGTCTCGAACATGCAGGAGGTCGCCGCACGTGGCGGGCGGATTATCCTGATCACGGACGAAAAGGGCGCGAAGAATGCAACGCTCGACACGCTGGAGACGGTGGTTCTGCCGGATGTTCCGGAGTTCGTTGCCCCAATCATCTACGCTTTGCCGATCCAGATGCTTGCCTACCACACGGCCGTCATCATGGGGACGGATGTGGACCAGCCCCGCAATCTGGCAAAATCCGTTACGGTCGAATAGCAAGCACGGGGCTGTCATATGGCGGCCCGAATTCCTATTCTATTGTTCAGCCTGGTGGCGTAATGTCCACCGGGCTGTTCTTCCTTAATCCATCACATTCGAGGCCCGTTTCCGCATCATGATGACCCGCCTGCGCAACTATTTTCTCACGGGCTTTATTGTCACAGCGCCACTGGCGATCACCGCCTATCTTGCCTGGTCAATGATCGGCTGGGTGGATTCCTGGGTCAAACCCTACATTCCCTTCCGATATAACCCTGACAATTATCTTCCATTTGCGGTTCCGGGTTTCGGGTTGATTGTCGCCCTCGTCCTGATCACGCTGATCGGGTTTCTTACAGCGAATTTCATTGGGCGCACCATCATCGCCACCGGCGAGAAAATCCTGGGGCGCATGCCGCTGGTTCGCAGCGTCTACCGAGGGCTCAAGCAAATCCTTGAGACCGTGCTTTCGGAAAGATCGGACACCTTCAAGAAGGTCGGCCTCATCGAATACCCTCGAAAGGGACTTTGGGCGCTTGTCTTCATCGCCACCGAAACGCGAGGCGAGGTCCAGGCGAAGATCGATGACGATATGGGACAGACAATCGCGGTCTTCCTGCCGACCACACCCAATCCGACTTCCGGTTACCTCTTATTCGTCCCTAAAAAGGATGTGATAGAACTCAAAATGACGGTGGAGGAGGGAGCCAAGCTTGTCATTTCGGCTGGTCTTGTGGCGCCGGAATACCAGGCAAAGACAGAGGCGCTTGCCGCCGAGGCGAAGGCGAAATCCGCTCAGCCCGCCCGCAACAAGCGAATCGCCTCATCGCGCCCGAACAAATAAAGGAGAAGCCTAAGCGCTTCGCCACGTGGGGATTGCAGATCCGGATCGCGTGACAGGATCAGGCGCGCATCGTCGCGCGCGGCCTGCAGAAGGTCCACATGGGCCTCGATCCGGGCGACCCGAAATCCCGGCGTCCCCGACTGTTTTGTTCCCAGAAGATCGCCTTCACCGCGCAATTTGAGGTCTTCTTCCGCGATGACGAAACCGTCTTCCGTCTCGCGCATGACTTCGAGCCTGCGGGTTGCTGTCTCGCCGAGCGGTCCCTTGTAGACGAGCACGCAGGAGGAGGCGAGCGCACCGCGCCCCACACGCCCTCGCAACTGATGCAATTGCGCCAGGCCGAATCGTTCGGCGTGTTCGATCACGATGATTGTTGCATCGGGCACATCCACACCCACCTCAACCACTGTGGTGCCGACAAGAATGCGTGTTCGCCCGTCCTTGAAGGCGCGCATTGCCTCGTCCTTGTCCGCTCCCTTCATGCGCCCATGAATGAGACCGACCTTGTCTCCAAAGACTTTTTGAAGCGAAGCATGACGGTCTTCCGCCGACATCAGTTCAAGCTCTTCGGATTCTTCCACAAGCGGGCAGATCCAATAGACCTTCTGTCCTTCCGACAACGCTTTTTTTATTCGGTCCACCAGTTGCGGCAGGCGCTCGACCGGCAGTGTAACGGTGCGGATCGGCTGGCGACCGGCGGGTTTTTCGGTGAGGCGCGACACATCCATGTCGCCGAAGGCAGAGAGCACGAGCGTGCGCGGGATCGGCGTTGCTGTCATGACAAGCATGTCGGGCGCATTCCCTTTGGCCGTCATCGCAAGGCGTTGATGCACGCCGAAACGGTGTTGCTCGTCGACAACAGCAAGCGCCAGATCACGGAACTCGACCGTTTCCTGAAAGAGCGCATGGGTGCCGATCACAAAATCGGCCGCACCCGTCGCAATCTCCTCGAGAATGCGCTGGCGCTCCCGACCCTTTTCACGTCCGGTCAGGACCGCAACACGCAGCCCGGCGGCCTCTGCCAGCGGCGTGATGGTCGCTGCATGCTGACGGGCGAGAATTTCCGTGGGTGCCATAAGGGCCGACTGTCCGCCTGCTTCGGCGGCGCGGGCCATGGCCAGGAGCGCCACCACGGTCTTGCCGGCTCCCACGTCACCCTGCAGGAGGCGCACCATGCGCTCTTCGCCTGCGAGATCCTCAAGGATGTCAACTACGGCATTTTCCTGCGCGGCAGTCAGCGAATAAGGCAGTGCTTGACGGATCTTTTTCTCAAAACGCCCGTCACCCTGGAGGGGCCGGCCAGACAGGCGCTTGACCTTTGCACGCACGAGCGCGAGTGAAAGCTGGCCGGCGAGAAACTCGTCATAGGCGATGCGCCGCCAAGCGGTGCTTTCGGGCTGAATGTCGTCTGGTGCCTGCGGATCGTGAAGCCTTTTGAGGGCGGCCTTGAAGGGCGGCATCGGGTTTCGTGATAGAAAGCTCTCGTCCTGCCATTCAGGCAGATCCGGCAGGCGCTCCAGCGCTTGTAAAATGGCGCGGCGCAACACTTTTGCCGAAAGGCCGGCTGTCAGCGGGTATACCGGCTCCAGCATCGGCAGCGTATGGGCTTCTGCTTCCGGGACAACGAAATCAGGATGCACCATGGAGGCGCGGCCATTGAACCATTCCATCCTGCCGCTCACCAAGACCCTTTCCCCTTCGGGAAGAATTTTCTCGATCCATGGCGCGCGTGCATGGAAGAAGGTGAGGGCGATCTCGCCAGTCTCGTCGAATGCGAAGACCCGGTAGGGAACATTTCTGCGGCCGGGCGGAGAGGGGAGATGGCGCCCCACTGTCAAATCGAGTGTGACGATCGACCCTTCCGGTGCGTTGGCGATGCCGGGGCGGCTGCGCCGATCAATCAGCGAATGCGGCAGCACGAAGAGCAGGTCGCCCACGCGAAGTTCACGCCCTGTCCCGTCGCCCGGAGCTATGTTCGCCAGAAGGTCGGCAAGTTTGGCTCCAACGCCATCGAGCGCAGTCACAGGAGCAAAAAGGGGATCGAGCAGTGTAGGACGCATCCTGTCATGATTAAGGGCCAAATTCGCCGACGCAAGGCTGACAGACGCTCATGCACACGCTATATCCGCCCGGGCGACCGACCGCTGCAGAGCATGAAAGCAAAACCATGACAGGTACCACCCGTTCCAGCCACGATCTCGATCCACGCCGCCGCCGAGCACTCGTGCGTTCCTGGCGCCGTGGCATGCGCGAGATGGATCTTGTGCTGGGTGGCTTTGCCGATGCCGAGATCGATCGGCTCAGCGACCAGGAAATGACTCAGTTCGAAGCGATTTTGAATGTGCCGGATACCAATCTCTTCAAGTGGGTCACGGGCGAACTTCCGGTGCCGCCGGATTATGATACGCCGTTGTGGAGTCGCATTATCGCATCGCAGGGACGCTGAGGCACGACGTCGATGACACTCATCAATGCTTTGAATCTCCCGCGCGCGGGGGTCGGCGCCGTTACCGTCGATGGAGTTGCCGATGGGTTTGAAGCATTCGCCCTGGCCGCCGCGGCGAGAGAGGTGGCACCCGACGGTCCGATCATCTTTGTGTTGCGCGACGGGCAGCGTCTACCGTCGCTCGTCGACACGCTTCGGTTCGTGGATCCCGGTCTGCCGGTTCTTGATCTTCCGGCGTGGGATTGTCTTCCCTATGATCGCGTATCGCCAGGGGCGGATGCAGCCGCGCGCAGGCTTGCCGCCATGAGCGCAATGGCGGAACTGCGTGCGAATCCCCACCGCGCGGCAGTGATTGTGAGCGCCAATGCGCTGTTGCAACGCATGCCTCCTGCAGAGCAGATCGGCGCGCAGGGCTTTTCCGCCCGGCCCGGGAATCAGGTGGACATGACGGCGCTGACGGCGCGGCTTGAAACCAGCGGGTTCGAGCGCGTTTCCACCGTGCGCGACGTGGGCGAGTACGCGGTGCGCGGCGGCATTCTGGATCTCTTCGCACCCGGTTGGGACGAAGCGTTGCGTCTCGATTTCTTTGGCGACACGCTCGAATCGATCCGCGCTTTCGACATCGCTACCCAGCGCACCACCGGCCAGCGCAAGGAAGTTTCGCTCCAGGCCATGAGCGAGATCACACTGTCTCCCGAGGTGATAAGCCGGTTTCGCCGAAACTATATCGAAACGTTCGGCGCTCCCTCACGCGATGACGCGCTTTACAGCGCAGTGAGCGAGGGGCGGCGTTTTGCCGGAATGGAGCACTGGCTGCCGCTGTTCCACGAGCGGCTTGACAGCGTGCTCGATTATCTGCCCGACGCGCCGCTTGTATTCGACCACCTTGCCGAAGAAGCGCTGGGCGAACGGCATGCGCTGATTGTCGATCACTATGAGGCCCGCCGTACGCAGATGGAGGGCACCGAGCTCGGCGGGGCCGTGCCCTATAAGCCAGTGTCACCCGAGACGCTCTATCTCGATCCGAAGGAAATCAATGCAGCCGCAGCTGCACGGCGCGTGATCCATTTTACGCCCTTTGCCACGCCAGAGACCACCAAGGCGCGCATCTATCATGCGGGTGCTGTTGCCGGGCGCAACTTTGCCGAGGAGCGTGCCGACCCCAAAGCCAATGTATTCGATCACGCCGTCAAGCACATTGGAGCGTTACGCGCCAATGGCAAGCGTGTGTTGATCGCGGGATGGAGCGAAGGCTCTGCCGAAAGGCTGTCCCAGATCCTTGCCGAGCACAATCTTGGCAATGTGGCCCGCATCGACACGCTGGGGGAACTGGAGAAACTTCCGCCTGAAAAGGCAGGAATCGGTGTCTTGCCGCTGGAAGCTGGCTTTGAAACGCCCGTCCTTGCCGTCATCGGTGAACAGGACATTCTGGGTGATCGCCTGGTCCGACGGGCCAAGAAGCGCAAGAAAGCTTCGGACTTCATCTCTGAGGTGGCAGCACTTTCGGCAGGAGACATCGTCGTACATGCCGATCATGGCATTGGCCGTTTTGTCGGTCTCAAGACCATTGAAGCCATGGGCGCGCCGCATGACTGTCTGGAGCTGCGGTATGCGGGTGATGACCGGCTGTTCCTGCCGGTCGAGAATATCGAGCTTCTGTCGCGCTACGGGTCTGATGGTCCCGACACCATGCTCGACAAGCTGGGCGGTGTGGCCTGGCAGTCGCGCAAGGCCAAGCTCAAGAAGAAGCTTTTGGAGATGGCGGGTCATCTGATCCGCATCGCCGCTGAGCGCGAGATGCGTCCCGGTGTCAGGCTTGCTCCGCCGGAAGGGCTTTACGGCGAGTTCGCCGCGCGTTTTCCCTACGAGGAGACGGATGATCAGCAGGCGGCCATTGACGCCGTCATTGACGATCTCGGTTCGGGCCGTCCTATGGACCGTCTGATCTGCGGCGACGTCGGCTTCGGCAAGACGGAAGTCGCGCTGCGCGCAGCGTTCGTGGCTGCGATGGAGGGGCTGCAGGTTGCCGTTGTCGTACCAACGACACTGCTTGCCCGCCAGCATTTCAAGACGTTCCGCGACCGTTTTGCCGGTCTGCCGCTGCGTGTGCGTCAGGCGTCGCGCCTTGTCGGCGCGAAGGAGCTTTCTGAGACCAAGAAAGGCATTGCCGACGGTACGGTCGATATTGTTGTAGGCACGCATGCGCTTCTCGGCGGCTCGATCTCGTTCAAGAATCTCGGCCTTCTCATCATCGATGAGGAGCAGCATTTTGGCGTCAAGCACAAGGAGCGGCTGAAGGAGCTGAAGTCCGATATCCACGTGCTCACCCTGTCTGCGACACCGATCCCGCGCACGCTGCAACTGGCACTGACGGGCGTGCGTGAGCTTTCGCTCATCACCACGGCACCCGTGGACCGCATGGCGGTGCGCAGCTTCATCTCGCCGGTCGACCCACTGGTGATACGCGAGACGCTTTTGCGCGAGCGTTATCGTGGCGGCCAGAGCTTCTATGTCGTCCCGCGCATTTCGGATCTGGCGGAGGTGCGCGCATTCCTCGAAGAACATGTGCCGGAACTGAAAGTGGCCACCGCTCATGGGCAGTTGCCGCCGGGCGAACTCGACGACATCATGAACGCCTTCTATGACGGGCAATATGATGTTCTCCTGTCCACCACGATTGTGGAATCAGGCCTCGACATCCCCACGGCCAACACCCTGATCGTACACCGCGCCGATATCTTCGGTCTTTCGCAGCTCTATCAGCTGCGTGGACGCGTGGGGCGCTCCAAGGTGCGGGCCTATGCGCTCTTCACCCTGCCGCCGAACCGGACGCTTACATCGACTGCGGAGCGGCGGCTCAAGGTGCTCCAGTCGCTCGACACGCTTGGCGCAGGCTTCCAGCTTGCAAGCCACGATCTCGACATTCGCGGCGCCGGCAACATTTTGGGCGAAGAACAGTCCGGTCATGTCAAGGAAGTTGGCTACGAACTTTACCAGCAAATGCTGGAAGAAGCGGTTGCCGAACTGAAGGGATCGGACGAGGCGGTCGATACCGGCTGGTCGCCGCAGATCACGGTCGGCACCGCCGTCATGATCCCCGAATCCTATGTTTCCGACCTGCAGTTGCGGCTCGGCCTCTATCGCCGCATCGCGGAACTGCAAACGCCGGAAGAGATCGACGCCTTCGGCGCGGAGTTGATCGACCGTTTCGGGCCGCTTCCGCAGGAGGTGGAACACCTGTTGAAGATCGTTTTCATCAAGGCGCTTTGCCGAAAGGCCAATGTGGAAAAGCTCGACGCCGGTCCCAAGGGCGCGGTGGTGCATTTCCGCAATCAGGAATTCCCCGAGCCCGTGGGGCTCGTGCGCTTTATTGGCGAACAGGGTTCATTGGCAAAAATCCGGCCCGACCACAGCATCGTGTTCATTCGTGACTGGGCGACACCGGAAAAACGCCTCGCCGGCTCCGCCGTCATCATGACGCAGCTTGTGCGGCTGGTCGAGAAAAAGGCGGCCTGAACACTCAAGCCGCCTTTGGCGGGGCTCTTTACGCCTGGTCCTGGTCAAGCGTTCCTTCGGCCTTGGCTTGCGCCACCTGACGAATCGCGTCGGCAAGCGTGGCCGGCTCCTGAGCGCCGACCACCGCATAGCGGCCTTCAAGCAGAAAGCAGGGCACACCCGTCACCCCCATTTGCTGTGCGGTGGCGATTTCCTGTTCCACCTCTGCCTTGTCGGCATCGGTTGCCAACAGTGTTTCGACCACGGCAGCATCCATGCCCGCATCCCGTACAGCCTGAACGAGCACAGCGGAATTGCCGATATCCGCGCCTTCCTCGAAATAGAGCGCGAAAAGGCGTCCAACCAGCAGATCCTGTACACCCGGTTCGGCGGTTGCCGCCCAGCGGATCACCCGATGTGCGTTGAGCGTGTTCGGAGAGATATCAATGGCTTCGAAATTGAAATCGATCCCTTCCGCCGCACCGAGAGTGCTGATTTGCTCATGCATCTGGCGGATGCGTTCCGCATCGCCGAATTTTTCGGTCAGATAAGCTTTTCGGCTCTTGCCTTCGGGCGGAATGGTGGGGTCGAGCTGGAAAGGGCGCCAGCGTATATCGACCGCCAGGTCCGCAACGGTTTCAAGTGCTTTTTGCAGGCGCGCGCGCCCCACATAACACCAGGGGCAGACAACGTCGGACACGACGTCGACAGTCACGGTAAGAGACATATGGTTCTGGCCTTAATCTGCGTCTGGCTTGTGCCACCAGGTCTGCAGCTTGTATCCGTAGAGGGGTGTTTTTTCCGGGTGAGCCAGATCGTTCCAGTAGGCCACCCATTCGTCGCTGTCGTGTTGCATCGGAACCACATAGGCCCCCGACATCAAAAGCCGGTCGAGCGCGCGCACGGCAGCAGCATAATCATCCATGTCGCGTGCGTTCAGCATCGCATCGATCATGGCATCGATTGCCGGATCGGCTGCGCCCGAGAGGTTGAAACTGCCTTCGGCTTCGGCTGCGGCAGATCCCCAGCGGTTGATCTGCTCGATGCCCGGCGAAAGAGAACCGGAAAAGCCCACCGACGCGATGATGACGTCGAAGTCGTAGCGCTGTTTGCGCTGCTGCGCCTGTGAATCGTCCAGCAGGCGGATCGAAACACCGATACCGATCTTCCTCAGAGCGCGCTGGAAAACGGCAGCCAGTTTCTCGCCTTCCTCGGATGTGACAAGAATTTCGAAGGTGAGAGCCTCGCCCTCGGCATTCACCAGAGCGTTGCCTTCAAGACTGTATCCCGCCTCCTGCAGCATTTTTAGCGCTTCACGCATTTCGTTGCGTCCGATCGGAGCGCCGGCCATCTCTGCTTTCCCGTAGGTGCCGTCCATCACCTCTGGCGTCACCCGGTCGGCAAACGGCTCGAGAAGGGCGCGTTCGCGCTGATCCGCTGGTTTCCCAAGCGCGGAAAGGTGAGAGCCCTGCCAATAGCTCAGTGTGCGCTCATACTCGCCCCGCAACACATTGGTGTTGACCCAGCCGAAATCGTAGAGTTTGGACAGGGCACGGCGCACCTTGGGGTCGGAGAATTTTTCGCGCCGCGTGTTGAAGAAAAAGCCTGTGACGGCAGGCGGCACGCCATTGCTGAAGGTTTCGCTGACAACCTTACCCTCGCGCGCGGCAGGAAAATCAATGCCATGCTGGCGGCGGACGGGATCGGACTCCGCATAGACCGAGCAAATGCCCTTCTTGAACGCTTCGATCATCGAGTTTGCGTTCAGGAAATATTCGATCGTGACCTTGTCGAAATTGTCGAAACCGCGCTTGGAAGGGATGTTTTCGCCCCAATACTCCGTGTTGCGGGTGAAGACGATCCGGCGGCCGGGTTCGACTTCCGTAATGCGGTATGCGCCGCTGCCGATAACCGGTTTAAGCGTCGTCTGATCGAAGGTCTCGATGTCGAAGGCGTGTTCGGGAATGATCGGCGTCATCGCGATGATCAGAGGAAATTCGCGATCCGCCTTGTCGTTAAAGGTGAAGCGTACACTGTGATCGCCTGTTTTTTCGATCTTTTCGATCTTGGCCATTCGGCTGGAATAGGGAGGCCGGCCCTTTTCCGTGTAGGCTTCATAAGTGAAGATGACATCCTCGGGCGTGACAGCCTCTCCGTCGGACCACTCGGCCTCCGGGTTCAGATGGAACTCTGCGTAGGTGCGTGCCTCGTCCATCTCGACGCTTTCGGCCAGGAGCCCATAGAGCGTGAAGGGTTCATCCGCGCTTCGCATCATCAGCGGCTCGAACACCAGATTTCCGAAAATCGTGTCGATCACGCCCCGCGCTGTGGTGCGCATGCTTTTAAGGATGAAGGGATTCAGATTGTCGAACGATCCGACAACGCAATAGGTGACGTCACCGCCTTTTGGCGCATCGGGATTGACGTAGGTGAAGTGTTTGAAATCCGCCGGCAGTTCCGGTGTTCCGTGCATCGCGACGCCGTGCATCGGTTCAGCCTGGGCGAGGACGACACCGGATGCGATCAGGCTGGCAGAAATCGTGAAACGAAGGGTTTTGAGGGCTGCAAACATCGACGCACCTTTGGCGGGGAACTCGAACGGACCCATGCGGATCCATGATTCGCCGGGGAGCGTAACACACCACGTGTGTTTTTCCGGGGCATCCGGCGGATCGTGTGATGTTTGCCGCACCTTCTCACAAAGTCCAGCGAAATGCTTTGACGGGCTGGATTCGCGCCGCATGGCGGTGTAACACGCGGCCAAGGGTCATGCTGTCGCCGCATTTTAACAACAGGTGACGCATGGATCGATATTCTGGCGCTGTGCATTTAGAGGAACTGAGCCATATGAAAAGCCTGAACGCGAAAGCAACCCGCACCCTGTTCGCCCTTGCCGGCGCCGCCTGCGTGGCCGCAAGCGGAGTTGGTGTCGCCGCCGCGCAACAGCAGCAGCCGCCGCAGGGCTGGTTCAAGGCCTGCACCAAACAGGAAGACGTGGACATCTGCAACGTGCAGAATGTTCTTGTCGCGGAAACCGGCCAGATGATCACCGGCGTCAGCCTGATCGAGGTGAAGGGCAAGGTGAACCGCAAGGTCTTCCAGATCACCGTGCCGACCGGCCGCATGGTGCCTCCCGGCATCGGCCTGCAGATCGATGGCGGACAGACCCAAAAGATCGACTATGCGATCTGCCTGCCAGATCGCTGCATCGCGGAAGCGCCGCTGACTGATCAGCTCGTCGCATCCTTCAAGCGCGGATCGGAATTGACGCTTACCTCGGTCAACTTCCAGAACCAGCCGAACCCGATCAAGATGACGCTCTCCGGTTTCACCAATGCCTATGATGGTGACCCGCTGCCACAATCCGACATCGAGGACCGCCAGAAGAAGCTTCAGGACTTCGTGAACAAGAACAACGAAGAGTTCACCGAGAAACTGCGTGAAGCGCAGGAGAAGGCAAAGAAGGCGGAGTAGCCTTTAAGACCTCGAAACAAGAACAGGGCCCGCGTGGCCCTGTTTTTGCTTGAAGCGGAAATCCCCGGTCAATGATGCATTCGCTCGCGCGGCTCGTAATGGCCGTCACCGGTTTCCACGAAAAACTCTGCCAATTGTGGGTGCCGAACCGGCACGCCGGATTCATCCGGCACCAGGTTCTGCTCTGAAACATAAGCCACATACTCCGTCTCCTCGTTCTCGGCGAGAAGATGATAGAAGGGCTGATCCTTGCGCGGGCGCACTTCCTCGGGGATCGCCTGATACCAGGCTTCGGTGTTGTTGAATTCCGGGTCTACATCGAAAATCACGCCGCGGAAGTCGAACACCCGATGGCGGACGACCTGGCCAATGCGAAATTTTGCAGTTCCAATAGTTTGCATAATTATACCTCTGACTTCCTATGTGGCGCAGCAGCCGTCACAATTCAATCCCGCAGGCTTGACGGGCAGGGCGCTCGCGGGCTAGCCGGCATGTGTGGGCGATCCGTTTGCGCACCGTTTTCAAGGGGCGTTGAAGCGGGCGGTGGCCCAAGCAGGGATGGGCCAT
This sequence comes from Nitratireductor sp. B36, assembly GCF_020833685.1. GTDB lineage: Bacteria > Pseudomonadota > Alphaproteobacteria > Rhizobiales > Rhizobiaceae > Nitratireductor. The sequence continues at coordinate 66,769 of NZ_JACKZY010000001.1, forward strand.
GACCAGTGTCGCAGGACTTGTTCTGCCGTTTTTCGGATTGATCTTCATCGGCTACGCCGTGGCCCGGCTGAAGCCGCATCCGGCTGATGCGCTTGGCTGGATGAACACCTTCGTCATATATGTGGCGCTCCCGGCGCTGTTTTTCCAGCTTCTGGCCAAAACACCTATCGAGCGCCTGACGGAGTGGGGCTATATTTTCGGCGCGGTTGCCTCCACCTACATCGTCTTCGGGATCATGTTTGCTGGCTCACTTTTCATCAGCCGCAGTTCGATCGCCGAAAGCACCATCAAGGGGCTTGCCGCCAGCTATGGCAATATCGGCTATATGGGGCCCGGCCTGGCGCTTCTCGCCTTCGGCGAAGAGGCGGCGGTGCCTGTCGCGCTCATCTTCTGTTTCGAGAATATGATTCACTTCGCGGTGGCCCCGATGATGATGGCGATCTCGGGTGGCAACGGTGAGAAACCTGGCCGACTAGCCCTCGACGTTATGCGCAAGATCGCGCTGCATCCCTTCATCGTCGCGACCGCGGCTGGCGTTGCTGCAGCGGCTCTTAATTTCGCACCGCCATTGCCCATCGAGCGCCTGCTCGCCTATCTTGCTTCAGCGGCGGCGCCATGCGCGCTGTTCGCCATGGGGGTCAGCCTTGCTTTGCGACCGCTGAAGCGTGTGCCGCAAGAGGTGGGCGCCATCGTCGTCCTAAAGCTCATTCTCCACCCCGCAATCTGTTACGTGATGTTGAGCTGGATCGGCAATTTCTCTGAAAGCTGGGTGTTTTCGGCTGTGCTTTTGGCGTCGCTTCCCACGGCCACCAATGTCTTTGTGATCAGCCAGCAATACGGTGTTTGGATGGAGCGCGCTTCGGCAAGTGTGCTCATCACCACGCTCGTATCGGTGGGGACTGTGACCGCCTTGCTTTACGCGATCACGAACGGGATTCTGCCGCCGGACCTTTTCCCTTAAACGGAAGAAGCGCGGAAAACCCGCTGCCGGGCCGCATGCCTTCACGCATGAAGAGGGCGCGCAGTGGGGGAATGCTTCCAATGATGGAAAGTCCAGCACTGCGCGCCACCTGTGCGGGCAGGAATCCCGAAAGGAGCGAGGCGTTCAGCAGATTGACTGAATTGCTGCGGGCGAGCACATCCGGGCGCCGCGCAGCATGATAGCGGCTCATCGCGACCGTGGTTCCGGGATCATCGGGAAAGGCGTTGGCCACAGAAACGAGATCCTCCACGTCTCTGATACCCAGATTGAGGCCCTGTGCGGAAATGGGAGGGAAGACATGCGCGGCTTCGCCCACAAGCGCCACGCGGTTCTGTCCGAATCGCGACGGCATGAGTGTGCTGAGCGGGTAGATCTGACGTCCGGGCTCCACGGTGACGCGGCCCAGCATGGAGGAAAACTGCTCCTCGATCCGTAGAGAAAGTTCCTCGTCACCGAGGCTGTTCATCCGCTCGGCATCTTCAGGGTGAAGTACCCAGACAAGGCTGGAACGCATTCCGGGGAGAGGGACCTGCGTGCAGGGGCCGCTCTGGGTGTGAAGCTCCGTAGACACAAAGCCATGGTCACGGGCGTGGCTGAAATTCAGCACGAGCGCTGCCTGGGGCAGGGCGCGTGTTTTTGCCGAAATCCCGGCGGCCTCCCGCGCCGGCGAGTTACGCCCGTCGGCGGCAACCGCCAGCTTTGCTGTAATCTCCACACCGTTTTCGAGCGTGGCTGTCACGTGGTCGCTTTCACAGGCCCATGTTTCGACAAGACTTTCGTGCCATTCAATCAGCGGCGAAGATTCCGCTACCTTGGCCAGCTCTTCCGTCAGGCGCGCATTGGGGATGTTCAAGCCGAAATAGTCTTCGCCGATCTCTCCGGCATGGAATGTCACCGTGGGACTGCGCACCAGACGCCCTGTCGCATCCACGAGACGCATCGCGCGCAACGGCGCGGTTTCCGGCGTCAGCGTATCAAGCACGCCGAGCGGCGCGATTGTATCAAGCGACGGGCGCATGAGTGCCACGGTCCGGCGATCGCGTCCCTGCGGAAGCGGACCCGCCAATGTCACCGCGTGGCCGTGATGTGCGAGCATCAGCGCAGCGATTAGGCCGGCTGGGCCTGTCCCAGCTACGACAATTTTGCGGTCACGATCGCCCACGGCTTTCCATCCATTTCTGTTTCTGTCTTGATCGACAGGACCGTCCCTGTCTTTCTCATGATGGGGCGGGTCGGCGCAAGCTTCAACGCGGCGAAAGACCCCAGTGAGTTTCATGAGGGCGATGTGAGCACCGAATATGACGACCTGACCGCTTTGACCGGCTCCCGTCGCACCGTGTACCGAACCGCGCGACAGGCCTATCCCCTCTCCCTTGGTGCGCTTCTTCTGGCCATTGCCATGTCATGGCTTTTTCTTGCGCTGATGGGGGTGAGAACTGCGGTGGTTGCCCCGGGTTCAGCAGGACCTGGCGCGATGTGGCTTCGGCTTTCTCCAGATATTGCAATGCCATCGTCCTTCGAGGCTTTTTGGGCTCTTTGCCTTGCGCCAGTCCGTGCCGGCAGCGACTGGACCGCTTTCATCTTCCTGGCGTTGATGTGGTTCCTGATGGCGCTGGCGATGATGCTGCCGTCGGCCGGACCGTTGCTACGAACCTATTGCGAAATTGCCGACACCGCCGCCCGCAAGGGTGAGCGTGCCGTGCATCCCGCATTACTCGCAGCCGGCTATCTCTCCGTGTGGCTTGCCGCCTCACTCGGTTTCGCCGGAACAGCGCTTGTCGTTTCCACGCTATCGCCCGGTGGAACACTCTTTGCTCCATGGACCGGGTTCGCGGGAGCGGCTGTGCTTGCGGTGGCCGGACTTTACCAGTTTTCTGGCCTCAAGGAGGCCTGTCTCGTCAAATGCCGCAACCCATTCGCCACACTGTTCGGACGCTGGAGCACACGGCCTTTATCAATCTACCGCCTGGGGATTGAGCAGGGTGTGTGGTGCCTTGGCTGCTGCTGGGCATTGATGCTCGTCATGTTCGCCGTCGGCATCATGAATGTGTTCTGGATGGCGCTTCTGGGCGTCTTCACCATGGTGGAAAAAACTGGTCATAGTCGCGTTTTCACACGCATTTCAGGCGCGCTTCTGCTTGTGTGGGCACTCGCGCTTCTTGTAATCTCACTTTAGAAGAGGGGCAGACGCCATGGGAAAGAAAGACTGGGCGCTGAAAGGCGAGCTGGTGCTGTCGTGCAATTGCACCGTGTTCTGCCCCTGCGTGCTTTCGCTGGGCAATCACCCTCCCACGGAAGGGTACTGCCAGACCTGGGCCGGTTTCCGGATCGATCAGGGGCATTACGGTGAAACGGACCTATCCGGCATCAATCTCGGTCTGGTGATGGAAATTCCCGGCTATATGAGCCGCGGCAACTGGACCGCCGGCATCTTTCTGGACGAACGAGCCTCGATCTATGCGGAAAAGGCGATTGGCAAGATCTTTTCCGGCAAGGCGGGCGGAACGACAGGTCTCCTTTCCATTCTCGTCGGCCAGTTTCTGGGCATTCAGCGCGCCCCGGTTCACTATGAAACCGATGGAAAGACGCGCATCTTCCAGGTTCCGAAAATCATCGACGGGGCCATCACGCCCATTGCCGGCAAGGATGCCGATAGCGACACGGTGATCACCAATTCCCAATACTGGATCGCTCCGGAAATCACGGTAGCGCGCTCTGAAAAAAGCCGTATGCGTGCCTTTGGCCGCAATTGGAACTTTGCCGGACGTTCGGCGGAAATATGCCCGCTCGATTGGCGCGGACCTTAGGCAAAAAGCATGAAGACCAAGAAAGTAACTGCCCCCCAGGCCAAGGCGTTTTCCGTTCATCTTCTGACGGCGTCGGGGTCGTTTCTCGCGTTCCTGTCTCTCGTGGCAGCCAGCGAGGAGCGCTGGGTGGCGATGTTCTGGTGGCTCGGTTTGGCGCTGTTCGTGGACGGCATCGATGGCCCCATAGCACGCAAACTCGACGTGAAGCAGGTTCTGCCCACCTGGTCGGGCGACATGCTCGACAACATCATTGATTACGTCACATATGTGCTGATTCCTGCCTTTGCGCTCTACCAGAGCGGCTTTATGGGCGAGGGGCTGTCATTCCTCTCAGCGGCGATCATCGTCGTCACCAGTGCGATCTATTATGCCGACACTGGCATGAAGACGCGGGAAAACTTCTTCAAGGGGTTTCCTGTCGTCTGGAATATGGTGGTTTTCACCCTGTTTGTGGTCGAACCCGGTGAATATGTCGCCTTCGCCGTGGTGCTGATTTCGGCTGTCACGACCTTCCTGCCGGTGTTTTTTCTTCATCCTGTCCGGGTGCAGCGCTTGCGCGCACTCAATCTTTCGATTTTTTTCGCCTGGTGTGGTTTGGGTGTTGTCGGACTGGTTCAGAACCTTGATGCCTATCCCCTGGTGCGGATTGGTATTGCAGCGACCGGCATCTACCTCTTTGTCATCGGCGGGATCATGCAGGCGTGGCCGAATCTGGGCAAAGGGCGTAAAGGGGAATAGGGCGGGCGCGTTTGAATCTCTTTCAAGCAATGCGGCTCTAATGCGCTGCAAAGTCGTCTGCCTATGATCGAGTTGGGAACAGAACAATAATGTCCGAAATGGGAGCCGGCGTGGATCAAACACACGAAGGCAAAGGTGGCGAGCTTCTCGAAGTTCGCGGGCTGACAAAGATATTCGGTACGTTGAGAGCGTGTGATGCGATCGATCTTTCGATCGGCAAAGGCGAAATTCACGCGCTTCTCGGCGAGAATGGTGCCGGCAAATCCACACTGGTCAAAATGCTATTCGGCGCGCTGGAACCGGCCGCCGGTGAAATTTTCTGGAAGGGGAAACCTGTTTCCATCCAGTCTCCGGGCGAAGCACGCCGGCTTGGCATAGGCATGGTTTTCCAGCACTTCTCGCTGTTTGAAGCTCTGACAGCGGCAGAAAACATCATGCTGTCTTTGGACGACAAGACGCCTATCCTGCAGGTGGCGGAACGGGCGCGCGAGCTCTCAAAGGCCTACGGTCTTCCGCTCGATCCCTTTGCCCATGTGGGCGATCTTTCCGTCGGTGAGCGTCAGCGCATCGAGATCATTCGTTGCCTCCTGCAAAAGCCGGACCTCATCATCCTCGATGAGCCGACTTCAGTTCTCACCCCGCAGGAAGCGGACAGGCTCTTTGTGACGCTTGAGACCCTGCGCGACGAGGGCAAATCCATTCTCTACATCTCCCACCGGCTCGAAGAGGTGAAGCGGCTTTGCGACCGCGCGACCGTGCTGCGCCATGGCAAGGTGGTTTCGCATTGCGACCCGAGGCAGGAGACGTCCGCCTCACTCGCCAAAATGATGGTGGGGGACGATGTCGACACGGTCCGGCGCACGGGGCACGCCGATAGCGAGGGTGCGGCGCTTCTGGAAGTCAAAGCTCTCAAGCGGCCGGCCGCTAATCCTTTCGCGATGCCACTGCGAGGCATCAGTCTTAAAGTCCGTTCCGGCACGGTTATGGGCATTGCTGGCGTGGCTGGGAACGGGCAGGGGGAATTGTTCGAGGCCCTGTCCGGCGAGGTCCTGCAGGACAAGGCGGACGCCATCCGCATTCGCGATACGGATGCCGGACGGCTTGGCATTTCCGGTCGCCGTCTTCTCGGCGCGTCCTTTGTGCCGGAAGAGCGGCTTGGCCATGGCGCTGCACCGCAAATGCGTCTTTCCGAAAACCTGTTTCTGTCACGGCATGTCACCGATAAACGCGCGCTCCTGGGCATGTTCGGCACCGTACGTGTGAGCGCGCTTGCAAAGGCGGCTTCCCGCATCGTCAAGGTCATGGATGTTCGCAAAAGCGGGGAGGATCCCGAGGCCTCGGCCCTCTCCGGTGGCAATCTGCAGAAATTCATCATTGGCCGTGAGCTTGATCGTCAGCCGGCCGTCATCGTCGTGAATCAGCCCACATGGGGGGTGGATGCCGGGGCGGCGGCGCGCATCAGGCAGGCCTTGATCGATCTGGCGCGCTCGGGCTCGGCGGTTCTGGTCATCTCTCAGGACCTCGATGAATTGTTCGAGATTTGCGATAGTATTGCGGTCATGCATGACGGGCGGCTGTCGGCACCAATGCCGATCGCCGAAGCAAGCTTTGAACGAATCGGCCTTCTGATGGGCGGCGCCGAGCCCGAACGTACCGGCCTGCCTGAAAACACGGAGACCGCATGATGCGCCTGGAACTCGTCAAGCGCCCGCAGCATTCCGTTTTGTTCAGTGCAATATCGCCGTTGATCGCCCTGGTGCTGACCATGATCGCCGGTGCGATCATGTTCTCCATACTGGGCAAGAATCCTCTCGATGCGCTCTATTACTATTTCATAGATCCGTTGCGCGAGACATGGTCGTTGCATGAGCTGGCGATCAAGGCAGCACCGTTGATCCTCATCGCCGTCGGCCTGTCGGTGTGTTTTCTGTCAAACAACTGGAACATCGGTGCTGAAGGACAGTTCATCGCAGGCGCAATTGCCGGCAGCATCCTGCCGGTGGTTTTTCCCGATTTTCAGACTTGGCTCGTTCTTCCCCTGATGCTCGTCATGGGGGTGGCTGGCGGTGCGGCTTACGCCGCCGTGCCGGCCTTTCTCAAGGCGCGTTTCAACACCAATGAAATCTTGACCAGCCTTATGCTGGTTTACGTGGCGCAGCTCTTTCTGGACTGGATCGTGCGCGGCCCCTGGCGCGACCCAGGCGGCATGAACTTCCCCGAAACGCGTGATTTTCATGCTTTCGCCATCCTGCCCGAGCTGATGCCCTCGGCAGGGAGGGCCAATTGGGGCATCGTTTTCGCCGTTCTTGCTGCTCTCATACTCTGGTTCATCTTGCGCAAGACACGAAAAGGTTTCGAGATTCGGGTCTTGGGTCAAAGCCCAAGGGCAGGGCGCTTTGCCGGCTTCAGCTCATCGCGGATGGTGATGGTGGCATTCCTGATCTCCGGCGGACTTGCCGGTCTCGCCGGCATTTCGGAGGTCGCAGGCGCCATTGGCCAGCTCCAGCCTTCCATTTCACCGGGCTACGGGTTTACCGCGATCATCGTTGCTTTTCTCGGTCGCCTGAACCCGCTTGGTATCGTTGCGGCAGGCTTCGTTCTTGCTCTCTCCTATCTTGGAGGTGAAGCGGCGCAGATCTCGCTTGGGCTTTCCGACAAGGCGGCGCGCGCTTTTCAGGGCATGCTGCTTTTCTTCGTGCTCGGCTGCGACACGCTCATTCATTACAGGATACGGCTTGCCGGGCGCGCTATGCGGGGCGGGGAGGTCACGACCAATGCTTGAATCCGTTCTCATCACCATCGCCACCGCGGCAACGCCGCTTCTGATTGCCGCCATCGGCGAACTGGTCGTGGAGCGCTCGGGTGTTCTGAACCTTGGCGTGGAAGGTATGATGGTGATGGGCGCCGTCACCGGCTTCGGCGTGGCAATCACCACCGGCTCTCCCTGGCTTGGTGTCTTCGCGGCCATTCTGGTTGGTGCGGCTTTCGCGCTGCTCTTCGGGTTCCTGACGCTGTCACTCGTTACAAACCAGGTGGCGACTGGCCTTGCGTTGACGCTGCTCGGGCTCGGTGTATCGGGTATGATTGGCGAAGCCTTTATTGGATTGCCGGGCGTTAAGATGGCGCCACTGGTCATACCTGTCCTGTCCGATCTGCCCGTGGTTGGGCGGTTTTTGTTTGCGCAGGCGCCGCTCTTCTATATCTCGATCCTGCTCGTGATCGGTGTCAGCTATTTCCTGTTCAACACGCGCGCCGGTCTGACGCTGCGCTCGGTGGGGGACAATCACGATTCCGCGCACGCACTCGGCATCAAGGTGATCGCGGTGCGCTATGCTGCGGTCGTCTTCGGCGGTGCCTGCGCCGGGCTTGCGGGGGGCTATCTTTCACTGGTTTATACGCCACAATGGATCGAGAACATGACGGCCGGACGCGGTTGGATTGCGCTGGCGTTGGTGGTGTTCGCTTCCTGGCGTCCATGGCGTGTCCTGGCGGGAGCCTATCTCTTCGGCGCTGTCTCTATCGGCCAGTTGCATGCGCAGGTGATCGGAGTATCTGTGCCCTCACAGTTCCTGTCTGCGTTGCCCTATCTGGCGACCGTCGCCGTTCTTGTACTAATCTCGCGAAACCGGCGCCTGACAATGGTCAACACGCCTGCATGCCTCGGCCGGCCCTTTGTGCCAGCCAGATAAGCCCTGCACTCAGTCAACAGAGAGGACGTCAAAAATGAAAAAACTCGTTCTGGCACTTGCCGCGACCACCGCGGCCATCGCCTTTGGTGCCGCGCCCGTCGCCGCGCAGGACAAGACCAAGGCCTGCTGGATCTACGTCGGGCCGATCGGCGATTTCGGCTATTCCTATCAGCACCATCAAGGCCTGCTCGATGTCGAGGAGCATTTTGGTGACAAGGTCGAGACGGCCTATCTTGAAAGCGTTCCGGAAGGGGCGGATGCCGAGCGCGCGCTCGAGCGCTTTGCGCGTTCCGGATGCGATATCATCTTCGCGACGTCCTTCGGTTTCATGGATCCGGTACAGAAGGTTGCCGCCAAGTTCCCGGACATCAAGTTCGAGCATGCCACCGGCTTCAAACGCGATCATCCGAATGTCGCCACATACAATTCACGCTTTCACGAGGGGCGTTATGTGCAGGGTGTGATCGCTGCCAAAATGTCGGAAAAGGGCGTGGCCGGCTATATCGCCTCCTTCCCGATCCCCGAGGTGGTCATGGGCATCAATGCCTTCATGCTCGGTGCGCAATCGGTCAATCCGGATTTTCAGGTGAAGATCGTCTGGGCCAATACGTGGTTTGATGCCGGCAAAGAAGCCGATGCAGCCAAGGCACTGCTTGACCAGGGCGTCGACATCATCACCCAGCACACCGATTCCACCGCGCCCCTTCAGGTGGCAGCAGAGCGCGGCATCAAAGGGTTCGGTCAGGCCTCTGACATGATCAAATTCGCGCCGGAAACTCAGCTCACCTCCATCGTCGATGACTGGGGCCCATATTACATCGAGCGTGTCCAGGCGGTCATGGACGGCACCTGGGAACAGAACGATGTCTGGGGCGGCATGAAAGATGGCCACGTCGTCATGGCGCCGTACACGAACATGCCCGACGATGTTAAGGCGGCTGCCGAGGAAATCGAGGCTAAGATCAAGGACGAGGGCTTCAACCCCTTTACCGGTCCTGTCTACAAGCAGGATGGAACGCTCTGGCTTGAAGAAGGACAGGTGGCGCCTGACGGAGAAGTCCTTAGCATGAATTTCTACATCAAGGGCATCGACGACAAGTTGCCGAACTGAGGCAATTCATCGTTGTTCGAGCGAAAAGGCGGCTTCGGCCGCCTTTTTTGTATCTAACAGATCGAACAGGGCAATCTGCTGACAATCTCCTGTCAGGAGGGAGGTGGTAAGGTCGGGCCAAATACAAGAAGGGATACCCGATGTTGACGTTCTATCATGCACCCTGGTCGCGCTCTTCCAGCATTCTCTGGCTCCTTGAGGAGCTGCAAATCCCTTATGAACTGGAGATGATCGACATCCGCGCGCGCGAGGGTGTGCCCGAGAGCTACCGTTCCATTCAGCCCAGCAAGAAGGTTCCTGCCATTGTCCATGACGGGCAGGTCGTGACCGAGCGTGCCGCAATAACCATCTATCTGGCCGACAGGTTTTCGCAGACCGGACTGGCGCCTGCGATAAGCGATCCGGACCGTGCGGCTTATCTGACAGCGCTGGTTTATTGTGATGCGGTCTTTGATCCGGTGATCTGCGCGCAAGTGCAGAGACTGGATTACACGAGCAACGAATACCCGTTCGGTATTTTTGCCGATATGCTCGCCTATATCGAACGTCGGCTCGAGAAACAGGCCTTTGCCGCAGGGGAGCACTTTACCGCCGCCGACACGCAGCTCGCATCCGGAATCAATTACACGATGAACATCCTGCGCGCCCTGCCTGAGAAGCCGGTTTTCAAGGATTATCTCGCACGCGTGGAAACACGGCCTGCCTATCGCAAAGCCCAGCAGTTGGACATGGAACTGGCTGCCAGCGTACCGTTCTTTTCCGGGCAGGGAAGCTGAAAGAGGAGAATGGGCCTTCTGGCCCATTCCTTACGCTTTTAAGGCGTCCTCAAGGAGCGTTTCGATGAAACGCGGAAGGGCGAAAGCCGCCCGATGATGTGCCGGTGTGTAATAGCGGGTCTCGATCCCCGCCATACGTTCCGTAAGCGTCGCCTCACTGACCGAGAGTGCTTCCGGATCGTCGCTCGACCATCCCAACGTCATGTGCCCGCCGAAATAGGTGGGCACTGATACGAGATAACAGCTCGTCGTCTCGAATACCGAGGAAAGCCCCTTCATCGCCTTGGAAAACTCCTCAGGCTGTAGGAAGGGAACCCCGTTCTGGGACACGACGATGCCTCCCGGGCGCAGGATGCGCTTCAGGTTCCTGTAAAAATCGGTGGTGAACAACACCGCGCCCGGACCTGTGGGATCGGTGGAATCGACAAGGATTACGTCGAAACGCTTATCGGTTTCCGCCGCAAAAACCGCGCCGTCGGCAATCTCTACCTGGAAACGGGGATCTTCAAAGACTGGCGCATTGAAATCGGCGAAATGCTCACGCGAGAAATCGAGCACCGAGGCATCGATCTCCACCTGGGTCAGGGTGCCGACGCGCTTGTGCTTCAGCACCTCTTCGGCCAAACCGCAATCGCCGCCGCCGATGATGAGAACATCGGCGGGGTTTTCATGAGAAGCGAGCGGAACGTGCGCCAGCATCTCATGATAGATGAACTCATCCCGGCTGCTGACCTGCACCGCGCCGTCGAGAACGAGAACTTTTCCAAAGACCGGGTTTCGGATCAGCGAAAGCTGATGGTGTCCCGTTCCTTCCTCGTAAAGCACCTCGTCGACATCGAAAACCATACTGATGCCGTCATGGAGGGTTTCCGATATGGTTTTTCGATCGCTCACGCGTTTCGTCCCCGAAGCAACTCGTTCACATCCATGCGGCCAGGAGCGAATGCTTCCTTCAAGACGTCAATGCACCGCTCGGGCTTTGCGTCACCGCACATGAAAATGTCCAGCGCTGCATATTGCCGCTCCGGCCAGGAATGGATCGAGATGTGGCTTTCAGCCAGCACGGCAACGCCGCTGATCCCGCCATTCGGCTCGAATGGGTGCAAGTGGATATGCAAGAGAGTCGCACCGGCTGCGTTCACGCAATCGATCAACGTTTTCTTGATGTATGGCAGATCGTCCAGGCGTTCGGCCTCGAACAGATCCACGATAAGATGCGAGCCGGCGCAAAGAACGCCGTCCTTCTCGATAAAGTGATCCTTGTCGTCGCAAACCGCAGTGGCGGGCTGCGCGGTGGTGCTTTCTTCCTTTTGGGCGGTGTTCAGTACAACTGAATCCATCCCCAATTGGAAAAGGGCGTCTTGAGACATGGCGTCCTCTCCAACCAGCAGATGCTCAACCTGATCATTCAGGAGTGTGGCCCGTATATATGCAACGAAAGTCGGGACGCAAGCACAATCATACGCAATCCTTAGGGCACATATTGGCTTTGAGGGGCGCCCCCTGCATCCTTCCTGTTCAGAAGCGCTGCTATAGCGACTATGTTTTCGATATAATATTCACCAAAAAATATCAGTATAAAAAGGGCGTTTATTTCACAAAATTCACGAGATAAATACCTCCTTCATCATGTATATTACCCTAAACATGACGACGAAGACCAATATTTGTTATAGCTTTTTCATGGTTGATATTTTTTCTGATTGGTTACGCGCCAATAGTTTGGATTCTCAGTTCCTTAAACGAAACCTGGTGGATCATCCCCTTCCCATTTTTTTGATCGGTCTGGGGGCCGGCGGCGGCGACAGATTCCTTGACCTGTCTGGAGAGGCGGCTTGGGAAATGGTTGCCGAGGCGCTGACGGCGAGGATCCCTGAACTGACCTCGCTGATTCGAACCGTGCGGATGCGTGTGCCGAAAAGTTTCGAGGCTAACGAGGAAAGGGGAGGTCGCGCCTACACTTACGACCGAGGCCCGAAGAGCTTACCCTTCGTTCATTGCCCCTATAAAGGGACCGCTTCGGATGTTCTTACTGTCGCCCATGAGTTTTCGCATGCGCTGCAGATCGTTGCGTCCAGGCGCACCGCAATGCCGCCAATGGCTCGCGAACTATGCGCTTTTGTCGGGGAGCGCTTGCTTCTCACCTGGTTACGCGACAACCAGCCATCCTTATCTCCTTTTATGGAGACGGCGTGGTTGGCAGACAATTCCAGCTATCTTGGTACCAGTCTGCAATCGCTTGTTCGTGCTTTGGAGGACGGTAGCGACGTATACGACTACGCCTGGAATTATCCGGTAGCGCGGCTTCTGGCTCATGCAGTTGGGTATGAATGGTCCAGCGGCAAAACAGCTTTGCTCTTCAAAAGCGGCGCGAAGGCACCGTCTCATTTAGCGGAGTTTTATGAGCGGGCGCACATTCTGCCACAGCGGTATGTCCTTCCCGCGTTGACGGACACAGGCGGCACTGTCGCCAATCTCTATCGACAGATTGGTGCACTTTTGTTGTTGGATCTCCAGCGACAGGGAGCCGACACGTTCGAAGAAGCTATCGGCTCGCGATACGCACATCTTTTTCAGGCCATGCAGGGACGCAATGTGTTCCTTGCAACCGATCGGGAGCAGGTGCCGCTTGGTTATATCCTGTGGCAGTGCAGAGAGGGAGGCAAGCCGACCGGGTTTGAGCGCCGGATCGCGTGTGCGCAGCGTCTTCCCGATTTGCTTACGGCCTTCGAAAACCATTGCCCGCAGGCGGCGGCCGAGCTCCGCCGCACCACCCCGGACAACATTGTGGGAGATTTCGTGTCATGAAGCCGATCGATCTGTATTCGGGTGTTGGCTATGCGCTGGAACTTCTGGCACGCTCTGGAAACCATCGGGGTTTCCCTGTGAAACGGTACCTCGACGTGGAAATCCTGCCCCCGTTACATCTAGGTCAGGCGAGATTTTATCTCACCCCCGACGGGATTCCCACGGGTTTCGTCAGCTGGGCGTTTGTCGATCTCGAAACGGAGAAAACCATCCTGCAAACAGGGCGCGCACTCGCCTTTCACGAGTGGAGAAGCGGGGATCGCCTGTTCTTCAACGATTTCATCGCGCCGTATGGCACGGCGCGCGAAATTATCTCCGATCTCCGGAAGAACATCTTTCCTGGCTGCCGCGCGACCAGCGTGCGGCGAGCATCCGATGGCGCGCTTCGCTCCGTCAAGCGTTGGAGAAGCAGCGCCTAGTCGCAACACCCGAACCGACCCCTTGCAGGGCGTTGGTTTAGAAGGAATGCCCCGATGTATTTCGTGTCGGGTGCATACCGGTGAACATTATTCGCCGGTGAAACCGCCGATTGTTCGGCTTCATACTCAAAACATATTTAAAAACAGGACTTTGATAATGTATCATGAGTTTCAGATTGACTACCCTGGCATTGATGCACCCGTCAGCTTCGGTGGCGGCGGCGAGGGAGCCGAAAGTCTCGGCCACACCGTTGGCGCTGCTGTCGGTTCGTTCGTTGGCGGAGCCATCGGCGGTTACTTCGGAAGCGTGCCGGGGGCCGAGATTGGTGGCGCAGTCGGAAACACGGTCGGCGGCCTTATCGGCGGTGCCATCGAAGACGCTGTGGCTTAATTTTCAGCCGCGTTAGCCAGATAGCGTAGTGCGAAATTGCTCGCACGAAGGTTGGGGGCCGTGCACGTCCGCGGCCCCCGCCTGACAATGCGCTCCTACCAGGTTTTTTTATGACGCAACGCTTCAAGACGAGTGAACAGGGCGTTCCCCTGTCGTGGTTCACAACGACACTGGGCAAGCATATTCCATTATATGCTGAGCTTACGTTTTTGGCTGTCTGTGTGCGGCTCATAGGGCTTCTGGAGCCCTTCGTGTTTCAGGTGGTGATTGATCGGATCTTGCCGTTTCAGCGTGAAGCATCCCTGATCGTCGTTGTGATCGTCATGATTGGCGCCAATGTATTTCAGCTCTGCTTCAACCTGCTTGCAGCATTTCTGGGCGTTTCTGTCGCAAACCGCCTGACCTTGGAACTGGGAACACGGCTGTTTGAGCATCTGTTCCGATTGCCATTGCGCCATTTTCGCAAATGGCCGGTCGGCGAAACTCTCTCGCGGATCGGCGAGACCGATACGATCCGGGCGTTTCTTGTCGGTCTTACCACCGGTGCTTCACTGGATCTTTTCTTCACCTTTCTCTATGTCGCCGTTCTGTTGTCGATTTCAGGGCAATTGACACTGGTCGTTGCGGTGGCTCTGCCACTCCAGGCGGCATTGTATCTGTGCTTTGGCCCCATGCTGCGAAAGCGGCTGCGTGTCCAGTTCGACACGGGCGCTCGACACCAGGCGCGGCTGGTTGAGAACCTGACTGGCATGACGGCCGTGAAAGCACTAACGGCTGAGACCGCGATGCTGGCGCGGCTGCGGCAAACGCTTTCCCAAACCCTTCAGGCTTCGCGAAGGGTCTACACGATGAACGCCGTGAGCGGCCAACTTGCCATGATCTGTGAGAAAGGCGTTTTCATTGGAGTAATCTATATCGGAGCACAGCAGGTGTTTGCCGGTGAACTCACATTGGGCCAGCTCATCGCTTTCCAGCTCATTGCAGAGAAGGTCGCAGCCCCCATCGCAGGCTTTTCAAAATTATGGCAGGATTGGCAGAATCTCCGTGTCTCGCGTCAACGCTTAGGTGACATCCTGAGCAGCGAGCGCGAGCCCTTCGGCGAGAAAAAGCGTCTCCCAAACGGGCTTGAACCCCGGCTGGAATTCCGGTCTGTCTCCTTCTCCTATTCTATCGATCAGAAGCCGGTCCTGGACCGCGTTGACCTTGTGGCAGAACCTCACACCTGCACCCTTGTTGTCGGGCCGTCGGGAGTAGGGAAGTCGACATTCGGGCGCCTGGCTGCCGGGCTGGAAAAGCCGCAGGAAGGAGCAATCTGTATTGGTGGCGAGGATCTCAGCGGGTACGAACCGGAGAGCGTTCGGTCGCGGATCGTTTATGTTCCTCAAGACCCCTATCTTTTTTCGGGTACGCTCCGCGAGAATTTGCAGTTGCGATGCCCAGACGCAACCGATGCGGCGCTGCGCGATGCGCTTGCGGTCGCGGCTGCGGATGATCTCGTCGACCGATTGCCGCTTGGGCTCGATACGCCGGTAGGCGAGCAGGGGAATGCCTTGTCTGGCGGGCAGAGACAACGAATAGCTATCGCCCGCGCAGTGCTTCAAAGCCCGTCCGTTCTCATACTCGATGAACCGACCAGTGCGCTTGATGAAGCCTCACAGCGGCGAATGGTGGCGGAGCTGATGCGGCTCAGGAGAACGATGACGGTGATCGTGATCACACACAGGCCGGATGTTTTTGAAGGCCGAGATCAAATCATCGACTTTGCTGCAGGAAAAAATCATGCGCCTGTTTGACACATCGGGTGCAGCCTCCCCGACATTGCATCTCACCGTGCTGATCAGCACGACCATCTTCATCGTCACTCTCATTGCGGCGTGCCTGTTGCGTGTTGAGGTTACCGCACGCGGAACCGTACGGCTCGTTCCGCTGGACAGAGTGCAGGTGGTGCAGGCCGAATATCCTGGCTCCATCACAGGGATCCTCGTGCGTGACGGTGTCAGTGTCAGCAAAGGAGAGCTGTTGCTAACACTCGATGCCACCCCCGCCGAAACAAAACTTCTTACGCTGGTCGAGGAAGAAGCGCGCCTGAAGCGCGAAAACGTCCGCTTCGCCGCTTTCCTGTCCGAACTCGTCGTGCTGCGCGACGGGGGAGATATTGGCAACGGTAAAGAAGACACCTCGTCAACCAGGGCAGGAGATGCTGCTGATGAGGCCATGCAGGCGCGCCTTCTCGAAGCCGAACTCAAGGACTTTGCAGATGGGTTGGCCGCGGCCGATGCTCGCCTGGACGTCAATCGAAAGGCCATGGAGGTTCTGCAGGGTCGGATTGCCCAGGCGGATACCGCACTCGCCGTTCAGGAAGAGCGACTACAGGCAGCGGAAAAACTCATGAAACGTGGCATTTCTTCACGCGAAGCCTATCTGAAGGTACGCGCAGCCTATGACGATATTCGCAGTGCGAGAGATGTTCTCAAACGCGAGATCGCAAAAACCGCCGCGGAGGCTTCCGTCCTGGACGCCGAGCGGGCAGGGCTCTTCAGCACGAATTACAACAGGTTCATGCAAAAACGAGACGGGATCGAGGCGCGATTGGCCGCGTTGCGGCAGGAACGCCGGGCGCTGGAGGAAAGAGTGGCCGCCACGCAGCTACGCGCTCCTGTATCGGGCACGGTCGAACAGCTCTCCGTAACCACCGTAGGAGGCGTTGTCCAGGCTGGACAGGATCTGATGCGCGTGGTGCCAAACGACAGCCAGCTCGAGTTCGAGGCCTTGTTTTCGAATGAAGACAGCGGGTTTCTTGAAGCAGGACAGAAAGCGCGTATTCGTCTTGATGCCTATCCTGCCGAACGCTTTGGCGCGATGATGGCCACGATCACTGATATCGCAAGCGATTCGATCGAAGTTGGAGGCAGCGGCCGCTGGGGGTTCGTCGTGCGGCTGAAACCCGAGGGTGATGCGTTGCAGTCACCGGCAGGGCGGTTGGCTTTGCGACCGGGGATGACCGGCAGTGTTGATGCCATCACGGGAGATCGCCGATTGATCAGCTATTTTCTGGCACCGATCACCGCACAGTTCAGTCAGAGTCTGGGCGAGCGCTGACAGGACTTGGCAAACTCGTCGCAAATCCCTCCTGAGCGGATGGTTTCGCGGGCAGGCTTGTTGTAAGGCTTGACCCGGATTGCTCGATGTCAGGGGGAACAATGCCGGACCATATGATCTTGTTGGAAAGCACGGATTTGCGTGTTCGGGTTTCCCCACGCTTTGGTGTCGTTGTCGACGGATATCATCGGAATGGCCGGCCGTTCATGCGGCCGTTTGCGGGCGATAACGATGCGTTCGGGCCGACGGATACGGCGTGTTTTCCGATGGTGCCTTTTTCCAATCGGGTTGGCGGGAACACATTCGACTATGAAGGCCGGACCTACACGTTCGAACCCAACGATACCCCACCATTCTACATCCATGGCGAGGGCTGGAAGAGCGATTGGACCGTTGTAGAGCGTACAGATGGTTCTGTGACGCTCGAAATGGAGCATGAGGGCAATACACGATCCCCGTACACTTATAGAGCCGAGCAGCGGTTCATGCTCGATCAAAATTGCCTGACAATAACAATCGAGGTGGAGAACAGGGGCGGGGACGCCATGCCGTTTGGCCTTGGTTTGCACCCATATTTCCCCAGAACCTCCGGCATGACCCTGGAGGCACCTGCGCAATCCTGGTGGACTGAAGACGAATACCACGTTCCGGACCGCAACGAGCCGCTGCCTGAAACAGTCGATTTTTCAAAACCCCGGCTGCTGCCTGATCACGGGCTCAATCATTGTTTCGAAGGATGGAACTGCCGGGCCAGGTTCGTCTGGCCAGAGCTGGGGCTTGGGGCGAGCATCGATACCGATCCGGTCTTTTCTCGCTATATGCTCTTTTCACCGCCGCCTGACTTCGAGTTTGTCTGCTTTGAACCCATGTCTCATACGGCAAACGGTTTTCACCACGCAGGTTTCGGTGGCCTTCGTCGTCTTTCTCCAGGCGAGATGATGGGCGGGAGCATGCGCCTGACGGTGGACGAAATTCCGTAGGCGTTATCGGGTCGAACCCTCCCAACACATATTCTGCGCGCAGCGGCGTGCAGCAGTGAGAGAGGCGCGGGTGGCGCGTTTTTCTTGCGGAGCCGGCTCGTTGGTATTCATCCGCAAGTCGCGGTCCAAACTTGAACCCGCCCTTGGACATCAATAGATCGCATAAGATAGATTATGGAACTAGCGAATGTCTGCTCATGATGCAATATCGACCTTCTGAACGCTTGCGGCTTCGAAAAGCGCGGCTGGTTCAGCGGAGAAAACCGCATCGTGCGCTCCTGCTGCTGCCCACACCACATCGAACCCAAGAAGGCTCTCGTCGCCAAAACGCGCAACCTCGTCGGGCTGCCCGAGTGGTGAAACGCCTCCGATTGCAAATCCCGTAACATCGCGGATGTGCCGCGGATCCGCGCGTTTCAAGGGTTCACCGACCAGCGCCGCTGCCTTGCCGGTATCCAGCTGACGGCTACCCGAAACCAGAAACAAATAGAGCTTCTGGCTTTGCTCGCCTTGAAAGATCAGGGATTTCACGATCTGGGCGACGCTGCAGCCACATTGGTTTGCCGCTTCTTCAGCGGTTCGTGTGGATTCGCCCATGCGTTTGATTTCGATTGCCAGCCCGGCCGCATCAGCCGCTTGCTGCACCCGTTTGATGCTCTTGCTCATTCCATATCCTCCTCAATGGGCAACTCAAGCACCATGCCGTCAAAGGCCGGTTCCACGTGGTCCGGCGTTTCCCGCAACACGGTCTCATAATCGAGCGGTATGTGCATGTGTGTCAGCACTGCGCGTCTTGGGTTGAGACGCTCAATCCAGCCCAGCGCTTCCCCAAGCGAAAAGTGGCTTGGGTGCGGACGATATTGCAGTGCATCGATGATCAGCGTGTCGGCACCTGAAATCAGCTCCGGAGTGTCGTCCGGAAAGGCGCTGACATCCGGGCAATAGGCGAAGCCGCCAATGCGATATCCGAGTGAAAGAATATCGCCATGTATCTGAGGAAGCGGAACAAATGGAATTTTCCCGCCGGCTCCCTGAATGGAAAATTTCGCCTCATGACTGATGGGACACGCCTTCAGGATCGGCGGATAATTGCTGCCTGGCGGCGTTTCGAAGCAATAGCCAAATGCTTCGTTCAGACGTTCCAGTGTCGGCTTGTCCGCATAAACGTCCATCAGGTGACGCTGATTGAGGACATAACCGCGAAGATCGTCGATACCGTGGATGTGATCTGCGTGAGGATGAGTATAGACGGCAGCGTCCAACCGGTCGACACCAGCAGAAATCATCTGTTCCCGGAAATCCGGTCCGGTATCGATGACAACACGTGTGGTGCCGCCGTTCTTCGAAATGCGCTCGACCATTGCTGCGCAGCGGCGACGCCGGTTTTTGGGATTTTCGGGGTCGCAGGCGCCCCAGTCGCCGGTAATCCGCGGCGTGCCTGGCGACGAACCACATCCCAGGATCGTCAGGCGCAGAACATCGCTCACCGCGCAGCGTCCCGTGGCACTTTGGTGAACAGCCGGAAAAAATTCTCCGTTGTCAGGCGCGCCGTTTCTTCCTCGGAAAGACCTATGGTTTGTGCGAGAACACGCGCCGTATGCACGACAAAAGCCGGCTCATTGCACTTTCCGCGCTTCGGGACCGGCGCAAGATATGGCGCGTCTGTCTCGACCAGAAGCCGGTCGTGCGGCACGGTTTTGGCGATATCACGCAGTTCCTGGGATTTGCGGAACGTCAGGATGCCCGAAAACGAGATATAACCTCCCAGTTCGACACCTGTCTTTGCAAGCGCGGCGCCGGAGGAAAAACAGTGCAAGATGAAGGGGAAGGCGCCCTTCCCTGTTTCTTCTTCGAGGATCGCCATCATGTCGTCATCGGCATTACGCGCGTGTATGACAAGCGGCAGTCCCGTCTGGCGAGCCGCTGCGATATGTGTTCGGAAGCCCTGAGCCTGAGCGTCGCGCGGAGCCTTGTCATAGAAGTAGTCGAGACCGGCTTCGCCGATCGCGACCACTTTTGGGTGCCCGGCAAGGCGCACGAGATCGTCAGCTGTCACATCCAGTTCCTCATCCGCATTGTGGGGATGGGTGCCAACGGAACAGAAGACGTTCTCATGCGCCTCGGCGATCGCGCGGATTCGCTCAAACTGGCGCACGCGGGTCGATATCGTCACCATGAGGCCGACGCCGACTTCCCCAGCGCGCTTGATGAAACCCGCCCGGTCCTCCTCGAAATCGGGGAAATCCAGATGGCAATGGCTGTCGACCAGCATCAATGTCAGGCCCCCTCACCGTCCGTTTTCGGCTCGACATAGCGTGGGAAGACCGGCTGTGGCGCCGGCAGAGCGGTGCCAGGCACCAGAGCGTTTTCGTCTCCCAGATGGGCAAACGTCCGTGCGTCCTTGTCGACCGCTAGAAGATCTAGCAGTTTTTCTGCCGACCCCGGTATGAAGGGCTGGCAAAGAATGGCCACCCGACGCACCAGTTCAGCGGTGGTGTAGAGCACGGATTGCATCCGCGCCGGGTCCGTTTTTTTCAGCGCCCAGGGCTCCTGCCCCGCGAAATAGCGGTTCGCCTCGGCCACCACGTTAAAGATCGCCCCGAGCGCCTGATGAAGAGCCTGCGTGCCCATGGCTCCGCGTGCCGTCTCCAGCGCTTCGCCGGCGCGCTTCAGAATGGCCAGATCCTCCTCGGCAGGTGTGCCCTTCTGAGGAACGGCACCGTCGCAATTCTTGGCGATCATAGAAAGCGAACGTTGGGCGAGATTGCCCAGATCATTCGCGAGATCAGCGTTGGTGCGGTTGACGATGGCATCATGGCTGTAGCTGCCATCCTGCCCGAACGGCACCTCACGCAGGAAGAAATAGCGCACCGCATCCAGACCGTAATGCTCAATCAGCGCGAACGGGTCGACTACATTGCCGACCGATTTGGACATCTTCTCGCCGCGGTTGAACAGGAACCCATGCGCGTAAACGCGCTTGGGCAGCTCTATGCCCGCCGACATCAGGAAAGCCGGCCAGTAGACGGCATGAAACCGCACGATGTCCTTGCCGATCACATGCACGTTCGCGGGCCAGTAAGACCACCGCTCGGCATTCGTGTCGGGATAACCGGCAGCCGTGATGTAGTTGGTCAGCGCATCCACCCACACATACATCACATGCTTTTCATCACCTGGTACCGGAACACCCCAGTTGAATGTCGAGCGCGAAATCGAGAGATCCTTCAGACCCGAGCGTACAAAGCTCATCACCTCGTTGCGGCGCTCGGCGGGACCGATGAAATCCGGATTGGCCTCGTAGTGGGCGAGGAGCTTGTCCTGATAGGCGGAAAGACGGAAGAAATAGGTTTCCTCCTCGTTCCATTCCACAGGTGAGCCCAGCGGTTCGCGGCGCACGCCGTCTTCGCCAACTGTCGTTTCGCTTTCGTCGAAATAGGCTTCCTGCCGCACGGAGTACCAGCCCGAATAGCGGTCCAGATAGATGTCGCCATTGTCGGCCATCTTCTGCCAGATCGCCTGGCAGGCGCGATGGTGCCGTTCCTCGGTGGTGCGGATGAACTGGTCGTTCGAGCCACCCAGCGCGGCGATCATATCGCGAAACACGGCGGTGTTGCGGTCTGCGAGGGCCTGGGGCGTGATGCCTTCCTTATCCGCTGTCTGTTGCATCTTCAGTCCGTGCTCGTCAGTGCCGGTCAGGAAGAAAACATCCTTGCCATCAAGCCGCTGGAAGCGCGCCATCGCATCTGTCGCGATCACCGTATAGGCATGTCCGATATGCGGTTTGCCGTTGGGATAGAAAATGGGCGTGGTGATGTAAAACTTATCGCGAGCCATTGGGAAGAACGTCCAGAAAACACATTGCTAGATGACGCCCAGATAGCGCATCGCGCATGCGCATGCCAGCCCAACACGCATCTTCAGGCATTGAATGCGGCATTAAGCTTCGCGGCAATGCCGGCGGCATGCTGCTTGCGGTCAAGATTGAAGGTTTCCGCATCCCGGATCGCTGTGTTTATTTCGTCCCAGAGGTCCGCTGCCGCTGCAGCCCCTCTTGTGTCGCCGGCTTCAGCGCGCCTCGTGGCAAACTGATTGATCATGTCCAGCACCGTGCGGTTGAAGATCGCAAACTGGACGTCCCGCTCGCGCCCGCTGACTGCTTCGCCAAGGCGCAAGGCTTCAGCGGCGTCAAACCTGCGCCCCGAGACCAGTTTTTGCAGGACGTCGGCGATTTCGGCTCCGCCAAACTGCGAGAGAAGGATCGCATTGCGCACACTGCCCTGGGCTCGTGCCGCAATCTCCTCATCGCTGTCACCATCTGCAGCACCCAATGTGCGCAACAAACCCACGAGATCCGGCGCTGCAAGCGGTTGGAGACGTACGATCTGGCAGCGCGAGCGGATCGTGGGCAGAAGCCGCCCGAGCGAATGGGTGATCAGGATGAAGACCGTTCGCGGTGGCGGTTCCTCAAGACTCTTCAAAAGTGCGTTTGCAGCGCTGACGTTGAGATCGTCCGCCGGATCGACAATCACGACCCGGTATCCGCCATCATGAGTTGTCAGCGACAAAAACCGCTGAATGCGGCGGATTTCATCCACGGTGATGACGGTTTTGAATTTCTTGTCCCGCTCCACGAAGGGCCGTGACAGGTGCAGCAACGAGGGGTGTGCATCCTGCGCGATCAGTCGAAAAGCCTGCGATTTGGGATCGGGCACCAAGAGGCGTTCGGGAGCATCTTCCGCCCGCGGATAGGCGAAAAGATGATTGGCAAGGTGAAAGGCGAGCGTTGCCTTTCCTATGCCCGGAGGACCGGCAAAAAGGAGTCCGTGATGCAGTTTACCTGCCCGATAGGCACCGGCCAGCATGTCGGCCACCCTTTCATGGCCCACCAGAAGCGGATTCTCCGATGGTTCAGGGATTTCCGGCAGTGTATCGAAACGTTCAGGCGCGGTGCGTTCCAACATCAGGCATCGCTCCTTTCACGTCCTGCCTCACGTTTGGCCATGGTCTGCTGAACGACGCGCTGTATGGCAACCGTGACCCTGTCGGCGGGCAGCGCCGCGTCGATCACGACACAGCGCGCCGGCTCGGCCTTGGCAATTTCGAGAAACGCTTTTCTTCGGCGGCGATGCGTCGCGAGCGCTTCTTTCTCGAAGCGGTCCGGCGCTTCGTCACCGCGTCTTGCGTTGGCCCTCCGCAGCCCCTCCTCAGGGTCGATATCCAGGATAAGCGTCAGGTCCGGGACCATGCCATTGACTGTGACACGTTCGAGACTTTGCATGAAATCGCGGCTCAGGTCGCCCGTCACCCCTTGGTAGACGCGCGAGGAATCCAAGAAACGGTCACACAGAACGATAGCTCCCCGCTCGATCGCCGGACGGATCACCTGCTCTACATGGTCGGAACGTGCTGCCGCGAAAAGAATGGCCTCCATCGCCGGCCCGAAAGGCTCGGCCGCTCCCGACAGAAGCACATGCCTGACCGCTTCGGCTCCGGCTGAGCCGCCGGGCTCGCGCGTAATGATCACTTCGTGCCCCTGCTCCCGCAGGCTGGCAGCAAGCCGCGTAATCTGAGTCGATTTTCCAGCCCCCTCGCCTCCCTCGAACGTAATGAAGAATCCGCGAGACAAGAGATCGTGTTCCTCTTCCGAATTGCGTGCGGCGTCATTGCCGGCAACGATCTACTTAGGCGTTCGTTTGTCCAAGGTCCATGCTGTTGTGCGGAGTGTAAACGGCTGTTTTAAACCAGGGCGGCCTAAGAGCGGTATTTGCGCAGCCAGCCGATCAGCAATTCGCCCACGGCATCAAGCGCACGGTCTGGCAGTCCTCCCTGCCCGACGCTCTCTGCCGCATAAAGAGGTGTCTCCTGGCTCAGCGTATCGCCGATCCAGACCTTCAGCGTGCCAACCTGATCTCCTTCCTCCACAGGAGCCGGGATCGGCCCCTGATAGACGATGCGCGCGCGCAAACGGTCTGCGTTGGTGATGGGACGAAAAATGGCGATCGGCCCCTTGGCTTGTACGGCCAGATCCGGCTTGTCACCTCCGAAAACCGAAATTCGACCAACCGTCTCACCCGTTTCGAAAAGCTCGATCTTCTCGAAAGCACGAATGCCCCAATCCAGCAGCTTGCGGGCTTCTTCGGCCCGTTCGCTTTCGCTTGAAAGTCCACTCATTGCGGCAAACAAGCGGCGCCCATTCCTGTTCACCGCACCAACGATGGCGTAGCCGGACGCTTCCGTGAACCCAGTCTTGAGGCCCTCGGCCCCGATATCCATGCGCAGGAGCGGGTTGCGGTTGCGCTGGAGGATCTTGTTCCAGGTGAAGGCATCTTGAGAATAGTATTTGTAAAATTCCGGATATTCCCGCTGCAGATGCATCGCCAGCGTAACCAGATCGCGCATGGTCACATGCTGGCCCTCGGCGGGCAGACCAGTCGCATTCACGAAGACGGAATCTCTGAGGCCGATCTTTTTCGCCCGCTCGGTCATCAACTGGGCAAAGTTTTCTTCCGACCCGGCCATTCCCTCGGCGATGATGATACATCCGTCGTTTGCCGACTGGACAATCACACCCTGGATCAACGCTTCGAGCGGCACGGAGGACTTGATTTCGGCAAACATCGTGGAGGTGCCGGACACCGCTCCGCCGGTCCGCCAGGCGTGCTCGCTGACGTAAAACTCGTCGCTCAGCGACAGCCGCCCGCTCTTTATGGCGTGGAAGACTACTTCCACCGTCATCAGCTTCGCCAGGGATGCGGGCGGTATGCGCTCGTCGGGGTTTTTTGAAAAAAGCACCGTGCCGGTTTCGGCTTCGACCAGATAGGCCTGTTTTGCACGGGTTTCAAACAGCTGTGCCAAGGCTGTCTGGCTTCCCAACAGCAGCAGGCAGCAGGCGAAAACCATTGTTCTTTTGTACGCGGCAAACAAGACAACGCCCCCTAGCGCAGGAATAGATCCTGAAACTAGCGGTAGGAGCACCCTGAAATCAACTGGTGGCGAGGTGGCGGATCGTGGCTATCGCACGATGAATGCGTCGTCCGCCCCACTTGCCCAGGCTGCCTGCAGAAGCGTATCCACGAGCGACTGCTTTCTGGGCGTCACCTTCAATGCGTAATGAACCACCCCGGATTCATCGTATACGGCTTCAATCTGCGGCTCGCCATAAGCCGCCAGTTCCTGAGCTCGCAGCTCGGCCTGTGCCCGCTCCGCCCAGGCACCCACGCTCACAAATATGCCCGTGTCCCCTGACGTCTCGGGTGGTGTCTCGGGCTGAACCGCGATGTTTTTCTGCCGCCACCAGCGTGTCACGTCTTGTGATCGTAGCGCATTGTCATTCAGCACGCTGTCAAATGCGCCTGCCGCAGCACTGATGCGCTGATCCGCATAAGAAAGTGCCGCCACATCCTGAGGAACCGCGTCGAGCGGTGCCGTGCGCGGACGATCAGGCACGATCGGTCCGGAACTCGGCAATTCAAACGCTGACGATGCCGCAATCGGCGTGGGTGGTGTCAGGCCGGGCTGGCTGGCAAAGGCATCGGCTGCCTTCACGCCTGGCAATGTCGCCGTTGGGGTCGGGCCGTTCATGGCCACCATCACGCCGGTGGCCAGACCGTCTGAAGGATCAGGCGCTGCACCGCCTGGCCTGTAGGATGCCATCAGATACTCGTCGTCACGACCTTCCAGCGGCGCGGGCCCCACATATTCGACCTTCACCTGCGCTACACCGGCGCTCTGGTAGTCGAGAAGCTGCGCAGCGCGTTTCGAAAGATCGATAATCCGGTTGTGCGCGAAAGGTCCACGGTCGTTCACACGCACCAGGACCGAGCTCCCATTGTTCATGTTGGTCACACGCGCATAGCTGGGCAACGGCATCGTCGGATGCGCGGCCGTCAGATGCGTCATGTCATAAATTTCGCCATTGGCGGTCAGCCGGCCATGAAAAGCATCACCATACCAGGATGCTGCACCGACCTTCTCGTAGTCGGGATCTTCCTTCGGGTGATACCATTTGCCCTTCACCTGGTAGGGTTTGCCGACCTGATAGCGTCCCCCGCCCCGGCGCAGGTTGGAAGACTTTGTCGAAACGCGCGGGCTGGCTTTCACGCCATATTCGGATTCCGCGAAATATTCCTTGGATTTGCTTTTGCTGACGGCAACCTTCGGTGTCGTGGAATTGCATGCTGTCAACAATGCTGCGCAGGCAGCGATGGCAATGCCGGATGATAAGCGGCGGCTTGATTTGCGGCGCACGGCAATCGAAAAACTCATGCGCCCGCATCTCCCCCAGGCATCGAAATCTCGTTCATGATCGCGAGATATCCCCACTCATCAAAAATAACCGGAATCGAGGCGTTCCAGTCTTCAACAGTACAGGATGCCCTCCGCACCCTGGACCGAAATATCTTAGCAAGCTGTTAATCATTTGTGGCAGCAAAGGGGCAAACCGCTAAAATTATGCTCTCGGGCGTTATTTCAGAGGCAAGGTTTACTGTAGCCACGTCCGATACGCAGGTCGCAACGGACGTAGAGCCTGCTCTCCGATGGTTCTGCATGACAGTTCCACATGAGCCCCTGTCGCCTGCCGAGAGGCTCCGGCGGTGAGTCAATCGTGCAGGCGTAAGGAGAAAGTTATCAAGCTATATCAGCGGCTTTTCGTTGTTTCCTAACGAATGAACTGATCGACGAAATCGCCTCCCAACCCTACCCTTTCATAGTGCTTGCGGCACATCTCGATCTTGGTGAAAACATCCTCGAACCCCTCATGCTTGCCCCACGGGTCGACGTAGTACATCACCCCATTCACCTGAAACAGCGTGATCATCTCTTCGACGTCCTCGGGTACAACGAGGGTGTGGGTTTCGCCGGGCGGTTCATAGACATAGCCGCCCTCTTCCGCCACCCAGTCATGCTCCAGATAATGCCATCGCCCCTTGATCACATAGCCGTGCACCGGGTTGGGATGGCGGTGGCGGGCCAGAACACCCGCCTTGCGTACCTTCAGAAGGTTCACCCAGTAACCCTGCGAGGCGTTGAGGCAGAGCGGCCGAAACCAGACCTGCTCGGCCTGTGGAACCCACACCCGCTCATCCTCCGGAATAACGCTGGGTACCACGATGTCACTGCCTGCTTCCGGCGGCATGGGCAGTTGGTAAGGCATTCTCTTTTCGTCTTCGCTCTGAGCCATTTCTGTCTCTACCTCGCTTACATAACGCCAAAGGTTTCGAATGCCTCGACGGCGGGCATCCCTTCGCGGATCGCGTTTCCGACCCGGTTCTCCGTCTCCGCTTTTTCCAACGAGCGGCGCACCACTTCCTCCTCTGCGTCGTGCGGGATGATGAGCACGCCTTCGCGGTCGCCGAAGACGAGTGCGCCGGGCTCGACCTTGATGCCGTCGATCTGAACCGGTGAACGGAAATCAATAACCTTGCCACGGGGGCCTTGATCCTGCGCATAAACGCCGCGGCAGAAGGTCGGGAAGCCAAGTGCTTCGATGCCATCGGCATCCCGCACATAACCATCGAGCACGGCGCCGGCGGCTTTCAGGAAGCCGGCTCGTGTCGCCATGAGCTCGCCCCACAGCGCATAGCGCAACGACGCGCCGGTGGCCACATAGACCTCCCCCTGCTTGAGATCGTCCAGTGCCTCGAGCATGAGGCCAAACGGCTTGTGCGCGAGCGGACCGCGGGCCTCTTCTCCCGCATTGCCAAATACGTCGGCTTCGAGAACCGGCATGGCGCGGCCGACCGTAACCATGTTTTGTTTCAAAGGCGCAATGCCCGCCGGCAAGAACTGGTTTTGCAGGCCCATCTCGTCGAGAATGTCGCCGAGCACGGCGGTGAACAGGCGCTCGCGCATCAGCGCGAACATTTCCGTGTCGTTGGTGTAAGGTTTGTTCATCAGGGGGTCCTTCTTCAAGAGGCCGAATAACCGCCATCGACGGGCAGGATGACGCCGGTAACGAAGGCAGCTTCGGGAGATGCGAGAAAACAGGCGGGGCCGGCAAGATCCTCAGGCCTGCCCCAGCGTTTCATGGGGGTGCGCGACAGGATCTGCTCGCTGCGCGCAGTGTCTTCAGTCAGCGCCCGTGTCAAATCGGTGGCGATCCAGCCCGGGGCGATCGCGTTGACACGGATTCCGTCGGCTGCCCAGGCAATGGCCAGGGATTTGGTAAGCTGTGCCACCCCACCCTTGGAGGCCGCGTAGGCCGGTGAGGTGGCGCTGCCGAAATAGGTCAGCATGGATGCGGTGTTGATGATGCAGCCACCGGCAGCCTTGAGCGCTTTATGGGCAGCTTCGCAGCAGCGCTGCGTTCCATTGAGGTTGATGTCCAGCACCTCTGCGAAGTCCTTTTGGCGGAACTCCGCTCCATTGCGACGGATGACTCCTGCGCAATTGACCAACACGTCGATACGTTCAAAACCGGCGAAGAAGGTGGTAACGGCGTCGGGGTCCCGCACATCCAGCACCGCCCCCTTCACGTTTTCCGGCAGGTTGGCGATGACGCCGTCTTCGTGGCCGGTTGCAATAACGGCTGCGCCCTCCTCGCCCGCAAATCCGGCAGCGATCGCGCGGCCGATGCCGCTCGATCCACCGATCACGACAACAGTTCTCGTCATGTATTTATTCTCCAGTTGATGCAGCGCGACGCGATCTGGTCGCCCTGTAAAGCGACATGCCGATCAGCAGCGCCCAGATCGCCAGAGTCAGCATGCCCAGCGTTCCGCCAATGGGACGCGCAAAAAACTCAGTCAGTTGCCCGTCCGCCTTGATGATCGATTTCATGAAATTTTCCTCGACAAGTTGTCCGAGGATCAGGGCCAGGATCATGGGTGCCAACGGAAAATCATTCTCTTCCAGAACAAAGGCCACGAGGCCGACAACCAGCATGACCCAGACATCGAACAACGTGTTGTTGGCGGCAAACGCGCCGATGACGCAAAACAGAAGAATGATCGGAAAGAGAATGTCCTGCGGAATGCTGAGGAGACGGCGCGAGCCGTAGACTGCCGCCAGCCCCAAAGGCAGCATCAAAAGGTTGGCGATGATGAATACGGCAAAAATGGCGTTCACAAGCCCCGTATCCATCACGAAGACCATCGGCCCGGGCGTGATGCCCTTCATCAGGAGCACGCCGATCAGAATCGCGGTGATCGTGTCGCCGGGGATGCCGAAGACAAGGCTCGGCACATAGGCTCCTGATAGTGCCGCATTGTTGGCGCTGGACGCACTGACGATGCCCTCGGGATAGCCTGTGCCGAACTTCTCGGGCGTCCGGGAAAATTTCTTGGAAAGCGCATAGGCAATCCATGCCGCGATATCGGCACCTGCCCCCGGCAGGGCACCGATGACGCTGCCGAGCAGGGAAGAGCGTGCAACCCCACCCTTGAAGCGCCAGATCGTGCTTCCGACACCCGACACCATCGCGCCAAGCCGCACCGGTGGCGGTGCAGGCAAGCGTGAGGGGCGCGCGACCTTGCGCAGGATCTCGGTGATGGCGAACATGCCGATCAGAACCGGGATGATGGAAACGCCTCCAATCAACTCGGTGTCGCCGAACGTAAAACGCTTCACCCCCATCACCACATCGATGCCGATCGTGGACAACATCAGACCGATGCACAGCGAGAGAACGCCTTTGACGGGTGAGCTGCTGGAAACGAAAATCGCACAGGACAATCCAAGCAGTGCCAGCCAGAAATACTCGTAGCTCGAAAAGCCGAGTGAAACCGCTGCGATCTGCGGCGCGGCAAGAATGAGAACGGCAACGCCCACAAGGCCACCAATGGTGGAGCACAGCATGTTGACGCCAAGCGCCAGCTCCACCTGCCCTTTCTCCCGCATGCGATAGGATTCATCCGTGTAGGCGGCCGACGCGGGTGTGCCAGGTATGCGCAGGAGCGCGCCGGGAATATCGCCGGCGAAGATTGCCATCGTGGTAGCGGCAACAATGGCGCCGATAGCAGGGATAGGGTCCAGAAAAAAAGTGATCGGGACGAGCAGTGCGGTGCCCATGGTCGCGGTGAGCCCCGGTATCGAACCGATCATCAGGCCGTAGGCGGAGGCCGCCACGATGATGAAGAAGACCTGCGGCTGAAGAACCTCGCCAAAGGCTGTCAGAACAGCATCCATTAGTAGATCACCTCTGTCAGAAGGCCGAGTGGCAGCGGCACGCGCAGGATATAGGCGAACAGCAGCCACAGAGCGGCGGTGCCCAGCACTGCGATGGCGGCCGCACGCACCGGCCTGCCAGTGGTGACGGTAAGGAATGCACCGAGCAACACCGGCACCAGAAGGGGGAACCCGATCGGCTTGCTGAGATAGACATAGGCGATCACGAAGCCTGGCACCCAGGCCATGCGATGAAGCGTGGCCGCGCCGCGCATCCAGTCCGCCACCGCAAGGAGCGGCACACGGCTGCGTGCGCCGCTCCAGATCAGTGCGAGACCGCATACCATCATCACGGCTGCAATGATGGTGGGAAACGTGCCGGGCCCATAGGGCTGGTCCGGCAAAGTGGGGAAGCCGCGAGCGGCAAACAGGATGAGTGCCGACAGGAGGACGAAAACGCCTCCCGTCACGGCGTCGTTCATACGCATGATCTAGGCCTCCCCACGCAAGGCTACTGCTTCAGGCCGAGCTTCTCGATGACTTCGGCATTGCTCTTGGAGGCATTTTCCATGAACGTGCCGAACTCATCTGCAGGGAGCCAGCGCACGCCGAAACCGCGGCTGCTCATGAACTCCTGAAACTCAGCGCTCTGATAGACCTTGTCGAGCGCGGCCTCGACCTTGCCGGCAATCTCTGCGTCCAGTCCCTTCGGTCCGACAACACCGCGCCAGGTGCCACCCACCGAGGCGGTGCCGACAGCTTCCTTGGCGGTTGGTACATCGGGATAGGATGCAAGCCGCTCATCCGCCAGGACGGCGAGGGTTTTTACGAGCCCCGCATCGCGCATCGATGCTGCCTCCGGCAGGGAGGAAGGAACGACGGCCACGCCTCCTGAGACCAATTCCTGAAAGCCGGGAGCAGCGCCCTGGCTGGGCACAACGGTCAAAGCGGTCGGGTCGACGCCGTTGTCATTCAGAAAGCCGGCAAATGCCAGGTGGTAAGCAGCACCAACCGGGAAACCGGAAGCCTTGAATTTGCCGGGATTGGCCTTGATCGCTTCAAGTGCCTGGCCTGCGTCTTCCCACTCGCTGTCGGCATGCACATTGAAGGCGGACGCATCGAAGTTGACCAGAGCGATCGGTGTCACATCGGCCGGGGACGCTTCGGATGTGCCGATCGCGGCATAGGTGGTCAGTTCTGCCGTGGCCAGCCCGAGCGTGTACCCGTCCGGGTCGGCATCGATCATCGCCGTATGTCCGACAATACCGCCCGCCCCGGTGCGGTTCACCACGTTGACCGGTGTGCCGAGTTCCTCCTGCAGACCTTTGGCAAGCATGCGTCCGACAGCATCGGTGCCGCCACCGGCCGACCATGGCACGATGAGTGTAATGGGACGCTCAGGATACTCGGCAAATGCCGGCCCGGCAAAGGCCACGGTCGCTGCGAGCAGCGTCGTCAAAGTTACGTATTTCATTGCTTCTCCTCCGTTGATTGGCATTCCTCAATGCCGATTGTCGGTTCGCGTTGAACCGAAAAGCTCCTTTGTGTCGGTCAGGCTCTGCTCGAGCAGACGCTCCATGGCGAAGCGGGCCTGATCCGGGTCGTGTGCGGCGATGGCTTCGTAAACCAGCCTGTGGTTTTTCAGATTGCCCTCGAAATTTCCCGGCTGTTCGATGAGCGCCTCGAAATTGGCGCGCACCGCGTGGATGATCGAGCGGATGATGGACTGGATGAATCGGTTGTTCGCTGCATCGGCCACGGAGAGGTGGAAGGCGACATCGACCCTCACCTGCTCAGCAGTACTGCCGCTGCCACGCTGTTCTTCCATGTCGCGGTAGGCGGCAGCGATGGCCTCGACCTGGCTTGGCGCGGCCGAACGCGCGGCCTCGAACGCTGCCGCCGGCTCTATCGTCTGCCGCGTCTGAACCAGTTCCTCCATGAATGCGGAGTCGGCGCGAAACAGGGCGCCAAACCAGTCGATCACATCGGGATCAAGCACATTCCATTCCGCTCGCGGCAGAACCACAGTGCCCCGGCGCGGCGCAATCGCCACCATCGATTTGGCCGCAAGCAGCTTCATTGCCTCTCGAAGCGTGTTTCGTGAGACCGCAAAGCGCGATGCGAGTTCAGCTTCCAGAGGGAGACGTTCGCCCTCTGAAAACTCTCCCTCAACAATCGCCTGACCGATGGCTTCTGCCGTGATGAAGGCTCCCGACCTCCATTGCGACCCAACGCGCGACGTCATGGTTCCTCCCTGCCGTCATTGGTAGGATCAATGAGCCTTGAATTTCAATTTCTGTCAAGACCCCGTCCCGGCCAGCCGGGTACGCTGACGAATTTCTTTCGGCAGAGTGTTGAAGACGTGCAGTGTTAGAGGGGGTGAAAAGTTTGGAAGTTTCTCGGGGATGACCGTGTGCCCCCTGACCAGAATCAGAGCCCGGTGGGCAGTATTGGCGCGATTTCGGTAGCCTGCGAATAGAGCGCGCACAGGCTAAAAAACGGGCGGTGAGAAGCCACCACCCGTTTTCTGCACGATAAATCCTGCCTGTAATGGAGACTTGGTCAAGCCACCGTGCAGGAGCGCTGATTGCAGGCCATAGAAGGCCAGGATACTCGAAAGAGGTCCGCAATCAGCCGTTCAGCCAACGTTCCAGATTCGCAGCCACGAACGCATCATCATTGAGTTCCGGGTAATCGCGGCAGATCCGCTCTAGCTCTTCCATCTGGCCAGGTCCCATGGTCTCTTCCGGATTGAGGCACCATGTTCCTTCAAGCAGGCCCTGACGACGCAGGACTTCGTGCAGGCAGGCGATGCAACCTGCAAAATCGTTCGCCACATCGAACAATACGCCGTTGGCGTCGGTGGTGCGGGCATCGAGTTCCAGCCATTCGCTGGCGGTTCTGCTTTCAGGGCGATCGTGAATTTCTTCAAGCAACTCAACAGCCTTGCGTGTCCAGACTGACCAGTGTCCTAGAAGCCCGCCCTTGATCCGCACGCTCACTGGCGCGCCATCGCGCATGAACGTGAACTTTGTCATCAGATCGGCGACGATGTGGTCGTCATTGCCGGTGTAGAGCGTGATGCGGTCTTCCGCCCGGGCGTCAATGACCGCGCGCACCACGTCGAGCGTGCGGTAACGGTTGAACGGTGCCATCTTGATCGCCACCACATTCTCGATCTCGGCAAAACGCCGCCAGAATGCATAGGGCAGAGCCTGTCCACCAACAGCGGTTTGCAGATAAAAGCCCACCACCGGGATCACATCGGCGACGGCGCGGCAGTGCGCAATCAGTTCATCGATGCTCGCCTCTTTCATTGCCGCCAGGCTGAGAAGCACGGCGTGGTAACCCATGGATCGCGCAAGCTCGGCCTCGCGCACGGCCTGCTGGGTTTTGCCGACTGCGCCTGCCACCATGAAGGGGGTGCTCGCATGAGCCTTTGCTTCTTCAGAGGCAAGTGTGAGAACGGGCTCCAGAAGGCCGTGTTCCCGGATTTCAAACTGGGTGGTGTGCACGGCCACGGCCAGGCCGATTGAGCCCGCATCGAGATAATAGCGCGACAGGGCGCGCTGGCGACGTTCATCGATCCTGCGGTTGGCATCGAGCGCCAAAGGGTGCGCCGGGATCACGCCTCCCTTGCGCAGGGCGGCAAACGGTGTGGCGGGAAGATCACTGATTTTCATGGTGAAGCTTTCGTCGTCAGGCCTTCTGTGTGGAAGGCAGGTCCTGTCCCTCGGCCTCCGGGCGAAGATAGCCCAGTATGACCTCGATCACGTGCTCGCGGCGGCGCGCAAGCACCTCGGGCGTTTTCGGCAGACCGAAGATGGCCGACAGTGTGGACCGGTTGGCAATAAAGAAGTAGCAGATGCTGGCGATCGATATGTAGAGCTGCACGGGATCGACACCAGCGCGGAACTTGCCCTCCTCCTGTCCCCGCTCCAGGATCGTATCGATCATCGCCACGAGCGGGCTGTTCAGGTCCCTCGCCTTCGCCGAGTGCGCCACATGCACGCCGCCGTGCATGTTCTCGTCATTGATGAGCGATATAAATTCCGGGTGTGCGCTCACATAGTCGAAAGAGAAACCGATGAGCTCCTGCATGGCGGCCACGGGTTCGCGGTGGGCGAGATCAAGCTGCCGCTCGGCGGAGCGAATGGCCTCGTAATTTCTCTCCAGAACCGTGCTGAACAGGGCCTCCTTGTTCCCGAAATAATGGTAGATCAGAGCCTTGTTGCAGCGAGCTCGCTTGGCGATCGCGTCAATGCGCGTTCCTTTAAGCCCTTTTTTTGCAAACTCTTTCGAGGCTGCATTCAGAATGCGCGCACGCGTCGCCGCCGCGTCGCGCGTCGCTTTCTGCCCTGTCTTGGAAGCGCTTTTCCTGCCTGCCTCGGCGCTGGCCGACGGCCGATCAGTATTTTCCATCGCGAACCTCGAAATGGGTCGGTTTTCCAAGGGAACGCCCGCCCTCTTTCATCCATTGTGCCGTCCACTCTATCAGCCGCGGCAACGGCACTGAGGGATAGCCGAAGAGTTTCTGCTGCAGGCTCGTGTCCACGATCCAAGCCCGCTCCTGTTCCGAACCTGCAAGAACCGGCTTCTTATCGAAGAATTCGCCGAATTTCCTCGCCAGGCTGCGCACATTCACCAGTTCGGGGCCGGAAAGATTGAGCACGAAAGGCGGATTATCGGCATGCGCCAGGGACTGCAATGCAATGTCATTCGCATCCCCCTGCCAGATGACATTGCAATGGCCGCTGTCGATCTGCACGGGCTCGCCCTGCTGGACCGCGTTTGCAACGTCATGCAAGACGCCATAGCGCAGATCGATTGCGTAGGAGAGCCGGATCAGCGCCACGCGCGTGCCATGCACGCTTGCGAAATGCTCGAACATGCGCTCGCGTCCCACGCAGGAATTAGCATATTCGCCGGGCGGGTCCAGCACCACATCCTCGCGTGCGCCCTGCTCCGTGATATTGACGAACGGATAAACGCAGGCCGTCGAGAAGGCGACGATGCGCGACGCCTTGAACGCCTCGGCGACGATTGCGGGCACATGAACATTCATGGCCCAGGTCAGTCCTTGATTGCCGCTCGACCCGAATTTGCGACCCGCCATGAAGATCACGTTTTCGGTTTTCTCCAGGCCTTCCACCGCTTCGCGATCCAGAAGGTCGCAGGAAACGGGTTCAATGCCCCAGCCTTCCAGCTTTTCCTTTAGCCCCGGCTCCGAGAATCTCGCGACGCCGATAACCCTCTTATGGGGCGCGGCGCGCTTGGCCATGCGCGCGAGGGTCGGCCCCATCTTGCCGCCGACGCCGAGAATGGTGATGTCGCCATCCAGTTCTGAAAGCACGGAGACAAGCTGGTCGCTCGGCTGCGACAGCATGTCTTCGAGCTGGGCTTCATCCAGTATTGCGTCTGGCAGTGATCGGGTCATGGTCTCATTCTCCTGTGCCGGCATGTCCGGCATCGCTTTTGTTGAGGCTATCGAAAGTCCAGTCGGCAGCGCGGGTGCGCTGGCTGAGATTTGGAAGGCAGGCAAATCCCATGCCGGGGACCTGCAATGAGGCGATGTTGAGGGCGCCGCCATCGATGGCGGTGACAATGGACGACCCCTCGCGCCGATAAAGATCGGGATGGGCCGCCAGAGCAGCCTCTGCTTCACACGTGGGTAGATGCTCAAGGCCTTGGAAATAATGGTGGCCATTGCGTTCCACATGGGTGATCCCGAGCGTGGCCACGACGGCAAGATCGGCTTGCAGGGAAACCACCGGCAGGCAGGTCAGATCTTCTGCCGACTGGAAGTAGACCCCCTTCCCCGACGTGCGATTGCGCTCGGCAGCGATCATCGCGTTCAACACGGACCGTATTACGCCCTTGCAGTTCTTGTGGCTCACGCCGTGATAGCCAAGGGTGATCGCTTCATGATAGGCGCGCGTCCAGCCATCGGCTTCATCGATCAGAAGCGGCTTGCCTATTGTCTTGAGGGCGTGAGGATCAAGGGGAGCCGAAAGCGCGACCGAGCGTTCCAAAGGCTGTTCGACAAAAAGAATCGATTGATAGAAGCGCCCAAGCGCCGGATTGCTACGGATGGCTTCCATCAGCGCTGCAAAATCCTCAAGCCGGCTATATTGTTCATTGCCGTCGAGCGTGAGTGCGAATGACCTGCCAGTCCGTTCCATCAGTGTGGCAATGCGCTCCAGCCGGGCCATATCCGAGGCTGGGTCACCTGCGATCTTGATCTTGAGATAGCTGAGATCATCCTCTTGAATGTAATCGGAGAGCGTTTCAGGCAGTCCATCATCAAGCCGATCTGCCGAAGCGATATCTTCGGCCTCGATCGGGTCGACCAGGCCGACCGTGTGGCGCAAGGCAATGCGCTCCAGCGGCTTTTCGGGAAGGATTGAGGCTGGCGGCAGACCCGCAAGCTCGGGGAAGACCGCACCGCCCTCAATACCAAAAGCATTGTTGCGCACCATTTCGAAAAAGCTTTGCCCGGTTGCACGTCCCAGCGCATCGATTATGGCGCGCTCCACCATGGAAACACCGAAGGAGGCACCGAGCCGGTTGAAACCGGCGGCAACCGCCCTCCGATCGATTTCCTCGTCCAGTTGTCGCCACAGGGAGAATACGGACCCTTCCGGCAGAGCACTTGCAACGGTCAGCGCCTCATCGATCACCCAGAGGAGATCTGCGACATTGTCGGCCGGTGTCTTTTCCGGCCGCTTGTCGAACCATTTGTAGGCGAGAAGATCGGAGGCGTAGCCGAGAACAGGCTGACCATTGACGAAAACCTCAAGCTCCAATGTGGCGCTGGCCGCAGCCTCCATCGTCACGACACCGAAGCGGAACGGCATGCGCGCAAAAGCATTGGCAATGCCGATGCGGCCACCGATGATCTTGAGTCTGGCCGTGCTCATGAACGCTCCTTCCGCATTTCAAAAAGTCCCCGGACATAACCCGCAGCATAGGCTGCCACCGTTGGCCCATCCGGGTGGTAGTCAAAGGGCTCCACGGCGATGACGCCGTCATAGTCATGCCGGACGAGACAATCGACGACTGGTGCAAACCGATCATCACCGAGCCCCGGCCCACGCTTCGAACGGTCGTTGAAATGAATGTGCCGGACATGGCCGCCCGGCAGAAAACGGTCCAGAACCGCTTCTGCTGGCTCGGCTTCGCCGCCCACCGCCGCATAAGTGTCGAGCATGGTCGCAAAGCCGGGCGAGCCAATGGTTTCGACCAGCTTAACCGCGTCGGCAACCGTGTTGACGAAATCGTCCATTGAGGGTGCAAGCGGTTCGATGCAGTAAAGTACCCCGGCACGCGCCGCCGCCTCTCCTGCTGCAGCAAGATGTGCCGTGGCGATCTCACGCGCACGCTCTGGCGAAGCCGCGTCCTGGAGTTGGCGCTGGCCGGGCGATCCGTGAACAAGGACGCTGCCGCCCAGATCCGCGCAAAGCTCGACCATTTCCAGAATGTGATCGCGTGTGCGGGCCGCCACAGCGGTGTCGTCACTCGTCAATGAGAGGCCCTCCGGCGCGGTCAAAAGCCAATGCAGTCCTGTGACCTCAAGCCCGTGATCGGCGACCATAGTGCGCAGACGCAGTCGCTCGGCAGCGGAAATCGAGGCGGGCTCATCCGACAGTGTGAAGGGCGCGATTTCGAGCCCGTCATACCGAAGATCGGCAGCCAGCCGGCACTGCTTCTCAAAGGAAAGGTCACGCAACACTTCGTTGCAGAGAGAAAGCTTCATTGCATCACCCCGGCAACCGAACGAGAAAGAGATCGGTGAACACGAAATCGATCGCGTAAGCCGCACCGCCGGCGAGCAGACATCCACCGATCAAAAGCTTCCAGGCGGGCAAGCGTCGTTCGGTATCGATCAGCTCCGCCCCTACCGTGAACACAAAAACGAAAAGCGCTGTGGCATAGAAGAAGGGCATACGGCCGAACAGAAGCGTGCCATAGACAAGCACCATCACGATGGTGAAGAGCGTCCGGATTGCACTGGCACGCGTCCATTGCGTGATGCTGGGCTGCGCACCTTCGGTCAAATTCCGTCCCGACATGCCGCGCAACAGAAGAACGATACCCAGCACGCATAAAACCGCGCTCAAAAGACCCGGCGTAAGACCGGGAACGGTGAACGGATCCGCACCGCGGGCCTCGAAGCGCGGCATACGCAGAGCTTCGACCAGTCCCGCCGCGCCCAACGCCGCCACCACGAGGCCGGAAAGGAAATCGGTCCTGTTGATGGTACGCATGATCACGCCCCCTTCTCTAGTGCGATCTGCGGAAGCGGTTTTTGCAGAAGCGCCTGGTCGATGGCTTCCAGAAGCGCCGCCATTTCCAAAGCGCCCTCATTTGCACTGCAGAGGGTCGGTCCACCGCTTTCGATCGCGGATACGAACAGATCGAAGCTCTTCGCCAGGAGAGTTGGGGGCGTGATCCCGATCACCTGTTCGATTGTCATCGCGCCGGGAGACACATTCCAACCGCCCGCCTTGGGTGTGTAGGAGACCTGCGCCTGCGTCAGCGTGTTGCGGTTGAAGTCGATGACGATGTTGCCGGCATCGCCGATCAACCGCAGCCGCTTTGTGGTCACAGCACCCGGCATGAAACCGTCTTCCACCTCACCGCAGGCGAGAATGCCAAGCCGCAGATTGCCGCTTATGCCTCCCTCGAAAGTCAGGGCGATACGGATATCATCGTTTTTATGAGCACCGAGCAGGCTTGCTCCACGGGCCTCAACAGAACATATGGGAACACCCGCCAGATGGCGCATGAGATCGAGGAAATGCACGCCGTCATTTTCGATGATGGTGGAATCGTCGCGCATCCGCTTCCATCCCGAGAAGTCACCCTCCACCGCAAGCAGGCGGCCAATGGCTTCCGAAGCGATGAGCGCCTTCGCCTTTTCGACGAGCGGATGACAGCGCAGAACGAAACCGATCTGGACAGCGCAGCCCGAAGTCTCCACCGCAGCCATCAGCTGCCGCCCTTCATCCAGCGATGTCACAGCCGGCTTCTCGATGAAGACACGTTTGCCGCGCCCGAGAGCTGCCAACGCAACGGGCAGGTGCAGGCGTGGCGGCGTGACAATGTCAACGAGATCGACCTGATCCAGATAGACGGACGGGTCCTCCGCCACATGCTGGAGGCCGACAGCAAGCGCCCTGTCACGGGCTGCAGGGTCGGGATCGCTGACATAAAGGCGCGGCGCCGCGGTGCTCCGCCGCCAGGCGGCTGCATGCTGCGCGCCGAATGCACCGAAACCGCAAAGGAGAACACTTTTGACGCTCATCGCTCACCTCCGGCAAAGCGTGTGCGCAGGGTGGCCAGGCGGCGACGTACCGGCGGCAGGCTGAAAATGATGATGAGAAAAACCAGCGTCGCGATCAACGCGCTTATCGGGCGCGTCACAAAGGGAATCGGATCGCCCTGCGTCAATGCGAGGCTACGGCGCAAATTGTTGTCAAGGATCGGGCCGAGAACGACACCAAGGATCATGGGAGCGACCGGGAAGCCGGCCTCGCGCATCAGGAATCCGATCAGACCGAAGCCGATCATGACCCAGACATCGAAAATGCGGCCGGCGATGGCGAAAGCGCCAACGGTGCACAAGACGAAGATGATGCCCATCAGCCATTCGCGCCGCACTTTGAGGATGAGCAGCAGCGGCCGCGTGAGAAGCAGGCCCAGTATCAGCATGGCGCAGCTTGCCCAGAACACCATGGCCACCACCGAATAGAAGAAATCGGCCTGCGTGATCATGATCAGGGGACCGGGCCGCAGACCGTGAATGATCATAGCTGCCAGAAGAACTGCCGCCGGCGCGGACCCGGGGATGGCAAGCGTCAGAACCGGGATCAGCGCGCCGGGAACGGCGGCATTGTTGCCGGTCTCTGCGGCGAGCAGCCCTTCGGTCGAACCCTGCCCATACTCCTCCTTGCGTTTGGACGCACGTTTTGCAGCAGCGTAGGAAACCCACGCGCCCATATCCTCGCCAACACCGGGAACCACGCCCATGAACGTGCCGATAAATCCGGAACGGAGCCAGGTGCGCGCATGACTGAAAGAGGAAAGCGCGGAACGGAAGACCCCGGTCACCTTGCCGGCAACGGCGCGGGTCGCTTCCTGCCGCATGACGATGAACACTTCCGTGCAACCAAATGCGCCGACAAGCACCGGCAAAAGGCCAAACCCGCCTTCAAGGTCGCGAATGCCATAGGAAAAGCGGGCATAGGCATGGATGCTCTCCTGCCCGACCATGGCGACAAGCAGACCGAAAAAGCCGGCGATCCAGCCTTTCAGCGCGTCGTCCATGGCGGTGAGCTGGCCGCAAAGGACAATGCCGAAGACGGCAAGCCAGAAGAATTCGAAAGAGGTGAAATCAAGCGCGAACTCAGCAAGCCAGGGCGCGACCAGAGCAAGCCCCACCATGCCGACGACCGAACCCAGAAACGAACCCGTGGTGGCAACCGCC
This sequence comes from Nitratireductor sp. B36, assembly GCF_020833685.1. Taxonomy (GTDB): domain Bacteria; phylum Pseudomonadota; class Alphaproteobacteria; order Rhizobiales; family Rhizobiaceae; genus Nitratireductor. The sequence goes on from NZ_JACKZY010000001.1 coordinate 107,166, forward strand.
ATCGCCTCGCCTGCCCGCCCTTTCCGGGCCAGCGGAAACCCTTCAAGAGCGGAAGCGGCATTGGCCGGCGTGCCAGGAATGTTGAGCAGAATGGCCGTGCGCCCGCCGCCATAGATCGCGCCGATATAGACGCAGATCAGCACGAGGATCGCCGTGTTCTGCTCCATCGTGAAGGTCAGCGTCGTCACCAGCGCGACGCCCAGTGTCGCCGTCAGGCCCGGGATCATGCCCACGGTGATGCCGAGGAGCGTGGCCCAGAAGACAACGATGATCTGCGCGGAAAATCCGATTTCGGCGATCGCGCCCAGGAAATGATTTAGTCCGTCCATGGCCATGCTTGTCGACAGAAAGGGTCAGCGCGGCCAGGAAACTGGCAGCGCAAACTGTCCGGTTGCGTATAGGCGAAGCGTCGCGGGCTCCCCCGCCTCGCAGCAAGGGGAGCCACGCATCCAGCCTTATTCGGGGCGCGGTATGCCGAACTTGCTCGGGTCGTTCGGTGCAGCGCCGCTGTCGAACTGCTGCCAGGCGTTGATCGAGAGGAAGGGAAGCGCGGTCTTCGCCGCCTCTTCACCGTAGGTCGCCTTGAACAGCGCACCGCGCTCGGCGGCATGCTTCTTCATGACCTCGGAGTTGGCGATCTGTTCAGCCCAGACCTTGTCCATTGCGTCGAGCACCTCTTTGGGTGCATCGGCGGGGAGGAAAATGCCGAAGAAATTGGGGGCGCTGGCCACCTCTGGAAGCCAGTCGGTGACCGGCGGAATCGTGCCATAGCCCTGCAGCTCAAGCGGCTGATCGGCAATCACCGCGAGAGGCTTGAGCCGCCCCGCGCGGATCATGTCCACCTGTTCGGTTGCCGTCTGAGCGGTGAACTGCGTTTCGCCGGACACCGTGGAGATAACGGCCGGATTGCCACCCTCATATACGATCTGTCGGTAGCTGATCCCCGGCGCGGCCTTTTCGAGGGCCTGCATGGAAATCGCCGTAGCGGAGGAAAGCCCGCCGGAAGACACGGTGATGGGCTCGCTCGCCGACTTCATGGCTTCCAGAAGATCGCCAAAGGTCTCCCATTCGCTGTCGGCGCGCACCGACACGAGGCCAGGATTGGCCACATGGAGATAAAGCCGCCATTGATCAAGCGTCGCATCCAGTGTCCCGAAAACCGGATAGGCGCCGAGATCGGCTGCCGCGCCCGCGGCCATGGTCATGCCGTCATGCGGGGCCTCCCAAACCGCACGCGTACCGACGGAGCCTGACGCGCCTGGCTGATTGATGATCACGAAATTCTGGCCGAAGGCCTTGCTGAGTTCCCCAGCAACAACGCGGGTGACCGTATCGGTCGAGCCGCCGGCGGACCACGGAACGATGATCGTTACGGGCTCGGCCGGCTTCCACTCCTCGGCAATGGCCGGCGCAGCGAGAAATGCAGACGCTGCGAAAGCCGCAGAAACCAAGCTTTTGGCAAGTTTTTTGCTCTTCATTTTGTTCCCCTAATTAAACAAACAGTTAGATAATTAGTGACGTGTTTTAACTTTCTGTCAAGAGCTTTTATGATCGCTCAGCGCGCGTCGCTCCCTGCTTCATCGGCTGCTGGGAGCGCACCTTTCAAGAGATTGCTGGAGAACGTCCGTGACGATCGGGTCATCACAGTGGGCAACGTTGAAGCGCATGAAACCGGTCGCAGTCTGCGAAACGCTGAACACGTTTCCCGGCGCAAGAACAACACCCTGGGCCAGGCTCGCGCGCGCCACATCGGCGGAATCGCAACCGTCCGGCAACTGGCACCAGAGGTAGAAGCCCCCACGCGGCATCAGCCAGGGTTCAATCCCTATGGAGTGCAAGTTGTCGATGGCTTTTTGCCTTGCGCCCGCAAGGCGACGGCGCAATCCTTCCATGTGCTTGCGATAACTTCCACTCGCCAAAACACCGCTGATCATTTGCGCCGCCACCGGGCTCGGACCTCCGAAGCTGGTCGCGACCTGCAGATCCACAAGGTCAGCGATCCAGTCGGGCCGGGCCGCGATATAGCCGCAGCGTACCGATGCCGATAGCGTCTTCGAGAAGCTGCCGATACGGATCACGCGGTTGAGCCCGTCCAGTGCTGCCAGCCTGATGGAAGGCTCGGGCTCGAAATCTGCGAAGATGTCATCCTCGACAATAATCAGATCATGGGCGGCAGCTTCGTTGAGCAGACGATGTGCCGTATTCGCGGAGAGCGTCGCGCCTGTGGGATTGTGAAGCGCCGAATTGGTGAGATAAAGGCGCGGGCGTTCCGCAGCCAGCGTCGCCTGAAAGGAAGTTATATCCGGCCCCGAACGGGTATAGGGAACACCGACAACCTTAACCTGGTGCGCGCGCAACAAAGCCCGGAAATTGAAGTAGCACGGGTCGTCCACCAGAACGGTATCGCCGGGCCGGAGGAGGCAACGACACACCAGATCCACAGCCTGCGTGCCCGATCCAGCAAGCATCAGCTGCTCCGGAGATATGCCAATGCCTTCGTCGGCAAAACGCCCCATCAGAAGACGACGCAGCGCAATCGAGCCACGGGTGCTGCCGTAATCCGACAAAACCGCGCCCTCGCCCCTTGAGACGCTCCTCAATGCGCGACGCAAGTCCTCTTGCGGCATCCAGTCCGCGGGAAGCCAGCCGCAGCCAGGCTTCACAGTCGCAGGATCTGCATCGAGCGACTGGCGAGAGACCCAGAAGGGATCGACGGCACGCTCCGTTTGAGGCAGATCCTCCGCCAGCGCCAGAGGTGGCAGTGCGGTGGTGGAGACATAGAAGCCCGAACCGCGCTTGGCGCGAATAACCCCGTCCGCCGCGAGCCGGTCATAGGCTTCGACAACCGTGGATGGGGAAACCTGCATGGTTTTCGCAAAGTTCCGGATGGACGGCAGCCGGTCTCCCGGGCCAAGTGCGCGGTTCGCGATTTTCCTCCGGATCGCCCTCATCACATCCAGGGTTCGCGCGCCCTTGGCGCTGAAATCCTGTCGCCCGTCATTCAATTGTATGGCCCCTTTGATCAATACGATTTTTGAAAATTGTAATGGTTTGTAGCTCCCCGCACCACAGGGAATTGCCTATGGCTATCGTGGAAAGCGAGGTGAGATGGGAAAAGCAGCATCATCGGTTGCAGGTTGGGGCAGCGGGCTCCTCGGTATTGTCATCTTCAGCGGCTCGCTGCCTGCGACGCGGGTCGCGGTGGCGGATTTTTCGCCTGTGTTTCTGACATCTGCACGCGCTGTCATCGCGGCGCTGCTCGGTGCTGCCCTGCTCATGAGTTTGCGGCAGGCGCGTCCCCAGCCTTCCGATATCAGGTCCCTTGTGGTCGTTTCGGCGGGTGTTGTGATCGGGTTTCCACTGCTGACTGCGCTTGCGCTTCAGCATATCACGTCTGCGCACTCGATTGTCTTCATCGGACTGTTGCCGCTGGCGACCGCCATATTCGGCGTTATGCGTGGGGGAGAGCGACCGAAACCGATGTTCTGGCTGTTTTCGTGTATGGGAAGCGCCACAGTGGTCGCATTTGCGCTGTCCAGTGGCGGATCACGTTCGCTCGAGGGTGATTTTCTGATGATTGCAGCGATCATCCTGTGCGGTCTTGGCTATGCCGAAGGCGCAAGACTGTCGCGTCGTTTGGGCGGATGGCAGGTTATTTCATGGGCGCTGGTTCTCTCTGCTCCCATAATGTTGCTGCTATCGCTTCTGACCCTTCCATCCTCGTGGGAAGGCGTTACGGCACCTGCTTGGCTGAGTCTGGCATATGTATCCGTCTTTTCCATGCTTGTGGGTTTTGTGTTCTGGTATCGCGGACTGGCCTTGGGCGGCATAGCCGGCGTCGGCCAGCTGCAACTGCTCCAGCCGTTCTTCGGACTTTGCCTCGCCGGCATTCTGCTGGGCGAGCCCATCGAAACGACCATGATTGCCGCAACCGCTCTGATCGTCATCTTCGTGGCGTTTGCGAAGAGGTTTGCGTGATGCAAGAACTAGACTTGCGCGCCTTCGATCCAGGCAGGCTCCGTTTCAGGCGCCGCATCGGAGATTGCCCAAACCACCTCTCCGACATCAGATGTAAGCCATGTGCCAAGAATGGACCCATGACAAAATGGCGGAGGGAGTGGGATTCGAACCCACGAGACGGTCACCCGCCTGCCGGTTTTCAAGACCGGTGCCTTCAACCGCTCGGCCATCCCTCCGGTCGCTGTCGGGGGCTTTTACAGCCGCGCCGGGCGTGGCGTCAACTCGTTCCATTCAAGACGGTGCGAATTGTGCCGTGAAGATTGCTGGAAGACGCAGAGGATCAGGGCCAGGCGATTTGCTTCCCGTTTCAGCCTTGCTTAAAAATGATGCCCAGACTCACCCGGCGCATTCGTGCCAAAAGGCAGCTTCTTCATGGCAGATACAATTCCCGTTTTCGACGGTCACAACGATGCGCTTCTGAGACTTTACCAGAGCGGAAGGCGGGACGCCGAGCAACTCTTTCTTGAAGGAACGGATCGAGGACATATAGACCTTCCTCGGGCCCAAAAAGGGGGACTGGCGGGCGGCCTCTTCGCAATATTTCCACCACCTCTGTCAAACATGAAAGTGGACGGAAAACGCCCGCAGGATGTGACCTTCCCAACGCTGGGGCAAGGCGATGCACTGGCCTCCACCATCGCGATGGCAGCGTTGCTGCAGCGGCTGGAACGCGCATCGGATGGGCGCTTCGCCGTCTGTCGCAATGCGGCGGCGATTCGAGCGGCGATGGCATCAGACACGCTGGCCGCCGTGTTCCATATTGAAGGCGCGGAAGCCGTCGGTCCCGATCTGGATCTGATCGATGTTCTTTATGCTGCCGGCTTGCGTTCGCTCGGACCGGTGTGGAGCCGTTCCAACATTTTCGGCCACGGGGTTCCCTTCCGATTCCCCTCGACACCCGACATCGGAGAGGGTTTGAGCGACGCTGGCAAGGCGCTTATCCGCAAGTGTAATCGCCTGGGCATCCTGGTCGATCTTTCCCACCTCAATGAGAAGGGTTTTCGCGACGTTCAGGCGATCAGCGACGCACCGCTCGTCGCGAGTCATTCAAACGTTCATGCCATCTGTCCCCAGTCACGCAATCTCACGGATTGGCAAATGCGGGCGATCCGGGAAACCGGCGGCTTGGCAGGCCTCAATTTTTCCGTGAGCTTTCTGCGTCCCGACGGCGACACCAACGCCAACACGGATCTAGACATCCTGTTGAGGCATCTGGATGCCATGTTGGAAGCACTTGGCGAAGACGGAGTGGCACTCGGGTCCGATTTCGACGGTGCACTGGTGCCGCGTGCCATCGGAGATGTCTCCGGTTTGCCGAACCTCATAGAGGCCATGCGTGGGCATGGCTATGGAGAGGAACTGGTCGAGAAAATAGCTTGGCGCAACTGGCTGCGTGTGCTCGAACACACGATCGGCTGAGCGGGAGCATTTTCCGGTCCGATCGGCACCTGGTTTCATCCGGATCCGCATTAAATCAATTGCTTGGTGAGCTTTTGCCGGTCAAGAAAAAGCGTCGACAGATCAGACACAGGAACGCGGTGATGCAGCCCTCAAAGGATATCGCAAGACTTCTCGAGATCATGAAAGCCCTTCGCACGCCGCAGACCGGCTGTCCGTGGGACGTTGAGCAGGATTTCGCGTCCATCGCACCCTATACGATCGAGGAAGCATACGAAGTCGCAGATGCGATCGAGCGCCATGATCTTGATGATCTGCGTGATGAGCTGGGAGATCTTCTTTTGCAGGTCGTCTTTCATGCACGCATGGCTGAGGAAGAAGGTCATTTCGATTTTGGTGATGTGGTAGAGGCGATCACCCGCAAGATGATCCGTCGCCACCCGCATGTGTTCGGTGATGCCAAGGCACGGAGCCGGGGCATGGCGAAAGGCATGTGGAACGAGATTAAAGCACAGGAAAAGGCCGAGCGTCTTGCCCGGCGGAAGCAAAATGGCAGCCCTGAAGAGTTCACCGCCTATCTGGATGATGTTCCGCGCGCCCTGCCTGCTCTCATGCGTGCTTACAAGCTTCAGCAACGGGCTGCCCGCGTGGGTTTCGATTGGGGTAAAACCGGTCCTGTGCTCGACAAGATCGAGGAGGAAATCGGTGAATTGCGGGACGCTTTAAACGAACAGGATGACGCTCACGCGGCGGAGGAATACGGGGATCTTCTGTTCGCCGTGGTTAATCTGGGACGCCACCTGGGGCACGACGCGGAAGCCGCCCTTGCCCGGACCAATGATAAATTCCGCAAGCGCTTCGATTTTGTGGAACGCGAGCTTAAAAAGGCTGGGCGCTCGCTAGAGGATGCAGACCTTCAGGAGATGGAAGCGCTGTGGCAACGCGCAAAAACCGCAGCCTGCTGACACCCTCTCCATGTGAGTGCCACGTTCGCCATGGGGCCTGGGACCTAATGGCGAGCGGCCTTCTTTCCGGCGAGCTGTTCCTGAAGCTCCTGTTTCGCCGATTCCGTCATCCGCAGTTTCAGTAAGATGCTTCCATCGTCGTTGTTTGTGCGCTCAACAACGTCGCCATTGCGATACACCCAGTCGAGGAGTGACATCCGTTCCGGTGCAAGGACGATCGAGGTCAGGACAATCTGTCCGGAAATATGCTCTTCGATCAGCGCCAGCAGATCGGGGATACCCTCCCCCGTGATTGCGGAGATTGCCAGCGGTGCATCGTCGGCACGCATCCCCTCCAGAAGGGCCCGACGTCGTTCCGGATCAAGACTGTCGATCTTGTTCCAGACCTCCAGCACGCGTGTCCGGTCAGCGGCATCCACCCCCAGGTCGCCGAGAATGGCCTCGACATCCATCGCCTGAGCTGCCGTATCGGGGTCTGCGATGTCGCGCAAATGCACGATCAGGTCCGCTTCAACAACCTCCTCGAGCGTTGCGCGGAAAGCGGCGACAAGGTGGGTTGGCAAGTCGGAGATGAAGCCGACCGTATCGGAAAGGATAATGGTCGTGCCATGAGGCAGCTGTACCCGGCGAAGCGTGGGGTCCAGCGTGGCAAAGAGCATGTCTTCCGCCATCACGCTTGCCCCGGTAAGCCGATTGAACAGGGTCGATTTTCCGGCATTGGTGTAGCCAACGATGGCGACGATCGGGAACGGGACCTTCCGACGCTTGGCGCGATGCAGATCGCGTGTGCGCCGGACCTGTTCCAGATCCTTCTTCAGACGCATGATGCGCTCTTGAAGCTGTCGCCTGTCTGCCTCGATCTGCGTCTCGCCCGGGCCGCCCATAAAGCCGCCGCCGCCGCGCTGCCGCTCCAGGTGGGTCCAGCTCCGGACAAGCCGGCCGCGCTGATATTCCAGATGGGCCAGATCGACCTGAAGTCGCCCTTCCTTGGTTCGCGCGCGGCGCCCGAAAATCTCGAGAATAAGCCCCGTCCTGTCCAAAACCTTGGCTTTGAGCGCTTTTTCGAGATTGCGCTGCTGCACCGGTGTGAGTGGATGATCGATGATCACCACTTCCACATCCTGTTCTTCAACCCGGGCAGCGATTTCTTCCAGCTTGCCCGTGCCGAGCAATGTTGCCGGCCGCGGCGTATGAACACTTACGATCTCGGCGAAAACCACGTCGAGATCGATCGCTTCGGTAAGACCGATCGCCTCTTCGTGGCGCGCATCGGATGCACGCGAAGAAACCGCACCGCTCTCGGCGGCACGGCGTTCGGACGGGAGGACAGGCGTAATGACTGCAGCTCGCGTGGTGTCGGGACTTGTGGTCGACCGATCGCCGCCGCGGGCTTCTTCGTCTGACTTGCGTTTTTCTGTCAATCAGGAGTCCCGATTGCTTTCCTCGGCGTCGTAAAGCTGAACAGGCTGGCTCGGCATGATCGTCGAGATCGCGTGCTTGTAAACGAGCTGCGAATGTCCGTCGCGGCGCAAAAGCACGCAGAAATTATCGAATGAAGTAACAATGCCTGTCAGTTTGACACCGTTGATGAGGAAGATCGTGAGAGGGTTCTTGCTCTTGCGAACGGTATTCAGGAACAGGTCCTGCAGGTTTTGAGTTCGTTCCGCCATTTTTGGTCTTTCACCCATTCGCTGCCTTAGGGCAGCCAGTAGCGCAAATATGACACGCTCCTGTCAAGAAAGTCTGTGACAGGGACTGCATGATCAATTGATGCCTATGTTCATCGGTTGCACCGAGCCGCATCATCATGCGCGTTGGTTAACAGCTAGGACTTTTTTCCGCAATCGCAAAAAACGCGTCCCGCAAAGAGCGCGCGACACTGCCGGGATGTCCGTTGGCCACGGGTTTCCCATCGATGTTGACCACAGGCATCACCACGCTTGTGGCGCTGGTAACAAAGGCTTCGCGGGCGTTTTGCGCCTCCTCCACCGAAAAAGCGCGCTCCTCGACCTTCAGCCCGAGATCGGCGGCGACCTTTATCACGGTGGCTCTGGTTATCCCACGCAAAATGCCGAAATCGGCCGGCCGCGTCACCAGATGACCGTCCTTAGTCACGATCCACGCATTGGTGGAAGCGCCTTCCTTGACCGTTCCGTCCGGGTCGACAAACCAGGCCTCCTGCGCCCCGGCATCAACGGCCGCCTGACGTGCCAGAACGTTCGGAAGAAGTCCGATCGTCTTGATATCCACGCGCTCCCAGCGGTTTTCCGGCACGGTGATCACGGTCATGCCTTTTTCGGCCTTCTTTGCCGCGGCGTTCGGATCCATGCGCTTTGCCGTCACCACGAGGGCTGAGCGAACGGGCGTGGTGGGGAAGGCATGGTCACGCGGGGCAACGCCGCGCGTCACCTGCAGATACACCATACCGTTGCGTACATGGTTGCGGCGGATGACTTCACGCATGATGAATTCGAGAGCCTTGCGCTCAACCGGCCAGTCCATGCGCAGTTCGCGCAGCGAACGGTCGAGCCGGTCAAGATGCCCCTTCATATCGATAATGTATCCACGAGAAATCTCGCACACTTCGTAGACGCCGTCGGCGAGCTGATAGCCACGGTCCTCCACGTGAACCATCGCGTCACCGTGATTCGCATAACGCCCGTTCACATAAGCAATGCGTGGCATGTCTCACTCTCCGTCTGCTGAAATCCGCCGGCTGGAATCGTTGCCGCACGAAAGAAAGGTTTGTTTTGCCGCCCTGCGGGAGGTTTTTCAAGCAGCTCAGAAGAACTCCAGGCTGACACGGAACATCTGCTCGACCTGCCGAACCGCGCTTTCGAGCGCAAAGATCACAACCCGGTCCTTCGGTTTGATCTTCAGAGATCCGCTCGGCTTGATAACAGCACCGTCGCGATAGACCGCGCCGATGCGCATTCCGTCGGGGAACTCCACCTCGCTGAGCGGCGGCCCGACAAGCGGCGATGTTTCCAAAGCTTCGGCCTCGATGACCTCGGCTGCACCGCGCTGAATGTTGTGGACGGCGCGAATGCGGCCGCGTCTGACATGCTGGAGCACTTTCGAAATCGTCACCGAACGCGGGTTCACATGCGCGTCGATCCCCAGCGTTTTGGCGAAATCGTGATAGGTGGGATTGTTGATCAGAACCAGATTGGAGCGGCACCCGAGACGCTTGGCAATCACGCTCGAAAGGATGTTGACCTGATCGTCATTGGTCAGCGCCACCATCAGGTCGGCGTGCTGGATATCGGCTTCCAGAAGAAGTTTCTGGTCGAGCGCGCTGCCATGAAGAACGACCGTGCGGCGCAGCTTGTCCGCGAGAGCCACCGCCCGTTCGCGGGTGTTCTCGATCACCTTGACCTTGGTGCGGCTCTGCTTCTTCTCCATGGCGCGCGAGACGTAAAGGCCGATATTCCCGCCGCCGGCGATCACGATGCGGGTCGCCTCGCGCTCCTCATGGCCGAAGAGGCCAAGCGTGCGGCGCACCTGATCCTTGGTGGTCACCACATAGGCCAGATCACCGGCAATGAGCTGATCGCCCGAATGCGGGATGAACAGCTTGCCTTCGCGTGAGACGCCCACAACGGTCGAGGGCAGATCAGGGAAAAGTTCCGTCAGCTGTGCCAGCGGCGTGTTGATGACCGGACATTCCTCCAGACACTCGATCGCCACCATCGATACCTTGTCGTCGGCGAAGCTCACCACATCCGTTGCACCCGGCAGAGCGATGCGGCGCATCACCATCTCGCCAACCTCGACCTCCGGCGAAATGATCACGTCGATGGGAAGATGATCGCGCGAGAACAGGTCCATATAGTGCGATTGCAGATAGGATTGCGAGCGAATGCGCGCGATCTTGGTCGGCACGTTGAACAGCGAATGCGCGACTTGGCAGGCCACCATGTTCACCTCGTCGAACAGGGTCACTGCGATGATCATGTCGGCTTCGCTCGCGCCGGCTGAGGCGAGCACGTCGGGATGCGCGCCATGTCCGACAAAGCCGCGCACGTCGAGCGTATCGCGAACGGCACGAATCAGTTCCGGCGATGTGTCGATGACGGACACGTCGTTCTGCTCGGCCGCCAGTCGTTCCGCAATACCGAAGCCGACCTGCCCCGCGCCGCAAATAATGACTTTCATCGCCTGTTCCCTGCCTCAACAAAGACCAAATGCCGGGTCTGCAAGGCCCATGCTCTAGCGCTTTTCCCTCGCCATGAAAACCGGAAAGCCGGATGTCCGCCTTCTGCTGTCTGTCCGCTCCATCTCACTCGCTAGACGCCCAGAGATTTAAGTTTGCGATGAAGTGCCGAGCGTTCCATGCCGACGAATTCCGCCGTACGCGAGATGTTTCCGCCGAAGCGGTTGATCTGGGCAAGCAGATATTCCTTTTCGAAGAGTTCGCGTGCCTCGCGCAATGGCAGCGCCATGATGTGCTGATCCGACTGCGTCGGCAGACGCGGCATGACATCGCCGATTTCCGCCGGCAGAAGGTCGGCAGTAATCGGTGTGTCCGGCCCGTCACCCCGCGTCAGGATCATCAACCGCTCGATATTGTTCCGCAGCTGTCGCACATTGCCCGGCCAATTATGCGCCTGAAGCACAGCCATTGCGTCGTTGCCCAGCGGGCGCGGCTTGATGCCGGCCTGTTCACCGATCTGCTGCATGAAATGATCGACAAGCAGGGGTATGTCCTCACGTCGGTCGGCTAGGGGCGGCACGACCACCGGCACCACCGCCAGTCGGTGGAACAGGTCTTCGCGGAAACGGCCATCGGCTATGAGGGATTCGATGTTCTGCGCGGTGGATGAGATGATGCGCACGTCCACTTTCACCCGCCGCGTGCCCCCGACACGTTCGAACTGCTGGTCCACGAGAACGCGCAGAATCTTGCTCTGCGTACCAAGTGGCATGTCGGCCACTTCATCAAGGTAGAGAACGCCGCCATGCGCCTCCTCAAGGGCACCCACCTTCCTCTCGCCACCATCCGACTCGGTGCCGAACAACTCGATTTCCATACGTTCGGGCGTAATGGCTGCAGCGTTCAGCGTCACGAATGGTCCATTGCTGCGTGGCGAGGCGGCATGGATCGCTCTAGCAACCAGCTCCTTGCCGGATCCGGATGGTCCGGTCAGCATGATCCGGCTGTTGGACGGCGCAACGCGTTCGATCGTCTGGCGCAAATGGTTGAGCGCGGCAGATTCGCCGACGAGATCGTATGAGGCGCCACTGCGTTTCTTCAGATCGCTCATCTCGCGCTTGAGCTTGGAAATCTCAAGCGCCCGCTCGCAGATCAGGATCATCCGATCGGTCTTGAAGGGTTTCTCGATGAAATCATAGGCACCGCGCTTGATCGCCGAAACCGCGGTTTCGATTGTGCCATGACCGGAAATCATGACGACAGGCACATGCGGGTGCAATTCCTTGATCTTGTCGAGCAGCGCCAGCCCGTCGAGCTTGGATCCCTGCAGCCAGATATCAAGCAGGATCAGGCGCGGGACGCGCTCGGAGATCGAGGCCAGCGCACTGTCGCTATCATGAGCCGTTCGTGTCTCGTGGCCCTCGTCGCTCAGAATGCCGGCAACGAGTTCCCGGATGTCTTCCTCGTCGTCTACGATCAGAATGTCGGAAGCCATTTTCTACCTTCTTGTCGTCTCAGCGGTGCCGCCGGCGTCTCCGGCGGCAGGAAGTATGATGCGGATCATCGCGCCGATGCCGCCATGGAAATCGGCCGGCGCATCGTGCAGCTCCAAACGCCCCCCATGGTCCTCAATAATTTTCTTCACGATAGCCAGGCCCAGGCCCGTCCCCTTTTCGCGCGTGGTCATATAGGGTTCGAGCAGACGCTGACGGTTTTCCCGTGGCAATCCCTTGCCATTGTCGATCACTTCAACCTGGATGAAGCGGCCGCTCATACCGGCATTGATGCGGATTGCGCCTGGCTGTCCATTGCTCCGCTCGGCAGCGTCGATCGCCTCTGCAGCATTCTTGATGACGTTGCCAAAGGCCTGCCCCATCAAGCGCGCATCGAAACGACCCATCAGCGGGGTCTCTGAGATATGCCGTTCAAAACTGATCTCGTTGCGGGCAACTTCGACCAGAAATGAAGCCTCACGCAGCGGATCTCTCAAATCGAGGTGCTGAATGTCTGGTTTTGGCATCCGCGCAAAAGCCGAAAACTCGTCGACCATTCGCCCGATATCGCCGACCTGGCGAATGATCGTATCGGTGCACTGATCGAAGATCTCCCTGTCCTGTTCGATCACCTTGCCGAACCGGCGGCGGATGCGTTCGGCAGACAATTGGATCGGCGTCAGCGGGTTTTTGATTTCATGCGCGATGCGACGTGCAACATCGGCCCAGGCCATCGACCGTTGCGCCTGCATCAGATCGGTGATGTCGTCGACCGTTACCACGTATGAATGCTCATCGTCCTCGTTGACGCCCTCTTCCGTTGTAATCTGGATGTTGAAGGTACGTTCCGATCCGCCCCGAAAGAAAGTAGCCTGTTCGCGGTAGACGGGGCGGCCTGATTTGCGCCCGGTTTCGAACACTCGCCCGAGATGCGGCAGAACAGCCGAGAGATTTTTGTTCACCGCCTCATGCGCGGAAATATCGAGCATGGCTTCCGCGGAACGGTTGACCATGGCTACCGAACCGTCTGCCTCCACACCGATGACGCCCGCACTCACGCCTGAAAGGACCGCCTCCGTAAATCGGCGACGCTCGTCAATCACGTCCTTGGCGGCGATAAGCTGATCGCGCTGCGATTTGAGCTGCTGTGTCATCTTGTTGAACGTATCGCCGAGAAGTCCGACATCACCGTCGGAGGATCGAACCGGAACAGTGACATCGAGATCGCCGGTCGACACCGCTCCCGCCGCCCCGATCAACTGACGTATCGGCCGCACAAGGCGATCTGCAACAGCAATGCCCGTCCAGATCGCCGCAAGGACGATCGCAAGTGTCACGACAAGGTATAAGAGCGCGAAAGCGATCTGCGTGTTGCCGCGATTGCCCTCGAGAGACCGGTACTCATCCGTGTTGGTTCGCACGATCTGCCGCGCTTTCAGCACCTCGGGATCCAGCAAAGCACCCGTATAGAGATAGGCGTCAGGGATGTCCTGAAGTTTGTAGACAGCGGTCACGAGATTGGTACCGCCAATCTCGTTGAACGCAATCTGGGAGCTGTTGGCAATTTCCATCGCCTTGCTTCCGGGACGCGGTAGCGGAATATCCTCCGCCATCTGCGCGCTCATGATCACGGACCCATCTTCCCGGACGAGTTCAGCATCCGCCAGGCCACGTAGCATGGCTTGGCGCGTCATGAAATCGCGGAACCCATAGCGGTCGAGATTGTAGAGGGTACGAGCCTGATCGAGCCTCACCCCCATGCTTTCTGTAGTGCCCTGCAGGCTTCGGGCATTTTGCTGCACATAGGCATCGGCAATTGATAGTGAGGAGTAGACAATCACCTTCGTGCGCAGTTCGAACCACCGGTCGAGGCCCAGCTCAAGTGTGACCGAGGCAATTACCGCGACGAGAATAGCGGGTATTGCCGCCACCAGCGAAAACATCGCGATAATGCGTACATGCAGACGAGACGCCGCCCTCTGACCCTTCCGCGATTTGTAGATGCGAAGGCCCTCGAGCACGATCAGCCCGAACAAAAGCATGATGAATGCGAAGTTCACCGCGATGAGCAAAAGCGTTGTCTGTGCATCCGGTGTGAAAGGCGTGAGCCCGAGAAGCACCGTGAACGAGACCGCGGCCGTCAGAAGGGCGCCCAGCGCTGCTGCCACGCCGATGAAAAACGTGGCCGACCGCCCACGCCGAACAGGCGAAGCCGCAACAAAAGGCTGCGTCGGCGAACTCTCAGACAAGCTTACCATAACTCCCGCTTCTGCTCTCCAACCCCGCCCCAATGTTGCACATATGCAACGACTGTCACCTGCTGGCAACAGTTGCATTTCTCAACATTGCGGCATTGCTGGGGCAAAATGGGGATCTGCAGGGGCCAGGATGAGTTGCCAGCCAGGTTTTGGCGCTCGCTCAGCCTGCTCCGCGATAGATATTGATGCCGTAGTCGCGAATCTTCTTGCGCAGCGTGTTGCGGTTGAGTCCCAGAAGATCGGCTGCCTTCAGCTGGTTTCCACCCGTTGCCGTAAGAGCGGCTATCAGAAGCGGCTGTTCGACATCCGCAAGGACACGCTGATAAAGGCCGGCCGGTGGGAGTTGGTCTCCGAACTGTCCGAAATAGCGTTGCAGATGCTGCTCGACGGCCTGAGTGAGTGTCGTCTCTTCTGGAAGTGCATCTTGTTGGCTTGCACGCAAAGCCCCTGCGGCACGCAACTCCTGTTCGATGATCTCTGCGGAAATTTCATCCTGCGGATAGAGAGCCGCCAGGCGTCGCACGAGGTTTTCCAACTCACGCACATTGCCCGGCCAGCGGTAGCTTTTAAGCCGGTCGAGTCCTTCCGAGCCAATGCGTTTGGGCTGAAGACCTTCCTGCTCGGCTCGTGCAAAAAAGTGCCGCACCAGATCGGGAATATCCTCGGCCCGCTCGCGCAAAGGGGGCAGGCGCAGCGGGACCACATTGAGCCGGTAGAACAGGTCCTCACGGAACAGTCCCTGATCGATCAGCATTCTGGGGTCCTTGTTGGTGGCAGCCACGATGCGCACATCGGTCCGGATCGGGGTGCGCCCGCCGACGGTCGTATACTCACCCTGCTGCAGCACGCGAAGGAGGCGTGTTTGAGCCTCCATTGGCATGTCGCCGATTTCATCGAGAAACAGCGTTCCGCCTTCCGCCTGTTCGAAGCGGCCAAAGGAACGCGCCTGCGCACCGGTAAATGCCCCTTTTTCGTGGCCAAAGAGCTCGGATTCGATGAGATCGCGCGGGATGGCAGCCATGTTGATCGCCACGAAGGGGCCTTTGCGCCTGCGGCCATACTCATGCAGCGCTCGCGCTACCAGTTCCTTGCCCGTCCCGGATTCGCCGCTGATCATCACCGTAAGGTCGGTCTGCATCATACGCGCCAGCAGACGATAGATTTCCTGCATGGCGGCCGAACGACCGATGAGAGGCAAGGCGTCCGGCGCTTCTGCGGTTGCGCTTTCCTTCTGATTCGACTTGGGTTCCGAAAGCGCTCGTCCCACGATGTTGACGAGTTCCGTCAGATCGAAAGGCTTTGGCAGATATTCATAGGCACCGACTTCCGAGGCGCGGATCGCGGTCATGAATGTGTTCTGCGCGCTCATGGCGACGACCGGAAGGTCGGGACGCGCCTTGCGGATTCGCGGCAGAAGGTCGAACGCATTGCCATCGGGCATCACCACATCGGTGATAACCAGGTCCCCCTCGCCCGCAGAAACCCAGCGCCAGAGCGTCTCCACATTCGATGTCACCCGCACATCGTGACCCGCGCGTGAAAGTGCCTGATTGAGCACTGTGCGGATGGCTGCATCGTCATCGGCGACGAGAATGCTGGTCATGCGGGCGTATCCTCTTCGTTAAGAAGGACATCCTTGCGGCGCGCTTCGCGCCAGGCAGGCATCAGGATGCGGAAAACCGTGCCGCGCTGGCCAGAGGATTCGCACTCGATGACGCCGCCGTGTGCGCCGACGATCTTGGCAACCAGCGCGAGCCCCAGACCGGAGCCATTTTGTTTCGAAGTCACAAAAGGATCGAAGATGATTTGCCGCAGGTCCTCAGGGATCCCCGGTCCATTATCGTGAACGCAGAATTCCAGCGGCAGGGCCACCCGATCCGGCGAGCCTGGGACCGACAAGCGAATGCCCGGTCGAAACGCCGTCGTGAGCCTTATCTCGCCATCGTCTCGGTCACCGATCGCTTCAGCGGCGTTCTTCACCAGGTTCAGGAACACCTGGATCAACTGATCGCGGTTTGCCCATACGGGTGGCAGGGAAGGATCGTAGTCTTCGACGATGCTCACCTTGCGGGCGAAGCCACTCTTGGCAACGGCTTTGACGTGATCGAGCACCAGGTGAATGTTGATCGGGTCGCGTTCCACGGGGCGTTCGTCGGAAAACACCTCCATGCGATCCACCAGCGCAACGATCCGGTCCGTTTCTTCGGTTATGAGGCGTGTCAGGGCACGGTCCTCATCAGACACCGCATGTTCCAGCAATTGCGCGGCGCCACGGATGCCCGAAAGCGGGTTCTTGATCTCGTGCGCCAGCATGGCTGCAAGGCCGGTCACCGAACGCGCAGCACCGCGATGGACCATCTGCCGGTCGATCTTGTCGGCCATGGAGCGCTCCTGCAGGAGAAGCGCCACCGCCCCCGGCACTTCGGACACCGGTGCGGCATGAATATCCACCATGCGCTCCGCTCCGAGCCGCGGCGAGGAAATGTCGACGCGATATTCGTTGATGGCCACACGCTGCTCACGCACCTGTTCCACAAGTGCGATCAATGGGCTCCCAAAGGGGACGAAATCCTCAAGCCGGCTGCGCGCGAGAATGGAGGCGCCGGAGCGAAAGAAGTCCTCGGCTTCCGCATTGACCTCGACCATGAAACCCTCGCAGTCGATCATCACCATCGGATGTCTCAGCGTGTTCAGGAGAAGACTGGCGGGGCCGATCTCCATGCGTGTGGGCTCCTCCTGCCTGTTCATGCGGCCAGACGCTCCTCGTGCCTGCGGAAAAGCCCCCGCAGAAGGCGTGAGACCTCGCGGTGATCGGTCCCCGTCATGATCGCCTTGCGGCTTTCGGTATCGACCGCGCCGAGATGTCGGTCCATGTACCAACCAAGATGTTTGCGGGCGTGTCGTGTGCCGTGCTCCGTTCCGTAAAGGGCAAGCATTGCTTCGTAGTGATCGACCACATAATCAGCCAGCGTCTCAGGCCGGCGGTCGGCATTGGCAGCGAGGGCTCCGGCCGTCCATGGCGCACCGTAATGCGCACGACCGATCATCACCGCATCCGCTCCGGATGCCGCAAGGATGCCCGCAGCATCCTCGGGTGTGTTCACATCGCCATTGGCAACAACGGGAATGGTGACGGCATCCTTCACCGCGGATATCGCCTGCCAGTCCGCCTTGCCCTTGTAGAACTGGCAGCGGGTACGCCCATGTACGGTCACCATTGCGACACCGGCAGCCTCAGCTCGGCTGGCAATGTCCGGTGCGTTGAGCGCATGTTCGTCCCAGCCTAGCCGCATCTTTACCGTAACGGGCACCCGCACCGCCGACACAACTGCCTCGATCAGACTCAGCGCATGGTCGGGTTCGCGCATCAGCGCAGAGCCGGAGTAACCGCCCGTCACCTTCTTGGCGGGGCAGCCCATATTGATGTCGATGATGTCGGCGCCTTCTGCTTCCGCTATCCGCGCGCCCTCGGCCATCCAGCGTGCTTCCCTACCGGCAAGCTGCACCATATGCACGTCCACCTCGGGACGGCGCAGGCGGCGTGCCGATTCCGCCTTGCCACGCGCAAGTTCACCACTTGCTACCATCTCTGAAACCACAAGCCCCGCCCCGTGCGCATGCGCACGGGCGCGAAAGGCGAGATCGGTCACGCCCGACATTGGTGCCAGAAACACCCTGTTGCGGATGGTTACGGGCCCGACAGTAAGCGGTGTCGACAGAAATTCAGTGAACGAGATGCACAAAATTAAAGCACCTTTTGCTTGTGCTTATTATTTAGCCACTTCGGGCCGCACCTGCAACACACAATTCGCTCGGAATGGGTGTCATGCAAATTCGGCTGGCCTTTCGTGGCGTGTCTTATTATGCGTCTGCCCTATGGACAAGCAGATGCACCAATCCGAAATCCTTGCCGAGGCAGATCCTCGAGCGCCTCGCTCGACGGGAGAAGTCGCTGCCGTCATCGTTGCCGCCGGGCGTGGCGAGCGCGCAGGCCAATCCACCGAGGGGCCGAAGCAATATCGCCTGATCGGCGGCAAGCCCGTTCTGCGTCACACGCTCGAGACCTTCCTCGCCGATCCCCGCATCGAACGCATCGTGGTCGCGATCCATCCTGATGACGAAGCGCTCTTTGCCGAGGCGACGGCGGGGCTCTGCGCCGAACGTGTTCGTGCGATCCATGGCGGGCATTCACGGCAGGCCTCCACCCGGCTTGCCCTGCTCGCACTCTACGATCCGTCCCCCCAGACGGTTCTGATTCACGACGGCGTGCGCCCCTTCATCGACCGGGAGCTCATCGACCGCATCATCAACGCCGTTGAAGAGGGCCAGGGTGCCCTGCCCGCCCTGCCCGTCGCAGACACGGTCAAACGGGCCGGCCCCGCAGGATTTATCGCCGAGACCGTTCCGCGCCACGACCTGCACGCTGCTCAGACCCCTCAGGGCTTTCCTTTCGCGCTGATCGCGGCTGCCCATGAGCGCGCGCACAAGCTTGGCCGTGAGGATTTCACCGACGACGCCTCGATAGCCGAATGGGCAAAGATCCCCGTCCGCCTCGTTGCCGGCGCCGTCGACAACATCAAGCTCACCTGGGCGCGGGATATTGCTCTTGCCGATGAGCGACTGAACCGTCCGACCGCCTTTCCCGATGTGCGAACCGGGAACGGTTACGATGTTCACACCTTTACCGATGGCGACGCCGTCATCCTGTGCGGGGTCAGCATTCCCCACACGAAGCGTCTCTCGGGCCATTCCGATGCGGATGTCGGCCTGCATGCGCTCACCGACGCGCTGCTTGCCACTTGTGGCGCCGGAGACATCGGCACGCATTTTCCACCGTCCGACCCCCAATGGAAGGGGGCTGCCTCCCACATTTTCCTCGAACACGCCGCCCGCATCGTGCGTGATGCCGGCGGCCGCATTGCCAATGCAGACGT
This sequence comes from Nitratireductor sp. B36, assembly GCF_020833685.1. GTDB lineage: Bacteria > Pseudomonadota > Alphaproteobacteria > Rhizobiales > Rhizobiaceae > Nitratireductor. The sequence goes on from NZ_JACKZY010000001.1 coordinate 126,390, forward strand.
TACCATCATCTGTGAAGCGCCCAAGGTCGGTCCCCACCGGGAAGCAATGACCAAAGCCCTTTCCGCCATGCTCGGCATCGCGCCACACCGCATCTCGATCAAGGCCACGACCAACGAGAAAATGGGCTTCATTGGCCGCGAGGAAGGCATCGCGGCCATTGCCACCGCCAGTGTGATCTATCCCGGCGAGGTTCCTGCATGAGCGGTTTCGAGACGCCCGCCCGCAAAGTGCTGAAGGCCTGTGAAGCGCGCGGCATCATGCTGGCCACCGCCGAATCATGCACCGGCGGCATGATCGCCGCGGCCCTGACGGACATCGCCGGTTCGTCCTCCGTTGTCGATCGTGGTTTCGTCACCTATTCCAACGAAGCCAAGATGGAGATGCTCGGCGTCTCACCCGAAACACTCGCAAACCATGGCGCGGTTTCGCGCGAGACCGCGCTCGAAATGGCCGCCGGTGCCCTCGCCCGTTCACGTGCTGGCGTGACGGTCGCCGTCACAGGTATCGCCGGCCCCGATGGCGGATCGACAGAAAAGCCGGTCGGCCTTGTCTGGTTCGGTCTGGCGCTAGAAGGACGCGAACCCGTCGCGCAATCGCACATCTTCTCGGGCAAGGATCGAGCAGGCGTCCGGGCTTCCACAGTCGAAACGGCACTCGATATGGTGCTCTCGACCCTGAAAACCGCTTAAACGCCTGTCCCGTAGACCGCATCCGCGCGGCGCTCGAAGGCTTCGGAAAACATGCGGAACGCCCGGTCGAACATCGCGCCCATCAATGCGCCCAGCATCCTGCTCTTGAATTCATACTCGATGAAAAAGTGGATGTCGCACTGCTGATCGCCGGCGGGCTCGAAACGCCACTCGTTTTTCAGGAAGCGAAACGGACCATCCACATAACGCACATCGATCGCCGCATCTTCCGGCTTCAGCGTGACCTGGCTTGTGAACGTTTCCCGCAGCGCCTTGTAGCCCACCGTCATGTCGGCGACGAGGAGCGTGACCCCGTCGCGTTCCTTGCGGGTGCGCACGGAAAGCGCTTCGCACATGGGCACGAATTCGGGATATTTCTCCACATCCGCGACCAGCGCGAACATGTCTTCAGGCGTGTGCGCCACCCGGCGCACGGTCTCGAATTTCGGCATCAGTTCGCAGCAGAATCCGCAGCGCTCAGGCGCGCATCACGTGCGGCCTTCAGCTTGGCGAAATCCTCGCCCGCATGGTGCGAGGAGCGCGTGAGCGGGCTCGACGACACCATGAGGAAGCCCTTCGTGTAAGCCACGGTTTCGTAGGACTTGAACTCTTCGGGCGTCACGAATTTCTTCACCGGATGGTGCTTGCGCGTCGGCTGCAGATACTGGCCGATGGTCATGAAATCAACATTGGCCGAGCGCAGATCATCCATGAGCTGCAACACTTCGTTGCGCTCTTCGCCAAGCCCCACCATGATGCCGGATTTGGTGAACATGGTCGGATCCAGCTCCTTCACCTGCTGGAGCAGCCGCAGCGAATGGAAATAGCGCGCACCGGGGCGAACTTTAAGATAATTCCCCGGTACCGTCTCCAGGTTGTGGTTGAAGACATCGGGCTTTGCTGCAACCACGATTTCCAGTGCGCCATCCTTGCGCAGGAAGTCCGGCGTGAGGATCTCGATGGTCGTTTCGGGAGAAGCAGAGCGGATCGCGCCGATCACATCGGCAAAATGCTGCGCGCCCCCATCGGCCAGGTCGTCGCGGTCGACCGAAGTGATGACCACATGCTTCAGCGCCATTTCGCGCACGGCCTTGGCGACGTTTTCCGGCTCGTTGATATCCACCGGACCGGGAATGCCCGTGGCGACGTTACAGAAGGCACAGGCGCGGGTGCAGATCTCGCCGAGGATCATGAAGGTCGCGTGCTTCTTGTCCCAGCATTCGCCGATGTTCGGGCAGCCCGCCTCTTCGCACACGGTCACGAGCTTGTTGGATTTCACGATCTCGCGGGTTTCCAGATACCCTTGCGAGGTCGGTGCCTTGACCCGGATCCATTTGGGCTTGCGCAGCACTTCCTGATCGGGCCGGTGCGCCTTTTCAGGGTGCCGCGGGCGCGGCTTGGCGGTGACAGTATCGAGAATCGTGACCATGTTTGTCCTATCGCGCCCGGCTGGAAGACGAGCGTCCGAATACCCAGAGGATCAGGATCGCGCCAACAATGGCGATCACCAGATTGCCCAGAAAACCGTAGAACGAGATGCCGACCAGACCGGCAAGCGTTCCGCCGACGAAGGAACCGGCGATGCCAACAAGGATGTTGGTCAGAAAACCATGATCGCGGTTCATCGTTTTCTCGGCCACGTAACCGGCCAGAAAGCCGATGACGAGCAGGCCGAAAAAGCCGACGCCGGGCATGCCCAGAAGGCCATAGCTTTCTTCCATCATCCTGTTCCTCGTTCAATGTTCCCCCGCATATAGTCCAGTTGCTGCGGGGGAAACAGGGGCCTTCAGCCCATTTTACGCGTTGAGCGTACGCCCATAGGCGTCGAGCACGCTCTCTTTCATCATCTCAGACAGGGTCGGATGCGGGAAGACCGTGTGCATCAGCTCTTCTTCCGTCGTCTCAAGGTTCATCGCAACGACGAAGCCCTGAATGAGCTCGGTAACCTCGGCACCAATCATGTGTGCGCCGAGAAGCTCGCCCGTCTTTTTGTCGAAGATCGTCTTGACGAAACCCTGGTCTTCGCCGAGCGCAATCGCCTTGCCGTTGGCGGCAAACTGATAGCGGCCAACCCGGATGTCGCGGCCGGCTTCCTTGGCTTTGGCTTCCGTGAGGCCGACGGAGGCAACCTGCGGATGGCAATAGGTGCAGCCGGGGATCAGCCCCTTGTCGAGCGCATGGACGCCCGGCACGCCGGCGATCTTCTCGATGCAGATCACGCCCTCATGCTCGGCCTTGTGCGCCAGCATGGGCGGGCCCGCCACATCGCCGATTGCGTAGATGCCCTCAACATTGGTGCGACCGTACCCGTCGACCGCCACACAGCCGCGATCCGTCTTAACCCCGAGCGATTCGAGGCCGAGATTCTCGATATTGCCCTGCACGCCAACGGCGGAGATCAGCTTCTCGGCCGAAATCTTCTCAACCTTGCCGTCCTTGGTTTCGATATGGGCGGTGATCCCGTCCTTGGTCTTCTCGACCTTGGCAACTTTCGCCTCAAGCTTGAACTGGATGCCCTGTTTCTCGAACTGGCGCTTTGCAAACTTCGAGACTTCCGCATCCTCGACCGGCAGGATCTGCGGCATCAGCTCTACAACCGTCACATCCGCTCCCATGGTGCGGTAGAAGGAGGCGAACTCCATGCCGATGGCGCCGGAGCCCATCACGACGAGCGATTTCGGCATGGTCTTCGGAACCATCGCCTCGAAATAGGTCCAGATCTTGTCACCATCCGGCTCGATGCCTGGCAGAACGCGCGGGCGTGCTCCGGTTGCGACAATGATGTGCTTTGCCTTGTAGGTGCCGGCACCCTTGGTGTTCTTCGGCATGGGTGGCTGCGGCTGCATCGCCTTTTTGGAGGGTTCGGAAACGACCACCTCGCCCGGCTTGGAAAGCTTCGCCTCACCCCAGATCACGTCGATCTTGTTCTTCTTCATCAAGAATCCGACGCCGCCATTCAGCCGCTGGGAGACCTTGCGTGAGCGGTCGACAACGGCATTCACATCCGCAGAAATCTTGCCGTCGATGGTCAGGCCGTAATCCTTGCCGTTCTCGGCATAGTGCTTGATCTCGGCCGAGCGCAGCAGCGCCTTTGTCGGGATACAGCCCCAGTTGAGGCAGATGCCGCCCAGATGCTCTCGCTCCACGATTGCCGTTTTCAAACCAAGCTGTGCCGCGCGGACGGCGGTGACATAGCCGCCGGGTCCCGATCCGATGATGATAACGTCGTAATTTTCAGCCACAGCTGGTTTCTCCTTGTAGTCATATCATTGTCCGGGCGCGGCTTGCACACCGCCGCGCCCCGAAAGTTTTCAGGCCCGCGCAGCCCCACGCAGGCCAAAGGCGATGAACAACAGGAACACGCCGTTCGAAAGCAGTTCAATCGCCAGCAGAATGCCCAGTATCGTTGCCGCAGACCACGGCAGGTCGGCGAGGATCATCACGCCCAGAATGAGCGACACGATTCCGGAGAAAAGCACCCATCCCCAGCCCGAGAGCGGGCGGAAGGAGAAGGAATACATGACCTTTACCGCGCCCAGAACCAGAAACATGATCGCCACGAGAATGGTTAGCGAGATGATCCCCGCAGCCGGCTTGGCAATGATCGATACACCGACTGCAAGCGTCAGGACGCCCAAAAGCAATGCCCACAGAAATCCGCCCCAGCCGCGCACGCGAAAGGCCTGGACGATCTGCACGACCCCGAACAAGACGAATGTCCAGGCGGCCAGGATCGCCGCTGTCATGGTGGCGGCAAACGGGTTGGCCAGGGCCAGAATGCCCCCGATCAGCGAGATGGCTCCAAGCAGAGCCAGCCAGCCCCATGATGCATGTACACTTTCATGGTCCACCGTGTTCGTCATGCTCCCCTCCTTTGTCAAAGCTCAAGCATGTCTCTCACGACCGGGGCGAGCCCCCGGCCAATGGAGCTCGTGTTTTCCGCGTCCAGATGAACGCCGTCAAGCGGGCTTGTGTGCGCCACGGAGCCGGCGTCGAAAAAAACGGCGCCGATCTCCTTGGCAAGCGATGCATAGAGAGCAGCCAACTTTGCCGATTCGATACGGGCGCTTTCAAACAAAGCCGCGAAATCGGGATCGGGCGTTTCACAAGCCGGCGGGGGCGACATGATGAGGACCTTCGGTGCCGGCTCTCCCATCGGATAGTCATGTCCGCGCACGATGTCGATCAGGCGCTGCATGCCCTGTTTTGCTCCGAAAGCGTGGCCACAGATGAAGGGCTTCATGTCGTTTGTGCCCAGCATGATGATGACCAGGTCGAGTGGCGCGTGGCTGGTGAGAAGCGTAGGCAGGACACGCGCACCATTGCGGTCGGCACCGGCCGCAAAATCGTCGAACACCGTGGTTCGGCCATTCAACCCTTCGGCAATCACGCGCGCTTTGCCGCCAAGTTCAGCTTCAAGAACGCTCGGCCAGCGAACGTCATGGGCGTGCCGCCCGGGGCCAACGGGGTCATACCCCCATGTCAGCGAATCGCCAAAGCACAGGATGGTCTTCATCGTTTCCCCCGGTAAAGCAGGTCCATGACGCCTAAATCAGCATGGTAAGCGGATTTTCGATGACCTGTTTGAAGGCGGCGAGGAGTTCGGCGCCGAGCGCCCCGTCCACCGCGCGGTGATCGGTCGACAGCGTCACCGACATCACCGTTGCCACCTTCACCTCGCCATCCTTCACCACCGCCCGCTGCTCGCCAGCGCCAACCGCGAGGATCGTCGCATGCGGCGGGTTGATGACGGCGGCGAAGTCCTTGATGCCGAACATGCCGAGATTGGAAACGGCCGTGTTGCCGCCCTGATACTCTTCCGCCTTCAGCTTGCGCGAGCGCGCCCGTGTTGCCAGATCCTTCATCTCGTTGGAAATCGCCGACAGCGTCTTCTCGTCGGCGCGGCGGATGATCGGCGTGATCAGGCCGCCGGGGATCGACACAGCCACGCCCACATCGGCATGTTTGTGCTTCACCATGGCGCTCTCGGTCCAGGAGACATTCGCCTCCGGCACCATGGCAAGCGCCTTGGCATGCGCCTTGATGACCATGTCGTTGACCGACAGCTTGTAGGCCGGCTTCTCGCCATCCTCAGTCTTCACCTTCGGCGCGGCATCGTTCAACTGCTTGCGCAGCACCAGAAGCGCGTCGATCTCGCAGTCGAGTGTCAGGTAGAAATGCGGGATGGACGACTTCGCCTCGACCAGACGGCGGGCGATGGTCTTGCGCATGCTGTCATGGGGGATGAGCTCGTAGGAGCCTTCCTCGAACAGTTTCATGACCTGATCGTCGGACATGGCCGGCTGTGCGGACGGAGCGGCAGAAGGTGCTGCATCGGCGGCTTTCGCACCGCCATCCTTCGCCGCTGCTTCCACATCGGCCTTGACGATCCGGCCTTTCGGGCCGGAGCCCGAAATCGCTGCAAGATCGAGACCGGCTTCCTTCGCCAGACGGCGGGCAAGCGGAGAGGCGAATACGCGTTCGCCATCGCCTGCTGGTGCCGCCTTTGCTTCCGCAGGCTTTGCCTCGGATTTGGCAGCGGGCGCTTCTTCCTTTGCAGGCTTTTCCGCCTTGGATTCAGACTTGGGTTCAGGCTTCAAGTCGGATCCGCTCTCGGCAGCTTTCGCCGCCGCCCCGGCATCCTCGCCCTCTTCGGCCAGGATCGCGATCAGCGCATTCACCTTCACGCCCTCGGTGCCTTCCGGCACGACGATCTTGGCGACAGTGCCCTCGTCCACAGCTTCCACTTCCATGGTCGCCTTGTCGGTTTCGATCTCGGCGATCACGTCGCCGGGTGCGACGCTGTCGCCCTCCTTGACCATCCATTTGGCGAGATTCCCCTCCTCCATCGTCGGCGAAAGGGCAGGCATGGTGACTTTGATCGGCATGGTTTCCTCCCCTTAGCTGCGATAGGAAACGGCTTTCACCGCCTCAACCACTTCGGCCACGCTCGGCAGCGCGAGCTTTTCAAGGTTCGCCGCATAAGGCATCGGCACATCCTTGCCCGCAACCGTGATCACCGGCGCATCGAGATAGTCAAACGCCCGCTGCATCACCTGGCTGGCGATATGCGCACCGACCGAAGACTGCGGGAACCCTTCCTCCACTGTCACCAGACGGTTCGTCTTCTTCACCGAAGCGATCACCGTATCGAGGTCCATCGGGCGGATCGTGCGCAGGTCGATCACCTCCACGTCGATGCCCTCGCCCGCCAGCTCTTCCGCCGCCTTGACCGCATAGGTCATGCCGATGCCGAAGGAGACGATGGTCGCGTCCTTGCCTTCCTTGTGGATGCGCGCCTTGCCGATGGGCAGCACGAAATCATCCATCTTCGGAACGTCAAAACTCTGGCCGTAGAGGATCTCGTTTTCGAGGAAGATCACCGGGTTCGGATCGCGGATCGCGGCCTTCAAAAGCCCCTTCGCGTCGGCTGCCGTATAAGGCATCACCACCTTGAGCCCCGGGATATGCCCATACCAGGCCGCATAGCACTGCGAGTGCTGCGCTGCCACGCGGGCAGCCGCACCGTTCGGACCGCGGAACACGATGGGCGCACCCATCTGGCCGCCGGCCATATACAGCGTCTTGGCCGCCGAATTGACGATCTGGTCGATCGCCTGCATGGCGAAGTTGAACGTCATGAACTCGACGATCGGCTTCAGACCCGCAAAGGCGGCACCAACGCCAACGCCGGCAAAGCCGTGCTCGGTGATCGGCGTGTCGACCACGCGCTTGTCGCCGAACTCCTGCAAGAGCCCCTGCGTCACCTTGTAGGCGCCCTGATACTCGGCCACTTCCTCGCCCATGACGAAAACATCGCCGTCACGGCGCATTTCCTCGGCCATGGCGTCGCGCAGCGCCTCGCGCACGGTGGTCGAAACCATTTCCGTGCCTTCGGGAATGTCCGGATCGGCCGCCGCCTTCACCTCGGGTGCCGCCGGCACGGATCCACCGGCCTTATCTTCCGGCTCATCCTGTTCGGCATCATCGTTCGCCTCATCGGAGGCTTCCGCCGTGGGCTTCGAAGCGGCCTTGTCGAGATCGGCCTCGCTTTCGCCTTCAGTTAGAAGAAGCGCAATGGCCGTGTTGACCTTCACGCCTTCGGTGCCTTCGGCAATCAGGATTTTTCCGAGCGTGCCTTCGTCCACGGCTTCCACTTCCATGGTCGCCTTGTCGGTTTCGATCTCGGCGATCACGTCACCGGGCGCGACGGCATCGCCTTCCTTCTTGATCCATTTGGAAAGATTGCCCTCTTCCATGGTCGGAGAGAGCGCGGGCATGAGAATTTCGGTTGGCATGTCGGCCCTCCCCTCAAAGCAGAATGTCGGTGTAGAGTTCAGACACATCCGGTTCCGGATCCGTCTGCGCGAATTCGGCCGAATCACCGACGATCTCGCGCACCTCCTTGTCGATGGCCTTCAGTTCGTCTTCGTCAGCCCATTTGTTCGCCACCAGACGCTGCTTCACCTGCTCGATGGGATCATGTTCGGAGCGCATTTTCTGCACTTCATCCTTGGAGCGGTATTTTGCCGGGTCAGACATGGAATGGCCGCGATAGCGATAGGTCTGCATTTCCAGAATGATCGGCCCCTTGCCCGAACGGCACCAGTCGACGGCCAGATCGCCTGCAGCCTTCACCGCGCGCACATCCATGCCATCCACCTGGATGCCCGGAATCTTGAAGGAAAGACCGCGATGGGAGAAATCGGTTTCCGCCGATGAGCGCGCCACTGCCGTGCCCATGGCATAGCGGTTGTTCTCGATGATGTAGACCACCGGCAGCTTCCACAGCGAGGCCATGTTGAAGCTCTCATAGACCTGGCCCTGATTGGCAGCACCGTCGCCGAAATAGGTGATCGAAACGCTGTCGTCGCCGCGGTAGCGGTTGGCGAAGGCGAGCCCGGTGCCCAGCGGCACCTGCGCGCCCACAATGCCGTGCCCGCCATAAAACTTCTTCTCCTTGGAGAACATGTGCATGGAGCCGCCCTTGCCCTTGGAGTAGCCGTTGCGGCGCCCCGTGAGCTCGGCCATCACGCCGCGCGCTTCCATGCCGGTTGCGAGCATGTGACCATGATCGCGATAACCGGTGATCACCTGGTCGCCATCGTTCATGCTCATCTGCATGCCGACGACCACGGCCTCCTGGCCGATGTAAAGGTGACAGAACCCGCCAATCAGACCCATGCCGTAAAGCTGGCCGGCCTTTTCCTCGAAGCGACGGATCAGAAGCATTTCACGATAGGCGTGAAGCTCCTGCTCCTTGTCGAAATCTTCCGGCTTCGGGGGTTTGGGTGCCTGAACGGCAGCCCCTGCCGCCCCTTTCTTGGTCGAGCGTGACCTTGCGGCACTTGTCTTGCTTGCGGCTCGCGCCATGCCTCTACTCCCTAGCTGACATTCCGGGGAATTTGTGCAACGGTAGAGCCTGGCATTGGTTGCGCCATGAGCCTCCCGTCATCTCCCGCTTATGGTAGATGAAGCTAGCACGTGGAACAAAATTCGGCCATTCAAAATCCGCATAGCTGCCATGCAGCTAAACGCTTGGATTTTCACATTTTATTGTTGATTAAGTGAAATTCAGTTAATTCACTGATCGGCGCCGATCAGGATAATGACCTCATTTTCCCGGGCCAGATTGAGCGCACGGCGTGCCTGCTCGTCAAGCATGTCCTTCTCAAGACTGCCATCGTTCACCAGGGCTACCCTGTGCTCGAGTTCCTTACGCTTGGCGACAAGCGAGTCGAGACGCGCCTGTGCTTCGGCGATCCGCGTCTCAAGCCGGTACTTAGAGTATATGCCGTAATCGCCGTGATAGGCGTGAAAGCCGAAATAGGCGAGAAACAGCCCCGTGATCGCCGGAACGATCAGACGGCCAGTGTTGCGGCGTTTGTGATGACGTGTCCACATGCGGAAAAATACCCTTCTTCCGCATGTGATCACACGTTGCTTAAAGGACCGTTATTTCCCTACGGTCACCTGCAAACTTTATCCGCGCAGGATCGATTTTCCGGCGTAGCGCGCCTGCGGGCCAAGCTCTTCCTCGATGCGGATGAGCTGGTTGTACTTCGCAGTCCGGTCCGAACGTGCCAGCGAACCGGTCTTGATCTGTCCGCAATTGGTGGCAACGGCCAGATCAGAAATGGTCGAATCCTCGGTCTCGCCGGAGCGGTGCGACATCACCGCCGTGTAGCCGGCCTTGTGCGCCGTCTCCACCGCGTCCAGCGTTTCTGTCAGCGTTCCGATCTGATTGACCTTGACGAGGATCGAATTGCCGATGCCCATCTTGATGCCGTCGCGCAGGCGCGCGGAATTGGTCACGAACAGATCGTCACCCACGAGCTGCGCCTTGTTGCCCACCAGATCGGTCAGAATCTTCCAGCCTTCGAAATCGTCTTCCGACATGCCGTCTTCGATGGAGATGATCGGATAGTTGCCGACGAGCTTCGCAAGGTATTCGGCCTGCGCCTTGCCGTCGCGCGTCTGGCCTTCGCCCTCGTAGATATACTTGCCTTCCTTGAAGAACTCGGTCGCGGCGCAGTCGAGCGCGATGCCCACATCCTCGCCCGGCTTGTAGCCGGCCTTCTCGATTGAGGCGAGAACGAAGTCGAGCGCATCTTCAGCACTCTTCAGGTTCGGAGCAAATCCGCCTTCGTCGCCCACATTGGTGTTGTGGCCGGCGTCTTTCAGGCCCGCTTTCAGCGTGTGGAAGATTTCCGAGCCCCAGCGCACGGCCTCACGAATGGACGACGCGCCGATCGGCATCACCATGAATTCCTGGAAGTCGATCGGGTTGTCGGCATGCGCGCCGCCATTGACGATGTTCATCATCGGCACCGGCAGGACATGCGCGGAGGCCCCGCCCACATAGCGGTAGAGCGGCAGGTTGGAGGTCTCGGCGGCAGCCTTTGCCACCGCAAGCGAAACACCGAGGATCGCGTTTGCGCCAAGGCGGCTCTTGTTGGGCGTGCCATCGATATCGATCATTGCCTGGTCGATCTGCATCTGGTTTTCTGCCTCGAGCCCGCTCAGGGTTTCGAAAATCTCGCCGTTGACCGCATCGACCGCCTGTTCGACGCCCTTTCCGAGATAGCGCTTGCCGCCGTCGCGCAGCTCCACGGCTTCATGCGCGCCGGTGGAGGCGCCCGAAGGCACGGCGGCGCGGCCCATGGAGCCATCTTCCAGAACCACATCGACTTCGACGGTCGGGTTGCCCCGGCTGTCCAGTATTTCGCGTCCGACAATGTCGAGAATGGCAGTCATTTTAACTCTCTCTGATCTGGAGGTTGGTTCCGGCAGTGTTTGCCGGAAGGAACAGCTCGCGCCTGTCATAGCGCAGACGCGTGAAAACTCAATGTCGCCGCCGGGGTCAGTTCGCCTTGGCGATGCGATCGAATGCCATGAGCCGCTCAAGAAGCCCCTTCATCTGGTCAAGCGGCACCATGTTGGGTCCGTCCGAGGGTGCGTTGTCGGGGTCCTGGTGCGTTTCCATGAAAACACCGGCCACGCCGACCGCGACTGCAGCGCGCGCAAGCGTTTCCACAAATTCTCGCTGACCGCCGGACGAACCTCCACGGCCTCCGGGCTGGGCGACCGAATGCGTCGCATCGAAGATGACCGGTGCGCCCATAGCCGCCATCTGCGGCAGGCCGCGCATGTCCGAGACAAGCGTGTTGTAGCCAAACGAGGTTCCCCGCTCGGTCGCCATCACGTTGGGATTGCCCGATTCCGTCACCTTGGCGATCACGTTTTCCATGTCCCAGGGCGCGAGAAACTGCCCCTTCTTCACATTCACCACCTTGCTGGTCTTTGCTGCAGCGATTAGGAGATCGGTCTGGCGGCACAGAAATGCGGGAATCTGGAGCACATCGACCACCTCGGCCACGATCCGGCACTGCTCCTCGGTGTGAACGTCCGTGATCACCGGGAGATCGAATTCCTTGCGGATGTCGGCGAAGATCGGCATGGCCGCCTCCAGCCCCGCCCCGCGTTTTCCGGAGAGAGAGGTGCGGTTGGCCTTGTCGAAGCTGCTCTTGTAGACGAGGCCGATTCCCAGCTCATCTGTGATTTCCTTGAGCGCGCCTGCCATGTCGAAAGCGTGCTCACGCGTTTCCATCTGGCAGGGCCCGGCGATCAGCGCCAGCGGCGCGTCATTGCCGAAAACGACGTTGCCGACAGTCACACGCGGATTGGGTTTCATTGCGAAGACTCCTCAAAGACAAAAACTGCGCCCTGCCCCGCGGCCGGCGGCACGATGATTGAACCGGCCTGCTCTGCGAACAGGACCTCCTGCATGGAAAGCTGCGCGTGCAATCTGGCAATATCCGGACACCGGAACACAATCGCAGCAAGATCGAGCCGGCCATGGGGTGCAACGCGGCCAAGACCAAAGATCTCTCTAAAGCGCCCGGGCGTCATCACGCTCAAAACGGCATTGCCAAGCGGCAGATCGAGTTGGTCCTCCTGAACAGTCTCAGGGGTCTTGGTCGAGAACGCTTCCAGGAATCCCGCATAATCTGCAGGTGCGGTGGCAAGCAGGATGATCCGCGCCGTCCCCGTTACGCCGTTTGGATGCGTTTCCAGCGCGCCGCGTCCCGCCGACGGCAGGTTCACACGCTGGCAGGTGAAAAAGAAATGACCGTCCACTTTTTCCGGTGCGGCAAAGGCCAGCCGGAACGATGCAGTCGCCTCCTGTCCGGAGGAATCGCGAAACGGACGCGAAAATGAAAGCGGATCACCGACCGATATGCCAGAATCGACAAAGCGCTTGTGATCCTCATCGGCGTCGCCGGTTCCAAGAACCACCGCCGAAAAGCCTTCATCACCGAATTTTTCGCGAAACAGACGGTCGCGCTCGACGAACACATTCCCTGCGGCCTCCGCCTCGACCGCGACCTGCGGGGCCACCCGGCTCAACGGCTCCAGATAGGATCCGTCTGAGAAGAAGACACAGCAATTCCCGGTTCCGAACGGATGAGCAGCGTCGGCAGCCACCGTGAAGCCAAGTGCGTTGAGGCGTTCACGTGCAACCGCCAGATCGGCGGTTGGCAGAACACAATGGTCGAGCTTGCGTGGAGATTGCACGTCGTCTTCAGAAACCATGCACCGCATGTGCCCTAAGGGCTGACGCTTTGCAAGGCCTTCACCGATGAAGGAAATCACCCCGCCTCGCAGCGGGGTGAGATTTTTACACGAGGCGCGATTGCTCTACAGCTGCTTCAATGAAGGAAGCAAAGAGCGGATGTGGCTCGAAAGGCCGGCTTTTCAGCTCAGGGTGATACTGCACGCCGATGAACCAGGGATGATCGGGATATTCGACCGTTTCCGGCAGAACGCCGTCGGGTGAAAGACCAGCAAAGACCAGTCCGCACTCTTCGAGCTTCTGACGATAGCCGATATTCACCTCGTAGCGATGGCGGTGACGCTCGGAAATTTCTTCCGAACCATAGATCGCCGCAATCTTCGAGCCTTCGACAAGTTTCGATTCGTAGGCTCCAAGACGCATGGTCCCGCCAAGATCGCCGGAAGCTGTGCGCTTCTCCAGCATGTTGCCCTTGAGCCATTCGGTCATCAGGCCGACAACCGGCTCATTGGTTGGGCCGAACTCGGTTGATGAAGCGTTCTCGATGCCCGCCAGCGAACGAGCCGCCTCGATGCAGGCCATCTGCATGCCAAAGCAGATGCCGAAATACGGCACCTTGCGCTCGCGTGCGAATTTGGCAGCCAGAATCTTGCCTTCCGCGCCACGCTCGCCGAAGCCGCCCGGCACCAGAATGCCATGCACCTTCTCAAGCCATGGAGCCGGGTCTTCCTTCTCGAAGATTTCCGCCTCGATCCACTCGAGTTTCACACGCACCCGGTTGGCCATGCCGCCATGCGACAGGGCTTCGATCAGCGATTTGTAGGCGTCCTTCAACCCGGTATATTTGCCGACGACGGCAATCGTCACCTGGCCTTCAGGATTGTGAATACGGTCTGTGACCTCTTCCCAGCGCTCCATGCGTGGCTTTGGCGCCGGATCGATGCCGAAAGCGGACAGAACTTCCGAATCCAGCCCTTCCTTGTGATAGGCCATCGGCACGTCGTAGATATGCGCCACGTCCAGCGCCTGAATGACGGCTGATTCGCGCACATTGCAGAACAGCGAGAGCTTGCGGCGTTCTTCGGCGGGTATTTCCCGGTCTGCGCGCACCAGAAGAATGTCGGGCGCAATGCCGATGGAGCGCAATTCCTTCACGGAGTGCTGGGTCGGCTTGGTCTTGAGTTCGCCGGCTGCCGGAATCCAGGGCATCAAGGTCAGATGCACATAGACGGCGTTGCCCCGCGGCAGTTCATTTCCAAGTTGGCGAATCGCCTCAAGGAACGGCATAGCCTCGATGTCGCCGACGGTTCCGCCGATTTCGCACAGAACGAAATCGTAGTCCTCATTGCCTTCAAGAACGAACTGTTTGATCTCGTCGGTAACGTGCGGGATCACCTGCACCGTGGCGCCCAGATAGTCGCCACGACGCTCTTTTTCCAGAATGTTCTGGTAGATCCGGCCTGTGGTGATGTTGTCCTGCTTGTTGGCCGAACGCCCGGTGAAGCGCTCATAATGGCCAAGGTCCAGGTCGGTCTCGGCACCGTCATCGGTGACGAAAACCTCACCATGCTGATAGGGCGACATCGTGCCCGGATCAACATTCAGGTAGGGATCGAGTTTACGGATGCGAACGCGGTACCCACGGGCCTGTAACAGCGCGCCAAGGGCCGCTGCTGCAATGCCTTTTCCGAGGGAGGAGACCACGCCGCCGGTTATGAAAACATATCGCGCCATGGGACTCATCGCTTAACCGGACACAGGCGATTCCGCCAGCAAAAAATAACGAGACGCAAATCTTTTTGCGCACCGCGGTGAATAAGTTCTGCGATTGGCAAAGCCGGTCGCAGCTCAGGCGACCGGTCAACCTCGCGGCACGGAGCTTACTGCCCCGTGGGAACCTGATCTTCAGGATTGGCGTCAGCCGGAGCCGAAGGCTCCTCGGTGGGAACCGAAGCGCCAGAACCGCCAAGCTGGTCGAGAACGCCACCCGAACCGTCCGTCTGCTCGCTGCCGGCAGGGATTCGGTCCAGAATGTCCGTCGGGCTCGCGCCATAACGCGCAATCAGCGACAGGGCCAGAGATGTGGCGAAGAACGCAGCTGCCAGAATGGCCGTCGTGCGCGTCAGGGCATTGGCTGCGCCGCGCGCGGACATGAAACCGGAACCGCCGCCGATGCCAAGCCCGCCACCCTCGGAGCGTTGCATGAGGACGACGCCTACCAGCGCGACCACGACGATCAGATGAATGACGATGATAACGGTCTGCATGTTTCCTTCCGGCTCTCCGGCTCGAAGCGTCCGCTTCAATGCGGACGCGGCTCATTACACGGCTTTTGCCGATTTTCCAAGACCGGCATAAATCCGTATCCCGGCACCTGAATGTTTTTCCAGAAAACGGGGCGGAATGCACCCGTTTCAGGGCATTTGTCACGGTTTTCGGTAAAACCAGCCGGAATTCCGAATTTCCGTCAAAGCCACTCTCACATAGGCGCTTGCGATGACAACGCAAGCGTTTTCTGTTTTCTCAAACCGGACACGCGGCAGCAATCGCTAGAAAATCCACCGCCTTCAGGCTCGCCCCACCAACCAGCGCACCATCCACATGTTCGATCGAAAGCAGTTCCGTCGCATTCCCCGGTTTGACCGACCCCCCATAGAGAATCCGCATTTTACCGGCCTCTTCTCCCAAAAAAGATGTCAGCTCGTCGCGGATATGTCGGTGTGCCTCTGCCACATCCTCAGCGGTCGGCGTCAAGCCCGTCCCGATGGCCCAGACCGGTTCATAGGCAACCACCGTATTCTTCGCCTGAGCAGTTTTGGGAACCGATCCTGAAATTTGTCGCGAAAGAACCGACAAAGTGTCGCCGGCTTCGCGCTCCGCCTTGGTCTCGCCAATGCAGATGACCGCGGTCAGACCGGCACGCCATGCTGCCTCTGCCTTGTCGGCGACAATGCCATCGGTCTCACCATGGTCGGTGCGGCGTTCCGAATGGCCGACCAGGACATGGGTTGCACCGGCATCCGCCAGCATTTCGGCAGAAATATCACCCGTATGCGCGCCGGACGCAGCGGTGTGGCAATCCTGACCGCCCAGATGCAACTTGCCGTCCAACGCTTCCCGCGCCCGCGTCATGAGAGTGGCCGGTACACAAATGAGAGCATCAGCACCGCCAAACGCCCCTTCAGCCATCGCCTTCAACTCGCCGATATCAGCGCTCATGCCGTTCATTTTCCAGTTGCCTGCGATCAGAGGGCGAATTCCGGGCGTCATGGTCGATGTCCTCAACAAAAACAAACTCGGGGGCTTCCCTAGCAAAAACACGGGCTGATGCAAAAGCAATTGGGGTGGCATTTCCCACTCCGCTATCGACACTTGGCGTCTGGGACGCTATTGCGCTTCGTTGGGGAACGCCCCGAAACACACCAAGGAACTTCGGAAAAGCCATGCTCGACAGTCTGAGAAACGCCGCCTCCACCTGGATCGCCAAGCTGCTCCTGGGCCTTCTTGTCGTGAGCTTCGCCGTCTGGGGCATTTCCGGCCAGGTTCTGAATGACCAGTCCCGCAACGTTCTGTCAGCCGGCGACTCCTCGGTTTCCATGCTGGATTTCCGCCTGGCCTATGACCGGCAGATCAATGCGCTGTCGCAGCAGCTCGGTACGCGTGTGACACGCGAACAAGCGGTTGCCTTCGGCCTGGATGATCAGGTGTTGCAGCAGCTCGCTGCGGGCGCCCTTCTGGACGAAGAGGCACGTCGCCTCGGCCTGGGCCTTTCCGGAGACAAGCTTGCCCAGCTGACCGCGGACGATCCGGCGTTTCGTGGTCCTGACGGCCGGTTTGACCGGCAACAGTTCGATTTCGTGCTGCGCCAGATCGGCATGCGCCCAGAAGACTATCTGAAAAACCGCGAGCAGGTCGCCATCCGCCAGCAGATCGTCGAAGCCGCGACGGATGGCATGAGTGTTCCGGATGAGCTGTTTAAAAATCTTGCGCTCTATCGCGGTGAGGATCGCACCGTAGAATATCTCGCAGTTCCGCGCTCCCTTGTGGAACCGGTCGCGGATCCCGATGAGGCCGCTTTGCAGGCATGGTTCGACGAGCGTAAGGACAACTACGCTGCTCCCGAATATCGCAAGTTCAGCTATGTCAAGCTGGAACCCTCAGACATCGCCGACCCTGAGGCCATTTCGGATGCGCAGGTGCAGAAGGCCTATGAAGACCTGCGTGATCGCTACACAACGCCTGAAAAGCGCACAATTGACCAGATCGTCTTTGCCGACCGCGCTGCGGCTGAAGCGGCGCTGAAAGACCTGCTGGACGGCAAAAGTTTCGCAGACGTCGCATCGTCGGCAGGCAAAAGCAGCACCGACACCGCCCTCGGTACACTGACCCGCGGTGAGGTGGCAGACGACGCGGTGGCTGAAGCAGCGTTCTCTTTGGACGCCAATCAGTTCAGCGATGTGATCGACGGCGCGTTCGGCCCCGTGATTGTTTTTGTCTCTGAAATCCAGCCGGAGGTCGTGCAGCCACTCAGCGAAGTGGAAAGCGAGATTCGACAGGATTTGGCGCTGGAAGAGGCGTCTCGCGTTCTGCTCGACGTGCACGATGCTTATGAAGATGCCCGCGCCGGCGGGGCTTCGATGGCGGAAGCTGCGGAAAGACTGAAGCTTTCCATGCGGACGATTGAAGCCATCGACGCCAGTGCCCGCCGTCCTGACGGTTCAATTGTGGGCGACCTCCCCGTCTCAGCAGAGCTTCTGCGGGAGGTGTTCGAGAGCGATTCCGGAATCGAAAACGCTCCGCTTTCGATGGGGGGAAATGGTTTTGTTTTCTACGAAGTCGAGGGCATCACCCCAGAACGCGATCGATCACTTGATGAAGTGCGTGACCAAGTGCTGGAAGATTGGCGGAAGGCTGAAACCGACCGGCTTCTGGCCGAGCGTGCGTCCCAATTCGCCAAGCGACTTGAAGAAGGTGCCTCGCTGGACGAAATCGCGCAGGAAATCGGTCAGGAAAAGCAGATCAAACGCGGTCTCAAGCGCAACGCGAATGATGCCGATCTGGGTCAGGCTGGCGTCGCTGCAGTGTTCTCCGTCCCGCGCAACGGAACGGGTGTTTTCGCCAACCCTGCGGGGGACGGTCAGTTCCTGTTCAAGGTGACGGAGGTCTTCGAACCTGCCAGTGCGACAGCGGAAAGCATTCCTGACAATCAACGTGCCACCATGCGCTCAGCGCTTGCCGACGATCTGCTCGACCAGATGGTTGCGCGCCTGCAAGGCAAGTACCCGGTAACGGTAAACCGGGCCGCCATGCAGGAAGCACTCAGTTTCTGAGGCGAAGGATGAACGCTTTCAAGTCCTACATCGCAAAGGTCGCTTCCGGCGCACCTCTGAGCTTTGATGAGGCACGCGAGGCTTTCGACATCATGATGTCGGGCGATGCGACGCCAAGCCAGATCGGCGGCTTTCTGATGGCTTTGCGTGTGCGCGGGGAAACCGTGGAAGAGATTTCCGGCGCGGTGACAACCATGCGTGACAAGATGCTGCCTGTTTCCGCACCGGACGACGCCGTGGATATTGTCGGCACGGGAGGAGATGCTTCCGGCTCCTACAATGTATCCACCTGTTCCGCCTTTATCGTTGCAGGGGCCGGCGTGCCCGTTGCAAAGCACGGAAACAGGGCACTCTCATCGCGCTCGGGTGCGGCTGACACTCTGGCCGCCCTCGGTATCAATATCGAACTGACACCACAGGGGATTACCGACTGCATCCAGGAAGCCGGGCTCGGCTTCATGTTCGCCCCTGCCCATCACTCTGCCATGCGGCATGTGGGGCCGTCGCGGGTTGAACTGGGCACGCGCACGATCTTCAACCTTCTGGGGCCGCTTTCCAATCCCGCCGGTGTCCGCCGCCAGCTGATTGGAGTGTTTTCGCCGGAATGGGTGGCCCCGATAGCCAATGTGCTCAAACAATTGGGCACGGAAGCTGCGTGGGTTGTCCATGGTGCGGGCCTCGACGAAATGACAACCGCCGGAACCACACAGGTTGCGGCGCTGGAAGACGGCGAAATCCGCCATTTCGAACTCACGCCAGAAGACGTCGGCCTCAAGCGGGTCACCATGGCCGATCTGAAAGGCGGAGAGGCTGCTTACAACGCAGAAGCGCTCAAGGCGGTGCTCGAAGGTGAGAAGAATGCTTACCGGGATATCTGTCTGTTGAACTCCGGCGCGGCTTTGGTGGTGGCTGGACGTGCAAAAACGCTGAAGGACGGTATCACGCTGGCTGCAGAATCCCTTGATCAGGGGCACGCGCTCGCCACCTTGAAGCAACTCATCGAGGTTTCGAACAGGGGAGCCCCGCCAAGCGGGCACGAGCAATGACGACCGATATCCTGCGCAAGATCGAAACGTATAAACGCGAGGAAATCGCAGCGGCAAAGTCCGTTGCGCCCCTGCCCGAGCTTGTGGCCAGAGCACGTGATGTTGAAGCGCCGCGCGGTTTTGCTGAAGCGCTGTTGGAGAAACAATCGGCAGGACGTTTCGGCCTGATTGCGGAAATCAAGAAGGCGAGCCCCTCACGCGGGCTCATTCGTGCCGATTTTGATCCTCCCCGGCTTGCTGCTGCTTACGAGGAAGGCGGCGCTGCCTGCCTCTCGGTGCTGACCGACGGCCCTTCGTTTCAAGGGGCTCCTGCTTTTCTGCAAGCCGCGCGCTCCGCATGTGGCTTGCCGGCGCTGCGCAAAGACTTTCTGTTTGAGCCCTACCAGGTTTACGAAGCGCGGAGTTGGGGCGCTGATGCGATCCTGATCATCATGGCCAGTGTGTCCGATGATGAAGCGCGCGCGCTCGAAGACACCGCGCTCGAACTCGGCATGGATTGTCTGATCGAGGTGCATGACGAAGAGGAGCTCGAACGTTCGCTCGAACTGTCGTCGCGGCTCATCGGCATCAACAACCGGAATCTGCGCAGTTTCGAAACATCCCTCGAGATCAGCGAGCGCCTCGCTCCGCGCGTTCCCGAAGACCGGCTGGTGGTGGGCGAAAGCGGCATCTTCACCAATGAAGACTGCCGCCGTCTGGCGCGTGCCGGGATGAACACCTTTCTCGTCGGCGAAAGTCTGATGCGCCAGGACGATGTCACGGCGGCAACGCGGGCGCTGTTGGGCCTCGATGCGGCCAATCAGGCGGACTGATCCATGAGCGGCGAAACCGGGAAGCTGACGCATATCGGCGCTTCCGGAGAAGCGCATATGGTGGACGTGAGCGGCAAGCAGGAGAGCCACCGTGAGGCCGTTGCCGAAGGCTCTGTGCTCATGCAGGCGCAGACACTTGAGGCCATTCTTTCCGGCAATGCAAAAAAAGGCGACGTGCTGGCTACAGCGCGCATCGCCGGCATCATGGGCGCGAAGAAAACATCGGACCTGATCCCGTTGTGCCATCCCCTTGCCCTTTCCAAAGTGGTGGTCGAGATCGAGCCCGACACGGCCCTCCCCGGGCTCAAAGTGCGTGCCCGCGTCAGGGTCACCGGTCAGACGGGGGTGGAAATGGAAGCGCTAACCGCGGTTTCTGTTGCCTGTCTGACAATCTACGACATGGCGAAAGCACTGGAAAAAGGCATGACCATCAGCAATATCCGCCTTTTAGAGAAGACCGGGGGGAAATCGGGCGACTGGCGGGCTCCGGAGCCTGCTGCATGACGCTTTTGCCGGTAGACGAAGCGCTGGAGCGTATTCTCGATGGTGTAAAGGCGCTGCCTGGTGAAAACGTGCCCATCGAAAAGGCCGACGGTCGCGTTCTGGCCACTCCGCTTGCGGCCACGCGGACGCAACCTCCCTTTCATGCCTCCGCCATGGATGGTTATGCCGTGCGGGCGGTGGATGTTCAAACCCCGGGGGCACGGCGGTTGCGTGTGGTTGGGGAATCGGCTGCAGGATACCGGTTTCATGGCGTTGTTGGTGCTGGCGAGGCCGTGCGGATTTTTACAGGTGCTCCGGTGCCTGAAGGCGCCGACACGATTTTGATACAAGAGAACGCCACATCTGTGGGCGATGACTTTATCGAAGCAACGAGCGCGGTGGCCATCGGGCGTCACATCCGCAAAGCCGGGCTCGATTTCCACGATGGCGATATTGTTCTTGAGCGAGGACGGCTGCTTGGACCCGCCGGTATCGGCCTGGCCGCTGCCGCAGGCCACGCGCTTCTTCCCGTAACCGAACGCCCATTGGTGGCGATCATCGCAACCGGTGACGAGCTGGTGCGGCCGGGAGAAACATGTGGTCCCGATCAGATTGTCGCGTCGAATGGTTTTGCGATTGGAGCCCTGGCGAAAAACGAGGGCGCCCGTATCCTCGATCTGGGTATCGTGAGCGACAACAGCGCTGCAATTTCAGCCGCGGTTCGAAAAGCTGCAGATGCCGGAGCGCACGTGCTGGTGACCCTGGGCGGAGCTTCGGTCGGGGCCCGCGATCTCGTGCGACAGGCCCTTCTCGACGCGGGCATGTCGCTCGACTTCTGGAAGATCGCCATGCGCCCGGGCAAGCCTTTGATGTTTGGCAGACTTGGAGAAATGCGCGTTCTCGGCCTGCCTGGCAATCCTGTCTCGAGCCTGGTCTGTGCTCATCTCTTTCTGCGCCCGCTTGTTGCGCGGTTGGGGCAGCGCAACCACACACCCGATCTGCGCGCGGCAGTTCTGGCGACGGCGCTGCGTGAAAATGACGAGCGCCGCGATTATATTCGCGCTTCGGTCGCCGCAGGGCCCGAAGGGCTGATCGCAACGCCGTTTCCCGTGCAAGATTCCTCCATGCTCACGACACTGGCAGCGGCCAATGCCCTTATCGTGCGGGAACCGGGAGCGCCTGCTGCCGAAGCGGGCTCGCGCTGCCGCGTGCTGATGCTCGGCTGATTTCGAGATCTGAACAAGCGCCCTTCCCCGCTCAGGGAAAAGAAGCGCCATCCCACACGGAAGCAGCCCACACCCAAACTCCAGGTGTGCGTCCCTATTCCCTCGCCTGTCGGGGGATGGAGATCCTCATCTCCTTGCCGCCATATCCATGAACCGTGTCATGGGCCCGGATGGTCACATGCGCAACACCATTCGGCAGCGAAACCCCAGGCAAGCTGCGCGTGAATGGCTGTTCATTGACATGCGGATGCATGAGTTTGCGCGATCCCAGGACATTGCCCGCATCGTCGAGCACATCCCATCGGTCTGCATAGTGTTCCCAGCCTTCATCGGAATGTGTGAGGGTGACCTCGAAGCGATAGGTTCCGGCCGGCTCGGCAACGACTCTCACATCCACAATGTCCGCTTCTCCGGCAAGCACTGCCGGTGCGAATGTGAGCGCAAGCATAAAGGCCCCGGCTCCACCCGCCCGAACACCATGTCTAGCTGCATGGTGTGGACTGGTCATGCCGGGCCTCCAAAATGTTCAAATTCCGATCAGAACGGGATTTCGTCGTCCAGATTCTGCGAGTAGCCGCCTCCGCCGCCTCCGCCGCCGCTATCGGCAGGGCCTGACTGGCCGAAATCGGAACCGCGGCTGCCGCCGCCGCTATAGCCGACCTGATTGTCGCCGCCCTGCCCGCGTGTATCGAGCATCTGCAGTTCGCCACGGAATTTCTGCAACACAACTTCGGTTGTGTAGCGTTCCTGACCATTCTGGTCGGTCCATTTGCGTGTCTGTAGCTGGCCCTCGATATAAACCTTGGCGCCCTTTTTCAGATACTGCTCGGCCACCTTGGCGAGGTTGTCGTTGAAAATCACGACATTGTGCCACTCTGTCCGCTCACGCCGCTCACCCGACTGGCGATCGCGCCATGTTTCCGAGGTCGCAATGCGCATATTGACCACAGGATCGCCGGAGTTGAGCCGGCGAATCTCGGGATCGGCGCCCAGATTTCCCACTAGAATGACCTTGTTGACGCTGCCCGCCATAACGCTTCTCCACGCTTGTCCGAAATCTGCCGCGCACTTTATCGCAAGCCGGGCTGCCGTGCGCTCTCCGCCTGCGGTGCTCCGCCTCTCGTCCACAGCTCATTTGTTCTTATTATGTTCACATTCGATGACCAGCGTCAATGCACCTCCTCCCACGCGCGCGTTGCATGAGGAAAGCCCCGCCGCCATTTGGTCGCACGGGGCTCCGGGTCTTCCGACCCTCCATACCGGGAATGGTTTACCGGTGTCATCAGGCAGGGTGTCTTACCAACCCTGTCTTCAAAGAGATTTGATTTTTCAGGGGCAGCCAGCCGCCAGCGTTGTCATGCCTGCCGGCAATTGCGTTCTCCAGAAACGCAATTCGCCATGGACCGGTATCGAGACACATTTTCCGCGCCAAGCGCCGAATGTGCCGCGCACCAATCAGCCGGCTGTGGCTTCGCGATCCAGGCGAAGCCCGGTGGATCGGTCAGGTGGAGTCATGCCTTCCTCCTTCTTCGCGTTTCGGTCGGTGCTCGGTTGTCAGCCTGCTCAAGCGGATCGTGCTTGCAGATAGCTCATCAGCGTGTCTGCGGCGCATCTGATCGCGAACTCTGACAAAGAATATTCTGCGCCTTTGGGCCAGACCGGTCAAGCAAATGCCTTCTGAAGCCGGCAAATGTGATCGTCTGTAACGCAACACGCCTCCAATGGCAGAAATGTCAGGAGAACGTTCGGTTTTTGTTCTTTTTCCTTGCGGAAGGCCGGGCGGCGCGTGTTAAAGGGAGTATGCGCGTTCATCTGTGTGTTGAGCAGATGGAGCGCGCCCGCGGTGAAGCGCTTTCCGCCCGGTGCCATTCTGGCCCGCGACGGTCGACATTTGCATCCCGCTTCCTACATGATGCACAGACCGGCCTGCGGCCGGCCAATCCGGTTTCTCAAGACAGGCAGCGACGGGGCATGCCAGAACACAAATCCATTACCATCCGCGGCGCGCGCGAACACAATCTGAAGAATGTCGATCTCGACCTGCCACGCGAGAAGCTGATCGTCATGACGGGCCTGTCGGGTTCCGGCAAGTCGTCGCTCGCCTTCGACACGATCTATGCCGAGGGGCAACGGCGGTATGTCGAAAGCCTTTCAGCCTATGCGCGCCAATTCCTGGAAATGATGCAGAAGCCGGATGTCGACCAGATCGACGGGCTTTCACCAGCCATTTCCATCGAGCAGAAGACCACATCGAAGAACCCCCGCTCCACCGTCGGCACGGTGACGGAGATCTACGACTATATGCGCCTGCTTTTTGCGCGCGTGGGCGTGCCCTACTCGCCGGCAACGGGCCTCCCGATCGAAAGCCAGACGGTGAGCCAGATGGTCGACCGGGTGATGGCGCTGGAAGAAGGCACACGGCTTTACATTCTCGCGCCCATCGTCCGCGGACGCAAAGGCGAATACCGCAAGGAAATGGTCGAGCTCCAGAAGAAGGGCTTTCAACGCGTCAAGGTGGACGGCGAATTCTACGAGATCGCCGACGTCCCCGCGCTTGACAAGAAATACAAGCACGACATCGACGTGGTGGTCGACCGTGTGGTTGTGCGCGACGATCTGGCGACGCGTCTGGCGGATTCGCTTGAAACCTGCCTGAAACTGGCCGAAGGGCTGGCAGTCGCCGAGTTTGCCGACAGGCCTCTTTCCGATGAGGCAACGGCCAAGGGCGGAAGCGCGAACAAATCCAAGAACGAAACGCATGAGCGTATCGTCTTTTCGGAGAAATTCGCCTGCCCGGTATCGGGCTTCACCATCCCGGAGATCGAGCCGCGTCTCTTTTCGTTTAACAATCCGGCCGGTGCCTGCCCTACCTGTGACGGGCTTGGCAGCCAGCGCGCGATCGATCCCAATCTGGTGGTTCCAGACGACGGTGTGATCCTGCGTGAAGGCGCCATCGCGCCCTGGGCGAAATCCACATCTCCCTATTACCTGCAGACGCTCGAGGCGCTTGGGCGCGAATATGGGTTCAAGGTCGGCGATCGCTGGCGCGACCTTCCAGCTGAAGGGCAGGATGCAATCCTGAACGGCACAGGCTCCAAAAAAATCGTCTTCGATTATGATGACGGCCTGCGCAGCTACCGCACCACGAAACCTTTCGAGGGCGTGGTGGTCAATCTCCAGCGCCGCTGGAAGGAGACCGAATCTGCCTGGATGCGCGAGGAGATCGAGCGTTACATGTCGGCCCATCCCTGCCCGGCCTGTGGCGGACATCGCCTGAAACCCGAGGCGCTGGCCGTGAAGATCGACGGCCTGCATATCGGTCAGGTCACGGAAATGTCGATCCGCAAGGCGGGTACCTGGTTTGAGGAGCTGCCAAAACGTCTCAACGACAAGCAAAACGAAATCGCGGTTCGTATTCTGAAGGAGATCCGCGAACGGCTGCGCTTTCTCAACGATGTGGGCCTCGATTATCTGACGTTGTCGCGCAATTCAGGCACGCTGTCGGGCGGCGAGAGCCAGCGCATCCGGCTTGCCTCTCAGATCGGCTCGGGTCTGACGGGGGTTCTTTACGTGCTTGACGAGCCGTCCATCGGCCTGCATCAGCGCGACAATGACCGTCTTCTGGCTACGCTCAGGCATTTGCGCGATCTTGGCAACACGGTCATCGTGGTCGAACATGACGAAGACGCCATTTTGACCGCGGACCATGTGGTCGACATCGGGCCGGCGGCCGGCGTTCATGGCGGACGAATTATCGCCGAGGGGACCCCGCGTGACATCATGGCCAACCCGGCCTCTGTCACCGGCAAGTATCTGACCGGTGCAATGGCGATCCCGATGCCCGAACAACGCCGGGATATCCCCAAGAAACGGCGCATCCGGGTCGTGGGCGCACGCGGCAACAATCTGAAGGATGTGACGGCGGAAGTGCCACTGGGCACCTTTGCCTGCGTCACCGGCGTTTCGGGCGGCGGAAAGTCGACGCTGCTCATCGAGACGCTTTTCAAGGCTGCATCACGGCGGATCATGGGATCGCGAGAGCAACCTGCCGAACATGAAAGGATCGAAGGTCTCGAGCATCTCGACAAGGTGATCGACATCGATCAGTCCCCCATCGGGCGCACGCCGCGGTCCAACCCCGCCACCTATACCGGTGCCTTCACGCCGATCCGCGACTGGTTCGCGGGCCTGCCGGAAGCCAAGGCGCGCGGCTACCAGCCCGGGCGTTTCTCGTTCAATGTGAAGGGCGGCCGGTGCGAGGCCTGCCAGGGCGATGGCGTCATCAAGATCGAGATGCACTTTCTGCCGGATGTCTACGTCACCTGCGATGTCTGTCATGGCAAGCGCTACAATCGCGAGACGCTGGAAGTCACCTTCAAAGGCAAGTCGATTGCCGATGTGCTGGAAATGACGGTGGATGAAGGTGTTGAGTTTTTCGCGGCCGTTCCTGCCGTGCGCGACAAGCTGGTCACGCTCG
This sequence comes from Nitratireductor sp. B36, assembly GCF_020833685.1. Lineage (GTDB taxonomy): Bacteria > Pseudomonadota > Alphaproteobacteria > Rhizobiales > Rhizobiaceae > Nitratireductor. The sequence goes on from NZ_JACKZY010000001.1 coordinate 152,530, forward strand.
CCCGCGTCGGTCTTGGCTATATCCATATTGGCCAGCAGGCCACCACGCTTTCCGGCGGGGAGGCACAGCGCATCAAGCTCGCCAAGGAACTCTCGAAACGGGCAACGGGCCGCACACTCTACATTCTGGACGAGCCGACGACCGGCTTGCATTTCCATGATGTGGCAAAACTGCTTGAAGTGCTGCATGAACTGGTCGACCAGGGCAACACGGTGGTGGTGATCGAGCACAATCTGGAAGTCATCAAGACCGCCGACTGGATTCTCGATCTGGGTCCGGAAGGTGGCGATGGTGGCGGCGAACTGGTCGCTTCGGGGTCCATCGACGATGTCATGGCTGAACCGCGCAGCTACACCGGTAAATTCCTCAAAGAACTTCTCGAGCGCCGGCCCGCCGGCAAGGCACAGGCAGCGGAGTAGACCGATGACGACTGGCACCATTCGCGCCGGCATGGGCGGCTGGACGTTTCAGCCATGGGAAGGCACGTTCTATCCCGACGACCTGCCGAAGAAGCGACAGCTTGAATATGCCTCACGGCAGGTGCCGACGATCGAGGTGAACGGCACCTATTACGGTAGCCAGAAGCCGGCGACCTATGCCAAATGGGCGAGTGAGGCACCGGAAGGGTTTGTGTTCTCGCTGAAGGGAAATCGCTTCGTGACAAACCGCAAGGTTCTGTCCGAAGCGTCTGAATCTCTCGAGAAATTTCTCGGGTCGGGCATTTCCGAGATCGGAGAAAAACTCGGTCCTCTCGTCTGGCAGTTCGCTCCCACCAAAGAGTTTGACCCGGAGGATTTCGAAGGGTTTCTGCAGCTTCTCCCATCCGAGCGCGATGGAGTTCCGCTCCGACACGTTCTCGAAGTGCGCAACGAGACCTTCTGTACGCCGGAGTTCCCCCGGCTCGTACGGAAATATGGTGCAGCGATATGCTACGCGCATCACAACACCTATCCGGAGATCGCGGATGTGACGGGAGATTTCGTCTATGCCCGTCTTCAACGCGGTGAGGACGATATTCCGACAGCCTACCCGCCAGAAGACCTTGACGGATGGGCGAAGCGCGCCAGGCTTTGGGCCGAGGGCGGGCAGCCAGACGACCTTCCCCTCACGGACGCGGAATTCACGCCGCAAAAAGAGCCGCGTGACGTGTTCGTCTATTTTATCCATGAAGGGAAAATCCGTGCACCCCATGCTGCCAGAGCTTTCATGGAGCGCGTGGGATGATTTCCCATATGTGACGTCCGAATTCACACCTTGGCGCGAGCGATCACGCGTCGGCGCGCGTTCAACAAACCTCTGTGAAGTTTGATTTAATCATCTGTTTCTAAGGACTTTTGTCAGCTTCATTCGATGTTTTTCGGCTGCGTTTGTAAGGTCCCAATCCACGAGCTGCGCGTGAAAACTGGCGCTGCTCATGCCATGGTCGATACGGCTCGCTGAGCGCAAAGGTGATGTTGACTGTGAACGGATCTCGCGGCTCACCCCCTATGCGTATCTCGGCACTGCCCCATCGCGCCAGGTCTCGTGCGGTGATGGTAGGCGTGCCGCTCTCCCCGCAGGGTCGGTCGATACGCGTATCATTGATGATGATGAGATGCGCAACCCCACACAATTCGTCAATTAGCCGGTCGGGCGGTGGAGAATCGGTCTCCATTACATGCGCGATCAACGCGCCGCGCCGATGGCGCAGCATACAAATCGTCTCGTTGCACCGAAACTGATCCCCTGCAGCGCGGGCGAAGACCTCTGCGGTCGCCGCGCCACTTTCCGTATCCGGCTTGTGTACTGTTTCTGACCCGGCAGCGCGTAGCCAGTTTTCCAAAGCGAAAGCATTGGGCCTCTTGCGGTTGACGGCCAGCCCCCCTTCCTCGACGCGCACGGCCACCAGCCGTGCATCTTCGGAGACAAAAACGTCAGGCAGACTGCGGGCTGAGATAAGGGCAAGTCCGGCCACAAGGAACGGCGTAGCAGCTAATCGCAGGCTGGTGGTCGACATGGTGAGGATTGCCAGCGCCACCGTCAGGCACAGCGTCGCCGAGAGAGGGATCGCGCCGGTCGCATCGATGGGGGTTTGCTCGGAGAACCACCTGGCAATGCCCATGACGGCGGAGATCCCCCACCCCATCACAGCCAGGGGCCAACCATCGAGGTTCAACGGCATTGCGGCGATCGCCGCAACGGCGGAGGGCATAACCACGACTGAGACAACAGGCATCGCCGCCAGATTGGCGCCAAGCGCGAGCGGAGATGCCCGTTGAAAATGCCACACACCGTATAGCGTTGTCGCTGTCCCGGCGATCAGGGATGTAAGCGCGATACCGCCAATGGCCACGAGAATCAGATGGACGAGCCTCGCGGCACCTTTGCGCTCCACATATGGTTTTCGAGAGAGGCGTTTCATACGGTGCGCATTCCACGCCGCGTAGCCGGCGATGAGTGCTGCAGTTGCCGAAAAAGACATCTGGAAGCCTGGGCCGACGACCTCGTGCGGTGCTGTTATAAGGACGATCAGGGCGGCAACCGCCAGATTGCGCATGGTGAGAGCCGCCCGGTCAAACAACAGAGCCAGGAGCATGACCGCAAGCATCAGAAAGCTGCGCTGTGCAGCCACCCCGCCACCTGAGACGAGCAAATAGAAAAAACACACAATAAGAGCGACAGCGGCAGCGTATTTGCGGACCGGATACCGCGAGGAGAAACCAGGAAAAAAGGCGAACCCCAGCCTGGCAGCCCCAATAATGGTAAAGGCCGCTAGGGCCATATGCAGACCTGAAATGGCAAGAACATGCGCCAATCCGGCCCGGCGCAGATCTTCATTATAATGCTCGGGGATGCCGCCCCGCATGCCCGTGATGAGGGCCGCTGCCACCTCTCCCTCGGCCCCGCCCACCCGGTTTCTAAGCCTTTCGGCAAGGCCTTCGCGCAGTCCCTGCAGTGTGGATAATGCCCACGGCCACGCCCCGTTTGGCTCGTCAATCTGCACCAGAACCGGCTCCTGCATGAAGAAGCCCACAGCGCCCAGACCGTCAAAATAGCTCTCGAAGGAGAAATCATAGGCGTGCGGTCGTACCGGGCCGGAAGGGGGCATGAGGCGCACGAGACCCTTAATTCCATCACCCGGTCTCAATTCCTCCGGGATAGAGCGTGCTGACAAACGAGCGCGTGCCGGCGCATAGCGCAATTGCGGTCGTTCGGTGGAAATGAGATCCACGGTCAAACGCGAACGCCCGTCCGCTCGTGGCTCTATGCGCGCAACACGGGCCGTGACCCGCGTTGTCACCTCGGATCCTAGCATGGGGGTGGCCGCTCGCCAGCTTTCGACCTTCGCACATGAAAGCCCCAAAAGACCGATCAACGCGGCGAGAGTGACGGCCCGAACAAAAGGCTTTCCCGAAGCCAGAAAAGCCGTGAGAGCGAGCGCGAGCAAACCGCTGACAACAGCATAGGCCGGCGGTTCGACCGGCAAGGCGAAATACACAAGGGCGCCACTGCCCAGCAGAATAGGGAGCCAAAGAAATAAGGTGCCCCTGGCTGCTTCTTGCGAGAGGGCAACCCGTATTCGCGCGTCCCACGCCTGCCAGGATGCGGCGGACAAATCGAATTTCCCTGCGGCAACCCGGCGAAAAGCAGCACTCGCCGGCCAGGTCGCAATGCTATGAGCTGCGCTACCTGTTTGCGGCGCTTGCGTGCCGACGGCGAACTGTGCCCGCTCGTCGGTTTCAGCCACTGCCAGTTCGTCCCCCATCGCCTGGCCTCCCCGTGCCATGCTTGCGCCCGGACCGTTCTATGCTACATGACAGCCAACCAAAGACCACCTGCGGTATCGCTTACCTTTCAATAGGCCGTGATCCCGCTTCGTATCCCGGGATAGATTCATGAGCAGACCCGTCGTCACGCGCTTTGCGCCCTCACCTACCGGCTTCTTGCATATCGGCGGCGCGCGCACGGCGCTCTTCAACTGGCTTTATGCGCGTCACACCGGCGGAAAGATGTTGTTGCGCATCGAGGATACCGACCGTCAGCGCTCCACTGATGAAGCTACCGCGGCAATCCTCGACGGGCTTGCGTGGCTCGGTCTCAACTGCGATGGCGAGCCTGTCTCCCAGTTTGCGCGGGCAGACCGGCATCGCGCAGTCGCGGAGGAGCTCGTTGCCAAGGGTGAAGCCTATTACTGCTACAGTTCACCCGAAGAGCTGGAAGCGATGCGCGAAAAGGCGCGAGCGGAGGGGCGTCCACCCCGTTATGACGGCACATGGCGCGATCGCGATCCGTCCGAAGCTCCCGAAGGCATCAAGCCGGTTATCCGTATCAAAACGCCACAGGATGGGGAGACTGTCGTCGAGGACCAGGTTCAGGGAACGGTGCGCTTTCCCAACAAGGACCTCGACGATTTTATCATCCTGCGTTCTGATGGGTCACCCACCTACATGCATGCTGTGGTGGTGGACGACCACGATATGGGCGTCACACACATTATCCGCGGCGACGATCACCTGACCAATGCGGCCCGACAGACGGTGATCTACAAGGCCATGGGTTGGGACGTGCCGGTGATGGCCCATATACCGCTTATTCATGGGCCAGACGGCGCAAAGCTTTCCAAGCGCCATGGTGCGCTCGGTGTCGAGGCTTATCGCGAGATGGGTTACCTTCCCTCGGCCTTGCGCAACTATCTCGCACGACTGGGATGGAGCCACGGAGATGACGAAATCATGTCCGATGAAGACATGATTCGCTGGTTCGACATCGCTGACGTGAACAAGGGTGCCGCGCGCTTCGATTTCCAGAAGCTGGAGGCGCTCAACGGCGTGCATATGCGGCAGATGGACGACGCAAAGCTGCTCGATATCCTGATCGAGACACTGCCGCACCTGCCTGGAGGGAAAACACTTCTCGACGGGATGGACACGACACGAAAAAATCAGTTCCTACAGGCTCTTCCGGGCTTGAAAGAGCGAGCAAAGACTCTGGTAGAACTCGTTGATAGCGCAGGGTTTCTATTCGCCGCGAGACCGCTTTCAATCGACGAGAAAGCCGCCCAGTTGCTGGATGAGAATGCGCGTCAACTGCTTGCGGAAATTCTTCCCGTATTGCAAAATGTCGAAGATTGGACCCTTGCGAATATCGAAGCAGCTGTCCGCGCTTTTGCGGAACAGACCGAACGCAAGCTTGGCAAAGTCGCCCAACCGTTGAGGGCAGCGCTCGTGGGGCGCACCACATCGCCAGGCATCTTCGATGTTCTTTCCGTTCTTGGGCAAGAGGAGAGTTTGGCGCGTATCCGCGATCAGGCTGCCTAGTTTCGTCCTGAAAAGGAGGAGGCTTGCGGACAGGGTTTCATCACCAGGGGCGTGTTGCAGTGCAATATTCAGATGCTGCACGCGCTTGGCACCACGGGGGAAATGCGTTAGCTATTTCGCGCGCTCGACCGCCGGACATATTGTTTGGGCGACAGTTTTCTGGCGCCAAGTTCCTTGAAGTGAGAGGTGATTGCGATGACCAAACCAACTGCGAAGCTGGAAATTGGCGGCCAGGAAGACGGGCACGAATTTGAGATCTTGAAGGGTAGCGTGGGCCCGGATGTCATCAACATCACCTCGCTTTACAAAGACACCGGGATGTTCACCTACGACCCCGGCTTCACTTCCACCGCAAGCTGCGAATCCAAGATCACCTATATCGACGGCGATGAAGGCATTCTTCTCCACCGGGGTTATCCGATTGAGCAGCTGGCCGAGCACGGCGATTTTCTGGAGACCTGCTATCTGCTGCTTTACGGCGAACTGCCAACCAAGGCCCAGAAGGAAGATTTCGACTATCGCGTGACGCACCACACAATGGTGCACGAGCAGATGAACCGCTTCTTCACCGGTTTCCGCCGCGATGCCCATCCCATGGCGGTGATGTGCGGTGTGGTGGGCGCGATGTCGGCCTTTTATCACGATTCCACCGATATTTCGGACCCGCATCAGCGCATGGTGGCAAGCCTGCGCATGATCGCCAAGATGCCGACCATTGCGGCGATGGCCTACAAGTATCACGTGGGTCAGCCCTTCGTTTATCCGAGGAACGATCTCGGCTATGCCGCGAATTTCCTGCACATGTGCTTCTCGGTGCCGTGCGAGGAGTACAAGGTGAACCCTGTGCTGGCGCGCGCGATGGAGCGGATCTTCATCCTTCATGCCGATCACGAGCAGAATGCTTCCACTTCGACGGTTCGACTGGCCGGCTCTTCGGGCGCCAATCCGTTTGCCTGTATCGCCGCCGGCATCGCCTGCCTTTGGGGGCCTGCCCATGGTGGCGCGAACGAGGCAGCGCTCAACATGCTGGACGAGATCGGCTCGGTCGACCGCATTCCCGAATTCATCGATCGCGCAAAGGACAAGAACGATCCGTTCCGCCTCATGGGCTTTGGACACCGGGTCTACAAGAACTACGACCCGCGTGCGAAGATCATGCAGAAGACCTGCCATGAAGTGTTAAGCGAACTGGGTATCAAGGATGATCCGCAGCTCGACATCGCCATGGAGCTGGAGCGTATCGCGCTGACAGATGAGTACTTCATCGAGAAGAAGCTTTATCCGAACATCGATTTCTATTCCGGCATCACGCTGAAGGCGCTGGGCTTCCCCACCACCATGTTCACGGTGCTCTTTGCGCTCGCACGCACCGTCGGCTGGATTGCCCAGTGGAAAGAGATGATCGAGGATCCGAAGCAGAAGATCGGTCGTCCGCGCCAGCTCTACACAGGTGCGACGCAGCGCGATTACGTGCCAATCGCCAAGCGCTAAGCCTCGATAAATCGACGCGAAAATGCCCCGTTGTTATCAACGGGGCATTTTTTTGGAATTGCCTTTCACTTCAAGTTTCAGGTGCGGCAACCCATTGGAAGTATGCTCGCTTGTATACCCGTCAGGACCGACGGTTGCGCGAATGCGTTTGCGACGGTTGGAAAAGCTTGCGAATGTGACGACATCCACCGGCTCATCCAGGTCAATCATCACCCGCAACCAGCCTCGGCGCAGCCTTTGGGAGGCGACCAGAGTTCCGTTGAACGGCCGCGAAAGGTAGTTGCCGCATACGCGCTGACCGGGCGTCCACGTGTGAGGCTCGTTTCGACCGATGGCCGCGCAAAGAGTGTTCCAGTCCCGATACCCATGCTGATGAGCGACGATTTCGAGAGCCTGCGCATGCGTAACGCTGCGACCATGATCTTTCAGATCCGTTCGCAGACGCTTTGCAAGCGCCTTTGCTTCCCCGACCGTTGTGAGACAGGACTTCATGCCCGCTCTCCCTTCACGGCCGGAAAAAGCCCCCACTGCAGCTTGTTGTCTCGCGCTGTGCGGAAAAGAACGATCCCAGCGAGGATGAACAGCATCGCCTCGGCGGATGGCCCCGCAGCCCAGATACCCGCTTCGCCAAACAGTGCTGAGAGACCGAAGGTAAGCGGGATGGCGAACAAATAGGGCTTCGAAAGACCGAGTATTGCTGCCCTTGTTGCATCGCCGATCGCCTGAAAGTGCATCGCCAGCATCATCAAGGGGCCTGTTGCAAAGAACAACGCCGTCATCACCGGGAGAATTCGCGCCACCTCAGCCACGACCGCTGGGTCGTTGACGAAGATTTGTCCGATATCCGAGGCGAAGCAAGCCATCATCAGCTGGAGGGCAAGACCGTAGACGAAGGCTACAACCACAGCCAAGCGCAGGCTCCGGCGGGTGCGGGATAATTTCTTCGCACCGAAATTATTGCCTGTGATCGTCTGCATGGCGTGGCTCAAGCCAAGGAGCGGCAGAAAGGCGAAGGTCATGACTCTTGTTATGATCCCGTAAGCGGAAACGGTGATGTCGTAACCCGGCGCTCCCACCCACTGGAGCGCTGTCAGGATGGCAGCCGATCCAAGCGCCAGGCCGATGAAATTCAAGCTTTGCGGTGCACCGAGCACCAAAATGCGCGCCCAGCCTCCATGCCACCCATGATGTGACAGGATCGAAAAGGGCAAAGATGTGCGGCCACGCAGCCGGAAAACGATAATGACCCCGAATGCCAGCGCCTGTGCCAGTACCGTTCCGTAGGCGGAGCCGGCAACCCCAAGGTGAAAGCCGACGATCAGGATGTAATTGAAGCCGATGTTGACGATCGAAACAAGAAGGCTCATTGCAGCCATCAGCGCAACACGTCCCTCATTGCGCAAAGCATCGGAATGAATGGAGAGCAGAAAAATCAAAGGTGAGGAGAACACCGTTATCCGCAGATAAATCAGCCCCATTCGCGCCAGTTCCTGCGAACCGCCAGCCGCAAGCAGGGAGAATGCGGGTCCGAGCGCGAAGAACAGCAGTATCAATCCAGAGCCCATGAGAAGCGCCAACCCGTGCGCGCCAGCAAAGATGGCGGCTGCTTCGTGCAGCTGTGCTGCGCCAAGGTGGCGCGCCAGAAGGCTCGACATGCCACTCGAAACGAGCGTGGCCAGTGCAACCACGACCATATATAGCGGAAACATGAGCGTTACGGCGGCAAGTGCTTCCGGTCCGACGAAATGCCCCAGGAAAAGCGCGTCGCACACAGCAAGCAGTCCGTTCATGCCCATAACGAAAATGATCGGAAGCGCGGTACGCGCATAGATGGGTCCGAGAGGACCTTCGGTGAATGCGTTGATGGGTTTTTCAGACAAATCCCCGTTCTCCTGTCGCCAGAGCCGCGCTGATAAGGACGGGGTCCGCATTGCCATCCGCGCGACGAGCGTGGAGGAGGAGAAACGAAAAGGCCTGAGGCAGAACTTCACCGGGACATGGTGTCAGCGGACGGCAGGCGTCTGCAGCCGTCCGCTCTCTAGCCGGAAGCCACCTCGACGTCAATCATCTGCACGATTTGCCCAGCCTATCCCGTCTTGCTGGAACAGCCTGCACACACCTCAGGCGGCGCCTGAAACATGCCGCAGCACCACCTGCGCCGCAATCTCTCCGGAAGGCCTTTCGGTGGCCAGTGCGTCAGCGATCTCCTGGAAGCCTGCCATCTGCGCGGCCCGGCCCGGCTTGTCGTCCCACAATGTCGTGATCTGGCGCGCCAGATAGGACGGCCGGACATATTGATTGAAATGTTCGGGCACGACCGGCCAACCGGCAATCAGGTTTGGAAGGGCCGCAGACCATACAGTGATCAATGGTATAAGGGCGCGGGCTGCGAAATCCGTCTTGTAGCAAAGAATGGTCGGTACGCGCGCCAAGGCGAGTTCCAAAGAAACGGTACCAGAACACGCAAGTGCCGCATCGGCCTCGGCAAACGCCTGCCATTTGCGCTTTTGATCGAGGATTATTTCGGGCCTTTTGGGCCAGTCCTTCGCCGCGACCTCGATCAAGGAAGCGACATGCGGAACCGTGGGCATGAGAATGCGGAAGTCGCATCCCATCTCATGAAGATGCCGCACGGTTTCTCCAAAGGGCTGGAGAAGACGCGAAACCTCGCCACGGCGCGATCCCGGCAAGAGAAGCAGGGTCCGCGGTTCGTCCGGTGTTTTCACCTCCCCTGAGAGATGCGCCCGCGCCGCAGCCAGGATGTTCGGATCACTTGCCAGACGATGCCCCACAAAGGTGCCGATCGGGCCGCCCAACCGCTCCAGCTCCGCCGGTTCGAATGGCAAAAGGCAGAGGATCTCGTCCACATGTGGTTGCATGGCAGGCGCCCTTCCCGGCCTCCACGCCCAAACGCTGGGACATACATAATGTATGATCGGGATGGAGGGCGCGAGGGCGCGCACCTTCTTGGCCACGCGCAGGCTGAACTCAGGGCTGTCGATGGTGACCAGGCAATCAGGTTTTGCATCCGCAATCGCCTTCGCTGTCTGACCGATGCGGCGTATCAGCCTGGGCAGATCGCGCACAATGGCGCTGACCCCCATCAGCGCAATATCTTCAGCATTGAAGATGGACTTCAAGCCCTGTGTGGTAAGCGCTCGTCCGCCGACACCCAACAGGTCCACATCTTTATCGCTCAACCGGCGCAGAGCCTCTATGAGATCCGCACCCAAAAGATCTCCGGATTCCTCGCCGGCGATGACTGCGATTTTCAGTGCACGGCGATCAACGGTCATCATCAGCCTCCGGATTCAGCCCTATCAGAAAAAGGCCGAGTTCATCCGCCAGTTTTACCGTCTCGGCGTAATCCAGGATCAGGGAACGTCCAGCTTCAACACCGACGCCGGCGAGCCCGGCATCATGAGCTGCCCGAATCGTCTCCGGGCCGATGGTGGGCATATCGGCGCGTTCCTCTTGCTCCGGTTTGACACATTTAACCAGTGCTCCGCGGGATTTGCCTGCCAGGCGACCATGATTGCGCATGCCGCGCATCCGCTCCAGCAGGCCCGCCGTTCCTTCGATCCCCTCGAGCGCGACTGCGCGTCCACCCACCGCAATAGCGGCCTGCCCAATATCAAGCGCTCCGATCATTCTTGCTGCCGCGTAGGCGGCTTGAAGATCTCTTCTGTCGGACGCCTTTGGTTTGCTGCGCGTCATGATCCCTTCGGGTGCAAGGAGCTCAGGGGCGATCTCGTGTGCACCCAGCACCCGGATTCCTTTGGCCTCGATATGCGCTATCACGGCGCGCAGGAGGCCATCATCTCCCTTGGCATAAGCGGCAACCAGTTTAGGAAGAGCGCGGAACACGTCCCATCCCAGTCGCACTTTGAGGATCGGCGGGCGGCGGCTCACCCCTCCAGCCAGCACGAGATGCGTCACACCTGCGCGTTGCAGCTTTGGCAGAAACAATGCAAGGCGCTCAGCAGGTGCGGGCCAAAGGTCAAATCCGGCGACATTCTCGCCATTCAGCCAGTCGGCTTCACCCTCGATCGCAATGACAATCGGCCTGTGCCCGCTCTTGACGAGCGTGCGAACCACATCCCGTGGCAGGGCTCCGCTGCCGGCCACAACCGCGATGCGGGAGGCCTCCGGCAGAACCGGATGTGTTTCAGCCCGTTTCATCATCCTCGGAGGCGCCTCTACCGCGCGCGGGGAGGGTGAAATGACGTTTGTCCCTGCCTCCGACAAAGGCAACGATGTCGCCGATCAATTCTGAGGAGGGATAGGCGCTCTGGACTGTGCGGGCATTTTCGTCCAGCGAAGCCCCTTCGGCGAAGAGCATCCTGTAGGCCTTGCGTAGAGCCGCGATGTCTTCGCGCGGCATGCCCGAACGTTTGAGCCCAACAAGATTGAGACCACGCAGGCGGGCCCGGTCGCCCACGGCCATCCCGTAGGGAATCACGTCGCCCACAACAGCGGCGAAACCACCCAGGAAAGCGTGGTGGCCGATCCGCACAAACTGATGCACTGCAGCGTAACCCGAGATAATCACATGATCGCCAATTTCGGCATGACCACCGAGACCCGCATAGTTTGCCATGGTGACATGATTGCCCACATCACTATCGTGCGCCACATGCGAATAGGCCATGAACAGGCCGTGCGAACCAACGGTGGTCTTGCCGCGGCTCGTATCCGTCCCGGCGTGGAAGGTCACGCCCTCACGGATAACGCAATGCGCTCCAACCTCGAGTGTGCTTTTGCCGCCCTTGTGCTTGAAGTTCTGCGGAGGTGCGCCGAGAACAGCTTGCGGATAGACCTGGCATGCTTCTCCCAGTGTCGTATCGCCCATGATGGTTACGTGGCCAATCAGCTCCACGTCATCGTGTAGCCTGGCACCTGACGACACATGGCAAAATGGCCCTATACGAACGCCCTGGCCCAGTTCTGCACCGGGCTCGATGATAGAAGAGGGATGAATAACAGTGTCGCGCGCCATGAAATGCCCGTCAGCTCGCCTGCTCGACATTCATCATGGCCGAAATGACGGCTTCGGCAACCTTGGCCTCGTCCACCTTTGCGACGCAATCGAACTTCCAGATGTTGCCGCGTTGCTTGACCTTGGTCACGTGGATCTCCAGACGATCGCCAGGAATGACCGGCTTGCGGAACTTCGCATTGTCGATGGTCATGAAATAGACCAGAGAGGGACTGTCATCCCCGGCATTGTTGATACAGATAGCGCCAGCAGTCTGGGCCATCGCCTCAACGATAAGGACACCCGGCATGACCGGCTGCGCGGGAAAATGCCCTGTGAAGTGGGGCTCGTTCATGGTGACATTCTTGATGCCGATGGCGGAACGGTCACCGTCAATTTCGATGATCTTGTCGACCAAAAGGAAAGGATAGCGATGCGGAAGCAGCCGCATCAGATCCATGATGTCCAGGCTTTCAAGCGTGGTCGAAGCGGTTTCACTCATCCCCGTCCCTCATTTTCTTTCTCTTTCCGTCTACCAGCCCCCGCAAGGCAGCCAGCTCGCGGAAGGCCTCACGGATAGGCTGCGCGGGAGATCCGGCCCAACGTTCACCCGCCGGCACGTCGTTCATGACGCCGCTGGACGCTGCAAGCTGAGCACCGCTGCCGATATGGATATGGTCAGCGATGCCGACGCGACCGCCCAGCATGACGAAATCGCCGAGCGTCACGGAGCCTGATAGACCACAATTTCCAGCGATAACGCAGCTTCGGCCGATGCGGACATTGTGCGCCACCTGCACGAGGTTATCGATCTTGGTCCCCTGCCCGATGATCGTATCCACGAGGGCGCCACGATCCACGGTGGTATTGGCACCAATCTCCACATCGTCCTGAATGACCACGCGGCCAATCTGAGGCAGTTTTTCAAGCCCCCTGGCGCCCGGCAGATAGCCGAATCCATCCTGTCCGATCCGAACACCCCCGTGGAGGATCACGCGATCACCGATCATCGCGCATTGCACCGAAGCGCCCGGGCCAACATAGCTGTCCCGGCCAATCCGCGTACCGGCTCCGATCACGGCGTTGGGGGCAATGATCGTTCCGCGGCCGATCAAAACGCCTGCGCCAATGACGGCGCCAGGTTCCACGATCACACCGTCTTCGAGAACGGCATCTGCGGCCACACTGGCCCGATCCGAAATTCCGGCCTCACCGGTCATGGACCCGGGGCTCATGGCCTGAGGAAAGAGAAGTCGTGTTATCTGGGCAAAGGCCGCCTGCGGCTTATCGGCGATGAGCACCGCGACGGTATCCGGGCAATGCCCCGCCGCCTCGCGCTTGCACAAAACAGCGGCGGCCGTCGTGTTGCGCACGAGTTCGGCATTGCGCTTGCCCTCGATGAAAACCAGCATGCCGGCGCCGCCGTCAGAAGCGGCGGCCACGCCCTCAATCATAACTTCCGCAAACTCAGGACGAGCAAGCTCGGCTCCCGTCAGCGAGGCAATCTCGCCTGCCGTAATGCGGCGTGCGGGAGGAAAAAAATCAGGGTCCTTCATGGAAACCTTTCGCCCGGACCCTGAGGGCCCGGGCTAAACGGAACTGCTCCAGCAACACGCGACCGTTAGAAGCGCGTCGAAATACCGAAGTTGAAATGCTCCACGTCGTCGGATTCTTCCTTCAGGACGGGATACGCATAATCAACCCGCAGCGGACCGAAGGGCGATGCCCAGATCAGACCAGCGCCGACCGAGGCGCGCCACTGCATATCGGTTCCGATCGCGCCGGCAACATCGCTGCCGTAAAGCGTGGCGGCATCGGCAAAGACCGCGCCGCGAAGACCAAAGCTTTCGGGCAGGATCGGGAACGGGAACTGCGCTTCTGCGGAGGCATTGAAATATGTCGTGCCACCCACATGGTCGATGCTGCCGTTACTCGCCTTCTGATACGGACCGATGCCATTGTAGTCGAAGCCGCGAATGATGCGGTCGCTGCTCGAGAAATGGTCGAACACGCGAAGATCGCCATCGAGCGCCTGAATGTGGCCAGCGCCGACCGTGAAGAGGCCCACAACGTCAAACTCTTCCGACAATGTATGGTAGTAGGTGCCGCGTGCAGTGGCCTTCACGAACTTGGCATCACCACCGAGGCCGGCGACCTCAAGCGTCAGGTTCGCATAAAGACCCGAGTGCGGGTTCTTCATGTCGTCGATCGTGTTGTAGATCAACGAACCGCTGACGGACGACTTGATCCACTTCTCCTGACCGATCGCTTCGATCAAAGCCGGAGCAAGATTACACGTCGCAGGGTCAATTGGATCCTCTGCACAAACACCGATGCCCGTATACTGCTCCTGAGAGAGGTTGTAGGCGAGCTGTGTGGACAGAGCCTCGGTGATCGGCAGGCCGAAGCGGACCGTTGCACCCGTCGTGTCGCGCTCATACTTGTCATCGAACTTGCGCGTGCGGCGGTAAACATCGAAACCAGCCGAGATGCGGCGTCCGAGGAAATACGGCTCGGTGAACGAGAACGAGTAATCGCGCGAGTTCTTGCCGCCGCCGGCAGCAATACGGACATACTGGCCGCGACCCAGGAAGTTACGCTCGGTAACCGAGCCTTCCACGGAGAAACCGCCGCTGCTGTCAACACCGCCGCTGGTCGAATAACCGGCGCCGATGGAGAATTCACCCGTTGATTTCTCGACCACATCGACGACGAGGACCACCTGGTCGGGCTGCGAGCCCGGCACGGTGGAGATATTGACCGTCTGGAAGAAGTTCAGTGCTTCAAGACGCCGCTTGGCGCGCTGTACCAGCACCTGGTTGAAGGCATCGCCTTCACTCAGATCGAACTCGCGGCGTATCACATAATCGCGGGTGCGCTGGTTGCCGCGGATCTCGATGCGCTGGATATAGGCGCGCGGTCCCTCATCGATCGAATAGACAACATCGATCTCACGGGTTTCGAAATTACGGTTGCCGCGCGGCGTGACCTGGGCAAAGGCATAGCCCATGCCGGCGACATGCTCCGTCAGGGCGATGATGGAATCTTCGACATTTTTGGCGCTGTAGACGCTGCCTTGACGGGTTTCGATCTGCGAACGCAGCGTTTCCGGATCAATACCGGAAATCGTGCTTTCCACGTCGATATTGCCAAAGCGATAGCGCTCGCCCTCTTCCACCGTAAAGGTCAAGGTGTAGGCGTTCTCGGTCTCGTCGAGATCGGCGGACGAGGAGATCACCCGGAAATCCGCATAGCCGCGATTGTAGTAGAAACGACGCAGCGTTTCCTCATCCGCGCGCAGACGGTTGTCATCATAGATGTCGTTGCGCAGCAGGAAGGAAAGGAAATTCGACTGCTTCGTCGAAATCACGTCTTTCAGACGGCCATCGCGGAATGCATTGTTGCCGACGAAATTGATCGCGGCAATCTTCGTGCGCCCGCCTTCCTGCACCTCGAAGATGACGTTGACACGGCCATCGTCCAGCTCCTGAGTGCGACCGCTGACAGTCGCATCGTCACGGCCAATGCGGCGGTAAGCTTCACGAATGGTCTCCTCATCGGCCTGAAGCGCCTGATTGGAGAAGGACTTGCGAGGCTGCAGCTGCACAGCGCGCGCCAGGTTAGCGTCCTTGATCTTCTTGTTGCCCTGGAAGATCACCTGGTTGACGATCGAGTACTCGTCGACGGTGACGATCAACGCCCCACCCGACTGGCTGATCGAAACATCAGCGAAAAGGCCGGTGGCAAAGAGCCGCTTGACGGCGTCGTTCACGTCGTCCTGTGAGAACGAACGTCCCGGACGGATGCTGATATAGTTGCGAATGGTTTCCGCGTCGACGCGACGGTTTCCACGCACCTCGATTCGGCTGACCGTGGCAGCATGCGCCGCCTCCATTGCGGCCAGCTCAACGGCGATCGTCCCCGTCATCGCCAACCCCGCCGAAAGGGCCACTGCCGAAACGGCGTTCTTAAAGCTCGAAGATGCCTTCATTGGGCCTGAAAACCTCTATTCTCTTTGTCCCCGCAGCGAGAAATAGGAACAATCTTGCAAAGCAGCTAACCTAATAGCCAGATTTTTCCTACACGCAAGCCTTCTGGTTAATTTGCGTTTACGAACCACCGCTTAGTGGCATTCGCGTCACGCCAAAATCAAAGCCATGGTAAATATCGTCTCAATTTTTACACATTTTGCCTTCCCGAGCCTCCCTAGCACCCAAACAGGTCGTTCCAAAAAACAAACCCCATGAATGCGAGAACGGCGAACAGACCAACACGGTAAACCGCGTCCATGACCCTCTCGGACACGGGACGGCGCATCACAGCTTCTATGGCGTAGAACACCAGATGCCCGCCATCAAGGGGGGGAATGGGCAAAAGATTAAGAACGCCTATCCCGACTGACAATAATGCAACAAGTTGCACCACCCACTCGAAGCCGAGTTGTGCGGCCTTTCCGGCCATATCGGCGATCTTGACCGGCCCGCCGAGCTGGCAACGATCTTCCCGGCCAGCCACGAACCGTTTCAGGAACTGGCCGGTGCGGTAGATCACATAGCCGGTTTCGCGCACCGCCTCGCCGAGCGCCTCCAGCGGCCCGAACTCGATGAGCCTGGGCTGCCCCATCTCCTGATCGTTGACGACACCGATCACGCCGATCCGCACCGTGTTTCCCAGAGCGTCCTTTTGTTCCAGAAGCTCAGGCGTGGCTTTCAGGACCACTTCCTCTTCGTTCCTGCGAACAATGAACGACAATTCATCGCCTGCGCGCCCTGAAACGATACGCTGGACATCACCGAAGGTGCGCACCTGGGTGCCATCGACGGAGACAAACCTGTCACCGGGCTGAAATCCGGCGATGGCGGCAGGCGTATCCGGCCGCACTTCGGCAACCATCGGCTCCATGACATACCGACCGAAGCCAGCAAACATGACCGCGAACACGGCTATGGTCAGAAGAAAATTGAAGAACGGACCGGCGAACACCGTCGCCGCACGCTTCCAGACGGGCTGGGTGTGGAAGGCCACACGCAACTCGTCTGGCGAAAGATGCTCGGTTGATTCGGGGTCCGGCGTGCTGGTCACCGACATGTCGCCGGTGAATTTCACATATCCGCCAAGTGGAATAGCCGACAATTTCCACCGAGTGCCGTGCCGGTCGTTGACCCCAAAGAGCTCAGGGCCGAAACCGATCGAGAACGCCTTCACGCCTATTCCGCACCAGCGGCCGACGAGATAGTGCCCCATTTCATGAACGAACACGACCACAGTCAGAACGAACAGGAACGGGATGATCGTTCCGACCAGCAGGCCATTCGTGCTGAAAATGGAGGTCACATAGTCGATCACGTCAGTCTCACTCGATCGCGATTTGCTTCAGCGCATTCATCCGGAAAACCATCCAGACTTTCAGAAGGTCTGTCGCATTGTTCCAATAAGTCGCCGGTTAATGCGGTCACGCCCCAAAAAGCCTCCCGAATCCCGACTTCACCACACTCCATGCCATCGCGGCAGTTCCATGGCAAATGGTTCCGGTGTCTTCAGATCCTGAAAAGAGCGTGAGCCGGCGACTCTGCACCGCCCAAAAGCGCCGCCAACAGATAGAGCACCAGGGCAGCCGCCATCAGCCCATCCACCCGGTCCATTACCCCGCCATGGCCGGGGATGAGATTGCTGGAATCCTTCACGCCATTTCTGCGCTTGAGCGCCGATTCGAACAGATCGCCGACCTGAGAGACAATGGCCAGTATGAGCGCGATCAAGGCAATCAGAACGGCACCATGAGCCGCGCTCTCATGAAGCGCGAAAGCGCCACCTGCAAGCACGGCGAAAACCGTTCCGCCGAGTGCGCCGCTCCATGTCTTTCCAGGTGAAATGGAAGGGGCAAGCTTCGCTCCGCCCAAGGTCCGGCCGGTAAAATAGGCCATAATGTCCGTCGTCCAGACGACTGCAAACAGGAAGAGAATCGCAAACAGACCCGATCGGTCATCAGCCCTAAGATGTACAAGCGCCAATGTGGGCGCGGTGGCATATGCGAGCCCTGCAACCAATCCAAAACCGGTTCCGGACGCCCAGCCCTGCAATGCCAGGAGGAGAAGCGCCGCCGCAAGGCCAAGAAACAGGATCGTTGCCGGCTGCCCAAACACCATCAACACCATGATCGCGGCCAGCAATGCAGCACCGAGACCGGTGTGCATATTCAGGCTTCGCTCCGAGCGCATGGCGCACCATTCATAGAAAATGGCGCCCGCCATGACCGCGGACATCAGCCGAAACGGCAAACCGCCAAAATACGTAATCAGGAGAACAGCGAGGCCAAGAACAATCGCCGAAATGATGCGCAATTGCAGATTGCTACGCGGGCGACCGGGTGCCGGCATCCCCTCCTCCCCACGCTCGTTCATAGGACGGCTTCGCGGGCTCCGACACCGCCGAAGCGGCGCTCGCGGGCATTGAAGGTGGCGATGGCGGTTTCAAGATCGGCGCGACCGAAATCGGGCCAATGACAGGGCAGAAAGACAAATTCCGCGTAAGCGGCCTGCCAAAGCAGGAAATTCGACAAACGCTGCTCGCCGCTCGTTCTGATGATCAGATCCGGGTCGGGAATGCCGGCGGTGTCGAGATAACCACCAAACGCTTCCAGATCGACGGCGCTGGTGTCCAGTCGGCCCGACTGCACGTCGCGCATCAATGCTTTCGCAGCCCGCAAAATCTCGTCGCGCGCGCCGTAATTGAACGCGATCACCAGGTTCATATTGGTGTTATCCGCAGTCAGATTCTCGGCTTCCAACAGGAGCGACTTGATGTCCTTTTCCAGGTTTTCGCGGTCGCCTATGATGCGCACACGAACACCATTTTGATGCAACTCAGCAAGATCGCGACGAATGAACAGGCGCAGAAGCCCCATGAGGTCGTTGACCTCAGAGGGGGGCCGCGACCAGTTTTCCGAGGAAAAGGCGTAGACAGTGAGCCAGTTGATGCCCAGTTCGCCAGCCGAACGCACGGCGTTGCGCAGCGCTTCCACACCGGCGCGGTGTCCGGCCCGGCGCGGGAGACCCCGCGCTTCGGCCCAGCGACCGTTTCCGTCCATGATTATGGCTATGTGCGCCGGCTTCAACTGCTAGTCTCCCCTCGCCTCCTGCGGATCCCACAGTGGCTAAACCTGCATGATCTCGGCTTCCTTGGCGGCGAGCAGCTTGTCGATGGCCGAAATCGTTTCGTCCGTCATCTTCTGCACCTGATCGGACTGCGCGTGCAACTCGTCCTGGCTTATCTCGCCATCCTTTTCGGCCTTTTTGAGGTGCTCCATCCCGTCGCGGCGCACATGCCGGGCGGCGACCTTCGCGTTCTCCGCGTATTGATGCGCGATCTTCACGAGTTCCTTTCGGCGTTCCTCATTGAGCTCCGGCAAGGGAATGCGCAGTGTCGATCCATCCACGATCGGATTGAAACCAAGGTTCGATTCGCGGATCGCCTTGTCTACAGCATTGACCATGCTCTGGTCCCATACCGCGACCGAGATCATGCGCGGCTCCGGAACGGAAACCGTTGCCACCTGGTTGATCGGCATCGCCGCGCCATAAGCCTCGACCTGGATCGGATCGAGAAGATTGGCGGAAGCCCGACCCGTCCTCAGCGAAGCCAAATCGTGCTGGAAGGCAGTGGTCGCCCCATCCATACGCCGCTTGAGGTCTTTAAAATCAACGCCGTCGGCCATCATTAAATCTCCTTACGCACCGGCACGCTGTTCTGCTTCGGCGTCATCGGACACGATGGTGCAATGTCCGCCGCCTTTCAAGATGGCGTTGAATCCGCCCTCTTCATGAATCGAGAAAACGATTATCGGAATGTGGTTCTCGCGCGCAAGAGCAATCGCGGCAGTATCCATGATCGCCAACCCATCTCTGATCACCTGCGCGTGGCTCAGGCGCTCATAGCGCGTCGCATTCGGGTCCTTGCGCGGATCAGCAGAATAAACCCCGTCGACTTGCGTCCCTTTGAAGAGCGCGTCCGCGCCGATCTCGGCTGCCCTGAGTGCTGCCGCCGAATCTGTTGTGAAGAACGGATTGCCTGTACCGCCGGCGAAAATCACCACCTTGCCCGCGTTCATGTAGCTTGTGGCCTGACGCTGTGAAAAGCTCTCGCACAGCTCGGGCATGGCGATTGCCGACATGACCACTGCATCGACCCCCATCTTTACCAGGGAGGTGCGCAGCGCCAGCGAATTGATGACTGTCGCGAGCATGCCCATGTGATCGCCGGTCACCCGGTCGCCGCCCTTGGAGGCCACGGCAACGCCGCGGAAGATGTTGCCGCCGCCGATAACGACCCCGACCTCGACGCCTAACCTTCGCGCTTCCAGAATGTCGCGCGCGATGCGGTCAACCACCGAAACATCGATACCGAACCCCTGCTCACCCATCAGGGCCTCGCCGGATGCTTTCAGAACAACGCGCCGGTAGCGTTTCTCGGTCATCTTCAAAGTCTCCAAATTTGACCCTGCGTTACACGAAGGGCGCCGCGTTGTCACGCGGCGCCCTTCGTCTTCAAACAGCTATTCGCAGGTCTCAGGACTTTGCGGCAGCAGCCACTTCAGCGGCGAAGTCGGTTTCTTCACGCTCAATACCTTCACCAAGCGCGAAGCGGACGAAGCTGACGATCTTCGCCGGCGCACCGATTTCCTTTTCAGCCTCGGCAAGAGCCTTTTCGACTGTCAGGTCGGGGTTCATCACGAAAGCCTGCTTCAGGAGCACGACCTCCTCAAAGAACTTGCGCAGACGGCCTTCGACCATCTTTTCAATGATGTTCTCCGGCTTGCCGGACTGGCGCGCCTGGTCGGAGAAGATATCCTTCTCGCGGGCAACGGCTGCCGGATCGACATCGGCCTCGGTCAGAGCCAGCGGATTGGTCGCGGCCACATGCATGGCGACCTGACGGCCAAAAGCGCGTGCCGCGTCGGCATTGCCTGTGGTCTCGATCGCCACCAGGACGCCGAGCTTGCCGAGGCCATCGGTGACGGCATTGTGGACGTAGCTTGCAACTGCACCGTTTTCGACGGACAGCTTTGCCGAACGGCGCAGCGCCATGTTCTCGCCGATCGTGCCGATGGCGTCCTTCACCGTGTCGGCAACGGATTTGCCCGTTGCAGGATAGGTCGCGGAGGAGACCGCCTCGATCGATCCATCCGTCCCCAAAGCCACGGTGGCGATGTTGCTCACCAGAGCCTGGAAAGCATCGTTACGGGCAACGAAATCGGTCTCGGAGTTGACCTCGACGACAACAGCGCTGTTTGCATCGGATGCAACGCCGATCAGGCCTTCGGCAGCCGTACGGCCTGCCTTCTTGTCGGCCTTGGCAATGCCCTTCTTGCGCAGCCAGTCCATGGCTGCTTCCATGTCGCCATTGTTCTCGGTCAGGGCTGTCTTGCAGTCCATCATGCCTGCGCCGCTCTTCTCGCGCAGTTCCTTGACCATTGCTGCTGTAATGCTCATCGTCGCCTCTTCATCAATCTTCTAACAAAAACGGCCGCGTAGCCTTTGGTCTGCCGCGCGGCCGCCGCGGGGCTCAAGCCCCACATTTTCGGAACGGCGCTGGTTAGGCGTCCTTGTTTTCTTCTGCTGCCGGCGCTGCGGCTTCGTCATCCAGTGTGGGCTCTGCCGGAGCCTCGACAGCCTCACCGATATCGAGGCCAAGGGCGCCCTGCTGACGCTCAATGCCGTCGATTGCCGCCTTGGCAACGAGATCGCAGTAAAGCGCGATAGCGCGCGCCGCATCGTCATTGCCCGGGATCGGGTAATCAACAACGTCCGGATCGCAGTTCGAATCGACGATCGCCACCACCGGAATTCCGAGGCGTTTGGCCTCCTGAACGGCAATTGCTTCCTTGTTGGTGTCGATCACGAACATCAGATCGGGCGTGGAGCCCATGTCGCGGATGCCGCCGAGGGCGCGGTCGAGCTTCTCACGCTCGCGCTCCAGGTTCAGGCGCTCTTTCTTGGTAAAGCCCTGAGCATCGGACGCCAGCAGCTCATCGAGCTTGCGCAGACGCTGGATCGAGTTGGAGATGGTCTTCCAGTTGGTCAGCATGCCGCCAAGCCAGCGGGCGTTCACATAATACTGTGCCGAACGCTTCGCCGAATCGGCAACGATCTCGGAAGCCTGACGCTTGGTGCCGACGAACAGGATGCGGCCGCCCTTGGCGACGGTGTCCGAGACGGCCTTCAGCGCCTGGTGCATCAGCGGCACGGTCTGGCTCAAGTCGATGATGTGAACATTGTTGCGGGCGCCAAAGATGTAGTTGGACATCTTCGGGTTCCAGCGGTGGGTCTGGTGACCAAAGTGAACACCAGCTTCCAGAAGCTGGCGCATGCTGATATCGGGCAGTGCCATTCGTTATCCTTTCCGGTTGAACCTCCACGGACCGTCAGGCGGAAACCGCCACCGGAGGCGCTGGCCGGATGTCTCCCGAGCAGAACCAAGATCCGTGTGTGGAATGCGCGCGCATATAGAAGCTTATGGCGCAGAATGCAAGCGTTTGGGCGGAGAATGAGCCTATTTGGTGCAGTCCGCCCCTTCTTTCGTCTCCTCGAACATCGTCAAATCGACAAGCTGGCCGCGAATCGAGAACTCGTCATAGTTCATCTCCAGGCTTCGCGTCACGCCGCTCTCATGAAGGAGAAAACTGATCTCATAATCGGGCAGAGCCTCACCACGCTCCTCATTCGGATCAAAATAGGCGATGCTCACAGGCCAATAGGATTGGTTTTCAAGTGGGGCGGCGGCGGACCGTTCCGCATCGCTCTTACCGATAGGCTTCGCCTTGCCGATCGTCACCGAGGTCATCATCACCCGGTCCGCGTCCTCGGAGCTGTCATAAAGCGAGGTTTGATAGAAGCCGCCGCCAGCTTCTGCCTTTGCCAGCACTTCTTTCATGTGCTGCACCGGAAATTGCGTCGGCTCGAGCGTCTCGCTGCGACGGTCAGGTTTGGAAAGCTCAACCAGCGTCTCGCCATCTTCCAGCCGGGCGACACCCTTCACCTCCCGATCCAGCATGTTGTCGAGATACATTTTGTTGACGAACTGGAAAACCTTTCCCGCGCCATCCTCGTAGGTGGTGGTCTGCTGGTCCGAAAGCCGCGATGCGTCGTCCGTTTCGAGACGCATGACGAAACGAAAGGTGGTCGTGTAGCCCTCACAGACCGAGCCAGCAAACTCATAGACCATGCGCCCGGTAATACCGTTTATTCCGGAACGGTCGCTCGCCCGGTCCAGGGAGAGGTCGTAAACAGCCCGATGTGGCAGCAATTTCGGGGCAGCCTGAGCGAAGCTCGTCCCAGTAAGCGGTACAGAGAGCAGAGCCAAGGCAAATAGGCGCAATGAGCGCATGAACGACCTCCGATATTCGGCATTTTACGGTCGGAGCACAGCGTGACCGTCTGGATGGTTCCGTTTGAAGGAGAGTCGTGGCGGAAGCGAGGCAAATATGCAACCTCCCCCTGCGGCACATCCCCCCTGCCGGTGGATTCGATTGCGAAAGTGTCGCAACTGACGTTTAGTTTTGTCTGTAAGGCGGCGTTGCCGTGCTGAGACACAGTGAAATTCCAGGAGACCAAAATGGCACGTGAAATCGAGAAAAGATTGCTGGAACTGGGCGTCGAGCTGCCCGAAGCGGCAGCGCCTGTCGCAAACTACGTGCCTTTCGTCCAGACCGGCTCATTGCTGATGACATCCGGGCAGCTTCCTATGAAAGACGGCAAGCTGATGGCAATGGGGCTTCTTGGCCGCGAATTGGGCACCGAGGCCGGCAAGCTTGCGGCCAAATGGTGCACGGTCAATGTGCTTGCCCAGGCACGGGCAGCCCTCGGCGATCTGGAGAAGATCAAGCGCGTCGTTCGCATTTCCGTCTATGTCGCCTCTACTCCGGATTTCACCGATCAGCACCTCGTTGCCAACGGCGCTTCGGATTTCCTCGTGGCCGCTCTTGGAGATCGCGGGCGGCATGCGCGGGCGGCTGTCGGCATGGCATCGTTGCCGATGAACGCACCGGTGGAAATAGACGCCATTATCGAGGTCGCCGAATAATGCCCGCGCTCGACTGGCTGACAGCGCGCCCGATCGCGCATCGCGGTCTGCATGACATGAACCATGCACGTTGGGAGAACACGCTGTCGGCATTCAGCGCCGCCGCTGATGCCGGTTATTCCATCGAGTGCGACGTGCATCTGTCATCTGACGGTGTCCCAATGGTTTTCCATGACCATGCATTGCGTCGCCTGACGGGGCAGGATGGAACAATTGCGGGGAAATCGGCCCGTGAAATGGGCGCATTGAAGGTTGGTGATACCGCCGATCATGTGCCGACGCTGCGCGAGATGCTCACGCTCGTGGCGGGCCGTGTTCCGCTGGTGATCGAGCTGAAGGGCGCCGAAGGACATGACGATGCGCTTGTCGCCAATGTGACTGAAGCGCTTCGAGACTATTCCGGCGCGGTGGCGCTGATGTCGTTCGATCACCGTCTCGTGCGCCAACTCGCACATCTTGCTCCCCACCTACCACGCGGACTGACGGCAGAAGGCCCTTCTCCAACGGCGATGGAGGCGCATTTTTCCATGTTGGCGAATGACATTTCGTTCGTGTCCTACGCGGTGGACGAATTGCCGAACCCGTTTGTGCGATTTGTGCGCGAGCGCCTTTCCATGCCTGTCATCACCTGGACCGTGCGCGATCCGGAAGCCATCAAGCGCACCTTTGCCTACGCCGATCAGATGACCTTCGAGGGGTTCACCCCTTGACTCACCCGATGTGGCGCACCTCTTGAAGCGTCCCCCTGTGCACACTTAGTTAGACCTATGACGAAAGCAACAAACGGATGCGCTCATGTCGGATGAAGTGACGCTGACGGTCTCTCCGTCGCTCGCCGATGTGCCGCAAGCCGATTGGGTGGCCCTTGCCGGAGCTTGCCGGGAAACAGGGGAGACACCCTACAACCCTTTCGTGTCCCACGCCTTTCTGACAAGTCTGGAGGACAGCGGTTGTGCGGTGCGCGAAAGCGGATGGCTGGGGCAGCACCTGCTTTTGCGGAGCAGCGACGGCGCCCTGCTTGGTGCGGTGCCGTGTTACCTCAAATCGCACAGCCAGGGAGAATATGTCTTCGACCACGGCTGGGCGGACGCTTTTGAACGTGCCGGTGGCCGATATTACCCAAAACTGCAGGTTTCCATCCCGTTCACGCCTGCTGCCGGACCTCGCCTTCTGGTTCGCAAAGGCGCGCCTCAAGAGACTGTTCGCGAGGCACTCGCCGAGGGCATCAAGACACTGACGGAAAGGCTCGGTATTTCATCGGCCCATGTGACCTTTTCAACCAGCGACGACATTGCGGCGCTGGAACGCGCCGGGTTCCTGCTGCGGACGGACCAGCAGTTTCACTTTTTCAACCGCGACTATCACAGCTATGACGATTTTCTCGATACGCTTGCTTCACGCAAGCGCAAGGCCCTCAAAAAGGAGCGTCGCACTGCGCTTGAAAACGGGGTCGAGATCGATTGGCTGACCGGCCGTGATCTTACAGAGGCCGTATGGGATGATTTTTTTGAGTTCTACACGGACACAGGAAACCGCAAGTGGGGCCGCCCCTACCTCAACCGCCGCTTCTTTTCGCTGATCGGCGAACGGATGGCAGACGACATCCTCCTTGTCATGGCGCGGAGGGATGGGCGCTTTATTGCCGGCGCCATCAACTTCATCGGCTCGGATACATTATTTGGCCGAAACTGGGGTTGCATCGAACACCACCCCTTCCTGCATTTCGAGGTTTGCTATCATCAGGCAATCGAGTTTGCCATTGCGCGTGGACTGAGGCGGGTGGAAGCCGGTGCACAGGGCGAGCACAAGCTGGCGCGCGGCTACGAGCCGATCACCACGCGGTCGGCTCATTTCATTCCCCATCCCGGCCTGCGTCGGGCGGTGGCTCAATATCTTGAGATGGAGCGGCAGGACGTGGCGGAAATCCACCGCGTTCTGCAAGCGCATACGCCATTTCGCAAAGGCTGATGCCGGTCAGTGCATGACCGATTTTGAGAAAAGATTGATCACCAGAACCCCAGCTATGATCAGCCCCACCCCAAGAACAGCCGGAGTGTCGAGAGTCTGTTGGAACCATAGCCAGCCGATGGCGGTGATGAACACGATCCCGGCACCGGACCAAAGAGCGTACACGATACCCACCGACATGGTGCGCAGCGTCAACGAGAGGAAAAAGAACGCAACCGCATAGCCGATGAGCGTCACCAGCGAAGGGGTGAGCCGTGTGAACCCTTCTGTCTGCTTGAGTGCGGTTGTTGCAACGACCTCGAAAAGAATGGCGATGATCAGATAAAGATAGGTCACGCACTCACCTTTTGGAAAACCCGGCGAATCGGCCGGTGCCCGGAGTTGACGGCCCGGAGATTAGCGCAGAAAAATGCCGCCGCAATTGCCCGAGACCAGAGGTTCCCATGACCAGTGCTCCCTATGACAAGAACAATGTTTTCGCCAAAATTCTGCGTGGCGAACTTCCCTCTCACAAGCTCTATGAAGACGATCAAACCTTCGCGCTCATGGACATCATGCCGCGCGGAGATGGCCATTGTCTGGTGATCCCGAAAAAACCAGCACGCAATATTCTCGATGTCGAGGAAGACAGTCTCGCCGCCGTGATGCGCACGGTCCAGAAGCTCGCGCGCGCAACCAAAGCCGCCTTTAACGCGGATGGCGTGACCATCCAGCAGTTCAATGAACAGGCGGGAGGTCAGGTCGTGTTCCATCTTCACGTTCATATAATTCCGCGCTTTGAAGGGGTTCCGCTGCGTCCGCATACCGGCGAAATGGCGGACAATGCCGTTCTTGCAGAGCAGGCGGAGAAAATCCGCGCTCAGCTCTAGAGGCGCCCCTCGGGAGTGGCAGTCATCAGCCGATCAGGTAAAGCCCGGAAAGTAGAACGGCTTCGGCGACGGCAATGCCGGCGAGAATCTGCTTGCGTGACAGGAGGTAGGCGGCAAATCCGGCTATGGCCGCCCCCACTCGCAGCGCAAGGGGAGAATCAGCGAGCGCTCCGGAAGGAAAGACAATGAGGTTGGCGATCACGGCAGCCACAAGCGCCGTGGCGATGCAACGCACGAAGACGAGAATGTCGGATTCATCTGACATCTTGCCCCCGAGATAGACGCCGAGATAGCGCCACGTATCGGTTGCAAGCCAACCGGCAAGAAGAATGAACAGATAGGGCCACCACCAGGCATCAAACGTATCGAAATTCACGTATCTGCGCCCTTCTTCAGACGGATTCTGTGCCAGATATAGGCGGCACCGCCGGCAATGCCGCCCGCAGCCAGCAGATCGAAGCCAGGCAATATCAAATGAAACACCGGTCCGCTCAACAGGCCCAGCACCATCGCCACATGCCCTGCCCGCTCGCGTGCCGAACCCCAGAGCGAGGTCAGAAAGTAGATGGGCGTCAAAAAGAAGAGAGCCGCCGACACCTGCAGCGGCAAGCGTTCAGCAAGAAGGAATACGGTTGCCACCACACCCATATTCACCAGAACCAGCGTGGTTCCGATACCGGTGTAATAGGCGGTCCTGAGATCCCGCGGCACAGTTCTGAAACTTTCCATGGCGAGGACCCATGAGGTAATCGCCACGAAGTGTGAGAGCGCGTACAATACCCATTTGCGGGTACGTGGTCCGCGCATTTCCGGGGTCAGGGCAACCACCATCGGTGCCAGACGAACCGAGGAAAGCGCGACGGCGAAGGCTGCAGCGATGAGACTGTTGCCGGCTATCATCGCGCCGATCAGCACCACCTGCGCCGGCAATGCCCAAACCACACCAGTCATGAAAACAGTCTGCGGCAAGGTAAGCCCTGCCTCGCGTGCAAGGCCCGCAAAACCCACAAAGGCGCTGACCAGAACCAAGCCGGGAACAGAAAAACAGCGGCGCACGCCCCGCAGATACCAGCTGATGTGGCTTTCTTTGCTATCCGATTCGACTGTCGTGTTTTCATTCATCGATGCAGGAACTAGCACAGCCAGGTCCTGCGGGCGATACGACGAAGGCGTGGGTGCTTGGGACACCCACGCCTTCCAAATTGGTCCACTTCAGGCAAACGCTCGTTTCTCAGCCCTTGCGCGGCAATTGCGGCACCAGGCTGCGCTTGGGTGGTTCCTTCGGCTTTTGTGCCTTGGGTTTCGCTGCCGCTTTGGGTTTGCGGGTTTTCTTGACAGCGGGTTTCGCCTTCTTTCTGGCTGGAACCTCGTCGCGAGGTTTGATCGGAGCGTCGTCAGGCACCGCATCGAGTTTCAGGCCGCTTTCACCTGAATCATCCTTCTCGACCGTAACCCGAACCGTACCGCCCTTCTTGAGACGGCCAAAAAGCACTTCCTCTGCCAAGGGCTTCTTGATGTGCTCCTGGATCACGCGGCCAAGGGGGCGCGCGCCCATCCGTTCGTCATATCCCTTATCCGCCAGCCAGGCGACCGCCTCGTCCGACAGATCGAAGGTAACGCGGCGCTCGGCGAGCTGCGCCTCAAGCTGCATGACGAATTTCTGCACGACCTGATGAATGACCGGAACCGGCAGAGCGCCAAACGGAATGACGGCGTCGAGGCGGTTGCGGAACTCCGGCGTAAAGAGACGGTTGATCGCCTCCATATCGTCGCCTTCACGCTTCGATGACCCGAAACCGATGGCCGGCTTGGCGAGATCGGCCGCACCCGCATTGGTCGTCATGATCAGGATCACATTGCGGAAATCGATGCTCTTGCCATTGTGATCCGTGAGCTTGCCGTGATCCATCACCTGCAGGAGGATGTTGAACAGATCCGGGTGCGCCTTCTCGATCTCATCAAGGAGAAGCACACAATGCGGATGCTGATCGACACCATCGGTCAGCAGGCCGCCCTGATCGAAACCGACGTAACCGGGCGGAGCACCGATCAGGCGTGAGACAGTGTGGCGTTCCATATATTCGGACATATCGAAACGCAAAAGCTCGACGCCCAGCGATGCAGCAAGCTGTTTGGCGACCTCGGTTTTGCCCACGCCTGTGGGGCCCGAGAACAGATAAGAGCCAATCGGCTTTTCGGGCTCTCTCAGGCCGGCACGCGCCAGCTTGATCGCGGAAGAAAGCGCGGTGATGGCTGCGTCCTGCCCGTAAACGACACGCTTGAGCTCGTCCTCAAGCGTCGCGAGAATCTTCTCGTCATCAGCCGAAACGGTTTTCGGAGGAATGCGGGCCATCGTGGCGATGGTGGCCTCGATCTCCTTAACGTTGATCGTCTTGCGGCGTTTCGCTTCCGGAAGGAGCTTCTGCGAGGCGCCCGTCTCGTCCAACACATCGATCGCCTTGTCTGGCAGTTTGCGATCGTTGATGTAGCGCGCGGACAGTTCGACCGCGGCCTTCACGGCTTCGTTGGTGTAACGGACCTTGTGGAACTCTTCGAAATAGGGCTTCAAGCCCTTCATGATTTCGATGGCATCCTCGACCGTGGGCTCACTGACATCGATCTTCTGAAAGCGCCGCACCAGAGCGCGGTCCTTCTCGAAAAACTGCCTGAATTCCTTGTAGGTGGTCGAGCCGATACAACGGATCGTACCAGACGATAAGGCAGGCTTCAGAAGATTGGATGCATCCATTGCGCCGCCAGAGGTGGCACCGGCACCGATCACGGTGTGGATCTCATCAATGAAGAGAACAGCACCGGGGAAGTCCTCCAGCTCCTTCACGACCTGCTTGAGACGTTCCTCGAAATCACCGCGATACCGGGTGCCCGCCAAGAGCGAGCCCATATCGAGCGCGAAAATCGTCGCGTCTGACAGCACATCCGGCACATCGCCTTCGACAATGCGCTTTGCAAGCCCTTCGGCAATCGCCGTCTTACCAACGCCGGGATCACCCACGTAAAGCGGGTTATTCTTGGAGCGGCGGCAAAGAACCTGGATCGTGCGATTGATCTCCGGTGCGCGCCCGATCAGCGGATCGATGCGCCCTGCCCGCGCCTTCTCGTTGAGATTGACGCAATAGGCCGTAAGCGCATCCTGCGCCTGCTTCTTCTTGTTGCCGTCCTCGGCCTCTGCCCCTGGTGCTCCGGTGTCTTCGTCATCCGCACCACGCGGCGTTCTTGCCTCCGACCCACCGGGCCGTTTGGCAATGCCGTGACTGATATAGTTGACCGCGTCGTAACGCGTCATCTGCTGTTCCTGCAGAAAATAGGCCGCATGGCTCTCCCGTTCGGCAAAGATCGCTACGAGCACATTGGCGCCCGAGACTTCCTCGCGTCCCGACGATTGCACATGGATGACGGCCCGCTGGATAACGCGCTGGAAACCGGCAGTCGGCTTGGAATCCTCGTCATAACCGGTGACGAGATTGTCGAGCTCGCCGTCAATATATTTGATCACCGTCTCCTTGAGCGCCTCGAGATCGACATTGCAGGCGCGCATTACGGCTGCAGCGTCCGAATCGTCGATCAGCGCAAGAAGCAGATGCTCGAGCGTTGCATACTCATGGTGGCGCTCATTGGCGAAAGTAAGCGCCTGATGCAGTGCCCGCTCCAAGCCTTGGGAAAAAGCCGGCATTCAATACCTCATTTCTTTTCCATCACGCATTGAAGCGGGTGCTGGTGTTGGCGGGAGAAGTCCATCACCTGCGTTACCTTGGTCTCAGCCACTTCAAACGTGAACACGCCACATTCACCCACACCGTGATTGTGTACGTGCAGCATAATTCTGGTCGCGGCTTCGCGATCCTTCTTGAAGAAGCGCTCAAGCACATGAATGACGAACTCCATCGGGGTGTAATCGTCATTCAGCAACAATACACGATAGAGACTCGGTTTCTTCGTCTTGGTTTTCGTACGCGTGATGACCGCAGTTCCACGATCGGAACTGTCACCATCTTTCTCGCCATCCTGCATTCGCCAGACGTCGTGCTGCATGGCTTCACCGATATTCAAAAATTCCATTCCCTATGCCGAGCCCTTACGTGGGACATGTAGGTACCCTTGCGACAATTTTAAGCCCTTATCCGTTCCTGACAATATGGGTGACGGGGTTTTGCGTTCAAAACTACGCCATCATCACCCTGGATGGTTCAGACATTCATTCCAGCCGGCATCCGGACCGGTCAATCCTTCAATTTCGAGTCAATGTTAAGAAATTCCGTCAACGAATAGCTCACCATAAACGGATTGGTAACGCCGCCGCCGATAGGGTGATGGGAAATGGGCCTGCGAGTGGGGATGCCTCGCAGCCTGAAACCAGATGCAAATGGGTGTAATCGTGCGTCAGGCGTTGTTGGGTAGAGCGAATCTTGTGCGGCTATCAGGCAAGATTCTCACTGCACTTTTCATTTCCGGTATCGTCATGTTGGGCGCGGCAGAACAGGCTTCTGCTAACGCCAAATATGCAGGCATCGTCATGGATGCGAAGACCGGCAAGGTTCTCTATGAATCAAATGCCGATGCTCCGCGGTATCCCGCCTCGCTCACCAAGATGATGACGGCCTATATGATCTTCGAGGCGCTTTCGACGGGCCGTATCAGCAAAGATACACGCATTCCCGTTTCGCGGAACGCTGCCGCCGAACCTCCGACAAACATTGCATTGCGTCCCGGTGACAGCCTGACCGTGGACCAGGCTATCCGGGCGCTGGTAACCCGTTCCGCCAATGATGCCGCGACCGCAGTGGCTGAGTTTCTTGGCGGATCGGAAGCCAAGTTCGCTTCCATGATGACCGCTAAGGCGCGCCAGCTCGGCATGTCGCGGACCACGTTCAAGAATGCGCATGGTCTGCCGAACAGCCAGCAGAAGACGACTGCGCGCGACATGGCCAAGCTCAGCATCGCCCTGCGGGAGCACTATCCGCAGTATTACAGCTATTTCCAGACCAAGTCCTTCACTTACAAAAAGCGTCGCTATGGCAACCACAACCGCCTGCTGGGCCGGGTGAAGGGTGTCGATGGCATCAAGACCGGATACACGCGTGCATCCGGCTTTAACCTCGCAAGCTCCGTGCAGGCCAATGGTCGCAGCATTGTCGCTGTGGTCATGGGCGGACGCACGTCACGCAGCCGCGATGCCCACATGGCGGATCTTATCGAACGCTACCTGAATCAGGGGTCGACCGGACGGGATCGCATGCTGATCGCCAAGGCTCCGGGCGGTGCGCGCACCGCGCTTGCTGCCATGATTCCAGGCAAACAGGTTCCCTTGCCGACCGAACGTCCCGAAGTGGAAACGCTGACGGCCTATGCGCCTGAGCAGCCGGTCAAGGCCGCAGCAGTCGTCAATGCATCCGTGCCGCGCCCAAGTGCCCCGGTCGCTGCAGTCGACCCCATGCCGACGGCTTCAACCGCTCCAGAAGCGCAGGGTGCGGGATCTATCGGCGGCTGGGTCATTCAGGTTGCCTCCATGCCCAGCGAGGATGAGGCGCTGATGTACCTTGCAGAAACAGAGAAGAAGGCTGGCGCCGTGCTTGCGAGCGCAGTGCCGATTACCGAGACATTCGAGAAAGGTGGCGTGACTTACCACCGCGCTCGTTTTGTCGGGTTCGCAAGCAAGTCCGACGCATGGGGCGCCTGCGCGTCACTGAAGAAGAAGAGCATCTCCTGCTACGCCGTGCAGCAGTAAGACCGGAGTTTTTGATGAGTCAGGATAGTGTAGCGCGTACCGGGAACTCACTCATGAGCGGACAGCAAAACGTCGCGGGCCTGGTTGACACGGGCAGCAAGAGACGAGGTACCTCCCATGTCGGGATGCAGGCGCTGCATCAGGCGGCGGTGAGCCTCTCTGATCTGCGCAACGGTCGCACCTCGTTCAAGACCAAGGACCTCATAGGCCTCCTCCTCGGTCATGGGGCCCGTGCCCGGCGCAACTCCCTCCCCCCGGTCGCCATTCGATTGCGCGCCATCGCGCCAGGCGGGGAATTCGCTGTCAAGATAGGTTTCCAGAAGCCGTAAGCTCTCTTCATCGCTTTCAAGCTCCGCATAGAGCGAAAGCAGCTCTTCCAGTGTCATATCTGCGAGCCGGCGCCCTTCGTGCCGGCCGGCAAGCACCGAGCCGGACAACGCTCCGCTATCGTGATCCAGTTCCATCTCGAGTGCTGCCGAGCGCACGATTGACTTTTGTCCCGGCTTTTTGACCTGCCCCATCTTCAAACGTGCAGAACCAAACCAGGCGACCGCGGCTGAGAGCAACATGCCGCCGATCCCTGCCCTGCCGGCAAACAGCATCACCACACCGGCAAGCGCCAGCAATGTCGGGCCGGCGATCCGCAACGTGTTGGCCACCCGCTTCGGGTTTGCATTCAAGAAAGCGAAACTACCCAGAGTTAAAAGCAGCAGTAGTGCAAAGAAAAAGAACGGGAAGCTCATTGGTCTGTGCCGCCGCGGAGATGTTCCAGCATTCTGCGATCCTCGGGCCTGTTGCGATCGCTCAGTGCCTTGAGACCGCCCGTGGCATAAACGGCCACAGCCGAAAGGAGCCTACCGAGCTCGGCCGCGGATCGCGCATCGAAGCGAAACCATGCGCCCTTCGACAGACGGGCGATTTCGCGAAAAGCCCGTTCAGCAATCGGATCATGCCCCTCCTGAAAGACGAATACCGGCACGCCGCTCAGGCCAAGACGCCCGGCCTTGTCCGATAGATCGTCGACGCTCTCTTCCATGGCGTCGCCGATATAGACGAGCGCGTTTACCTTCTCGCGTGCGGTTTCCTTGAGAGCGTGCGCCAGAACCTTGCCGATCTGCGTGTGGCCGCCACGGCAGTCAATCTTTGTCATGAGCGTCTTCAACGCCTCTGTATCGCGCACGAAGCGCGAGGCGCGGCTTTCGCCAAAACCCCGGAAATAAACGAGTTGTACATTGAGCGAGCCCGCTTTGCCCACGGCATCAAACATCTCGGCCTGAAGTTTGCAGGCAAGATCCCAGGTGGGTTGCCGGCTCATCGTAGCGTCCAGCGCAAGAATGAGCCGGCCGTTGCCGGCGCCGCGCGCGGGCGCGAGGGCACGCGCCTGCCGCACAAAGGCATCGATGGCGCCCGATGATGAACGGGTGTCGGTGGGTTTTGTGTCTGCGCGACGCGGCGCGGGCGTTTTCTTTTCGCTCATAAGAAGAAAGATGGGCGTCCACAAACTGGTTGCAAGGCTCATCGCCAGCCTGCGCCAGATGAGACGCTACAGCAAGCCGAGTTCTGTCAATTCGCGACGCAGTTCCAAAGGCATTTCTGCATCGTCCCCGGCGCTGCCGAGATCCTGTGGCGCATCCTTTGGCTCGAGATATCGCCATCCCTGGAACGCGCGGCGTGGCTGAAACTGAGTGCGCACCAGTTTGGGCTCCAGCACCAGATGACAGCGCGACACACCTTCTGC
Source organism: Nitratireductor sp. B36 (assembly GCF_020833685.1). GTDB lineage: Bacteria > Pseudomonadota > Alphaproteobacteria > Rhizobiales > Rhizobiaceae > Nitratireductor. The sequence continues at coordinate 186,692 of NZ_JACKZY010000001.1, forward strand.
ATCACGGAACGGCCGAATGTCCAAAAGTCTTTGCCGACACTGCACCGTGCCCTTGATTACCCAATAGAGAGACCCGCCCTCGGTAAGCTCAGCCACACGTTTCGGCACCATGCGCGTGGTGTGAAACTGTTCAGCCGGCTCCCCCCGCGCCTGCTTTTCTCGAAGACGCAGCGCGATCCAGTCCTGCAATTGCTCGACGCTTTCGCAACCGACGCACAATTTTATGAGGTTGAGTGCCATCCTTCAAATGTCGGGCGCTGCCCGGCCAAGGTCAAGCACGATAGCCGCCCCTCCACAGCGTAGAACGCCGCTCAGCATTCCACGACGTTTACCGCCAGTCCGCCCAGGCTTGTTTCCTTGTAACGCTCGTTCATATCGACACCGGTCTGCCGCATCGTTTCGACTGCAGCATCAAGCGACACGAAGTGCGTCCCGTCACCTTTCACCGCAAGAGAGGCTGCCGTGACGGCCTTGACCGAGCCCAGGGCGTTGCGCTCGATGCACGGGACCTGCACAAGTCCTGCAACCGGGTCACAGGTCATGCCCAGATGGTGTTCGAGAGCTATTTCGGCGGCGTTCTCCACCTGTGCAGGCGTGCCGCCCAGCACGGCGGCTAAGCCCGCCGCGGCCATCGCAGAAGCCGAGCCGACTTCACCCTGACAGCCGACCTCCGCGCCGGAGATGGAGGCATTGTGCTTCACGATGCCACCGATCGCGGCAGCAGTCAGAAGGAAATCGCGAATGCCGTTGGCATCAGCGTCGACGTGGAATTTCTGCCAGTAACGCATGACAGCAGGCACCACGCCGGCCGCGCCGTTGGTCGGAGCGGTTACCACGCGGCCGCCGCTGGCGTTTTCCTCATTCACGGCCATGGCGAAAACGGAGAGCCAGTCATTCGCTGCGAGAGGATTGGGGCGGTTCTGACGCCAGTCTTCTTCCAGCCTGTCATGCAGCTGCCGCGCACGACGGCGCACGTTCAAGCCGCCGGGCATGATGCCGTCCTGCGAAAGACCACGTTCAATGCATGCGTCCATGGCCTGCCAAATACGATCCAGACCGGCATCAAGGTCTGCCCGGGTCATATGTGCTTCTTCGTTCGCCCGCTTCATCTCGGCGATCGATAATCCGCTTTCGGCCGCCATTGCGAGCATTTCGCGCGCGCTCGCAAAAGGGAACGGAACATCGGAGGCCTCAGGCTTTCTGGACTGGTTCTTCAGCGTCTGCAGTTCCTCCTCGGAAACCACGAAACCGCCACCGACGGAATAATAGATACGTCTCAGCAGGCGCCTGCCATCCGCATCATAAGCGTTGAATGCCATGCCGTTTGCATGACCGGGCAGAGCCTCTTTCTTGTCGAGCACGAGGTCGCTTTGCGGATCGAACTGGTACGGCTGATGTCCCGCCGGTCGGACCATCTTCTCGGCAGCAATCGTGGCGAGCTGTTCGTCCATGCGGTCTGGGTCGACGGTTAGAGGATTGTACCCAGCAAGTCCGAGGATTACCGCACGGTCCGTGCCGTGGCCCACACCGGTAAAGGCAAGAGAGCCATGCAGGCTGACACCTAGTCGGTGAACAACACTCCCGGCCGGGCGCGGCCAGTCGTCGCCGGCCACCTCAGCCAGAAAACGTTCCGCCGCTGTCATGGGGCCCATAGTGTGCGAACTCGAAGGTCCGATGCCGATCTTGAACAGGTCGAAAACGGAAAGGAACATGGGCGAAGGCTCCGGATGTGGCCAGATGAGGAAATCCCGCAGTGTGCCCCTCTCGACAATGAAGAAGAGGTGCGCTGACACGACTGCGACATCGCATGATGTAGGCGATTTCCCCAAACAAGCAAAGGGCGCAGCGATTGCGCTGCGCCCTTCGACTTTAAAGAACCGATGTTGTGCGGTTTTGCTGGTAATTCAGCTTGCCGTTGCTACGACCGCTGCCGTTTCGGCGCCAATCAAGAGCCATGCCAGAAAGATGATTCCCGCAAGCCCGATCACTGCTTTGGCGGTTACGCCCCAGCAGGATCTCTCAACGCTATCGTCCATGCATATCCCGTTTTTTCAATTCAATCTCCGAACGGGATGATCCCGATCGCCGATCTGTGGAGGCGGGAGATACTCCTCCGCGCAGGCTTCTGCAAGTCCAAAAACGGCAAAATCGCGACCTGGAAAATGTTCGGAAACCCCAGAAAACGAGGGTTTTCCAGCATAATCAGGCACTTGGGGCCATAAAGGAATTTTCAACAGATGTGGCAAAATGCGGACATTTTTGCTGCAACGCACCATCCCTGTGCCGGGAAAGGCCTCGACTCACCGCGAGGAAGGCTTCGGTCCAGGAAAAAGTGCATCCGTTCTACCGGCCATTCGATAGGCTACGAGGCCGATCCATTCACGTATGCCAAGGGTCGTGTTTCGCAGGGAATCGAGTGCGTTGTCTTCCGCCAGACCCGGCTTTTCGTTGCCGGCTGTTTTGTAATCCACCGGCCAGGGTGTGACTGGAAATCCGGCTTTGCGAAACACGCCCACGGCGCGCGGCATGTGAAAGGCTGAGGTGACGAGAAGCCAGGTCTCACCTGCGACCGGCTCAACAAGCTCTCTGGAAAAAACTGCGTTCTCAAACGTGTCGCGCGAACGGTTCTCCAGAACAAGGCGCTCCGCTGCCACGCCAAGCGCGCTCAAAAGGCGCGGTGCAGTATCCGCATCGCCCTCCCCGGCGAGAAAAACAGCGCCCTGCCCTCCAGAGATCAAGATCCTGGCCTGCGGGAACCTGCGCGCGAGAATCGCGACTTCCACAAAGCGGTCGCCGCTGGCGTTCAGCTCATAGCCGCCCCGCGCCATATTGATGGAGCCTTCCAGCCCGCCACCCAGAACGACGATGCCATCAACCCTGTCCGGGACAGGCTCCGGTTTGTGAAAGCGATCTTCCAGCGGCCCGAGCACCAGCGCTCCGAGCGTTGTCCAGGCTGAAAGAACGAGCACCAGAAGAGACAGGCCACTCGCTGCCAGCGAGAGGCGGCGCCAACCGAGAAATGCGGTGAGAAGCGACACCGCGATCATGATTGCGACCAGGCTGAGGGGCTGAAGGAACAGCCAGCCAATTGCAGAAACGAGATGGAACATGGTGCGGCCCCTGTTCTAGGTCAAAACCGCACCATGCGAACTACCACCACCTGTTCGGTGCAAAACGCCCTGCGGCCTGTTCGATCACATGCGCCGTGCGGAACAGTGTCTCTTCGTCGAATGGCTTGCCGATGAGTTGCAGTCCAAGCGGCAGGCCTTTTGGGTCGAGCCCGGCCGGCACAGCGATGCCGGGCAAGCCCGCCATGTTCACCGTGACCGTGAAGATATCATTGAGATACATCTTCACCGGATCGGACGCCATATCCTGATCCGCGATGCCAAAGGCGGCCGAAGGTGTGGCCGGCGTCAGGATGGCATCGACGCCCTCATCGAAAACCTGCTCAAAATCGCGTTTGATGAGCGTGCGCACTTTCTGGGCCTTGAGGTAATAGGCATCGTAATAACCGGCGGACAGAACATAGGTGCCGATCATGATGCGGCGCTTGACCTCACGGCCGAAACCGGCAGCACGGGTCTGCTCATACATGTCGGCAATGTCCTTGCCGGGCACGCGCAGGCCGTAGCGCACGCCATCATAGCGCGCCAGGTTGGATGAGGCTTCGGCCGGCGCGACGATGTAATAGGCTGGAAGCGCGTATTTGGTGTGCGGCAGCGATATGTCCACGATCTCCGCGCCTGCATCGCGCATCCAGTCAATGCCCTTTTTCCAAAGCGTCTCGATCTCTTCGGGCATGCCCTCCATACGGTATTCCCGGGGAATGCCGATCTTCAGACCTTTGACTGACTGGCCGATGGCTGCTTCGTAGTCCGGCACCGGCAGGTCGACGGAGGTGGTGTCCTTGTCGTCCACAGAGGCCATCGATTTCAAGAGAATTGCCGCGTCGCGGACGTCGCGCGCAATGGGCCCTGCCTGATCAAGCGAGGAGGCGAAGGCCACCGTGCCCCAGCGCGAGCAGCGGCCATAGGTAGGTTTGATGCCGACCGTTCCGGTGAAGGCGGCGGGCTGGCGGATCGACCCGCCCGTGTCCGTTGCCGTGGCGCCCGCACACAGGAAGGCGGCCACAGCCGCGGCAGATCCACCTGACGAACCGCCTGGAACGAGATCGGCATTGGAGCCTTCGGCGCGCCACGGGTTGATAACCGGACCATAGTAGGAGGTCTCGTTGGACGAGCCCATGGCGAACTCATCCATGTTGAGCTTGCCGAGCATCACCGCGCCATCAGCCCAAAGATTGGCCGTGACTGTGGATTCGTATTTGGGCTTGAACCCATCAAGGATGTGGCTTGCTGCCTGGGTGTGGACATCCTGCGTTGCAAACAGGTCCTTGATGCCGAGCGGAATGCCTTCCAGAGCGCCAGCTTCGCCCTTCGCGATCTTTTCATCACTCGCTTTTGCCATGGCGCGCGCCCGGTCATGGGTGACGGCGACATAGGCGTTGAGCTTGTTATTGGCGGCATCGATGGCCGAAAGATAGGCCTCGGTCAGCTCGGTGGCGGTGAAGGCCTTTGAGGTCAGCTTCTCGCGCGCTTCGGCAATTGTGAGTTTGGTGAGCTCTGTCATGGAAGTTCCGTGAAAATCCCTGAAAATCCAGCGCCCCCTCAGGGCGCGATTGATTGGAAGCGGATGAGACTTCTATTCGACCACTTTGGGAACGACGAAGAAATTGTCTTCCGAGGCCGGCGCATTGGCGACGATATCGTCAGCCTTGTTGCCGTCGGTAACGCCGTCCAGGCGCTTCTTCATCGCCATCGGAATGACGGAGGTCATCGGCTCGACGCCCTCCACATTCACTTCGTTCAATTGCTCGACGAAACCGAGAATGGCATTGAGTTCGCCCGTCATGCGCTCGGCATCGGCCTCGTCAACGGCAATGCGGGAAAGGCGCGCAACACGCTTCACGGTATCGATGTCCACGGACATGGTTTTCTCCAGGCGCTTATTGGCTGCGCCCCGGCTATAATCGGCGCGCGGGCGGCGTGCAACCGCCAACGCGCTCAGACGCACCGGATTTGCTAAAGAGATATGCTCTCGCCGACTTTGAGCGAGGGCACGTTCACGCCCGATCCTTCCATGCCGTCGATGAATTTCTGCGCCGTCTGATCGATAATCGGGAAAGAGCCGAAATGGCAGGGAAGAACCGTCTCGAACTTGAAGTAGCGACGGCAGGCAAGGGCAGCCACCGCCCCTCCCATGGTGAAGCGATCACCGACGGGCACCAGACCGATTTCAGGCTGATGCAACTCGTGAATCAGCGCCATGTCGCTAAAGATGTCTGTGTCGCCCATATGGTAGAGCGTCTTTTCGCTGGGAAAATGGAGCACCAGACCCGCAGGGTTCCCGAGATAGGTATTTGTGCCGCCCTCGCCTGAGGAAGAGGAGGAATGCTGCGCGTTGACAAAGGTGGTTGTAAAACCGCCGCAATCGACCGTGCCGCCATGATTGCCAGGGTTGATCCGATCCTGGTCGACGCCTCTGCCAACCAAAAACATGCAGATCTCAAAATTGGCGACGAGCATGGCGCCTGTCTTTTTAAGAATTTCGACGGCATCGCCGATGTGATCGTCATGGCCATGGGTCAGCAGCACATGGGTCACGCCTTCCGCCGGCTCCTCCCATCCACCATTCCAGGAGGGGTTGCCGCTCAGAAACGGGTCGATCAGGATGTGAGCGTCACCCGCATCCACGCGGAATGCCGAATGGCCATACCAGGTCAGCTTCATGGGATTGTCCTCCTTGTTTTCTAACGCGCAGCGCTCTGAAGGGCGGCTATCGCGTATCGGCTGCTTTCCGTGTAACCGGTGCGGCGCTAAAACGATCCCTCAGTCCTAATCGGAGAAGATAGTTTTGTCAGTGGTTGACCTGCAGGAACTCCCCGCTTTTCTCAAAGCAGGCCAGACACTGGCCGGCCTCGATCTGGGCACCAAGACCATCGGGCTTTCAGTCTCCGATCGCGGCCTGTCCCTTGCCACACCGCGACAGGTGATCATGCGCAGGAAGTTCACCCAGGATGCAGAAGCACTGATTGCGGCTTTCGAGCGCGACAATGTGGGCGGGATTGTCATCGGCCTGCCGGTGAACATGGACGGAAGCGAAGGACCGCGTGCGCAGTCAACGCGTGCCTTCATCCGCAATCTCGAGCGGCTTACCGACCTTCCCGCCGCCTTCTGGGACGAGCGCATGTCGACCGTCGCTGCCGAGCGCGCCCTTCTGGAGATGGATGTGTCACGCAAGAAAAGGGCGGAGCGGATCGATTCGGCCGCCGCCGCCTTCATTCTTCAGGGTGCGCTTGACAGGTTGCGCACTTCCGGAGCTGCCTCCCCCGAGCGATAAGCGGAGCGCTTCTCCTTGAACCAGGCCCAGAGGGCGCGCCGGCGTCGGAACGCGATGATGGCCAGAAGGATGACGCTGTCGAGCAAGCAGGCGCGGGCGACCATGCCTGGAATGATGGTCGGATCGATGCCCAGGATATTGCCATAGATCCGAAACAGCAGATCATTCATCTCGCGGCTGAAAAAACTCAGGCCGAAATTGATGTCATGGTAGGAAAGTCCGTACCATCCCCAGAACAGGCCGAGCGGGAGCGCCCAGAAGATCAGCAGATAACGCATTACGGGCTCCAATGATCGTTGGCGGGCGGCGCGATGTGCAGCCGCTGTCTTCGGGCAACACGCGTTGCCATTGCATCATGTGCGGCGTCGATAATCTGCAGTGTCGAGACACGGGACATGGGCGACGTGGCCGGCACAGATCTTTCCTGTTCGGCAAAGGCCTCTTCCCGACGCAGCACAAGATGAGTCGCCAGAACAGCGAGGAATTTTATCGTTGTGGGGGTGGAGGGCGAGAAGGCGGCTGCATTTGCAGCAACCCCGGAATGAAACACGTCAACAAGCAGCATGACCAGAGCCGCCGCACAGGCAAGGCCTGCGACATTTGCCGTCTCGCGCCTGTCACCGTTTTCGAGCACGGATACGAGGAAGGTCCATATGAACAGCGCAGCAACCAGCGCTTTGCCCAACACGATTCCAAGATGGCCCAAGAACATCGTGAATTGCCAAGCCCCAGTCCCCCCCGAAGAAACGGTCGGCACAACAATGCCTTCGACCTGCGCGGCTGACCACGAAGCCAAGCCGAAAATGACGGCCCAGTAGACAGACAGAAGGATTGAAAATGTGCGGTTCATGACTCTCGTTCCCGGATGAAAGTCACACTGAACCGCCGCAAATCTCCCTGCAACGCTTACCAATCATTAAGGTTAACTTTCACATGTGCGGAGAGCGGCCCTCCGGCTTTACAGACTTGTGGCCGGCCACTAGCAATAAGATCCCTTCTCTTGCCGGTTTCCCATGTTCGCGATCTTCGAAAGCACCCTGCCGATTTTCCTGCTCATCATCGCAGGAAATGCGCTACGGCGGACGCCGCTTATCAGCGACGATACCTGGCCGGGACTGGAGCAGCTTTGCTACTGGTTCCTTTATCCGGCGCTGCTTTTCATCACCATTGCCAATGCGGACTTTTCAAAACTGAGGCTAGACGCCCTGCTTGGGGCCCTGGTGGTTTCGGTTCTCGGGATGATCCTTCTGGTGCTGGCCTTGTGGCCTGCTCTGAAAGCGAGCGGATTGATCAAGCACAGTCAATACTCCTCGCTCTTCCAGACCGCAGTTCGATGGAACGGCTTCATGGCGCTGGCGGTTGCCCAGAAGCTCTTTCCTCCTGAAGGTGCGGCCGTGGTCGCACTTGTGATGGCGACAATCATCATCCCCATCAACATCGCGTCGGTGTTCGTGGTCACACGCTTCGCCGACGGTAGTGCATCCTGGTCCAAGGTCCTTCTGGATGTCGTGCGGAACCCGTTGATTCTGGCGGCGGCGGCAGCGGTGGTGCTGAGATTTTTGCCCTTCGGCCTCTACCCGCCCTTGAACGAGACACTGGACCTCGTCGGTCGCGCCGCGCTCGGAATGGGGCTTTTGACCATCGGCGCCAGCCTGCGTCCGGGCGATTTCCTCGCTGCACCGGCAGCCTTGTGGACGTCTGCCTTCTTGAAACTGATTTTCTTTCCGGCCCTCATGATATCGATGGCGCTCGCTTTTGGCGTCACCGGGCCGGCCCTCGACTATCTGGCGCTTTGTGCGGCGGTTCCCACAGCCATGAACGGCTATCTTCTCGCGCGGCAGCTCGGAGGCGATGCGCCACTTTACGCAAGCATCACCACGCTGCAGACGGCGCTCGCCTTCTTCACGATACCGCTTGTTCTAACGGTTGTTGCTCAGCTCGCCTCCGGATAAAGCACGTCGAGGATGGAGGCCGCGTCGTGGCGCGCATCCAGCATTCCGTAGGTGCTGCGCCACTGGCCTGCAAGACGCGTCTCGATGAAAGCATCCGCAACGCGTCCGGCACCCATGCGTTTCAACTCGGCTGCGGCTGCCGCCAGCGCGAGCTGTTCGGTCAGGATGCGGGCCGATCCCTCGTCGGTCTGACAGACGCGGGCAGCAGCGGCCAAAACCTCCAGCGTTGCGCCGCCCTTTTCACCAAGGTCTCTGCCAATCATCCCAAGCACATCGTCAAAAAGCCCGGCGTTGCGCTCAAGCACGCGCAAGACGTCGAGCCCCATCACATTACCGGAGCCTTCCCAGATCGCATTGACAGGGGCTTCGCGATAGTGGCGGGCGAGCGGTGCCTCCTCGACATAGCCATTGCCGCCAAGGCACTCCATAGCCTCATAGGTCACAGCGGGTGCCAGCTTGCACACCCAGTATTTGACAACCGGCGTCATGACGCGCGCGAAGGCCGCATCACCGCGGCTGTCGGCGGCCTCGTCAAAGGAACGCGCAAGTCGCATCGCGAGCGCTGTTGCCGCGGCAACGTCAAGTGCCATGTCAGCCAGCACCCGCATCATCAGCGGTTGCTCGATGAGCCGCGCGCCGAACACCTGGCGGTGGCGCGTGTGATGAACGGCCTCCGCCAATGCCGCACGCATGATGCCCGCCGAGCCCAGTGCACAGTCGAGCCGTGTCAGCGTCACCATGTCCATGATGGTGCGGATACCACCACCCGGCTCGCCAACCAGTTCGCCCATCGTCCCGTGGAACTCCACCTCCGAGGAAGCATTCGATCGATTGCCGAGCTTGTCCTTGAGACGCTGAAAATGCAGGCCGTTTCCGCTGCCATCCTCCAGCACGCGCGGAACGAGGAAACAGGACAACCCCTTGTCGACCTGCGCAAGAACGAGAAAGGCGTCCGACATCGGTGCTGACAAGAACCACTTGTGCCCGGTCAGGCGATAGATCTTGCCTTCAAGGCGTTCGGCGCGGGTCGTGTTTGCGCGCACATCGGTTCCGCCCTGCTTCTCTGTCATCCCCATGCCGATGGTGATGCCGCTTTTCTGCACGACGGGCTTGTTCGAATGATCGTATTTGCGAACGGCCACGCGTGGCGCCCAGCGGCGAAACAGCGTGTTGTCCGCCATCAGCGCCGCCAGCGAGGCGTTTGTCATGGTCAGCGGGCACAGATGGCCGCATTCAAGCTGCGCGGTCAGATAGAAGCGCGCGGCGCGTATCTGATGACGATGGCCCGCCTCAACTTCCGTCTTCTCCCAAATGGAAGAATGAAGTCCATTTGCGGCCGAACGGCGCATGAGCGCGTGATAGGCGGGATGATACTCGACCAGATCGAGCCGGTTTCCATATCGGTCATGCGTTCTAAGTTGAGGTGTCTCGGCATTGGCCAGACGTGCCAGATCAAGTGCTTCCTGATTGCGCACGAAACGGCCAAGCGTATCGAGTTCTTTGCGCACAGGTTCCGAGAACCGCTCTGCCGCCTGCATCAGCAAGGGATCGCTGCGCCAGGCATTGGTGCCGGCGATGGGAGGCGACTGGTTGGTTACGTCATGCGTCACGGCTTTACTCTATCACAACAAAAGCAGCGCGCCGGGAATCAACGCGTGCTCAACGACCCATAGTGGCAAGCACACCTTGCCAATCGATGAAAGCTTGATGAGCCACAAAAACACAAAAGCTGTTATTTGTGCCCGGCAGATGGGTTCAGCACGTGATGCGCGCTTGCAGCGGTTCTGACTGCAGCCTATAGCAGGCTCTTGAGATGACAAACGCCTCTTTCCCACTTTACCCGCACCGCCACCTGCTTGGCATAAAGGGGCTGTCGCCCCTCGACATCGAAACACTTCTCGACCGTGCCGACGCGGCCGTTGCCATTTCAAGGCAGCAGGAGAAGAAGACGGCCGCTCTGCGCGGCCGTACGCATATCAACCTTTTCTACGAAGCCTCCACACGGACCCAGTCCTCGTTCGAACTGGCCGGCAAACGGCTCGGCGCGGATGTCATGAACATGTCCGTCGCAAGCTCCTCGACCAAGAAGGGCGAGACGCTGCTCGACACCGCGATCACGCTGAACGCCATGCGGCCCGACATTCTGGTGATCCGGCACGCGGCGGCCGGTGCGGCAGCGCTCCTCGCCCAGAAGGTTTCATGTTCTGTCGTCAATGCGGGCGATGGCGCTCATGAGCACCCGACGCAGGCCCTGCTCGATGCGCTCACGATCCGCCGAGCAAAAGGCCGCATCGGCGGGCTTACCGTGGCGATTTGTGGCGATGTGCTGCATTCGCGCGTGGCGCGCTCGAACATCGTTCTGCTGAATGCGATGGGCGCTCGAGTGCGGGTCGTTGCGCCCTCCACACTTCTTCCCGCCGGCATCGGGCAGATGGGCGTGGAACCCTTTACGAGGATGGACGAGGGCCTGAAAGGGGCGGACATCGTGATGATGCTGCGGCTCCAGCGTGAGCGGATGGCGGGATCTCTCATTCCCTCGGTGCGGGAATATTTCCGCCATTTCGGCCTCGACGCCGAGAAACTGAAGGCGGCCAAAGACGATGTGCTGGTCATGCATCCCGGCCCCATGAACCGCGGCGTCGAAATCGCCTCCGAGATCGCCGACGGGCCGCAAAGCCTCATTCAGGAGCAGGTCGAGATGGGCGTGGCGGTGCGCATGGCCGTGATGGAAGCGCTGCTCGATCCGCGACGCAACGCCGAGGGAGGCGCGGCATGAGCGCGACCGTCTTTCAGAATGCCCGTATTGTCGATCCTTCGCGCGGCATAGACGAAAAAGGAACAGTCATCGTCGCCGACGGGAAGATTCTTGCCGCAGGTGCCGATGCCCAAAATCAGGGTGCCCCTGAAAACGCGGACATCGTCGATTGCCAGGGACACGCTGTCATCCCCGGCCTTGTCGATTCGCGTGTCTTCATTGGCGAACCCGGCGCAGAACATCGCGAAACCATCGCTTCAGCGAGCCGGGCCGCAGCGGCAGGCGGTGTGACATCCGTTATCATGATGCCCGATACCATCCCGGTGATCGACGATGTTGCGCTGGTGGAATTCGTCAAACGCACCGCACGCGATACTGCAACGATCAACGTGTTTCCGGCTGCATCCGTAACCAAGGGGTTTGCTGGCAAAGAGCTGTCCGAATTCGGGCTGCTTCACGAGGCCGGCGCGGTCATGCTCACCGAAGGGCGTTCGACAATTAGCAACGCTCTGGTCATGCGGCGTGCCCTCACCTATGCCCGTGATCTGGGCATCACCATTGCCCATGAAACGCAGGACCCACATCTGGCTTCCTCCGGTGTGATGAATGAGGGACTTTTCGCGAGCTGGCTCGGGCTTCCCGGCATTCCGCGAGAGGCCGAAACCATACCGCTTAGCCGAGACCTGATGCTTGCCGCCCTGACAGGCGGCCGTTATCACGCCGCGAAAATCTCCACCGCAATGTCGGCAGCGGCCATCGCCCGGGCCAAGAATGAAGGAGCGGATGTCAGCGCAGGCATCTCAATCAACCATTTGACGCTGAACGAAAACGACATCGGCGACTACCGCACATTCTTCCGGCTTTCGCCGCCCTTGCGCACCGAAGATGACCGGGTCGCCATGGTGGAGGCGCTGAAAAACGGGGTCGTCGACATCATCGTTTCCTCGCACGATCCGCAGGACGTGGATACAAAGCGACTACCGTTTGCCGAAGCCGAAGCCGGCGCCATCGGTCTTGAGACACTGTTGGCGGCATCTTTGCGCCTTTATCACAACGGCGACCTGTCACTGATGCGTCTCGTCGAATGCCTGTCCACCGCGCCGGCGCGCTTGTTTGGTCTGCCCGGCGGTACGCTCAGGCCGGGCGCAGACGCTGATCTCACGCTGGTGGACCTGGACGCGCCATGGATCGTGCGTGAGGCCGACATCCGGTCGTTGTCGAAGAACACGTGCTTCGAGGGTGCGCGCATGCAGGGCCGGGTCTTGCAAACAATGGTTGCAGGCCGCACAGTATTCTCGGCCTGAGCGAAACACGGTTTGAGGGAGAGAGCCAGATGCCGGACCCTATCAGTTGGCAGATTGCGCTGCCCTATCTCGCTGCAGCGCTCCTTTTTGGCTATCTGCTCGGCTCCATCCCCTTCGGCTTGATCGTCACGCGCCTGGCGGGTCTTGGCGATGTCCGCAAGATCGGTTCGGGCAATATCGGCGCGACCAACGTCCTGCGCACCGGCAACAAGAAGCTGGCTGTTCTCACACTGTTGGGCGATGCCCTCAAAGGCACGGTCGCCGTTCTTCTTGCCGGTCTTTATGGACCTGATCAGGCGATCGCGGCAGGGCTTGGTGCGTTTCTTGGCCATCTCTTTCCTGTCTGGCTGGGCTTCCGCGGCGGCAAGGGGGTGGCGACCTATCTCGGCGTCCTGATTGCGCTCGCCTGGCCGGGTGCCATTATCTTCGCCGTGGTCTGGCTTACCGTGGCCTTCGTCACGCGCTATTCATCGCTTTCGGCCCTCGTCGCCGCCCTTGCTGTTCCGGTCGGGCTTTACATCCTCGACTATGTTCAGGCGGCTGAACTCTTTGTGCTGATGAGCGCAATCGTCTTTATCAAGCACCGTGCGAACATTTCACGGCTGATAGCGGGAACCGAAACGCGCATTGGGGGCAAGGGGTGACGGGGCATGGCGCTGCCGCTCGGCTTAGCGACCGACAGCGCCTCGCCTGGTTGCAGCTTCTGCGCAGCGAAAATGTGGGCCCGGTCACTTTTCGACAACTCGTCAATCATTTTGGCTCGGCCGAAACCGCCCTGCAGATGCTTCCAGAACTCGCGGCACGCGGCGGCGCGACACGACGTATTGTCATCGCCTCACAGGCGGATGCGGAGCGGGAACTGGAAGAGGCAAGCCGCCTGGGCGCCCGTTTCGTCGCTGTAGGAGAACCTGAGTATCCCCCGTTGATGCGCCGCATGGATCAGCCGCCCCCATTGCTCGCCATGAAGGGGGATCTTTCCATCCCACTTCGGCCGACAGTCGCACTGGTCGGAGCGCGCAACGCATCACTCACCGGCATAAAGATGGCAAAGCAACTGGCGGCGGAGCTCGGCAAGGCCGGCTTTTCCGTCGCATCGGGCCTTGCCCGCGGGATCGATGCCGCGGTGCACCAGGGCAGTCTCGACAGCGGCACCATCGCCGCGCTTGCCGGCGGCCTCGATCGACCCTACCCGCCCGAGAATCTCACCCTTTTTGAGGAAATCGCGAAACGGGGAACCGTTCTTAGCGAAATGCCGTTTGGTTGGGTGCCGCGGGCGCGCGATTTCCCCCGCCGCAACCGTCTTGTGGCAGGCATTGCCTTTGGCCTTGTGGTGGTAGAAGCAGCAAAACGCTCGGGCTCTCTCATTAGTGCGCGGCTCGCCGGAGAGATGGGACGGCTTGTCTTCGCGGTGCCGGGTTCGCCGCTCGATCCTCGGGCAGGCGGCACGAACACGCTGCTGAAGGACGGGGCAATTCTGGTCACGGAGGTCGATGATATTGTTTCACAAATCACCCCACTCCTGGAGAAACCACTGCCCGAACCTGACCGCCTGGAAGAACCACCGCCCACGACGGCGGCGGCGCCTCCCAATGACAGAGATCGCGACAAGATCGTTCAGTTACTGGGCCCCTCGCCCGTTCTGATAGACGACATCATCCGTCACACCGGCCTTCATCCCTCGCAGGTGCTTACTGTTCTGCTCGAGCTTGATCTTGCCGGACGACTTGAGCGGCATTCAGGAAGCGCGGTCTCGCTTCTTCCCGGGGACGCCTAGCCCCATTCCACTCCCCTGAAGTCGGTAAGGCTGGTCACCGCGAATGATATCGCTTGCCTCGAGATATGCCATCTCGATCATATAGGCGAGCAAGTCGCAGCGTTCTGCGAGCGCCATGGTTCGCAATTGGCCGAGCATCGCCTGCATATAGTCAAGCGCGTCGGATCGGCCCCCACCAGAATGTTCGCCCATTCGCCGACACTCCCTTCCAGCGCACGGCACCCCTTGGTGTTGCCCGAAATTATCCGTCCCCGGCCATTCTCCATTAAGGACCCAGATGAAGTATACACACCATTATAAACAAATAAACGGAAAATTTACGATAAACAAACACTGTCCACAGGCGCTTTGTAGCGGATGAAATTCCCGATAACCCTTGACCGCACGACAAAGCACGGCCATTTGACGAGGCTGGATTCGTTCAAAATGCGAGGCGCTGCAAGATGCCGGACGCCTGCGGGGAAATCTGAAAGCTTATGGATCTCGTTATCGTCGAGTCGCCGGCCAAGGCGAAAACCATCAACAAATATCTGGGTTCGAACTACAAGGTTCTGGCTTCGTTCGGCCATGTCCGCGACCTTCCGCCCAAGGATGGCTCGGTGCGTCCTGACGAGGATTTTGCCATGTCATGGAGCGTGGACAGCCCCTCCTCCAAGCGGCTCAGCGACATCGCCAAGGCTGTGAAGGACGCCGACACGCTCATCCTCGCCACCGACCCCGACCGCGAGGGTGAGGCGATTTCCTGGCATGTGCTGGAAGTCCTGAAGCAGAAAAAGGTTCTGAAGGACAAGCCGGTCCAGCGTGTTGTTTTCAATGCCATCACCAAAAAGGCCGTACTCGATGCGCTCGCCCATCCCCGTGAGGTCGATGCGCCGCTGGTGGATGCCTATCTTGCGCGCCGTGCACTTGACTATCTGGTAGGCTTCACGCTCTCGCCCGTCCTGTGGCGCAAGCTGCCGGGCGCGCGCTCGGCGGGCCGCGTCCAGTCGGTCGCGCTTCGGCTTGTCTGCGACCGCGAGGCGGAGATCGAACGGTTCGTCCGTGAAGACTACTGGCAGATCGCCGCCGCGCTCGTCACGCCGCGTCAGGAAAGCTTCGAGGCACGGCTGACGACGGTCGACGGAAAGAAGCTGCAGAAGCTCGACATTAAGAGCCAGGAGCAGGCCGACGACATCAAGGCGATGCTTGATGGAGCCACGTTCAAGGCAGTCTCCGTCGAGGCGAAGCCCACGCGTCGCAACCCCGCACCACCCTTCACCACGTCGACCCTGCAGCAGGCCGCCTCCTCGCGCCTCGGTTTCGGAGCGTCGCGCACCATGCAGGTGGCGCAGCGCCTTTACGAAGGCATCGACATTGGCGGTGAGACAGCCGGTCTCATCACCTATATGCGTACCGACGGCGTTCAAATGGCGCCCGAGGCGCTCGATCAGGCCCGCAAGGCGATCGGCGCGGAATTCGGCGAGCGCTATTTGCCCGAAAAACCGCGTTTCTATTCGGTGAAAGCCAAGAATGCGCAGGAAGCGCATGAGGCGATCCGCCCCACGGACTTCTCTCGCACACCCGATCAGGTGCGCCGCTATCTCGATGCCGATCAGGCCCGTCTCTACGAAATGATCTGGAAACGCGCCATCGCCAGCCAGATGCAGCCAGCCGAGATCGAGCGCACCACGGTCGAGATCGTGGCCGAGAATGGCGCCCGCAATGCGGGCCTGCGCGCCGTCGGGTCAGTGATCCGGTTCGAGGGTTTCCTTGCCGCCTATGCGATCGATAAGGATGAGAACGCCGAGGACGAGGAAAGCCGCCGCCTGCCTGAAATCCACGAGGACGAGGAGCAGACGCGCGAAAAGATCGAGGCTACCAAACACACGACCGAGCCACCGCCGCGCTACTCGGAAGCCTCGCTCATCAAGAAGATGGAAGAGCTCGGCATCGGCCGCCCCTCCACCTATGCGGCGACGCTCAAAACGCTTGAGGATCGTGACTATGTGACGATCGAAAAGCGCAAGCTCATGCCTCAGGCTAAGGGCCGGCTGGTCACGGCATTTCTGGAGAATTTCTTCGAGCGCTATGTGGAGTATGATTTCACGGCGGACCTTGAGGAAAAGCTCGACAAGATTTCCGACGGACAGCTTTCCTGGAAGGACGTGCTGCGCGACTTCTGGCAGGATTTCTCCGGCCATGTGGACGAGATCAAGGAGCTGCGCGTCACCAATGTTCTCGACGCGCTGAACGAGGAACTTGCGCCGCTCGCATTCCCCGCCAAGGAAGATGGCAGCGACCCGCGCGCCTGTCCGCGCTGCGGAACCGGTCAGCTTTCCCTGAAACTCGGACGCCACGGCGCCTTTGTCGGCTGTTCCAACTATCCCGAATGCGGGTTCACCCGCCAGTTCGGCGAGGCCGGCAACGGCGAGAATGGCGAAAACGGTCTCGATGGCGACAAGGTGCTCGGCAAGGACCCGCACACCGAGGAAGAAATCACGCTGCGCTCCGGCCGTTTCGGCCCCTATGTCCAGCGCGGCGAAGGCAAGGAAGCCAAGCGCGCCGGCCTGCCGAAGGGCTGGGCGCCTGATTCCATCGACATCGAAAAGGCATTGGCGCTCCTCTCCCTGCCGCGTGATGTTGGCCAGCACCCCGAATCCGGCAAGATGATATCCGCCGGCATCGGGCGCTATGGCCCATTCCTGCTGCATGACGGGGCCTACGCCAATCTGGAAAGCGTCGAGGACGTGTTCTCCATCGGGCTAAACCGTGCTGTCACCGTGATTGCGGAAAAACAGGCCAAGGGCGGGCGCGGACGTTCCACGCCGACGGCCCTCAAGGAGCTTGGCGATCATCCTGACGAGGGCGGCAAGATCACCGTCCGCGACGGGCGCTATGGACCTTATGTCAATCACGGCAAGATCAACGCCACCCTTCCCAAGGGGAAGGACCCAATGGATGTCACGCTTGAGGAAGCCTTGGAGCTGATTGCCGCCAAGGCGGCCAAGGGCGGCAAGAAGAAGCCGGCGGCGAAAAAGAAGGCGCCCGCGAAGAAGGCGACAACGGCGAAAAAGACCACCGCGGCGAAGAAGAAAACCGCAGCCAAAAAAGAGGAATAACGCCTTGGCGCGCAGCATTTCCGGCAAGTCGAAAGCAAAGACCCGCACCCTCGGCAAAGCCGGACGCAACGCGAAATCTGCCACGGCGGCAGCGGGGGACGGTCTTCCCGATCGCGATGCGGTGCTGCGCTTCATCAAGGACAATCCGGACCGCACATCGAAGCGCGACATCGCCAAGGCTTTCGGTCTCAAGGGCGGTGACCGGATCTGGCTCAAGGACATTTTGCGCGAGCTTCAGGACGAGGGGCTCCTTAAGAAGACGCGCAAGCGCCTGTTGCGTCCCGGCGCGCTGCCGCATGTCGTGGTGCTCGATGTCTTCTCACGCGATGCCTCCGGCGCGCTGCTGGCACGGCCCGCAGAGCGGGAGGATCAGGACGAGGGCGAAGGCCCCCTGCCCCTCGTGGAAATCCGCACCCAGAAAGGCGGCAAGGCTGCCGGCATCGGCGACCGCGTCCTGGCCCGTGTCTTCCCCACGGAAAACGGTGAAGGTCCCGCCTATACGGGCCGCGTGATGAAGGTCTTCGAAAAGCGGCGGCAGAGCATTCTTGGCGTCATTCGCAAGTCGAAGGATGGTGTGTTTCGCATCGAACCCGTCGAGCGCACCCAGCGCGAGCTCGTGATTGACGGGAACGATCTGAACGACGCGCAGGATGGCGATCTGGTGGAGATCGAGCCCATCTCCGGCGGACGCTACGGCCCCGCGCGTGGCAAGGTGATTTCGGTCATCGGTTCGCTTTCCAGCGAAAAGGCGGTCTCCATGATCGCCATTCACGCGCATGAGATTCCGCATATCTTTCCCGACGGGGTGATCGCCGAGGCGGAAGCCGCAAAGCCCGTCACGCTTTCAGGCCGCGAAGACTGGCGCGACATGCCGCTCATCACCATTGACCCAGCCGACGCAAAGGACCATGACGATGCCGTCATGGCCGAGCCCGACCCGGACGAAAAGAACCCCGGCGGCTTCATCGCCACCGTCGCCATTGCCGATGTCGCGCATTATGTGCGGCAGGGTTCCGCACTCGACCGGGAGGCCCTGAAACGCGGCAATTCCGTCTATTTTCCGGACCGTGTCGTTCCGATGCTGCCCGAGCGCATTTCCAACGATCTGTGCTCGCTGCGCGAAGCAGAGCCGCGTCCGGCCCTTGCCGTGCGCATGCGTTTTTCGGCGTCCGGCCAGAAGGTCGGTCACAGCTTTCATCGCGTCATCATGCGCTCGGCGGCGAAACTCTCCTACCAGCAGGCACAAAAGGCCATTGACGGCGAGCCGGACGATAAGACGGTCCCGCTTCTCGAGCCCATCCTAAAGCCGCTATGGGATGCCTACGCGGTTCTGAAACGCGGGCGCGACAACCGCCAGCCACTCGAACTCGACCTTCCGGAGCGCAAGATCCTTCTCAAAGAAGATGGCACCGTGGATCGCGTGGTCGTCCCACCGCGTCTTGATGCGCACAAACTGATCGAAGAATTCATGGTGCAGGCCAATGTCGCGGCAGCCGAGACGCTTGAGGCCAAGCGCCAGGCGCTGGTCTACCGCGTCCACGATGCCCCGTCGCTTGCCAAGCAGGAGGCCCTGCGCGAGTTTCTGCGCACCTTCGAGATCTCGCTGGCGCGTGGCGCGCAGCTGAAGCCCGCCCAGTTCAACGCAATCCTTGCCCGCGTGCGTGACACCGAACACGAACAGCTCGTCAACGAGGTCGTGCTGCGTTCGCAGAGCCAGGCGGTGTACGCGCCTGAAAATCTTGGCCATTTCGGCCTCAACCTGCGCCGCTACGCCCATTTCACCTCGCCCATCCGCCGCTATGCGGATCTGATCGTCCATCGCGCGCTGATTGCCGCTCTCGGTCTTGGCAAGGACGGGCTGACACAGGAGGAGGAAGCCCGGCTTGAAGAGACCGCAGCGCTGATTTCGGCCACCGAACGGCGTGCCATGGCCGCCGAGCGCGACACGGTTGACCGGCTCGTTGCCGAGCATCTGTCGGGCCGCGTCGGCGAGGAATTCGAAGCCCGCATTTCCGGCGTCGCCAAGGCGGGACTTTTTGTCCAGTTGCCGCAATATGGCGCCGATGGCTTTGTGCCTGTCTCCACACTGGGAGACGAATACTATATTTATGATGAGGCGCGCCACGCCATGGTGGGCGAGCGCAGCGGGCGCGGCTTTCAGTTGGGCGACAGCGTGTCGGTTCGCCTGGTCGAGATCGCGCCACTGGCCGGTGCCATGCGATTTGAAATGCTGAGCAAGCCCGAGAAGCTGCCGGGATCGATGAAATCCTTCCACAAGGCAAAGGGTCGCTCCGGGCGCGCTTCGGGCAAAAGCCGCCGCGCCGCGCAGGGCAGGAGACGGTGATGGAAGAAAAGGTTTATGGCGGTAGAGCCGCCGCAAAGCGGCCTGAACGCCCGCTCATGGAAGCCATGAAACGCGGCTTCCTGGGCCGCTGCCCCAATTGCGGAAAGGGAAATCTCTTTCGCGCCTATCTGAAGACGGCCGACAAATGCCCTGAATGTGGCGAGGAATTTCACCACCATCGTGCCGACGACCTGCCGGCCTATCTGGTGATTTTCATTGTCGGCCACATCGTGGTCGGCGCCTTCATGGGCATGGAGGCCCTCACCGACTGGCCAGGCTGGGTGCACCTCGCCATCTGGGTTCCCGTCACACTCGTCATGTCGCTCGCCCTGATCGGCCCCGTCAAGGGAGCGATCGTCGGGCTGCAATGGGCTTATTACATGCACGGCTTCGGTGATGAAGACGACCAGACGGAAACACACCCGGAACTGGGAAAACACTCCTAGGAGATGGCCATGAACGAGCGTCCCAATCGCATGGATGGTCTCGACAAGGCCGCCGTCGACCGCGCGGAGGCAAAGGATTTTTCGCTCGGCGGCAAACCCATGCGGCCACGCGATGCGGCAACGCTTATCCTGCTTGACCGCAGCGGTGACGAAGTGCGCGTGCTGATGGGACGCCGTCACCGCAAGCATGCCTTCATGCCGGGTCGTTTCGTGTTTCCCGGCGGGCGC
Organism: Nitratireductor sp. B36; assembly: GCF_020833685.1. Taxonomy (GTDB): domain Bacteria; phylum Pseudomonadota; class Alphaproteobacteria; order Rhizobiales; family Rhizobiaceae; genus Nitratireductor. Next base: position 206,995 of record NZ_JACKZY010000001.1, read on the forward strand.
ACCGATCCTGCCGATGGCCGCATTCCCGTGGCTTCCGGTCTGCATCCCGACGAGGAACGCCGGTTGATCGGCACCGGGTCACGCGCGACACCGGCCCGGGCCCGTGCCGTCGCCATGTCCGCCATCCGCGAAACCTATGAGGAAGCAGGTCTTTTGATCGGTGAGAAAACCGCTTTCTCCACCACGGCAAAAGACTGGCAGGGTTTTGCCGAAAACGGCGTCTGCCCCTCGCTGTCCGGCCTGCGCTACATCGCCCGCGCGATCACGCCGCCCGGCCGCGTGCGCCGCTTCGACACCCGGTTTCTGGCCGCCTGGCGCGACGATGTGGCGGTGGAACTGCCCGATGGCGGACCGACGCATGAGCTGGAAGAACTGGTGTGGCTTTCCATCCCGGAAGCGAAAAAGACCGAAGTGCCGCTGATAACCTGCACGGTGCTCGATGATCTGGAGCAACGTCTGAAGATCGACCCGGACCTCAATCCGGGAGCGCCGGTTCCCTTCTATTCCATGCGCTACAACCGCTTCGAGCGGAAACTGATCTAGGAACGTTCATCCTCAGGATGGTCTGCGCTGCGGGCATGGTGCGTGGTTCGACAAGCTCAGGCATTGCAGCCACCGATCAAGCGAAACATTGAGATCAAGGAGTGGCGGCCCAGCCTAAAGCAGACTCCAGCCAAACCGGGCGGCCACGATGATCATGAAAATGCCGAACGCCGTTTCGAGTTTTCTCTTGTCGAGCGCATGGGCGATCCGCACCCCCAGCGGCGCCACAAGGAGCGTGATCGGTATGATGAGCAGGACGGCAATCCAGTTCACATAGCCGGTGGAGGCCACCGGCAGCAGCGGTTCTCCCCATCCCGCCCAGACATAGCCGAACAGGCCCGGGATCGAGATCAACACGCCCACCCCCGAGGACGTCGCAACCGCCTGGTGCATGGGGCGGTTGAAAAGAGTCATGAACGTGTTGTTCAGAACACCGCCGCCAATGCCCATCAGGGTCGATAGAAATCCGATCAATGTGCCGACAAGCGAGCGGATGGGATTTGCCGGCAGCTCAGTTCCCAGACGCCAGGTCTGCCGGTTCAAGAGCAACCGGACTCCCACCAGAAACGCGATGACCGCGAAGATCGCCCGTAGCCCGCCACTTGAGACGTAGGCCGCAAGGAGGGTCGCCAGAACGACACCGACAGGAACAGCAACAACGAAGCTGCGCAAAAGATCCATGTCCACCGCACCCCTCAGATAATGCGCGCGGAAGGAACGCAGGGAGGTCGGCACGATGATGGCGAGCGAGGTGCCGACGGACAGGTGCATGCGTACTGCCTCGTCCACGCCGACAAGCCCGAACACCTGATAGAAGACGGGCACGAGGATTGCCCCGCCACCTATGCCGAAAAGACCAGCCAGAACGCCTGCCACCACGCCTGCTGCTGCCAGCGCGGCGGCAAACATGGCGATTTCGCCCATAGGCAGGTTCATGATGTCCCCCTCTCAAACCCGAAGCAGCGTCGCCTAGCTAGCGCTCACGCCGCACAAATGCAATTTCCGTCTGCGAGGATCAGCCTCAGGCCGCATCGCGTTTTGTGGCGAGATCGACCGCTGCGAATGCCTCGCGCAGGATCTCGCTTCCCGCCCCCGGTCTCGTGGCCTTGCTGGAGAGGATCTGCCGATAGCGCCGTGCACCGTCGAATCCATGAAACAGGCCGATCATGTGCCGCGTCACATGCGACAGCCGCCCCCCTTGACTGATGTGCCTGTCGGCATACTCGGCCATCGTTTCGATCAGTCCGTGAAAATCCACCGGCTCGGGCGTATCGCCATCCAGGAAAGCGTCAACTCCTGCCAGGAGCGCCGGGCTCTGATAGGCAGCCCGTCCCAACATCACCCCATCCACATGCTCCAGGTGACGGCGCGCCTCTTCGAGGCTGAGGATACCGCCATTGATGCCGATAAAGCGATCCGGGTTGGCCTTTTTGAGACGATAGACGCGATCATAGTCAAGCGGCGGGATTTCACGGTTTTCCTTGGGGCTCAGTCCCTGCAGCCAGGCCTTTCGGGCATGCACCCAAAGCGCATCCGCGCCCGCCGTCCAGGCTGCATCCGCCAACGCGTCAAGCGCGGTTTCGCTGTCCTGATCGTCCACCCCGATCCGGCACTTGACCGTCACGGGAACCGACACCCTCGCCTTCATCGCCGCAACCCCGGCGGCCACCACTTCGGGCGTCTTCATGAGGCAGGCTCCGAATGTGCCCGACTGCACCCGGTCCGAAGGGCAACCCACATTCAGATTGATTTCGTCATAGCCATATCCGGCGCCGATCTCGGCAGCTTGTGCAAGTTTATGAGGATCCGACCCACCAAGCTGCAGAGCAACCGGATGTTCGCTCCGATCGAAGCCCAGCAACCGGTCGCGATCCCCGTGGATGGCGGCATCGGCGACGATCATCTCGGTATAAAGAAGCGCCTTGCCCGTGAGCTGCCGGTGGAAATAGCGGCAATGTCGATCCGTCCAGTCGATCATCGGGGCGACGGCGAAAAATCGACCTGTACCCGAGTGTGATTTTCTCTCGTATTCCAACACTTACACCGTGTTCTTCTCAATCAAAATTGATGTCTCGGCCCTCGGATTTATGCGTGAAAACCGACGCTTGCAGCTTCTCGCTCAAATCCAGATGACGACTGAAACGGTCACACCGGAGCCTGGGCCGGCCTTAACCAGCGTCAAGCCGCAGATGCCCATGAAGCACCAAAGCGTTGGCACGGTGGTTCTCGTGGCTCACCTAGCACGAGACAAAAGTTTTTGACAGTCGGCGCCTGCCAACACGAGCTTACGGGCTGTTAAACCCCAACCGATCGGCCGTTCAGGCGGAAATTGCGCGCATGTAGCGATGCCAAGGCCCGGTCGGGAAAGCTGCTGTAATCGCTCTTCCAGTCAGGAGCCACCACGCCCGTCAGTCTTGGGATGATGGATGTCGAAATCGAACCTGTCAGGCAGGACAAGGCCTTGCTCGAGATGGTGCGACACCGCACGAACGGACACACCGTCGCGGTAAAGCCACGGGTCGGCAGTTTCTCGCTGCCAGTGTTCCATTCGCGTACGAAGCTCGGCCAGCAACGCCGCGTGATCCGGCTCGTCCGCAAGATTGCGAACCTCATCGGGATCAGCCTCGAGATCGTAGAGCTCTTCCGCCGGTCGGCGTATATAGCTCTCCAGCGATCTCTCCCCTATCATGACCGGTGCGCGGTTGCGCATACCCTCCCAGGAGAGCGAGCCATAGAGATCACCGGAAAAGGGAAAATCCAGTTTCCAGGCGACATTGCGATGATATTTGTAGCGTGGGGTCCGCAGGAAGCGCGTCGGCCAGTAGTTCGTGATTTCATGAAAGGTGTGTGACCCGAACACGATCTGCCAGTCCGGCAGGAGCGCTGCTTCTTCCAGAATGGGCAGCACCGAGCGGCCACGGCGCGCACCCTCCCCACCCTGCCAGCCCGCCCAGTCCAGAAAGGTCGGCAGCACATCGGCGAAGGACACAAGGTTTGGATTGACCACCCCGCCCAGGCGACCAGGAACGCGCATGATCAGCGGCAGATGAACGCCCGCGTCGTATAAGGTCGTTTTGGAATTCAGAAACGGGGCACCATTGTCGCTCAAAAAACAAACGAGCGTGTCATCGGCAAGGCCCTGCGCCTTAAGAGCTGCAAGCACGCGTCCCACCCCCTGATCGAGCCGGTGCACCGAGCTGTAATAGGCAGACAACTCCCGGCGAACCTCCTCGATATCCGGCAGGAAAGGTGGCACCGTGACCTTCTCCGGCGCGTATTGCCGCCGCTCGACGTCCGGATCGAGTTCCTCCTCATTGCCAAAACCGCCGCGGGTCATGTCGCGGTGTGGGTCAACAAACCCGATCGTCAGGAAAAAGGGCCGGTCCTCGCGCTTGGCCCGCTGGAAAAACGCCTCTGACTGGCGGGCCACCCATCCGATGTTTCGGGTCGCGCTTTCTTCGCGCACCGACCAGGGATAAACGCTTGGCGGCCCCACGTGGATTTTGCCAATGATGCCCGTCAGATGGCCGAGCCGGTTGAAGAGAGCCGGCGCCGTTTCGACATGATCGAAGGTCATGAAATGGTGATTGTCATGATGCAGGCCATACTGGCCGTTCTCATGGGTATGAAGGCCCGTATAAATCACTGAACGGCTGGCGCTGCAGGATGCCGTCGACGTGAAAGCCATGTCAAAACGTGTTCCGGCAGCTGCCAGCGCATCAATGTGCGGGGTATCGACGGCCTTTTCGCCGTAACAACCAAGCATGCGACCGAGGTCGTCGGCGATGAGGAGGAGGACATTCCGCGCCATGGTCACGCCGCAGGTGCCAGTGGAGAAGATGAGCGGGGAAACTCCGAAATCACCCGGCCGGCCACATCAATGCCGCAGGCAAGCGCTGAGCGAATGGAAGCGCCCCCCGCGACGGCATGCAAATAACCTGCATTGAATGCGTCCCCTGCTCCGACCGTGTCGAAGACGGAAAGGTCACGCGCTCCACATTCTGTGACCGCCCCATCGCACAGACAAAGCGCGCCTTCCGCCCCACGTTTGACGATGAGCCGGGTTGCTGGTCGCAACCGGGCTGTGAACCAGGGGAAAGCCTCCGCCAGCGTCTCCGCAGCGGCGAGGCCGATGGTTTCTTTCTCATTGAGAAGGATATGATCGGAATGTTGGAGCCATTCCTTGGCCTGGTTGCGCGCCTCTGGCGTCCACCCCTCCCCGGGCCAGCCGGGATCGATCGCGATTTCCGCCCCCCGGCCCTTTAGAGATCGAAGCAATGCGTCGTGGTCAGGCAACAATGCGGGCATGGTGAAGGCACCACTGACCAGCGCCAGACCGGTTGATACATCCACATTCCCTGTCACCTGCTCAAAGAACGGCAGGTCGAGATGGTCCAGATGGCCGTTGGTGGAAAAAAAGGTGCGTTCCGCGCCGGCATGCAAGATACCCACGGAAATGCTGGTGCGCGCAGGCAGTGCCCTCACGCTGTCGAGCGGACCATCGAACTGCTGTGCGATCATCTGACCTGCAGGATCACTGCCGACTGCGGAGAGAAACCCACAAGGGTGTTGCAATCGCTTAAGGGCCAGCGCGGTGTTGGCGGCCGATCCCCCGGTTCGAAAATCCGATTGAGGCAAAAAGATTTCCGTCCCCGGCTCCGGCCATTCGTCGATGCAGCCCGTAACGAGATCGAGATTGGCGTTGCCGATGACAAATATCGTACGCGCGCTCATTCCTGTTCCCCTTGCACCAATTGCCGGTCGATTGGCTTGCCGTCTTCGTTGAAGTGATGAATGCAGCCTGCCCGCGGCGTGAGAAAGACCGTGTCGCCAGCCTGGAAGCCGTGATTGCCGACCGCTCTGGCGTTGATCATGCCCGACTTTTCAGTGGCGACGTGGATGAAGGTGTCGCTGCCGAGCTTCTCCACCAGTACGACAGTCCCCTTCCATCGGCCCTCGGTGTGTGAGACATCCAGGTGTTCCGGACGAACGCCAATTGCGTGGGCGCCGGCAGCAGTCGGTTCATCTCCTTCTATGAAATTCATTCTCGGCGAGCCTATGAACCCGGCGACGAACCGGCTGGCGGGGTTTTCATAAAGCTCGAGTGGCGTGCCAACCTGTTCCACCCGCCCGGCATTGAGAACCACAATGCGGTCCGCCAGCGTCATCGCCTCGACCTGGTCGTGGGTAACGTACACCATCGTCGTGCCGGCAAGGCGTTCGTGCAGACGGGCGATTTCGATACGCGTATCGACCCGCAGAGCGGCGTCGAGATTCGACAATGGCTCGTCAAACAGAAACACTTTCGGCTGACGGGTGATTGCCCGGCCGATCGCGACGCGCTGGCGTTGCCCGCCGGACAGCTGCTTGGGCTTGCGGTCAAGATATTGCTCGATCTGAAGCATGCTCGCCGCTTCCCGCACACGGCGGTCGATTTCCGGTTTGGAAAGCCGCGCCTGCTCCAGACCGAACGCCATGTTGTCGTAAACGTTCATGTGCGGATAGAGCGCATAGGACTGGAAGACCATGGAGATACCGCGCTTGGCCGGCACCACGGAATTCACACATGTCCCATCGATGAAAAGCTCGCCACTGGTGATGTCTTCCAGACCGGCGATCAGGCGCAAAAGGGTGGATTTGCCACAGCCGGAGGGGCCAACGAATACGATGAATTCGCCTTTTTCCAGCGACAGATTGATATCGTGTAGAACTTCGACACTGCCGAAGGATTTTTCAACCGATCTGAGTTCGACAGAAGCCATGGTTTACCCCTTGACCGCCCCGGCGGTGAGGCCAGAAACGATCTTTCGCTGAAAAATGAGAACGAGCACCACAAGCGGCAGGGTGACGATGACCGATGCCGCCATGATGTTGCCCCAGGGAATTTCGAATTCACTGAGGCCGGAGATGAGTGCGATGGCGACCGGGACGGTGCGCTGGGAATCGGTCGACAGGAATGTGAGCGCGAACAAGAATTCGTTCCACGCGTGGATGAAGGCCAGCAAGCCGGTGGTGACCATGGCAGGCCACATGAGCGGCAGGAAAATGCGCCAGATGATCGTGAATGAGGACGCTCCGTCGACGATGGCCGCCTCCTCGATCTCCACCGGCATCTTGCGCATGAAAGTGGTAAGCACCCAGACCGTGAACGGAAGCGTGAAGATCATGTAGGAGAAAACGAGCGACCAGAGCGAGTTGAACAGACCAAGGGCCCGGATCACCTCGAACAGACCCGAAAGAACCGCGATTTGCGGAAACATGGAAACCGAGAGGATGGTCAAAAGCAGCAGGCCGCGACCGCGGAAGCGGATACGGCTCAGCGCATAAGCGGCAGTGACGGCCAGAAAAAGAGAGATGAACACCACCACCGTCGCGACGAAAACGGAGTTCAGGATCTGCTTTCCGAAGACGCCATCTGAAATCATGCTCCAGTAGTTCGCCAGCGAAGCCGCCTCCGGCAGATAGTTGACCTCAAAAATCGATTGTCCCGATTCCAGCGAAGTGAGGATCGCGTAGTAGAAGGGAAACACCGCCTGCAGGACGATCACGCCCACCAGCCCATAGAATGCGGCTGTCTTTATCCATCCGGACCAGGTCATCGCTCGTCAGCCTCCACATTCATGCGCGTCGCCCAGATGAAGCTGATGGTCAGAAGGGCAATGATGAGAAAAAGCAGCGTCGAAGCGGCCGACCCGTAAGCGAACTTGTCAAAGTCGAACAGATTATCGCGCGCAAAGACCGACATGGTGCGTGTGCGCTCATTGTTTGGCGTCAACACATAGATGATGTCGAAGACGCGCAGTGCGTCGAGCGCGCGAAAAACGATGGCGACCAGGACGGCGGGCATGATGAGCGGCCAGGTAACGCGGAGGAACAGCCTTACAGGACCGACGCCATCCAGGCGCGCGGCCTCATAGATGTCGCCAGGCACCATCTGCAAGCCGGCCAGAATGAGCAACGCCATGAAGGGCGTGGTCTTCCAGATATCCACGATGAGAACGGCGAGCATGGCCGTGTCAGGCGATGCTGTCCAGGCAATCGGCTCGGCGATGATGTGCAGGCGGAGCAGCATATCGTTCAGGATGCCGAACTGATCATGCATCATCCACGCCCACATTTTCGCCGAAACGATGGTTGGGATTGCCCAGGGGATGAGAACCGCGGCGCGGACGAGGCTTCGCCCGCGAAATTCGCGATTGAGAACCAGTGCGATCACCAGCCCGAAAACGGTTTCGAAGAAAACGGAAATGATGGTGAAGCGCAGTGTATTCCAGACGGCGCGCCACCAGTCGGCATCCACCAGGAGACCGAAATACTCACCTTCCCCGTCACCATAGTCCAGATACTCGAGATAGTTGCGGAACCCGACCCATTGCGCCTGCCCGATAAGGTCGATCGATGCATCGGTGAAACCGAAATAGATTGTGCGGATGAGCGGATAGGCCGCTACGGACGCCAGTACGAGCAGCATCGGCGTGAGAAACAGCCAGGCCGAAAGAATCCGTTGCCTGGAAAGCGTTGATATGCCGGCCTTGCTCGCCACGTGTTCCGATCCTCCATTTCGGAAACCGCGCTACGCCTGCCCTAGCGGGAAGACGCAGCGCGGATTGCTTCTTACCAGGCTGAGCCGCGCAGGCGGTTGAGCCGGGCTTCCAGCTTGCGCAGGTTCTGCTCAGCTGATCCGTCGCCGGACAACGTGTTGTGAACCGCCGTCCAGAACTCCGAAGACACTTCGTTGTATTTGCGCTTGGTTGCAGCCGACGGACGCGGCAGAGCGTTGTCGACGACCGGTTTCCACAGCGGGATGAACTCCTGTGCTTCGCCCACTTCTGCATCGGCATAGACCGCGTTAAGCGTTGGCGGCCGCGAGGTGATGATCGCACGTTCTTTCTGATTGTCGTAATTGTTCAGGAAGCGCACCAGCTCGATGGCTTCCTCGGGATGCTTTGAATATTTGGAGACCCCCAGATGCCAGCCACCAAGGGTGGCAGCCGACTTCTCACCTTCTGCGCCAACCGGCAGCGTGGTCACCGCAAAACTGTCCTTGACGGGCGAATCATCGCCAGCGGCCAGCGCATATGCATAGTTCCAATTGCGCATGAACACGGCATTGCCGGACTGGAACAGGCCACGGGCATCTTCTTCCTTGTAATTCAGCACGCCCTCGGGCGCGATGCTGCCAATCCACGATTTGGCAAGTTCGAGTGCCTCGACCGCCTTGGGGTTGTTGATCCCGATGGACCCGTCTGTTTCGACAATCCGGCCGCCGCCAAAGCTGGCGATCCACTCTTGCGCGTTGCAGGTCAGCCCTTCATAGGCTGCGCCCTGAAACACGAAACCCCACATGTCCGAATTCCCAGCCTCGCGCTCGGCTTCCATGATGCGCTTGGCGGTTTCGGTCATCTGCTGCCAGGTTTTTGGCACCGGTTCATTGTACTTTTCCAAAAGGTCTTTGCGATAGTAAAGCGCGGGAGCGCCCAGGAACATGGGCAATGCAACCAGCTTGTCACCCACGGTCTGCGATTCCACCGCGGCTGGAACGAAATCCCCGATGATGTCCTTGGTGTGCTCGGTGAGGTCGACAAAATGCTCGGCGATCTGCGGCGCACCAATGACGTCGATACGATAAACATCGATGTCGCTCGACTGTGCAGCAAGCCAGAGTTTGTATTGGCCAAATTGATCAGTGGTGGATTCGGGCATTGATACAATGTTGACCGTGTGGCCAGTTTGCTCCTCGAAACGGTCGAGTTCTGCGCGCAGGACCTCATTGTCCTTGCCGATGGCGCCGTGAACGATGTTGAGCTCAGCGGCGCTGGCCGAATAGACCATCAGCGAACTGCCGATGATGGCTGTCGCCAGTGCTTTTAGTGGCTGCATGACATTTCTCCCTTGGTTTGTTCCCAGCTTGCTTTCTTGTTTGCCGGCATCTCCCTGCCGGCTGGGCGAAACAGCGTTCTCATGAAGGACTCTCCTGACGACAGAACACAGGCGAGGTCCAAGCCATCTGCCCATTCGTTTGGCTAAGCCGCACATAGACGTTTTCGCCATTCCTGAATTCGCCAAGACCGACGCTACCCTGCCATTGCCATTCGTGCGGGCGCGGTAGAGCGTGGAAACGATAGGCAGGGCTGTCGATCGGGCCGAGATTGCCACTAAGGGCTCCCTCCGCCAGGCGCTTGACCGGGACCACGATTTCCTGATCGTCCAGCCTTGCCCTGATCCTGCCCTTACGGGCTGTTCGGATGTGCAGCGCCATGCCCTGCATGGCCGGTGTTACATTGTTCGGGTTGGCTTCGGCGGTCACCTCGAAACGAATCTTGTCGCCTGCAATGCTGATGGACGGCATGGGATGCTCCGCATCCTCTCCCTCCAGCGGCGAGACGATCTCAGCACCGCGGAACCGCGGCTCGACCCTGAGTATCTCGCCGTCTTCGAGAGCGATCTCGCCAAGCCAACGATGCGAAGTCCCGCGCGCGCCCCAGCCAAGCTCCAGGTGAAGCATGGTCTCGATAAATCCATCGCTTTCAGGCGTAATGGGGGCCGGCGAAAGCGAGGGCGTGATCCTGTGCCAGATCCTGCCATTGCGCATGATGTCGATGGCGTCGATTGCTCCGCCACCCACGGCTTCAATGATGAGTTCGGCGTCGGCTTGAGGGGGAATTATACCCCCTTGTATCGCATCGCCCACGACAGTCAGGAGATGAATATTGTCGCCTGTCAGCGCATTGGTCTGGCGTTCTCGCATCGCCGACCATATGGCCGCGCGATCCCGTCCACGCGCATAAAGCCCCATGCGACCATGGCCATAGGAACCTGGAAAACCACTGTGGTGATCAGTGTTGCCCACAATGCCGAAGACGTGGCCTGCCGCCAACCCCGCTTCCATGGTCGAACACCCGTCCACCGGCCCCATGGAATGAAGATACCCACGCGCGGATTCTGATGTTTCGGCGCAACCATGCATCGAGAACATCTCCACGAACGGCGAAAGCGACGGCTCGAAGGCCTCCCAGTCAATTCCTCTGGCCCCGTGCCGATATCCGATGTGGTGCGGAAACGAGAGAGCCCTTGAGCCTTTTGCACGATGAAGATTTTCCCGCAATTCGGCCGGGCTCTCGGCAAACTGCATATCGGATGGCTCGAGATCCGCATAGACGATGGTCTGATCGCCATAGGCGCAGGAGTGAATCTCATAGCCAGGGAATACGCTGAAATTGCCCTCATCATCGTAGTGCTGCAGGGTTTTGAAGTGCGCGGGCCAGTTTTTTCGCAGCCGGGCAAAACCTTTTACGTGGAAGTCGACAATGTGAGCCACTTCCGGAACGTCGATCGGCATGTCGGGCCAGGCGGCATGGCCCGTGACCGAGACGAAATCGAGCTGTAGTCGCGCTCTCGCAAGCGCATCCTCAAGACGTCCGTGGCCATATGACATGGCACAATGATTATGGATATCCCCATAGAGCGGCACCACACCCAGCGCGGTAGCCAACGGCATCATATGGTTGGGCAGGTGTTTCAAAGGGCGGCCTCAAGGGTCTCGGGGTCGATGGGCTGCCCATGGCGGCGGAGCGATTTCTGTGCGGCCAGAACCATGCGCAGGGACGCCACGCCCTCGGCAACACCCACGGGAGGGGCTTCTCCAGCGTAGAAACGGCGGAGGGTGCGAACGAGTTGGAGATCCGCGCCGAAATGCGTGGATCCGCGTTCCGGGTCCTTGAAACCGATCGTTTCGCGGCGGTGGCCATAATCGGCCACGAGGTCGATCTCTCCTGAATGCCGCTCCATGCGCAGGCGACCGGAGGAACCCACAATCTCCAATGTCTCCTGATCTTCTGCCCAGGGGCCGAAGATCGCAAAGAACAGGCAGGCGGTCATGCCATTGGCGTAGCGAACGCTGATGACGGCATGGTCATCAATGTCGGAGCCCGGCAGATACACGCAATTGTCGTTTCGATGCTCGACCCTGCGGGCACGGGTCCAGCTTGGATTGGCAACCTGGCCGACCCCCTCGAACCGGTCGACGAGCGTTTCATGTCTGCGATAGGGGCACTCCCGCTCGCACTCGCTGCAGCGCTCCGGCGCATCCGGATCGGGTTTGAAAATCCCACTTCGCCCGCCCACGGCGGAGACAGAGAGAGCGGGTGCGCCTGCGATCCAGTTCAAAACGTCGAAATGATGGGACCCCTTGTCGTTCAATGCACCGCCGGAGCGCGCATTGTCGCGGTGCCAGAGCTGAAGATAGCGCGTATAGGGTATGACGGACCGCAGAAGGATCATCTGCGGATCGCCGATCGCGCCTTCATGCGCAAGGCGCGCGGCTTCAATCCAGGGCCGTTCATAGCGGCGGGTAAAACCCATCATTACAGGCGCGCCAGACTGCGTTTCTGCCGCCTTTATGGCAAGTGCATCGTCAAGCGTCACCGAGATCGGCTTGTCGAGATAGACCCGCTTTCCGGCGGCAATCGCCGCCTCAACCGGTTTGCGATGTGCATCGGTGTGCGTGGTCACCAGCACCAGTTCGACCGACGCGGAGCCGACGGCATCGTCCAAAACGTCAAAGACCCTGACCCGGTGGTCGATGCGGCGATCTGCATAGATAGCGTTGAGATGCTCTGCAGCAAACTGCGCCCGATCGGGCAATGTGTCGTACACACCTACGATCCGGAACCCGGTCTCGGCAGCGATCTCGGCCATGCGTGTTCCGACGAAGTAGACACCCCGCTCCCCCGCACCGATGATCGACACCCCGACCGTGTTTTGCGGCCTACCCAAATCCATGCCTTCTCTCGCTCCTCCAGATTGCGAGAGAAATCTATTTGAGTATAATTGTCGCTACAATATAACTTATACCCATCAATCGAGCTTAATGATGCTGCCGTGCGGCTTGTAGCTGATCTCCAGATAATGCGTTTCGGGCTCCCTATCCCGAAACGCAACACGGTCTGCAAGAAGCGTCTCGAACAACGCGAATTTTTCGGCGTTACTGTTGCCAACGACATCGAAGCGGTTCAGGTGCTCCGAAGCGAAATCGGTGCTTCCGAGCATCACGACGCTCAGGTTCTCATGAACGGCCGGTCCGAGTTCGTGAATGGCCCGCTCCAGCATAAATCCCTCCGTCACGCCCCAGACGATCAGCGCGGTGAAAGGCAGGCTGCCATCCGGTTTCTGCTGTCGCGCGAGAGCTTCCTGGATATCTGCGACACTGTATCCGCCGGGCAACTTGTCGATCTCGATCAACCATTCCGGTCGCGAGGATGGCAAAGACTTGCTCAGCAGCAGATATTCCCGCCGCGCCATGGCAATCTGTCGTGCCTTGTGAGCCGAGGTGAGAAACGCGATACGCTCATGCCCCTTATCGCGCAGGACCCCGAATGCAACGGACAGCGCCTCGCGCCAGTTGGTCCCGACCGCGTCAGCGTCGATGCCAGTTGCGGAAACACCATCAATGACAATGCTCTTCACATGTTTTCGCAATGCAGCGAGAAACTCTATGGAAAGCACCTCGAAGTGGAGCTGTAAGAGACACGTCTTGAACTTGCCGATCTTGCCCAGAACAGAGAGGGCCTGCTCCTCGGTCGAATACCCGATCTGCAGAACGCTGATACCGCGTTGCTTCAACCGCTGCTCGACCTCTTGCAGAACGTTGCGGGCAATCCGGCTGTCGGAAACCCGATAGAGGACCAGAAGATCTCCTTCCCACGCCTCCTGCTCATCCTGTTCATAAGGATCACAAACAACGATGCCGGCTCCGGGGCGAGCCCGGATTCTTCCCTCGGCCAGATAGGGTTGCAAAGCACGCTCCACGGTGCGTTGAGCCGTGGAAAAGCGCCGCATCATCTCACGAACCGTTGGCAGGTGATCTCCCGGAGCAGCCCCAGAGATCCGGGCGTCAAGCCATTCCGTCAGGGATCTCAATTTGGAGGCCGTGGATTTCTGCATCGCTTGAGTATAAATTCAAAATGAACTCACTTCAATCAAGCGCCGACCTATTTCCTCTTCGCGTCAACGTGCAGCCATCGCCATCGCCGCCTTCAAGGCGGCGAGGCCTTCATGCACCAGCGCGACGGGAGGGGAAAACCCTGCGGCCAGCATCCGCCGTGCCATCATGTGTTCGCCCGGACGATTGACGGTTTCGACAGCCACAAGCCGCTCGCCGGAATAGAGATATACCGCGAATGCACCGCTCGCAGGGTCGCCGGTCATTACCTCCCCGTCGACATTGAGGGTAAGTCCCGCCATCTGCAGCTTACGCTCACCCTGATCAGACCAGAACCAGGGCACCGCATCGTAGGTGGCGTCCTTGCCCAGCATCGATTTTGCAGCGACACGCGCCTGATCGGTGGCATTCTGGACCGATTCAAGGCGCAATCTCCGTCCGGTACCGCTCTGCGGGAAGGAAACGCAATCGCCGATCGCATAGATGTCCGCTGCAGTGGTGCGACAGGCGACATCCACATGAACACCGTTGTCGCAGACAAGACCAGCAGACTGGGCCAGGGAGGTGTCTGGCAGTGCTCCAATTCCCACCAACACCAGATCAGCGGGAAGCACGTGGCCGGACGATGTCGTCACACCAGTTAAATGGCCGCGCTCGCCATCAAACCGCTCGATACCGGTATTGGTCATGAGCCTTACGCCGAGGCTCTCGTGATAAGCATGCATATGCTCTGCAACGGATCTGCTTACAGCGCGGCCGAGGATGCGATCAGCCGCTTCGATGACCGTTACGCTCATTCCGGCCACGGCAGCAGTGGCGGCCACCTCAAGTCCGATAAAGCCGCCACCGATCACGACGACGTTCTGTGCTTTCGCCAATGCATCGCGCAGACGACGAGCATCCGCGCAGTCTCGGAGATAAAAAATACCCTTGAGCTCGGAGCCCGGGACCGACAGCCGGCGGGGCTGCGCCCCTGTGGCAAGCAGGAGCTTGCTCCATTCAACTTGGTTGCCGTCGTCGAGCCTCAATGTGCGGGCAACCGGGTCGATGGCCGTCGCCCGAACACCGCGAAGCAATTCGATATTGTTTGTTTCATAGAACGCCTGCGCCCTCAGGATCTGCGGCTCCGCATCGGCGGCTTTCAGGAATGCCTTCGAGAGCGGCGGTTTATGATAGGGAAGTTCTGGATCTTTCGAGACAAGCGTTAGCCGCCCCTCAAACCCTTCCTCGCGCAGGCTCGAAGCAGCCTGAACGCCCGCGTGGCCTGCACCGATGATGATGATATGCCCGTCCAGTGTCCGTCTCCCGCTTCGAGCCACCCCAGAATGCCAAGATCGACATAGTGGGCGTTGGCCTCTTGAGCAAGGTGGAACCGAAGACGCCGCCGCTCTCCCTTCGTGGCCTGGTTCAAGCGATTTTTGCCCTCCGGCGGGGCTCACACCGGAGGGCAGCGCTGCAACAACCCTGCTTAGAACAGGGCCGCGGTCTTCTGCAGCGTGATCCAGACACCCCACAAAATGGGAATGCCGACGACGGCCCAGGCGGCCAGCGCCTTGCCATCGAAACCGCCCTTGCCGATGCCGAAAGAGCCGGTGGGGCCGGCATCGGCCGCGGCAGACTTTGCCTGAAGCCTGGCGACCTCTTCTTCCGACATGTACCACTTCTCCGAAAGCGGCTTGACCAGCATGTTGCAGACCAGACCGAGAAGCAGCATGCCGGCAAGGATATACATGGTGAAGTCATAGACCTGTTCACGCGGGATGCCGGCATTGAGCTGGGCCTCGCGAATGTAATTCACCACCACCGGGCCAATGATGCCGGCCGTCGCCCACGCCGTCAGAAGACGACCGTGAATGGCGCCGACGAACTGGGTGCCGAATATGTCGGCCAGATAGGCCGGCACCGTGGCGAAGCCACCGCCATACATGGACAGAATGATCCCGAACATCAGAACGAAGAGCACCTGGCTGCCCATATGGGCTGCAGAAGGGGCCAGCGCATAAAGCACGATGCCAATCAGAAAGAAGGCGTAATAGGTGTTCTTGCGGCCGATCTTGTCCGACAGCGAGGCCCAGAAGAAGCGTCCACCGATGTTGAACAGTGAAAGAAGACCGGCAAAGCCCGCGGCAATTGCGGCAATGGCAGACTTCTGTGACGCATCCAGCTCGTTGAATGTCAGCTCCGGCATGCCGAGCAGACGCCCGCCAAAAATCTCCTGAAGCATGGGCGAGGCCATACCGATCACGCCGATGCCTGCCGACACATTGAGTGTAAGCACGGCCCAGATCAGCCAGAACTGCTTGGTTTTGTGGGCATCGCGCAGATGGACGTGCCGCGATGTGATCATCGATTTTGCGCTCTTTTCCGGCGGTGTCCAACCCTCCGGGCGCCAGCCCGCAGGCGGAATGCGATAGCCGAACGCGCCCCCCATCATGAAGACGAAATAGATGGCTGCCATGATCAGGAAGGTCTGCCAGACACCTACCGAATGGGCGGTCTTGAACGTGTTCATGAGCATGTCGGCCAGGGGCGCGCCGATCATGGCGCCACCGCCAAAGCCCATGATTGCCATGCCTGTCGCCATGCCGCGCCGGTCCGGAAACCATTTGATCAGGGTCGAGACCGGCGAGATATAGCCAAGCCCAAGGCCGATGCCGCCGATCACGCCGGCGCCCAGCCACATCAGCCAGAGCTGGTGAAACATCACGCCGATGGCGGCCACGGCGATGCCGCCGCACCAGCAGAAGGCTGCAACCACGCCCGCCTTGCGCGGGCCCGCTCGTTCGAGCCAGCCGCCCCAGATCGCCGCGGCAGACCCGAGCAGAACGAAAAACAGCGTGTAGATCCAGCCCAGATCCGAAACGCGCCAGTCACAACTCGTCGTGAACAGTGCGCTGACAAGGGTCATGTCCTCGCACACCACACGCTCAGAAATGCCGATGGCCTGCGTCAGCGGAAGCCAGAACACGCTGAAACCATAGGCCATGCCGATGCACAGATGAATCGCGAGAGCAGCCGGTGGCACCAGCCATCGGTTGAAGCCCGGCTGGGCGATGATCCGCTCCCTGTCGAGAATGCCGCCTTCGGGGGCGCCGGATAATGTTTCACTTGCTGCGGACATAAGTCTCCTCCTCCCGCCGGGTTACCCGGCAGCCGTCCTGCTGGTTAAACATGTGATGATCCCGATTGATGCGGCCTGCCGCCCTCCGCAACAGGCGCGCCCGGGTCGGGACCCGGATGTCGATAGCGTCCTCCTCTTACCTCGACGTGAGATAAGCAACGCTCGTGCCAGCAAGCACGCGTCAATGATTTCATGGACTTATCGGATGCGCGATCGCCGCAATGGACAATTTGTCCAAATCATCAGGACAAATTGTCCGGCGCGATCACCGGGCTTCGGGCAGCCAGATCGTGAAGCAGGTTCCCTTGCCGGGTCGGCTTTCCACCGAGATTTTGCCGCCCTGGCGGCTTACCAGCGTCTGGCTGATCGACAGGCCAAGACCGGTTCCTTCGCGCCGCTTTGTGGTGAAGAACGGATCAAAGATCTTCTCCAGCATTTCGGGCGTCATGCCGACGCCGGTGTCGGTGACCTCGATGGCGAGTCCCTGCCCGGCCTCCATATCCTCATCACGGGTGATGATTGAAAGCGTCCCTCCGTCGGGCATGGCGTGAATGGCGTTCACGATCAGGTTCACGAGCACCTGCTGAAGTTCCGTGCGGTTCATCAATACGAGCCGGGTGGCCAGATGGTGCTGGTTAACGGTGATTTCCGCCTTGTTAAGCAGGTGTTGAACGAGGGGCAGCGTATCCGCGATCACGTCTTTAGCGGCGTGCCGTTCCAGAAAACCTGCATATTCCTCCGGCTTTGCGAACTGGAGCAGCTTGGTTACGATCTGGCTGATGCGGTGCACCTGCTCGTCTAGGAGGCGGAATTCGGTTTGCGCCTCGTCGGCTCGCTCACCCATCACCTGACGCACCACTTCAAGGTTGCCCTGTATCACCGCAATCGGATTGTTGATTTCATGCGCGACGCCGGCGGTGATCTCGCCAATGGCCGCGAGTTTTTCCGACATGATGAGCTGCCGGGTTGTGGCCTCCAGCTGCCGGTTTGCGAGGCGCAGTTCGCGTGTGCGCTCCTCGACGCGCGCGTTCAACTCCTCGTTCCAGGCGCGCAACTGCCTGTCACGCTCCTGCAATTGCTCCAGAAGCAAATCGAGATGCTGCGCCACCCGGCCGATTTCATCATCGACGCCGCGAATGCCCGTGCGCGCGCCCAGATCCCCGCCCTCCACCTCGGAGATCGTGCCCGCCATGCGCTCCAGCGGCTTGAAGATCGAGCGCGCCCAGCGCAGGAACAATGGAACGCTCAGCGCCGTGATCGCCAGAAACGCGGCAGCGATGGTCAGGAGCGTCGTGTATTTGGCTTGTGTGAAGGGCGCTTCCAGAAAACCGACATAAAGCATGCCAACCCGCTTGCCGAAACTGTCGGTGATCGGCTCATAAGCGGAGATATACCAGTCATTGACAACGAAGGCGCTGTCGAGCCAGACGCGCCCCTCGCCAAGCACCGCTGAGCGCACAATGCTCGAAACGCGTGTACCCAGCGCCCTGCGCCCCTCGAAGAGCCGGACATTGGTGCTGATGCGGACATCGTCGAGGAAGAGTGTCGCGGTTCCCTGGCTACCCTCCGGCAGGCTCGCCTCGCGATAGACGAGATCGTTGATCGTGTCGATGAACTCGAGGTTCCGGTTGAGGAGGTTGCCGCCAACAAGGGCGGCGGGGCGTTCTCCGGGAAGGCGAACCGGCGTTGCGGAGTGAACCACCATGCCGCGCGTTTCCGCAGCCCGGTCTGTCGGCACGGCGTTTGCCGTGGGCACCAGTTCCAGCCGGGCGCGCGTGGCAAGGGCCGGCGCGATCGCGGCCAGTTCTTCCCCGGAGAAAATGTCGATCCCGGTGGAAGCCTCCCCTTCAAGGGCCTTTCCGATGATCGGCCAGTCCGAGCGCGGTTCGTTTGCAAGTCTTGGAGCGGATGTGACAACCTTCCCGTCTGCCGGTATGAGATACAAAAAATCGAGATCGAGCGCGCTGCGGTGCTCTTCGAGGAGCGCTTCCAGTCCGTCGCCACCGTCTTCCACGATATCGCGAAACCGCGCTGAGTCTCCCAGCGCCGTGATCCGCTCTCTCGTGTTTTCCAGAAGCCGCGCGAAATATTGATGCGCGATGGTCAGATCGCCATTGACCTTGGAGATCAGCGCGGCATCGAACTTCGCATTCCACCGATAGACTGCCATGCCCAGAAGCAAAGGCAGGATCACAAGTGTCGGCAAAAGCGCGATCACGAGGAGGCGAAAGCGGACCGAACGTCCCTGCCCTCCGCGCCGGGCCGGTTCTAATCGGTCAGACATTCCAGGCCGCGCACTTGCGGTCGATTGTCTTGCGGGAAATGCCAAGTTCGCGCGCTGCCGCTTCTCGGTCACCGCCCAGCCTGTTCAGCACCGCCAGGATATGGCGACGCTCGATCTCGGCAAGGCTTTCTCCGCCCTCGGCGCTTTCAGGCCTGGCGCGCGCGCCTCCACCGAAATCGTCGGGGAAACGGCCGAGGATCAGCGTGCGCTCGACAAGATTGCGCAATTCGCGCACATTGCCCGGCCAAGCATAGGCCGCAAGAGCCGCCCGCGCCTGTGCCCCGATGGGCACTTTGGGCATTCCAAGCTGTTGCGAAAGCTTGGCCATGAAGAGAGCGGCAAGTTCCTGCACATCCTCACCGCGATCCCTGAGCGGCGGCAGATGGATCTGCATCACATTGATCCGAAAGAAAAGATCGGCGCGAAACTGGCCAGCCTCCACGAGATTTTCGAGTTCGGCATTCGTTGCAAAGACAAAACGCAGATCGACGGGAATTTCGCGTTCCGACCCCACGGGTCGGATACGCCGGTCCTCCAGCACGCGCAGCAGTTTGCTCTGCGTGGCAAGCGGCAACTCGCCGATCTCGTCGAGAAACAGGGTTCCCCCCTGCGCATGCATGAAAAGCCCTTCGCGCGCCGTCTCCGCCCCGGTGAACGCGCCCTTAAGATGGCCAAACAATTCCGTCTCGATCATGTCGGGCGGAATGGCCGCGCAATTGACCGGCACGAAGGGCTTGTCGGCCCGTTCCGACAAGGAATGGAGAGAACGCGCCGCAACCTCCTTGCCCGTGCCGGACTGGCCCGTCAAAAGGACCGAGGTCGGAAGCGGCGCAACGCGCGCAATCGTGTCGCGCACATCGCTGATGGCTCTTGAGCCACCGATCAGCTTGTCGCGCAGCAGAACGTGGTCGGAGGTCGATTTCAGCTCATAGCGCAGCACATAGTTTTCGCGCTGGAGCCGCATCTGGTCGAGGCAGCGCGCCACCGCGTTCAAAAGCTGGTTGGAGCGGAAGGGCTTCAGGATGAAATCCACCGCACCGGCACGCAGTGCCTGTATGGCGGTCTCCAGATCCGCATAGGCCGTCATCAGAATGGCGTTGGAGAAAAAGCCGATGGCGCGCTGCTCTGCGAGCCAATCCACGCCATTCTTGCCCGGCATGATGTTGTCGAGGATCACCACGTCATAATGGTTCGCATCGAGCTTGCGCGATGCCTCTTCGGTGTCAGCGGCCTCGTCAAGCCGCATGCAGCGTGGGCCAAGCGTGCGTGAAAGAAAATTTCTCATGCCCGGCTCATCGTCGATGACGAGGATGGAGGCCTGCGCCAGCCATGGGCCGAATTCCGGATCCGCCGCCATGTTGCGCGGTGCTCTTGCCGCCTGTCCGCTCGCCATATCCTGCCTGTCCCCCTCCCCAAATCCCCTCGAATGTGAGCTGCATGATTAGCCAAGCTTTCGTGGAAATCAAACAGAGGTTGCCTTACTCCGGGCCAGCCGCCTGAAAGGATTTGCGCCACTGGTCCAGAAACGCCTTGCGCTTGGCCTGGTCGAGCCCCACCAACAGAGCCGGCGAAAGCGCGATGGGCCTGAAAGCCGCCTCTTCCGCCGATGGGCCGGCGCCTGTGTCGAGGCTGTTGAGCATTTCCGGACCGTTGAGCGATGAGAGGAGACGCGAAGGCCCCGACAGAAGGCGCTGCCCGGTATCTGTCAGCGCGAGCGCGATCAGCGCATTGGCGGCGCGCTTGTTGCGGGCGTGGCGCGAAACGAGGGCTGCGCGCGACAATGCCAACGTGTAATCGGAGGGAAAGATGATGCCGATGCGCGGGTCCTCCTCCTGCCGTGCAAGCGCATAGGATCCCAGAACATTGTACCCAAGCACGAGCCTGCCGGTGCGCACACCATCGATCACGTCTGAACTGCAGCAAAAGAGTTGCGCGCGGTTCTGACCGAGGCTCTCCAGCAGCCGCCCCCATGTGGAGGCCTGCGAGGCGTCCTCGAATGCGAAGATATAACCGACACCGGAACTCTCAATGTCATAGGTGCCGATGCGGCCGCGAAAACGCTCGGTCTGGCGCAGGAGATCGACCAGTTCGAAGCGGTTGCGCGGAACTTCATCCTGCCCCAGACCTTCCCGGTCATAGACGATGACGGCCGGCTCGTAGGTCAGGCCAACGAGTTCATTGCGCCACGAAGCCCAATCCGGCAGATCGGGCGGCAGGCTGAAGCGGAACGGCTCCGAGCATCCGTCATTGACAAGCCGCACCTGTTCGGGAATGGCCGACGAAATGACGGTGTCAGCGAAAAACTCTCCCTTTTCACAGGCATCGGCGACGGCGGCGTAAAGATCCAGACTGGTCATTTGCCGATAGATGACCGCGGTGGAAGGGTTGGCGCGCTGGAACTCGTGAATCAGCGGTTCTATGAAAACAAGATCGGTGACGCTCCCGATGACAAGCGTCTCGATTTCCTCGCCGGGCGCATCGAAACGCGTGTCTTCCGCCCTGACCGATAGCGGCACAATCCATGCTGCCAATAGACACAGCCCGAGTATCAGGTGTCTCATGATGCTTTCGTTCCTTCCCGGGCGAGCGGCAGGTCAAGGCTGATCGTGAAGCCTCGCGCCTGGCGATCCAGCCTGATGCGGCCATGGTGAAATTCGGCAACCTCCCGCACGATGGCGAGCCCCAATCCGGCGCTTTCGGGCTTGTTGGGATTGATTGCAAAGCGATGGCCGATTTCGGTGCTATCGCTGACGGGCAGGCCCTCGCCCTGATCGGTGACGGCAATGGATGCCTGGTTCTCGTTCACAGAAACCGTGAGATCAATGGGTGGCTTTCCATGCGCCTGCGCATTGTTCAACAGGTTCTTGACTGCTTCACGCAAGCTGAATGCGTCACCACGAACCATGACGGGCTCTTCAGGGAGATCGAGCCTGATGCGCAATTTGCGCCCGCCTGCCAGTTGAACGAAATCGCGCTCAGCGCCAACGGCGATACGGCGCAGGTCCAGCGGCTCAAGCGGGGCAGTATCGGCGCGATGCGTCACGAGCGCGTGGCTCAGAAGCTGGTCCGTAAGACGGTTCAGGCCGATCGCGCGGCTGCGGATGCGGCGGTGCAGGGCCTTCAGTCGTTGCGGATCATCCTCATCCAGCGCGAGTTCGCTATGCGCTCTCAACGCGGTAATGGACGTTCGTATCTGGTGAGCGGAGTCTGCAACGTAGTCCTGCATCGCACGCACACGGCGGTCGAGCCTGCCCATAAACCGGTTGATCGCGGCCACGAGCGCAGAAACCTCGTCGGGTGCGTGCATGGAAAAGGGCGAGAGGTCGAGCGGATCACGCTCGAGGATCGCTGTTTGAATACGCTCGAGCGGGCGCATGGCATAGCGCATTGCAAGCAGCGCCAGGATCAGGATCGCCAGCCCCGCACCGGCGATGACGGCGACGGCCTGTGTGACCATGCTGCGCGCCAGTTGCTCGCGGCTGCCTGTCGTGTGCGCCACAATGATATGGATGTCGCCGCTCACCGCCCTTTCAGCCAGTCGGCGCAGCATGACGAGCGCGCGCACCCGCTCACCCCCAAACTGAGTTTCGTATGCATAGCCTCCTTCCGGGATAGTGGCAGCTTCGGGCGAAGGGAAATCCTCGTAGCCGGTGAGTGTGGTGCCATCAGGCTGCGTCACGCGGTAGAATACGCGCTCATCCTTGGCGAGCGAGAGGAGTTCGAAAGCAGACACGGGTATGTCGACGCGCACCTCGCCTTCGACAACGAAAATGCGCTCAGCAATCTGCAGGGCGGCTCCCTGCAGGAGCCGGTCAAATGCCTCATTGGCTGCCTGCCGGCCATAGCCGTAGGCCGCCCAGATCGTGGCCGCTACCGCCAGTGTCAGCACCAGCGTGAGCGAGATCGTCAAACGATAGACGATTGAAAGGGTGCGGCCGGGCAAGGCCTGACGTACAGGGAGCCCCATCACGTCCCCGGTTCCATCGAAACCGCTTGATAGCCAAGGCCGCGTAGTGTCCGGATCTCAAGGCCGGAGCCCTCGATCTTTCGCCTGAGGCGTCCGACATAGAGTTCCACCGCGTTCGGGTTGCGTTCCTCGTCGTGGCCGAACAGCCGTGTCAGAAGATCCTCCTTTTCGAGCACCCGGTCGCGATTCGTCAGAAAGATTTCCAGGAGGGTCTGCTCGCGCCGCGTCAGTTCGCATGGTTCCCCGTCGATCAAAACCCGCCGGGCAGCCATATCAAAGGTCAGCTTACCGACCGACAATGTGCGGTCGGCATCACCGCTGCGCCGACGGACAATCGCACGAATGCGCGCTTCCAGTTCGCCCAGATCGAAAGGCTTGATCATATAGTCATCGGCGCCCAGATCGAGCGCATCGATCTTGTCGTTCACAGCCAGCCGTGCTGTCAAAACCAGCACCGGCACGCGGTTTCCGGCTGCACGAAGTTTCTTCAAGAACGCAATGCCCGACCCGTCCGGCAAGTTGATATCCAAAACGATCAGATCGTGCTGCGCCATGCCCACAAAGTGCTCGGCATCCTCCAGCGTTTCGGCGCGGTCGCTCACATGGCCGGCCTTTTCCAGCCGCCTTTCAATGGCTTCCGCGACGTCGCGCGTATCTTCAACGATCAGGAAATGCATTTTTTCCGGACAATGACAGCTTGTTGACAGGCTCACCCTATAGGCTCTCTTTCGTCATGAGAACAATCTCCTGACAAACCGTTCCGTCCACTGGGAGGTCGGCGGTATCGAAAAGATCGAGACAGGTTGCGCCCTTTTGTGGCGGAATCGCTCAGGAGGAGAAAATCTATGAAAAAGCTGCTCGGCCTTGCGGCCGTCTTCACGCTCGCATCCAGCCTGTCGGCCTTTGCGTTTGAGCCCAACAACACCGAATGCATTGCGCCTGCCAATCCCGGCGGCGGTTGGGATTTCACCTGCCGCCAGGTGGGCAAGACCTTGCAGGATCTCGACCTCGTGCCCGGCACGATGCAGGTGTCCAACATCGCCGGCGGCGGCGGCGGCGTTGCCTTTGCGGAAGTGGTCGGCAAACGCAATTCCGAAAACAACCTGATCGTGGCAGCCTCTTCGGCGACCGCGACACGCCTTGCGCAGGGCGCGTTTCCGGGCAACACCATGGATCAGGTGCGCTGGATCGGCTCGGTTGGCGCCGATTACGGAGTGATCGCGGTCGCCAAGGATTCGCCGATCAACACGCTTCCCGAGCTCATGGAGAAAATCAAGGCAGACCCCTCATCTGTGTCGGTTGCCGGCGGTTCGGCTGTGGGTGGCTGGGATCATCTCAAGGTGCTCATCGCTGCATCCAAGGCTGGTGTCGAGGATGTCCGCCAGGTGAAATACGTTGCATTTGATGGCGGCGGCGAGGCGGTTACCCAGCTTCTGGCCGGTTCCGTGCAGGCCTTTACCGGTGACGCATCGGAAGCCAAGGGATTTGTCGATTCCGGCGACATCAAGGTCATTGCGGTCCTTGCACCGGAGCGCCTTGAAGGCGATTTCTCGTCCTTCCCCACGGCAAAGGAACAGGGCATCGACGTGATCGGCGCCAACTGGCGCGGCTTTTATGCGCCTGGCGACATGTCCGATGAAGCTTATGCCTATTGGGTCGATGCCGTCAGCAAGGTCTATTCGTCCGACGAGTGGAAAGAGATCATGGCTCAGAACGGCCTTGCCCCGCTTGATCTTCAGGGCGACGAATTCCAGGCCTTCGTGAAGGAATCCATCGATTCCATCACCGATCTGTCGAAGCAGATCGGTATCGTGAAGTAACCATCCGAAAACACGCTCGGGCCTGCCGGGAGCATCCCGCAGGCCCGAATTGTATCGAGAACAATCAGGGGAGCGTGTCCGTCATGAGCGACCGCATCTTCGGGGTCTTCGGCTTTCTTCTCGCTGTCTTCTATATCTGGCAGGCAACGCAGATCGAGCTGAGCTTCATTTCCGATCCGTTCGGACCCAAAGCCTTTCCATTCATGATCGGCACCGTACTGGCGATCTCCAGCGCGATCATAGTGCTCAAGCCGGACACCGAACCCGAATGGCCCACCTTCGCGCGCCTTTTCGAGATCGGCATGGCAACTGCCGTGATGATCGCCTATGCGCTTTTTCTCAAGGATTACGGCTTTGTCGCCTGCACCGCGGTTGCGGCGAGCTACCTCTCCTGGCGGCTGGGTTCCAACCCGGTTTCGGCCATCATCGCCGGTGTGCTCATCGCCGTCGGCATCTATGTCATTTTCCATCTTGTCCTGGGGCTGTCGCTGGCACGCGGCCCCTGGGGCTTCTGAGGCGGGAGGCCCAAAATGGACACACTGGCATCACTCGCAGACGGGTTTGCCGTCGCGCTGACCTGGCAAAACCTCATGCTGGCGCTGATCGGCTGCTTTCTCGGCACCATCATCGGCGCCCTGCCGGGTCTTGGTCCTTCAAACGGCGTTGCGATCCTCATACCGCTCGCCTTCACGCTCGGCCTGCCGGCCACACCGGCGCTCATCCTTCTCACCAGCGTCTATTACGGCGCCATGTATGGCGGGCGCATCTCGTCAATCCTGCTCAACATTCCAGGCGACGAACCAGCGCTGATGACAACGCTCGACGGGCACCCGATGGCCAAGGCAGGCAAGGCTGGCGAGGCGCTCGCCATTTCCGGTCTCGCCTCCTTCATCGGTGCCTTCTTCGCCACATGGGGGCTGGTCTTCCTGGCACCGCAGCTCGTCAAGGTCGCGCTCCTGTTCGGCCCGGCGGAATATTTCGCGCTCTTCGTTCTCGCTTTCGCCACGCTTGGCGGCATCGCCAGCCGCAACCAGGCCAAGGCCGCGCTCGCAGCGGTCATCGGTCTCGGCATCGCCACCATCGGCGTCGATGGCCAGACGGGCGTCCCGCGTTTCTCCTTTGGTGAAGTGCACCTATACGACGGGATCGACTTCCTTGTCGCCATTGTCGGCCTGTTCGCGCTCTCGGAAGTCTTCATCTTTCTGGAGCATCGTGCCGGCAGCGGCGCGGACGACAAGGCGGTAAAAGTGGGCCGCATCGTGCCGCCGTGGAAGATGGTGCGTGAAACACTGCCTGCAATGGGCCGGTCGACAATCTTCGGCTTCATCGCCGGTGTCCTGCCGGGGGCAGGCGCCTCGCTCGGCTCCTTCATTTCCTACACATTCGAAAAGCGCATCTCCGACCGCAAGGGAACGTTCGGAAAGGGCGATCCGCGTGGTGTGGCAGCACCGGAGGCCGGCAACAATTCGGCCGCCGGCGGCGCGCTCGTGCCCATGCTCGCACTCGGCGTCCCCGGTTCCGGCACGACGGCCGTGCTGCTTGCCATGCTGCTTGCGCTCAACATCACGCCCGGCCCCCTGCTCTTCCAGCAGAACCCGGATGTGGTCTGGGGTCTGATTGCGGCCCTCTTTATCGGCAACATCATGCTTCTGGCCATGAACCTGCCGCTGGTCTCACTCTTCGTGCGGGTTCTTCTGATCCCGACACGCTATCTGATGCCCGCCGTGGCGATGATTTCCTTCGTCGGCATCTACGGCATTTCCGGGTCCACCTTCGATCTGGTGGTGATGGTCATCTTCGGCGTGATGGGCTGGGTCCTGCGCAAGCTCGACGTGCCGTTGGTGCCGATCATTCTCGGCGTCTTGCTTGGCGATCAGATGGAGAAGAACCTGCGCCGCGCCATGACCATTCATGACGGCGACTGGACGATGCTGTTCAACTCATGGCTGGCCATCGGCCTTTGGGCCTTTGCCATTGTCGGCTTTGTCCTGCCGCTGATCGTGGGGCGCTATTTCCGCCCGAAGATCGCAGACGAGGCCATCGCCGAAGGTTCCGACCCAGACTGAGCTGAATCGCCTTTCAGCTTCCCGAGGCGGCGTGGCTCCTGAGCCGCGCCGTTCTCAATGTGAGAAACCCTGTTGCAAGCACAATGATCAACGCACCGATCACCGTGTTGAGACTGGGGATTTCGCCAAAGAAGACATAGCCGACAAGCCCGGACAGAATGAGGCTCGAATAGCCGAGTGGCCCCAAAAACCCGGCATCGCCCAGCCAGTGGGCGCGCAGAAAGCAGAATTGCGCGGCCTGCGAAAACACGCCCACCGCCAAAAGAAACGGCCAATGCCCTGCCGCAACCGGCTGCCAGCCAGAGAGCGCCGGCCAGGCGGTGATGAGCGCCAGCCCACCCGTATAAAACAGCATCATGACGACCGGCGGCGTGCCCTTGAGCTGCCGTGTGACGATGATGGCCCCCGTCCCCGCCAAAACGGCAGCAAGCGCCGCCAGAAGCGCCGGCGTCCACGGCACGTTGCCCGGACTTGCGGCGATGAAAGCCCCCACGAGCCCCAGTCCCGCCGCCAGCCAGCGCGAGCCTGAAACCGCTTCGCGCAGGATCAGGGCCGAGAGCGCCACCAGCACCACGGGCCGCGTGAAATTCATGGTCATGTAGAGCGCCAGCGGCAGATGCGCGACGGCATAGAAACCACCGGTGAGCGCCACAGCCGACAGGAAAACCCGAAAGAGATGCAATGACACGCGGTCGATCGACCACAGAACATGCCGCTGACGCGCGAGCCATGGAAAAATCAGGCAGAACCCGACCAGCGCGCGCAGAAAGACGAGCTGCCACGGCGGATAGCCCGCGCCCAGCGCCTTGACAATGGATATGGCCCAGATGTTGAGGCCCATATCCGCCAGAAGCCAGGCGCCGGCGCGCAGATTGTCCTTTGCCGTAGCGCCTGCGCTCACGGCCTTGCCACGAGGTTCGCCATCAGGCGGAACGCGCCGGGCACCAGCTTCTCCATTTGGTGGTGCAGGATAAGCGCCACATGCGTGTGCCGTCCCTTGCCGATGCGAGCCGAAAGGAGCGCGCCCTCATGGGCCGCCTCATCGGGATCGGCCATGGAGAGAAGCGGCTCATAGGCCTCATCCCAGCTCTTGGCAAAATAAAGCCCGCGCTCCTTGTGCCAGCCCTTCCAGTCCTCATCCGTGATGCGGTTTGGCGTGTTGAGCAACGGATGGCCGGGCAGGAGATGCGATACCTCAGCATTCTCGTCCGTCACCCGCCAGCGCAGCGACGGTTTGCCGATTTCCAGCCGGCGCGGCGGCACGCTTTCCGGATCCCAGTCGTCCCACGGGCGGTGATAAAGCGTGACGAGATTGCCGCCATTCTCCACCCAGCGATGAACCAGAGGCATGGCATTTTTGAGCGCCGCTCGCGCGCGCATGGCAAAAATGCCCACCACCAATGTGTCCATGTCTTTCAGGCCGTCTTCCGTGAGCTCGCCGTCCCCCAGTTCGATTACATCGAGTCCGAGAGCCCTTAGCCAGTGTCCCACCCGGTCGTTGCCGCCACCGACATAGCCGATCCGCACATTTGGCAGCGCCACATCCAGAACCCGCACCGACAATTGTGCAGGAAATACCCGCGCGCGTTCACCGGTATGTGCATAGGCAATCCGCTTGACGGTTTCAGCAGGTGCCCCGTCAATCTTTAGGGAAAGATCATAAAGGCCGGCCGCAACATCCCGCGGCGCCTCCACAAGGAAACCGCCGGTGGCGGGTGTCGCGCTCCAGCCGGGCGGCAAATCCAGCCCCCCTTTTCCCGACTGAGGAAAAAGCTCGGAAACGCGCAGATCGATCTGGCGCATTTTCGAGGCGGCATTGATCAAAGCACGGTCGGGAGAAAGTGTTGCCGACCGTGCAGGAAGCACGACCGGTGCCCGCTCCAGCGGCAAAAGTGTTTCAGAAGAAACGCCATCGACGGTCACACCGACACGAATGGCCGGCAGGCGTCCCACACCGGGTCGATATGTGGCCGGATAGCAATCCGTGCCTTCGGCATCCACCGGCACCTGCACAAGGCCATCTGCAAAGCGCCAGCCCTTCGGCAGAACCGGCGCCACCTCCGCAACGGGACCGGAGCTTTCAATCGCCAGCGCGACACTGTCGCCCGGACGCAGAACATCGCGTTCAAGCCGGGCGCGCACCTCCACACCAGTGGCAATCCGCATGATGTGAGACAGCTGCACTTCCTTTGCCGCGAGGCGGTGCTGCACCTCTTCACGTGCCTTGTCGGGGCAGGCATCGCGGGCAGCACGCACCGCCTTGAGGGCCAAGGCCGCCTGACGCGCCACCTCTTCCATATCCGGAAATGCCTCGAATGCTGCATCACAGGCCGAGTGCGCCGCTTGAAGATCATCGGCAATTTCAGGCGCACCGGCAAAGGAAGCCAGATCAGCCAGCGTTGCAGGCAGCCCGTCCGTGATCTGCTTGTCCGGCCCGTCCACCTCGGACCGCACCAGATGCAGTGGCCAGTCGCGCTCCTTACCATTCGGCACCCAGCGCCCCATCCCCTGCGTCAGATGGAAAGCGCGCGACTGTTCACCGATCTGCGCCCAGCTCCAGCCCGTTACCGGGTCTTGTCCGGTGCCCCTGACTGTCAGCGTGGCGCTGGGCGGCGGCAGGTCGTCATCGTAATTGTCTCCCGCTCCTGACCATGCGGGAAGGTAGAGCTTCTTCACCTGCCACACCGGCAGATCCACGCCCGGAAATGCCGGATCGGCGGCCGCGCTCATCACGTCATGGGCAAGCTCAGTCATCGCCCGGTGATGCCCGTGCTGCCCAGGAACATCCAGGAATGTGGGGCAGATGATATCGGGTCGCTCCGTGCGGATGATCTCGACAAAGCGTTTGAGCGTGCGCTCACGACCCCATTTTTCAAGTGTCTCGGTGCCGCGTTTTGAAAAGCCGAAATCGAAGATCGTGTCGTCGGGCGTTTCCGATAGCCAATAGAGATTGAGGTTCAGCACTTCGGCGGCGCGCTCCATTTCCGCCGTGCGCACCACGCCCAGATCATGTGTCACCTCGGAGCCGATGGCGTTCTGTCCGCCCTCGCCGCGATTGGCGCAGGCAAAGGAGATCGCAATGCCGTCGCGCAGGGCCAGAGCCGCCAGCATTTCCGACGTCTCGTCATCGGGATGCGCGCCCGTGTTCATGAAGGAGACGCAGGATTTCAGCGGCGCGAGCGCCTGCCAGAGCCTGACGATGCGCGGATTGCGCACCTGCGCGGCGATGCGCTCCTGATCGGAAACGGGCATTTGTGAACCTCCCAGAGAATCAAGTTTTTGCGGCAATGCGCGGTGTGATGGTGTCGTGAATGACGAGTGCTGCCCCGCCGAGAGCGGCGGTGAGGCGCCCGCAGGCACCGCGCTGAACGCGCGGCGTGCTCCGTCCGGCCCGCGCAGCAACGGAGCCGCCGGGAAGATCGAGCGTGGCAATGAGGTGATCGAGAACGGCATCCGGCATGGCACCGCCAAGAATGACGGTTTCGGGATCGAAGAGGTTTTCGATCAGGCCAACGGCCTGCGAGAGCGGACCTGAAGCCTCTTCGATCCACTCCATCAAATGCGCGTTGCCCGCTTTGTAGAGGTTTTCGATGTCGGAAGCGCTGCCGATTTCGATGCCCGCACCCGCGAGCTTGCTGCGCGCAGCAATGCGGCTTGCATAGGTTTCGAGGCAGCCATGGTTCCCGCAGGCACAAAGCCGCCCGCCGGGCCGGACAATGACATGGCCGATTTCACCCGCATTGCCGAAGGCGCCACGCTGGACCTCGCCCTCGGCGACCACGCCCAGCCCCAGCCCGGCTCCGAAATAGAGAAAGCAGAAGGTGCGAAGCCCCGTTGCGACGCCGCGCACGCGCTCGGCCACGGCAGCAGCCGTCGCGTCGTTTTCAACGACCACGGGCATATCGAGCGCTTCCTCGAACACGGCAACGGGATCGCTTTCCTCCCAGCCATGAAGCGCCGATTGACCCGCGCCTGAAATTCCAACCTTGCCGAAGGGACCAGGCATCACGACGCCGGCCCCAAGAATCCTCTGGGCCTTGCCACAACGCCCCTCAAGCGCGCTGGCACGAATGCGCCGGGCCACCGAAACGACTGTGGACGGTGCATTGTCCGACAATGCCTCGCGGGTGGTGAACAGCGTCTCGCCTTCGAGGTTCACCAGTGCGCCAAACATCGCGTCGGGCCTGACCTCGATGCCGAGCGCCACCGCGCCGTCCGCATTGAGCCGGTATTTCAGAACCGGCAACCCCCGCCCCTCCGACTGCCGCCCGGCTTCGATCAGAAGCCTGTCTTCCTCCAGTTCGGCAATGATGTTGCTCACGGCCTGTGTCGACAGGCCCGATATGCGCGCAATCTCCGCACGCCCGATCGGTTGCCGCTCACGCACGTGGCCCAACACCACCTGACGGTTGTGAAGCCGGGTGCGTTCAGCGTTCGATCCGACAATGCGCCGTGGATTGTTGATCTTCATATGGGCTTATTAATTCAACTAACTTGAATGTTCAACTTGATTGAGTTAATCGTCGGTGGATGGACATGCCGCCTCGTTGAGACGGGTGATCAGAGGGTGACAGGCTGGCTGGCTACATTCCGGGCAGCAATCAAAGGGAGCAAGCAGAATGAAACGCAACAGACTACGCACTTTCATGCTGGGTGCCGCCACGGCAGCCATGACCATGGCGGCTGGCACGGGTGGCGCATCAGCGGTCGAGATCGAGTACTGGCAGTATTTCTTCGAAGCGCGCGTCGATGCGATGGACAAGCTGATCGAGAATTTCGAGGCAGCCAATCCCGACATCACCGTCAAGATGACGCATTTCCCCTATGACAGCTACCGCACCAAGGTGGCGGCTGCCATTCCCGCCGGTCAGGGCCCGGATGTCGTCCAGCTCTTCTATGGCTGGCTCAATGACTATGTGGAAGCCGAGCTCATCCAGCCGCTGCCAGCCGATACATTCCCGCCGGAAAAGATCGAGGAAGAGTTTTTCCCCATGGTGAAAGCCATGCGGATGGGCGACAGCTACTGGGCCCTGCCCACAGCAGTGCGCTCGCTGGCGCTGTTCTACAATGAGCGCATGTTCGAAGAAGCCGGCATCGAGAACCCGCCCGCCAATCTCGACGAGCTTGTCGAAACCGCCAAGAAACTCACCAAGAAGGATGGTGCCGGCAATCTCACCGCCGTCGGTCTGACCACCGGCATGACCGCGCAAGATCACCACTGGATCCGCGAAGTGCTGATCCGCCAGTTCGGCGGCGAGCCCTATCTGGATGACTACAAGACGGTCAACTACAACAATGAGGCCGGGCTGAAAGCCTTTGGTTTCTATAATGATTTGCAGGCCAAGCATGGCGTGACCAAAGCTGCCTTCATGGATGAGCCGCAGGCCGCCTTCAAGGCCGGTCGCGCCGGCATGCACATTGACGGCTCCTTCCGCATCGGCGCACTTGAAAGCGTGCGCGGCCTCAAATGGGGCGTGGCCGAGCTTCCAGCCGGTCCTGACGGCACCAAATCGAACTATTCCTCCTACTGGGTGAACGCGATCACCTCCAAGGCGGAAGGCGAGAAATTCGACGCTGCCGTCAAGTTCATGGAGTATCTCACCTCCGACGAGGCCATGCAGATCTGGCTTGAGACCGTTGGCGAACTGCCAGCCAAACCGTCTGCCGCCATGACCGACGAGAACGTCAATCATCCGGTCTACGGCCCCTTCATCAAGGGCCTGGAATACGCAAAGACCACCGTTTTTGCCAATGAGAGCGCCCAGCGTCAGGCCATGGTGGACATGATGCAGCGCATCGAGCTGCAGGGCCAGGCGCTTGAAGAGAGCGTCGCACAGGCCGCCGAGGAAGAGCAGAAAATCCTCGACGAATACTACAAGAAATAAGGCCTTTCGGGCGTCCGGTCCGCCGGACGCCCATCGAAATTTCGGGACGGGGCCATGCGCTTTTACAACAATCTCACCATCTCGCAGAAGCAGATCGTCTGGGCCTGGATTTTCCTTGCCCTGCCGGTTCTCTTCTACGTCGTCATCCGGTTTTATCCGACAGCCAATGCCTTCGTTCTGTCCTTTCAGGAATGGAACCTGCTCGGCGATCGGAAATATGTGGGCCTTGAAAACTACGCCAAGCTGTTCAGCGACCCGGTCTTCTGGAAAGTGTTCAAGAACACTTTCATGTATCTGATCCTGGGCACGCCGGTCAGCCTCGTCCTGTCCTTCATCATCGCCTATCACCTCGACAAGGTGCGCTTCATGCACGGCACCATCCGTGCACTCTATTTCCTGCCCTTCATGACAAGCGCGGTGGCCATGGCCTGGGTCTGGCGCTGGTTCTACCAGCCGGTCCCCATCGGCGTGTTCAACAATTTTCTGGCGAGTTTCGGCATCAGCCAGATCGAGTTTCTAAGCTCGACAACCAATGCCCTGCCCTCGGTTCTGGCCTGCGCCGTCTGGGCCGGTCTCGGCTTTCAGGTCATCATCTTCATGGCCGGACTGCGCGCCATTCCGCAAAGCTATTACGAGGCCGCGCGCATCGATGGCGTCTCCACATGGACCGTTCTCACCGAGATCACCATCCCGCTTCTGAAGCCGACAATCGTGTTTCTCGTGGTCTTTTCCTCGATCGGTTTCCTACGGATCTTCGATCAGGTGTTCAACATGACCACCAACAATCCGGGCGGTCCGCTGAACTCCACCAAGCCGCTGGTGCTTTTGATCTACGACACCGCCTTCAACGGCTTCAACATGGGCTATGCGGCAGCGCAGACCGTCGTGCTCTTCACCATTCTGCTGGTCGTCAGCCTGATCCAGCTTCGACTTTTGAAGGATAGCTGACATGGCCAGTCAGGACATCGCCGTAAAGCCTTCCACCGACGCGCTTTTCTCCGGTTCCTCGCGCAATTCCAGGCGCAATATGGGCCAGTTCATTCGCTGGGCGCTCCTGTTCGGTGGCGGCATTCTCATGATCATGCCCATCGTGTTCATGGTTTCCACCTCGCTGAAATTTCCCTTCGAGGTCTACAATCTGAACCTGATCCCCGAAGAACCGACGATCGAGAACTACACCTATGTGCTCGAAGACGGACGCTTCTACCGCTGGTTCGTCAACTCGCTGGTGATCTCCATTATCACCACCGCATCCGCCGTCTTCTTCGACGCGCTGGTGGGCTATGCGCTGTGTAAGTTCAAGTTTCCCGGCCGCTATCTGGTCTTCATCGCCATTCTCTCCACCCTCATGATCCCGACCGAGATGCTGGTCATCCCGTGGTATCTCATGAGCAAGAGCTTTGGCTGGCTCGACACCTATTGGGGCATCATGTTCCCGGGGGTCATGACCGCCTTCGGCACCTTCCTCATGAAGCAGTTTTTCGAGACCGTTCCCGACGATTTCCTGGAAGCTGCGCGCATCGACGGGCTGAACGAATTCCAGATCTGGTGGCAGGTGGCCATGCCGCTCGTGCGCCCGGCGCTCGCCGCCCTCGCGATCTTCGTCTTCCTCGGCAACTGGACCGCTTTCATCTGGCCGTTGATCGTCACCAACTCGGTGGAGATGTACACGCTGCCCGTCGGGCTTTCGAGCTTCGGCGACGAGGTGGACGTGGCCTGGGAACTGATCATGACGGGTGCCGCCATCTCCACGCTGCCGACGCTGGTCGTCTTCCTCATCTTCCAGCGCTTCATCATTCGCGGCGTTGTCATGGCCGGCCTCAAGGGATAAGCGCACGATGAGCCTCAACGAAAAATTCCCCCATCCCGTCTACAAGGACACGGTTCTGGCACCGCTCTTTGAAGGCGTGAAGGCCAACTATGTCGGCGCGTTCCGCGCCATCAACCGGGCGCATCTGGTGATGCTCACCGAAACGGGCATCCTGACGCGGGATGATGCCACCCGCATCGCCGCAGCCCTTGTCGACATTGACGAGACGGTCGATGTCGACGCCCTCACCTATACCGGCGAGGTGGAAGACTATTTCTTCCTCGTCGAGGCCGAGCTCAAAAAGCGGCTTGGACCGGATCTCGCCGGCATGCTGCACACGGCCCGCTCGCGCAATGACATGGACCACACGGTCTTCAAGCTCACATTGAAAGCCCATGCCGACACGCTGATCGAAAAGGCGCAGGCCCTCGCCTCCGCCCTGATCGCCAAGGCCGAGGCCGAGCGCGACACGCTGATCGTTGCCTACACGCACGGCCAGCCGGCCCAGCCCTCGACCTTCGGCCACTACCTGTCGGCCGCCGTCGAGGTGCTTCTGCGCGACATCGAGCGCCTTCAGGCGGCCCGCGCCAATATCGACCATTGCCCGATGGGCGCTGCCGCCATCACCACCAGCGGCTTCCCCATCGACCGCGCCCGCATGGCCGATCTGCTGGGCTTTTCCGAGCCGCTGCGCAATTCCTATGGCTGTATTGCATCCGTTGACTATGTGACCGGCCTCTACAGCGCGATGAAGCTCACCTTCCTGCATCTCGGGCGCCTGATCCAGGACATGCAGTTCTGGTCGGCCTTCGAGGTGGGACAGCTTCATGTGCCCGGCAGCCTCGTGCAGATTTCGTCCATCATGCCGCAGAAGCGCAATCCGGTGCCCATCGAGCATCTGCGCCATCTCGCCTCCATGACCTGCGGGCGCGCGGATGCGGTCGTCAACACGATGCACAACACGCCCTTCACCGACATGAATGACAGCGAGGGCGAGGTTCAGGTGGCCGGCTATGCGGCTTTCCAGAGCGGCGCGCGTGTGCTCGACCTTCTGGCAGCCCTGATCAGCGCCGTTTCCATCGACGGCGAGCGCGTGGCCAGAAACATCGACGCCGCCTGCATCACCGTGACGGAACTCGCCGATACGCTGGTGCGCCGCGAAAACCTGTCCTTCCGGCAGGCGCATGAGATCGCCGCCGCCACGGCCCGCGCCGTCATCGCCGCCGGCAAACCGCTCGGCGAAGGGTTCGAAGCCTTCTCCAAGGCTTTCAGGGAACTGACCAGGCGCGACAGCACGCTCGACCCCGCAGCCTACGGCGAGGCCGTCAGCGCGCGCCATTTCGTAGCGGTGCGCGAGCGTTTCGGCGGTCCGGGACCCGGAGCCATGAACGAGGCGATTGAAACCTATCGCGCCACCCTCACCCGCCTTTCAGAACAACAGGCAGCGGACCTTGCCCGCGCCGAAAAAGCCGGAGCCGCGCTCGATGCCGCCTTCGGCGCTCTCTTGCAGGAGTAGACCCTTGGCCACCTTGTCCCTTCGCAATCTCGTCAAATCCTACGGCAAGGTCGAGGTGCTTCACGGCATCAATCTCGACGTGGCCGATGGTGAATTCGTCGTCTTCGTCGGCCCATCGGGTTGCGGCAAGTCCACCACTCTGCGCATGATTGCCGGTCTTGAGGAGATCAGCGGCGGCGAAATCCACATCGGCGAGCGCCTCGTCAACAATCTGGAGCCCAAGGAGCGCGACATCGCCATGGTGTTCCAGAACTACGCCATCTATCCGCATATGTCGGTGCGCAAGAATATCGGCTTCGGCCTGCGCACGTCCAAGCTCTCGAAAGAGGCGAAGGACAAGCGCATCGACGAGGTGGCCGCCATTCTCGGCATGACCGACCTTCTGGAGCGCCGCCCCAACCAGTTGTCCGGCGGGCAGCGCCAGCGCGTCGCCATCGGCCGTGCCATGGTGCGCGATCCCGCCGTCTTTCTGTTCGACGAGCCGCTCTCCAATCTCGATGCCCAACTGCGCACTCAGATGCGGCTTGAAATCAAGAAGCTGCACCAACGTGTTGGAAACACAATCATTTTTGTCACGCACGACCAGGTGGAAGCCATGACCATGGCCGACCGGATCGTGATCATGAAGGATGGCTATATCCAGCAGGTCGGCACGCCGCTTGAGGTTTATCACAAGCCGGCAAACACCTTCGTCGCCCAGTTCATCGGGGCACCATCCATGAACATGCTGCCGGGCAAATGGGTCGGAAAAGGCGTAAAGCTCGGGGACGGGCTCGGCATCGATCTGCCCGAACGCAACGCGTCGGAAGGGGCCGACGTGATCCTTGGCATCCGGCCAGACGATCTCGTTGTCACCGGCGGCAACGGGCTTTTCTCCGGCACCGTCAACATCGTCGAGCCGCTCGGTGCCGACACGCTGGTCTATGTCGGTGTCAATGGTCATGAGGTGATCGCAAAGGCATCGGGCCGCAAACCGCCGAAAGCCGGCGACACGGTCAAACTCACGGCGAAGGCCGGCGAAATGCATTTGTTTGACGCCAAATCCGGGGAGGCGCTGCCGTGACGCAAGCCAACCGGTCGGGCCGCGTCCTGAGCGTGGGACGGCTTTATTGCGATCTGATTTTTACCGATCTGCCGAAAATGCCAACGTTAGGTGAAGAAGTTTTTGCCGGCGGCCTGTCCATCAAGCCGGGCGGTGGCGCGTTCATCACCGCGGCCTATGTGGCCGCCCTCGGGCGTCCGGTCTCATTGGCTTCCGCACTCCCTTCGGGGCCGTTCGCCTCAGCACTGATGAAAGAGCTTGAGGCAAGCGGTGTCGATCTTTCGGCCTCGCAGCCCATGCCCGACACGCTCGATCCGCAGATCACCGTGGCCATGACATCGGGCACCGAACGCGCGTTCCTCACGCGCCGCGCCGGTCCCGCCGTGCCGGAAACATTTACGCAAGCCATTGCCAGCGGTGACTTCGCCCATCTCCATATCGGCGAGCTCGCTACTCTGGTCGAAGCGCCCTTCCTCATCGAACAGGCGCGCGGTGCAGGGCTTTCCATCTCGCTCGACTGTTCATGGGACGATGCGGTTCTGGCGCGCGATGATCTTGCCGCGCTGATCGGAGCCGTGGACATATTCCTGCCGAATGAAACCGAAGCGCAGCGGCTTGCCATTTCCCCGGGAAAGAAACCGCCCGCACCGCTTACAATCGTCAAGCGCGGGCCGGAAGGGTCCATCGCGATCAGCGCCGAAACCACCGTCTCGATGCCGACGCAGCCCGTCAATGTAATCGATTCCACGGGCGCCGGAGACGCGTTCAATGCCGGTTTCATCGATGCGTGGCTTTCCGGAAAACCGGTTGAACAATGCCTTGCAGCCGGCAATCGCTGCGGGGCCGAAGCCGTCATGCGGGTTGGCGGCGCAACCGACCTGCCCGATCTGAGCGCACTGGTAAAGGCGGCCTCCTAGAAAGAGGCTGCCTCCACCTCTTCGCCTGCCCTTTTCTTCAGGCGAGCGAAACTCATGGCCACATGGGCACGGCGGATCTGCCCGACGCTCTCCAGCGCCCCGCAGGCAACGGCTGCGGCAATGTCGGAGACTTCGCGCAGGAAAAAGCCGATCTCGCTTGCGAGCGTTTCTTCCGTGCCGTCCTCGCCGGCCGCACGTTTCAGCCAGATCCTCGTCGTCTGATAATAGAGCCGCTCGGAAAACTCCTGCAGCGGCTCGTTTTCTGTCAGCGTCATCAGGAGATGAAAAAAATCCATATTGAGCTGCGCGAAGGCGCGCTGGCTGGGCGTTCCGACCAGTTCCTCGCAGCGCGACTTCATCGTCGCGAAGGCGCGTTTGGCGTCTTCATCAGGGGGCACTGGCGAAAGCTTGCCGATCAGCTCGGAAAGCTCCACCCGCAGGCGATAGACCTGTTCAAGCGAGGCGATGTCGATATCGGTGACCATGGTTCCCACGCCATGGACAGAGCGCAGATAGCCCTCATCCTCGAGCCGCGCCAGAACCCGGCGGATCGGCGTTCGGCTGGTGTCGAATTCCTCGGCGAGATCCTCTTCGCGAAGCCGCATGCCCGGCGGATAGTCGAGCAGGCATATGCGCTCACGCAAAAGCGTGTAGATCCGCTCGAACCGCGCGCGCGCCTCGCCTGTCATCGCTCTGGCTCCATCGCCGTCAGCTCACCTTCCTGCCAAGCCGTTCAAGCATGCCAAGGCATTGATCGAGCTGTTCAAGCGAGACGAATTCATCCGCCTTGTGGGCCTGCTCGATGGAGCCCGGCCCGCAGATCACGGAGGAAATTCCGGCTTTCTGGAAGAGCCCCGCCTCCGTGCCGAACGCCACCACTTCTGCCTCGGTGAGGCCGGTAAGCTCCGAAACGATCTGGCGCGCTTCCGATTCGGTTACCGGCTCCAGCCCGTCCACCTCGCCGATAACATGGGTGACGATGTCAGCGCCCTCAAAAACCGCCTTCATGGCTGGCTTCAGCTCGGATTCGACAAACGCGCGGATGCGGTCTTTCACAAAATCCGCATCCTCATTGCGCACGGGGCGCATCTCCCATTCCACGGAGCAGTGGTCGGCAATCACGTTGCGCGCCGCACCGCCAGAGATCGTGCCCACCTGAAGCGTCGTCCAGGGCGGGTCGAAGCGGTTGCCCTTGGGCGCGCGCGTCTTCAGCTCCTCGGCCAGCGCCATGAGCCGCGAAATATAGCGCACCGCATATTCAACCGCATTGACGCCGCGTTCAGGAGAAGAGGCATGGCCGGCAAGCCCGCGAAACTCGGTCGTGTATTCGAAACAGCCCTTGTGGCCTTCGATGATGCGCATCATGGTCGGCTCACCGATGATGGCGACGGAGGGCCGCACTTCGGCTCGCTCCAGCTCTTCCACCAGCGCGCGCGCGCCAAAACACCCCACCTCCTCGTCATAGGTGAAGGCGAAATGCAGTGGCCGTTTCAGGTCCAGCTCGGCAAAGTGCGGCGCCATGGCGAGCGTGCAGGCGATGAACCCCTTCATGTCGCAGGTGCCACGCCCATAAAGCCTGCCATCCGCCTCACGCATGGAAAAGGGATCGCTCGTCCACTCCTGCCCCTCCACCGGCACCACGTCGGAATGGCCCGAAAGCACGATGCCGCCATCCCCTTCGGGCCCCAGCGTGGCGAACAGGTTGGCCTTGTGCCCGCTCTCGTCCAGCGTCATTGAAAGCCTTGCTCCGAGCGCGCTCAAAAGCTCGCTGGCATAGGCGATCATTTCCAGATTGCTGTCCGCCGAAATGGTGGGAAACCCCACCAGATCGGACAGGATGCGCGTCGTGTTTTCCAGCGTTTCGGATCGCATGGATCAGTTCTTCACGATCAGTTCGCGCGGGCGGCGACAGAGCGCCTCGGCCGGCCCGTCTTCGGTGATCAGGATGCTTTCGGTGATTTCCAGCCCCCAGTCGGCCATCCACAGGCCCGGCATGAAATGGAAGGTCATGCCCGCTTCCAGAATCGTTTCATCCTCACGGCGCAGCGAGATTGTGCGCTCGCCCCAGTCTGGCGGATAGGAAATGCCGATCGGATAACCGCAGCGCCCGTCCCGCGTGATGCCGGCCCGCTCCAGCGCGCCATAGAGCGCATCGGCGATCTGGCCTGCGCGGTTGCCCGGCCGCGCGATCTCAAGCCCGGCCTCGATGCCTTCCACCAGCGCTTTTTCCGCATCCAGCATGTGCTGCGGCGGCGTGCCGAGAAACACGGTGCGGCAGAGCGGCGCGTGGTAGCGGCGATAGCAGCCGGCGATCTCGAAGAAGGTCGCATGCCCCTGCTCGAAGCGCCGCCCGTCCCAGGTCAGATGCGGTGCGGCGGCATCGGAGCCCGTCGGCAGTAGCGGCACGATGGCCGGATATTCGCCCCAGTCATCATCCACCCCACGGATAGCGTCGGCATAGATTTCCGCCACCAGATCGTTCTTCTTCAGGCCCGGCTCGATGCGCTCGACAATGCCGTCGATCATCTTTTCGGAGATCCGTGCTGCCCGGCGCATGAAGACGATTTCCTCGTCGGATTTCACCGCCCGCTGCCAGTTCACCAGCGCCGTCGCATCCACAAAGGTGGCGTTCGGCAGTTCTTCCTTCAGGACAAGATAGGCCTTGGCGGAGAAATAGTAGTTTTCCAGCTCCACGCCGATCCGCTTGTTGCCAAAGCCATGCGCGCGCAGAATCTCGGCCAGATGCTGCATCGGATGCAGCGTGTTGGCCTGCACATAGTGGTCGGGATAGCGCAGCACCCGGTCGTCATCCATATAGACGGTGCGCACGGCGCCGTTCCCGTCCATCGACCGGCCCCACCAGAGCGGGTCGGCATCCTTGAAGACGATCACGCCCTGATGGACATAGAACGACCATCCGTCATAGCCGGTCAGCCAGGCCATGTTGGAAGGGTCCTCCACGAACAGAACGTCGATACCCTTCGCCTCCATGGCGTTGCGGGTCTTTTCGAGGCGAGCGGCATATTCCTGCGCGCTGAAGGGCATTTCGGTTGCTGGCATGGTTCCTCCAAAAAGCGAAAGACCGGACGCTTGTGCACCCGGCGAAACCGTACACCGGAAAGGCAATTCGCAACCTTGTGTACAACTATTCCATGATCACATTTTCGAACCGGTGAATCGCAGGAAAACGACATCGAATGTCGCTAGTCCTATTCCGGAGCCAACGATGTTGTGTACAAATCAGCACCATCACGCTGCCTCGCAGACAATCCGGGAGATTCTCATGAGCCACAGGGCTACGCTTGCGCTGGCAGACATTCTGGCTGCGCGTCGCCGCATTGCCGGTATTGCGACACTCGATACCCCTCTCCCGCCGTCGCCCTTTCTCAGCCGTCTCGCGGGAGATGACTTCCTCCTCAAGCTCGAGATTGGACAGGCAAGCGGCGCCTTCAAGCTGCGCGGTGCCGCCAACGCGGTGCTCACCCTGCCGGATGACGCCACCGGCGTCACCTGCTGCTCCACCGGCAATCATGGCCGCGCGGTCGCCTATGCAGCGCGTGCGCGTGGCCTGCGCGCCGTCATCTGCATGTCGAAGCTCGTACCGGAGGCAAAGATTGCGGGCATCAGGGCGCTTGGTGCCGAAGCCCGCATCATCGGTGCAAGCCAGGATGAAGCGCAGGTCGAAAGCCGCCGCCTCGCCGATGAAGAGGGTTTTTGCGAAATCTCGCCCTTCGACGATCTGGCCGTCATCGCCGGTCAGGGCACGATCGGGCTTGAGCTTCTGGAGCAGCGCCCGGATCTTCAAACCGTGCTCATACCGCTGTCGGGCGGCGGGCTCGCCGGCGGCATCGCGTTCGCGCTGAGGACGATCAAACCCTCCATCCGTGTCATCGGCATCACCATGGAGCGGGGTGCGGCCATGCACGCCTCGCTTGCCGCCGGCGAACCGGTCGCCGTCACCGAAGTGGCCAGCCTTGCCGATTCGCTCGGCGGCGGGATCGGGCTTGAAAACCGCCATTCCTTCGAACTGTGCCGCAAACACCTCGATGATGTCGTGCTCGTCACCGAGGAAGAAATCTATCGCGCCATGCAGGCGCATTATTTCGAAGACCGGCTGGTGTGCGAAGGGGCGAGTGCCGTCGGTGCCGCCGCCCTCATGGCCGGCAAGATCTCCGGAAGAATCGGCCCCACCGCCACGCTCATCACCGGACGCAATGTCGATATGCAGATCTTCACCGACATCATCTGTGGCCGCGATGTCGCGCTCGGCGACACGATCATCAAGGGAGCGCCCCATGCCGCATGACATTCTCGTCCTGACCGAAGCCGATCTGCGCAAAGCCATCCGCCTCGACCTTGAAGCCATCGACGTGGTGGAAGAAGCCTTCCGCGCGCTCGCCTCGGGCTCTGTCATCATGCCCCCCATTCTCTCCATGGACATTCCGCAGGTTCATGGCGAGGTCGACGTGAAGACGGCCTATATTCCGGGCTTCGAAGGCTTCGCCATCAAGGTGAGCCCCGGCTTCTTCGACAATCCGAAGATCGGCCTGCCGAGCCTCAATGGCCTGATGATCCTGTTTTCCGCAAAAACCGGCCTCGTGGAGGCGCTTTTGCTCGACAACGGATTTCTCACCGATGTGCGCACGGCTGCCGCCGGCGCGGTTGCCGCCCGCCACCTGGCTCCATCCGAAATCGAGACCGCCGGCGTCATGGGAACCGGCGTCCAGGCCCGCCTGCAAATGATCGCCGCGCATCAGGTGCGCCCCTTCTCCCGCCTTCTCGTCTGGGGGCGCGACGCGGATAAGGCGGAAGCCTGCGCCGCCGATCTGGCCGAAACCCTCGGCATCGACGCAAAAGCCGAGACGGACCTGGCCCGCCTCGTCGCTCAAAGCCAGCTTGTCGTCACCACCACGCCGGCCCGGGAACCTGTTCTCAAGGCCGACTGGCTGCATCCCGGCCTCCACATCACCGCCATGGGCTCCGATCAGGAAGGCAAGAACGAGATCGAGCTGACAGCCCTTTCCCGCGCCGATCTCTATGTCGCCGACCGGGTGAGCCAGTGCGAAAAACTCGGTGAACTGGCGGCCGCCATCCGCGCCGGCGTGTGGAATGGCAACACGCCACCCGAACTCGGCGACATCGTTTCCGGCGCCAGGACCGGCCGCACCGGCGACGACCAGATCACCATATGCGATCTCACCGGAACGGGCGCGCAAGACACGGCCATCGCCACCTTTGCGCGCGCACGGGCCTTGACAGCGGGGGCCGGGACGACGATCCAGAGCTGACCATGCTCAAGCTCGACGATCGCGATCTCAAGATTCTCGGTATTCTTCAAAGGGAAGGCCGCATCTCCAAGGCGGCGCTGGCCGAGCGCGTGAACCTCACGCCCGCCCCCTGCTGGGAGCGGCTGAAACGCCTTGAAAAGGCGGGCATCATCACTGGCTACCGTGCAGAAGTGGCGCTTGCGAAGCTCGCTCCGCACATCGCCGTTTTCATGGCCGCCGAACTTGCCGGCCACCGCGCGGAAGACTTCCAGCGATTCGAACGAAGCGTGCAGAACATCGATGAAATCACCGGCTGCTGGGCTGTTGGCGGCGGGTTCGACTACATTTTGCAGATCATCGCCCGCGACATCGACGCTTATCAGCGTCTGGTCGACCGGCTTCTGGAGATGAATGTCGGTCTGGCGCGCTATTTCACCTACATCGTCACCAAGCCGGTGAAGCAGCCGGGTGCGTTCCCGCTCGGCGTTCTGGTGAACACCGACGAGACGGCGCAGAAGGAATAGCGGGCGCGGGCCGCGAAGTTCAGAAGAAACTTTGGCGCGCCCTGCCAGGATCGTCAGAAAATTTGGCGACCCGAACGGCATAATCCCAGTCAATCCAAACACTGGAAATCCGCTTGGGAGAAAGCCGATGTCCGCATTTGCCGCCCTTCAGAAAACCGCCCTGTCCGACCTTGCAGATCCGCGTCTTTTCCGCGAATACGCCTATGCGAACGGACACTGGATCGCCGCCCCCGGCGA
The DNA here is from genome assembly GCF_020833685.1 of Nitratireductor sp. B36. Classification (GTDB taxonomy): domain Bacteria; phylum Pseudomonadota; class Alphaproteobacteria; order Rhizobiales; family Rhizobiaceae; genus Nitratireductor. The sequence continues at coordinate 250,934 of NZ_JACKZY010000001.1, forward strand.
CCCGGTCGTGGATGTCTTCAACCCGGCCGATGGCGCACGGCTGGGCTGCGTTCCCGCTCTCACCGCCGAGCAGGTCGATGAGACCATCGAAGCAGCTCACGCGGCATTTCCCGCCTGGGCGGCCCTCCTGCCGCAGGAGCGCGCGCAGATCCTGATGCGCTGGTACGATTTGATCGTCGCCGCCAAGGAGGACCTCGCCCATCTCATGGTTCTGGAACAGGGCAAGCCGCTCTCCGAAGCACACGGTGAAATCGACTACGCCGCCTCCTTCGTCTCCTTCTACGCCGAAGAGGCCAAACGCGTTTCGGTCGAAAGCGTCGCCTCGCATCTGCCGGATGCCGACATGCAGGTTTCGCGTGAGCCGGTGGGTGTCGCGGCCCTCGTCACACCGTGGAATTTCCCCTCCGCAATGCTCACCCGCAAGGCGGCAGCGGCCCTTGCTGCCGGTTGCACCGTGGTCGCACACCCGTCATCCGAGACGCCCTTCTCCGCACTCGCCCTTGCAGAACTCGCCGAGCGCGCCGGCGTGCCGGCAGGCGTCTTCAACGTGCTCACCGGCAAGGCAGCCGAAGTGGTCGGCGCGATGACGACCTCAACCCGTGTGCGCGCCCTTTCCTTCACCGGCTCCACCGAGATCGGCCGCCTGCTCTACGCGCAGTCCGCGCCGACCGTGAAGCGTCTCATCATGGAGCTTGGCGGCCATGCGCCCTTCATCGCCTTTGCCGATTGCGACCTCGACCACGCGGTCGAGAGCGCCATTTCGGCCAAGTTCGCCACCTCCGGTCAAGACTGCCTTGCCGCCAACCGCTTCTATATCGAGCGCTCCATCTATGACGCCTTCGTCGCAGCTTTTGCCCGCAAGGTCGAGGAACTGACGGTCGGGAACGGCCTCACCGATCCCGATATCGGCCCGCTCATCCATGAGCGCGCGGTCGCCAAGCAGACCGAGCAGGTTGAAGATGCGCTCGCAAAAGGCGCGCGTCTGGTAACGGGCGGAAGCGTGTCGCGGCACGGCCCCACCTTCTTCGAGCCCACGGTTCTGGCCGACGTGCCCGAGACCGCGCTCATTTTCCGCGAAGAGACGTTCGGCCCGATTGCCGCCTTCACCCCCTTCGATGACGAAGCGGACGTGCTGGCGAAGGCAAACGACACCGAAACCGGCCTTGCGGCCTATCTGCACACGCAGGATCCCGGCCGCATCGCCCGCCTTTCGCGCGGTCTCGAGTTCGGCATGGTCGCGGTCAACCGCACCAAGATCACCGGCGCGCCCATCCCCTTTGGCGGGGTCAAGCAGGCCGGCCTCGAGCGCGAGGGCTCCCGCCACGGGCTGGAAGCCTTCACCAACATCAAATATGTCTGCCGCGACATCGGTTGAGCGGCGCTGAAAGACACACAATTCAAGACGAACAGGAGAGCGACATGCTGTTGAAGAACGACCAACTCGACCAGTGGGACCGCGAGGCCTTTTTCCATCCCTCGACCCATCTGGCCCAGCATGCGCGCGGCGAAAGCCCAAACCGCATCGTGACCGGTGGCAACGGCGTCTATATCGAGGACCGCGACGGCAACAAGCTGCTCGACGCCTTTGCCGGCCTCTATTGCGTCAATGTCGGCTATGGCCGCACCGAAATTGCAGACGCCATCGCCGAGCAGGCAAAGGAACTTGCCTATTACCACGCCTATGTGGGCCACGGCACGGAAGCCTCCATCAAGCTTGCCAAGATGATCGTCGACCGTGCGCCGGAGACCATGTCCAAGGTCTATTTCGGCCTCGGCGGCTCCGATGCCAACGAAACCAACGTCAAGCTGATCTGGTACTACAACAACATTCTCGGCCGTCCCGAAAAGAAGAAGATCATCTCGCGCTGGCGCGGCTATCACGGCTCCGGCCTGATGACCGGCTCGCTGACCGGCCTTGAGCTCTTCCACAAAAAATTCGACCTGCCGCTTGCCCAGGTGGTCCACACCGAAGCGCCCTATTACTACCGCCGCCCGGACCTTTCCATGAGCGAGGAGCAGTTCACCGCCCATTGCGTTGCCGAGCTTGAAGCGCTGATCGAGCGCGAGGGCGCGGACACCATCGCCGCCTTCATCGGCGAGCCCGTGCTCGGCACGGGCGGCATCGTGCCGCCGCCGGCCGGATACTGGGCCGCGATCCAGAAAGTGCTGCGCAAGCACGACATCCTGCTCGTCGCTGACGAGGTGGTGACCGGCTTTGGACGCCTCGGCTCCATGTTCGGCTCCATCCATTACGACATGGAACCCGACCTCATCACCATCGCCAAGGGCCTCACCTCCGCCTATGCGCCGCTTTCCGGCTCCATCGTCGGCAAGAAGATGTGGGAAGTGCTCGAGCGCGGCACGGACGAAAACGGCCCGATCGGCCATGGCTGGACCTATTCGGCCCACCCGATTGGTGCTGCCGCAGGCATCGCCAATCTCGAACTGGTCGACAAGCTCGGCCTCGTCAAGAATGCCGGCGAGACGGGCGCTTACTTCGTCAACGCCATGCGTGACGCAATCGGCGACCACGTCCATGTCGGCGAAGTGCGCGGCGAAGGCATGCTCTGCGCCGTCGAATTCGTGAAGGAGCGCGAGAACCGCCAGTTCTTCGACGCTTCCGAGAAGATCGGCCCGCAGATGGCCGCAGCCCTTCTCGAACAGGGCGTCATCGGCCGCGCCATGCCGCAGGGCGACATTCTGGGCTTTGCGCCCCCGCTCTGCCTGACGCGCGAAGAAGCAGACACGATTGTCGATGCGACCGCCAAGGCCGTGAAGAGCGTCTTCAAGGGCTGATCTCGAGGGTCAGGACCTACTAATATGGCCGCAATGGTCGGCCTGATCTGTGCGGATACGCGAAGCAAGGCCGCAGGAAGACTTCATGTCTTTCAAGGCCTTGTGACAAAGTAGCCCGTGCTGATCAGGCCGATCCGAAGGACGCTCGATAGACCGCCAACCTGCCGCGTCAAACCCCTTGACCGGGGAAAGGCCCCGCTCTGCGGGCTTTTCCTTGCATCTCTTGGTCTATCGAACGCCATTGTGGCCGTATTAATAGGTCCTGACCCTAGACTCCGACGCTTCGGGGCCTTGCCCCCGAGCGTCAATTCGGCCATCTCTTCTCCCCAATGTTCTGGGAGAATTTCATGTCCGATTTCGTTTTTCCGCCCGCCCCGCAACCGTCCGTCGCCGTAGCCGGCGAAGAAGCGCGCTTTCCCGTGCGGCGCATCTTCTGCGTCGGGCGCAACTATGCCGCCCACGCGCGCGAAATGGGCCATGATTCGGACCGCGAGCCGCCATTCTTCTTCACCAAACCGGCTGACGCCGTGGTCGATACCGACACGGTGATCCCCTATCCCAGCCTGACCAAAGATCTTCACCACGAAATCGAGATGGTCGTCGCCATCGGCAAGGGCGGCAGCAACATCGACCCGGCCCATGCGCTCGACCACGTCTATGGTTATGCGGTCGGGCTCGACCTCACGCGGCGCGATCTTCAGGGAGAAGCGAAGAAGAAGGGCCGCCCTTGGGACTGGGGCAAGGCGTTCGACCGCTCGTCGCCCTGCGGCCCTATCGTGCGTGTTGCCGAGACCGGTCACCCGTCTGAGGGCCGCGTCTGGCTCGCCGTCAATGGCGAAATCCGCCAGGAAGGCGATCTGGACGAGCTGATCTGGCCGGTTGCTGACGTGATCGCCCTGTGCAGCCAGGCCATGGAGCTGAAGGCCGGCGATCTGATCTACTCCGGAACGCCTGCCGGCGTCGGCGCGCTCCAACCGGGCGATCATGTGGAAGGCGGCGTCGACGGCATCGGCGAGATCGCCATTACCATTGGCGAGGCGTGAGATGAGCGAGATCGTCCTGCACAGCTATTTTCGCTCCTCCACCTCCTACCGGGTGCGCATCGCGCTTGCCATGAAGGGGATCGACTATCGCTATGCCGCGCACCATCTTCGCCATGGTGAACATCGCGGTGAGGCCTATCTCTCGGTCAACCCGCAGGGTCTCGTACCGGCTCTGGTGTGGAGCGACGGCACAATGATCGCGCAGTCCATGGCGATCATGGAATTTCTCGACGAGATGGTGCCGGAGCCTCCGCTCCTGCCATCCGATCCGCACGGCCGCGCACGGGTTCGCATGCTCTCACAGATGATCGCCTGCGATATCCATCCGGTGAACAATCTGCGCATTTTGAACACGCTGAAAGAACGTTATGGTGCCGGCGATGCGGAAATCGGCTCCTGGTTCCGCCACTGGGTGAACGCCACATTCGAGCCGCTGGAGAAGATGCTGGCCGAAAGCGCTGAGACAGGTACGTTCTGCCACGGTGACACCCCCGGCTTGGCAGACATCTGCCTTGTGGGTCAGGTTACCAACAACAAACGTTTCGACGTCGACATGACGCCCTACCCCACCATCCAGCGCATCAACGACGCCTGCATGGCGCTGAAGCCCTTCCAGCAGGCCGCTCCCATGAATCAGCCCGACGCCGAATAGGCTTCAGAAAATGTGCCGCTCAGGCGGCCTTTTCTTCCAGAATAAGCATGATGATGGTCTCGGCGACCAAGGCAGGCGTTTCCTCGCCCTCGATCTCCACCTCGCCATGATGGCGTATGAGAAGGCGGCCTGCCGCCTTTTCCTCGACATTCTTCAGGGTCGTGCGCAGCCGAACGCGACTGCCTGCCCTTACCGGCGCCAGAAAACGAAGCTTGTCCAAACCGTAATTGATAATGGTGCCCAGATGCACGGGCCAGGCGCCACAATCATAAGACAGGCTCGATAAGAGCGACAGCGTGAGGAAGCCATGCGCCACCGGCTTGCCAAACGGGCTTTCGCGCTCCGTGCGCTCGCGATCCACATGGATCCACTGGTGGTCATTGGTGCAGTCGGCGAAACGGTCGATCATTGACTGATCCACGACCACCCAGTCGGAAACGGTGGGCCCTCCTCCGATCTCCGCTTCCAACACATGCGCGTTCATGGGCGCCGCCTTTCTGAAATCATTGGTTCACCAGTGCCGACGGTCGCTGGAAAGAACTCCTACTCTGGCTTCACTGTCGACCGCTTCCAGCGATTGCTCCAAATATTGTGCATTGCAATACGGATGACAAGTCAGCCGCTCGCACACCTGATGTCGCGGTTTGAGCCGCGATCACTATAAAGTTGATTAATTTGATCAGATTTCACCAGACTCACTCTGGAATTATTCTAAACAATAAGCCATATTGCGGGAACGATATGTGAAAGGACTGTTATGCGCCTAACGCGACAAACCAATTATGCGATCCGGATTTTGATGTATTGCGCCGCCAATGAAGGCCGGCTTAGCCGCATCTCCGACATCGCGGAAGCATACTCCCTCTCCGACCTTTTCCTGTTCAAGATCCTGCAGCCGCTCGTTGAACATGGTTTCGTCGAAACCGTTCGCGGGCGCCATGGCGGTGTTCGTCTGGCAAAACCCGCCGAGGAAATAACACTGTTCGATGTTGTGCGCGTCACCGAGGACAATTTCGCCATGGCGGAATGCTTTGAGAATGACGACGCAGAGTGCCCGCTGGTCGAAAGCTGCGGCCTAAATGAAGCGCTGCGCAAGGCGTTGAACGCCTTCTTCGAAGTGCTGGCCGGCTACACGATCAGCGATCTCGCAGTGGCCAGACCGGATATGCGATTACGTCTTGGCCTCGATGATTTACCCGAGCGCGCTGCCGCACGCTGATTCCGCAAAGGCTCTCTTCGACAGCGTCGATTCTTCCTCAAAATGAGGATTTGACTGAAATTTGGGCGGATTGCGGCAGCACATAGGGACGATTCTCGGCAGGCGGAACACCCACCTGAATTCGACACTCAAACACATCGGATACAAGCTCGTCGTTGAACACCTCATTCGGCGTACCGGAAGCGACAAGCCTTCCACGGTGCATCATAGCCACCTGATCGGCAAAGCGCGCAGTGAGATTGAGATCGTGCAGAACCGCAAGCACACCACCACCAGAAGCCGCGAATGTCTGGGCGATGTTCATGATGATGAGTTGATGTTTGATGTCGAGACTTGAAACCGGCTCATCGAGCAAAAGATAACGCGGTCGGCCGTCGAGCACCGGCAGCCACACCTGGCAGAGGACACGCGCGAGCTGAACACGCTGCTGTTCACCGCCAGAAAGCTCCTGATAAAACCGGCCGGCAAACCCTGAAAGATCCACACGTTCGAGCGCCTTTTCCGGCAGTCGCTTCTCTTCCGCCGGGGTTGCCCCGGAACGGCCGCCCAGAAGGCCGAGTTTGACCACCTCCCGCACCGTATAGGGAAAGGAGAGCGAACTTGCCTGAGGCAGCACGGCCCGATGCGCGGCAGCCTGCCATGGCGGCATATACCGCAAGGTCTCGCCGTTGACCTTCACGTCACCTTCAAACGGCAGATCCCCGGAAACCGCTTTCAGGAAAGTGGTCTTGCCCGAGCCATTCGGGCCAACAATGGCCGTAACGGTTCCCGGTTTAACCGACAAGCAAACTTTATGTAGAACCTGATTGCGGCCGAGCCGGACTGAAAGATTATCGATATCGATCGCCATCACAGATCCAGAAGCCCCCTCTGGCGCAGCAAAATCCATAGAAAGAATGGCGCACCGAGCGTTGCGGTGACAATCCCGATTGGCAGTTCGGCAGGAGCTACAACCATGCGGCTTGTGGCGTCGGAAACGAGAAGAAGGCAGGCTCCCAGAAGCGCTGAGGCCGGCAACAGGTAGCGGTGTTCAGGTCCAATGGTCAGGCGCAGGAGATGCGGCACGACAATCCCGACAAACCCGATCCCGCCGGCCACTGCGACGGATGCACCTGTGGCCGCCGCCACTGTCAGAATGGCGCAATTCTTCACCCGCTGGACGCGTATGCCAAGATGGTTAGCGCTCGCCTCACCCAACACCATGGCGTCAAGTCCGCGCGCCAGGAAGGGCGCTGCAGCTAGGGCTGCAAGAATGATCGGACCAGCCGCCCAGATTTTAGCCCAGCTTGCACCTGCCAACGAGCCAAGCCCCCAGAATGTCAGGTCCCGCAATTCCTGATCGTCAGCGGCATAGACGAGAATGCCCGACAAGGCGCCAGCCAAAGCGCCAAGCGCGATACCCGCCAAAAGCATTGTGGCAATCGAGGTCTGACCACGCCGCGTTGCTACCCGGTAAAGAAGCAGCGTGGATACAATCCCGCCGAAGAAGGCGGCCAGCGGCAGCGCATATATGCCAAATATGCCAATCACCGGTTCCAGCACCGTGTTGCCAAGAACGATAACGGTTATTGCGCCGAGCCCTGCGCCAGGGCCCACACCGACAATGCCCGGGTCGGCCAACGGGTTACGAAACAGCCCCTGCATGACAGCGCCGGACACGGCCAGCGACGCGCCGATGAGACTTCCCAGAACGACACGCGGCAGACGGATATCCCATATCACCACGCGGTCGCGTAGCGGGAGGCTATCCGTCCCGCCACCAAGCCATCCAGAAAACACGCTCCAGAACGATGTATCGGACGCGCCCGAACCAAGGCTTGTGAGAAACAGGAGCAGATAAAGCAGGACAAGCCCCAGTATGATCGCGCGTGCACGGGCCGAGCGGTCCCCATCAGCCTCGGCCCGCCACCGCCAGCCGGACACGGATGCGACATTGTCACGTAAGGCCATTTCAGTCGGTTACCGTTTCCGTTTCCTGCAAGGCGTGAGCAAGGTCTCGCACCGCTTGTGCTGTGCGCGGACCAAAACCCAGCAGGTAGGACCCGTCCATTCGAATGAGTGCCCCACCCTCGCCGGCCGGCGTGCTGGCAATGGCCGGGTGAGAAAGAACATCCTCAGACGTAAGATGATCCGCACCGCCTCGAGCCATCATCAGGACCGCATCGGGTGCAGCCGAAATCACCGCTTCGGCTGAAACCTGGCGATAGCCGGAGAACCCATCCATGGCGTTTTCGGCTCCGGCCATGTTTATGATCCCGTCAGCAGCGGTGTTCTTGCCAGCAACCATGACCCGGCCACCCTGCATGCTAAGGACGAAAAGCACACGCTTTCCATCGGTTTGCTTGCGCGCTTCCTTTTGGGCGGCATCGAGATCCGCCTCCACCTGAAGAGCGAGCTTTTCTGCCTTCGCTTCCGCGTTTAATGCGGCTCCAACCACGCGGATCTTGCGAAGGACCGCCTCACGATCATAGCCCTCCGGCACCGTAACTACCGGGATACGCGATGCCTTGAGCGTATCCATCGTCTCGATGGGACCGCTTCCTTCCATCGCCAGAATTGCGCTTGGCCCGACAGAGAGCACCCCCTCGGGCGACAGTGCGCGCATATAACCAATGTCAGGCAATTGTTCCGCCTGTGGCGGATATGTGCTCGTTGTATCACGAGCAACAAGCCTGTCTCCTTCGCCAAGACCGTAGATGATCTCGGTGATGGCTCCACCGATCGACACCAGTCTGGAGGCGTCGGGGAACGGTTGAATGGCCTCCTGCGCAGCGACGGAGCCACACCCGACCCCCACGGAGGCAACCAACCCCATAAACAATCGCGCCATCCCTCTGCGCGTCATCGATCCGAACGCTTCGCGCGTCATCCGACAATCTCCCTCAATCCTTGGACATCGCCCGGCGCGCGGACGATCCAGAGATCTGTTTTCTTTGAACTGGAGCGCCGATCAGCGCTTCCTTCCGATGAGATCGTCAGGCCACCTGGCGGCTTTCCAGCCTCGGCAAGCCCTCGACCATGGAACGCCAGTCAGCACGTTCTGCATGCCCCTCCAGTCGCTCTCCGAAGAACTGGGCGATCAACTGACCTCCGGCACCATAAGCCTCCATGGACGTGACGTGGCCATCCTTGGTTGGCTTGCGCACAGCCCACAATTCCTTCACGTGGTCAGTTCGCAGATGGAGATTGAAGCCCGGATCGAGAATGTTGATCCACGGCCCCATCGGCTTCACCGTCTCGATGGCGCCGGTGTGGATCTGGATGCATCCGCTACTGCCGACGAAGCACATGATCGGCACCGTCTCGCGGACCGCCTGGTGCAACATCTGTGTCAGTGCATCCTCCTGCAATCGCCAGGCGTAGTCCTCACCGATCAGGTGGACGGCCTGATGGCGCGTCAGCTTCAGCTTGCGCAAAATATTGAAGAGCTGATGCACGTCCGTCATCGCACTCCAGCGCTCGCGTAGGACATTCGCCGCCGGCAGTTCGTCGGTGGCGATTTCCTCGTCGGCCTTCTCGCTCTGGAGATCGAGCGGAGCCTGCTGGTCGGGATGAAGGAGATCCTCGACGAGCTTCTGATATGCATAAAGATTCGATTTTGGCCTCAAATGCACCTTGTGCACGGCATCACCGGCCTCGTCGAAAAACTGCAGGCTGCGCCGGACATCATCGCCATCGCGCTTTTCCACCGCAAAGCCAAATGACCAGCGAGAGGGAAAGATTCGCAAATCGATATCGCGCCCCAGCACAAGCGCGTGCTGCGCAGCCACCGTAATTTTTTCGTAGACCCCGACCTTTTCATGGACGGCGCTTTCATTACGGGTCAGGGCCATGACCTCACCCACGGCCTCAAGCGCCGGAAGAAGATCAGCGACGCGCGGCTCGATGCGGGTCACGCCATGCCCCACAAATGCGGCGAGCAATTCTGCTTCCGAAATGCCAAGCATTGCCGCCAGGTCGCGCTCGCGCATTTTTGGGTTTTCATCACGGGCGCGCCTGATGGCTTCAGGCGCGCGTGCTGTCTGAACATTCATTCCACAAACCTATTTGTTGAGAATCAGCTTTCCCTGACGGGTGATCTTCAGGCGATAATAGGCGCCATGATGCTCAATCCCGATTTCGCGACGCCCTCCGAAGAGATCCGTGCTTGAAATCGTTCGATCAGGCGTAACGCCACCTTGCCTGACAGCCAGATGCTGTATGTCTGCCTGTCCGCGCGGGTCGATCGACAAATAGGTCTTCATTGGAAAGAACCTCCATTTTCAGGTCACTGGCTTGGGCTCACATCGACAGCATGTTTTCTGTCATTCGCTTTCTTGACTTTTATTATCATATTTTATAGCCACCGCAATACCGGAGTGAAATTATCAAGATAAATTTCCTAGCCGGATAATCGTCGGCAAGCCAGCGCCAGCCGGCCAATAGCTGTGTTTGATTGCTGGAGAATTTGGGGTATGCGGAACTACACGCGACACACGACCTTTGGTTTGCTGTGCGGAACCTCGATGGCGACATTGGCGCTATCGATGACCGCGATGGCGCAGGAAGCGCCAATCGTAATGTCGGAGCCTTCAGGCGACGTCACACTTCTCGACCGTATCACGGTGGTGAGTCGGACCGGCGAGAGCGCGCTCGAAACAATGGCCTCGGTAAGCCAGATCAGCGGCGAGGAACTGGAGCGCCGCATGGCGACGAATGCCAATGACATCTTTTTCGGCGTCCCGGGGATCAAGGTCTACTCGGATGGTCGCCCGGCGGTCAGCAACATCAACATTCGTGGGCTTCAGGATGCCGGCCGCGTCTCCGTGATCATCGACGGCGCACGTCAGAATTTCCATAAGGCGGGGCATGACGTGTCGCGCATGTTCTGGCTCGATCCGCTGCTCGTAGAACAGGTGGATGTCATTCGTGGCCCCAGTGCCAACACGTTCGGATCGGGCGCAATTGGCGGCGTCGTGTATTTTGAAACCAAGAAGCCCGATGATTTCCTGCGGGATGACGAGAATTACGCCCTGTCGCTGACGGGCCGCTATGAATCGAACGGCTCGGGCTGGACCACCAGCGCGATCGGCGCCTATCGCTTCAACGACGCGGCCTCCATTCTCGGTAATATCGTCTGGCGCGACTATGGCGACTACAAGGATGGCGATGGCACGCGCGTCGACAATTCAAGCTTTGATGTGCTGAGTGGTCACCTGAAGGGTACCGTCAGACCGACCGAGAATAGCGAGCTGACCCTGGGCTGGACCGGATCTCGCGATGAATGGTCTTCGACCGAAACACGTGACTACCAACTCGACAGCGACACATTCACAGGAGAATTCAAGATCTCCGACGCCGAAGAAAAGTGGTTGAACCTCAACGTCAAGGCCGCTGTAAACAATATAGATCTGACCCAGACGGATACGGGTTCGCGCCCCGGCACCTCCGGCTACGACCTGGGAACCACCAGTTTCGACATCTGGAACACGTCCCGGTTCGACACGGGAATGATTGCCCATGAACTGACCGTCGGTGGCGATTGGGTCTATGACGATTTTGCCTCCAGCGCAGCTTCCGGGGGATCGGACAGTTACAACCCCACCGGCACTCGACGCGTATGGGGCGCCTACGTCCAGGACAAGCTTTCCTATGATTGGTTGGAGGTTGTCGCTGGTGTGCGATACGATTCCTACGAGCTCGAAGCTTCGGAAAAGAGTTCAGGTGATCGTTTCTCACCTCGGCTCAGCGTGGGCGTTTCTCCCTTCAACGAAGGGCTCCTGTCCGGCCTTCAGATTTATGGTTCCTACTCGGAAGGTTATCGGGCGCCCAACACGTCGGAAGCCTATATCACCGGTGGGCATTCGTTCCCCGGTTTCAGCTTCGCGTTTCTGCCAAATCCCGATCTGAGACCCGAAACCGGCAAGACCTGGGAAGCTGGACTGAACTATAAGGCAGACGGCCTCTTCAATGCCGAGGACACGCTGCGAATCAAGGCAGCGTATTTCCACAATGATATCGACGACTACATCACAATTCCCACCTTTCCAGCGATTCCGGGCAGTGAATGCGCCAGTCTCGGGCACACGATGTGCGCGCAGTATCAAAACGTCTATGCTGCCGAGATTCAGGGGTTTGAGCTGGAAAGCCGCTACGACGCAGGACGCTACTTTGCAGGCCTTGGGATTTCCATCATTGACGGACACCAGACAGACCGGGACGGCATCAGCTCGGACCTTACGACCATACCCTCGGCCAGCGTGACACTTGATGGCGGGATGCGTTTCCTCGAACGTCGACTGACACTCGGTGGCGAAGTCGAGTTCAACAAGGCACCCAGCGGATCGACCTTCGCGGAGGATTACACCCTGGTGAATCTCTACGCCAACTATCAGCCCAACGAAAACCTCCGGTTTGATTTCCGCGTCGACAACCTTTTCGATAAGCGGTACGTGCTGCCGATCGCTGATATCTCCGATGGGATGCATGCACAGCCTGGCCTGACCGTAAAGCTCGGTGCAACCGTGCGTTTTGGAGGATAAGATGCCGTCTCGATTATCGCTTCTGATCTCTGTGCCCATCGTCGCCCGTGTTCTGGCGACGATGGCTGGCACCCTGCTATTGACCTTGCCAGGTGCAGCGCAGGAAACGGCCACCCGTTCGATCAAGCTCGAGCTTAATGCTCTTCAGAAAAGCGACAAGGGCTGCCGCATCGCATTCGTGGTCGAGAATGCGATGGGCAAGGATATTGCCAAGGCAGCCTATGAGATTGCCCTTTTCACCAAGGAAGGGCTCGTTGACCGGCTTCTGGTCCTCGATTTTCAGGACCTGCCCAATGAGAAAACCAAGGTGCGCCGTTTCGATCTCGCTGAAGCCGATTGCGATGAGATCGGTCGCGTTCTCATCAATGATGCCTCGGCCTGCGAGGGCGATGGAATCGAGCCTGGAGACTGTATCGGGCGGCTGGAAGCCACCAGCCGCGGCTCAGTCACTTTCGGCAAGTAAACTCCAGAAATCAAACCCGACAGGAATGCCACAATGTTCGACGGCGTCATTTCTTCCATAGGTTCCTTTCTTCAGCTCGGGGGCCCGGTCGTTGCAATCCTGCTTGTGCTGTCGGTCTTCGCCGTGGCTCTGATCCTTCTGAAATTCATGCAGTTTCAACGCGAACGGGTCGGACGGCACGGGCGTTCCAATCGCGCGCTCCATGCCTGGTTTCATCATAATCAGGCGGACGCGCGTGCCATGCTTGCCAATGCCCGCTCACCGCTTGAGGAAACCCTTGCGACCACCATGCGGCTTGCTGCTGCGAAGGCTGACAAGGGCGCGATCGAAGACGAAATCAGCCGTCTGGCGCTTGGTCGTCTGCATGATCTGCAACGGGGGTTTCGCGCGCTGGACGCCATTGCCCAGGTCGCACCGCTTCTGGGTCTGTTCGGCACCGTTCTGGGTATGATCGAAGCCTTTCAGAAACTTCAGGAGGCTGGGAACTCGGTGGATCCGTCGCTGCTGGCGGGAGGCATCTGGGTGGCACTCTTGACCACGGCCTGCGGCTTGGCCGTCGCCATGCCCGTTTCGCTTCTTCTTACCTGGTTCGAGACCCGCATCGAGAACGAGCGTGTTGCCATAGAAACCATGACGGCAACCGTTCTGTCCCACGCCTCAATCGAGAAAGCGGAAGAACAGGCAATGTCGTCGGAGTCCGGCGCGCCACGGCTTGTGACAGGTGAGAGCTATGCGCATTGACGCGGCTGCAGTCAGAAGGAGGAAGCCCCTGTCGCTCACATCGCTGATCGATGTGATTTTCCTCCTGCTGCTCTTCTTCATGCTGACCTCGACCTTCACCCGCTTCGCCAGGGTCGAGATTTCCGGTGGACCGGCTTCCACCTCCGCCGGCGGCAAGCCGCCGGACGTACTGATCCGCATTGATGATCCGGCTGGTTGGCGCATCAACGGTCAGGCTCTGACCGAAGAAGCGGCAATCGCCGAGCTCGCGCGCCTGAAGGACGCCGGCGCAGAGACCGCCGTTCTCCTGGTGCGCGGCGAGCTTACATCCCAACAGCTCGTTGAGGCGGTGGAGGCCATTCGCCGAAACACCGAACTCAACCTTTCCGTCGCGAGGTAATTCCCATGCTCCGCCTTGCCCGTCCCACGCAGCCCCGCCAAAGGGAAAGCACCATCGCCCTGATCAACATCGTCTTCCTGATGCTGATCTTCTTCCTCGTTGCCGGCACGCTGACCCCGCCACTCGACAATGATGTCAGTCTGATCTCCACCATCGAGGCCAATCCGTCGGAACCGCCGAATGCGCTGTTCGTCACCGAAGAGGGCGAGATGCGCCTGCGCGGGTCGGCAACAGATGCGCAGGGCTTCATGCTCGCGCGTGCAGAGACCCTTGGTGAAGACGCTGCAAAGCAGCTCGAAATCAAGGTTGCAGCCGACCGTGACCTGCCGGCCGCCAAACTCGTTGATATCGTCGGTGCCCTCAAAGCCGCCGGTGCAAGCAAGATCAGCATCATCACGGAACGTGCGGCAGAATGACCAGACGGGCGTTGAAATGGGCTGCGGCACTGGCCGTCTCGTTAAGCCTGCATGCTGGGGCTGCCGCCTATGTGATGCAGCGATCGACGCATGTGGAAATCGCCGGCGGCGGCACCACGGAGATTGCGATTGCTGGCAATGCCTTCGCCGACATGGCCGCCGCCGGTGAGACCACCGAGGAAGTCCTGCCGGAAACGCACCCGGAGACAGAGCCGGTTCAGCCCGAAAAGGCAAGCGAGGTGGTTCCGGATGCGACGGTCGAAACCGTCGTCGACCAGGCATCACCCGAGGTCGTTGAAGCCGAGCAACCCGTTGTTGAAGCAACAGAGGTCGATGCGGCGGAAACTGTTGAACCGGTTGAGAACGCGCAGGTCGTTGCAGCTTTGTCGGAAGCACCGATCCCCACGCCACGCCCTGCCTACACACCGCCTCCGAAACCAAAGGTCGAGAGGAAGCAGGCACCCAAAGCCAAAACGGCACCGCCCAAAAAGCGTAGCGCCGGCTCGAAGGGGCGCGACACTCAGGATGCGCGCCGCGGAACAGCGTCGGGAAAGCAGAACACTGGTAAGGCTTCCAAGGGACGACAGGTAGCGCGAGCTTCGCAGAGCGGCAATGCGCGTGTCTCCAACTATCCTGGAAAGGTGGTCTCGAAGCTGCGCCGTTCCCTGCGCTATCCCAGCGAGGCAAAACGCCAGCGACTGAAGGGTGAGGTGCGTGTGCGCTTCACCGTGGCGCAGAATGGCTCGGTGAGCGGCATTCGCATTGTCCGCAGTTCCGGCTCGAGCATCCTTGATCAGGCCGCCCTCGACACGGTGCGCCGCGCAGCTCCCTTCCCCCGGATACCGAATGAAGCGGGCCGCTCAAGCTGGGGCTTCACTGTGCCATTGGCGTTTCGCCGTTGATCCCACAGGGGCCGCGCAGCCGCCGGGCTGCGCGGTGAGTTTTCAGCCTATACCGAAGCCAAAAGGCTCGCATTGCCACCGGCTGCCGTCGTGTCGACACAGATTGCGCGTTCGTGTGCATAGGCTGCCGGGTAGATCGGTTCCACGATCAACGGGACAATCGCCCCTTCCCGCGCGGCGAGCGCCCGGCGCAGGGTCTTGAGCCATTCAGCGTCGCCATTGGCAGCCACCACACCGACGGAAAGAACCGTCAGGTCTTCGGGAGAAATCGTGCCGTCAGCGGCCTCCAGCGGAAGCCCCTGCCCCAGCAGCGGCTTGAGAATGCGTCTTGCTTCCGGGTGCACAGCAAGCACTGTGTTTCCGGTCGACAGTGCCTGCACGACCTGCGCCAGCAGAACCTCTTCGTCTGCACCGAGACAGAGCGCGCGCCCTCGTGGCGTCAGCATCAGCGTGTTGGCCTCGCCGGTCGGCCCCGGCAGATCAAGCGGCCCCTGATCCAGTGCCGCAGCGGCCGCCATTGCCACCTGTGCCTTGCCGCGCAGCAACTTGCGCAGGACCGGCAACCTGTCCGCTCGTGCTGTCCATTTTCTGTCTATCGCCGGGAAGAGACGGTTCACAGTATCGGTGTCCAGCGTGGCCCCTGAGGGCTTTGCCTGTGCAATCTCCGCGCCGCGCCGGAAGCGACGCAGATAGTGCGGGCCACCGGCCTTGGGACCCGTTCCCGAAAGCCCCTCGCCGCCAAAGGGCTGCGAACCAACGACGGCGCCGATCTGATTTCGGTTCACATAGATATTTCCAGCATGCACACGGTCGATCACATGCTGGGCGCGTGCGTCAATGCGCGTGTGAAGCCCAAATGTCAGGCCATACCCCTTTGCGTTGACATCAGAAATAACCCTGTCGATGTCATCCGCTTCGAAGGTCGCCACATGCAGGATCGGCCCGAAGACTTCACGCTCCAGTTCCTGGATGCCCGACACTTTGAAGGCACAAGGAGCGACGAAGCGCCCGCCGGCCGGCACATCGAGCGCTGCAATGAGACGCCCCTTGTCTGACATCAGTTGTGCATAAGAGTCGATCGTCTCGCAGGCTTCATCATCGATTACCGGGCCGACATCGGTCGAAACCTCCCACGGATCGCCGATGCTGAGCGCCTGCATGGCGCCCTTCAGCATCTCGAGGACCCTTTGTTCCACGTCCTTCTGGACATAAAGCATGCGCAGGGCCGAGCAGCGCTGACCGGCACTCTGGAAGGCGGAGGCGACTATGTCGCGCACTGCCTGCTCGGGCAGCGCGGTGGAATCGACGATCATCGCGTTAAGCCCGCCGGTCTCCGCGATCAGCATGGCCTCAGGACCAGCATTGTCAGCAAGCTGCCGCTCGATCAGCCGCGCAACCTCCGTCGAACCGGTGAAACATACGCCGGCAATGCGCGGATCTGCGGTCAGGGGGCCACCCACCGTCGGACCATCGCCGATGAGAAGTTGCAGCACCTCGGCCGGCACGCCCGCCTCATGCATCATTGCAACGGCGCGGGCCGCGATCAGTGATGTCTGTTCGGCCGGCTTGGCAATGACCGAATTGCCCGTCACGAGCGCCGCCGCGATCTGGCCGGTGAAGATGGCGAGCGGGAAATTCCACGGCGAAATGCAGACGATAACACCACGAGCCTGCGTGTCTTTCTCCACCTGTGCCGCCTCGCGGGCGTAATAGCGCAGAAAATCCACCGCCTCCCGCACCTCCGCGATGCCGTCGGCAAGCGACTTCCCGGCCTCGCGCGTGGCGAGCGCAAAGAATTCCGCCGCATGCTTTTCGTACAAATCGGCCACATCACGCAAAATTCTACCGCGTTCAGAGACCGGCGTTTGTGCCCAGCCGGCCTGCGCCCGCAGTGCAACGGTCACCGCCTCGGTTGCCTGTTCCTGCGAGGCATCGCGCACCTTGCCCACAGTCTCGGAAAGCCGCGCCGGATTCGCCACTTTACGCGTTTTTCCCTCTCCCTTGGCAGGGGTGATGGAGCGCGCTTCCCATTGATGCGGGGCCGCAAACGGCGCCCGAGCAGCATCAAGCTCGCGCATGGTCAAGGGGTCCGTGATATCCCAGCCTCTGGCGTTTTTTCTTGTCGGCCCGAAAATTTCCGACGGGCGCTCGATGGCCGGATTGGCTGCACTTGCCGCCTCTTCCACGGAAGCAAACGGATCGGCGGCAATTTCTTCCGCGCTCACATCCTCATCCACGATCTGGTGCACGAAAGAAGAATTCGCGCCGTTCTCCAGAAGCCGCCGCACCAGATAGGCAAGCAGATCCTGATGCGCGCCCACCGGCGCATAGATGCGGCAGCGCGTTCCTTCCCGTTTGCGCACGGTCTCGTGCAGCGCTTCGCCCATGCCGTGCAGGCGCTGAAATTCAAAAAGCGACTTGTCGGGCGCCATGGCCAGAATGGCTGCCGCCGTATGGGCGTTGTGCGTTGCAAATTGCGGGTAGATGCGATCCGTCATCCCAAGCAGTTTGCGTGCGCAGGCAATGTAGCTCACATCCGTGTTGACCTTGCGGGTGAAGACGGGGAAACCCTCGAGCCCCATCACCTGGGCGCGCTTGATTTCCGTATCCCAGTAAGCACCCTTCACAAGGCGCACCATGATGCGCCGGTCAAGTCGCTCTGCAAGCTCGTAGAGCCAATCGAGCACGAATGGCGCTCGGGGACCATATGCCTGCACCACCACACCGAACCCGTCCCAGCCAGCAAGCTCTTCATCCGCCAGAACCGCTTCGATCACGTCGAGCGAAAGGTCGAGGCGGTCCGCCTCCTCTGCGTCGATATTGAGGCCCATGCGCGCTTCGCGGGCTGCCAAAGCGAGGCTCTTCAGGCGCTCGATCATCACCGGGAGCATCTGCGCCTTCTGCGTTGCTTCATAGCGGGGATGAAGAGCGGAAAGCTTGACAGAAATGCCCGGATTCTCGCGAATGTCTTCCCGGTTTGAGTGGCGCTTCAGCGCCGCGATGGCATCCGAATAGGCCTTGTGGTAGCGCAGCGCGTCCGCTTCGGTGCGGGCTGCCTCGCCCAGCATGTCATAGGAATAGGTGTATCCCTTTTCCACCATGGAGCGGCCGCGTTTCATCGCTTCCTCGATGGTGCGGCCAAGCACGAACTGCTCGCCCATCTCACGCATGGCGCGCGATACGGCGGTGCGGATCACGGGTTCGCCCATGCGGCGCACCAGCCCGCGCAGGATCGCTTCCACACCATCGCCCTCGTCGTCCAGAACACGCCCCGTGAGCATCAGCGCCCAGGTGGATGCGTTGACGAAGATCGAAGCGGATTCGCCCGAATGTGCGGACCAGTCATGCGGCGCAATCTTGTCGCGGATCAAATCGTCCATCGTCTCTGCGTCCGGTACGCGCAGCAGCGCCTCGGCGAGGCACATCAGCGCCACGCCTTCCTGCGTCGAGAGACCGTATTCGGAGAGAAAGGCCTCCATCATGTGCATGTCGCTCGAGGCGCGCACCGCCCGCACCAATTCGGCTGCGTTGGCAGATATCCGGCCTCTGTCTTCCCAAGTCAGATCTGCCAAAGCGACCAGCCGCTGCAGCGCCTCCGCTTCATCGACCAGGTAGTGAGCCCTGATTTCTTCCCGAAGGTTATGCGGCGCATTCTTCTGCATGATGTCCTCGATAGTGGATTGGTGCTCCCGGCGCTCCTGCCGCCGCAGCGAAGCCATCATAACATAGGGAATCTGGCCGCTCGACCTAATGTCTTGCTCATTTCAGATCAATTGGACTATCTTTTTGCAAATTTTGATGTCCAGAGAGCCACATTCTATATGACAACAGAACGCGTTGACCGCATCGATCGAAACATTCTCGATGCCCTGACCAAGGACGGCCGGCTCTCGATCTCCGAGCTCGCGCGCCGGGTGGGGCTCTCCAAAACACCGGTTCAGGCGCGGCTGCGCCGTCTGGAAAAGGAGGGCTATATTCGTGGGTACTCGGCGATTATCGATCGCGCGCGCATCGGCGAAGGCCATATTGCCTTTGTCCAGGTGGAGTTGGAGGACACCCGTTCATCAGCACTCGCTGCCTTCAACAAGGCGGTTCTTGCCGTACCTGAGATCGAGCAGTGTCATATGACGGCGGCCGGCTTCGACTATCTGCTCAAGGTGCGGACGCGCGATATTTCGAGCTATCGCAAGGTGCTGGGCGAGCGCATCTCCGCCCTGCCCCACGTCGCCCGCACCTCGACCTTCGTGACCATGGAAACGGTCAAGGATCGCTAGCGGGCGTCGCGTCCAGTGTATTGAGGAAGGCAATCAGCGCCTGCCGCCCGCGGTCCGTGAACACCACGCCGCGAATTTCGCTCTGCCCCGAGGCCGCGGCGGGTGCGCTGCTGTAGTGGTCGATCACCGCCTCGAGCGTAGCGATCTGCCCGGCATGCATATAGGGCGGTCGGCCTGCCACACCACGCAGCGAGGGTGTCTTGTACGCGCGCTCCATCGCGGCCGCGTCGCGTTTCATGAAACGCAGAGCATCGCACGCATCCGGCCCCGCGTCGCTGTAGCGCCCCAGACAGTTGAACGGGTCGGCTTGCACTGCGGCGATGCCCACCGCCCGACCCAGATCCTCCGGCAACCCTGCGACAGGCGGGACACCCGTATTGTGAAAGTGGTCGTCCGTGAAACGCGGGCCGTTGTGGCATTCAAGACAATTTGCCTTGCCGATGAAGAGCCGCAGCCCCTCAAGCTCCAGATCGCTGAAGGCTGCGTCCCCTGTCGGCTCCTTCCCCGCCGCAATGGCCCTCGCAAAACGGTCAAAGCGGGTTTCGGTGGGTATCAGTGTGCGTTCGAAGGCCTCAATCGCCTTGCCGATATTGGCAAACACCCGGTTGACCGGTTCCTGTTCCTCCAGCTCCATTGCAGACCACTGCGCGCGCTCGGTCTCCGAACCAAACGGGCTGGCGTTTTCCGGAATTTCAGAGATATCGGGAAGCGCCCCGAATATTTCCGAATACGTATCCGCATAGGTTTCCGCCACATAACGGGCATAGGCGGCGCGGTTGCCAGCGTGTTCGCGCTGGTCCTCCAGGGGGGTGAGCGCCTGCGCCCAGAGGCTGTCGCGCCTGCCGTCCCAGAATTGCCAGATATTCCACGCAGCCCCCGCCAGAGGCATGGTGCGCCGGTCGGTTTCATCCGCTCCCAAACCACGCGGACGGGCATCCTGAAACTGCTGATCGGGAACATGACATGTGGCACACGAGATGTTTCCAGTCCCGCTGAGCCCTTCATCGAAAAAGAGCAGTCGGCCGAAGTCTGCAGCCTGCGGGTCGTCCGCATACCGATTTCCTGGTGAAGGCGGAAGAGGCCCCAGCGCATCGATGGAAAGAGACGCGATCTTTGCCCTCTCGTCCTCGCTCAGTGCACCGGAATCACAGGCGGACAACGCAAGAAAACCGCACAGCGCGCCGATTGCAGCATGGCCGCGCGCCGTCCTCATATCACAGATCCAGATTGAAGACCGCCTCATCGAGCCCCGGATCGGCCGAGATCCCGATGCGGATTTCCCAGTGCCCGCCCATGTTGAAGCGTAGTCCTTCCACCCGGTACTGCCCATCTCCCAGATTTTCCGCCATCTGCGGTTCGGTCGGCAGGCCGTGGCCATGGGCCGGCATACCGCCGTCGATGGACAGGGAGGCGTCGGTGACCGGCGTGCCGTCAGGCGTGGTGATCGTCACCACCCAATCATGGGTTTCATTGAGGGGGATGGGCTGTGCTTCCGTCTCGAACATGACCTGATAAATGCCATCCCTGCTCACTGTGTTATAGGCCACATCGATTTCGGGGGCAGGAGGTGTGAAGAGTCTGTAAGCCGCATAAATCGCGACAACCGCCATTAAAAGCCCGGCACTCGCAAGCACGAAGCGCCTCGATCCGGTTTTATGTTGAAGCGGCATCTGGTCCCTCCGACTCGTCAAGTGCACTACTTAACCCGCAGCCACCTACCCGTGCCATAGGGACTCTGTCGCACTCCGAAAAAGCCAAGAAAAAACCGGCACGTCCATGCCGGTTTTTCATTTCGGACTTCGTAAAGGACTATAGGTCCAAAAAGGTTATAAACCCAATCCGCCGATGCAGACATATTTTGTATCGAGATAATCTTCGATGCCCTGGTGTCCGCCTTCCTTGCCGAGGCCCGATTCCTTGAGACCACCAAACGGCGCTTCGACCGTGGTGATAATGCCCTCGTTTACCCCGACCAAGCCGTATTTCAACCCTTCCATAACGCGGAAGGCCCGTCCCAGATCGCCGGTGTAGAAATAACAGGCAAGGCCGAACACGGTGTCATTGGCGAGTTTGACGGCCTCTTCTTCCGTCTCAAACCGGAACACCGGCGCCACGGGGCCGAAAATCTCCTCCTTCATGAAGCGCATGTCCGGCGTGGCATTGGAGATGACAGTCGGCTGAAAGAAAGTACCTCCCAGCGCATGGCGCGACCCGCCGGCAGCCAGCTTGCCACCCTTGCTCGTGGCGTCGGCGATCAGCTCTTCAACCTTCTCGACCGCCTTCTCATCGATCAACGGGCCCTGCTGGGTTCCTTCCTCGAGGCCGGGCCCCACTTTGAGCCTCTCGGCGGCGGCCGAAAGTTTTTCGACAAACGCCTCATAGACACCCGCCTGCACGAAGAACCGGTTTGTGCAGACGCAGGTCTGGCCGGAATTGCGGTACTTAGCTGCAATCGCCCCTTCGACAGCGCGGTCGATATCCGCGTCGTCGAAAACGAGGAAAGGTGCGTTTCCGCCCAGTTCCATGGACACTTTCTTCACCGTGCCCGCAGTCTTTTCGATCAGCGTCTTTCCCACCTCGGTGGAGCCGGTAAACGTGATCTTGCGTACAAGCGGGTTCTGGCAAAGTTCATCGCCGATTTCGGATGCCGCGCCGGTGACGATGTTCACCACACCTTTTGGAAACCCCACCTCTTCGCACAACACACCCCAGGCGAGCCCGGAATACGGGGTCTGCGAAGCCGGTTTGGCCACTGCAGTGCAGCCGGAGGCAAGCGCCGGGCCGAGTTTGCGCGCCAGCATGGAGGAGGGAAAGTTCCACGGTGTGATCGCACCGATGACGCCGACCGGTTCCTTGGTCACCAGGATGCGCCGGTCGGCCCAGGGCGAAGGCACCACGTCGCCATAGACCCGGCGTCCTTCTTCAGCATACCAGAGGATATAGGCAGCCGACATCCCGACCTCGCCCTTCGCCTCGGCAAACGACTTGCCCTGCTCCATGACCAGAAGTTCGGCGAGTGCGTCCTGATTGTCCATGATCGCGTCATGCAGCTTGCGCAGAAGCTTGGCACGATGGTCGGCGGAAGTCTTTTTCCACGAATGAAAAGCGGCTTCGGCGGCCTCGATGGCGCGGCGGGTTTCGGCCGTGCCTGCCTTTGGCACAGTGCCGATCGTCTGGCCGCTGGCCGGATTGACCACATCGATGGTTTGCCCTGAATCCGCGTTGACCCAGGCTCCATCTATGAAATTCGCCTGGCGCATGAAATGGCTGGTCTTCTGAAGCATCTGCGTCTTCTCCTGTATGTTCGCGGCACCGTAGCGCCCGCCGGATCTCGTCGCTAAGGGCTACCCGGCCTCATTGATAGATCCAGTGAAGCACCGATAGCCAGAACGCGGTCGAGAGCACCGCCAAGGCTGTGGCGATGGTCATCGCGTTGGAAGCCAGCGCCTGTCCCGTGCCGAAGCGTGATGCAATCAGATAAGGATTGACCCCGGAAGGCAGACCGGCCGCGACGATCGCGATCTGTGCGCTGAACACCGGCAGACCGATCACCAGCGCCACCCCAAGGGCAACGGCAGGCATCAGGAAAAGTTTCAACGCTGCGATCACGATTGCCGGGCGCACATCGCCCGAAATGCCAAAGCGGCGCAATCCGAGCCCCATGGCGAAAAGCGCGACAGGTCCGGCGACATTGGCAAGGGCGTCGACAAACCGGCCGCCCAGAGCCGGCATCTCGAGCCCCGAGTAACGCCAGAGCAGGCCCGCAATGATACCGATGATCAGCGGGCTGGAGAAAAGCCGCGTGAGAAACTCGCGGATGATTGAAAGCGCACTGCCGCCCTTACGTCCGACCAGAGCAAACAAGAGAATCGACATTCCCATCATGATCGGCAGATGGATCGACACGATCAGCGACAGGATCTCGAACCCCTCCTGTCCAAACACGCCGAGCATGAAGGGGATGCCGAGCAGGACAAGGTTCGAAAAACTCGTGGACAGGCCCGCCACCACGCCGGCACGCGCATCGCGGCCGAACAGGTGAACAATCGTAAAATGCCCCACCACCCAGGCAACAGCGACAGCGGTAAAATAGGTGATCCACAGGGCCCATGGCAGGCTGCCGCCGAACACGGCCCCCGCCATGGTGCGGAAAAGCAGAAGCGGCACGGCGATGGTCACGGCGAATTCGCTCAGGGCATCGCCTGTCTGCGGCTTCAGCAGCCCGGTCCAACCGGCCACATAGCCGAATGCAACAAGTCCAAAAACGAAGGAAACGGTTTCAACGAGCGGAGACATGCAGAGTGTTTAGCCGCAATGGTTGCCAAGGGAAACCATCCGTCAGACAAATCCACTCAGCGGATGAGGCGGCTTTGGGGCGAGAGGCGGGTTTCAACTCCGGTCCCGGTGCCTATATGCTAGGAGCATTGATTTGAGGATTGCCCTATGCTTCGCTTGGTTGTTGCCGTCATTTTTCTATTCGCCACCTTTCCGGCGCAGGCAACAGAGGCCGGCTGGGCGTTGTTGCGCAATGGTGGGCAGGTTGTTGTGATGCGGCACGCCATTGCACCCGGTAGCGGCGATCCGGCCAATTTCGACCTCGAGAAATGCGGCACCCAACGCAACCTTTCCGAGCGTGGCCGCCTGCAGGCGCGACGCATTGGCGCTTTGGTCGAGGCGCGCGCTGCGCCGGTGGAAAAGGTTCTTGCCAGCCGCTACTGCCGCACCCGCGATACCGCGACCCAGGCGTTCGGCTCGCAACTGGTGGAGGTCTTCCCCGCGCTCGATCTGCCCGTAGACGACAGCGAAATGGAACAGAAGAAGGCGGAAATACTGGATCGAATCAACAGCTATACTGGCTCGGGAAACCTGTTTCTAATCACCCACCTCGAAGTCATCGAAGCCTTGATCGGTGCATCGGCGCGGGAAGGCGAAGCCATTATTTTGTCACGCGGAGGCGACAATCTTTCGGTGGCCGCACGCATCAAATTCAACTGATCGTGGCATCAGCGGTACCTATAGCCCCTTTTCCTGCCGGCAAAAACCGATTAGAGACCCCACGATCATCCTATTGTAAGAGAATCTCCCCAGACTGAGGGCCGCACGTGACGACATTCGACAAGGTTGCCGACATCATCGCTGAAACCAGCGAGATCGATCGCGAGAAAATCACCCCCGAAAGCCACACCATTGACGATCTGGGCATCGACAGCCTCGACTTCCTCGACATCGTCTTTGCCATCGACAAGGAATTCGGCATCAAGGTTCCGCTGGAAAAGTGGACCCAGGAGGTCAATGACGGCAAGGTTTCGACGGAAGAGTATTTCGTCATGAAAAACCTCTGCGCCAAGATCGACGATCTGGTGGCTGCAAAAGCCGGCTGAGTTTTCCTGACAGTTGAGCGTTGAAGGGAGCGGCATGAGCCCGCGCGACGTAGTTATCACCGGCATGGGTATCGTTTCCTCGCTTGGAGAGGGAGCTGATGCCCACTGGCAGGCGCTGACGGCAAAGGCGCCCTCTCCCGTGCTCGATCGGGAACGGTTTGCACCTTACAGCATCCATCCGCTGCCCGAGATCGACTGGGGCCAGCAGATCCCGCGACGCGGCGATCAGCGGCAGATGGAAACCTGGCAACGCCTTGGCACCTATGCAGCCGGCCTCGCGCTCGACGATGCGGGCATGAAGGACGATGAAGCGCTTTGCGCGACGATGGACATGGTGGTGGCCGCCGGTGGCGGTGAGCGTGACGAGACGGTGGACGAGGCCATTCTCGCCGCATCGCTCGAGCGTGACGACCATGACATCCTGCTCAACGAGAAGCTCACGACAGAGCTGCGCCCGACCCTGTTCCTGGCACAGCTCTCGAACCTTCTGGCCGGCAACATCTCCATCGTTCACAAGGTGACGGGTTCGTCGCGCACCTTCATGGGCGAGGAAGGCGCCGGGGTCTCCGCCATCGAGACCGCCGCCGCGCGCATTCGCTCCGGTCAGTCCTCGCATGTCCTGGTCGGCGCGTCGTTCCAGACCGAACATTCCGACATGCTGCTTGCCTATGAACTTGCCGGTTTCCTGCATCGTGAAGACTGGAAGCCGGTATGGCAGCGCAGCGAGGCAGAGGGGGGTGGTGTGGTCACCGGCTCCGGCGCGGCGTTCCTGATCCTGGAATCGCGCGAGCATGCGGAAAAGCGTGGACGCAAGGCCTATGCATCCATCGGCCCGGTCGTTTCCCGCCGCACCCGCCGCAAGAGCGAACCCTTGGGAGACGGTATCGCAGAAATGCTCGATCACCTCTCCCTTCCCAAGACGCCTGTTCTTGCTCTTTCAGGCGCATCCGGTGCCCATGCGGCTACGGCAGCCGAACGCGAAGCGCTTGCCCGTCACGACAACATCGCGCTGCGCGGGTTCTCTTCGCTTACTGGCCATATGAAGGAAGCACAGTTTCCCTTCGCGGTAGCCCTGGCCGCGCTTGCCGTGCACCATGGCAGCCCCTACCCGGCTTTCGACAGCGCAAGCGAAGCCGCTTTCGACGCAAGCCCAGACGCAGTTCTGGCGACTGCCATAGGCTATCACTGCTATGAAGGCATGGGCCTTGTAAAAAGGGCCTGATCCTTCCGGCCCGGAGGATTTTAGAGAAAGCGATCCCGTGAAAACGACCGACAGCTTTGGAAGACCCGTAATCGCCGTCACCGGAATGGGCGTCGTCACCTCTCTCGGCCAGGGCCGACAGGAAAACTGGGACGCGCTGATCAGCGGGCGGTCCGGCATCCACCCCATCACGCGCTTTCCCACCGATCATCTGGCCACAACCATTTCCGGCATGGTCGACTTCCTGCCGTCAAGCACCAGGGGCGCAAGCGTCCACACCCACCACCTGGCCGACCTCGTGGCGGCGGAAGCCATCGAACAGTCCGGTCTGCCCGCCTCCGATTTCGGCGGACCGCTCTTTCTTGCCGCTCCCCCCGTCGAGCTCGACTGGCATCATCGCCTTGCGCTTTATGCCAAGGCCCGAAGCCACAATGGCAATCCCTCGCTCATCGAAGCGGCAAGGGAAGCCCGCGCCATGGAGCTTTTCGAGGAAAGCCAGTTCGGCACCATTGCCGATCGCCTCGCCGAGCGCTACGGAACGCGCGGCCTGCCGATCACCATGTCGACGGCCTGCGCGTCGGGCGCAACCGCCATCCAGCTCGGCACCGAAGCAATCCGCCGTGGCGAATGCGACCGGGCGCTTGCCATAGGCGCGGATGGTTCGGCGACCGCCGAAGCGCTGATCCGTTTCTCGCTTCTTTCTGCGTTGACCACCCAGAACGATGCGCCGGAAAAGGCCTCGCGCCCCTTTTCAAAGGACCGCAGCGGCTTTGTCCTTGCCGAAGGAGCCGGTGCACTCGTCCTGGAATCGCTCGAAAGCGCGCTTGCCCGCGGTGCCGAAATTCTCGGCATCATGCGCGGCTGCGGCGAAAAGGCCGATGATTTCCACCGCACCCGTTCCAAGCCCGACGGCTCGCCCGCCATCGGCGCGGTCCGCGCGGCCCTCGCGGATGCCGGCATGGCCGAAGACGAGATCGAATATGTCAACGCGCACGGCACCTCGACGCCCGAAAACGACAAGATGGAGCATCTATCGCTCTCGACCGTTTTCGGCGAGCGCATGAAGACAACGCCCATCTCCTCCAACAAGTCGATGATCGGACACACGCTTTCGGCAGCCGGTGCCATCGAGGCCGTTTTCTCGCTGATGACCATGCGCGAAGGCATCATTCCGCCCACCATCAATTACGACACGCCAGACCCGGCAATCGAGCTCGACGTGGTGCCGAATGTGAAGCGCGAGGCGCAGGTTTCGACGGTATTGTCCAACTCCTTCGGCTTCGGCGGACAGAACACCTGCCTTGTCATGGCCCGCGAACCGGTCTAATCGACCGGTTCAGATTGCCCAAAACCATCGGAATTCATTATGCGCGCACTTCAACTCGTCGCCGACCGCAAGCTTGAAACCGTCGATCTTGCGCCGCCGCCCCCTCCCGGACAGGGCGAGGTGACGTTGAAGATCCGCGCCGTCGCCCTCAACCACATCGATGTCTGGGGCTGGCGCGGCATGGCCTTTGCCAAGCGCAAGATGCCGCTTGTCGTCGGCGCCGAAGCCTCCGGCGTGGTCGAGACCGTGGGCCCCGGCGTCAGCAATCTGCTTCCGGGCCAGCTCGTTTCCATCTATGGCGCCCGCACTTGCGGCCTGTGCCGCCCCTGTCGCGAAGGCCGTGACAATCTGTGCGAACACGTCTCCGGCGTGCACGGTTTCCACCTCGACGGTTTCGCACAGGAAATGATCAATCTGCCGGCTCGCCTCCTCGTCCCCGCACCGCCCGGTGTGGACGAAATCGGTGCTGCCGTTGCGCCCGTCACCTTCGGCACCGTCGAGCACATGCTGTTCGACAACGCGAAGCTCGAGCCGGGCGAAACCATTCTCGTTCAGGCCGGCGGCTCCGGCATTGGCACCGCCGCCATCCAGCTTGCCAAGAGCATGGGCTGCACCGTCATCACCACGGTGGGCTCAGAAGACAAGATGGAGAAGGCAAAGGCGCTCGGCGCGGATCATGTCATCAACTACCGTGAAGACCGTTTCGAGGGCGTCGTGCGCAAGATCACGAAGAAGCGCGGCGTCGATGTGGTGTTCGAGCATGTGGGTGCCGACACATGGGCAGGCTCGCTCCTTTCCATGAAGCGCGGCGGGCGGCTTGTCACCTGCGGCTCCACCTCCGGTGTCTCGACCAACATGAACCTGATGCAGCTCTTCCAGCAGCAGCTCAAGATTTTCGGATCTTTCGGCTGCCGCATGGAAAACATGGCAGATGCCATGCAGAAAATGGCGCGCGGGCTTTGCTCCCCGGTGATCGACACCGAGGTCGGTTTTGCCGAGATCGACAAGGCGCTTTCTCGCATGGAAGGCCGCGACGTTTTCGGCAAGATCATCCTGCGCGTGGACTGACCCGCGCCCATGAAGCGCTTTCTCTACACAGCCGGCAAACGCCTGAAGACTTTGGAATACTGGCTCACCGCGCGCCTGGTGATCGGCACGTTGGCGCTTCTGCGCATGCTGCCGCCGGAAAAGGCGCTCGACCTCGCGGAGAAGGTGGCGCGCAAGCTGGGGCCCAAAGTGGGGCGACACAGGCTCGCTGTCGACAATCTGCGACAGGCCTATCCCGAAAAAAGCGAAGCTGAGATCGAGACCATAGCTCTCGACATGTGGGGCAACATGGCCCGACTTGCCGCTGAATATGTCTTTCTCGACAAGCTGTTCGATTTCGATCCCGACGCAGAGACACCCGGTCGCGTCGAGGTGGAGGGTGTGGAAATCTTCAAGCGCCTGCGCGATGAAAAGGGCGTCCCGCATATCTTCTTCACCGGGCATCTCGGCAATTTCGAGTTTCTGCCCATCGCGGCCGCCCGCTTCGAGCTTGCCACCACTTCCCTCTTCCGTCCGCCCAACAATCCCTATGTGGCCGACTACATCCTCAAAACCCGCAGCAGCGCCATGGGTGGGCTTGTGCCGTCACAGGCGGGTGCTGCCCTCCAGCTTGCCCGTGTTCTCGACGATGGCGGTAATATTGGGGTTCTGGTTGATCAGAAATTCCGCAAGGGCGTGAAGACCCGGTTCTTTGGCCGCGAATGCAAAACCAATCCGCTGCTTCCCAAGCTGGCGCGGCAATATGGCTGTGATGTCTACCCCGCCCGCTGCAAGCGCCTGCCTGGCGGGCGCTACCGCCTCATCGTGGAGGACAAGATCGCCCTGCCCCGGCAGGCGGATGGCATGATCGACATCGACGCCAGCGCTCAACTTCTCAACGATGTTGTCGAGCGCTGGGTGCGCGAGGATCCCGGCCAGTGGATGTGGTTCCACAAGCGTTGGGAAATGTAGTCGTCGGGGAATATCAATCCGTGACGACAATCCGCGTGTTGCGCGGCCCGACCTTCCGCACCAGGGAGTAAAGCCGTTTCGCGTTGGCCGTGTGCAGGCGCACACATCCATGTGAGGCAGGCCGCCCGAGCTTCGACACCGCATTGGTGCCATGGATCGCGTAGCCACCGTAGTAGAAAATCGAATAGGGCATGGGCGACATGTCGTATTTGCGCGAGTGCCACATCTTGTGCATTCGGGTGGGGCGCCACTGCCCTCGCGGTGTCACATAGCCGCGACGCGCGGTCGAAACCCGCCAGCGATGCAACACGCGCCCGCCATGCATCACCGTCATGGTTTGCTTGGACAAGCTCACCTTGGCAACAAGGCGTGCGGCGACACCCTGCGTCACGCCACCCGAAAGAATCAGGCCCGCCAAGGCCAGTGCAAAGAAAATCCGTTTCATGAGCGCCCCCCGCTACATGTGTTAAGTTTCTACCCGTTGTCTTGACGTTTCTAACGTCAATTGATGACAAAACCCCAAATGTCCTTGGTAAATAGAACTATACAGCTAATGGTTGGACAAGTTCTGCCTCTTCACAATTGCGTGCGCGCGATCTTGCCAATCGGGTTTTAGATCGCTCTATTGCCCTCATGAACGAACAGCTTGCCTTGGCGGTGCGGCGCCGGACGGACGACCTCGTCGCACTCACTTCCGATCTGATCCGATTTCCCACGGTGAACCCGCCGGGCGACGCCTATACGCCCTGCTGCGAATACATTGCGCGCCGACTGAAGGCGAAAGGGTTTGCAACCCAATTCGTCCGCGGGACGGGCGCACCGGGCGATTCTGACCGTTACCCCCGCACCAATGTCATCGCGCGGCGCGAAGGCCGCAGCCCCGGCGCCACCGTGCATTTCAACTCCCATATCGACGTGGTGGAAGCGGGCGAAGGCTGGACGGTCGATCCCTATGCCGCCGTCGTCAAGGACGGCAAAGTTTTCGGGCGCGGAGCCTGCGACATGAAGGGCGGGCTTGCCGCCTCCATCATCGCCGCCGAAGCGTTTCTCGAAATCTATCCGGACTTTCCCGGTGCCATAGAGATTTCCGGGACGGCCGACGAGGAATCGGGCGGTTATGGCGGCGTCGCCTATCTGGCCGGCAAAGGCTTCTTCTCAAAGCCCCGCGTCGACCACGTCATCATTCCCGAACCGCTGAACAAGGACCGCATCTGCCTCGGCCATCGCGGTGTGTGGTGGGCGGAGATCGAAACGCGGGGCGCCATCGCCCATGGTGCGATGCCCTTCCTCGGCGATTCGGCCATCCGCCACATGGGTGCTTTGCTCCATGCCTTCGAAGAGGAGCTTTTTCCCGCCCTCGACGCCAAGGAAACGCGCATGCCGGTCGTGCCCGAAGGCGCGCGCCGCTCCACCATGAACATCAACTCGGTCCACGGCGGCCAGACGGAGGATTTCTTCCCCGGACTGCCCTCGCCCAATGTGGCCGATTCCTGCCGCATGGTGATCGACCGCCGGTTTCTGATCGAGGAAGACATTGCGCAGGTGAAGGGCGAAGTGGTTTCCATCCTCGAACGCCTGAAGCGCGAGCGTCCGAAATTCGACTATTCCATGCGCGACCTGATGGAAGTGCTGCCGCTGATGACCGAGGAGGACGCGCCCGTGCCGAGCGCCATCGCCGCCGGCATCCGCGAGGTATTCGGCAAGGAGCCGGAGTATGTCATTTCGCCCGGAACCTATGACCAGAAGCATATTTCGCGCATCGGGCACCTGCACGACTGTGTCGCCTACGGCCCCGGCATTCTCGACCTCGCCCACCAGCCCGATGAATGGGTCGGGATCGAGGATATGGTGCAGTCGGCCACCGTCATGGCCATGAGCCTCGACGTTCTGTTGCGCGGCGTCGCTCCGCCACGTTAAACCTCGTTCCAATGCGTGATTTACAGCCGCGCTGAATCACGCTTCAATCCTGAAAAATCACACGGCCCTGCGGGAGAGAGACATGAAGACGATCAAGTCCGTTATCGGCGGCGCAACCCTGTTATTGATGGCAGGCTCCGCCGCGCTCGCTGCGCGCACCGATCTCGTCGTCGGCGTTGTTCTGGAGCCGCCACATCTCGATCCAACCGCCAGCGCTGCCGCGGCGATAGACGAGATCCTCTACGCCAATCTCTTTCAGGGCCTGACCCGCATCGGCCGAAATGGCGAGGTGCTGCCCTCCCTTGCTGAAAGCTGGGAAGTCTCCGACGACGGCAAGATCTACACGTTCAAGCTGCGCTCCGGCGTTACCTTCCACGACGGCACCACATTTGATGCCGAGGACGTCAAGTTCACACTGGATCGGGCTCGCGCCGAAGATTCGACCAATGCGCAGAAGCAGCTTTTCGCGGCCATAGATACGGTCGAGGTGATCGATCCCGAAACGGTCAAGATTATGCTGTCTTCCCCGCAAGGCGCCTTTCTCTACAATCTTGGCTGGGGCGATGCGGTCATCGTTGCGCCGGAATCGGCTGAGACCAACAAGGAAAAACCCATCGGCACTGGCCCCTTCAAGTTCGAGAAATGGGCAAAGGGGTCTTCCATCTCACTGGTGAAAAACGCCGATTACTGGGGCGAGCCCGTTGCGCTTGAGAAGGCCGAGTTCCGTGTGGTGCCCGATGCGGCAGCCGCAATTCCAGCCCTCTTATCGGGCGATGTGCAGGCCTTCCCGCAGATGCCCGTAGGCGACGCGCTCAGCCAGATCGAGAGCGATCCGCGCTTCGTGGTCGCCATCGGTGCTACGGAGGGCGAAACGATCCTCTCCACCAACAATGGCAAGGAACCGTTCAATAACATCAAGGTGCGTCAGGCCATTGCCCATGCGCTGAACCGCGAGGAAATCATCGCCGGCAACGGTACCGCTTATGGTACGCCCATCGGCTCTCACTTCTCGCCCGCCAACGAGGCCTATGTGGATCTGACGGGGACCTATCCCTACGATCCCGCAAAAGCGAAGGCGCTGCTCGCCGAAGCCGGTTACCCGGATGGTTTCAAGGCCACGCTCAAGCTCCCGCCCCCGGCCTACGCGCGCGATGGCGGGCAGGTCGTTGCCTCGCAGCTGCGCCAGGTCGGCATTGAACTCGAGATCATCCCCGTCGAATGGGCCCAGTGGCTGGAGCAGGTCTTCAAGAACAAGGATTACGACCTCACCATCGTCTCCCACACGGAGCCGAACGATATCAACATCTACGCGCGCGACGATTATTACTTCAACTACAAGAATCCCGCCTTCAAGGAAGTCATGAATGCGCTTGAGGCGACCGCCGACCCGAAAAAGCGCATCGAGCTCTATCAGACAGCCCAGAAGATCATCGCCGAGGATGCGGTCAACGGTTTCATGTTCCAGCTTCCCAAGATCGGCGTATGGGATGCGAAGCTGGAAGGCATGTGGGAAAACTCACCCATTCAGGCCAATGACCTGACAGAGGTGAAATGGTCTGATTAATGGCTGAACGGACCTCTCACCCGAAAGGAGAGGTCCGGATCTGAGCATGCTCGCCTATCTTGCAAAACGCATCGCCATTGGCCTCGTCACGCTCATCGTAGCGTCTGCCGTGGTGTTTCTGGTTTTGGAAATCGTCCCGGGCGACCCTGCCCTGTTGATGCTCGGGATGAATGCGGAACCCGAGGCGCTGGCTGCCCTGCGTGAGGATATGGGGCTCAATCAGCCGGTGGTCCTGCGCTATTTCGGCTGGGTGGCGGGCATGGCGTTCGGCGATTTCGGCAATTCCTACACCTATTCCACACCCGTGCTCGAACTGATCGGCGGGCGCGTGATGGTCTCGCTGCCGCTCGCGCTCATCTCGCTGTTCCTGTCCACGGCAATCGCCCTGCCCGTCGGGATTTTCGCCGCCTCAAGGCGCGGAAAGCCTGCCGATACAATCAGCATGGGCGCGGCCCAGATCGGTGTCGCCATCCCCAATTTCTGGTTCGCGCTCATCCTGATCTATCTTTTCGCCGTATGGCTTCGCCTCGTGCCTGCCGGCGGATTTCCCGGTTGGGACGCCGGGTTGTGGGCCGGTTTCAAGGCCCTTTTCCTCCCGGCCATCGCCCTCGCCCTGCCGCAGGCGGCCATCCTTGCCCGCGTCACCCGTTCCGCCATGCTTGAAGTGCTCGGCGAAGACTATATCCGCACCGCCCGCGCCAAGGGCATGCCGCGCCGCATTGTCCTGTGGCACCACGCGCTGCGCAATGCGCTCATTCCGGTCCTCACCATTCTCGGCCTGCAATTCGCCTTTTTGCTTGCCGGCACCATCATCATCGAAAATGTGTTCTATCTGCCCGGGCTCGGACGCCTCATCTTCCAGGCCATCACCCAGCGCGATCTCATCGTCGTGGAAGGTGTGGTGATGCTGCTCGTCGCCACGGTCATCGCCGTCAACATTCTGGTCGACATCGGCTACGCCATCGTCGATCCGCGCCTGAGGACACGAAGATGACCCTGGAAACGCCTTCGCCGGAAGCCCCGCCAGAGCGTCATTTCCTGCAAATGGCATTCGCCAACCGTTCCTTCGTGATCGGTCTTGTCATCACCGCCATTGTCGCCGACATGGCGCTCCTTTCCTTCGTGTGGACACCCTACGATATCACCCATCTCGTCGTGGCCGACCGCATGAAGGGACTGTCGATTGCCCATCCGCTCGGCACCGATCATCTTGGCCGCGACATTCTTTCCATGATCATGATCGGCGCGCGCAATTCCATTGCCGTTGCCATTGTCGCCGTCGGCATCGGCATGGGGATCGGCGTTCCGCTTGGCACGTGGGCGGCGGCACGCGGCGGCCTGGTCGACGAAATCCTCATGCGTTTCAACGATCTCGTTTTCGCCTTCCCCGCCCTGCTCTCGGCTATCATGATCACCGCCATTTTCGGTCCCGGCGCGATCAACGCCATCATCGCCATCGGCATATTCAACGTGCCGGTCTTCGCCCGCGTGGCGCGTGCCGGCGCGCTGTCCATCTGGCCGCGCGAATACATCCTCGCTGCCCGAGCCGCCGGCAAGAGCAAGGCGCTCATCACGATCGAGCACATTCTGCCAAACATCGTGGCGCTGCTTCTGGTACAGGGCACGATCCAGTTTGCGCTCGGCATTCTGGCCGAAGCCGGCCTCTCCTATCTCGGCCTGGGCGCGCAGCCGCCCATGCCCTCCTGGGGTCGCATGCTCTTCGAGGCGCAGACACGCATGATGATCGCCCCGCATCTCGCCATTTTTCCGGGCCTTGCCATCGTCATCACAGTCCTCGGTCTCAACCTTCTGGGCGATGGTCTGCGCGACCTTCTCGACCCCCGGCTGAGGCGCGAGCGATGAGCCTTCTTGAAATCGAAAATCTGTCGCTCTCCATCGCCGGCTATCCGGTTTTGAAGGACATCGATCTTCAGATTGCTCCCGGCGAGGTGCTGGGCGTCGTGGGCGAATCGGGCTCAGGAAAATCCATGACCGCCCTCACCGTCATGCAGCTCCTGCCTGAGCTTGCACGCGCGAAAGGGCGTGTCACCTTCGACGGGATCGACATTCTCTCTGCACCCGAAGAGGTCATGTGCCGGTTGCGCGGCGACGATCTCGGCATGGTCTTTCAGGAGCCCATGACCGCGCTCAACCCGGTCAAGACCATCGGCGAGCAGGTGGCCGAAGGCATTCGCTGGCACACAGGCGCCAACCGACCCGACGCCGAAGCGCGCGCCCGTGCCATTCTCGACCGTGTCGGCCTGCCCGAGGCCCAATTTCCGCTCACACGCTTTCCGCACGAACTCTCCGGCGGCCAGCGTCAGCGCGTCGTCATCGCCATCGCCTGCGCGTTGAAACCCAAGCTCCTGATCGCCGACGAACCCACCACCGCGCTCGATGTGGTGCTTCAGGCACAGATCCTCGACCTCCTGCGCGATCTGGTGGAAGAAAACCGCATGGGCCTCATGCTCATCTCGCACGATCTTGCCGTCGTCGCCGGCATGGCCGACCGCGTCACCGTGATGCGCCATGGCGCTGTCATGGAAAGCGGCCCGACGGCCAGGGTTTTAAGCGAGCAGCAACACCCTTATACGCGCCAGCTCGCCGAAGCCTCCACCCATGTCCCGGCCCGTGCACGTCCGCCCGAAGAAGGCAAAGATCAAGAGCAAACGCCCCTCCTCAGCGTTTCCAGCGTCACACGCGATTATCCCGGCCGCCGCAAGGGGCTTTTCCAGAAATCCGAAGCCTTCCGCGCCGTGGACAATGTGAGTTTCTCCCTCATGTCCGGCCATGCCGTGGCGCTGGTCGGGCGCTCAGGATGCGGGAAATCCACACTGGCGCGTATGATCCTGGCGCTCGATACGCCGACATCAGGCGAAATCCGGCTCGATGGCGAGGCACTCGGCGGCAAGAGCGAGCATGAGCTGCGCCACGCCCGCCGCAAGATGCAGGTGGTGTTTCAGGATCCCTATGGTTCGTTCAACCCGCGCCATCGGGTGGAGCGGCTGGTGGCCGAGCCCCTGCATCTGCTTGATCGGAAACCCTCGGCCAACGAGCGCCGCGAACGCGTGGCCGAAGCGCTTCGCTCCGTCGGGCTGAAGCCCGACGACATGCACAAATACCCGCACGAGTTTTCCGGCGGTCAGCGCCAGCGCATTTCCATTGCCCGCGCCATCATCACCGGGCCCAGGCTGATCGTGGCAGACGAGCCCGTCTCCGCGCTCGACGTCTCGATCCGTGCACAGGTTCTGGACCTCTTCGCCGATCTGAACCAGCGCCTCGATCTCACCTATCTCTTTATCACCCATGACCTCACGGTTGCCCGTGCCATCACCGATGAAGTCATGGTCATGCATGAAGGAAAAATCGTGGAAAGCGGGCCCACAGCTGTCGTGTTGCAACATCCGAAATCAGAGGCCGCACGTGCGCTGGTGGCCGCCGCGCCGGATCTGGAACAGGCTGTGGCTGACCGGATTCAGAAGATGGAAACTTAAAAGCGCCCGAACTGCAAGACGGCTTCAACTCACCCGGAGAGATGAGCAACGTCCTCGGCACCAAGTGCCAACACATCGCAAACACGCGTCGTAAGCCGCTCGGCCCGGCAGCCAAGCTCAGCATCACGCATGGCCAGTTCAAATAAGGTTTCTGCGAGGATCAGGCGCCTTTCATGGCTCATCTGACGAAAATTCGCTCTGGCCTGCATGATGTCGACCTCCAACGCCAGATCTTCAAGCGCAGACATGATCTCCGCGACCTCATCATCGGAGAATTTCAAAACGCTGGCGGCGAAGCGGCGCAAAACGTCGGCCTCACGCGGACCTATTGCCTCATCGGTCAATGCCAAACGCAATAACAGGAGCACTTCAGCCGAAACGGCGTTCATCGCGGCCGTCATCGCGCGCCCCCTTGCAGGTGAAATGGCTTCTGGTGATGCGGGCATGGGTCGCCTCCCGCTCGCGGGCGCATGATCACGCCACCACAGCGCGTTCCTCCCACGCGATTGCGGGGGCGGCCTCCTAATTCTGCTGAGACGAGAGCGCTCAATCTTGACCCCTTCCAGATTGCTTGACCGCACATTGCCGTCGACGTGGTTCCTTGTTCATTGCGCCACAGCGGAAAGCTTCCTGTACAATCCACAATTCACCTTGCGGTCTCCATCCCCTTGTGTTGCAAGAAGCAATCTTCTCGCTGGCTACCTCCTGAATATGTTTGAAGCAAGTCTCGAAATTCTCCTGCTGCTGACGCTGGCGGCTTTCTTTGCCGGCTTCATGGATGCGATTGCCGGCGGCGGTGGCCTGGTTACCATCCCTGCCTTGCTGCTCGCCGGTTTCCCGCCGGTGCTTGCGCTGGGAACCAACAAGCTGCAGGGAATGTTCGGCAGCGGGGCGGCGGTCTATGCCTATGCGAAAGCCGGTCACGTCCGCGTTTCAAGCCAGTTGTTTCCAGCGGCATTCTCTTTTCTTGCATCCATCGCAGGCGCGCTCGTGGCCACTGTCTTGCCGGCCGATCTTCTGCGCGGCATGTTGCCCTTCCTTCTCATAGCCGTTGCTCTCTATTTTGCTTTCAAACCGAATTTGAATGACATCGATCAGGCGCAACGCATCTCGCCGTTTCTCTTCGGTCTCACCATTGCTCCGCTCCTGGGTTTTTACGACGGCGCGTTCGGGCCGGGAACGGGTTCCTTCTTCATGCTCGCCTTTGTTGGCCTTGCCGGACAAGGCATGCTCAAGGCGACGGCACACACGAAATTTCTCAACTTTGCATCGAATGTCGGGGGCTTTGCAGCGTTTGCCGCTGTCGGCGCCGTAGCCTGGAAAATCGGACTGATGATGGGGGTGGCGCAGATCGCAGGAGCGCGGATCGGAGCCGCTTTTGCGATGAGGAAAGGTGCTCGCATCATCAAGCCACTGCTTGTCCTTGTGTGTGTCGCATTGGCGATCAGACTACTGATGGACGGCAACAACCCGCTTTTACGATATATTGGCCTATAAGTTGCGACGAGCTTTAACCTTCCCCTGCTGAAACCTGACCGGGGATACCCATGACACTCAACGCACCTTCAAAGCTCGTCTTTCTTCTCAGCCTCGTGATCGCTGTGATTGCGCTTCTCGCGGCGTTGAACCTTCTCACTTTCGTGCCGATCCCATCGTTCTGGATTATGAGCCTGGCTTATATTCTTCTTGCTGGCGGCACGCTGCTGAAGGGTATCTGACCATCTTTCCTGATGTAGCGGGCAGCAGTATCGTGTTCGGATGTACGATGGTTCAGGGCTTCCATGTCTGATGACGGCGGCAGGACTTCTCCCGCCGGACCCGGACAGTTTTTTCCTGCACCACCGTCGTCCGCAGCCTGCGTTTTCAGATGCAGTGCTCGGCCTCACAGGCTATGCCGAAAAGAAGAAGGGACATTTTCGCCAGATCGAGGCCGCCTCTCTGGCTGTCCCCCTCATAATCAGCTTCTCATCCTCCTTCGTAATCGCGCTGGGCAGGATGCCGAAGCAGGATGAACGGTTCAGTTGCTTCACATCCGGTCTTTTTGCCGGACCGGCCGTCATCGAATCCCGCGGTGACAGCGCTTGCATTCAAGTCGACTTTACCCCAACCGGAGCATCCAGGTTTTTCGGCGTACCCATGAGCGAACTCGCCGCCCGTATGATCCCCTTGGACGAAATTCTCGGGCTGTCTGCTCATCGATTGCGCGACCGTCTAGAGGAGGAACCCGACTGGGATCGGCGTCTTGATCTCGTTGAAGCACTTGTCTATCGGCGCCTGCTCGAACGACCCGCAGCCGACCGAAAGTCTTCGATTGCAGTTGCTCGTATCATGGCAGGCCATGGAACGGTGCCGATTTCAATGATCGCTGCCGAGCTTGATTGTAGCCGGAAGCATCTAAACGACGTGTTTCAACGAGAATTGGGTGTCGCTCCCAAAACCTATGCGCGCATGGTGCGCTTTCACCGCGTGCGCAGACTTGCAATTACAGGTGAGCGCTCATGGGCTGATATTGCGTTGGAATGCGGGTTCTCCGATCAGGCCCATATGAGCCGCGACTTCTTGGCCTTTTCCGGCGAGACTCCATCCGGGTGGAAGCGCCGGACAGGCTGACCGGACGGTTACATTTCTTCAAGACGAAACTGCGAGTTGGTGCCAGGTTACTTCGTGCAAACAAACCGGAGAGCATGATGAACCAGTTCGTCTCACTTGAGCCGCCATGCATCTATCCAACTTTTCGCTACCGCGATGCGGTCTCAATGATTGATTGGCTCACGAGGGCGTTCGGCTTCCGTGTTCACAGTCAGCACGAGCACGCCGACCGCATTGTCCATGCCGAACTGGCGCTCGGATCGTCCATGATCATGGTGGGTGAAGCGGCCGACGACACTTACGGGAACGTTGTTGGAACCGCCGGTCAGGCGGGTGGAAAATCCACTTATGTGGCGGTGGACGATGCGGACATGGCGTTTGCCAGGGCAAAGGATGCTGGCGCGGTCATTCTTCAGCACATCCGTGACACGGATTATGGCAGCCGCGACTTCATCTGCGCCGATCCGGAGGGCAATGTCTGGTGTTTCGGCACCTATTGGCCCAAGGCGCACGAGAATCCGTCCGTGGAATAATTTAGCGCGCAGCTGCCAACAAGGCATCGCAATCGAGATGGTTTTCCAGTTTTCGCGCGATATCATCGAGAGCCGTTTCGACCTGCTCGCGATAATTCGTTCCGCCCGTCTCTATCCCGAATTCTCTGAGAAAGCGGGCCCGAAATGGATCGGAGCTGAACAGCCCATGGAGATAGGTTCCCAAAACCCGTCCATCCTTGCTCGTTGCACCTTCCGCCCTGTCGCCGATCAACGCGACGGGACGGCTGCAGTCCGTGCCAAACGTTTGGCCGATGTGAATTTCGTAGCCGTTGATTGCCACCTGATACGCGTGTGAAATGGCATCGACCTCGCGCAGGGCCTTCTGTGGTTGCATGATCGTTTCCACATCAAGCAGCCCAAGCCCCTCGACACGGCCTTCCGCGCCTTCAAAGCCTTGCGGGTCCGCAACGCTTTGGCCCAGCATTTGATAACCGCCGCAAAGCCCAATGATATACCCGCCGCGTTGCCTGTGCGCTTTAATATCCTCGTCCCAGCCCTGCCTGCGCAGGAATGCGAGATCGCCAATCGTCGATTTTGACCCCGGCAGAACGATCAGCCCGGCATCCCGCGGCAATCGCTCGCCCGGCGGCACAAACACCACTTCCACCTCCGGTTCCGCCGAGAGTGGATCGAGATCGTCGAAATTGGCGATGCGTGACAGCATGGGCACCGCAACCTTGAGCTTCGCCGGCAGCGGGCTCGAGCGCCGCGCCAGTGTGACGGAATCCTCCGGCGGAAGCCGATGTGCCTCTGCAAGCCACGGTACGACGCCGAAAGACGGCCAGCCCGTGAAGCGGTGAATGGCGGCGATCCCGTCATCAAACAGCGAGAGATCACCGCGAAACTTGTTCACGATATAGCCGACGATCATCCTCCGGTCCGCTTCCTCGAGGATCAGATGCGTGCCGGCCAGCGCCGCGATCACGCCGCCCCTGTCGATGTCGCCCACCAGAACCACCGGCACGTCGGCCTCTGTGGCAAAACCCATATTGGCAATATCGCGTGCACGCAGATTGATTTCGGCCGGCGATCCTGCTCCCTCGACGATCACCAGATCAGCATCCTGGCGCAGCCGTTTGAAGGAATCCATCACCGGCTCCATAAGCGCGCCCTTGCTGCGCTGATAATCGCGCGCCCGGGCCGAACCACGTGATTGCCCCTGCACCACGAGCTGCGCGCCCGTATCGCTCTCGGGCTTGATAAGAACCGGGTTCATATCCACGGTGGGTGCCACACCGCAGGCCAGTGCCTGCAGCCATTGCGCGCGCCCGATTTCGCCCATTTCACTGGATCCTGGAATGGCTGCGATGGCCGCATTGTTCGACATATTCTGCGGCTTGAACGGAAGAACGTTGAGGCCGCGCCGCCTGGCCATCCGGCAAAGCCCGGCCACCAGAACAGACTTGCCCACATCCGAACCCGTGCCCTGCAACATGATGGCGCGCGCCATGGTCACCCCGTCTTCTTCCTCACCGCGTTTGATGCACAGCGCCTGTGCCACACCTCGCATTGCGCGGTTCCCTCAATGCACTAAAGTGCTCGATCAGGGAAGGAATTCCATTTCGGGAGGACGTTATGGACGCCAGCGTTTCACAGGCTGCGGAGCAGTTCGAGCTCAACGCAGACCAGCGCGCCATCCAGGAAATGACCCAGAGCTTCGCCGCTGATCGTGTCGCACCCCATGCGCTCGACTGGGACCGTGAAAAGCATTTTCCCGCCGATGTGGTGCGCGAGACAGGGCCGCTGGGTTTCGGCGGCATCTATGTGCGCGACGATGTCGGTGGCTCAGCGCTCGGCCGGCTTGACGCGGTGCTGATTTTTGAAGCTCTTGCCGCGGCCTGTCCGGGCTTTTCCTCCTTTATCTCCATCCACAACATGGCCGGATGGATGATCGACACATTCGGCAACGAGGAACAGCGCCAGCGCTTCCTGCCGAAACTCACCTCCATGGAATGGCTTGCCAGCTATTGCCTGACTGAACCCGGTTCCGGCTCCGATGCGGCGGCGCTCAAGACAAGAGCCGTCAAAGCCGGCGGCGACTACGTGCTGAACGGCACCAAGCAGTTCATTTCGGGTGCTGGCGAAAATGACATTTATGTCGCCATGGTTCGCACCGGCGAAGACGGTCCCAAGGGCGTGTCCACGGTCGTCGTCCCGAAAGATGCACCGGGCCTTTCCTTTGGCCCGGCCGAGTTCAAGATGGGCTGGCACATGCAGCCGACCCGACAGGTGATCTTCGAGGATTGCAAGGTTCCTGCCGAAAACCTTCTGTCCAGTGAAGGCGCCGGCTTCAGCATTGCCATGGCCGGGCTTGACGGCGGACGTCTCAACATCGCCGCCTGCTCGTTGGGTGGCGCGCAATCCGCGCTCGACAAGGCCCTCGCCTACACGAACGAACGCCAGGCGTTCGGCCAGGCTATCAACCGGTTTCAGGCGCTCCAGTTCAAACTGGCCGACATGGAAACCCACCTGCAAGCCTCACGCATGATGCTCTACACCGCTGCCTCCAAGCTGGACGCCAAGGCTTCGGACGCCTCGAAATGGTCGGCCATGGCCAAGCGCTTCGTCACCGATACCTGCTTCGACATCGCCAATGACGCGCTGCAGCTTCATGGTGGTTACGGCTATCTGCATGAATACGGCATCGAAAAACTGGTGCGTGACCTGCGCGTTCACCAGATTCTCGAAGGCACGAACGAGATCATGCGCCTCATCATCGCACGGCATCTGGTCGGTCGGAGCTGATCCCGCCACCGAAACCGCATCGCCACCCCCGGGAGGAAATTTATGGCAAGCATCGCATTCATCGGTCTCGGCAATATGGGCAACCCTATGGCCGCCAATCTCGTCAAGGCGGGGCACACGGTGCTGGGTTTCGACCTCGTCACGGAAAACCTCGAGATCGCAGCAAAAAACGGTGTCACGGTCATGGCCAGTGCAGCCGCGGCAGTGAAGGATGCAGACGTCGTCATCACCATGCTGCCCGCCGGAAAGCACGTTTTGTCCGTTTATGCAGACATCGCTGCGAAGGTCCGCAAGGGTGCGCTCTTCATCGATTCCTCCACCATCGATGTGGACTCGGCCCGCAAGGCCCATGGCATTGCCTCCGAGCACGGGCTTCTTTCCATCGACGCTCCGGTCTCCGGCGGTGTGGGCGGAGCGGAAGCAGGCACCCTCACCTTCATGGCCGGCGGTTCGGCTGATGCCTTTGCCAAGGCGAGCCCGATCCTCGAACCGATGGCGGGTCGCGTGGTTCATTGCGGCGAAGGGGGTGCCGGTCAGGCCGCGAAAATCTGCAACAACATGATCCTCGGCATTTCGATGATTGCCGTCGGCGAAGCTTTCGTATTGGCCGAAAAGCTCGGTCTTTCCCATCAGGCGCTGTTTGACGTGGCCTCAACATCCTCGGGCCAGTGCTGGTCGCTGACAAGCTATTGCCCCGTGCCCGGTCCGGTGCCCGCCTCCCCGGCAAACCGCGATTATAAGCCGGGTTTTGCGGCAGCCTTGATGCTCAAGGATCTGAAACTGGCGCAGGAGGCCGCCCAGAGCGCCGGCGCTGCCACACCGCTCGGCGCGGAGGCCACGCAGCTCTACACGCTCTTCAACGCCATGGGACACGACAGCACCGATTTTTCCGGCATCATCAATTTCCTGCGAGGCAAGCAAAGCTGAAAATATAGAACGCCGGCAAAAAAAGTGATTTTATACTTCGCGCTAACTTCCCGGTAACCATGAGCAGCTAGAAATGACGTCGAGGCGGCTTTGAAGCCTCCCCGACGCCGGATCAGGTCTCGCGTACCGGTACGGGAACTCTTCGCAGTGTTGCGTATTGGCGAAGAGAAGTATTCGAGTGCTGTAAAACCGCGTCTCTTCCCGCCCGAAGACACGCGGTTTTTCTTTGCTGGATCGTCAACCCTTGCGAAGCTCGGTTTCGGCCTTGTCCAACGCCGCAGAAATACGGTCGCAGGCCATGTCGATGGTTTCGCGCGCCCAGATCAGCGGCGGTGACAGGATCATCGTGTCCCCCACGGCCCGCATCATCATGCCGCCGGCAATGGCGTGGTCGCGCACGCATGCAGCGGCAGCCCCTTCACCAGGGAAGCGTTTGCGGGCTTCCTTGTCCGACACGATTTCAATCGCTGCCATCAGACCGAAGGAACGTACCTCACCGACAATGCCATGCCCCCCGATGCGGGCCTGCAATGCCTCGGCCAGATAAGGACCGGTGTCGTTGCGCACGCGCTCCACCAAGCCTTCCTGCTCGATGATTTCCAGATTCTTGAGCGCCACCGCGCAGGCAACAGGATGGCCCGAATAGGTGTAGCCATGGAAGAACTCGCCACCTTTTCCGACCAGCGTTTCGGCAATACGATCACCGACCAGGAGCGCTGACAACGGCTGATAGCCGGAAGTGAGCGCCTTGGCCGTCGTAATCGTGTCCGGCTTCAGTCCCAGCCGATTGGCTGCAAACCACTCGCCTGTGCGGCCATAGCCGGTGATCACCTCGTCCAGCATCAGAAGCACATCGTATTTCTTGCAGATGCGGTCCATCTCCGGCCAATAGCTTTCCGGCGGAATCTTCACTCCACCTGCTCCCATCACCGGCTCACCGATGAAGGCTGCGACAGTCTCCGGTCCAGCCGCAAGAATTGCATCCTCAACTGCCCTGGCTGCGCGCAATCCGAAATCATGGTCGCTCTCGCCCGCTTCCCTCAGCTCAAACGCATAAGGCGGCATCACGTGGTCGATGTTCGGCACGGCGCCATAGAGCTGCCCGTGCATGGCGCCCATACCGCCAAGCGATGTCGCCGCAACGGTGGAGCCGTGATAGGCCCAGTTGCGCGAGATGATGCGGTTCTTTTCCGGCCGGCCCTCAAGCGCCCAATAATGCCGCACCAGCCGCAGTGCCGTGTCATTGGCTTCCGAGCCGGACGACCCGTAAAAGACCTGATTGATGTTCTCCGGCGCGATCTCCGCCAGCTTCTGCGAAAGCAGCACCGGTGAAGGCGTCGAGCAGCGAAAGAAGGAATTGTAATAGGGCAACTCCTTCATCTGTTCATAGGCCACTTCGGCCAGCTCGTCGCGCCCGTAGCCAATGTTCACGCACCACAGGCCGGCCATCCCGTCGAGGATTTCATTGCCCTCCGTGTCATAGACGAAGGGCCCGTCGGCACGGGTGATGATGCGTGAGCCGGAAGCCCGCAAATCCTTGTGGTCGGTGAATGGATGCAGATGGTGCGCAGCATCCATTGCCTGAAGCTGCTTCAGCGAAAAATTCCGATAGGTCATGAGTTTGGCCTCTTCTGCTTGAAATCTTCCGGCAATGCCGGAGCCGCGTTCAAACAGAAGCCGGGGGAGAATATCCGATGCGCGCGCAAAGCCGAAGCAACTCCGCGTGCCGTGTACGCGACGACGGCTTGGGCGCCGGCAAGATGCCGTGATCGTGGGTTGCGCGATGTTTCATGAAGCGACTCTAGCCGCACACGACTGCGCTGTTCAAGCAGGATTACCCCCGGCCACCCCGGCCGTTCAGCGGCGAATATGTCGCATCTCTGACGCTACAGGTC
Organism: Nitratireductor sp. B36; assembly: GCF_020833685.1. Classification (GTDB taxonomy): domain Bacteria; phylum Pseudomonadota; class Alphaproteobacteria; order Rhizobiales; family Rhizobiaceae; genus Nitratireductor. The sequence continues at coordinate 295,932 of NZ_JACKZY010000001.1, forward strand.
GCCAGCCCTGCCTTGTCCCGCCTCTCTTGGCTCCATCATCAAGAATACGCAGCAGTCACGAAGGATGCCCATGACGCAGGACCTCGCAACCGCTGATCCCGGCCCGGCCCGCTCGAGGCGCGGCGGGCGCGCCGCCAAGCGCGCCAGCACGTCACATTTCGAACAGCCTCCCTTCCGACGCCTCGTCAATCCCTTCGAGCCAACGCGCATCGTTTCCGAAGATCAACTTGAAGCGATACATTTCGCCTCATTGCAGGTGTTGAGCGAAATCGGCGTCGAGGTGCTTCATGATGAAGCGCGCGCAATTATGAAAGCCCATGGCGCCGATGTGCGCGCCGATACCCAGCGCGTTCATTTCGATCCCGCACTGATCCTCGACTACATCGCTCATTGCCCATCCGAATTCGAGGTCCACGCACGCAACCCTGCGCACAATCTGCGCATGGGCGGTAACAGCCTCATTCTCGCGCAGATGGCATCGGCACCCAATTGCTCCGATCTCGACCGCGGCCGCAGACCGGGCAATCAGGAGGATTTCCGGAACTTCATCAAACTCTCGCAGATGCACAACATCATCCAGTGTCAGGGTGGCTATCCGGTCGAACCCATCGACATTCACCCCTCTACCCGTCATCTGGAATGCCTGCGCGACATCGCCACCCTCACCGACAAGGCGTTCCACATCTATTCGCTTGGGCGTGAACGCAACCTCGACGGTTTGGAGATTGCCCGGATCGTTCGTGGTGTCAGCGCCGAGCAGTTTGCCGACGAGGTTTCCTGCTTCACCATCATCAACACCAATTCGCCACTCAGGCTCGACATTCCGATGATGGAAGGCATCATCCAGATGAGCCGCCACGGTCAGGCCGTCATCATCACACCTTTCACGCTGGCCGGCGCGATGGCCCCGGTCACCATCGCCGGTGCCGTGGTCGAGCAGAATGCCGAGGCTCTTGCCGCAATCGCCTTTTCCCAGATGGTTCGCAAAGGGGCACCCGTCGGCTATGGCGGTTTTACCTCCAATGTCGATATGCGCTCCGGGGCGCCGGCCTTCGGCACACCCGAATATATGAAGGCCCAGTTGCTCGGCGGGCAACTCGCAAGGCGCTATGGCATCCCCTATCGCAGTTCCAATGTCTGCGCCGCCAACACGGTCGATGCTCAAGCCGCCTACGAAAGCACTTTTTCACTCTGGGGCGTCATTCAGGGCGGCGCGAACATGGTCAAACACGCCGCCGGCTGGCTCGAAGGCGGGCTATGCTGCTCCTACGAAAAGATGATGCTCGACATCGATCTTCTGCAGATGGTGGCCGAGCTTCTACAGCCGCTTGATCTTTCCGAAGATGCACTCGGTGTTGATGCCATCCGCGAGGTCGGGCCCGGTGGACATTTCTTCGGCTCCCCGCACACACAGGCCCGTTACAAGACCGCCTTCTATTCCCCGATCATTTCCGACTGGCGCAACTACGAGACCTGGGCTCAGGCCGGCTCTCCCACTGCCATCGATCATGCCAATCGCCTGTGGAAGGAGCGGCTTGCCATGTACGAACCACCCCCGATGGATGACGCCATTCGCGACGAACTGAACGAATTCGTCGAGCGCCGTATCCGCGAGGGCGGCGCACCCACGGATTTCTAGAGCAATTCCAGGAAAAGTGGGAATGCTCTGGTTTCGATTCCAGAAACAGGTACAAGCCTATGAAATCGCATGCAAAAGCAGTCGTGATCGGTGGTGGCGTGGTCGGATGTTCGGTGCTCTACCACCTCGCCCGCGCGGGCTGGCGCGACATCATGCTGATCGAACGATCCGAGCTAACCTCCGGCTCTTCCTGGCATGCCGCCGGCGGTTTTCACACGCTCAATGGCGATCCCAATGTTGCGAAGCTCCAAGCCTATACGGTCCAGCTTTACCGGGAAATCGAAGAGCTGTCCGGCCAGTCCTGCGGTCTCCACCTCACGGGCGGCGTCATGCTGGCCGACAGCCTCGAGCGCATGGATTTTCTGCGCCTTGCCCACGCCAAGGGTCGGTATCTCGGCATGGAGACCGAGCTGATCACACCGTCGGAAGCCAAATCCATGTTCCCCCTCATGGATGAGCGCCATTTCGTTGGCGCCATGTGGGATCCGGTCGAGGGTCACCTCGACCCGTCCGGCACCACCCACGCCTATGCGAAGGCCGCGCGGAAACTCGGTGCCGAGATCGTGCTCAGAAACCGAGTCACGGAACTCTCGCAAACCTCTGACGGCACATGGAAAATCGCCACAGAGCAAGGCACGGTCGAAGCAGAGCACGTGGTCAATTGCGGCGGCCTTTGGGCGCGCGAGGTGGGCCGAATGGCGGGCCTCGAGCTGCCGCTTCTGGCCATGGAGCACATGTATCTTCTTACCGAACCCATGCCGGAAGTGGAGGCTTTCAACCGCGAAACCGGACGCGAGATGATTGGCGTCATCGATTTCAAGGGCGAGATCTACACGCGCCAGGAGCGTAACGGCATTCTGCTTGGCACCTATGAGAAGGCGGCGAAGCCGTGGTCGCCGCGCGAAACCCCGTGGGATTTTGGCCATGAGCTCCTGGAGCCGGACATCGACCGCATCGCACCTTCTCTTGAAGTGGGATTCCGCCATTTTCCTGCACTGGAAAATGCCGGCATCAAGCAGGTGATCAACGGCCCCTTCACCTTCGCCCCCGATGGCAACCCGCTTGTCGGCCCGGTTCAGGGTCTCACCAATTACTGGGTTGCCTGCGCCGTCATGGCCGGGTTCAGCCAGGGTGGCGGTGTCGGGCTTGCCCTTGCCAACTGGATGGTCGATGGCGACCCCGGCTTCGATGTCTGGGGCATGGATGTCGCCCGTTTCGGCGAATGGGCAAGCCTGCGCTACACAAATGCCAAGGTGCGGGAAAATTATTCCCGCCGCTTCTCCATCCGTTTCCCCAATGAAGAACTGCTAGCAGCCCGCCCGGCGCAGACAACGCCGCTCTACGACATAATGGTGCGCGACAACAATGCAGTCATGGGCGATTCCTGGGGTCTGGAAACACCCCTCTGGTTTGCCCCGGAAGGCACCGAGCCGAAGGATGTGGTCTCCTTCCACCGCTCCAATGATTTTGCGCCTGTGGGCAATGAAGTGCACGCTGTTCGCGAGCGCGTGGGCATCACCGAGATCGCCAATTTCGCAAAGTATGAGATTTCCGGCACTGGTGCGCGGGCCTATCTCGACCATTTGATGACCAACCACCTGCCAAAGCCCGGCCGCATTGTCCTCTCTCCCATGCTCAACGAGTTCGGCAAGCTTATCGGCGACTTCACCATCGCCAATCGTGGTCCAGAAGACGGGATCGACCGCTTCATGGTCTGGGGCTCGTCCGCCGCGCAAATCTACCACATGCGCTGGTTCGAAAAGCACCTGCCGCGCGACGGAACGGTGCATCTCCACCGGTTCGATCAGACCCTTGTCGGCCTGTCGCTCGCCGGCCCCAAATCCCGCGCCGTTCTCGAAAAACTGGTCGACATCGATATTTCGAAAGATGTCTTTCGCTTCATGGATTTCCGCGAAATCGCCGTCGCTGGCGCGCCCTGCCTGGTCAACCGGCTCACCTATACGGGCGATCTCGGCTATGAAATCTGGATGCCGCCGGCCTACCAGCGCCTCGTTTATACGGCGCTGAAGGAGGCGGGCGCCGAATTCGGCATTGTCGATTTCGGCATGCGCGCCCTGCTCTCCATGCGGCTTGAGAAGAATTTCCCGACCTGGTTTCGTGAGTTGCGCCCGATCTACGGCCCTTTCGAAGGAGCCATGGAGCGTTTCGTCAAAATGGACAAGGGAGATTTCATTGGGCGCGAGGTCGCCATGAGGGAGAAGCAGGAGGGGCCGCGACTGCGCCGCGTCTCCTTCATCGTCGAGGCTGAAGACGCCGATGTGATGGGCGACGAGCCCATCTGGGCAAAGGTCGGCGATCAGGATTTCGGCACCGTCGAGCCACCCCATGGCTATGGTGCGCCCCGCTTCGATGAAACCGGCAGGGGGATCTCTAAGGCCGGCAGCAGCATGGTCGATGGCGCGTGGCGCGTTGTCGGCTGGGTGACCTCCGGCGGATACGCCCACTCGGTCGACAAATCCATGGCGCAGGGATATGTGCCTGCAGCTCTTTCCGACGACGAGACCACCAGTCTCTTCGAGATCGAGATCCTGGGCCGCCGCTGTCCCGCACGCATCAATGTCACGCCGCCCTTCGATCCCGAAGGCGAGCGCATGCGCAGCTAGGCAAGAAGCACTGACCGCAGCGACGCAAGTGTTTCCGCATCCGTTTCAAGGCTCGTGACATAGGGAAGCCCCAGCCGCCGCGCCGTCCACCCGGCGACACGCACCCCGTCTAAACCAGGCACGAAACGCTGCGCCAGCGCCCAGCTGCGGCAATCCACGGCGCACACATCCGCGCGCCCGTCCCGCACGGCCTCCAGCGAAGCGCGGTGCCCCCCAGTCTCTCGCTTTTCCGAAAACATTTCAATCGTTTCTCCCGCCTCTCTCAGATCCTGAATCAAGGCGAGAAAGCCCGAGCGCGAGAGCGTTTCATTATAGGCAAGGCGCATTCCCCGCATCCCATCAAGCGGCAGGAGCGCCCGCCCATCCCCGGGCGCGGGGACATCACGGCCAGCCATGCCCTTGCGCATCACGATGACGCTTGAATAATGCGGGCCCGCCCCACCCTCATAGGCTGAATAGTCCGGCTGCCCGACCACACGCACATGCCGGGCCAGTCCCGCCTCCATCGGTCCCCAGCATGTCTGGGCGAGAAGCAGACGCGGGTTCCGCCACAGCGCCTGCAATTCGTCGCCACGCGAAAGCGCCTCGGGCGCGTTGACACCACGCCCGTGCAGCGCATCGCGCAGCCGGCGCCATTGCGCATCGGTCTCATCCCGACACTCGGGCCAGTCATACATGGGAAGGGCTGCAATCCAGTCACTCATGCGCTCTTATCCGATACGGAGCGCGCCAGACGCAAGCGCTCACTCCTTCACCGGCCTTGCCGGCACGGGCACGGTCCCCTGCCCGCCAACCCTGCGCCCATGCGCCCGCGGGCGAAAGCCGCGCGCAGCCTCAGGCATGCGCCGCAAGACAGGATGCGGCACCGGCTCCTTGGCCCGAAAGGCAAAGTCCTTCAGAAGCGCCCAGTAACTGGCATAGCTGTAGCCGCCATTCATGGCGAGCCATTCCGCCCGCCTTTCCCGGTAAAGCGCGGGAAGCCGATACCACGGCACACGCGGCATCTTGTGATGAACGAGATGCAGATTGTTGTTCAGGAAAAGCAGCGACAGCGGCGAGCGCTCCACGATGATGGTGCGCCCGTCCGGCCGCTCCGACCACTGATGCTCGGCAAAGGTACGCACGGAAATCAGCGATTGTCCGAGCCAGGCCGGCACCAGACCATAAAGCCACAGCGCCATGTCGAACCCATAGCCGATGACAGGCAGAACAATGATAAGCCCCGCCCCGTGCAGCAACCAGGCTTTGCGCACACCCGGCGCATTCTCACCGATTAGCCTCCATTCCGAAACCAGAAAGCCCGCATTCATGATCACCGGCCCAAGCACGAACCGGCCCAGCATGGTGTTGTTGATTGTCAGGAGGCGCTGCACCCAGACGGGCATCTCCTCATATCGCCAGAGCGCCCTGTAATGGCTCTCCGGATCCTCGAAAGGATCTGTCAGCCGTTCATCCGCGTGATGGCGCAGATGCAGCGCCTTGAACCGGCGGTAAGGATAGACAAGGCCGATGGGCAGGAACACCAGCGCCTCATTGATGACCGCCGAGCGTGTCGGATGCCCGTGCAGGCATTCATGCATGAGCGAACTCTGCAGCGCGATCGTCAATGTGAGGAGGACGAGCGCTGCGAGCGGCCAGTGAGGCCAGAGCACGAGCCCCGCAATCGCCCAGGCTCCGTAGCAGGCGAAAATCAGGGCAAGCGTCGGCCATTCCACCGCCGCAGAGCGTGTGCCCCGGCGTCTGGTCGTTTTATGCATCGGTTTTCCGGTTCTGCGCCACACCCCAAGCCCGTCGGGCCGTCACAGCAGCGCGTCATTGATCCTGACAATAGTGTGTCAGGAGCACCGATTACACGCAATGCGAGAAAGCGCACAATCCGTTGACATTGCACACTTATTGTCGCATTTGTTTACTAAAGTCATCATTCGTTGAGGGGCGTTATGGAAAAGCTCATGATCGACAAGCGCGATCTTTCAGGCACCTTCCGTGACCGCCTGAAAATCCTGCTCCAGCGCTCCGGCCTCAACCAGTCGGCCTTCGCCGCAGCCGTTGGCATAGACCGTTCCGCCCTCTCCCAGCTGCTCTCCGGCGCGTCCACTCGCCTTCCGCGCGCCGAAACGCTCATCAACATCGCCGCAGAACACAAGGTGTCACTCGACTGGCTGCTCGGGCTCAGCCAGGACGAGGGCATCACCGGCGACCTGCGCGAAAGCCTTGAGATCGCCGAGGCTCAGGGCGGGTTCGACGACACGATGCTTGCCAGATGGCATGCCGAGGCGGTCGGCACAAAAATCCGTTACGTGCCCTCGGGCATTCCCGATCTTCTGCGCACCGAGGCTGTCATTCACTATGAAGCCGAGGCCATGCCGCAGCGCCGCGACACGCAGATCAGCGAGGCCCGGTACCGTGTGGACTACAACCGCCGGCCCGAGACCGACATGGAGGTCTGCATGCCCCGGCAGACCCTGGAGCTTTTCGCCAAGGGCGAAGGTGTGTGGCGCACCCTGCCCGAGCAGGTTCGGGCCGAACAGGTCATCCACATGGCGCGCCTGCTTGACGATCTCTACCCCACCTTTCGCCTTTTCCTGTTCGATGGCCGCCGCCGCTATTCCGCGCCCTACACGATCTTCGGCCCCTACCGCGCGGCCCTCTATATGGGCGGCATGTATCTGGTGATCAGTTCCACCGGCTCCCTTCAGCGCCTCACCCGGCATTTCGACGGGCTGATCCGAGACGCCGAGATCAATGCACATGAGGCAGCCGATTTCGTCAAAAGCCTTCGGCTTGGGTAAGAAAGGCGGATTGACGGATATAAAGATTTCTTTATATCCTCACCCCATATCCAAGCCTCGCCAAATGGAAGGCGCACCCATGCAGACCCCGTCTCTCGCAAATCCCATCGACGCTCTGCTTGCAGAACGCGGCGTGCTCCTTGCCGATGGGGCAACCGGCACCAATCTCTTTGCCATGGGCCTGGAATCGGGCGAAGCGCCGGAACTCTGGAACGAGGATGCGCCTGAAAAGATCGAGGCCCTGCACCAGGGCTTCGTCGATGCCGGCGCCGACATCATCCTCACCAATTCCTTTGGCGGCACGCGCCACCGGCTCAAGCTGCACAACGCACAGGACCGGGTCCACGAATTGAACCGCAAGGCGGCTGAAATTGCCTGCCGCATCGCCCAAAAGGCAGGACGTCGCGTCATCGTGGCGGGCTCCGTCGGCCCCACGGGCGAGCTTCTGGTGCCGCTGGGCGCGCTCACCTATGAGGAGGCGGTGGACGCCTTCACCGAACAGATGGAAGGGCTCAAGGCAGGCGGTGCGGAAGTGGCGTGGATCGAAACCATGTCCGCGCCCGACGAGATCCGCGCGGCAGCCGAGGCGGCGATCCGGGTCGGCCTTCCCTACACCTATACCGGTTCCTTCGACACGGCCGGCCGCACCATGATGGGCCTTGCACCAAAAGACATTCACACCGTTGTCGACGACCTGCCCCAGGCGCCTCTCGCCGTCGGTGCCAATTGCGGCGTCGGCGCGCCCGACATCCTGGCCTCTTTGCTGGACATGACAGAAGCGCGGCCCGAGGCAACGGTGGTCGTCAAGGGCAATTGCGGCATTCCGGAGTTTCGCGGCACCGAGGTCCACTATTCCGGAACGCCCGAACTCATGGCCGAATATGTGCGGCTTGCCGTCGATGGCGGCGCGAAGATCATTGGCGGCTGCTGCGGCACCTCCTTCGAACATCTGGCGGCGATGCGTGCTGCTCTGGATGGCCACAATCAGCCTGCAAGCCGTCCGGACTTAGAGGAGATCGTGGCGCGTGTCGGGCCACTGCGCAACAAGGCTGCATCCGAAAGCGGCGCAACGACCGGAGCGCGCAGGTCCCGCCGCGGGCGCAATTAACGGCGACTGGACCAAACGAAACCAGCTTGCCTGTCTGGCTGGCAACGTTAAAAGCAATTTTTCGCCGAAGGCATCCTCCTTCCGCGCATGATTCCGGCAGGCGTTGAATGTTCCGCCCGCCACAAGGGGTAGACAACATGACGGCCATCGCTCCCGGCGTCCGCGCGCCGGCCAATCCGTGGACCGCCGAAGCGCGGGCGATGCTGGCGCTTTCTTGGCCGATGGTGCTCACCAATCTGGCGCAGATCGCCATGACAACGACCGACGTCATGATGATGGGGCGTTTGGGCCCGGATGCCCTGGCAGCCGGGACACTCGGGTACAATCTCTATTTCGCGCCGCTGATCTTCGGTCTTGGTCTGCTGTTGGCCACCTCCCCCATGATGGCGAGCGCGCTTGGACGCAAGCTTCATTCGGTGCGAGACGTGCGGCGCACGGTCCGGCAGGGGCTTTGGCTTGCGATTGCGGTCTCCGTCCCGATTTGGCTCCTGCTCTGGCAGTCCGAGCGGGTGCTTCTGTGGATGGGACAGGAGCCAGACCTCGCTGCAGTGGCTGGCAGCTATGTGCGTGCGCTTCAATGGGCGGCTCTGCCGTTTTTCGGCTATATCGTGCTGCGCTCGTTCATTTCGGCGCTCGAGCGACCCGGATGGGCGCTTACCATCATGTTCATCATGGTCGCCTTCAACGTGCTGGCCAACTGGTGTTTGATGTTCGGCAATCTCGGTTTTCCGGCACTTGGCGTTCCCGGATCCGGCATCGCCACCACGCTTTCAAGTCTTTTGATGTTTCTCGGTCTCGCGCTGGTCGTTTCCATCGAACGCCAGTTCCGCCGCTACCAGCTTTTTGGTCGCTTCTGGCGTTCCGACTGGCCGCGCTTCTTCGAACTGATCCGCCTCGGCCTGCCAATTGCGGGAGCGATGACGTTCGAGGTCACGATCTTCAATGCCGCCGCTCTTCTGATGGGCCTCATCAGTGCGCCCGCATTGGCCGCCCACGCCATTGCGATCCAGATTTCCTCCATCACATTCATGGTGCCCATGGGGCTTGCGCAGGCGGCAACCGTCCGCGTTGGCCGGGCGTACGGTGCGCAGAACCGGGACGCGATCGCCCGCGCCGGCTGGACCGCGTTCGTCATGGGGGTTGGTTTCATGGCGCTGATGGCCGTCATCATGGTCACGCTTCCAAGACCATTGATCGGCGCTTTCATCGATCTCGACCTGGCCGAAAATGCCGACGTCATCGCCCTTGCCGTCACCTTCCTGGCTTTTGCCGGGCTGTTCCAGATATTTGATGGGGCGCAGGCGGTTGCTGCCGGCATGTTGCGTGGGCTGCACGACACGAAAGTGCCGATGATCTATTCGCTGTTCGGCTATTGGGGGCTCGGCATGACGTCGAGCGTGGTCCTTGCCTTTGTCCTCGGCATGGACGGGCCCGGCATCTGGATCGGCCTCGTAAGCGGCCTCGCCATCGTTTCAGTCTTGCTCTATGTGCGCTGGTTGCGGCGCGAGCGCCTCATGCCCTGGCTTCACCAGCCCCGCGCGGCTTGAATTTGCCGCGTTTGGCTTCATCAATCAGCATATTCGCCACCTGCATGCGCATCATGGCATTCGCCCGCAGATGAGCAGGCACACGGTCGGGGTGATTGCGAAAGGCGAATTCCCGCCGCAACCGATCAAGGATTTTGGGCTCGATGGCCTGGCTCAGACCGAGTTCACGGGCGATATCGTCTGGGTCAGTGGTCAACGGCGGTGACGGAGGCGCTTCGGCAGCCTTGCTAGCAGCCTTGCTCCTTGGCTCGACCGGCTCCGCCATCCGGTGCTCGTCATACTCGACCTGCGCGCGCCGGTCGGTAAAGTTGATGCGTCCGGAATGGAGCTCTTCGGCCACGGAAAGATAGTCGAGTGAATTGAGGCTCGCAGGCACGCCGCCCGCATGCTCATCATCCTCGCTGATCAGTTCATCAAGCAATGCCGCAAAATCGCGGCCTCTCCCGATGGCCATGTCGCATCTCCCGCCGGTGCGAGAGCTCCCATCATACAATCCGCACCGAACGCACCCATAGCGAGGGGCGGTTAAGAAATGCCCCTCTGTTTCATTCTATTTGAAACAACACCAAAATGCACGACGCGCCGCTACAGGCGATCACAATCTGAGCAATGTTCAAACGCTAATATCGGTGCGAATCGATGTTTCCCGCGTTACCCTGCAGGCCGTTTCGAGCCGAGGAGGCCCTGATGAAACCCGCTTTCGCCGCCGTCGCATTCCTTGCTGCGTTGCAAACATCCGTCCTTGCACAGGACGAACCCTATCTGGACGACCGCTCGACGCCGCAAACCTTGTTGAAATCCCTTTACAACGCCGTCAACCGCAAGGAATACGCCCGCGCCTACGACTATTTCGCAACGCCGCCGGCCGATACGCTCGAAGCCTATCAACAAGGCTATGCCGACACGGAACATGTCGAGCTTGCAACGGGAACAGCCACCTCCGAGGGCGCTGCCGGCAGCATTGTCTATTCACTGCCCGTGGCGATCCGTGCGCGGGCAAGCGGTGGCGACGAACGGGTTTTTGCGGGTTGCTATACGCTGCGCCTGTCCAACCCGTTGATCCAGGGAACACCTTACAATCCGCTTCATATCGAAAAGGCGGAAATGAAACCCGCTACCGGCGAACTCGCCAGCGTTCTGCCGCCCAGCTGCGGTGATGGCGCTCCGGATGAAACCGACGCCATGTTGGCCAGCGCAACGGCACTCTTCAAGTCTGTTTATGGCGCCAGCTGCCCCCAGGCATTCGAACAGAAACGCGACGATCAGGTGGAAAGCTACACGATCGCCTTCAACTACTCGCACGAAAGCCTCGACACACCGAAACACGAGGCCAAGCTCTTCCGATTCTATTGCGGTAGTGGCGCGTATAATGAGATTCACGCTTATATTCTGGCCGATGAGGCCGGTGCGCTCACCCCTCTTCAATTTGCCACGCCCGAAACGAGCGTACAGTATCAAGATGATGATCCCGAGGGGAAAGTGGAGGACATCCGGACGATCGGTTATACTGCCGACAACACGCTTGTGAACTCGTCTTATGATGCCGATACGCTGACGCTCACCAGTTACAACAAATGGCGCGGTGTCGGCGACGCCTTCTCGTCAGGCACCTGGATCTTCCGCGAAGGCACCTTCACGCTCGTGCGCTATGATGTCGATGCGTCCTATGACGGCGAACAGGATCCCATCACCATTCTCGACTATCATACAGGCCCCTGACACGTCGCGTCATTGCTGAGCAAGCATCCAGTTCAGCGTCTCGCGCCAATCGGTCATGCGGATCGGCGTGCCATGGGTGCCGGTCTCGAACCGCACGAAGCGGGCAGGATAGCCCTGTGCCGAAGAACGGATCTTGCGAAAGAACGCCTCCTGCCGCTCGACCGGAAACACACGGTCATTGCTGCCGTGACCGAAGAACACCGGCACGCGGGCTGCAAAAGCCGGGCTCTTGAGAAACGCCTCATGCCACAGGGAGCCGAGCAGCAGCAGCCCGCCAAGCCGATCCACCATCGTTTCATCTTCCGCGAGCCACCAGCACTGCACGCCCCCCATCGAACCGCAGGCGACAAACACGGGCGCGCCCGGCGAGGCCGTCGCATAATGAGAAATCAGCGCCGCGATTTGTTGTTTCCCACGCGCCTCGAAATCCGCAACATCAGGCGACAGATAAAGCCCGCCGCTCTTCACCATCAGGTTCTTGATGCGGTTGAAATTGCCACCGAAGGTGAAGTCATTCACGCCCTGCCGGCGATTGCCGCCTTGCCCGTGCAGGTAGATCACGATCGCGCTCGCCCCGTGGGTCTTGCCCACGGCAAAGAAACGCACCGTGCCCGCCTCCGTCTTCATTGCGAGTTCCTGCTGCGCACTGCGCACGCCTGTGGAAATGTATCGCCCCTCCACCCGCCGTTCCGGCACGGCATCGCGAGCATTGATGTCGCGCATTTCCTGATAATCGACAACGCGGTAGGCGCCGCCATCACTGGATGACAGAACCGCGGGATAGGCAAAAAGCCGGTCCTTGTGCGAAGCGAGTTCAAGCGCCTTGACCGACGCTACCGAAACAAACAGGAAAAGAACAGGAAACCAGAACCTTGGCCTGAAAAGAAAACTCATCGATCGAACGTCCCGCCCGCCTTTTCGAGCGCCTCCGGCGTGTCCACGTCGAGATGCGCCGCACCGCCGATCTCCACATCGAACACCGGGACCAGCCCCTGCTCCACCACATGCCTTGCGCCCGTATCACCTTCAAGCCGCGCCACTTCGGCAAAGAGCACGCGCGGAAGGATCACGGGATTGCCGCGTTTGCCATTGTGGGTTGCCCGAACCACGGAATTGCCGCCCGCCTTCACAAAGGCATCCACGAGCCTGTTGAGATCGTCGCAACCAACCTGCGGCATGTCCGCCAGCATGATCAGCGCACCGGAAGCCTCTTCCGGGAGCGCCGCAATTCCGGCCTTCAGAGAAGTGGAAAGCCCGTCCGCATAGGCATGGTTGATCGCAAAGCCCAGTCCGAGACCTTGAAGCGCTGCCTGCACAGGCTCCGCGTCATGCCCAAGCACGGCCACGGCTGCGCCCACACGCGCCTTGGCCAATGCCGCTCCCGTCCGCCGCACCAGCGGCACATCGTCAAATTTGGCGAGAAGCTTGTTGCGCTCCCCCATCCGGCGCGATTGGCCGGCCGCCAGCAAAACACCCCAAACCAGGGGGGCGTCCGCGTCGCGCTTTCCCTCGCGCGGCTGCGGCCGCGTCGGAATTTCGGCGAGCAGCCCGCCGACGCCCATCCCGGCAATATCGGCAGAAGAAACGGCGAGCCCCGCCATCAGCCGGTCAAGCACCCAGTCAAAACCATTTGACTTGGGGCTGCGCGCGCAGCCGGGCGCGCCGATGACCGGCTTGCCGTCAATCGTGCCCAGCACCAGAAGATTGCCGGGATCAACCGGCATGCCGACCCGCTCCACCGCGCCGCCCGCCTTGCGGATGGCGGAAGGGATCACGTCATCCGCATCGCACACCGCCGATGCGCCAAAGACGAGCAGCATGTCGCTTTCATCCTTGAGCACATCGAGCGCGCGCGCAACCGCTTCGGTCTCATGCGCCGGTCGCAGCTCGCGCGTCACGCGGCTTCCCGAACGCGCCAGCCGCTCACGCGTGATCCGTGCAGTCTTGCCGAGCACGCTGTCTTTCAGGCTGGGCAATGCGGTCTGCACCACACCGACAGAATGCGCGCGAAACGGCGCCAGGCGGAACACGTCCTCCCGGACCACAGCCAATGCCTCATCCACCCTGCCAGAGCCAACAGCAAAGGGGATGATCTTCACCGTCGCCACCATCTGCCCTTCGCCGACCGGGCTATAATCTGGCAGCGTGGCAAGCGTGACGGCCGGGTCCACGGCATTCAACCGGTCCACAGCTTCCTTGTCGACAATGAAGAGACCTGCCTTTTCAGCATAAAAGTTCACCCGCCCCGTGGAGGGAGGCCGCGCGGCAATTCCGTCGACGGCAAGCCGTTTCGCAAGCCGTTCCGCCGCCTGATCCTCGTCCAGATCTCCGGGCTCCAGTTTTGCCGCAATCACGGTCGAGACACCTTCGGCCCGCAAAAGTGCAATGTCTTGTGCCGTAAGCCGGTGCGCCTTGCGCAGCCGCATGCTGCCGGCCAACGTCGCATGGGCGAGCACCGCTCCCTCGGCATCTTCAACGCAAAGCGGCCCGAACTTCACGACGGGAGCCCCCCACCATCGAGCCCGCGCGTCCGCAGCGCCCGGATCACCGAGCCAAGCACCGCCACGGCGATCTCGGCTGGCGTCGCAGCGCCGATATCGAGCCCGATGGGTGCATTGATCCGCTCCAGCGCCTGCCCTGCCACACCGGCATCCTTCAGGCGCTCCACGCGCTTGGCATGGGTCTTCCGGCTGCCCAGCGCCCCGATGTAAAAACACTCAGCGTCAAAAGCTGCCTTCAAGGCAGGGTCATCGATCTTCGGATCATGGGTCAGGGCTGCCAGCGCCGTATAGGCATCGAGCGGCTGGCGCGCCAGCGCTTCATCCGGCCATTCGGCGTGAAGCGCCACGTCGGGAAAGCGCTCCGGCGAGGCGAAGGCGGTGCGCGGGTCGATGATTGTCAGATCGAAGCCGGCGATCTTCGCCATCGGCGCCAGCGCCTGGCTGATATGCACCGCCCCGATCACCACGAGACGCGGTGCGGGCAGATGCACGTTGAGGAAAAAATGCCGCCCGTCGACCTCCACCACACCGGATTTTCCGGAGCGAAAGGCACGCGCCACAGCCTCCCCCAGAACTCCTGCCACCGTGTCGCCCTCGCCGATCACACGGTCGCGTCCGTCGCCCAGATCCGTCAGCAGGATCGCAGCCTTGCGGTCGCGCCGCAGCGCGTTCAGTTTTTTGAGCGAATGCGGATCCACTAGCCAAGCCTCTCCACATAAACCCGGATGCGCCCGCCGCAGGAGAGCCCCACCTCCCAGGCGGTCTCGTCGGCCACACCGAATTCCAGCATGCGCGGCTTGCCCTCAGCGAGCACGTCAGCGGCCTCGGCCACCACCGCGCCCTCGACACAGCCACCCGACACGGATCCTTCGAAATTGCCGTCCATGTCGATCACCAGATGGCTTCCCACAGGCCGGGGTGCAGAGCCCCAGGTTTCGACCACGGTGGCAATCGCCACATCGCGGCCGGCATTCATCCATTCCTCCGCGATCATCAGCGGATCGCGCGCATGGTCCTTATGCACAAGATCAGACATTGGCGTTTCTCCCGCCTTTCATATGGGCACGCTGGAAGTGCCGTGCCAAGTCCCCGCCGCTCGCCGGTGCCGTCAGCGCGGCCACCAGATCGCCAAGCGCATCGAGCGAGTGTACGGGGCGTAATTCATCCACATGCGGCAGCATGGCGCGCATGCCCCGTGCGCGCGGCTCGAACCCCTCGAAACCCAGCAGCGGGTTCAACCAGATCAGTCGCCGGCATGATTTCGAAAGCCGCTCCATCTCGCGTGACAGAACCTCGATATGGTCGCGCTCCAGCCCGTCGGTGATCAAAAGCACGATGGCGCCCTGCCCCAGAACCCGGCGCGACCACAGCCGGTTGAAATCGCCCAGCACCGTGCCGATCCGCGTGCCGCCCGACCAGTCGCGCACGGTCCCCGAAGCCTCGTCCATCGCCTCATCGGGATCGCGACGGCTGAGCGCACGCGTGATGTTGGTCAGCCGCGTGCCGAAGGTGAAACTGTGAACGCGCCGGCGCTTCTCCGTCAGCGCGTGGAGAAAATGCAGGAAAATGCGCGAATACTGGCTCATCGAGCCCGAAATATCGACCAACGCCACCAGCGGCGGCGCGATTTCTCTTGGCGAACGGAATCTTGGCAGGATCAGGTCACCGCCCGTGCGCAGGCTCGACCGCAGCATGGCATGGGGATCGATCCGCACACCATGGGGATCCGGTCTGAAGCGGCGCGTCGCGATCTTGTCGAACGGCAATGTGAGATCACGCATGGCAAGGCGCGCCTCGGCCAGTTCAGCCGCCGACATCTGCGCAAAATCCTTGCCACGCAGCACCTCCATTGCCGTGAAGGAAAGGCGCGCATCGAGCTCGAATTCCGGGCGTTTCTTGATGATCGCGCGCCGTTCCTCATCGAGCGCATCTTCGGCACGGCGGTCGCCGGCGCGCTTCTTCTCGCGCAGCACTTCCGCCTCCTCGCCATCCTCGCCGCCGTCCGCATCGTCGCGATCCTCGCGCCGCGCCCAGTAAAGTCGGAACACCGCGTCGAACACCGCATGGTCCTCGCGCCGCGAGATCATGGTCGAATGCAGGGTCCAGTAAAAATCCTGTCGGTTCTCGATTCCGACCGAAAGCACCGCGCGCACCGCATCCATCACCGCCGCAGGCCCGATCCTGAGGCCGGCGCGGCGCAGCATGCGGGCAAAGCCGACAATGCGGTTTGCCAGCCGCGCGCCCTCCTGCTCAACCGAAGCCGATTTCTGCATTACCGGGGCGGCGGCCATTCAGCCGACCCTCACCTCTTCCAGAACCTGCACGCCCTCGCCCTCTTCCATCCGCGCGATGTCGTCCTGGTATTTCAGGAGAACGCCCATCGTGTCAGACACGCTTTCGGCGTCCAGCGCCTCCTTGCCAAGTGCCGTCAGCGCCGTCGCCCAGTCGATGGTTTCGGCAACACCAGGCGCCTTGAAGAGATCGAGCTCCCGCAGTTTCTGCACGAACACCACGATTTGTTTTGCCAGCGTCGCATTGGCGTTCGGCACCTTCTTGGCCAAGATGTCGAGCTCGCGCTGCGCGTCGGGATAATCGACCCAGTGATAGAGGCAGCGCCGTTTCAGCGCGTCGTGAATCTCGCGTGTGCGGTTTGTGGTGATGACGACAATCGGCGGTTCGGCAGCCTTGATCGTGCCCAGTTCCGGCACGCTCACCTGAAAGTCGGACAACACTTCCAGCAGATAGGCCTCGAAGGCTTCGTCAGCCCGATCCAGCTCGTCGATCAGAAAGATCGGAGGCCCATCCACACCGCTTTCCAGCGCCTCCAGCACCGGGCGGCGGATAAGATACTTTTCGGAGAAAACACCGCTTTCCATTTCCGCGCGGTCATGAACGCCTGCCGCTTCGGCCATGCGGATCTCAATCATCTGGGCGGCGTAGTTCCACTCATAGACGGCAGAAGAGACATCGAGCCCTTCATAACATTGCAGCCGGATGAGTTTTCGCCCGAGCCGGTCAGCCAGCACCTTGGCGATCTCGGTCTTGCCCACACCCGCCTCGCCTTCCAGAAACAGCGGCCGCTGCATCGTCAGGCTGAGATAGAGCACCGTGGCAAGTGAGCGGTCAGCCACATAGCCACCCTCGGTCAGCAGCTCCAGTGTTTCATCGATCGATTGCGGCAGGCCGCGTGTGCTCGGTTGGGCCATCATTCCCCCAGTTTTCGCGAAAGCGTGCAAGGTTACAACACCCGATAACCCCGTTCATGGTAGAGGAGCGGGCTCGATTTGTCGCCGATACTGAGGCCTGCGACTTGGCCGAAATAAACCCGATGCGTGCCAAGCTCCACCGTCTTCACCACGTGGCAGTCGAACACCGCCAGAGCATCTGAAAGCGTGGGAGCGCCGGTGGCAATGGTTTCCCAACGGGCCAGCGCAAAACGCTCTTCGGGCGAAAGTCCGGTCAGCCCCGAGAATGCGTTCGAGAGCTCCTGATGATCCGCTGCCAGCGTGTTGAGCGCAAAAACGCCGTTCTTCACGAAACTGTCATTGTTGGGGTTTTCGCGGTTGAGGCACACCAGCACCGTGGGTGGATTGTCCGAAACCGAACAGGCCGCGATGGCTGTGACGCCGCGCTTGCCTGCCGGCCCATCCGTGGTGACCACATGAACGGCACCGGCAAAACGGGCCATGGCATCGCGATAGTGGCGCGGTTCGATCTCGTTGGTCTTCAGCACAATCAACTCTTTTCAACTCTTGGGCGCGATATAGGATATTCCCAAGCCTTACCAAGGCATACCGAAACCCGACAGTGCAAAATCAGAAAAAGCGGTACGCCAACCCAACACGCCAAGCAGACGCATATTGCCGCAAGTGCTTTATGGCACAGTTATTTACCAGTTCAGCAGCTTTGCGGTTAATGTCTGGTGCCGACGGGCTGATTCCCATGCTACTGCGTGACCGTTAAACGGGTAACTGAACCACGATATGCGTTGCTTGGTCTTTTTCATCTTTTGCAGCTTCGCTGCCATCAGCCAGCCTGCCGCTCATGCGCAGGAGCCGGTTGTCGGGCTGGCCGCACCTTTGACCGAGAACTTCGAGCTGCTTGGGCAGCAGCTGCGCGATGGAGCACGCGTGGCGGCTCAATCGATGGGTGCGCGGATTGTCGAGGCCGATACGCAGTGCAGCACCGAAGGTGGGGAGGCCGCCGCCCGCTCACTCATCGATCAGAACGTATCGGTGGTGGTGGGCTTTCTGTGCACAGACGCCATCGACGCAGCGCTCCCTCTCTTCGCGAAAGCGGAGATTCCAGTCATCACGCCCGGGGTGCGCACTGCAACCCTGACCGATCAGCGTGAACGTACCGGCTGGCCCGTTTTTCGTACTGCGCCGCGCGCTGATGCGGAGCGCGATGCGGTCGCCCGGCTTCTCCTGCCCCGCTGGCGCGATGCCTTTTTCGCCATCGTGGACGATGGAACCATCTACGGGCGCGAACTGGCGGAGAACCTCCGCGCGTCTGCCGAGCTGCAGGAACTCAAGCCCGTCTTCATCGACACGTTCCGCCCGCAACTCGACAATCAGATTGCACTGGCCGGGCGCCTGAAACGCTCGGGCGCAACCCACGTATTCGTGGGCGGCGATCGCAGTGACATTGCCATTCTCGCGCGCGACGCGGCAGGCATGGATTACCAGCTCGTTATCGCTGGTGGCGAAGCGTTGCGCGCAGAAGAAAGCACCATACCTCTTGCCGACGGAACACTGATGGTCGGCCTGCCGCGTTGGGCCGACATCGCCACTGAGAGCGCCAAAAGCGCGCTGGGTGACGCCGGCATTGTGCCCGACGGTTACGTTCTACCTGCCTTCGCAGCCACCGAACTTGCCATTTCCGCGTTGCGTGCGGGGTCCGGCGCCATCGCGACGACACTCCAATCCGGCACATTTCAAACAGCGCTCGGCCCATATTCCTTCGATGAGAAAGGTGATCTCGAACAGCCCTTGTACCAGCTGTTCCGCTTCGACGGGCAGGCCTTCAAGGCGGTTGAATGATGTGGCGCAAGGGACCGCGGAACCTGATTACGGATGTCGCAGGACTCACGGTCGGCAATCACACCGACCAGCGCGTGAGGTCAGGGGTCACAGCAATTCTGTGCGAAACGCCGGCGACCGCCGGTGTGCAGGTTCTCGGCGGAGCGCCGGGCACCCGTGAAACCGACGCGCTGGAGCCACACAATCTGGTCGACGGGGTCGATGCCATCACGCTGTCAGGCGGCTCCGCTTTCGGCATTGATGCGGCAGCCGGCGTTCAGGCGGCGCTGCGTGAAATGGGCCGAGGTTTCGAAATTCTGGGCTTTCGCGTGCCCATAGTGCCCGGCGCCATCCTGTTCGATCTTCCCAATGGCGGCAACAAGGACTGGGGGCGCTTTTCCCCCTATCGGGATTTCGGCTTTTCCGCCGCCATGTCCGCATCGCAGGACTTCGAGATCGGCACGGCAGGTGCCGGCACAGGCGCCACCACGGCTACGCTGAAGGGCGGGCTCGGCTCGGCATCCACCGTGCTTGAATACGGCATCACCGTCGGTGCGCTCGTTGCGGTGAATGCGGTTGGTTCGGTCACTGTCGGCAACACACGGCATTTCTGGGCCGCCCCTTTTGAGATCGGCGACGAGTTTGGCGGCCTCGGTCTGCCTCACCCAATGCCGCCGAATGCTTCCAGCGTCACCACAAAAATGCGCACGGCCGCGCGCGGCAACACCACGATTGCCATCATTGCCACCGATGCAAAGCTCGACAAACCGGCTGCAAAGCGTCTTGCCATCGCCGCTCACAACGGTTTCGCGCGCGCCATCTGGCCGGCGCACACGCCGGTCGATGGCGATCTGGTCTTCGCGTTGTCGACCGGCCGCAACGAAACGCCGCTTGATCTCGAAGCAGTGATCGATCTCAACGCCGCCGCCGCCGCAACCATGGCCCGCGCCATTGCCCGGGGGGTGTTTGCCGCCAAACCGGCTGAAGGTGATATATTTCCCACTTGGGCGAACACATCTGTCATAGGGCAGTGAGACGAGCATTCAGCCGAAAGGAATGTCATCATGAAACAGTTTCTCATGGCACTGTGCGCCGCCGCACTTCTCGCCGCTTCGCCCGCGGCTCATGCAGGAGACACGCCCTCGGTCGAGGTTCTCGGCTTTTCAGCCGACGGTTCCACATTCGCCTTTGAGGAATTCGGTGTGCAGGACGGGTCCGGCTTTGCTTACGCCAATCGCTATTACATCAATACCGCCAATGACAGTTTCCTGCCCGGCACGCCCATCCGTGTGACCCTTGAGCAGGACGGGGCCAGTATTTCCGAGGCACGCGCTGAAGCCAGAACACAGTCTCAATCTGTCATTGCAGACAGCGAGCTTGCAGAAAATCTCGGTTTTACCGCCGGCTGGAACGCTGTGACGGAACAGTCAGCTGATCCCTTCCGCATGGCTGTCAATCCCCGCCCGGTCTTTCCCGCGATCGACAGTCCCCTCGAATTCCGCCTGACTGAACTTCCCATGCCGGACGGTGCGGAGTGCTATGGATTCGGCGAGCCAGCCGGCTTTCGCCTCACACGTATTGCCACACAGGCCGGGGCGGAAACCGTTCTTGTGCATGAAGACAGCGCGATTCCGCAGAGCCGCGGCTGCCCTCTCGGCTATAGGATCAGCGGCATCCAGACTTTCTATCCGCAGGGTGGCACACCGGTCTTCGCGGTGATCATTGCCGTGCGCAAAGTGGGCTTTGAAGGGCCCGACCATCGATTCATCGCCGTTACCGGTCGGCTTTGAACGTTGATGTCGGACGGCGGCAGAGACGTGGTTTTTTCGTGAGGCGTTGTTTTGCCAGCCTGCGGCAGGCGCTGCCATCGCTCACACAGGCGTTGACAGGCGCGCTCTTTTGGGGCGCGCTCATGGGCCTCAACATGCTCGTTTTTCTGTGGGCGCGCGGATGGCAGACACTGCCGCAAGTGCTGGTGCTGGCATCGATCTTTGCGCTGGGTGGGGCACTGGCCTTTCCCGTCGGGCACACACTTCAGGCGCTTGTTGCGCGCAGGTCCGGGCCCGAGACGCGCTTTGCTGCAGCCTTTGTTTGCTTCGCTCTCGCCACCATCGGCATCACGGCCGCGCTCTATGCACTGCAGTATCGTGCATATTACGCTCAGTGGCACGGCGATCCCCTGTCAGTCCGGTGGATTCTGCATTTCATTTTCACCACGGCGGGTGCAGTCTATCAATTCGCCGTCATAGGGCTCCGGGCCTATTTTCCCTGGGGATTGGCCGCGCTTTTCGCCCTCTCCTGCATCTATGCCTCCAGGCCGCGTTGAGGAAAACGTCAAGCTCTGCTAGTCAGGCGCCGACCCCACTTTCATGGAAGGCAAGGCACGCATGATCCCGCGCTATTCGCGGCCGGAAATGGCTGCAATCTGGTCGCCCGAGACCAAGTTCCGCATCTGGTTCGAAATCGAGGCTCACGCCGCAGACGCGATGGCCGAGCTCGGCATCGTGCCGAAGGAAGCCGCTAAAACCATCTGGGACAAGGCCGGCAACGCCACGTTCGATATCGACCGCATCGACGAGATCGAGCGCGAAACGAAGCACGACGTCATCGCCTTCCTGACGCACCTGGCAGAGATCGTCGGGCCCGAGGCCCGCTTCGTCCACCAGGGCATGACCTCCTCCGACGTGCTCGACACCTGCCTCAGCGTCCAGCTCGTGCGCGCCACCGACATCCTGCTCGACGATCTCGAGAAGCTTCTCGCGGCGTTGAAGAAACGTGCCTTCGAGCACAAGGACACGGTCACCATCGGTCGCAGCCACGGCATCCATGCAGAGCCGACCACCTTCGGTGTCAAGCTGGCGCAGGCCTATGCCGAGTTCGAGCGCTGCCGTACCCGCCTCGTCTATGCGCGTGAGGAAATCGCCACCTGCGCCATTTCCGGCGCCGTCGGCACTTTCGCCAACATCGACCCGAGCGTCGAAGCACACGTCGCGGAGAAGATGGGCCTGAAGCCGGAGCCGGTCTCCACACAGGTCATCCCGCGTGACCGCCACGCCATGTATTTTTCCACGCTCGCCGTGATCGCTTCCTCCATCGAGCGCCTCTCGGTGGAAGTGCGCCACCTGCAGCGTACCGAGGTTCTGGAAGCCGAAGAGTATTTCTCGCCGGGGCAGAAGGGCTCGTCGGCCATGCCGCACAAGCGCAACCCGGTTCTGTCGGAAAACCTCACCGGTCTTGCCCGCATGGTGCGCGCCTATGCCATGCCTGCCATGGAAAACGTGGCACTCTGGCACGAGCGCGACATCTCGCACTCCTCCGTCGAGCGCATGATCGGCCCGGATGCCACCGTCACGCTGGATTTCGCGCTCATGCGCTTGACCGGCATGATGGAAAAGCTGGTGGTCTATCCCGAGGCGATGGACAAGAACCTCAACAAGTTCCGCGGCCTCGTCCATTCGCAGCGCGTGCTTCTGGCGCTCACCCAGGCAGGCGTGTCGCGCGAGGATGCCTACCGGCTGGTGCAGCGCAACGCCATGAAGGTCTGGGAACAGGGTGCCGATTTCCTTGAAGAGCTTCTGGGCGACAAGGATGTGCGTGCGGCTCTCTCGGAAGACGAGATCCGCGAAAAATTCGATCTCGGCTACCACACCAAGCATGTGGACACGATCTTCGAGCGCGTGTTTGGCGAAAGCTGATCTCTGCCCCTTAAATGCAAAAACGCCGGCGCATCACCCGATGCGCCGGCGTTTTTTTGTCTGGAGCAATTCCGGAAAACTGGGAACGCTTCATGCAGATGACGGCTTCCTTCTCCCCGCGAGCGGGGAGAAGGTCCCGGCAGGGGGATGAGGGGCCGACGCCGCGCATGAAAATTTTTCCGTATTGTGGGTTCGCAGAACTTCGCGCCCGCCCCTCATCCTCACCTTCTCCCCGCAAGCGGGGAGAAGGGGCCTCGAAGTCGGCGTCTGCAACAACTCCAGGAAAAACAGGAACCGGTTCTCCGCGCTTCAGCGAAAGCTGAATGCTCCGGAACCGTGCGGCGTCAGTTTGACGGTGCGACCCGCACGACGGTGCCCCACGGGTCGGCGAATTCCTTCTCCGCCGTCGCATTCCTGCTCTTCAGCTCCAGCCAGGAAAGTCCGGTGCGGTTTGGATTGCGCTGGCCCGCCCCGGCGCTGCGCCAGCTGTTGGCGCCGATATGGTGGTGATAACCGCCCGTCGCCAGAAACACCGCCTGCGATCCATAGCGCGCCATCGTGTCGAAGCCCTGCGCCTCGTGCCACCAGGTTTCCGCCGTATTCGGATCGCCCACCCGCAGATGCACATGGCCGATGACGGTGTTTTCCGGCGCGCCCTGCCAGCCTTCGTCGCCATCCGCCAGGGTGGACAACAGGCTTGAGAAATCAAGCCGCTCGGTCGCCATCGCAATGCCGTCCTCGTTTCTCGCCCAGCTTTCAGGAGCACGGTCGGCATAGATCTCAATGCCATTGCCCTCCGGGTCCGAAAGATAAAGCGCTTCACTCACCAGATGGTCCGAAGCACCTTCAAGCCGCATGTTCCTGTCGCGCGCAAACAGTGCCCAGCGCGCCAGATCAGCCCGCTCCGGCAAAAGGAATGCCGTGTGGAATAGCCCTGCCTCGCGCGGATTATCCGGTTCGGCAGAGCGATCCTCGACGATCTCCACAAGCGTGCGACCGCCGACGCCCAGAGCAATCGCGCCATCGTCGCTTTTCATTTCCTCAAGGCCCAGGATATCCGCATAAAATGCGGCCAACATCCGCGCATCGCGTGCTTTCAGGCCCACGCGGCCGATGCTCACCGGGGTGGTTGCGGCGAAGGGAAACCCATTCATGGCAAAATCTCCATTAAAGTGGCAGCCGGCCATTTCCGCGGGCCACCTCGCGTTTGCCTGAAACTGGCGTGTCATCCTCACACGCACAAGCATGTGTCGGGAGAACACTTCGTTCACAGTTTCAATGCCAATAAAAAGCAACCGTTCGATGCAGATCAAAATCGCGCTTCCAACCGGCGAACGCTTGCATGCAACCGATACGATGGCTACATGGCCGGCCATGAAAGCTTCCGACGCAGACATCCTCATCATCCCCGGATACACCAATTCGGGACCCGATCATTGGCAGACGCGGTGGCAGTCTCGTCTCTCCACGGCGCGGCGTGTCGAACAGGAAGCCTGGTCGAAGCCGGTGCGCGAAGACTGGGTCGCCAATGTCGCAAAAGCCGTCAATGAAGCGGAGAAGCCGGTTGTTCTGGTCGCACATTCGCTGGGTGTGGCCACCGCGGTGCAGGCGATTCCGGAATTCAGAAAACCCGTCGCCGGCGCATTCTTTGTTGCCCCGCCGGACGTCGCCAACAGCAGGATCAGACCGAAACACCTGATGACCTTCGGTCCCTATCCGCGCGACCCGCTGCCCTTCCCGTCAATCACCATCGCCAGCCGAAACGACCATTTCTGTGCGTTTGACGTCGCAGAAGATATTGCAGCCGCGTGGGGATCGCTGTTTCTGGATGCAGGCGAATCGGGCCATATCAACGCCGAATCGGGCTTCGGCCCGTGGCCTGAGGGCTCCATGACCTTTGCCAAGTTCCTCCAGCAGCTTTGATCGCTCTCAATCCTGAATGGAATCCCGCGCGGCCTGGAGCATCGCCGGAGCGCCCTGAGCCATATATGTCGCTTCTGATCCCATGGCGAACAGCCTGAATCCCATGGCGTAGAACCGCCCGACAAGGCGTGGATCGACCACATAGATGGCCGCGTGTTTGCCGAGAGCCCGCGCCTTTTGAGCGATAGACGCAATCGCAGGCATCATTTCTTCAAGAGCCGGATCCACGGTCTTGCCGTTCGACCACGCGATGGAAAAATCCGAGGGGCCAACCAGCACACCGTCGATGCCGTCCACAGCCAGAATGTCGTCGAGCGCGGCAAGTGCCTGCCGGGTCTCTATCATGGCAAAGGCGACCGTGCCGGTATTGGCTGTTTCCAGCCATGTCTGCCCGTCGAAAGCGCCTTCACGCGGCATGGCGAAACTTGGCCCCCAGGACCGCAGCCCGACGGGCGGGTATTTCGTCGCGGCCGCGAAGGCGCGGGCGTCCTCAAGTGAGTTCACCATCGGGGCGATCACAGCCTCTGCGCCCATATCGAGCGCGCGACTTGCCATGTCGAAACGCCCCACGGGGATCCGCACCAGAGAATGTTTGTGATGCGAGCGGATGGCACTGATTCCACGCAGCACGCTGTCTTCGTGATGCCCCCCATGCTGCATATCCAGTGTCACCGCGCCGAAGTCCAGTCCGGCGACGAGCTCGACGGTTAGCGAATCGGGGATGGACGACCAGGCGGAGAAAACGCTCTCTCCTGCCTGCAGCCGGGTGGCCAGGGAGGGAACCGGCAAGCGCCTTACTCGCCGCTCTTGATTTGCTCGAGCGCAGTGGCGAGCAATTCGTCCATTGTACGGCGAATCTGATGATCCGATTGCTGGACCCCTGCCGCATCGAAATCCTTGCGAACCTTCCGGAACACATCGTCGTCCCCGGCTTCTTCGAAATCCGAGTTCATGACCTCGCGCGCATAGGCATCTGCCTCATCACCGCTCTTGCCCAGCTTTTCAGCGGCCCACAGGCCGAGCAGCTTGTTGCGGCGTGCCATGGCTTTGAACTTCTGGGTCTCGTCGTGAACAAACTTGTTCTCGAACGCGTCTTCACGATCTTTCATATTGGCCATCTCGCAATTCCTCCGGCTCGGGCATCGTGTGGCGATGCGGAAACATCTGGTTGAGAAGCAGAAACCAGATGCCCCGTCCCGGGTCAATACGCTCGTTTGGCTCATCCGTTCTTTGCCGGCGGGACACAAACTCGTTGGCTATGACGAATGGCAATTGTGGTATGAGTGGGTTTGCGCTAGAGACCGCGTGAAACGATGCATCCATGAAACTGCCGCATTGCGGAACTTCCGCGCGAAGTTTCCCTGTCTAGGCAACGGACCAGGAAAAGCCATGAACCGTCGTCGCCGCATTTATGAGGGCAAGGCCAAGATTCTTTATGAAGGCCCCGAGCCCGGCACCTTGATCCAGTTCTTCAAGGACGACGCCACCGCCTTTAACAAGAAGAAGCACGAGATTGTCGATGGCAAGGGTGTGCTCAACAACCGGATCTCGGAGTACATTTTCGAGCATCTGAACCGAATCGGCATCCCGACCCACTTCATTCGCCGCCTCAACATGCGTGAGCAGCTGATCAAGGAAGTGGAGATCATTCCGCTCGAGATCGTGGTGCGCAATGTTGCAGCCGGCTCGCTCGCCAAGCGTCTGGGCATCGAGGAAGGCACGGTGCTGCCCCGTTCGATCATCGAGTTCTACTATAAGGCCGATGCGCTGGACGATCCCATGGTCTCCGAAGAGCACATCACGGCCTTCGGTTGGGCCAGCCCCCAGGAGATCGACGACATGATGGCGCTCGCCATCCGCGTCAACGACTTCCTGACCGGCCTCTTCCTTGGCGTCGGCATCCAGCTCGTCGACTTCAAGATGGAGTGCGGGCGTTTGTGGGAAAACGAGATGATGCGTGTGATCGTGGCGGATGAGATTTCGCCCGATTCCTGCCGCCTGTGGGACACCACCACGCAAGACAAGATGGACAAGGACCGTTTCCGCCGCGATATGGGCGGGCTGGTCGAGGCCTATCAGGAAGTCGCACGCCGTCTCGGCATCATGAACGAGAACGAACCGCCGCGCGGCAATGGCCCGGTCCTCGTATCCTCCAAAGACAACAAGACGCGCCACTAGGCCGTTTCAGGACATGCAGGGAGCAGCAAAGTGATCAAGGCCCGCGTCACCGTGACGTTGAAGAACGGCGTTCTGGACCCGCAGGGAAAGGCCATCGAAGGCGCGCTCGACGCGCTCGGTTTTTCCGGTGTCGGTTCGGTGCGCCAGGGCAAGGTCTTCGATCTGGAGCTCGAGGGTTCCGACAAGGCCAAGGCCGAGAGCGACCTCAATGCCATGTGCGAAAAGCTTCTGGCGAACACAGTGATTGAGGACTACACTGTCTCTGTTACCTGAGGTTGTGGAGAAAGACTGTCATGGGCGACGTCACCAACGAGCTGCTTTATGAAGTTCTCAAGAGCATGCAGGGTCGCCTGGACAAACTTGAAGCCGGTCAATCGGAGATCCGTCAGGAGCTAATCTCCATCCGGGGGCATATGATTGCGATCCAGCAGGATACCCACAACATCTACGGTATGCTTGGTCGTCATGATGATCGCCTCGAACGCATAGAACGCCGCCTCGAGCTCCGCGAATTGGCCCAAGGCCCTCAGAAACCGTACGATCCCAGCCCAAGCGATCAGAACCCATGAAATCAGCCATCATCCAGCTTCCCGGCCTCAATCGCGACCGCGACATGATTGCCGCGCTTACCAGGATTTCCGGAAAAGCGCCGATCACCGTCTGGCAGACGGAGACCGAGCTTCCCGATGTCGACCTGGTGGTCATTCCCGGCGGCTTCTCCTATGGCGACTATCTGCGCTGTGGCGCAATCGCCGCGCGCATGCCGGTCATGCAGGCCGTGGCCGAGAAGGCTCGCAAGGGCGTTCTCGTCATGGGCGTGTGCAACGGGTTTCAGGTTCTGCTTGAGATGGGCCTCCTGCCCGGCGCGCTCATGCGCAACGCCTCATTGAAATTCGTGTGCCGCGAGGTCAAGCTCGAAGTGACCAACGCCAACACCGCCTTCACGCGCAGCTATGCGCAGGGCCAGATCATTCGCTGCCCCGTGGCCCATCATGATGGCAATTATTTCGCCGATGATGAAATATTGAAACGGATCGAGGGTGAAGGCCAGGTTGCGTTCCGCTATGCCGAAGGCACCAATCCCAATGGCTCTGTGAACGACATTGCCGGCATTGTCAGCGACAGCGGCAACGTGCTCGGCATGATGCCGCATCCCGAAAACCTCATCGAGGCCGCCCATGGTGGCGATGACGGGCGCGCGCTCTTTGCCGGTCTTCTTGGAAAGGCTGCCTGATGGGCTATGCCGGCCATTCCGGCTTAAACCTGCGACGCTTCGCTCGCTGTGCTACCGGCGCGGTGTCTATAACAGCGCTGCTTCTGTTGTCAGCATGCCAGACAGAACCTGTGGGTGGCGCTCTCAACCTTGAGGTCGATGCGTCGACCCCTGTGGCCGCTCTGCAGAAGATCAACAGCATTGGTGCAAAGTGCTGGATGCGGTCGGGCGATCGCCGCTTCCGTGATCTTCATATGATTCCGGAGCTCGATACGCGCGTCGGGCGGCCACGGCTCCTGATCATGCGCAGCAAAAATCCACAGGGGCTGCCTTTGCTTGTCATCGAAGCAACAGGTTCTCCGACAACGATTTCGACCTACGGCCCCCTGGCGTCGTCACAGACGGGTGCAAGGATCAACGCTGATATCATGCGCTGGTCTGGTGGAGCGTCCGACTGCTGAGCAGCAAAATCGCTTGAGCGAAATTGACGTACCCCACTCCCACATGCATTCCCTTGGCGAACGCATTCCCTTGGCGATATGGAATTGTTGCGGGATATCGCGTCAGGACAATACGACCGGATTTGTTGCACAGCGTGGTCGCGCGTTGCCCTTTCGGGATCCAGCCCGTTCTCACGACAATTGCTTTAGGCCTAAACTTTAAATTTAGATTCTCGGACTAATGCAAGCCTCGCAACACGGCCCAGGGGAACCCGCATGACGAAAATCCTGAACATCGCCGGCCTCGTGGTCGGCTTGCTTGCTCTTGTCGTGCAATTCACCTTGACCATACCGGCTTCCATGGAAGCGGGTCGCAGCCTCATTGGCTCCATCATCTACTACTTCTCGTATTTCACGATCCTGACCAACATTCTGGTGGTTTTCGTCCACATGGCTGCTTTGTCCAAAGCTCCTCGCTTCTTCACACAGGCCTGGGTGCGTGCCGGCGTCGCGGTGGCAATTTCGGTGGTCAGTCTGGTCTACTGGCTGCTTCTGTCGGCGATCTGGCAGCCACAAGGCCTGTTCCTTGTGTGCGACATCGCGCTACACTACTTTGCGCCGGCGCTCTATCTCGTCTGGTGGTTGGTGGCTGGTACGGATGGCAGCCTTTCCTGGCGCCACCTACCGCTTTGGCTCGCTTACCCGCTCCTCTATGTGATCTTTCTACTCGTGCGCGCGCCCATCGCGGGTGAGATCCCCTATTACTTTCTGGATGCACGGTTGAACGGATGGCCGAGCGTGCTCGTTTACTCTGCCGCCATTCTCGTCACATTTGCGTTTCTCGGACGCGTTGCCATGCTGGCAGATCGCCTTATAGCGAGCGGAAAACCCTCTCGCGCCAACGCCTCTGTCTAGAGACAGACAGCACCAAAACCTTCATCAACCTCGCCCTCTTCTCGGCTATTGGAAAGGCGTTTCGATAGCTACCGGCGTGCTCACACTTCACTCTCGAGGGACGCGAAAGCAGTCTGCTCAACTCCAGAACGATCTCAGCCCTTCGCGACGGGCCTCTTCCCGCGAGATGCCTATATCCCGCAATTGATCATCTGTAAGGTCGTACAAGGCCAGCCTGCTGCGACGTTTGCTGAGCGCGGCATTGATCCATTCCAGCGCGGAACGAAGCCCAACCCCATACATCCTCTTCGCGGGCCCAGGCGTCGCCGGCTCGCATCTTTTGCCGATTGTCTTGATTGCGTCCATTGTATCACTCCTCGTTTCATATTGGAGCGATTGAACCTATGCATTGACTCAAATATCGGAGCAATATACATAATTGTCACCATGACAAATTGGCTCCCTAACCTTCATCGCGGATCCGGCCCGCTTTATGTGCGACTGGCCGACCAGATCGAACGCGATATTGAGAATGGCACGCTCCCGCCCGGAACCAAGCTGCCGCCGCAGCGCAATCTTGCTTACGATGTTGGCGTCACAATCGGCACGGTAAGTCGGGCTTATACGCTCGTCCGACAACGTGGACTCGTGTCGGGAGAGGTAGGGCGCGGCACCTATGTTCTAGAGCGTATACGCAGCGCCCGCTCGACGGATGCGCAAGCACAACCCTTCGGAGGCACACGGGCAACCGTGCCGGAACCCGGCAAGACCCGAATGGATTCGACTGCTGCACCCAATGTTGGCCAAGCGCAAATTCTCACTCATATCGCGGAACGAATCGCTCGCGAACATCCTTCTGATGTCGCCAGTTACACGCGCGCGCTCCCTACGCGGTGGCTTGAGGCAGGGAGCCAGTGGCTCGCGCGTGGCGATTGGCGCCCGCAGCCGGGCTCCATTGTCCCCACACTCGGCGGTCATGCCGGCATACTCGCGGTCATTGCTGCCATGACCGTGCCAGGTGACCGGATCGCTTTCGAGGAATGCACCTATTCGCATGTCGCCCGCAGCGCCACCGTGATCGGTCGCCGTCTGCTTTCGGTCGCCATCGATGACGAAGGCATGGTGCCGGAGGATTTTGAACGGGTTTGCGCCCAGCAACATCCCCGCATGGTGTTTCTGGTTCCCTCGCTCCACAATCCGACACTTGCGACGATGCCCGAAGCGCGCCGGCATGCCATTGTGGAGATTGCCAAGATTCACAATGTCTGGCTGATCGAGGATAATATCTACGGCGCGCTTCTTGAGGAGACGCCGCCCCTGTTTGCGTCACTGGCGCCTGAGCGCACATTCCACGTCGGCAGCCTGTCCAAATCGGTGGCGGCAGGTGTGCGCGGCGGTTGGGTGGCCAGCCCCCTACCCTATGTTTCGCGTGTGCTTACCGCGCACAAAATGATCACCGGCGGCATTCCTTTTCTGCTTGCCGAATTGGCCGCCCAGCTGGTGCTTTCCGAAGAAGCCGCAAGCATTCATGCCCGCGTGCGCGCGGAGATCGCAGCCCGGCAGGCGATTGCCGCATCCGTCCTTGCCGGGAAAGATTTCGCCTCTCACCCCGATGCACCCTTTCTGTGGCTGAAACTGCCCGAACCATGGCTTTCCAGCACCTTCAAACAGGCCGCCATGGAGGAAGGTGTCCTGGTTGACGACGAGGACGAGTTCAAGGTCGGCCGGGGCGGCACCCCACTCCACCGTGCCCGCATCGCTTTCACCGTTCCGGAAAGCCGGGAGACAGTGACACGAGGACTGAAGAAGCTCAGAAGTCTTCTGGACAATCCGATCAGCGGGTTTGACAATTACGGTTGATGAAAACCGGCAAAGGGAAGTGGATTATCCGCGCGCAATACTGTACCGCAGGCGCGAGATAGCCTAAGCAACCCCTTTGCAGGGACCATGCCGACCACATGACCATTCCCAATCACATCCCCATCACCGAAGACCTCATCGCCGCCCACGGCCTGAAGCCCGACGAGTTTCAGCGCATTCTCGACCTGATCGGCCGCGAGCCGAGCTTCACCGAGCTTGGCATTTTCTCGGCCATGTGGAACGAGCACTGTTCCTACAAAAGCTCGAAGAAATGGCTTCGCACACTCCCCACTTCGGGGCCGCAGGTCATTCAGGGGCCTGGCGAAAACGCCGGCGTGGTCGACATCGGCGACGGCCAATGCGTTGTCTTCAAGATGGAGAGCCACAACCACCCCTCCTATATCGAGCCCTATCAGGGCGCGGCCACCGGCGTCGGCGGAATTCTGCGCGATGTGTTCACCATGGGCGCGCGTCCCGTCGCCGCCATGAACGCGCTGCGCTTCGGCGCACCCGATCACCCCAAGACGAAGCATCTGGTGGCCGGTGTCGTTTCCGGCATTGGCGGCTACGGCAATTCGTTTGGCGTTCCCACCGTCGGTGGCGAGGTCAATTTCGACGCCCGCTACAATGGCAACATTCTGGTCAATGCCTTTGCCGCAGGCATCGCCGAAACCAACGCCATATTCTACTCCAAGGCCGAGGGCGTCGGCCTGCCCGTCGTCTATCTGGGCGCCAAGACGGGCCGTGATGGCGTCGGCGGGGCGACCATGGCCTCGGCCGAATTCGACGAAGGCATCGATGAAAAACGCCCCACCGTTCAGGTCGGCGATCCGTTCACCGAAAAATGCCTGCTCGAAGCCTGCCTCGAACTGATGGCCACCGGCGCCGTCATCGCCATTCAGGACATGGGTGCCGCAGGCCTCACCTGTTCAGCTGTCGAAATGGGTGCCAAGGGCGATCTCGGCATCGAGCTCGACCTCGACAAGGTCCCCGTGCGCGAAGAGCGCATGAGCGCCTATGAGATGATGCTGTCGGAAAGCCAGGAGCGCATGCTCATGGTGCTTCAGCCCGAAAAGCGCGACGAGGCCGAGGCAATCTTCCGCAAATGGGGGCTCGATTTCGCCATTGTCGGCAAGACGACCGACGATCTGCGCTTCCGCATCCTGCATCAGGGTGAGGAAGTGGCCAATCTTCCCATCAAGGAGCTTGGCGACGAAGCGCCCGAATATGACCGCCCGTGGGTCGAGCCGAAGCCGCAGACACCGCTCGCCGGCCCCGTTCCGGAAGCCGACATTGCCGAAAGCCTTCTGAAGCTTCTCAATTCGCCGGATCTCTCCTCCCGCCGCTGGGTGTGGGAGCAGTACGACACACTCATTCAGGGCAACACACTGCACATCCCCGGTGGCGATGCCGGCGTCGTCCGGGTGGACGGACAGGAGAAAAAGGCCCTTGCCTTCTCCTCCGATGTCACCCCGCGCTATTGCGAGGCCGACCCTTATGAAGGCGGCAAGCAGGCGGTTGCCGAATGCTGGCGCAACATCACCGCCACCGGTGCCGAGCCGCTCGCCTCCACCGACAATCTCAATTTCGGCAATCCCGAAAAGCCCGAAATCATGGGCCAGCTCGTTCATGCCATCAAGGGCATAGGCGAGGCCTGTTCCGCACTCGATTTTCCCATCGTGTCCGGCAATGTCTCACTCTACAACGAGACGCTTGGCGAGGCGATCCCGCCGACGCCCACCATTGCCGGTGTCGGTCTCATCCCCGACTGGCAGAAGGCCGCCCGCGCTGCTTTCGCGGCAGAAGGCGAAGCCATCGTGCTGATCGGCGCCCCGGAAGGCTGGGGCAGGCATCTCGGGCAGTCCGTCTATCTGCGCGACATTCATGGCCGCGCCGAAGGCCCGCCTCCGCCGGTCGATCTCGCTCACGAAAAGCGCACCGGCGATCTGGTGCGCGGTCTGATCCGTTCCGGCGCGTTGACCGCCACGCATGACTGTTCGGACGGCGGCCTTGCCGTCGCGCTTGCAGAGATGGCCATCGCCTCCGGCATCGGAGCCACCATAGATGCGCCCAAAAACGCCATCCCCGCCTTCTTCGGCGAGGATCAGGGGCGCTATGTGGCAACAACGGCAAAGGCCGATGCGGTTCTGTCGGCCGCCAGAACGGCGGGCGTTGCAGCTGTGATCATCGGCACGACCGGCGGCGATGTGCTGGCGCTCGGCGATGCCGCCCCTGTCCCTGTCACGGCCCTGAAAGAGGCGCACGAGGCGTGGTTCCCGCACTTCATGGACGGCGCCTGACAAGGGCCTGTCAGCGCGCCTTCGCTCCTGCTAGATTCAGGTAAAATTCGGCCGGAGGCGCGCCGATGTATGACTGGAACGATCTGAAATATCTCCTGGCAGTGATACGAGCCGGGTCCACCGCTGCCGCCGCCCGATTGCTGGGTGTCAGCCAGACCACGGTCGCGCGCCGGCTTGATGCTTTGGAACATGCACTGTCCGCGCCCTTGTTCGAGCGCATGCCGGAGGGGTTTCGGCCCACACAGCTGGCGATGGAGCTCCTGCCCCTCGCAGAGCGGATCGAAGAGCGCGCCTCCAGACTTTCAGATCTGGCGCGCGCCCACGCTCGTCATTCGCGCCAGGTCTTGAGAATTTCAACCACCCCGCTGCTTGCCGCCTATCTCCTGCCGGACCTTCTCGCACACTACAGGCAGAAGGTGTCTGAGATCACGATCGAGATCGATACCAGCGACAGCCCCGCCGACCTCGTCCATGGAGAAGCCGACCTGGCCCTGCGTCTTGGCACATTGCCCCAGAACCCGGAGATCATCCGGTCACGCGTGGGCATCAGCCACTGGACACTTTATGCAAGCCGCGATTTCGTAAGCGTCCACGGTCTACCCACATCGCCGGAAGCACTCATCGCCTGCCCGCTGGCTGTCGGGGAAGGCGCGCTCGCTCGTATCCTGCCGCTGCAGCGTCTTTCCGAATTGCTTTCCACGCATGCACCTGCGTATTGCTGCGACAATCTGGAAGCCCTGATCGCTCTGGTCAGGGCCGGGCTTGCAGCCGCGCCCCTGCCTGTGTGGCTGGCAAACAGGGACCAGACCCTCGTGCCTCTGCCCGTCACCACCTGCAATGTTGCAGCGCCAATCTGGATGCTGTCTCACGAGCGAAAT
This sequence comes from Nitratireductor sp. B36, assembly GCF_020833685.1. Classification (GTDB taxonomy): domain Bacteria; phylum Pseudomonadota; class Alphaproteobacteria; order Rhizobiales; family Rhizobiaceae; genus Nitratireductor. The sequence continues at coordinate 330,264 of NZ_JACKZY010000001.1, forward strand.
CGGCACGTTCCCCACATTGTAGCTTTTCGCAAAGTGGCAACGCATCGTCTTCGCACGATGCGTTGCCAAAATGCCGATCCGGAGAATGCCTCTGATCAGGCTGCATCTTCCTTGGGCCTTACAGGCCCCGCCGCAACCGGGAACCCCAGCTGACGCGCCTGCGCAGCCGCGTCGCGCACCCCCCAACGCTTCTGGACCTGATTGTTCTCGATCTCGAACCACTCCATGGCCACCAGCTCATAGCTGTTGCCCGTAGGGGCATCGAAATCGAGGAATGGCGCAGTCCAGCGTCCCGTTTCGCGAAAACGGACGGCAGCCCTGTTCTTCTCCACCACGCAGTCCTCAACCACCAGCCTCATGTTGAGGGAATCATGAAGCTGACGCCAGATGGAGGCGGCGAACGAGAAGGCACCCGTCCCCGTCACGCCCTGAATTTCGCAGTCAGGCGCGAAGATCTGCCTCAAACGCTCGATGTCGCCATGGTTCATCGCCTCGACATAGGCGTCGATGACATCCCTCACGCCCTGTTCCTTGCTCTCTACTGTCATGTCTGTTCCTTTGGAAAACCGCCCGTTCGGCGGCGCATCCTCATGCGTCTGATCGGGTGCTCGCTTCAACGGAACTTGTTGCAGCCCCCTTCTGCAAATCTGTGGTCCAGATTGCGCAATTCTCCCCACTCGATTGACCTTGTCGGCGCCAGACGCCATATCTCGATTGAGAACACTTCAGGAGGCACCGCATCCATGGCCATGAACGCCGCCGACATTGAACGCCTGATCAAGGAAGGCATCCCTGACGCCAAGGTCACGATCCGCGATTTGGCTGGAGACGGGGACCATTACGCGGCGGAAGTGGTGGCAGAGAGCTTTAGAGGCAAATCCCGCGTGCAGCAGCATCAGATGGTCTACAATGCCCTGAAGGGCAATATGGGCGGAGCTCTTCATGCGCTCGCCCTCCAGACCAGCGCCCCCGATTGAGCGAGAAAAAAGTTTTTATCCGTCGGCGTTGCACCGCAATGGATGGTGCAATACATAACGGTTAACAAGTGAAACGCCGGGCCTTTACCCCGGTCAGATGAGGATTTGCGATGACCGGCATCAACGAATTCATCGATAATGAAGTCAAAAGCAGCGACGTTGTGCTTTTCATGAAGGGCACACCCGGCTTTCCGCAGTGCGGCTTTTCCGGCCAGGTGGTTCAGATCCTCGACTATCTTGACGTCGACTATAAGGGTGTCAACGTTCTGACCTCCGACGAACTGCGCCAGGGTATCAAGGATTATTCCAACTGGCCCACCATTCCGCAGCTCTACGTGAAGGGTGAATTCGTGGGCGGTTGCGACATTATCCGGGAAATGTTCCAGGCAGGTGAGCTGCAGGCTTTCCTGAACGAGAAGGGCGTGGCTGCCAAAGGCGCCGCCTGATTTCGATACCGGATTAGCGCCCCTGTCGGGGCGCTTGCTTTCTTTTGTAGATGCGTTGGCGTTCGCCAGCGCATTTTTTCGCGTCGGTAACTGGTTTCCCGTTTCACTGCCGGCGTTTGTTGTGGCCCCGAGCGCGGTTTCTCGCCTCGGATGGGGTCGCAGCGCCTGCTTGCATTAGCGCGGCCGACTGTCGCCACGAGCAGGCTTGATTGCGTATACCTGATGATCGTTGGAGAGTCATATGAACAAGCCCGTTTCAAATGAAGCCTTGCAACCCCAGAGATCCCTGGGTCGGGCGGAATTCATTGCGCTTGCGGCTGCGCTCATGTCGCTGAATGCGCTTGCCATCGACATCATGCTTCCAGCTCTTCAGCAGATTGGCGCCGAGCTTGGCGTGGATGATGAAAACGCTCGCCAATACATCGTCACCGCCTATATCGCCGGCCTTGGCGGGGGCCAACTCGTTTTCGGTCCGGTTTCCGACCGCTTCGGTCGCCGCGCGCCATTGTTCTTTGGCCTCGTTCTCTATGTATCAGCGGCGCTGATCGCAGCGATCTCCCCCAGCTTCGCCTTCATCCTCGTTCTGCGCTTCCTTCAGGGCATCGGGGCAGCAACGACGCGCGTCATCGCCGTCTCCGCAATTCGCGATGTTTTTGGCGGACGCCAGATGGCCGAAGTCCTTTCCATGGTCATGATGGTGTTCATGGTGATACCGGTCATCGCGCCGAGCATTGGCCAGATCATCATGATTTTTGGCGACTGGTCCGAGATCTTTCTCGCCATGGCGGTCCTGGCGGTGGTCTTTGGCACATGGGCCGCGCTTCGGCTTCCAGAGACACTTTCACCTGAGAACCGGCGTGAGCTAACGGTCTCATCGGTCACCAAGGGCTTCGCCTACGTCCTGACCAACCGGATCGCTCTTTGCTACACGCTCGCGACGACCAGCATCTTCGGTGCGCTTTTCGGGTTCATCAGTTCAGCGCAGCAGATCTATACCGATACGTTCGACCTGGCGGACTGGTTTCCGATCCTGTTTGCCATCGGAGCCGGCCTCATGGCTGTCTCGTCCTTCACCAATTCGCGGCTGGTGGGGCGAATCGGCATGCGCCGCCTCTCCCATACGGCGCTTGTCGGGTTCACGCTCGTCAGCTTCCTGTGGCTGGTGCTTGCCATGGTGGGCTATATGCCGTTTGCACTCTTCTTCGTGTTGTTCTCTGTCGCCATGTTTCAGTTTGGCTGGGTCGGTGCGAACTTCAATTCGATCGCCATGGAACCTCTGGGCCATGTGGCCGGCACCGCGGCAGCAACGCAAGGGTTTCTGACCACGCTTGGCGGAGGTTTGATCGGCGCTCTGGTCGGCCAATCCTTCGATGGATCCACCGTGCCGCTGGCCGCCGGTTATTTTCTCACCGGTGCCGTGGCCATCGTTCTTGTTCTGATCGGCGAACGCGGTCGCATGTTCCACGCGGTCAATCCGCCCGTGTGAGCCCCGCAAAGTCGAACAGGTTCCGGTCAAGCAGGTGAGACGGGCGCGCATTGGTCAGCGCCCGGATCATCGTGTCCTTGCGTCCTGGCATGCGACTTTCGATATCCGTCAGCATCGCCTTCATGGCGTTGCGCTGAAGGCCGTCCTGACTGCCGCAAAGGTCGCAGGGAATGATGGGGAACTTCATGGCCTCGGCGAATTTGGCCAGATCTGCCTCCGCACAATAGCTCAGCGGACGCAGCACCATGACATCGCCCTCATCGTTCAACAGCTTGGGCGGCATCGCCGCAAGCCGCCCACCATGAAACAGGTTCATGAAAAAGGTTTCGAGAATGTCCTCTCGGTGATGGCCAAGCACGAGTGAGGAGCAACCCTCCTCCCGCGCAATCCGGTAGAGATGCCCGCGCCGAAGACGTGAACACAGCGAGCAATAAGTGCTTGATTCGGGAAGTTTCTCCGTCACCACCGAATAGGTGTCCTGGTATTCGATCCGGTGCGCGACACCGATACTGTCGAGATACTCCGGCAGAATGTGTTTTGGAAAATTCGGCTGTCCCTGATCCAGATTGCAGGCGAGAAGTTCAACTGGCAAAAGCCCGCGCCACTGCAGATCCATCAGCACGGCCAGAAGTCCGTAGGAATCCTTTCCTCCCGAAAGTGCTACCAGCCAGCGCTCACCGGGTTTCACCATGGCGAAATCCTCGATCGCCTGACGCGTCTGGCGCAACAGACGCTTGCGCAGCTTGTTGAATTCCACCGAAGACGGCATGCCGTGCATGAACGGTGGAGTGTCTTGCGCCGCATCCGCCTCTGCGTCCGTCATATCGATCGGTTCTTTCGATTGCGCCAAAGTGGTATGCATGGACACGCCTCTGTCGGTACATATGATTTCGCGTCTTCCTATCAGAAGCCTTGCGGCAAGGCGACTTAACGAATAGGCATTTTCAACTTTCTATTGGCAGAACATCGTTTGATGGAGATTGCGCGCGTGGCCCAGCGGCTCGACATTCTGGTTCCTTTCCTCAACGAACGGGAGAGCGTTGCCGGGTTCAGCGCCCTGGCAAGCGAGCTTGCTGCACAGGTCAAGCAGCGCTTTGACCTCGACACGCATTTCATCTTCATCGATGACGGAAGCACGGATGAAGGCGGCGCACTATATGGCGAGCACATGACCGGCCATTGGTCCCTCATCACGCTTGCGCGCAATTTCGGCAAGGAAACGGCGATCCTTGCCGGCCTCGATCATTCGGAGGGAGATTATGTCCTGCTCATGGATGCCGATCTCCAGCATACGGTGGATGTCGCCCTCGACATGATCGACCGCATCACTCACGATCCCGATCTCGACATGGTCTATGCAGTTCGCGCAGACCGTGCCGAGAGCCGCACGCTGGGGCGGTACCTTGCCAACGGTTTCTACTGGCTGATCAATATGGGTCAGCGGTACGAGATCCCGGCCAATGCCGGCGATTTCCGTGTCATGACGAGCCGCTTTGCCGCGGCACTGCGCCAGTTGCGTGATCAGCGCCGCTTCAACAAGGGGCTTTACGCCTGGACCGGCTTCAAGCAGGAACGCATCCTCTACAAACCGGCCGAACGGCAAGGTGGCGAAAGCAAGTGGTCGCGGCGTCGTTTGATCGCCTTTTCTCTGGAAGGGTTCACCTCGTTCTCCGTTGTGCCCTTGCGCATGGTCTCGCTGTTCGGCACCGGTGTTGCGGTGCTCGGCTTTCTCTACGGCATCAAGATCCTTCTGGAGGTTCTGTTCACCGGTGTCTCCGTTCCCGGCTATCCCAGTCTGATCGTGGCGGTACTGGTTCTGGGCGGTCTCAACCTGGCTCTGACGGGCCTTGTGGGCGAGTATGTCTGGTCCGCGTTGAGTGAGGCGAAGAACAGGCCGAATTACATCGTGAAGTCCATCACGGGCTCTGGGGCCTCTGCACCTTCGGCCACGAAAGAGCGCAAGCCGCGCAAGGCAACCCATGGCTGAGCCCGGCGCCCGCTCGATCTGGCTGATCGCGGATGACTATGGATTTTCGCCCGGTGTCAGCGAGACCATCCGCGCGCTGCTGGAAGCCGGACGCCTGAGCGGCACGGGCTGCATGACCCTCTTCGATGACTGGTCGAACGAGGCCGGCGCCCTTTCCACGATCGGCGGTCCATTCGCGGTCGGCATGCATCTCACCCTCACAGACTTCCCTGCCCTATCCACGGGCCGGACCATGCCGGATCTGAAACGCCTTCTTGGCAACGCAGAAGCGGACGCCATCATGTCCGAGGCCGATGCCCAGCTGGCGCGCTTTCGCGAGGCGTTCGGGCGAGATCCCGATTTCATTGACGGCCATCAGCATGTCCATTTCCTACCACCCGTGCGACAGTGGCTGATCCAACGGTTTGCAGATGTTCCGAGCGACAAGCGCCCATGGTTGCGTGGTGCTCCGACCCTGCGCGCAGCGCCTGCTCTTGTGAAAGCCAAGATCGTTGTCGCACGTTTGCTCGCGCGCAACTTCGACGCGGAAATGCGGCGGCATGGTTTTAACGTCGAGGGACCGCTCTGCGGCTTCTATGACTGGCGCCGCCCGGGTGCGTTCGCCCGCGCGCTCGATCTCTTCATAGACAAGGCTCCCAATGGCGCCGTTGTCATGTGTCATCCCGGCACGGTGGATGCGGTTCTTCGCAGCCGGGACGTGTTCACCGATGCCCGCAACGAAGAACGCGATGCGCTCGCTTCGGAGGCTTTCCCCTTGCGCCTGCAGAGTGCCGGCCTCGTTCTGAAGCGGGCGGCGTCATGAACCATCAGGCCAATCGCCCATTTGCAAGCAAGCTTGGTCGGTTTGCAATTGTCGGGCTTTTGAACACGGTGATAGACCTTGCCACCTTCAGCGCACTTGTCGCGCTGTCGGTTCCAGCACTGCTTGCCAATTTTCTCGGCTGGACTGTTGCCGTGATATTTTCCTTCGTGGCCAACTCACGCTGGACATTCGAGCGTACAAAGCGCTTCAACCTTCACCGGGCTTTTGCGAAATTTGCGGTCAGCGGGAGCATCATCTCACTCGGATCATCGACACTCGCCGTTTATCTCCTGCCACCGTTCACGGGCTTGTTCGCGGCCAAACTCATCGGCATTGTCGTCGGTGCGATCCTCAATTTTTTTGCCGCCCGCTGGTCGATCGAAAATCGGGTAATTTAACGAGCTTTCGGACGAAACGGACCGGTTTTAGCTCGAATTCCGGCAAACCGAGCCATTTTCGGAAAAATGCTTCAAAGCCCGCTGCCGGCGGGTGGAACAAAGAAAATCCGCACCGTCCAGTTTCTGTCTCCGCCAAAGCCGGGAACCGTCAGGTCCTGCGTATCGCGCCCGCCGCTCGATAACTCTATCGCCTTGTTCAAACAGCCTTTCTGGCCTTCGAAGCAGGCAATCAGCATCCCTTTCTGAGCGACATCCTCGGGACTGATCCAGGGCGTTAGCGCATAGGAGTTCGCCTGCATGGAATAGGGGCGAGAAGCCGTGTAGAACGTCATTCCGCTGGCCAAAATCTTGTCACCGGCCACATAGGTGAGTGGCGTGTCATACCGCGCATACCACGCGCTCTCAATCTGAACCGCGAGTGTCCGAACGGGCACGTTGTTGTAGTGCGAGGTGTTTTTCGCTTCCTCGGCATAGATGATTGGTGTCAGAGCGAGAAGGCAGGCGCCGTAAAGGACAACGATCGCAGGAATGGCAGGCTTCTGCACCTCCAGACGTCCAGCCTTGACGAACAGCATAAGAATGGCCGGCGCCGAGAAATAGAGTGGCAGCGCCCACACCGAACTGAACTGCACGGTGAACGCGATACCAAGCAGAAGCGTCAGCGCTAGGGACCCGAAGCCGGTCCACAAGAGCGCGCGCCCAGTCAGAGTGCTGCGCAGACCAAGAAAAGGTCCTGCGTCAAACCATGGGCCGCGCCCGTTGCGACGGATGGCGACCAACAAGACAAGAACGGCTGGAAGCAGATAGGCCAAAAGGGCCGCGAGGAACCGCGGGGCGGAGGTAAGCCCGATCCAAGGGGAGCCGTCTCCCTGTTCGGAGACATAGGTCAACGGCAGAAAATCGTTCGCAAACAGCCAGAGCAGATGCGGAATCATCAGAGCCAGAAACACAAGGCCTGCGACCCAGACGCCAGGCTTCAAAAGCAGCGTACGCGCCTCGCGATCAAACAGAACATGAAGACAGATCGCACCCAGAAGTGCAGCCGAAAAATACTTGATCAGCACGGACGCAGCCGCCAGCGCACCCAGGATTACCGCATCGATAAAGCGTTCTCTTTCCAGAAAGCGCAGATAGAACCATACCGTCGCGGCCCAGAAAGGAAGCATGGCCGAATTTGCATTGTATTTGATCGCGAGAAATGTGACCGGCGGCAGAAAGAAGAAAAGCGCCGTTGCCAGAAACGCGCGCCATGGATCGAGGAACCTGACGGCGATCCGCCAGCTCGCAAACATGAGCGCTGCGCCATTGACCGCCGACAGGAGATAATAGGCCCAGTCGACATTGGGAAACACTGCAAACCATGCCGCCGTGATCCAGGCAAACAGCGGCGGGTGCTTGTAGTATCCCTGCTCCCAGGCAATGCCCCAGGAGTAGTTTTCCAGCATGTCGCCAAAGCCATCGAGATTGAGCTGGGTCAGGCTGGCATAAACCGTCCACAACGCAACGAAAAAGGCCAGCAACAAGCCCATTCGCACGCCGGACGCAGCGGCCAGTCCTTTCATCGCATTACCCCGATAAATCTCTGAAGACAAAAAAGAAGGCGCCCGGCCAATGGCAGGACGCCCCCTTCCGAATTACCTGCCGAAACGTATCAGCGCGAGTAGTACTCGACAACCAGGTTCGGCTCCATATGCACGGCGTAGGGCACATCGGAGATCGAAGGCATGCGCAGGTAGGTGGCGACCATCTTGTTGTGGTCGACCTCGACATAATCCGGAACATCGCGCTCGGCGAGCTGCGTGGCTTCCAGAACGATGGCGAGCTGCTTGGACTTTTCCTTGACCTCGATCACGTCACCCGCCTTGCAGCGGTAGGACGGGATGTTGACGCGGCGACCATTGACCAGAATGTGGCCGTGGTTCACGAACTGGCGCGCAGCAAAGATCGTGGGAACGAATTTGGCGCGGTAGACGATGGCGTCGAGGCGGGACTCCAGGAGACCGATCAGGTTCTCGTTGGTGTCGCCCTTGCGGCGGTTGGCCTCGTCATAGGTCTTGCGGAACTGCTTTTCCGAAATGTCGCCGTAGTGACCTTTCAGCTTCTGCTTGGCGCGCAGCTGCAGACCGAAGTCCGAAAGCTTGCCCTTGCGGCGCTGACCGTGCTGGCCGGGGCCAAATTCACGACGGTTGACCGGAGACTTCGGACGGCCCCAGATATTCTCGCCAAGACGGCGATCGAGTTTGTATTTTGCTGAATGGCGCTTGCTCATCGCATTCCCTTTCACATCAAAAATCCCGGAGCAAAGAACTCCGGACGAAGGAAACGCGCCCTCCTCTGGCTTCCGTTTTCGAAACCTGACAGGACATGCCACGCACGCTGATGCGGCTTGTCCACGGGACACGTTAAAAAGCGCGGCAGCCGGAAAGCCATCGCGCTTGTGCGGGTGATTATTGAAGACCGGAGCAAATGTCAACCGAAACGCGACGACTGCTCAGGAGGTTCAGTCTAATCTGAAACCGAAACCCGAGACCAACCGGCGATAGCCCTCGACCGGCGCGCCGGAGGTGAAATGGGCAATGTCCTGTCCAGGCGCACCTGCAGAGGCAAGAGGCAGATCCGCTGCCAGCGTGAGGGCACGCCTTGCAATCGCTTCGGATGTATCGATCCAGTCCACGGGCCAAGGCGCGGTCTTGCGCATGCGGTTCACCAGAAACGGATAATGCGTGCAGGCCAGCACCACGATGTCGGTGCGCTTTCCCTCCTGCTCGACAAAACAGGGGGCGATTTCCTGCGCCACGGCCGCCTCATCCACATAGCCTTCGCGCATATACTGCTCGGCAAGAGCTGCCAGGTTTTCGCTGCCAACCAGGCGGACATGGCACTTGGCCGCATAGTCGCGGATCAGATCGCGCGTGTATTGCCGTTTCACGGTGCCGGGCGTGGCCAGAACGGACACCAGCCCTGATCTCGTGCGCTCGGCGGCCGGTTTGATCGCGGGAACCGTGCCCACAAAGGTTTCACCAGGAAACACCTCGCGCAATCGGTGAATGGCAAGCGTCGAAGCGGTGTTGCAGGCGATCACCGACATGGCTGGCCGATACGTCTCCAGGAGTTCCTCAAAAAGCGTGACCATACGCTCGAGGAGCGCGCCCTCCTCCCATGCGCCGTAGGGAAAGGCTGCATCATCGGCCACATAGACATAGGGCCGGCCCGGCAGAAGAATGCGCGCTTCCTTGACCACCGAAAGGCCGCCAATGCCGGAATCGAAGAAAAGGATCGGCCGGGTCTCCATGGTCACCCTTCGTCAGGCGCGCCTGCGCCGCGCGGGTTTTTCGGCGAAAATTTCTCCAGCGAACGCAACACACCGCGCAACACCGCCAGCTCTTCCACCGTGAAGCCAGGACGTGTGAACAATGCCCGCAAATTGTCCATCATCTTCGGCTTCTTGTCCTCGGTTCTGAAGTAGCCACGCTCATCCAGCACCTTGTCGAGATAGTGCATGAGGCTTTCAATATGCAGTTTCTCGGCGGGAGCGAGCGCAATGTCGGGTGGCCGGACGGCCTGATTGCCCGTCTTGATCCACTCATAGGACATGAGCAGCACCGCCTGCGCGATGTTGAGCGAGGCAAACGCCGGATTGACCGGAAAGGTGACGATCTCATCGGCCAGCGCCACTTCCTCATTGGTAAGCCCCCAGCGCTCCCGCCCGAAAAGGATGCCGGTCTTCTGGCCACCGGCAAAGCGGTTTCGCAGATCTGCGGCGGCTTCGACCGGACCGCGCACGGGCTTGAAATTGTCGCGTGGGCGCGCGGTGGTTGCCAGGACGAAGTTGAGATCCGCCACCGCTTCCGCCGGGGTTGCAAAGACCGTGGCCGCGTCGATCACATGGTCGGCGCGACTTGCCGCCGCACGAGCCTTCTCGTTCGGCCAACCATCGCGCGGGCTGACGAGCCGAAGCTCCGCCAGACCGAAATTGGCCATGGCGCGCGCGACCATGCCGATGTTCTCACCCAGCTGCGGCTCCACCAGAATGATTGCGGGGCCTTCAGCGAGCATGTCTTGCTGTTTGTCTGTTCCTGCCATGATGGGCTGCTGTTACCCGCTTCATGCGCCGCGGTAAAGCATACAATGATCAGTTTGCGAACATGGCGCTGCGGACAAGTTCGGGAATGATAGCGACCGCCTTGAGGGCGTCCTTCAATGTCTTCTGCCGAGACGCTGTGAGCCGGTCGACAGCGATTCGGTTGGAGAGCGGTATGCCGGCAGCGATATCCTCCACCTGCTGCTCCAGCACGCGCGCGAGGAGGAAGCGGTGGGCATCGCGCAGCGCGAGAAGATCGCTGCGGGGCATTGCGGGCAGATCCGCGAGAGCTTCCAGACGGGCGCGCGTGGAGGCATGCGGCAGATGATGACGAATTGCGAGCGCGCGGGCGAGTGCCGAGATCGGAAACAGGCCATGGAGTTTCAGATCCAAGCGCCCATTGTCCAGCCGAAACCCGCCAAAAATCGTGAAGGGATTGGCGATATTGCGAACGCTTTCACCCAGGAGCTTGGCGAATTCAACGCGTTCCGCCCCCTTCTTCCATGCATGGGCTGCAAGCTCGGTCACCAGCCCTTCTTCGCCGTAAACCGCCCGAAGATCGTAGAAAATATCGACATTGAGGAGATCCTGCGGCCGCGCCTTTGACACCCAGCCGTCGACACGTTGGCGCCAGGTTTCCGCTGATCCGCGCCAGGGGGGATTGCGCGCCATCACACCACCCTTGCAAAGGGGAATTGCTGCCGTGTGGAGATGGTCGGTGAACCTTTCTGCGAAAACCGCAAACCAGCTGTCTTCGGGACCGTCGGGTGCACCCGTCGAGAAGATGATGGCATTGTCCTGGTCTGCGGCCAGGAGACTTTCGCCGCGCCCGCCCGATCCCAAAACCATCACGGCGAACGGCACCGGCGGCGCGCCCTGCCCCTCGGCTTCCATTTCACACAACGCCATACGGCAGGCGCTCGCGGTGATGGAACACAGAATTCCGGAAATGATTTCAGCGATAATGCGCGTGTCGGTCTCCTCGTCGAGAAGCGCTGACGCTATGACCGCGACGCGCGACCATGCGCCAGCGAGATCGGCGGGCGTTCGCGCATTTTCGATCCGCGCCTGGAGGTCGACAGCGGCTCCTGCCCGGAATTTGAGAAAATCACGGGACGAGAGCACGCCAGCCAGGTTTCCGCCGTCATCCGAGACCGCCAGATGCCGAATTCTCTTTCGGCTCATGAGGCCTAGCGCCTGGTAGAAGAATGCATCGGCCGCCACCGCGATCACCGGCTTTGACGCAATGACCGACACGGGTTCGGCCAGTGTATCACTGCCTCTGGCAGCGATGGACCGCAGGATATCCCGCTCGGTAACAATGGAATAGGCGGAGACAGGGCTGCCCGCTTCGCCATCCGCTGCAAGGAGAAGCGAACTGATGCGGCGCTCTGCCATGAGGCGTGCGGCGTCCAACACCACAATGTCGTCACGCACCACGACCGGCTCGGGCGTTGCGGCTTCCCGCACACGATGGCGGAAAGCATATGGATCGATGGCTTCAAGCGCATGGCGGGCGGCGCCGCTTCGGCGCAGAAAGGGTTCGCTCCACCCGGCTTCCGCCTGCTGACGCAGGGCTTGAGAGCGCAGGCTTGAGGCGCGCTCGGCCTCGGCGACCGTGCGGATGCCGCGTTCTGCCAGATGCGGTGCCAGCGCGATGAAGATTTCTCCCGCAATGCGCGCATCTGCGGTTGCCCGGTGGCGCCCGGACGTATCCACCTCCAACCAGGCCGCGATTGCCTCCAGGGAGGCATCGGGCAGGTGTGAATTGACAAGACCGGCAAGCATGCGCACGCAGAGCGTTCTCGGAGCCTGCCAAAGCAGTCCGGCCCTGTGCGCTTCACGCTCGAGAACGGCCAGATCGAAACCCAGTGCGTAACCGACCAGGAGACGGCCGCCGCAATATGCCTCAAAGCGCGGCCAAGCCTCAGCAAAGCCGGGCGCCGTGCGCAGCATCTGTCCGGTAATGCCGTGAATGGCGGTGGAACGTGGCGGGATGGGAATACCTGGGTCGACCAGTGTCTCGAAAACATCGCCCGGCTGCAGCGCTCCGTCCACCAGCGCCATACCGCCAAGCTGCAGGATACGTGCTTCCTTCACATCAAGACCGGTGGTCTCGGTGTCGAAAGCCACCGCGTTGGCAGCAATCAGGGGCGTGGCGTCGGTGACCGGTCTCACAACACAATCCAAACAACGAGCCAAACAGCGGGCCAATCAAGAGGCCAAACAGCGGGCCAATCAAGAGGCCAAACAGGTGGTTCTGATTAAATCTGCACCAGAACCGACGCAATTTCATCCGCAGATACCGCCTCTGGGACCAAAGTCTGACCTTTCCTCACAGGGCCGGACCGGCAAATCACAGCTCCCCGCTTTGCGCTTTCTGCAAGGGATGCTATAGGGCAGCCGACCTTTGCGCGGCCCCTCTTTGCCGCGTCGTTTTTTACCACAATTGCGGAGCTTTTTCATGGGTAAGATCAAGGTGGACAATCCGGTCGTCGAGCTCGACGGCGATGAGATGACGCGGATCATCTGGCAGTTCATCAAGGAAAAGCTGATCCATCCCTATCTCGACATTGATCTGAAATATTACGATCTCGGCATCGAGGCCCGTGACGAGACCGACGACCAGATCACCGTGGACGCTGCCGAAGCCATCAAGAAATACGGCGTAGGTGTCAAATGCGCCACCATCACGCCGGATGAGGCGCGCGTCGAGGAATTCGGCCTGAAGCGCATGTATCGTTCGCCCAATGGCACGATCCGCAACATTCTGGGCGGTGTGATCTTCCGCGAGCCGATCATCATGAAGAACGTTCCGCGGCTGGTTCCCGGTTGGACGCAGCCGATCATCGTTGGCCGTCACGCCTTTGGCGACCAGTACCGCGCCACCGATTTCAAGTTCCCCGGCAAGGGCAAGCTGACGATCAAGTTCGTTGGCGAGGATGGCCAGACCATCGAGCACGAGGTGTTCGACGCCCCCTCCTCCGGCGTGGCCATGGCCATGTACAATCTTGACGATTCCATCCGCGACTTCGCCCGCGCATCCATGAACTACGCGCTGATGCGCAAGGTGCCGTGCTACCTCTCCACCAAGAACACGATCATGAAGGCCTATGACGGGCGCTTCAAGGACATCTTCCAGGAGATCTACGAGACCGAATTCGAGGACAAGTTCAAGGAAGCCAAGATCACCTATGAGCACCGCCTCATCGACGACATGGTCGCCTCGGCGCTCAAATGGTCGGGTGGCTATGTATGGGCCTGTAAGAACTATGATGGCGACGTGCAGTCCGACACGGTGGCACAGGGTTTTGGCTCGCTCGGCCTGATGACCTCGGTGCTGATGACGCCGGACGGCAAGACGGTGGAAGCCGAAGCCGCGCACGGCACGGTGACGCGCCACTACCGCCAGCACCAGAAGGGCGAGGAAACCTCGACCAACTCCATCGCCTCCATCTTCGCGTGGACGCGTGGCCTTGCCCACCGCGCCAAGCTGGACGACAACAAGGAATTGGCAAACTTTGCCCAGACGCTGGAAAAGGTCTGCATCGATACGGTGGAATCCGGTCACATGACCAAGGATCTGGCCCTGCTCATCGGCCCCGATCAGCCCTGGCTCTCCACCACCGGCTTTTTGGACAAGATCGACGAGAACCTGCAGAAGGCCATGGGCTGAGCCCGGCTTTACAGCGAGCAATCAGGGCCGCGGAGCAATCCGCGGCCTTTTTTCTGCCCGCAATCGCCGTCCATGAAGGACCAACCTGATTCAGTGTGGCTCTTCCGGAACCTGCGATGCGCAAGCGGATAATCCTCCCTCTGGTGGCTCTCGCCGGCCTATACCTCTGGAATGCTTCGTGGCTTGCCGATGCCCCGGACACGCCACGCCTCTCACTGATTGCCCATCGCGGGGTGCATCAGACCTTCGATCGCACGGGGTTGACCAGCGAAACCTGCACGGCCGAACGCATCTTCCCACCAGAACACGAGTTCATCGAGAACACGCTGCCCTCCATGGAAGCGGCTTTTGCCGCGGGTGCGGATGTGGTCGAGCTCGACATTCACCCGACCACCGATGGCAAATTTGCCGTCATGCATGACTGGACGCTTGATTGCCGCACCGATGGCAGCGGCGTGACGCGCAAGCATGACATGGCGACGCTGAAAACACTCGATGTCGGCTTTGGCTATACAGCCGATAATGGCAAGACCTTTCCCCTGCGCGGAAAGGGCGTGGGCATGATGCCCTCGCTTGAAGAGGTTATGGACCATTTTCCGGAAGGACGTTTTCTGGTCAATTTCAAAAGCCGCGACGAAAATGAGGGCCGACAGATTGCCGAGATGCTTGACGCCAACCCGCGCTGGCGGGACCGGATCATGGCCGTCTATGGCGGTGACGAGCCTGTAGAGGAAGCCAAGCGGCGTATTTCCGGTCTTCAAGGCTATGGTAAAAAGAGCGCCCTGAAATGCCTTGGCTTTTACGCTGTGCTTGGCTGGAGTGGCTACGTACCGGCAGAGTGCCGCGACACACTGGTTCCGGTACCCGCCAATTTCGCCCCGTGGCTGTGGGGCTGGCCAAACCGGTTTCAGGCCCGCATGCACGAAGCCGGCAGCAGTATTATTCTGCTCGGTCCGGCAAGCTTTGATGATCCCGGTTCAACCGGGATCGATACTCTTGATCAGCTTGAGCTGATCCCACCGAACTTTTCGGGCTATCTTTGGACCAACCATATCGAAGTGATCGGTCCGGCGATGGCAACTGGCCGGCGGTAGCACTCAGCCTTCCATGGCAGCCTTCACGGCGGCGATGGCGTCGGCAGCCTTCGAGCCATCGGGTCCGCCGGCCTGCGCCATGTCCGGCCGCCCACCGCCGCCTTTGCCGCCGATGGCAGCGGAGGCAACACGGACGAGATCGACCGCGCTGAAGCGCTCAGTCAGATCCTTGGTTACGCCGACCACGACGCTCGCCTTGCCCTCTTCCGAAGTTCCCACGAACACGGTGACGCCAGAGCCGAGCGAGGCTTTGCCATCATCGGCCAGCGGCTTCAAATCTTTTGGCGAAATGCCCTCGACCACCCGGCCCATGAAGCCGACACCGGCGACGGTTTCCCGACCGCCATCCGCTCCCCCGGCACCGCCGCCGCCAAGAGCCAGCTTGCGCTTGGCTTCGGAAAGCTCGCGCTCCAGCCTGCGGCGCTCTTCAAGGATAGTCTCCAAGCGTGCGGTGACATCGGCGGGAGCGACCTTCAATGCGCCTGCAGCGAGCTTCAACTGCTGCTCCTGATGGCCGAGATAGTGGCGAGCCGCATCGGCAGTCAGCGCCTCGATGCGGCGCACACCCGAGGCAACGGCGCTTTCAGAGACGATGCGGATCAAGCCGATATCGCCGGTCGCCTTCACATGCGTGCCGCCGCAAAGCTCCAGCGAGTAGGTCTTGCCGGCCTTATCGCCTTCGCGCGCGGTGCCCATGGAGACAACGCGCACCTCGTCTCCGTATTTTTCACCAAACAGGGCCATGGCCCCCGCCTCAATAGCATCGTCGACTGCCATGAGATGGGTCTCGACCGGTGCGTTCTGCAGAACGATGGAATTGGCAATGTCCTCGATGCGGGCCAGTTCCTCGTCCGAAATGGGTTTCGGATGCGAAAAGTCGAAGCGCAGGCGCTCGGGCGCCACGAGCGACCCCTTCTGCGCCACATGGGTGCCAAGCACCTCGCGCAGCGCCTCATGGAGAAGGTGCGTGGCAGAGTGATTGGCACGAATGCGCGTGCGACGCCCATGATCCACCTTCAGCGCGACCACATCACCGGTCCTGACCCTGCCGCTCTCGACACGGCCGAAATGAACCAGAAGCCCATCACCCTTTTTCTGGGTGTCGGCGATGGCAACGGAAAAGCCTTCGCCCGAAATCAAACCGGTATCGCCCACCTGACCGCCGGATTCGCCGTAGAACGGGGTCTGGTTGGTTACGATGGCCACCTCGTCGCCTTCTGCCGCGTGATCGACCATCGCGCCATCGCGCACCAGCGCGGAAACAACGCCTTCGGCTTCCTCAGTCTCATAGCCCAGAAAATCGCTGCCGCCGGTCTTGTCCTTGACGGCGAACCAGACGGCCTCGGTGGCCGCTTCGCCGGAACCGGCCCAGTTTGCGCGGGCCTCGGCCTTCTGCCGTTCCATCGCGTCATTGAAGCCGCCGAGATCCACATGGATGCCGCGCTGGCGCAGCGCATCCTGTGTCAGATCGAGCGGGAAGCCGTAGGTGTCGTAAAGCTTGAAGGCGGTTTCGCCGTCGAGCAGGTCGCCCTCGCCCATCTCGCTGGTTGCGTCGGACAGCAGCGTCAGGCCGCGCGCCAGCGTCTTGCGGAAACGGGTTTCCTCGAGCTTCAGCGTCTCGGTGATGAGCGCCTCACCGCGCACCAGTTCCGGATAGGCCCGACCCATCTCGCGCACCAGCGCCGGCACGAGGCGCCACATCAGCGGGTCCTTCGACCCGAGAAGCTGGGCGTGGCGCATGGCACGCCGCATGATGCGGCGCAGCACATAGCCGCGCCCCTCATTGGAGGGCAGAACGCCATCGGCAATCAGAAAGCTGGACGCGCGCAGGTGATCGGCAATGACCTTGTGGCTTGCATGCTGCGCGCCCTCGGCACGCACGCCGGTCGCCTCCTCGGACGCGTGGATGAGCGCGCGGAAAAGATCGATGTCGTAATTGTCATGCACGCCCTGCAGGACAGCCGCCACGCGTTCGAGCCCCATGCCCGTGTCGATGGAGGGCCGAGGCAGGTCTACCCGCTCGTCCGGCGTCACCTGCTCGAACTGCATGAAGACGAGGTTCCAGATCTCGATGAAGCGGTCGCCGTCCTCATCCGGGCTTCCGGGCGGGCCACCGGGAATGTGGTCGCCGTGATCGTAGAAGATTTCCGAGCACGGGCCGCACGGGCCGGTATCTCCCATGGCCCAGAAATTGTCGCTCGTTGCGATGCGGATAATACGGTCGTCGGGCAGACCGGCGATCTTCTTCCAGAAGCCGGCCGCCTCGTCGTCCGTGTGGTAGACCGTGACCAGAAGCCGATTGGGATCGAGGCCGAACTCCTTCGTCACAAGGTTCCACGCAAGCTCGATGGCGCGGTCCTTGAAGTAATCGCCGAAGGAGAAATTGCCCATCATCTCGAAGAAGGTGTGATGGCGGGCTGTATAGCCGACATTGTCCAGATCGTTGTGCTTGCCCCCGGCGCGCACGCATTTCTGCGCGGTGACCGCACGGTCATAGGGGCGCGTCTCCAGGCCGGTAAACACGTTCTTGAACGGCACCATGCCCGCATTGGTGAACATCAGGGTCGGGTCGTTGCGGGGCACAAGCGGGCCAGAAGCCACGATCTCGTGTCCGTTCTTCTTGAAATAGTCGAGAAAGGTCGACCGGATGTCGTTGACGCCACTCATGATTCAGCCTTTGCGAGAAGCCCGCCCAGACAAGCGGGGAACAGAAGCCCGCCTTTTAACGTCAGCGCTCAAGCCTGTCCAGAAATCCCGTCAGGACGCAATCACGCAAGCAACCGAGGCCGACAAAAAAACACCGCCAACAGGTGGCGGTGTCCTGACTTCATCGGATTAAAGCACGCCGGCCCTGCAGATTGTCAGGGCCAGCGAGAATGCAGAGCTACTCCTCGGCGTCGCCGCCGTCCTGGTCGCCTGGTCCGGTATCATCAAGGAACTTCTCGGCAATCAGGCCTGCATTCTGCCGCAGAGCCAATTCGATCTCCTGCGCCGCCTCTGGATTGTCACGCAGGAACTGCTTGGCGTTCTCACGCCCCTGCCCCAGACGCTGCGAATTGTAGGAGAACCAGGCGCCTGACTTCTCGACAATGCCAGCCTTCACGCCGAGATCGATCAACTCGCCGGTCTTGGATACACCTTCACCATACATGATGTCGAACTCGACCTGCTTGAAGGGCGGGGCCATCTTGTTCTTCACGACCTTGATACGGGTCTGATTGCCCACCGTCTCATCACGATCCTTGACCGAACCGATACGGCGAATGTCGAGACGCACCGAAGAATAGAATTTTAGCGCATTGCCGCCCGTGGTCGTCTCCGGCGAACCGAACATGACACCGATCTTCATGCGGATCTGGTTGATGAAGATCACCATGGTCTTCGACCGGGAGATGGAGGCCGTGAGCTTGCGCAGCGCCTGGCTCATGAGTCGGGCCTGCATGCCCGGCAGGGAATCACCCATTTCACCTTCGATTTCGGCGCGCGGCGTCAAGGCCGCAACCGAGTCCACGACAATCACATCCAGCGCTCCGGAACGCACGAGTGTGTCGCAGATCTCGAGCGCCTGCTCTCCCGTGTCGGGCTGCGAGATCAGAAGGTTTTCCAGATCCACACCCAGCTTGCGGGCATAGACGGGATCAAGCGCATGCTCGGCATCGATGAAGCCGCAAATGCCGCCCTTCTTCTGCGCTTCAGCGACCGTATGGAGCGCCAGCGTCGTCTTACCGGAGCTTTCCGGACCGTAAATCTCGATAATGCGGCCACGTGGCAGTCCGCCGACGCCCAGTGCAATATCGAGGCCCAGCGACCCGGTGGAGATGGTCTCGATCTCGACCACCTGATCATTGGCGCCGAGCCGCATGATCGATCCCTTGCCGAAGGCACGTTCGATCTGCGATAGCGCCGCATCCAGAGCCTTGGTTTTGTCCACCGAATTATCCTCTACAAGCCGCAATGAATTCTGAGCCATGATACAACACCCCTTCGAGGTCAATGGAGGCGGTTCCGCCAAATCCGCGATAGCCATCTGTACCCTTTTTGTTCTCTTTTTGCAATAGGCATTAGAGCATTGATAAAGCTACATAAATACAATTTGTTCTATTTTTGTGCGCACAAGATCGCAATCACTACCCTGATGCACGCACATGGCGCCTGGCTTGAGAGCAGAGGAGCATTCCCGCATCAGGCGATTCGGAAAGCGCCCCTATGAGCGCTACCAATCGACCGCGTCTGCTTGCCGTCGGCGGTGCCCACATGGACCGTCGCGGACGCCTTGACGCACCGCATATCCCCGCCACCTCCAACCCCGGATGGATGCGCGAAGACGTCGGCGGGGGCATATTTAATGCCGCGCGCACGGCAGTCCGGCGCGGTATGGCCGTGTCGCTCCTTTCCCTGCGTGGCGGGGATGCGGCGGGCGAGACGGTGGCACGCGCCATTGAGGACGCCGGGTTCGAAGACCTCTCGGCGACCTTTCTCGACCGCGTGACACCGAGCTACACGGCGATCCTCGATCATGATGGAGAGCTTATCACCGGCCTTGCGGACATGACCCTCTATGATACGGCGTTCGCCAAGCAGTTGCGGCGTTCGAAGATACGGCAGGCCGCGGCTGCGTCCGATGCCATACTCTGCGATGCCAATCTCCCCACGGAAGCGCTGGCGCAGCTGGTCTCCATCCGTGGAGCAGCACCCGTTTATGCAATTGCAGTCTCGCCGGCAAAGGCCGGACGGTTGAGCTCCCATTTTTCCGAACTCTCTGCACTATTCATGAATGCGCGGGAGGCGCGCGGGCTGGCTGGGCTTCCATCCGCAGCCCCCATCCTTCAGGCCGCAAAAACACTTCAGATTTCAGGCTTGCGCGCCGGCGTCATCACCGAGGGTGGCGGTGCCGTGACGGTCTTCACGTCCGCAAACCAGTGGCAGATCGACCCGCCACGGGTAGAGAATGTGGTGGATGTGACCGGCGCCGGCGATGCCCTGGCTGGTGCAAGTGTTGCGGCGCTGGTCCGTGGACTGCCCCTGCAGGAGGCCGCGCGCGAGGGCGTGGCCGCGTCCGGGCTTGCAGTTGCCTCTGCCTCGGCAGCGCCTGAATTCGATCATACCGCCTTCAAAGCGGCGCTTGCGCGGGTGCCAGCCCCGCGTCTTGTTTCATAAAGGAGTTCCCCCTTGCGTTCCAACAACATTATCGATGTCCATGCGCCGGTCGCCGAAGCCATTTCCCAAGGAAGGCCGGTGGTGGCGCTGGAAAGCACCATCATCACCCATGGCATGCCCTGGCCACGCAACAATGAAATGGCCAGAGACGTGGAAGCGCTGATCCGCCAGGAAGGCGCGATACCGGCCACGATTGCGGTGGTGGACGGGCGCCTGAAAATCGGCCTTTCGGAGCAGGAACGCGAGGCCCTGGCGCAGGCGACAGATCCAATGAAGCTCTCTCGCGCCGATCTCGCCTTTGCCATCGCCGAGGGCAAAAGTGGGGGCACAACCGTGGCTGCAACGATGATCGCCGCGCAGATGGCCGGCATTCACGTTTTCGCCACAGGCGGCATCGGTGGGGTTCACAAGGGTGCAGAGACGAGTTTCGACATCTCGGCCGATCTTGACGAACTGGCGCGGACGCCCGTCATCGTCGTTTCCGCGGGGCCGAAGGCGATCCTCGATACCGAGAAGACGCTGGAGGTGCTGGAAACCCGTGGCGTTCCCGTGGTCACCTATGGCACTGACACAGTGCCAGCCTTCTGGTCGCGCCATTCACCCTACCCCGCTCCATTGCGTCTTGACAGTGCAGAGGCAATCGCGCGCTTTCAGGCGACCCGCACGGCGCTTGGCATCAACGGCGGCATGTTGATTGCCAATCCGGTCCCGGCAGAGGACGAAATCCCCGCAGATGTGATGGCTGGATACATTCTTACGGCTCAACGCGAAGCCGATGAAAAAGGCATTTCAGGCAAGGATGTGACACCGTTCCTTCTGGCCCGTATTCTGGAACTGACAAACGGGGCAAGCCTCGTGACCAATATCGCGTTGGTGAAGAACAATGCGCGGCTGGCGGCAGGCATCGCCAAAGCGATGGCCGCCGGATAGCATGGCCCGCAATGAAAAAGCCGCCAGCGAACGCCGGCGGCTTTTTTTTGCAGTGTGCGGGAGTGATCAGGCGCCGGTAAGCGGCGACAGTTTGATCTCCACGCGCCGGTTTTCTGCGCGACCTTCCGGCGTGGCGTTGGAGGCGATCGGCTGGGATTCGCCCTGACCGATGATCGCGAAACGCTGGCTGCTGTTGCCCTGGCCGATAAGGTAATTCGCGACAGCTCCCGCGCGGCGCTGCGAAAGCTCCAGATTGTAATTCGCATCGCCCGTGGAATCGGTATGACCAAAAACGTCCACCAGCGTGCGATTGTACTTCTGGAGAACCAAAGCGACGGAATTCAGCGTGGAGTAGAAGGCCGGCTGGATGTTGGCCGAATCGGTAGCAAAGGTGATGTTGGAAGGCATATTGAGGATGATGTAGTCGCCCTGGCGGGTGACACTCACGCCCGTGCCCTGCAGCTGACCACGCAACTGCGCTTCCTGCTGATCCATGTAAGAGCCGACCGCGCCACCGGCTAGCGCGCCGATGCCTGCGCCAATCAGCGCATTGCGACGATCATCGCCACCGGCCAGAAGTCCAACGCCTGCACCAGCCAGCGCACCGAGCGCAGCCCCGCCGGCCGTGTTGGAGATCTTCTGCTGACCGGTATAGGGATCCGTGCTGGTCACGCAGCCGGCAGAGAAGCCTGCCACGAGCGCAACTGCGATGGATTTCTTCAACATAGTCCGTGTCCTCACTTGTCAATATCTGCGACGTGAATCGCGCGCAAATCGCCCCTCAAGCCCCGGTGTATCACAAATCGGGCAGAATTCGGCGCAGTTCTCGTCAAACTATATGCGAAGTCGAGAAAAATGCATCCCGGCGCGGGCACGTCTATCAATCGTTTCTGTAGAGCAGCCAATTCTTCATGAATTTGCCCTTGGGAATGCTGGAAAACAGGGTAACGCGGTTTCGCCCATCCACCTTGGAGGCGTAGAGCGCCTGATCCGTCTTGGCGTAGAGTTCGTCGGCATTGGCGGCATCGCTTGCCATACAAACCCCGAGGGAAATACGAATGGGCCCGCATTTGCGGGCACCGGAGCCGATAACGAACTCGGCCTTTTCAACGGCGAGCCGCATTGTTTCGGCAAGTTTGACGGTCGCCTCCTCGGTAAGTCCGTCCACGATGATGGCGAATTCCTCTCCACCCGTTCTTGCGACGAAACACTCGTCAACGCATTGGGTTTTGAGGATCTGCGCGACGCCCTGCAAAATCTTGTCGCCGACCGGATGACCATATTGGTCGTTGATGGCCTTAAAGCCGTCGATGTCCGCGAGAATCAGCGCATGAAACATGATCGAACGCTGTTCATCGAAGATGCCGGCCATGCGCTTGTCGAAGGCACGGCGATTCCAAATTCTTGTTAAGGGGTCGGTGTCGGCAAGCCTCTTGTACCTTTGAAGCTGCGAGCGCATGGCTTCAAGCTCGCTGGATTTTTCTTCCATCGCCTGCGTTATCTGACGCCCCTGAGCGATGGTCGTCTCTGTAGCCGCGGCCATGATGCCGACGATCTTGCGCATGAGATCATGCGAGATGGCGCTGCGACCGCTAAGCCCATTGGAGGTTTGATCGAGGATGACACCAAATTTCTCCAGGGAACTGCGTTCACGGCCGAGCAGCGACAGAATTTCCTGGGCACGCGTGGCGATCTGTTCCTGCGCGTCCTCAACAACGGCCTGCCGGTTGTTCTGCGTGAAATATTTCAGCGCCAGCTTGTCCAGCGCGTCCTGGGTGGGCCGACCGTTCAGCGCTTCGAAATCGCGCACGAGATCGCGGTTGGAACCGGTGAAAACCTCGTAAAATATTTCGTAATTGCGCGGCAGACCGGTCACCCCCATGCGCCGCATGGAGCCTGCAATCATGCCGGCAATGTCGGTGGGCCCCTTCTCCGGGGCGCCTGAAGTCTGCAACATGCGCCGTCCACCTTCCCCCAAAGGCATGACTGTCAGACACCACACAGGAGTGGAGCCGATGACAACCGTGAGTACCCTATTTTAGATCAGCTAACGCAGGGTTAACCTACTGTCTTCCCGGAGGTTCAGACCGGGTCCCATACGGGCGAAAAATCGTAATCGCAGATTCGGCTGCCCCGCTGCCGCAAGGCGGAAATGGACCGCATTTCCTCCTCGCTGAGCGAGAAATCGAAGATGTCCGCATTCTCGGCAAGGCGCTCTGCATTGCTGGTCCGTGGAATGGCGATCACGCCTTCCTGCTGCACATGCCAGCGTAACACGATCTGCGCCGGCGTCTTGCCATAGTGCTCTGCGGGCCCCGCCACTTCCGGTTGTGAGAACAGATCACCGCCCCGTGCCAACGGGCAATAGGACACCATCGCCATGCCCGCATCGCGGCACGCGGCATACACCCGGTCCTGATTCAAAAATGGATGATACTCGACCTGGTTTGCAACGAGGGGGGCTTCGGACAGGCGGACAGCCTCTGCCAGAAGAGCCGTCGGGAAATTGGACACGCCTATGTGCCGCGCGGCTCGGCTTGCTCTTACGCGGTTCAGAGCTTTCACGCTTTCAGCGAGGTCGATAGCGGGGTTCGGCCAATGGATCAAAAGTAGGTCGACCTGATCAACGCCCAACCGGTTCAGGCTTGCTTCCGCCGAGCGCTCAAGGTCACCGCCTGCAATATCGGTCCACCAGACCTTGGTGGTCAGAAAAATATCGTCCCGCTTCACCCCCGAGGCCCGGATGCCTTCGCCCACGGCTTCCTCATTGTCATAGGCAGCAGCCGTATCGATGTGGCGGTATCCAACCTTCAATGCATGCGAGACGAGTTCCGTGCAGGCCTGCCCCTTCAAAGTCCAGGTTCCCATACCCAAGACCGGGATGGATGCTCCGTTCGCCTCAACTGTCTGCATTGAATACCTCTCCGTCTTTCGGCCACTTTTAGCGCCGACTAATATAATCACAACATAAAACAATAATTATACCGGGGCGTTCACACGATGCGGCACCAAGCGGCCGGCAGATCACGCATCGAAATTATCGATGTTGCGCGCGGCGGCGCACTCGTCGCGATGGCAGTCTATCATTTCGGCTGGGACCTTGAGTTCTTTGGCTATATGGATGCAGGCACCACAGTGACCGGCGGATGGCGCCTCTTTGCTCGCGCGATCGCAACCTCCTTTCTGTTTCTGGTTGGCGTCAGTCTGTTTCTAGCTCATGAGAAACACATCCGCTGGACAGGATTCTTGAAACGCCTGGCCATGGTTACGGTGGCTGCGGGCGCAATCTCGGCGGCGACATGGTTCGCATTCCCGCAGGGCTTTATCTTTTTCGGGATTCTGCATCATATTGCGGTGGCAAGCCTGCTCGGCCTTGCCTTTCTGCGCTTTCCGGCCTGGCTTCTTTTGGGGCTCGCCGCCGGGCTGGTGGCCGCGCCTCATATATTTAGTGCGCCATTTTTCGACACGCCGGCTCTGTGGTGGATCGGCCTTTCCACCTTTCGTCCGCCGTCAAATGATTATGTCCCGCTGCTTCCCTGGTTTGGTGCCGTCATCGCGGGCATCGCGACCGCCCGCATTGCAAGAGATACAGGCGCTCTACACTCGATCGCCCTTCTGAAGCCGGCGAATTGGCAGAAGCCCCTCGCCTTTGCCGGCCGCCACAGCCTCGCTTTCTATCTTCTCCACCAGCCAGTTCTTATTGCTTGTGTCTGGGTTCTGGCGCAGCTCTCGCCGCCGGCAGACGTGCCTGCCGATGTGCGCTTTACCCAAGCATGCATGAGCCAGTGCGCGGAAACGCGCGGTGGCGACTTTTGCGCGACCTACTGCACCTGTTTCACCGACACGCTGGAGGCCGAGGATCGCCTTGATCTGGTCATGTCAGGCAAACCGGAAGAAGAGATGCAAAGCCGCTTGAGCCAAATCGCAACCGAATGCACTATGCGCGCGGAAGTGGGGAGCGATTTCACGCAGGGGGATAGGACCAATGAGCGGCCCTGAACAGCAACCGGCCCGTTTTCCCTGGCCACCGGTCATCTATCTGTCAGCTATCGCCATTGCGGCAACGCTGGGTGTTTTCTATCCGTTGACATGGTTCGGCCCGCCACTGGCCGACATACTTTTTGCGATAGGCTGCCTGCTCATCGTCGGATTTGTGATACTCGACGTGCAGGCCATGCGGACACTCCACAGGGCGGGAACGGCGATCCTGCCTACACGCAGCGCGGATGCACTGGTCACAAGCGGGCCATTCGCCATCAGCCGAAACCCTATCTATCTCGGTAATTCGATGCTTCTTGCAGGCATCGCCCTGGTAACAGGCAATCCCTGGTTTCTTCTCTTGCTCGCCTTTGCCTGCTTCCTGACACAGAAGCTTGCGATCGAGCCTGAGGAACGCCATCTCGCAATGCGGTTTGGGAAAAAATATCGCGATTATCAGAAACGGGTACGTCGCTGGTTCTGATTGGCCGTACCACGATCAGGTGGTCACACCGAGCTCAGCCAGACGCTCGACACAGGCTTCCTCCGCGCGGGCCAATTCTTCAAGCGTGTCTTCAAGGTCCCGGCGCTTCTGGCGCAAATCCTGCTGCTTTTCAGAAATACGTGCCAGCATGAGCTTGAGCTGGCCGATCTCTCCGGGCGGCGCCTTGTAAACCTCTATGATCTCGCGAATCTCGGCGATTGAGAAACCGATACTGCGTCCGCGCAAAATCTGCCGCACCAGGTGCCGGTCAGACGGCCGGTAAAGCCGCGTTCGACCGCGCCGCACGGGTTTGATCAACCCTTCATCCTCGTAGAATCGCAGCGTCCGTGTGGAAATCCCGAACTCACGCGTCAGCTCGGTGATGGAGTAGTAATCGCGCATCGCGCCCTGCCCTTTGATGACGGCTCCCCTTTCGCCCGTGCCGGACGATGCCCCAATGGTGAGTGCCGCATTTTCTTCTACCGGGTAATGCGGTAGATCATGATCTGCCGATGCCCGCCCCGCTGCGTCTCCGATCAGGAGCATTTGTTTAGCGAGGAAAAACAAAGTCGCACGGTTCTTACGTAAAAGTCAATTTCTTGAACCGCTAGAGCGAAGAGTTGGGGAAAGACCGTTTTTGACATGCGGAGGCGCTTCCGGGTGCCGCCTGCTAACGTGAACAACTGTGCTGGCGAAACCGACCACCCAATTGTGGGCGCGCCCGGAACAACCAGCTTCCGCGACCACCGCCGGAAATCGGCAACACCCCACCCAACGTTCGCATGGACAGGCACCGAAGCGGGCGTGGCCCTACGGGACGATGTATCGCTGAGCTATGACAGCGACGAGTTCGCGCAGATTGAATGCGGCGCGGACAAGACGCTTTCGAACAGGGAACGAGCAGCTTGCAACAGGGCCCCGCCTATAGCGCCAGCGATGCCATGATCGACGGTTCCTATGCCTGGTTCCGTATGACAATCGCGTTGCTTCTGGGCACGTTCGGCACGGTGGGGCTTTGGGCCTTCGTGGTCGTTCTGCCGCCCATCCAGGCGGAATTTGGCGTCGATCGGGCGGCGGCATCCCTGCCCTATACGAGTACCATGATTGGCTTTGCGCTCGGCAACGTGCTCATCGGGCGGTTTGCGGACAGAATTGGTGTGGCACTGCCCGTGGCCATTGCGGGGGCCCTGCTTGGTGCAGGCTTTGTCGTCTCCAGCTTCACGACTGCTCTCTGGCAGTTCGTCATCCTGCAGGGGCTTATCGGGCTAGGCGGCTCAGCCTGTTTCGGTCCGCTTCTGGCAGACATATCCCACTGGTTCGAGAAGCGGCGGGGCATCGCGGTGGCGGCGGTCGCCTGCGGCAATTATCTGTCCGGTGTCCTTTGGCCAACCGTCATCAAATTCGCGCTGGAACATACGAGCTGGCGGGTCACGTTTCTCGGCATCGGCATTTTCTGCATCGTCAGCATCGTTCCGCTGGCCATGCTCATGCGGGCCAGACCTGATGTGAATCAGGCTGACGACATCGCAGCCATCCATTTACGGCGCCCCGGCGGACGAAAACCCATCGACCTGTCGCCTCGCATGCTGCAGGGGCTTCTGGTGCTCGCCGGATTGGGATGCTGTGTCGCCATGTCGATGCCGCAGGTGCACATCGTCGCCTACTGCATCGACCTGGGCTTCGATATCGCGCGTGGCGCCGAGATGCTCTCTCTCATGCTGGGCGCAGGGATTGCCAGCCGACTGATTTCGGGTCTGCTCGCCGACCGCATCGGTGGTGTGCCGACACTTCTGATCGGTTCGGTGCTACAATGCCTTTCATTGTTCCTCTACATTCCCTTTAACGGCCTCGCCTCGCTCTACATGGTGTCGTTCATCTTCGGGCTTTCGCAGGGCGGCATCGTGCCCAGCTACGCGATCATCGTGCGCGAATATCTGCCGGCGCGCGAAGCGGGTCAGCGCATGGGTGTGGTCATCATGGCGACCATTATCGGCATGGCGCTGGGTGGATGGATGTCGGGCTGGATTTATGACCTGACTGGCTCTTATCAGGCCGCTTTCATAAACGGGATTGCCTGGAACCTCGGCAATATGGGCATCGCATTCTTCATTCTCTATCGCGCGCGCCGCTCGACTACCCCCCTGCCCGCTTGAACTAGACTCCAAACCACCAGGTGGCGAGGCCGAGGAAAGCGAGGAAGCCGACCACATCTGTGACTGCGGTGACGAAAACCGCCGATGCCACCGCCGGGTCGGCGCCAACGCGATCAAGCAGCAGCGGAATGAGGATGCCGCCAAGAGCGGCGACAAACATGTTGATGATCATCGCCGCCGCAATGATGCCGCCCAGATTGTAATCCTGAAACCAAGCGGCCGCGACCACGCCAATCAGCGTGGCGAAAACGACGCCGTTCAGAATGCCGACACCCATTTCTCGACGGATGATGCGGCCGGCATTGTAAATATCGATGTCCCGGGTGGCGAGCGCACGCACCGTGACGGTCATGGTCTGCGACCCTGCGTTGCCCCCCATTCCTGCAACAATGGGCATCAGAATGGCGAGCGCGACGACCTTTTCGATCGTGTCATCGAAGAGGCCGATGACGGAAGCGGCAAGGAATGCTGTGATGAGGTTCACCATTAACCAGGGAACCCGCGAGCGCGCGGCGGTCCAGACACGGTCGGAGAGTTCTTCGTCACCGACGCCGCCAAGGCGCAGAAGATCTTCCTCCGCCTCCTGCTGGATGACGTCGACCACATCGTCAATGGTGAGCACACCGACCAGGCGCTCATTCTCGTCGACCACGGCGGCCGACAGAAGGTCGTATTTTTCAAAAATCTGCGCGGCTTCTTCCTGATCCATCGTGGCCGGGATGGCGTGGCGCGTCTCGCGCATCACATCCTCGATCTTCACTCCACGCTTGGTGCGCAGGATCCGATCGAGATCGACAGCGCCCACCAGCCGAAATGTCGGATCGATGACGAATATCTGCGCGAAGCTTTCGGGAAGGTTTTGCTCCTCCCGCATGTAGTCGATCGTCTGGCCGACGGTCCAGAAGGGCGGCACAGCGACAAATTCCGTCTGCATGCGCCGGCCGGCGGTTTCATCCGGATAGCCGAGCGAACGACGCAGACGCACACGCTCGGTGAAGGGCAGCTCGGCGAGGATCTCGTCCTGGTCCTGCTGATCGAGATCTTCCAGAATGTAGACCGCATCATCCGAATCCAGCTGTTCGACGGCACGCGCCACCTGTTGATTGGGCAGGTTTTCCAGGATTTCGAGACGGATCGCCTCGTCCACCTCGGTCAGCGCGGTGTAATCGAAATCATCGCCCAGGAGCACGACAAGCGCGAGGCGCTGGTCAGGGAGAAGGGCCTCGAGCAGGTCACCGACCTCGGACTGATGGAGCGCGCCGATTTCCTGACGTAGGGTGATGGTGTCCCGGTCGGCAATCGCTGCGCCGATATGCGCCAGAAACGGTGCCGCCACCACACCATCTGCATCATAGATGCCCATTGCCTCAGCGCCTTCGGCTTCGACGTCTTTGTTCAGTCCTTCGGATTCGCTCAAATGGACCTCCCTGGCTGGGATGTTGGGCTCTGCGAATGGGCGCAGCGTTCTTTCGGCAATACAGACGCGTGTGCCGCACCGCAACCGGGGCGCCACGCTTTCCGCTCGAGATTTTTGGTTGTGTGCCCAACCTTTCGGCGCGGCAGGAACACAAGCCCCCTAGGAACGTTAATGCACTATGGCATTGGCTGGTTCCAACCTGAGCAGGTTTTGCCGATCCGAACCACGAAACAGGACAACATGATGCCTCTTCTTCGCACTCTCCCCTTTTTCCTAATTCTCGTGGTCGGTGGCGGTCTTGCCATTGGTTACCTGACAGCACCCGGCTCCTGGTATGCAGGGTTGGAAAAACCGGTTTTCAATCCACCCAACTGGGTATTCGGCCCAGTGTGGGGAATGCTTTATGTCCTGATTGCTTTGGCCGGCACGCGCGTATGGCTGCGCGAACGCCAGAGCAATGCCATGCGTCTGTGGTGGTTGCAGCTTGTTCTCAATTTCGCCTGGTCGCCGACCTTCTTTTCGCTCCACATGGTCGGGGCCGCACTCGTGATTCTCGTGCTTCTTGTGGCTGCGGTTATCGCCTTTATCATCGCGCGCTGGCGCGTGGACCGACTGTCGGCCCTGATGTTCCTGCCCTATGCGGCCTGGGTCCTGTTCGCCGGTTTCTTGAACGGAGCCATTCTCATTTTGAACTAGGAAGCGTTGCTCCCCTGTTTAAACGCTTACGGGAGTCCTAAATGAGAGCCATGAAAATTCGTTTCAATCACATGGTCGTGGCCGCCATTGGAGCGGTTATGCTGGCGGGCACTTCGGGATATGCGGAGGACAGATCCAAGAGCGAAGCGGAACAGGCGCGGGAAGCGCGCATCGACCGTGAACTGGAACGCAGCCGCGACATGCTGGAAGACCGGCATCAGGAATGGATGCGCAGTCAACGGAACATCCCGCGTCTGACGGCGCCCGGCCCGCGGGATCTCGATGTACCGATCTACACCTCACCACCCCGGCTACAATAAACACTGTTGGCGGCACAGCTCGTCGTGACATGAAAAGACCGCACGCCGGACAAGGCGCGCGGTCCAAATTTTTCAAGGGCCTCAAACATCAAGCCCCTGACGGCAAGCAGATTTATTCGCCGGCCTTGCGGGCAGCTTCAAGCCAACCGTCAACAGTATCGCGATTGTCGGAGATCCAGTCGGAAGCCTGCTTTTTGATATCTTCCGGCTTGTCGGCGCCGTCGTTCATGGCCGCGTTCTGGGCAAAAATGTCCTCGAGCGGGATCGAAGCCGACTTTAGAAGCGTTGCAACAGCCGGATTTTCCTCAAGGAACTCGGAATTGGCGACCGGCACGATGTCGTTCGCCTCAAAGCCCATGACGCAAGGATCAGCAACACAGCCATCGATCCCGGCTGCAGCGTTATCATCCGTGGCCTCTTCAGGCACCTGAATCCAGACAACATCCTCGCCGATCTTCAGCTCGTTGACGGTCCAGTTGGGGGTCCAGGTATAGAAGAGAATGGGCTCACCGCTTTCATAAGCCGCCACAGCATCGGCCATGGAGGCAGAGTAGCTCGCCTTGATCTCGTTGATGTGATCCTTGAGCTCGTATTTTGTGAGATGATCCTCGATCGCCACCTCGCAGCCCCAGCCGGGAGGGCATGCGACCAGATCAGCCTTGCCATCGCCATCGCGGTCGAAAGCTTCCTTCACCTCATCCCGCTTGAAATCGTCAAGCGACTTGATCTCGAATTTCTCTGCCGATGCCTTGTCGACGAGATAGCCCTGAAGCGCACCGCCCGCCGCGACCGCACCGACGATCTCCGCCGTTGCCTCGAAAGCCGGGCGATAGGTGTCGTGGATCGGGAACCAGCCGTTCACCCAAAGGTCCACATCGCCATACCCGACCGCCTGATAGAAAGGCGGATTGTCGAGCGTGGTCGGGCCTTCGACCGTGTAGCCAAGCTCTTCGAACATCTGCTTGTAGATTTCAGCGTGAAACCAGCCCGTGTCCCAGGTGGCCTGTGCCATCTTGATCGTTTTGCCGGCGCCGGGGCCGTCCTGCGCCATCGCCGGCATGGCCACGGAGCCGAGCAGCGCGAGGGCTGCGATTGCGGGAATGCTTTTCTTAAGACCAGTCATATCGAGCAGTCTCCATAAATACGTGTTCGACAATTGTGGCAGGGCGTAGCCGCTGCCGTGAATGCGGAACGCCAGGTCGCGCTCCGCGAGACGGACGAAGCCTTATGCGGCTTTGCCCGCTTTTTCTTCGTCACCCGGCTTGCCGAGCGCAAACATCGAGCGCAGCGTCTGCCAGAGCGAAGGCGTGTGCACGGCTTTCTTTTCGCCGAGCGATTGGGTGATGCGGTCAAGGATGATCGCCAGAAGCACGATGCCGATGCCACCGGCGGTTGCCGCCCCCACATTGAGGCGACCGAGTCCGGTGTAGACGGTAAGGCCGAGCCCGCCCGCGCCGATCAGTGCTGCAATGACCACCATCGACAGAGCCAGCATCAGGGTCTGATTGAGACCCGCCATGATGGTGCGCAAGGCCAGTGGAAACTGAACCTCCCACAACATCTGCCAGCGTGTGGAGCCGAAGGCTTCCGCAGCTTCGATCAGGTCACCGCGCACATTGCGGATGCCCAGATTGGTGAGGCGGATAATGGGTGGAAGCGCAAAGATGATCGTGGCGATGATGCCAGGCACCATTCCCACACCGAACAGCATGACAATCGGCACCAGATAAACGAAGGACGGGATCGTCTGCATGATGTCCAGAATCGGTCGCACGATGAAGAGAACGCGGTCGCTGCGTGCACTCCAGATGCCGAGCGGAATGCCGATTATAGCGCAGAACAGCACCGAGGTGATGATCATCGACAGGGTGGTCATGGTCTCCGACCAGAGCCCGATCATGTCTATGAACGCGAGGGCGATCAGCGTGAAAACAGCAACCCCGCGGCCCGCCGTACGCCAGGCAATCAGCGTAAGGCCTGCGGTAAACACCAGCATGGGCAACCAATGGAAGAACGCATCGAGCCAGCCGAGAACGGCCGTGACCGGTGTCTGCATGGCGCGGAAGAAGGGACGGAAATTGGGAACCAGAAAGTCGCGAACAAAACTGTTCACCCAGTCGTCGAGCGGGATCTGAACGAGATCGGCAGGGCTGATCATTGGCGTTCTCCTTTCTGTGCGGAGCTGGCCTCGGTTTCATCCGTTGTCGGCTGTGCCTCTTCGTTCTCCTCTCCTGAAAGCTGGGAGAATACCGCCTGCGGTTCGATCACCCCGGCAAGACGGCCGCGCTTGTCGGCCACCGCGATCGGATAACCAGCACTTGCAGCACCATAAAGCTCGTTGAGCGGCGTATCGCGCGAGACCGTGGGGACCTCCGTCACCAGGACCTCCGAAAGGTCCGTGCGGCCCTCCTCGCGGGCGGCCACCGCCAGCTCCTGGTAGGTGACGAGACCGGCAATCCGATCCTCCTCCACCACGTAGAGGGCATTGCGATTGTGCTCCTCCATCAGGTCGAGCGCCTTTTCGGCTGCATTCCTTTCGCCGAGCTCAACGGTGATCGGGCGCTCGGCGACGTGCGCGGCGTCGAAAACACGGCCCCGGTCAATGTCACCGACAAAGGCGGCGACATAATCATCGGCCGGATTGTCGACGATCTCCTGCGCGGTGCCGACCTGAACAAAGCGACCATCCTTCATGATGGCGATCTTGTCGCCCAGAAGCAGCGCCTCGTTGAGATCATGGGTGATGAAGATGATGGTCTTCTTGAGCTTCTTCTGAAGATGAAGGAGCTCTTCCTGCATCTCACGGCGAATGAGCGGATCGAGCGCGCCGAAAGGCTCATCCATCAGGAGAATTTGCGGATCGGTTGCAAGCCCACGCGCAAGCCCCACGCGCTGTTGCATCCCGCCCGACAGTTCGTCGGGGTAGCTGTCGGCATAGGCCGCAAGACCAACCTGCTCCAGAGCTGCGAGCGCCTTTGCGCGACGCGAAGCGGCGCCTTCACCCTTGATCTTCAGTCCATAGGCGGCGTTCTCGGCGACGGTCTTGTGCGGAAAGAGAGCGAAATGCTGGAAAACCATGGTGATCTTCTCACGCCGCACCTTGCGCAGGCGCTCGGCCGAGCAGTTCGCCACATCGTCTTCGTCAATGAGGATTTTCCCATAGGTCGGCGGAATCAGGCCATTCAAGGTTCTGACCAATGTGGACTTTCCGGAGCCAGAAAGCCCCATGACCACAAAAATCTCGCCTTCATGGACATCAAAACTGACATCCTGAACGCCGACGGTCTGCCCTGTTTCCTCAAAAATCTCGATCTTGGTCTTGTTCTGCTTCAGACCGTCGAGCGCCTGTTCTGGATGTTCTCCAAATATCTTGTAAACATTCTCGACCCGTAGCTTGGGTTTCATGATTCCTCTTGGCTGATTATTTTATGGAAAATGAAATACAGGTCGAACACCTGTAAAATATTTCACATACGCTTGCATTCAGCATTCGCCTTGCGAGACTTCATTATGCCTCACACGTCATGTGAAAATACCATACATGGGTCCTGACATAACGCGCGTTATTTCAAATCGCAACAGTCAGTGAAAATTAATTCAGCAATCAATGCGATTGACCCATCCGCCCCAACGCTTGCTGGGTAGCCCCCGCAAGAAGCGTTTCTTTCGACGGGATGACCTGCTAGTGGTAATCCTGCGGGAGGGCGTCCATGACGCCATAAAGTGCATTTTGAAGGGACGAAGAATGAACGACCGCTACGACGCCTATGCTGCTGCAACCATCGTAACGTTCGGAGCCATCGTGATCGGCGGACTTATGGCTGCTGCGCTTTCCTTTGGAGAGCGGGATGCATTTTTCTTCGCGCTCGGAGCGGGCACCTCGGCATGGGGCGCGGGATACGCCATGTTTCTCGACAAGGCACGCGTGTTTGTCGGCCTGACAGCTTTAGCGGTGGCCATGTCGATCGCAGCGGCCATTCTGCTGGGCTTTTAGAGCTAGGAAGAATCAAAAAGGGCAGGTTTCCCTGCCCCTCCCTGCCCCTTGTTCAAACACGCGTTACATGGCGTTCAAGCGCCCGCAGCTTCGTCACGCACCCTGCCTGTCCAGGCAGTGCGGTCGATATCCAGATCAGGAAATTTGTCCGGATCGAGCACCGGCCGATCGACACCGGCTTTCAGCTGCTCGCGGAAATCTTTCAGTATCCTCAGACATGTGGGCAGAAGCATCATGATGGCGATAAGATTGACCAGCGCCAGAATGCCCATCATTGGATCAGAGAAGAAGAAGACCGCGGTCGCCCCGGGTGCCACCGCGCCAAGAAAGACAATCCCCATCACAACCAAGCGCAGTGCGTTGATGGCCAGCGGGTGTTCGCTGATCACTGTCAGCGCGTTCTCGCCCAGATAGTAATTGTAGATGATCGAGCTGAAGGCAAAAAGAAGTAGAATGAAGGTCAGGAAATACTGGGTCCATTCGCCCAGGTGAGAAACCAGCGACTGCTGAGTGAGAACAACGCCGTCGATGGCTTCGGCGCCCGGCGTATATACATCGCCCAATAAGATAACGAAGGCGGTGCAGCTGCAGATCACAATCGTGTCGATAAAGACCGAGAATGACTGAGTGATGCCCTGGCTGATGGGATGGCGCACATCGGCCGTGGCGGCGACGTTGGGTGCAGAACCAAGTCCTGCCTCATTGGAAAAAAGGCCACGCCGCAAGCCCTGTGCAAGCGCTGCCCCCATGCCCCCACCAACGGCCTGCTCCAGACCGAATGCGTTCATGACGATGGAATAGAGAACGCCGGGAAGCTCGGTGATGTTCAACAGGATAATGACGACCGCCATCAGCAGATAGGCAATCGCCATGACGGGAACCACAACATCGGCTGCCTTGGCGATGCGGCGGATGCCGCCAAAGACAATAAAGCCGGCAATCACGGTCAGAAGGAGACCCGACCACATGCGGTCAATCCCCAGGCTCTCCTGCGCCGCTCCGGCAACCGTGTTGCCCTGAAATGCGTTGAAGCCAATGGCGAACGCCGCGATGAGGCAGATCGCATAGAGCACGGCGAGCCACTTATACTCCTCACCGAGACCATGAATGATGGACCGGGCGGGGCCGCCACGAAACGTTCCGTCCGCTTCGCGGCGTTTGTAAAGCTGCGCCAGCGAACATTCAACGAGACTGGTCGCCATGCCAACCAGGGCGATAGCCCACATCCAGAACACTGCACCTGGACCACCAAGCGTGATGGCCACGGCCACGCCGGCGATATTGCCGCCGCCGACCCGTCCCCCAACGGAGACAAGAAGTGCTGCACGCGCGGAGATCGCATTGGGGTCTCCGCTCTGATTTTTGGAAGAGAGGACGCGGAACATGCGTCTGAAGAACTGAAGTTGAACAAACCCGGTCAACGCGGTGATGAAAATGCCTAAAACGACAAGAATTGGGATGAGGGACCACCCCCAGGTTAAGTCTCCGATAACGCCAAATAAGCTCTCGATGAATGTCACTGTCGCACCCTCGCTTTTCGCTAATGCACTTTCCGGCCTCTCGGCCCATGCGGCAGAATAGCCCACAATCAAAAGCGGCACACCATAAGAAACACACGCCCACAAGGGGACTGGTGCTCGAGAGCCCAAACCATCCACACCTTCCCAACCCCTTCGGTTGTGCGGCAATCGCGATGGGTTTAACTCTTTCGTAACGCTCGCCGGCGGCAACTGGGACTACCTCGATCAGCGTACTCGTCCAGAGAGCCGGGTTGTGGTATCCCACCAGCACAATCAATTTGCCTATCAATCTGAACTTAACGACGGTTCCCGGGGGGAAAGCATGTCGCTCGCATTTGAGACCTGCGCACCGGTCGACTTTGTCGTCGAGGCGCAGACCTGCCGAGACGCGATAGAGCCGGCACTGAGGCGCATTGTGACAACCGCACGGGAGCGCGGCTGGAGCCATCAGCAGATCCATCTCGCGCTGTTCGAAATCGCGATCGCATCCATCAAGACCGAAAAGCTCGATATCGCGACGCTTGTTCGCCTGCGCCGCGCTGCGTGGTGTGCGACGCCAATGGACTGATCCACTTCCCTTCCAGCCGGTTTTGGGGCGCCCGCCTGCGTGCTCGCCGCCACTGGAGATTTGGGAAGACGCGACAATCGGTGTATGCCTGTACCATCACTGCGGATCCGGGGAGCGGTGTTGCCTCAAAAGCGACGCGTCTGCGTCGGTTGCCAGGCAGCACGACAAGCGTGAATGACGCGATCCTCGAACCTTGATGAGAACGCGGGACAACAGGGCCACATGCTCCACAATCCAGAAAACTCGCCGCTGCAGCACCGCAAACGGCAGGTGAACACCCCCATACGGTTCGATTCCGGTCGCAATGAACGCGCAAAGATCGGCTTTGTTCTTCTGCCCAACGATCAACTGGTGGAAGAGGATATGGTGCGCATGGCTCCGCCGGGTGTCGGCGTCTACTTCTCAAGAGCGCGCATGCCTCATGAAATTTCCACCGGCACGCTTGCGCAGCTAACCGAAAGCCTTGCCGAAACAGCCGGGCGCATCCTGCCGGATGACATTCTTGATGTGGTTTGCCTGGCCTGCACCTCAGGCACGGTGGCAGTGGGCGAAGCACGCGTTTGTTCAGAGCTCAACAAGGGCGCTCCCAACGCCCACGCCACTTCTCTCATGGGTAGCGTGACAAAGGCCCTCGAGGCCCTGCAGGTGCGCCGCATCGCGGTGGGCACGCCTTATGCGCATGAATTGACGGACACTGTCGTTGGATATCTGCAAAATGAAGCCGGTTTCGAGATCACCGCTTATGCGGGTCTTGGTCTGGATTATGACCGCGATATGGTTCGGGTCACGCCTGACTACCTTCTCGAGTTCGGGGCCAGTCTCGACACACCGGAAGCAGACGCGCTTTTGATAAGCTGTAGCGCGTTGCGGTCGCTCGAGATCGTGGAGGCGCTGGAAAAGGAAATCCGGAAACCGGTGATCGTGAGCAATCAAGCCATGATGTGGAACTGCCTGCGACTTGCAGGCGTCCAAGATCGCCTTTCCGGTTTTGGTGAATTGCTGCGCCAATTCTAACAAAACGTGGAAGATGCCACATCGGCAATTCTTAAGACCGCAAAGAAATCGTGATGCAGCGTATTTCGTCCCGACGAGTTATCCTGTTGGCGAAACACAGCATGAAACGGTTGTTATGTTTCTGGATTTTCTAAACACGCTGGCTTTGTTGATTTCCTTTGTGGTGCTCTCCACCGCTGCAGTGGAGTTTCTCTCCCGGATGATCAGCCGCATCTACCTTGGCGGATATCCCGGCCCTCTTGCACACGATCATCCCACCATCTGAACGTAGGAGTTGCCAGATGGTTCGGCGATGACCGGAATTTGGTTGCTCCAACAAAAAATCTTCCTCGACGCAAATCGAAGAAGATTCCTTGTTCGCTCAATCGATGATCGAGAGCGAAGCGCCCCACCCATCGCCCCCAACGGTCGGGACGCCCCTCGTTAGCACGCATACAAACCACGTGAATTAACACAGGTTAAGTTTGGGGAGGTTTGCTGGGGATGGTAAATTGACGACGCGGTTGCGGACCTTCCGGTCCATAAGCCAAGCCAGCCGCTCGTCAACTCGGCGACTGGTTGAACCGATGCGTTACGCGTATGGTTTTGACCTGGGGCAAGCTCAAATGACCTGAGGAAAACTCAAACCCAAGTCATCACAGAATATACTCTTTGGAAGAGAGCTTGGTGCGGTCGAGAAGACTCGAACTTCCACGGGTTGCCCCACAGCGACCTCAACGCTGCGCGTCTACCAATTCCGCCACGACCGCACGCAGCTGGAGGCCGGTTCACACCGGCACCGGGCATGTAGCAAATCGGATTTCGGGAAACAAGCGCCCTTCTTCAAAAAGACGAAAAAAATCACCGGAACCCGCAGGGACGCGGTGCACTGGACCTGCAACCAGTTTGTCTCCATATGTGTCGGGCAGTTTCAGTACCTGACGGGATGATGCGATGAGCGAACGCGGCCAGATCGATACGGAATTCCTGCCGCGCGTGGCGGGTGCGCCCGTGGAATGGCGAATCGAACCGGGTTTGACCGATTACGAACAGGCCGTCGCCTTCATGGAAGAGCGAGCCGGCCTGATTCGCGAAGGGAAAGCGCCTGAGCTCGTATGGCTGGTGGAGCACCCGCCACTCTACACAGCAGGCACAAGCGCCAACAGTGCAGACCTGCTCGAAGCAGGCCGCTTTCCCGTCTACAAGACGGGGCGTGGTGGCGAATACACCTATCATGGGCCGGGCCAGCGGGTCGCCTATGTGATGCTCGACCTCAAGACCCGTCGCGAAGACGTGCGCGCCTTCATCGCAGCGCTGGAGGCGTGGATCATCGCCACACTCGAACGTTTCAACGTGAAGGGCGAACGCCGAGAGGATCGCGTCGGTGTCTGGGTTGCGCGGCCGGACAAGCCGCCCTTGCCCGGAGGCCTGCCTGCCGAAGACAAGATTGCTGCCATCGGCATCCGCCTCCGACGCTGGGTGAGTTTTCACGGCATCTCAATCAACGTCGAGCCGGATCTGGCTCATTTCGGCGGTATCGTTCCCTGCGGTATAAGCGGCTACGGTGTCACCAGCCTGGTCGATCTCGGTCTGCCGGTGACGATGGAGGATCTCGACCTCGCGCTGAAGGCCGCTTTTGCCGAAGTATTCGGCCCCGCGGAAAGCCTTTGACGACTGGGCGAGGTCCGGCATGAATATGAACAGGCAGGGTGCGAACGGCAAGTCGCTTGCAGTTGCGCCACACTAGGCTTGAGAGCGTATCGGCGATCCGTATCAGGATCTACGGCGCTCTGACGAAGGAGCGCCAAAAATGCGATTATCACAGGCTTTTGGGGCCTTTGCCCTCATTTCCCTCTCCATGGCCACGCCTGGAGCGTTTGCCCAACAGGCAACAGACGCCCACGCCCCGGAAAGGGCCAGCGGGGTTACAAACAAAACGACAGTCCACGCAAAAGAGCAGATGGTGGCTGCTGCCAATCCGCTTGCAGCGGAGGCCGGTCTCGATATCCTGCGCAAGGGCGGGAGTGCGGCCGATGCACTGGTGGCTGTTCAGACGGTTCTTGGCCTGGTGGAGCCGCAATCTTCCGGCATTGGCGGCGGTGCGTTCCTTGTCTGGTATGATGCTGAAACCGGCAAGGTGACGACCTTCGATGGGCG
The DNA here is from genome assembly GCF_020833685.1 of Nitratireductor sp. B36. Taxonomy (GTDB): domain Bacteria; phylum Pseudomonadota; class Alphaproteobacteria; order Rhizobiales; family Rhizobiaceae; genus Nitratireductor. The sequence goes on from NZ_JACKZY010000001.1 coordinate 369,578, forward strand.
GGAAACCGCGCCTGCTGCGGCAACGCCAGAGCTCTTCCTCAATCAACAGGGTGAGCCGCTTGCCTTCTTCGACGCCGTGGTTGGCGGACGCTCGGTGGGCACCCCAGGCGTGGTGCGTTTGATGGAAACCATCCACAAGCGGGCCGGGAAGCTTGAGTGGCAAACGCTTCTTGAACCGGCGATCCGGCTGGCGGAAGAAGGCTTCACCGTTTCGCCGCGGCTTCACGCGCTGATAGAGGAAGACAAGGGCCGGCTGGACACGCAACCTGCCGCCCGTGCTTATTTTTATGACAAGGATGGCGATGCGGTCGCGGTCGGATCGATCCTGAAAAATCCGGACTATGCCGCAACACTGAAACGAATTGCCGAGTATGGAGCCGATGGGTTCTATAGGGGGCCGGTCGCCGAACAGATTGTGGCCGCGGTGAAAGCACATGACGGCAATCCGGGGCTTTTGACGCTTGATGACCTTGCCGGGTACGCCGTGAAGGAGCGTGAAGCGGTGTGTGCTCCCTATCGCGACCTTGAGGTCTGCGGAATGGGGCCACCCTCCTCCGGCGCCCTGACCGTCGGGCAAATTCTAGGCATGGTTGGCACATTCGACCTGGGTAGTCTTGGACCTGAAGATCCCGAAAGCTGGCGCATCATTGGCGATGCAACGCGTCTCGCCTTTGCCGACCGGGGCCGCTACATGGCCGACAGCGATTTCGTCAAAATGCCGAAGGGGCTTCTCGACCAGGAATATCTGAAAGCGCGTGCGGCACTGATCCGCCGTCCCACCGCCCTTGGTGCGGATGACGTAAAGGCTGGAGATCCGCCATGGGATAAAGCCGAATTCCGCATCGACGGCATGAGCCTTGAACAGCCCTCGACATCGCATTTCGTTATTGTCGACAAGGCGGGCAACATCGCCTCGATGACGACATCGGTGGAAAGCGCTTTCGGCTCACGCAAGATGGCCGCCGGTTTCATCCTCAACAATCAGCTCACGGATTTCTCGTTTGCGCCTGAAGCCGATGGTGAGGCCGTGGCCAACAGGGTGGAACCAGGCAAACGTCCACGCTCCTCCATGTCGCCGACCATCGTTCTCAAGGACGGCAAGCCGCTCCACGCGCTTGGCTCGCCCGGCGGTAGCAACATCATACCCTATGTCGCGAACACGATCATCGCGCTGACAGACTGGGGCATGAACATGCAACAGGCCATCGACCTGCCGCATCTGACAAATCGTTTCGGCACCTACACGCTGGAAGCCGGCACCGAAGCCGAGGAGATGCAGAACGATCTCGATGCACTCGGCTTCAAGACATCCATCGGCGACCTCAATTCCGGCCTGCACGGCATCACTCTCACTCCCGACGGCCTGGAAGGGGCTGCCGACCCGCGCCGCGAGGGCGTGGCTATCGGCGACTAGCCAACAGCGTGGTTGTGATAGAACAGGGCCGGTCTGAACGGCAAAACTTCATGGGAAGTAAAGCAACCCAGATCGAGAGGCGGGCCTTCCCGCCTCTTTTGCATTCGGGCGGTGCCTGACATGACGCATGGCACCGGCAAGCATCAAATGGCGCCGATCACCACAGCCGCCATCATGATAAAGGAACTGACGGCAACGAGCGAGACGACATCCTGGACAAGATCGGTCATTTATCCCTCCTGATCACTTTATAATCCCTTTATGTTCTATTTTTGTTCTATCGTCAAGCGCGATAGAAGGCGCCTCTTCCGGGCCTGGCAATCAGGGTTTACGTGGGGTTAATTCGCAAACAGACGTTCAGAAGCCCCTCGGTCGTCCGGAGGCTATCGACACGCGGGGACGCTGCTGATGCGTTACCCGGTCCAGGCGACGACCTTGCCGCCGCTCAGCGTGACGACGCGGTCCATCCGCGCGGCCAGTTCATGATTGTGGGTAGCAATCAGGGCTGCGAGGCCTGACTGACGCACAAGCGCCTCAAGCGCGTCGAACACATAGCCTGCCGTCTTGGGGTCGAGATTGCCGGTCGGCTCATCCGCGAGAAGAATACGCGGAGCGTTGGCGACAGCGCGGGCAATGGCCACTCTTTGCTGCTCGCCACCCGACAGTTCTGCTGGTCGGTGGCTCGCCCGGTGACCGACCCGCAAGTAATCGAGAAGCTGTCCCGCACGCGCCTTCGCCTCGGCCGGCGCCATGCCGGTGATCATCTGCGGGATCATGATGTTCTCTTCTGCAGAGAACTCCGGCAGCAGATGATGGAACTGGTAGACGAAGCCGATTTCGTTGCGACGGATCGCGGTGCGCGCATCATCCGACAGCTGGCCACACGCCTGACCTCCGACGATCACCTCTCCAGAATCCGGTGCCTCAAGCAGCCCTGCCAGATGCAGCAATGTCGATTTTCCGGCCCCTGAGGGAGCGACCAGTGCCACCATCTCGCCCGGGTTCAGGGAAAACGCAGCATCCTTGAGAATGGTGAGCCGGCCCTCGCCTTCGCGGTAGCTGCGCTCAATGCCCTTCAATTCGAGAATGGGTGCCGCCATCAATCATACCTCAGAGCATCGACCGGATCGAGCCGGGAGGCCCGCCAGGCAGGAAAGAGCGTTGCCACGAAGGACAGGACCAGCGCCATGATGATAACGGCCACCGTCTCGCCCGCTTCCATCTTGGCCGGCAACTGGCTCAGGAAATAGAGTTCGGGATCGAAGATCGTCGTGCCAGATAGCCAGGAGAAGAACTGGCGGATCGATTCCACATTCCAGCAGATAACGACACCGAGGATCACGCCGGCAAGGGTGCCGGCAACGCCGATCGCAGCACCGGTCATCAAGAAGATGCGCATGATGGCGCCGCTTGTCGCGCCCATGGTGCGAAGGATCGCAATATCGTGACCCTTGTCCTTCACCAGCATCACAAGGCCGGAAATGATGTTGAGCGCAGCAACAAGCACGATCATCGTCAGAATCATGAACATGACGTTGCGCTCCACTTCGAGCGCAGAAAAGAAGGTGCTGTTGCGCTGGCGCCAGTCGGAGAGAAGGATGGGGCGCTGAGCGGCCTCCTCGACCTTCGGCCGCAGCGTGTCCACGGCATCGGGATTGTCGACGAAGAGTTCGATCGACTGCACGAGCCCCTCCGCATTGAAATAGAGCTGCGCCTCCTGGAGCGGCATGTAGATGATGGAGGAATCGTATTCCGACATGCCGATCTCGAAGGTCGCAGAGATCGGATAGGTTTTCACGCGCGGCGTGGTGCCGAAGGGGGTGATGTCGCCCTCGGGGGCGACCAGCGTCACGGAATCGCCGACCGTCAGGCCGAGATTCTGCGCCATGCGCGAGCCGACCGCCAGCCCTTCGCCGGCCGCGAAGCCGACCAGCGAGCCGTCCTTGATGTTGTCGGAAACCAGCTCGAGACGGGACAGGTCGTCAGCACGCACACCGCGGACCACAGCGCCGGTTCCCGCTCCGCTGCGGCCGGAAACGAGAACCTGCCCCTGCACCATCGGCATGGCAAGACGCACGCCCTCAACGCCCTCAATTCGGCTGGCGACAGCCTCATAATCATCCATCGGCATGTCGATCGGCTGCACGATGAGATGGCCGTTGACGCCCAGAATGCGGGTCAGCAGCTCGGCACGGAAACCGTTCATCACCGCCATCACCACGATCAGCGTTGCCACACCCAGCATGATGCCGATGAAGGAGATCGAGGCGATCACCGAGATCACCGTCTCTTTCCGGCGAGAGCGAAGGTAGCGCCAAGCGATCAGCCGCTCGAAACGGGAGAACGGTCCGGCACCCAAGGGTTTCCCGGGCGCGCTCTGCGCGGCTTCTCCGCTGGTGGCGGCTTCACTCATGGCTTGACCTCAAAGGCTGTTGCTCAGACGAATATCGCAGCACCGCCTCATGCGGGGCCCGGAGCGAGACGGTTGAGCGCATCCGCGACCGACAGGGAGAGACGCTCTCCGGAAGCTCGGTTCTTGAGCTCCACCTCGCCATTGGCGACACCGCGCGGGCCGACCACCAATTGCCAGGGAAGACCGATCAGATCTGCAGTGGCGAACTTGCCACCGGCGCGCTGGTCCGTATCGTCGTAGAGCACATCCTTGCCCGCGGCCTGCAGCTTTCCATAAAGCTCTTCGCAGATGCGGTCGCAGGCCTCGTCGCCCACCTTCATGTTGATCAGACCCACATCGAACGGGGCGACGCTCTCCGGCCAGATGATGCCGTTCTCGTCATGGCTCGCCTCGATGATGGCCGCCAGAAGGCGGCTCGGACCAATACCGTAGGATCCCATGGACACATGATGCTCCTTGCCGTCCGGACCGGTGACGGTTGCGTTCATGGGCTTGGAATACTTGGTCCCGAAGTGGAAAATATGGCCGACTTCGATGCCGCGCGCAGAAACCTTCTCATCTTCGGGAATGGCGTCCCAGGCGGCTTCGTCGTGCATCTCGTCGGTCGCCGCATAGGGCGTGGTCCAGGTGGTGACGATGTCGGCGATTTCCGCGTCATTGCTGAAATCGACATCCGCGCCCGGCACCTGCAGTTCAAGGAACTCCTTGCGGCAGAACACCTCGCTCTCGCCGGTGGAAGCCAGAATGATGAATTCGTGGCTCAGATCACCGCCAATGGGGCCGGTGTCGGCGCGCATCGGGATCGCCTGCAGCCCCATGCGGGCAAATGTGCGCAGATAGGCAACGAACATGCGGTTGTAGGCGGCCTTTGCGCCCTCGAAGTCGAGATCGAAGGAATAGGCGTCCTTCATCAGGAACTCGCGCGAACGCATCACGCCAAAGCGCGGGCGCACCTCGTCGCGGAACTTCCACTGGATGTGATAGAGATTGAGCGGCAAATCCTTGTAGGACTTCACGTAGGACCGGAAGATGTCCGTCACCATCTCCTCATTGGTGGGGCCATAGAGCATCTTGCGCTCGTGCCGGTCGGTGATGCGCAGCATCTCCTTACCGTAATCGTCATAACGCCCGCTCTCCATCCACAGATCGGCAGACTGGATGGTGGGCATCAGGATTTCCTGAGCCCCTGCCCGGTTCTGTTCCTCGCGGATGATCTGATTGACCTTGTCGAGAACGCGCTTGCCCAGCGGCAGCCAGGAGAAGCTTCCGGCGCCCTGCTGGCGGATCATACCGGCGCGCAGCATCAAACGGTGCGAGACGATTTCGGCCTCACGAGGGGTTTCTTTCAGGATCGGCAGGAAATAGCGCGACAGTCGCATAAACGTATCCATGGAAGCGGCTCGAGAGAGCCTGTTCGGAATCAAGATGACAAACGGTTCAAGGCCGGTGTCTTAACCATTTCGCAACGGAATGAAAAGCCGCAGCCATATGGCCGCCCCGTGCTCCGTTCTTCAAAACCGCCGCCGCAGAGCAATTTGATAACAAAGCATTTCAAAGGCAATTTTCCTCGTGACATTTCGTCTCAACTTGCTCTATGGTGCCCTCCCATAACAAGAGGGTGGAGCTGAAATTCATCCTCATTACGCGGTCAAAGTCTTGGGAGGATGCGGTCCAGGCGCGGTAACTCGCAGCCGCCGACGATGATACGGCAAAGGATCGGACGCGTTGAGTTAGCAAGGCCTTTTGGCCTTGCATTTTTTTTGGGGGAAGCCCCATCCCCTGCTTCTCTGGATAAACGGATCCCCCTAGCCGGGCGGGATAAGACTTTCGCAGCCAGCGTCAGTCGAATTTCGGCACGACCCTTGGAATATCGTCGAAAGAGTATCCGAGCCCACGCGTCAGCAGGATCAACAACCCACAGATCAGAAGCGCGATGATCGTCGTGCGAACCAAGGCGCGCAGCATGTGCGGCCCGCGCGGCGCGCTCTCGGTGGTGCCGAGCGTCACCTCACCGTCTTCTTCCTGCGTGCGCAGACCGAACGGCAGTGCAATGAAAAGCACCGTCCACCAGACGATGAAAAATACGGCAAGAAGAGAAACCCAGCCCATCGATGAACCTCAGACCTGTTCGAGTTCGACAAGGGTGCCAGTAAAGTCCTTGGGGTGCAGGAAGAGGACCGGCTTGCCATGGGCACCGATCTTCGGCTGTCCGTCTCCAAGAATGCGTGCGCCATCCGCTTTTAGCCGGTCGCGCGCGGCGATGATGTCGGCCACCTCATAGCAGATATGATGCATGCCGCCGTCCGGATTTCTCGAAAGAAAGCCGGCAATCGGCGAGCCCTCGCCGAGCGGCTCCAGTAGCTCGACCTTGGTGTTGTCGAGTTCGATGAAGACCACCGTGACACCGTGCTCGGGCAAGGCCTGCGGTGCGGAAACCTTCGCGCCCAACGTATCGCGATAAAGGGCCGACGCCTTCTCAAGATCAGGCACCGCGATCGCCACGTGATTGAGCTTTCCGAGCATCGGCCTTTCTTCTCCTGCAAAGCGGCGGGCTGTCTGGCGCCCCGCCCTTTGCTTATTGCGTGACGAAGACCGTCACAATGGGCTTTTTGCCCCATGCGGCATTTGCCGCATTGCGCACGGCGCGCCGAACCGATTCCGACACCAGGTCGAGATCCTTGCGGCGGTTGCGCGGAATGCTGCGCAAAGCACCGGATGCCGCGTCCAGCATGATGTCCTCGAGAAGCTCTCCCCGCGCATCACGCTCGGCCACTCCGATGGCGACGATATCGGGGTCGCCATCGAGATTGAAGCGCTCATCAAGCACAACGTTGAGCACGACATGGCCGGCATAGGAGAGCTTGCGGCGATCACGGATGCCCATCTCCTCGTCGTCCCCCAGAAGCCGGCCGTCCTTGAAGAAACGCCCATGCGGAACCTCGCCGATGATCTCGGCCGGTCCGGGGGCAAGGCGCAGCATGTCGCCATTGCGCACCTGTGTGACCTCTGGAATGCCTTCCATGGCGCCGAGCGAGCCCTGCGCCACCAGATGCGCGGCCTCGCCATGCACCGGCACGAGGATCTGCGGCCTCACCCAGGAATACATCCGCTTCAATTCGCTGCGGCGGGGGTGGCCGGAGACATGAACCAGCGCGTCGTCATCCTCGATGATCTCGATGCCCATCTCGATCAGACGGTTCTTGGTTTCAAGAACCGCCTTCTCGTTGCCGGGAATGAGACGCGAGGAATAGACGACCGTGTCGCCTGCCGTCAGCGCGACATTGCGCATCTCGTCACGGGCGAGTTTGGCGAGTGCGGCGCGGCTTTCGCCCTGGCTCCCGGTGCACAGCACCACGACCTTGTCGCGCGGGACGTGCTGGAATTCGTCCTCGTCCAGATACTCCGGCAGGCCGTCGAGATAGCCAAGCTCAGTCGCCACATCGATAACGCGTTTCATGGAGCGACCGAGCACAAGAAGCTGGCGGCCGGCATCGCGCGCGGCCTCCGCAATGGAGCGGATGCGCCCGACATTCGAAGAGAAGGTGGTGACGACGACACGGCCCGATGCCGCCTCGATCACTTCCTTCAGCCCTTCGCCCACAGCTTGCTCGGTCGGGGATTCGCCTTCGCGCATCGCATTGGTGGAATCGCAGACCAGCGCCAGAACGCCTTCATCGCCGATCGCGCGGAAGCGTGCCTCGTCGGTCTTGGGACCGATGGCGGGAGCCGGGTCGATCTTCCAGTCGCCCGTATGCACCACCCTGCCGAGCGGGGTTGTGATGGCGAGCGAAACCGGCTCGGGAATGGAGTGCGCGACGGCAACGGCCTCGATGCTGAACGGACCGATCTCGAAGGTTTCGCCGGCCCTGAAGATCTTCACCGGCACATCGGGCGCACCGGATTCGGACTGGCGCTTGGCCTCCAGAAGCCCGGCGGCAAAAGGCGTCATCCAGACATCGGCCTTGAGCAGCGGCCAGAGATCGAGCACCGCGCCGTAGTGATCTTCATGCGCATGGGTGATGACGATCCCGCGCAGCCGGTCGACCTCGCCACGGATAAAGCTGATGTCGGGCAGAACCAGATCGACGCCTGGAAGCTCCGGCCCCGGAAAGGTGACGCCGCAATCGACAACGATCCATTCGCGCTTTCCCGCGGGCCCGAACCCATAGAGGCCAAAATTCATGCCGATCTCGCCGACACCGCCAAGCGGGCAGAAAACCAGCTCGGCATTCTTCAGATCGCCGCTCTTGGCCGGCTTTTTTGTGCTGGAACGCGCCATGGGTCCCCTTCTCTTAATCTGCCTGCGCAGAAGCAACCGCGCCGAAATGCACGTCGCCTGCTGCAATTCTCAACAATGAACCGTCCGCTTCGCGGATAACGAAGCGACAGGCTTCGTCGATGGTCTCGAATGTGCCGCGCGCCACGCGGCCGTCGACACGGATGGACACCTGGGTGCCAAGCCCCGCCGCTCGCTTGAGCCAGCGGTTGCGAATGGCATCGAGCCCGCGCCCGCCGTTCCAAAGGCGACTGTTATCGACCCAGGCGTCCGAAAGCGCAAGGAAGAGGTCGCCTGCGTCACCGCCGAACCCCAGAGCCCTGAGCGAGGTGGCCGGGTAAGGCGTGTTGTCCGGGTGGGAGACGACATTGACGCCGATACCAACCGCAATGGCAAAGCGGCCATCGGGCAGGATGGTCGATTCCAGCAGAATGCCGGATAGCTTCGCCCCGTCGGCCAGAACATCGTTGGGCCATTTGAGTGCAAAGCGCCCACCGGGCAAATCGCCACTATCGGCAGCAACGGCGATGCGCTTTTCCGGCACGACCGCCAGAAGCGCATCGGAGAGGGCGAGCCCGGCAACAAAGCCGAGCGTGGCCGCCATCGCCGGCTCGAAATGGCCGACATTCAGAAGCGTTGCGGCAAGATTGCCGGGCGGTGTCGCCCATTCACGGCCGCGACGCCCTCGTCCACTCTCCTGCCTGGAGGCGACTACCCAGAGATTGCCTGGATCGCCGGCGCGCGCATGATCGAGCGCCAGCGCATTGGTGGAGCCGACGCTCTCATGGGCTTCCAGCCGATAACCGGCCGTTTCCGCCGACGGCGCCAGACGAAAGGCCATGACCTAGAAGAAGGTCTTTGCGGCAGCCTCGGCAAAGCGCCCGACGGGGCCACCGATCAGAACGTAGAGCAGCACAAAGGCGCCCGACAGGAGCATGACGAAGCGCAGTTCGCCCGCCATGGGCTGGAAGCCGCCCGCCGATTCGTCGAACCACATGATCTTGATAACGCGCAGATAGTAGAATGCGCCGACCACGGAGCTGACCACACCGATCACTGCAAGCGCATAGAGCTTGGCGTCGATGGCCGCGAGGAACACGTACCATTTTCCCCAGAAGCCCGCGAGCGGCGGAATGCCCGCCAGCGAGAACATGAGAATGGTCATGATCGTCGCCATCATCGGGTTGGTGGACGAGAGGCCCGCCAGATCGTCGATCTGTTCGACATTCGCGTCATTGCGGCGCATGGCCAGGATGACGGCAAACGTGCCGAGCGTCATGGCCAGATAGATGAGCATGTAGATCGCCACGCCCTTGACGCCGGCCTCGGAATTCGCGGCAAGCCCGACAAGCGCATAACCCACATGACCGATGGAGGAATAGGCCATGAGGCGTTTGATGTTGCGCTGGCCGATGGCCGCGAAAGCGCCAAGGATCATGGAGGCAATCGCCACGAACACGATGATCTGCTGCCAGTCGCTGGCGATCGGCTCGAACGCGCCCATGGTGACACGCACCAGAAGCGCCATGGCGGCCATTTTGGGCGCTGCCGCAAAGAAGGCGGTGACCGGGGTGGGAGCGCCTTCGTAAACGTCCGGCGTCCACATGTGGAAGGGAACAGCGGAAATCTTAAAGGCGAGCCCCGCAAGCACGAAAACGAGACCGAAGACGAGACCGAGCTGACGCTCCGCACCCGTGAGCGTTGCAGCGATGACGTCGAAGCCGGTGTTGCCGGTGTAGCCGTAGACCAGCGAAATGCCGTAAAGCATCATGCCCGAAGAGAGCGCGCCCAGAACAAAGTATTTCAGGCCCGCCTCGGTAGAGCGCGCGCTGTCGCGGTTGATGGCGGCAACGACATAGAGTGCGAGCGACTGCAGCTCGAGGCCCAGATAGAGCGCGATCATGTCATTGGCCGAGATCATCAGCATCATGCCGAGTGTGGCCAGCATGATGAGAACCGGGAACTCGAACTTGTCGAACTTCTCCGCCTTGGCAAAACCGACCGACATGACGAGCGTCACAACGGAGCCGACCAGCGTCAGGATCTTCATGAAGCGGGCGAACGCATCGCTTACGAAGGCGCCGCCGAAGGCGCGGCCATCGGCCGGGAAGATCACCATCAGCGCAATCACGGCGACCAGAAGCGCGACCGCAAGACCGGTGACGGTGGAATTGGCACGGGGGCCGGAAAAGACACCGACCATCAGGAGCGCCATAGCGCCCACCGCCAAGATCAGCTCCGGCGTTGCAAGGATCAGGCTTATCGTCAGATCAGGCGTCATTCGCTTTCAATCCGTTTACTGCGCGGCAGCCGTTGCCGCTTCCCGTGCCATGTCGGCCGACAGGGAGACATTGTTCACAAGTGCTTCGACCGAAACCGCCGTCGCATCGAGGATCGGTGCCGGGTAGACACCGAAGAAGATGACCAGCACCACCAGCGGGTAGAGAATGAGCTTCTCGCGCGCGGACAGGTCGAGCATGCCCTTCAGGCTTTCCTTGGTGAGCGAGCCGAAGATCACCCGGCGATAGAGCCAGAGCGCATAACCCGCCGACAGGATGACGCCGGTGGTGGCAAAAAGCGCGACCCAGGTGTTGACCTTGAACACCGACAGAAGTGTCAGGAATTCGCCAACGAAGCCGCTGGTGCCCGGCAGGCCAACATTCGCCATGGTGAAGATCATGAACACGGTGGCGTATTTGGGCATGTTGTTGACGAGGCCGCCATAGGCCGCGATCTCGCGTGTGTGCATGCGGTCATAGATGACGCCGACACACAGGAAGAGCGCGCCCGAGACGAGGCCGTGCGAGAGCATCTGGAAGATCGCGCCCTGCACGCCCTGCTCGTTGATGGCGAAAATGCCCATGGTGACGAAGCCCATATGGGCGACCGAGGAATAGGCGATCAGCTTCTTGATGTCCTCCTGCATCAGCGCCACCAGCGATGTGTAGATGATGGCGATCACCGAAAGGGTGAAGACCAGAGGAGCAAGATCGATGGAGGCGACCGGGAACATGGGCAGCGAGAAGCGCAGGAAGCCATAGCCACCCATCTTCAACAGGATGCCCGCAAGGATGACCGAGCCTGCCGTAGGCGCTTCAACGTGCGCGTCGGGCAACCAGGTGTGGACCGGCCACATGGGCATCTTGACCGCGAAGGAAGCGAAGAAGGCCACCCATAGCCAGTATTGCATGCCTTCGGGGAAGACGTGGGTCAGAAGCGTCGGGATATCCGTCGTTCCGGCCTGCCAGTACATCGCCATCATGGCGAGCAGCATCAGCACGGAGCCAAGCAGCGTGTAGAGGAAGAACTTGAAGCTCGCATAGACGCGCCGCTTGCCGCCCCACACACCGATGATGATGAACATCGGGATGAGGCCCGCCTCGAAGAAGACATAGAAGAGCACGATGTCGAGCGCGCAGAACACGCCGATCATGAGCGTTTCCAGGATCAGAAACGCGATCATGTATTCCTTGACGCGGTGCTCCACCGCCTCCCAGCTTGCCAGAACGCATAGCGGCATGAGGAAGGTTGTCAGGATGACGAACAGCATGGAGATGCCGTCGACACCCATGTGATAGGAAATGCCGGAGCCCAGCCATTCCTGCTTTTCGACCATCTGGAAACCGGGCGTCGACGCATCGAACCCGATCCAGATGAAGAGCGACAGGACGAAAGTGAAAACCGTCGTCAGAAGAGCGACATTGCGAATGTTGCGGCGCGCACCGGCACCGTCCTCCCGGATCAGGAGGATGAGAAGCGCACCCACCAGCGGCAGGAAGGTGACCGTGGAAAGAATTGGCCAGTCGGTCATGGCTTAGAACGTGCCTCCGAGCATCATCCAGGTAACGAGGGCCGCAACGCCGATGAGCATGGCGAAGGCGTAGTGATAGAGAAAGCCGCTCTGCAGCTTGACGATCCGGTTGGTGACATCGACCACACGGGCCGAAATGCCATCCGGGCCGAGACCGTCGATGACCATTCCGTCGCCCTTTTTCCAGAGGAAGTGGCCGAGGCGCTTGGCCGGACGGACGAACAGGAAGTCATAGAGCTCGTCGAAATACCACTTGTTGAGCAGGAAGGCGTAGAGCCCGCTGAACTGCTGGGCAAGCCGCTTGGGACGCTCTGGCGACCGGATGTAATAGACCCAGGCGACATAGAGGCCGAGAAGCATGGCAACGAACGGGGCGAGCTTCACCCAGACGGGGACGTGATGGAACTCTTCCAGCATGTGGTTGTCGGGCAATGTGAAGAGCGCGCCCTTCCAGAAGTGCTCGTACTCATGGCCGACGAAGAACTCTTTGAAGGCAACGCCGGCAAAGAGTGCGCCAACGGCCAGGATGAACAGCGGCACAAGCATGACCAGCGGCGATTCATGCACATGATGCATCACATCGGCGGAAGCGCGTGGCTTGCCGTGGAACGTCATGAAGATAAGGCGCCACGAATAGAAGCTCGTGAACACCGCCGCGACGGTGAGCAGGATGAAAGAGAACACGGCGAAATAGTTCTCTGCCGCGAATGCGCCTTCGATGATCGCATCCTTGGAGAAGAACCCTGCCGTGCCGATGACCGTCAACGGGATGCCCACGCCCGTGAGCGCGATCGTGCCGATGATCATCATCCAATAGGTCTGCGGGATCAGCTTCCTGAGACCGCCCATCTTGCGCATGTCCTGCTCGTCGGAAACGGCATGGATAACCGAACCGGACCCAAGGAACAGGAGTGCCTTGAAGAAGGCGTGCGTGAACAGGTGGAAGATGGCCGCGCTGTAAAAGCCGGTGCCAAGCGCGACGAACATGTAGCCGAGCTGCGAACAGGTCGAATAGGCGATGACGCGCTTGATGTCGTTCTGCACCAGACCGACGGTCGCGGCGAAGAAGGCCGTGAACGCGCCAACAAAGGTCACGACGGTGAGAGCCGTGTGCGACAGTTCGAAGATCGGCGACAGACGCGCGACCATGAAGACACCGGCCGTCACCATGGTGGCAGCGTGGATGAGCGCGGAGACCGGGGTCGGGCCTTCCATGGCGTCGGGCAGCCACGTGTGCAGCGGCACCTGCGCCGACTTGCCCATGGCGCCCATGAACAGAAGAAGGCAGATCGCCGTCAGCGCGCCGCCCTTGTCGAGCGCGTAGCCGAGGAAGGTCAGCACCGGCTCTCCAGCCTCTGCGCCTTCAGCGGGCAGATAGGTGGCCGCATTGGCGAAGATGGTGCTGAAGTTCACCGAACCGAACAGCATGTAAACGCCGAAGATGCCGAGCAGAAAGCCGAAATCGCCGACACGGTTGACGATGAAGGCCTTCATGGCCGCGGCATTGGCCGAGGGCTTCTTGAACCAGAAGCCGATCAGGAGATAGGAGGCCAGGCCCACGCCTTCCCAGCCGAAGAACATCTGGACCAGATTGTCCGATGTCACCAGCATGAGCATGGCGAAGGTGAAGAGCGACAGATAGGCGAAGAAGCGCGGCCGATGCGGATCGTGGTGCATGTAGCCGATCGAATAGATGTGCACCAGCGCCGAGACCGTGTTCACCACGATCAGCATGACGACGGTCAGCGTGTCGACGCGGATCGCCCAGCTCACATCCAGATTGCCCGAGGTGATGAAGGCCAGAAGCGGCACGGTGAATGCCTCGCCGCTGCCCATGGCCATCGTGAAGAAGGCCACCCAGGACAAAAGCGCGGCAATGACCATGAAGCCGCTGGTGATCAGCTCGGATCCCTTCGCGCCGATAGAGCGGCCGAACAGCCCGGCGATCAGAAAGCCGATAAGCGGGAGAAATACGATCGCTTGATACATGGCCGTATGCTCAGCCCTTCATCATGTTGATGTCTTCGACGGCGATGGTGCCGCGATTGCGGAAGAAGACGACGAGAATGGCAAGACCGATCGCAGCTTCCGCCGCCGCGACGGTGAGAACGAATAGCGCGAAAACCTGTCCGACGAGATCTCCCAGAACCGAGGAGAAGGCGACGAAGTTCAAGTTGACCGCAAGCAGGATGAGCTCGACCGACATCAGGATGATGATGACGTTCTTCCGGTTCAGGAAGATGCCGAACACGCCAAGCGTGAACAGGATGGCCGAGACGGTCAGATAGTGTGCGATGCCGATTTCCAGCATGATCAGAGGCCCTCGCCCGTTTCGACTTTCTTGATTTCAATCGCCGTTTCAGGCGTGCGCGCCACCTGGACAGAGATGTTCTGCCGCTTGACGTTTTCCTTGTGGCGCAGCGTCAGCACGATGGCGCCGATCATGGCCACCAGAAGCACCATGCCGGCGATCTGGAAGAAATGGATGTAATCGGTGTAGAGAATGTCGCCGAGCGCTGCCGTGTTGTGGCGCACATCGATCGGCGGCGTGGGCTGGGCAACCTCGCCCGAAAGCTCCGGCGCGAAGGCGTAACCGCCGAGAACGATGATCAGCTCTGCGGCCAGGATGATGCCCACCAGCGCACCGACCGGCGCATATTGCAGTGCTCCGCGCTTCAATTCGGCGAAATCCACATCCAGCATCATGACGACGAAAAGGAAGAGCACGGCGACCGCGCCCACATAGACGACAAGCATGATGAAGGCGAGGAACTCCGCGCCTGTCAGAAGGAAGAGACCGGCCGAGTTGAAGAACGCGACGATCAGAAAGAGCACCGAATGCACGGGATTGCGTGCCGCGATGACCATGAAGGCCGCCGCCACGGTGAGAAAGGCGAACAGATAAAAGAAAATCGCCTCAAGTCCTGTCAGCATGGTTCCCTCGGTACCTAGCCTGCCACGGCAAACGCCATGGCTTTTCAAAAAACCCGGCGCGCCGGGCATTCACGATGCTTCGTTTAGACGGGTGCCCTGCCCCCGTCCACAGGTCAAACCGTCACCGGTATGGTGCATCCAGCGCGATGTTGCGCGCCAGTTCCCGCTCCCAGCGATCGCCATTGGCGAGCAGCTTGTCCTTGTCGTAGTAAAGTTCCTCACGCGTTTCCGTCGCGAATTCGAAATTCGGCCCCTCGACGATGGCGTCCACGGGGCAGGCTTCCTGGCAGAAACCGCAATAGATGCACTTCACCATGTCGATGTCGTACCGCACCGTGCGGCGCGTGCCGTCATTGCGGCGGGGCCCCGCCTCGATGGTTATCGCCTGGGCCGGGCAGATCGCCTCGCACAGCTTGCATGCAATGCAGCGCTCTTCGCCATTGGGATAGCGACGCAGCGCATGCTCGCCACGGAAGCGCGGGCTGACCGGGCCTTTTTCATGCGGATAGTTGAGCGTGTATTTCGGCGCAAAGAACTGCCGCATGGACAGGATGACAGCCCCGACGAACTCTTTGAGAAGCAGCGATTTGGCTGCCTGTGCAAGCGCACTCATCGATTTTCTCCGAAGCGGTTTTCAGGGATGAAAAAGGTCATGGTCATGCCATCCCCGTGAATTTCAGGAAGGCCGCGGTGGCAACGACCATGAAGAGCGACAGCGGCAGGAACACTTTCCAGCCAAGGCGCATCAACTGATCGTAGCGGTAGCGCGGCACGAACGCCTTCACCAGCGCGAACATGAAGAAGACCATGCACATCTTCAACACGAACCAGATCACACCCGGCACCCAGGTGAAGGGCGCGAAGTCGAGCGGCGGCAGCCAGCCACCCAGGAACAGGATGGTGGTGAGCGCGCACATCAGGACAATGGCCACATACTCGCCGAGGAAGAAGAGCAGGAACGGCGTCGAGGAATACTCGATCATGTGACCGGCCACGAGCTCGGATTCGGCCTCCACCAGATCGAAGGGAGGACGGTTCGTCTCGGCCAGCGCCGAGATGAAGAACACGATGAACATGGGGAACAGCGCCAGCCAGTTCCAGTCGAGGAACGTGTTGGGCAGGCCAAGCATGGTGCCGAGACCGTCACCCTGCGCAAGCACGATGTCGGTCAGGTTGAGCGAGCCGACCGTGAGCAGGACGGTGACGATCACGAAGCCGATGGAGACTTCATAGGAGACCATCTGTGCCGCCGAACGCAGCGCGCCGAGGAACGGATATTTCGAGTTGGAGGCCCAGCCGCCCATGATCACGCCGTAGACTTCCAGCGAAGCGATGGCAAAGACGTAGAGAATGCCGATGTTCACATTGGCAATCGCCCAGCCTTCATTGACCGGGATCACCGCCCATGCGGCAATCGCCAGAACCGAAGCAACGACTGGTGCCAGAAGGAACACGCCCTTGTTGGCTCCCGATGGGATCACCGGCTCCTTGAAGACGAACTTGAAGAGGTCGGCAAACGCCTGGAACAGGCCCCACGGGCCGACCACGTTCGGGCCACGGCGACGCTGCACGGCAGCCCAGATCTTGCGGTCGGCATAAAGAATATAGGCGACGAAGATCAGGAGGATGACGATCATCGCCACCGACTGCAGAAGGATCAGAAGCCCCGGAAGGACGTAGGTTGAAAAGAAGGTATCCATTCGTCTCTACTCGGCCGCCTGTTTTACGTCGCCGCGCGCCAGCGCCGAACATTCAGCCATCACAGCCGAGGCACGGGCGATCGGGTTGGTGAGATAGAAATCCTTCACCGGCGAGGTGAAGGGAGCCTTGGTAAGCCGCCCGCCAAGCTTGGCGAGTTTCTCGACATCGCCCGCATCGGCTGGCGCAACCGTGTCGATGGCCGCGAAATGCGGGAATTCGGCATAAAGGGCTGCGCGCAGCGCGGCCAGCGAATCGAACGGAAGCTTGTGGCCGAGCACATCGGACAATGCCCGCAGGATCGCCCAGTCTTCCTTGGCCTCGCCCGGCGCGAAACCGGCGCGGTTGGTCATCTGCACCCGGCCCTCGGTGTTCACATAGGTGCCGGACTTCTCCGTATAGGTCGCAGCCGGCAGGATGACATCGGCGCGGTGTGCACCGGCATCACCATGGGTGCCGATATAGACGGTGAAGGCCTCACCGATCGCGTTCATGTCGATCTCGTCGGCGCCGAGCAGGAAGAGCACGTCCATCGCGCCCATCATGCCCTTCACGTCCTTGCCATCTTTACCGGGCACGAAGCCGAGATCGAGACCGCCGACGCGGGACGCCGCCGTATGCAGCACGGCAAAACCGTTCCACTCGGCAGACACTGCCTTGACCGATCCGGCAAGCTTTGCCGCAAGGCCGAGGATCGCCGCACCGTCAGAGCGGGCCAGAGCCCCTTGCCCCACGATGATCATCGGCCGCTTGGCCTTCTTGAGGACCGAAGCGAACTTGCCCTTGCCTTCGGCCAGTTCCTTTAGCGTTTCGGCCCCGGCACCGAGCATGTCGTAATCATACCGCAGGTCACCCATCTCGCCGATGACGCCAATGGGGAAATCGCCCATGCGCCAGCGCTTGCGGATGCGGGCGTTGAGAACCGACGCCTCGAAGCGCGGATTGGCGCCGATGATCAAAAGCGCGTCGGCGTCCTCGATGCCCTCGATGGTCGGGTTGAAAATGTAGCTCGCACGACCAAGCGCCGGGTCGAGTACCGCCCCGTCCTGACGACAATCATAATTCGCCGAACCAAGCGACTGCATCAGCGATTTCAGCGCATACATTTCCTCGACGGCGGCCAGATCGCCGGCAATGGCGCCGATCTTTTCCGGCTGGGCCTTCGATACGGCCTTGGCGATGGCATCGAACGCCTCGGGCCAGGTGGCCGGCTGAAGCCGCTTGCCCTTGCGCACATAGGGGCGATCGAGACGCTGTGTTCTGAGGCCGTCCCACACGAAGCGGGATTTGTCGGAAATCCATTCCTCGTTCACCGCCTCGTTGATGCGCGGCAGGATGCGCATGACTTCGCGGCCACGCGTATCAACACGGATGGCCGAACCGACCGCATCCATCACGTCGATGGACTGGGTCTTGCTGAGCTCCCACGGACGCGCCTGGAACGCATAGGGGCGCGAGGTGAGCGCGCCCACCGGGCACAGGTCAATCACATTGCCCTGAAGCTCGGACGTCATCGCCTCTTCGAGATAGGTGGTGATCTCGGCATCCTCGCCACGGCCAATCAGGCCGAGCTCGGAAATACCCGCCACCTCGGTGGTGAAACGGACGCAGCGCGTGCAGTGGATGCAGCGCGTCATGATCGTCTTGACGAGCGGGCCGATATATTTGTCTTCGACGGCGCGCTTGTTTTCCCTGTAGCGGGACGAATCCACGCCGAAGGCCATCGCCTGATCCTGCAGGTCGCATTCGCCGCCCTGATCGCAAATCGGGCAATCGAGCGGGTGGTTGATGAGCAGGAACTCCATCACGCCTTCGCGGGCCTTCTTGACCATCGGCGTGTTGGTGAAGATTTCGGGCGCCTCGCCATTGGGGCCGGGGCGCAGATCGCGCACGCCCATGGCGCAGGATGCGGCCGGCTTGGGCGGCCCGCCCTTCACTTCCACCAGACACATGCGGCAATTGCCTGCGATCGACAGACGCTCATGGAAACAGAAGCGCGGCACCTCCGCGCCCGCCTCCTCGGCGGCCTGCAGCAGCGTGTAGTGATCGGGTACCTCGATCTCCGTGCCGTCGACTTTCAATTTTGCCATGGTCGCTGTCCGCTTACCTCTCGCCCCTTACGGAGCAAACCTTCACTTTTATTCCGCCGCCACCAGCGCCGGCCGGGCCTGATGCGCGTTGCGGGTGAACTCGTCGATGCGCCGCTCGATCTCCGGGCGGAAATGACGCACGAGACCCTGGATGGGCCATGCAGCCGCATCGCCAAGGGCGCAGATCGTGTGTCCTTCCACCTGCTTCGTCACGTCAAGCAGCATGTCGATTTCATGTTTCTGGGCCTGGCCTACGACCAGACGCTCCATCACGCGCCACATCCAGCCGGTGCCCTCGCGGCACGGCGTGCACTGGCCGCAGCTCTCGTGCTTGTAGAAATAGGAGAGCCGCGCAATCGCCTTCACGATGTCGGTGGACTTGTCCATCACGATCACGGCGGCGGTGCCGAGACCGGACTTCAGTTCGCGCAGGCTGTCGAAGTCCATCGGCGTATCGATGATCTGCTCCGCCGGCACCAATGGCACCGAAGAGCCGCCCGGAATGACCGCCAGAAGATTGTCCCAGCCGCCACGGACGCCGCCGCAATGGCGCTCGATCAGCTCGCGGAACGGGATCGACATTTCCTCTTCCACCGTGCACGGATTTTCCACGTGTCCGGAGATGCAGAAAAGCTTCGTGCCCTTGTTGTTCTCGCGCCCGAAGGAGGAGAACCACGATGCGCCACGGCGCAGAATGGTCGGTGCAACGGCGATGGATTCGACGTTGTTCACGGTCGTCGGGCAGCCATAGAGGCCGACATTCGCAGGGAATGGCGGCTTGAGGCGCGGCTGGCCCTTCTTGCCTTCAAGGCTTTCCAGCAGCGCGGTTTCCTCACCGCAGATATAAGCACCGGCGCCGTGATGGACGTAAACGTCCATGTCCCAGCCGCATTTGTTGTTCTTGCCAAGCAGGCCCGCTTCGTAACACTCGGCAATGGCACGCTCGAGCGCCTCGCGCTCACGGATGAACTCGCCGCGCACATAGATGTATGCGGTGTGGGCGCCCATGGCGAAGCCGGCGATCAGGCATCCCTCGACCAGCGTGTGCGGGTCGTGGCGCATGATGTCGCGGTCCTTGCAGGTGCCAGGCTCCGATTCGTCGGCATTGACGACGAGATAATGCGGGCGGTCGCCCGGTTCTTTCGGCATGAACGACCATTTGAGACCGGTCGGGAAGCCGGCGCCACCGCGCCCGCGCAGGCCCGACGCCTTCATCTCATTGATGATCCAGTCGCGGCCCTTGTCGATCAGCCCCTTGGTGTTGTCCCACAGGCCGCGCGACTGCGCGCCCTTCAGGGAACGGTCGAACTGGCCGTAAATATTGGTGAAGATGCGGTCTTTATCCTGGAGCATGGCTCAGTCCCTCACCTCGGCTTCTTGCCGAAAACCTTGATGTATTCGGCTTCGCCGCCCTTGGCGAGCGCCTTGGCCTGTTTGACCCAGTCCTCGCGCTCGATGCGGCCATGAAAACTCAGATAGCCGTCGACCCATTCGCGCTCGGCCTTTTTCCACTTCGAAACCTGCTCGAAGGTGAAAATGCCCAGATCGTGCAGAATGCCTTCGATCTTCGGGCCGACGCCGGAAATCATCTTGAGGTCGTCGGGCTCTGCCGGACGCTCGATGCCGGCCGGACGGTTCTTGTCCTCAAGCGCAGGCTTGGCCGATTTCGCCGGTTTTGCGGCCCCAGATACTTTGGGTGCGGTGGCGGTTTTGGGCGAGGTGCCAGGCTTCCTCTTCGGAGCAGCCTTGGCAGAAACAGCGGCGGCTGCCGATGTCTTGCCATTGTCCGCCTTGACCGGGGACGGCGACTTGATTGCCGGATCGGTTTCGGTGGCAGACGTGTCGGGCTTGGCCGCGCGGGACGGCGGCACCTCGGTGCCTGCGGTCGCCTTTTTCCGGCTGCCGGGCTTGCCTTTCGTCTTGCCGGTGACGGCCTTTTCGTCGGTCAGTGCGGTCAGGCCGCTCGCCGGGGCCGAATAGATGCGGTCGATCTGCGGACCGGGTTTGATCGTGTCGCCCTTGCCAGCCTCGAATGCATCGATGATTTCTTCCAGACGCTCGGGCGTCAGATCTTCATAGGTATCCTTGAAGATCATGACCATCGGCGCGTTCACACAGGCACCCTGACACTCCACCTCTTCCCACGACAGCGTGCCGTCGGCATTGGGGTGAAAGGGTTCAGGATTGATCTTCTTCTTGCAAAGCTCGATCAGTTCTCCGGAACCGCGCAGCATGCAGGGCGTGGTGCCGCACACCTGAATGTGGGCGCGGGTGCCAACGGGTGCAAGCTGGAACTGGGTATAGAAGGTGGCCACTTCGAGCACGCGGATCAGCGGCATATCCAGCATGTCTGCCACATGCTCGATGGCTGCACGCGTGACCCAGCCTTCCTGCTCCTGTGCGAGCATCAGAAGCGGGATTACCGCCGACTGCTTGCGGTCTTTCGGATATTTGCCCAGCCAGCGCTTCACCTCCCCGTTCATGGCACGGGAAAAAGCGAAGCTCTGCGGCTGGACGGCTTCGTCTGCGAGACGGCGGACTGACATTTATCTGTCTACCTCACCAAACACGATGTCGAGGGAGCCAAGCACGGCGGCGACGTCGGCCAGAAGATGGCCGCGGCACAGGAAATCCATTGCCTGGAGATGAGCAAAGCCCGGCGCGCGCAGCTTGCAGCGATAGGGCTTGTTGGTCCCGTCGGAGACGAGATAGACGCCGAATTCGCCCTTGGGCGCTTCCACGCAGGCATAAACCTCGCCTTCGGGGACGTGGTAGCCTTCGGTGTAGAGCTTGAAGTGATGGATCAGCGCTTCCATCGACCGCTTCATCTCGCCGCGCTTGGGCGGGACGATCTTGCCGTCGGTGTTGGAAACCGGGCCGACACGCTCCTTGCCGAGCAGCCGATCAACGCACTGGCGCATGATCTTCGCCGACTGGCGCATCTCTTCCATACGGATGAGATAGCGATCATAGCAGTCGCCATTCTTGCCGACCGGGATGTCGAAATCCATCTCCGGGTAGCATTCATAGGGCTGGCTCTTGCGCAGATCCCATGCCGCACCCGAACCGCGCACCATGACGCCCGAGAAGCCCCAGGCCCATGCGTCTTCCAGCGTCACGACGCCAATATCGACATTGCGCTGCTTGAAGATGCGGTTGCCGGTCAAAAGATTGTCGAGATCGTCCACCGTCTTGTGGAACGGCTCGATCCAGTTGCCGATGTCCTCGACGAGCTGATCGGGAATGTCCTGATGAACGCCGCCGGGGCGGAAATAGGCCGCGTGCATGCGCGCGCCGCAGGCGCGCTCGTAAAACACCATCAGCTTTTCGCGCTCTTCAAAGCCCCACAGCGGCGGGGTGAGCGCACCGACGTCCATCGCCTGCGTGGTGATGTTGAGGAGATGGTTCAGAATGCGGCCGATCTCGGAAAAGAGCACGCGGATGAGCTGCCCGCGGATCGGCACGTCAATGCCGATCAGCCGCTCGACGGCCAGCGCGAAAGCGTGTTCCTGGTTCATCGGCGCGACATAGTCGAGCCGGTCGAAATAAGGCACGGCCTGCAGATAGGTCTTGTGCTCGATCAGCTTTTCGGTGCCGCGGTGGAGAAGCCCGATATGCGGATCAACACGCTCGACCACCTCGCCGTCGAGCTCTAGCACAAGGCGCAGAACGCCGTGCGCCGCCGGATGCTGCGGGCCGAAGTTGATGTTGAAGTTGCGGACGGAGTGTTCAGTCATGACGCATGGCCCCTTCGTGGCCAGAGCGAATAGCGAATAGCGAATAGCGAATAGAAAGCGATCCCGTCATGCCGATTTTTCCTGTAGTCGCCGGATCATTGATCTGATCATCTTTCCAATCTCTTCAGCCGCCTGGAGCAACTCCTGCAGCCTGCTTTCTTCCAATAAACTCAAACGCGACGCCAACGTCAGATGCGTCTCTAATTCCTTCAGCGAACCCTGCGCAACGCGCAGAAACTGAATAAAGGCTCCGGTAAGTTCGCGCCCATGCCCTTCAGCAATGTTCGCCGGTACCGAACCGGCCGCGCGGCGTATCTGACTCGTAAGACCGTAAATCTCTGTTTTTGGAAAGTCTCCGGTTGCACGATAGCAGTCCGTAGCCAAATCCATCGCTGCTTTCCATATCAGAAGGTCCCTGTACGAGCTGATCGTCAACCGAGCCTCTCTATTCGCTATTCGCTACTCCCTATTCGCTTCCTTCACTCTTTCGCCTTTTCATCGCCGGGCAGAACGTAATCCGTCCCCTCCCATGGCGAAAGGAAATCGAAATTGCGGAATTCCTGTCGCAGTTCGACGGGCTCATAGACGACACGCTTCAGATTGTCGTCGTAACGCACCTCGACAAAGCCGGTCAGCGGGAAATCCTTGCGCAGCGGGTGGCCCTCGAAACCGTAGTCGGTGAGGATGCGCCGCAGGTCCGGATGCCCGGTGAAGAGAACACCGTACATGTCATAGATTTCGCGCTCGAACCAGTTGGCCGCGGGAAACACTTCGATGGCGGACGGCACCGGCGTGTCCTCATCCGTCGAAAGCTTCACGCGGACGCGCTGGTTCTGGCGCGGCGAAAGGAGATGGTAGACCACCTCGAAACGCTTCTGGCGCGAGGGGTAGTCCGCGCCCGAAATGTCGACGAATGCGAAAAACTGGCACTGGACGTCGTTCTTCAGAAAATTGAGCACATCAACGATGTCGCCCGGCTCGACCAGGAAGGTCAGTTCGCCATAGGCGACGACCGCATCCTGAATCTGCGCGTCGAGCTTTTCCGTGACGTATGCCGCCAGGTCCTTCAGCGCTTCGCTCATATCCGCCTCTAACGTTCGATCGTGCCGGTGCGACGGATCTTCTTCTGCAGAAGAAGAATACCGTAAAGCAACGCTTCCGCCGTGGGCGGGCAGCCGGGCACATAGATATCGACGGGCACGACGCGATCGCAGCCGCGCACCACCGAATAGGAATAGTGATAATAGCCGCCGCCATTGGCGCAGGAGCCCATGGAGATGACGTAACGCGGCTCGGGCATCTGGTCATAGACCTTGCGCAGCGCGGGCGCCATCTTGTTGGTCAGCGTGCCGGCAACGATCATCACATCCGACTGGCGCGGTGACGCGCGCGGCGCGATGCCGAAACGCTCTGCATCGTAGCGCGGCATGGAGATGTGCATCATCTCGACAGCGCAGCAGGCCAGACCGAAGGTCATCCACATGAGCGAGCCGGTGCGCGCCCAGGTGATCAGCGCCTCCGAAGACGTGACAAGAAAGCCCTTGTCGGAAAGTTCGTTGTTGATGCCCGTGTAGAACGGATCGTCCGAACCGATCGGGTTGCCGGTGTTCGGATCAATCAAACCCTTGGGCTGGGGCGCTACGAGCGTGCCGTTGTTCAGTCCCATTCCAGCGCTCCCTTCTTCCATTCATAGATGAAGCCGATGGTCAGAACCCCGAGGAACACCATCATCGACCAGAAGCCGAGCCAGCCGATATCTCCGAACGCCACCGCCCACGGGAAGAGGAAAGCCACTTCCAGGTCGAAGATGATGAACAGAATTGCCACCAGATAGAAACGCACATCGAACTTCATGCGCGCATCGTCGAATGCGTTGAAGCCGCATTCATATGCGGAGAGCTTCTCCGGATCCGGATTGCGATAGGCCACCAGGAATGGCGCAACCACCAGCGCAAGCGCGACGACGAGCGCGACGCCGATGAAAATAACGATAGGTAGGTATGAACTCAGAAGCTCATTCATGGTCCGACTTTCCGTTGCCCGCCGCGGGCGAGGCTGCGTATCAAGGCCCGTGACCGGGTTTTTGCGCCTACGGCCAAGGCAGCAAGGCTAGGCTCATGTTGCAACGCGGCGAGGGTTAGCGCAGGGCGCTTGGCGACGCAAGTCAAACCTTGGCCAGATTGCGGCATTGTCGCACGCATATCCGCCTTTGTTCACAAAACGCGCCCCTGCGCGTGTGCCGCAACAGCGGAGATAACGCACAAAAAACGCGTGTAAAGCATCCTCGCCCTCATGTCAGGAGACTACGCTGTTTTGGAACAATCGGGTGGCATATGCCCGATCGACTGGCTAGGTCTTTTATAAATCGAATGAGCGGGATGAACGCAGGCCCATGCGACGAGAGCGACTCACACCGGCAGAGGTGCGGCGAATTGCCCTTGGCGCCCAGGGATTTTCCACTCCGCTGCCCCAAGGCCCTGTCACGCGACAACACATCAAGCGAACGCTGGCCCGCACCGGTTTGTTGCAGATCGACTCAGTCAACGTGGTCGCTCGCGCGCATCTCATGCCGCTCTATGCCCGACTTGGCCCCTATCCAGTGGAGCTCCTGGAGCGCGCCCAGGCGAAAAAGCCGCGCATGCTGTTTGAGTACTGGGCGCATGAGGCCTCGCTTCTGCCGGTTGAACTGCAGCCCCTTCTGCGCTGGCGAATGGAGCGCGCGCGAGACGGTGAAGGCGTCTACAAAGGGCTCGTCCATTTCGCTCGCGAAAAGCGAAACCTTGTCGAACGCCTGTACAAAGAGGTCGAGAGCCGGGGTCCGATGGCTGCGTCGGATTTCGAGGGGGAAAGTGGAAACGGCGGCTGGTGGGGCTGGAGTGAAACAAAGAAAGCGCTCGAATGGCTTTTCTGGTGCGGGCGCATCACCACCCATTCCCGCCGCCCAAGCTTTGAGCGGCTATACGACCTGCCCGAGCGCGTGTTGCCACGCAGTATCATCGCTTCTCCCACCCCGCGAGAAGAGGACGCACAGCGCGCTCTGGTCAACATCGCAGCGCGCGCCCTCGGTGTTGCCAGTGAGCCGGATATCAGGGACTATTTTCGATTGAAGCCCGATGTATCGAAGGCCCGTGTCGCCGAACTTGTCGAGGATCGCATCTTGCGTCCCGTAGAGATCCGCGGCTGGCGTCATACCGCATATCTTCACGAGGACGCACAGCTGCCAAGACGCATCGACAGGGCCGCTCTGCTCGCTCCGTTCGATCCGATTGTATGGGAACGCGCCCGGGCCGAACGTATCTTCGGCTTTCGCTATCGGATCGAAATCTATACTCCCGCTCATAAGCGTGAGCACGGATATTACGTTCTGCCCTTTTTGCTCGGTGATCGTATTGTTGCTCGCGTAGACCTTAAGGCGGAACGGTCAAAACGGGTTCTGATCGTTCAGTCGAGCCACGCGGAGCCCGATGCACCCGCTCACACAGCAGAAGCCCTGCACAAGGAGCTTGAGCGGTTCGCTTTTTGGCTCGGTCTCAATTCCATTCTGATCATGCCGCGCGGAAACCTGGCGCCAGCATTGAAAATGCTCTGACTGACGCAACGTCACCCTTCAATCCTTCGATTTTCGTGGTGTTTTTTGCAACCATTTCAGGAATTACTCTGACAGTTACAAAACTTTTCGAATTTTTTTTGCAACCTCTGCTTTTTGAGAGTGATGTCTTCTTCGCGCTAAATCGAATTTGCTTTTGAGAGACTGAAATCCGCATTTTACAATCTCAAGGTGATATTCCCGACCCAGCGAGCAAGGGAGAAAGCCCACGAAACCAACGTTCTCAACGTGAACATTGAAATACAAATCTTAATTGCGTAACCCTGAGTTGTTTTCAAGCAAAAACATGACTGCAAATCAGCGGTTGCTTCTAAAAAAAACACAACCGATCAAGCACAATCTACAGTATTAAAGACCAGCTCTCTTGTTTAATCTTTGTTTATTTCTGCTCATCAATCCTGCTTACGGGCTTGGGAGTACTGAAAATGGACAGAAGATATTTCGTAAAATTTCTCCACCGATCAGACGGCACAGCAGCGCTAGAATTCGCCATTATTGCGCCGGTGTTTTTTCTCACCGTTTTTTCGATGATTGCTTACGGAATCTATCTAAGCGCTGCCCATTCCGTTCAACAGGTCAGTGCTGACGCCGCTCGTGTTGCAGTCGCGGGGCTTTCTCAGACAGAAAGGCAAACGCTGGCGCGAGACTACATCCAAAGATCGATGACCGATCACCCGTTCATCGACGCGCAGAAGTTCGACGTTCAAGTGGCGGACGATGCTGGCAACCCAAACCAGTTTACCGTTTCCGTCGAATACGATGCCGGCGACCTGCCTATATGGTCACTTTACTCATACGCAATGCCCGACAAGAAAATAGTAGGGTATTCAACGATCCGGCTTGGGGGGCTTTGACATGCCCGGAACCCGCTTTGCGTTTATCAGCAGGTTCGCCGAGGATCGCCGGGCAAATGTCGCAACACTTTTCGCGCTGTTCGTGCCCGTCATGATTGGGTGCGTGGCGTTGGCCGTGGATTACGGCAACCTTACTTTACAAGACAGAAAACTTCAGAAGACCGCTGATCTCGCTTCGATCGTTGCTGCTGCGGATATTACAAGGGCAGAGAAAGCTGTCGCCCAGTTTTTCTCACTCAACAAGCAAGAGATCGCCGTGGAGACGGATGAAGGTCTTTTGCTTGACGGACGCTATCTGTCCGCCGACCAATATATTGAGCAGGAAAAGCGGGGCATCGCACGCCTTGTCCGCGGCCGTTACTATCCAGATCCTTCCATCTCTACAAATCTGCGTTTCGTGGAGATGGAAACCTCGCCCGATGCCGCAAGGGTGACGATCAGAAAGCGCGGGGACCTCTATTTCGGCGCCATGTTCGCAGACCCGCCCGAATTGTCTGCGGTCGGCACCGCCTCGGCGGAGAAACTCGCAGGCTTCTCCGTAGGGTCGCGGCTTGCCAGCCTCAATCACGGCATACTCAACGGACTGCTCGGGGGGCTTCTCGGAACGACGATCTCGCTGAAAGCGATGGACTATGAGGGACTGCTTGACACCGACATCGATCTTCTGTCTTTCATGCAGACCCTGGCAACACGCCTCGACCTGACAGGCCTGACATACAGCCAGATACTCGAAACTGACCTTTCGCTACCTGAATTGTTGTCGACGATGCGCCTGACAAGTGGCGTTCAGCCAACGGTCCAGAGCGTTCTGAAAACGCTCGAAACGGCAACCTCGAAAAACAACAACTCGATCAGGCTGGAGCAGCTTCTGAATCTCGATTCCATCGGTCCGCTGAGCATTGCGACAAATGCTCCGTGGGAGATGAGAATTTCGGCGCTGGAAATGATTACGATGGCTGCCGCCCTTGCCAATGGCGACAATCAGGTTGCCGTCGACACCGGCTTGGCGCTGCCTCCCCTCAGCAACCTCTCGGTCAAGCTTGCAATAGGCGAACCGCCAGCCGGGACGCCCAGTCATGCGTTAGCGCCGATAGGGACGGCTGTACGCACCGCGCAAACGCGCCTGAAGGTCACTTTTGAGGTCGGCATTGACCTGGTGGTCCTGAAGACGAAGTTGCGTATCCCGCTCTATGTGGAAGTCGCACACGCGGAGGCACGCCTCGCCGACATCCAGTGCAGCCCCTCGCAACCAAACAGAGGCAGCGTCTCCGTTGACGCGATGCCAGGTCTGCTGGAGATCGCGCTGGGCGAGGTCGATGACCGTGCCCTGTCGACCTTTTCAGATCAAGCGCGCGTCACGCCCGCAAAGATGATCGACGTCGGAGGTGTGCTGAGTGTATCCGTCAACGGTCAGGCGCATGTTGAAACGCAGAACATGGAAACGAGCCGGTTGAAATTCTCAAGTTCGGATATCCAGCAGGGGCGCATCCGAACCGTTTCGACCCGGGATGTTCTCGGCTCGACAACCAGCTCGCTGCTGAACAATCTCCATCTCGACGTAGAGGTTCTGGGCGGATCGGTGCTCGGCGGAACGCTTTTGAACAATTCGCTTGTGAAAGGGACGGTTAAGACGCTCCTCTCCAGCCTTTCCGACCCGATAGACGAACTCCTTTACAATGTGCTGGCGCTGGCCGGCGTGAAGATCGGCGAAGCCGATGTAAGGGTCACCGGCGTCCGCTGCAAACGCCCGGTGCTCGTACAATAGCTCCCAAGCAGAATGTGCAGCCACCTGCCCCGCAATTGAAATTGCGGGGCTTTTTTTGTCTTTGTGCTCTGCATGGCTCATCGGCGGGAGCCGTTTCGTTCCGATTGGTGTCTGACGCGGAAGAGGTGTAAGATCGCCTGCATAGCCGCATGACCAGTCGTATAGAATGCCTGACATATGCAACATGCGGCCACGTGGAGGAAGATATGAAACCCTATGCACTTGTTGTAGCGCTGATCGGCCTGTGGCCGGCGGCGGCATTTGCGCATTCCTGCCCCAGCCTGATGAGCGAAATCGATCAGGCCATGCAGACAGCCTCGCTCTCCGAGAGTGACAGCGCTCGTGTGAAAGAACTGCGGGCAACGGGGGAGGAGCAACACAAGGCCGGCGATCACGACGCATCGATGTCGAGCCTGGAGGAAGCCAAGGCCCTGCTTGGCCTTTAGCCTCTGAGTGCATGTCTTTGACGTGCTCAAAAACAAAAAAGCGGGCCTCGGCCCGCTTCCTTCGTTCCCGAGAGCCATCTGGGTGCCGGTACCTTCATGGTCACCACAGGGTCGTTCGGATCGAATACAGCGAATGTCCGGGGAACCTCGCCACATATCCTGCAGGACGTCCCACGCCGGTTCAACCGCCGCTCGACAGGATATGGTGTTGTCCGGCACACAATGCAACAGCGCCTGTGAGGAAATTCGCCACCATCGTTGAACCTCTTCCTGCCACACCAAGGCGGAAAAGGACTTATGCGGGCCTCCAGCCCGGCGTCTGATCATGTATCTCGGAACGGTTGCGCCCGAGATGCTTTGCACGATAGAGCGCCTTGTCGGCTTCTTCCATAAGGGCTTCGACATCAGCCGAGCCATCATGTGAGGCAGCCAAGCCGACACTCACAGTGACACTAATCGGAGCTCTGTTGTCTGGCGTCACCTGAGCTTGCGCAAAAGCGCGCCGTATCCTTTCGGCGATCTCAAGGGCCTGCTCGCGTGTGCATTTTGGGAGAAGGATGGCGAATTCCTCGCCCCCTACCCGCCCGATAATATCGGCAGACCGCAGGCACGAAGAGATCTTTTCTGCTGCAATCGAGATCACCTGATCACCGGTTGCGTGGCCGAAGCGGTCGTTGATGGACTTGAAGTGATCGATATCGAGCATAAGCGCCGAATATGGATGACTCTGTTTGGCGCAGTACCGAGCAAGCTTCTGCGCCTCCTCACCAAATGCACGCCGATTGAGGAGGCAGGACAAGGGGTCGTGCCGTGCGAGATGCGAGAGTTGCGCAATCAGATCCTTTTGCTTCGCCATGGCGCTGGCGAGCATGAGAGGGGCCAGGGTAATCAAGCTCACTCCCAGACGCATCGATATCAATGCGTTTTCCGCGGATGCACCGGCCATATAGTTGAAGAGATCGGCCGACAAAGCGATCAGACTCCAGAAGCTGAACGCCGACGTCAAAAGGATCGTCACAAAGCGCGGGTAGACAATGGCTGCCCACAGAAGGGCCGGCACAGGAAATGCCAATGCTCCGGGCCCGCCGATCTCAAAACTGGCAAAGCAGCTGAAAAGCAGAGCAAGCAGCGGCAGTGCGAGATAAGCCAGCCGTTTCAGCGAAATGCCTTGCGGGAATGAGAACAGGCGTATGGTCAGAATGACAGGAAGGATGGCCACATAGTTCGCAAATTCCGTGACGAACCAGAAGGCCCAGCCCCCGACGGCACTGCCGCCGAATAGTACAGGATTGGCGACCGCTCCGACAAAACCTGCCAGGCACGCGCCAAAACCGATAGCGGAAACGAGTTGTGGAACCGACTCTGGTGTTTGAAGACGGATGGCCTCACGCGAATACAGACGCAAAACCGCGTAAGCTCCCCCGATCCCGGCGAGGTTGGCACCGGTCAGTATCAACGCTTTACCCCACGGCGAGCCGGTCATCAGATCAGCGAGGATGAATCCCGCGGTGGCTGCAATCCAGCCCAAAGGCGTTGCTGTTGTCGGGAACCGTAAAAGCAGGCCAAGCATCACAGCGTTGGCAGGCCAGACATTTGCAAGGAAATCGAGCGGGCGGGTGTATATGCCAAAAAGACAGGTGCCAAAAATCACAATGCCCAGCAAAAATGCAGACTGGATCATCTTCGAGACTGATCCTCTGCGCGCTCCTTCGCTGGCTTCGATCTTCGTCAGCACCACTTCAGGCCCCCACACTAGAGAAGCAGTCTAGTATCGAATGATATCACGCAGGTTAAGAGAAACAGGTGCCTCCTCTTTTTCGCAGCCCGATGAGCATTGGTTAACGCTTCCGTGCAGGGTCCATTAAAGTTCCTGCATTATCTTTCTCGGCATGAGCCTGACAAAGCTGTTCTCGTGTGTGTTGCGCGTAGCGCTTTTGCTTTCACCGGCAGCCGCCGCTGTGATCATGTTCGTCTATCTTCTGGGAGTGGCAGAACGAGGTGACGAGCCACAGAGCGTGGATCCTTTCCGCACTGCAACGATACGTTGACAACCCTACTACGCGTTGAAGCAGGAGCGCGAGAGCGCAAGACCGAGCACGCCGTCCGTTTTTCACGCGATCACGTGCGCTGCGGAAGGACATCAGAGAAATTCTTGAAGCGAAACAAAATGATCTGGGATTTCTCCCCAGCGCCACTTCCCGATATTTAGGAGAAGTGGCGCGAGTGACGGGGCTCGAACCCGCGACCTCCGGCGTGACAGGCCGGCACTCTAACCAACTGAGCTACACCCGCGCTTGAGGCGTTGTGCCGAAGCAGCAACGCGTCGATGAGCGCTGAATTAGGGGGTTCTTGATGTGGTGTCAAGCAGCCAATCTGCAGTTTGTGAAACTTTCTTGATGTTGGTTCAATATGCGTTGGAGAAGGCTTTTTTTGCTTGCGATCCGTGCGCGAACCCCCTAAACGATCCGCTTGGAATGGGCGATTAGCTCAGTTGGTAGAGCGCTTCGTTTACACCGAAGATGTCGGCAGTTCGAGCCTGTCATCGCCCACCATTCCCTCCCCATTATCGAAGTGTTGCTGCTTCTTCACTCCTGGGTGCTGCCTGGCTGCACACTTGCCTTCCTGCCGCGGAACAGATGCATGGCAAAGATTCGCAAATCCCGCAAAGATGACCTCGTTGATCTGATGGAGATCTGGCGGCGGTCAGTCCGTGCGACACATGATTTCCTTGCCGAATCAGATTTCCGGGCGATCGAGGCTGAGGTCGCCGGCAGCTATCTCCCGGGCGCGGAACTTTGGGTCGCGGTCGATGATCAGGATTCGCCCCTCGCCTTCATGGGGCTTTGCCAAAAACATATTGACAGTCTTTTCGTGGATCCGGATTTGCGCGGCTCAGGCCTTGGTGCGCGTCTCATCGCGCATGCGCGCGCAATTGCCGGCAGAAATATCACTCTGGATGTCAACGAGCAGAATGAGCAGGCGCTTGGCTTCTATAAGAAGATGGGTTTCGAGATCAAGGCGCGCTCGCCGAGAGATGGCGCCGGACGCCCCTATCCGCTTCTGCATATGAGCCTCGAGAGCCGAAAGACGCGCACCGGAACGGCGGGATAGACCGTCTCCCCGACCGGGGCTCGCTGGAGAATGACACCGGCGTCGCTCCCGACTTTGCCTCAAAAGAAAAGCCGGGTTGAAACCCGGCTTTTCTTGTATTCCGTTAAGAGCGCGATCAGCTGTTGACCGCGTCCTTGAGGCCCTTGCCGGCCGAGAACTTCGGCACGTTGCGAGCCGGGATCTGAACCGTGGCACCGGTCTGCGGGTTGCGGCCCGTGGAGGCTTCACGCCGCGAGACGGAGAAGTTGCCGAAGCCGACGAGGCGCACGTCCCCACCCTTTTTGAGTTCGCCTTCGATCACGGAGAAAACCGCATCGACCGCGGACTGGGCGTCGCCTTTGGAGAGGCCTGCCTCTTCTGCGACTGCGGATACGAGCTCGTTCTTGTTCATGTAATTACCCCTTCCTGATAAGGACCAAGTGATGCGACTCACTCGGCTCGAGGCAGTCTAGGGAGAACAGTTGCCGCCACCAAGCACGAAATGCTTTCAGGCGCTCTAAAACCCACGTTTTCTGCGGTTTTCGACAGAAAAGCCGGACAAAATGTCCGGCTTCTGAAGATTCTGCCGAAAATACGGCAAGGAAATGCCTCAATCCCTTGCGCCGCACCGGTTACACGCTCTTGCCGAACCGGCGCGGCGAACGGAATCAGTGAGCGATGGTCTGCCCTTCCGTCTCGCCTGCCGCGACCTTTCCGGCAGGCTCCACGGGCTCCACCCATTCGATCGGCTCCGGCATGCGGGTGAGTGCATGTTCCAGAACCTCGCCCACACGGCTCACAGGCACGATCTCGAGACCGTTTTTCACATTCTCGGGAATGTCGGCCAAATCCTTGGCGTTCTCTTCCGGAATGAGCACCTTCTTGATCCCACCACGCAGGGCGGCAAGAAGCTTTTCCTTCAGACCGCCGATGGGTAGCACGCGACCGCGCAGGGTGATCTCGCCGGTCATGGCGATGTCCTTGCGCACCGGGATACCCGTCATGATGGACACGATGGACGTTGCCATGGCGACGCCTGCCGACGGGCCATCCTTGGGGGTGGCGCCTTCCGGAACGTGCACGTGGATGTCCTTCTTGTCGAAGACAGGCGGCTCGATGCCGAAATCGACGGCGCGCGAGCGGACATAGGATGCCGCTGCCGAAATCGATTCCTTCATCACGTCACGCAGATTGCCGGTGACCGTCATCTTGCCCTTGCCAGGCATCATCACACCTTCGATGGTGAGCAACTCGCCACCAACTTCCGTCCAGGCGAGACCCGTCACGACGCCAACCTGGTCCTCACCCTCGGCCTGTCCGAAGCGATAACGCTGCACGCCCAGATAGTCCGACAGGTTGTCCTCGGTCACTTCGACCTTGTCCTTGCCGCCGTCCTTCTTTGCGTTGCGCAGGATTTCCGTCACCGCCTTGCGGGCGAGCTTCATCAGCTCACGCTCAAGGTTACGGACACCCGCCTCACGCGTGTAGGTACGGATGATCTGCTGGAGCGCGCCATCGGTCACGGAGAACTCGTGCGCCTCGAGCGCATGCTCGCGCACGGCCTTGGGCAGGAGGTGCCGCTTGGCGATCTCCACCTTCTCATCCTCGGTGTAGCCGGCGATGCGGATGATCTCCATGCGGTCCATCAGCGCTGGCGGAATGTTCAGCGTGTTGGCCGTGGTGACGAACATCACGCTCGACAGGTCGTACTCCACCTCGAGATAGTGATCCATGAAGGTCGAATTCTGCTCGGGATCGAGAACCTCAAGCAGGGCCGAAGACGGATCACCACGGAAATCCATGCCCATCTTGTCGATCTCGTCGAGCAGGAAAAGCGGGTTGGACTTCTTGGCCTTCTTCATCGACTGGACGACCTTGCCGGGCATCGAGCCGATATAGGTGCGGCGGTGACCGCGGATCTCTGCCTCGTCGCGCACGCCACCCAGCGCCATGCGGACATATTCGCGTCCGGTGGCCTTGGCGATGGACTTGGCGAGCGAGGTCTTGCCGACGCCGGGCGGTCCGACGAGGCACAGGATCGGGCCCTTCAGCTTCTTCTGACGGCTCTGGACGGCCAGATACTCGACAATACGCTCCTTGACCTTCTCAAGGCCGAAGTGATCCGTGTCGAGCACGTTCTCGGCGAACTCGAGGTCGTTCTTGATCTTGCTGGGCTTTTTCCACGGAATGGAGAGCAGCCAGTCGAGATAGTTGCGGACCACCGTGGCCTCGGCCGACATGGGCGACATGGTCTTGAGCTTCTTCAGCTCGGCTTCCGCCTTTTCGCGCGCTTCCTTGGAGAGCTTGGTCTTGTTGATCCGCTCTTCCAGCTCCGCGGCCTCATTGCGACCGTCCTCGCCCTCGCCGAGCTCCTTCTGAATGGCCTTCATCTGCTCATTCAGATAGTACTCGCGCTGGGTCTTCTCCATCTGGCGCTTGACGCGCGAACGGATACGCTTTTCCACCTGCAGAACGGAAATCTCGGCTTCCATGAAGCCCATGGCCTTTTCCAGCCGCTCACGCACGGAGAGCGTCGCCAGCATTTCCTGCTTTTCAGGAATCTTGATGGCCAGATGCGAGGCGACCGTATCGGCCAGCTTCGAGTAATCCTCGATCTGGGTCGCGGCGCCCACCACTTCAGGCGAAATCTTCTTGTTGAGCTTTACGTAATTCTCGAAATCGGAAACGACCGACCGTGCCAGGGCCTCGATCTCGACCTGATCCTCTTCGGGTTCGGGAAGCAGATCGGCGGTCGCCTCATGGAACTCCTCTCGGTCGGTGAACTGCGCGATGCGCGCACGCGACGTGCCCTCGACGAGCACCTTGACCGTGCCGTCGGGCAATTTGAGAAGCTGCAGGACATTGGCAAGCGTACCGACATCATAAATGCCACTTGGCTCCGGGTCGTCATCGGCGGCGTTCATCTGCGTTGCCAGCAGAATCTGTCGCTCGGCACCCATCACCTCTTCCAGCGCCTTGATCGACTTGTCGCGGCCGACAAAGAGCGGAACGATCATATGCGGGAACACCACGATATCGCGCAGCGGCAATACGGGGAAGGCAGTGCCAGCAGCGGTCTTGGGGGTATCAGTCATGTTTCAGCCTTTTCAAACCGCGACCGCTCGAGAGCCGGCCGCGGGTTTCAGTCTATCCGGCCAGAGCGTTATCCACCAGAAGCAACCGCATAATTGCGCGATGTCCGTATGGAAACCACCCCACCTTTACTCCTCCCTTAGTTGGAGACATGAACCGAGAAGATCAAGGGCCTGGGCAAGATGCGTGGACCGGACACACAGCCTGCCGCCTGTCACCGTCCCGATTCGGTGGTTTTGGGGTATATCGACGCTGCAAAAAACGCGAACGTCACCGAAGCCGGACTTCGGTGACGCAAACACGCACACTTCCAAACCCGGACGATTCGTCAGGCGCTGGCGTTGCCCTTTTCCTGCTCGCGCTCTGCATAAATATAGAGCGGGCGGGCATTGCCGGCGACGACTTCGTCAGAGATTACAACCTCCTGGACGCCTTCCAGCGCCGGCAGCTCGAACATGGTGTCGAGCAGGATCGCTTCCATGATTGAGCGCAAACCGCGCGCACCCGTCTTGCGCTCGATTGCCTTGCGGGCAATCGCGGCAAGCGCGTTTTCATGGAAGGTCAGTTCCACATTCTCCATGTCGAACAGGCGCTGATACTGCTTGACCAAAGCGTTCTTCGGCTCGCTCAAGATCTGAACAAGAGCAGCCTCGTCCAAATCTTCCAGCGTCGCCAGCACTGGCAGACGTCCAACGAATTCAGGGATGAGACCGAATTTCAGAAGGTCTTCCGGTTCCACCTGACGGAACAGCTCGCCCGTAGGCCGATCCTCCGGTGACGCGACCGTCGCGCCGAAGCCGATGGAGGTTTTTCGGCCACGGTCGGAAATGATCTTGTCGAGGCCTGCAAATGCACCGCCGCAGATGAACAGAATATTGGCTGTATCCACTTGCAGGAATTCCTGCTGCGGATGCTTGCGACCGCCCTGGGGAGGAACCGAAGCGACCGTGCCTTCCATGATCTTCAGCAATGCCTGCTGTACGCCTTCACCCGATACGTCACGCGTGATCGAAGGATTGTCGGACTTGCGCGAAATCTTGTCGATCTCGTCGATATAGACGATGCCGCGCTGCGCCCGCTCGACATTATAGTCGGCCGACTGCAGCAGCTTGAGAATGATGTTCTCGACATCCTCGCCAACATAGCCAGCTTCGGTAAGCGTCGTTGCATCGGCCATGGTAAACGGTACATCGATGATGCGCGCCAGCGTCTGGGCCAGAAGCGTCTTGCCGCAACCGGTCGGGCCGATCAGCAGGATGTTCGATTTGGCCAACTCCACATCTGCATTCTTCGATGCGTGGGCAAGGCGCTTGTAGTGATTGTGGACCGCCACGGAGAGCACGCGTTTGGCATAGCTCTGGCCGATCACATAATCGTCAAGCACTTCGATGATTTCCTGCGGTGTGGGCACGCCCTCGCGCGACTTCACCATCGAGGATTTGTTTTCCTCGCGGATGATGTCCATGCACAGTTCAACGCACTCATCGCAGATGAAGACAGTCGGTCCCGCAATCAGTTTGCGGACTTCGTGCTGGCTCTTGCCGCAGAAGGAGCAGTACAGCGTGTTCTTGGAGTCCCCGCTGCCGTTGCTGGCCTTGCTCATGTCTTACGTCCTTTCACTACCCACCGGCATGTCGCCCCGTACCTGCCGGGCGGTCATGGCGCTTGAAGACGGAACAGCCCCCAAGCGGTCCACGCTCTGTCTTCGAAACGAAACACAAATCCGAAAACGCGGCAACCATACCGAGCCCCTCACCAGACCTTGGCTCTGGAAACTCAATATAGGCTTAACGTAGGCGTTCACACACCGGCTGCAAACACAAAAATGTGACAGAATTGACGCAATCGACCGCAAATGCACGCCGAATTGCGCCGCACCCGGCGCCAGGCCGGGCCCGTGGTTGATGAAAGCCAGACCGGATATCAGGAATCAGAAGCTTTCTCGACCGCTTCGCGTGAACTGATCACCTTGTCGATCAGGCCGAACTCCTGTGCCTCGTCCGAGGTCATGAAGTGGTCACGGTCGAGCGTCTTTTCGATCGTCTCGTAATCCTGGCCGGTATGCTGGACATAGACTTCGTTCAGACGGCGCTTCAGCTTGATGATGTCCTGCGCATGACGTTCAATATCGGACGCCTGCCCCTGAAAGCCACCGGATGGCTGATGCACCATGATGCGCGCATTGGGCGTGGCAAAGCGCATATCCTTGTGGCCGGCGCACAACAGCAGCGAGCCCATGGACGCCGCCTGACCGATGCAGAGCGTCGAGACCGGAGGCTGGATGAACTGCATCGTATCGTAGATGGCCATCCCCGAGGTCACCACACCGCCCGGCGAATTGATATAAAGCGCAATTTCTTTCTTGGGGTTATCGGCCTCAAGAAACAGAAGCTGGGCGCATACGAGCGAGGCCATGCCATCCTCGATCGGGCCGGTGATGAAGATGATGCGCTCTTTGAGAAGGCGCGAGAAGATGTCGTAAGCCCGTTCACCCCGGTTCGTCTGCTCGACGACCATGGGCACCAGATTCATGGCGGTATCGACGGGATTCGGCATGAATATACCTTTCGGTTGGAAGTCGCGCGCCGCAAATCCGGCGCGCGCAAAAGCGGCAGAATCGTTTGGTTCAAGGGGATAAATAGGATGCCCCCTTCCCCTGACGCAAGAGCAAGCGCGTATCAAGATGCTCGGCGGGTGTCGTTTATCTCATTTCAAACGGCGATAGACGCAGGTGGCGCCGCCAGCCAAAATGCCTGCGTTCCCTCGGGAGGCGCAAACGAGGTTCATCTCTCTCCAATTCAATGCCGAGTGGGCGCACGCGCCTCCACAGAACCAGAATTGTGGTTGAGAGGCCCCTGTGGCGGATTACACAGCTACGGCTTTGCGCTCCATGAGACCGTGCACTACGTTGCCGCGAGCAATACACTGAATCCAATCAGCACTGCCCCCAGGCCACGGGTGACCCAGGAGAGAATTCCTTTCCCGTTTGCCGCACGCCCCAGACTGGCGCCGAAAAGGCAATAGCAGCCGGCAGCAATCCATTCGAGTGTCAGCGAAACGGCCACCATGGAGGCAAACAAAACGGCGAAGCCCGGCTGGCCCGGCGTGACGAATTGCGCGTAGAAGGCAGTGGCAAAGATCACGGCTTTCGGGTTCATGATCGCAATGATGAACTCCCGCCGCATCAGGCCGAGAATTTTTCCGCTTTCAACCGCATTCGTCGCCGACGAGATCTCGAGCGCCGAGCGGATCAGCCGGTACCCCATATAGGCGAGATAAAGAGCGCCACACCATTTGATGAGTGTGAACAAGAGAGGCGAGGCGTTCAACACGGCGCCAAGGCCCAGTCCTGCAGCAAGGAAGATAAGAAGATAGGCCGGATAGCGGCCAAGCGAGCCCAGATGGCCCGTCCAATAGCCCATTCGAATGGCCCGCGAGAGGGCGAGAATATTGTTGGGTCCGGGAGAAAAATGCACAGGCAATGAAGCCAGGATGAAGGTGAGCCAAAGCTGCGTGGACATGGGTAGCACTCCTGAAGTGCGCGCATATTGGCTCCGATGGGCCGCGCATGTCCTTGCGAAATAGTCTTCTTTAGCGCTCTAGATTGGCATAAACTGCCAACAGGAAAATCAAAATGGCTTATACATGCCAATATCACTGGATTCTATCGATCTGCGAATTCTGAGCGCGCTGCAGGCGGACGGGCGTTTGACAAATGTCGAACTTGCAGACCTTGTGGGCCTCTCGCCCTCGCCGTGTCTGAGGCGTGTAAAACGGCTGGAGCGCGAGGGCGTGATCCGTGGCTACCGCGCCATCATCAATCGCCGTTCCGTATCGCTCGGCCTGACCGTTTTCACCGAGATCAAGGTCAACCGCCACAACCGGGCGAACGCTGACGGGCTCCAGAAGGCCCTTGAAGCCATCCCCGAGGTGGTGGCCTGCCACATGGTATCCGGCGCACCGGATTTCATTGCTGAAATCGTGGTACCGGATCTGGCCGCCTACGAGGTTCTTCTGAGCAACGTCCTCCTGGAACTGCCGATGGTGGAGGACATTCGTTCAAACTTTTCCATGCGCACCGTGAAGACGGAGGGGCCCCTGCCCATCCCGCAAAAATAAAACGGCACGGACCGAAAGCCCGCGCCGTTCCGATTTCTCAGAAGCTAGCCCGATCAGATCTGGGCCAGCGCCTGCTCCAGATCGGCAATGATGTCTTCCACATCCTCGATACCGATCGACAGACGGATTACATCGACGCCTGCACCAGCTGCAGCCTTTTGCTCATCGGAAAGCTGGCGATGCGTGGTGGACGCCGGATGAATGATCAGGGATTTGGTGTCGCCGATATTGGCCAGATGCGAGAAGAGCTCCACGCTCTCCACCACCTTCACACCCGCATCGAAGCCGTCCTTAAGGCCAAAGGTGAAGACCGCACCCGCGCCCTTGGGGGAGTATTTCTTCATGAGGCCGTGATTGGGATCGTCGGGCAGGCCCGGATAGGAAACCCAGGACACCTTGTCGTGCCCCTTCAGCCATTCGGCCACCTTGAGCGCATTGTCGCTGTGGCGTTGCATGCGAAGCGCCAGCGTCTCGATGCCGGTGAGGATCTGGAAGGCGTTGAAGGGCGAGATTGCCGGGCCGAAATCGCGAAGGCCCAGAACGCGGGCGGCGATCGCAAAGGCAAAATTGCCGAAGGTCTCGTGCAACACCATGCCGCCATATTCCGGGCGCGGCTCGGACAGCATCGGATATTTGCCCGATTTCGACCAGTCGAACGTGCCGCCATCTACCAGAACGCCGCCGACGGAATTACCATGGCCGCCCATGAACTTGGTCAGCGAGTGCAGCACAATGTCTGCGCCGTGCTCGATGGGACGCAGCAGGTAAGGCGAGGCCATCGTGTTGTCGACGATGAAGGGAAGGCCATGCTTGCGGGCGATGTCGCCGATCTTTTCCAGATCGACGAAAGTGCCGCCGGGATTTGCGAGGCTTTCGACGAAGATCGCCTGCGTCTGATCGTCAATCTGGCTTTCAAAACTGTCGAGATTTTCCGGATCGGCCCAGCGCACATGCCAATCGAAATTCTTGAAGGCATGGCCGAACTGGTTGATCGACCCGCCGTAAAGTTTCTTGGCCGCAATGAAATTCGCGCCGGGCTTCATGATCGTGTGGAAGGTGAGAAGCTGTGCTGCATGGCCCGATGCCGTGGCAAGCGCCGCCGTACCACCTTCCAGAGCCGCGACGCGCTCTTCGAGAACAGCCTGCGTCGGGTTCATGATGCGGGTGTAGATATTGCCGAAGGCCTTGAGCCCGAAAAGCGATGCCGCGTGATCCGCATCGTCGAACACATAGGAGGTGGTCTGGTAGATCGGCGTGGCGCGCGCGCCTGTGGCCGGGTCGGGCTGAGCCCCTGCATGCACTGCCAGCGTGTCGAAACCGGGCGTACGCTCACTCATCACTATTCCTCCAAAAACGCATAATTATCGGCTGCATCAATACAGAGCGAGCCCCCACAGGAAAAGGCGTTTTGTCCCGATAGGCAGCTCCACACTGGAAAATCAGCGCTGGCGAATACCGAAACTCTGGAAACCTTTGCGCATGATCGGCTTTTTTGACGAAATGACCCGGCTGTTGACGCCATTCCAGCCGATTTCGCGTGAAAGCCGGGCATATTCGATCTTCGGGCAACGGTCCATCACCACCTGAATTCCCTCTTCTTCCAGTCTTTCGGCCGAGGCATCATCGCGCACGGTGAGCTGCATCCACACGACCTTTGGGAGCGGATTCATCGCCAAAATCTCATCAGTCACGCCGGGGATGGCGGCGGAAGGGCGGAAGATGTCGACCATGTCGACCGGTCCCGACAAATCTGCCAGACGGGCAACGACCGGACGCCCGGCAATCTCCTTGCCTGCCTGCCCCGGATTGACAGGGAACACGGTATAGCCCTTGTCGATCAAATATTTGGTGACGAAGAAGCTCGGTCGAACCTCATTGGCGGATGCGCCGACAATGGCGACAGTTTTTACCGCATTCAATATACCGGAAATATAAGCGTCATCATATTTGTCGTGGTTCATCGTCGCTCCCAGAGATTCGCCAGTGCCGTTTTTTTCCCTCGATTGCCCGCCTCCCATCAGGTCAATCCTGAAAATTCCACCGACCGCATTGTTGGCGCAAACAGGCTTCATGATAGGTATCTGCTCATCCCAGCCAGCAGAACACCAGGGGTAGAACATGTTGAGATACGCAACACTTGCCGTCGCAGCGACGCTCATCGTCAGCCCGGCCGAAGCCATATCCCGTTACACGTCAACTGCCATGAGCTGCGCTGAGGTGCAAGCGAGGATCGCGGCGGAAGGTGCCGCCATCATGCGTTACCAGTCGCGCAACAACCCGAACCTGCCGCGCTATGACCGTTATGTATCCCATGAAAGCCTTTGCCCCGTTGGGCATATCGGCGCGCGCGCCAGCATTCCCACGGCAGACCGGGAGGCCTGTCCGGTAATGCGCTGCAAACCGGAGATGAAGGAGCGGCTTTTCAGGCGTCCCTGGCTTCACTCCAACTGAGATTTCGCACTGTCTTAGACTGTTTGAGAAAGACAGGCTTGCGTCCCGATCCACGCGCTGGCGCAAGGCGGAAAGGTATGCATAAAAACAGAAAAAAATCCTTTATTTATTTATGTTTATATCAGCTTTTTCCCTCAATTGACCTCGGGCATTACTTCCCGCCGCGCATCGCCGGTACGCCGTTTTCACCGGGGATGGTGCGGCTTTGCAACGATGCTCAGAAAGGGAAACCATGCAAAAGCTGTTGGTCACAATCGTGGGTATGGTCTTGCTGTTTCCAAACAACAGCACATGGGCTGCAGGTCTGACCTGCCAGCAAATACAGGCAAGCATAAAGAAGCACGGTTCTGTTATCCTGCGCTATCCCTCGAGGAACGGGGGGCCCATTCAGCGGTATGACAGGTTCGTGGCAAATCTCGAGGAGTGCCCGACTGCGTTCAACACGCTGCGGGTCCGGCACATTCCAGCCTTCGATACGGATGCATGTCCGGTGCACATCTGCTGGACCGAAGATTGACAAGAAATCTTGGGGGGCGGCGTCCGCCACGGCCAGTTTGCCTGCCGACCCCAGCAGGCCTTTCTATTTGCCCTGCCATTCCGGCCTGCGTTTCTCGATGAAGGCACCAATACCTTCTTCCGCATCGCGTGCCATCATGTTCTCCACCATCACCCGCACCGTGTAGTCATAGGCCTGCGAAAGCTCCATTTCGTCCTGCGCATAGAAAGCCTCCTTGCCGATCCTGAGCGTCAAAGGTGATTTGGAAGCAATGGTTTGTGCAAAACTCATCGCAGTCTGATTCAATTCGTTCTCCGGCACCACGCGGTTGACGAGACCGAATGAGAGCGCCGTCTGCGCGTCGATCATCTCTCCCGTGAGCAGCATTTCCATTGCGTGTTTGCGCGAAACATTGCGCGACAGGGCGACCATGGGCGTCGAACAGAACAGGCCGATATTCACACCGGGCGTTGCAAACCGCGCTGCTTCACTGGCCACGGCCAGGTCGCAGGAGGCAACAAGCTGGCAGCCAGCAGCGGTGGCAACCCCGCTCACCTCGGCAATCACAGGCTTGGGGTGGCGCACAATGGTCTGCATCAGGCTGGCGCACAAAAGCATGGTCTTTTCGAAAAACCCCCTGCCCCGGTCCGTGTCGGCGCGGTGCGCCGTCAATTCCTTCAGATCATGACCGGCACAAAACACCTTGCCTTCGGAGCGCAGGACAATGACGCGCACCGCTTCATCGTCGCGGGCGCGTTCAAGAGCGCCTTTCAGCGCCTCCATCATGGCGATGGACAGCGCATTGGCCGGCGGGCTGGCGAGCGTCAGATACAGGATGCCATCGGCCTCGCTCACAGCGACAGGTGCCTGTATCCTCTCCTGAACTGCTGCCGCTTCGGCCATGGTCTTCCTCCCTGCGTGTGATCCGTTGCCACCTTAGTGCCGCTTGTGTTGCTTCGGCAATCCGGCAATTCTCTCACTGATTGGTCGCCTTCGCAAAGCACCAGTCAGGCAAAATGGGGAGGACAAGGTTGATGGATGCACGCAGCGGTGGACAAAGGTTCCAACCGGTGATGAACGCCGAAGACGTCAATTCCTATCTGCGCGAAGTATTTCCGCAAGCCTGCAGCGGAGAGGTTCCCGATTATCGCGCACTCAGCATCTCTCCGGGGCGCTGTACGGTACGGCTGGAAGCGCGCTACCAGCACCTGCGCCCCGGCGACACGGTTTCCGGCCCATCGCTTTTCGCCCTCGCCGACATAGGCGGCTATGTCTGCGCCCTCTCTCATATCGGTCGCAGAGCCCTCACCGTCACCACCAATCTCAACATAAACTTCATGCGCAAGGCCGGCGCCGGCACGGTGGATGGTCATTGCCGCATCCTCAAACTGGGGCGGCGCCTGATGGTTTTCGAGGCCGAACTGATCGCAGGTGAGCGCGAAGAAATCGTCGCCCATGCCACCGGCACCTATTCCATTCCGCCCGCGGATTGAGCGGCTTTGCCGCGGAATTTCTGGCATCAGCTCCATTTTCATGAGGTATTATGATACCATATTTTTAATTCATTGTTTTTATTTATGTTTTTCAAGCACCAGCCAAGAAAATCAACTTGACGCCATCCCAAACGCTCTATAGGAAACCATCGC
Organism: Nitratireductor sp. B36; assembly: GCF_020833685.1. GTDB lineage: Bacteria > Pseudomonadota > Alphaproteobacteria > Rhizobiales > Rhizobiaceae > Nitratireductor. The sequence goes on from NZ_JACKZY010000001.1 coordinate 413,518, forward strand.
TGCATCTCGAACTGGGGATGCATTGGTTTGTGCTGGCCGTTTCTTCGTGACACGAGACCTCGCAAACACAAGCAACAAGAAACGCCCTGCCTTTGGGCCGGGTTCATGAAAGTGGAAAAAGACCCATGAAAACCTTTTCGCAGAAGCCTGCGGAAGTGACGAAGAAGTGGATCCTGATCGACGCCGAAGGCGTTGTCGTGGGCCGTCTCGCTTCCATCGTTGCAAACCGTCTCCGCGGCAAGCACAAGCCCACCTTCACCCCGCATGTGGACGATGGCGACAATGTCATCATCATCAATGCCGACAAGGTGGTCTTCACCGGCAAGAAATACACCGACAAGAAATATTATTGGCACACGGGTCACCCCGGCGGCATCAAGGAGCGCACAGCGCGCCAGCTGCTCGAGGGCCGGTTCCCCGAGCGCGTGGTCGAAAAAGCTGTTGAGCGTATGATCCCGCGTGGTCCGCTTGGCCGCCGCCAGATGAAAAATCTGCGTGTGTACGCCGGCGCCGAGCACCCGCACGCCGCCCAGAACCCGGAGACGCTCGACGTCGCCGCCATGAGCAAGAAGAATGTGAGGGCCCAGTAATGGCCGAAATCAACTCCCTTGAAGAGCTGGGTGCGGCAACCGCTGCGCAGACCACCGAGCAGGAAGCTCCGGTGCATGTGCAGAAGCTGGACGCCCAGGGCCGCGCTTACGCCACCGGCAAGCGCAAGAACGCCATCGCCCGCGTGTGGGTCAAGCCGGGCTCCGGCAAGATCACCGTCAACGGCAAGGAATTCCAGGCGTATTTCGCTCGCCCGGTCCTGCAGATGATCCTGCAGCAGCCGATCGTCGCAGCCGACCGCAACGGCCAGTATGACATTGTCGCCACCGTCGTCGGCGGCGGCCTGTCCGGTCAGGCCGGTGCCGTTCGTCATGGCATCTCCAAGGCTCTGACCCATTACGAGCCGGAGCTGCGCGGCGTCCTTAAGAAGGGTGGCTTCCTGACCCGCGACAGCCGCGTGGTCGAGCGTAAGAAGTACGGCCGCGCCAAGGCTCGCCGTTCGTTCCAGTTCTCCAAGCGCTAAGCTTCCAGAACTGCCAGACACGAAAAAGCGGGCCCTCGGGTCCGCTTTTTTCTTGCGCAGAGTTGGGCTTCACCCTACCCATCTGGTTCATCTCAGGAGGAGCGCCATGCCGTCGAATTCGATCGACCACGCCTTCACCGCCCGCAGCCTGACCGGTGCGGCCAGCGACCCCACCTATGCGGGGGCGCTCTCCTTCATGCGCCGCAAGTTCACCAAATCACTGAAGGGCGCTGACGCCGTGGTCTGGGGCATCCCGTTCGACGCAGCCGTCTCCAACCGGCCGGGCGCGCGCTTCGGTCCACAGGCGATCCGCCGTGCCTCGGCGATCTTCGACAACGATCCTCAATATCCGTTCGGCGCGGATCTGTTCGAGACCATGTCGGTTATCGATTATGGCGACTGCCTGCTCGACTATGGCAATCACCAGAAGACACCGGTGACAATTGAGCGCGAGGCGACGAAAATTCTCAAATCCGGCGCGTTCCTACTCTCGCTTGGGGGCGATCATTTCGTTACCTGGCCGCTGTTGAAAGCCCATGCGGCAAAGCACGGCCCCCTCGCCCTCGTACAGTTCGATGCGCATCAGGACACCTGGTACGACGACGGCAAGCGGATCGACCATGGCTCCTTCGTTGGCCGCGCGGTGCGCGATGGCGTCATCGATCCGGCCGTGTCCATTCAGGTCGGCATCCGCACCCACGCGCCGGAGGATTGCGGCATCGCCATCCTGCACGGCTATGACGTGGAAGAAATGAAGGCCGGCGAGATTGCCGAAGCCGTTCTCGCCCGTGTCGGCCATCGTCCCACCTATGTCACCTTCGACATCGACTGCCTCGACCCGGCCTTCGCGCCGGGCACCGGAACGCCCGTGGCCGGTGGCCCATCCAGCGCGAAGATGCTCTCGGTGCTGCGCCAGCTCGGCGCGCTGGAGATTGTCGGCGCGGATATTGTCGAAATTGCCCCTGCCTATGACCATGCGGATGTGACGGCAATCGCCGGGGCGACCATCGCCATGCACTATCTCGGCCTTCTCGCGGCACGAAAGCGACGATAAGAGCTGAAGCATCAATTCAGGCGCTTTACGGGTTGATTCCGAACGCGTGCGTAACCAGTTGAAATACGACTCTTTTCCAGGACTGATATCATGACGGCGAAAATCTTCATCGACGGCGAACACGGCACCACCGGCCTGCAGATCAGGGCGCGACTGGCCGAGCGCCGCGACATTGAGGTGATTTCCATTCCCGCCGAGAAGCGCAAGGATCCGGCAGCACGTGCAGAATTCCTCAATGCAGCCGACATCGCCATCCTGTGCCTGCCGGATGATGCAGCGCGCGAAAGCGTCTCGTTGATCGGGAATGATACCACGCGCGTTATCGACGCCTCCACGGCCCATCGCGTCGCCGAGGGCTGGGTCTATGGCTTTGCCGAGATGGACAAGGCGCAGAGTGCAGCGATCCGCGATGCCAAACGTGTCGCCAATCCCGGTTGCTGGCCGCAGGGCTCCATCGCCTTCTTGCGTCCGCTTATCACTGCAGATCTTTTGCCCGCCAATCTCCCCGTCACCGTCAATGGCATCTCAGGCTATTCGGGTGGTGGGCGCACCATGATCGAGGACTATGAGGCCAAAGGCGCTGAAGCACCGGATTTCATGCCATACGGGCTCACCCTGAATCACAAGCATCTGCCGGAACTGCAAACCTATGCACGGCTTGCCGAAACACCGCTGATGCAGCCAGCGGTCGGCAATTTTGCACAAGGAATGCTGACCGCCCTACCCCTGCAACTCGGCCAGCTCGACCGTGTGCCCTCCGGTGCCGAGCTCCATGCAGCACTTGCCGACCATTACGGGGCGATCGACAATGGCGTGGTCAAGGTTGCCCCGCTCGCGTCAGTCGAGCGTACGGCGGATATCGATCCGCAAATTCACAACAACACCAACACGATGACGCTCCATGTCTTTGCCAATGACGCCCGCGCGCAGGCGCTCCTCATCGCTGTCTACGACAATCTGGGCAAGGGTGCCTCAGGAGCGGCCGTTCAGAACATGGACCTGATGCTGGAAGGACTCTGAGCTTCGGCTGATGGAAAAATGAAGGCGCGCCCTGAAGGACGCGCCTTTTTTCTTTGGCGATTTGCCTGAAATTATACGGCGGCGTAGACCTCGTCCTCGTCACGGCTGTGGCGTGATGGCTCAGGCAGAGGATAAGGCCCCTTGGTCGCGCGCCAGTGAGCGCAGGCGAAGAAGAGCACGCCAAGCGCCATTCCCTGATGGGTGAGCGCCACATCGATGGGCACGACCATGATGAGAGTCATGATGCCAACGGTCGCCTGAGCCATCACGAGAACCCCGAAAAGGATGGTGCGGCGCGCATGCGGCGTTCCCGGCTCCCGGCGCATCACGAACACGATCTGCCAAACGGCAAGGATCAGAAGCGCATAGGCACCGAGCCTGTGCACGAATTGCACCATTTTCGGGTTCTCGAAGAAATTGATCCAGGCCGGCGTCTGCGCAAACAGCCCTCCTGGGAACAGCGCACCGTCCATCAGCGGCCAGGTGTTGTAGGTCATACCGGCGCGCAGGCCGGCCACGAGGCCGCCGAGATAAATCTGAAACAGAACCGCAATCACCATCCAGCCGGCAAAGCGGCGAACACTTTCATCGGCTTTGCCGGTCGTGTGCGGTGCAAGGCCACGCGCAACGAGAGCGGTGGCAGCGAAGATCAGGCAGGCGATGGTGAGGTGCGTGGCAAGCCGGTACTGGCTCACATCGACCCGATCCACCAGTCCGGAAGCAACCATCCACCAGCCGACCGCCCCCTGCAGTCCGCCCAAGGCAAGTATTCCCAGAAGCTTCGGTTTCAGGCTGTTTTCCAGTCGCCCCGTCAGCCAGAAAAAGGCAAGCGGAAGGGCGAAAACGAATCCGACCCCGCGCGCAAGAAGCCTGTGCGCCCACTCCCACCAGAAGATCGTCTTGAACGCATCAAGGCTCATCCCCTTGTTGACCTGCTGATATTCGGGAATCTGGCGGTACTTCTCCAGTTCCTCCTGCCATTCGGCCTCGCTCAGCGGTGGGATGACACCGTGTATCGGCTTCCACTCCGTGATGGAAAGGCCTGATTCCGTCAGCCGCGTCGCCCCGCCGACGATCACCAGGGCGAACAAGGTCAAAAGCACGAAGTAAAGCCAGAAGCGAACGAATTTGCGGTTCCGCAGAAGGGTCTCCTGCGAGACATCTGCCCTTTCAGCACTGGAAGCGGTCATATTCACAGCGTCAGCCATCGTCATTTTGAACGTTGACCGTTGGTGAACCAAAGCCCTCCGACTTGCAAGCTGAACTGCCACCTGCGCGACAAGCCGTCGCGCAGGAGAAGGTGCGCGATTGCATCGCCTCGCCCCGCGCTCTATGAAGCACGCAAAAGGTGTTTTTCATGCCCGTACGTCTGCGAAAATTCATTGGCATGGTTGCGCTCGTTGCGCTTGTGGCCATTTACGCCATCCTCTCGACAGCGATCGCCGTCGCCCAGCTTGCCCAGTCAGGGCCACTGATCCACCTCGCCTATTTCTTCCTGACCGGCCTCCTGTGGATCATACCAGCCATGTTCATCATCCGGTGGATGATCGGCAAGCCTGAGCACGACGCCTGACCCGTCGATTGTTCTTTCACCTTTTATCGCTACAAAGAAACGGCGCTGCCGGAAGGGCGGCTTCGACGACAGCGATGGAAGATGACGTTTGCCGAGCAACCAAAACGCATTCCTTCTGCCAGCATGAACGGCGAAGGCAATCTCAGGGTCGAGGTTTGCGATGCCAGTGCTGTAGCCCTGGAGCGCTACCGCAAAGACTGCGCCGAGGCGGGCTTCATGCCGGCCCAAAGCCCCGATTGGGTTTCGGCCTGGACGAAACATACGCCTCATCCTGCCATCCTGGTGCGCCTTTGCGACGGACAGGGGCATCTCATGAGCCTGGCCCTCGAAATCGTCAAAAAGGGCGGCTTCCGCCTCGCCCGCTTCATAAGCAACAGGCACGCCAACGGTAATTTCCCGGCATTGCACCTGCGGGTTCGTGATGGTCTTCCCGAAACGCATCGGACTGCACTTCGCGATGGCATCCGACAAGCCCGGCCAGACATTGACGCTTTGGTTCTCGAACGGCAGCTGCGCCATTGCAACGGTCAGGAGAACCCCCTGCTGGGCTGGCCACATAATGACAGTCCCAATGTCTCGCTGGCGGTCAATCTTGACGGTGGCTTTGACGCCGTGCTCGCGCGTTCAAGCGGCAAACGGAAGCGAAAGCAGCATCGCTCTCAGGCCCGCAAGCTGGAGGCGGCCGGTAAGGTCGAACGACGTCTCGCCCGTTCACGCGCCGAAGCTGAAGTGATGCTGAACGCCTTCTTTGACATGAAGGCGCACCGCTTCGCCCAGATGGGGATTCAGAATGTTTTTGCACCTGACGCGGTGAAAGACGCGTTTCGGACACTGTTTGGTGATGCGGCCGAGACGCAAGATCCGCGCTTTGTGCTTCACGGGCTTGAAGTGGCCGGAAAGCTTCGTGCCGTAACAGGCTCAAGCCGCACGGGCGATCGACTGGTCTGCGAGTTCAGTTCAATCGCGGACGATGAATTGACCGATGCCAGCCCCGGCCGTTTCCTCTTCTATGAGAACATTCAGGAAGCCTGTTCGGAAGGGCTGAAGGTCTATGATTTCAGTGTTGGCGACGAGTATTACAAACGTCTGTGGTGCGACCTGGAAACCATCCAGTTCGACACTTTCGTGCCCCTCACCGAAAAAGGCCGCATTTTGACTTTTGGGTTGTCCGCGGCCGCGCGCGCCAAACATGTGATCAACAATGATCCGCGTCTATGGCGTGTCGCGAAGGCCTTGCGTCGCCGGCTCAGCTCAGCGAATGGCTGAGCCCAATTGCGGGAATCAGGCCGCGTCACGTCCAGGAGGCGCAGGCGGCATGCTGTAGCCAGCAGGCGAAACCAATATGGGTGCGTCGACACCGCTGTCCCGCAACTCGTCCAGCATCTCCAGAACGAGTTCCCCCTCTTCCGGATCAATCATGCTGACAAGCACTTCCGTATCGGAGGAGAGAAGACGACGGATTGCCTGCGCATCCGTCGGACCGCATTCGACAATCACCACATCATAGGCAGCCGACAAAGACTCCATGATGATCGGCAGCCGGTCCGCCGCACGCATGGCGCGCTGCGGGTCAGCCGTGCCGACTGGAATAATGTGACACTCCGAAAAGAGGTCGTTGTGGATCACATCGGCAAATTGCGCCTCGGAGGCGAGAAGGTTGGTGATGCCGGCATAGGCTGTGCTTTCGAGCATGGGCAAAGAAGCTGCACCCGATGCAGTCAGATCAAGAAGCAGAACGCGCAGGCCGGAATCGGCCACATCCCGCGCGACCAGAACCGATGCCGCAGCAGCCTCATCGCCTTCCGGCGAGATGAACAGGGCGCGGGTGGCGCCTCCGGTCACGAGCCGTTCAGATGCCTGTTCAATATTGATTTCGCCGTAGCGGGCCACGGGTTCCGGCTTACGCTGCTCCTCCGGTTCAGGAATGGAGGCCGAGACCATCTTCCCGGCAGGAACGGATTTGGAAACCCCGGACAAGGGGGCCCCGACATCAACCAAAGGTTCAGCACGCGGCATTCGCGCGGTCGCGGGCACCGGAGCGGCAACACCGCTGGTCGGACGCATGGCACGGCCGCTGAACAGCTCCTGCAGTAGCGTGATGATGGCCATGATCAACAGCGATGCGACAAAGGCAGCCACCGTGATTGGCATGATCTTGGGAAAATATGGCTCACTTGGCGTGATGGCGCGCGAGAAGATGCGAACATCCGCGGGCAGATAATTGCGATCACTGCGGGATGCCGCTTCGCGGTAGCGCGTCAGATAGGATTCCAGCAATTCGCGCTGGGCGGCTGCCTCCCGCTCCAACGCGCGAAGTTCCACCTGCTCTTCTTCTGCAACCGCGGATGCGGCTTTCAGTCTATTGAGTTCCGCAGTCAGCTCTTCTTCGCGTCTTTGGGCCGTCGCGGCTTCGGCCTCGAACCCGGCGAGAACCTTGTTGGCTTCGCTCCTGATTTGCGTGTCAAGATCAGCGAGCTGCGAACGCAGGGCCCGGATGCGTGGATGATTGCCAAGGAGCGTCGTCGAAAGGTCGGCTATCTGTGCGTTGAGTTCCACCTGGCGTTCACGCAAGCGCTGAATGAGGGGCGATGCCATGACTTCTGGCAGAGTTTCCACGGCGGCACCGCTTTGCAGCGCGCTACGCACAGACTCTGCCTGGGCCGTCGCTGCCGACCGATTGGCGCGGGTGCGAGACAGCTCGCTCGACAGTTCGGCAAGCTGCTGCGTCGCCAGGACTGTGTTGTTCTGACCAAGCAAAAGATCAGACTGCGCGCGATATTCGGCGACGCGGGCTTCGGCTTCCTTTACACGCTCGCGCAGATCCTCGATTTCCGGTTCAAGCCACTGAGTCGCGCTGGTGTTTGACTGGAGCTTCGCCTCGCTTTGCATGGCGACATAGGCGTCGGCCACCGCGTTTGGAATTTCAGCCGCAAGCTTTGGATCCTCGGAAGAAAACTCGATAACGATGACTCGCGAATTCTCCACGCGATAGACGGTAAGACGCTCACGGAAAGCGCGCAGAACCTTTTCTTCCTGTGTCCCTTCGACAGGAGCGCTCTTCAGCCCCGCCATCACCAGCAGGCCGGACAGGAAAGAGCCACCGCCACCGGCGAACTCTCCCCGGTTGGCGAGATTGTATTTCTCCGCCACACTCGTGAGGATCTCCGTGGATGTGATCAGTTCGACCTGGCTTGCCACGCCCTCGCCGTCAAGGATCGGCCGGTCCCCGTCATTCACGCCCTGCGGGCGGGTATAAACGGATTCGCGGGTCTCGATCAGCAGCCGCGTTTGGGCCCGATATTGTGGTGTGACGGTGTAGGTGACGGCAAAAACCAGTCCCGTGATGACAAGCGCGGCGAAGAGAATGCGTGGCCATTTACGCCGAACGCCGGCAAAAAGCCGACCCAGGTCGACATCCACGTCACCATGCGCGATCTGATCGCTGTTCATCCAGTTGGCTCCCAATCTGCTTGCCGCCAAGGTAAACGGGCATAGTAACCAGCCGGTTAAAGCCTCGCGTCAGCCGTTAAAGGGTAAATACATGCCCGTTATGGGGGCATAAGGCGTGGCTTTACCCGACATTAACCCTAACGGATGGATAAGACGAGCATGGTGCCTGCTCTGGCGGCAACGTCGCAAGCGGTTCAGAGGCGGGACTCGATGACGTCAGAGGTTTGCAGTCGGTCATGATGAAAACAGCCAAACTCCTCCCTGTGCTGGCAGCACTCATTCTTGCTGCGGGCTGTTCGGGGTATCGCCCGGCACCAGCGGCATTCCACGAAGCGCTCTATCAGCCTTATGTGCTCGACGCGGGAGACTCACTGCGGGTGACCGTTTTCGACCAGGACAATCTGACCAACACCTACAGTGTCGACCAGTCCGGATACATTGCCTTCCCGCTGATCGGCTCGGTTGCTGCCCGGGGCAAAACCTCCAAACAGGTGGAACAGGCAATCGCCAGCATGCTGAGGCAGGGTTATCTTCGCGACCCCGATGTGACGGTCGAAATTGATCGCTACCGTCCGGTGTTTGTCATGGGTGAAGTGGGGTCTCCCGGCCAATACTCCTATGTTCCGGGGATGACGGTTCAAAAGGCTGTCGCTGCTGCCGGCGGTTTCAGCGCCCGGGCCAATCAGAGCAATGTCGACATCACCCGTGACATCAATGGCAAGGTCCTGACAGGTCGCGTCGTCACCTCCGATCCGCTTCTCCCTGGTGACACGGTCTATGTCCGCGAACGCCTTTTCTGAAGCGTATTCACCAACAAGGGTCGAGGCCTTGTCCTCTCGGGAAAAACTGAGGATCGTTCACTGCTTTCGCTCTCCGGTTGGCGGAATCTTTCGCCATGTTCGCGACCTTTGCGATGCACAGCGTGCGGCAGGGCATGAGGTCGGCATCATCTGCGATTCCACCACGGGCGGCAGCTATGAAGCAAGCCTCATTGCCGAGCTCGAGCCACGCCTTTCCCTGGGAGTGAAACGCACTCCCATGCAGCGCCATATCGGACTGGGCGACATTTCGGCAGCACGGCGTGCCTATGGCGTCGTCCGTGACATGCGACCCGACGTCCTGCACGGACATGGCGCCAAGGGCGGCGTATATGCACGGGTTTTCGGCACCTTGATGCGCATGTCGGGGCAGAAGCCGGCACGCATCTATTCCCCCCATGGTGGCAGCCTGCATTATGCCGCGGAGACCGCTACCGGTCGCTTCTTCTTCTCGATCGAACGCATGATGGATCGCCTGACCGACCACATCCTTTTCGTGTCGGATTATGAGCGACGTACATTTGAGCAGAAGGTCGGGATTCCCCGCGCGCCCTCAACATTGGTCTATAACGGGCTGACGGCGGATGAATTCGCGCCCGTTGAAACTCTCTCCGGAGCTTCTGATTTCCTTTACATCGGCATGATGCGTGACTTGAAGGGCCCAGACCTTTTTATCGACGCGCTTGCCCTGACGGAGAGGAAAATCGGTCGCAAGCTCAATGCTGTGATGGTCGGCGACGGCGACGACCTCGACCGCTACAAGCATCAGGCACTTCAACTTGAATTCGGTGAACGCATCCGTTTTCTTCCGGCCATGCCGGCTCGCGATGCGTTTTCACTGGCCAGGATCATGGTTGTCCCCTCGCGCGCCGAAGCCATGCCCTATATCGTATTGGAGGCGCTGGCAGCCGGACGCACGCTGATCGCGAGCGCGGTCGGCGGTATTCCCGAAATTTTCGGACAGAGTTCCCCAGCGCTTACCCAGCCGGATGCTGACGCCATCGCCCAAAAAATGCAGCTGGCCCTGGCCGACGAAGCCGCTTTCCATGCTTTGATGCCGGAAAAAGGTGAGCTGCGCGCACGTTTCGGCGCGGACGTCATGGCGGCCTCCATCGAGACGGCATACAGAGCCAGCCTGGACACCAAACGTTAAGCACAAATACGAGCAGTTTCAGCTCCACTGCGCCTGAAACATATTTTTAGCCCCTGGCACCTAACGTAAGATCGCAAACGTCAGGGGGCATTGCCAGTTCATGAATCAGATTGACCCGAAACGGCTTCAGGTGTCGAAGGCGCCGAAACAGTCGGGCATGCTGAAGGCCGGTGATGAGCAGAGCAAGCTCAATCCCATTGCCTGGCAGGTCGCACAACAATACAAGCGCGAAACCATGTCGCCAGTCATGGTTCTCGGCGTCATGCGACTGGTCGAACTGACAATGTTGCTTGCGACCGGCTTTGTTCTCTATGCCATTTATGTGGGCACCTCGCCGGTGCTATTTTGGCACTACATGACCGTTATCGGCGGCGGTTCCCTTCTCATGGTGGTGCTGTGCGAATTCACCAGCTGCTACCAGATGCGTGCTCTGCGCAATCCCACCGGTGCCATGGGGCGCGTGTTCATCGCCTGGATGGCGACATTCGCAGCGTTGGCTCTGACGGGCTTCTTTCTGAAAATCTCCGACAGTTTCTCACGTTTCTGGCTTGGATCCTGGTTTGTCTGCGGGTTCATGGCGCTTCTCGTTCTGCGCATCACCATGTCGCAGCTCCTGCGCCGCTGGGCGCGCAATGGAACGATCGAACGGCGCGCGGTAATCGTGGGTGGAGGCGCCAATGCCGAGCAGCTTATTCGATCCATCGAGCAACAGCCCTACAATGACATACGCATCTGCGGGCTGTTCGATGATCGCGACGATCTGCGTTCCCCGCCCGTTGTGGCCGGCTACCCGAAGCTCGGCACGATCACCGAGCTCGTGGAGTTCACCCGCATTGCCCGTATCGACATGCTGATTGTGGCATTGCCGATTTCGGCGGAGAAGCGCGTGCTGTCGCTTTTGTCGAAACTCTGGGTGCTGCCGGTCGACATCCGCCTCTCGGCTCATGCAAACCATCTGCGGTTTCGTCCGCGCGCCTATTCCTACATCGGCTCGGTACCGATGCTGGATATTTTCGACCGCCCCATCAACGACTGGGACTCGGTCGCCAAGAGAGGCTTCGACATCGTCTTCAGCCTGCTCGGCATTCTCGTTTTCTCTCCGATCATGATCGCCACGGCCATCGCCATCAAGCTCGACAGCAAGGGGCCTGTGCTGTTCAGGCAAAAACGCCACGGATTCAACAATGAGTCCATCGAGGTGTTGAAATTCCGCTCCATGTATGTGGACCAGTGCGATCCAACAGCAAAGAACGCAGTGACAAAGAATGACCCTCGCGTCACCCGTGTCGGCCGCTTTATCCGCAAGACCTCCATCGATGAGCTGCCCCAGTTCTTCAACGCGCTATTCGGCAGCCTCTCCCTTGTGGGTCCACGGCCGCACGCAGTGGCTGCCCAGGCCCACAATCGGCTTTACGAAGAAGTCGTCGATGGTTACTTCGCCCGTCACAAGGTGAAGCCCGGGGTTACCGGCTGGGCGCAGATCAATGGCTGGCGCGGCGAAGTGGATTCAGATGAGAAAATCCGCAAGCGCACGGAATACGATCTCTACTAAATCGAAAACTGGTCGCTCTGGCTCGACCTGAAGATCTTGTTCCTGACGCCAATCAGCCTGTTCAATACGGAAAACGCCTATTGAGCCTGCTCACCTACGATAGAGAGCCGCCCGGGCTTGCCCGCGCCGCCATAGACGCCAAGCTGGTTTCTCTCATGAAACTGGCGGCAATCGGGCTTGGGGTTTTCCTGTCGGGCTTCGTTATTCGCGAACCCGCACCCTATGAGCTCTACATGGTGGGCCTGATCGCAATATGGGCGCTCGCGGGCTTGCGGATATCGCGACGCATCGCGCCGCTTCTGGCGCTGCTCGTCGCCTTCAATATCGGTGGTCTCATCTCACTGTCCCAACTTGCAGATCTGGGCACCATCCCGCTTTACATCGCGGTGTCGCTGTTTCTTGCGCTCACATCCGTATTCTTCGCAGCGATCATCGAGGCGGAATCCGACCTGCTTTCGGTTGTCTTCCGCGCCTGGGTGGCCGCTGCCGCAGCCACAGCGCTCTTCGGTATCTTGGGATATTTCAACGCCTTTCCCGGCGCAGCGATGTTCACTAAGTTCGGGCGCGCAGCCGGTGTCTTCGAAGATCCCAACGTCTTCGGCCCGTTTCTCACGCTGCCGGCGATCTATCTGCTTTACCTTATCCTCACCGCGCGGCCATCCATCGCGCTTGTCTCCGCACCGCTGCTTCTGATTGTCACCGGCGGCATCTTCTTTTCTTTTTCGCGCGGCGCTTGGGGACTTCTTCTCATGACGGCAAGCCTTCTCGTTCTTGCCGTCTTTCTCAATGCCGGCACAGCCAGTGCACGGCTGCGAATTGCCGTTACAGCGCTGCTTGCAATCGCCGCCATCGCACTTGCCCTCATCCTTGCGCTTCAGATTCCGGCGGTCTCGGAGCTCTTCACCCAACGCGCGCAACTCGTGCAGGATTATGACAGCGCCCGGCTTGGCCGCTTTGCCCGTTTCGGAATTGGCTTCGGATGGGCGACTGAAAATCCCCTCGGCATCGGGCCTCTGCAATTCGGCCAGATTCTCGGTGAGGACACCCACAATATCTGGCTCAAGGCATTGCTCGATTATTCCTGGCTGGGTTTTGCGGCTTATCTGACGTTGATCCTGTGGACGGTCACAGCGGGCTTCCGCATTCTGTTCCGCCGCCGTCCCTGGCAGCCATATTTGATCTGCGTCTACATCGTCTTCGTTGGTCATGTGGCCCTGGGAACCGTGATCGATACCGACCACTGGCGCCATTTCTACCTGCTCCTCGGCCTCCTCTGGGGCATGATAGCGTTGGAGCAGAAATGGATGGCGCGGCGCCTGTAAGTCGACACAGGACCGGTAAAGAGCCTCGGAACAAGAGGCCAAACCTCTGTCCCAACCTAGTTGGCGTCTTGCGAGCCCACCGGTTCTTCGCTTCGCGTGATGGTGAGATGAACGCCCTCATCACGCCGCAGTTCCAGAAGCGCGCCCACCCGACACCATTTGCCGCCGAAGCATGGCACCGCCCATTCACTGAGAAGACTGTACTGCTCCTGCGCGGTGAAGCCATCATCTGGCCGTGAGACACGCACAGCCTTGAGCGCGTAGGAAAACCAGGGATCGAACAGCACTGCCATGCTGTCCATGATGCGGTCCACATCCTGCGAATAGTCCCATTTCCTTCTCCAAGCCACACGGCACCCTCCGCTCGGTGCCGCGTCGGTGGCGAATGTCAGTTCGACATAAGGAGGTGCTCCCTCGGCATAGTCATTTGCTTCATCCCCAGTCCTGGAGAGCACCACCGCTTTCGGTTCAGAGCCGGTCTCAAAGCCGAGAGCATGCAGGCTCGATGAGACGATCTCGTAGCCTTCGGGCAACAATTGCTTAGGGAGATCCTTTGTCACGGGTTGAGCAAGGCACGCGGCTCTGGCAGTTTCAAACACGTTGAGGACGCCGCGAAGGTCCGACCAGTTTTTATGCGCGAAGATGATGCGCGCCGGCTCCGCTGAAACGGTGGATAAAGCGCCCAACGAACAGGCCACTGACAGGCACGCGATCTGTGCAAACTGCGGAAGGCATGCGATTCTCATAAAAATCAGCTCCAGCAGTGGTGTCTATCGGCCCAGCCTAGCACAAAACGCTCATTCCGGCTCGTGACACACGAGGAAAACCAGGGCGCACCCGAAGTCCATGCCTGTCTTTGGGTCTGACAAAACAGTGATTGTGATCTGCAGAAACGCGCCTCAGGACACGTTCCAAGCCGAACAGGCAAATGCACAGACCAGCAATCAGTCCACGGAAGGAGAAGTGGACTGCAAACTGTTGTGATGTAAAGGAAAATGGTCGGAGCGGCGGGATTCGAACCCACGACCCCTTGACCCCCAGACTAGGCGGCGGAGCGATTTCCACTGAAATGCCAATATGTTACAGCGGATCGGTTTACATCACCCACCATCTGGCACCCGTCGAAACCAAGGGGTTCCGCCGTCAAGTGTAAACTGAATCGCCCCATCCAGGAGCGCTTTGCAGGCATATAGGCTGCGCGTCCCGCTGCCCGACCTGCGGGCAACAGGCAGGTCGGAAACGCTGGGGCGGATTTTAGAAGCTGATGGAGAGTGTTGCATCGAGCGAGTGCCGCGCAGCGCCACGGGCAACTTGCCCTCCATAGGCTGCTCCGAGAGTAGCGGTATCGCTCAATGCTAACGAGAAGCCCGCCTCCAGAAGCAATGTGTCTGCCGCAATGGGTGCACCGGCAACGCTGAAGGCATCGCCTCCCGCCAGTGCATGGCGCGCCAGGGCCACTTCGTTGTCAAATGCATGCTGCCAGCCGATCGCCCCGTGCAATGCGCCGCTGAAGACGTCGAGACTGACATCGCGTTCCATGCGCACTCCCAGCGTTGTGTATGTGACATTGCTGGTCTGCGCGAGCGCCTCCAGAGCTGCAGCGCTGCCCTCTTCCGCATATCCGTCGGACGAATGGGAGATGTGAGCAATCCCGGCAAAAGGTGTGACCGTCGCGACAGGCGTTTCCACCCGATAGCCCAGCTCTCCAAAGCCCTGCGCCGTTCCGGCATCATACGCTGCAGAAAGGGTCTCGCTGAACCCCGCAAACGCGACCGAGCGGCGCACATCCACTTCATGCCGGGTATAGGCGAACCCGCCGCTGAACGTGAGCGCCTCCCACTGGCGTCCACCATAGATGCCGAGATGATAGTTATCGCTGTTGCCAGCCGAAGCTCGATCTGCCGAGCGAGAGGATGAACGGCTATACCCCGCCATGAGCCCCAGATTCCAGCCAGCGATCTCGGCATCAGCCCCCAGCAACAGCCCACGCGTATCATGCGTGTATTGCGCCGCGTTTCCATCGCTGGAAAAGGTCTGCCAGGAGCCGACACCCAAGCTCCAAAACTGTGGCGCAGAAGCAGGCGCCCCGATCCCGATTGCACGCCGGACGCGCTCCGAGGCCGCATCCCGCAAAAAGCCGCTGTCGGCGATGAAGCCACTTCTGATCGATCCGTAGATTTCGCCTGAGATCGCATCGAATGCACCTGGCACCTGGCCGTCACTCAGGCCAAGAATGGCGTCAAAAAGCTGATTGCCGCTCCCAAGGCTTTGCGCCCCAATGGCTGCAACACGCTGATTGTGCGTTTTTGCCAATTCGGGAAAGTCCGTCTCATTGCGTGAAAGAGTGAGCAACACGGCGTCGGGATCGTAGGCGAGTGCTGCATCGAGGAAAGCGAAATTCTCCGTCACTCCACTGAACGCACCGCTCACACCACCCGTTGCGGTGAGGATCGTGTAGATTGTTGCAGGATCATAGGTCGAGCCGTCATCCGTCCCGTTCTCGGCACGCACATTCACTGTTCCACCATTGAGAAAAGCACGGCCCGATACCGCCAGCCGATCGCTGCTTCCGGCATTGTCCACTTCGACTTCAAAGACCGAGCCGTTTTCAAAGGTCGCGTTTCCGGAAACGCTTTGTGTCCCGATGGAGTTTCCGGGTTTCAGAACACCACCCGAAGCCACGGTCAGCGCTCCCAGGTCGCCGGAGCCGCCAAGCACCCCTCCATTGAGGACTTCAACCGCGCCACCCAAAGCGCCGTTGCCGCCCACTCCGACGATCAGCGCACCATCGAGAACCCTGGTCGTTCCGCTAAAGCCAGAACCATCGCCCGTATAGACAAGCGTTCCCGCCCCCTGTTTCTCGAACCCGCCGGTTCCTGAAATGCTGCTGGCGAGAGCGGAGCTGTTGTCGCTTCCGCCGGTGATCAGCGTGTTGGCCTGCAGACTGATGTGCGCACCAGCAACACCGGCAAGTGACCCTATCGTTTCATCGTCATCAAGCCGAAGCACGCCGCCCTGAAGCTCGACCGCGCCCGTATCGGCAAGCGCGTCACCGCCCTTGAGAACAAGCGTTCCCGCCTCAACAATCGTGCCACCGGTGTGAGTGTTCGCACCGTAAAGCGTCAAAGACCCGTTGCCCTGCTTGATCAGACCGCCGGAGCCGCCAAGAGCGTAGGCGCTGTGAACCGAGAAGCCCTGCGTGTCGATGTAAGCGCCGCCCCCGGAGATTGTGACATCACCCGCCTCAAGTCCGGCAAAAAGGTTGTACTCATTAGCAGTGAGCCGCAGAACTCCGCCATCGAAAATGAGGCTTCCTTCCCCGGACGTTTCGCTGACTTGCTCAGTTTCCAGAACGCCTCTCGACCCCGCCGTGCCAGAGAGCCTCAGCGTACCTGACGCATTGCTGAACATGCCTAGTTCGACCCGGCCGGCAGAGACGATCGCACCGTCTGAAATATGAAGTTCCCCCTCACCTGCCCGGCCAACGACGAGTTCTCCGACAACTCCCCAATGCGTCCCGGTGCCTGAGACCAAAGCCGTCCCACGACCGGTTGCGTTTGTGCCGAGAAACGCAGAGCCGGACTGGACAACTCCCCCATCCTCTATGGTCAGCGCGCCTTTTCCAGTTCGACCGACCTCCAGCCCGTCATCCAGACGCCATTTCGAGCCAGCTCCGGAAACCAGCGCCTCACCAACAGCGTTCTGGGCATACCCGATGCGCGCATCGCGGCTTTCGACGAGCCCACCATCTTCAATCGTGAGACCACCCTTTCCGAAACGGCCAATGTCTAACGTTCCGGCGCTAAGCCATGATGATCCGGCGCCAGTCACGAGAGCCTTTCCGATCGACCCGCTACCCATCCCGATCTGGCTGTTGTAGCCGCTGACTGCGCCCCCATTCTTGATAATCAGGGACGCGTCGTCCCCGCCGGACGCAGCCACCACAACGTGCCCGGCTGTATGGGTTATGCTTCCGCCATCGACCGCAAGTACACCTTCGTAAACGGTCGTTCCTGATTGATAGCGATTGTGTCCGGTGAGCGTCAGCGTGCCCGAGCCACGCTTCAGCAGACCGCCAACGCCTTCGAGACCAACAGACGTCGCAACCGAATGTTCCTGCGTGTCGATATAGGCATTCGCATAGCCGATTGTGATGTCACCATCGTCAAAGCCCGCAAAAAGGTCCGCCTCATCGCGCGTCAGGCGAAGAATGCCGCCGTCAAAACTGATCGTTCCGCCGCCCGCACCAACACTGACCTGACCGGTTTCAAGCACACCGCGATCAGCTACCGATCCATGAAGCCAGAGCTGCCCCTCGCCCGAGGCCCTGGCCCCAAGCTGCACGTCGGTCGCAGACGCAAGGCCTCCGTTTTGCAGGATCAGCATTCCGGCATTCTGGTCACCAAGGATAAGGCTACCGGGAAGCAGCCACGGGCTCGGTTTGGTTCCCGTGCCATCGCCATCGACGGTTTCCATGGACCCGTCGATGATTTCCTGCGCCCGGACGTGTCCCACCTGCGCAACCACACTGAGGGCGGCCAGGGCCGTGCTTGCCCACAGCCGCCTCTTTCTGATCGCCTTCGCGCTGCTGGAAAAACGACCGCTCGATAGCGTTTTGAATTTCATGGGACGCCCTGACTTTCCGGTATTCGCAAATGACAAATTCGACCGGAAGCTACTGGCAGGCGTTTTATTTAGCTACATGAATTGATTATCACTTTCATGATGACTTATCATTTTCATTTCTAGTTTTAGATATTCAGCCAGCGCGCAGTTTTCCAGGGTTTCAGGGGCAAAAAAACCAATGCAGCAGAATGGAGATGCACCGGAATGGCACATGGTCGGTGGCAATGCGATTGCCATTCCCGGTGCACATGGAAGGGTGGAACGCCTGACATTCGGCAATGATGTCGCCATCTATCGGTCGGAGATCGAAGCCGAATCGAACTGCCGTTTTACCGTGACAAACCGGTTGCCCCAGCCATGGATCGGCTTTTCTGTCCAACTCGCCGGCGGCGCAGATTTCAGCACCCCCATCGGGACCACGGGTCCCATGGCCGAGAACACGCTGAGCCTCATGAGGGTTGGGCCCTCTGGCTTCATCCTGGATGTTCGCGCTGGAACGTTGATACGGCATACCGGCGTGGCCATCTCGCTGCGCCTTCTCAAACGCCAGCTAAACGGAAATCAGCCGATGAGGCTTGCCCCCTTCATGGCGCGTGGCAAATTACTGGAGCGCCTTGAGAGCATTCCGCTTCCAGCCGGCGTCAAGACGCTGGCCACAGGCCTATTCGGCCCTAGCATAGATGGCCCATTGCGGGCCATGACCATTGAAGGCCTGGGAAAGCAGCTTTTCAGCCAGGCCATGACCGCCTTCTGCGAATATGATCCTGACGGCGAAATGTTCACCGAATGGGAGCTTATGCGCTTCGATGAACTTGTCGCCCATGTGAAAGACAATCTGAACGACGGTGCGGCTGCGCGACACTTTGCGACACGCGCAGGCCTCAAGATCGCGCGGGTGGAGCAGATGTTCAAAATGTTGCGTGGCATGAGCCTGGCCGCCTTTCTACGCACCGAAAGACTGCGCACGGCCCGCAACCTGCTGCTTGATGAAAAGTGCCAGGTCGGCGAAGTGGCCTACCGGCTGGGATACCGACATGTCGCAAATTTCTCACGCGCCTACCGGGCACATTTTGGAGAAGCACCGGCAACGACGCTGCACAGACCGAGAAATACCCGTAAAAGGTAGACAAGTGGATATTGCAAAGAACTCAATCCCCATTCACACGCAGAGCTGCGCCACCCAAAGAGCCACAGGTGCAATAGAGCCTGGACATGGCGATCACCTTATCGCTTGCCTGAGCAGGTCGCTGAATCTTGAAAGAGGTAGCGCAGTTGGGCGTCTAGCTTATGTGTCGCACCAGTTTCTGGGTCCAGAATCCCAGAACCGCTTCCGATCGCCCTTCCCTCGGTCCCGCTTCGCATCGAACGGAATGCCGTCGAACTCGGCAGCGAACAGATCCGCGTCTTCCTTCTCCGCAAAACAGAAGATGATGAAGTAGCACCCTCTCGGCCCGGCCCATCCGGCGAATACGGATTGCGTCCTGAGATGCAGCGACAGGCCTTTGCAAAAGCCGCGAACGACTTCGTAATTTGCTCCCATCACCTTGTGATCAGGCAACCCAACCTGGTGCGGGTGGGTGCGGTCGATCTGAGCCCCGGACGGCTCACCTTTGCGGCGTGACATTGGTGTCTCCTTTTCGTTTTTCAGTCGTCACGTCGCCGCATGCGTAACGAGAACAAAAATGGAACAAACTCTGGACTCGTCAAGAGGGTTTGGATTACGATCCGGCCTTCTGATGGAGAACAGAATGACCACCTACACCGTCTTCAACATGGAAGATGACGACGGGTTCGAGGACGAATCGGGCCTGTCGATCGAGCAAGCCGTGGAGCGCCTTATCGAGCGCTCCGGCTGCACCTATCGCTTCGAACGCATTGATGGGGTGATGCACATCTGCGTCGAGCCGTGGCGCTGGTTTGGAAAACCGGATGGTCTCTCTTCGCTCCTGCCGGACGATGAGGACGCCAAGCGGGAAATCCTTGAGCGTTTTGCCACCGGCAAGGCGGACCTGCCGTCCACCTGGTGCATCGAGCCAGATGAAAAACATTCCGATGAGATGAGGAAGAATGAACTGACGGGAGATGGCGCGTGGACCATTCAATGAAACCGCAGCCCGAAGCCGATCCTTACGAGCCGGCGGCCGACGCCATCATCGAGGCTTGCGGAGGCGATCCGCGCGAGGCTGTGATCGCCCTTCTGGGAGAGCGGGATTATCTCTCCGGGCGCATCGAGGCGCTGGAGGCATCTGTCAGTTGGGGATTTGTTCGCGCTGGGGCGGCGCGTCGATGAAAAATGAAACCGTGCGGCAAATGTATGTCGGAGCCGCCATATGCGCCAGTTCAAGCCACTCCACCTGTCAGAGGTGGTTTTCTTCACCCGTGACGGCGTCATCCGCCTCAAGGATATTGATCATTACTATGTGCTCGGAGCGGTCTGTCGCCGTTGCAAATCGATAGGTGAGCTCGACAGGAAGGCGCTCGAGCGGCGCTATGGCCGGGATGCCATGCCTGCAGACATATCAAAGCGCCTGAAATGCAGGAGTTGCCAAAACACGCGCGGCAATATCATCATGGTCATAAATCAATGGCCGAGGTGATCCCGACCAATGTGCAATCTCTACAACATGACCTCGACGCGCCAGGCGATCCGCGATTTCATCAAGACAACGCGGGAATACGCCTTCAACGAGCCGTCGCTACAGGTCTATCCCAATCGCTATGCGCCGATCGTTCGCGTCGGCAAAGATGGCGAGCGGGAAATGGTGCGTGCCCGATGGGGCATGCCGACGCCGCCCATGTTCGTGAAGGGGCAGCACGACAGCGGCGTCACGAATATCCGCAACACTTCATCAGCTCATTGGCGAAAATGGCTCTCGCCGGAAAGCCGGTGCCTCGTGCCGGTTACGAGCTTTGCCGAGCCCGATCCAGCAAGCAAGAAGGACGGAGACAAGCGCACACCAAATGCATGGTTCGCGCTGAATGAAGACCGGCCGCTCTTCGTCTTCGCCGGCCTCTGGACGCCCTGGCACGGCAAGCGCATGGCGCGTGAGGATCCGGACGATCACGAGGTCTATGGGTTCCTGACCACGGAGCCCAACAGCGTCGTTGCGCCGGTGCACAAGAAGGCGATGCCGGTCATTCTCACCACCGAAGATGAAATGGCCGCATGGCTTTCAGAGCCATGGGAAGAGGCAAAGAAGCTTCAACGCCCCCTGCCCGACGACAAGCTGATGATCGTCGATCCGCCTGAGGTGCCGGAGTGATCGTCCCGCCGCGAGCAGTGAGGATTACCCAGATCACACCACAGATTGTCAGGCTATGCCTTTCCATCGCGGAAGTCCGCCAGCGTGAACGCAACAAGGAAACCGGAAAGAAGATCAACGCATCTATTCGAGCGACGGACGGCACATAAGAAAGCATACAATACTAGAAACAATTTCCTTCTAAAAAATACATTCGATTAAAAAAATCATAACCGCCGAAGAAATTAAGTTAACCCCAATCCCTCAACCCGCGACAGTCTATAAGCAATTAAAAGTGCGCGACGCAATAATGCGTCACGCACAAAAAAAACGGGACTATAGTAAAAACTCGTCCGAGATATTATTCTCGGTACTAAGATCACTATCAGAAATTACAAACGGCCCACGCCTAGAGTCTGGACGGTTACGAACTTTTTCTGTGGCTAGACGAACAATCTCATTTAATTCGTCTCTACGAGAAGTGTCGCCTTCAATCACCGGCAACGCTAACTTTGCCTCTGACATCTGCCATCCTCCACTCTTTTTCTGAGAATCAATATTACATCAGCAATCTCAATACGCCTATCAGTTTGGATTGAAACACGTTAATTTCGCGTGACTTTGTCGCGGGGGTAGGAGGAATCGAATTGAAGAGCACAGCTACCACTAGAAACCCTGAGCTTGTTAAGAATCCCGAACTCTTCATTGGCCTCGTGGGTCCAATCGGCGTCGACCTAGATGCGATAACAAACTATCTCGACGCTGCGTTACATCGTGTCGGCTACAAAACCAAACTGGTTCACATTACAGACCTAATGAAAGAGTTTTTTCCAAAATTACAAGTCAACGACCAATCGTATTCAGAAAAGTATAAATCTCTAATAAAGAATGCTGACAACGTTCGAAGAACAACAACGTACCAGTCTGCTTTGGCATCACTTGCGATCACTGAAATAAAACGTCTCCGAAATCACGAAACAAAACAAATTTCTCCCCCCTCTGAAACTGAGGAACCTGCATTAGGGACGGCTTACATAATTCGACAATTTAAGCGAGAAGAAGAAATAGACTTGATGCGAAGGATTTACGGTCGAAAATTCATTCAAGTATCCGTATATCTCGATAAAGAAGAAAGAAAACAACAGTTAATAAAGAAAATTAAGGGACACGGAACGGAAATTATTGACGATGACAGCGCTGAGAAGCAGGCCATTGATCTGATTTCCATCGACAACAATGAGGTGAGTGAACACTTCGGACAAAGAGTGTCCGATGTCTTTCACCACGGGGATGTCTTTGTAATTGGAAAGGCCAACCGAGAGGCCGAGTCGACCGTCGAACGATTCGTGCAGGCGCTATTTGGTCACAACGGATACTCTCCGAGCAAAACTGAATACGGCATGTATGCAGCTGCTGGGGCCGCTTTGAGATCATTGGATTTGTCAAGACAAGTCGGGGCTGCGGTATTCTCACGCAACGGAGAGGTTATAACTCTCGGATGCAACGAAGTTCCAAAAGCTTTTGGTGGCACATACTGGTCGGATGACCATGGCGATAAATTTAGAGACTTTGAAGAGGGGGTGGACGGGAACCATACAAGGAAGCTTCGCGTAGTTCACGATCTTGTTGAACGCCTGAACAAGCTCGGCCTACTTTCAGACACCCTGAAAAACATGGGTTCCACAGCTCAGCAAGTAAGAAAATTACTCGAGATAAGAGAGATCTCTGACTCTCGTGTCATGGACCTTATTGAGTTTGGGCGTATCATCCATGCTGAAATGTCTGCCATCACTGACGCCGCCAGGGTCGGAAAATCACTCTCTGGGTCCACGCTATTCTGCACGACATTCCCCTGCCACATGTGCGCCAAGCACATTGTCTCTTCCGGAATCAGGAGAGTTGTTTTCTTAGAACCTTATCCCAAGAGCCATGCGATGGACCTCCATGAAGATTCAATCACGTTTTCCAATCAGGAGGCAGACCGAAAGGTGCTGTTCGAACCCTTCATTGGCATTTCGCCTCGCAGATACCGCGACATCTTTGAGAAAAAGAAGCGAAAAGACGCTAATGGAAGTGCACGGGACTGGTACGAAGGTTCCCCCGCTCCGCGAATTGAAGACAGGAGCTCGTCTTACTTAGAAAATGAAGCACCTGCAATCTCTATGATATCAGCACACCTAGGCTCGGATGTAACTTGCAATGATAGCAATTGATTCAGCGCCCATGCTCACCTCTTTAGGGCTATACTAAACGTGTCTGCCCAATTACGGCGGCGGGCGCCCCGTCAGCCAAGTATAGGCACCAATGATCCAGCCGGCGAGCGTCACCACCCCAATGCCGATCCGGATAAGCCATCGGCCCACCGTTCCCGCCCCCTGCGCCTGCGTCCTCAGCTTGACGACATCATCGGTCACCGCCTGCATCTGATCGACCTTGGCTTTTGTGGTCTCGGCTTCACCTTCTAGTTGCGACAACCGGTTGCTGACTTCATCGAGCCGCCGATGCACAACAGCCCGACTGTCATCCGCGCGCTTCAAGCGGTCATCGATGCCCTTCAGCTCGCCAAGGATTTGCCCAAGGGTCCGCTCTACGCTCGCTTCTGACATTCGTCCCTGCCCATCAACTGGATATGGTCACGTCCCGCAGCGATACTTCTGATACCGGCCACGATGCTGTGCGATGGCGATCGCAGTCAGGCGATCATTCGCCACCAGGAAAGAGTTAGTAGCCGGTGCCGGGTTGATCGGCACCAGCACGTCGCAGGGCTCAGTGATCGCCGCTGTCTGGCAGCTCGCAGCCGCCAAGAAGGGCACACAGGCCAGTGTCGTCAGCGCCAAGCGCTTCCTCATCGATTTTCCTTCCATCTTTCAGGATTGTGATGCGGTTGGATTGGAGCCGCTGCAGGACAGAGGCAGCGCCCCGCTGGTGGCCGTAGGAGTAAATCAGGGCCACAATGACGGAAGCGCCAACAACGACGGCCAGCGCCTGCCCCAGGTTCGAGAACAGGACTTTGTAGACCAGACCGGCGCCGATCATGTGCCCTTCCCCTCGACCGCACCTTTGATGTCTCGAACTGCTGCCACGATCTGCGAGCGCAGGATCACCAGGACGAGAATAACCCCGACAAGCACACCGCCGCCCGCTGCAATGGCCTTCCAGTCCATCCCGGACAACCAGCCGAGCCCCAGCGCGCCGGATCCGAACAGACCGGTTGACCACTGCCAGAAGCCGGATTTTTCCTTCACCTTCTGCTCGACCTCTTCGGGAACGGTCGGGCGCGGAACCGGCACAGGAACACGCTCCACGTCCGCCGGGCGGCCAACCATGTTCAACGCATGCTTGCGCACACCGGCGACACGACGCGTCCAGCCCTTCCCGAAGGTTGGCCAATGTTTCAGCTTGCGCAGAAACGCCATGCGCGCATCGCAGAGACGATTGATGACCTCGGCAGGGTCCATGCGCTGAACCGCGGCGATGGTTTTCGGGCCCACCCGGCCATCCACTGTCGCACCGACGATTGATTGCAGATACTTTGCCGCCCGGCTCGGGCCGGAGTTCACGGCAAAATCGAAGACGGCATAGTCAACGCCAGAGGGCAATGCCTGGGCATTCACGGCAGCCCAATAGTGCCGATAATAAACTGTGGCGATCTGCTCATCCGTGATGGCTTTCAGGTCAGCCTTGGTCGCATCCACCTTCACGTAGCGACGGAAGGTGTGCAGCGTGACCCCTTTCATGGTGGCTCCACCGGGATCGTCTGGATGATCGGCCCAACCGCCCTCGTCATTAAGGACGAGCGGAAGCGCCCGCGCGAAATTGCGGTCCATTTCGTTTCCTTTCGTGCTGATAAAATCGTGCGGAAAGCAGCGCAGCCGAAGACACGCGCCTACCGGTGCAACAGATGTCAGTAGAGGTGGCGCACTACGTCATCGCACCAGTGAAGGTTCAGGTGCCGATCGCTACCTTTGGTTGCCGACGAGTGAGTTGTCCCCCTTGAGCGCCCCCAAGCCTCGAGGCGTACACCCCAACGCCTCGCTCGTTGGCGCTATTTCTGGATGAACTATCTCCGGCTAAAGCGCAGCCGCCTGTTCCCACATTGCGTCAACCTGCTCCGGTGTCAGGCCAAGGGAAGAAGAGAGTTGCACGACGAGTGGGTGCAGCCTGTTGAACTGTGCGGCGTATTCCCACTCGACTTGCCCCTTTTGCCGCTCCACCGGGTCAGGGATTGCCGCAATGGCAGTCTCCACGTCTGCCAGATCAATTCCACCATCGATCAAACCAAGACGGAACTGACGGGCCGAAAGCGCTGGCATTGCGGCGCGGACCTCTTCTTTTGTGGGGTCACGCGGCGTGTGGGGCGGAATCGTGTTCCCCTCCGCTTCCCACGCCGCAATCAACTGGCGATGACGGTTGTCGGGATCGTCCGGGATAATCACGTGGCTTCCGCTGATGATCGCCTCAATGGCACCATCCTGTGTGTAGCCATGTACATTCATGATCAAAGCTCCGCATCCAGGAAGAAGTCCGCAGCCCAGAATGCACTACCTGAGCCTGTAGATTGGCAATAAGCGGCAATCGTGTTTTGACCCAATTGAACCGATAGCGTTCCGCCATTCACGAGGTTGGTGGAGAAAATATTCCAAGTAACAGTTGGAGTTGCCCTCATCGCCGTCCTAAAGGCAGAAGTCTCCTTGATGCCCTGGCCGGAGGCGTTTGCGTATGCCTGGGGGCGCAATTGCAATATTTGGTAATATCGTTCGCAAAGCATCATCTCCTGCGCTGGATGACGCACGTCAAACACAGTTGGCGAACTCCCTTGCTCGAGCTGTGGCACTGAAAACGTGCCGGCTGAGAAGCGCACTGTGACATTTGTCCCACCGGTCAAGGGGAATGACTCGCCTTTTGCGCGCGCTACCCCATTCACAGTCGCAGTAGCGGTGCCTTCCCAATTCAGCGTGTATGTTCCGGACAGAACTGCTCCCCCTTCAATTACCTGCTCAACTCCGCCGGCTGAAGCGGTAAAGGTTCGAACACCCGCAGTTTCGGTCCATGAAAGTGACTGACCGGAAACGACAACGCGCCATCTATCCAAGGTGTATTCGTTGGCACTACTGGTCGGGTCGCCACTGTTATAGTTGCGCTGGTTGATGGTACCCAACGGATTGATTAACTTGTTCCGCATCCCTCCAATTGACGCCAACCCGATTGATGCCCTCGCCGCCGATGCACTTGCCGCTGTTAAGAGCGATTTGCCGGTGGCGCTCGCCCCTATCGCGTCTTGTGCATCTCCTGTGGTTCCCGCTGCCAAAACGGCCTTGCCGGTGGTGCCAGCAGGGAATCCATCCTTCAAAACTTTACCGGTTGCGCCATCGAAAAGTGCGACATTGCCGTCTGTCGCTCCATTTGGCCCGACGACGTCTCCGTCTAAACCTTTTGCAGCTACCAGATCCCAATACGTTTGCCATGAAGCACCGACACCCGGCTCTCTTGCAGCGTCGGACGTGTGCGCCGTGGTGCAGATGTAGGACGAACCATTGTGCTCGACCCCGGCCAGCTTGTCATAAGCCGTCGCGGTTACCCATGCACCCCGCCAATCATCCCATGGCGAGCCGGTTGCACCAGTCGGTCCGGTGATATAGGCAGGATCGCTCCAGTCTGCCGCCGCAACGCTGTTCTTTGTGTAGACCGCAGATCGGCCATCACCGACATCGGCCACGAGGACAGTGAAGCCTGCTGCGTCATTGTCATACGCAGCGCGGCCCGCAAGATCATCCACCTGTACGTCAAAGCGCACACCGTTGACGAGGTCTTGCTTGGCGATCAGATCCAGCGCACCGGGACCGGTGAAAATGGGCAGTTTGTTGGCGGCACCGTTCAGTCCTGCCAATGCTGAAACGTTGCCGCTCGAAAGCAACTGTCCGATTTCCTGCAACGCCTGCCGATAAGCCACATGGTAGGGCGTGAAGGAAATGCGATACGGCTCGGCTGTCTGTGTCGGCCCAGGCCATGGATATGCCAGCGTGATCTGTGTGTCGCTGTCCACGGAAGCGATCGGCACTGGCATACCGACATGCTTGCCGAAATCATCGGCAGGCCGCACGATCTGCAGCCACGCCGTGCCCTGCCCTGTGACAACGGTCTGGCCCTGCGTAACGGATGCCGTGCCCGTTTCGTAGTAGCCCTGCTCGTAAAGATTACCCGCCATTCTTGGCATCCTTCTTTTCGGCCTTGGCCGCATCCTTTGCAGCCGCGTCCTGAAGCTGGCCGTTGACCTTGGTCAGCCGGTCGATCTCCACCTGCATGGCGTCCATTTCCTGCTGCTTGCGCTCCAGCGCATCAGCCAGCATGAGGTTGCGGTTTCGGAAATACTCATTGAGCGCAGTCGCCTCGACGGCAGCAGCCATCGGGCTGACCTGCTTCTTGGGCTGGTCAGTCATGGAATATCCGGTGTTGTGGGTGTGCGTTGTGGTGTGGTCAGAGGTGCGCGATCAGCGCCTTGATTTCATCGCTGGACGATGCAGTGCTTTCGATGGTCACAGGTCGTAATCCCACACGATGTAGAAAATTTCCCAGGGGCCATTCAGGAAGGAATCGCTGTTATAATTCGTCTGAAAAACGAAGCGATTATTGAAAACATTTGCGCCATACCAGGGAATCCTGTTCGGACCATCGTAAATGAATTCAATATGGCTCCCAATGTGCTGATACCACTGCTTTGGGTTCGATATCACCGTGCGGCGAACAGCGAAGAACACAGGCGGCCGCGCTGAGAACGTCTTACCGAAATTGACGGTTACTTGCTGCGCGCCATTCCCCGGCACTGGATAGCCCTCGGGTGTAGCCGGTAAGTTGAGCACACCCCGCTTCAACACATTCAATGTGCCGTAGTCCGAGCTGAACTGGAGATCTTTCTGCTGTGCGGATAGAACATCCACACCGGGCTTGCTAACGAACAGCCCGTTCTGATCAAGAAGCACCCGATTAACCATCAAGGTTCACCCTGAACACGGCATAGAAGGTCTTGCCGGTATAATTGACACCGTCTGCCCAAACGTAAGCCGAGAAGTTCGTGTTGGAATTGTACGTGACGCGCGCCTCAATGTCGGCCTTGATATTTATCCCTGGACCCAGAAACAGCTCGAACTCGGGCACCAGCATGATTGCCGGTCTAAAACCCAAATCAACCGGGATCGAAAACGCGGCACTTCCGCCGTTCGGAACATTGAGCGTTCCCGTCCGCACTATCTGAAGCGAAGTCCAGTCAGACGAAAAGAGCAGATTGCTTTCGCCGGTCGTGACAACGTCGTGTCCGGGCTTCGATATGTACAGCCCGTGAGCTCCGCCCTTCGGTCCGAGAAGCACGCGATTAGCCATAATTGTTCCGCAAGACGATATAGAAGACGGTTCTCGTGCCGGGATATGAGTTCATGTGCCGATGTATCGTGAACTGATCATTGAATATCCTTAGACCGAGAGCGTGCCAGTTGTAGTTTGTGCGCGTCGCCATCCACCACTGTGAAAGGTCGTTCGGAGTTCCGGATACCCACGCAAGAACCGATGGAGGGCTACTGAAGGTTTGCCCATAGGTAATTGTTTTGGAGGTTTCGTCGTGGTTCCAGACAAATCTCCCTGATGACAGCCAATTGCCGATCTCGCTCCACCGGCTATCGAACGACAACTGGTTTGGCGTTAGGCCGGCGTTCAGAACATTGTTTCCTGGCTGCGAGGTTCGTAGAACATAGGTTCCGTCGAACGCCCCGATAACAACTCTGTTTGCCATCAATCAGCCACCAAAATTCGGTTGTTGTTCAGCTCGATGCGCATTTTGCTGTTGTTGCTTTGTATGAGCCCCGAATTCACCGTCCCGATGTTCGCTACGTTCATGCGCGCAACACCTCCAGAGATGAAAAACGGCACCAGGTCCGTTGAACCATCCGATACAATGAACTCGTCGGCTTTGAAGATGACGCGGCTCATGCCTGGCTGCGCATCCATGAAGAACGCCGCCTGAGACCAATCCCCGCCTGACTCAAGCCGAACCTGGACGCCATAACGCGCCCATCCACCGCCAGGTGAGGCCATGGCTTCGCCGCGCATCGTCACATTGGCTTCGACGTCATCGACCTGAGCGGTCAGCGAGGTGATTGCGTTCGCATTTGCCGTGACGCGGCCATCCACCTCGTTGATTTCTGTGGTCAGAAGATCAACGGCCTGCGCAATGTCCTCTTCAATCGTGACTTCAAGCGCTTCTATGCGCTGCGCAATGGCCGATCCCGGACCAACGGCAACAATGATTGCTTCCTGATAGGAAGCTGTGATGTTGCCCGCTGTAACAGCCGCCTCGCGACGCAGCCGCTGGATATTGCCATACTGCTGATCGAAATCAGCCATGTCCTTCGTGGCATTGTCCAACCCACGCTCGATCTCTTCGCGCGTGTTGTAGTTCAGCCAGTCCGTGGCTTCATTGATGACTTCTGGATCAATCGTCACGTCCGTGAACGGCTGGTCCGGTGTCGTAACCGCCATTGGCGCCGACCATGCAATCGGCCTTTGCGGGCTGGTAAGCAACCGCGTCCGAACCTGATATTCCGTGTCCGAAACCACAGCTTCCGTCAGAACCGCAATGGTCTGATCATCCGCAACGGTCATACTTGCACGGGAAGCCGGATCGTCGGTCGGCCACCATTCCAGTTCGACACCGACAACAGTCACGTCTTCGATTGCATCCCATGAGGCCTGAATGGCCGGCATGAGCTTGGTGCCGGAGCCTGCCGTTACCCCCGCGAGCTGCAGGTTCTGAACCTCTTGCAGATAGACCGGCTTTCCGGGCGGATACGGCACCACAGGCACCGGTACCGTCACCGCGTCATAGATCGAAGCATCGCGTTGCTGGAGCGCAATCCGCACATTGCGCGGCCCCTGGCTATCCAGAGAGTAAAGCGTGGATTCCGTCACCAGATAGGTGAGCGTGCCATAACGGTCCGACTGCCACGTAATCCAGTCACCGGCTTTCAGACCACGCCAGCGCGGCCGGAGCGTGATCTCTGCCGTAGCCTCCAGGCGGTTCTCGGCTGCATAGATTGATGCAAGCTGTTTAGCCTGCCGTGCACTCGTGACCGTGGGGAAGTCCATGACCAGATCGCGGGTGCGACGGTCCACCACGATAGCGCCGTCCAGCACCACCGGGTCATAACCAACCATCGACCACAACTGGCTTGGATCCGGATGCGTGCCGGAGATTGAATTGACCAGCTCGGCCATTGACCGCTTGGCCTGCCAGCGCACCGGTTCACCCACGACAATGTCATCATCGGTGATCGTGGCAACAACTGGCTGGGCAGCACCAATCATCGGCCAGGAACCGTCCGGGGCATCGATCACGACACCGCCACACGCCTTCATGATGGATTCGATGTTGTTCCCATGGGTGGCGGTGCAATCCAGAAGGATCGAGCACCGATAGCGCTTTTCCCCTTCCACGATCTCATCACAGACGTTTGCCGCCGCCGTGAACTTGTCTAGTGGCAGATCGCTTGCAGGCATCTCCATGCCGCAGAACAGATCGCCATTGACCGATAGCCCGCGCCGATAATTGTAGTCGATCACAATCGGATTGTCGGTCCACTCATGGGTGGAAGGATCGTTCCAGCGATGCGGGCCTGTGCCGCCCACCGTTGAATCCTTGCGCCAGTCATAGAGCTTGGCGCCTTTGAACTCGAAGAACACATCCGGCATTCCGACCGTCTTTTCTCGGTCGTACTTTGCCTTGACGATGACATAGGAGCACCCAACACCGACACAGCTTTCACCCCACCGATCGGTCGGGTTTGCATTGTCCACCAGGTCGGGATCCGCCGTGGTCTGGTTGCCGTCATGGAACTTGATCCACGCCAGGTTCGCATATTCGCCAGACGTGACCTTGCGGTATCCGTTGGCCTGCGGGGCATCGAGCGTCACCCACTCGCCATTGATCGCGACACGCTCAAGGCTGGTGCAGGGATAATCGGAGAGCTGATAAACGTCCTGCAGCCAGCCATTGTCGTTGCCGAACGTGTTGACGTGGATCTCATGACCGGCAATGCCCACCAAGCCACAGGCGACTTGGCGCGGTACGTCTGCGCCGTATTCGGTGTGAATCTTGACGCCGGTCGGTTCTGGGGCCTTTTGCTTCTGTTTCAGGAGCGCGGAAGCGGCAAGGTTCAGGCCGATGCCAATTACAAGCTTGCCAAGAAAGCCAAGGCCACCGATGAACGACGCAACCGCGCCAACAGCGCTGACAATTGCGCCAATCGCAGCACCAATAAAAGGCATGAGCTACCCTCCGCGCGGCGCTATGCGCCCGCGTTAAACAGTCTGATTGTCTGTGGTTGGTGGCGGTTAGCGGTCGCCTACCTGAAACGCCGTCTTCACCTCGGTGGCCGGCAAGAACTCGAGCGAGCGTTCGCCACGCGTCGCAAATCCGATGGAGGTAAAGACACCCCCGGAGATGACGCCGTCACGCTCCACAACGCCCAGATCGCCGCGCTGGGCCATCAATCGGCCTATCTCTGGCAGGCGAGCGCGGAAAGCGTCTTCCACGGTCTCAAACCCGCGCTTGCGAAGCTGCTTACCGGCTCCGGCTTCCGTCTTGTATCGAACGCCGGGATAAAGCTTCTCGCCTGTGATTGCCTCGAAAGCATCTGCAGGGATGAGGTAGCAGTCAGACACGCCATATTCGCTCGGCAGTGCCATGTGCTTTTCAATCACCTCGTTGAGGCGCTTTTCCCAATCAGGAACCCGTTCAATCATTGGCTAGATTCCGAGACGCTTGTTGATGTCATCAATGAAGCCTTGAATGGACCCGAAGCCCCGCGCCCTCTTCGGAGTGGAGCGCGCCCTGCCCCAGAAGATTTCCTCACGTCCGGTAGTGGCGGCATTCACATAGAAATTGTCGCCATCCACGCGGCGATACTGGTCCGCCATGTTGCGCTTGCGGCCATTGGTGCGGGTGTAATCGAGCGCCCGCGTTTCGCAGTCGGCTATGAGCTTGTAGCCCTCTTCCGGGTCTTCCTCGTGCGATAGCTGGTCGATATATCCGCGCCGCAATGCTTCGACGTGCAGGAGTGCGCCGGTATCCGGATGAAAGAACGCATCGTAAATGGTGACGGGCCGGTCGCGATAATCTTCCGCTTCGATGGTCTTGAGCACATCCGGCGTCAGCCCATCGTCAGGCGATTCCGCAAGCTCAATCGTGAACTGCCGCGCCGTGGTGCCCGTGCCTCCGGGGAGGTCCGACACCTTGATGATGCCACCCGGTTGATAGGTCAGACCATTCCACTCAATCGGCTGGTCCGATTTTGCAAAACCATAGGTGCCGGTGCCGAACTGGAACTTCATAAGCCCGCGAATGGCAATGCGGCCTTCATCCAGAAGGTCTTGAACGACTGTGGGGAGTGCCATCTCTAAACCCTGCTCTCGACAAATGAGAAGGACACCACCGGTCGCGCGCCCTCCGACACGGACCAACTGTCCACCGGAGACCGCATGTTGAGTTCCGGCTGTTCAAAGCGCACCACAGCGCCGGCCTGCGCCACATAGGAGCGCGGTGGAGGCTCAACCGTGATCGATCGGCTGGTTCCGGAACCCGAAACGGCGATTACGCGGTGGAGTCCTCGGAAGGTCAGGCGTTCCAAGCCAAGCAGATCGCCAGGCTGGAGCACCAGTGAAGGCGACACGCCGCTCACTGCCAGAACATTGCCACCCGAAACACCGTCCAGAACGCCCGCATCTTGCGCAGGAGCGGCCTGTGCGGGATTGCTGTGAGCAAATGGCCGGCAAGTGACATTCTGCGTTACCAGAGTGGATTTGAGGCCGCCCCGGAATTGGCTCCACCACGCGGCAATTTCCGCAAGCTCGCTCTCCCGCAAGGGGACGCTCGTGAACTGGATCGTCCAGGTCGGATCTGCAGTTTCGGTGAAGTTGATGCGCCCAGCTCCGGACGGAGAAGACGCAACAACCCGTTGTAGCCTGAACCGCGAATGCGTGAAGCGAATATGCGGGTGGGTAAAGGGGAAGGCTGTCAAAGTGCATTCCTCTTTCTGGCGTTCCCCATATTGGCGAGGAAGCGCTGATAGTTGCCCTTGTCGTACGTCTTAACGACCTGAGCGGCAGAACCCTGGCTGATCCTCTCAACAGCGGCCTGCCAGTTGCCGTCTTGGTCAACAAACACTCGGACGTCCATTTGGCCACCGCCGGCATCTGAAGCTCGCTCCGGCATCCTCATTTCAACGGGAACCTTGCCCCCTGCCGGAAGCGGGATGACCGCCTCTTGCCCGTGAACAATGCCCCTTGGCTGGCCTCGAGCCCCGCCCGTGTTTGCTGTGCCTGTCGCAAAACCAGGGAGCCCGCCTCCACCACCGAAAAGCCCGCCGAAGAGGCCTCCGAGCAATCCGCCGCCCCCCAATGACTTCATTGCCATCAACTGCTGGATGAGCTGGATGACGATGCCGATCATCTCGTTGGCTTCCAGCTTGCCGTCCTTGAAGGCATTGGCGATGCTGTTGATGGCATTCATGCCGATCTGTTCAAGCTCTTGATAAGCCTGCTGCTGGGCTTGCAGTGCGGCGTTCTCGTTGTATGTGGCCTCAACGAGTTGCGCGATCTTCTCACGCTGCTCTGCTGTTGCGGCAGAGCCGGCTCTACGAAGTGCGGTTGCCTTCTCTCGCTCAACTGCCGTCATTCCGATCAGGGAGCGCTCAAATTCAAGCTGATCAATCAGATCAACAACGGCTTGCTTTTCGCGCTCGATCTCTGAAATGGAGGTGGATCGGGACCCGCGGCTCCTGCCAGTTCTCGTTGCGCGTTCTGGCTCCTCGGGATCAGGGAAATACCGGTCTCTGTAGTAGGGATCATCAACGAAGCTTCGAGGATCACTCCCACGTCCGCCGCCGAACTCACTAAGTGGGATGTTCCCGCGGTCCTGAAGTCGGCTCGTCTCCTCGTTATACTTTGCTGCCCTATCGGTAGCCGCTTCGAGGGAGCTTATTACGCCCTCCAGGGCAGAACGCATACTGTTTGAGCCGCTGACCACATCGTTGGACATGATACCGGCCATCGCCTTCATGGCACGGTTCAGCGCCTCTGTCGGGTCAAGCTTGTTGCGGACCGCTTCTTCCGCATCTTTCACCGCAAGGTTGAAAGCCCTGAACGCGGCACGCAGGCGCTCAACTTCCTGGTCGCTCTCAGCCAACTCAAACATGCTCGGCAAAAGGGCTTCCATCTCTTGCCGGGCTTCTGCGATCGCGTTTGAGAAATCGCGAAAAGTCTGATTCACGGCCTCTTGCCGTGCCTCCTCCAAAGAAGCATTATCCGCCAGCCTGTTCAGCTCTTCCGAGAACTCCTTCAGTGCCGGCAGGGCTTCCCCCCACTTATCAGCAACGCGACCGATCAGATCAGCCTGCCGCTTAAGCGCCTCGTCTGCTTCGTCGCTCTGTGCGAGCAAATCCGAGAAGTAAGAAACCGCTGTGCTGGCGAGAAGGACAAACGCCGTGGTCGCAAGGCCAAGAGGAGAGAACAGGCTGGCGACGGTGCTGCGAAGCGCGCCCATAACACCGTTCAAAGAGCCGCCGTACATCGTGATCTGCGGCAACTGCTGCGCAAGCAGCATGAAAGGCGACTGACCGGCTGCGAGCATCGTTCCGATATCTTGGAACTGGAACGCGAGGTTGCGGAAATGCTGTTGCGCCATTCGAGCCTCAGACCCAGCAAGCGCTATGCCGGCTCCAGCTCGAGAGAACGTCCCTGATACCTGATCAAAAGCGACCGCCGTTGCGCGCCCCGCTTTCGCTACATCATCTCCCACCTTCTTCATCTTTTTGGAGAAATCAGTCTGTGCGCGCCCCACATCGCGCATGTAGCCATCGACCTTGGCTTGCATTTCAACTACGACTTTATCAGCAGTTACCGCCATAGGAGGAAGCCTCGTGGAGAATTGGTTGAAAGCGTTGATCGCTACGGCCTGCGGCGTCGTGATCGTGGGTGGCGGGTACTTCGTCTATTCAGAGTATCGCGAGGACCAAGTGGCAAAGGCGGCGGCAGAGGAACGCGCGGTCAGAAATAGCTGCCGATCAGCCATCGGGAAGCCTCTTCCAGCCCTAAAAGAGTTCTGCGTGGAAGAAGGTTATCTGACATACGAGGAAGCGCAGCGCTGACAATCTACACCCTCACACTCGGATCATTGACCGTAGCTGCCGCCAGAAGCTGCTCCGCCTGCTCCCAATCTTCGTCTGACACTTGTGGTTTCGCCTTTTGCCCCTGCTTTTCCAAAGCGCGGACCATCGAAACGATCTCGTAAAGCGACATGGTGTCTATCGCTCTGGGATCTACACCGCATTGAAGGAACGATGCCCGATACCCGGCGAAGTCTATTCGGTCTGCCGGGTCTCCCCGGCTTCCTGCTCCCCCGACGGGATATCCTCAAAGCCATGCATAGCCGCACCAAGCACAGCACGGGCGATGCTCTCGGGATTGTTTGGGCCGGCTGCAAGAGGCACAGACGGCTTGTCACGCCCGATATACATATCAGTGAGGCGCTTGGCCTCGACTGCCCCTATACCGCCGCCAATGAGCCCCAGACGCACGGTCTGATAAATGTCAGACCAGAACCAGGTGCCAAGCATGACGCGCTGGTAGATGGCGCCGAAGCCGATCTTGCCGCACACGCTTTCGAGTTCTTCGATCTGTGCGCCTTTCAGTGCGAAATTGTACTCCCCATCGCCCCATTCCAGAACGACTTCTGCTTTCAGGCTAGCCATGAAGTGACCCTATCGGTGATCAGTGAGTGGAGGAGCTGGGCAGCATATGCCACCCAGCCGTGAGGCGGATCAGGCGGGGATGACCGGCAAGGATTGTTCGGACTGCGAATTCACACTGCCAGACACATTGGACGCCGTCTCAACGACATGCAGGCGCTTGCCAACATCTCCGGTGACCGGCGTGTAAGTGTCAGTTGTCGCACCACTGATCGCGACGTTATTGGCAAACCACTGATAGGAAAGCGTGGGAGACCCGGTGTAGGTGCCGGGCGTCGCGGCGAATGCAACACCTTCCTGCGGTTCCGTCTGGGGAATGCTGACAGCCGTGGTCATGCCCGGTGCAGGCGGAATAGCATGCCAGTCGGGCTGTCCGTCCCAGATGATCGTTCCAGAATTGGTGTAGCGGCCGCGGTCAGAGCTTTCTTCCTGATATTCAGTCAGGGCTGCCGGGCCTTCCCAATAGCCGGCGTTCGGCTCGCCAAGATTGCGATACCAGCGGCACCAGTAAAGGTCGGAACCTTGCGACCATGCATCCCAGAGCGGCAAGGCTTCATCTGCCAGCGTTCCGGTAAATGTGGATTGCATGCGCTTCGACACAATGTCGATGCCGAGCCAAATCGGATCATCCGGAGCATTACAGGGTGGCAGCGCCACATCATTCGTGTTGGTAGTGATCTGGCGAGTAAGACCGGTGATGCCGCATGGCGCGGTGAAGATCGCACCGGCTGGAGGCTCTGTTTCGCCTGGGGTGTATTTCGGGCCAATGAGGATCTGCTGGGCTCCGAAGCGGACACTGTAATCGCGCTGTGCCATTTGAGTTTCCTTTCCAACGGGAAATGCGCCGTCACCTCGTGGTGGCAGCGTTAGGGCTGTTTCGGTTTGTGGGTTGTCAGGCCGCTTCTACGACCGTGATCCTGAATTCACACCAGGAATGCCATTGGTCAGCCTCTGCGCTGTCTCTCACGCATTGAGTGCCAATCCATTCGTTTTCGATGATGCCGAGGCTGGCCGGTGCAAATGTCTTCATCGCCTCGACAATGGAAGCCGCGATATCAAGCGCCCTGTCTTCGCCCGCATAGCTGGTTGTGGTCTCAGCGAAGGCATGAAGCGTGACGCGGAAGCTGGAGCCATCCCAACAGGTCGCGTCATAAGCTGTCGTGATCGGGCTGCCGTATCGGATAAACGGCCATGACGGGCTTGAAGGCGGGGTCATGGCATAGATGCGGGATGCAGGCACGAGAGCCGTCACACCGGTGTCTGAGGCGATGTGCTCGATAATCTCTGCCTTGACCTGCCGGGAAAGATCAGTCGCCATCCTTGACCACCTGCCCCGCCTTATCGACGGAATAGCCTTTCGGCTTCTCGATTACCTCAATCACGCCAGCGGCAAGGCCAGCATCAATGCAAGCCTGTGGCCTGTAGCCAATGGAACCTTTCGGGAATGAGATCATCACATTGGTCTTCGGCTGCCAGTCGAACCGATCGCCAGTAACCCGGAACCATCGCGAGGAATGCTGTGCTGCTTTCTTGCGCGGCATGTCAGGCCTCCGATGCTTGTTTCGTGGCGTGGATCACCCAATGGGAGGAAGCCGGGTCTGTGCGGACAGAAACCGCCTTCCAGCGCTCGCCACGGGCTTCAATGACATCGTCGGTGTTAGGTGCTCTGCCTTCGACACCTGCTTGCAGGACGATCAATTTAACGTCCTCTGCGGTATACCCTGGCGATTGCCGCATGGCCTCGTCGCACCGGTCAACCTGCACCGATACGGCCACAGGGGGCTGCTCCACCGGCAGATATGTCCCGCCTGTCTGCCGCACCATGTCGATGCGGATAAGCTGCCCTGTCCCTATGATAGGCGCGAAGGCCGCGCCCATGATGTTCTTGATGGCGTCCGTATCGAGCAAGGTCATTGGTAGCCCCACGGCGGCGAGAACGGCACGTCTTTCGCAAATCCCGACTGTGCACCACCACAGCCACCCATGGCGATGCGAGGCCCGCCCCTTGCCATGCGAAGAAGCTGCATGAAGAACGCGCCGCACTTGGTCTGAACGAGCCAATCGGCGTAGCTCATATCTGCTGCCGACTTCTGGAATCGCGTGAGCGTCAGGTCGCCTGATTTGACCGTTTGATACTGCGCAGCGCCGGAAGCCTGTCCTTGGCTCTCTGTGTCGGAACCTAGGCCATCCAGCGTCATGAGGTGGCAGACAATCGATACCTGTGCAGCTTCGCAAAGCCTCTCAGGCCAGCTTTCGTCAACCCACAGCGTTCCAAGATCGATATAGGACTGCACAACAGCATCATCGACAGATGCGAACTGCGGCTTGATCTGCTTGAACCGTGCGGGCGTGATCGGAGCGCAGGACATGGCTCTAAGCCTCTAGCGCCGCATCGATGCGTTTCTGAAGCTCTTCCGCGTCCCAGCCGTGATAGGCCCGCTTGCCGACAAGCTCCTGATATTCGGCGCGCAATTTGGCGAGGTCGTCTGTATCCAGCTCCTGCGCTGGTGCAGGCTTGCCCTCGATTTCCGTGATCTCGAAATAGCGCAATGCGCGATAGAGCGGCAGATGCATCGGGTGCACCTCGACATTCTCCAGCACACCTCGCGCAGGCAGCATGGATTTCTTGCCGTCCGCCATCACGATTTCATACGGGCTGTTGGTAAGGTTCTTGATGTGCTGCATCCGTCGCTCCATCGAATGAAAAGGCCCCGGCGCGATTGCCGAGGCCTTGCCGTCTTTCCCGTGTCCCGGGGTTACGGTGCCGGGCTGACAGCGTCCAGATACCGGATCGTGTCCCGGATCTGAATGAGCTGACCAACACGTCCGATGCCGGGCACCGCCCACTGGAGCGGGCCGTCCTGATGCACATCAAGGAAGCGATAGGGCATCGGCATCGGAAGTTCCAGAGCATCCGGGCTGTTGCGATAGCCGATAGCGCGGCCCTGCCCTTCAACACCCGATGCTGTCGCGGCAGCGGCAAGGAACGGCTGCTCACGCACCACCACCGACTGACCGGTGCGGCTGGTGAAGATGTTGTTCGCCTCGAAGTACTGGAGGATGGACTTGTCGGGCGAGGTCACACCATAGGGCGTCGTTGCGATGTACTGATAGGCCAGAGGCGGCAGCAGGATCGTGTTGCCGATCAGGCTGGTCATGACGCCGGTGGCAGTTGCCGGGCCCATAAGCAGGCGGTTCAGTTCCGCAATGATCTGCTCAGGGGTCTTGAGGCCAACGCCGTTCGCATCAACCCAGTTGCGGGCCGAGCCGGTGCCATTGTCAGGCGAAAGCGTCGGGGTCACACCGGCCATATTGGCAAGACCGCCCCAGCCGTGGTGCCCCGCACCGTACAGCGCCGTTTCGGCACAGAAGATGTCAGCGGACTGACGGGCAGCGATTGCTTTGCGAGCCGTGAGAGGCACGCCGGCAAACTGCGCCTTGCCGACCTCTTCCACATTGTAGCGGTAGCCAACGGCATACATCGCGAACTGGGACGTGACATTGATCAGCTTCACGTCAGCAAGCGGAACGTCCTTGCTGTAGCCCGACTGCCACTGTGCGGCGCCGGTCATGTCACCGATCTGGAAGTCAACGCCGGTAGCCCACTCGGGATAGTCGGTGTTAACCGGCACAAGCTCACGCCAGTTGATCAGGTCGTATTCCTGCTCAAAGGCGCGGCTGGATAGCACATGGGTCTGCTGGCGAAGATAGGCCAGGCCCTGTGCGTCTGTGATCTGCATGTTCATCGCAGAATGTCTCCTTTCAGGGACTGGTTAAGCCGCCGCAGCAACGGGGTCGTTGCCGGGGACGATACGGAGGCGCATGGGAACCGCCTGATCAGCCACGCCGTCCTGATCGAACTCGCAGTTCGGGAGAGGCAGACGACCGGTTGCAGAACCGCCGTAAAACTTGTTGTTGGACGGGTCGAAATAGACCTTCTGACCCTTGGTGACGGCTGCACCTGCAAGAACGAAGATGACACCCTCGTCAGCAACGCCGAGCACGTCGCCATCTGCATAGGTCGTGGTGCTGGCTGCATCGCCCGTGGTGATGTTCTCACGGGTGATGCCGGCAAACACTTCGCCGTCTGCAAGAGCCTTCACGGTTGCCGTGCCGTCACCGGCCTGACCGTTGATGGACACAGGATGACCGAAGCCAATGGCCTTGGTCGCGGTATCGGAAGCGAACGCGGTGAAGGCGTTCCACTCTTCCATGTTCTGGAACTGACCCGGCAGGCCAGCCACAGGCTTTGTCTTGGGAGCGGGCATAAGAGCCATGATGGTTCTCCTTTCGTGCCGCTGGTTAAGCCGAACGCTTGGTCATGCGGTCCACGTAGGACTGCTGAGCCTTGCTGGAATCGGTGGTGACAGGCTTGAGATGCGAGATTGCTTCACGGACCTGCTCGGAACCCGCTGCATCCTCGACGAGAATGTCAAAGCGAGCATCGATATAGGCTTCCGCCTTGTCCTTCATGGCGTCACCGAGCTTGGCGACAACCACAGCCTTGCGGATTTCCGCATCGGACAGGCCGTCCGTTTTCACATCAGCC
The DNA here is from genome assembly GCF_020833685.1 of Nitratireductor sp. B36. GTDB lineage: Bacteria > Pseudomonadota > Alphaproteobacteria > Rhizobiales > Rhizobiaceae > Nitratireductor. The sequence goes on from NZ_JACKZY010000001.1 coordinate 453,738, forward strand.
ACGATGGACTTGGCCTTGGCGATCAGGTCGCCGCGGGCCTGCACACGTTCATCGAGTGCCGCGGTGTCGAGAACCTTGGACTTGAGATCATCAATCTCTGCATCCTTCTTGGCGATCTCGGCATCCTTGGCCTTGATGGCGTCGTTATGCTCGGACTTGGCGTCTGCCAGCTTGGCAGCAAGATCAGCCTTGTCCTTGGTCAGCTTTTCGATGGCCTGGGCACCTGCATCGGTCGTTTCGACCTGGAGCCCATCCACCATTACCTTGCGCAGAGTGTCAGCCATTGGGCTTCCTTTCGTGTCTGCAATGGAGGGAGTTACAGGGCTCACGCCCCATGTAGACGCACCGTCACCGATGCGAGCTTGTGAACCGGCGCGGCCGTTCTTCACGATTGCCACGTGGTTGATCTTGATATCCTTCTGGATGGCGTCGTATGGCTCGCCGTCCGGCGTCACACCGTCCTCGAAGGCAAGGTCGCAGGTGTAGCCAGCCGAAAGTTCCCGCTTGCCAGCCTCAACGGCCTTGATGGCCGCTGCATCCATGACAATGAGCGGAACGCGGACATATTCGCCGTCGCGGGCGATCTCGTCGCCGATCTGGCCCACCGCATAGTCACGCCAGTTGTCAGCCGTCACGGACTCGTCTGGATGGTCATTCGTAACAGGGCGATGCGCATAGGAGGCGAGGCTGTCCTTGGCGAATACCTGTTCCGCAGGACGGTAGACGCGCACAACCTGCTTTTCCGGCTTTCCAACCTCCCATCCGGCATAGTCCTGAAGGCCAGTGCGGGCGGTGCGGACCTCGGCCACAAGATAGCCGTCAGCGGTCCGTCGCGTTCCCGCGACAGATGCCGTGTCTAAGAATTTCATGGTGTCTATCCCTTTCGGACAGCGATCCTGACCGCGTTGGCGACCTTCTGGCCGACCTTCTTTCGGTTCTTTTCGGTGGCCGGCCTCATGAACGGGCGAGCGGCCATTTTGCTTGTGCCGTACTCCAAGGCGGCGCTGTAGGGCGCATGGCTCGTCACATGAACCGTTGGCGGGTTCTGCGCCACCACGCTTGTCTCGATGTTCGTATCCAGATGCCGCGTGTCTGCATTCGGGGGTTGACCGGGCAAGGAAGGCACATGCCCTGCCCCACTGATTGCCCCCTCCGTAATGGACTGTTCCGCGTCGATCTCGATATCCTGCCCGGCGCTGTAGAGCGCGGCGACGACCTGCTTTGATGACTTCGCCATGTTGCGCAGGCGCTTGGTGTGCCTGTCAGCGCCTTTGATCTTCGCCATGGCTAAAGCTCCAACACGCCCTTTGCCTTGCAACCACAGAAGGGCTGGAAGCCTGGCGGGTCTTTCTTGCCGATCTCACTGTTCCACGGGATCACCTTCCCGTTGCGGGCCAGATGCTCCGGGCGGTAATGGATCTTGCCGCTGTGAACCCACTCGAATTTCTTCATGCCAAGCTGCAATTGCCGGTCGCGGTCGAGCGATGCAGACAGCTTTTGCGTCTGGTCCATGGCGATACGCAGTGACCGTTTCCGACCCAGCTGCAGCGCCGCGTTGATCTCCTTGGCGACCTCGCGGGCTGGTGTCCGGCTCTGCAAGCCCCGGAAAACAATGTCCGCGATGCGACCCCGCGTCTGGTCGCTGACATTGCGCACCAAGGCGACATTGCGAGCAACCACGTCTTCCATGGTCTCCTGCACATCACCGGCGTGCATCTGCGTCGACAGGTCAACATTCGTCGCATAGCTCAACTGGCTGATGACCTTGCTCATGTGCCAGCGTTGAAGCGTATCGGCCCATGCCTGAAACAGACCGCGAAACGTGAAGATCGAACGGACGGCTTCACTCTCCACCGCCTCAATCTCGACTTCCACGTCTCCGGCTCTGTCGATGGTCAGCCCGTCAGATGCCCGCTGTTCGGCCAGAGAGCGGCTGTAGGCGGGCAGAATGCGTTCCTTGGCTCCATTGGCCCACACGCGAACAATCGCCACATAGAGCCTAGCCAAGTCCTTTTCCTGCGCCGTTGTCGGCTCTATGGCCTGCATGGTGATGCGATCAGCCTTCACACCGGCAGCGCGGGCCTGTGCGGCAAGGTTGATCTTCATCACTCGGCCTCAGCAATAGCGCTGGGGTCTTCCTCGCCTTCCTCAAGGTCAGGCACGTCAAGCGCAGCTTCAGAAGCGTCATAAGCCGTATCGGCGCCTGGCCATGATCCACTCTCGACCAGACGGTTCTGGACCATCTCTGCCAATGCGTCCTGTGGCACCAAACCAGAGCGGGCATAGATATCCGCAGCCTCGGCTTCCAGCTTATCCACTTCAGCCTGGGCCTTTTCATCCAGCGTCCAGAGCGGGTTCCAGCGATACCAGATTTCCGGAGGGCGCTGTCCAAGAGCCGAGCGGATCAGCATTTCATCCAGTGTCTGGAGGGCTGGCGTATATTCGAGCTCCTGAATGGTGCGGATGCTGTCGTAATAATGCCTCAGCGAACCGTCATCATTGCCGCTCAGGCCGGTTTGCTGCTCCATGAGCAAGCGCGTAACCGGGATATCAGCCGCACCTGCCATGATCGTGATAAGCGTTTGCGCAACGTCCGGCAGGCCCGTGAAGGTCTGTGTCTTCTGGCTCCACTCGTCTTCGCCATCCAGCATTAAGACATTGCTGATGCTTTTGAGGGCGGCAACCATGGTCCATCGACGGATGTAATCGCTCTCTGCCGCACCGGAGGCCATCTGTGCGACCATATTCTTGATGCGCACAACGTCGATCTTGGCTTCATGCAACAGCGCGTCGATCACGCCGGCAGCGTTGTCAGCAGATCGAATCGAGTCCGCCATCTGCAGCCAGATGCTGTCACCCCAGAACTGACTGCCATTGCGGTTCGTGATTCCGGGAACAGTGCGCCCATTGATGACCACGACGCGGGACGGGTGAATATCTACCGTCACGCCATCTGCATTGATGTTCCACTTCTCCGGCTGGCCACGCCACTCTGAAAGCGGATCGCGAATGATCTGCCCCGGCGTGATTTCATCGCGCCCTAGGATGGTCAGGAACTTGATAGAGCCCTTGCCGATACGGTCCAGATTGAGCGGCTGCGAGGGAAGGCCAGGAAGCCCGCCCGGAACAATCACAGCGCCGCCTGTATGACGGGCAGCCAGAAGCGCCTGATAGACCATCACGCGGACCTTGAGGCGCTGTTCCTCGGCTTCGATAGCCTCGATCTGGTCTTTCTCAGCCTGCCATGCGCGCCATTCCCGCACCGCATCAGCGGCAGGGATGCGAACAATCTTGCCGTACCACGTCGAAGCCCGGTAGGCGTTATCGCGCTCCACCGGGTCTGTTTCGACCACGTAGCGCGTTGCAGCGCTCTTGACGTTGGCACGGCCCAGGCCAGTGATGACATTGGACATGCCGTCCACCATCAGGCCATTGATCGCCGTAATCTCGCCTTTCTGGTCAACCCTGATGCGGGGCTTGTCAGTCATGTGAATGCCTTTCGCATCTGGTCGAGGGTGTAGGCGGCATGAACCATATTCACGTTGTCCGCCGCGATTACCGCATCTGCGAGGTTGTGCGATTTCACGCCCAGATCCTTTTTGAGCTTAAGCTTGGGCACAACACGTTTTTTGCCCTCGCTCGCTAACCACCATGGCACGCAAAGCTCGGTGAACAGGGCGTCCAGCTTCGCCTCACCCATTTCGGACGAGAACGACAAGACATCTTCTGGCTTGATCGACTGGCCACGCGTGACCGCATTGAACGTCAGCATCGCCTTTCGGGCCGTGTTTGCCCAAGCCTGCGCCTTAAGGTTCAGATACTCGTCTTTGTTCAGCGGGCTGTTGCTGTTCTGCGGATCGCTCGGCTTGTCTCCATCCATGACGCCGCCGCCTGCATGAAAGGCGAAGTGCTGCACTTCGGCACCGTTTAGCTCGTTCTGCTCATCTATATAGCCGCCGACAAAGGCACCCACGCCGATGGTGTCGTATGAGACCAGCGCGTTACGGTGCTTCGCCTTCGCCCAGACCCTCCTGGCGTTCTGGACCAGTTCGTCCTTGCCTGACGCCCAGTCCTCGGCGTCTTCGAACACGCCCGCAATCTTGTCAGCCGTGGCGCACCTGTCCTCGCCGTCATCTGCCGGATCGAAACCGATAACGTTCCGGCCAACCAGATTGAGGCCAAGAACCTTGTGTGCATCGACACAGGCATCCAGCCAGCGGCGCTTGAAGATAGAAAGTTCACTATCACCCAGAGGCACGCCCAGATAGACATGCTCGAACATCTCCGGGTCGCGTTCCTGCATCAGGGCGATATCACGCAACGCCTTCTGCGATAGGAATGGGTTTTCGGTGTAATTGATGCGCCTGACTACCGTGTTGGGCGGCACATTGACCACGAAATTGCGCCAAACATAATCTGTCACAAACTTCGGGTTGAAAAGTAGGATCGCGAGGCTGTCTTCCTTTCGGATCGTTGGGCCGATGATCACCCACTGTTCCTCAGTGAGCTTTTCCGCCTCCTCGACCCAAAGGATGTCGATGTCCGAGGTGCCTTTGATCTCATCAATGTTGCGCTCGATACCGTAGAAGATGAATTCCGACCCGGTCGCGCGGTGGATGATCGTTGTCTTCTGGATATCGAACGCGTCATTCAATCCGAGGTGGCTGATCGCCCACTTCAACTCGGTGTAGACAGACTCCTGAATGCGGTTCTGATAGCGCCGGACACACATCACGCGCATCCGAACCGGGATATGATCAACCAGCCGGACGAGCTGGCAGGCCGTGTCTCTGGTCTTCGAACTGGACCGGCCACCGTGAAGAACGGCGGTGTCGGCCTGCCCTAGGAATACCTGCTCCCAGAAATCATAAAGGGCCGGGTTTGTGAGAGCGACATGCACATTCACTCGCCACCCTCTTCCCTCAACACCTCACGCCAGGTTTTGGTTTCGGTCTGGATAGGCCCGCCATCCCTGCCTGTGTGCTCGATGCGATCGATGAACATGCCGAGATGCTTGGCCATCTTCTCCAGAGCGCTGTTCTTGTCCCAGACCTTGATCTTGTGGATGTGCTCGACCTCGCCATCTCCAATGCTACGCTTGACCACCTCGATGGAGGAAACTGCCGCTGCGAAGTCATCATCCCAATCCTCGGGACGTTTCAGGTTCCCGTTCTCATCGAAGGCCTTGCGCATGTCGGAGAACCCGAGCCGGCGCATCTCTTCAAGAACGCGCGCAACGGTCGCCTCAGCCTTCACAGCCCCTCGCCCAACGATCTCATCAACTCTGGCCCGAATGCTTTCATTTGCTTTCAAGCGCGTGGCATTCCCCCGGTTCGGGCTGTATCCGGCCTTGTGGTACGCCTCATCCGCAGACAGGCCCTTTGCCAGCCCCTGCGCGAAGGCTTCATGCTTGACGTTCTTCAGGACGGGCATGGGAAGGCCTCAGAATATCAATGCCCAAACGAGCCAAGCCAGAAGCGATCCGATCACAGCTGCACCGAAGCGAAACAGTGGCATGATGTCGAAGCCGTAGTCTCCGCTGGGCTTCATTGGCGTGAAGACCGCCCACGAGAGCGACACAGCAGTGATCAGGGCCGGGATAGCCCACCATGCGAATGTGACTGTCATCTGCATCACCCTTTGATCAGATCGAGCGCCTGCACCAGTTCGCGGATATTATCGTCCGAGAGGCCAGACATGCGTTCGCCCTCGTCGCGCTGGTCCATCGGTTCGCTGCGAATGTCCCACACCGTCTTGCCGTCATAGGTGTGCTTTCGGGTGGCGGTTACACGCCTGCCGTATGCGTCCCGGCCGATATCCACCTTTTGTTCGACAAGCTGCGGCATCTCAGGTCTCCACATACGAGAAGCCCCAGCGCATGGCCGGGGCGTTCTGTGCATTATTTGCAAATTGCTCAGGACGGAACGGCCGGGATATCCCAACCTTCTCGACTTGCGCCGCCGTCCTGATCTGATCCCCCGCCTAACAGTCTTGTCGCTCGGCGGATAAGGATGCCTCTTCCTGCGTGTGTCGCTGAACCTAAGTCGCCCCGCCAACGCTTGTCGCTGAGCGCCATGTGTGCTTACCTTCCAACTTCGTCGGGTGGTCAAATCAAGAGGAACACAATGGTTCGGAATATGCTTGTCGTTGCGGTAGCGGCCATTGCCCTAGCTGGATGCACCACTACAGAACGGGACCTCAGTGTCGGAACGGCCGCAGGAGCAGTTGTAGGTGGACTGGCCGGAGGTGGTCGAGGTGCACTTATCGGCGCCGGTGCAGGAGCGCTTGGCGGCCTTCTCGTTCGTAACCTGCGCAATGGCTACTGTGAGTACCGTGGCCGCAACGGTCGGATATACAGGGCTCGGTGCCGCAGGTAGATTGCTGGCAGCAAGCGTTATTGATTGTGGTTGCAGGCCGAGGATTTGAACCTCGCAAGCTTGGCTTATGAGACCAAGCGGGGCACCAGCCCAGCCTGCCTTGAGAGAATTTTAACCGCGCTGCCCGACCATCCGAGCATGAGGGATAACGTCTACAAATTCCGCACCCTCAAGTGGGGTGATCCCAAGAAGTTCAAGGTGCTCGCAGAAGACCTTGAGCCGAAACGGCGGCCAATTGCGTTCATCGCCTTGGTCATAGTCGCTGCGATTGCGGCCTTCGGGGCCGCCTACCTCTATTTCTAAGCCGCTTCCTGCTTCCGCTTCTTGGCTTCCCTCTGCCTCCGGCGCTCGTTGCGCCGTTCAGCCCAGGAGAAGTCCGCTGGATCGTTTGAGAAGTAGCTGGTGAATGCCTCGTCTGAGGCCCATGACGTGACGCCTCTTTCTTCAGCGCGCTCGTCTTCGATGTTGGGCTCAATATGCCCGTTTTCCGGGGGAACAGGGAACCCCTCACATTCAGGGTTATTGCAATTCTGCACACTCCTGCGAGCCAGATGTGCAAGAATTGATGCCAGAGCGCGATTTTTCCGCGCCCTCCCCGTCTTCGGCGTGATGTCCTGACCGGCGCACCAGTCCTTGAAGAACAGCCGCTTGTGGTCGGCCATGCAGCGTACCCAGGCGGCGAGCGCGGCTCTATTGGCCTCGTTGTCGACCAGCGCATACCAGCCCTGCGCCTCTTCGGCCTCCGAGATGTCTCGTGCAGTGTATTCAGTCTTCTCGAAGAACTCCCGCCGATAGAGCGCATGTGCGTCCTGATCTTCAAGGTGAAGGCGGCAGGCATCGGCCCGAGGATCGCGGCTGCGGCGCTCCCCTCGCCTGTGGCCCCAATTCCTCATGTCGTCGTCGGAATGGACGTAAGGGAGCTGCTGGGCGCGCAGCGGGGCCGGTCCCACGCGGTTGCCGACGCTCTCGATCTCTGCCGCCCGGATAAGGCGCTCTGCGATCTGAGAAGGAGTCATTTTCATTCTCCCTGATCCTTGCCTTCTGGTCTTCCGCCAAACCCCTTGACCACCCAGAGAGCTGCCAAACCCAACAACAGTGTGATCACGGGCACTGCGACTATGCGAAAAAGCAGTTCTGAATAGTACCGCCAGGGTTCGGCATTTTGAAAAGCACACCACGGGCCAGCACCCGTTTCGATACCAACAAACTCAAGCGGACAGGATAGGTCGCTTCCCCAGAGTTGATAGAGCGCCCAAACAACCGAGGAGACAATCCAAAGTCGAAGTAACCCACTCTTCCAGTTCACCTTCATGGCCTCCCAAGTTGTCTACGGTCATCCAGCAGATCCAGTTGATCCGCATGCGGTCCAAGCTTACGGAATATCCGCTCGTAGACCATCCCACCGAGGGCAAATCGTGTCGGGACAACACTCCTTAGTTCCTGCGCCACAAACTGCAGTTCACCGCCGGGGATCATGTCCCAGGTCTCAAGCCATGCGCTTGCGTCACGTTCGATGATGCCCTGACAGGCCCTCACCATGTCCGAAACCATCCAGAAGCCCTCCTTATCCAAGAGTAGCTTGTTGTTGCCGGCCTCGATGATCGTGGTCATCACCATGCGGGCATGCCCGATGCCGTAGCGGTCGATGATGCGTCGAAGGGTGTCCGGCGCACGGGTCTGGCCGACCTCCGGGTATCTGGTACCGGGGATGATCTCGACGTTGAATTCCCGGCAGAGCTCTATGACGCGCGGATCGATCATGCCTTGACCACCTCCACAGGCCGCTTTCCGGCTCGAAACAGCTTTCCGGCTTCCCAACGGTGCTCCGCCTTGGCGCGCTCGCTGGTGTAGTTGCCGTTCATGTAGGCTATCAGGGCAGCATGAGCACCCTCCCTCGCCTCTCTGGCATTCCGGAATGGCTTGATCTCGCCATTCTCCATCACGGGCTTGTAGGCGCCGTGTTCGCCGGCTCGGAATTCACCGATCCAGATAAAGCCATTGTGCCGGGCGCGGGCGTCGAAAGCGTTCAAAGCATTGCCTCCTGAAGCTCTGCATCGTTTTGCCGTTCCGATTTGTAGCGAGTGAACCGCGCTTCGAAGATCAGGTTATTCTTCACCGCGGCATTCCCGAAGCGAACCTTGATCGCGCCGATCTGGGCAATGTCCTCACCCTCGATTACCGCGGACGGGAAAGCTTTGTGAATCTTCTTCCAGTCAGAGTCCGACGCGGCGACGGCTTTCCGCTCCTCTAGGAATTTGATGTAGCGATAGACATAAAAGATCGCATCATAGGCCTGCTTGGCCGGATCGCCGCCAAACAGATCGGCCGAGATAGGCCGTGGATTGTCCCGCTTCATGCCGTAGCTGTTGCGCTGGTTCAGAACGAGCCATGCCGCGCCGGTTTGCTCCGCGCCGGCCTTGAAGACCTTGTTGATATCCTTGGCCTTTGTGCCCTCATCCGAGAGCCGCTCCTGTGGCGTCACGGCTCCAATGTGGTCAACCACCACCAGCGGGACATTCCCGTTGCCGTAGCGCTTCACGAATGAGCGGGCAAAGGAAAGCAGTTGGGGCGCGGTCTGGTCCGTGCATTTGACGACCTCGAAAGGCTGCCGGTCGATCCAGGTGGCAAAGTCGACCACCTTTCTCATTTCCTTCTCGGACACATCGCCGGCCCGTTGGCGCCGCGCTTCGATGTCGTGCTCCTGTGCGATCATCTGCCGGATGCACTGCTCACCCGACTGATCGTAGCTCATGAACAGGACCGGGTGCCCGCGTTTCAGGGCATGCGTGATCATCTGGAGCGTGAGGCTTGTCTTGCCTTCTCCTGAGCTGGAAAGCAGCCCGTAGAGGTTCCCGGCCTCGAAACAGGGTTCGGAGATAACTTCTGCGATTTCATCCAGGCAGATCGGAACGCCCGCGATGCTCTTGCGCTGTTGGGCGGCGGTCATGGCTTCCAGGTACTGGTGTCCAAGATTACCCGAACCACCACCGATGTGGTCGCCACGAAGCTTGGCAAGATGATCCTCCAGCGCCGCGGAGGCTGAAAAAGGATCCACATCAGGAGACCGTGCATAAACGCCAGCAATGGTTTCCTCGCAGCCGGCGATGATCTGGCGATCGATCCAGTGGTGCAGGACACCAAGGGCATAATCGCGGGCCTGAACCGGTGCCACGGCCTCCACGGCAAGCCGAACCAGGTATTCCCCCAGTGTGATCTCGCCGACGCGCTCGCCCTCAGGCAGGTAGCTCTTGACGGTCTTCGGATCGGCCTTCCGCCCGACAGAGACCATTTTGCCGATCACCTCAAACACCTTGCCATGCAGAGGCTCGAAGAAGTGGTGAGGCTGGATCACCTTGGATACGAGGTCAAAGCAGTTGTTGTTGACCAGCACCGCGCCAAGGATGGCTTGCTCGAGCTCGATGTTGTGAGGGAGTGGCTTCTGGATATCGGTCATGCTGCGGCTCCTGTCCGGCGCGCCTGAACGATCTTGAACGTCTGGCAGGACGGTCCAGCGAACGCCAATCCAACCGCGTCTGCCTGATCGTCATTGGTGACAGTGATGCGAAGCTGCCGGCATCGATCCCGCGCCGCCTTCTTCCAGTCCTTCCGGCTCCAGCCCGGCCGCCGTCCAAATCCAAGGAACTGCTTGCGCCAAGTTTCCGGCGCAACGATCTCGAACGGGATCTGATAGGCCCGAACGATGGCTGAGGCTGCGCCCGTAAGCTGGTTCAGGAGGAGTGCCGTCCCGGCGTTGATCGTCATCTCTTCATGCTCGCCGGCGAAGTCGTTTGTTTTCTTCCGATGCTGCATGACGTTTCGTGCCGGACGCTCGATCACCACGAAATCCGGGCGGGTTTGCTTCACCATCTTGATGATGCGTTGGCCCATCTCGCCGGCGCGAACCTCGTAGCATTCACCGTCGATCTTGAACGATCCGGGCCTTACAGCTGACAGAGATGCATCTGTGTCGTACCAGGCGAAGCCAGTCGTCGTGGCGATATCCAGTCCGAGAATGAGTGCCATCTACGCTGCCTCCCCAAATTTGCCTGCTTCATCGCCCCAGACTGTCCAGCCCGGCCGGTTGGTGCGGCTGAAAAGCTCGATCCGGCGCGCGCGGGGCATCAACTGCTCGGCAGCCCGGTAAGCTTCTTCCGGTTTGCGGGAATGCTCTCTGGCCTGCCCCATGATCAGCGACCGGACGGACTTGGTGGTCTTTGGCTCACCCCTCGTTCCGATCAGAACGGGTTCGTGTGCGCTGCGGAAGATGTAGCCGGTGCCGAAGGCGAGTTTGCCGTTGACCGTCGTCTTGCCCCACGCCCCGGCAGTCTTAAAGGTGAAGCCCCAGGCATTCAGGACATCGAGCGCCTGCGGCAGCATTGGATTGGTGGCCCAGAGCCACAGGAGCGCGTCTGGTGCGGCCAAATCGAGAACCGGCAGCGCTTTGATCTCGTCAAGGCTCTGGCACCGGTACTGCGCCTGCGCAGACTTGCCCTCGCCCTTCTCCGAACGAAGCTCGAATGACCAAGCAGGGTCTGCCATAATTAGATCGAAGGAATGCGGGTTGATGTCGCCAAATGGCCAGTCGAACAATCGCATCACTCCCCTCCCCACATAGCCGCGCCAAGGATGAGAATGCCCGCAATGGCGATGGCCCAGTTGATGATCAGAAAACGGGTGCGCTCGGTCATGCTGCGGCTTCCTTTAACGAAGAAGAAGGCAGGTTTTGCTTTGCTGCGATGAAGACAGATCGGGAGGGAGCCATATGACCTGGGGATATGAGGCTGGACGCGTCTATAATCGAACCAACGACATTCATGGACGGTTCAAGGGCGAAGGCAGCCGGCAAAGCGGGATCATCACGTTCGCTACTCATCCAGTCGTAGTGATAATCTCTGGAAAAACCGGCATCGCACACGGATATGCCGATCGATGGCGAACAGATGGAGCATTCGAGTACTTTGGTGCAGGCCAGATCGGTGACATGGTCATGTTGCGCGGCAACAGGGCCATTGCTGACCATTCCGCTGACGGAAAAAGCCTTCTGCTCTTCTTCGACACCGGAAATGGTCTTCGCTTCCATGGCGAGATGGTATGCGAAGGATACCATATTGAACGCGCGCCCGATCAGAACGGAGACAAACGCGATGCAATCGTGTTTGAACTTCGCGACCTGGAGGCGGTTGCCATAAAAGCAGTGGACGCGGACCTTCCGACCGATGTTTCCCTGGATGAGCTGCGAAAGCGCGCGTTGGCAGCAGTGGAGACCCCGACTTCGACGAGCGAATCCAAAGCCCGCACCGTCTATCAGCGCAGCCGCGATGTCAGAGCCTACGTTTTGGCTCGTGCGAATGGTGTTTGCGAAGGTTGTGAAAAAGAGGCGCCGTTTATCCGGGTTGACGGGACACCCTACCTGGAACCGCACCATCTGCGACGTATCAGCGATGGTGGACCTGATGATCCGCGGTTCGTCATTGGGATATGCCCGAACTGCCACCGCCAGGTGCATCACGGCATCGACGGGGTCGAATACAACACCGCACTGCTCAAAAAGATGAAATCGATCGAACCGACAACTTGATTTGCGGCGATGCATCGGAACCTCCAAGGAACGAGTTGAGCGGCTAAGCGGCCGCTTCGGGCTCTTCGTCGGGAAACTCGGGATCGCCCTCATTCAGGACGTGCGACAGATCCTTGTTGGCGAATGCGTGCCCGTCATTCAGGCCGCGCTGCCACTCCTGCCCTGCCTTGCTGTCGGCGCCATATGGGTTCGTCGCATCCTTGCGAAGCTTGCCGGCCGCAAGGCCTTCCTCGTATGCGCGCTCTTCAATGGGAGTGCGGTCCTCGTCGAACATGTCAAACTGGCGGGCAAGACCGTGGCCGAACATGCGAGCAATGCGCAGGCGGCGCTTCATCGTAGCGACGATCTCACCAGCGTCCTTATCCTCGAGCTCCTTTGCCCACTTCACGTCGGCTTTTGTGAAACCCAGGTTCTTGATCCGGTCGTAGATGCCGGCCATCTCGCCTTTGAGACCGGCCATGTCGGAGTCGTGCTCCTTGATCTGCCGGAAGGCATTTAGGAACTGCTGTTCCTCAAACTGCTCGCGTTCGGAGTTGTGTCCTATTTCAGTCATAGCTGGTCCCTTTCCGCGCTTTGCGGCGGCGTCTGATTGCCTTCCAGAGCCGCTTGATCCCGCGACATAGCCGCATTGCTTTCCTCGATTGATTGGGCTTCCCGCTCGATGCGGTCGGCGGTGTTTTCGATCAGTGCGCAAAGGTGGCCGTAGGTGTTTCGAAGCCCGCGATAGACGTCAGCGTTCATCGATTTCATCTCATGCCAGCGCTTCCACACACGTTCGGCTTGAGCCGGTGTAATCCCGGCTTTTCTTGCCGCCCTGTCACGCGCCGCGGTCTGAGTGTCACCCCAGCCGCGATACTCTTGTCTCGTTGCAGCGTTCAGCATCCGGAACGCCTCCTGAGCAGCCATACTCGTACTCATTGGCTCGTCCTCAATGGGTGCGGATCCGCACCGTTTCGGGTCACACATGACCTCTCTCCGTCGCTACATTCACACTCGTAGCAACGGGGATTTCCGGGCCTGTAGGGCTCGATCTCGAAAGGAAGGAAAGGAACGACGAATGAGCAGGACGACGCGCAAACATCAGCCTGGTCAGCTCGATTTGTTCCCTGAAACATTGCGGAGGTCATTTGCGCCTCCGCTGAAACGGGCTCATGGCAATGGCGGCTGCAACCGCCAGAGGCCAGACAACGCAAACTGCCCATTCACGGAGGCCCGCGGGCGCTTCCCGCTTTACGGCAGCAATCGCGCCTATGACGCCCAGCCCGTATAGGGTGATAGCGAGGATCGTCATGCTGAGCTCTCCAGAACCGGAACTCTGGCATTCCTTAGAACGCGCTCAACCTCACAGGGAGCGCAGGGCTTGCCGGTCACATTCCGGACGGTCTTCGCAATTTGAGGAAGAGACTGACCGCGCCGCGCTGCCGCAAGCATCAGGTCGGTGTCGGCAACGGTCCACTTGAAGTTCCACAAAGGGCGCTGGGTCATGCCGCCTCCGAAAGGATCGGCGCCAAGCCTTCGGCGGTGCGGAACTCATCAACCAGTTCCAGCACCTGCCGCCATGCAACGACCTTGGGGCGCCCGCGCCCGTTGCTGATGCTGTACTTGGCCCTCTGGAAATTCAGCCGATAGCCCCATTCCTCCAGGTAGGCCTTGATCGAGAGGTAATCCGTGTTGGCGCCTCTCTCGAACCTGCGAGGCTCGCCATGCTTTGCCTTCCAGTCTGCAATCATTTCCTCGAGCGAGTGCGCCGGCCGGACTTCACCACTGCGATTTTCCAATTTGTCATCGAGAGGACGCGAGATGCCGGCCGGCTGGCCCTTGGATACCGTCTCGCACCCGAAGATCGTGCTGGAAGCCGAAGCCCCGCCACACCCAAGGGTTTTTGTGAATTCGTTGGCGGCTTGCAGCGATTTGCGGTGATGGCTAACGCCTTCGGCGTCCCGGCCTCTGACGGAAATTCCGGTCCCGCCAAATTTTTGCGCCCGCAGAGCATCGCTGCTTGTTGTGCTCGGTATGCCGCCGGATACCGCCGAAGTGCGCGGGCCGGGGAAATTCGTGTCATTGCCGCTCGTCATCCCGCCAGCCTCTCAATCCATTCTGCCACACCGGAGATCGCCAGGAGCATCACCCACCAGCCTGCGAGGGAGGTGAGAAGAAGCGAGACCAAAAAGGCCCAGACCAGGATGATCTTGCCGGTGCTGAGATGAAGGGTTGCCGGAGAGGATACGGGAGGAGGTGCACCCTCCCCGGCTTCCGCCGCGCGAGGGTGGGATGGGACGCGGCGTTCTTGTGTCTGGTGGGAGGTCATGCGGCGCTCTCCCGTTCTGGGGTGGGGGATGGGGTGCGGGCAGATGCTTCCATCTCAGCTACACGCCGCTGCAAATCCTTCCGCAGCGTCTCAAGGCGCTTCACGTATTCCTCGGTCGCGCTGCCATGATTCTCAGGGAAAAACACGTCGCGCAGCGCGTTCGCGCATTCAACCAGCCGCTCAGGGCCACCGGGGAGTGTCATCACGTCCCTGCCCTTGCCGTCCAAGATGCGGGTAACTTCACCGATCTGGCCGACATGGTAGCGGCCCTTGGGATAGGTCTTGGCTTCGCTCATGCCGCTGTCTCAGCGTTATCGTTCGGGAGAAAGTCGTCAGCGGAAAGCGCGACGTTCTTCTCCTTCGCTGCCGCCAGAAGAGCCGGAACGTGCTTGAACGGGATAATGCCGCCCGTGCCGCCCTTTTCTTTGGCGCGAGACCAATTGGAAACACGGGTGCGATGAACGCCGGCGATTTCAGCGACCGCGCTCGGTCCACCCAGGTTCTTGATGATTGACTGTGCAGGTTCCATGGCCGTGATTGTAGCGATTATAGAAACATCTGCAAGTGATTTTGTAGCGAATACAGAAAATGCACCCATTCGCCGTTCGCGCTATGGCTTCTGGATGTTGTCCAGATGGCTACAAGAGGCGCTTGAAGCGTCAGGGGTTTCGCAGTCCGAGCTTTCGCGTCGTCTGACCGAAATGCTTGGCCGGTCTATTGATCGTGCTGCGGTGAATAAGATGGTGAAAGGTGCGCGGGCTATAGCTGGCGACGAGTTGATTGCCATTCAGACGATTACAGGAATGGAAGCTCCGTCCGAAATCCTTGTCCCGCTGAAGGGGCGCGTCGGAGCCGGTCAGCAGGTCGAAGCAATCGACAACGGTGACGTGGATAGCGTCCCGGCGCCAAGGGATTCGCGACCGGGAACGGTTGCCGTTGAAGTGTCAGGTACATCGATGTTCCCTGCGCTGGAGGACGGCTACCTGCTCTACTACTCGAAACACCTGCCGCCTGCCGAAATGGTGAACCGCCGAGCTGTGGTGCAGTTGGCCGATGGCCGAATATTCGTGAAGATTATCCGACCTGGGTCGGCTCCCGATCTTTGGACGCTCCAAAGCGTGAACGCCATGTTCGAAGATATGATCGATCAGGTTGTTGAATGGGCCGCACCTATCGACTGGATACGGCCACGTTAAAAGGGGGAGCTCTATGCGGGGGATTTTCGTCGGTGCGGTCGTTCTGACTACGACTTGCGCGCCGGGGTTCGCGGCCGGAGAAGGCTGCATCCAGATTTCGAACGATCTGGATCGATTGGCTTGCTACGACAAAGCGCTTGGACGGACACCAGAACAGAAGACGGAGCCGACTGCAAAAGGCAATTGGTCGGTCACGTCTGAAACGTCCAAACTCACCGACCAAACGAATGTTTTCCTCCGCGTGGAGTCTGACGAAACGGTCAATTGCGGATGGAACAGAGGCGGGAAAGTCACGCTCTACGTGCGCTGCGTTGAAAACAAGACCGGACTGATTTTCGCCACCGGCTGCCACATGACTTCCAGCCAATACAACGACTATGGTGACGTAACCTATCGCTTGGATGACGAGAAGGCGAAGACTGTTGGAATGCAGGAATCAACCAACAATCGATCGCTGGGCCTTTGGAGTGGCGGGCGCTCAATCCCGGTCATCAAGCAGATGTTCGGCAAGTCACAGATCGTTGTGAGGATGACGCCATACGGCGAAAACCCTTTCACCGCGACCTTCGACATCACTGGCTTGGAAGAATCCATCAATCCATTGCGGGAAGCCTGCCACTGGTAGCAGCATACCGAGACAACTCAAACTGAGGGCATAAAGGGGTAATTCATGCGGGGGGAAATCATCGCGGCAATGTTGGTTGTCAGTTTGGCAGGTTGCGCCAAAAATCCGGAATCTATCGCCGCCTCAACCATGCCAATGAACGCGTATTCTGGTCTCTCCTGCAATCAGTTGGCCATGGAGCACCAACGCAGCTCGCTCGCGCTCCAGCAAGCCGAGGCAGCACAAAGACAGGCAGTTCAAGGCGATGCAGTTGGCGTATTCCTGATCGGCGTGCCAGTAAGCAGCCTCAGCGGCGCCGACAAGGAAGGCATGGTCGCACAACACAAGGGTGAGATCATCGCCATCAATGCAATGCGCAGAAACAAGGGCTGCTGAACATCCGGACATAGGAGGCAGGCATGACGCCGCCGAGATTTCTGGAATGCCTCGCATATCTGTTTTGGACGTGAGAAACACTCGCTGAGGTGCTGGAATGCGATCCAGCGCTTATCAATGCTTGGGCGACCGGTCGGGAGGAAATCCCGGCTGGGCTGGCAACATGGCTCGAGACATTAGCCAAGGCACACGAAGCGGCCGGCATACCCACCACCTATCGGAAAGCGCGGTTCAGCGCTGAGCAGTGGAAAGATCGGGAAGAAAACGACCAGTAGCGGAACCGCGTTCGCATGTATCGGCGAATTCTCACCGTGTGCGTGGTCGGGTGTGCAGTAAACATCGGCGGGATGTATGCGGAAATATTTGCGTGCTGACGTGATATGACCGTCAACTTCACGCTCAAAGACTCGGCTGCCGGGATGGGAATCTGGGCCAGGAGCGCGTTTTGATTATGAACATACAATTGCGCCCAACAAAGGTCACAGATCCACTTCCCCCTGCTCTTGAAGAAGCTCAAACTCCCGCGGGAAGAATGCCTTTTCGGCTGCTGCGACAGTCCGTCCGCAAACAATAGCGGCCGAAACCTCGAATCCCCTCTCTTCAAGCCGTTGCTTCGCGGCGAGGATGGTACCGCCGGTTGTGATTATGTCGTCGATCAGCACAACGGGGCGCGGTTTGAAATGTTCCGAGACCATCAGATGCGGATAGACCGCGTCGACTCCCCTTAAACCGCCTTGCGAAGCAGGCAGGAGATTGCTGACAAACCGTACCGCTGGGACTATCGGGTTATCCAAATCATCAGGTACCGCACTCTGCAACATCGTCAGAGATCGGAAGTCATCCTGACTGAATGAGTCCTTTGAGGGCACCGGTACGAGGGCGTTGCCTTGGTAGTGCAATCGAACCGTTTCAGCGATGAACCGCCCAAAGATCAGTCGTGTCTTCGCGGCATCCTGCTCATTGATGCGTTGTGGCCCCTTCTTAAACGGAACTGTGAGATAGCCGTTCATCTTTCCATGCTTCACGGCTCCGCAGAATTTGTAGGATTGCCAAAGCTCATTCGGCCGCGGAGCTAGATTGATGTGCGCCCATTGGCTGTAGTATGCGCAAAGGTAGTGGATCTTCACCGCTCACCCAATCGCGCTGAGGATATCGCCAACATCCGATAACACTTTGACCTTTGGCTCTTTCAAAAATTTCTGCGGCCATTGCAAGTCGGGGTTCTCAGCCACAGAACGCATGATGAAAAGCCATCGTCCTAGACGGACGCACTCAGTGGCTTGGTGCAGTGTACCCGACGTGTCGGATGCTTCGACAATAACACTCGCATCGGTGAGCGCAGCCATAAGTTTATTGCGCTTTGGGAAGTCGGACGGGAATGTTCTTTGGCCCGGTCGGAACTGAGAGATCAGAAGATGATCGCTATAAATTTCCTCTTGGACCTCGGCGTGCTCAATCGGATAGGCTTTGTTGATAGGTGTCCCAATGACAGCGATTGTATTGCCGCCAGCGCCCATAGCGCCTAGGTGCGCAGAGATGTCGACACCTTTGGCCAAGCCGCTTGTGACAACGACACCTGCATCGCTGAGTTCGCGCGCCACTCTTCGTGCGCGCGCTCTGCCAGCTTCTGAAACTGAACGTGCGCCGATTACACAAACGCATTTACCTTTGAGCAGTGTCAGGTCACCGGAGTAGTAGATCTCGTGATCGGTGTCGGGCTGATCGCGGAACAAGCTTGCCTGGGTCTCTGAAAATGGGCGTTCAGTGTATTTCAGGAGTTCATTCAGCCTTATTGTCGTCACGCTCGCTGGTGGAGTATACCGTGCGCGCCGGGTCATCGATTTGTCGTTGCTGTCCATGCGTAGCAACACCGGCTCCATCTCCACCTCCCCTATCAATTGACGAATATCGCGATTCGTTCTCAACCGAGAACCCAAGCCAGCCGACACCTGTGGAAAATAAGCCAAATTCCGGCAACTTGAAATGTTCTCTTTGCCACAACTGTCGCTTCCCTTCTACGTTTGAGAGGTAGGGCTTCGGAGATATAATACTCCCTCTCAGAGCCCTATATCCTCCAATCATAAACTACCGTTATTATGTTCTACCGTTATTAGGGGTATCACTGGTGACACCCAGTCTAAGTGTCACTGGTGACACCTAGGACTGCCATGGAAAGACCAGCCAGTAGTGATTCACGGCCCGGTTTCGGCGTCCTCGCGTGATCTGATCTCGGTCAATCAGCCCTTCCTCTCGCAGCTTCTTTGCCGACCGCTTCACGGTCTCGATGCTGAGGTTCAAATCCTTGGCTATCGTCTTCTGCTGATGCTTCGTGTGGTTATCCCGCCGGTTCATGTGCATGGCGATGAAGATCGCGACCCGCTGGCAATCGGCGGTCAGATAATCCCTCCCAAGAACATGCCTGATCCATTCATCCCGGTTTCGATACCACTGCCCGGCCGGCGATAATTCCGTCTCGTCGTTCATTGATTTTCCCTGAAATCCTGCCGCTCGCGCCATCGCGAGACACGCCCATTTGTACGGCGCGCGGGCGGCACTGTCAAAAAATGTTTCTTATATCGCTACAATCCAATTGACAGGCTGTAGCGATTACCGCTACATTCCCCTCACACACCGAGCACGAAGACGGCCCTGCCAGATCTGCCGGACACAATGGAGAGGAAGAGAACGATGAGCCGATATGACTTCTGCCATACGATCCATGACGAGAAGCTTGGAATTGGCGTCGTCTATGACCTGGAATGCGAGGTTGAGCTGTCCGTCGAACTGGATGCAGGCGTCCCGTTGATCTCGGTGGATGCCGTCTACATGGACGGAAGGAACCTGTTTGACGGGACTGCGCTCACTAAATCCATTGCTGCCGAAATTGCGAACGCGGCCGAGAACGATGAGGTCTTGAAGGCGCTTGCCGTTGCCGATGAAGGATTCGTCTACCGCGGTCTTGGCGGGAACGATCCTGAAGGCCGGTTTGTGAGGGCACTGTGATGCTCTCCTTCGAATTCTCACGCCAGCGCGCCGATTTGGAGCACGAATACCGCAAGGCCATGCGCCGCGCCCTCGTGCTGATCGATGCCGGCGAACTCTCTCACGCAGAAGCGGAGATCAGAGCCGCGAACGACTTCCGGGCAGCGATCAATGCGCTTGAGGCAGAAAGGAAGGCCGCGTGATGCTCGCCCTCCTCCCATTCCCCGAACACCCGACGGCCCGCACTCTGGCTCTGATCGTCATCGGCGCCCTGCTCGTCGGGTTCTTTGAAACGCCCCACTGAGAATTGAACCATGACCGATCTCGACACAGATGCGATGCAGTCCATCGGTGACCTTGCCTCGCGGATCGTTGGAGGCCTTTCCCAGGAGAGACAGTGGGACGGCAAGACGATCACCGAACCGGGTGTCTATTCCGGCATCACGCTCGACCAGTATCACCAGAAGCGCGATTTGCTGGATGGACCGTCTATCTCGAAATCTGCCCTGAAATGGCTCTTGCCGGCTTACGGCGGCTCTCCCAAGGCATTCTGGGGCCGGTGGGCGTGGAACCCCGATCACGTCCGGCAGAATAGCACCAAGGCTATGGATTTCGGCAAGGCTGCTCATGCACTCCTGCTTGGCGATGAAGTGTTCTCGGCGAAGTTCGCGGTGCGGCCAGAGAAAGCCCCGGACGGCAGGAACTGGAACGCCAACAATTCATCGTGCGCCGCATGGATGGACGAACACAAGCACCTGACAGTCATCACATCAGACCAGATCGAACGCATCAAGCGCATCGCCGAAGACGCTCAGAATTATCCGCTCATTCAGATGGGTGTCCTCAATGGCCGCGTTGAGCGATCGATGTTCTGGAAGGATGAGGAAACCGGAATCTGGCTGCGCAGTCGCCCCGATGCGATGCCGAACGCAGATGGTGTGTTCGCGGACCTAAAGACCGCATCGAAGTTTGACGAGGATTTTCTGGAGCGCCAGATCTTCGACGCCGGCTATTTCCTCCAGGCAGCCATGACGCGGATGATTTGCCGTTCGCTCGGGATCCCCTTTGAGACGTTCGTGCTCGTCTACGTGCTGAACGACGACGTTCCGGACACGGCACATGTCGAAATCTCAGCCCATGACATCGACCGTGGCGAACGCGTCATCCGGTGGTGCCTGAACACAATCCGTCATTGCCTTGATGCCGACAACTGGCCGGGCGCGCGTCCGTTCGCGGGCGGTGAGCGGCACATCCAGATGAAGCCGTGGGCCAAATCCCGGCTCGATGACTTCCTCGACCATCAAGACCAGATCGCCCAGCAGGAGGCCGCATGAAGCGCAAATACCAGCGCGGGTCGGTCATCCGCGACCCCGATCTCGTCATTCACATCATCCGCCAAGGGCGCCATCTCTACTGGAGGGACAAGGTACAGAACGCCGGATGGATGCAGAACCAGACAATTCGGTCAATCGAAGCGCATGCCCGCGCCGGCTACTTCGCCTTCGCCCATCCGATCAGGGAAAGGAAATCCGCATGATCATCGATCCAGACTTCCGCAAGGTCGATGAACCCGTCGTCACGCTCGAATTAAGCATGCAGCAGGCCGAGTGGGTCTCCAACGGCCTGTCTGACCTTCTTTGTTGGGCGCGGGGCTTCAACGCAGCCCTTTCACAAGACGACCACGACCGCAGCCCAATGGGCGTTTCTCAGGCACGCGAAATGAACATCGCCCTGAAGCGGGCAATTGAAAGGGCCGAAAAATGAACCAACTCGTCTCGCAACAGAACACTTCAATCAACCAGGTCGGCATCGCGTCTGGCAATGGCTCTAAGATCGCGCCGCAAACGCTTGGCGAGGTCGTTCGCTTCGCAGAGGTCATGTGCAAAGCAGACATTGCGCTGCCGAAGCACCTGCGCGGCAACGCCGGGGCATGTATGGCCGTGGCGCTTCAGGCTCTCGAATGGGAGATGAGCCCGTTTGCGGTCGCGTCGAAGTCCTATTCGGTCAATGGCCAGATTGCATATGAAGCCCAGCTCATCATGGCTGTGATCAACACACGATCCGGCATTGAGGGGCGCTTGAAGTTCCGCTTTGAGGGCGAAGGTCCGGAACGGGTCTGCATCGCCCACGGGAAAATAGACGGCGAAGAGCTTGAGGTTCGCTCTCCGAAGTTCAAGGACATCACTCCGAAGAACTCCCCGCTCTGGAAGTCCGATCCCGATCAGCAGCACTGCTACTACACCGCTCGGGCGTGGGGCCGGCGACACACGCCAGAGGTGATCCTTGGCGTCTACGACCGGGACGAAGCAGATCAGTTCCGCGGGCCCGACAACGCCAAGGACGTAACGCCTCCGTCGCTCATGTCACGCTTGCAGGCTCAGAAACCGTCTGGGGACATGCAGGAGGCGCGCGAAGGCTTCGACATGTCCAACGTGACGCGCGAGACCGAAGGGCTCTCCAGCGGTCAGGAAATCAATCACGAACACAGTTCACCGGCAGAAAGCCCCACCGGTGACGGCAGTGGGTCACTCGCCGCCTCTCCATCAGAGCGGTCCACTGCCGACAATTCACCCGCCACGGCGGACCAGGCCGGCTCGCAAGACATGGGAGAGAGCGAAAGCGAGCCGGCTTCCGTCGATCCGGATTGGCTCAAGACGTTCGCCAAGGCGATCATAGGCGCCATCGGTGAGGATGAGGTTGTCGTCGTCAATCAGTCCAAGGGGCTCTTTGTCGAAGGCCTGAGCGACGATGTGCGGGCCAAGGCGAAGTCGATAACGAATTACGCGCGCGCCTGCTGCCGCAACGAAGTCGAACTCTCGGACTGCATCGACATGATTGCTGGCGTGGCTGGCGTCGACCCGAAGGAGCTGGTGGCATGAGCAAGAAAGCGCATACGCCGGGACCGTGGGTTGCAGAGCCACGGCAAGGATGGGGTCACGATCCAGTAATTAGCGCAGCCGGCTGGCCTAAGCCAATTGCAACGATGGTCCCGCACCCAGATCGCTACTACCGCCATAAAACGCGGGAGGTTGATGGGGAGGAAATCACAACCTTCACCCCCGAGACAGGCGATGGCGAGGCCCGCATTGCGGAAGTTGACGCAGAACTGGAAGCCAACGCCCGCCTTATAGCTGCCGCTCCTGAAATGCTGGAAGCGCTGGAGGCATGCAAAGAGATGGCGCGGGTCATGGAAGGCCTGTGTGCCTGTCGTGGCGATGATGACTGGGTATGGGGCATCCAAGCGAAGATCGACGCCGCTCTCTCCAAAGCCACAGGAGGCGTGTCATGATCTCCATCCGCCTCATCCGTCGCGTGATCTGGGGCTGGCAGGACTGGCGGTACCAGAACAAGCTCGAGAAGATCATCCCAGGCTACCGGGAGCGCCGCGAAGAGCTTTTCAAGGCCAAACGCCAGCATCGTCCCACACAGGCGCTCTACAGGGAGCAGCGTGACGCCATGTCCCGGCTGCTTACCAGATACGCAAGGAGGGCTCGCTGATGGCCTATGCTGCGACCACAAGCGTTTCCGTAAGCAAGACCAAGGGCGAGATCGACGGACTGCTGAGGAAGCACAAGGCCGCCGGTTTCGGCGTGTTCGAGGAACGGACGCGCGCGATGCTGGTCTTTGAGATGTCAGAGCGCAGGATTGTCTTCCACCTTCCGCTCCCCGACCAGCTCGACAAAGAGTTCGTGATGACTGCCCGTGGCAAGGCCCGGTCTGCCGACGCAGCTCTTGCAGCATGGGAGCAAGCCTGCCGGTCACGATGGCGGGCATTGTTTCTCTGCATCAAGGCAAAGCTCGAGAGCATCGAAAGCGGCATTGAGAGCTTTGAAGATGCATTTCTCGCACACATCCAGATGCCGGACGGCCATTCGGTGTCTGAGCATGTCAAACCGCGGATCGCTCAGGCCTATGAGACCGGCACAATGCAGCCGCTCTTGCCGGCGCCGAAAGGTGGTGCGTGATGGCAGTGCCCATGATCGACAACCCGCTTGGCGGCCGCAGTGTCGAGGAGTGGATCGGCTCGAGCCCGGATGCCAAAGTCCCGCAGCGTGTGATTGATCGGGTCTGGCTCCGACACAAAGGCCGCTGTCACCTGACCGGCATCAAGATAACTCCGCGCGATCAGTGGCACGTTGAGCACGTCAAACCGCTGTCCATGGGCGGCGAGCATCGAGAAAGCAATCTCGCTCCCGCTCTGGTGCCAGCTCACAAACTCAAAACCGCCGAAGAAGCCGGCGACCGCGCCAAAGCTGACCGCATCCGCAGGAAGCACAACGGAACGTGGCCTCGCTCCAAGGCGAAGATCGCCGGACGCGGGTTCCAGAAGACGCGAGGATGAGATGACAAAGCCCCTCCGTCACCGTCGATGCGAGATCGAGAACGCCGGTCGCGTAGCCCGCGATATGGGCCTTACCGTGCGCCTTGAGGTGGATGGAGCGATTACGCTTATCCCCGATACTCACAATGACCGATTTGACAGCGCGCCTCTGAATGGCGGCAATCCCCTCCGCGCATGGAGGGACAGACACAGTGCGGGTAAATCTCGTGGGCGTTCATAGCGTCAGGAAGAGACTGGCCGACGGATCGGTCAAAACCTATCACTATGCGTGGCGAGGCGGCCCGGCAATTAAGGCCGACCCAGAAACAGAGCACCGAAAATTCACCGAGGAATACCTGCGACTAACGCGCGACCGTGAAGACGCGCCGTATCAGGGCTGCATGGCCGAGATCGTTCGCGGCTACCTGAAATCCCCGCATTACAAAGACCTGAAGCCCAGCACTCGCGAAGGCTATGACCTGGCGATCCGTGCAATCGAGGGTGAGTTCTACGACATGACGGCCGAGCGCATTTCCGGGGCCGGAAGCCGAACCCTTTTTCTCGAATGGCGTGACGAGATGGCAGAGACGCATCCCCGCAAGGCCGATCTCTACATGAGCGTTCTGCAGCGTCTGTTCTGGTTCGCCCTAGACCGGGAAATGATCGAGCGACACCCGTTGGAGCGGATCACCAAGGTAAGCGATGGCACCAGACGGGACATCATCTGGACAGATGCCGATATGAAGGCGTTCAGGGAAAAGGCACGCGAGCCACTGGTGCGAGCAATGATGCTTGCAGCATGGACCGGGCAGAGGCAGGGAGATCTACTCGCCCTCACCTGGTCAGCCTACGACGGGAACGCCATCAGGCTCCGGCAGTCCAAAACCGGCGCCCATGTCGCCGTGAAGGTGTCTGCCGAGCTTCGCGCCATTCTGGATGCAGCCAAGGTCGAGAACGCCAAACGAGACACGCCTGCAGCGACGATCCTCACGAATCGCAGTGGCAAGCCGTGGACCTCCGGTTTCAAGTCTTCTTGGAGAAAGGCGGTTGCGGCTGCCGGGATTGAGGGAAAGACATTCCACGATCTGCGTGGGACGTTTGTCACCCTCGCCTATCGGAACGGCGCTTCAATTCGGGAGATTGCCGAGATCACGGGGCATGCGGAAAAGGACGCTGAAGGAATAATTCGCAAGCACTATCTGGTGTCGAGCGCGGCTGTGGAAAAGATCGAAACAGGAACGCGATCTGTAAACTAGCTGAAAAGCTGTAAACCGGCAGGCCACGGCTCCAAATAGGGAGCCATCCAAACAACTGAAATAAAAGAGAGAAATGGTCGGAGCGGCGGGATTCGAACCCACGACCCCTTGACCCCCAGTCAAGTGCGCTACCGGGCTGCGCTACGCTCCGAACCGGCGCAAGGGATATAGTTTCCTCTTCCCACGCGCAAGGCCTAAAAACCGCTCAGGGACAAAAAGCCGTGTGCGAGGCCAACTTTCTCCACGAGCCATTCCAGGAATGGAGAAAAGAAGCTACCGCACCTGATCAAGCAGGCGCTTGCATTCCAGAAGATCGAACAGCGCCTCCTGAAGAAGTGCCCGGTTGTCGCGCGAAAGGCTCGTGGCATCGGCGGCGACAGGTCCATCCTGCTCGCCACGACCCAGACCAAAAAAACGTTTGCTCGGCTTGGCTTTCGGCGTACCGACCAGGACCTCCTCTTCGGAGGCAGCCTTCTCGGCCTCGGCCTGATGACTCTGGGCGATCGCTTCGACAGCGGCCACATCGCCCCGACCGATGGCCACGACAAACTGGTTGCCGTTTTCGCGCAGAAGCTTCTGCACACCTTTGATCGTATATCCCTGATCATACAGCATATGACGAATGCCCTTGATCAGGTCTATGTCCTGCGGCCGGTAATAGCGGCGTCCGCCGCCCCGCTTCAGCGGCTTGATCTGCGAGAATCGCGTTTCCCAGAAGCGCAGAACGTGCTGAGGCAGATCGAGTTCTTCAGCCGCTTCGCTGATGGTGCGGAAAGCGTCGGGGCTCTTGTCCATGATCGCGCAATCTCCTGAAGGCCGGCGCCCTGCGCCATCCCTTTCAAACCGGGCGTTCCGACCCACGTTCTTGAAGCGTCAGAACACCCCACCGATTCGGAAGTCTAAACCACTTCCCGGCCAGGAAAAATGAGAGCGGGGCGGTTTCCGAAAAATGCGGGTCAGGCGCTCTTGCGCATCCGCCTTGCCTGGTGCGCCTTCAGAATTTTTTCCTTGAGCACATTCGAAGCCTTGAAAGTCATCACACGACGCGGAGAGATCGGCACTTCTTCGCCGGTCTTCGGATTGCGGCCGATGCGCTCGTTCTTGTCACGCACCTGAAAGGTGGCAAAAGAGGAAAGCTTCACCGTTTCGCCGCGGACCACCGCGTCACAGACTTCCTGAAGAACCATTTCGACAAGCTGAGCGGATTCGGTTCGTGACAGTCCGACCTTCCGATAGACGGCCTCAGCCAGCTCGGCACGCGTCAGTGTCTTTCCCCCCATAGGGCTACCCATCCAGATCTTGAAAATGCATGTGATTTCAATACGCGGCGCTGACGTTACAAAAATTGCTTCGCAACGGTCAAGGACGATACACGTGATTTACGTCCGCTACCAGCGTACCAGCACCGCACCCCAGGTAAAACCGCCGCCCATGGCCTCCAGAAGCACGAGATCGCCCTTCTTGATCTGGCCGCGTTCGACTGCAACTGACAACGCCAACGGCACAGAGGCTGCCGACGTGTTGCCATGGAGATCCACCGTCACGACAACCTTCTCCTCGGCAATGCCGAGTTTCCTGGCCGAAGCGTCGATGATCCGACGGTTGGCCTGGTGCGGAACGAACCAGTCGATATCGTCGGCGGTGATGCCGGCCTTGGCAAAAACGTCCTCGATCACATCAGTGATCATGCCGACTGCGTGTTTGAACACTTCCCTACCCTGCATCCGCAGATGACCAACCGTGCAGGTCGTCGAGGGTCCACCGTCAACATAGAGTTTGTCTCGCTGGCTGCCGTCGGAACGCAGCGATGAAGCGATTATACCGCGCTGGTCCAGTGCGGCTTCACCGTCTTCGGCCTCCAGAACCACCGCGCCCGCGCCATCTCCGAACAGCACACAGGTCGTGCGGTCATTCCAGTCGAGAATGCGCGAGAAGGTTTCAGAGCCGATCACCAGCATCCGTTTTGCCTGCCCCCCACGAATGTAAAGATCGGCCGTGGTGATGGCATAGACGAAGCCGCTGCAGACGGCCTGCATGTCGAAGGCGAAGCCGCCCGGCATGCCGAGACGCTCCTGGATTTCGACGGCTGTTGCCGGAAAAGTATTGTTGGGGGTGGAGGTGGCCAGAATGATCATGTCGACGTCGGCGGGCGTCAGTCCCGCGCTATCGAGAGCGGCGCGTGCCGCCGCCTCTCCCAGCGATGCGGTCGTCTCATCTTCCGATGCGATATGACGCTGGCGGATGCCGGTCCGCTGGACGATCCACTCATCGGTTGTGTCGACAAGTTTCTCGAATTCCGCATTCTTCATGATGCGGCGTGGCAGGGCGGAGCCAATGCCACGCACAACGGATCTAGTCATCACAGCGTCCTATTCATTCACGGCTGTAACGCCGGCAGCCGCTTGCGGCTTGCGGGCGTGATAGAGGTCCAGGGTGGCGCGCGTTCTGTCGAGCAGATGACTGCGCGCCATTTCATATCCAAGCTCGACGGCGGCAGCAAATCCCTCTGCATCCGCCCCGCCATGGCTTTTGACAACAATTCCGTTGAGGCCCAGAAAGACACCGCCATTCACCTTGCGCACATCCATCTTTTCGCCGAGGCGCCGGAAGGCGCCGCGCGCAAAAAGATAACCGATACGCGCCATGAGCGTACGCCCCATGGCCTCGCGGAGATAGCCGGCAATCTGTCGCGCTGTGCCTTCAGCGGTCTTCAACGCAATGTTGCCGGCGAATCCTTCCGAAACCACCACATCGACCGTGCCCTTGCCGATATCGTCACCCTCCACGAAGCCCTCATAGCGCATCGTGTTGAGTGCGGCCTCGCGCAGCATGCGCCCAGCCTCTTTCACCTCTTCCTGCCCCTTGATCTCCTCAACCCCCACATTCAGGAGGCCGACCGTGGGGCGATCAAGATCGAAAAGCGCGTTGGCCATGGCAGCACCAAGGATGGCGAAGTCGACCAGTTGCTGCGCATCGGCACCGATGGTCGCGCCCACATCCAGCACGATGCTTTCGCTGCGCATGGTCGGCCAGATTGCCGCGATAGCCGGTCGTTCGATATCGGCCATGGTGCGCAGGCAGAATTTGGACATGGCCATGAGCGCACCAGTGTTGCCGGCAGAAACACAAGCATCCGCCTCGCCGTTCTTGACCGCTTCGATGGCTTTCCACATGGAGGACTTCCAGCGCCCCTGGCGCAGCGCCTGGCTTGGCTTGTCGTCCATCCGCACCGCCACCTCGCAATGCGTGAAGTCGCTCACGTCCTTCAGGCCTGGTAAGCCGTCGAGAACCGGCAGGACAGCATCCTCCCGGCCATAAATGAGAAAACGGGCGTCGGGACGTCGTTCGATAACCTTGGTCAGGCCACGCAGCGTGACCTCGGGACCATGATCCCCACCCATAGCGTCAATCGAAATGCGTACCACGCGTGATGTGCCTCAATGGTTGATCGGGCGCCGGTATCGGCTCAAATGTGCGGCGAAAATAGCGTTTTTGGCCGGAGGCACAACCTCGTTTCGCGCCTTCAACATGCAATTCAGGACTTTTGTCCAAGCTTTCGCAGCCCTTCATACAGCGGACCGGGCTCTTTCGGCGCTTCGTCCTGAGGCTGCCCGGCTTCCATAACAGCCCCTGCCTTGCGCGGATAGGGGTCGATGCCGAGCGTAAAGAATTCTTCTGCGAGCGCACCCACGTCAATGATGCTGCCGTGAAAAGTGTCAGGCATGTCCGGACCTTCCGCGTCGAGCACGAATTCTCCACCGTCCACTTCGTTGCGCGCCAGCCGAGAACCTTCTGGCACAAGCGTGGCTGACACGTCTTCCCTGATATGGCTTGAAACGGGCTCAAGCGTCACCACGCAGGCCTGAGTTATCTCCGCCTCGACCGTACCGGTAATGCGCACCCCGTCAGCCTTCCACGGCCGCACGGTGAGATCCGCGACAAAGCGCTCGACAGAAAGAAGATCGTGCTCCTCAGCCAGGGCTCCGCGTTGGCCTGCATCGGCCTCGATCGATACCGGCATGCCCTTTCGGGCAAGGCGATGAACATTCACCTGGTGTGAGACCGGCGTTTTCCTGGGTTTGTCTGTCATGGTCCTGTCGATCATGGATCAGCGCTCCCTTTCTGCATCAGGGAATGAAATGTCGGCGGCGATCAGGTGTTCCACCTTCTGCGTTTCCAGCAAGGCCGCCGCCTCAAGCGCATAGCGGGCAAGCGGTTCGGCACCCATCCAGTTTTCGTCGTCCGGACGGATATTGCGCCGCATGGCCGCAGCCAGCGCCTCGGCATCATTCGCGTCGATGGCTTCACCATAGGTGGCGGCGCGGCCATAGAACATGCGCGCCAGCTTCTTGATCCGCTTGGGAACCCCCATGTCGCCAATGCCCAATTCGCGGATAGCGTGCTCCACATCAGCGAAGAATACGTCTGTGACCTCCTGCGCCACCTCGCGAACGGCCGCCCCATCCTCTTTGCGTACCCGGCGCAGAAACAGAATCATATGAAGTGCAATCATCTCAAAACGCCCAAGTGGCGTGTCGGGCACATCCCAGCGCGCATAGAAGACAGGCTGCCGCGAGGCCGCCACGATTCGTTCATACAAGCCGTCGATGACCATACGGCGCGAGCGCTGTCCAAAGCCAAACAGCTTCTGGAACATGAGAATTGCCCTCCCTTGGGGCCGGTTTGGGACAGGATCAGGTTGCATCGGCGCTTAAGCTGGTTTACCCGTTTTGCCGGCGGGGACAAGGGTTTTCGATCGAAAGCCCTCGCGCCGGGGACGCTATGGAGATGTCGTTGCAGGTGAAGAAAATCAACAGTTATCCTGTCGGACGCACAATTTTGGCTGCCGGTCTCGCCGGCGCTGCGGCTGCATTGTCCGGCTGCAATGTCGCTAACACGCTCGATGCGCGCGAAACGCTTACCCAGGGTTACGTCATCGACGAGCAGGCCTTGGAGCTGGTTCCCGTGGGTTCCAGTCGCGAGCAGGTGCTGCTGGCGCTCGGTTCGCCGTCCACAACAGCAACCTTCGACAACGAAGCCTTCTACTACATTTCGCAGAAACGCGTGCGCGGGGCCGCCTTCATGCGTCCGCGTCTCGTCGAGCAGCAGGTTCTCGCCGTTTACTTCGGCGACGACGAACGTGTCTCGAAAATCGCCCGATACGGAATGGAAGACGGCAAGGTGTTCGATTTCATTTCCCGCACCACGCCGACAGGCGGCAAGGAACAGACGTTTATCGGCCAGATTCTCGCCGGCGCTTCCAAGGGCGGCCCGCCTTCGGGCCTCTTCGGCGGCGGCGGCTGACCAATCACGGATCTCAGGCAACAACAAAAGCCCGCGAGCCATGCTCGCGGGCTTTTTCATTGACGGCTGCAAATGCAGCCCCTGTCAGCCTGTCAGTGTGCCAGAACCGCCAAGAGCAACAGCGCGATGATGTTGGTGATCTTGATCATCGGGTTCACAGCCGGCCCTGCGGTGTCCTTGTAGGGGTCTCCCACCGTATCGCCGGTCACCGAAGCCTTGTGGGCCTCCGATCCCTTCTCGTGCTTGGTGCCGTCAGCATCCACGAAACCATCCTCGAAGGATTTCTTGGCATTGTCCCAAGCGCCGCCTCCGGCGGTCATGGAAATTGCCACGAACAGACCTGTCACGATGACGCCGAGGAGCATCGCACCAAGGGCCGAGAAGGCCTCGCTCTTTCCAGCAATGGCGTAGACGACCGCAAACGCCACCAGCGGCGATAGTACCGGCAGGAGCGAAGGCACGATCATTTCCTTGATCGCCGCCTTGGTGAGAAGGTCGACCGCCGCGCCATAGTCAGGCTTCTCCCTGCCTTCCATTATGCCCGGCTTCTCACGGAACTGCCGGCGCACTTCCTGCACGATGGCACCGCCGGCGCGGCCCACCGCCGTCATGGACAGACCGCCGAAGAGGAAAGGCAAAAGGCCACCGAAGAGAAGGCCGGCGACCACATAGGGGTTTGAGAGCGAGAAATCGACGCTTACGCCCTCAAAGAAAGTACCCGGCTGCGCATTCGCCGCGAAATATTTCAGGTCTTCCGTATAGGCCGCGAAAAGCACCAGCGCGCCGAGACCGGCAGACCCGATGGCATAGCCCTTGGTCACCGCCTTGGTGGTGTTGCCGACCGCATCGAGCGCGTCGGTCGTCTGGCGAACTTCGCTCGGCAGATCCGACATCTCGGCGATGCCGCCGGCATTGTCCGTCACCGGACCGAACGCATCGAGCGCCACCACCATGCCTGCCAGCGCAAGCATCGTTGTCACGGCGATGGCGATGCCGAAGAGCCCCGCCAGATTGAACGACAGGATGATGCCGGCAATAATGACGATAGCTGGAAGCGCCGTTGCCTCAAGCGAAACCGCCAGGCCCTGAATGACATTGGTGCCATGGCCGGTCACCGATGCCTGGCTGATGGAACGCACCGGCCGATAGCCGACGCCGGTATAATATTCGGTGATCCAGATGATGAGGCCGGTCACGCCGAGCCCCACAACGCCGCACCAGAAGAGCGACATGCCGGTAAACTCGGCACCATTGCTCGCCGAGAAGGTTGTGGAAGCGCCGAGCCAGCCCCAGACAATGCCGCCAAGCGCGACAACCGAAAGAGCGGCGGTCGCCCAGAAGCCTTTGTAGAGCGCGCCCATGATCGAGTTGTTGGAGCCGAGCTTGACGAAAAACGTCCCGATAATCGACGTCACCACGCAGGCAGCGCCAATGACCAGCGGGAAGAGCATGAGCGTCAGCGCCACCTCGCCGGTGAAGAAGATCGAAGCGAGCACCATGGTGGCGACGACCGTCACCACATAGGTCTCGAACAGATCGGCAGCCATGCCCGCGCAATCGCCGACATTGTCGCCCACATTGTCGGCGATGGTGGCCGGGTTGCGCGGATCGTCTTCGGGAATGCCCGCTTCCACCTTGCCCACCAGATCGCCGCCGACATCCGCACCCTTGGTGAAAATGCCGCCGCCCAGACGCGCGAAGATGGAAATCAGCGAGGCGCCGAAACCAAGTGCCACCAGTGCGTCGATGACGATGCGGTCCGTTGGCGCATGGCCTAGCGGCCCTGTGAGAACCCAGAAATAGACTGACACGCCCAGCAGCGCGAGACCCGCCACCAGCAGGCCGGTGATCGCACCAGACTTGAAGGCGATGTCGAGGCCGGCGGCGAGGCTGTTGGATGCTGCCTGCGCCGTGCGCACATTGGCGCGCACCGAAACGTGCATGCCGATGAAGCCGGCTGCAGCCGAGAGCACCGCACCGATGAGGAAGCCGATGGCCGCCACGCCGGTGAGAAGCCACCATGCGAGAATGAAGACCACGACACCGACAATGGCGACAGTGGTGTACTGCCTTGTCAAATAAGCCTGCGCCCCCTCCCGGATGGCACCGGCGATTTCCTGCATGCGTGCATTGCCCTGATCGGCGGCCAGCACCGACCGGGTTGCCCAGATGGCATAGAGTATGGAAAGCACACCGCAGGCGATGACCACGTAAAGCATGTTCATTGCCAATCTATCCCTTGATTTCGACCCGCGACTGGAACCCCCTCCCGGGTCACGCTGAAAAGGCCGGCGGCATTCGCGCCCCTCCCGGCCCAATGCGCGCAGCTTGGGCGAAGCCGCGCGGAGACGTCAAGCGTGTGCTGGGATAAATTGTCGCAGACCCGGAGGGAATCAGCCTCGGGGCCTTGTGCTGACCGGCATTGCCGGCTCAGGCAAGCTGACGTCTACGCCGGCTGATCGCCATGACTCCCAATGCCAGAAGGCAGGAACCGGCAACGGGAATCACAATCCATGCGAGCATATTCCAGCCGAACGCATTGTAGATCTGGCCCGACATAAGCGAGGAGAAGGCAGTGGTCGAAAACAGCAGGAAGTCGTGCACACCCTGAACGCCGTTCTTCTCCGATGGCCGGTAGCATTCGGCCACCATCGCCGTTGCTCCGATAAAGCCGAAGTTCCAGCCTATGCCAAGCAGGATCAGTGCAGTCCAGAATTGCCACAACGCAATGCCCGACAATGCCACGATGGCGCATGCAAT
Source organism: Nitratireductor sp. B36 (assembly GCF_020833685.1). Lineage (GTDB taxonomy): Bacteria > Pseudomonadota > Alphaproteobacteria > Rhizobiales > Rhizobiaceae > Nitratireductor. Next base: position 486,820 of record NZ_JACKZY010000001.1, read on the forward strand.
CAGGGTCAGCAATCCCGTAGCCACAATGGTTTCCTTGCCGAAGCGAGCGATCAGCCGGCCAGTGATGAAACTCGGCGCAAACATTGCCATCACGTGCCAGGAAATGCCGAGCGTGGCCTCGTCAGGCGTAAAACCGCAGCCAACCATGGCAAGAGGCGCACCCGTCATGACGAAGCTCATCAGTGCATAGGAAGCAATGCCGCAGAAAAGCGAGACCAGAAAGCGGGGCTGCAACAGAATCTGGACCAGCGGGCGGGCCGGTTCTTGATCATCAAGCACCGACGACGGTGTTTCCTTCGGCAGGCGCAGGAAAGAGAGGATGCACGATCCCAAAAGTCCCAGCACGACGAGGGCTGCAAAAGCGCCGGCAAACTGCACCGGAGCAAAAAGGTCCCGGGTGTAGATGACGGTTTGCGGGCCGATGATTGCGGCAAAAATGCCGCCGCCAAGAACCCACGAAATGGCGCGGGGCTTGAAATCGGCCGGCGCGTTGTCGGCGGCGGCGAAACGGTATTGCTGCAGAAAGGCATTGCCTATGCCCGTGAGAAGGAGGCCAATTGCAAAAAGCCAAAAACTGCTTTGAAACAGGGCTGTTGCGGCCACGAAACCGCCGCTTGCCGTGACAAGTCCGCCGGCCATAAAACCGTTGCGACGCCCCACCGCGCGCATCAGGGCGGCAGCGGGAAGCGCGCCAAGCGCGATGCCGACATTGAAACCCGTTACGGGCGCCGTTGCGAGCGACTTGTCGCTGCCGAGCAGATAGAAACCGGCGAGACCGCCCATGGAGATGGCGATCGGGGCAGCGGAGCCGACGATGGCCTGTGCGGAGGCAAGAATCAGTGCGGTGCGTTTTGCCTCGCGGTACAGGTCATCGCGCGTGCCGGTCATTCCGGGTCTTTCCCCCTGCCCTCATTGCGGCTGCGCCGGGCAACCCGGTCGAGCACGGCATTGACGAGTTTTGGCTCGTCCTCGGTGTAGAACGCCTTTGCGATGTCCACATACTCCGAGACGATCACGGCCACCGGCACATCCTTGCGCCGTGTAAGCTCATAGACGCCGGCGCGCAGGATGGCGCGCAGCGTTGAATCGAGACGCGAGAGCGGCCAGTCCTCCGTCAGCGCCTTGCGGATCACCGGGTCGATCGTCTTCTGGTCCTCGACAACGCCCGACAGAATGGCGCGAAACCATTGCGGATCGGCATCGCGGTAAAGCTCGCCGTCGATCTCCTTGCCAAGGCGGAAAAGCTCGTATTCCGCCGTGGTCTCGAGCAGGCCCGTGCCCGCCACATCCATCTGGTAAAGCGCCTGAACGGCTGCAAGGCGGGCTGAACCCCGTTTGTTGGCCGGGCGAAAGCCGTCTGCGGTCGGTTCGGTCACATCAAGCTCCCATGCGCTGCTTGAGCGCAATCATCGTCAGTGCCGCTTCGGCGGCGAAATATCCCTTGCCCATGCTTTCACCGCTGGTGCCTTCGCTCTTCTCGATTCGGGCCAGCGCCTGGGCCTCATTCTCAACGGTCAGGATGCCATTGCCGATGGCGAGATTCTTCTGCACGGCCAGATCCATGAGGGCGCGGCTCGATTCATTGGCAACCACATCGAAATGATAGGTCTCGCCTCGAATGACGCAACCGAGAGCCACATAGCCGTGATAAAGCCCGCCTCCATTGCCGGAGGCGGCGAAGGCGATGGCTGCCGGGACTTCCAGCGCACCTGGCACGGTCACTACATCATAGGATGCACCGGCGGCATCCAGTGCTGCCTTTGCACCTTCAAGAAGGCCATCGGCCAAATGGTCGTAAAAACGGGCTTCGACGATCAGCAACCTAAAGGCGCGCGCATCGGCCATGGACACTCTCCACACGGCATTAAATTTAGAATGAGAGCGCTGCCTTAAGCCTCTTTGGCGGCATCCGCAAGCCGTGCGGCGTATCGCGCCATCGTATCGACCTCGATATTGACCCGGTCGCCCACCTTTCGCTCTCCCCAGGTGGTGACGGAAAGCGAGTGGTGAATGAGCAGGACATCGAATTGCGCGCCGTCAACGCTGTTGACCGTGAGCGACGTGCCGTCCAGCGCCACCGAGCCTTTCGGCGCAATGAACTTCGCCAGTTCCTTCGGCGCTTCGAGCACGAAGCGAACGGCCTCGCCTTCATCCCTGCGCTCGACGATTTCCGCCATGCCGTCCACGTGACCCGAGACGATATGTCCCCCCAATTCGTCGCCCACCTTTAGCGCGCGTTCCAGATTGATGCGCTGTCCTTGCTGCCAGTCGGAAACCGTGGTCAGCCGGAGGGCCTCTTCCCACGCCTCCACCTCGAACCAGCGCGTGTTCGCGCCCGCTTCTGGCAGTGCGACGACAGTGAGGCACACACCGGCGCAGGCGATGGACGCACCGATATCGATGGTCTCGGGATCGAAATTGGTTTCGATGCGCAACAGCACCCCTTCGTCGCGCGGTGTGACGGACTGCACCACGCCTATGTCCGTGACAATGCCGGTGAACATCGCTCGCCTTTCACATATTCCAGGTACACATCGTCGCCGAACCGCGTCTCGCGCAGCAGGCGAAAACCTTCCGGGATATGGTCGCGATCAAGAGGCGCGGCAATCCCGCCAGGGCCGATTTTCGATGGCCCAGTAAAGAGTGCAAGCCGGTCAACCAGCCCTTCCTCGAGGAACATCCGGGCCGTGTAGGCTCCACCCTCCACCATCAGGGTGAGGATGCCCCGCGCTGCCAGATCTTCCAGAAATTCCGGCAGCGCGATCTCTCCGTCATGGAGCTCGACACCGAGAAAATCGACGCCGGCTTCTGCCAGTGCCTTTCGGCGTTCCGGCTGGGAGTCTTCCGCCGCTGAAACCAGAACCGGCACATCGCGGGCGGTCCGTGCCAGAGCGGACTGCACCGGAAGCCTCATTCCCCGGTCGAGCACGACGCGCAGCGGCGAGCGATGTTCAAGCCCCGACAGCCGGCAGGTCAGCGACGGATCGTCCGCCAGCGCCGTACCGATGCCGACGAGGATTGCGTCGCTCTCCGCGCGCATCATGTGCGCCTGCCGGCGCGACACGGGACCGGTGATCGCGACCTGCCCCTCGCCTGTCCGCCCGATCATGCCATCGGCGGATATGGCAAGCTTGAGAGTCACTTCCGGCCGATTCTTCTCGGATCGCGTGAGATACCCACGCAGCATGTCGGCCGCCTCTTCGGCCAGTACACCCTCGACCACCTTGATGCCCGCCTCGCGCAGAATGGCGTAGCCCCTGCCGCTCACGCGCGGATCGGGATCGCTCGCCGCCCCCACCACACGGGTAACACCGGCGGAGACAAGCGCATTGGCGCAAGGGGGGGTACGACCGTGATGGGCACAAGGTTCGAGCGTGACATAGGCGGTCGCACCACGTGCCGCCTCACCAGCTTCCGCCAGCGCCTGCGGCTCGGCGTGCGGGCGCCCGCCAATCGCGGTGACGCCCCTGCCGACGATGCGTCCATCGCGCACGATGAGCGTTCCAACGGAGGGATTGGTGCCGGTCAGACCGAGATTGCGGCGCGACAGCCGGATCGCAGCCGCCATAAAGCGCCGGTCGAGCTCGCTTGCCGGCCCGCTCTCCATTCTCAGTCCTCTTTGCCCTTCAGCTCGCCCAGCACGTCCTGAAAGTCCTTCGCTTCGCGGAAATTGCGGTAGACCGAGGCAAAGCGCACATAGGCCACGTCATCCAGCGCCTTCAGAGCATCGATGACCAGCAGGCCGATGTCGTCTGATGGGATTTCCGTCTCGCCCGAGCTTTCGAGCTGGCGCACGATGCCGGTCACTGCGCGTTCCACGCGCTCCGGCTCCACATTGCGTTTTCTGAGCGCGATGTCGAAGGAGCGCATCAGTTTGTCACGGTCGAATGGCACCTTGCGGCCCGACCGCTTGACCACCACCAGATCGCGCAGCTGAATGCGCTCGAAAGTGGTGAAACGCCCGCCACAATCGGGACAGGCGCGCCGTCGCCGGATCGCCGCCCCGTCTTCTGCGGGGCGGGAATCCTTTACCTGTGTGTCTTCCGACTGGCAGTAGGGACAGCGCATGTTGGGCCCTTGTTCACGAATCCGTTCGTGACTGCTTACCCCAGATAGGGGTAGAGCGGAAAGCGCTCGGTGAGTGCGATCACCTTGTCCTTCACAGCCTGTTCGACCTTGGCATTGCCCTCGTCAGAGTTCGCTGCCTTGAGACCGTCGAGCACCTCGGCGATCAGCTGGCCGATTTCGCGGAACTCGGCCGTGCCAAAGCCACGCGTGGTGCCGGCAGGCGTGCCAAGACGGATACCTGACGTCACGAAAGGCTTTTCGGGATCGAACGGAATGCCGTTCTTGTTGCAGGTGATGTTGGCGCGGCCAAGGGCAGCCTCGGCACGCTTTCCGGTGGCGTTCTTCGGACGCAGGTCCACGAGCATCAAATGGTTGTCGGTGCCGCCCGACACGATGTCGAGGCCGGTCTCCTTCAGGCTTTCGGCCAAGGCACGCGCATTCGCCACCACATCGCGCGCATAGGTCTTGAATTCCGGCTTGAGCGCCTCGCCCAGCGCAACCGCCTTGGCGGCAATCACATGCATAAGCGGACCGCCCTGAAGACCGGGGAACACGGCCGAATTGAACTTTTTCGCCAATGCTTCGTCATTGGTCAGGATCATGCCGCCGCGCGGACCACGCAGAGATTTGTGCGTCGTGGTGGTGACCACATGGGCATGCGGCAGCGGCGACGGGTGCTGGCCACCGGCAACGAGGCCGGCAATGTGCGCCATGTCGACCATCAGATAAGCGCCGACCTCGTCGGCGATCTCGCGGAAGCGCTTCCAATCCCAGACGCGTGAATAAGCAGTGCCGCCAGCCAGAATAAGCTTCGGCTGGTGTTCCTTGGCGAGCCGTTCCACCTCGTCCATATCGAGCAGATGGTCGTCCTTGCGCACGCCATAAGAGATGGGGTTGAACCACTTGCCGGACATGTTGACCGGAGAGCCATGGGTCAGGTGGCCGCCCGAGTTCAGATCCAGCCCCATGAAGCTGTCGCCGGGTTGCAGGAGCGCGAGGAACACGGCCTGGTTCATCTGCGAACCGGAATTGGGCTGCACATTGGCGAACTCGCAGCCGAAAAGCTTCTTGGCACGCTCGATAGCCAGTTCCTCGACAATGTCGACATACTGGCAACCGCCATAATACCGCTTGCCCGGATACCCTTCCGCATATTTGTTGGTCAGAACCGTGCCCTGCGCCTCCATCACGGCGCGCGAAACGATGTTTTCCGAGGCGATCAGCTCAATCTCATGACGCTGGCGGCCAAGTTCCTGACGGATTGCGGAAAAGATTTCCTGGTCGCTGTCTTCGAGCGGCCGGGTGAAGAATGCGTCGGTCTCGCTGGAAGCGGCGGCGGTCGCAATTGCCATGGCGGTGTGTCCCCTTCGATGATGGATCAAATGCGGAAGTGGCGCATCTAGCACTTTTCCCCCGACCTCACCACGCCTGCCGGCGAAATTTTATGCTCCAAGAACGCAACAGCCGCCCGTTTCCGGGCGGCTGCGGCAATTCACCATGGGTGGATGGATCAGAGCGCCGTCGAAATCTGCAATTCGCTCGCCCCGTCCCGTCCATAAATGTCGTCGCGCAGATGCACGGCACCGTCGCCCGTCGACCAGGCCGAGATGTAGGTGAAATAGACCGGTACCGGATTACTGAGCGCCACCCGTACATCTTCCTCCGTCTGGATCGTCTGCTCGATGCGCCGGCGGTCCCAGCCATCGGTCTCGCGCAGGAGCCAGGTGACCAGGTCGCGAACGTTCTGCACACGCACGCAGCCCGACGAATAGAAACGATCCAGATCGCGGAACAGGCCCTGCTGCGGCGTGTCGTGCATATAGACCGCATGCGGGTTCGGGAAATTGATCTTGATTGACGCCATGGCGTTGATCCGGCCCGGATCCTGGCGGAACCGGTATTTGGCCGCGTCGTCTGTCGACCAGTCTACCGTCAACGGATCCACCTCGCTGCCATCGGGCGCAATCAGGCGGATATTGTTGTCGGTGAGATAGTTCGGGTTCTTGCGCATCAGCGGGATGATGTCCTTGCGGACAATCGAAACCGGCGCATTCCAGTAAGGATTAATGATGATTTCGTTGATCTTGGAATTCAGGATCGGTGTCTGGCGGTCGACCTTGCCGACGATCGCCGTATGGCGCAGCATCACACGGCCGTTGTCCACCGCTTCAATTTCGGCAGCGGGAATGTTCACAACCACATACCGGTCGCCAAGGAAGCCGGACATGGACCGGAGCCTGACCAGATTGGTTTCGAGCTGGCCAAGACGGATTGCTGCGGGAACATTGAGAGCAGCGAAGGTATGGCGCCCGGTCACCCCGTCCGCCGGAAGACCATGTCTCGCTTGAAAACGCTTTACTGCGGCATCGACGTAGGAATCGAACGATTGGGAAATCCCGGCCCGCTGGGAAAGATCGCCGGAAATCATGAGACGGCGGCGAAGGATCTCCACATTGGGGTCAACGACACCGAGTTCCAGTTTCTTATCGTCGGGCACACGGGGCCAGCCGCCCTGCGCGACAATGTTGGAATACTCCATGATCGCGCGCTCGAGATAGGCGACCGTTTCCTGGCTGAAGATCGGAAGGTTGGTTGCCACCTTGCCGCCGCTGCTTGCCCGTGCATCGAACTGGTCGTTCCAGGCCCCGCGCCGCGGCGAACGGATGATTGCCTCAATCAGATCCTGCGCGTTGGCGGCTCCGGTCATCGCTGCCGTTGCGGCCGCGCCGGCTCCGGTTAAAAACATGCGGCGGTTCGTGTTCATACGCGTATCCGTGCTCTCTAGGGTCGTCAGCCCCTTCAAAGGTGCTGCATGCAGTCCTGCAGCCTTACATGCCGCAACTGCGTTAAGAATCCGCGAACCCTGATGATAAATTGGCAAATTCTGCCACGCGGTCTTCAGGAGGCTCAATTCCACTGGATTATGACCTTAACGTGACCACACGTCACTTTGAGCCTGATAACAAACACGTGAAGGCCGGCGTCCCGCCACGCCGGCCTTCATTGGCTGCACACCGGCGCGCAGCCAGGTGATCAAGATGAGACTACATGCGATATGCGATCGAGTCGTTCCAGAAGCGATCCAGCCGCTGCAGGGCGCGATTCATCTGGCTGAACTCGTCGGGGCTGATGCCACCCACCTGCTCGATGGAGCCGATGTGGCGGTTGTAGAGCCCCTCGACCACCTTGGCGACCTGCACACCCTTGGGCGTCAGGCTGATGCGCACCGAACGACGGTCCACACGCGAGCGCTGGTGGTTGACGAAGCCGAGATCAACCAGCTTCTTGAGATTGTAGGAGACGTTGGAGCCGAGATAGTAGCCGCGAGAGCGCAGCTCGCCTGCTGTCAGTTCCGTGTCACCAATGTTGAAAAGCAGCAATGCCTGAATGGCGTTGATGTCGCTGCGTCCGTTGCGCTCGAACTCGTCCTTGATCACGTCGAGCAGACGGCGGTGCAGTCGCTCCACAAGCTGGAGAGATTCGAGATAAAGAGAACGCAGTGCATCTTTGCGTTCATCATTGTTAGCGGCAGGTTTCGCCGCGGGTCGCGAAGTATTCATAAATAAAGCCTCTCGTTTGACGCCGGTGATTTTTGTTTTTTGTCTCACCTTGGCCTGACCCTATCGAATGCTTCTAAAATTCGACTTAAACACTAGCCTTAACAACGCCTTACAAAAGTCGACCCTGCAAATACAGCTAACAGCCGGTAAACCGGACCGCAGACATTCGATGAAAGCTTGAGAGGAGAATGGACCCGCCACTGAAGACGGCGCGCGCTACTGCAGGGCTTTGCGCCTGCTGTGATAACGGACAAACCGCAACGCGCCATAGCTGACGGCCACCAGAAGATGAAAGCCGATCAGTGGATAATTGTCTCCAAATAGATCCGATAATGGGCCGTACATCACCACTTCGGCGGCCGCGCACAAAAACCAGATGACGGCACCCCATGGGGCGATCAGCCAAAGGCCAACCGAAGCAAAGGGATAGATGACGGCTAAAATGACGCTGGCAATCTGCCAGTGGACCGGCATCAGATCAAACCGCCACATCAGCCCGGGATAGAAACCCAGAAGGCGCACCCAATAAAAAATGCCCATGGCCAGGCAGGCGGCCGCTATGGCGCGATGAAACCCGGAATAGAGAGTGTCGAGCTGGGACGGTCGGGAAGGCGCCAGGCCCGATAGCGTCTCGCCGTTCACAAGCTCAGCTCCCCGCCGGTCAATGGCGCGAAATACGCGTTGATGTGGTCTTCACTGATCTCGTCCAGCGTTTCGGGCTGCCAGCGAGGGGTGCTGCCCTTTTCCACCAGGACGGCGCGTATGCCCTCGTAGAAATCATGCCCTGCAAGCATCCGGTTGAGGATTCGGAACTCCATGGTCATGCATTCATCCATTTCCAGCATGGCGCCTGCCCGCAACTGGCGGAACGCGACGCAAAGGCTGGTGGGGGAACGCTTTTCAATCGTCGCCAGGGTCTGACGCGCCCAGTCGTCCTGATCCTGGGACAACGATTCCAGAATTTCGGCCAGGCTTTCGAAGGAAAAATGGCGCGCTATTGCATGTCTGATGCCCTCATTCAGTTCCGGCTCGGCAGCGACACCAAAAGAGGAAAGCGTGCCGTCCACATTGTCGGCATCGCAGAGTGCTTTGGTGAGTGCCGCAAGGCTCCCGGCATCGACCGAATGCGTTGCCAGCCCCGCCGCGCAGGCATCGCCACGACGAATGCGGTTTCCGGTCAGGGCGAGGTACATGCCCAGTTCGCCGGGCAAACGCGACAAAAGATGACTGCCGCCAACATCGGGGAAGAACCCGATTCCCACTTCGGGCATTGCGAAAACCGCATTTTCGGTCATCACGCGATGGGAGCCATGGAAGGAGACGCCGACCCCTCCGCCCATGACGATACCGTCGATCAGCGCAATATAGGGTTTTGGAAAACGGGCAATCGCGGCGTTGAGCCGGTATTCGTCAGCAAAGAAGTCAGGGCTGGCTCTGCCTTCGAGGCCGGCACGGTACACATCCAGAATGTCGCCGCCCGCAGAGAAGGCCCGCCCCTCCCCGCGAATGATGACGCGTTCGACTGCATTGTCGGATTCCCAGGCCGAAAGCGCCCGTGCAAGCGCGCTGACCATGCTGTGATTGATCGCGTTCAAGGATGCAGGCCGGGAAAGGGTCACAATGCCGGCACGCCCGACCTGTTCGAACAGGATATCTCCAGCGCCACCGAAATCGACCTTCACCGGAACCCCCAATCGTTGCAGAAGCAGCAAACCCTTTCAGGTGATTATTCGCCGCTACCCGGGCCGTCAATGCTATAAGCGGATGCGACCACAGGACACCGGACGCGGACTTGGTCCGATTTCACCAGCATGATAGAGAGACGCCACACTGGAGTCGAAGCCGTGAACAAGTTTTCCAGCACCATCAACAGCCTGGGCACCCGCCGCACCGTGGATGAGATCACGGGTGGCCGCCGCCTGCGTCGCACCCGCAAGGCCGACTGGTCGCGCCGCCTTGTGCGCGAGACCCACCTGACGGTCGATGACCTTATCTGGCCGCTGTTCCTGATGGAGGGCGACAACCGGCAGGAACCACTCGAGGCCATGCCCGGTGTTATGCGGCACACCGTCGATCATGCGGTGAAACAGGCTGAACGAGCGGCGAAACTCGGCATCCCTGCCATCGCCACCTTCCCCAATATCGATCCGGTACGCAAAGATGAAACCGGGTCACACAGTCTCGACCCAGACAATCTGATCAATCGGGCCACGCGCGCGATCAAGGATGCGGTGCCGGAAATCGGCGTGATAACCGATGTCGCACTCGACCCGTTCACCAGCCACGGGCATGACGGGATTTTGCGCGATGGCGAGATTGTGAACGACGACACAGTCGCCCTCATCGCCATGGCAGCCGTGGGCCAGGCCGCGGCAGGCGCCGACATCATCGCCCCCTCCGACATGATGGATGGGCGTGTCGGAGCCATCCGAGATGCGCTCGATCAAAACGGCTTCCAGAATGTTGCGATCATGTCCTATGCGACCAAATTCGCTTCCGCCTTCTACGGACCATATCGTGAAGCGATCGGTACGGGCGGCCTTCTGAAGGGCGACAAGAAGACCTATTATATCGACCCTGCAAACAGCGACGAGGCCATCCGGGAAGCCGAGCAGGATCTACTGGAGGGAGCGGACATGCTGATGGTGAAACCGGGCCTTCCCTATCTCGACATTGCCCGCAGACTGAAAGACACGTTTGCCGTTCCGACCTTCGCCTACCAGGTTTCCGGAGAGTACGCGATGATCAAGGCTGCAGCGGCCAATGGGTGGATTGACGGCGAGAAAGCCATGATCGAAAGCCTTCTTGCTTTCAAACGCGCCGGTTGCGACGGAATTCTCACCTATTTCGCCCCGGAAATGGCGGAATTGTTGTGATTCCACACCGAAAAGCTTGAACCACAGGCAAGGCTCCCCATCTGTGCGCTGAACCAACCGAAAGGCATTGTTCATGACAGCCCGGCCTCTTGATGGCGAAATCCTGAATACCGCACAGGATGACGGATATCTTTATCGCGGTGTTCGCACACGCCGTATTGTGGCGTTCTTCATCGACTACCTGCTGATCGGCCTGTTGATGATCCCCGTCGCAATCGTGGTTGCCCTGCTCGGTGTGATGACATTGGGCCTCGGCTGGCTTCTGTTCGGCATTCTCGCGCCCCTTACCGCCCTTCTCTATGTCGCGATGACTTTGGGAGGCCGCCGACAGGCGACGCTTGGCATGCAGTTCATGGACATTCGGCTTGCGCGTCTTGATGGCGGGCGCGTCGACGCACTTCTGGCTGTGGTGCATACCGTGCTTTTCTGGGCGGGCAATGCGATCCTGACCCCGCTTATTCTTCTTGCGAGCCTCTTTCTCGATCACAAGCGCACCGTGCACGATCTTCTATTGGGAACCGTTGTCGTTCGCTCGAGCTGAATACTCCTAAAAGTTGCATTATTAACGCAATCATATACTTTAGATTTATGCGCTATGGGCGCCGCTGTATATTGATACCTCTACGGGGGCGTATTCGATACAGTGAGTATTTCGATGACCGATACTTTTGACGACGCCCGCAGGTGGGAGATCACTCCTGAGAGCCGCAGAACGGAAATTCACATTCGGCAGGGAGGTTGGCTGCACCTCCGCCGCGTTCTCGCGCTGTTCATCGATTATGCTCTTTATGTCGCTTTGGCTTTCGCCCTCGCTGTCGGTACGACGTTGTTGATGGAAGATCTGACCGGGGTCGGCGGAACGCAGGGGCTCACGACGCATGGATTTTCCGAGCAATCCGTCAATGCCTTCTATACGATGTCCGCAGCGATTGCCTCTGTGGCGACGCTGGCCATAGTCCTGTTCTATATCGGCATCACCTTGGGAGGGCGTCGCCAAGCGACTCTCGGGATGCGCGTTCTCGGGCTGCGGCTTGAGCGCCTCGACAACACGAAGATTACGGCCCGCTACGGCATAGCCCATTTTCTGTTGTTTTTGGCGACCTCCACGATCTTTACACCGCTCGTCCTGTTTGCGCCTTTCGTTCTGGCCAACAGGCAAACCCTCCATGACCGCTTGCTCGACATTGTCATCCTCGGCTCGGCCGAAAACCTGATACCGGGCGCGAAGCCCTGAAACCTGACCATCAGCCGACGGCAAGCAAAAATCTTTCCCAATGGAGGCGACCGGTTCCTCTCATTTGTTCGGCTTTTCACTGCACGAAACAAATCCATGCTTGCGGCGCGCCTGCCCGTGCTTATTCTCCTCAGCAGATTGCAGGCGCAAATCATCGCCTGCGCTGACAGCGTCAAGCGACGGGACCTGCATGGCCGATTTTCACCTCTGGGCGACCTACGCGATCATTCTCGTGACTGTCGCCGCCTATGTCAGTGAGCGCTTCACCCTAGAGAGCGTCGCCCTTGGCAGCCTGGTCGCCTTTCTGGCGCTCTTCGCGTTCTTTCCCTATGAAGGCGCCTCCGGTGCGTTGCCACCCGATGAGCTTCTGTCGGGTTTTGCCAATCCGGCACTCGCAACAGTTCTGGCATTGCTTATCGTCGGACAGGGGCTGTTCGCCACGGACGCACTCGATAAACCAGCACGCATATTGGCAAAGTCCGCCGGAAGTTCGAGCACGCGGACCATCATCATAACGCTGATCACGGCGGCGATGCTGAGCGCCATTCTCAACAACACCCCTGTGGTCGTCATCTTCATTCCGGTTCTGATCGTCTTTGCTGCACAGCGCAATTTCCCCGTCTCCAAAGCGCTGATGCCCTTGTCCTTCATGACCATTCTAGGGGGCATGACAACGCTGATTGGCTCTTCCACCAACCTGCTGGTGGCTGGCGTTGCGGGCAAGGCCGGCATTTCGATCGGCTTCTTTGACATCACCATGCCTGGTATGCTTTTGGCGGCTGCAGGGGCGCTCTACGTCTTTTTCGTCATGCCGCGAATCCTGCGCGATTCGAGCAGTGAAAAAACATTCCGCCAGATGCAGTCTGGAACCCAGTTCATCGGCGAGATCCGCGTGGTGCCGGGGCATCCATTCATAGGCAAGGAATCGAAGGCCGGCCTGTTCCAAGGTCTCGGCGATCTTACACCGCGCCTTATCGTTCGGCGGGGAATGAGTTTTCACCCCCCTTTCGAGAATGTGGTCCTGTCTGAGGGGGACCGTCTTATGGTCACGGCCACCCGCCGGGCCTTCACGCAGGCGCTTTCCCACGGGGCGGCAGGACACATTGCCGAGGCGGACACAGCCACCGTCGGGCCCGATTATCACATCGCCGAAGCAGTTATTCCGCCGGGTTCCCGCCATGCCGGACGGACCATTCGGAACGCAGGGATCGAGACCGAGCACAGTGTTCACATGCTGGGTGTGCAACGGAAAAGCCGAATGGGGCGCACCCCGGTTTCCGACATACGGCTCGAGCCAGGCGACACCATCCTCGTCGGCGGCACAGACAGGGCACTGGAGGATCTGCGGGAGAGCCATGACCTTCTTGTCCTGGAATGGTCGGCAGAGCCCGTTCCCCAGCGCCGCAAGGCCTGGATCGCCTTCGTGATCTTCGCCGGAATCGTCGTTACGGCAGCACTCGATATCGCTCCCATCGTCGCCACGGCCGTCGCCGGAGCCTTTGCGATGATTGCGACGGGCTGTCTGACGCTCGCACAGGCCGGCCGTGCTTTCGACCGGCAAATTTTCCTGCTGGTGGGTTCGGCCATTGCCGCCGCAACGGCGCTGGAGCGCACAGGTGGTGCCCAACTCATTGCCGATGCCGCCGTTTCTGCACTCGAAGGTCAGGCTCCCGCCGTCATCCTGTCGGGATATTTTGCCGTCGTTGCGATCCTCACGAATTTTCTTTCCAACAACGCCACCGCGGTCCTCTTCACCCCCATCGCTTTGGGAATTTCGTCTGCAATAGGTGCGCCTCCCGAGGCCTTCATTGCTGCAACGATCTTCGCGGCTAACTGCTCCTTTGCAACCCCCATCGGCTACCAGACCAATCTGATGGTCATGGGTCCCGGTCACTACTCCTTCCGCGATTTCATCAAGGCTGGAACACCTCTGGTCGCGATAATTTGGTTGACGTTTTCGTTTGTCGGCCCATGGTATTATGGGCTTTAGGATCAGGAGTGACGCCCTACCGACATGACGCAGCAACCCGCCCAATCGCCACAGTTCTTTCTGACCGCGCCCTCCCCCTGCCCTTATCTGGAAGGACAGTTTGAGCGGAAGGTCTTCACCCATCTGGTGGGGGACAAGGCCCCTGAACTGAACGATTTGCTAACCCAGGGCGGCTTCCGTCGCTCGCAGAACATCGCCTATCGCCCTGCCTGCGAAACCTGCCGGGCCTGCGTTTCGGTGCGCATCCTTGCGCAGGAGTTCCAGCCGACAAAGAACATGAAGCGCATTCTCAGACAGAATGCCGATCTCATCGGCACCGCGCACGAGGCCGAACCGTCCACGGAGCAATACACGCTTTTCCGCTCTTATCTCGACGCCCGACACAAGAAGGGCGGCATGTCGGACATGACCGTTCTCGACTACGCGATGATGGTTGAGGACACCCATGTGAGTACGCAGGTCATCGAATATCGCCGCCGCGGACCCGACAGTTTCATCACCGGCAAGGGACAAGGCGAATTGATGGCCGTAGCCCTCACCGACACAATGGGTGACGGGCTTTCCATGGTCTATTCCTTCTTCAACCCGGAGCTCACTGACCGGTCGCTCGGTACCTTCATGATCCTGGATCACATCAACCGAGCGGTTGCTGCCGGTCTGCCGCATGTCTATCTGGGCTACTGGGTCAATGGCTCGCGCAAAATGGCCTATAAGGTGCGCTTCAAGCCACAGGAGCACCTTGGCCCGCAGGGTTGGGAACGCGTCGACTGAAGGTCGCATCCACCGCCCCCGCCTGCATCCGACACGCCGTCCCGGAAGGGTCCTTCATGCCCACTCCCTCGCCATCTTCCCACGCCAAGGGACTTGCGCTGACCGCCTTTGGCGGCATGGCGCTCACCATCGACATTCCGCTGATCCGGCTGGCCGATGGCGACCCATGGCCGATCCTGATGGTGCGCAGCGCCTTGACGGTCGCGGTGGCGCTTATCGTATGGTTCGTATGGCGGCTTTTTACGCGCAATGTCCCGCCGCTCGTCCCCGGTCGCGTGGGCCTTGTGGTCGCCGCCCTTTATGCGCTTTCGGCACTCTGCTTCATCACCGCCGTCTACAACACCTCTACCGCCAATCTGGTCTTCATTCTTGCCTTCAACTCCATGTTTGCCGCGCTTCTCTCATGGTTGTTCCTCAAGGAAAGACCAAGACCCGCCACGCTGATAGCGATGGGCGTTATGCTGATCGGTGTCTTGATCATCGTCGGCGGTGGCATCGGGGCGGGAAACCTGTTCGGTGACGTGATGGCGCTGAGCGCCGCATTCCTGCTCGCCACGGCGATCACCATCACACGTGGCAGCGGTCGCGATATGGGCTTTGCCGCGCTGGTGGCCGTGGCGCTTCCCTGCGTCGTCGCGGCGATCATGACCGCCAGAACCGGTTATCGCATCGAAGCCCCGTGGTGGATCATCCTCAACGGGGCCGTGATCATGCCGATCTCGTTCTTCTGCCTGTCCAACGGCCCCAAATACATTTCAGGGCCGGAAGTGGCGATGTTCTATCTACTCGAAACGGTGCTGGCGCCGGTCTGGGTGTGGCTGATCTTTTCCGAGGTGCCCAGCCGTGCCACCCTCATCGGCGGCACGATCCTCATCGTCACACTGGTCGTGCACTCGCTGTGGCAACTCCATTCAGGCCGCAAGCGGCGATTGGCGCAAGGCGTGGTGCGTCACCCGCTATGAGGGCGGAATGACGAACGCCCTCTATTTCTTCTTCATGGCCTGAGCGAGCGCTGCGGCCAGCGCGCCCTGCGGTTCGCTGCCGCGTCCGCCCGGCTTGCCGCCGCCATTGCGTGGCATCGCGGCACGGGCGGGCTTGCCCTGATCGCGCGATCGACCGGCACCGGTTCCTGCGCCTGCGCCGGCCCCAGTTGCGCTGCCGCCATCCTTGCGCATGGAAAGGCTGATACGCTTGCGCTTGATGTCCACCTCAAGCACCCGGACCTTCACCACGTCTCCGGCCTTCACCACCTCATGAGCATCCTTCACGAAGCGGTCGGCAAGCTGCGAGACATGCACGAGCCCGTCCTGGTGCACGCCGATGTCAACGAAGGCGCCGAAGGCGGCGACATTGGTCACCGTGCCTTCAAGGCTCATGCCGGGCTTCAGGTCCTTGATGTCGTCAATCCCCTCGGCAAACGTCGCCGTGCGGAAGGCCGGGCGCGGGTCGCGCCCCGGTTTCTCTAGTTCGGCGATGATATCGCGCACCGTCGGCAGGCCGAAACGCTCGTCCACGAAGACGCGCGGATCGAGCGCCTTTAGCGCCCCGGCATCGCCCATCAACGCGCGCACGTCGCGGCCGCATGAGGCGACAATCTTGCGTGCCACACCATAGGCTTCCGGATGGACGGCGGAGGCATCCAGCGGCTCCGTGCCGTTCTGGATGCGCAGGAAGCCGGCACATTGCTCGAAGGTGCGTTGACCAAGCCGCGCCACCTCCAGAAGCTGCTTGCGGCTGGAGAACGCGCCATTGGCATCACGATGCGCGACAATCGCCTCGGCGATCGATTCTCCGAGGCCGGAAACCCGCGCCAGAAGCGATTTCGATGCCGTGTTCAGGTCGACGCCCACCGCGTTCACTGCATCTTCCACCACCGCATCGAGCGCCTTTGCCAGACGATACTGGTCCACATCGTGCTGATACTGACCGACGCCGATGGACTTGGGTTCGATCTTCACCAGTTCGGCCAGCGGATCCTGAAGCCGGCGCGCGATGGAGACCGCCCCGCGCAGCGACACGTCGAGATCGGGGAACTCGGCAGCCGCCGTGGGCGAAGCCGAATAAACCGAGGCCCCCGCCTCCGACACCACCACCTTGAGCGGCTTGGGTGCCGGCATGTCGGAGAGCATGTCGGCCACCATTTTTTCCGTCTCGCGGCTGGCGGTGCCATTGCCGATGGCAATGAGTTCCACCCCATGTTTTCGCACAAGCGCGGAAAGTGCTGCCTGGCTGCCGCGCAGATCGTTGCGCGGCGGGAACGGATAGACCGTTGCCGTATCGAGGAGCTTGCCGGTGGCATCCACAACCGCAACCTTCACGCCGGTGCGGATGCCCGGATCGAGCCCCATCGTCGCGCGTGTGCCGGCGGGAGCTGCCAGAAGCAGATCCTTCAGATTGCGCGCGAAGACGTTGATTGCCTCCTCCTCGGCCCGTTCACGCAGATCACGCATCAGATCGAGGCTCAGATGCAGGAAGAGTTTTACACGCCATGTCCAGCCGGCGACGTCCAGCAGCCATTGGTCGCCGGGGAGCTGCCCGCCGATCTCGTAGGCTGCCGCAATCATGCGCACGGCCGGTTTTAGCGGGCTCGTGTCGTCGGCATCCACTTCCAGATCGAGTGCCAGAATGTCCTCATTGCGGCCGCGCAGCATGGCAAGCGCGCGGTGGCTCGGCACGCCTGCCCAGCGCTCTGAATGATCAAAATAATCGGAAAATTTCGCGCCCGCCTCTTCCTTGCCCTCAACCACCCGGGAACGCAGCACGGCGCGCTCCTTCATGTGGTTGCGCAGTTTTCCAACCAGGTCGGCGTTTTCCGCAAACTGCTCAGCCAGTATGTCACGCGCGCCCTCCAGCGCGGCCTTTTCATCCGGCACCTCTTCGCCCAGATAGTCCTTTGCGAGATCCGCCGGCACCTTTGAGCGGTCCGCCAGAATGGCCTCTGCGAGCGGCCCCAGCCCGCGCTCACGCGCGATCTGCGCCTTGGTGCGCCGTTTGGGCTTGTAGGGAAGATAGATGTCTTCAAGCTCTGCCTTGGTGGCGGCGGCGGCGATCTTCGTCTCCAGTTCCGGCGTCAGCTTGCCCTGCTCGCGGATGGACCCGAGGATCGTGTCGCGCCGCTGGTCGAGTTCGCGCAGATAGGAAAGCCGCTCGGAGAGCGTGCGCAATTGCGTGTCGTCGAGCCCGCTGGTCACCTCCTTGCGGTAGCGCGCGATGAAGGGGACGGTCGCCCCCTCATCCAGAAGCCCGATGGCGGCTTCCGCCTGCTCGGGTCTGGCGCTGATCTCGGCGGCTATGAGGGTGGCAATGCGTTTGGCGTCTGCGGACATGGAATTCCCTGAATCGATTGGTGCGGCGAAGATAGTGTCATTCGCCCCAGCCTGCCGCTCACAAGAAGCGCTTTTCCACAATCGCGGACGTGAAGGGACAATGTGCGCTGAAAGGGAGTGCGTCCTTCGACAAGCTCAGGATGAGGGGCGCAAGGAGCCAGTCATCTCATGTCGGGATGGCGTGCTCCATCCTCCCTCATCCTGAGCTTGTCGAAGGACGCGATGATGGCGCCCATGGCACGCGCCAAGCTCTCACATCCCTCATCCTGAGCTTGTCGAAGGACGCACGGCGCAGAAGCAGGCATCCACGCCGCGGCGCAAATCAGCGCGGTGCGAGATCGGCGATGAGGTCGTTCACCACTTCGGCCATCAGCATGGAAGCGGCGAAATCGAACTCGTTGATGGCGACGAACACGCCCACACCACGCGCGGGGGCAAAGGCGTGATAGACGAACATGCCCTGCCGCCCCCCGGCCTTTTGGAGCAGGAGCGGGCGATCACCTTCCGGCTGCATCACAACCCAGCCAAGCCCCATCGCATCCATATGACCGGATTCGTCAAATCCATAGGTCGGATCGAGCGCATCGCGCTGCACATAAGAGGCATGGTTGAGCATCCGCATTTCCGCCATGTCCGGCGAAAACCGGTCGAGATGCCACTCAAGCCATTTCAGCATGTCATTTGTGGTCGTGTAGAGGCCGCTTGCTCCGGCCATGACCGGCGTGTTGGGAACATCCGGCAAGGGCGAACCATCAAAATTGTGTCCCTGCATCAGGCGATGGCGATCAGCCTCACCGGGTGCGAGCGTGGTGTCTTTCAGCCCCATCGGCTCCAGCACACGCTCGGCAAGCAGCTCGGCATAGGGCTTGCCCGCAGCTGAGCCAAGAGCAACGGCCAGCATGTCGAACCCGAAATTGGAGTAAAGTCCGCCCGTTCCGGCGGGGAAAAGTTGCGCCCCTTCCGCAAGCGCCTTCGAATAGGCTTCCTTCGTCACGGTGGAGAACGGGTCATCGTCCGGGCCGCGCTCCACATCCACCTCGCGCGGCAGGCCGGACGTGTGGGTCGCCAGATCGATCAGTCGAATGGGTTTGCCGTCGAGAACGGGGACCTCCACGTCCCAGCCCAGCCGATCCTGCAGCCGATCGGTGAATTCAACCGTCCCGTCGGCGGCAAGGCTTGCAAGAACCGCACCGGTAAACACCTTGCTGATCGAGCCGACCCGCATCAGCGTGTCGCCATCGGGCACCTTGCCATTGCCCTTTGCGGTTTCGCCAAATCCAAAGACAGCGGTTTCACCATCCCGCACGGCACCGATGATGAGACCTGGCACATCCGTCTGCAGGTAAAGAACCTGTCCGGAAAAGGAGACCGCCTCTTCAAGGAGGCTGTCTTTCGCCGCAGCTGGCGGAACGAGCCCCAAAATCCCGATCAGGGATACGGCCACCGTGGCCCGTTTCAATCCTGTCATCCAGTGCAGCATCTTGCCCCTCCTCTGTCTGCACGACCTCCTTCAGGCCTGGCTATCCCTTCTCATCCGAACTTGCCGGTGCGCGGAAAACCCTTCGGCGCCATGCGGCCGGCGGCAGCACGGTTGCCTATCCATTCGGTGAGTTCCTCGCGCGTCTTGACGAAGGTTCGGTCAGCCGAATCCTTCCACGAAAGCCCCTCTTCCATGGCGAAGGTCTTGATGTCGGAAACGCCGCCATCCTTGTAGCGCTGCAGGCGCACGCCCTTGCCGCGCGTCATCTCCGGCACTTCGGCGAGCGGGAAAACAAGCAGTTTTCGGTTCTGGCCGACGACCGCCACATGGTCGCCCGAAACCGGCAGGCAAAGCTTGGCCTCGTCCGGTGCCTTCACATTCATCACCTGCTTGCCCTTGCGGGTGTTGGCGACGATCTCCTTCTCGGCAACGACAAAGCCGTTGCCCGCGTGCGATGCGACGAGAAGTTTCCTTTCGGGATCATGAGCAAACGCCGTCACGATAGCCTGATCATTGTCCATGTCGACCATGATGCGCACCGGCTCGCCATGACCGCGCCCACCGGGCAGACGATCGGCGCCGATGGTGAAGACCTTGCCGCCCGTGGTGAAGAGCAGGATCTTGTCGGTCGTCTGCGCATGGAAGGCAATCTTGAGGCTGTCGCCTTCCTTGAAGGACAGAGACGAGAAATCGGCCAAATGCCCCTTCATGGCGCGCAGCCAGCCTTTTTCGGAGAGTACCACAGTGATCGGCTCACGCTCGATCAGCGCCTCGTGCACCTCTTCCAGATCGTGCTCCGGCGCTTCAGCGAAGGTGGTGCGGCGCTTGCCCAAAGCCTGATTCTTCTCCGGATCGAAGGTCTGGCGCACCTTGGCCACCTCCCAGCGCACCGTCTTCCACTGGCGCGCGGTGGAGGCCAGCAGCGCCTCGATACCGTCCTTCTCTTCGGACAGTTTCTCGAATTCCTTGCGGATTTCGAATTCCTCGAGCTTGCGCAGGGCGCGCAGGCGCATGTTGAGGATCGCCTCGGCCTGCGTGTCCGTCAGTTCGAAGCGCGCGATCATCACCTTCTTGGGCTCATCCTCCTCGCGGATGATGCGGATGACCTCGTCAATGTTGAGATAGGCGACCAGATAGCCGGCCAGAATTTCCAGCCGCTTCTCGATTTCGGCGAGCCTGTGGCGCGAGCGGCGCAGAAGCACTTCGCGGCGATGGTCGAGCCATTCACGCAAGACCTGCTTGAGCGAGAGGACACCCGGCACCTTGCCGCGCGAAAGCACATTCATGTTGAGCGGGAAGCGGCTTTCCAGATCGGTCAGCTTGAAGACCGATTCCATCAGGAGTTCCGGTGCAACGGTGCGGCTCTTGGGCACCAGCACGATGCGGATGTCTTCGGCGCTCTCATCGCGAATGTCTTCCAGAAGGGGCAGCCGGCGCGAGATGATCAGCTCGGCGATCTTCTCGATCAACCGCGATTTCTGCACGCCATAGGGAATCTCGGTGACCACGGCCGTCCACGTGCCGCGCCCCTGATCTTCCTTGTGCCAGCGTGCCCGTACGCGGAAGCCGCCGCGTCCGGTGGCATAGGCTTCGCGGATCGAGGCCTGATCCTCGACGATGATGCCGCCGGTCGGGAAGTCCGGCCCCTTGACGAAGTCGAGAAGGCGGTCGGGGTCGATATCCGGATCGTCGATGACGGCCAGCGCCGCATCGCAGACCTCTGCCGCATTGTGCGGCGGGATCGAGGTGGCCATGCCCACGGCAATGCCCGACGAACCGTTGCACAGAAGATTGGGGAACGCGCCGGGGAGAACCGTGGGCTCCTCGTCTTCCTCATTGTAGGTCAGGCGAAAATCGACCGCATCCTCGGTGATGCCGGTCAGGATTTCCGAGGCGACCTCGGTCATGCGCGCTTCGGTGTAGCGCATGGCGGCGGCGTTATCGCCGTCGATATTGCCGAAATTGCCCTGCCCGTCGACCAGCGGATAGCGCATGGCAAAGGGCTGCGCCAGGCGCACCAGAGCGTCATAGATCGACTGGTCGCCATGCGGATGGAACTTGCCCATCACGTCGCCGACGATGCGGGCGCATTTGGCAAAGCCCTGATCGGGGCTCAAGCGCAGAAGACGCATCGTGTGGACAATGCGCCGATGCACCGGCTTCAGCCCGTCACGCACATCGGGCAGAGCACGATGCATGATCGTCGACAGCGCATAGGCGAGATAGCGCTCTTCAAGCGCCTTTTTCAGATCGACCGGCTCGACGGCATCACCGCCGTCGCCACCGGGCGGAAGCAAATCTTTTCCCATGGTTTCGGGTTAGACCAGAGGGTGATTCGCGGCAAGGGGGGAGTAG
>NZ_JACKZY010000001.1:508577-1390354 GCF_020833685.1 Nitratireductor sp. B36
AGCGAGTAGCGAGTAGCGAGTAGCGAGTAGCGAGTAGCGAGTAGCGAGTAGCGAGTAGCGAGTAGCGAGTAGCGAGTAGCGAGTATGGATTGCCTCACGCGACGCAGGTGTCCAGCCCTTTTTCCCTATTCGCTATTCCCTATTCGCTACTCGCTCTGTTCCCTCACCGCATCACCTGCGCCAAGAACCGCTCGATCGTCAATGTCGCGGGATCGCCCGGTTCGCCCAGCTTGCGCGCGATCGAGCCATGGGTGTAGCGACCGCCGTCGAAAACCGCCGAACGCGCGCCCCGCGCCCTCAGGAGATTGGAATAGCCGTTGGTCAGTGCCTTGCGCCGCGCGCCATTGGAGCCCGAATGCAGGAAAAGATGCGGCGGGAAACCGGAACCGCGCCGGGCATAAGTGACGGGCGACCAGCGCACCCAGTCATTGGGGTCAGAGCCAAACGCATTGATATAGGGATAGCCGAGCGAGCCGCGCATGCCGGCATAGGCGACCATGTCATAGGCCTGCACATCGTTGGGTATGACCCCGCGCACGGAGCCCGCAACATTGCGCGCTGCCGCCATCGCCACCAGGTGCGCGCCGGCGGAATGCCCCATCAGCACGATGCGCGAGGGATCCCCGCCATAGCGCGAAATGTTGGAGCGCACCCAGGATATCGCCGCCGAAAGATCATTGACCTGGCCGTCGATCGTCGTCTGCGGAACCTTGCGGTAGTCGATGGCAACGAGAATGTAACCGAGAGACGTAAGCCACTCGGGAAGCGAATAGACCTTCTTGCGCGAGCCCTTCACCCAGCCGCCGCCGTGGGCGTAGATCACCACCGGTGCCTTGCGACCACCGAAAGAGAAGAGATTCATGCGCACCACGCCGGCCTGGGCGGTGCGGCCGGGGCGGTCTGGCGCGTGAATATCGAGCTTCAGTCCCTGACGGTAGGTGATGCCTTCGTGCAGCTCTACAGCCTGCGCGGCCAGCGAAAACAACATCGTCAGGAGAAATCCTGCCCACAGTTGCCCCAATGCCCTCATTCTCAGCCTCTCCCGCAGATTCCTTGGTGGTGCTTAAACCATGCGAACGCCCGCAAAATTGACACAGGAATGACCTCAGGTCATCCTCAGATCGCATTTTCAGCCGACGAACACGTTGGATGACCGTTACCTTACGCAATTTCAAGGAAATTCCCATGCTCAGCCACATGACCAAGCTGAAGTCTCTTTCGCTCGCTGCCCTTCTTTCGGCGACGGCGCTGCAGTCCGCCTGGGCCTGGGAGGCAGAGGAGGTCGCAGCCCGCTACAAAACCCTGCTCGGCGATCAAGGCGTGATGGCTGAATGGACCGGCGTGCGCCAGGATGGCGATTCGATCGTTCTCGAGAATGCCTCATTCGGTCTTTTGGACGTCGAGGCCAAAGTTCAGCTCGGCGATTTTCTCCTGCAAGACGTTACCGAGACCGGCGAGGTCTATGAGATCGGCCGAATTGCTGTCGACAGTTTCGAACAGTCGGAAGAAGGTTTCGACATTGCGTTGAACGGCCTTTCAATCGAAGGGCTCATCCTGCCCAAAGAGGGCGAAAACGCGCCCTATGGCGGCCTGATGCAGTACCGTCGTTTTGCTCTCGACAGCGCGCGTGTGGGAAAAGACGGGGCGCCGCTCTTTACGCTTGAATCGCTGCAGGCGAACACCACGCTGGGGGGTGGCACTGAGAGCATGAGCTTCGTCGGAGCCGTCGAGAATTTCTGGCTCGATGTTGCGACGCTTGCCGACAACAGCGATGCACGCAGCAAATTGAGCGAATACGGCTACGAAGAGTTGTCCGGCAGCGTTGATATGGCCGGCAGCTGGGCTCTGGCCGACGGTCGCATGAAGATCACGCGCTACGACGTCAAGGTCGAGAACGCCGGGACACTGGCGATCACGGCGGATATCAGCGGCTACACGCCCGAATTCATCCGCACCCTGCAGGATATGCAGAACAAGATGGACAGCGGAACCGAACAGCAGAAGCAGGCGCAGGGCCTTGCCATGCTCGGCCTCATGCAACAGCTCAGCCTCCATGGTGCCTCGATCCGCTTTTCCGATGCTTCACTGACCGGGAAGGTGCTTGCCTATGCGGCGGACCAGCAGGGGGTCAAGCCGGAAGACGTGGCCAATCAGGCCAAGGCCATCGTGCCCCTCATGGCCGGTCAGTATCTCGGCCCGGATCTGACACAGAGCCTCTCCAAGGCCGTGACCAGCTATCTGGACAATCCACGCAACCTCACGATCAGCGTTGCGCCAAAAGAAGGGATACCGCTCGCCGTTCTGATAGGCACTGCCATGGGCTCGCCGGAGGCGCTGGCAAAGCAGGTCGGGCTTTCGATCACGGCGAATGAGTGAGTGGCGAATAGTGAGTAGTGAATAGTGAAAAAGGGGTTGCAAGCTGTACAAGGCCTGCAACCCCTTTGAATTTGCGACCAGCTATTCGCTATTCGCTCATTCAATCCTTCTTGACCGGCGCAAGACGCAGGTTCAACTCACGAAGCTGTGCGGGGCTCGCCTCCGAGGGGGCGCCCATCAGGAGGTCCTGTGCCTGCTGGTTC
Source organism: Nitratireductor sp. B36 (assembly GCF_020833685.1). Classification (GTDB taxonomy): domain Bacteria; phylum Pseudomonadota; class Alphaproteobacteria; order Rhizobiales; family Rhizobiaceae; genus Nitratireductor. The sequence goes on from NZ_JACKZY010000001.1 coordinate 511,157, forward strand.
ATCGGGAACATGGTGATCTCGCGCAGGTTTTTCGCGCCAAGAAGCAGCATGACAATGCGATCAATGCCGGCCGCCATGCCGCCATGGGGCGGCGCGCCATACTGGAATGCGCGGTAAAGGCCGCCGAAACGCTCTTCAACGTCCTTTTGTGTGAAGCCGACCTTCTCGAACGCCTTGACCATCACCTCGGGCAGATGGTTGCGGATGCCGCCGGAAGCGATCTCGAAACCGTTGCAGACGAGGTCATACTGGTAGGCCTTCAGCTCCAGCGGGTCGCCGCTTTCCAGCCCTTCCAGACCGCCCTGCGGCATGGTGAAGGGGTTGTGGCCGAAGTCGATCTTCTTCTCGTCCTCGTTCCACTCGTAGAAGGGGAAATCGACGATCCAGGCGAGCTTGAACTGATCGCGGTCGACCAGATCGAGCTCCTCACCCGCCCGCGTGCGGGCAGCGCCGGCAAAGGCGGCGAACTTTTTCGGATCGCCTGCGGCGAAGAAGCAGGCGTCGCCGTCTTCAAGGCCAAGCTGGGTGCGGATCGCCTCAGTGCGCTCCGGGCCGATATTCTTGGCAATCGGGCCAGCGCCCTCTAGGCCCTCACCTTCCTTGCGCCAGAAGATATAGCCAAGGCCCGGCTGCCCCTCACCCTGCGCCCAGGAATTCATGCGGTCGCAGAAGGCTCTGGAGCCACCAGTCTTTGCCGGAATGGCCCAGACTTCGGCCTTCTCGTCATTGGCGAGAATGTTGGCGAAAACCTTGAAGCCCGAGCCACGGAAGTGCTCGGAGACATCTTCCATTTCGATCGGGTTTCTGAGATCCGGCTTGTCGGAACCGTATTTGCGCATCGCCTCGTCGTAGGGAATGCGCGGGAAGACGTCCGTCACCGGCTTGCCATTGGCAAACTTCTCAAAGATGCCGCGCATGACCGGTTCCATGGTCTGGAACACGTCTTCCTGCTCGACGAAACTCATTTCGAGGTCAAGCTGGTAGAATTCGCCGGGCAGACGGTCGGCGCGTGGATCCTCATCCCGGAAGCAGGGTGCGATCTGGAAATACCGGTCGAAGCCCGACACCATGATCAACTGCTTGTAGATCTGCGGCGCCTGCGGCAGCGCGTAGAACTTTCCTTCATGCAGACGCGACGGAACCAGAAAGTCGCGCGCGCCTTCTGGCGAGGAAGCCGTCAGGATGGGTGTCGAATATTCGGTGAAGCCCGCCTCGCCCATGGCCCGGCGCATCTCGGCGATGATCTTCGTGCGCTGAACGATGTTCTTGTGCAGCGTGTCACGACGCAGATCAAGGAACCGGTATTTGAGGCGAATATCCTCCGGATAGTCCGGCTCGCCGAACACCGGCAGCGGAAGCTCCTTCGCCTCGGAAAGCACTTCGATCTCGCGCGCGAAAATCTCCACCTCGCCCGTCGGCAGGTTCTTGTTGATGGTCTCGTCGGTGCGCGCCTTTACCTCACCATCGACACGGATCACCCATTCGCCACGCACGCTTTCGGCGGTCTTGAACGAAGGAGAATCAGGATCGGCCACGATCTGCGTCACGCCGTGATGATCGCGCAGATCGATGAACAGGAGGCCACCATGGTCGCGCACACGATGCACCCAGCCGGACAGGCGCACGTTCGCGCCCACATCGGATTTTCTGAGTTCGGCGCAGGAATGGCTGCGATAGCGATGCATGGTCATATCATCCGTGTCTTGGAATTCATACGCGGGACAGGTCGAAACCCTCCCGGAAGGTCGGCGCGAAAAGCGCATGAGAGGTACGATTTGTCAAGGTGTCGGGCCGGATGCCGCTTTATCGGTCTCCGGTCGAACAGCTGGAATCATCGCCCCGGCCTGCTGGCCCAAGAGAATTGGTACAGGGCGGCCTATAGCTCATTGTCGAACGGTGCGACCTGCCGCGCCTCCCAGCACGGGCCTCACACCATGTCCAGCCTTCGCCCGCTGATCCCGCTTCTCATTGCCGCTGGCATCCTTTTGGCCGGTAACGGGCTTCAGGGCACGCTGATCGCGCTGCGCGGTGCGGCGGAAGGGTTTTCCGAAACCACGATCGGCCTCATGGGCAGTGCGTATTTCGCAGGCTTCCTCATCGGCTGTCTTTACGTGCCGCGTCTTCTGCGCGCGGTCGGGCATATCCGTGCTTTTGCGGCACTTGCGGCGCTGGGTGCCGCCGGGGCGCTGCTCCTCGTCCTGTTCGTCGATCCGCTTTCCTGGATCGCGGTGCGTTTTCTCTCCGGCATCTGCTTTTCAAGTCTCTTCACCACCATCGAGAGCTGGCTCAACTCGGCTGCGCAGAACACCAACCGCGCCCGTGTTCTGGCCGTCTACCGCATCATCGACATCGCCGCGGTCACCGGGTCGCAATACATGCTGCCAGCACTCGGCATCGAAGGATTTGTCACCTTTGCCGTCATGGCGATGATGATCACCCTGTCATTGGTGCCGGTTTCCATGGCCGACCGTTCCAACCCACGCCCGCCGGCTGAACTGCGTCTCGACCTCGCCGCCGTCTGGCGCATCTCGCCGCTGGCGGCCTTCGGCTGTTTGGCGGTCGGCCTCACCAACAGCGCCTTCCGCATAGTCGGGCCGATCTACGGCCAATCCATCGGCCTCAGCGTATCCGAGATCGCCACCTTTATGAGCGCGGGCATTATCGGCGGAGCCGTGATGCAATATCCCCTGGGAGCCTTGTCTGACCGCCATGATCGCCGCGTCGTGCTTCTTGGCACCACGATTGGTGCGCTCGTCTCTGCGCTGATCATCGTCTGGTTTGCCGGCGAAAGCCCGAGAGCCAACATGCTGCTGGTGTTTCTGTTCGGTGCATTTGCCATGTCGCTTTATTCATTGTCGGTCGCCCACGCCAACGACCACGCCCAGAAGGATCAGTTCGTGCAGCTCGCCGCCGGCCTGCTGTTCTTCTATTCGCTCGGCGCCATGGTCGGCCCCCTGTTGGCTTCGCTCCTCATGCAGCGTTTTGGCCCGCATGCGCTCTTCTCCTACACCTCCCTTGTCTATGCGGTGCTCATCGGCGTGACATTCTACCGGATGAGTGTGCGCCCATCCGTTCCTGCAGCAAGGCGGCGGCGCTTTGCGGCGCTGTTGCGGACCTCGCCGGTTTTCGTTCGGATGGCACGGCGCAGCCGCAATCATCGATCCGTCGATGACCTCTAATCAAGGCAAGCGGTTTCTTTCCTTTTTCGCCAGCATGACCTAAAGAAGCAGAATGGATCTGATCACGAAGCAAAAAGACCTCGAAGCGGCGATTAACGCCTTCGAAAAATCCGATTTCGTCACTGTCGACACCGAGTTCATTCGAGAATCGACCTTCTGGCCGGAGCTCTGTCTCATCCAGATGGCGGCACCGGGTGTCACCGCGCTTATCGATCCGCTTGCCGATGGGATCGACCTCAAACCGTTCTTCGCGCTCATGGCCAATCAAAACATTGTAAAAGTGTTCCATGCGGCGCGTCAGGACGTTGAAATCGTCTACAATCTCGGAAAACTGATCCCCAGCCCTCTTTTCGACACGCAGGTGGCGGCATCCGTCTGCGGTTTCGGCGATAGTGTCTCCTATGACCAGCTTGTCGCAAAGATCACTGGCGCCCGCATCGACAAGTCATCGCGCTTCACCGACTGGCGGCGCCGTCCTCTCTCAGACAAGCAGCTCAGCTATGCGCTTGCAGACGTCACGCATCTCATTGATGTGTATCTGCATCTCAAGACTGAGTTGGAGCGCGAAGGACGTGCGCACTGGCTCAACGAGGAAATGGCTGTGCTGACAGCGCGCGAAACCTATGATCCGCATCCAGACGATGCCTGGAAGCGCCTCAAGCTTCGCGTAAAGAAACCCATCGATCTCGCTATCCTGCAGCACGTTGCAGCCTGGCGCGAGCGTGAGGCGCGCGAGCGCAATGTGCCGCGTGGGCGTGTCATAAAGGACGATGCGATCTACGAAGTGGCACAGCAGCATCCGCGCGACAGCGAGGCACTGGGGCGGCTTCGAACCATTCCCAAAGGCTGGGAGCGGTCCAGTGCGGCCACCGGGCTGCTTGGTGCCGTCGCCAAGGCCATGGCCCTGCCAAAAGAGGACCTGCCACGCTTGCCCAGACCGCCCCACGCTCCCGAGGGCGCCGCAGCGGCGGCCGAACTGCTGAAGGTGCTCTTGAAGCTGGTTGCCGACAAGCAGGGCGTTGCGCCGAAAATGCTTGCCTCCAGCGACGACATCGACCGCATCGCAGCCGACGGCGCGGAGGCGGACGTTCCTGCCATGTCAGGCTGGCGGCGAGAGGTTTTTGGCAAGGAAGCGGTGAAGCTGGTGCAGGGTGAGCTTGCGCTGCGTTTCAACAACCGGAAGATCGAGATTTTCGAACCGGCAGATACACGCAGCGAAGCTGCCGAATAAAAGGCGCGATCGACCGTCGAATTGCTCGCGATCGATCATCGCCACTGCAGCCTATTCTTTCGCCACTTCCAAGGCCAGATTGAGCCCGGTGACTTTGGCCAGATGTGCCATGCGGCCCACAGGGCGCTCTCCCATCAGGGCTTCATGTGATTTGGGAATGAGAAGCACCGTGGTGCCGTCGTCCCGCTTTTCCCATTTGAGCTTGGGAATGATGCCCGGCATTGAGGCCGTCAGCAGATAGACGACGCGCAGAAGCCCGCCCAGGATCCGCGCCCGTTCGACATACCGAGGCGTGGCGAGCTGGCGCATGCGCGGCGAGAGCGCATCGTTGAACAGGCCCTCATGCCGGAAAAGGTTCGCAAGCGCGATAAAGGCCCTGCCCGGATGGTCGATGCCGATGAAGGAGCCATGGGCGATGATGTTCAGCGATTGTGTGCCACGATATTCCGGGTGCGCGCGCCAGCCGATGTCGGCCAGAAGACAGGCCGCCTCGCGATAGCGCGCTTCTTCCTCCGTCTCTTCAATGCCGAGCGCTTGCAGCGCCGGCCCGCTCCATTCGGCCAATTCGCGCGCATGGGTCACCGAGCGTGACCGCAACACGGCGAGTTCCTGGGCAGCCGAAAGCAACGGGTCCCGCCGGCGGTCCTCTTCTTCCAGCAGTGAATAGAGATAGCCCTCACGCACACCGAGCGCCGAGAAGATGATCCTGGAGGGGTTCGACGCCTTGATGATCTCCTGCAGCACTGTCGCACCATAGGGCAGAAGCGTGCGGCGATTCTTGGAAATATGACTGATGCCAGCGAAACGATCGACGCCGCCCGCCACGCGTTTCAGGAAATCCACCGACTGCTCGATGTCCATTTCGTAGTGGTGCATCACCTCGAGCGGATAGCCGGTTTCAAGCATGTGCAGGCGGGCGAGGTTTCGCCATGTGCCGCCCACACAGTAGAAGGGGCGCCCGGCCCCGTCCTTCAGCCACGGGGCGCGGGCCAGCTCATCGCGGGCGATGCGCCCGGCCCTGGTGACAGAGTTTTTCGCCATCTCCTTAAGCCGCAAGCCGCCGAGCGGCAGGGTGATGCCGTCGCCCATCTCGTAGCCTTCAACCTCAACGAGTTCGAGACTACCGCCGCCAAGGTCTCCGACAATGCCATTCGGCTTGTGGAAGCCGGACATGATGCCAAAGGCGGAGTATTTCGCCTCCTCGCGTCCGGAGAGCACGCGAATGTTCGTGCCGAGAATGTCTTCTGCCCGATGAATGAAGTCCGGGCCGTTCTTCGCCTCGCGTGCTGCCGCCGTCGCAAGCACGTGCAGGGATTGCGCGCCGGCCTGCTCGGACAGCGCGCGGAACCGGCGGAACTCTTCGACCGCCCGCGTCACGCCTTCGGGATCGAGTTCGCCCGTCGTGACGATGCTCTTGCCGAGACCCGCCAGCATCTTTTCGTTGAACAACACGCTCGGAGAACGCGCGACCCCCTCGTAGATCACGAGGCGAATCGAGTTTGACCCGATATCGATGACCGAAACGGGACGCCGGTCCTGAAGCCGGCCTTGAGATTCAGCTATGCCCAAAAGATATGCCCGTTAGTCCGTTGATGAAACGGCTTCGACATCTACCTTCTTGCGCTTCTTGAAAGCGGCGATCCGCTTCGGCGCATGAGATTTCAAGGCATTGCCGCGACCGGAAAGGCTCGGATTCGTCATAAAGTATTCCTGAGCGTTGAACGGTTCTTCTCCCTCGTCGGGCATAATGCGCCGAGAGGTGCCGTCGGGCAATACTTCAAAGCTTTGCTGGTTGTCCATGATGTTTCCGAGCATAATCTGCCCGAGAACCTGTTCATGCACCGTGGGGTTGGTGATCGGCACCATGGTTTCCACGCGCCTGTCGAGATTGCGCGGCATGATGTCGGCGGATGAGATGTAGACCACCGCTTCGTCGGACGGCAGGCCGTGGCCGTTGCCGAAACAGTAGATCCGGCTGTGCTCCAGGAAACGGCCAACAATGGATTTCACCCGTATGCGCTCGGAAAGCCCAGGCACTTGCGGACGCAGACAACAGATGCCGCGCACCACCAGATCGATCTCGACGCCCGCCTGCCCTGCCTCATAAAGCGCGTCGATCACCAACGGATCGACCAGCGAATTCATCTTCATCCAGATCTGGCCCGGACGTCCCGCCTTTACATGCTCGATCTCCGCGCGGATATGGTCGAGCAGCCGGTTGCGCAGCGAGAATGGAGATACGGCAATGCGCATCTCACCGTCTGGCTCAGCATAGCCGGTGATGAAATTGAACACCTGAGCCACATCGCGCGCGATCTCCGGATCATCCGTGAAGTAGGACAGATCGGTGTAGATCCGTGCCGTGATCGGATGGTAGTTGCCCGTTCCCAGGTGGCAATAATTGCGCAGCTTGCCTTCCTCGCGGCGTACCACGAGCGACATTTTCGCATGCGTCTTCAATTCGATGAAGCCAAACACGACCTGAACGCCCGCCCGTTCCAGATCGCGCGCCCAGCGGATATTCGCTTCCTCGTCGAAGCGCGCTTTCAGCTCCACGAGGGCTGTTACCGACTTGCCCGCCTCGGACGCCTCGATCAGCGCCCGCACGATCGGGCTGTCGTTGGAGGTGCGATACAGCGTCTGCTTGATCGCCACCACTTCCGGGTCCTGCGAGGCCTGGCGCAAGAACTGTACCACCACATCGAAGGATTCATAAGGATGATGGACAATGATGTCTTTCTCGCGGATCGCCGCGAAACAGTCGCCATTGTGTTCGCGGATGCGTTCTGGAAAGCGCGGATTGTAGGGCTGGAACAGAAGGTCCTCGCGCGGCACCTTCACGATCTCGGAAATCTGGTTGATGGCCAGCGGTCGCTCCAGAACGGTGATGCGGTTTTCCGCCACCCCCAGCTCACTCGCGACGAAGTCCCTAAGGCCTTCGGGCATCTCATTGTCGAACTCGATGCGGATCACGGAGCCGCGACGGCGGCGCTTCAGGGCCGATTCGAACAGGCGCACCAGGTCCTCGGCCTCTTCCTCAACCTCGATATCGCTATCCCGGATGATGCGGAACGTGCCCGAGCCGATCACCTGATAGCGCGGAAAGAGCTTGCTGATGAACAGGCTGACGACATCTTCGAGCGTGATGAAACGGACCGTGCCGCTGCGGTCGGGCAACTGGATGAACCGCTTGAGCGCAACGGGCAGGCGCAGAAGCGCCGTCATGGGCTCCAGTTCCCCTTCGTGCTGCAGTTCAAGCGCGATGGAGAAACCGAGGTTCGGGATGAAGGGAAACGGATGCGCCGGGTCGATGGACAGTGGAGTCAGAACCGGAAAAATCGCTTCCATGAAATGATCTTCCAGCCATTTCATGTCAGATTGATTCAAGGCGTCGGCACGAACGAGTTCGATGCCTTCCCTGCTCAGTAGCTCCAGAAGCGCATTCAAGCTGTCATGCTGGTCGATCTGCAGCCGCGCAACCTCGCGCAGAACATGCTCAAGCTGTTCCTCGGGTGTGCGTCCGTCGGCGCTGCGTGTTGCAATGTGCTCACGCACCTGACCGGCCAGCCCGGCAACACGCACCATGAAAAACTCGTCCAGATTGTCGGCCGAGATGGACAGAAACCGCAGACGCTCAAGAAGCGGATGGTTCTGGTTCTGCGCCTCGTCCAGAACACGCCGATTGAACTGAAGCCACGAAAATTCGCGGTTGACGAAACGATCTGGGCTGGCGCCGGCGATTTCCCCCGCGGGTCCCGTCTCCAAAGAGAACTCGTTTCTGACTGGCTTCAGTTCGTTCATAACCTGCTCACGCCTTTTCCCAACATGTGTCGCGGCTTTTCTGCCGCCAGACTATCTGGTGACATGGTTTTGCGACAGTTTCATATCATAGGGTTGCAAAGATGGAGTTTATGCTACAAACGCAGGCAAGTTCCAACGCATTCCAAGCCGGAGACGATGATGGCCGGATCAGCCATTCCCCATTTCCAGAACACCAGCGGACATGAAGCAATCGAAATCGGCGTGAAGGAATTCATGTGCGTCGGCGCCAATCCGCCCTTCGATCATCCGCATGTCTTCATCGACATGGGCGACGAGAATGAACGCGTTTGCCCTTATTGCTCGACGCTTTACCGCTACAATCCGGCGCTCAAAGCGGCGGAGACCAAACCCGAAGGTTGCCAGTTCGAGGAAGCGGCCTGAACAGCTGACAGACCGGTGAGCAACGCTCCCGCAGCCATTGTTGTTGGCGCTGGCATTGCCGGGCTGACGACTGCGCTCGCCATGGCGCAGCATGGATTGCCGGTGCGCATCTACGAGCGCGCACCGGAACTTACCGAGGTTGGCGCGGGCCTTCAGCTTTCTCCCAACGCGACACGCCTTCTGGCCCGCCTGGATGTGCTCGATGCTCTTGGAGAACACGCCGTGCGCCCGCAGGCGGTCGCGCTTATGCAGGCTCGCAGCCTGTCTCTGCTTGCTTCCATGCCGTTGGGAGATGTCGGTGAGGCACGCTGGAACGCGCCCTATCTGGTGACACACCGCGCAGATCTGCAAAGCGCACTTCTTGAACGCGCGCGCAGCGAAGCGTTGATTGAGGTTGTCACCGGAGCCTTTGTCGAAAAATCCGAGTTGTCAAAAGATGGCGGTGCCCGGCTGCATATCCGGCGGAACGAGACCATTGAGGACATCTGCACTCCGCTTCTGATTGCCGCTGACGGCGTGTGGTCGCATTCCCGACGGCTGATCCGCTCCTCCGTGCGCAGCCGTTTCACCGGATACATCGCCTGGCGCACAACGCTGCCAATGACCGCGGCAAAGACCGCATTGGGCGATGCTCTTGCGGCCGACAGAGTGACAGCCTTTCTGGATCCCGCGTTTCATCTCGTCGCCTACCCGATCAGCAATGGGCGTGCGATCAATCTGGTCGCCATCCTGCCGGGCGAAGTCCCGCTCGATGCCTGGGCGCAGGACGCCGATGACGCCCCCCTGAAAAAGGTCCTAACCCGGGCCAATCCTTCCCTCGGCCGGTTGGCAGGTGCAGAAGGGGCACGCTGGACGGTCTGGCCGGTTCATGCAGTCACCCCCGCAGACGCCTGGACCAGTCCGCAGGGATTGGCGCTCGTGGGCGATGCGGCCCATGCGGTTCCTCCGTTCGCCGCTCAGGGGGCCGCCATGGCCATCGAGGATGCGGTCGTGCTCGCCAGACTTTTGGCCCGCACTCCAGGCGCCCCCGCCCCCGCCCTTGCCGCCTATGAAGCGGCCCGCAAGCCCCGGGTGGTCCGCGTCGCCCGCCGCGGCGCCTTCAACCGCTTTACGTGGCATGCGCGGGGCCCGGTCGCTTTTGCGCGAAACCTGGTTCTGCGACGGCGTAGCGAAGAGGCCCTGATGGCAGATTTCGACTGGCTTTATGGTTTCGACGCAGACGCTCCCCAGAACCTCTGAACAGCCAGCACCACCGTTTATTTCAGAAATGAAAGACGCCGCGCCTCCACAGGGAGACGCGGCGTTGATGTTTCCATGCTTCCTGCGTGATCAGTGCAGGATCTGCGACAGGAAGAGCTTGGTGCGTTCGTGCTGCGGATTGTCGAAGAAGGCTTCCGGCGTGTTCTGCTCCACGATCTGGCCCTGATCCATAAAGATCACACGGTTGGCCACCTGCCGTGCGAAACCCATTTCGTGGGTCACACAGATCATGGTCATCCCCTCTTCAGCGAGATCCACCATGGTATCGAGCACTTCCTTGATCATTTCCGGGTCAAGCGCCGAGGTCGGTTCGTCAAACAGCATGATGCGCGGGTTCATGCACAGAGCGCGGGCAATCGCCACGCGCTGCTGCTGACCGCCCGAAAGCTGGCCGGGATACTTGTTCGCCTGCTCCGGGATCTTCACCCGCTCGAGGAAATGCATCGCGGTTGCCTCTGCTTCCTTCTTGGGCGTCTTGCGCACCCAGATCGGGGCCAGCGTGCAGTTCTCAAGAATGGTCAAATGCGGGAACAGGTTGAAGTGCTGGAACACCATGCCCACTTCGCGCCGCACCTCGTCGATCTTTTTCAGATCGTTGGTCAGTTCGATGCCGTCGACGACGATCTTGCCCTTCTGGTGCTCCTCCAGCCGGTTGATGCAGCGGATCATGGTGGATTTGCCCGAGCCAGAAGGCCCGCAGACGACGATGCGCTCACCGCGCATCACCCTGAGATTGATGTCTTTCAGCACATGGAAGTCACCATACCATTTGTGCATGCCAACGATGTCGATCGCGACATCGGTGTCGGAGACCTGCATCTTGCTGCGGTCGGCGTGGAGCTCTTCGGCCCGGACGGCGTTTTCCTTTGCCATTTTTGTTTCCCCTTGGCCTTCGGCCTAGCGTTTGTGGCCGGTATCAAGCCGGCGTTCCATGAATATTGAATAGCGCGACATGCCGAAGCAGAACAGCCAGAACACGAAGCCTGCAAACACAAGGCCGGTGATTGGTGTCTGAGGCGATGCCCAGTTCGCGTCCGCGAAGTTCTGCCGCACGGCTCCCAGAAGGTCGAACATGCCAATGATGTAGACGAGGCTCGTATCCTTGAAGAGGCCGATGAAGGTGTTGACGATGCCGGGGATGACCAGCTTGATCGCCTGCGGAAGAACAACAAGGTTCATCTTCTTCCAGAAGCTCAGACCCAGCGCATCCGCACCCTCATATTGCCCTTTCGGGATTGCCTGGAGCCCGCCGCGGATCACCTCCGCCATATAGGCCGAGGCAAAGAGCGCCACGCCGACCAGCGCCCGCAGAAGCTTGTCGAACGAGGTGCCGGGTGGCAGGAAAAGCGGCAGCATAACGCTCGCCATGAACAGGATGGTGATCAGCGGCACACCGCGAATCGTCTCGATGAAGACAACGCACACCAGCTTCACCACCGGCATTTGCGACCGGCGGCCAAGCGCCAGAAGTATGCCGAGCGGAAACGAAACCGCGATGCCCACATAGGCAAGCACCAGCGTCACCAACAGACCGCCCCAGAGCGGGGTCGGGACCGGACGAAGCCCGAACGCGCCTCCCGACAGCAGGAAGAACCCCACGATCGGGAAAACGACGAACAGAAGGATCGCGTTCAATCCCTTGCGCGGAACACTGGGTATCAGGAGCGGCGTGAGAAGCGCCACAAACAGAAAGCCAGTCAGATAAACGCGCCAGCGTTCATCCATCGGATAACGTCCGAACATGAACTGCTGGAATTTCGCGTCCACGAAAGCCCAGCATGCTCCAGACCAGCCTTCCGGCTGTGTGCCGCCCTGTACAACGGTGGCACAGACGGAACGGTCTGCCCCGGTCCATTGGGCATCAATGAACGCCCACTGGATTATCGGCGGCACGATCATCACAATGAGGGCGATGCCCAATATTGTGAAAATCGAGTCTGTCACATTGGCGAAGAGATTCTTGCGCAGCCATGAAACAGGCCCGTGGTCGGAAACAGGCGGCGGCTGATTGGCCACCATTTCGGCACGGACGAAAGAGAGATCGTGTTCTTGCATCCTACCGCTCCACCAGCGCCATGCGCGCATTGTACCAGTTCATCAACCCGGCCGTTCCGAGACTAAGGCCCAGATAGACGACCAGCCAGATTGCGACCACTTCAATGGCCTGTCCGGTCTGGTTGAGCGTCGTCCCGCCCGTGGCAACAAGGTCTGGATATCCGATGGCCACGGCCAGTGAAGAGTTTTTGGTCAGGTTCAGATACTGGCTGGTCAGCGGCGGGATAATGATCCGAAGTGCCTGCGGTATGATCACCAGCCGCATGGACTGGCCCGAGCGAAGACCCAGCGCCTGCGCAGCCTCGCTTTGCCCGTGGCTGACACCGAGCACACCGGCACGCACGATCTCGGCGATGAACGCAGCCGTGTAGAACGAGAGAGCGAGATAGAGCGCCAGAAATTCGGGCCGCACCTGAATGCCGCCGCGCAAATTGAAAGTCGACAACTCCGGAAACTCGAAACTCAGTGGCAGCCCCGTCAGAAGAAAGGCCAGAAGCGGCAAGCCGCCAATCAACGCCACACTCGTCCAGAAAACCGGAAACTGCTCGCCCGTCGCCATCTGCCTGCGATGCGCCCAGCGGCGGACGAAAAAGGTGAAGACGATGCCGAGCACAAGTCCGACGAGAACAAGCCAGGCCCCCTCGCCCCAAAGGAAGCGCGGGAAATAGAGCCCGCGGCTGTTGAGGTACGAGCCGAGCGGCAGATCAATGCTCTCGCGCGGCAGCGGCAGCACGGAAAGGACGCCGAAATACCAGAAGAAGATGACCAGCAACGGCGGAATGTTGCGGAACACCTCCACATAAACGAGGCAGATACGATTGATCAGCCAGTTCTTCGACAAGCGGCCGATACCAATGATGAAGCCGATGATCGTGGCCGTAATGATACCGACGATCGCGACACGCAGCGTGTTCAGAAAGCCGACGAAGAGCGCGCGCCCATAGGTGGAATCGGAAGAATATTCGACAAGACTGTCGCCAATGTCGAAACCGGCCCGTCCCTGAAGGAAATCGAAACCGGATGCGATGTTGGCACGTTGAAGATTGGCGGTCGTGTTGCCGATGATCCAGTAGATCAGGGCAACGAGGCCGGCAAACACCAGCACTTGATAGGCAATTCCTCGAACGCGCGGATCATAGAAGAGCGGCACACGAGGCGCCGCGCCCTCCACAGTTGATTGCGGGGTGGCCATGGCTATCCTCACCAGGAATGGTGAGAGGCAGCGCGAACCGCCTCTCACGCATTGTTTTCACGGGACCCGATCAGCGGATCGGCATACCGTACTGAAGGCCACCCTTCGTCCAAAGGGCGTTGATCCCGCGCGAGATCTTCAGCGGGCTGTCGGCACCCACATTGCGCTCAAAGATCTCACCGTAGTTGCCCACATGCTTGATAGCACGGACGGCAAAATCATTGGTCAGACCGAGATCGGTACCAAGCTTGGTGCCTTCCTCGGTGCCGAGAAGACGACGCACTTCGGGGTTGTCCGAATTCATCTTCTCTTCAAGGTTGGCCTGGCTGATGCCCAGCTCTTCAGCATTCACGAGCGCGTAATAAACCCATTTGACAATGTCGAACCACTGGTCATCGCCATGGCGCACTGCCGGCCCGAGGGGCTCCTTGGAGATGATTTCGGGCAGAACGATGTGGTCGTCCGGGTTGGTGAGATTTAAGCGCACGGCATAAAGGCCGGACTGGTCCGTCGTGTAGACATCGCAGCGCCCTGCATCATAGGCCGCATTCACCTCTTCGAACTTCTCGAAAACAACAGGGCTGTACTCCATGTTGTTCGCCTTGAAGTAGTCGGCGAGGTTCAGCTCCGTCGTCGTGCCGGCCTGCACGCAGACCGCGGCACCCGAAAGCTGAAGCGCGGAGTTGATGCCTTCGAGCTTCTTCGCATTGATCATGAAGCCCTGGCCGTCATAGTAGGTCACGCCGGCGAAGTTCAGGCCGAGTGCCGTGTCGCGGCTGATCGTCCAAGTGGTGTTGCGGGAAAGCACGTCCACTTCGCCTGACTGAAGCGCGGTGAAACGGTCTTTTGCCGAAAGTGGCGTGAATTCCACGGCTTCGGGATCGTCAAAAATTGCGGCAGCCACGGCGCGGCAGAAGTCCACGTCGAGGCCTTTCCAGTTGCCCTGGTCGTCCGGTGCGCTGAAGCCGATGAGGCCGGTGTTGACGCCGCATTGGACGTGGCCTTTCGCCTTCACATCGTCCAGCGTGGCGGCAGAAGCCGGCGCGGCCATCATCGCGATCGCGGCCGAGCCGAGCAACGCTTTGACAATATTTTTCATGATTACGAACCCTTTTTTCTGTGTTCGGGCTTATCCCCTGACATTTTCAGTGCGGAAGCAGGCGAATGTCCCGTACACCCCGCTCGGAGTGCCGGCCCGCAAAGGGGCGGACACGCACTTCCTCTCCCACGCACTGGTCCCATCGAATGCCATAAATCTCTTTGGGTCAAGAGCGAAAGACCCTTGCTCCAGAGGCAAGAGCGCGGCCCGTGCCCGGTTGACGGGTCGCCGACAATGGCGTTCCATCCGGCATCTTGAACGCCCGGTTTCGAGGGTTTTCCTTACGCTCACGCTCCAGGGCGCGCCCGCAGTCAATCAAGCGACAGGTTCCATGAACGAAAAGAATAAGACTAAAGTCGGAGACAACACGCGCCTTGCCCATATGGGCAACAATCCGCGCGACTTTCACGGTTTCGTCAATCCGCCGGTGGTTCACGCCTCAACCGTGCTGTTTCCCGATGCCGGGACCATGGCCTCACGCAACCAGAAGTATACATACGGCACCCGCGGCACACCCACAACCGACGCGCTGGCCGCGGCGATGAACGAGTTGGAAGGGGCTGCCGGCACCATAATCGTGCCTTCTGGGCTTGCCGCTGTCACCGTTCCGCTGCTCGCCTTCCTGTCTTCGGGCGACCACGTGCTGATCGTCGATTCGGTCTATCATCCGACACGCCATTTCGCCGATACCATGCTCACCCGGCTTGGTGTCGAAGTGACCTACTACGACCCGGCTGCCGACAAAGGCATCGCCACACTTATGCAACCCAATACCAAAGTGGTCCTTACCGAGGCCCCGGGTTCCGGAACGTTCGAGATGCAGGACATCCCCGCCATTGTCGACGTCGCCCACCGGGGTGGCGCCATCGTGATGATGGACAACACCTGGGCGACACCGCTCTTCTTCCGCCCGCTCGACCATGGGGTCGATATCTCCATTCAGGCGGCCACCAAATATCCCGGCGGCCATTCGGATGTCCTACTGGGAACCGTTTCAGCCAATGAAGCGTGTTTCGAGCGCCTGCTCGACACCCACGGGGCACTCGGCATCTGTGCTGCGCCGGACGATGTCTACCAGGTGCTGCGCGGCCTGCGCACCATGGGCGTACGGCTCGAGCGCCACCAGCAGAGCGCCCTCAGCCTCGCGCGCTGGCTGGAGGGGCAAAAGGGCGTCGCCCGCGTTCTCCACCCGGCTCTCGAATCCCATCCAGGCCACGCGATCTGGAAACGTGACTTCACCGGATCCAGCGGTCTCTTCTCTATCGTGCTCGATGGCGGCGGCCAGGCGCAGGCCCATGCGTTTCTGGATGCCCTTGAATATTTTGGTCTCGGCTATTCCTGGGGCGGCTATGAGAGCCTTGCCGTGCACGTGCAGCTTAACGATCGAACGATCGCGCAACCGCCGAAAGAAGGCCCGGTTATCCGGTTGCAAATCGGCCTGGAAGACGTTGAGGATCTGAAGGCTGATCTTTCTGCTGCTCTGGCCGCTGCAGCAAAGGCCTGAAGGCAGGATTCATCATTCTGCGGCGCGCGTTTGAGTTCCATCTTCTGAACAGGCTGCGCGCGCCAGAGATGAGGCTGGGTTCTATCTTCCGTCTCTCATGATCCTTTCGAGCGCCCGTCGGTCTCTGCGGGATCGGATCTGCTCGGCCGTGAAATGGCGCGGGATCAGCCGTTTTCCGATCGTATCCTGTTTCACATCGAAACTGCGTCGGGCAGCCACCAGAAGGTCCTGTGCGCGGTAGGTCGCCACCACGATGACCGTCAGTTCGCGCAACCTGTCCAGAGCCGGCATCCGATCGACGGGAAAGGCTCCCTCAGCCGTGCGGTCCTGCTCGAGCACCTTTCCGATCAATTGCTGAAAAGTGCCGATATCGAGCCATTCGCTGCTGTCGAGCGGTCCCTGGAACCATTGCGGGCTGCTATCGCTGCCATTGAGAATATCCAGATCGAGGTCGCTTAGTGAATACCGACTGCGCGCGACGGCCTTCTCGCCATCCGCGAGATAGCCCACGTCCAGCAACACAGCTTCGATATAAATCGGCTCTGCGCTCATGTTTGCGATAAGACAGTGTGCCTGAAGGCGATGCCCGGCGCCCCGATTGATCAGGATTTTGGGGCGCAGTGTACGCCGGTAGTTCATCAGCAGCATCTGGAAATAGAGCGTCCAGACCACCAGTGTGGCGAGACTGGCCAACGCACTGACAGCGCCATGGTTTTCCCGCAGCCAGCTCCATAATGGTTCAACGATTGTATCCTGCATTGGCGGCCAACGCCCACTCGCCGGCTTCGTTCCCTAAAAGCGGAGTGCCACCATGGAACGCATTCCTCCCCTCCTCCGTTCAGGCTGCAGGAGTTGAACAGAGCCTGAAAGGAGCATTCCCATGAACGACCGGCAGAAGAAGGACCGTGCCTCCGACATCCAGAGCAGCGATCTGGCCGCCGACCGGATGGGCAACAATCAGTTGCAGGGCGACGACCAGGCGAAAGTTCGCAATCAGCGCCATGCCGTCCCTGACGTCAAACAGGAAGCAGACGGGGTCATCGAGAGTTTTGAGAAACTGGACAAGGATGAGCGCGCGCGCCGGGATCTCGGCAAAGGTGCCCGCTCAGGAAAAAGCTGATCTTATCCCACTCAGCGGCCCCGGTAGGACATAGGCGGACATAGGAAAACCTCGCAGCGGCATGACCCTCCCGCGCCATCAGGCATCAAAACGTCAAGGCCCGGAAAACGCCAAGGCCTGGCGCTTTGGCCTGCATGCCCACGGGGTTCCTTCTCGAGCCTTGGATCCGAAAACGCAAAGCCAGGCAATTCATCGCATTTCATCGTTGATGCAGGCAAAGGCTTCGGCTATGAAAGCGACGCGCTGCTGCTTCGTCTCCAGCGCATATCGGCCAGCACCCGTAGCTCAGCTGGATAGAGCGCTGCCCTCCGAAGGCAGAGGTCACAGGTTCGAATCCTGTCGGGTGCGCCATTTCAGAACAGAACTATGAACGCCGAACGCCGCCGTTTCTACGCTTGAAGCGGCGACCAACGTTCGCAGCAGTTCCGACTTCGATCCCATGATGCGAACCTCGTCGTCGGCAACCTCGACACGCTGCGCCAGCGCGCGTAGATGGTCGCGGCGGTAGCCGCCATCGTTGAGCCTGATCCGTTCACGGGCTTTGCGAGCAAACCCCTTGAGCATATCGGGGGTGACGCCCTGATTGCCTGAACTATCGAGCGCGAGCTGCGTGCGCTCCGCGTCGGCGGCGGCTTGATCCCGCAATGCCTTGAGGCTCACCATGCGTTCCTTTGCCATGGCGTCGTCCTTGTCCACCATGCCGGCTTCGATGGCGTCAAAGAGACGGCCGAGCCGCTGGTCGGCTTCCGTGATTCGCCTTTGAAGCTCGGCAAGATGCTCGCGGCGGCGTTCGGTGCGTTCCTGTCGGCGGTCGATGACGCTGGCAAGGACGGTTTCCAACCGCTTGGGCAGGAGCAGGCGGTCCCCGATATAATCGGCGACCGTATGGTCCAGCTTGTCCATGGGGATTGTGCGACCCTTGCAGCCGGTCTTGCCCTGCCGGGCCTTGGTCGAGCAGGTATAGTAGCGGTATGTCGCGCCCGTGCTGCCTTGGCCGGTGCGAAGGGTCATCGCTCCCCCGCACTTGGCGCAGAAGCAAATGCCGGTCAGGAGCGTCGGGCCGCTGGAGACACGTGCAGGCGTCACCATGGGATTGCGGGACTTGAGGCGGGCTTGCACCGCGTCGAACGTCTCGCGCTCGATTAGGGGCGGCACCGCCATGATGGCGACCTCGCTCTCCGGCTTCTTCTCCCGGTCCTTATGCGAGCGGGTGTTGAACCTGTGCTCGCCGATATAGGTGGTGCGGGTCAGGATGGCGTGGATTTGCGCCAATCCCCAACGCCCTCCGTCGCGGGTGAAGAAGCGGCGCTCGTTGAGATAGGTGGCGATGGCCTTTACGCCCATCGCGCCGGACGTGCCGTCTCCTTCGAGGAACAGGCGATAGATCAGCCGCACGGTGTCGGCGTGCAGCGGGTCGATCTCCAGCTTCTTCTTGATCTTCGATCCCCGCTGCTCGGCTGCGACGATGCGATAGCCGATAGGCGGCCGTGCGCCGTTCCAGAAGCCTTGCCGGGCGTTCTCATTCATGGCGCGCAGGACGTGCTTGGCGTTCTCCTTCGACTGGTATTCGTCGAACAGCGCCATGATCTGCCGCATCATCTGGTGCATGGGATCGTCGCCCATCTCCTGCGTGATGGACACCAGCTTGACGCCGTTCTTCGCCAGCTTTCTAACGTAGAACTCCATCTCGAAGTGATCGCGGAAGAACCGGCTGAACGAGTGGACCACGACAATATCGAAGGGGGCGGGCTTTGACGTGCCCGCTTCGATCATTCGTTGAAACTCGGGGCGTTTGTCGTTGGTGGCGGTTGCGCCTGCTTCGATGAACGTCTCCACCAGTTGCAGGCCGCGTTGCTCGCAATAGGCTTCGCCCTGCCGCTTCTGGTCGGGAATGGAAATGTCATGCTCGGCCTGCCGGGCAGTCGAGACGCGCAGATAGAGGGCGGCACGGGAGGTAGTGGTTGGGCTGTGCTTGTTCATGCTTGGCCTCCCATAGCTTTCTTCGCCTTGGGGCGGTCGATCAGGGGCAACGCCAGCTCCACCCGGTCATGCACCACCTTGGGCGCGAGTTTGCGTCCATGCCCCGGTTCAAACCGCACAAGGCCATAGCTCTCCATGGTTTTCAGGGTGCGTGACAGGTTGGAGCCGGCCCGGCCGGTGATTTCCGCCAGTTCCTCCAGCGATGCCGGGGCTTTCTCGGCGATGATGCGCAGCAGTTCGCGGTTGCCGGCCGACAGCACCTTGGCAAAGGATTCGGTCGAGGTGAACCACACCTTCGGATCGCTGGGCGCAGGTTTTTCCTCGCCGCGCGCGATCCGCATGGTGCGGGCCTTCATTTCTTCATAGTCGGCAATCCCGACTTTCAATGTGGTCATAGGGCACCTCGTTCCTTCAATACCGCGTCCACGGCCTGCCAGAAGTCGGCCAGCAGCGTGGCCGCATCCTCGTAGGCGTAAGGCTTCACGGTCTGAAAGCGGTGCCGATGGTCCATCGGCTCGCCGCGCCTGCCCCGGCCGACCGGATGGGCATTGTCGAAGCCGACCAGTCGTTCGCCCGAAGGCCCGTGAAGCGTGAGCGAATAATCGAGGCCGTGCGGCTTTTCCGGCGAGGCCGGAACGCGGGTGACGACGAACTTCACCCAATGGCCGCCCTCGGGATCGACAAAGAGCATCTGTCCGTCGAGGTCCAAAAGCGTGTCGAGGCCCGGATCACGATGCCCGCTCACGTCTTTTTCCTATCAGTTTGTGATAGGAATTGCAAGCTGTCATCCGGCTTTCTCGGGTCCAAGAGTTCGTCGAACACATCGCCGAACCAGCGCTCGAACACGTCAATCTCGGCCTCGGTAACGGGAATGTCCTCCGGCCAATCGTCGATAACGCGCATCCTCTGGCCGTCCGGGCCGAGAAGTGGCGTGTTGCCGGCTCGCGTCCGGTCGTCCGGCGTAGGATCGTCGGCGTAGTCGAACAGATCGTCGGGAAGTGGTTCGGGGATCGACTGTCGCGGTCGCCCTTTGCGGGCGCGGCGGCGCTCTGCGCACATGGAATCCTCCTTGGTTCTGGCGGATTCCGGGGCGCTATTGGCCCCGGAATTAGGCGAACCATGGAGGGCAGTCGGCGGCCTGTAGCGTGCCGCATTTGCGCCTATGCGCTGGCGGCACCCCTGCCGGAATGGGGTTAGCTGGAGGCTCGCCGCGCCTTGGCGAAACCGCGATCCGTGGCGATGAAGTGTTGAAGCATCGGAACGATGAGCTTGGCGGGATCGGCAACGGGCTGGCCGCTCTCTCGGGCCAGCACCTCGGCATAGGCGATCAGATCGCGGTGAAGCGGCGCGGGCAGTTCCACCGTC
Source organism: Nitratireductor sp. B36 (assembly GCF_020833685.1). Lineage (GTDB taxonomy): Bacteria > Pseudomonadota > Alphaproteobacteria > Rhizobiales > Rhizobiaceae > Nitratireductor. Next base: position 531,345 of record NZ_JACKZY010000001.1, read on the forward strand.
ACCTTGACAGGCTTGTCGTCGGGCAGCGGGCCGAGTTTCAGTTTCGTCATGGTCAACCTCCTGCCGGCTCGAACACAAGATCGCGGGTGACGATGATCCTGACCGGAAAGCCCGGCCGGATGGTGAGCGTCGGCGCAACCTGCAACTGGCGCTGGACGATCTGCTGGCCGGCCTGATTGACGGTATCCTGCGCCCCGTCGCGGATGGCGCGGATCAGCCGGTCCTCGTCGCTCGTGGCCAGCTCCGAGCCGACTGCAAGCAGCGTGGATAGCCCTGCGGCCTTCATTAGATCCCACCAATGGTAATCAACACCATCCTCAAGGCCGGCATAGCCGCTGGCGTCCGCGCCCGGCAGGCGCTCCAGAACGATGGAGCGGCCGCCCGGCAGGATCAGGCGGTTCCACACCAAGAGCACCCTGCGCTGGCCGAAGGTCACGCCGTCATCGTATTGGCCTATGATGCGGGTGCCCTGCGGGATCAGGAGCAGCGAGCCGGTCGGGCTGTCATAGACGTTCTCCGTCACCTGCGCGGTGATCTGGCCCGGAAGGTCGGAACGGATGCCGGTGATGAGCGCGGCCGGGATCACGGCCCCGGCCTGAAGGATATAGGGCGATGCTGGCGGCACAACGCGATCCGGGGCGACGGTCTGCCGGTCCACCGGCCCGTTGAGAAACGCCGCGTGGCGATCCTGTGTCGCGGGCTGCCCGCCGAGGCCAAGACCGGCAAGGCCGGGCATGGCCGTGCCGGCTGGCGCTACCGTGCGCGGGCCGGACTGGAAAAAGACGTTGCTCAAGCGCGCGGCTTCTTCCTCGGCCCTGCGGCGTTCTTCCTCGGGATCGACGGCGGGCGTCGTCATGACGGGCGGCGCGACTGGCTGGCCCCTGTTCTGCGCGTCAAGGATCGGGCGGCCAAGGTCGCCCGGCAGCGCGGGACCGAGCACCGGGCCGCTATAGTCGCTCGGCAGGCCCGCCAGCCCATCGGCGGTTTGCCGGTTGTTGGTCGAGTAAAGTTCGCCGCCGTCCGGCCCTCCGTCGCGGGTCTGGAGCGCGTAAATCAGCGCCCCGCCGATGCCGAGAAGCGCGACGGCTCCGACGCCTGCCAGCATTTTGCGGGACAGGCGGGTGACGCGGGGCGATTCAGCGCGCAGGCGCATGGGTGCGGCGGTATCGGTATCGCTCATGAGGACGATCCTCCCGTGGTCGCGCTGGCCGGCTGGGCTGCGGCCTGCGTCGGGTTGGTGCGGACGATCCTGACCGTCTGCTGGCGGTTGCCAGAACCAAGGCGCAGTTCGGCCGTGCCGAACAGGCGGTCAACGATCAGGACGTTCTGGTGGATACGGCTGTTGACGATCTGCGGCTCGCCGTTCGCGCCAAGCACGAAGATCGGCGGCATCTCGCCCTGCACGATCCCAGCCGGGAAGACGATATAAACGCGCCTGCCGTCATCGAAGACGGAAACCGGCCGCCATGGCGGGCTATCGCCCTGCACCTGCAACCCATAACGATAGTTCCGCGCTGCCTCGGCGGGAATGATGGGTGCGGCCGGAACGGTGTGGCGCTGGCCGGCAGGCGGTGCGGGATAGGCCCATGCCACGGCCGGCATGTAGAGCGATTCCCGCGCGCGCAGCTCGAGCATGTAAGTGCGCCGGTCGGTGGTGACGACAAGGTTGGTGGAAATGTCGGGGCGCGTCGGCTTCACGAGGATATGGACACGGCGGTTTGCACCGCTGCCGCTCTCTGTGTCGCCGATAATCCACCTTGTCGTATCGCCGGCCGCGATCGGCCCCGCGCCTGTCAGGCTCTCGCCTGGCTCCAGCGCAATGGTCGTGATCTGCCCGACTGCGGCATAGACCTGATAGAGCGCGCCTTCCGACCACGGATAAATCTGGATGGCGTTGTAGTAGCCTTCCCGGCGCGGCTCGACGCGGGCGGCGGCATTTGCGTTCTCGACGCGGCCGGTCGGTGTGCCTGCGGCGGTGCCGCCGCGCGCCACGGTCCATGCCGGGGGCACATGCAGCGGCCGGGGCGTGTTGTCGGTTGCCGCCGCCTGCACGGTCGGCAGCGGCGGAACGCTGGCATCGTAGCTGAATTGCGGTGTCCGGTTAGTCGCGCAGCCTGCCAAAGTAATTGCAAACGCCGTCGCAAAAATCGCATAGGTTAGCGACTTCAGGATCAGTAAGGAGGAATCGACAGAATGGATTCTGTGCCGACGATTGTTGCCCGGTATATCGACGCCTACAACAGGATGAATGTTCAGGCGATGCTCGACTGCCTGTCGGGCGACGTTCGGTTTATCAACAGATCGAACGGAGAGACGACGAACGAAACGCACGGGATCGAGGCATTCCGCGCGCTGGCGGAACAGGGCGTCCAGTTGTTTGCTGAAAGAGAACAGACGATCCTCGACTGTATCGCGATAGACGACCGTGCAGCCGTGCGCATCGGCTATCGCGCCAAGGTCAAGACCGACCTGCCCAATGGCTGGAAGGCCGGGCAGGAGATCGAGATGACGGGCACCTCGTTTTTCATGATCTCCGAGGGAAAGATCAGCGAGGTGATTGATGCAAGCTGAAGTTTTCATTGGCTCATCTCCCGCGACCACGAAATTGCATTGATATAGATTCCCAACGGGTTGGCGCGCAGGCGCTTGGCGTCGCGCGGTGGCTGGATGACGATGGTGAGGATGGCCGTCCATCGTTCGGTAGTCGAAAGCTGGCCGTTCTCGAAATGGCGTTCGGTCCACGCCACGCGGAAGCTGTTCGGGGATGCCCGGATGACGCTCGAGACTTCGACGGCGACCTGTTGACGGCCGACCTTGCTGAACGGGTCGTTTGCGCGGGCATAGTCGTTGAGCGCCGCCGCACCCCGGTCGGTCGTCCACTCATACGCCCGAAGCCAGTTCTGGCGGACAATGATCGCGTCGGCCGGGATCGCGCGCACCTGCTCGATGAAGCGGCCAAGATGGAAAGCGATCTGTGGGTCGGTCGGGCGATAATCGGCGGCGGCCGGCGCGACGGTCTGCGCTTGTCCGAGATTATCGACCTGCACCACCCACGGCACCACGGTCCCGCGCGCCGATTGCCACACGAGCGCGGATGCGAATCCGGCCGACAGGATCAGCGAACCGAACGCCATGAGCCGCCAGTTTTTCGCCTGCACGCGGGCCGAGCCGATACGCTCGTCCCATGCCTGCGCCGCCTTCTGATAGGGCGTCTCGGGTTCGGGCGATTTGCCGTAATGGGTGGCTGGTCGTTTGAAGATGCTCATGAGCGGTCACTTTCGGAAAGGTTGATGGAGGAACCAGAACCGTGGCCGTCGCCGGAACGCACCGCATGGGCGGTCATGGTGGTGCCGTGGTTGAGGGCCTGCGAGCGGCGCATCTGCTGCGCCCATGCGGGCGGGCTGCCGACCGGGCCGGACGCTGCTGCGGCGGGATTGGCGTTCGTGCCGCCGACCGTGCCCATGGTCGAGCTGCCGCCCGACGCGCCGAAACCGGCTTTCGCACCAGCGGAGTAGCTGGATTTGACGGATTCGCTGGCGCGCGCGGCGGCGCGTTTGAGGGGCGAGATGGCCGCCGATCCTGCGGCTCGCGCGACGCCGCCGAGGCCGGAGGCGACACCGGCCGCACCGGACTGGCCGAGCGCGCCGACGCTATAGGCTGCGGTTGCTGCGCCCGCGGCCGTCGCGCCGCCGCGGACGGCCGCGGTCCCACCGGAGAGGGCGGCAGCACCACCTTTGGCGGCGAGCATGGCCCCGCCGCCAGCGGCGACGCCTGCACCTGCGACCGCAAGGCCGGTTCCCACGGCTGCGCCCGCGCCGAGTTGCGGGCCGCCAGAGACGATGCCGTTGGCGATACCGGGACCGAAGATGCCGAGGCCGAGCAGCGACAGCGCGGCGAGCACAATCGCCATGGCGTCGTCGATGGTCGGGGTTGCCCCGCCGAAACCGGCCGTGAATTGCGAAAACAAGGTGCTGCCGATGCCGATGATGACAGCGAGCACCAGAACCTTGATGCCGGACGACACCACGTTGCCGAGCACCTTTTCGGCCATGAAGGCGGTCTTGCCGAACAAGCCGAAGGGGATCAGCACGAAGCCGGCGAGCGTGGTCAGCTTGAACTCGATCAGGGTCACGAAAAGCTGGATGGCGAGGATGAAGAAGGCCAGCACCACCAGCGCCCATGCGAACAGCAGGCACGCGATCTGGATGAAGTTCTCGAAGAACGCGATCCAGCCCATGAGGTCGGAAATGGAGTCGAGCAGCGGGCGGCCGGCGTCGAGGCCGGTCTGCGCCACGCGGCCCGGACGCATAAGATCGGCAACCGAAAAGCTGGTGCCGGACGCCATGAGGCCGAGGCCGGCGAAGCTCTCGAAGACGATGCGCGCGAGGTTGTTCCAGTTGGAAATGATGTAGGCGAACACCCCGACGAACAGCGTCTTTTTGACCAGCCGCGCGATGATGTCGTCATCCGCGCCCCATGCCCAAAACAGCGCCGCGAGCGTCACGTCAATGACGATCAAGGTGGTGGCGATGAAGGCGACCTCGCCGCCGAGCAGCCCGAACCCCGAGTCGATGTAGGAGGTGAATACGCTTAGAAACGAGTCGATGACGCCCGTGTTGCCCATGGTCAGCGCGCCTCGCTGCGGTCACGGCCGAGGAAGCGGTCGCGGGATTCTGCCCATGCGGCGAGGCAATCGGTGTCGCTCGCCGCCGCCTCGCCAAGCTGCTGGCAACGGCGCAGGGTTTCGCGCAACGGGTCGGCCGGGGGCTGGAGGACCGATGCGGGTCGTGGCGCGGAAGGCTCGTCCTTCCGCGCCATGTCGATTGCGGTCACTGTCAAGGCAATCGCAACGAACACCACCGTCCCGAGCCGGGCCAGCATCTTGCCGTCCATGGCGAGTCTCCCGGTTAGTTGTTGCCGTTGTTGAACATCTGCGCATTGCCCGGCTGGTAGCCGGTGCCGGGCGTCAGAAACCGCTCGCGCTGGATGCGGCCCTGTTCGGCGGCAGTCGCGCGCTCGGCCTCGGTCAGCGCGTCGGCGCGGCCGTTCGCCGAGATGACCGCGATCAGGTCGGAAAGCTGCTGCGACTGGAGCGCAAGAAGCTGGTTGCCGGCCTGCGTGGCTTGAAGCGCGCCGGTCGCGCCCTGACTCTGGCCGACCAGCGCGGCCATTTCGGCGCGGTTGCTGTCGATATTGCCGACCGCTCCCGCCTGCACGCGCATGGCGTCCTGCAAACCGCCGACCGTATTCTCCCATCGGCTGCGCGCATCGGCGACAAGCTGGGCGTCGGTCGCCGAAAGCGACACATTGCCATAATGCTTCTGGAAGGCTTGGTCGATCTGGCCGACCTCGAACGCGATGTTCTGTGCCTGCCCGAGAAGCTGCTGCGTGCGCTGGACGCTCTGCTGGAGCTGCTGGAGCGAGGAATATGGCAGGCTCGCAAGGTTGCGGGCCTGATTGATGAGCATCTGCGCTTCGTTCTGGAGGCTGGTGATCTGGTTATTGATCTGTTCGAGCGTGCGCGCTGCCGTGAGGACGTTCTGCGCGTAGTTGCTCGGGTCATAGACGATGCGGCCGAAGCCGAATTGCGCATGGGCCGGGCTTGCCAGCATGGGCGAAAGCGCGACAGGCACGGCGAGAACCGCCGCCGCGATCAGAGCGGCGCGAGGGGTCGGGAAGCGGATAGTCATTATGTGGACTCCTTTTCAGGCTGGGGGATGAGATTGGTGAGGTTCGGGATCAGCTCGGCCGCCCAATCGACGCCTCGCGCGCGCAGCCATGCGGCGAGGAAGCCGTCGCGGCCGGCCTCAGTGACGATCTGTGCAATGAGGGTCTGGTCGGATTTGGCGGATGCGGCGCAGAGCGCGAGGCCGACTTCGGACAGGTCCAGCTCGAACAGGCGATTGCCCCTGCGGCTTTGGCAGTAATAATCCCGCTTGGGCGTGGCCCGTGCGAGGATTTCGATCTGCCTGTCATTGAGGCCGAAGCGGCGATAGATGGCCGTGATCTGCGGTTCTATGGCCCGTTCGTTCGGCAGCAAGAGCCGCGTCGGACAGCTCTCGATGATCGCGGGCGCGATGTTGCTGCCGTCAATGTCGGACAGGCTTTGCGTGGCGAAGATGACGCTGGCGTTTTTCTTGCGCAGCGTTTTCAGCCATTCGCGGAGTTGGCCGGCGAAACCCTCGTCGTCGAGCGCAAGCCAACCCTCGTCGATGATGAGCAGCGTCGGCCGCCCGTCGAGCCGGTCGCCGATACGATGGAACAGATAGGCGAGCACGGCCGGGGCCGCACCGGTCCCGACCAGCCCCTCGATCTCGAACGCCTGCACATCGGCCGAGCCGAGATGTTCGGCCTCGGCGTCGAGCAGCCGGCCATAGGCACCGCCGACGCAGAACGGCCGAAGCGCCTGTTTCAGATCGTTGGATTGCAGCAGCACCGCAAGGCCGGTGATCGTGCGCTCATCGACCGGCGCGGACGCCAGCGAAGTCAGCGCCGTCCAAAGATACTCTTTGATCTCGGGCGTGATGGCGATGCCTTCGCGCATGAGGATGGCGGCGATCCAGTCCGCCGCCCATGCGCGTTCATAGGTGTCGTGGATGCGGGCAAGTGGCTGGAGCGAAACGGACGCCTCGTCCCCTTCCGTGAGGCCACCGCCCAAATCGTGCCAATCTCCGCCCATGGCGAGCGCGGCGGCGCGGATCGAGCCGCCGAAGTCGAAGGCGAAGACTTGGCTGGCCTCATAGCGCCGGAACTGCAAGGCCATGAGGGCGAGCAACACGGATTTGCCCGCGCCCGTGGGGCCGACGACAAGGGTGTGGCCTACGTCGCCGACATGGAGACTTAGCCGGAACGGGGTTGAGCCTTCGGTCTTTCCAAAGAGCAAAGGGGGCGCACCGAAATGCTCGTCCCGTTCCGGCCCCGCCCACACCGCCGAAAGCGGGATCATGTGGGCGAGATTCAAAGTGCTGATGGGCGGCTGGCGGACATTCGCGTAGGCGTGTCCGGGCAGGCTGCCGAGCCATGCGTCAACCGCGTTGACGCTCTCGGGCATGGCGGTGAAGTCGCGGCCCTGAACGATCTTCTCGACCAGGCGCAGCTTCTCGTCGGCAATGCGCGGGTCGGCATCCCATACGGTGACGGTCGCCGTGACGTAAGCCATGCCCGCCACGTCTGCCCCAAGCTCCTGCAACGCCATGTCGGCGTCGAGCGCCTTGTTGGCGGCGTCGGTGTCCACAAGCGCGGACGCCTCGTTGGTCATCACCTCTTTCAGAATCGCGGCGACGCTCTTGCGCTTGGCGAACCATTGGCGACGGATGCGGGTCAGCAGCCGGGTCGCATCGGTCTTGTCGAGCAGGATCGCGCGCGTGCTCCACCTGTAGGGGAACGGCAGGCGGTTCATCTCGTCGAGCAGGCCCGGCGTCGTTGCGGTCGGGAAGCCCACGATGGTCAGGACGCGCAGATGTGCATCACCAAGGCGCGGCTCCAGCCCGCCGGTCAACGGCTGGTCGGCAAGCAGCGCGTCGAGGTGCATGGGCACCTCGGGCACGCGGACGCGGTGCCGGTTGGTCGAGATGGTGGAATGGAGATAGGTCAGCGTCGCGCCGTCATCCATCCAACGGCACTCGGGCATGAAGCCGTCGAGCAAGGCCAGCACGCGGTCGGTGCGGTCGATGAAGGCGCGCAGCAGCTCCCACGGGTCCACGCCGGTTTTCTCGCGGCCCTCGTAGAGCCATGTTTCCGCGCGGGCGGCTTCCTCGGCCGGAGGCAGCCAGAGGAAGGTCAGGAAGTAGCCCGATACAAAATGCGCGTCCGCTTCCTCGAAACCGGCTTTGCGCTCTGCGTCGACCAGCGCCGACGCGGGATCGGGAAACATGCTGTCGGGATAGGTCGAGGCTTCGCTGCGCTGCGCTTCGACGAAGATGCTCCAGCCGGAGCCGAGACGGCGCACGGCGTTGTTGATGCGGCCGGCGACGGCGACCAGTTCGGCGGCGACGGCGGAATCCAGATCGGGACCGCGAAACTTGGCCGTCCTCTGAAAACTCCCGTCCTTGTTCAAGACGACGCCGGAGCCGACCAGTGCTGCCCATGGCAGATAGTCGGCGAGCCGGGTGGCGGTGCGGCGGTATTCTGCAAGGTTCATCATCGACGCCCTCCCTCAAACCGCCAGATGGCCGGGGATGCGGAGATGCCGCCGCCCGACCTCGACAAAGAGGGGATCGCGCTTTGCCGCCCATACGGCCGCGAAATGGCCGATTGCCCAGATGGCGATGCCGACCAGCCAGAGGCGCAGGCCGAGGCCCACGGCCCCGGCCAGCGTGCCGTTCAGAATCGCGATGGAGCGCGGTGCGCCGCCGAGCAGGATATGTTCGGTCAGCGCCCGGTGAACCGGGACCGTGAAGCCCGGCACGGCGTCCAGTTGCTCGAACGCGACGGCCATCAAACGAGCGCCCCGCCGCCGAACGAGAAGAACGACAGGAAGAAGCTCGACGCGGCGAAAGCAATCGACAGGCCGAACACGATCTGGATCAGACGGCGAAAGCCGCCGCTGGTGTCCCCGAACGCGAGGGTCAGGCCGGTGGCGATGATAATTATCACCGCGATAATTTTTGCGACGGGTCCCTCAATGGACTGAAGGATTTGCTGAAGCGGTTGCTCCCACGGCATCGACGATCCCGACGCATGGGCGGCCGGGGCGAGCATGAAGCTGATAGCAAGGGTGGATGCGGCGGTCGCGGCGAAGCGATAGCCGCGCGAAATCGTGCGGATCATGAAGATTCTCCTGTGCTGGTTTGGATTGCGGGGGTGATGCGATAGTCGCCGTCCGGCCCCAGCCCATCGACGCGGGCAAGCTCGGCAAGTCGGCGCGCGGAACCGCGCCCGGAAAGGACAGCAACAAGGTCGATGGTTTCGGCGATCAGCGCGCGCGGGACGGTGACGACAGCCTCTTGGATGAGCTGTTCAAGACGACGGAGCGCACCGATGCCTGTGCCGGCGTGGATGGTTCCGATCCCGCCGGGGTGCCCCGTGCCCCATGCTTTGAGCAAGTCGAGGGCTTCCGGTCCGCGCACCTCGCCGATGGGGATGCGGTCGGGGCGCAGGCGCAGCGAGGAACGGACCAGATCGGAAAGTGTCGCCACGCCGTCTTTCGTCCGCATGGCGACAAGGTTGGGCGCGGCGCATTGCAGTTCGCGCGTATCCTCGATGATGACGACGCGATCCGCCGTCTTCGCCACCTCGGCGAGCAGCGCGTTGGTCAGTGTGGTCTTGCCGGTGCTGGTGCCGCCCGCCACGAGGATGTTGGCGCGGGAAGCAACGGCTGCGCGTAGCGTCGCGGCCTGATCGTCGGACATGATGCCGGCCGCCACATAGTCGTCGAGCGTAAAGACGGCGATGGCCGGCTTCCTGATCGCAAATGCGGGCGCGGCGACCACGGGCGGCAACAGGCCCTCGAACCGCTCCCCGCTCTCGGGCAGTTCGGCCGAGACGCGGGGGCTGCGGGCATGAACCTCCGCGCCGACATGATGCGCGACCAGCCGCACGATGCGTTCGCCATCGGCGGCGGACAGGCGCTCGCCCGTGTCGGCCAGTCCTTCGGACAGGCGGTCGATCCACAACCGACCGTCCGGGTTTAGCATCACCTCGACGACGGCCGGGTCTTCGAGCAGCCGGCCGATTGCCGGGCCGAGCGCGGTGCGCAACATGCGCGCGCCGCGCGCAATGGCTTCCGATTTTTGGTGGTTGGTGGTCATGTCGGCCCCGTTTCTTCATGGGGCGCGACAGCGCGATCCCCGGATCGGGGTCGATTAAGAAAGCCCGGAATTGGGCCGGTTCAACAAGTATCTAGCTGCGTGCGGTGATCGGCGGCGAACGGCGGTAAATAGGATGGGTCCGAATACTTACTCTTGATCGCCGTTGCTCTCGGACCCGTCCGGCAACGGATCGTCGGGAAGTGAGTCGAGGTCGCGCGACAGCTCTTTGAGGAACCTGTCGCCGGTCGCCAGACGCCGGCCGAGATTCTGCATGAAGCCCTCGAACCGCTCCGCGCCTTTGGCGCGTGCAGCGGATTGCGCGGCTCCCGTGAGTGGCGGCGTGATGGTCATCCAGAAATGGATGAACTGCGCGACCGTCTCGCCGAGGACGGCGAGATCTAGGTCGAGCGTGTCGATCTGGCGGCCGAGCTTGTCCAAGCGACGCGACATGGCGGCTTCAAGCTGGTCGTCAGCATCACCGGACAGGTAGGACATGACCGCCGCCTCCACGATGGCGGATTTCGAGACATTGCGGCGCAGCGCCACCGAGCGGCGCAGCGCCATCGCCTCGATCTGCGGGATGAGCGCGGGGTCGAAATAGATATTCAGGCGGGTTCTGGTTGCCATGGGCGTATCCTCAAAGATCGATTCCGTCATCGGGGTTCAGCGCCACCTGCCGCGCGACCATCCTCATGCGCTGGCGCATGGCGCGGGCCTTGGCCGCGTCAACGTCCGGCTCGTCGTCCAGAAACTCGAACTCCTGTTCGGGCGATGGCGGCGGGGCGACGATTTCCTCTTGGCTTGGCAGCTCCGGCTCGCGGCGGATGCCGGCATTGGCCGGATCGCCCTCGGTCCCGTCTGCGGCGTCGGTCGCGGAACGACTTTCCGCCGCGACCACACGACCGGACCAGTCATCGGTGGATGGGCTGGGCGCCAGCGGAGCGGCGACCAGATCGGGCGGGGTCAAGATGCGTTCCTGAAACCGTGCATCCTCGTAGTAGCGGGCCTTGGTCGCCCGGATCGGCGGAGTGCCCGCGACCATGACGATTTCATCGGTGGGCGGAAGCTGCATGATTTCGCCGGGCGTGAGCAGCGGCCGGGCCGTCTCCTGCCGTGACACCATCAAATGCCCCAGCCATGGCGCAAGGCGATGGCCGGCATAGTTGGTGGAATCGCGCAGCTCGGTCGCGGTGCCGAGCGCGTCGCTCACCCGCTTGGCGGTGCGCTCGTCGTTCGTGGCAAAGCTGACGCGGACATGGCAGTTGTCGAGGATCGCGTTGTTCGGCCCATAGGCGCGCTCGATCTGATTGAGGCTCTGCGCAATCAGGAAGCCTTTGATTCCATACCCCGCCATGAAGGCGAGCGCCGATTCAAAGAAATCGAGCCGGCCGAGCGCCGGAAACTCGTCCAGCATCAATAGCAGCCGATGGCGCTTGCCGGAGGTGGTCAATTCCTCGGTCAACCGCCTCCCGATCTGGTTGAGGATCAGGCGGATGAGCGGCTTGGTGCGGTTTATGTCGGATGGCGGCACGACGAGGTAGAGGCTGACGGGCTGGCGGCTGCCGACCAGATCGGCAATGCGCCAGTCGCAGCGAGCCGTCACCCGCGCCACCACGGGATCGCGGTAGAGGCCGAGAAACGACATGGCGGTGCTCAACACGCCGCTGCGCTCGTTCTCGCTCTTGTTCAGCAGCTCGCGGGCCGACGACGCGATGACGGGATGAACGCCGGCCTCGGCGAGATGCGGCGTGTCCATCATCGCGCGCAACGTCGCCTCGACCGGGCGGCGCGGGTCGGACAGGAAGTTGGCGACGCCTGCCAGCGTCTTGTCCTTCTCCGCATAGAGAACATGCAGGATCGCGCCGACCAGCAGGCTATGGCTGGTCTTTTCCCAATGGTTGCGCTTGTCGAGGCTGCCTTCGGGGTCGACCAGAATATCCGCGATATTCTGAACGTCGCGGACTTCCCATTCTCCTTGCCGGACCTCCAGCAGCGGGTTGTAGGCCGACGATCTGGCGTTGGTCGGATCGAACAGCAGCACGCGGCCATGCTTCGCGCGGAAGCCCGCTGTCAGCGTCCAGTTCTCGCCCTTTATGTCGTGGACGATACAGCTTCCCGGCCAGGTCAACAGTGTGGGAACGACAAGCCCGACGCCCTTGCCGCTGCGGGTCGGCGCGAAGCAAAGGACATGCTCGGGGCCGTCATGGCGCAGATAGTCGCGTCCGCGCCGGCCGAGCACGACGCCATCCGGGCCGAGCAATCCGGCCGTGCGGATTTCCTTGTCCTCGGCCCATCGTGCCGATCCATAGGTGGCGACGTTGCGCGCCTCCCGTGCCCGGATGACCGACATGAGGATGGCGGCGGCAATGGCGAGGAAGCCGCCCGATACGGCGATGATGCCGCCCTCGACGAAGATCGCGGGCGCGTAAGCGTCGAACGAAAACCACCACCAGAAGAAGGCCGGCGGGTAGTAGATCGGCAGGCCCGCCAGCTCGAACCATGGATTGCCAAGCTGGGGCTGGAAGCCGAGGCGCAACGCTACCCATTGCGTCGCCGCCCACGTCATCACCAGAACGATGGTGAAGACTACGGCGATCTGACGCCAAAGGATTCGGCCTCCGCGCAATGCAGGCTCCAGTCGGCAAAAGAGACGGAGCCGATCAGAGAGTAGGCAAAAACCGGGCGGGCAACAGGAAAGAGGATGCCGGAGGGCTACCGGATACTATCGGCGGCAAATAGGATGGGTTGCCTCGGGACCGTCCCCTATGCTGGTGCCTATACCGTCTGGTTGAAACGAATCGGGGCTGAAAGTCAGTCGGGGCGGGCGATCCGGCCCATGTCGTTGGCGAGGGTGAGCAGGTTGCGAAGCGCGGCGCTGCGGTTGGACGGCGACCAGATCGCCGAGAACGTGATCGGCTCCGGCTCGTCCGCGAAGGGTAGGAAAAATATGCCGGACGTGGGCAGCAGCGCCGTAGCTACTCCGACGATGGTGATGCCGAAGCCCTGTCCGACCATGGACAGCAGCGCGCCACGCCCCACGTCGAAGCGCAGGATTGACGGCGCGGGCCAGCGCCCGGCATGGCGCAGCACGATATGGCTATGAACCTGCGGACCTGTGCCGCCATGCCGGACAAGAAACGTCTCGCCTGCCAGATCGGCCCATGTGACGGCCGACTGCCCGGCGAGTGGATGCCGCTCCGGTAGCACCGCTAAGAGCGGTTCAGTCCATATGCGCCGGGAATGGCAGTCGGGCAGTTCGGGCGTGCCCGCGACAAACACCACGTCCAGCCGGTCGGCGCGAAGCTGCATCACCGCTTCGCGAGCTGTCCCTTCCGTCATCTCGACTTCAACGCCGGGATGGTCCTCGCGGTATTGGCCGATCAGCTTTGCGAGGAAGCTGTGCGGGATCAGGGCATGGATACCGATACGAAGCCGGCCGCTTTCTCCCGCTGCCGCCATGCCGGCGGTCTTCACTGCATGGTCCAGTTGATCGACGCCGGCCGCTATCCGCTCGACGAAGTGGTGTCCGGCCTCGGTCAGTCGGACGCCGCGCGCGTGACGCTCGAACAGAAGGATGCCAAGGTCTTCTTCCAGCGCCTTCACGCGGGCGCTGACGCTGGATTGCGCCACGCCGAGCGCATTGGCGGCGTGGCGGAAGTTCAGATATTCGGCGACGGCGAGTGTCTGGATCAGCGATGCGAGGGGGATACGCGATCCGAGCGTGGTCGGCATACCCCATGGGCAACCATCCATCGGTGCTGATCGCCGCCGCATCGCTCAAATGCCACTACAGTGCTTTGTTCCACGCCGTAGCAGACGCAGGTGCTTGGCTCCCTTAGAATGACGCATTGGATTACCCCTCCTACTTGTCGCCTACTGCGCATAAGTGACTTGCATGATGGAAGTTACACCATTATAGATGTGTCATGCAACGAACAAGCTTTCTGTCATTCGAGTGTCCCGCAGCCCGAGCGCTGGAAAGCGTCGGTGACTGGTGGAGCATCCTGATCCTGCGAGACGCCTTCCAAGGGCTTAGCAAATTCGATGAATTCGAGAAGAATCTCGGTATTTCCGCGAACATTTTGGCGAGGCGATTGAAGCATCTCACGGCGGAAGGACTGTTTGAAAGGCAACGATACAATGATCATCCGCCTCGATTTGAATACGTCCTTACCGACAAGGGGCGAGATTTCTATCCGGTAGCAATCGCCCTGTTCGCATGGGGGAACCGGAACCTTGCGCCCAATGAAATAGCCATGCGCCTTGGTGACAAGAAAACCGGACAGGAGAGGACCGCCGTTATCATCGACGCGAATACAGGAGAAGCAATCACTCCCGAAAACACCGTTCTTCTGGCAGGCCCCGCCGCAACAGAGGAAACGATGCGCGTCATAAATCGCATGAAGCGAATAAGCTCAGAAAAAGAAACGGAATAATCCAATGCGCCGAATTGTTGTAACCGGCATGGGTTTAGTTGGCCCCCTTGGTTCTGGCACTGAAATAAGCTGGAAAAGACTCCTCGACGGGAAATCGGGAATCAGGAATTTGCCTGATGAAATCTCCAATGATCTACCGGTGAAAATCGGGGGAATCGTTCCCAGCCTGATTGAAGATTCCGAAGCCGGTTTTGATCCAGATTTAATCGTTGACACAAAGGATCAACGAAAAATGGATCGCTTCATTCTGTTTGCACTTGCGGCCGCGAAGGAGGCTCTTGAAACGGCAGGATGGCATCCCACGAGCGACTACGAACGTGAGCGCACGGCGACAATTATCGCCTCTGGTATAGGCGGGTTTCCTGCTATCGCTTCGGCAGTTCGCATAACGGATACACGGGGAGCACGGAGGCTCTCACCGTTTACCGTGCCGTCGTTTCTTGCCAACCTTGCAGCAGGACACGTTACCATCAGGCATGGATTTACAGGCCCAATTGGCACGCCTGTAACCGCCTGCGCTGCGAGCGTTCAGGCCATCGGGGACGCCGCGCGGCTGATACGCTCCAACGAAGCCGATATCGCTCTGTGCGGTGGAGCAGAAGCGTGCATTGACAAGGTTAGTCTCGGGGCATTTGCTGCCGCGCGAGCACTATCTACCGGCTACAATACTACACCGGAAATGGCGTCAAGGCCGTTCGACACCGAGCGCGATGGTTTCGTAATGTCCGAAGGGGCGGGTCTGATCGTCATAGAAGAATTGGAACATGCCCTTGCTCGGGGTGCCAAACCCATAGCCGAATTGGTAGGATACGGCACAAGCGCTGATGCATACCATGTGACTGCCGGTCCAGAGGACGGTCGAGGCGCGGCCCGTGCAATGAAAATCGCGCTACAAAGTGCCGGTTTGAAGCCCAACGATGTTCAACATCTGAACGCTCATTCAACCTCCACCCCCGTAGGGGATCGAGGAGAAATAGCCGCGATAAAATCCGTTTTTGGCGATCATGATGTAGCTGTAAGCGCCACGAAGTCAGCGACGGGACACTTACTCGGTGCCGCTGGCGGCATTGAGGCGATCTTCACGATACTCGCCTTACGGGATCAAATCGCTCCCCCAACGAGAAATTTGGAGAGCCCCGATCCTATTGCCGTAGGTATCGATCTGGTTCGCCAATCTGCACGGCCTGTTCTCATGGAACATGCCATTTCCAACGGATTCGGCTTTGGCGGCGTTAATGCAAGTGTCGCTTTCCGGCGATGGCAATAACAGTCCCGGACGGTGCTTCCGCGACCACTTCGGCTCACGCCCTCGCTATCCGTGGCAGTACTGAATTCGTGCAGACCTGCCGGCCCATGTCGTTGGCGAGGCTGAGCAGGTTACGAAGCGCCGCGCTGCGGTTGGACGGCGACCAGACAGCCGAGAAGGCGACCGGCTCCGGCTCGTCGGCGAAGGGCAAGAAGACAATGCCGGTTGACGGCAACAGCGCCGTGGCCGCACTGACGATGGTGATACCGAAGCCCTGTCCGACCATGGACAGCAGCGCGCCGCGCCCCACGTCGAAGCGCAGGATCGACGGCGCGGGCCAGAGTCTGGCATGGCGCAGCACGATATGGCTATGAACTTGCGGGCCAGTGCCGCCATGCCGAACAAGGAACGCCTCGCCCGCCAGATCGGCCCATGTAACGGCCGACCGCTCGGCGAGCGGATGCCGTTCCGGTAGCACCGCCAAGAGCGGTTCGGTCCATGTGCGACGGGAATGGCAGTCGGGTGGTTGGGGCGTGCCCGCGACGAACGCCACGTCCAACCTGCCGGCGCGAAGCTGCACCACCGCTTCACGGGCCGGGCCTTCGGCGATCTCGACTTCAACATCGGGGTGATCCTTGCGGTATTGGCCGATCAGCTTTGCGAGGAAGCTATGCGGAATAAGGGCATGGATACCGATACGAAGCCGGCCGCTTTCTCCGGCTGCCGCCATGCCGGCGGTTTTCACCGCGTGGTCGAGTTGGTCAATACCTACGGCTATCCGCTCGACGAAATGGCGTCCGGCCTCGGTCAGCCGAACGCCGCGCGCATGACGCTCGAACAAGAGGATGCCGAGGTCTTCTTCCAGTGCCTTCACGCGGGCGCTGACGCTGGACTGTGCAACGCCGAGCGCATTGGCGGCGTGACGGAAGTTGAGATATTCGGCGACAGCGAGAGTGTGAACTAAGGTCATCATTGGCACTCGCCCCGAAAGGAGATGATTGCTCAACGGATTTAATCCGTCATTTCTCGTAAGTCTACGCATACCAATTCGCCATGACTCAATCACAATGAAGTTGCGAAAGGTCTGCGTAGTATTGGCAGACATATTAAATAGAGGATCGCGCCGACAATCCAAACCCAACCGTTCCATGCTCCTACGGTGGCAGAATAGAGTGCCGTGAAGCCAAGCGGTCCCGCGATAGAGCTTAGATTGGTGAGGCTTGTAAGCGTTCCCTGTAAAGCTCCTTGCTTGTTACTGCTGACAATATTTGAAAGCATTGCCTGCAAGGCCGGCATGCCAACACCTCCGGCGGCAAGCAGCAACAAAATCGGGAACACCATCCATCCCTGCGTGGCAAAAGCCAGAAGAATGAAGCCAGTCGCATCCGCAGCCATGCCAAACAGTAGCGTGCGCCGTTCTCCAAGCCGGCTTGAAAGAGGGCCGGTAACAAACGCCTGAAAAATCGCGTGTGTTGCTCCAAACGCCGCGAGCGACAAGCCAACGGTCGTGGTGTTCCACTGAAAACGATCCTCGCCATATATGACCCATAGGGCCGCAGGGACCTGGCCGATCAGTTGAATAATGAAGAAAACTGCGAAAAGGGCCACTAGCCCGCGCAATGCATCATCCAGCCGGACCAGAACGAATGGTTTGATGCGAACCGGCTTTCCGGTCTCGCCATCGCCGCGACGAGTCTCCCTGAGGAAAATGCAGGCTAGCAGGAACGCGAAGCCGTTGAGAAGGGCAGCGGCGATAAACGGAGCATGGGCAGAAATACCACCGAGCATACCACCAAGTGCTGGCCCGGCAATCATGCCTGCCCCATAACAGGCCCCCATGTAGCCGAACCAGCGTGCGCGAGAACCTTCCCCCGTCGAATCCGCAATGGTTGAGGCAGCTACAGCTCCGGTTGCGCCCGTGATGCCGGAGACGAGCCGGCCGATATAGAGCACCCATAAGACCGGCGCTGATGCCATAATCGTGTAATCGACTGCGGCTCCCGCAAGGGAAGCCAGAAGCATCGGACGCCGACCGTAAGCATCTGAAAATTGTCCAAGCACGGGCGCGAAGATGACCTGCATCAACGCATAGAGTGACAGCAAGGCACCATAGTGACCAGCGACCTGCTCCGCCGGCACAAGCTCGCGCAGAAGCGTCGGAAGGACCGGCATGATGAGGCCGAGTCCCATGGCGTCGAGACTGACGATCAGCAGGGCGATGATGGCAGAGCTGCGCACCTGAAACTCCAGCGCCGCTCAATGCGAGCGACTTTATCAATGATAAGGACATGGACATAGAACTTATCGGTGATAAATTGTCAAGCGTTGGCGAAGGAACGTGAATGACCAAACTGGACAAGGGCACCGTGATCGCAGCGGCGCTGGAGCTGCTGAACGAGGTTGGCATGGACAACCTGACGACGCGAAAGCTCGCTGAACGCCTCAAGGTTCAGCAGCCTGCGCTTTACTGGCATTTCCAGAACAAGCGCGCGCTGCTTGACGCACTGGCCGAGGCAATGCTGACGGAACGCCACACCCGCTCGCTACCCGAAGAGAACGAAGACTGGCGGCTATTCCTGAAAGAGAACGCCCAGAGTTTCAGAACGGCGTTGCTCTATTATCGCGACGGGGCGCGCATCCATGCCGGCACTCGACCGACAGAACCGAATTTTGGCGCTGCCGAGACACAAATACGCTTTCTCTGCGCGGCGGGCTTTGGTCCGAAGCACGCTGTTTGGGCGCTCCGGGCGGTCAGTCACTATGTGGTCGGTTCCGTTCTCGAGCAGCAGGCATCTGATGCCGATGAGAGAGTTCCGGACAGGCCAGATGTGTCCGAGCAAGCACCGTCGTCCTTCCTGCACGATCTGTTTCACGAGTTGGAAACAGACGGCATGGATGCTGCGTTCAATTTCGGACTCGACAGCCTCATCGCTGGTTTCGAGCGGCTGCGTTCATCTACAACAGATTAGAGGCTTATGCCCCTTTGCCGCCCCAACTGCCACGACACCGATCCGCTTTGCACGACGCCTATGACCTCACGGCCGAGCTGGCGGTCGATGACCGGCCGCCACGGGACAAGGGAAATGAGCGGTATCTTGCCGGACAGGATACCGCCATTCACAAGGTTTCGATGATTATTGCGCCGCATCGGAGCGGGCTTGCTTCCAGTCGTCTGCTAGACGACTGGCGACTTCTCGGTGGCAGCATCACGGGATCGAAGGAGCGCCAGCCCCAACGACACCAGCACTGCCATTGCCGTGGCGTAACAAATCACGGGCCACGCTGTATCGCCGTTTAACAGCGTCACCGCCAATGTCCCGACGATACTGACTATCAGGCTTTGGATGCAGAAGTAGAACGCAACCGCTGATCCAGCGATGTCGTCGAACTGCGCAAGTGCGCCGTTGGCGGTAACGGACACCGTGAAGACAATGCCGATCGCGACAACCCACATCGGCAGGATGAAGCTGAAAAATGACGGCGATCCGAAAAGTTGGCCGATCCCCAACAGGATCGCGCCGGAAACGAGCAACGCCATCCCGCGCGCTACGCATCCCGCGA
The DNA here is from genome assembly GCF_020833685.1 of Nitratireductor sp. B36. GTDB lineage: Bacteria > Pseudomonadota > Alphaproteobacteria > Rhizobiales > Rhizobiaceae > Nitratireductor. The sequence continues at coordinate 550,337 of NZ_JACKZY010000001.1, forward strand.
TACCCCATTTGGCAACGAAGGACTTTGCGAAGCGGGTTGTCGTGACCATGACCAGCGCGACAGTCGCGAAGGCCAAGCTAAATCCGATCTCGGAATAGCCGGCTTGGCCTATGAGAACACGGGGGGCTGTCGAGAAGAAAACGAAGAATGTGCCCATGCCGGCACTAAATCCGACTGTGTAAACCCAAAAGGCCGGACTCGCGAAGATCGGCAAAACAGATCGTTGCGTTCTGGCCTGATCCAACGGTCGGGTTTCATGCCACCTGAAACTGGCGTTCAAGAGTGCGAGCGAAGCCAGTGCAGCCAGTGTGATGAAGATCGCCTGCCATCCCCAAAACTCGCCGATCAGCGCACCGGCTATAGGGCCGAGCGCAGGCACGAACGCCAGCATCGAACTGAAAAGGCCGTAGATGACGGCACCTTCGGGACGATTGGCATATACGTCGCGCACGGTCGCGAAGGTGGCCACCAGCATGGCCGATGCTCCAACTGCCTGAACCAGACGAAACGCAACAAAGGCTAATGCAGTTGAAGAACAAGCCGCTCCCAGAGACGCAGCAACGAAAGCCGTTGCGCCTACAAGCAGGATCGGCCGTCGCCCGACGCGATCGGAGAGTGGCCCAAAGATCACTTGGCCCACACCGAGCATCACCATGTAGAGGCTCAACGTGAGTTGGATTATGGATGGAGTCGTGTTCAGGACGCCCGGCATCGCCGGAACGACTGGAAGATAAATATCCATCGCCAGCGAGGCGAGGATGTCGAAGGGAGCCATAAGCAGCAAGGCTGCCGGCAGCGTATAGGCCCACGCGGGGCGTGTGGTGGTCATGACGAATCAACCGCTCGATTAAGGATACCGGGCAGCGTCTGCTCGTCAGCAATCAGATGGGATTGGTCTTACAGAGCGCCGCAACAACAATTCTGATGTTGCGGCTTACTTGTCTGCTGACTTGGAATTTCCCATGCTGATGGCTCCACGATTACGAAATTGAATAGCAGCTCTTATCGAATTAGTTGTTGCGTTGCAATGCGGTATCGTTGGCTCCTATAGCCCCACCCCCCGCTGCCGCCCTAACTGCCACGACACCGAACCGCCCTGCATGATACCCGCGACCTCGCGGCCGAGCTGGCGGTCGATGATCGGCCGCCACGGGACAAGGGTGAACTCGTGGCTCTTTTCCACGATGGCGAACTTGCCGCTCGTTAGCTGGACAGTCCCGGTGAACTTGCCGCTGACACTCTCACCATCCTTGGCGGCGCGGAACGGCAGCGCCTTGCCCTCGGCCATCTCCGCACCGGCGCGCGCAACTTCCCGCTCGCGCAGGGTGGCGAGAAGATTGCGCCGGTAGAAGATTCGGCCGTCCCTGTTGCGCGTGGCGTCGCGCTGTTCGATATGATGCTCGCGGCGCTGGTCCATGGCTTCGCGCACCTGCTGGCCGAAACCGGCCGGCGCAAGGTCGGCCGTTTCCCCATGGACCAATCGCCGGTCCAGCCATGTTGCGCCGTCCGAACGTATCTGCCTTTCCAGATTGACAGGGGACAGGACGCGCACGCTGGCCTGCCGGTCGCGGCCGGCGTCATGGGCGGCGGCGCGGCTGACCAGATCATCGGGGATGCGCCATTGGTCGGCGTCGATCCGTTCGACGATCTCGGCGCGGCGCAGCGCCTCCAGCCGGCGGACATGGGCATCGACATAGCCCTCATAGTCGCCGCCCGGAACGCGGCCCTCGAATTTCGCCTGCTCCAGATGGCGGCTCGGCCGATAGATGCCGTCCTCGGCGATGGCAGTGATAGTGCGGTCTGACGGCCGGGCCGTCGCCTCGGCCGGGCCGATCTGGACGACGCTGCCGATGCGGGCGTCTCCCAGCCGCTCGGGCGCAATGTCGGCGATGTGATGCGTCCGCCCGTCGATCCCGTCCACCACGATTGTCAGGTTCTCGCCCAACTCATCGGACAGATGCTTGTCCACGACGCGGCCGACGATGGGCGTCTCGGGCGCTCCGTCATGGATTTGGAAACTCATGGGATCGCGTTCGCCGCCCTGCGGGCCGAGTGCCTTCTGCATGGTGCGGATAATGTCGCCGCGCTCGCCCAGCTCGCGCAGGGCCGGCTCCATGTCCTTGCTCAACTCCCAAACGCCGGGCGCGTGCTCGGTCGCCAGCCCCATCTTCTCCAGCTTGGCAAGACGGCGCAGACGCAGCGTCCGCTCGAACTGCCGTTTCGACTCTGCCGGTTCATGGCGCAGGTCGAGGAAACGGGCATCGGCTTCCTCGGCCATGGCGCGGTCGATCCGGGTGAAACGGTCTTGGTCGATTTCGGCGGACAGCTTGCGGGTCTGCTCGATCTCGGTCACGGGGCCGAGTTCCAGACTGGCAAGCTCGCTGGCGCGCTCGCGCAGGCCGGCCGAAAGATAGTCGCCGTTGATGACTAGATCCCCGCCGGTATCGTCGCGGCCGTTGACGACGATATGCACATGGGGATGGCCGGTGTTGTAGTGACTGACGGCAACCCAATCGAGTTTCGTGCCGAGGTCGGCTTCCACCTGTTTCATGAAATCGCGGGTATAGGCGGTCAGGTCCGACAGCTCCGCGCCGTCCTCCGGCGAGACGATGAACCTGAATTGATGGCGGTCGTCCTTGCCGCGATCAAGGAAGGCGTCAGCATCGGCGCGGTCCTCGGTCGCCGAATAGAGCTGGCCGCGCTCGCCGTCGCGTGACGTGCCGTCGCGCTGGACATATCGCAGATGCGCGCGGGCGCGTCCGCCCTTCCACGCGGCTCGGACGCTGCGCTGCTTGACGATCACGCGGCGGCTGCCGGGCTGGCGATGATGCCATTGGCCGGAGATGTTGCGGGCGCGCACGAAGCTCGCGCCCCGGCCGCGCTTCACGCCCTTGCCGCTGGCGACCACGGCGCGGGACCGCCCCGGCAGTGACGGGCGGGCGGATGACAGCATGAAAGGGTCGCGGGAGGCCGCTGCCTGATGCTGCCGGGTGATCTTCTTGACCTGCGTGAAAAAGCTCTTGGTCTTGCCGGCCTTCGGCGTGTCGGATCGGATGCGGCCGGGCTTCGGGCGGAAGCGGTTTTCGTCGTCGGCGCTCAAGGGCGCGACTCCTGCCAAAACCGCCGGAAAACGGCCGATATGGGCCTATGGTGCCGCTCGAAACCCTGCAAAGCCAAGGCTTTGCGCGAAATCGCGGCACGCGGCCCCTCAAAACCATGGTGCCGGAACCGGCAACCTAACCAGTGTGCAGACAACAATAATTTCCAGAAGCGGCCCGATATGGTGCCGTCTTCTTTAATCTTGCCCTCCGCCCTTTCTGCCTTTTCTGCCCCTCCTGCCGGGAATCCAGCCGGGCGCAAACCTGCCCGACTGGATGCCGAAACTAGCGCCGCCGAGTGCGGGAACGCCGTCCTCATGGCGTTCCTCCGTCGCTCGCGCTTGCCACGAAAATGCTGCCGCCCTGCGACTCCGCATCGGCGGGATCGCGCGCCGGAACATTCGCGCGGGCCGCGCCAGATTGCGCCTCGGACGGCGGCGCGGCGGCAGCCCGCGTGTCGTCCGGGCGCATGACGAATAGCGGTGCCTCGCGCCAATCGGGCGGCGGTGCCGGTGGTTGCAACGGCGCATCCGATGGAGCCGCGCCGCCAAGGATCGGGGCGAGCGCGGCGACATAGGCGCGTGTCTCGGCGGGAAGCGGGCGGCCCGTCGCGCGGTGCTCGTCGTAGCGGCCGGGGCCGGCGTTATAGGCCGCAAGCATCGCGCCGACATTGCCGTAGCGGTCGAACATCTCGCGCAGATAGGCCGTGCCTGCGAGGATGTTGTCGCGCGGGTCGTAGGGATCGCGGCCGAGGCCGTAGCGGACGCGCAGGCCCGCCCATGTGTCGGGCATCACCTGCATCAATCCCATCGCGCCGGCCGACGAAACCGCGCGCACATCGCCCGCGCTCTCGGCGCGTAGCACCGCGACGATCCAATGCTCCGGTATGCCGAAACGCTGCGACGCCTCGGCGATGTGAGCCGCATAGGGATGGGCGGCGGCCGGGCGCTCGACGGGCGCGGATTGCGCGACCGCGACGCCCGATCCGGCGCAGACGGAAAGCGCGCCGGCCACTATCAGGACGGCATAATGCCATGCAGTCCTGTCTCCGCTTCGACACCAGCTTGCCAGCGTGCTCGCTGCGGTCAAGGGCAAGGCGCACGCGCGGGCCGTCTGGTCACCGAGCGGGACGAATGGGGTGAGCGGTGACGGCGGCAGCGCCGCCGGCAAAATGCTCCGGTGGAGCATTTTGAACCGCGAACACGGCTTCGCGAACAAAGGGATGCCGATCCTTGACCGGATGACGGGCCGGACGCGCGCGGCCGTCATTCCTCATCCTCGATCTTCCGGGCGTGCTTCCAACGCAGGGTCCAGACCGAAGGATCGTCGTTGGACTGGAACAGCTTGGCGCGGATCGGGAACGGAAAGATCGGTCCCTCCAGCCGCACCGACACGAAGTCGCCGGCATTTTCGCTGGAGTCTTTCCATGCCGGGCCGGCGTCCGGGCCGTCCTCGCTATCGAGGCGCACGCGATAGTCGGGCGCGTTCTTCACGTCGCTCGGCTTGGCCGGGACGATGAACAGTTTTTCGTGGAGGCCGAGCGAATGAAGCTCTCCGGCATAGCCGGTTTCGGTGCAGGTGAAGGTGCCTATTTCTGCCATGGGAAATCTCCTGTGGTTCGGCTTTCGGGGAATGGTTTCAGTGCGTCGGCGCGCGCCACTCGTAGCGGCCGACGCCTTCCTCATCGGTCCAGAGTGGGACCGCTCGGCCGATAACGGAAGTTGTGGGGATGGGTCCGAAATAGCGGCCGTCGAGGCTGTCGCGGACTTCCCAATTCATGAGGAAAAGCTGATCGTCGCCGATGACGCGGCAGCCCTGCCAGACGGGCAGATCGCGGCCGAGGCTGTCGCGCTCCAGCGCCTCGCCCATCTCGATCCCATTCACCGTGATTGTGCGGCCGGTGCGGCAAACCCGCTGTTCCGGCAGGCCCAAGACACGCTTCAACAGCGGGACGCCGCGCGCGACATAGCCGCCCTCGGCCATGAAGGCGGCGAGCGGTTCGGGCGGCATGACGGCGACCAACTCGGGCACGTCGATCCGCTCGGCCGGCTCGACGGTGTAGAAGCCGATGGGCGCGCTGGCCGTCGCGTTCCAGATGAGTTTCACGGGCCAATCGACGGCGCTGGCGGCGGCGATGCCGATGGCGGCGAGCGCCGTCACCGTGAGGGTGCGGCGGCGCGTCATGGCTCGATCCTTCGGCGGTGAAGCCACGCGGCATGTCGCTCGGGCGTGTAGGCGTGCGGCTCCAGATTGGCGGTCAAACGGTTGTGGACATGCCGCCAGTGCTCCGGTGCGGCGTCGGCCGGATCGAGGCCGAGCGATTCCACGGCGTCGATGGCGGCAAGCCCGCGCTGCACCTTCGGCCAACCGTCGAGCCGCAACAGGATTTCGCCGCCGGGGCGGACGAAGGGCAATGTCTGAAACGGTTCACCACGCCCGATGGCCCGCACAATGTCGATGCGCGAAATGATCGTGCCATGCTCGCCCTTCGCCCATCGGACGAAGGCAAAGACGCTGCCCGGCGCGAAGCCGACGACGCTGCGGCGGCGGTCGATGATCTGCTCGTAGCTCTTGCGGCCGAAGCGTATCCAGTGCTCGACCTTGCGTTTCTCGAAGGTCAGCTCGACCAATGTTGTGAAGGGCGCAGGCCCGTCCGGCAGCGGACGGCCGTGCGCGCTGCGGTGGGCGCGACGGGTCATTGTTCGTCTCCGGGGATATGCTGGGAGCTGCACGGGCGCAGCGCGTTGGGCGCGGCCGTCATGGCTCACCCTTCCGGGCAGAACCGGCACCACGCCTCGCCTGCGCGCGCGTCAAAGAAAAAGAGTTAGATTCTCTGTTAGATAAGTTAGCGGTCGGATTCCGCGTTTCAGGCCAAAGCGTTAGCTGCGGTTCGTGCGCCTGATGTGCCGATAGTGATGCGCCTGATGTGCCGATACCCCGTGCGCCCGATGTGCCGATGGTATTAACAGGGTTATCAACAGTGCCTGTGGACAGGATTTCGGGGCGGATGCGCAGCAGCTCGCGGCCTTCCTCCCGCTCGATCTGGAGACGGTAGCCGGGGAGTTGTTGGCGGGCCGCGATCCGGCGCAGGTCGAGCGCGAAGTCGGACGGCCGGGCGAGGCTGCCGGATTTCTGATGAAGGTGCGCGACCTCGAAAATCCAGCCGTGGTGCTGGTGCCCGGCGTGCTTTCTGGCGACGCGGTAAAGCCATCGCTCGATGCCGCCAGTCAGTCGGAAATAGGCCGGGTCGATGGTCAGGACCAGCGAACGGTCGATAACGCTGTTGTAGAACCATTCGGGCAGGACGAACTCCATGCCCTCGACGCGGCCGGCGCGCGTCGTCATTTCCTCCCACTCATTGATCCATGAGAATTGCCGGCGACGCCAATGCGGGCCGTTGCGGATGGTGGTGGCAATGACGGTCGATTGCAGGCGCGCGAGCGCGGCTTTCAGGAGCAGATATTGCCGGTTGCCGGTAGGCCGCCCGATGGCGCGCAACAGATGGTAGGGCGTGAAGCGGAAGAAGCGCGACGTGGTGAGGCCGTTGTTCTCGGCCGCGACGATCTGCGACGCGGCCCATATCAGCACATCGGCATCCCATATCGTCGCCATGCCGTGTTCGGGCATGGCGAGCACCTGCACCTCTACATCGGCGGCCTTGTAGAGAATCGGCTTGGTGCGCAGCGTCTTCGCCAGCGAGAAGAACGGCCGTTCCATCAAATCGCGCTGGTCGCGCGGCGCGGCATCGCCGGTTGCAACCACGAAGGGGGCGAGGCGGCTGCGCTCGCTGGCGTCGGCAGGCTGCGCGGGTCTATGGTCGTCGTCGCGCAACATTCAGCAATCGCCCCGTTCTTCGGGCGTGAGCGGACGCGCGGGAAAGACGGTGCCGGCGGTCTTGTCGCGGGTGGATTTGCGCTCGCCCGCCGCGCTCCAGTTCTCCAGATCGCGGACGGTGTAGAGGACGCGCCCGCCGACCTTGCGATAGGTTGGGCCGGTGCCGTAGGTGCGATGTTTCTCAAGGGTGCGGATGGATATGCCGAGGAAGCGCGCGGCTTCCTTAGTGCGCAACAGGCGCGGGGGCAGGCCCGCGAGCGGGTTGGACATGGATCACCTCCGGTTCGTCAGGATTCCGGCTGTCGGGGGCGACAGCGGACTGTGGCGAACCATGGAGAGGGATCGGCGGCGCGTAGCGTGCCGCATTTGCGCCTATGCGCTGGCGGCACCCCCTGCGGGCGGTGCGCGGCCAATAGATGACGGATTTCAGCGGCTCATCGCCTGCCGCGCTGAATAGGCGAAGACATTCGCACGCGGTTCGGCTAAGAATGTGGGTGGAGCAGACGCGCTGCTCTGGGGCGTCGAAACCCCTCTGTTACCGGTTGGTGCCGGCCGTGACGGCACCAAACTCCTTGACCTTATGGTCGGGGAGCCTGTGGCGTATACAACAGGCTTTCCGAGCTAAAGGCCATGGGGCCGTGTAACAGCGGTTTCGAACTCCCCGATCACCAAGAGTCAGAGAGAATCGTTTGCGGGGGCGCACCGCAGACAAAGCCTGTCGGATGCGGGGGAATGACTATGCGGGTTCCCGTCGAACTCGATCCCGATGTAGATGATGAAGCGCCGACCGGCGACACAATAACCGTTTATGACGAACGGCATTTCGTGACTTATCTGCGACTGCTGGATGCGAAGGCCGAGGGCGCGGACTGGAAGGAAGTCGCGCGGATCGTGCTGCACCGCGATCCGGCTGCCGAGGAACTTCGGACCTATCGTTGCTGGCAAAGTCATCTCGAACGCGCGCAATGGCTATCGCGTGAGGGCTATCGCAAGATTCTGGAGCAGGCGGCAGCCAACAAGGCGTGAGGGCCATGTCTCCCGGTTAACGCTTGCCGGGCTTGATCGGGTAGTGAAGCAGCAAGCGATAGCCGCCGCGCATCATCTTGATACCGTGCGCGACCAGGCGGCGGGCCTTGTTCTTGCGCGGATCGTTCTCAAAGTCTTCCTTGGTGCCCCGAAAGCCGAGCAGGACTTCGGCGATGGTGCGATAGCTCTCGCCGCGCAGCCGGGCGTCGAGCGCGCGCAGGGACAGGATATGCCATTGCCGGAGCTGCGCGGGAACGGCCCGGAAGTTGGGACCGGGCGCGCGACCGTTGAGGGATCGCCACAAGCGGCGTGCCGCATGCGTTCGTAGCTCCAGAAATGAATCCATCTGCAGCGTGACGGCATAAAACGCGGCGGCGTCGGGCGTTGCCTCGGGCAGCCAGAATTGATGCGCGACGCCATCCACCTGCCAGATGCCGTGCCAGCCATCGGCCGCGCGGCGCAGGTCGAGGCCGTCGAGATGCGCCAGCGTCAATATTGGTTCGGTGTCGCCGTCCCTATGCTCGACCGGCGAAAGCATCACCGCTTGCGGATGAAGGCTAGGACTCCAGATTGGTGGCGGCCCGTCATGCGGCGCGTCGGGATCGCACGGGAAATCGCAAACCCCAGCGATGCGCGAACGCTTCAAGGTCGCGGGCAGCCGCCCCTCCGGTCGATGCGATGGTCTGGCAGTCCCGACGATATTCGTCGTTGCGGCGCAAATATTCCCAAGCGAAACCAGCGGCAGGGATGTGCTTTGTGTGCCCGTATGCCGCCGGAGATCGCCAATCGATGCTGAGCATGGCGTCACCTCCCCAAGCCGGGATGCTAGGCAGCGCCCGGCAAAAAGAGGTTCAAGGATCACTGGAAATATAGAACCCGCTCAAAGCAGATACCTTGAGCGGCTAACCCGATCATTATTTGGTGTTTTTAGCTTGGCGGCAGCCGGTGCTTTCGAGATGCCTGCCCGTATGAGCACGGACAGGCAGTCATGTTTTCACCTGTTGGAAAACACATGCACCTCCCCGTGTGCGGTTTCGATGGTGAACAGGTCGCCGCTCATTTCTGCGTCGCGCGCCATCGCGTCCCAATCGACATAGTAGCGCAGCGCCTCGAGGATCGTGACGCTTTGAGTGGTCAACTCCTCCATATAGTCGGCAAGGCTGGCGAACTGGCCGTGATAGCAGTCCTCCAAGGTGGATTCGGCTTGGCCCATGTCGCCGCTGAACTGCTCCAGCAGGCCCGCGCCAAGTGCGCCATGTTCTGCGATGAAAGCGCCCATGCGTGCTACGGTGTCGATGCCCGCATATTCGCTGATCGCGACGCCCTCGAAGCCCTCATAATCATGGATGGCATATTCCTCCGCGTGCTCGATGGGAGACCGTGCGAGCATGGCCGCGATCTCGTCCCTGATTTCGTCCACGTCCTGATCCGCGTCGATCCACGCTCCATGCAAATAGCCGTTATTATAGGCGGCAAGGCACGCAACATAGATGCGAGGATTGCTGTCGGCTGCGCTGGTCATGTCTCTGTTCCTTCGGGTTTGGGGTTCAGAGCAGCGAAGCGCCGCTCCTGAACTCTTGCCCGTCGGCGAGACCGGGGTAGTAAGATGCCAGACAACCCTTTGGCACCGTGGAATAAATAGAGGGGACCCGCTTGCGGGGAGCGGGCCGTTTATGCCGCGAAAGGCCGGAGAGTTTTCTTGCGCCGCGCGAGGGCAGCGCCCTTAGAAATAGCTATCAGATGGGACGCGGCGAAAGCCGCGCGGGCCCGCAGGCGAACGCGCTCACAGATTGCGTGGTAGAGAGCTGGACGGCCGCTAGACGAATTCACCGTGTTTGCTGGCGGCAAGCATACCCTCAGGGCTGGTTTTTGTGTATCCGCCGGATACACTACGAATTATGAAAAAAGACGCCGGTATGCGAATCAGGATCGAGCGCGAGCTGCGGGATGAATTCCTTGCAACCTGTCAGGTTCTGGATCGGCCTGCCGCGCAGGTCATACGGGAGTTCATGCGCGATTTTGTCCGTAGGAACAGCGCGCCGTCGGACGCGCAACCCGCAACGAAACCGAACGTGACGATGCGCTAATGGAACAGGCACGAATGCCGGTTCCGGCGCTACAGGTGAATGCCCGAACAGGGGCTTGGGGGAAGACATGGCCGAACAGACGCTGCAATCGCTTTTGCAGACCTACCGTGATGCAGCGCGTACCGAGCGGGAAAAGGGAACATATTTCGAGCGTTTCGCCATCGCCTACCTCACCCATGATCCGATCCAGCTTGAACAGTATGAGCAGGTTCAGACCTTCAAGGATTGGGCCGACGCCAACGGCTGGGATGCCCGCGACACCGGAATCGACCTTGTAGCCAAGCTTCGCGACGAAGACGGCTTCGCCGCGATCCAGTGCAAATTCTATGATGCTGCCTACCGCATCAGGAAAGAGGACATCGACAGCTTCATATCGGCATCGGGCAAGGCCCCGTTCAAACGGCGCGTCATTATTGACAGCACCGAAAAGGCTTGGAGCGAGAACGCCGAAACCATGATCCGTGGGCAGGCCATCCCCGTCCTTCGGATCAGCCTTTCGGAAATGCAGGAAAGCCCGATCCGCTGGGAAACCTTCGCGGCCAAGGGCGAAGTGGTGCTGGCAGACAAAAAGAAGCTGCGCGAACACCAGCAGGACGCCTTGCGTGAGGTGCGCGCCGGACTGGCCGAAGCCGATCGCGGCAAGCTCATCATGGCCTGCGGAACAGGCAAGACCTTTACCAGCCTCAAGATCGCCGAAGACCTGGCCGGCGAAGGAAAGCTTGTCCTGTTCCTTGTGCCGTCCCTTGCCCTGATGTCGCAGACGGTACGCGAGTGGACAGCGGACACCGAAACCCCGTTGCGATCCTTCGCGGTATGTTCCGATACGCAGGTGGGCAAGCGCCGTCAGAGCAATGATGACATTGCCGAAATCGACGTGCTGGACCTCGCATTCCCTGCCACGACCAATGCCGCCAAGCTTTCCGAAAGCGCGGGCGAGGCCGTGCCGGACAAGATGACCGTGGTGTTTGCAACCTACCAATCCATTCAGGTTGTCGCAGACGCGCAGCAGAAGCACGGCCTGCCGGAATTCGACCTCATCGTTTGCGACGAGGCGCACCGTACCACGGGCGCAACTCTGGCGGGCGAGGACGAATCCAATTTCGTCAAAGTCCATTCCAACGACATCATTCGCGGCAGGAAGCGCCTCTATATGACGGCCACGCCGCGCATCTTCGGCGACAACGTGAAGAGCCGTGCCGATGAAGCCGATGCTGTTCTGACTTCCATGGATGACGAGAAGCTGTTCGGCAAAACACTGTTTTACCGTGGCTTCTCATGGGCGGTGCAGAACAACCTTTTGACCGACTACAAGGTTGTCGTGCTGGCAATGGATGAAGGGCTTGTCAGCTCGGCGATCCAGAAGCGCCTTGGTGACGGCAGTTCCGAGCTTGTCCTTGATGACGCGACCAAGATCATCGGCTGTTACAAAGCCCTGACCAAAGCCGACATGAAAGCCGATGTTGCCACCGATCCACATCCCATGCGCCGGGCATTGGCGTTCTGCAAAGACATCCGCAGCTCCAAGCTGATCCGTGACGAGTTCGGCACGGTTGTCGATGAATATCTCGACTACACCGACGAAGACGGCGCCGAAAGCAGATTGTCCCTGCGGTGCGAGATCGAACACGTTGATGGCACGTTCAACGCCAAGTCCCGTGGCGCATTACTCGACTGGCTGAAAGCCGATGCAGGCGACGATATCTGCCGTATCCTGACCAATGCGCGCTGCCTGTCCGAAGGCGTGGACGTTCCGGCGCTCGACGCCATCATGTTCCTTCATCCGCGCAAGAGTCAGATTGATGTTGTCCAATCGGTCGGGCGCGTGATGCGCCGCGCCGAGGGTAAGAAGATGGGATATGTCATCCTACCCGTTGGCGTCCCCGCAGGCGTTCCGGCGGAACAGGCGTTGAACGACAACGAGAAGTATCGCGTTGTCTGGCAAATCCTCAACGCCTTGCGCGCCCATGATGATCGGTTTGATGCGACCATCAACAAGGCATCGCTTGGGCAGGATGTTAGCAACGCGATCGAGATCATCGGCGTCACCCAGAATGCCGAATTGCAGGCAGTCACTGCCGTTGTGGAAGACCTGCCGACGCGCTCGAAACCCGAACGGTCGGGCATCGGCACACCGGGGCGCGATCCGATCGTCACCGGCGAGGTGCAGGGCGAGCTTGCCTTCTCCGTTGACGAATTCTCCCGCGCCATCATGGCGAAGATCGTCAAGAAGTGCGGCACCCGTGATTATTGGGAAGATTGGGCGACCAACATCGCCGAAATCGCCAAGAACCATATCAGTCGTCTGAAAGGCATCCTTGCCGATCCGGACACCGAAGCCCGCCGTGCCTTCGATGAATTCCACGGCGAGCTGAAAGACGACCTCAATGACAGCATCACCGAAGATGATGCCGTCGAAATGCTGGCGCAGCACATCATCACCCGTCCGGTGTTCGAGGTGCTGTTTGAAGGCCATCAGTTCACCAGCGAAAACCCAGTCTCCCGCGCCATGCAACGTGTTCTGGACGTGCTGGACGAAGCCAATCTCGACAAGGAATCCAAAGACCTCGAAAAATTCTATGCCAGTGTGCGATTGCGCGCGTCGGGCATCACCGATCCGCAGGCCAAGCAGCGGCTGATTGTCGAGCTTTACGACAAGTTCTTCCGCAAAGCCTTCCCGCGCACGACCGAGAAATTGGGCATCGTCTATACGCCGGTCGAAATCGTGGACTTCATCATCCATTCAGTGAATGAGGTTTTGCAGCAGGAATTCGGGCAGACACTTGGCTCGGAAGGCGTCCACATCATCGACCCGTTCACGGGGACCGGCACGTTTATCACGCGCTTGCTGCAATCCGGCCTGATCGCGCCGGAGGAAATGGAACATAAGTTCCGGCATGAAATCCACGCCAACGAGATTATTTTGCTGGCCTACTACATCGCCGCCATCAACATCGAAGCGGTCTATCACGGCATCATGGGTGGCGACTATGTGCCGTTCGAGGGCATCTGCCTGACCGACACTTTCCAGATGTACGAGAGCGATGACCTGATATCGCGTTACATGCCGGATAACTCGGAACGGCGGAAGCGACAGAAGGCCACGGATATTCGCGTGATCGTGGGGAACCCGCCGTATTCCGGACAGCAAGGTAGCGAAAACGAGAATAATAAGAATACCGTCTATCCCGGTTTGGATGCGCGAATTCGGGACACCTACGCCAAGGCTTCCAGTTCGAAGCTCGCGAAGAGCAATTACGATTCCTATGTTCGCGCCATTCGATGGGCTTCGGATAGGATCAAGGACAAGGGTGTCGTTGCATTTGTCACCAACGGCTCTTTTATCGACGCCAAGAACATGGACGGTCTGCGTAAATCTTTGACCGACGAGTTCGGCAATATCTATGTCTTTGACCTGCGCGGCGACCAGAGAACTTCCGGAGAAGCGTCCCGTCGTGAGGGTGGAAAAGTCTTTGGATCAGGTTCACGCACGCCTGTTGCTATCACGCTGATGATTAAAAGCCCTGAGATGCCACCGGCTGGCGAACTTAAATACTATGATATAGGCGACTATCTAAGCCGGGAGGAAAAGCTAAAAGTCATCGATGGCTTAGGCTCGATCGCCAGTATCAACTGGAAGCGGATTGTTCCCAACGAAAATGCGGATTGGATCAATCAGCGAGACCCGGCCTTCCAGAGCTTCCTGCCGTTGGCCGAACGCGATGGTCAAAGCGGTCAGTCTGTTTTCGTGTCAAACTCCTATGGGGTCGTCACCAACCGCGATCCATGGGTGTACAACAGTTCTATTCCTGCCCTTGAAGCGTCGGTTGGCCGTCTCGTCGTAGCGTTCAACGAAGAGAGCGAAAAGTACCGAGAAGCATGCGACGGTCTTGCCAAAGAGAGCTGGCCCGCGCTCGCGGATGTGGTGTCAAACGATCCAAAGCGCATCAGTTGGTCGCGCGCGCTTAAGAAGGATGCTGAACGAGGTAAGCTTATCGAGTTCAATGCCGGAAGCGTCATCGCCGCTGCACACAGGCCGTTCGGACGGCAGTTTATGTATTTTGATCGCCGCCTCAATGAGATGGTCAATCTGACCAAACGGATGTTCCCGACCGCCGCCCATCAGAATGTTGTCATTTCTTGTACCGGCGTAACTGACCGTAAGGGTTTTTCCTGCCTCGTCACCGACCAAGTGCCAAGCATGCACCTGACTGACACGGGCATGTGTTATCCGCTTTACTATTATGAAGAGCGAAACAAGGCGAACGGCGATCTCTTCGAAGGTAACGCGGACGAAGCCTATGGGCGTCGTGATGGAATTTCCGACTGGTCGCTCGACCTGTTCCAGAGCTACTTTCGCGATCAGTCGATCCGCAAAGAGGATATATTCTGGTACACGTATGGCATACTTCATTCGCCGGAATATCGGCAGAATTTCCAATCCGATCTTCAAAAGGTCCATCCGCGCCTGCCTATGGCCGGTGACTTTTACGCTTTCAGGGAGGCAGGGCGCGCCCTTGGCGTCCTGCATCTGAATTTTGATGGGGTGGAGCCATACCCTGTAACATTTAAACAGGGCGATCTACGATTTGCTAACATCGGGAACCCAGAAGCGTTCTTCCGTGTAACCGGCATGAAATTTGGTGGAAAGCGAAGCTCTATCGATAAGAGTACCGTCATCTACAATGCCAACATCACCATGCAGGACATCCCGCTTGAGGCGTACGATTATGTCGTCAACGGTAAGTCTGCCCTTGAATGGGTAATGGAACGTCAGTGCGTAAAGACGGACAAGGACAGCGGCATCGAAAATGACGCTAACCGCTATGCCATCGAAACCGTTGGCAATCCGGCCTATCCGCTGGAACTTTTCCAGCGCGTCATCACCGTCAGCTTGGAGACGATGAAAATCGTCCGCAGCCTCCCGGCGTTGGAGATCGAGTCATGACGGAGCTGTGCAAATATAAGCTTTTGTCGCCGGTCTCCGCAGGTGAAGGCGATGATCTTTTGGCAGATAAATCCCCCGAAGACGGGCTGCGACGGGTGCAGGCGCTGCTCGCAGACTGGCTCCGAATGGAAAATGTTGTCGTTCTGACCGCAGCAGGCACATCGTTCAGTGCTGGCGGGAGATTGATGGCTGGGCCAAGGGCGAACAATCTCGAATGTTTGGTTTTGGGTGCTGTCGAGAATTGCCAACTCGCAGATGATGTGCAGGCCATCATCCGCCAGCGAAAAGCGCAGTGGCCCCCCAAAGTAGATTCTGGACCTCTGGGCTTTGAGGATTGGCTAAGCTACCTCTTCAACGCCTCGGAGCTTTCGAAGCCCGAGAAATCTCCCATCAGTACGGTGAAATGGAAAGGAGAAGATAGCATCGGTTTGGATTGCAATGTCGTTCTCGGTGATGAAGACCTAAAGTTACTGAGAAAGCTGATCGAGAGAGCAATTTATGCCGAATGCGCTCTTGAGATCGATCGCAGCGAGCTCTCTGACCTAAGCGCCCAAAATACCACAGGGCATATCCCGTTTCTGGCCAAACTCATCGCCCGCGACACCAATCTTGGCCGCACACACCTTTTCACACTCAACTACGACACCCTGTTCGAGCAGGCGATGGAAGAGCTGGGCATTCAATATTTCGATGGCTTTACCGGCAAAGCAAATTCGCGGTTTGACCCCTCCGTCTATGGGTTGGATATCTACTATCCGGGTGATGTGGCGGAAGGGCGTGTCCGTCGTTTCGATAAGTTTCTCCAATTTTATAAGCTACACGGTTCTATCCACTGGCAGCCAGATGAGCGTGGCCTTGTGCGCGCCCGCCATAGGGAACTTGGATTTGCGAAGCAGTACCGACAAGCAGGCGCTGAACAGAAAGCTGCACTGCTTGCGTCCCCTGAATTTGAGGGAATAGATTCATTCGGAATTCTGCCAACGTCGCAAAAGTTTACGAAGACGCTGGATATGCCCTACGCGCATCTGTTCCGACTTTTCCACGCTCGCCTGAATCAGCCGCAAACCTTTTTGCTGGTATTGGGGTATGGGTTTGGTGACGATCATGTAACCCGCATCATTGAAACGGCACTTATGAACCCGTCACTGGTGTTGCTGGTCGTGGAGCCGAATCCCGGTAGTGCAATCGTCGGGCGCATCCGCAGCTATCAGAGTTTGGGACAGCGTGCTTTCGTGTTGACCGAGCGCGTCGGTGAAGGTGCTGCTTGTTCCTATAATGTCGCAACCTTCTCTGATTTCGCGCAGAACATCATGCCGGATGTGAAGTGGCTCGATGATTACAAACATCTTCGTAGCTTTGAGGAGCAGCTTCGTAAAACTCAGGAACGGCAGCCTGACGGGAAAACGGAGGCCGTTTGATGGAACAGCCGCGCGTCATCGGCCACGTCGTTTCGGTAAATGGATTTCGACTCAAGGTTGAGTTGTCGCAGGATGCGAAATCGTCCTCTCGTGCGACGCCCGATGGCGTGCAGCGTGCGGTTGCAATCAATTCGTTTCTGACTTTTGACCTTGGGGCGGGTTCCCATGCGATCGGTATGCTCAGCGACCTCGAAGCGCGTGAGAGCTATGATCCGACACGGGATGAAGAACTGTCCCTTGAGCTGACCAAGCCGCGCCGAATTGCTTCTGTGCAGCTCCTTGGCACTGTGCGCCATTTGGGAAAAAATAAATGGAAGTTCGATACCGGAATTACCGTTCTTCCGACATTGGACACGCCTGCCGAGGTTGCAAATCCAGAAATTTTGTCGGGTATTTTTGCTCATCCACCTCAGCGGAACCGTCCGCATGGTTGGGCTGACAAGCCTTTTGATTTTGCTCTGGAGATCGGGCACCAAACAGGTGACGAGAATACCAAGGTCAGGGCATCCTTTAATGACCTATTTTCCCGGCCGCTCGCGGTTGTAGGAAATACCGGATCTGGAAAATCCTACACGGTTGCCAGCCTAATCCGGGGTATCGGAGAGCATGATGGATTTGGTTCAGATGCGGAGGCCGATCCCCATATTTTCATCCTTGATATCAATGGCGAATACGCAAACGCATTTCTTGATCCCACCAAGACAACCTATCAGCGCGAACCTAACCGAGTTTACCTCAACGGAGAGGAGTTCTGTCTCCCCGCGTGGTTGATGAACGGCGAAGAACTTTGCGAATGGCTTCAAGCATCTGAAGCAACGCAGGAGCCTGTGCTGAAGGATTGGTGGGCGATTGCGAAAATATCCGGCTCTGGCATCGGAGCTTATGACCCGCTTCAAATTGCTGTCTCGAAGATCGATGCTGCATTCGAGTGGATGGATAGGCAGGGAAATAAGAACAATAACGGCTTTAAAATCCAACTCGATCAAGCATCGGAATATGTCACGAACATAGATTGGAGCGAAATAAAATCGCTTCCAAAGTGGAGCGGTTTCGGTGATTGGGACTCGTTGACCAATGAAAAGGCCGTTCGAGACAAGCTTGTAGAAGTCCGATCCAACCTGCTTACAGCGATTTCCGATCGGCAGAATGAAGGTATCAACTTCGCAAAGTCAGCAGATTCTCCGCGCTTTGTTGCGGTTGCTGAGTTCCGTGACCCCCGCCTTGTCGATCGAACAACGGATCAGGAAAGCGGAAAAAAGATTGACCAGTATCTGACGACGTTGAAGCTGCGTCTGCGCACCCGTCTTGACGACAGGCGATGGCAGTCGCTTTTCAGCTACGAGAAGCAGAGCATTAGCAGCTTTCAGGGCTGGATGGAGAAGCTGGGGGTCGGAAAGAGAACTGGTCCCCGTGTGTCGGTGCTCGACTTTTCCATGTTGGCATCCGAGGTTTTGCCATTCGCATGTGCGCTGTTGGGGCGGTTGTTGCTCGAAGCACGAGAAATGCTTCGCCCAGATACGCGAAGTCAGTATCCGTGGGTTTTGGTTCTGGAAGAGGCGCATAACTATGCCCGCCCCGCTGGCAAGGTCGAAGATCGAGGTCAGGCACTTTCGCGGCGTGCATTTGAACGAGTTGCGAAAGAGGGACGGAAATTCGGGCTATCGCTCATCGTCGCTAGTCAGAGGCCGAGCGAGATTAGCCCTACCATTATAAGCCAGTGCGCCAACTTTTTTTCGCACCGTTTACAGAACCCCGATGATATCGATCATTTCCGACGAATAATTCCAAAGCAAGCGCAGCGTATGCTGGATCAGGTAACAGTTCTCGCTGCTGGTGAAGCTATCGTTTTTGGTAGCGCATTGCATGTTCCGGTGCGCGTCCAGATCAGATTGCCGAAACGAGAGCCATGGAGTGCAACAGCAGCTCCATATATTGATTGGGCTAAGGGCGATGCGTTTCCATTGGCTGAGGTGGTTGAGAGCTGGGGTCTAAAGCCAATTCCTGAATCAGAGAAGTCAGAATCTTCTCAAGTTCCGGATGTACCTTCTGCGTCAACAGAATTGGATGATGAGATTCCGTTTTGATTACGTAATTTATCTGAAAATGTTAACGCTTGGTCATTTGTATTGGCAAATTAGTTATAAATAAATAGTTTGGGTGTTGCTGTGTAGGGAGGGGACATGCAGGATGAGATCTGGTTAGGTAAAGATGGCGTGCTAGCCGTCTTGCCGATCCATTTCAACTTACCGGCGCATGCCATACCTCTCGGTACGTTTGTGCGCACCGCCGAACAAGCGGAAACCATCATTGCCTCTTTGAACAGAGAGCTTTTCGATGGAAGGCTGAAATATGAGATTCTGGTTCTTCCGCCACAGGAAGGCTCCTTCAAAAGCAGGATCGGCGTCTATTTGCTTGGCGGCTGGATCGCTGTTTGGACATTTACGGAAAGCGATATCGGTCAGGCCTTCATCCGTGGTCTGACATTACAGGAACCGGCACACTGGGCCGAGCAGGCAGGTTCGGCGATCAGGGAGCAGATCGTTTCTGATGAGGATGATGAGGCCCTCGATGAAGCGGACAAAGCGCCAGAAGATGACGAAGCGAAATGCCTTGCCGCTGCTGAATTCCTGGTCGAAACAACAAAATCCTTCCTTCAAACAGATGTCGCCGGACTGGAATCGGTTGGCATAACCACGACGCGCTTCCGCGATGGATTCGCCGCACGGAACGAGTTCTACGAAGCTTGCGCCGCCACACCTGATATCCGCGCAGTCGGGTTCGAGGACGAGCCTGTTTTCCCAATCGACCGAAGCGACTTCGCGCGCCTACAGGTTGTTCTCCCGCCGGTGAAGGACGAAGACGACGAGCCGTGGCAGACGGCTATCGTTGACCTCAAGGTGACGTCCCCGAATTGGGAAAGGGAAGATCGTCAGCGTGCTTGGAAGGCGAAAGACGCCAAAGGCCGCGAGCGGCTGTTCCGGATTGAAGATGAACAGTTCTGGGGGCTGGTGAAAGCCGAACAGCTCAACATCCACATCATGGACACGATCAAGGTGCAGTGGGCTTTTCAGGGAAAGGCCAATTCACCCAAGAATATTAGGGTTCTGCGCGTTCTAGAGTTCAATGGCGATGCCTTGTCTGAGCCTCTAGACGATAATGCTCTGTCAGCGGTTTTGGGTGCATTTAGCGAAATCGACACAGATCAGGGGGACCTTTTCGCAGGCAGAGGGGGTAGCGATGAGTAGTGGACATCATTCAACAATAAAGACCATGGCCGTGCGATCCACCTCATGAGATCTCCTAGATTTGATATACGTGCAAAGAAGCTGCGAACGATATTTTCTCCACAGAACATCGAAAGGATTTGGAAAGAGAAAGTTAAAGTCTCAATGCGCGATCAGTTCATGTGCGATGGGATAGAGAATTTCGACTTCCATGTGTCACGCAAAGTAGAGAGCCAAAAACTTTCGCATTTGATATTATCGGGTGATTATGTACCGCAGAAGGCGCAACGGATCCTTGTCGAAAAAAGCAAAGGGCTTTGCAGGCAGCTCGTCATTCCGAGCATACGAGATGCCATCGTTTTGCAGTGTCTATCTGATGCTCTATATTCTGAAATCAAAGGCAAAGCGCCTACGAGCAAGGCATTCTTTGAACCGAAGGATCATAAGTTCTCGTCACCACCGAGTGGTTACGGGACGTTCGCAGCTTGGTTGAATTTCCAGAAAGAGCTGTTCGAGTTTTCAAAGACGCGCAAGTTCGTCGTCGTAACAGACATCGCCAACTACTACGACAGTATATCATACGTTCATCTCCGCAACGCCATTGCCTCGATCAGCGGCGTCGATGAATGTGTGATTGATATGCTGATATACGTCCTCAGTGATCTTCTTTGGCAGCCGGATTACACTCCTCGCATCGAGGTTGGGTTGCCCCAAATCAATCTTGATGCACCTCGCCTGTTAGCCCACTGCTTCCTCTACGAGCTAGATTCGTACCTTGCGAGCGATCCCGGACGAGACTTCGTGCGTTACATGGATGACATCGATATAGGTGTAGACACGATCGTGGATGCCAAACGGGCATTGAAGACCGTCGATCTCGTCCTTCAGACGAAGCAGGTTCGTTTGAACAGCGGCAAGACAGTCATTCTTACACGGTCCGAGGCTATTCGACATTTCCGAATTTTCGAGAACGCGCGGCTAGATTCGGTTCGGGCAAGCGTCGATCACCGCGTGAAACACGGACTTCCGTTGGACCGGCAGCGAGTTCATGTTGAAGCCAGAATCAGGCAAGGACTTCGCAAAAAATCATTCGACGCAGGGAATGGCGAAAAGGTTCTGAAGCGATGGCTGGGGCTTGCGGCTAAAACTGGCGCTGTGGTGAAGCCTGAAGTCCTCGAAGATCTCATCAAAAGAAGACCATCAGTTCGAGAGAATGTTTATTCGTTTATAAGAAGTCGCCCCCTCACTCCATCGATTGCGGGCATTCTAGCAAGGGCAAGTCAGTCAGGCCTTCTTGTTGATGATGCCGCGATGGTGGAGATGTCAAACTATCTTGTTGAAACATTTGTCAAGAATAAGCGATGTCACGCAATGCTTGAAGCGGTCATCGCGAGCAATGACCCACAAAGCTATTTTGGACTCTATTCAAGGCTTTGGCTGCTGTCGAAATATGGGACGCCGGCCCAGATTCTCACAACTCTTCGAGACGCCCGAAACATTTGGTCGCCCCATGAGCGGCTGGGTCGTCTGGCGGCTTCGTTCCTTCCCTTGTTTCACGGTTCGCCTGAAGAGAAGCCTCTTAAGCGGCTCCTCGCGGATACCTTAAATTCTGGGGTGCGCGACACATACAAATTCCATATGAAACTTGCGACCGATCTTCCAACATTTAAGGCAATGTTTGACGCGTTAAAGGCCCCAAATCCATCCCGTGGGACCGGCATTACACACGCAAAATTTCTATGCCTCCTATCCGCACTGAAAAATCCTGCCGCACCGGTCGCTCAGATTACAACCTTAAGAGCTAATCACTCCCGAGCCTTTGAGGACGCTTACTACAAAGAGATAAGCAAGCGAGTCGGTGTCTAGACTAGCTCAAATGCAAAGAGAAAGCGGCGGCCACCTGCCGCCGTTGTCACGCTTACCTGATCTCGCAGAAGGTCGTTGGCGCAGCAAAGGCCACCGAAACCACCTGCGCCGATAGTCAGGCCAGTGCGCAAGAAACATCTTTAATTTCAGAGAAGCTACTCCCTGTCAGCGAAGGCACATTTATAGGGCTATAGCGTAAACGTAGTTATCATCTTCGCCCGGTGCGGCGCGCCATTTTTCATTCGGACTCCTCATCGCCGCTATCTCGTTCGATAAGGTTTCGATCACCGCCAGCGCCCTTCAAGATCAAGGGCGCTGCGGCGCGAACACATCGCGATATCGTCAGATTAGAAGCGGACGTTCAATGTGACGTTGCCTGAGTGGTCAGTCACTCCGGACCAAAACAGCCCGCCATAGGAAATGTCCAGAGTGGCGGCGCTGCCGAGCGTCATTTCAAGGCCGGCGTTTAGAACCAGTTGGTCACTGGCCAGCGGCACTCCCGCGATTGCTGCACTCTCGCCGCCGGAGGCAAACGATAGCTGAGAGGTCGGCGTCCCTCCAAAAGCGTGTCGCCACCCAATTGTTCCACTGAGAGACGCATTCGTGCTGCCCCATCCGATGTCCGTTTCGGCGCGTAGGCCAAGCGTGGTGAAAGTGGCGGAAACTCCATCCCCGGCCGCGCTCAGAGCCGCAGAGCCTCCACTCTCGGCAAACCCCTCGGTGGACAGCCGCACATGAGCAAGGTTGGCGAAGGGTTCCAGTCGCGCACCTCCGGCCTCAAGCTGGTAGGCTGCTTCACCCCACGCTTGCAGCGTCCGGGCATTGTAGCTGGCCGAGGTCTGATCGGCGAAGCCGGAGAACGCCACTGCACGGCTGGTTTCCAGCCTATGCCAGCCGTGGGCAAGCCCGCCCTGCAGACTGAGCCCGTCCCAATGACCGCCGCCATAAATGCCAAGCGTATAGCTGTCGGCGGTGCCGGAGGAGGAACGCATATCAACCCCATAGCGAGAGCGGGAAAAGCCACCGAAGACGCCAAACCGATATACATCCAGGAACGCTGCATCGCCGCCCACCAGCAAACCGCCAACGCTGCGGTCGAGCGGGGCGGCATTGCCGTCGCTATCCCATCGTCCCCATGCGCCAAATCCACGCGTCCACAGACCCGGACGTCCAAACATCGCATGGTCTGCTCCGGCAGCCGAATTGGCACCTGTTTCACCCAATTGATCCCGAAGCCGATCCATCGCGCCATCGCGTGGGAAGCGACTGTCTTCCAGAAGCACCGTCTTCATGGAAGCGTGGATTTCTCCCGTGAGGCTGTCGAAGGCCGCGCGGGCGTCGTCCTCGTCGCCGGAAATTCCGAGCAACGCGTCGAAGACGGCATTTCCACTGCCCAGCGCCTCGAGCGGACCTGCTATCGCCATCTGATTGGGTGTGTCAGCAATATCGGAGAAGAAGACTGCCTGTTCAGAGTGCAGATGGACATTGGTCGCATCATAGCCGAGCGTGAAGTCAAGGAACACGTAGTCATCGGTTGGGCGAGCCGTATCGAATGTTCCGCTTACGCTGCCGGCGGAGATGATGGTGTAGGTTCCGGGCGTATAGGTCGACCCGTCATCGGTGCCGTTCTCCGGCGAAACATGCACCACACCACCATTGATTGTAACCGGACCGGCAGCGTCCAAAAGGTCGTTGTGTGTGCCGGCAGTGAAGCCGCCGCCCGAAAGCTCGACCTCATAGACCGAACCCGGATTGAAGAGGACACTGGCCGCACTCAACGTTCCGATGGAGTTGCCGGGAGCAAGCCGTCCGCCCGATCCCACTGTGGCGGTCCCCGTCAATGTTCCTGTCCCTCCGACAATGCCCCCATTGAGGGAAACCACATTGCCCCCAAGGCTCCCATTGACCAGAAGCGCGCCCCCGGAGATTTGCGAAACTCCGGTAAATCCCGAGGAATCCCCCGTCAGGACAGTTTGGCCGGCGAGCTGGTAGAGCCGACCTTCGCCGATCATATCGACTGCGAACTCGTGAGCGCTCCCGGTGTGATTGAAGAACAGTTTTGCGTCCTCGTGGTCTCCGAACCACAGCTCCGGCGCGTCCAGGTGGCCCGGCGCAACTGCCGTCTGACCGGCGGCAGCACCGATATTGAGCGTTCCTTCAGAGGTCGCGTTGAAGCCCAGATAGGTTCGATTGGCGACGGTCACCCGTCCGCCCTCCGCGATCGTCAGCGTGCCGGTGCCCTCTTCTGCAATGAAAAGGTGGTCGCCTGCCAGGTCGGCATTCGGACCGCTGACCAGAGCCTCCCCCTCGCCGGTGGGCGCATAGCCAAGGGTGATGGTTGAGGTGGCCGAGACTGTGCCGCCGGTGATGGCAAGCTCGCCCCTGCCTTCATCGCCCACAATCAACTCGCCATCGGCATTCAGTTCCGAATCCGCACCAGAAACATTCACCGTTCCGACCGTGTCCTGCTGCGCACCGACATAGACGTCGGAGGTGCTCACCTCGCCGCCATCAGCGATGGTCAGCAGTCCAGTTCCCCCATCGGAATTGCCCAGGTAAACACCAAGATCTGTCGTGAGCTGCGAGCCGGGGCCGGTGACGAGCGTCGTGCCATCACCCAGATCGCCGATGAACAAATAGTCGGAAGATGAGAGTGTGCCCCCCGATGTCAGCGTGAGTGTTCCGCTCGCGCCGACATCCGCTCCCAGGGTTATCTCGCCCGCATCCGACCAGCTTGCATTGTCAACGATCAGGGTGCCCTGCCCCGAACTGTCATGGGATCCCAGATACAGATTGCCATGGTTCCCAAACACCACCGCATTGTCTGAGAGAGTAATCTGGCCGATACCGCCCGTGCCGACATAGGTGTCTGCGCCCATGGTCCAGTTCGAACCGGCTCCCGTGACGGTCAAAGTTCCCGTTCCGCCACCCTCACCGATCGTGACATATCCGTGGGACAGGAACGTGGTCCCGTTTTGGATATTGAGTGCACCGGATTCGATGCGCCCCACTCTCGTGTCGCCTGTGACCGTCAAGTTGGCATTGTCGAATGTGGCGAAGCTGCCGCCGCCACCGGACGAGTGGCCGATCAGGAAATCCGCTCCGGCAAAGACCGATGCTCCGTTGCTGGCTTCAAGCGCACCAAGTCCGGAAAAACCGACAATCATGTTCGCACTGTTGGCATTGAGTTGGGCTGTCGAACCGGTCAGGCGAACCGTCCCTTGCGTGCTGTTGCCCTGCGCGATCAGAATGGCAGCAGCGTCTACGGTCGCATCCGTTATGTCGAGTGTGCCCGTCCCTTGCGAGCCCACGTAAAGTGTCGCGCTGTTAACCCATTGCGACGTGGCGCCTGTAATGATGACGTTCCCGATCCCCGTCGGCGTTGCGCCGAGCACCCCTTGCGTGTTGTTGACAACCCCGCCATCCGAAATGATCAGCGTTCCGAGGCCGAGATCCCCAACGGTCAGCGTATCCCCGATGTTCCAGCTATCCGGCTGGGTTCCGCCGCCCGTTCCGATGACGGTTTCCGTGGCACCTCCGTCGATGACCGCCTGTGCCAGAGCCGCTCCAGGCAATGCGGTCGATGCCATCAGC
The DNA here is from genome assembly GCF_020833685.1 of Nitratireductor sp. B36. GTDB lineage: Bacteria > Pseudomonadota > Alphaproteobacteria > Rhizobiales > Rhizobiaceae > Nitratireductor. The sequence goes on from NZ_JACKZY010000001.1 coordinate 575,429, forward strand.
GCCATGAACGAAGCCTGGACGGTCCGGCAAACCTGTTTGCGCTCTTTCAACTCATCTTGGTTGGACTTTTCCTGCACGTCGCATTCCCCTTGAAAAGACCTCGCGCTTCCCGGATCAGTTTCGAAATCAACTGTCGCGAGTCCGCTTTTTTTTACGCGTGGAAGCGGGATGCCACATGCGACGTTTGTGCGATCGTGAACGGTTTTTCGCCACCCGTTATGGCTGTCAGGGGGTTGGCAGAGCGATGGGCTCGTCCCAGAAGTAGTCGACGATCATCTCGATCCGTGATTCCATGATCTCGGCACGCGCATCACCTTGCTGGACCGTCTGCGCGGGTGTGGTGGTTTTCATGTGGCGCTGAACCGGACGCATGGTTTCAGGATCAAGCAAGGTGGTCACTTGCGACACGGATCTCACAGGCTCCATTGTCTCCTGCGTATGTGAAAATCGCACAAGAGCGACGCCGTCGACTGTCTCCGTGTCGCAGGAGGCGTCCCGAATGGTTTCCCGCAGGGTTGCATTGCGCGCCAGCGTTTCCTCCAGCCAGTTCTCGTTGCGCATCCGGGAGGGCTGCCAGGTCTTCCCGTCGCGAGAGGTGTATTCCTCAGCCCCCAGCACCAGCCAATGAACACCGGTCTCCCGCACGGCCTGATGAAAATGACTGTAATCGCGAAACCATTGCTGCGTGTGCTGCACCGTCGCGCCACCCATGAGGGTACGGGTTTCTATCCGATAATTCTCCCATTTCTCGCCGGCAGAGAGCATGGCCTGGATATCTTCCGTGCAGCCGGCCCGCACCGGGGTGGCGAACGGGAAAATCACGAGTAGGCCGATGAGAATGCGGTACATGACGAGGATCCTATTGCTGCATGAACCCGATGGCGAAAATCCAGAAACCGACCTGACCGGCCAGTCCGGCGAGGAGGAGATAAAAGAAGAACCTGCCCACCCTGCCCTGCAACTGACGGGCTGCCACATGGCGCTTGAAAGGCCGATTGGCGAGGTAGCCCGGTAGTATGGTTTCACGCAGCCAGCTGTATTGAGGTACAGGTCCATCCTGCTCGATCATCGACTTTGCACCAGTGAAGAAAGAGCCGATCTTCCATCCGACAAATCCGATAAAAGCGATCATTGCCGAACCCAGCATCCACCAGGTTGTCCATGCGACATCGGCAATGGGGATTCCATAAATTGTCATCTACCGGTCCTCTTTTCAGACGTTCGGCTGCGTATGGTTCTGCGCGCCATGCCCAGGTTCGCGAAGCCGATAAACAGAAGCAGAGCAACGATGGTGAACGCGCTGCGCATGGATTGTCCACGCATGGCCGGGTCAATTGAGCGGACCTGCGGGTCTGTTGGCAGATATCGGATCGGAACGCGTTGAGGCGGGTCGTGACGCTCGTAAAAGCTGGAGGAGACCTGAACAAAACCCCGGCGCATGGTTTCGCCCACGGTAAAGCCGACTGTCATCTCATAATGATATCTCGGGCGGTCCGTGCCATGGCGCACCATGCGCTTGTCAAGGATGGTCGCCATTGTCTCGACACCAAACCTCTCGAGCGCACCATAGTGACGGTCAGTCGTTGAGAAACTCCAGAATCCATAAAGCAGCGCCGCGGCAAACGGAGCCAGCAGAACGGCGGCTTCGGCAAGGCGTCGCCAAGGTCCGGCAGGCGGTGCATCTCGCTTCGGGTGGGTCACCTCAGCCATGATCTGCCATCCGTGGCGCTCTCAGCCACCGCAGAACGAGAAGGGCCGCAATGAGTGCCGGTATCAACAGCACCTGCCCGATTGCCGCTAAAGCCGCAGGCACGGCCCAGAGCTGTTCGAAATTGTTCTGACGAACATCCCGCTTGCGGTCCGGCGTAAAGAATATTTCGTGCTGCGAACCGACTGGAAAATTCCAGTTGGGGGAGGATTGACCGGTGCTTGCCTGGGTCATCTCACCGTCTGTGAAGCGGTATCGAAAAACCGGACTGTAGTCCGTGGTGGCGCCATCCCACGGATTCCAGCCTTCCCAGGCATAGACATGAACGACCTCCCCCACGGTGCGTTGTGCACGGTGGAGAAAGCTGCGGGTTTCCCATGCCATGGCAGCGGCAGCTCCCAAAAACAACACAGGAGCCAGAAAGACGAGAACCCAGATTCGCCACGACGCTTCACGTTTGCCGTCCGGTCCGGTTCGCAGCAGGTAGAGCTGCGTCATGTTCAGCCGGATCAGGGCGGTGTGTACCATTCTATGGTGCCTCTAATGCGTCAAAGCGCGTACCGGGTTCAGGTCGCCGAAGCTTTTTGCATTGCGCGGAGCGGGTCGGGGCCATAGGCATTGTCGCCTGCGGTTCCCTTCAGAAACCCCAGCTCAATGATCATCCAGATTGCAACCGCCATGGCGAACCACATCAAAGCCATGGCTCCAACGCCCGGGACCAGAATGCTGGTGCCAGCCAGTTCCACTTCCGAGTAGCCGAACTTAAAAATATTCAAAACCTGCGAAACCACACCGGGGGCGATGAAGACGACAGCCCATGGCAAGGCAGACTTCCCACGATCATGCAGGCGTTTTACCACCACGGCCGTCCACAGGTAGACAATGGCGCCGGACAAGAGGATCTGCACAAGGGCCAGCACTGCCCCCTGCGGAAAAAGACTGACGATACCCAGGCTGGCGATCATCGCAATCGCCACAATACCGGCAAACCCAAGCCAGAAACGTCGACGCGAAATGCGCCCCTCAAAGGTGGTGAAAAGGTCCATCGCTCCCCCAACCGCGGTGCCTGAACACCGTCTTTCAAGCTGATAGCGTCATCTATGCTGGATTTTAGGCAAGGGACCGTGACCGGTCATGCGACGTTTGTGTGAGGCCGGCGCATCAAACGCGCACCTGCTCAGACGGGCACGGGCCGTTCCCCTTCATTGAGCGGGAGCAGAATGTCCGCGATCACGCCGCGCATCCAGCGATGCGCAGGATTGTCCGTCGACCGTTTGTGCCACACACCCACAATCAGTGCAGGTTCGATGGGCATCGGGGGTTTGTAGATCGCCAAATTCTGAGATGGCGCCAGTCTCTCGGCCAGTTGGCGCGGGATCAGCGATATCAACTCGCTTTCGCCCACCACGCGGCAGATGCCTGAAAAGACCGGCATTGTCATGACCACCCGGCGGCTGCGTCCCACGCGCGCCAGTGCCGCGTCGCCGGCAGCGGCATGCTTGCCTTCAGGTGAAAACAGGAGATGCCCCATCTCACAGAAGAGATCCATGTCGAGCACATCGCCAGGCTGTGCTCCTGCCCCAGCCAGAACCGGATTGTCGGCCGCAGCAATGACTGCATAGCTGGAGTGAAAGAGTGGGCGACGATCCGTCCATTCGGGAAAGTCCAGATCCGGCATGAGCGCCATGTCCGCTTCATAGCGCTCCAACGAGTCCAGGTAGCTGTTGGGCACAAGGTCGATGAGCTGCATCCGCATCTGTGGCGCCGTGATCCGAAGCTTCTGTGCAAGCTCGGGCATCAGCATCTCGGCAAAGAAATCCGCTCCCGCCAGCTTGAAACTCATCGTGCTGGCGGCGGGATCGAAGGCCGCAGGTGCCAGAAGCGCTTCCAGGCGGGCAAGTTCTGCATTAAGCGGTAGAGAAAGGGACACCGCATAATCGGTGGGCCGCAAGCCCTGCCCGTGGCGAACAAAAAGTTGATCACCCAGTGCGTGGCGAAGCCTGGCGAGCGCGCCGGAGACCGCCGATTGCGACATCCCCAGCCGCTCACCGGCCTTGACCGTAGAACCTTCTCTCAACAATGCATCGAGGACACGCAGCAGATTGAGGTCGAATGTCGCAAAATTCATTTTGCCAATAGACTCTATCTAATCAAACGATTTTTCAGATTAATTCCTCCCTGCTACAGATTGCAACAACGAGAGCGCTTTCGTTTCCTTGACCTGGGTTTATGGAGGAAGCGATGCCTGACGCATTGACCGGTCCTGGCGTCATGACGAGGGATCGGGTTCGCTACAAGATTTCATTCTCCCCTGCCGAAACCGGCAGAGCCGTATCGATCATCGACAGCGGGCCTCCCGCCTCGCGCGGTGAGCATGCAGGTCTGGAGTAGCCATGTCGTCCGCACATCACGAAAGACCGGTTGTCTATCACATCCCGGCCTGCCCTTTTTCGCAACGGCTGGAAATTCTTCTGACCCTGAAAGGACAGCTTGAAGCTGTCGAGTTTCGGGTGGTCGATATCACCCGGCCGCGCGATCCGGAACTGCTTGAGAAAACCCGTGGCACCACCGCGCTGCCGGTGCTCGAAACGCCGCAAGGTGGCATTCTCAAGGAAAGCCTGGTGATCCTCGATTATCTGGAAGAAATTGTCCCAGGGCCGCCGGTGCGGCGCATTGATCCTTTCGAGCATGCGATCGAACACATGCTGATTGCCAAGGAAGGCCCCTTCATCACGGCGGGATACAGGCTCGTGATGAATCAGGATCGCGCGGCGCGTGAAGACAAACGCGGACAATTGCTTCAGCTTTATGCGGATCTCGATGATTTCCTGGTCGCCCATGAGGCTTCAGAAAATGAAGCCAGCAATTTCCTGTTCGGCAGGTTCGGGCTGGCCGAAGTGGTGTTCACACCGATCTTCGCGCGGTTCTGGTTCCTGGATTACTATGAGGGCTTCCAATTGCCGGATGAGGCGCGCTTTGCCCGCGTCTCGGGTTGGCGCGAGGCCTGCCTTGCTCATCCTGCTGCCCAGCAGGTGAGCCGCGAGGAGATTGTCAAGCTCTACTATGACTATGCGCTTGGGTTCGGCAACGGCGCGCTGCCTCCCGGCCGGTCCATTTCCAGTTTCACGGCCCACCCCCACTGGCGGGACCGGCCCTGGCCGCCGGCCGACAAGTATGAGCGGGCAGCAAGCGATCGGGATCTGGGGCTTGCATGAGACGGGCACGACAACCAACACCGCCCGCCCGCCGTTCCGCAGCGCAAACACATCAATGGGAGACAACATGATGCGCGGTATAGCTTTTCTCTTTTTCCTGAGTGCCAGCCTCTATGCGCTGGCCGGCATGGCATTCGGCATCCACATGGCTTCGTCGCAGGATCATTCACTGGCTTCTGCCCATGCTCATCTGAACCTCATCGGTTGGGTGACGCTGGGCATGAGCGGACTTTATTATCACAACGTTCCTCAGGCAGCCGAGGGCTGGCTCGCATGGCTCCATTTCGCGATGGCCTCGCTCGGTTTGTGGATGATTGTGCCTGGGATTGTGCTGGCGCTGAAAGGCGTCACCGAGGGACTGGCCATTGCCGGATCTTTGGTCACCATCCTGTCCATGATGTTGTTTGTTTTCATCGTCTTGAGGAGCAGAACTGACCGGCCTGTCAGCATGTCCGCCTGACGCCGGTTGCAAAGCGATCAGGATTGACCGGAAACGAGAGTGGCGCCACACCACACGGCACCGCTCGGGGGAGCGAGCACCATGGACAAAGCATCAAACCTTGTCGGACAGATTTATGACGCCGTCTTCGACACGGGGATTTGGCCGCAGCTCCTGTGCTCCCTTGCGGATTATTGCGGTGTCGACAACGCCGCGCTGGTCGTAACGGACCCGCACATCCAGTTCTCCTCGGTGGTTACACCACGCGCCGATCCTGAAGTTGTTTCACATTACGCCGAAAGATGGTGGACCGAAGACCCGACAGCTGCAACGACAGCGTCCATGCCCGTGGGGCGGATAACGAGCCTCGCAGACACTGGTCGAGAAAAATTCTTTGCCAGCCGGTTCTACAATGACTATTGGCGCCATTCCGGCCTTGGAGCCGAGCGGCTGGCGAGCAATCTTTTCACTGACGGGGGCGGCTTTTCCAGCATTGTCCTGCAGGCGCCTGCGCGCCGGGATGAGATCGGGGCTGACACGGTCAAGCGATTTTCCTTCTTCATCCCCCATCTGGTGCGCGCCGTCAGCCTTGCGCGGAATCTTCAAAGAACGGCCCTTGAGACCGCGCTTCTGAAGACCGAGAGCCGCGTTCCCTCCCCGACCAGCACGGTTGTTGTTGATCATGAGCGACGTGTGCTTTTCGCCGACACCGAGGCGGAGCGCCTATTCTCACAAGACAGAGGGATTAGGGTGATCGGGGGCCGACTCTACCTTACTGGAGAGGGAGCCCATGCCGCATTTGATGCAGCCCTTTCCGGCTGTTGTGCAACAGCCCTGCCCGCAAGCCGGCGCATCACGGTGAGACGGAGCCTGGAGGCGCCTCCTTATTCGGTGGAGGTTCGTCCCATCCGCATCCCGGGCAGTGTCCCCGGCGCACCAATTCCCGCCGCCGTACTCCGTATCAGCAATCCCGAATTGCATCGCGATCGGCGCATGATGGTCCTTCAGGAGCGGTTTGGCCTCACTCCCGCTGAGGCCCGGCTTGCGTTGGAGATGCGCAGGGGAGATGGTCGCGCCGCCGCCGCCAGACGCTGCGGCATATCCATCAACACCGCCCGAACGCACCTCACAAGCATCTTTGGAAAAACAGGCGTCACGCGTCAGGCAGAGCTGATCAAGGTTTTACTGCAGCTGTAACGAAGCCACTCGACCGAGACGTTGCTCTGTTTCGCATGGATATTGGTCCAGCGCTGCGCTCTTTGAAGGTTCAAGACGAATGGAACCGGTGGCTGCGAGCCCCATGGTGAGCCCGCCTTACGGCCGGGCCGCTATAGGCCATGCCCAGAAAGGCACGGCCGACAGCGGCCCGGGAAGTTCGGTCAATCCTGGGCGTTGTAGATCGTGGCGCCTTCCTTGATGGTTTCCACGACCTTCACCTCCCGCAGAGAGCTTGGTTCGATCTTGAGAGGATTTTGATCCAGGATCACAAAATCAGCCAGCTTTCCTGTTTTCAGGCTGCCCTTCTGATTTTCCTGGTATCCCTGATAAGCGGCCCAGATGGTGAGCGCACGCAGCCCGTCATAGGCACTGACGCGCTGGTCGGGGCCGATGACATCGCCGGTGCGGCTGGTTCGATTGACCGCTGCGGACAGGACCGCCATGGCACTGGGAAGCGCCACTGGCGCATCATGATGCTGGGAGAAGATCATGCCGCGCTTGAGCGCCGACTGGGCCGGCGAAATGCGATAGGCGCGTTCCTTGCCAAGCGTCACCTCGCGATGCAGATCACCCCAGTAATAAGTGTGCATGGCGAAGAAGGACGGAAAAATGGCCAGTTCCTTCATGGCATCAAGTTGGTCCTCGCGCACGGTCTGTGCATGGATCATGACCGTCCGGCGATCATCCATGCCACGCTCTTGCGTCACCGCGCGTACGGCATTGATCAGCTGGTCGCTGGTCTGGTCCCCATTGGTGTGGACCAGCAGCTGCCAGTTGTTCTTGTAGGCCGTGTCGACGATCTTCTGTACCTCGTCCACCTCTTCAATCGCCGGATAACCATTATAGTCCTCAGGCTGGCCGGGGAGCGGTTCCTTGTAGGGTTCGCTGAGCCATGCCGTGAAATTCTGAATGGCGCCATCGAGGCTGAGCTTCGCGCCGGCAATGCGGAAGCCATTGTTATAGATGTGCGATGTGCCCACCGCCTTCAGATAATCGAGGTCTCCGCGAATATCGGGATAAACATCGATGTCGAGAATGAGCTCGTCACTGTTGGCGAGGCTGCGCCAGGTCTCCGCGACGGGCTTGGTTGCCCGCCCCTCCTGGCCGGTGGTGAAGCCGTGGGCCGCATAGGCCTTCATTCCGGCTTTCGCGATGGTGAGGTTGGCTGTCTCGTCGAGCTGGGCCAGCACGGCAAAGAGCGGCGTGAACAGCGCCATTTCCTCCAGCACGCCATTGGGCTTCTGGCTGCCTTCCACGCGCTGGATTACACCGCCTGCAGGATTCGGCGTTTCGGCCGTGTAGCCGGCCATTTCCAGCGCCTTGTCGTTCATCACGCCAAGATGCGTCGACTGATGCAGAAGGATGACGGGAATGTCCTCAGAGATCTTGTTGAGGTCTTCCGCGGTCGGATGACGTTTTTCCGCCAGCTGCGCGTCATCGTAGCCGAATCCAACGATCCAGCCCACCTTGTCGATGGCCGCCTGGTTCTCGCTCACCCATTTGTTCATGATGTCGATGATCGAGGCAATGTCATTCGCCTCGCCATCGGGGGGCGGCAGGAGATTGGCCGCGAGGGCCTGAAAACCGGTGTTCCAGATATGACCGTGGGCATCGAAGAAACCGGGCAACAGCGTCTTTCCGTCAAGGTCGACCTGCCGTGTTCCCTCGCCGATCAGAGCCGCGACGCCGGATTGGGGGCCCACATAGGCGATCTTGCCGTTCCGCACCGCAACGGCTTCTGCATATTCAGGGGCATCCCCCTCCATGGTTATGATATCGCCACCGGTGTAGACGATGTCGACGGATTTTCCCGCCTCGTCCGCCCAGGCCGTCAGGCCCGGCCCGAAGGACGCTGCCACGGTGATTGTCAGGGCTGCGACCAGTCCCTTACGTCTGTTGATCGTCATTTCGATACTCCTGGCATGCAATATGCGGCTAAGGACGGGATCACTTGCTTGCTTTGGTGACCTTCAGAAGCGGCGATCCCTTCCCCAAAAGCTCCAGGGTAGCCACGGTTGCGACCTCCGTACCGACCGGAATGGCCCGCAGATCAACGATGAAGTTGGGATTGTGCGCGGAATAAGGGAACCCCTTGCCGGCTTCCATCGATGCGCGGAACACCTCCGGATCTGCAACACCGACGATCAGATAATTGAAGGCAACGTCTTCATTGGGACCTTTCAGGAGGTGCACATCCTCCGAACCCGTTGCAGCAGGAAGCTGACTGACAACGCCTTCCTTGCCAACGAGCTTGGTGAGAGCGTCCGCGTGGCGTTCCGCCATTTCGTCATCATTCACGAGCGGAGTGGAATACCCCTTCATCGTGTATTCCGGCAGCATGTCCTCGGGCATGCCATAGGTGCGAGCGATTCCATCGCTGATGGATTTGATGCCGGCGATCATCTGTTCACGCACCTTGGCGTCGTACCAGCGCAGATTGACCTTCACCAGCGCGCTGGCGGGAATCACATTGTTGTCGACACCGGCCTGGATCGAGCCAACGGTGAGGACCGCGGTCTGCTGCGGTTCGATCGTGCGGGCCACAATCGCCTGATACTGGGTCACAGCATAGGCAGCCATGATAACCGGATCCTTGGTCATCTGCGGCATTGAGCCATGCCCGCCAACGCCCTTGAACAGGACATCGATCTGATCGGTTCCAGCCATCTTCGGACCGCCGGAACTAACCACCATGCCAACCGGGCCGGGGGCCGTATGGAGACCGATGAGATAGTCCGGCGTGGGCAGGTCGTAATCCGTCCACAGTCCATCATCGACCATCGCCTGAGCGCCAAGGATCAACTCTTCGGCCGGCTGGGCGATGAGGATCAGCGTGCCGCTCCAGCTGTCTTTCTTCTCGGCCATGATCTTGGCCATGCCGAGCATCCAGGTGACGTGGGCATCGTGCCCGCACATGTGGGCAACGGGCGACACCGTTCCATCCTCACGTTCAACGCGGACAGTGCTGGCATAGGGGAGACCAGTTGCTTCCTCAACGGCGTTTGCATCCATGTCGGCGCGGTAGGCAAGCACCGGCCCTTCGCCGTTTTTCATGATCCCCACGACGCCGGTACCGCCAATGCCCGTCTTCACTTCAAAGCCGAGGCTTTCGAGTTCCTTGGCGATGATCTCGGCCGTGCGGGTTTCCATGAAACCGAGCTCGGGATTCTGATGGATGTCTTTGAAAATGGTTTCCAGCCGGGAAGCATCCTCTTTCACGGACGCCCTCACCTGCTCGATCATTTCAGCCGAAATATGGCTCTGCTGCTGGGCATGGGCGTGTCCTGCTCCCACAAACGATGCGCCCACGAGCAACATGGTTGCCGCTATGCCTGTCCGGTTCCAAATACCCATCTTATTCCTCCTGCAGCCCGCCTCTCAGGCGGCGTTTCACATGATGTGTTTCGTTGCCGCCCATGGACAAAGCCAGTCAGGCGGCGATGTTCATCGGAGCGCCCGCGCTTTCCTGCCATATCTGTCGTGTTGCGACTTCAAGACGAGATCTCCGCAAGCCGTAGAATGGCTTTTCCTTCCTCATCCAGCAGGACAAGCTTTCGAAAGGTCTGGTGGATCTCGAAACGCCGCGCTCTCCCCAATGCGTTCAGAAACGCTTGTTCCTGGTTCATCACGGCTGGCGGACACGCCATGTTGGTCGAAGCCAGTGGGGTGAAAAGGATCGAAGCGCCTTCGACCTTCACATTGCCCCGGAAGCGGTTGCAGCCTCCCGATCCGCTCACCGCACCGTCCTCTGACAAGGTCAGCGTGCTTCTCAGGCGATCCATCACGCCGCCGCCGTCAATGTCCTCCACAAGCCATTCACCAAACAGGGAGACACTCTGGCTCACACGTTGAACAAGAATTTCTGTCTGGTTGGGACCGTCGCCGAAAACAGCATGATTTTGGGTGGTGGTGAAAAGCAATCGGCCGCCCGCTGAAATCGTGGCGCGCAAAGCATAGCGATGCCCCGGCCTTACCTGCTGCGGATCGAAACCAAGCTGATAATTGATCGGGCTGCCGGCAGCTCCTGTGACCTTCTGCGAGGCAACAACAACGGCAGGAGCATCGGCGCGCGAAACATCCAGCAACTGAACTTCAACGACAGTCCCGGAAGGGAGCGCCATGCGCTCGCGATAAACAACCGTTCCGTGAATCTCGCCGGCTGAGTCAGATCCGTGCGCAAGATTTGCAGGAACGAGCATACCGATGATGGCAAGAAGCACTGTTCTGCGGTCAACGCTCAACGCAGGGGCGAGTGCTTTGTCGTGGCCCGCCGGCCGCTCAAGATTACTCCCTAGCCCCATCTCAACTCCCGCCAACAATCGGATATGACCGGCAAAAACCTAGCCACACCGCCGGCAGAAGACTATCCAGATCACGCTGGTTTCTTGAAATCATTCAAGTTTGCTAAAGATTTCCCTCTCGTTCCTTTCGCAAGTTTATCCAAACTCAAGTTCTGGTTTCAATCTTGCGCGCCATTAAAACCGCAAGTGCTTTGCTGATTTAAGGAAACCTCGCAGATTTGTTGTACCCTCTCTATTCGGAGCCGGACAAAGACACGGCCTCCGCGTCCCTACGCGTCTGAAACTTCTCACGCGCCTCCGCCTCTATCTTTTTTTGAACCCGACCATCAAGAGACGAATCGCGGCTGAGATAAACTGTCTGACTGGGGAAAGCGAAACCGGAACCGCCCTTGGCAATGACTTCCTGAAGCTCAAGAAGCAGTTCCTCCTGCACTTCCAGAAACTGGCCGAAATCCGGCGTCATGACCGTGGCGCGAACTTCTACGTCGATGGAGGATGAACCAAAGCCGATCAGCCTGATGCGCGGCGTTCCGCTGCCCGTTTCCACCATGGGATGCGCGGCAATGGTTTTGCGCATTTCCTCCAGGATCCACATAAGCTGAAGGCGGGAGGTCTCGTAGCGCAGCCCAAGCACATGCCGGAAAAGACACTTGTTGCGCAGCGAGAAATTCACAATGTGCATCTTCGCAAGATCAGAATTGGGAACCGTGGCCAACGTTCCGTCCAACCCGCGAATTCGTGCAGAACGCGGTCCGATCGCTTCGACCGTGCCACTGCTTGCGCCATACTGGATGTAGTCGCCTATCCGAAAGGGACGATCCGCGAAGAGTGAGACTCCGCCAAACAGGTTCTCCACCGTGGACTGCGCGGCAAGGGCAAGGGCAACACCGCCCACGCCCACACCTGCGATCAGACCAAGTGCAGGAATCCCGATCTTGTCGGCGCCATAGACCAGAACCGCACCAGCAGCAGCAAGACCACCCACGCGCGCCACCAGGCGCAGAAGATTGGCATCGTAACTCTGGTCCGGGATGGCCGGCAGCGCAATGATCAATTCAACCACCAGATGGCAGACGAGCAGTACCAGCCACGCAAGGGCGAAATAGAGGAGAACGGTCGTGACCACGATCTCCATCGTCGCGAAGAAGCCGGCCAACCCCGTCTGGTAGCCTGCAAAATAGTGGGCGCCCCAAACCATTCCACCGAGCAGCAGCGGCACGGTTATCGATCGCAACAAGCCGCCGATCGAGCGGTGCCCCGTCTCGACGCCGCGCATCAGGATCCCCCAGCCGATGGTGATGACCCCGATGCCGATCCAGACCGCTGCAGTAAGAAGTGCTTTCCAAAGCTGAGTGCCCAGAAAGGGCTTCATCAGAACATCCGGCAAAGCATTGATGAAACCGTAGGGGAAAAAGGGGCCGGTAAAGGAGCGCACCTCATCGGTCCAGTTATCGTAAGCCGAGTGATGCAGTGGCGGTAATGCGATGATGCGCTCATGGAATTCCGGCAGGCGCTCAACCGTCGCGGCGGAAAACAGGAACTCCCCAGCGCGTGCGCCTTCTTCCTGCCGAACGATCTCCATCTCGGTGCCCGGGATGGTCCAGCCCTCGGGCAGGTCCTCGGTGCCGCCGGGAATCTGCTCCGCAGCGACGGAAGGCAGGCGCATGAGAATATCCACCAGTTGCGCCACGCGCAGGCTGGCCACTTCGGCGCGCTGGGCTTCAGGAATGGCGCTCATATCGAGAGCGCGGGCCGCGCGCGCAAAACTGTCGAACAGCTGATCAGCGCCTCGCGCACTCTTGCGCGCCCTGTAATCAAGATAGGTCTGCTCCACCTCCTCCGCGATCTCGATGAAGGAGTAATAGGTCGCCCTTGGTGACGAAGTATCGAGCGGGGCCAACGGTGAAACCGTCTGTTCCTGAGCGGTCGCCGATAAAGCGATGAAGAAGCTGAAGAACACAAGAATGAAACGCAATGGAAATTCCTCCAGATTGGCGCTGGATCGACCCGCCAAACACCGCGCGTTCGTGCGGTGGCAAAGCGCCTGTCCAACCGTACCGTTCGCTGGGTTGTGCAAGCGTAACCTCGACAGGCGTTAAGGGCGGTTTAACAATTGGCCTGCGCGGTGCCGCCGTCTTACGGCAAGGCGGAGCGGGCTACCTGCCGCACATGCCAGGCCAGCAGCGCCATCGAAAAACCGACAGAAACGAGCTTGATCCCAAGAAGAAGACCGATCAGCCAGACCGCCACTTGCGGAAGGCTCCACCACAGGATCAGTGAAAGGACAATTCCCAGCAATCCGCTTGCGAGTACCCAATGCCAGTTCGGAAACGGCCGAATGGTGAGCGCAAAAACCAGCTTTGCAATTCCTTCGATCATGAAGAACACGATCAGAAGCAATGTAATTGTCACAAGTCCCTGGCCGCTGTCCCTGAGGAACAGGAGGCCGATCAGGACCGCCAGAGCGACGGAGATGAGCTGAAGCCAGAAATGCGGCACCTTGCTGGCGCCAATCAGACTGACGGCCTGCGCCAGCCCGCTGATGATGAGCAACCAGCCCAGAAGGCTGATGACCGCGACGGATGAAATCGCCGGATAGACGATTGCAAGCACGCCAGCGGCCATCAGCACGGCTCCCTGGAGGAAGTACCAGATCCAGTAGCGGCGCACCGTGTCTCTGACTGCGTCGCGAAAGACTTCAGATGCTTCTTCAAGCGACAGCGACATATGCGTTCCTTCCGCGATGCGCGATCTCAGGCGGTATAACGATTGTTACACCCTGGAGAGCCCCAACAACCTCGTCTCAGAACCGAGCTGTAATGCTCGCCATGGTCAGATGACCGTCAAAGCGGTTTTCGACACCAAATTCCCAGTAGTGGCGTAGCGCGAAACTATAGGGACGCCCATTGATCGCCGTGCTGTAGGACAGAGCCGGCCCGATGCCGAAATTCTGTCCCTTGAAGGCACCCAGCGAGGCGCCGCTTCCCGTGTCGTCGCTGACCTGCTTGTAGGCGAAACCTGCCACACCGAGCGTCAAGCCATTGTCAAACACCTTGCCGATGGCGGCGTCCAGGTTGAGGCCCACACCGTTGCGGTAGTCCGAAGCGGAGTTTTTGAACTCGCCCGTCACGCCGAAGCTGGCCGAAAGCTCTATTCCCGGATCCTTCCAGATCTTGGTGAACCCCCAGGAGACGTTCACACCGAGATGATTCTTGCCGGCATTGGGCGCGAAGCCCGTGTCGTAGCGCCCGGTCGGCAGCCAAAGCGTGGTCGACAACGTATGGGAGAAGCCATTCTCGTTGCTCCAGCCGAGCTGGCCTTTGAGGGTGATATCGCCCATGCCCCAGCCGCTGGTTTCGACGTTTTGACCAAGCGCGTTGGAGCCGGCCCTGAGGCGTGTATAGCTCGCATAGGGCACGGAGACCGTCAGTCCCAGGCGGGCGTTTAAAATCTCCTGCTCGGGCACCCAGGTCAGATTGGCTATGAACGGCGAGGCCGTCTTGCGGGCGTTCAGATCGATGGTTCCGCCATCCACGGAGGCGGCTGCATACCCGTCATAATACATAAACGCCTGGGTGACGTAGAGCCCAGGTGGGGGTGTCACGCCCGCTCCAAAGGCGCTCGTTCCGGGTACGTAGAGACCCGCACCGCTTTCACCAGCCATGGCGGGTGCGCCTGCAATCAGCGCGGCGAGCAGTGCGCCGGACAAAGAAAGTTTCCGGGTGTTGATCAAGACGGTAGCCCCCCGTTTCTAGTATTACGGCGTACCGTTCCTGGCATGTCCCGCCGCCTTACCTCCGAAGGAAGGCCGCGACCGCCGCGAACCGGCACACAGTTGCTGTGGCAGATACAGATATGCTGTAGCCGTGCCTCACAGGTCGCACTTTGTCCGCCCGTCGACTATCCGAATCGCGCACGCTTTCCGGATTTTTCATTTGGTATCGGGAGCGTCTCAATCCACCGCACGGCCGGCGGCTCCCGCCGGGCCATAGCGAAGCAGAAAGGCTACAAACAGCATCAGAGTGGATGCCATAACCATGAACAACGCCGTCACCCCGTAGCCATGGAGAAGCGGAACCATGAGCAATGGGACAAGGGTGGCACCGAAACCGCGCACCCCCCACGACCAAGCGGTGGCGCGTGCGCGCTTGGCGGCCGGAACAGATTCGGCCGCATATACGACGAGGACGGGCAGAAAGATCGCGATAGACAAATTGACCAAAAAGCCTGTCGCCATAAGCCAGACCGCCTCTTGCGCAAGGCCAAACAGGACACCGAGCAGCGCCATGGCAAAACCGGTGAAGGCCAGCACGCTCCGTCGTTCAAAACGATCCACAACCAACCCGGCCAGGATGGCTCCTACCACCGGTCCAATGCTGGATACGCCGACATACAGAAGAGACTCACTGAGGCTCACACCTTTCTTGATGAGAACGGCGCCGGAAAGAAGCGGAAAGCCAATGGTCGACCAGGGCGTCAAGAAATAAAGAAACAGGAGAAAACGTATTCTGGCATCCAGAAAGCCTCCCTCGCCCAATTGTCCGGAATCCGAAGTGGCGTCACCTGGCTGTGCAACATCGCCCCCCGGCCCGTTTTCCGCTTCTGACAAATTACTGTCTTGATGCCGGGCGCGGCTTGCCAGCCAAGCTCTGGATTCCGGAAGGCGGAGAAATATCAAAGCTCCCAACACCGCAAGGACGCCGCAAAGGACAAATGCCCAGCGCCAGCCATCCAGGCCGAGCGGGGCGAGAGGTGTCAGCCACCGAACCAGGAAGGTCAGGACAAGCGGGCCTGTGGCGCCGAGCGCAACAGTGATCATCAACATCGCCCCCCTCCGGGCCGGCGGCAATATGTCGGTCAGATACGCGGCCATGAGAGGAGGATAAGCACCCAGTGCCAGACCCGAGAGCGCCCGTACCGCCGTCAGAAACGCGATATTGGGAGAAGCCGCCGCGAGCGCGGAGGTGAAAGCAATCCACACCATGAGTACGACGATGGTCGGACGTCGTCCAAATCGGTCTCCCGCCCATCCAGCTACAAATGCACCTGCTATGGCACCCAGATAAACAGCCGAAAGCAGCGTGGAGAGCTCGTGCGGAGCAACATTGTGAGGCGGCGCAGAGAAGACCGCTGAAAGAATATTGCCGAGTGCGAATTCTGCGAGATCGAACCACAGCCCCAAGGCGCAGGCCCCAACGCTTGCCAAATGTATTGGCTGCAGTTTCTGGGATTCTGGTTCGGTGGAGTTGGTCAAGGCCGCCCGCGATCAGATATGTTTAGCAACATTCGCCAATCGCTGCATAAGGCAGACGCTACAACGATACAACCAGATCACCAAAAAGGGTGCCTACCCGCCTACGGGAAAGTCTATGCACAACCATGGGCGCTCCAAATCACGCGGTTCTCATTGGCCAATACATGCACGGCAACCGGCTGACCGTCTCCCTGCAAATAGGCGTCCTAGGGCCAAACACCATTGACGAATGATTCTGGCCCGTTCGGCCCGCCCCCGCTGGCGGATCCGATCAATCATTTCCTGATCGATTCCGGTGGCTGTTGCCGGATGGAAGCATTTTTTCTCGCTTCTAATGTTAGAAAATTTTCTATCCATAATCCTCTCTCTTTCTCCTTGCCTCGTTAAACTTAAAGATTTTATGGAGCTTTTGCTTGTCAGAAAATCTCTGCCTATGTTAGATTTTCTAACATTATGAGAGAGATTGATATCGGCTGGCTGCCGTTGAATTCACTGCGGGCCCTGGCTGCATTTCACGAAGCGGGGTCTGTGGGAGCGGCAGCGCGCGCGCTCAATGTCACGCATGGGGCGATCAGCCAACATTTGCGAAGCCTCGAAGATCGGCTGCAGAGAAATTTGTTTGTCCGTTCAGGAAACCGGCTGGTCATGTTGCCGGAGGCCGCCAGCTTGGCCGAAAATTTGCTGCGCAGCTTTCGCAGCATAGGTGGAGATGTCGAACGCTTCAGGCGTGATGAGAATATCTTGAACATCACGGTCACCCCGCATTTCGCACAACATTGGTTGCTGCCTCGTCTCGGAGCCTTCCTCCAACGTCACCCAGAAATCGACTTGCGCATCAACACCGATGCCACGGTACACGATCTCGTATCCGGCGATTTTGATGCCGCGGTGCGACACGGCGATGGAGACTGGCCGGGGTTAAACTGTGAAAAGTTGCTCGAGGGGTGGGATGTCGTCGTGGCAGCGCCTTCGGTCATCGAGAGCGGAAGCATTGAGACGCCCGCCGACCTGACAGAACTGCCTTGGGTGCTGGACGAGGACAGGGAAAAGGAAATGGCCCTGTGGTTTGCCGAACATGGCGTGGCATACGAAACCCACACACGCGTCACGCGCCTGCCGAGCGCCCTAACGCTCGTCGCGGCCCTCGATGGGTATGGCGTGGCATGGCTGCCTCATGTCTACGCAGCACCCTATCTGGCTTCAGGACGTCTGCGGCAACTGTTCAGTGGGGACAGGACAGGAGATCAAGCCATGCGTTACTATTATCTGTGCTGGGCCGACCACAAGAACCGCCCGGCCTTCAGAACGTTCCGGCAGTGGATCAAACGTCGGATTTCAGAGGAAGCCGACTCCATCTGATCACCTCTTGACCATTGGACCGCAGCAGAAAGCCGGCACAGGCACCGGCGGCAGGCCTACCCCAGCGCCCGCGCAAGGGTGACGGAAGGCGTTTCCCCATACACTGATCGGTATAACGCGGCGAACCGTCCAAGGTGGAGAAAACCGTTGTGCATCGCGACCTTGGTCACAGTCATGCCCGGCTCAGGCTTTAGGAGACTCTCACGAGCAAACGCCAGATACCGACGCTGCAGATACTGCAACGCTGTCATGCCTGTTCGGTTGCGGATAATCGCCTCCACGGTTCGCAGCGCCAGCCCTGCTCCCTCACATAAACCGTGAAGCCCGATGGGATCTTCGCGATGCTCGTCGATGAGGCGCTCCATACGCGCCATACAGGCCGTCTGTCGTTGATGAGCCAGGTGGTCGCGCTTTGCTTCCCCCTCAACCAACACGCCGAGGAGCGTTGTAACAACATGTTCGCGGAGCAGCCTTAGTGCAGAAGCGCTCTCCACCGAGCACAGCGCATCTACCGAATGCGCCTGCAGCATCCGCGTGGCACTCAAATACACCTGAACCAGCGCCCGAAACCGTTTGGGATCCGGCGCCATAAAGGATGCGGGATTGAGAAAGACTTCGGGGTGCTCACGCCCGTAGAGCATGGAGGCGGCTCTGCGAAATGCTTCGTGCCTGACGACCACCCCTCCTATTTCTGCCGGTCCGTTTGTGCGCACCAGCGGCGTTTGGCCCGGAACCCTTGAAACGACCCGACCTTCCAGAAAGTCCCGCCCATCAAACAGGATATTTTTTTCGTTCAGCACGGGAAACAGGAACGTGATTGAGGGTTTGGCTCCACCCATGAATTCCGATCTTAACGCTACGGGATGGGAGAGAGAAACACCGCGAACTGCCACACCGTCGGTTAGGCTGCTGACCCTGACAGACGCCTCAAACGCCCCGTTTGCGGCGGGCACCACGCCGAAACGGCCGCCGGGAATCGCCTGGGCGAAACGTTCGAGGTCCCGGAAGGTGTGAAAACAGGAATTCGCGGGGTTGTATGGATCAGATTCCCCGGCTTCAGCCGCGCCGCCGCCGGACCTGTCAGCCTGCTCCCGCACCACTTGTTCCCGCATGCGGCTTCCGCGATCCGCTTCTTCGCGCAGCACCACAGCCCTCCCGATACGTTCACGGTGACGCGAGCATAACGAAAAACAGATCGACGCCCAAGCCTCAAGTTTCCACGAAACAACTGGCTGGGGGCAGACAGGCGCAAGATGAAAATTCTTTGAGGAGGTCCGCCCACGGCTCGGTTTGGGCCGTGGGCATTGCATATTCTTAGAAGGGAGCCTTTTCGCTCTTTTCGAATGCACCGGTTACATCCCCGGCGAGGGAAATGTTATCCGGGTCGAGCATCATGACCGGCGAACCTTCGGAAAGGTCGAACTTCCCGAGCTCGGCCCAGATCACGTTCGGGCTTGTCGTCAGTTCGAAGAAGTAGCGCCCCTCAGACAGGTTGATAGCCGTGCGATACTCAGTGTTGTAGATACCAAACCCTCCATACGGCGCGCCGAACGGCACAGAAACATTGCGGGCGATCGCCAAGACGCCGGCAACGGCCTGCTGCTCGTTTTCAGGCTCGGGAAGCATTGCCGAATAGTAAGCGGCGCGCTGGAAGCGGTCCGTCGCCTTCACGTTGCCCGGAAGAGGCGTGTTGCTGCTGGGCTCGCTGAAATCCATCTTGGCCAAAAGCGCCAATTGTTCATCATAGGCAGGATCGTTCGTGACAATGCGGTAATCCTTGCCGTGGTGAACCACCGCTTTGCCGTCGATATACTCGATCACGGCCGAATCGCCCGAAGCATCCTCCATCACCAGATGGAGCGTGCCCTTGTGGCCGTTGACTTCCGCCATGACCACCTGAACCTTCTCGAGTTCGGCCAGCGCCTCGGCAACCGTAGCCGCATTGTCGAGCACATATTGCCCCCAAAGCGCAATTTGAAGACCCGGCTTGTTGGGGTCCCGCTCGGGAAGATCGGTAGCGCTCAGATAAAGCAGGTGAACGGCAAGACCCTTTTCGTTGAATCCGTCCACCGCTCCGACACCGTACACGGTGGTAACAATTGACCCATATTTCGACGTCCATTTGGCCGGGTTATCGGAAATCAGTCGTTCCTCGCCCACCAGGCCGCCATCGCGTTCCATCCCACGCGGAAACACGGTCAACACCGGTTCGGTCGTTTCGGGCCAATCCATGGTTCGGCTGACGAAAACACCGAGGCTGTTATCGTTCCACAGGACGCGCGAGCACGCCTGTGCTGATTGAAGAGGGATCGATACGATCGCGCTTGCAGCAAGAAGAATACTTACTGCGCGATGAAACCTGGTCTTCATCTCATTCCCTTTCTGTCCGAAATCGGCTTTGTGCGAGCAATGGGCGATCTGGACCAGAACCAGCGGCTCTCGTCCCCAAACCGGCCACAACAACGAGCGACAGCGCTTGACGACGCGACCGCAGCGGCGCGAAATAGACCGCGTTGTGTCCGATCCGACTATCCAATTCTCGCAAGATACTGGAAATTGAGGTTCCTGCGTCTCGCAATGAGAGGAAAGACCAAAGCAGGGTTAACCGCATCATAAGCGCAGCGTTCACACGGGGCTTGGGTAGGATCTGTTGCCCGTGCGCCGAGCTGTAAGCCATGTGCCAGGAATGGACCCGATTGAAACTGGCGATCCCGGCAGGATTCGAACCTGCGACCATCGGCTTAGAAGGCCGGTGCTCTATCCAACTGAGCTACGGGACCGAGGTGTGGCGCTAATTCAGTGCGTCCACGGGGTCTTGCGGTCATAGCGGAAATTGTCCGCGTAGGAAACCTGGCGCCTTTTGGGCTTGTGGGGTTCTTCCACACGGAAGGGAATTCCGTTCCGCTCGGCGTAGGCGATAGCCTCTTCCCTGCTCTCAAATGTCAGGCGAACCTGACTCTTCATGTCGGCCGAGGTGGTGTAACCCATGAGAGGATCGATCTTGCGCGGTATTTCGGGATCGAATTCAAGCACCCAAAGGCCGGTCTTGGCCTTGCCGGACTGCATGGCCGTCTTGGCCGGGCTGAAAATGCGCGCAGACACGTCGTAAACCTCGTTCCAGAGCATTTTTCAGTCAGGTGGTGCCACCTGACATCCGCACGAATGCGAAAGGGTGGTCGGAGCGGCAGGATTCGAACCTGCGACCCTCTGGTCCCAAACCAGATGCGCTACCAGGCTGCGCTACGCTCCGAGCGAATGAACCCCTATAGTCTCAGAATTTTCCGCGCAAGCCCAAATCGTTGATTTCCGCATGAAGTGCGGCAACAAGTACGACATCGCCCGGCGAGGCCGGGCGATGAAAGTAGTTATTCCGTTGGTTTGGGCGTTTCGATGGTGACCTTCTCCGGAACATCAATGTTCACGCCACCTCCGTCACCGCCGCCCAGCGCGCCGCCGAAAAGCAGAAAGCCTCCAAGAGCAAGAGCAACGACGAGCCCGCCTGCGATAAACCAGCCGGCACCGCCGCCACCCCCTGAGGTCACCACCGTGGTGCGATCCTTGCGCTCATCAGTCATCATGCACTCCTTTGTCACTTGTCTGACCTGTGGAGAGCAAAACTGAGATCGGCGAGAATGGTTCCCTCAGCCACACCCCGCACACGCGTCTCGAACACGGGCTAGTCTTCGAACATCCTTTCGCCCGCTTCCAGAGCCGCGACCATCTCGGCGGCGAGCGGACGGGTGATTCTGGTCTTTCGTTCGAGGGCTGCGCGGTCAATGGCGTCCACCGCGCGGATGGCGCTTGAAAGGGAGCGTTCGATGCGGCGGACGAGAAACTGCACCACATGCGGTTCCACATCCACCTGCCGGTCGGCGAAAAGCTTCGTGATCACACCAGCAAGGAGCATATCGTCTGGCTCATCGATCTCCACCATCGCGGCAGCCCTGAGCCGCGACAGGAGATCGGGAAGTTTGATGCCCCAGGCGCTGGGAAAGCTGCGCGCGGTCAGGAGCATAGCCTGCCCGCCCGAGCGCGCCGCATTGATGAGATGGAAGAGGCCGTGCTCGTCCACCGGGCCGCCGTCCACATTGTCGATCAAGACAGGCCGCAAACCTGCCTGCTCCATGGATTCGGCCTGGATCGCTTCGCGCGGCACCGTCACCGCATTCGCCTCTTCCCGCCAGATGGCCGCAAGATGGGTCTTGCCGCTGCCAGCAGGACCAGCGAGGATCACCACAGGGGCCGGCCATGAAGGCCAGTTCTCGATCAGGGCGGCCGCGCGTGCGTTGGCAGGCGTCACCACCAGATCGTCACGGCTCAACGCTTCTCCGGGGGCCAAATCGAGCGGCAGCTGGCGCGACGGCATGGTTTCAGCCCCGGGGTTTCGGCGTTTTGGCCGGCGCGCCTTCGTGCCCGCTATAGAGCGGCGAAGCGAGGTACTGGTTGATGGCGAAGCGCACCAGAACCGCAACGGCCGCCGCTGCCGGAACGGCAATGAGAAGACCCGCAAAGCCGAACAGATAGCCGAAGGCGAACAGCGCGAACATCAGCCACACCGGATGAAGGCCCACGCTCTTGCCCACCAGTTTCGGCTGCAGAATGTTGCCTTCCAGGAACTGGCCGGAGAAGAAGATCGCCGCCACCGCGAGCACCCACCACCATTCGGGCCAGAACTGCACCAGCGCGATGCCGATCGACAGGCCGAAGCCGACGAGAGAGCCCACATATGGAATAAAGCTGATCAGCCCCGCAAAAAGCCCGATCAACAGCCCGAAATTGAGCCCCACCAGCGACAGGCCGACGGCATAGAAAATGCCGAGAATGAGACACAGTGTGCCCTGCCCGCGCACAAAGCCCGCCGTTGCGACGTTGATGTCGCGCGCGATCTGGCGCACCGTCTCCACATGGTCGCGCGGCACCCAGCTGTCCACTTTCTCGACCATGTGGTCCCAGTCGAGAAGCATGTAAAACGCAACCACCGGCGTGACGATGAAAAGGCTCGCCACATTGACGATCGCCACGCCTGAACTCCAGACCGATTTAAAGAGCGTGCCCAGAAAACTCGATCCCTGAGCAAGGATCGAGCTCAGATTTTCGCGGACCGCGTCGGTCTCACCATTGATGACATTGTCGAGCCATGCCGGCTCGAGCTGGTTTGCCAGTTCCTGAAGACGTGTCAGATACTCGGGCAGGCGCCGGGCGAAATCGGCCAGCTGCGTTCCCAGAACCGGCAGAACGATCATCAGGCCCAGCAAGAGAGCGACAACAAAACTTATGAGGATCACAACGGTCGCAGCGATGCGCGACAGCCCCATCTTCTCCAGCCGGTCGGCGACAGGATCGAGAAAATACGCAAGCACCATGCCCGCCAGAAACGGCAGCAGGATGGAACTGAAAACATAAAGAAACAGGACGAGTCCCAGCCCCGCCAGCGCCCAGAAGGCGACATGGCGCGCCAGCGTCGGGCGGGCGATCACCGGCCCGGCCCCGTTTTCAGCGTCCTTCGGCGTCACTTTCTGCATAACCACCCATATGCTTGATCCAAGCGATGAGATAGGCTGCTCCGGAAGCCACGGTCAAGAGGCCGGTTGCGACGATCAGCGCGATCCGCACCGCACCCGAACTGTACCCGAATGCGAGTTCGGCCAGAACCAGCAGCGCCAGCAATATCTGCACAAGTGTGTTCGCTTTGGAGACGAAAAGCGGCTTCATTGCCACCGGGTGCCCCATCACGTTGGCCAGAAGCACGCCGCCGACGATCAGCGCATCGCGCGAAACGACTGCGATCACCAGCCAGAGCGGCAATTCCCTCATATAGCCGAACACCACGAAAACGCTGACCAGCAGCAGCTTGTCGGCGATCGGGTCCAGATAGGCGCCAAGCTCGGTACGCTGGTCGAAATGCCGCGCGATGAAGCCATCCACCCCGTCAGATATGCCCGCTGCGAGAAAACCGGCGAATGCCCAGCCATACTCCCCCGTCAGAAGAGCGAAGACGACCCCCGGAACGAGGAAGAAGCGCATCAAGGTGATGATGTTGGGTATGGTCAACTGATATTCTCCACCCTAGCCGCCCCTTTGCTCCTGGCCGCCCCTTGCCTTGTCATTTCATTGTGGTCAAAGGCGTTTTCGGGACACACTTATCGCAGGCTTTCACACATTGTAGGGTAAGGGCACGCTTTCAATAGGCCAGCCTGTTAATATCTCCCGCCTTGCAGAAGCGCCCCCTTCATGTCAGAAGCCGAAAAAAACGCGGCGGCGAGAACGAAATGGCTCAGGACAGCAAAAATGGCCTCACCTATGCCGATGCGGGCGTCGACATCGATGCCGGCAGCCGGATGGTGGAAAAGATCAAGCCCATGGTGCGCGCCACGCGCCGGCCGGGTGCCGACAGCGAGATCGGCGGCTTCGGCGGTCTGTTCGATCTGAAAGCAGCCGGCTTCACCGACCCGATCCTCGTGGCCGCCAATGATGGCGTCGGCACCAAGCTCAAGATCGCCATCGACGCGAACCGACACGACACGGTCGGCATCGACCTCGTTGCCATGTGCGTCAACGATCTCGTCGTTCAGGGTGCCGAGCCCCTCTTCTTCCTCGACTATTTCGCAACCGGCAAGCTCGACCCCGATCAGGGCGCGGCGATCGTTTCGGGCATAGCCGAGGGCTGCCGGCAGGCCGGGTGCGCGCTCATCGGTGGCGAGACGGCGGAAATGCCGGGCATGTATCACGGCGATGACTACGATCTGGCCGGCTTTGCCGTGGGCGCGGCAGAACGGGACCGGCTTCTGCCCACCGGCGACGTGACCGAGGGTGACGTTCTTCTGGGCCTTGCCTCCTCCGGTGTTCATTCCAACGGGTTTTCGCTCGTGCGCCGCATTGTTTCCGATGCCGGTTTGGGCTGGGACGACAAGGCTCCTTTCGCGCCGGGCAAGACGATGGGCGAAGCGCTGCTTGAGCCCACCCGCATCTACGTCAAACCGATCCTTGAAACGCTCAAGGCCGCGTGGGGCATCAAGGCGCTCGCCCACATCACCGGCGGCGGCTTTCCCGAAAACCTGCCACGCGTGCTGCCTGATCATCTGGCTGCCGAGATCGATCTCGACGCAATTGATGTTCCCGATGTCTTTTCCTGGCTTGCCAAAACCGGTGGTGTTGCCGAGAGCGAAATGCTCTCCACCTTCAATTGCGGCATCGGCATGGTTGTGGCCGTTGCCGCCGATGAGGCGGCGCAGATCGCGGCACTCCTCCAGCAGGCGGGCGAGCAGGTCACCATGCTTGGCCAGATCGTGCCGCGCCAGGCTGCCGGCGTCACCTATCGCGGTTCTCTCGCCCTATGACGCGCCGGACACGCAAAAAGGTCGCGATCCTTATTTCCGGCCGCGGGTCCAATATGGCGGCCCTCATCGCGGCCGCCATCGACCCATCATTCCCTGCCGAGATCGTTGGTGTCATTTCCAATCGGGCCGATGCGCGCGGGCTGGAGGTCGCCGCCACGCACAGCATCCCGACAACAGTGGTTTCATCGCGCGATTATGATGGGCGCGAGGCGCATGACGCCGCCATCCATAAGGCTCTGACCGAGTTCAAGGCGGAAATCGTCTGTCTGGCTGGCTATATGCGCCTTCTGACACCGGATTTCGTGCAGAAATGGAAAGGGCGGATGATCAATATCCACCCTGCCCTCCTGCCAAGCTTTCGCGGGCTCGACACCCATGCCCGCGCCCTTGCGACGGGCGTGCGCGTCCACGGATGCACGGTGCATTTCGTCACGCCGGAGATGGATGAAGGCCCGATCATCGCCCAGGCGGCCGTTCCCGTCCTCACCAGCGATACGGAAGAGACGCTGGGCGAGCGGGTTCTCAAGCTTGAGCACCGTCTTTACCCGCTGGCGCTTCGCCTTCTGGCGGAAGGCCGCGTGCGGATGTCCGATGGCGTGGCCGTGTTCTCCGGCGTCGAGGACGAACATCGAGATATCGCGATCGTTTCTCCCGGCGAACGCCGCGATTGAGGGGGAAGCCTCAATCTTCGTCATCCTCGGACCTGATCCGAGGACCCATGCCAAAGCGCCGGGGATAAACCGCAGTCCTTAAAGCGTCACGCAATTTTCCTCCGCCGCACCCCATCACCACCGCAACGGCATGGATCCTATGGTCAAGCCATAGGAGACGACGTTGGCGAAGCGCATTCCCTACTCGCTATTCGCTCCTCGCTATTCGCTCTTTTCTCCCCACCCCCAAAACCTCCACTACACTCCCAGCCATCACCCCTGTCGGGAACCGGGTCCGGAGCCGGGGATCAGGAGGGGCGACGGCAGCCTCCCCCTCGGGTTCGGTGACCCGAGGCCTGTGAGGGCCCGCGAAAGGCCGGCGGCCGGCATCATGTCGGTTGCGGAAAAGCCGCTAGGGCACAGATCGCCCGAGTGACCGGTCGGCAGTCGGGACAGCGGCCGGCGGGGCGCGCTTTTCGCGCCACTTACTTCACAACAGAGAGGCACGAAAAACGCGCCCCGTTTCCCGAACCGATGGCAAACCCCGGCGGCAACCCCGCGCGGCAACGATGGAGCCTGCCCGAAATGTATCGCTGCCCAGCAAATTGCTCACCAACTTCAAACGCCCCCTTCTCCCCGCGGGCGGGGAGAAGGTGAGGATGAGGGGCGAGCGCCATCACCTGCAAGGAAACCGACAGAGGTGGAAAAGCTCGCAAGGCCTCGCCCGCTCCTCATCCCCCTGCCGGGACCTTCTCCCCTCAGGCGGGGAGAAGGAAGCCGTCATCCCGGGCCTGACCAGGAACCCATTGGAGGAACGCGCGGGCGCAGGGCCTGGAGTTCACAAAGCGCGCACCCAGACTTTCGTGTCGTGAAAGGCCGCACCGCCGTAAGGCGCAATGGAATCGGCACCCGTCAACACGTTGATGCCCTCACCGCGCTCATGCGCGCTGTTCGGCCAGATGCCCTCGGCGATCACCACGCCGCGTCGCACACCGTCGAAAAGCTTCACATGCAAAACCACCTCGCCGCGTTGATTGCCGATCTCCACGCGATCGCCTGCCTGAAGCCCGAGCTCTGCCGCATCGTCGGGGTGCAGCATCAGCTCTGGCCGCCCTTCCCGTTTCACCGA
Organism: Nitratireductor sp. B36; assembly: GCF_020833685.1. Classification (GTDB taxonomy): domain Bacteria; phylum Pseudomonadota; class Alphaproteobacteria; order Rhizobiales; family Rhizobiaceae; genus Nitratireductor. The sequence continues at coordinate 602,039 of NZ_JACKZY010000001.1, forward strand.
GCCCGGCGTTTCCGTAAAGCTCGAATTCAGGAAGGTGCGCGCCGGCGAGGTCGCCAGCCGGTAGGGATGCTCCGGATCGGCCACTTCAATAAAATCCATATGGTCGGGAAATTCCGGCATACGGGCGTGCGGTCCCTGCAGGCCGATAGAGGCCGGCGGACGGTTGGGCGCTGGCGTTCCGGTCCAGTCCGGCCGGAACCGATACTTGCCATCAGGATGACCGAAACCCTCGACAAAATGCGCAGTGTCGAAATCAGGCTGCACATCAGCCCAGCGATCGGCCTTGAAGCTTTCGAACGTGCCGAGCCCGCGCTTCTCCAGCATGAATTCGACATGCTCGCGCGCCGTGAGCCCGAACCCCGGCTGTCCAGCGACACCAAGTCGTTTGGCGAGTTCCTCGATCACGAACAGGTTTTCGCGTGCTTCACCAGGCGCATCCACGAGCTTGGGGCCGAGAATGATGTGCTGATGACCGCCACCGCGATAGATGTCGTCGTGTTCCAAAAACATCGTCGCCGGCAGAACCACATCGGCAAGCTTCGCCGTGTCGGTCATGAACTGCTCGTGCACGCAGGTGAAAAGATCCTCGCGCAGAAAACCCTTCTTCACCAGCCGCTGTTCCGGAGCGATGTTGGCCGGATTGGTGTTCTGGATCAGAAGTGCCGTGACGGGCGGGCCGCCATGCAGCGCTTCGTCGTCATTGGTCAGAATGCGCCCGATCTGCGCCTGGTCGAGCGAACGGATCGAGGGATCGCGCAGCGCACTGCCCTCGATCTGCGACTTGTCGAGGCGAAAAATGCCGGAATTGGAGTGAAACGCCCCTCCACCCTCATATTGCCAGCAGCCGGTAACGGCGGCAATGGAGAGGGCGGCGTGCATGTTCACAACGCCATTGCGATTGCGCGTGAACCCATAGCCCAGCCGGAAGAAGGTGCGCTTCGTCTCGCCCACCAGCCTGGCAAAGCCCTCGATTTCGTCAACCGAAAGGCCGGTGATGGCAGACGCCCATTCGGGCGTGCGGGTCTTCAGATGCGCTTCAAGTCCCTTCGGATCGTCCGTGTATTTGTCGAGAAACGCCCAATCCGCCAGACCATCGCGGAAAAGGACATGCATGACCGCGCAGGCAAGGGCAGCATCCGTGCCCGGCTTCAGAACGAGGCCGAGATCGGCCTGTTTCATGGTCGCATTGTCGTAGACGTCGATGACAATGATCTTCGCACCGCGCTCCTTGCGCGCCTTGATCGCATGGGTCATCACATTGACCTGGGTCGCAACGGCGTTGGTGCCCCAGATCACCACGCAGTCGGACTTGGCCATTTCGCGTGGATCGGGCCCGCGCAGGTCACCCGCACCCATGACAAAGCCGGTCCAGGCCGCATTGGTGCAGACCGTGCCGAAGAAGCCGGAATAGCGTTTGGCGTGCCGCAGCCGGTCGATGGAATCGCGCTGCACCAGTCCCATGGTTCCGGCATAGTAATAGGGCCAGACCGTCTCGGTCCCGTATTTTTCCTCCGCCTTCAGGAAGGCTTCGGCCACACGGTCGAGCGCGGCTTCCCAGCTCGCCTCCTTCCACTGCCCCTCACCCTTGGCGCCGGAACGAACCAGCGGCTTCAGCAGGCGGTCGGGGTGGTGGATGCGTTCGGCATAGCGGGCAACCTTGGCGCAGATCACGCCGGCGGTGTAACTGTTGTCCTTGGCGCCATGGACGCGACCAATGCGCCCGTCCTTTATTTCGACATCGAGGGCACAGGTCGATGGACAGTCATGTGGACAGGCCGAATGGCCGATATGGATGTTTGCGTGTGTGTTCATGGCGGGAACACTAGCGATTTTTCGCGTGGACGCGTAGAGCCAATCAACAGAAATTCAGATACAGCCATTACCAAAGCGGGAACGATGAACTATCGCCATGCCTATCATGCGGGAAACTTCGCCGATGTGGTCAAGCACGCCATCGTGGCCCGCATCGTCGAATATCTGAAGCGCAAGGACAAGGCGTTCCGCGTGATCGACACCCATGCGGGAATCGGTTTTTACGACCTCAGTTCAGAAGAAGCGCAGAAAACTGGTGAATGGCGCGACGGGATCGGTCGTCTGATCGAGGCTTCGCTCGATGAGAAAACATCAAACCTTTTGAATCCCTTGCTGGAAGCGGTTGAGAAAGAGAATCACGGTCCGGGCCTCCAGCACTATCCCGGCTCGCCGCGCCTCGTGCGCCATCTTCTGCGCAAGCAGGATCGCCTGACAGCCATCGAACTGCACCCACAGGACGCCGCGCGGCTGAAGGAAATTTTTGCCGGCGATTTCCAGACACGGATCATCGAACTCGATGGCTGGCTGGCGCTGGGCGCGCATCTGCCACCGAAGGAAAAACGCGGACTGGTGCTGATCGACCCTCCCTTCGAGGAAGAAGACGAGTTCGGGCGCATCGTCACGAAACTTGAAAAGGCACACCAGCGCTGGCCGGGCGGCATCTATGCGGTCTGGTACCCGATCAAGAACCATGACGCGGTTCAGGGTTTCCGCAGACGTCTTGCCGAAAGCGGCATTGCCGATGCGATCGACATCCGTCTCGAATTGCGTGCGCCCTCCAGTGAACCGCGCCTCGACGGGACCGGCATGATCGTGGTCAATCCGCCTTTCGTGCTGCGCGAGGAGATGGAAACACTGCTTCCGGTCCTTGCCGGCATTCTGGGCGAAGAGGGCAAGGGGCGCTGGGCACTCGAAAGGCTTACGGCAGAATAGCGTGACCATGCTTGACCCAAACCGCGCACTGGCGCAAAACTTTACCCCACTGCAGCGCAACAATCCGGGAGACAGACCTATGGCGCGCTTTTTGGCTCTCGCAGCCGGCCTCGCCGCTTCATTCCTTTCGATGCAGGCGATGGCAGCCGATCCGGTCGGCTCGTATGGCGCGGTCGACGATGTCTGCGCGGATGCGCGCGTTCATTCGACCATTCAGAAGCGGTTCCGCTATCAGGTTACCCATGTGCCGAACCTGCCCAACGTCGACATCGTCGATTTCTACGGATCCTACCAGACGCGCTACAGCCCGTCCTCCTATGACAGCCCGATCGAGCGGCGCTATTGCCGCGCCACGGCGCGCCTCTCCGATGGGCGCGATCGGACGATCTGGTATCTGATCGAGTATGGCCAGGGCTTTGCCGGACTCGGCAACAATGTTGAATTCTGCGTTTCCGGCTTCGACCGCTGGAACGTCTATGACGGCCACTGCCGCGTGCTGCGATAGACGACGCGATTGCGGGGCGGACCATGCGTATCGCAAAGCGGCTTTCCGCCGCCCTTCTGGCATGTCTTGTAACATTCCCTGCCCCGGCGATTGCCGGCGAGCGCGGCGCGCCGGCGGGTGAGTTCGATTTCTATGTGCTGTCTCTGAGCTGGTCGCCCAGCTACTGCGCCGCCGAAGGTGCGGAGGCCAACCGGCAGCAATGCGGACGCGAGCGCCCCTATGCCTTCGTGGTCCACGGGCTCTGGCCGCAATATGAGAAAAGTTACCCGGAATATTGCCAGTCGAAGCGCCCGCAGCGTGTGCCCAATGCGCTGGTTGATCAGTATCGAGACATCATGCCATCAGCCGGCCTGATGGGCCATCAATGGCGCAAGCACGGCATGTGTACGGGGTTTGCGCAGGAGGACTATTTCGCCCTCTCCCGCAAGGCGCGGGAACGTGTTGAAACGGCTCCCGAGTTCCGCCAGCTTGCAAAGCCGGAGATGGTTTCGCCGAAACGGGTCGAAGAGGCCTTTCTTGCAGCCAATCCCGGCCTGAAGAAAGATGCCATCGCCGTCACATGCGATAATCGCTATCTGCGCGAAGTGCGCATTTGCATGACCAAAGATCTGGAGTTCCGGTCCTGCGAGGCCGTCGATCGAAAGGATTGCAGGCGCGAGCGGGTTCTGATGCCGCCGGCGCGGGGCGGATAAAGAAAAAGCCGGGCACAGGGCCCGGCTTCTCCATTTCAGTCTGTCGCTTCGATCAGAACTGCATACCAAGGCCGAACATGACCTTGTTGGAGCTGTCGCTGACTTCCTGCGCACCGCTGCCGGTGTTGAAGGCTTCGTCACCGAACTTGGTGTAACGGTATTCGACGCGACCAAAGACCTTGTCGGTCAGCTTGGCATCGACGCCGGCACCGGCAGTCCAGCCCAGCATGGTGTTGGTGTCGGAACCGGCCGCATCGGTGATCTTCAGACGCTGCGCAGCGCCACCGGCCGTGCCGTAGATCAGGATGTTGTCGGTCGCGGCGACACCGAGACGGGCGCGCAGCGTACCGTCGACGCCATGCTTGGACTCGACACCTGCATTGGTGCCCTTCATGCCGTTGTAGCCCACATCACCTTCGACACCGTAGACGAAGCTGCCGGACTGGAAGTTCCAACCGGCAAAGCCGCCGCCCACAAAGCCATCGGTATCAATGTCGTTGCCGGCAACCGGCTGGTTTGCAGAGGTCTCACCGGAGAAACCATAGCCAAGCGCGATACCGGCGTAGCCACCTTCCCAATCGTTGATCGGGGTGGAGATCACCGGAGCGGCGGGTGGTGCAGGCGGCTGCTCCATGACTGCATCGGCAGCCTGTGCGGCACCGGCCGCTGCAACAAAACCAACGGCTGCGGCCGCGGAAAGAATAACGTTCTTATGGGCTTTCATGGTCCATACTCCTTAAGCCACTAGCATTTTCGTAGCTGTGGGCGCCCCTCTTGGCATCATGCCCTTCAAACGCTCCACGCTGGCGAAACCGGTCTCCTGGGAGGAAGCGGGCCGATCTCGCATGAGCCCTATCTGGGCGCGAAATGAGGCTGAACGTGCCCGAAAAATGGGTCTTTCAGCGGCACCAATGAGGCGGAAAATTGACGTTGCAAATAGGCAACATCCCTGTTCCGGCACCTTGGGGTCACGGGTGCGAGCTCCTATATTCCCACAGCTGTTCCGATTCTCACGAGGTTCTTCATGCTCTTCAGCCTGCTCATCCTTGCAGCCGGTGTCGCTCTTCTGATGCTGGCCGGCGACATATTCGTCAAAGGCGCTGTGGGACTGGCTGAGAACCTTGGCATCTCGCCCCTCATCATCGGTCTGACCGTGGTTGCCTTCGGCACGTCTGCACCAGAACTTTTTACCTCGATACAGGCAGCCCTTTCAGGCGCGCCCGGCCTGGCGGTGGGCAATGTGGTGGGTTCCAACATCGCCAACATCCTTCTGGTGCTTGGCCTTCCGGCGATCATTTATCCCATCGTGTCAGAGGGGAAAGGACTCAAACGCAATCTTGTGGCAATGCTGCTGACCACCGTCATCTTCATGTGGATGCTTACGGGCGGGGTGATCTCTCGCCTTGAAGGCGCACTGCTTTTCGCAGGCCTCTGCGCCTTCATCGCCTGGCAAGCGCGCGATGCTGTGAACGGCAAGGCAGCGGCAGAGCAAGACTTTCACGACGAGATCGGTGAAGCTCCGCATGATCGCAAACGGGTGACCGCCTATCTGATGGCCGGTGTAATCGGTCTGCCCATAGCGGCGCAGTTGACTGTAGCCGGCGCTGTGAGGATCGCGGAAAGTTTTGGTGTGAGTGACGCCGTGATCGGCCTCACCATCGTTGCCATCGGCACTTCGCTTCCAGAGCTAGCCACAAGCCTGGCGGCGGCACTGAAGCGTCATTCCACCGTTGCGCTCGGAAATATCGTGGGGTCGAACATCTTCAACATCGCCTGCATTATGGGCCTGACAGCGCTCATTACGCCGATCGCTGTAGATCCGCGCATTGTGTCGATCGATATGTGGGTAATGCTCGCCGCTGCCTGTGTGCTTGCGCTGCTTGGCTTTCTGCGCATCGCGTCTGGCAAACTCATGGGCAGCGCAATGCTCGCGGGGTTTGCCGGTTATATCGTCACGGTCTTTTGATCCTGCGCGAAAAGCGTATGTCGGACACAACGCGCAACTGTCAGCAGTGAAAGGTCATTCACTTTGCGGGCTTGGACGTGATCGGCATTGGGCTTAAACAACTTTGTTGAACGCTTTGACGCGGCCACCAGGTTTCGCAGTTGAGTTAAACCAAACGAGAAAGATATGGCTCAATCGAGGGCAACGGCACTGATTACTGGAGGTTCAAAGCGCATTGGCGCAGCCATTGCGCGCGACCTCGCGGGGCACGGCTTTGCCGTTGCCATTCACTGCGGTCGGTCCCGTGAAGCTGCTGAGAGCCTGGCAGATGAGATCGTCAGGGCGGGCGGTGAAGCCCATGTGGTGCAGGCTGATCTGCAGGATGGCGCGGCCACCCGCGACCTGATCGGCCAGACACGCCGAGTGCTTGGCGTACCATCCATTCTCGTCAACAACGCCTCGGTGTTTGAAGATGACGGAATTACCGACTTTACAGATGAAAGCTGGGATGCGCACTTCGACCTGCATGTGAAAGCCCCGGCTCTGCTCGCGCAAGCCCTTGCAGGAGCACTCAAGGGCGATCAGGAAGCGTTGATCGTCAACATGATCGATCAACGGGTGTGGCGTCTCAATCCTCGCTTCTTCAGCTACACCCTCTCGAAGTCAGCGCTCTGGACTGCCACACGAACCATGGCACAAGCGCTCGGTCCGAACATACGCGTCAACGCCATCGGGCCCGGCCCCACCCTGCCCAACCAGCGCCAGCAGCAGGCGGATTTCGACCGTCAGACGGATGCACTGATTCTCGAGCGCGGCCCAGATCTTGCAGATTTTGGACGCACCATCCGCTATCTTTGGGAGACACGCTCCATAACCGGTCAGATGATCGCGCTTGACGGGGGGCAACATCTTGCGTGGGAGACGCCCGACATTGCGGGAGTTCCCGAGTGAGCACCATCGTCAAATTGAAGGAGCCAGCGAACCTGGCCCTCGAGTGGGACAGCGGCGAAACAACAGACGGTGTTGTCGGGATTGAAGTCATTCAGTCAGCCGTAAAACGGCTGCCCAACGCCCCGGGCGTCTACCGCATGATGAATGCTGCAGGCGACGTGCTTTATGTCGGCAAGGCGCGCAACCTCAAGAAGCGCGTCACCAACTACGCGCAAGGCCGCGGCCACACGAACCGTATCGGGCGCATGGTTCGCGAGACCGCGTCCATGGAATTCGTGGTCACGCGGACAGAAACCGAAGCGCTGCTTCTGGAAGCCAATCTTATCAAGCGGTTGCGCCCCCGCTTCAATGTGCTTTTGCGCGATGACAAGTCGTTTCCCTATATTCTCCTGACCGGCGACCACCCGGCCCCCGGGATTTTCAAGCATCGCGGGGCGCGATCAAAGAAGGGCGATTATTTCGGTCCGTTCGCCTCGGCGGGGGCCGTTGGCCGCACAATCAACTCTCTGCAGCGCGCCTTCCTTTTGCGCACCTGCACCGATTCTGTCTTTGAGAGCCGTACCCGCCCCTGCCTGCTGTTTCAGATAAAACGCTGTTCTGGACCTTGCACGGGCGAGATCAGCGAAGAGGGCTATGCAGAGCTCGTTTCAGAAGCAAAGGCCTTTCTGTCAGGCCGCTCCAGCAAGGTGAAAGCGGAAATCGCCCAATCGATGCAGGAGGCATCCGAGGCCCTCGATTTCGAACGCGCTGCGATCTACCGTGACCGGCTTTCCGCCCTCAGCCATGTGCAAAGCCATCAGGGCATCAATCCACAAGGCGTTGAGGAAGCCGATGTGTTCGCTATTCACCAGGAGGGCGGGCAAAACTGCATTCAGGTCTTCTTCTTCCGCACCGGCCAGAACTGGGGTAACCGTGCCTATTTCCCGAAGGCCGACCCGAGCCTTGAGGCGGGAGAAGTGCTCGGCGCATTTCTCGCCCAGTTCTACGACGACAAGCCCTGCCCCCGCATGGTTCTCCTCTCGCACGAGATCGAGGAACAGGAGCTTCTGGCCGACGCGCTTTCGACACGTGCGGGCAGAAAGGTGCAGGTTTCCTGCCCGCAAAGGGGGGAAAAGAAAGATCTGACCGACCATGCGCTGCAGAACGCGCGGGAGGCATTGGGGCGGCGGCTGGCAGAGACATCTTCGCAGGCGAAGCTTATGGAAGGCTTTGCAGAGACATTCGGCCTTGAAAGCGCTCCACGGCGCATCGAGGTGTATGACAATTCGCATATCATGGGCACGAACGCGGTGGGCGGGATGATCGTTGCCGGCGCCGAAGGCTTTGCGAAGAACCAGTACCGGAAATTCAACATCCGTTCGACCGACATCACGCCGGGCGACGACTACGGCATGATGCGCGAAGTCATGCAGCGGCGGTTTTCTCGGCTGATAAAGGAGAATGGGCTGCCAGGATCGGCGGCGCCATCCGATGCAGAAATCGATCAGGAGGAGGCAGGCGAAATGCCCGCCTGGCCTGATGTTCTTCTCATTGACGGCGGCCAGGGCCAATTGGCGGCGGTCACGCAAGTGCTGGAAGAGCTCGGAATTGCGGGGCTCGTCACCGCCATCGGCGTGGCCAAGGGCGTCGATCGCGATGCCGGGCGGGAGCGCTTCTTCATAGCGGGCAGAAATCCGTTCAGTCTGCCGGTTCGCGATCCGGTTCTGTACTTTATCCAGCGCCTGCGCGATGAAGCGCACCGGTTTGCAATCGGCTCACACCGCGCCCGGCGAAAGAAGGAAATGGTAAAAAATCCGCTGGACGAGATCAGCGGCATCGGCCCTGGCCGCAAGCGCGCGCTCCTGCATCATTTTGGAACCGCGAAAGCCGTCAGCCGCGCCGCCGTTGAAGACCTCATGACAGTGGATGGCATTTCTGAGGCCATCGCCCGGCAGATTTACAATCATTTTCACGAAAACGGGTGAAGCGGCGTTGTTTCGTCGCGCCCCATCAGGTTGGCGCTTGCCGTATGCGCCTGGTTCTGATTTGACAGGAGATGATTGGCCCCTGCGCACGCAGACAGATGGGCCGGCTTCAACAGACTGGGGTGCCCAAAGCCCCCGCGGCAGACCGGAGCAGGATTGCGCTTCATGGCCAGACGTAGCACACCGGCATTCAACATCCCGAACCTCCTGACCTACGGCAGAATTCTCGCGGTGCCAGCGATTGTCCTGTGCTTCTTCCTGGAAGGCAGGCTCCAGTCGAGCGATTTCGCCCGCTGGTCGGCCCTCGCGCTTTTCATTGCAGCAAGCATCACTGACTACCTGGACGGCTATCTCGCTCGCATTTGGAAACAAACGTCCAACATCGGAAAAATGCTCGATCCCATCGCCGACAAATTGCTCGTTTCAACGTGCCTTCTGCTTCTTGCAGCCGACACGGACCGGACCATCGCCGGGTGGACCTTGTGGGCGGCGATTATCATCCTCTGCCGAGAAATTCTCGTTTCTGGCCTTCGGGAGTATCTGGCAGCTCTGAAAGTCAGCGTTCCTGTCACGCAACTGGCCAAATGGAAAACCACGATTCAGATGGTTGCCATCGGATTTTTGCTCGCCGGTCCCGCCGGTGACAAGGTCTTGCCCTATACCACACAGCTCGGCATCGCGCTCCTTTGGATTTCTGCCATCGTCACGCTTTATACGGGCTATGACTATTTCCGCGCCGGGCTGAAGCACATCGTGGAGGAATGACGATGAAGCTGATTTATTTCGCATGGGTGCGCGAGCGCATCGGCCTGTCTGACGAGACTGTGGACCTGCCTGCTGAGGTGAAGACGGTGGCAGACCTGCTCAACTGGCTGAAAGGGCGGGGAGAAAACTACAGCGCCGCACTGGAAAGGCCTGATGTTATCCGTGTCGCCATTAATCAGGAGCACGCGGACCATTCCACACGCCTGCCTGACCATGCCGAGATTGCTCTGTTCCCACCGATGACGGGAGGGTGAGAATGTCGCCGACGTGCGATCCCCTGGTACGCGTACAGGCGGATGATTTCGACCCCGCCACAGAAACCCGGCGGCTGACGGCTGGGAGACGCGACGTCGGCGCTGTGGTAAGCTTCACAGGGCTTTGCAGGGACGAGAACGGCCGTCTTGAGGCACTTGAACTCGAACATTACCCTGGCATGGCAGAGGCGGAGATTGCCCGGATCGCCAATGAGGCAACGGGACGCTGGCCGCTTACCGGGCTGACGGTTATCCACCGTTTCGGAAAGATTGCGCCGGGCGAGAACATCGTCCTCGTGGTGGCCGCTTCTTCCCACAGGCGTGCCGCGTTCGACGCCGCCGACTTCCTGATGGATTTTCTCAAGTCCCGCGCACCTTTCTGGAAAAAAGAGCATGTGGCGGGCTCAACCGAGGCAGGCTGGGTCGAAGCAAAAGATTCGGATCTCGAGGATCTAAAACGCTGGGAAGGCTGAACCGGGAGCCTTTACGCCTCGCTAACGATAGCGTTGATTTCTCTCAAGACTAGACGTTTCGACAAACCATTCGGGGTTATAGCTTCCTTCAGGTAAAGCCGGGGAGCGCAATGTCGGAATCCTTCCAGACGATGCTGGTTGCGGGAACGAATCCCGCCTGGTTGGTCGCAGCAGCAAGCCTTTTGGGATGCTTGGGGCTTGGATATCAACTGGCCCGTGTCAGCCGGCGTTATCGGGACGTGCGGGAGGAGCAGAAGAACCATCGGGAACTGATCGACAATCTTTCCGAGGGGATCTATCGCTCTTCACCCGACGGGCGGCAGCTCAGCGCCAATCCAGCTCTTGTGCGCCTTAACGGCTACGAGAGTGAGGCAGCGCTCCTTGCAGGGGTCAAGGATATTGCCAAGGAATGGTATGTTGACCCCACCCGACGCGACGCATTCCGGGCCGAGCTTGAGACCAATGGCAAGGTCGAAAATTTTATCTCCGAGGTCTATCGTCACAAGACGCGGGAGCGCATCTGGATCAGCGAATCGGCGCGCCTGGTGCGTGATCGCCGCACCGGCAAGCCTGTCTATTATGAAGGCTCCGTGCGCGAAATCACCGAAACGATGAAGCGCCTGAAACTTCAGGACATGTTCGAGAAGCTCACCTCCCAACTGCCTGGGGGACTCTTCCAATTGCTGCGACACGACAATGGCGCGTTTTCCGTTCTGTATGTGTCCAAGGGTTTACGGGAATTGCTCGGCTATGACGATCGCACAGTGCCGGACAATCCGAATACCGTTCTCCACATGGTGCATAATGATGACCGCGCACACTATCTGGAAACATTGAAGGATTCGGGACTCAAGCTTCAGCCCTGGGAATGTGAGTTTCGCATTCATGCGGTGGACGGGGTGGAAAAATGGCTGCGGGTCGCTGCCATGCCTGAAACGACGAAAGAGGGCATTGTCTGGCACGGATATCTCTCGGACATCTCCCTGCGCAAGAAGACTGAAATGGAGATCGAACGCCTGGCGTTCTACGACCCGTTGACCCGGCTTCCCAACCGGCGGCGGCTCTTCGATCAGGTCGGGCGGCAGATGGCGTTATGCAAGAAGAGCGGACATCGCGGCGCAATCCTCTTCATCGATCTCGACAATTTCAAGACCCTGAATGACACGATGGGCCACGATGTCGGGGATGTCTTTCTCAAGCAAGTCGCCGATCGCCTGCAGGCTGCCGTCGGCCCCCAGGACTCGGTGGGCAGGATCGGCGGCGACGAGTTCGTTATCGTCCTGTCCCTGAATGACACCGCGGCTGCGACGGCGACACGCAACGCCATCGTGGCAGCCAACAGGGTTCTTGCTGCTCTGCGTCAGGAATTCGTCCTGGGGCATATGATCCATCACACTTCGGCGAGCGTTGGCGTGCTCGTGTTCGACGGCAGCGAGAAGGGCCCCGAAGTGCTGATGAAGAATGCCGACATGGCGATGTATCAGGCGAAGAGTCTGGGACGAAACAATGTCGCGCTATTCGATCCGAAAGTGTTGCGGAAGGAGCGTAAGCGTTTTCGTCTGCTCAACGATATGCGCAGTGCGCTGGTGGACAACAATCTCGAGCTGCACTACCAGCCCCAGGTGAATGCTGCCGGCCATGTGGTGGGGGCAGAGGCGCTGCTGCGCTGGAACCATGCGGAGCACGGCGCGCTTTCGCCAAGCGATTTCGTGGGGCTCGCCGAACAGCACGGGCTTGCGGAACTCCTGGGACGCGGTGTGATCGACACCAGCGTGCGAACCCTTGCCCAATGGAAAGACAATCCACGGCTTGCAGGGCTGAGGATGGCCGTGAACATCAGCCTCAAGTCGCTGCGCGATCCGGATTTTCTCGATTTCCTGCATGACCGGCTCATTGCGCATGGCCTCGATCCGCAGCGGCTTACCCTGGAAATGACGGAGCGTGTCCTGACCAGCGATCAGATGCAGATTACCCGGCGCATGCATGAGCTGAAGGCACTTGGAGTGCGGCTTTCGCTCGACGATTTCGGAACGGGATACTCCTCCATCGCCTATCTGAAGAAATTGCCCTTTGACGAATTGAAGATCGATGGGAGCTTCATCGCAGATATTGAAAGCAGCGAAAGCAACCGGGCACTTGTTCAAACCATGCTCGACATGGCGTCCACGCTCGGTCTATCGGCTGTGGCGGAACATGTGCAGACCCAGCAGCAAGAACTGCTCCTGAAATCTTCAGGCTGCGCATATTTTCAGGGCTGGCTCTATGGTCGCGCCATGACGGTGACCGATTTTGCCAGTTACGTGCTGGACCGCAATCCCGCTTCCGTCCTCAAATTCCCAAACTCGCGCCAAGGCGCATGAAAAAACCGGGGCCAGGGCCCCGGTTTCAAACAATAACGGTCCTTGAAGGAGCGTTGATCAGCCGACGATCTCGGTGTCGGAGAACCAATAGCGGATCTCTTCGGCGGCGGTCTCAGGCGCATCGGAACCGTGAACGGAGTTTTCACCGATCGAGGTGGCAAATTCCTTGCGGATCGTGCCCTCCGCAGCTTCAGCCGGGTTGGTGGCGCCCATAACCTCACGATTCTTGAGAATGGCGTTCTCGCCTTCGAGCACCTGAACGACGGTCGGGCCCGACGACATGAACTCGCACAGCTCGTCGAAGAACGGCCGCTCCTTATGCACAGCGTAGAAGCCCTCAGCCTGGCGGCGGCTCATCCATACGCGCTTCGATGCCACAACACGCAGGCCGGCATCCTCGAGCTTCTTGGTGATGGCGCCAGTCAGGTTGCGCTTGGTGGCATCCGGCTTGATCATGGAAAATGTGCGTTCGATCGCCATGGTCGGTCCTTTAATTGTCTGGATTTTGAGCGACAGCTCATTTTTGGAGATGGCGCGCTCTATAGCGGTCTCGAAGGCACATGGGAAGGCCCTTCCCTTCAGCAAGCCGCCGGGACACGCCTACCAATTCCGTCGTGCAGGTCCAGGCAGCGTTCGAACCAAGCCGCAACCGGATCATCCGCCGCGAGAAGCGGGAACGGAGAGATAACGCGCGCCCACTGGAAAAAGCCTGCGACGATATAATCGGCAAAAAGAGGCGTCTGCCCACCGATGAATGGCTGCCCTGAAAGCATCAGGCGCAACGGCAGGAGGCTTGCCCGAAACCCTTCGAGACGATCCTCCCTCCCCTTTGCCGTTTCCTCCAAGGTGCGCCCGAACCGTTTTTCCCGACTGTCGCGGAAATAGGCCTGGTCGGCGGGATCAAGTGCAGCATGGATTTCAAGAAGCAATGAAGGGCCGATATAGCCGGTGAGGGTGGCCTGCGCCCATTTCTCGACAAAACGCGAGAGAGCCTTGCCCCCCTCCCCCCCGAAAAGCGAAGGTCGGTCGGGATAGGCATCTTCGAGGTAAAGTGCGATCTCGAAAGAATCGACGCACAGGCGCTCACCGTCCCGGATAACCGGAACGGTCTTGAACGCACCGGTCTCAATCTTCCCGATTTCCGTAAAACGTACGGGCATCGACTTGAACTCAAGCCCCTTGTGGGCGAGCGCAAAGGCAATTTTCCAGCAATGCGGACTGAAGGGACGCGCTTCGTCTGCGCCCACGAGATCGTACAATGCAATCGTCACGCCTGGTCCTTTCGATTACGGATGAGACCTGAGAGATTTCTCACGATTGCATATTCACTGCTTAAGGCAATGCTCCAAACGCAGGATTATCTGCTCCAGACCGCGGAGAAAAACAATGAAACAACATTTTGAGATGTTCGCCTCCTATAACCTTTGGGCCAATGCAAAAATCTATGAAGCTGCACAGGTCCTCGATGCGGAAGCTCTCAATCGAGACGTGGGCATCTTCTTCAAATCTCTGATGGGCACACTGAACCACATCCTGGTGGCAGATCTCATCTGGATGAAACGCTTTACAGGTGAAGGCGCGGCCCCCGCCCGGCTGGACACGATCCTGCACTCTGCCCTTCCTGCCCTGCGTATCGCGCGCGAAAACGAGGACAGGCGCATTCTGGACTGGATAGAAAGTCATGAAGAAGAGGCTTTTTCCGGTCGCTTCACCTATGTCACAGTCACTGACGTTCGAACAATTTCGCAACGCCTTGCGCCTGCATTGAGCCATTTCTTCAATCATCAAACACACCATCGCGGACATGCCCATGCGGCATTGTCGATCCTTGGAATAGACGCACCATCGATTGATCTGATATACTTCCAAAGGACAAAACAAGGTTCTCGCTTTGGTTGAAATATTATATACATATTTCAACCAATAAGTATCTTCGTGAATAGTATTTTATTACAATTTTTTCATTTTTGTTTTCTTGAATAAACTCTATCGTAAATACGGGTATTTAATATTCCATAGCTGCCCTACCTTTCTCCTTGTCGGAAATTACTTCGATCCAACTAAGGAGGACGATGATGAGCAGGAAGTATCAAAAAGTATACGCCAATCTGGCGTGTGGAGTTGTTATGCTCAGCATGTCACTGCCCGCAGCGGCAATCGACCTTGGCGGCGTCAGCATCGGCGGAAATGACCGTGGCGGTGTCAGCGCCAGCGTAGGTGGCGTGTCCGCGTCGGTGGGTACGAGCAATGGCGTCTCGGCAGATGTGAATGCGGACCTGGGCTCGACATCCGCCAATGTGGGGGCTTCTGTCGGAGGCGGCAGCGTTGCTGGCGTCAATGCAGACGCGAATGTTGGGGGAGCTCTCGGCGCCCAGAGCAGCACAACGGTCGGTGGAGGCGGTGGAAGCCTTTTCGGCTCCGAAACCACAGCATCGATTGGCGGCAGCAACGGTTTAAACGCAGGCGTCAACGCGAATGTCGGTAAAGATGGCGTCGGTGCCGGTCTCAGGCTGAGATTGGGCGGCGACCGCCCAGGAACCGGTGGTCCCGGCACAGGGGGGCCTGGCACAGGTGGGCCCGGTGTTGGGGGACCCGGTGTTGGGGGACCTGGCAACGGGGGTGGCGGCAATTTGGGACGCCGAGCGCTCAGCGGCTTGAGCGACCAGCAAATCGCGATTTACCGCAAACGTTGCGTCAACATCCTGCGCAATCCAAACGCATGGGAATACGATCTCGTGCAACTGTGCAAACTTCTGCGCCAAGCGGCCGCACGTTAACAGGCGCTTTATGAACACGGTGTGGCCCATCTTAGCTGGGCCACACCTGTCTGCTTTTGGCAACACCCGCCATTTTCTGATCGCCTGCAGCTTCCGGGGCGACAGTCGCGGCTTGCAAGGCTGACGACGACCCGTCAAAACGCCGTCATGTTGACGATTTCAAACTTATCGCTGCGCATTGCAGGTCGACTTCTCATCGACCAGGCTTCGCTTACTCTTCCTGCCGGAACGAAGGCAGGCCTGGTCGGCAGGAACGGAACCGGCAAAACAACGCTGTTTCGTGCGATTACTGGAGATTTAGTCTCTGAAAGCGGCACTGTAAGCGTGCCAAAGGGGACGCGGATCGGTCAGGTTGCCCAGGAGGCGCCGGGCACGGACGAGCCGCTGATCGATATCGTCCTGAGGGCCGATACGGAACGGGAAGCGCTTTTGACCGAGGCCAAGACGGCCACCGATGCGCATCGAATTGCGGAAATACAGACACGCCTTACCGATATCGACGCCCATTCTGCGGAAGCGCGCGCGGCCTCCATCCTCTCGGGCCTCGGATTTGATGCGGACGCGCAGAAGCGTCCGGCCTCCTCGTTTTCGGGCGGCTGGCGAATGCGCGTGGCGCTTGCGGCGGTGCTCTTCACCCAGCCTGACCTTCTCTTGCTCGACGAACCGACGAACTATCTGGATCTCGAGGGCACACTCTGGCTTGAAAACTACCTGTCTCGCTATCCGCACACGGTTCTTCTCATCAGCCATGATCGCGACCTTCTGAACCGGGCCGTCTCGTCCATCGTGCATCTGGAACGCAAGAAACTCACCTTCTGGCGCGGGGGATATGACCAGTTTGCGCGTCAATATGCCGAGAAGGCGGAACTGCAGGAAAAGATGCGCGTCAAGCAGGAAGCACAGCGCAAGCACATGCAGTCCTTTGTCGATCGCTTTCGCTACAAGGCGTCAAAGGCCCGCCAGGCGCAGTCACGCCTGAAAGCGCTGGAACGCATGTCGCCCATGGCCGCGGTGGTGAACGAGACAGTGCTGCCGTTCCGCTTTCCCAATCCGGAGAAAGCGGTCGCCTCCCCGATCATCGCGCTCGACGGCGGCGCGGTCGGCTATACGCCCGGCAAGCCCGTTCTGCGCGGTCTGACGCTGCGCATCGACAATGACGATCGCATTGCCCTTCTTGGGGCAAACGGCAACGGCAAATCGACATTCGCGAAACTGATCGCCGACCGGCTGACGCTCGAAAAGGGCACCAAGACGGTTGCGCCCGGACTGAAAGTCTCGATCTTCGCCCAGCATCAGCTTGACGACCTGCGCCCGGACGAGGACGCCTATCAGCATTTGCGCCGTCTGATGCCCGATGCCCCGGAAGCGAAAGTGCGGGCGCGGGTGGCGCAGTTCGGCCTGACCACCGAAAAGATGTCGACACCCGCCCGCGACCTGTCAGGCGGGGAGAAGGCACGGCTTCTGATGGGGCTTGCCACATTCGAGGCTCCGCATCTGCTTATTCTCGACGAGCCGACCAACCACCTCGACATCGACAGCCGCGAGGCGCTTGTCGAGGCGCTCAATATGTTCGACGGAGCGGTGATCCTCATCAGCCACGACCGTCATCTGATCGAGGCAACTGCGGACCGGCTGTGGCTCGTCGGTGACGGGACCGTCTCGTCCTATGAAGGTGATATGGACGATTACCGCGCCCGCATGACGGGCGGCGCCAGCCGCAACCGGGAGAAGCGGGAAACGGACAAGGCCTCCAAGGCGGACAAGCGCAAGGAGGCAGCCCGCAAGCGCGCGGCCCTCGAACCGCTTGCCAAGGAAATCAAGGCTACCGAGGGACTGATCGAGAGAACCCGCAAGCGGATCGACGCCATCGAGGCGCGGCTTGCCGATGCGAGCCTTTACGACAAGGAGCCGAAAAAGGTTTCGGAGTTGGCCAAGGAGCGCTCCGATCTTGCCACAATGCTGGCAAAGCACGAAGACCGCTGGCTCGCACTCTCCAGCGATTATGAAGAAGGGATGGCTTCGTGAAAGCGTCGTTCACCATTGGCTTCGATGCCGACGACACGCTCTGGCACAATGAGCGCTTCTACCGCTTGACGGAGGCACGCTTTGCGGAATTCCTTGCCGATTTTGCGGAGGCCGGGCATCTGACGGAGCGCCTTCTCGAGGCAGAAAAGCGCAATCTTGGGAAATATGGGTTCGGCATCAAGGGATTTACCCTCTCGATGATCGAGACCGCCATCGAGGTGACGAACGGGCAGGTGCCAGCGACAACAATCCGTGACATTCTCGACGCAGGCAGGGAAATGCTTGACCATCCAGTGGAGACTCTTCCCCACGCGCGAGAGGCCCTGGAGGCGCTTGCCGGGCGTTATCGGCTGGTGCTGATAACCAAGGGCGACCTGTTCGATCAGGAACGCAAGCTGGCAGCATCAGGCCTTGGCGATTATTTCGACGCCGTCGAGATTGTCAGCGACAAGTCTCGTGGAACCTATCAGCGAATTTTCGCAGCGCATGGCGAGGGGCCGGATCATGCGATGATGATCGGCAATTCACTCAAATCCGACGTGATCCCGGCAATCGAGGCTGGATCATGGGGCGTGTTCGTGCCGCATGACCTGACCTGGGCGCACGAACACGCGGATGAACCGGACAACAAACCCCGCTTCCGAAAGGTCGCGCATCTGGGTGAGATCGAAACTGTTCTGGCGGAAATCAGCTAACGGATTCGGTGAATTTCTGGTGCCAGGCACCCTCGCCTTTCGACAAGCTCAGAGTGCGGGCGGCAAGCGCAGAGTGAGCGCTATTGCAGCAAGGTGCTCCACGCGCCGAAAACGAGCGTCCGTCTAGGCCTTCTTCTGCCAGCGCCTGTCTGGCCCCTGCTGCCAGTAGGTGACGGAATGGCCTGCAGATTTAAGCGCTTTCCAGTATCCGCGCGCCGCGTCGAGCTGGGAAGCGTCATGACCGTCGAACATCACGACAACGCGCTCATATCCGTCCACGCCGGTTGGATCGGCTCCGTCCACGAAAAAGCGGATCTGCGCGCCATTCGGATTGACGGCTGCATCGGTCAAGAGGACTGGTTGTTGCTCGGGATGCGCGTCCCGATCCGTACCGTGGGCGAGGAAGGCCTCCTCGCGCCACGTCCACAGCCAGTTGTCGAGCGCGTCGCAACGCTCGCGGGAGCCCGTCTGGATCACCACCCTCCACCCCCGTTCGAGGCTTTTCTCCACCAGAGGCGGCAATGCCTCCTCCAGTGTCGATTCGGTCAGATGGTAGAAGAGAACATCCATCGGCCTATTCGTAATGATCCGCTACAAGGCGGTCGAGCAGGCGCACACCGAAACCCGACCCCCAGGATCGATTGATTTCGTCAAGCGGCGCGCCCATGGCGGTGCCGGCGACATCCAGATGCGCCCATGCCCCATCCTTGACGAAACGCTTCAGGAACTGTGCTGCCGTGATGGAACCGGCCAGACGGCCGGCAGAGTTCTTCATGTCTGCGTTCTTGGAATCGATCTGCTTGTCATATTCTTCGCCAAGCGGCAGGCGCCAGACTTTCTCGCCCGTTGCCTCGCCGGCAGAGAAAAGCCGCTCGGCCAGCGTGTCGTCGTTGGAAAACAGGCCCGCCCGGTGGTGACCGAGCGCCACCATGACCGCGCCGGTAAGCGTGGCGAGATCAACCATGAACTGCGGCTTGTAGCGTTCATTGCAATACCAAAGCACATCGGCGAGCACGAGACGCCCTTCCGCATCCGTGTTGATGACTTCAATGGTCTGGCCGGACATGGATGTGACGATGTCACCCGGGCGCTGGGCATTGCCATCAGGCATGTTTTCGACAAGGCCAATCAGGCCGACGGCATTGACCTTTGCCTTGCGGGCGGCGAGCGCATGCATGACGCCCACCACGGCAGCCGCGCCGCCCATGTCGCCCTTCATGTCTTCCATACCGCCAGCCGGCTTGATGGAGATGCCACCTGTATCGAAGACAACGCCCTTGCCAACGAAGGCGACAGGTTTCTCCTTCGCCTTGCCGCCGTTCCACTGGATGATGGCGAGACGTGGAGGCCGGACAGAGCCCTGTGCAACGCCGAGCAACGCGCCCATGCCGAGCTTCTTCATTTCCTTCTCGGTCAGAATTTCGACCTTGGCGCCGAGCTTTTCCAGCTCTTTCGCCTTTGCAGCAAACTCGACCGGGCCAAGGACATTGGCGGGTTCATTGACAAGGTCGCGCGCCAGCAGAACACCGTTGGCCACAGCTTCGGCACGGACAAATGCCTTTTTTGCTGCTGTTGGGTCCGCACACTGAATGACGATTTTCAGTTTCTTGGCGGGTTTGTCGTTTCCATTCTCTCGGCTTGTGGTTTTGTATTTGTCAAAGCTGTAAGCGCGCAACAGCATGCCAAGCGCCAGATTGGCTGCAGCCGCAGCATCGATTTCGGCGCCGTCGACATCCGCCACGACAGTGATCTCGGAAGCGGACTTGCCAGCGGCCAGCGCCGCACCGCCGATTTTTAAAAGTGCCTCCTCAGCAAGCTCATCGGGCTTGCCGACGCCGACGGCCGTCAACCGATCGAGCTGCGAGCCGGACGGCGCCAGAACCTCGACACTTTTTGCCAGCTTACCCGAGAAGCCTGACACCTCGAAGGCCCGCGCAAGCACACCTTCTGGATCACAAGCCTTCGCTTGCTCCCCCAGACTGCCGCCTTCGCTTGCCAGAACGACAACGGTGCCCTTGCCGGGCATTGCAAATTTGGCGAAGGAGACACTCGGTCTGTCGGTCATGATATTTCCCAGATTTCCGTGATTGGTCGATAAAGGGCGCCGGCGATCTTGGAGGTTTTATGCAAATTGGCAAGGCCCGCACACAGGGGGATCCCGAATTTTCACCGGTGGGTGCGCCCTGCACGGCTCGATTATCGCCCCATAAGCAAGCTGTTAACCGCGTTTGTTTCGCATTTTCTAACCAATCCCACCCACAGTCACCCGTGGGACAAGAAATGGTGGGCCGCCCTTCAAAGCCGGCAGTTGCGCATTGTGCGCGCGTGTCAGGACCGTTAGGTTCGCGCGCGCCTTTAAAGGGCTGTTCCAACGAAACGGATTGTCAATATCCATGCGGGTGATCGAACTTTACATCATGCGTCGCACCTTCGCGCTGTTCGCGGCGGCGTTGCTGTGGGTGCTCGCGCTGGTGTGGACGACGCAGGTCCTCAACCGGATCGATCTCGTGACCGATAGCGGCCAGTCCGCCGGCACGTTCTTTTTCGTTGCGGCCCTCGTTCTGCCGTCCGTCATCCCCATTGTGATCCCCTTTGCGCTCGGCATCGCTGTGGCTCAGACGCTCGCCACGATGAACTCGGATTCCGAGCTTGTGGTCATCAACGCGTCGGGCGCGCCGCGCGCCACCATCATCCGGCCGATCCTCATCATCGCCATCGGTGCCAGCCTTGCCTCCTTCCTGATCAACAACACGCTTGAGCCGGCCTCGCGCCAGGCTTTCCGGTCGGTGCTCGCCAATGCCCGCGCGGATCTGATTACCACAGTGCTGCAGGAAGGCTCTTTCCAGAAGGTCGATGACGGGCTTTTCGTGCAGGTTTCGGAGCGTCTGCCCAACGGCCTTCTGGGCGGTATTTTCGTGGCCGATTCGCGCGATGAGAACACCAAGCTCGTCTACCACGCACGAACCGGCGCGGCAGTGGAACGCGAGGGAGGCTCAATCCTGGTAATGCAGGATGGGATGGTACAGCGCCAATCGGTGAATGGCGACGTCTCGACGATCCGCTTCGATTCCTATGCGTTCGACCTTTCGCAGTTCACGAGCGGAGGTGGGGGAGAACCGACACTGCATCCAAAGGATCGGTCACTCCGCTTTCTTTTGAATCCGGATGTGAATGACACGTTCTACAAGAAGTCGCCCCAGATCATCCGCGCGGAACTGCATATGCGGCTTTCGGAATGGTTGTATCCGCTCGTTTTCGCCATGGTCGCGCTTGCCGTCGCCGGCGATGCGCGGTCGTTCCGCGAGGCCCGGCTCCATCCGATTGTGACCACAATGGCGATTTCGCTGATCGTGCGGTGGGTCGGGTTTTATTCGGGCACGGAAGCCGAAAGCTCCCCATTCTTCTCCTTCGTGCTTTATGCCGCTCCCCTTTTGATGATTGGACTATGTGCATTCTTCATCCTCACCAATCGCGTGATGGAATTGCCAACGCACTGGGTTGAGAAGCTGAACGCGCGCATGCAACGACTTACCGAGAGCATGACGCATTGGCGCGTCAAGCTCGCAAACAGGCGGACACCGGCCGGGAGGCGCGGATGATCGGCCTGACGCTGGGCGGCTACTTCTTTCGCCGATACGCCTCGATTGCGGCATGGAACTTCTTCGGCATCGGCCTGCTGATCTTCATCGTGACGTTCGCTGAAGTGTCGAGCCGCTCGGCCGGTTTGCCCGGCTATACGGCTCAATGGGCATTTTCTCTTGCCGCGCTGCAGACGCCGATCATCCTGTTGCAGGCTATACCCTTTATCGGGCTCATCGCCGCGATGGCGACGCTGATCAGCCTGAACCGCAAGTATGAACTCGTTGTGGCCCGCGCCGCCGGTGTGTCCGCCTGGCAGTTCCTGACGCCGATCGCGTTCGGCTCGTTTTTGTTCGGTGTTCTGGCGGTGGCGGCGCTTAATCCGCTTGCCGCCAACGGATTCGCCCAGGCACAGAGCGTTGAAGCCGAAGTGCGCGGCGCCAAGAGCAGCACCAATTCCGAGGCTGAGCAGTGGATCAAACAGCGCTCGGGCGATGAGGAAACCATCATCGGATCAAGCTCTGTTTTGAACGGCGGCCAGGTGCTGGTGCGCCCGACATTTTTCCGAATCGACGCCGACGGCCGCATCTTCGAACGACTTGACGCCGCGCGAGCGTTCCTCCGCGACGGCTACTGGGATCTCCAGGACGTGGCACGTCGACGCGGTACCGCTGCGGCAGAAAAGATCAGGAACATCCAGATCGAAACCAACCTGCAGCCGGAGTTCGTTGGCGAGCAGCTTGCCCGCCCCGAAGCAACATCGATCTATGCACTGCCTGGAAAGATTGAAGTTGCGCGCTCTTTCGGGCTCAAAGCGAACGCGTTTGCCACGCATTTTCATTCACTTGTGGTGTTGCCCCTATTGCTGGTCGCCATGACCCTGATTGCCGCTACGGTATCGATGAGATTTACCAGAATGGGACAGTCAGCAACGGTGATTCTGGGTGGAATCCTCGCCGGGTTTCTGCTTTATGTGGTTTCGGTCCTGGTCAAGGCGTTCGGCAGCGCTGGAGTTGTTCCTCCGGTGGTGGCTGCATGGACGCCTGTGGTCGTGGCGATGTTCTATGGGGTGACTTTCCTATTGTACAAGGAGGACGGTTAGTGGGGGTTGCGGCAAAGAGAGCCGGCATGTCCACACGGTTAGCGCATTTGATGGGCGCGACCGCGTTGGCAACCTTGTGCACCTATACATTGCTTCCACAGGCCCCTGCCCTTGCGCAGACGGGCGGCCTGGACGTTTCCGATTTGCCGCAGGGCGCGCAGATGCTCCTGACTGCGGACAACCTGATTTACGACAACGATCTCAATACAATCACCGCTGCTGGCGGTGTGCAGATAGAATATGCAGGCAACAGCCTCGTCGCAGACCGCGTCGTCTATGACCGCAGGACATCGCGCGTGGTGGCTCGCGGGCGCGTGCAGATAATCGAAGAAGACGGCAACAAGATCTTTGCCGACGAGATCGATGTCACCGACGACTTCCGTGACGGTTTTGTCAACGCACTGCGGATCGAAACTGTCGACAAGACCTATTTCGCTGCTGAAAGCGCGGAGCGTTCCGGCGGACAACTGACGACGTTTAACAACGGTGTCTACACCGCGTGTGAACCGTGCCGCGAGAAGCCCGGCAAGCCACCGATCTGGCAGATCAAAGCCCAGAAGATCATCTGGAACGGCGAATCAAAAACCGTTCGCTTCGAAGGTTCGCGATTTGAATTCTTCGGCATGCCGATCGCCTACCTTCCCTTCTTCGAAGTCGCCGATCCGACCGTGAAGAGAAAGTCCGGCTTTCTCATTCCCGGAGCGACCTACAAGGAGGAAATGGGGGTCGGCATCAGTGTCCCCTATTATTTCGCCTTTTCACCGACCTACGACCTGACCGTAACGGGCACCTATTATACCAAGCAGGGTTTCCTCGGTGAGGCCGAATGGCGCCAGCGTTTCGACAATGGCCAATACAGCATCAAGATCGCCGGCATCAAACAACAGGATCCGGAAGCCTGGGATGCGAATACGGTCAACAGAAGCGAAACCGGTCGTGGCATGATCGGTTCGAAGGGCCAGTTCCGCATCAATCCCCGCTGGACGTTCGGCTGGGATGTGCTGGCGCAGACCGACAAGAATTTTTCACGCACCTATGGCATCGACGGGTTTTCCGACACGGTGCAGACATCGCAGCTCTATCTGACAGGTCTCGACGACCGGAACTTCTTCGATCTCAGAGCCTATCATTTCGATGTTCAGGAAAACGTTCTCGATAGCTCGAACAAGGCGCGGAACGACAAGCAGCCCTGGGTTCTGCCCAGCTTCGATTATTCCTACACGCCTGATGAAGCGGTTGTCGGGGGCGAGCTGAATTTCGATGTGAATGTTCAGAATATTTACCGGGACAGCCTCAGCCAATCCATCGTCAATGGGGATTCGACAAGAATCGACGGCATCGAGGGATTGGCCAGCCGAATGACGGCGGAGGCCGAATGGAAGCGTTCCTTCGTAAGCGCCGGCGGCCTTGTTGTGACGCCGATCCTGCAGGCGCGGGGCGATGCGATCTACACCGACTACGATGCCAACACCGTTAATGGTGTTACCAGTTTCGAGCTCAACAGCACGGCTGTCGGCAGTGACGTTCGCTCTTCCTATTATCGCTACATGGCCACGGCCGGCCTGGAAGCGCGCTGGCCCATCCTGTTCTCCACCTCGAGCGCCAGCCATGTTCTGGAGCCGATGGCGCAGATCTTCCTGCGTCCCGATGCATCCCATCAGGACAGGCTGGGCATTCCGAACGAAGACGCGCAGTCGCTTGTTTTCGATGCGACGACCTTGTTCGAGCGCGACAAGTTCTCCGGCTATGACCGGATTGAGGGCGGCACACGCGCCAATGTGGGCGTCCGCTATTCAGGCAGTTTTGCCAATGGATGGACCACCCAGGGGCTGTTTGGACAATCCTATCATCTGGCCGGTGCCAACCCATATGCCCAGACGGACCTCGTCCATGCGGGTGCCTATTCGGGCCTGGAAACGGACGTCTCCGATTTTGTGGGTATGATCGGCATTGCCAGCCCGAATGGTTTTGCGTTTTCGGCCGGAGCACGCTTCGACGAAAAGACATTCGACATTCGCCGCACCGATCTGAAGACGGCCGCGACGTTCGGCCAGCTCACGACGTCGCTGCAATATGCCTACATCGAAGCACAGCCACTCTACGGGTTTGAAGAGGACCGGCAGGAAGTTACCGGTGTTGCCAAAGTTCGCTTTGACGAAAACTGGAGCGGCTTCGCCTCGGGTACATATGATGTCGAGAGCCAGACCCTCGTGAAGAACGATTATGGGTTCTCCTACGGCGACGAATGTTTCATCTATTCGATGACCTATTCCCGCAGCAAGAACCGCGACACGCAGGAAGTCAGCCAGTCTTTCGGTTTCCGTATTTCGCTGCGGACAATCGGCGACTTCGGCACCAGCAGCGGCGAGCTGAACACCAGCTTCTAGCCTGCCTCTTTTCAGGCCCCGTTCAGGTGACGGGGCCTTTTCACTTGGCATTTGCGCCTTCTCTCATGGCAAAAGGCCATGTTTTTGCCCCACCCGATGACGATAAAACAGCTTAAGGGACTGTAGCTCCCGTGCATTTGCTGTTATCTCAGGCGCAATTGCGGGGTGCAAAGATGAGATCAATGACGATGTTTAGCAATTGCAGGCGGTTTCTGAGCGCGGGTGTTCTTACGGTAGCCATGGCAACGGCCCTACCGTTTTTCGCCGGTGCGAGCGCACAGGCGACGGAAATCCGCTATGTGGTGAACAACGCGCCGATCACCAGTTACGATATCGACCGTCGCGTGGCGTTCCTCAAACTGCAGCGTGAAGGTGGCAATCTGCGCCAGAAAGCGACCGATCAAATGATCGAGCAGACGCTGAAAATGCAGGAAATGCAGCGGCGCAACATCAACATTCCCGATGAGATGGTGAACCAGGCCTATGCCCGCTTCGCCAGCGGCAACCGTATGTCGACCAGCCAGCTGAATACGGTTCTGGCGCAAAGTGGCGTTACAGCCGATCATTTCAAGGAATTCATCCGTTCACAGATCGGCTGGGGGCGTGTCATGCAGGCGCGCTCCAATTCGGCGGGTCGCATGAGCGAGCAGGATGTCGTTGCCAAAATGCTCCAGCAGGGCGGCAGCAAACCAAGCGCCACCGAATACATGCTCCAGCAGGTGATCTTCGTGGTCCCGTCGGGGGAACGTTCCAGCCTTCTGGGCAAGCGCAAACGTGAGGCGCAAGCCATGCGCGATCGCTTCCGCGGTTGCGATAGCACGCGTCAGTTTGCCAAGGGCCTGATTGACGTGACGGTGCGCGACCTTGGCCGCATTCTTGAACCGGAGCTTCCAGCGGACTGGAAGGATCAGGTCAAAAACACCTCTCCCGGAAATGCCACGGGCGTGCGTGAAACCGAGCGCGGAGTCGAATTCATCGGTGTGTGCAGCACACGCGAGGTTTCCGATGATCGCGTGGCACAAATGGTCTTCCAGAATGAAAATTCTGGCAATGACGCAATGGAAAAGGAAGCTCAGTCCTTCCTGGCAGAGTTGCGCAAGAACGCGCGTATCAGCCAGCGCTGATTTGCTACGGGTCCGGCGCAACCGGGCCCCTTCTTTCCACCAGCTGTTTGTCCAGAAGGAGATAGGTCGTGCTCCCGCTCGCGCTCAGCATCGGCGATCCTTCCGGGATAGGTCCCGAAATCATCCTCAAGGCCTGGCTGGAAAGACGCAGGCATGAGTTGCCTCCATTTTACCTCCTTGGGGATCCGGCGCTTGTTTCGGCGCGTGCGCGGTCCCTGGGACTGGATGTTCCGATTGCGGAAACCGAACCGGAACAGGCGGTGGTCGGCTTTGCTACACACCTGCCAATTTCGCCGCTCGACAACAGGCTGTCCGACAATCCGGGACATGCAGAAACGGTGAATGCTGCTGGCGTCATCGAGGCGATTTCGCGGGCCGTGGATGATACGATGCAGATGCGCTCTGCAGCGGTGGTGACAGCTCCCATAGCCAAGAAGCCACTCTATGACGCGGGTTTCCGCTATCCAGGCCATACGGAGTTTCTCGGTCATCTGGCAGTAGAGAATACCGGCGCTCCAGCAAAGCCTGTGATGATGCTGGCAGGCCCTGAATTGCGCACCATACCGGTGACTGTTCATGAGCCGCTGGCAACGGTTCCTTCAACACTTACACGGGAGCTTGTCGAAGAAACGGCGAGGATTGCCGCACACGATCTGCGCGCGCGCTTTGGCATTGCCGCCCCCCGGCTTGCGATCGCCGGCCTCAATCCCCATGCAGGCGAAGGTGGGGCAATGGGAACCGAGGACAACGATATCATCGCACCCGCAATCCAGACGCTGCAGGCGGAAGGCATCGACGCATTTGGCCCTCTACCCGCCGACACGATGTTTCATGCTCGCGCTCGACAAGGCTATGACGCAGCGCTTTGCATGTATCACGACCAGGCATTGATTCCCGTTAAAACCGTTGCGTTTGATGAGACAGTGAATGTCACCCTTGGCCTCCCCTTCATTCGCACCTCTCCCGATCATGGCACAGCGTTTGATATTGCTTCCAAAGGCATTGCGCGAGCTGACAGCATGATTGCGGCGATCAGGCTTGCGCGTGAGCTGGCGAACAACGCCGGTGGCGTGCGATGAGCGCCGACGGCCTGCCGCCGCTGCGCGAGGTGATCGCCGCTCATGGCCTTGCCGCGAAGAAATCGCTCGGTCAGAATTTTCTTCTCGATCTCAATTTGACGGCGAAGGTGGCGCGCGCTGCCGGAAACCTCGAAGGCACGACGGTGATCGAGGTTGGCCCCGGCCCTGGAGGCCTGACGCGAGCACTTCTCATGGCAGGCGCCGAACGTGTCATAGCTGTCGAGCGCGATGAACGCTGCCTTGACGCCCTGGCTGAAATCGCCGGTCACTATCCGGGCCGGCTTGACGTTGTCAGTGGCGATGCCATGGAAACGGATTTCGCCGCTCTGGCACCGCATGCGGCAGGTGATGTGCGGATCGTGGCGAACCTGCCCTATAACATCGGCACCGAGCTTCTGCTGCGCTGGCTGACGCCGGAAAGCTGGCCGCCCTTCTACGCCTCCATGACATTGATGTTTCAACGCGAGGTGGCGCAACGGATCGTCGCGCAGCCTGGCGACAAGGCCTACGGCCGGCTTGGGGTTTTGGCCGGGTGGCGCACGGAGGCAAAGATCGCTTTCGACCTGCCTCCACAAGCCTTCACCCCGCCGCCCAAAGTGACCTCGTCGGTGGTGCATATCGTCCCGCGTACGGCACCGCTGGCCGTCGAACCGGCGAAGCTGGCGAAAATCACCGAAGCGGCCTTCGGACAACGTCGCAAAATGCTGCGCCAGAGCCTGAAATCGCTCGGTGGGGAGACGCTTCTGGCACGGGCGGGGATTGATGCCACGCGCCGGGCAGAGACGCTTTCGGTGGCTGAATTCGTCACGCTGGCAAACAACGCCTAAGCGTCAGTTCGCCTCTTCTGCCAAAAGCCCTGCCACGAAATCGAACAGGCCGGGACGCCGGTCGCGGCGAAGGCGTTCTGCCTCGACGATCGAGCGTACTGAAGAAAAGGCCCGATCAAGCTGGTCATTGATGACCACGTAATCGTAGTCGATCCACTTTTCGATCTCGGTGCGTGCGTTTTTCAGACGTGTTTGAATGATCTCCGGCGTATCTTCTGCGCGCCGTGTGAGTCGGCCGAGAAGCTCTTTCATGGTCGGCGGCAGAATGAAGATCGACACGACATCGCCGCGCATCTTCTCGCGCAATTGCTCTGCTCCCTGCCAGTCTATGTCAAAGAGCATATCGCGGCCCTCTGTGAGCGCCCTCTCCACCGGGCCGCGTGGGGTGCCGTAAAAATTGCCGTGAACTTCGGCCCATTCGAGCAGCTCGTCATTGTCGCGCATGATTTCGAATTCGCGCTGCGACTTGAAATGGTAATGGA
This sequence comes from Nitratireductor sp. B36, assembly GCF_020833685.1. GTDB lineage: Bacteria > Pseudomonadota > Alphaproteobacteria > Rhizobiales > Rhizobiaceae > Nitratireductor. The sequence continues at coordinate 630,770 of NZ_JACKZY010000001.1, forward strand.
CCCCTTCGATCTCGCTGCCTCTACGCGCGCGCGTCGTCACGCTGACAGAAAGCTCGAAACCTGGCACCTGCGCCAGCAATGTGCGCGCGATGGTGGATTTTCCCGCCCCCGAGGGCGATGACAGTACCAGCATAAGACCGCGCCGCGAGACGTCGGTGGAAACGGCAGGCGAGAATTCCGAGGACATGGTCTACTCCAGATTTTGCACCTGCTCGCGAAACTGATCCACCACGGCCTTCAGCTCCAGGCCAATGGCCGTCACGGTTGCCGCATTGGATTTTGAGCAAAGCGTATTGGATTCGCGGTTGAACTCCTGGCCCAGAAAGTCGAGCTTTCGCCCGACGGGGCCGCCTGCGGCGATCAGCGCCCGCGCCGATGCAATGTGCGTGCGCAGACGGTCAATTTCCTCGCGTATGTCGGCTTTTGCCGCGAGAATGGCTGCTTCCGCATGCAAACGATCCGAATCGAAGCCGGTGGTTGCATCGAGAAGTCGCGCTACCTGCTCCCGCAGTCGCTCCCGAATAGCCTCGGGAGAGCGCGAAGCATCTGCTTCCACCTGATCGGTCAAGGCCTCGATACGCGCCACATGATCGAGCATTATTGCTTGCAACGCACTGCCCTCATCCCGTCGGGCTTCCTCAAGGCCCTGCAGCGCTTCGTCGAAGGCCGCAAGGATCGCCTCATCCAGGGACGCGCGCATCTCTTCATCCGCGACTGGATCGGCGAAATCGAGAACCCCACGCAGACCCAGCAGCCCATCGGCTGTTGCCGGCCCCGTGCCGAACTGGTCCTGCAACCGTCCGGCAAGAGCCGCTATCTCTTTTAGAAAGTCCTCGTCGACGACAGGGCGGCGCAAAGCGGCGCTCTGCGTGAAAGTGAGTGAAGCCTGAACATTGCCGCGGGAAAATCGCTTCTGCAGGCGCTGACGCGCCGTCTGCTCGATGCGCTCGAAGCCTGCCGGCAGACGAAAGCGCGCTTCGAGGCTACGCCCGTTGACCGACTTCACCTCCCAGGCGACGCTTCCTGCATCGTGGTCGTGTGCGGCACGGGCAAAACCCGTCATGCTCTGGAGCCTGCTCATGCCTCCCCCTCGTGCAGTCGTGTCAACGCGCGCACCGGCTCAGTTCGAGCCGTTCTCGCCGGCGCTCTCACCCCCCGCCCGCCGCTCGCGTTCCACCTTGCGCCAGCGAGCGACATTTTCGTTGTGTTCCTTGAGCGTCTTGGCGAAAACGTGCCCGCCTGTTCCATCGGCGACGAAATAGAGCTCATCCGTCTGAGAGGGATTGGCCACGGCCTCAAGTGCCGCGCGGCCAGGATTGGCAATGGGTGTGGGCGGCAAACCATCGATCAAGTAAGTGTTGTAGGGCGTTTTCTTGTCGAGATCGGATCGATAAATCGGTCTATCAGATGGTTTACCCTGACCACCGAACAACCCGTAAATGATCGTGGGATCCGACTGCAGACGCATGCCTTTGCGCAAACGGTTGATGAACACGGCGGCAACCCGCGGGCGTTCGTCAGCTATGCCCGTCTCCTTCTCCACGATGGAAGCGAGTGTCACGAATTCGTTCTTGTCCTGAATGGGCAAGTCTTCGTCGCGACGTTCCCAGATGCTGTCGACAAGCTCTCGCTGATCCTCGAGCAGTTTCTCCACGACCGCCGTCCGGTCCATCCCGCGCGTGAAACGTAGCGTATCGGCGGCAAGACTGCCTTCGGGCGGGAGTTCCTCGGGCAGAGTGCCAGAAAGCTCTTCGGTTTCACGGATCCGCTCGAACACCTGGAACACGGTTTGGCCCTCAGGAATGGTGAGCGAGTAAAGAACGCTTTTGCCGCTCTTCAACAATTCCATGATCTCATGCATGGAAGCGCCGGCATCGATGGCGTACTCGCCCGCCTTCAACTCGGAATCCGCGCCATAGGCACGAACGCCGAGCGAGAATATCCGGGCATCGGAGATAACGCCTTCCCGCTCAAGCAGGCTTGCTATCTGACGAACACCGGTGTTCGGCTTGATCATAACGGTCTCAGCCGTCCGCGAAGGGCCTGGCTGATGGAATTCCCGCTTGCCAAAGTAAAATGCGAAACCGGCAAGAATGACCAGAAACACGATGGATGAGAACACGAAGTTCAGGAAAACCACAAACTGGCTGCGCGCACGCTTCGAGCGCCGCGGAGGCGGTGTGCCCGCCTCTGGCCGCAAGGTTTGGTTGGCCGATTTGAACGCACGACCGCGTTCCTCGCCCGCCTGACGGCCGTAGCCCGTATTGTCTCCGGAAGTCCCTGTCATGCCTGTTGGACCGCTCCCTCAGAACGGCGCCAATGGTCGCCGGTCCTGTCCTAATCTGTATAAACACCCTGAGCAATCACGCTGGCTTCAGAAGATCGATCTTCCAGAGCCTGGTGACCACCGTTTCGATTCGTGACTGCCAGACTGAATTGCGAAAATGGCAAAACTGCAAGCCTGTTGTTGCAAAGCCTCAGGCGTCATACCGTTTGAATACGAGAGACGCATTGGTGCCACCAAAGCCGAAAGAGTTGGACAATGCCACGTCAATCTGTCGCTCGCGCGGCTGATTGGGTACCAAGTCTATGGGTGTTTCCACCTGTGGATTGTCGAGATTGATGGTCGGCGGGGCGATGTTATCGCGAATGGCCAAAACCGAGAAAATGGCTTCTGCCGCGCCGGCTGCACCCAGAAGATGACCGATCGACGACTTGGTGGACGACATCGACACCTTGCTCGCGGCATCGCCCAGAAGACGCTCCACGGCACCGAGTTCAATCGTATCCGCCATGGTCGACGTGCCATGCGCGTTGATGTAGTCCACATCGGCGGCGGAAAGACCTGCGCGCTTCAGTGCAGCCTTCATGCAGCGATAGGCGCCGTCACCATCCTCGGCCGGAGCCGTGATGTGGTAAGCGTCGCCCGTCAGGCCGTAGCCGACCACTTCCGCATAGATCTTTGCGCCACGCGCCTTTGCGTGTTCCAGTTCTTCCAGAACGACAACGCCGGCGCCCTCGCCCATGACAAAACCGTCACGGTCGCGGTCATAGGGCCGGGAAGCCTTTTCCGGCGTGTCGTTGAAACTGGTGGAAAGCGCCTTGCAGGCCGAAAAGCCGGCAATGGAAAGGCGGGTGATCGGTGCTTCCGCACCACCCGCCAGCATGACGTCTGCGTCGCCGAGCATGATGAGACGGGCAGCGTCGCCGATGGCATGCGCGCCTGTGGAACAGGCGGTCACCACCGCATGGTTCGGTCCCTTCAACCCGTGGCGGATCGACACCTGGCCCGAGACCAGATTGATGATGTTGCCGGGGATGAAGAAGGGGCTGATGCGGCGCGGGCCGCGCTCAGCAAGCGTCAAGGCGTTTTCAGCAATGCCCTCGATGCCGCCGATTCCCGAGCCGATGAGCACGCCGGTGGCGTATTTCTCATCGTCGGTTTCCGGTTTCCAGCCCGAATCCTCAAGCGCCTGGTCTGCCGCAGCAATGCCGTAGGTGATGAACTCACCGATCTTGCGCTGCTCGCGCGGCTCCAGAAAGGCATCGGGGTCGAATGCCCCCTCGCCTTCACGCGGGATCGAATTGGCGATCTTGCAGGCCAGGTCATCGACCTCGAAACGATCGATGCGGCTGGCCGCACTCTTGCCCGAAAGCAGGCTCTTCCACCCATGTTCAACACCGAGGCCGAAAGGTGAAAGAAGCCCCATACCGGTGACGACAACGCGTCTCATATGCTGATTATCCGCCTTGACTACGTTTCGTAGCGAGAACGCCGGACGGGCGTCAGGCGGTCGCCTTGTCGATGTACTTCACAGCGTCGCCGACGGTGAGGATCGTCTCGGCTGCATCGTCCGGGATTTCCACGCCGAACTCTTCTTCGAACGCCATGACCAGCTCGACCGTGTCGAGGCTGTCTGCGCCAAGATCATCAATGAAGCTTGCGCCTTCGGTCACCTTGTCGCCTTCGACGCCCAGATGTTCGACAACGATTTTCTTAACGCGTTCTGCAGTATCGCTCATGAGAGAACCCTCGACTTTCTGAATTTCCGATCTTCGTTAGCCGCACGAATGCCGCTAATCAAGCGAAATGACGACTAAAGCGCCGATACGATCGACGCCCAGTCTGTTATGCTCCGATGACGATGCACAGCGTGCATGCGGCGGGCGGAACGGCTTCGAGCGGGCGCTTATCACGATTTTGGCGCGCGCGCCAAGCGTTATTCCTCATCCCTCCACTCCTGCGGCCAGTCGCATCAGACACCGGCCCCGGCGCGCCAGTCACGGCGCAGGAAACGCCAAACGACAAGCTCACCCGGGGTCGCGATCCCTTTGTTTCCCTGTCGTACAGGCCTTTCGAGACGAGCGCCAAGAAAGGAAGCAAGCCTTGCCGCCTGGTGATTTTGTGCGGTGGTTTCACCAAATATCTCGCAGAGGGCGAGCGTGGAGAAACCGAAGTCTAACAGGCCGCGCGTGATCTCGGCGGCACTGCCGTAGCGCCCCCACATATCCGGCGAAAGCTCTATACCCAGCTCACCACTGCCCTGTGGACAATTTGCCGTGCGGACACCGGCGCAACCGACGAGCCGGCCGGTTTTGCGCTCGATGACGGCAAACTGGTGGTTCCGGCGCGGGCGCTCCTGCGCCCAAGAGCGAAAGAGCGCCACCAGTTTGGCGGGATCGCCCGCCTCCTGCCCTGCCTTTTTGCGGGCGGAAACGAAGCGCGGGTCGGACTGGTAGGCGGCCAGCGCCGGAACGTCGGCGGGCTCGAAGTCGCGCAGCACAAATCGCCTCGTGGCAAGCCCGTCCATCGCTCCTCCTGCCCGAACCGCGCTCAGATCATCGCCATGCCGCCATTGACGTGCACGGTCTGGCCCGTGACGTAGGAGGCCTCATTGGACGCCAGATATGCGACGGCGGATGCGATTTCATCACCGCTGCCCATGCGTTTCATTGGTATGGCACCCATGATCGCGTCGCGCTGCTTGTCGTTGAGCTTGTCGGTCATGGCCGATTCGATAAAGCCGGGGGCAACGCAATTGACGGTGATGGAGCGGCTGGCGATTTCCTGGGCGAGCGACTTGGAAAAGCCGATCAGACCAGCCTTGGAGGCACAGTAATTCGCCTGGCCGGGATTGCCGGTGACGCCCACAACCGAGGTGATGTTGATGATGCGACCGAACCGGCGACGCATCATCGGGTGCGTCAGTTCGCGGGTGAGCCGGAAAACAGAGCCGAGATTGATCTCCAGCACCTGATCCCAGTCATCGTCGCTCATGCGGACAAAAAGGCCATCGCGGGTGATGCCCGCATTGTTGACGAGGATATCGACACCCTCGAGTTCCGATTCCGCCTTCTCCGCCAACTGTTTGACTTCATTGCGGTCAGACAGATTGGCGGGAAACAGCTTAACGCGATCACCGAGATCGGAAGCGAGGGTCTCCAGCTTTTCAACCCGTGTGCCGTGCAGGCCGACGACGGCACCCTGGGCATGCAGGGTGCGCGCGATGGCCTCGCCGATGCCGCCGGACGCCCCCGTCACCAGTGCCTTGCGGCCGCTCAGATCAAACATGGCCTTGTCCTTTTCAATCACCTAAATTCTTCGTTGTACAAGCGGCCCGGCTCAGCCGAGTGCCGCCATCGCCGCTTCTATATCTGCCGGTGTGTTGACCGGAACTGCGGCGAGATCGCGGTTGATGCGACGGGCGAGACCGGAGAGCACCTTGCCGGAGCCGATCTCATAAAGGGTCTCCACGCCGTTCTGTGCAAACCAGTCAATGGTTTCGCGCCAGCGCACACGGCCCGTGACCTGCTCGACCAGCCGTTCGGCGATCTCTTCGGGATCGCGCAAAGGCGAGACGGTAACATTGGCCACCACTGGAACCGCGGGGGCGTGTTTTCTGACATCGGCCAGCGCCTCGCGCATCGCCTCGGCGGCAGGCTGCATCAGCGCGGAGTGGAAGGGGGCGGAAACCGGCAGCATGATCGCACGCTTGGCGCCCTTTTCGGAGGCGAGCTTCGCGGCTTCTTCCACGGCGCTTTTGGCACCGGAGATCACGAGTTGTCCTCCGCCATTGTCATTGGCGATCTGGCAGACGCCCTCCTTGCCGGCAGTGGAGCAGACCGCTTCCACGTCTGAAGCTTCGAGACCGATGATCGCAGCCATCGCCCCCTCGCCCACCGGCACCGCAGCCTGCATGGCATTGCCGCGAATGCGCAGCAGCCGAGCGGTATCGGCCAGGGAGAATGTGCCGGCAGCGCAGAGCGCGGAATATTCGCCAAGCGAATGACCCGCCACGTAGGACACCTTGTCCTTGAGTGAGAGACCGCCCTTTTCCATCACCCGCATGGCCGCGATGGAAACGGCCATAAGCGCAGGCTGCGCATTGGCGGTGAGGGTCAACTCATCCTCCGGGCCTTCCCACATGATCCTGGAAAGCTTCTGCTCCAGCGCGTCATCGACCTCCTGGAACACGTCGCGCGCTTCTGGAAACGCATCGGCCAGATCGCGCCCCATGCCGACAGCCTGACTTCCCTGACCTGGAAAGGTGAAAGCGATGCTCATCGCCAAATCTCCGGTATTCGTCCTTATCGGGCGCATCTGGTGACGCAACACAATCGGCGCGTCAAGCTTTTTGGGTGTTTTCGGCCTGCGTTCCCTGTGACATGAAAACTCCACAATTAAGGAGAGATGTATCGCTGTTCCGCCCCATTTCCGGTGGCGTGCAGGGGTATTTTTAGACATGTCTTTTGAAACAACAGCGTTGCGACAGCAGGACGTCGCGCCTCGCGGCAAGCTTACACTTGCGCAAACGGTGGGCTTTGTTTCCGTAACGCTCTTCATTTCCACGGAAGTTGCCGCCGCCTCGGCTGCAAGCATCTGGGGGCTCTCCGGCCTGTTGCATCTTCAGGCCGTTGGCGAGATCATCCTGTCGGCCATCATAGGCGTCCCAGCGCTCTATGCGATGGTGCGGTGCGGACAGCTAGCCTTCGCTACAGAGACCGATCCGGAAAACAACTGAGCCCGTCGAAGGGTAAAACAACCTCCGCTCATGTCAGGAAATGTCAGCGAACAAGTGCGGGCGCTGGCAAGCAGGTTGCATATTGCCTATATGTGCGCGGCCTGCCATCGCCCCGACATGAGGGACTTTTCCCATGACGACAGCTCTTTCCATCAAAGATCTTTCAAAAACCTATGATACCGGTCTGACCGCTCTGAAGTCAGTGGACCTCGATATCCAGCGTGGTGAGATTTTGGCGTTGCTCGGCCCAAACGGCGCCGGGAAAACAACGTTGATCTCCATCATCTGCGGTCTGGTGAAACCTACCACCGGCACGGTGACGGTGGAGGGCAACGATATTGTCCAGAACTATCGCCAGGCCCGCCAGCTCATCGGCCTGGTGCCGCAGGAGCTGCACACCGAAACCTTCGAGACGGTGTGGGCGACGGTTAGCTACAGCCGCGGCCTTTTCGGCAAGAAGCCGGCGCCGGCGCTGGTCGAGCAGATCCTGCGCGATCTCTCACTCTACGACAAGAAAGACAGCCAGATCATGGCGCTCTCGGGCGGCATGAAACGGCGCGTGATGATCGCCAAGGCCCTGGCACATGAGCCGCGGATCCTGTTTCTGGATGAACCGACCGCGGGTGTCGACGTGGAGCTGCGCAAGGATATGTGGCGACTGGTCAAGCGTCTGCGCGACACCGGCGTCACCATCATCCTGACCACGCATTATATCGAAGAGGCGGAAGAGATCGCCGACCGGGTGGGTGTCATCAACAAAGGCCAGCTCCTTCTGGTCGAGGAAAAGGCCGAGTTGATGCGCAAACTCGGACAGAAGCAGCTCACGCTCGACCTGCAGAAGCCGCTGAAGGCACTTCCGGACCAACTCGCCGGATACGATCTTGAACTCGCCGATGGCGGCACGCGGATCATCTATCATTATGACACACAGGCGAAACGGACGGGAATTGCCTCCCTCTTGTCTGCGCTGAGCGAAGCCGGGATCATCGTCAAGGATCTCGACACGGAACAACGCTCGCTCGAAGACATTTTCGTGAGCCTCGTGGTGGAGGAAAACCAGTGAATTTCGAAGCCGTCAAATCCATCTATCTCTTCGAGATGGCGCGCATGAAACGCACGCTTCTGCAAAGCGTGATTTCGCCCGTTCTCTCCACCTCGCTTTATTTCATCGTCTTCGGCGCGGCCATCGGCTCTCGCATCGAGGAGATCGACGGCGTCCAGTATGGCGCCTTCATCGTTCCCGGGCTGATGATGCTGACGCTGTTGCAGAACTCCATCTCAAACGCATCGTTCGGCATCTACTTCCCCAAGTTCATCGGCACGATTTACGAGGTGCTTTCGGCACCGATCTCCTTTTTCGAGATCGTGCTTGGCTATGTGGGGGCGGCGGCGACCAAGTCGCTGATCCTCGGCCTCATCATCCTGGCAACGGCGCATCTCTTCGTCCCCATAGAGATAAGACATCCCTTCTGGATGCTGTTCTTCCTGGTGATGACGGCGATTACCTTCAGCCTGTTCGGCTTCATCATCGGTATCTGGGCCGACAATTTTGAAAAACTTCAGCTGATACCGCTTCTGGTGATCACGCCGCTCGTCTTCCTTGGCGGCTCGTTCTACTCCATCGAGATGCTGCCGGAATTCTGGCAGAAGGTGACGCTTGCCAACCCGGTGCTCTACCTCATCAGCGGCTTCCGCTGGAGCTTTTACGAGACGTCGGATGTGGGGATCGGCGTGAGCATCGCCATGATCTCGTTCTTCCTTGTCCTCTGCCTCAGCGCCATCTGGTGGATCTTCAAGACCGGTTACAAGCTCAAGACGTGAACGCTAAAGCGCGTCGCGATCTTTCAGATTCGCTCTGTGCGCTTTAGGTTCTTGATTTGACGCATGTCTTTGTCCCGAAACCGGTGCCCGCTTTCGGGAGACATGCGTTAACGCAGGGTCTTCAGGTAGTCCTTGAACTCCCTGCCGGCCTCTGGCGCAAAGCGGTCGCCGGTTTCGGCGACCGTCACCAGCCGATCAATGCGAAAGTTGCGGAAGTCGTCGCGCTCCTCGCACCAGGCTGTCAAAAGCCAGACATTGTCGAATGCGGTCAGCCCCAACGGGCGGACCCTGCGCGTGCTCTTCTTCTCCTTCAGGTCGAGATAGACGATTTCAAGACGCCGGCGCCCACGTACCGCACGGCGAAGGGCAGCCAGGTGGCGCTGTGCATCCGACGCCCTTGAATAGGCGATCATGTCCCCTTGCCGCACACGCCCATGCTGACCGTCGGGCGCTATTGCATCAACCTTTGCGGCCACACGGGCGGCAGCCTGCTTCAGATCGCCATCGCCGCGCGCTGAAATCAACTGCATGCCAAGTGTGATCGCGTCGAGTTCATCGGTGTCGAAGTGCAGGGGAGGAAGGAAGTAGCCGCGCTCGATCTGATAGCCGACACCGCCCTCGCCCCGGATGGGAGCCCCCATGGACTGAAGCGTGGCGATGTCGCGGTAGAGAGTGCGGACCGAAACGCCCAGCGTTTCTGCCAGTTGGGCAGCGCTGACCGGCTGGCGGTGCATCCGCAATTGTTCAAGCAATCCGAAAAGTCGTGATGCGCGCATGCTCCACCCTGACAGAAACTGTCAATCCTTCGGGATAGCTACGGCACACCGGCCTGTTCGGCAAGCCCGCCCGCAGCCGCTGCCCCTATCAAGAGGAAAACAGTCAATGTTGAGAAAATCCGAAGGCCCTGTGAGGGTGATGGGCTTTGCCCGATACCAAAAGCGCGCGGACGTGGAAACCGCCCGCATGATCGACGCCGCCCTCGCCTGGCAGGAAACCTTTCTGCGCCCGATGGACGGCATCCTCTTTCATGCGTTTCTCGGCAATCTGAACGGCGGTTTTGCCGACATCATTCTGGCCCGTGATGACCAGAGCTTCGAGGGGATGCTCAAAGCCTATGACGACGCAGAAAGCGCGAAGACGTTCATGGCATTGCTGGAGCCCGGCACCGTCCGGCTGTCGCGCAACCAGATACTGAAGCAGATCGCATCCCCGCCGGACGCGTTTTCCTGCGTTGAATTCGGAACCTTCAAGATCGCTGACGGCAGCAGTGCGAGTGAGCAGGACGTGCTTGCGATTTCGGAACGGATCGCAAGCGAATATCTCGGCCAATCCGACAATACGAGGCTCCACTACATCGGGCGAGATGCGGAAAACCGCTTTTGCGAGGTGACTTTCGGACGTTCGCTGGGCGAAACAACACGCCTGTGCGAGGGCTATGTCGGGCACCCGGTCTGCCAGCCGCTGCTCGATCTGTGCGACCCCACCAGCCTGGACCTTGATTTCTGGTACCTGCTCGCCTGAAACCGCCGCCTTGCAACTTCGTTGAAAACCTGTATAAGCGCGCGATCTGCCGGTCTCAGCTGGGGGCTGAACGGAGGGCCGTGCGCTTTTCCCGATATCGGGAAGCGTGCGTTGTGAAGACAGGTTCTTCCGCCTCCCGTGTCTCCGCTCTCGACCGTCCAACGCGCTTTTCTTCGGCCCCTCGGGGACAAGACTAGTCGCAGAGGCTTAGCCGCTGGGCCGGTGGATGGAAACGAAGAAAGGCAAGACAATGGCACTTTACGAACACGTGTTCCTTGCCCGGCAGGACCTCTCGCAGCAGCAGATCGATGCCCTTGTTGAACAGTACAAGGGTGTGATCGAAGCTGGTGGCGGCACCGTCGGCCGGGTTGAAAACTGGGGACAGAAGTCCCTCGCCTACCGGATCAAGAAGAACCGCAAGGCATACTTCACGCTCATGGACATCGACGCTCCGGCTGCGGCCGTGAAGGAGGTCGAGCGCCAGATGGGTCTGTCGGAAGACATTCTGCGCTTCATGACGGTTCGCGTCGACGCGCACGAGGAAGGCCCTTCCGCAATGATGCAGCGCCGCGACGACCGTGGACCGCGCCGTGACGACCGTGGCCCGCGTGGACCGCGCCGTGACGATCGTGGCCCGCGCCGCGACCATGACCGCGACAGCAACAAGGAAGGCTCCGAATAATGGTCGACATCAATCAGATCCCGACGCGGCGTCCTTTCCACCGCCGCCGCAAGACCTGCCCGTTCTCCGGCGCCAACGCACCGAAGATCGACTACAAGGACGTGAAGCTCCTGCAGCGCTACATTTCCGAGCGCGGCAAGATCGTTCCTTCCCGCATCACGGCGGTCAGCCAGAAGAAGCAGCGCGAATTGGCCAAGGCCATCAAGCGCGCCCGTTTCCTGGGCCTTCTGCCCTACGTGGTGAAGTAAGACTTTCGGCGCGGGCGGTTTTTCGCCCGCCCCCTCTCCGCGGCGGGCGCGGTCGAGGCTTTTCAAATCCCGAGTTGGGGCGGATGCCCCTAACTGCCACCATGGGCAGGACAGCGACTTTCGTGCCGCACAGCGGCATTTCCGTTTCTGACCTGCCTTTATGAAATTCCGGCGCAGGGCGCCGATGACAAAGGACAGAAACGATGGACGTTATTCTCCTTGAGCGTATCGCCAAGCTCGGCCAGATGGGCGACGTGGTGAAGGTCAAAGACGGCTACGCACGCAACTTCCTCCTGCCCAAGGGCAAGGCTCTGCGCGCCAACGAGGCCAACCGCAAGAAATTCGAGAGCCAGCGGGTCGAACTCGAAGCACGCAATCTGGAACAGAAGAAGGAAGCCGAGGCTGTTGCAGAGAAGCTCGACGGCAAGTCCTTCGTCGTCGTTCGCTCCGCCGCCGAGACCGGTCAGCTCTACGGTTCGGTCGCCACACGCGATATCGTTGAGATCCTGGCCGATGAAGGCTTCAAGATCGGCCGCAGCCAGGTCGAGCTCAACCAGCCGATCAAGACCATTGGCCTGATCAATGTGGCAATCGCGCTTCACCCGGAAGTCGAGGTCACCGTGACGCTCAACGTTGCGCGTTCGAGCGACGAGGCCGAGCGCCAGGCACGCGGCGAGACGCTGGATTCGGCGGAAGCCATTTACGGTGAGGACATCAACGACAGCGCGCGTCCGGACGAGTTCTTCGATCCGGAAGCCGAGTATGAAGATGAAGCTCCTGCGGGCGATGAGGCGGCAGCCGAAGAGACCGACGAAAACGCATAAATACCGCTTCTTAAGACTGGAAGCCGGGCGCTTGCGCCCGGCTTTTTTGTTAGCTGACATTGCGCGGATCAATTGTTTTGATGCTGGCTTGCATACTTTAAATGCGTATTACCAGAGCCCAGATTTTCCGCGTTTCTTTAGCCAAGCAATGGCAAGAAGCGGCAAGAGCAATCGACTGACCAAGGGCCTGACACTGTCTGGCCCCTTTTCAACGCTCACATAATTGTTTCATACTCGCAGCCTCCCGAGACTTTTGGGGGTTATGCGATGAACTGGTTGCTGGAAAAGTTCGTTTCTCGCCTCGTCCGCAAAGGAAAGCTGTCGATCACCGATGCGACGGGGAATGTGCAGGTCTTTGGTGATGGGAGCGGCGATCCGGTCCACATCGCGATTCGCACCAAGGCCGCTGAGCGCGCCATTGCCATAGATCCGATGCTGGCCGTTCCCGAACGCTATATGGACGGCGAAATCGACCTGATTGAAGGTGATATTCTCTCCTTTCTTGAGTTGGTCTATTCCAACATGGATGAAACCGGCTCTGAGCTTTTCTTGCTGAAACTGGGAGAAGCATTGCGGCACCCTTTCCGCCGGCTTCAGCAATGGAACACCGCAGCGCGGGCCAAGCGCAATGTGCATCGGCATTACGACTTGTCCGAAGAGCTCTACCGCCTCTTCCTTGACGAGGACATGCAGTATTCCTGCGCCTATTTCGAAACGCCCGAGGTCTCACTCGAGGAAGCGCAAAGGGCCAAGAAACGACATATCATGGCGAAGCTGGCCCTTGAGCCAGGACAGAAGGTTTTGGACATCGGCTGTGGCTGGGGCGGGTTGGGCCTTGATATCGCACGGCAGTTCGATGCCAATGTGTTGGGCGTAACGCTGTCGGAAGAACAGCACCGCGTGGCCAACGACCGTGCCCGCGAACAAAAGCTTTCCGACAAGGCGCGCTTCGAAATTGCCGATTATCGCTCTTTAAAGGGACCATTCGACCGTATTGTCTCCGTGGGCATGTTCGAGCATGTGGGCATCAACCACTACCGAACCTTCTTCGATCAGAGCGCACGCCTTCTGGCAGACGACGGCGTAATGTTGCTGCACACGATTGGGCGTTCTGCGCCGCCGGCCGCCACCAACGCATTTATTCGCAAGTACATTTTTCCCGGAGGTTACATTCCGGCGCTCTCGGAGATCATGCCGGCAATCGAAAGGTCCGGGCTGATTGTCACCGATGTCGAGATTTTGCGCCTCCACTATGCTGAGACGCTGAAGCACTGGCAGGCGCGCTTCCAGAAGAACCGCGCGAAGGCGGTTGAAATTTACGATGAGCGCTTCGCTCGCATGTGGGAATTCTACCTGGCGGGTTCCGAAGCCTCGTTCCGGTGGCAGGAAATGGTTGTGTTTCAGATTCAGCTCACCAAAAAGCGCGAGACCTTGCCATTGACCCGCACGTATATCGGAGAAACCGAGAAGCAGCTCGCTGATGCTGCAGCAAAGCGAGCGGGGAAATTCACCCAGGCAGCGGAATAGACTTGCAGCAAGATGGCCGATTCGGGCTCGGCGGCAATGCGATCACCGTCAAGCCTATGCTGACAGTTGCCCACAACTGAGACACTTGAGACTGTGAATCGCGGTCACATTTCATCTCCGAGCTTTCACCTTTCCCTAAGAGGGGGTACGAGAGTTCTTTGGGGGTTCCGGGTCTTCGTGTTTTGTTTGCCCGGGCACATGTGGCGCAATCATACCGGACTAAGAACAAATGGCAGAGGCGGCAATCCGCAAACTTGAGACAGCGGAAACCCAGCTTTATCGAGAAGCACCAAACAACATCGAAGCCGAGCAGGCGCTGCTTGGCGCGATTTTGGTGAACAATGACGCGCTTTACCGCGTGTCCGACTTCCTAAAGCCTGTCCACTTTTATGAGCCCTTGCACCGCAAGATCTTCGAGGTTGCCGGCGAGCTCATCCGTATGGGCAAGACCGCCAACCCCGTAACGATCAAGACGTTTTTGCCTGCCGAGGAAAAAGTCGGTGAATTGACCGTTGCTCAATATCTGGCACGCCTGGCTGCGGAAGCTGTGACCATCATCAATGCCGCCGACTACGGTCGGGCGATCTACGACCTGGCCATCCGCCGCGCGCTGATCACAGTCGGCGAGGACATGGTGAACATCGCCTATGATGCGCCGGTGGATATGGCGCCGAACAAGCAGATCGAGGATGCGGAGCGGCGTCTTTTCGAACTGGCGGAAACCGGCCGCTATGATGGTGGCTTCGAGAGCTTTGGCGATGCCACAAAGATCGCCGTGGACATGGCAAATGCCGCTTTCATGCGCGATGGGCATCTCTCGGGCATTTCCACGGGCCTGCGCGACCTCGACGCGCGTATGGGCGGGCTCCAGCCTTCGGATCTTATCATCCTCGCCGGCCGTCCGGCCATGGGCAAGACCTCGCTTGTGACCAACATCGCTTTCAACATCGCCGCAGCCTATGAGCCTGCCCAGCAGGCAGATGGCTCCTTTGCCGCTGCGAATGGCGGGGTCGTCGGTTTCTTCTCTCTGGAAATGTCGTCCGAGCAGCTGGCTACCCGTATCATTTCCGAGCAGACCGAAATCCCCTCCTCCAAGATCCGACGCGGTGAGATCACGGAAAGCGACTTCGAGAAGCTGGTTGCCTGCGCCCAGACCATGCAAAAGATCCCGCTGTTCATCGATCAGACAGGTGGCATCTCGATCGCCCAGCTCGCGGCCCGTGCAAGGCGACTCAAGCGTCAGCGGGGCCTCGATGTCATCATCATCGACTATGTACAGCTTATGCAGGGCTCTTCAGCAAAATCCGCTCAGAACCGCGTGCAGGAAATCACCGAGATCACGACGGGCCTGAAGGCACTCGCCAAAGAGCTTTCCGTGCCGATCATCGCGCTCTCTCAGCTCTCGCGCCAGGTGGAAGCGCGCGACGACAAGCGCCCGCAGCTTGCCGACCTGCGCGAATCGGGCTCCATCGAGCAGGACGCCGACGTCGTGCTTTTTGTTTATCGTGACGAGTACTATCTGAAGAACAAGGAACCGAAGCCCGGCACCGAGGAGTATCTTCAGTGGGAAGCCGAGATGAACGAAGTGCGGGGGAAGGCCGAAGTGATCATTGCCAAGCAGCGTCACGGCCCCACAGGCACTGTGCAGCTTGCCTTCCAGGGCGAATTTACCCGCTTCTCGGACCTTGCCGAAGAGGACCGCATGCCCGAGCGTTTTGAGTAACGGCGATATGACACATTCCGATCCGCATCTGCGCGGCGCCGACCCCCGTGTGGCCGGAGGGCGCCTTACGGTCGACCTCGATGCGCTCGCGGCCAATTACAGGTTCCTGGCGGAACAGTCGACACCGGCAGAGGCTGGCGCCGTTGTAAAGGCGGACGCCTATGGGCTCGGAACGGGTCCGGTGGTCGAAGCTCTGGTCGCCGAAGGGTGCCGAAAGTTCTTCGTCGCCCTCCCCGAAGAAGGACTTGCCGTTCGTGCATCGGCTCCAGAAGCCGACATTTATGTCTTCAATGGTCTGTTCAGTCCTGAAGCAGCCTCTTTCTATCGTGAAGGACGGCTTCTGCCGGTTTTGAACTCCCAATCGGATTTGGCAATCTGGGAGGCGCATGGCTGGGATGATGGGGAAACACCTCGCCCCTGCGCTCTGCACCTCGAGACAGGAATGAACCGGCTCGGACTTTCCGCAGAACGAGCGAATGTTCTGGCACAGGAAAACGCCCTGACCGGCGCACTGACGCCACGCCTGATCATCAGTCACCTGGCCTGCGCAGACTCGCCCGATCACCCGATGAACCGGCAACAACTCGAATCATTTCAGGCACTTTGCGCGCTTTTTCCAGGTGCTGAATCAAGTTTGGCAAACTCCGCAGGAATATTTTTGGGCGGCGAGTTTCTTTGCGATGTGACACGGCCCGGTGTCGCTCTCTATGGCAGCAATCCTGTGAGCGGTACCACCAACCCGATGCGGCCTGTAGCAAGCGTGCATGCCCGTATCGCACAATTGCGTCACGTGCCGGCCGGAGGCACAGTCAGCTATGGCGCCACGCCGCTCAGCCGCGACACACGCATTGCGGTGACCGCCACCGGTTATGCGGACGGCTATCATCGGTCAGGCTCTGGAGCTGGCGTGCCCTTGCGTTCTGCTCTGCCGGAAGGCGCCCACGGCTTCGTAGGAGGGAGACGCGTGCCCGTTCTCGGGCGCGTCACCATGGATATCACACTGTTTGATGTCACGGATCTCGGGCCCGATGCGTTGCAAGTGGGCGATTTCATTGAGCTCATGGGTCCCAATGTTCCGGTGGACGAACTTGCATCCGCATGCGGCACGATCTCGTATGAGCTCCTGACGTCTCTGGGGCATCGGTTCGAGCGCCACTATCTGGGTGGTGGAGGTCCCGTCTGATGGCCCGCGCACGCGTTCAGTTCATCTGCCAGAACTGCGGTACGGTGCATGCGCGCTGGGCAGGCAAGTGCGATGGTTGCGGCGCCTGGAACACGCTCATCGAGGAAGGCACCTCCAGTGGAATTGGCTCCGGCCCACAGGCGGCCTCGCGCAAAGCGCGCAAGGGACGCGCGGTGGCGCTGACCACGCTTTCCGGCGAGATCGAGGATGCGCCGCGAATCACGACGGGGATCGGTGAGCTCGACCGCGTCACGGGTGGAGGATTTGTTCGCGGTTCCGCGCTCCTCGTGGGAGGAGACCCCGGCATTGGCAAGTCCACCCTTCTGACGCAGGCGGCGGCTGCCCTTGCCGCGCGTGGGCACCGCATCGTCTATGTATCAGGCGAAGAGGCGGTCGCCCAGATCCGCCTGCGAGCCCAGCGTCTTGACGTGGCACAACAGCCGGTGGAACTGGCCGCAGAGACCAATGTCGAGGATATTCTGGCCACGATCGAGGACGGCAAGCGGCCCGATCTCGTCATCCTGGATTCCATCCAGACGCTTTGGACCGATATGGCCGATTCTGCGCCCGGCACGGTGACACAGGTGCGCGCGTCGGCGCAGGCCATGATCCGCTACGCAAAATCAACAGGCGCAGCCGTGGTTCTGGTAGGGCACGTAACAAAGGAAGGCCAGATCGCAGGCCCACGCGTGGTTGAACACATGGTCGATGGCGTTCTCTATTTCGAAGGCGAAGGCGGCCATCACTATCGCATTCTGCGCACGGTCAAAAACCGCTTTGGCCCAACCGACGAGATCGGCGTGTTCGAAATGGGCGACAAGGGGCTGCGCGAAGTGTCCAACCCCTCGGAGCTGTTTCTGGGGGAGCGAAGCGCCGCTGCGCCGGGCGCTGCCGTATTCGCCGGTATGGAGGGGACAAGGCCGGTTCTTGTGGAAATCCAGGCGCTTGTCGCGCCCTCCCCGCTCGGCACACCGCGCCGCGCCGTGGTTGGCTGGGATTCTGCCAGACTTTCCATGGTCTTGGCTGTTCTTGAGGCGCATTGCGGGGTGCGTTTCGCGACCCATGATGTGTATCTGAATGTGGCGGGCGGCTACCGGATTTCAGAGCCTGCGGCGGATCTTGCCGTTGCAGCGGCTCTGGTATCCTCGCTCACCGGGCTTGCCCTGCCCGCCGATTGCGTCTATTTCGGCGAAATCAGCCTTTCGGGCGCTGTCAGACCCGTTGCACATGCAGCGAGCCGTCTCAAGGAAGCCGAGAAGCTCGGTTTTGCCCAAGCGGTCATGCCGCCGGGTAATGAAGACGGATCGGGCGCGATAGCATCGCGGTCCGCACGCCCTGAAGCGCTGGCCGAACTTGTGGCTCGGATTGCGGGCTCCAAGGCGGAGTAGCTGGGGCGGCCTGGCGGGGCGGTTTGAACAGATCGATTGGCGGCACAGTGGCCCGAAAGACGAAGACAATGACCTTGCGGGGGCATCCTATCTGCCAAAGGAGTAGGGGTGACAATGCCAATCACGTTGCTTGACGGAATTCTTGTCGGCTTCACGCTCGTTTCGGCCATGTTGGCCATGGTGCGTGGTTTTTCACGCGAAGTGTTGTCGATCGCATCATGGGCGGCAGCCGCCGTGGCAGCCTATTATTTTCATTCTCTGGTTCTTCCCTACGTCACGCCCTATATCAGCAACGATATGTTGGCTCTGGCGGTAGCTGCAGCGGTCGTGTTCCTCATTGCACTGATCGTAGTGACGATCATCACCATGAAGATCGCGGATTTCATCATCGATTCGCGCATCGGCGCGCTCGACCGCACGCTCGGCTTCCTCTACGGTGCCGCACGCGGTATTCTGGTGGTGGCTGTTGCGTTGCTGTTTCTCAACTGGCTGATGGGTGCGAACCCGCCCAGCTGGGTAGCGGAAGCCAAGTCCCGCCCGCTGTTGGACGGCGTGGGCCAATGGATCCAAGGAATGCTTCCGGATGATCCGGACAATTCGGTTTTCGACCGCCTCACCGATGGGGTATCCGGCGAGGGCGAAACCGCAAACTGACGGTCACGGGCCGTCTGTGTCACAATGAAAGGGCGGCCAGAAATGGCACTGGAAGACAATTTGCCTCTCGCAGGCGAAGCGGACGACCATTTTCATGATGAATGCGGCGTCTTTGGTATATTCGGGCGCAGTGACGCGGCGGCGATCGTAACGCTTGGCCTGCACGCCCTGCAGCACCGCGGACAGGAAGCAGCCGGCATCGTTTCTTTTGATGGCTCTCAGTTCCATGTCGAGCGCCATATCGGCCTGATCGGCGACACGTTTACCAAACAATCGGTCCTTGACCGCCTGAACGGAAGCCGCGCCATCGGCCATACGCGCTACGCCACCACCGGCGGCTCGGGCCTGCGGAACGTTCAGCCCTTCTTTGCCGAATTGTCGGATGGTGGTCTTGCGATCGCCCACAATGGCAACATCACCAACGCAATGACTGTTCAGCGAAAGCTGCAAAAGGAAGGGGCGATCTTCTCGTCCACCTCCGATACCGAGACCGTTCTGCACCTGGTCGCCACCAGCAAAGAGCGCGACACCAACACGCGGTTCATCGAGGCGGTGCGGCAAATTGAGGGCGCGTTTTCGATTGTTGCGCTAACCTCAAAGAAGATGATCGGCTGCCGCGACCCGCTGGGCATCCGCCCGCTGGTTCTGGGCGATCTCGACGGCGCTTACATCCTGGCCTCGGAGACCTGCGCGCTCGACATTATCGGCGCACGTTTCGTGCGGGATTTGAAGCCGGGCGAGATGGTGGTCGTGACCGAAAAGGGCATCGAAAGCTTCTTCCCCTTCGAGTCAAAGGAGAAACCGCGCTTCTGCATCTTCGAGTACGTTTATTTCGCGCGCCCCGATTCTCTTGTCGAAGGACGCAACGTCTACGAGGTGCGCAAGGAAATCGGTGCCGAGCTTGCGCGCGAGATGCCGGTGGAAGCTGATATTGTCGTTCCGGTTCCCGACTCAGGCACGCCTGCCGCCATTGGCTATGCGCAAGCAGCCGGCCTCCCCTTCGAACTTGGCATCATCCGCAATCACTATGTGGGGCGCACCTTCATTCAGCCGACCGATTCCATCCGTCACATGGGTGTGAAGCTGAAGCACAACGCTAATCGCCGGTGCATCGAAGGCAAGCGGGTCGTGCTGGTGGATGATTCCATCGTGCGCGGAACCACGAGCCAGAAGATCGTGCAGATGGTGCGCGATGCGGGCGCGGCCGAAGTGCACATGCGCATCGCCTCCCCGCCCACGCGTTCGCCCTGCTTCTACGGGGTGGATACGCCGGAAGCCACAAAACTTCTGGCATCGCGCATGTCGATCGAGGAAATGGCGGAGTTCATTCGTGTCGATTCGCTCGCCTTCCTGACGATTGACGGGCTCTACCGCGCCGTTGGCGAGGCGGCTCGCAATTCAGAGCAGCCGCAATATTGCGACGCCTGCTTCACCAAGGACTACCCGACGCGGTTGACCGATCACGAGAGCACAGACAATGTGCGCACGCTTTCCCTTCTCGCAGCAGGCGGTCAATGACAGACAAAAAACCAGACCTGAAAGGCCGGCTGGCTCTTGTCACCGGCGCATCCCGCGGCATTGGCTATTTTCTTGCAAAGGAACTTGCAGCCTGTGGCGCGCATGTCATTGCCGTGGCGCGTACCGTTGGCGGTCTTGAAGAACTCGACGATGAAATCAAGGCTGCAGGCGGCGAAGCCACACTTGTTCCGCTTGACCTAACCGACATGGCCGGTATCGACCGTATTGGCGGCGCCATCCATGAGCGTTGGGGCAAACTGGATATCCTGGTCGCCAACGCCAGCATTCTCGGTGTGATCGCGCCGCTGGGCCATGTCGAGGCCAAGGTCTTCGAGAAAGTCATGAACATCAACGTGACCGGCACATGGCGTTTGATCAGATCGGTGGATCCGCTGCTGCGTGCTTCAGACGCGGGGCGCGCGATCGTGATGTCGTCGGGAGCGGCACATTCCGCGCGCGCATTCTGGGGTCCCTATGCGGCCTCCAAGGCCGCCGTGGAGGCAATGGCGCGCTCCTGGGCCGATGAAACAAAGAACATGCCGCTGCGGGTCAATTCGGTAAACCCGGGTGCAACGCGAACGGCCATGCGCGCTCAAGCCATGCCAGGCGAGGACCCCGAGACATTGCCGCACCCCTCTGAAGTGGCCGCTAAAATCCTGCCGCTTGCGAGCCCTGCATTGACGGAAACGGGACTCATCTTCGATGTGAGGAAAAACCGTTTCACCCGCTACCAGATGCCTGAATGAAGCGAATGCAGGCGCGGTTTCAAACCAGACTTCACGATTGACCTGCGGAACGCTTTCGTTACCTTTCCACGCGGCAGCGGACGAAGAGGCCGCGCCGCGAGGGGCTGCGGAAAGATGTGCGTCTTGGACGCAACTGTCCGAAGATTGAGAATGATGCCGGGCTGCACCCAAGGGTAGAGGACCGGCGATTGGGAGATGCGGCATGATACTGATCATCGAATTCGTGCTGCTTGTCCTGGCGGTGTGGGCCGTCATGGCAGGCATCGTCCAGTATCGGCGCGGTGTCAGCTTTCATCAGGCGGCCTTGCATGCGCCTTTGAAACTTCTGTTTCGCATAAGCGATCGTGAGATCGATGCGGCGCGAAAGGCCGACACACCGGTCATCTATGCCGTGTGGCATCAGTCCAGCCTCGACCCGGCAACGATGCTTGCGCTGTTGCCGGACGACACACTGCATATTCTGGACGAAGCATCGGCGAAGTCACCCTTCCTCGAACCCTGGCGTGCGCTCGCGCGTACAATCGCCTTCAACGCGCATCATGTCTTTGTCAGCCGCAGGCTCGTACGCCGCCTCAAAGGCAATGGACGGCTTGCCGTCTACATGCCGGACGAGACGGAACCGGACACCAAGGCATTTCGCCTGTTTCGTGCCGTCGCGCGCATTGCGCTCAAGGCAGAGGCACATGTGGTTCCTGTCTATATGGAACGGCGCGGGCTCGTGCCCGCGCGCCACGTGCGCACCCTGCCCCCGATGACAATCGAGGCCCTGATTGCACGCTCCGGCCGGGAAGAAATGCGCGCTTCCGAAGCCCTGTTTGGACGGATGATCGAGGTGCGCGGCGCACCGGCTCCGACGAGCGAGGCCTGATCCTACAGGATTATATCTGCTCTTCGCCGGCTTCTTCTGCCGCCTTTTTGTCTTCCAGTTCCGCGCGGCGGGCATAGGCCCGCATGCTGAAGACAAGGAAGACCAGATAGCCGAGGGCTGAGACTGTAAGCGTCATCCAGGTGAAGCTGGTGAGAAGAAGTACGTAGAGCGCCAATCCCAGAATCAGTGGAAGAACATATTCGCGCGGGACACGGCTCCCGGAGCTCTTTCCCGAATAGACTGGCAAGCGGCTGACCAACAAAAAGCCGATCAGAACAGTATAGGCTGAAGCGGCAAAGGCCATGGTGGTATCCGGCGCAATGCCCAAAAAGCCCAGGTAAACCGGCAGGAGCACAAGCGCTGCCCCGGCTGGAGCGGGAACTCCAACAAAATAATCCGTGTGCCAAGCAGGCCGATCGGGATCCTCAAGCATCACATTGAACCGGGCAAGCCGCAGACAACAGGCAATAGCAAACAGCAGTGCTGCAATCCAGCCGAGTGCGCCAGCCCTGTCCAGAACGTAGGCGTAAAGGACAAGCGCCGGCGCGACGCCGAAATTCACGATATCGGCGAGTGAATCCATTTGCGCGCCAAATTTCGACGAGGCCTTGAGCATGCGCGCCACACGCCCGTCCACCGCGTCCAGAAAAGCCGCGATCAGAACCATGACCACTGCTGTTTCGACGCGGTGCTCAAAGGCCAGTCGTATACCGGAAAGCCCAGCGCAAATTGCCAGAACGGTTATGACGTTCGGCACCAGCATGCGCAACGGAATTTCACTAAGTTTCGGCCCGCCCCCGCCATGCGGCTCGAATGGTGGAAAGGGGCCTGCCATCAGGAAACCCTGACGATGGGCTGTTTCAGATCAGCTCCGAAAGCCGCGATAACGGTCTCTCCTCCCACTGCGGTCTGTCCGACCGCCACACGGGGGACTGCACCGTGTGGCAGGTAAACGTCGACGCGGGATCCGAAACGGATAAGGCCGAAGCGCTCTCCTACAGTGATCTGGCCGGGCGCCTCCGCCCAGCAAACAATACGCCTCGCCACGAGGCCGGCGATCTGCACAACAGGAACCGGGCCGTGCGGGCTTTCGATCACAAGGCCATTGCGTTCGTTCTCGCTGCTCGCCTTGTCGAGTTCGGCGTTGAGAAACCGGCCCGGTCGATGCTCGATCAGAGAAATGCGGCCCCGCACCGGCGCGCGGTTGATGTGGCAAGAGAAGACATTCATGAAAACGGAGATGCGGGTCATCTCCCCCTCGCCCATCCCGAGCTCGGGCGGCGGGACTGCAGGGCCTACGAAGGACACCACCCCATCGGCCGGTGCGATCACCAAATTGTCGTCGACGGGGGTCACCCGCTCAGGATCGCGGTAGAAATAGACGCACCAGGCAGTGAGTATCAGACCGATCCAGAACAACGGTCCCCAGATCAGCCCGAGGACAATGGTTGCGCCGGCGAAAGCCGCAATAAAGGGATACCCTTCGCGGTGGATCGGCACCAGCGTGTTGCGGATCGTGTCAATCAGGCTCATCGGCGGCCACTTTCAAACTGAATGAATGTGCCGCCTTGGTAACGGAATCCGGGTTCTCCCGCAACGCATCAACCGGCCTGACGGCGCGTTTCCAACATCTGTGTGCGTTTGCGCTGCGTTTCAGAATGCAGTGCCGATGTCATCAATATGCCGGTTGCCGGCGAACCACCACGCCCATTTCATCCGTCTCTCGCGCCTTGCGCAAACGCTCCTCGGCTTCGGTGGCTTCACGCTGCCTGTTCCACATTTCGGCATACAGACCGCCTGCCGCGAGAAGGTCGCCATGGCGACCCCGTTCGGCGATTTCTCCGCCTTTCAACACAATGATCTCATCTGCATTGATCACCGTCGAAAGCCGGTGCGCAATCACCAATGTGGTGCGGCCACGGCTGACCGTGTCAAGCGCCGTCTGTATTTCCTGTTCCGTATGCGTATCCAAGGCTGACGTGGCTTCGTCAAGCAAGAGGATGGGCGGTGCCTTGAGGATCGTGCGGGCAATGGCGACACGCTGCTTTTCACCGCCAGAAAGCTTCAGCCCGCGCTCACCGACCATCGTGTCATAACCCTCCGGCAAACTCTCGATGAAGGAACCGATCTGCGCCAACTCGGCTGCCTTGCGCACCTCTTCATCGGTGGCGTCAGGCCTGCCGTAACGAATATTGTAGGCTATGGTGTCGTTGAAGAGCACCGTATCCTGCGGAACCATCCCGATAGCCGCACGCAGGCTCTCTTGCGTCACGTCCTTCACATTCTGTCCATCGATCGTGATCTCGCCGCTCTGGGCATCGTAGAAGCGGAAAAGAAGGCGTGAGATGGTGGATTTCCCAGCCCCCGAAGGGCCAACAACCGCGACAGTCCTCCCGGCCGGGATTTCGAAGCTTATGCCTTTGAGGATGGGCCGTTCAGGATCATAGGAGAAGCGCACATTCGCGAAGCGTACGTCGCCCTTCTCAACCGCAAGCGTCTTTGCATCGGGCTTGTCGGTGACCTCGGCCTGAACATCGAGAAGATCGAACATCTGCTCGATATCGGTCAGACCCTGGCGGATTTCACGGTAGACAAAACCAATGAAATTCAGCGGAATGGAAAGCTGCATCAGCATGGCGTTGATGAAGACGAAATCACCCACCGTCTGCGTGCCGCGCATCACTTCGTAGGCAGACAGTCCCATGGCGGCTGTCATTCCAAGGCCCAGAATGACGCCCTGGCCGAAATTGAGCCAGCCCAGAGATGTCCAGGTGCGGGTGGCTGCGTCCTCGTAGCGCGCCATCGACCGGTCGAAACGCCGGGCTTCCATGGCTTCATTGTTGAAGTACTTCACCGTTTCAAAATTGAGCAGGGAATCGATGGCCTTGGTGTTGGCGTCGGTGTCGGAGTCGTTCATCTGCCGACGAATTCCGATGCGCCAGTCACTCGCCCGGATCGTGAACCAGGTGTAGAGCCAGACCGTAACGGCAATGATCGCAACGTAGACCCAGCCATAGGCGAATGCGAAAATGCCTGCAGCGAGAACGAATTCGAGAACCGTGGGAATCGAGTTCAGAATCGTGAACCGGACGATCGTGTCGATACCCTTGGTGCCGCGCTCGATGATGCGTGACAGCCCGCCTGTGCGTCGCTCGAGATGAAAGCGAAGCGACAACTGATGCATGTGAACGAAGGTGCGGTGAGCAAGCTGGCGTACGGCATGCTGCCCCACACTTGCAAAGAGCGCATCGCGCAATTGGTTGAAACCAAGTTGAACGACACGCACGACATTGTAGGCCACGACCAACATGATGGGTCCGGCCAGCATGGCGGGCAGAAAGCCGGGTGCCTCACCTTCCCCGGAAAGTGCATTTGTGGCCCATTTGTAGAAATAGGGCACAAAAACCAGAATGACCTTGGCAAGCACCAGGAAAAAGGCGGCTATAACGACACGCCGTTTCAAATCCGCCCGATGAGATGGCCACATATAGGGCCAGAGATTGCGCAGGGTCTGGAAGGTCGAGCCCTCAGCGGATACGGTTTTACTGCTCATTCGCTTCGGCCTCGTGGTTTGATTCTCTGCTTTTCTTGGCATCGATACAGGTCTGCGTGAGACGAGCCAGGGATCCGGTCAGGCTCTGGAGAGCTTCTGTATCAACCTCGTAGCGCGAACTCTGGCGCTCTGGACGCACATGCACGAGACCTGCATCCACGAGCACTTTCAGATGCTGGGATACCGTGGATTGGGCCAGATGAAGATGCTTTACCACATCCTTGCAGCAGCACGCGTGATAGCCGGAAAGATGCTTGAGTATCTCTATCCGCGCGGGGTGAGACAACGCATTCAACCCCTTCGTCATGGTGTGATGCGCGCAGCACGTATCCGGCATTGCTCGCCGCATGGCCTGGCCCTTTCATCGTTTATCGGCGATATACGATGAAAGGGCCAGGACTTTCAAGACCTGCGAGAATTTTGTTGCCGGCTAGTTTGAGCTTTCCGGTTTGACCGCCTGATCTTCGATGGCATCCATATCGGCGGCTTCCCCTTCCTCTGTGCTCTCTGGAACGGCGAAAACCTGGCCCGGCCAGATGCGGTCGGGGTCTTCGATCTGATCCTGATTGGCGAGATAGAGCGTGGTGTATCGAATGCCACGACCATAGACCCGCCGGGAAATATGCCAGAGCGTATCGCCGCGCCGGATAATCACGGAACCATCGGCCGGAGCAAGCTTTGGTGCCGTCGTCTCGTCGGGGCCGGAAGCAGCAGCGCCGGGCGCTGCCGTCTGTTCCTCACCGGCCTTGGGTGCCTCGGTCGATGGAGAAGGAGTGTCCTTTTCATCGGAGACATCGTTGCGCACCTGGGAACCGGAATTCGCAGCAGCGACCGCCGCCACCTGCTCACCCTCTGCCCGCGTGAAGGGCACGGCTGCGCGCGCAATGACGGTGCGGCCGTCATCTGACAGCATGTCGGCACGCACGATATAGTCACCTGTCGGGAGTTCACGGGTGGCTTCGATCAGAAAGCGTCCGTTGGGTGTGGTGACCGTTTCTCCCAGAAGAATCTGGTTCACGTAAATACGGATTGTGCTGCCGGGTTGAGCAGCACCGGCAACGAAAACCTGGCGTCCGTCAATCTCGACCGCTTCGATGAAGGGGGTTTGAGGGCTCGCCGCTGGCGGTGATGTTTGTTCTGCTGCCGGCGCAGTCTCTTCCGTCGGCGGGTTCATGGCCTGGACGTTGGCTGGCGCCGGTTCGCCCTGTGGCGTTTCTTCCGGGAGCGCTTTTTCCTGACCTGCTGGTGTGGCTTCGGCCGCCTCTTCCACTTCCAGCTGCGCCCTGCCCTCTTCGGGGGTCTTGGCTTCAGGCACCGTGATCAGGCGGCTCGGCGCACCTGGCTGATCGACAAGGGCAAGCACCTGCCCGGATTCGCTATCGGGCACTGTGACGATTGCTGTTTCGACGGATGTGGCGGCGAGATTTTCAGGTGTCGTCGCCCGCAAAACGATTTGGTAGTCGCCCGGCGAGAGGGGCTCTTCAAGCACAGCTGCGAAATCACCCGAAGGACCGCTTGTCGTGGTTCCGAGAACCGTCGCGCCATTAATGATCTCCACCCGGGCGTTGGGCGCTGCCTTGCCGGCGATAACCATCGATCCGTTCGGTTCGACTCGCACAATGTCGAAGGTTGGCGGTTCAATCTCCTGTGCAGATTTCAGGGTGTCAGACGCCCTGTTTTCCGCCTTGTCATCGTCCGCACTTTCCAGGCGCGCTTCCTTTGTGCCGGCGCCTGTGCCCGCGGCATCCTGCTTGGCGGAGTTCGAAGATGCATCCGGCCCAGGAGACGGCGCCGATGACAAACCTGCCTGTTGCGGCACCTGGGTCTCGAAAGCGCCCATAACATACGCTGCCCCGAGACCCGCCACGACAGCGCCGGAGAGAAAAAGAAGCCCCTTTAAAGGTGTCAAGCCCATAAACCCACGATAGTCCCTTTGTGAAAGGCTGTAACGCTTTTTCGCGTTAGCGACAAGAAAAAGCCATCGCCCTCTTGACCGCGATGGTGGCGCGGATGAGCAATGATTGCATGAGCAAAATTGAGTCGATTTGCGTTTATTGCGGTTCAAGCAATGGGCGCCATGAACGGTATTTTCAGGCGGGGCTTGCGCTGGGACGCGATTTGGCGAAGGCGCGCCTTCGACTTGTCTATGGTGCGGGAACCAAGGGCATCATGGGCGCCGTTGCCCGAGGCACCATGGACGCCGGAGGAAAGGTAACCGGCATTATTCCCAAATTCCTCATCCGCCGTGAAGCCAACGAGGTCGATCTGGCGGAGTTGGATGAACTGATCGTCACCGACGACATGCACCAGCGCAAGCACACCATGTTCGAGCGCTCAGACGCGTTTGTCGCCCTGCCGGGCGGCATCGGGACGTTGGAAGAAATTGTCGAGATCATGACCTGGGCCCAGCTTGCCCGACACGACAAGCCCATGGTCTTTGCCAATATAGGCGGGTTCTGGAATCCCCTCCTGACACTGATCGATCATATGAAACAGGAAGGTTTTGTGCATTCCGACCACCGTGTCCGTCCCATTGTGGTGAATGAGGCTCGGGACATCGTTCCTGCTATTCTCCAAGCAGCTGAACAGCGCGCTTCCACCAATGGTGAGGACCAGGCGGTCATCGACCGGCTTTAATTCTCCACAGCTTTCCTGCAGTTGCGAGGGATTGTCATCGCCCCGTTACGCAAGTGCCGTGTCACTGTAACACTGGGCTGCTTGGCTCTCATGGCGCGGTGTAGGGCTTATGCATCCCAATTCAACTGCCGGGCCAGATTGTTTTTTATGTTCCCGGTTCCGCTTGCTCCGCGCAGCCGTCCCTGACCCGTCGATGTCCGCCGCACCCCTTCCAGACATCACGGGCTTTTCTTGCCGCCCCTCATTCAGCTTTTGGGGCGGCTATTTTTTTGCCCGGCGCGCATCCCGCAGCATCGACCAGCTATAGAGGGCAAGGGCTGCCCAAATGAGAGCGAACGCTACCGCCTTGACGCCTCCGAAAGGCTCCTTAAAGACAAACACCGCGATCAGGAAGATCATGGTCGGCGCGGTGTACTGCATGATGCCGATCGTTGAATAGCGCAGCAATTTGGCACCCATGGCGAACAGGATAAGCGGAATGGCCGTAACCGGACCGCAACCGATCAGCAGCGCGATGTCGCCCGGGTTTGACAGTGTAAAGTGCGCCCCACCCTTTGCACCCAGCCACAAGAGATAACCAAGGGCTGGAAGCGCAAGGATCAAGACTTCAAGAAAAAAACCCTGGCTCGGACCAATCGGCAGGGTTTTGCGCAAAATGCCATACGCGGCAAAGCTGAACGCCAGACTGAGGGACACCCAGGGCAGCCCGCCCGCATCCGTGGTCAGGATCAAAACGGCGAGGCCGGCAAGGCAAACCGCCGCAATCTGGTACCGGTTCAGCCGCTCACCAAGAAAAAGCGCCGCCATGGCGATGCTGACCAGCGGGTTGATGTAATAGCCGAGCGCAGTTTCGACGGCGCGGTCCACGGAAATTGCCCAGACGTAAATACCCCAATTGACGGAGATAATCGCCGCCGTCAGCGCCGCCATCAGCAGTGTGCGTGGTGAGCGAAGCGCCTGACGGATATCGGCCGTGCGTCCCAGAAGATAAAGGATGATGGCCGCCACCGGCAGGGACCAGAGAACGCGGTGAGCCACAACCTCCGTGGCGGGGATATGGGACACGAGTTTCATATAAAGAGGCAGAAAGCCCCACAGCCCATAGGCGGACAGTGCGAAGAAAAATCCGCGCATGGCATCGTTTCGGTCCGCATCAAGCGGCTTCTCTGCAATCTCGGACATGAGCTTTCCACGAGAGCCCGACCGGGGGCGACAGGCATTCTCACATCCTGTCACACCGCTCTGGATCGGCGCCATTTCATTTTATTGGTCCAGCGATCAGCGCACCACAATCAGGCAGCGCTCTCCTCTGCCTTCGCCAAAGTATCGCGGTTTTTCACCAGCTTGTAGACAATGGAATCCATCAATGCCTGGAACGACGCATCAATGATGTTGTCGGAGACACCGACCGTCCACCAGCGTGCGCCCGTGCCGTCGAAAGACTCGATCAGAACGCGGGTAATCGCCTCGGTGCCCCCATTCAAAATGCGCACCTTGTAGTCGGCCAGCGCCAGATCAGAAATTTCAGCCTGATATTTGCCAAGATCCTTGCGTAGAGCGATATCCAATGCGTTGACGGGACCATGGCCTTCAGCCACCGACATCAGCGTCTCACCATCCACCGTCACCCGGACGACGGCCTCCGATACGGTTTTCAGTTCGCCATTGGCATCGAAGCGACGCTCCACCATGCACCGAAAACCGTCAACCTTGAAGAACTCCGGCACGCGGCCGAGGGTTCGGCGCGCCAAGAGCTCAAAGCTCGCATCCGCGCCTTCATAGGCATAGCCTTGAGCCTCACGCTCCTTTACGAGCGCTATGAGCGTATCGAGACGCGGATCGGCCTTGTCTACAGCAATGCCCCGGCGCTTGAGCTCTGCGATGAAATTCGACTTCCCGCCCTGGTCAGAGACCATGACGCGGCGCGTATTGCCCACGCTTTCCGGGGGCACATGTTCATAGGTTTCAGGCTCCTTTAGCACAGCAGAAGCGTGGATGCCGGCCTTGGTGGCGAAGGCCGATGCGCCGACATAGGGCGCCTGCTGCTCCGGCGCGCGGTTCAGAAGCTCATCAAACCCATGAGAAAGGCGCGAAAGATCGGCCAGGTTCTCGTCGGGAATGCCGGTCGTAAAGCGTTCCGCATAGGCCGGCTTGAGCGCCAGTGTGGGCAGGATCGTCACCAGATTGGCGTTGCCACAGCGCTCGCCAATGCCATTGAGCGTGCCCTGTATCTGGCGCACGCCTGCCTCGACGGCGGCAAGCGAATTGGCCACGGCCTGGCCCGTATCGTCATGAGCATGAATGCCCAGATGCGCGCCGGGAATGCCGGCTGCAATCACGGCACTCACGATGTCCCTGATCTCCGCCGGCTGCGTGCCGCCATTGGTGTCGCACAGCACCACCCAGCGGCTGCCTGCGTCATGGGCCGCCTTTGCACAGGCCAGCGCATAGTCCGGATTGGCCTTGTAGCCATCGAAGAAATGCTCACAGTCGACCATCGTCTCCTTGCCGGCGGCAACCGACGCCTCGACCGAGGCGGTAATCGATTCCAGATTTTCCTCATTGGTGCAGCCGAGCGCAACGCGCACATGGTAGTCCCAACTCTTCGCAACAAAGCAGATCGCATCGCTGGCCGAATGAAGCAGGGCCGCGAGACCAGGATCATTGGAGGCCGAGACACCGGCGCGCTTGGTCATGCCGAAGGCGACGAAGGCCGCCTTCTCGGTCCGCTTCTTCGAAAAGAAGGCCGTGTCGGTGGGGTTTGCCCCGGGATACCCGCCTTCAACATAGTCGAAGCCGAAATCATCGAGCAGCTTTGCCACGGCGATCTTGTCCTCGACGGAAAAATCGACGCCCGGTGTCTGCTGACCATCGCGCAGCGTGGTGTCAAACAGGTAGATGCGTTCTTTCTGTGCCATGGTCATACGCCTGCAAACTGGTCTGTTGCCCGGATCAATCGATCAAGAATGCCCGGTTCTGAAAAGGCGTGCCCTGCCCCCTCGATCAAGTGGAATTCGGCATCCGGCCACGCCTTGTGCAATTGCCAGGCGTAGTGCACCGGGCACGGCATGTCGTAGCGGCCATGAACGATGACGCCGGGAATACCAGCAAGCTTGTGGGCGTCGCGCAGAAGCTGCCCTTCCTCGAACCAGCCGCCATGGACGAAGAAATGATTTTCGATGCGCGCGAAGGCAATGGCGAAATCCTCTTCACCAAAATCCTCTGTGAGGCCCGGATCCGGCAAAAGCGTGATGGTCTCGCCCTCCCACAGGCTCCATGCCTTTGCCGCCTCGAGCTGAACCGTCCGGTCATCCGAGGTGAGGCGCTTGCGGTAAGCCGACATCATGTCACCGCGCTCCTCCTCCGGGATCGGGGCAACGAACCGCTCCCACTTGTCCGGGAACATCTGCGAGACACCGAACTGGTAATACCAATCGAGTTCGGCACGGGTGAGCGTATAGATGCCGCGCAGGATCAGTTCACTGACGTGCCCTGAGTGCGTCTCAGCATAGGCGAGCGCCAGTGTGGAGCCCCAGGAGCCGCCGAAGACCAACCACTTTTCAACACCCATCAGGGTACGCAACCGTTCGATATCGGCCACCAGATGCCAAGTGGTGTTTGCCTCCAGCTCCGCATGGGGTTTCGAGCGCCCGCAGCCGCGCTGATCGAAGAGCATCACGTCGTATTTTTCCGGATCAAAAACGCGGCGATGCGTTGGGGAACATCCACCGCCCGGACCGCCATGAAGGAAGACGGCCGGTTTTGCGCCACGGGTGCCCACGCGCTCCCAATAGACCGCATGGCCATCGCCCACATCCAGCATACCGCTGGCGAAGGGCTCGATTTCAGGATAAAGCGTGCGCAATTCAGTCATTCTCAGTGTCTTTCCGTGCGTTTTCAGGCAGCGGCCAGTCGTCCGTGTCGTGATCAGGGTGCTGGTAGGAGACCAGGTCGCGCAGAAACTCCACCGCGTCCGCATCTTCCTCGGAGGTGTAACCTGGGAGGGCCGCGATGCCGTCAGTATAGGGGAGCTTCCCCTCCAAGCCCCACTGCACCACCGGCGCGATTTCCTCCGGGTGGTCGAAGGCGGCGATGGTTATCGCCTGCCCGTCGGGCGCTTCATAGGTAAGGGGCGTGCCGCATTCGGGGCAAAAACCCCGCAGCACATGGCTGGATGACTGGAAGCGCTTGGGTTCAGCGCGTGTCCAGGTGAGTTTCGCGCCACGCACCGAGACCAACGGAAGCATGATGTTGCCGCTCGCCTTCTGACACATGCGGCAATGGCAGACCGACGCCTCGCCAAGCGCGCCCTCAATGCGGAACCGAACCGCACCGCATTGGCAGCCGCCGGAATAGACAGGTTTGTTGTCGAGGCTCATTAGATGCCCCTCCTAGCGAATGTAAATCCTGTCTTTCACCGTTTCACCTCCCACCTGGTGCGACGTTCACTGGTTTCGGGGTCCTTATAGTCCATAAGCTGGATGCCCTGCGCGGCGAGCTCATCGCGGATGCGATCGGCTTCGGCGAAGTTTTTGTTGCGCAACTGCGTGAGCCTCTTCTCCACCGCTGTTTCGACGAGCCCGGCATCGATGGCGGCTTCGGACACCTTGAGGGCGGACCAGTTGCTTTCCGTGCCGGCGAGCAGCCCGAGAAGACCTGCGCTCGTTTTGAGGGCCTTTTTCGCCGCGCTGCTGCCCTTTGTCGCCTCGCTGCGCAATTCATGAAGACTGGCAATGGCAGCGGTCGTTCCCAGATCGTCGCTGAGCGCGGCTATGGTGTCGGCGCATCCGATATCTCCGGCTTCGACATCGCCGACAGCCCGATACCACCCGTCGAGCACCGCCTCCGCCTCTTCGAGCTTGCGCACCGAAAAGTCGATGGGCTCGCGGTAATGCGTCATCAGCATTGCAAGACGCAAAACCTCGCCCGGCCATTTACGCCCGCCGAATTTTTCCGTTTCGAGCAATTCATGGATGGTGACGAAATTGCCCTCGGATTTGGACATTTTGCGCCCCTCCACCTGGAGGAAGCCATTGTGCATCCAGTAATGCGCCATGACATCGCGGCCATGGGCGCAGCAGGATTGCGCGATCTCGTTTTCGTGGTGCGGGAAGATCAGGTCGAGGCCACCGCCGTGAATGTCGAACTCCTCGCCAAGATAGGCCGCGGACATGGCCGAGCACTCGATGTGCCAGCCGGGGCGGCCGCGAATGGTCATTGCAGCGCCACGAATGGTGAAACGCGCATCCCACCCCGGCTCATCTGCCGAGGACTGCTTCCAGAGAACGAAATCGGCCGGGTTCTTCTTGTGCGCTTCCACCGCCACACGGGCACCTGCCTGCTGGTCTTCCAACCTGCGTTTGGAAAGCCCGCCATAGGCCGGCATGGAGGCGGTGTCGAAAAGGATTTCTCCTTTCGCTTCATAGGCATGGCCGCGATCGATGAGAGATTGAATCAGGCTGGCCATATCCGTCAGCCCGTCCGCGCGCGGGAGCACGAAATCGGTGGCACGCGGCTCGATGGTCGGCTTCAGGCAACCGAGGGCGGCAACGTCGGCATGATACTGATCGGCGGTCTTCTGCGTGACTTCGCGGATCGCCTCATTGAGCGGCAGGTCGGGATAGTCGCGGCGGGCGCGGGCATTGATCTTGTCGTCGACGTCGGTGATGTTGCGCACATAGGTGACGTGGTCCTCGCCATAGAGATGGCGCAGGAGACGGTAGAGAACGTCGAAAACGATGGCCGGACGCGCATTGCCGATATGCGCATAATCGTAGACCGTCGGACCGCACACATACATGCGAATGTTCTTCTCATCGATGGGGACGAAGTCCTCTTTGGCCCGCGTCAGCGTGTTGTAGACCCTGAGGCCCCTGAAACCGTTCGTCATCCTCGCCTTCCGTTTTCAACCCCACAGCCGTGCTCAAGCGTCACGCATATTGCGG
The DNA here is from genome assembly GCF_020833685.1 of Nitratireductor sp. B36. Lineage (GTDB taxonomy): Bacteria > Pseudomonadota > Alphaproteobacteria > Rhizobiales > Rhizobiaceae > Nitratireductor. The sequence continues at coordinate 664,630 of NZ_JACKZY010000001.1, forward strand.
GCACGGTTTACGCCGGCCTCTGGCCTGGGCGTTTTTCTCATCGGGAAAGAAGGGCGAAAACGTCCGGACCAGCGGTGAGGCGCTAGCCGATAATGCAAATGCCAATAATGGTGCACAGCGTTTTCATGGGCTTTCTTATCGCCGCAGGCGGCAAATGCGTCAAGACTAAAAGCTGAAAGCCAAAAGGCTGGGGATCATGCCGAAACCCGGCTTCGCGCCCCGAAAGAGGTATTGCATGCAAAATGGCAATGTGAAGGAAATGTTAAGGCTGATGCGGCAATTTTAAGAATGCGTCTTCCGACGGGGCAGTCTGTCAAGATTTTGTCGGATTTGGTCCCCATCTGCGCGGAAGGGACGACAACGCGGAACCAAGGATTAGTTATGCCCCGCGACATGAACAAGCCAGCAGAGTATACCGCCGAACAGGAAAAGCTCCTGCTTAGCCAGTATCACGCGGTTGGACCCGCAGCGATCAATGCCGCTCTGCAGTGCAAGACCGAGAAGCCGGCACCGGCACCCAAGCAATCCCCTTACGACACGCAGACCGACTGAGGTTTTGCTCCGGCCTGACCGGAGCGGGTGACTAGGGGCAGCACAGTTTCCGGACATTGCGACAGCGATGGCGGGATGATGTGCAATGCTTTCAATGCCATCCCTGCATGACATCATGCGGATTTTTCGCTTGGTTCAGCAGCGACGGGCGTGTGATCTGTCGGTGCTATCTCGGTTTTCAGTGAGTCCGCCAGATGAGGAACGACCCGCTTTCCCACGGCCTGTGGGAGAAGACAGCCCCCGCAGCGCCGCAGACAACGGCCCTGACAGGCGATGTGAAGACTGACATCGCCATCGTCGGAGGGGGCTATACCGGCCTTTCCGCAGCGCTGCATCTGGCCGAGGCCGGAGCCGACGTCGCTTTGCTCGAAGCCGACGAGATCGGCTTTGGCGGCTCCGGACGCAATGTGGGCCTCGTGAATGCAGGCATGTGGGTCATGCCCGACGACCTTCCTGGCATTCTCGGCGAAACTTATGGCGAGCGGCTGCTCCGCGTTCTTGGCAATGCGCCCAGCGTTGTGTTCGAACTGGCGACACGACACGGAATGGAGTGCGAGGCTATGCCTGTGGGGACGCTCCACTGTGCGGTTGGAGAAAGCGGCCTCAGACAGCTTGACGCGCGTGCAAGACAATGGAAGGCGCGGGGCGCACCGGTTCGGCTTCTTGAACGTGAGGAAGCGCGAAAGAAGATCGGGAGCGATGCGTTCTCCGGCGCGTTGCTGGACGAGCGGGCCGGCACGATCCAGCCGTTGGCATATGCAAGAGGACTTGCCCGTGCCGCCCAAAAGGCTGGCGCGAGGCTTCACACCGGTTCCCGGGTGACGAAAGCGGAGCAATGCAGCGGCAGCTGGCGGCTTGAAACGCCCAGGGGCACGCTGACGGCACGGAAAGTGATTGTGGCAACCAACGCCTACACAACCACGCCCTGGCCGCAGATCCGTGAAGAAATTGTCCACCTGCCCTATTTCAATTTCGCCACGCCCGCCCTGCCACAAACCGTGCGCGACCACATTCTGCCGGAGCGGCAAGGTGCGTGGGACACGAAACAGATTCTGACCTCATTCCGGTGGGATCAGGAGGGGCGCCTTGTTTTCGGCAGCGTGGGAGCCCTGAAGGGCACCGGCCAAGCGGTGCACCGTGCGTGGGCTGAGCGTGCGATTGCCCGGCTGTTTCCGGAGCTGAAAGGCATCCGGTTTGAACATTGCTGGTATGGTCACATCGGCATGACCGCAGATCACCTGCCGAAGTTTCATCGCCTCGGTGACAATGTGGTCGGCTTTTCCGGATACAATGGCCGCGGCATCGGACCGGGCACCGTGTTCGGTAAAGCTTTGGCAGAGCTAATGTTGGGCCGCATTTCGGAGGAAGAGCTCCCCCTGCCCGTCAGCGACGTGTCGCGTCAATCATTCCAGACCTTGCGGGAAGGCGTGTACCGTTTTGGTGCCGAGGCAGTCCATCTCTTGCGGACCATCGCTTAAAACAGGTCGAGCTGGTCGCTGTCTTTCACGGCTTTCGCGCCGGAAACTTTTTCCTCGTGGCGTTCCACGCGCTCCTGAAGGTCCGGGCCGGCATTTGCCACCTTGTTAACCCGATCCGAGACGGGCACCGCCTCGAAAAAACCGGGCTCGGCCGGTGTGAGAAGATCAGCCACGTGACGCGGTTCCTGGTTGAGGCAGTCCAGCCAGCGGTCGAAATCCTCCGGCCTGATAACCACAGGCATGCGATGGTGAATACCACGCAAATCCTCATTCGCTTCCGTCGTCAGGATCGCGCCAGTATCGATTTCGGTTCCCCCGGGGTCGGACCAACTTTCCATCAATCCGGCGAAGGCAATCAGCCCGCCATCGCGTGGCCGGATCCAATACGGTTCCCCACGTTTCGAGCCGACACGGCGCCATTCATAGAAGCCATTGGCCGGAACCAATGTGCGGCGATGGCGCATAGCGGTGCGGAAGGACGCTTTTTCCGCTGCCGTTTCAGAGCGGGCGTTAAACAACAGTGAGAAATCGTCGGGATTTTTCGTCCAGGAGGGAATAAGCCCCCAGCGTACAAGCACGCTTTGCCGTGAAGGCAGGTTGGAACCTGCTGCCCTTGGCTGTCCCGCCAGAGCCATCAGAACTGGCTGCGTTGGCGCGATGTTGTAGCGCGGGGGAAACGGTTCAAAATCTGTCACCGCGAGCAGCGATTTCACCGCATCGGGCGTATCAGTAAGTGCGAAACGACCACACATGAAAGAGGGCTCCCTCCTAAGCCGTCAGTAGCGGCGCGCCGCCTCCTCATAGAGGTAGCGATCATACAGGCGCTCGGCATCACGCACACGCCCCTCGGCAAAGAACAGATCCGACTCCTTCAGTGAGATCCGGTTGCGAATCTTCCGTCGATCCTCATCCTTGGCAGCATCTTCCAGATTATCGTATAGCTGTTCGAGTTCGCTCTTCAGGCGATCATATTCTGATCTGGCATCATGCACACGCTTACCGACGCGATACGCGCTCTCAAAGCCGGGGGCAGCATCCGCCGGGCAGGAATTGGCGTAGCTGCGCCCGTCGCGCCCGGCACTCAAACCGTTCTCCGGTGTGCAATAACGGCGGATACCGTCTTCCCAACCGGTGCGCCATGCACGTTCGTCCACCGGCAGACTGTATTTCTCACAGGCTTCCCGGTGGCGCTGAACATAGGACGAACTCTGTCCGGCCGCGCCATCGCTGCGTCCCAAGTCGCTCCAATTTACTGTTTCGCACTCGCTCTCATTCAGCGTTGCACAGGCCGACAAAGACAACATGCACGCCAGACCTGCAACCACCCATGTGTTCTGCACCACCTGCATGATTGTCTCCTGCCACTTCAACGGCCATAACTCTCTGCCACCAATTGACTGGCAACAGTTCGGGCCGGACTTTTGGTGATCGGATTGCAGGATGCAAGGGCTTTGCTTGTGAAACCGGAAGAAATCCTGGCCGTTTCCGCGGCCGTCATTCAGGAAGACCGCGTTCTGCTGGTGCGTCGCGGCCGCGCGCCGGCCAAAGGATTGTATGCGTTTCCGGGTGGCAGGGTGGAAACAGGCGAGACACTGGAAAAGGCACTGGCGCGCGAGCTGCTGGAAGAGACCGGCTTGTTGTTGACGACAGCGAGCCCCTATCGCGATGTTGTGTTGCGTGGCGACGACGATCAGCAAATCTTTCGACTGACCGTTTTTCGCGCCACGGTCGCACGTGGCCCTGTCATAGCGGGTGACGATGCCCACGAAGCCGGATGGTATTCCCCAGAAGAAATCGCTACCCTGCCTCTGACTGAGAGCACACAACACATTATCGAAGAATTGCGTCACCTTCCCAGCGGATAAACCTGCTGGGCACCCTGCCCTCAATCTTGCCACTTTCGTGACTGTTTTGTGGTGGTCTTCCCGCAATCGCAGGCGTTTGACAGGCAGCGCCCGCTGGGAGACAACACGGCATGCGTAGTGGTTCAATATTTTCCGGCCTCGTGGCAGTTTTTCTTGTGGCTGCGCCTGCAACGCAAGCCAACGAGGCCAGCTATGAAGCCCCCCTTCTGAGATTGGCCGAGGTGCTCGGTTCGATTCACTATCTGCGCAATCTTTGCGGTGAAGACTCCGAAACATGGCGCGGGAAGATGGAAGAGCTTCTGGAGACAGAAGCGCCGTCGCCGGCCCGCCGCGAGAAATTGATCGCCAGTTTCAACCGCGGCTACAGATCCTTCGCAGGAACGTATGAAAACTGCACGGATCAGGCGCTGTCGGCCATCAACCACTATATGAGTGAGGGTGCACGCATCTCCACCGAAATCGTGCAGCGCTACGGAAACTGAGACTGACAATGAGCCGGACTCTGATCAACGTTCCAAACCTTGCCAGCCCGCGAACTCGCAGGCGTTGGCGGCATGTTCTACTGGCTGGTCTGACAGCCTTCGGCTTGAACGGAACCTCGGGCCTTTCAGCATTTGCTCTCAGTGAACTTCAGCAGGTTGAGCCCATAGAAGAAGAACAGCCCGGATCCGACAAGGTCGAGCGTGTTCCGCTTCCGCCGCCAATCCGCTTTCCCAAGAATGACACCACCGCGCCAGAGAGCCCGGAGCCCGCTGAGGATGCCTCGCCGATTGGGGACACGCCGCTGCGCGATGTCGTACGCCCGGACACCCAGATCGGCAAGGAGCTACCGGAGATCCATTACGATCTTGAAGAGTTACCCGAACCCGTTCAGCGAATGCACGGGCTTATCGTTGAAGCTGCGAAAAGCGGCGACATCGAAAATCTGCGCCCGCTAATCGGTAACGGCGACAGTGCGACCCGCCTCTCGCTCGGTGGTCTGGATGGGGATCCTCTCGAATTTCTCGTCGAGCTATCCGGAGATGAGGAAGGCCAGGAGGTTCTGGCCATACTTCTGGAGGTCCTGCTCGCCGGATATGTCCATCTCGACGCAGGGACACCCCAGGAAATGTATGTCTGGCCATACTTTTTCGCCATCCCGCTTGAATCCCTCGACAAGAGGCAGAGGGTTGAACTGTTTACGCTGGTGACCGCCGGCGACTATGAGGACATGAAAAGCTTCGGAGCCTACATCTTCTATCGTGTGGGCATCACGCCGGAGGGGCACTGGGCGTTTTTCGTCGCCGGAGATTGAGTTCATTCTTGCAAAATTAGTCGTCACCCCCATATCCGTTGAAGCTTCAGGGAGGTTTGCGATGGAGGGGATAGCGCAGTCGCAAAACGGCGTGGCGGCATTGCCAGAGAGCCGAGGTAGGCGTGGGCGTCTGGTCCGACGTGTCATTCTCTTCCAGCTCAAACTCATGGCTGACGGCATGCGCGACGTGGTGATGAGCCCTCTTTCGATTGCCGCGGGCCTGCTCGGTCTTCTTTCGCGCAATAACAGCGCCGAGGTTTATCTGGATCGTCTCATGCGCTTTGGCAGGGAGACGGATCACTGGATCAATCTGTTCGATCACCGAAGCGCGGCGAACGACTCGCCGTCTCTGGATCGCATTGCCGAACAGATCGAGGAGGCGCTTCGTCATGACTACGAAAGTGGCGGACTGAGCGCCAGAAGCGCCAGAGCCCTTGCAGAAGCGGCAGCGCGCCTGAGGGAAAAGACCACCCGTTGACTTCATCAACCATTGGCGGGTTGTCGTGAGCAACAAAGCATCCTAGCTAAATGCGGACAAGCTCTTCATCTTGCCGGATCAGCCATGCCGACCTGCCATCTCGACGAACGCGCCCTCTTTCAACTGCAGGGACCTGAGGCCGAACACTTCCTCCAGAATGTGATCACAACCGATCTCTCGGCGCTTCAGAACGGCGAGTGCCGTCCAGGCGCTCTCCTCACTCCACAGGGCAAAATCCTGTTCGACTTCCTTATCTCCCGTGCCGGTATTGACGGACTGCGCATTGAATGCCGCGCGGACATCGCCCCGGATCTGGTGAAACGGCTTACACTCTACAAGCTTCGCGCAAAGGTCGATATTTCCGATATAAAACAAACGGTAATCGCCGTTTCGTGGGAAACAGATTCCGGTTCTTCAGATAATGAATCAACCCTGATCGACAGGCGTTTTCCCGCAAATGTGCACGTTCGGCGTCACTACGGCGACGCGCCTGATGCCAGCAAAGGCAAAACGAGTTGGGATGAACTGAGAATTGCCCATGCCGTTGCAGAAAGCGGCAGCGATTTTAGCCTGGGAGACGCCTTTCCGCATGATGTTCTTTATGATCAGAACGGCGGAGTTGGGCTGAAGAAAGGTTGTTATGTCGGCCAGGAGGTGGTGTCGCGGATGCACCATCGTGGCACAGCTCGCCGGCGGTTGCTGATCGCCAGTGGTGCTGCCGATCTACCTCCGCAGGGCACCGAATTGCGTGCTGATGAAAAAATCGTCGGAGCTCTTGGAACGGTCTGCGGTGCGAAGGGGCTCGCCATAGCGCGCATCGACAGAATCAAGGAGGCTATGGACGCTTCGATACCTGTTCTGGCAGGTCAAACCGCTGTCACCCTCGCTGTACCAGAATGGGCGACATTCACCTTTCCCGAGAACAAAGACGGGGCAGACTAATGCCCGCGCGGTCCAATAAAACCGCTGCTCCCCGCGCATGGCAGCGAATGTTATCCGGGCGCCGCCTTGATCTTCTAGATCCGTCCCCCCTCGACATAGAAATCGGCGATATTGCACACGGCCTTGCCCGCGTTTCCCGTTGGAACGGACAGACCGAGGGTGATCATGCCTATTCCGTCGCGCAGCACTCCCTTCTGGTGGAAGATATCTTTCGCAGGATAGCGCGCGACGCCACCCCTGAATGCCTGATGGCAGCGTTGTTGCATGACGCTCCAGAATATGTGATCGGCGACATGATTTCGCCCTTCAAGGCTACGCTGGGCGAGGATTACAAATCAGTCGAAAAGCGCCTGCAACGCGCTATCCACCTTCGTTTCACCCTGCCTCCCGATCTGCCGGCGAAGCTGAAGAAGGCCATCAAACGCGCTGACCAGATCGCAGCCTTTTTTGAGGCGACACAACTGGCGGGGTTCGGTGTAACGGAAGCCGCCAGGTTTTTCGGCCGCCCGCGAGGGATGTCGCCGGAAGAAGTGCAGCTTGAGCCTCACCCCCCCAAACTGGCACAAGCAGCCTTCCTCGAGCGCTTTAAAAAAATAGATGAGTCGAGACGAAATAAAATAATTAAATCCAATATTTAAATCAGCTATTTTAATTACTTATAACGAAAACTGAAAATATAATCGCGGTTTAAAATTATATTACATATATACTTTTGCGCCAGGCATTCACTTGCTATACGCATCATCCAAACTGACGCAGTTTAGCGTTTCTGATCTGCCTGAAAAATTATCTTGGCGGGTGAGAACGTCGACGGGGCGGTGCTTCGGTTTCTGAAAACGGAAACCCTGAACACGCCACGGAGATGTTCGGAAAATGGAAAAGCAAGCTGGACGCCTTATCCAAACCGCAAATGCGGCATTCGGTTACATTACTGAATTTGCGCTGAACTACGGCTTCACATTTCTTGGGGCTTGCGCCCTGTTGGTGATCGGCATAATCGCCGCAAAAATGCTGGAACGCTGGGTGCGCAACACGCTCAGCAAGGTCTTTGCATTCGACGCCACTTTAACTTCATTCCTTTCGGTTCTTGCCAGATATACCGTTCTGGCCCTGTCAAGCGTCGCCGCGCTGACGCAGCTTGGCGTACCGACTGCCAGCATCATTGCCGCACTTGGTGCTATCGGCCTCGCGGTCGGGCTCGCCCTCCAAGGGACACTGCAAAACATCGCGGCCGGCGTGATGCTTCTGATTTTACGTCCCTTTGAGGTGGATGAGCATGTGTTCGCGAACGGCATCACAGGCACCGTCAGCACGCTGGGGCTATTTGCAACGGAGTTGAAAACCGATGAAGGTTTGATCGTCTTCGCTCCCAACAGCACGCTTTGGAACGCGGCCATTACCAATCACTCCCGGAACAAAGCCCGCAGGGTAGAACTCAAAATTGACGTTGGCGAAGGCCTCAGCCCCGAACAGGTGCAGACAGGGCTCATGAAAATTCTCGCTGCCGAAAAGAGCGTTCTGAAGAAGCCCAACGCTGAGACCTTGTTTTCAGCAATTGATGGCGGGACTTCTCAATTGACCCTCCGGTTCTGGACAAGAAGCGAGGGGTGGCAAAGGTCCCGTTCGGCACTAACCGAAGCCATCAACAAAAGCCTTGGCAAGAAAGGGGTGAGTGTTTCCACCCCAGACTGATACACTGAGAGGACGCCGACAGGAGAAGTTTACCTTTCAAGCCGGTCGATGAACCATTGCGTCAGGCTTGTCCAGACGGCGTCTTTTTCCCCGGCATCTTCGCACCCATGGTCGAGATTGGGATTGTCATTGACCTCAATGACATAAACTCCTTCCGGCGTGGCCTTTAGGTCGACTCCGTAAAGGCCGTTGCCTATACAGCGTGCCGCTCGTACAGCGATCTCGAGCACGTCGGAAGGGGTGTCCGCCAAGGTGAAAGAGCGAAAGCCGCCTTCATCCGGGCGTCCCTGCCTTTCGTGATTGACGATCTGCCAGTGCTTCTTGGCCATGAGGTACTGGACGGAGAAAAGCGGCCTTCCGTCGAGCACACCGATACGCCAGTCAAAGGACGTGGGTAGAAATTTCTGTGCGATGAGAAGATCGGAGTCCTCAAGCCATGTCGTCGCCAGAGCCTTCAGCTCTGCCATGTTGGCTGCCTTCTTCACCCCGCGTGAAAAAGAGCTGTCCGGCGTCTTGAGGACCAGGGGAAAGCCCAGCAGATCAGCAGCGCGTTCAAGGTCGGCGGTCCCGGCGATCATCATCGTCGGCGGAACAGGTACCCGGTGCGTGGCCATCAACTCGTTGAGATAGACCTTGTTCGTGCAGCGTATCATCGAGAGAGGATCATCGATGACCGGCATCCCCTCCTGTTCGGCGCGCCGTGCAAACCTGTAGGTGTGATTGGAAATCGATGTCGTCTCGCGGATGAAGAGGGCATCGAAATTCGCCAGACGCGGCAGATCCTTCTTGGTAATTGGCTCTACTTCAACGCCCATCCTCGCCGCAATGCGCGACCAATGCTTGAGCGAGGCTACGCTTGATGGCGGAAGCTCCTCTCTCGGGTCGATCAAGGTAGCGAACCCATAGCGCGCCGGCACCCGTGTGCGGCTGTCCCGCCACTGCCGGCTGGTGTAGTTGTGAAGCGATGATGTGAAGCGTTCCTTCTCGTCGGTGTTCATTCTCGACAGGGAGCGAAACCCGATGCGAGATATTGTCGCCCATTCGCCGTCCTTGATGACAACTTCCAGCGCGGGTGCGCGAAACCAGTCAAAAAGCAGTTTGGCGAAACGTTCCCAGGCCTTATCAGGCCCTATGCCGAAAAAGATGCTGACGCTTGAAGGAAAGCTTCCCCCCAAATCGTTGCGACAGCGGTTCAGAGCCTGCTCCAATTCCGGAAGAGCATTCTCATAGAGTTTGCGCGCAGAGAGATCGATCATGGTCTCGACTGACGGGATCACACGATGGCCACGAGAACTGGCAAGCAGAGACGCGTAGTAGCCACGGCTTTGATAGGCGTAACTGGACGACAGGTTGATGACCTTGGGGCGTTGTCCTCGGAAAAGTGCCGGGTGGGCCAGATAGTCGCGATTTGTGATGATCTTGTAGGGGGTAGCGGTCTCGTCAAGATCGCCTTTTTTGCCAGTCAGGATGACCCAACTCATTTGGGGCCGTTCTCCATGTTCAACGCGTGCAGAGCGATTTCTGGTAACGCAAAGCACTCATACCGTCGTGATAGTAATTCTCATATTGGGCAAAGCTGCGATATCCCATCTTTTCATAAAGCCGGATGGCTGGCTTGTTGTCCGACCTCACTTCAAGTCGCATGGTATGGAACCCTCGCCCACACGCTGCGTTCTCGACATAATGCAACAACAACGCAGCCACCCCCTTTCCGGTTTCCTCCGGTGCCACGGCTATCGAGTAAAGCCGCGCGACACCGCTCGTCCGTCGCGTCAAAGCCAATGCGTAGCCAAGCACCTTCCCACGCTCTTCCGCTACGCCCACAATGGCGGTTTCTGCGCTCGAAAGACGCCGGAGGGAGCGCTCGGAGAGCTTATCGCCCGAGAATGCCGCGTTCTCTACCGCAACGAGAGCAGCGAGGTCGCCAGGGAGGGCAGGACGAACCTCAATCGACATGCTCGCCCCTACGTGAAAACAGCAAGACGGCAAACGCATGACCGTTTTGACGGCGGAGTGGTTTGCAGCAACCATCCCCGGTTGCTAGACACTCGAAACCAACCAGGCAGATGCGACCGGTCGCCTGCCCCGCAAATCTCTCACGCTTGAAGCGTGGCAGAGGAGTTGGAACCGTCCCCTGAAGGCCGGCAACGACAAACATGGAACGGAGACATTCCCCAATATGGAAATGCAAACTGAGAACCTCATGACAGCTGCCCAGGCAGCGTTGTCCCAGGTCAGCGAATTTGCCGTATCTTACGCCTTCTCGATTCTCGGCGCCATCATTCTCATCATCGCCGGCTTTATTGTCGCGGGGATGGTGGAAAAATGGGTGCGCAGCGCGCTCGACCGCTTTCCCTCTTTCGACGTCACGCTCACCAGTTTTCTTTCGAAGATTGCGCGTTACGCGGTTCTGGTGCTTGTCGGCGTTACCGTTCTTGCGCAGTTCGGCGTTCAGACCGCAAGCATTATCGCCGCGCTTGGTGCCGCCGGTCTGGCAATCGGCCTCGCCCTCCAGGGCACATTGCAGAACGTCGCCGCCGGAATCATGCTCCTCGTTCTAAAACCTTTCCGCGTGGGCGAATATGTGGAGGCAAGCGGCATCTCGGGCACAATCCAGTCCATAGGCCTGTTTGCGACAGAGATGAAAACCGTGGATGGCCTGTACATTCTCGCGCCGAACAGTTCGCTGTGGAATACATCGGTCACCAACTATTCGCGCAATACGCGCCGCCGCAACGATCTCGTGATCGGCATCGGCTACGATGACGATATTGATCTGGCGCAAAAAACGATGCTCGAACTGGCCGAGGCCGACGATCGCATCCTGAGCGACCAGGAGCCAGCGACGTTCGTATCGGAACTTGGCGACAGTGCCGTCAACATCACGCTGCGCTACTGGACCACGACTTCCGACTGGTGGCAGACCCGTCTCGATATCACCAAGGCAGCCAAGAAGGCGTTTGATGAGAAGGGTATTTCAATCCCCTTCCCGCAGCGCGACGTTCATTATCTTCCGCTGCAAACCGAGGCGCAGAACACGCAGAAAACCGGCGCCGCCAAGAAGAGCGGAACCAAGAGCTGACTGCAGACATCACCTACCGGCAAGCAATTGTCGGTAGGTGACGTTCGCGAGTTGCAGGAGCCGATTTTCATCGATCGAGCCAGCCACGGTGTAGGCGAACCCTTTCTCCTGCCAATAGAAAGCGCGTCTCCCCTCGTCTTCGAAAAGTCTAAATCCGGTATCCTCCCCCTTTATGCAATGAGCGACATAAAGGGAGATGCGCTCGCCAGCCTGATCTTCATACATGAACTGAGCGGCAGCCTTTCCACCTGAAGGCAGCAGCCTTCCTCCCATGAGATCAAAGCCGTCGGCCCGCAGGTCAGGAGCGATGAGTTTGGTGCCGACCCTGTTCGAAAGCCAGCCGACCAGGTGGCTCCGCTCGCTCGCGCCCACTTCCACAACATGCAGCTTTTCGGCCGCATAGACCTGGTGAGCGGCGACTGCCTCACCGACCACGTCCAACGCCGCCAATGTCTCACCAGTGACGAATTGCTGCCGGCCCGCCCAGAAGCCGAATGCTGCTCCCGCGATAAGGCAGAGAGCGGCGACTGCACCGAGGCGGCGAAGAACCAGAGCGTGACCACCCTTGGCCGCCCGCTCATTCCCTATCATTCCTTCTTGCAGGCGGGGCGGCAGGTTCTCACTGGTCAGTTCCGCCAGCGCGTCACGAAGCAACGCGCGATCAGATTCGTAGCGTGCGCTCAAAGCTCGCATATCGGCTCTGGTTTCCAGCCAGGCTTCGTATGCGGGCATGTCCTCCCGTGGCAATTCACCATCGAGTGCGAGATGGATATCTCTCTCATCAAAGCTGCGTCCTGTCATCACTGCACCGCCTTGAGAATGCGTCGACGCCGTACCAGATCGAGAACTTCGCGCAAGTCCTGTCGTCCACGCGCCACGCGCGACATCAACGTTCCTGTGGGGACGCCCAAAACGTCTGCTGCCTCTGCGTAGCTCATACCTTCTACGCCAACCAGAAGCAGCGCGGCGCGACGGTCAGGACTGACCTCCTGCAATGCATCGAGCACGTCATGAAGATCAAGTACACCGTTCTGTTCCGGGGCGCTGACCGCCTGCGGAATATCGGCGGCTGCAGCCGAGGCGAGTTCGCTTCGTCGCTTGCGTGCCCGCACACCATCGACAAAGAGGTTGTGCATCAACGTGAACAACCATCGCCGGGGCGATGTACCCGTCTGCCAGTTCTCAAGCCGCGAAAATGCTCGTTCCAGGCAATCCTGAACGAGATCATCAGCCGCATCCGCATCGCGCAGGAGAGCTCGCGCATAACGCCGGAGCCCCGGGATTTCCCGCACAATCGCTTCCCTCTTTCCGTCCATGCACCCGCTCCCCTCTCACGGGGCGTTGTTCTTGCCCGATGAACGCTTGCCTGAAGGCATTTATTCCCGGCCACCGTGTCTAACCATTAAAAAAACTGATCGAAGATGCACAATTTGTCGATATCTCTGAAATGCCGCATACGATATTTTCATGGTCGGATTCCGGTACCAAGGCGCTCACAGGCGCGTGAAGGCAAACATGACACAGCAAAGCGCGGGCCGTGCGGCCTCTTCCAATTCGTTTCCCTGGGCGGTCGTGATCTGCGGTTGCTTGATCGCGGCTCTGAATTTCGGACCACGCTCTGCGATGGGGTTCTTCCAATTGCCGCTATTGGCTGAGACAGGGTGGGACCGCACCACGTTCGGCCTTGCGATGGCAATTCAAAACCTGCTCTGGGGGATTGGACAACCAATCTTCGGCGCGGTTGCAGATCGGTTCGGCACCTGGCGCGTCCTTGCTCTGTCGGCAGTGCTTTACGCCGTTGGGCTGTTGATGATGTCGATGCCTACCCATGAAGCCATGCTGCATATCGGCGGCGGTGTGCTCGTCGGACTGGGTGTGGCTGGCGGCTCTTTCGGTATCATTCTTGCCGCTTTCGCCCGTAACGTTCCTGCAGAAAAGCGCAGCCTGATTTTCGGTCTTGCAACGGCTTCGGGCTCCGCCGGCATGTTTATTTTTGCTCCTATCAGCCAAGGCCTGATAGATGCGTTCGGCTGGTCCGATACTCTGGTCTATATGAGCATAGCGATGTTGATCGTTCCGCTTCTGGCCATTCCTCTGGTCGGCAATGCGGCGACAGCACGCAACAATGCGGAGACCTTCAAACAGACAATCGGCGAAGCGCTGCGGGAGGCATTCGCGCATCGCAGCTTCGTGCTTCTGGTCTCGGGCTTTTTCGTCTGTGGCTTCCAAGTGGCGTTCATTACCGCCCACTTCCCGGCCTATATCGGCGATATCGGCATCGATGCACGCTATGCAGTCATCGCTCTTGCCTTGATCGGCTTCTTCAACATCATCGGCTCGCTCGCTTCGGGCTATATCGGCCAGCGTTATTCCAAACCGGGATTTCTGGCGTTGATCTATCTCGCGCGGTCTATCGCGGTAACCGCTTTCCTTCTATTACCGCAAACTCCGGCTAGCGTGATCATCTTCGCCATAGTCATGGGACTCTTGTGGCTTTCAACGGTGCCTCCAACCAATTCGTTGGTGGCGATCATGTTCGGCACCGGGCATCTGGGACTTCTGGGCGGCGTGGTCTTCTTTTCACACCAGGTCGGCTCCTTCCTGGGTGTATGGCTGGGCGGTTATCTCTATGATCTGTTCGGAAGCTACGATCCGGTCTGGTGGCTGGGCGTCCTGCTTGGTCTGTTTGCCGCTGTGGTGCACTGGCCGATCAAGGAAGCGGCGGTCGCGCGGCCTGCCCTGGCACCCGCCGAATAGGCAAACTCAGCCCGCAGCCCCCTCTGTGCTGCGGGCAAGAGCGGCGAGAAAACCACCGCGGGAGACCGGCTCTTCCATTCCGCGGGGCTCATAGACATTCCGGTGAAGGAAAAAGCCCGTCAGGCGATAGGCATCCTTCAACGCATCCAGCGACGCCTCCGATCGCTTTTTTGCAGTAAGAAAGCCGGGCAAGGGTAAGAGCCTGTCACGCCAGGGAGCACCCGCTTCTTCAGTCACCGCACGACCGGACTTCGGTGAAACATAGGCGAGGCTATGTCGGTTCCCCGTCAGTGCGCATTTCGTAAGATCAAGCCCGAATCCCAATTCCTCAAGCATCGCCAGTTCGAAACGCACCATCAACGGGCCAGCGATCTCAGGTTCGTCCAAATGTTCGGTGATGACTTTCACCGCCTCATATAAACCCGCATGAGCGTCTCGCTCGGGCATGAGGCGCAGATGCGCGCCCAAAAGCTGAATTCCATGAACGGCCAGCGCCGAAGCAAGGAGACGTGCAGCGTTGAGTTCCAACGGTTCGACCTGAAACGCACCCAGATGCTCCTCAAGCCGGGCGCGCCATACAAGGTCAACACGATTTCCAGGCTGGAGAAGGGGCTGCATGCGCCGCGAACGGCCGCCTTTTACAAGGCCCAGATGACGGCCATGGGCAGCGGTCATCGTTTCCAGGACGACGCTCGTCTCGCCATGCTTTCTGGCGCCTAGAATGATCCCTTCATCGCGCCATTCCATGTGGTTGCAATCCTTCCCTCAACCGGGGAATTCAAGTCCCATTTCGCGGAAGCGCTCAGGATCGCTGCCCCAACCTTCCCGCACTTTTACGAACAGAAAGAGATGAACCTTCTGCTCGAGAATGCCTGCCAGTTCCTCGCGGGCCGCCTGCCCCACGGCACGTATGGCCGATCCCTTGTGGCCGAGCACGATTTTCTTCTGGCTGTCACGCTCCACATAAACCACCTGATCGATGCGCACGGAACCATCCTTGCGCTCTTCCCACTTCTCGGTTTCGACGTGGATCGCATAAGGCAATTCTTGGTGCAGACGCAGGAAGAGCTTCTCGCGTGTGATTTCCGCTGCGAGCTGACGCATGGGCAGATCGGATAGCTGGTCCTCGGGATAGTACCACGGGCCAACTGGAAGCGTTTCGGAGAGATAGGCGAGAAGATCGTCACAACCTGATCCTTGCAGCGCGGAGATCATGAAGGTGCGCTCGAAATCCACCGCTTCGTTGGCCCGGGCGGCGAGTTCCAAAAGGGTTTCGCGTTTTACCCGATCGATCTTGTTCAAAATCAGGATCTTCGGCTGGGCCACATCCTTTAGCTTCTCAAGAATCGCGGCGGCGTCGCCCTTGATCCCGCGCTCGGCATCGATAAGCAAGGCCACGATATCTGCATCCTTGGCGCCCCCCCAGGCGGTCGTCACCATCGCACGGTCGAGTGTGCGGCGAGGGTTGAAGATGCCGGGCGTATCGATGAACACAATCTGCGCGTTCTCGTGGGTGGCGATGCCGCGTACGATGGCGCGTGTCGTCTGCACCTTGTGCGTGACAATCGACACTTTGGCGCCCACCAGTTGATTGAGCAGTGTCGACTTGCCCGCATTGGGCGCGCCGATCAGTGCCACAAACCCGGACCGGGTCTCATTCGGTGCATCGGCTGTGGAAACGTCTTCACTCATCACGCACTCTCATTGCTCTGCCACACACCTTCACGTTCCAGCATGCCGATGGCGGCGGCTTGTTCGGCCTCGCGTTTGGAACGGCCCCTGCCATGCGCGGGCTCATATCCCTTGACCCTGACGGATACAGAGAAGACCGGGTCATGGTCTGGCCCCTGCCGGTCCTCCACCGTATAGGCTGGCGTAACCGCGGCAACCTGATGAGCCCATTCCTGCAGGGCTGTCTTGGGATCACGCCGATCAGCCCCTTCCGCCTGAGCACGGGCCTTCCAGTGATCGCGCACGAAGCCTCGGGCCGCCGCAATGCCACCCTCAAGATAAACCACCGCAATCAACGCTTCCATCACGTCCGCACGCAGGTTGATTTGTTTGCGGGTAGCGGCGCTGCGCAGATCACTGCCCATTCGAATGAGAGGACTAATCTTCAGATCATCCGCAACCTCGGCCAATGTCTCCGCGTTTACAAGCGCATTCAGCCGCACCGAAAGCTCACCTTCGGGTGCTGTGGGGAAGCTTTCGTATAGCAGTTCCGCAACGGCAAGACCCAAAACCCGATCGCCGAGAAACTCCAGTCGCTGGTAGTCGACACCCGAGCGACTGCGAGCGCTGGCATGGGTCATCGCTTCTTCGACCAGGGCAGCGTTCTTGAAATCAAATCCGGTGCACTCGGCTACCGCTTTGACAAGCTCAGGACCACGCGGGCGCTTGGCAGTCATGGTTTTCGCAACCCTAGTCGACCCAGTCGAGAATGCGCGATGGACGCACTTCTGCCGGCCAACGCCAGATTTCAAGGGGGCTTGCGCCACCCGCGATGGAGAAGAAGATGATGTTCGCGCGTCCGACAAGGTTTTCGGCAGGCACAAAACCGACCGAGAACCTGCTGTCGGCGGAGTTGTCGCGGTTGTCGCCCATCATGAAGTAATGGCCTTCAGGCACGATGAACTCGCGCGTGTTGTCGCCGATCCCGTTCGCGGTCAAATCCAACGTTTCATAGGATACGCCATTGGGAAGCGTTTCCCGATAAACGTCGACTGGACGATCCATCTCGGTAATGTCCGGATCATTGATTTCACCAATCTTCTCGCGCTCCACGGCCTTGTCATTGATGTAGAGAACACCTTCGCGCATCTGGATCTTATCGCCCGGCAGACCTACCACTCGCTTGATGTAGTCAATGGACGGATTGGGCGGGAACTTGAAGACGACGACATCTCCGCGTTCCGGCTCCGAGCCCCAGATGCGACCGGAAAAGAGCGGCGGCGAGAACGGAAGGGAATGGCGCGAATATCCGTAGGCCCACTTGGTGACGAACAGGTAATCGCCCTCAAGCAGCGTCGGACGCATAGATCCTGACGGGATAGAGAATGGCTGAAAAAGGAAGGTGCGGATGACCAGCGCGAGGATCAGCGCCTGAACGATCACATTGACGGTTTCACCCACGCCGCCCGATTTCTTCTTCGTCTTGTCAGCCACGCTCATCATGTCCTCGGTTCGAGTGTTTCGGGACGGTCTTATCGCGCCAGAAAGGCGGCGGCAATGCGACAGCACAGCCCTTACGCAGTTTTCGGCATCAGTTCCCGTTGTCGGGAACCGCTTCGATGATTACAAATGCCTGAGCCAGCGGGTAGTCGTCAGTGATGGTCAAATGAACCAGCGCTTTCATGCCCGAAGGCGTCATGCCTTCAAGCCGCGCTCTGGCTTTCCCGGACAATTCCATTGTCGGCTTCCCGCCAGGGAGGTTCACCACCCCCATTTCGCGCCAGAAAACGCCACGCGCTATGCCGGTGCCAAGCGCCTTTGAGCATGCCTCCTTGGCTGCGAAACGCTTCGCATAGGAAGCTGCACGCTCACGGCGCCTGTCCGACTTGGCCCGTTCGACCTCCGTAAAAACACGCTGAGTAAAACGGTCTCCATAGCGGTCAAGTGTTTTGGCGATCCGCCGAATGTCGATCAGATCGCTTCCAATACCGATAATCATGAACTCGTCGCTGTCCTCGCATCGAAGGCTTGCCGACCAGCCTTGCGGCGCGCCCGCTCGGCGAGGCGCTTACGGCGCTGCTCTCGGAAGGTGAATGTCGCCCAGCGTGTCACGAAATAGAACACCAAGGCGAAGGAAATGCCCAGAGGCAACGCGCCAACGGACATTGGCTTGATCAGCGGTTCCCAGAGCTGTGAAAACTCGAGATGTCGCAGCATCTTGCCCAGATGTATTGGAGCCCCATGCGACAGCTCTCTGCCGTACAAGATGAGACGGCCCGTTTCCAGCGTCGCTCCCCAGATAAAAGGGAAAGTCAGAGGATTGCCCACCGCCGTTCCGATGGCTGATGCCACGAGATTTCCCCCGATGCACCAGGCGAGCCCTGCGGCGATGAAGAAGTGAAAGCCCATAAACGGAGTGAACGACGCGAACACACCGGCAGCAATGCCTGCGGCGATGGCATGCGGTGTTGCCGTCAATCGCAGAGCGCGTTTGACGAAATATTGCGCGGAACGCCAGAAAGAGCGACGCGGCCAAACCATGGTCCGCGCCCTCTCCCAAAGATCCGCCGGTTTTCTACGTCGAAACAACATCGCGGCTACGCAGTACCCCCAACAGCAACAAAGCTCCTCCACCACACCAAATCCTAGAGCCCGTTCTATTAACGACGGGTTCCCTTGGAGGTGTCTTTGGTCGATATAGGCAAGCTCGGTCGGACGGGGCAAGGGAAACGGGTTAATAATCGTGTTTCCTGCCAAAACAGCAGGAAACACGAAAGAACTAGTCAAGCGAAACGGCGGAATTGGGGCGTGAAGGTTTACCCGGCTTTTGCCACCGCGCGTTCGGCCGGTTTGTGTAAGCTGCGTACCAGATCTTTACGCAGCAGCATGTACCCCCGGCTCTCGCTCCAGCCCAGCTCCGGGTGGCTCGCTACCCTGTGAGCCAGATATTGTATGCGCCAGCTATCGATGATGCGATAGCCAAGTGCATCCAGGCCCGCAAGAAACTGCTGCTTGTTGCGGATGTGGTAGGGCAAGAAGGTCGGGCCCCCACGCTGAAGCGTATAGATCGACGGGCCATCCCGCAGCGCCACCTTGTTGAGGAGAATCACCTGTGGCTGCACAGGCAACTTGCTCACGAAATCCGCAAATGGGATATCGAGATACTGCAGCAACCCGGAACACAATAATATCTCGGCTTCCCTGATTTCGGAGAAGGCGTCGCAGAACGAAAGTTGAGGCCCGAGGCCTTCGGCGCGCGCCATATCCCGGCCGGCCCTCACCATCGAGGGCAGTTCATAGACCTGCCACTCAACGCTCGAAAGATCGATCAGATCGCGGAAAGCGCGATATTTTGTTCCAACATGCCCTCCGGCATCAAGCAGCCGAATGGGATGCCCTTCCCGCGCTCGCAGCTCGCGCTCAAGCCAGAAAAGGACGGGATAATCCCAGTCAATGATCCGGCTCATCTTGTCCAGCGCCACGGGAACAACTTCTTCATGATCATAGTCGGTCAGCGCCCAGCGGGGCGCTGCCTCCACCGCGCTTTTCCGATCCGGATAAGCGCCGGTCAGTTCGGCCCGGCGGGCGACCAGGTGAAGCTTTGACAGGGTCGAGTGAACCGGTTGGGCAAAGCGCTTGATCCTGCCGCTGTCGAAATGCAGTAGGGCTTTCATGTCAACCTCTCTTGAACATGAGTTTCGGGCACTCGCCACGCGGCCAGCGCCACGCTTGTGCAGGAAGCATCGGGCACCGGCGTGCCGGCGCGCATAGTCGAGCGTGTTCAGGAGAGAGTTGAGCGGGGTGGTTTACGGGGCTTTTCAGACAGGCTGGAGCACAGGGCAATCATGGATTCCGCAGCAAAACATGCGACAAACCGCGACTCCGGGAAAGGTTCGTATTTCAGGCTGGCCAGCGGCATGCAATGGACCATGCAGCACTCCGCGCCCGCCACCTCGTTCAGCGCATCCTCGCCATCGCTGGTGTCGTGCTGGTGGCTATGTGCCCCGTCACGTTCATGGGCGTGATCCAATGTGTGAGAAAGTGCGTGTTCGGCAGAGAGCCCACCAGCAACGGCCGACGGTGCCCCATGCAGATGCACGCCGCCAAAAGGAAACAGTACCAGGGCAAGCAGAATGAGAGCGGTCAGTCCCCCTCTCAATTTCGGTAAAGACAATTGTTTCCGAACGCTGCGCATTCAGGATGTTTGCGCCGCGCCGCAAGCCGGTCAATTCACTCCGGATGGTTGCTGGCTACTCATTTCGGATGAAACAGCACTCCGATCAGACCAAGTCGCGAAGCAGATAGAACTTCCGTCTGAGGGTTTTCTAGCCATTCACCCGATGGGCGTCGCTTACGCAACTGATCTCCTTCAGCTGTGAGACGAGACGTGTCAGGTGTTTCAAATCCCACACCTCCAGGTCGAACAGCATTTCGGTAAAGTCAGGAGCCGTTCGCTCCATGGCCAATGTATGAATGTTGGCGTCATTCGATGCGATCACCTGCGCAATCTCAGCCAGAGACCCCGGCTCGTTGATCGCTGTCACGGACATGCGGACCGGAAAACGCTCCTTCATGTGCTCGTCAATATCCCAGCGCACATCGATCCAACGTTCGGGCTGGTCATCGAACGCGGTCAACGCAGGTGACTGTATGGGATAAATGGTGATGCCCGAACCGGGATGAAGAATGCCGACAATACGATCTCCCGGAACTGCACCTTCCGGGGCAAAACTGACCGGGAGATCTCCTGAAACGCCGCGAATAGGCAGGGCTCCGCCCGCTCCCTTTTCTACCGGGACTCCGCCGGCTTTGGTGCGCTTGGCTTTGCGTGAGGAGCGACCGGGGATCTGAAACAGCATGCCAGCCGCGTTGCGCAGATTGAACCAGCCCTCTTCGCGCTCCTTGGGAGCCTGAGTCACGCGTTCATCCTTGTAATCGGGGAACACGGCGCGCACCACATCCTGCGAGGAGAGTTCGCCGCGCCCGACCGCCGCCAGGACATCTTCCACATCCTGACGGCCGAGGCGATGAAGCACCGGTTTGAGGGCATCTCTGGAGAAGGCCTTCCCAGCGCGTTCAAAAGCGCGTTCCAGGATGCGCGCGCCAAGCCCGGAATACTGCTTGCGGATCGCGTTTCTGGTCGCCCGGCGGATGGCGGCACGCGCCTTGCCCGTCACCACGACCGATTCCCACGCCGCCGGCGGCACCTGCGCCTTGGACCGGATAATCTCCACCTCATCGCCGTTCTTCAACTCGGTCATGAGCGGCATGATGCGGCCATTGACCTTTGCTCCGACGCAGGTGTCGCCTACTTCGGTGTGAACCGCATAGGCAAAGTCAATGGGCGTTGCGCCACGCGGAAGGGCTATGAGCCGCCCCTTGGGCGTGAAGCAGAACACCTGATCCTGAAACAGTTCGAGCTTGGTGTTCTCAAGAAAATCTTCGGGCGTGTCACCTTCGGAAAGTGCCTCAATGGTGCGCCTCAGCCACGCATACGCATTGGTATCACGCGAGATGCGGTGGTCCGCACCGTTCACCTTGCCACCGAAGTCCTTGTAAATCGAATGAGCAGCCACACCGTATTCGGCAATGCGATGCATCTCATAGGTGCGAATCTGCAATTCGACGCGCTGGCGGGACGGCCCGACAATGGTGGTGTGGATCGAGCGATAATCGTTCTGTTTGGGTGTCGAAATGTAATCCTTGAAACGCCCTGGCACCATCGACCAGGTGGAGTGGATGACACCCAGCGCGCGATAGCAGTCCTCCACATCGTTCACGAGCACGCGGAAACCGAAAATATCGGATAGTTGCTCGAAGGAAAGCGCCTTGGTCTCCATCTTCCTGAAAACCGACCAGGGCTTCTTCTGGCGGCTTTTCACAGTCGATTCGATATGGTGCTCTGCGAAGAGGTGCGACAATGCTTCTTCGATCGCCTTGATGACACCGCGATTGCGCTCGAAAAACTCGGCAAGCCGCTCGGTCACCGCGCGGAAAGCCTCCGGGTTGATATGCCGGAAGGCCAGTTCCTCAAGTTCTTCGCGCATATCCTGCATGCCCATGCGCCCGGCAAGCGGCGCATAGATGTCCATTGTCTCCTCAGCGATACGCAGGCGCTTGTGCTCAGGCACATGATCGAGCGTGCGCATGTTGTGCAGGCGGTCAGCGAGCTTGACCAGAAGGACGCGGACATCTTCCGAGATGGCGAGCAGAAGTTTGCGCAGGTTTTCCGCCTGATGCGCCTTCTTGGACACAAGGTCGAGGCGCTTCAGCTTGGTCAGCCCTTCGACCAACTTACCGATATCGGGACCGAACAACTCGTCGATCTCTGCGCGTGTGGCACTGGTGTCCTCAATGGTGTCGTGCAACAGGGCGACAGCGATGGTCGCCTCGTCCAGATGCATGTCGGTAAGGATGGCTGCCACCTCGAGGGGGTGGGAGAAATACGGGTCGCCGGAGGCGCGGCGCTGGTGGCCGTGCTTCTGCATCGCGTAGACATAGGCTTTGTTGAGCAGCGCCTCATTGACGTCCGGCTTGTAGCGCTGGACACGCTCGACAAGCTCGTATTGACGCATCATGGGCGGCTTCCTCGTTTTTGTTGTTGTTATCTACGCAAAGCAAAACATGCGCCGCGAAATTCACGGCGCATGTTTAAGATAGGCAGGAATGTTTCGGCAAGGAAGAGAATGCCGCGCCGAACATCCGTATCGATCAGAAATCGTCGCTTTTTTCCGGCGGAACGAGGCCTTCGATACCGGCAAGCAGATCTTCCTCGCTCATGCGGTCGAAGGAGATCTCTTCCTCCGGCTGATCGGCACCACCTTCGACAGAAGCTGCCGCCGGTTCACTGATCTCGGGAAGATCGGCCTCAGGTTCGTCCACCTCGACATGCTTCTGAAGGGAGTGGATCAGATCTTCTTTGAGATCGCCAGGCGAGAGGGTTTCTTCGGCGATCTCGCGCAGCGCAACAACAGGGTTCTTGTCATTGTCGCGGTCGACGGTGATCGCCTCGCCCTGCGAGATCTGACGGGCCCGATGCCCAGCCAGAAGCACGAGTTCAAAGCGGTTATCGACTTTGTCGATACAATCTTCAACGGTCACACGGGCCATTCAGTGCCCCTTTCATGCGTAAATCTGCAAGGAAATCCAGCGCGTCAATAGCCTGCCGCACCCCAAAATTCAAGGCCAGCGCGCAACACTCACTTTCCGATCAACACGGAAATGCGGCGTGAGCGTGACCGTGCAGCATCTCTCTCGCACGCTTGTATTTATAACGAATTTATATATTCGTTGGAACAATCATATTCCAGCGCTATTTCCTCATAAGAGATGGCTTTCTCGGGCAGCTTCGCTCCCAAAGCCATTCATTTGAGCGCTGAACGTTTATTTGAAACAGGAAATTGTCGATGTTTGATCCGCGGGAAAAAATTGCTCTCTTCATTGATGGCGCCAACCTCTACGCCACGTCGAGAGCTTTAGGATTTGACATCGACTATCGAAAGCTCCTGAGCAGTTTTCAGGAGCGCGGGTATCTTCTGCGGGCCTACTATTACACGGCTCTTGTGGAAGATCAGGAATATTCCTCCATTCGCCCGTTAATCGACTGGCTCGACTATAACGGTTACAAGGTCGTCACCAAGCCAGCCAAGGAATTCACCGACTCAGCCGGGCGCCGCAAGATCAAGGGCAATATGGACATAGAGCTCGCGATCGACGCGCTGGAGCTCAGCGACGTGGTCGACCACTATGTGATCTTCTCCGGCGATGGCGATTTCCGCACGCTGGTGGAGGCCCTGCAGCGCAAGGGCCGCAAAGTGAGCGTCGTATCGACAATCCAGTCCCAGCCACCCATGATCGCCGACGATCTGCGCCGGCAGGCGGACAATTTCATCGATCTCTCGTCATTGCGCGACGAAGTCGGCCGTGCGACAAGCGAACGGCCTTCACGCAAGGTGGAACCCGAAGACGACGCAGACGAGACCTTCGACGATCTATGACACCTGTTTCGGCGCGTGAAACCGAGCCGCCGCGCGACTGTCCGCTTTGCCCGCGCCTTCACCAGTTCATTGCCGACTGGCGCGCCCGCGAACCCGGGTGGCACAACGCGCCCGTTCCCATCTTCCTGCCCGAAGGGGGCGATGATGCCGTCACGTTTCTCATCGTCGGACTGGCGCCCGGGCTTCGCGGCGCCAACAAGACGGGTCGCCCTTTCACCGGCGACTACGCCGGCGACCTTCTTTACGGTACGCTGAAGACGTTCGGCTTCGCCAAGGGCAACTACGAAGCCCGGCCGGATGACAGCCTGTCGCTCGTTGATACGGCCATCATCAATGCCGTGCGCTGCGTTCCACCCGAGAACAAGCCGGTCGGGTCGGAAATCAACACCTGCCGCCAGCACTTCTTTGCGCCGACGCTGAAGCGCTTCAAGAATCTCAGAGCGGTGCTCACGCTTGGCGTGATCGCCCATCAGTCAACCGTGCGGGCGCTCGGCGGGCGCGTTGCCGCCCATCCCTTCACACATGGCGGGCATCAGGAGCTTGCCGGACTTTCGATTTTTTCGAGCTATCACTGCTCACGCTACAACACGAACACCGGCCGTCTGACCGAAGAGATGTTCGTCAGTGTTTTCCGTGATATACGCGCGTTTCTGGACAAATAGAGTCCGATAGATGCGCGGCGCCCTGCGCCTCTTCAGCCGTGCTGCTTGAGGAGCCTTGCTTTTTCCCGGTTCCAGTCGCGTTTCTTGGCCGTCTCGCGTTTGTCGTGCAGCTTCTTGCCGCGCGCCACGGCGATCTGAAGTTTCGCCAGGCCACGCTGATTGAAATAGAGCCTAAGCGGCACGAGCGTCATGCCTTCGCGTTCGATCGACTGGGCCAGGCGCGACAGCTCGCGCTTCGACACAAGCAGCTTGCGCCTGCGGCGGGGCTCGTGGTTGAAGCGGTTTCCGGCGGAATACTCCTGAATATAGGAGTTGATCAGCCAGCACTCGCCATCCTCGATGGAAGCATAGGCCTCCTGAATGTTGGAGTGCCCGTCGCGCAGCGATTTCACTTCGGTTCCTGTCAGGACGATGCCGGCCTCCAGTGTGTCGAGCACCTCGTAGGAGAAGCGCGCCTTACGGTTTTCGGCAATCGTCTTGACGTTGGGATTCTTGTCTTTTGCCATCAGTTCCAAATGCGTCGGAAGCGCCGCAACGCTTCCGCTTTCCCTTGGACGCCAGAAAGCCGCCCGTTCGTTTCACCGCATTTGTGCGTCGCCAGGTGCCTTGCCCGGCGGCAAAATGCGTTAGTTCAAAAGCCCTGCATGCTGCATGGCGGCGTCGATGCGCTCTGCCGTCGAGGCCTCGATCGGCACAAGCGGCGAGCGCACGGTGTTTTCGACCCGGCCAAGCCGAGACAATGCATATTTTGCACCGCAAAGCCCGGGCTCGATGAAAATCGCCTTGTGGAGCGGCATCAGCCGATCCTGCAACTCAAGCGCCTTTTCCTTGTCATTGGCGAGCGTGGCCGCCTGGAACTCGGCACACAGGCGCGGTGCGACATTGGCTGTCACCGAGATGCAGCCCACCCCGCCATGCGCATTGAAGCCCAGGGCAGACGCGTCCTCGCCGGAAAGCTGGATGAAATCCTTGCCGCAGGTCATGCGCTGCTCGGAGACCCGATCCACCTTCGCCGTCGCATCCTTCACGCCGACAATGTTGGAGAAGTCCTTCGCCAGACGCCCCATTGTCTCCGGTGTCATGTCGATGACGGAACGCGGGGGGATATTGTAGATGATAATGGGCAAACTCGTGGCACGGGCGACAGCCGCAAAATGCTCATAAAGCCCTGCCTGCGTCGGCTTGTTGTAATAGGGTGTGACCACCAGTGCCGCGTCGGCCTTCACCTCTTCGGCAAACTTTGCCAGCGCGATTGCCTCACGGGTCGAATTGGAGCCTGCACCGGCGATGACCGGAACGCGCCCCTGAGCGGCCTCGACGCAAATCCGGACAACCTCGCGGTGTTCCTCATGCGTGAGTGTCGGGGATTCGCCGGTCGTTCCAACAGGCACCAGCCCGTTGCTGCCCTCTGCAATCTGCCATTCAACGAGTTCGCGAAACGCTTTTTTGTCCAGGCTGCCATCCTTGGCGAATGGCGTCACAAGCGCTGTGAGAGACCCCCTGAACATAATGTCGAACTCCTGAATGAAATTGATGGTGCGCTGCCAGCCAAAGCCGGTGCCGGATGCTTCTAACCGAAGATCAGGTGGCGCACCATAGTCTTGCCATCTCTTGCCCGCAAGAATCCTGCAAAGATGGTGTGTTACGCCAGCATCCGCGGGTTCTGCGCCATCTTGTAGAGACAAAGCAGGTCTCAACCAATTTTGAGGCCTGTCAGCTGCGATATTCAGGACGTTTGCGTATGACGATAAGGGTAGCGTTTGTTTCGCTCCTTCTTCTCTCGGCTCCTCCCCTTGCCGAGGCTCAATCCCTTCCGGATATGGGCCCGATCCCGTTCGCACGTCCAGATGCCGTGAATACGCCAGCTGCCGCTATCGATGCATTGACAAACGCAGCGGCCATCCGGCCCAACGTAATGAGTGCTCCTGACGTACAATCCGCCAATCAACGCGCGTTGAGTGCGGGGCTCGATGCGCTTTCTGCCGGCGATCCTGCAACCGCTCGCAGGCTGCGCGATCACATGAAGGAGAAGAGTCTCGAACGACGGATTCTGACCTGGTCACTTGCGCTTTCGGCGAGCGAAACGTTTTCGAGCGCTGAGATCGCTGCGACCGCCAAGGAGTTGAGGGACTGGCCCGGCATGCTCACACTGCGTGAGCATGCGGAGCGTGCATTGTACCGCGAAAATCAACGACCGCAGGTCGTGGTGAGCCTGCTCGGCGACGCGGTTCCTTTAACTTTCGAAGGCACCGTCGCGCTTGGCCAGTCCTATCTGTCTCTGGGGAACAAGGAGAAGGCACGGGCGCTGGTTGCCGGGTTCTGGCGCGAGGCAAAGCTTGATGCCACGAGCGAGACAGCTTTTCTGAGCACTTTTGCCGACCTGCTTTCCGAAACGGATCATAGGGTCCGCATGGAGCGAATGTTGTATGAGGCGCGGGTGCGCTCGGCCGAGCGCGTTGCCCCGCTGGCCGGGGGCAAAGCGCTGGCCAAGGCATGGGCTGCGGTTATTCGCGGCGATCGGAATGCTCAAGCCCTGCTCGACGCCGTACCAGAGACGGAGCGCAGTGCTGGATACATTTTTGCCAAAGCACGCTTTCTGCGTCGCGCCGGACAGTTCGATGAAGCTGCAAAGCTGATGCTGACAGCGCCACGGGACGCCGAAAGCCTGATCGATCCGGACGAATGGTGGGTGGAAAGGCGCGTGCTCTCACGTGAACTTCTGGATATCGGAGATGCCGAGACGGCCTACAAGCTTGCCGCTGCCCATTCTGCCGAGAGCCCTTCCCGTGCCGCCGATGCGGAATTTCATGCGGGTTGGTATGCTTTGCGAGCGCTGAAAGATCCAGCGAAGGCTGCATCTCATTTTGCGAAGATCGCTGCTATCGCGGAGGGGCCGATCTCGAATGCGCGCGCCAATTATTGGCTGGGGCGAGCAGTGGACGAGGGAGCGCCCGGTGATGCCACGGACCATTACGAAGAAGCGGCGCGCTTCGGCGCCACGTTTTATGGGCAGCTTGCGACAGCCAGACTTGGCCGAACCACGCTCGCCGCTGAGGCGCCGGAACCGACGGATGAGGATCGTCGCCATTTTTCCGCCCGAGAGATGGTGCGGGCGATCAAAAGCCTAGAGCAGACAAACCATGTGTGGCGCGCGGGCAGCCTCTATCGGAAACTCGCGGAAACTCTTGAAAACCCGGGAGAACTGACCTTGCTTGCCCGGATGGCCGAGGCACGTGGCGACTACACCACAGCACTGCGGGTCGGAAAGATCGCGGGCGGCAGGGGACTTGAGATCGGTGCACTGGCGCATCCCGTGGGTGCAATCCCGCAAACCGCTGCCATCCCCTCCGCCCGTCAGGCGCTCGCTTATGCAATTGCCCGGCAGGAAACCGAGTTCAATGCCGCTGCTGTTTCACCGGCCGGTGCGCGCGGCTTGCTTCAACTCATGCCTGCTACAGCTCGGGAGATGGCCCGCAAAAGCGGCCTCCCCTATTCTCGTGCGCGCCTGACCACGGATCCAAGCTACAATGCCACTTTGGGTGCTGCGTATCTGGAAGAGCAGCTCTTACGGTTCAACGGTTCGTATATCCTAACCTTTGCGGGCTACAATGCTGGCCCAAGCCGGGCGAGTGAGTGGATGGAGCGCTATGGGGACCCTCGTGGAATGCCGGTGGAGGACGTGGTCGACTGGATCGAACGCATCCCCTACTCGGAGACGCGGAACTATGTTCAAAGGGTGATGGAGAACCTGCAGGTCTATAAAATGCGGCTTACCGGTCGGTTCGACGTCCTCACCGACCTCTCAGCCGGGGGATAAGGCGCATCAACCCCAACCACGTGTGCCCGCCCGTTGATTGCGGCAGCGCAGGTCATCTCGCATCCTCGATCCACGCCTATTGAAGATAAATTCGGTCGATCTGCCCCAATACGATATGTACACACAGGTTGAGAGTGGCAGTGCTGGCCGGCGAAGGGGGATATCGTGGCTGACAACGGTTTTCGCGATGTGTTTTATTCAGCACAGGATGGCCTGAAGCTGCATGCGCGGGTCTATGGCGAAGGCAATTCGGGTCTGCCCGTGGTGTGCCTGCCCGGCCTGACACGCAATGCCCGGGATTTTCACGCACTCGCAGAAAAACTTTCTGCTGAAGGAGGCGCGGCGCGCAAAGTTATTGCCTTCGACTATCGCGGGCGTGGCCTTTCCGATTACGACAAGGATTGGCGGCGCTATGACGTGGCGGTGGAGGCCACCGATATCGTTTCAGGGCTTGTGGCACTGGGGGTGGAGCACGCGGCATTCGTGGGCACCTCGCGTGGCGGGCTCATCACCATGGCTCTGGCAGGCACGCGCCCCACTCTCATCAAAGCGGCAATTCTCAATGATATCGGGCCCGTCGTGGAAGGAGACGGACTTGCCCAGATCCGCGCTTATCTTCAGCGTGCTCCCGCCCCTGCCACACTGGCGGAAGCGATCGAAATCCAGAAATCCGTGCACGGTGAGGCTTTTCCGGCGTTAAACGACAGCGACTGGGAGCGCTTCACCGCTGCGCTTTACAAGGAAGAAGAGGGGCGATTGCGCGCCGACTTCGATCCCAATCTGTTGAAGCCGCTAAAGGCCATCGATCTGGACAAGCCCTTGCCAACACTCTGGCCACTTTTCGACGGGCTGACAGCCATACCACTCCTGACAATTCGCGGAGAAAACTCCCGCCTCCTGTCGAGCCGCACTCTCGGGGAAATGGCCTCCCGGCACCCGGCAATGCAGCAAATCGTGGTGCCCGGACAAGGCCATGCGCCGCTTCTGGAAACCGGGAATCTGCCGAAGGAAATCTCAGCCTTTATCAAACGTGCGGAGAGGTCGCGCTAAACTGAGAGGAGACGAAGGCATTCTTCTGCCTTCGTCTTTTCTTGATGAACGTCGCAGACTCCTGAATCAGGACTAAGCCCGCTTCGTGGTCCCGGATTTCGCACAACGCTCCAGAACCCCGACACAGGGGTCCAGATCACCAGTCGCCAGGTGGGCATAACGCATGGTCATCGTCAGGGTCTGGTGGCCGAGCCACATCTGGACACGGCGCAGATCAATGCCACCTTGTACGAGACGTGACGCGCAGGTATGGCGCAACACATGCGGCACTACCTGGGTATCCTGAGACAGCCCCACCTCCGCCTTAGCCTCATTCCAGATAACGCGGTATTGCGCCTGCCGCAGCATTGCGAAAGGTCCCTTGTGACCATCTTTGGGGATGTCTGTCACTTGCTGCGCACGTTTGGTCAATGGAACGGAGCGCGCACGCGCGGATTTGGTGATCCAAAAGCTCGCCCGCCCCTCGCTGACGTCGTTCCAGGTCAGACCAATGGCTTCCCCAAGACGACAGCCGGTGTCGACCAGAAACACCGAGAGCCGCCAGGCGTCCTCGCTGCGCCTGCGAATCGCGGCAAAAAGCATCTCTTCTTCATTGCAGGAGAGGAAACGGATACGCCCAGAGCGCTCCTTCTGACGCCGAAATTCCGGCAGGCTATGAATGTCACCCATCTTATGCGCTTTCCGCAGAAGCTTGCTAAGCGCGGCCATCTTTCTGTTGATGGTCGCGTTGCTGTTTCCGCGGGCGCGCAATTTTCCGATCAGTTCATCGAGCAGGCTTTGCTCGAACGCGCTGAATCGTTTCCCCAACAAGAGCTCGTCCAGCTCTCCGATGAAGAAGGTGACATTATATTTATGCGTGCCAGGTTCCCAAAGTATGTCTCCATACTTTGCGAAGAGTTCTTTTAAACTATACTCAGAAACGAGACGTAAATGCTCGTTACCGAACGTGACGGAGTAGCGAGACCTGGAAAGGCCCCACTCGCTGTCAGGACTGTTGACCGCCCCCATGTCAGGTCACGTCCTGGGCGTTTTTGTCAAATGCGTGTTCGGTAAAATTCTGAGTTGTGAACCACCCCTCCGAGATAGAAATTCTCGAGTTCCCCAAGCTATTATTGTCCCCAACGAAGGGGACTAGCACTCGCAACTTAGGCCAGTCCAGAAAAAAAAGCATTTTTTTACACTTACTTATGGCCCCGCCCTAATGAGCCCCTGACGGCGGGTAATGGTTTCTCCTTCCATGGAGTGTTCAAAAAAAAGAAAAACTCGCTCTCGAAAGAGCCTGGCTGAAGGTCTCGTTAAACCCTGTCACCCGAAGCATTCGCGCTTGACGCGCCCGCTACCAACGAGCCCTCCAAAGCCAAAACCCGGCAGATTGCTCTGCCGGGTTTCGTAGTCTTAGCCGGACTTCTTAGAAGTCACGCTGGAAGCGGATGAAGCCGCTCCAGTTGTCTTCGTTGCCAACCGGCGTGTCGAGCTTGCCGTAGTTGACAGCGAGCTTGGTGTTGAAGTTCTCAACGATCTCGTAGTCAACCGTGAGACCTGCGCTGAGGAAGTTCACGTCGCCACCAGCAAACGCCGAGACGAAGTCGTTACCGACATTGTCATAGTACTGAGCGCCGATAGACGCTTTCAGCTTCGGCGTGAACTTGTAACCGATCAAACCACCGATCGACCACTCCGAGCCGAAACGGATCGTGGACGGAATGCCCGATCCAGTCACGTTGAACGGATCGGTCGAGTAGAAGTTGATGCCGCTTTCGTAGGTGGCAATTGCTTCTGCCCACAGGCGGTCGGTCAGGTTGGCCTTCACGATAGCCTTAAGAGCGAACTCTTCTGCGGTGGCATCGTAAGCTGCCCACAAGTCAGCAGAGCCCCAGCCCTGAGCGATACCGACCTTACCGACGACGTTCGGGGTGTAGTCGTAGTTCGTGTCAGCTTCTTCGAGAGCGAGCGTGGCGGTTACGCCATTGCCTGCTGCGAAGGTGTAGCTGATGAAGTGAACGCGATCACCACCACCGCTATCGAACTCGCCGGACAGACCCGCATCATAGAGCGTGTCAGACAGACCCATGGAGAGGCCGCCGAGCGAAATGATTGCCTGCTGCAGACCAATGCTGGAGCCAACGCCGAGCGACAGAGCGTCACCGTCGTTTACACCGGCAGCCGGAAGCGGACCAGCTTCGGTTTCCCAAGGGAAGTCGGAATCCGGAGCATAGCCGGTATGGTTGCTGTCGCCACGAAGCTTGATGAATGCGCCAAGCGTGCCGTACTCGGTCTCCGAACGAGCGTCGAAGTTCACTTCTGCGCGTGCAAACTTCTTCCAGCCGTCGTCGTTCTCATCCCAGTTGATCTGGTAACGGACCATACCGCTGATGCGGAGGCAGGTCTCGGTGCCGGGGATGTAGAAGAAGCCTGCGCCGTAGACGTCGCAAACGCGGACATATTCCATCGGCTCCGGCTCGGGGACGACGATCGGGTCGGCCGCCTTGGCGCCGGTCGCAGCAGCTGCGAGAGCTGCGGAGCCAATCAGAAGGCTCTTGAGTTTCATGTTCTGACCTCCAGTCAGAATCATGAAAAATCAGCGAAGTGAACCTCTGAATTGCCGCCGAAATTCGACTAAAACATTGAAAAGTATGGATAATATAGTGCGTACAGCGCGCGGGGCCGGGTCGCCGCCATTCGGTTCTGCAAAACTCTGAAGGAAATGAATGGCGGAGAGGATGGGATTCGAACCCACGAGACCCTTTTGGGGTCTACTCCCTTAGCAGGGGAGCGCCTTCGACCACTCGGCCACCTCTCCGGCGAGACGCTGGATAAAGAAAAGCGACGGCACAATCAATACGGCATTCGAAATTCGATGCTTTATTATAAGGAAAATGTGCCGCGCCAGGCGCAGGCGCCAAAGAAGCCGATAGCTCGGTGGGAATCACCCTGGAGGCGAGCCATGCGTTCAGGCGATGATTCCCACCTGAAAAAGCTCGATTCGCCGCAAAGCTACGGTAAAAGTGGCGCTCACAACGTGTTGGTTATGCCCTTATCCGGCTCCCAAATGTTAAGAAAGACTTACCCGGCGGCTCAGATCGTGTCATTTGTGCAACAGCCATTCCGGATAGACGACCGCAAGGGGTGCTGCCCGCGTAATCGCGGTTGAACCTGGCGTCCCCATGAGTAATGTCAGGCTCGGAAAGGGGGCGCGAAAGCGCGAACTTTTCTTTTCTTGGGGATGGGGCAGGGAACGCTGTCCTTCAGCAAAATACCCAGACCCGCATTTAGAACTTTGACTGGAGGTCAGAACATGAAACTCAAGAGCCTTCTGATTGGCTCCGCAGCTCTCGCAGCTGCTGCGACCGGCGCCAAGGCGGCCGACCCGATCGTCGTCCCCGAGCCGGAGCCGATGGAATATGTCCGCGTTTGCGACGTCTACGGCGCAGGCTTCTTCTACATCCCCGGCACCGAGACCTGCCTCCGCATCAGCGGTATGGTCCGTTACCAGATCGGTTATTCCGATGGTGACTTCGGTGACACCGAGGGCTGGGACAAGTATGCTCGTGGTGAGCTGAACATCGACGCTCGTTCCGAGACCGAGTACGGCACGCTTGGCGCATGGATCAAGCTGCGCGGCACCTCCGGCAGCACCAGCCCGAGCGGCTCGACCGTTGCTTATGAGAGCGACAGCTTCCCGTTCGAGCTCGCCGGCATCAATGATGGTGGCGCATATTCGCAGGGCGTGACCAGCTCGGGTGTGAACCTGCAGCAGGCAGTGATCTCGCTCGGCGGCCTCTCCATGGGTATGTCCGACTCGATCTGGGATACGGGTCTCCATGGCGAGCAGGACCGCGGTTTCTTCCCGTACTCGCGCGTTCACTTCATCGGCTACAACTTCGCAGCAGGCAATGGCGTCACCTTCGCCGTCATGCTCGAAGAAGCTGATGACAACTACGACTGGACGCCGAACGTCGTCGGCAAGGTCGGCATCGCTCAGGGCTGGGGCTCCGCAGACCTCTATGCCGCTTACGATGCAACGGCTGAAGAATTCGCGATCAAGGGTATCGTCAAGGCGAACCTCACCGACCGCTTCTTCATCCAGGCTCTTGCTCAGTACGAAAGCGGCATCAGCTTCTACTCGGTCAATCCGTTTGACGGCATCGTGTCGCTGCCGCTCAACCCGGGTGCTGAATGGTCGCTCGCTGGCGTTGTTGGCTTCAAGGCCACTCCGAAGCTGACCGCTTCTATCGGCGGTGCCTACTACAGCAACGTCGGTCATGACCCGATGTCCGTTGCTCTCGGTGGTGACATCGATGCATGGAACCTCGGCACGACCATCGACTACGAGATCGTTGAGAACTTCAACGCCAAGCTCGCAGTCAACTACACCCAGTTCGACACGCCTGTTGGCGATGCCGACCAGTGGCACGGCTTCCTGCGCTTCCAGCGCGACTTCTAATCAGAAGAGCCGTACAGCTTGAAGCGGGGCCTGGCATCAGCCGGGCCCCGTTTTTGTGCGCGCTGTTTTCGCTCACCGCTGCAAAGGCGATTTCACACTTGCCGGGCTTGATGTAGGGTCGCCGCGTTCAATCAGAGAAAGCGCAGACCAGATACGGCCTATGACACAACGCCCACCGCTTACCCCACTTGCCCACTCCCTCCCCTCCACCGTGCCCTTTGTGGGGCCGGAAACCCAGGAGCGTGCCGCCGGCCGCCCTTTTCGCGCCCGGCTCGGTGCAAACGAGAACGGTTTCGGCCCCTCTCCCCGCGTTCTGGAAGCCATCGGGAGCGCGGCACACCATGTCTGGAAATATGGAGACCCGGAGAGCGCCGATCTGCGCGCTGCCCTGGCCAAAGAGCATGGCGTCAAGCCGGAGAATATCGTCGTGGGAGAAGGCATTGATGGGCTCCTGGGCCTTGTGGCTCGCCTCTTCATCGAGCCAGGGACACCGGTCGTCACATCGCTCGGCGGCTACCCGACCTTCAATTATCATGTGGCCGGCTTCGGTGGGCGGCTGGTAACCGTTCCCTACGCAGGTGATTACGAAAACCTCGAGGGTCTGCGCGATGCCGCGATCACTGAAAAAGCGCCACTGGTTTATCTCTCCAACCCCGACAATCCGATGGGCACATGGTGGAGCGCGGACGATATTCAGCAATTCATCGAATCGTTGCCCGAAACCAGCATGCTGATCCTCGACGAAGCCTATGGAGAAACGGCACCGGCAGATGCTCTGCCCCGTTTCGAGCCCGACCGGCCCAATGTCCTGCGCATGCGCACCTTCTCCAAGGCCTACGCGCTGGCCGGCATGCGCTGTGGCTACGCGATCGGAGAGCCTGAGACCATCCGGGCATTCGATAAGATCCGCAATCATTTCGGCATGCCGGGCATCACTCAGGCGGCGAGCCTCGCCGCACTGAAGGACAAGGCTTATCTGCACGAAACGCTTGATCGCATCAACGCATGCAGGAACCGGATCGCCGCGATCGCCACGGCGAATGGACTGGTGGCAATCCCATCAGCCACCAACTTCGTTGCCATCGACTGCGGCGGCAAGACAGTCGCAGAGGCTGTGATGCAGGGACTGCTTGAACGCGACGTGTTTGTGCGCAAGCCGGCGACACCGGGGCTCGACCGCTGCATACGCGTCAGCGTCGGCCCGGATCATGAAATCGACGTGTTCGAAGAAGCTTTCGCCGAAGCGCTGAAGGCGGCGCACAACCGGCTCTGAGAACGCCGAAGTCCATGGACCGGCAACTTCTCAGTCCTGCGGGAAAAGGGTGAAAGTGGGGGCAATCCGTCCTTTGACTTTTCGTTTTGGTTCGGTGCCCCTCACCCCGCAAGGTTTATCACGCAGCCAGCGCAGCGCGCGTCTTGCCAATCATGAGGGCGGCTTTGGCAGCCTCTCGTCCCTTCTCGACAAAATGTTCGCGATAGATCGCGGTATGGTGGTCGGTGGGTTGAAAGTGATGGGGCGTGAGCGAGACCGAGAGAACAGGCACACCCGTGTCGAGCCCGGCCCGCATCAGGCCGTCGACAACAGCCTGCGCGACGAAGTCATGACGGTAGATCCCGCCATCCACGACGAGAGCCGCGGCAGCAACGGCGGCATAGCGCCCGGAGGCCGCAAGATCGCGCGCGACGAGCGGCAGTTCGAAGGCTCCCGGCACATCAAACACGTCCACCTGGCTGGCCGGAATGAGTTCGCAAAAGCCTTCAAGCGCGCGATCGACAATATCGGCGTGCCAGTTGGCCTTGATGAATGCATAGCGGGTGTGTGTCATCGTGATCTCCTTTCGCAACGGACACGTCACCCAAGGCGATCACGGGCGATGACCGGTTGCCGGAATACCGGCACACGGAGATCGCGCGTTCTCTTCCATCCGGACTGTCACCGTCGGCTCAGGAGTTTCACCTGATCTGCTGACCCTTCCCGCAGTCTTGCGAAAAGGCGCTCGCGGGCTTACGGCCAGTGCCGCTTACCGCCGGTGGGGAGTTTCACCCCGCCCTGAGAACAGCGCGAAGATAAGCACACGGCCTGCCGACGGCAAGCCGCAAAATGCGCGTTGACGGTGTGTCTTTAAACGCGGCGGAGATGATTGTCCCATGCAGGCGCACCCGGATCGTTGACGCGAACAGTCTCAAGTGGCGCGTCCGGACCCGTGCGAACGATCGCGCCCCGTCCGCTGGTGCCCAGAAGACGATGATCAGCGAGTGGAGCGATCCCGCATCCGTCTTTGAGGGTCCGCTCGCCGAGACAGCGGCCTGTTTGAGCATCCCAAAAAACAGCCAATCCGCCGCGCGGCGACGAGGTGGCGACGATCTCGCCGGTCGAATCGGTTGCCACGGAGCCGATATAATTATCGAGCGCCTTCAAAGTTGCCTCTGGGCCAGGGAAAAGCTCAATCGCCTCCCCTCGGCGATGGCGGCCCACCAATGGCGGTCGCGCATCGTCTTCGCCCTGGTACTGGGCGCCGAACCAGACCGCGCCGAAGCGATCGAGTGTCATGTGACGGAGCGAGAGCTTGTGTAGCTCAGGCGCGAGTTCGGCCTGCTCGGTAATCTCCCCCGTCTCGAGATCGATGTAGGAAAGGCTCGGCTTCATGGTCGCAAGATTGAGCTTCACACGCTCGTAGTCAGGATGGGTGAGAATGCCCCCATTGGCGACACAGAGCGTTTTCCCATCTCCCAAGAGGATCACCTCGTGCGGGCCGATGCCGCCGGTCCCAAACTCACCGATGCGGCGGAACCCGGCGGTGGCATCGTAAAGGCCAGTGATCCCACGCTCGCCTTCAAAGTCATTTTCAGTCGCAAGCAGCAACTTCCCATCCGGAGTGAAGGTCCCGTGACCGTAAAAATGCCTATCGGACGGTGGTGCGAAGGCGAGCGGCTCCCCTTTGCCATCAATCGAAAAGGCGATGGCGAAACGCCCCGGCGATCGCGCAAAGGCGACAGCGCGCCGCCGTGGCGCATCAATGGCGAAGGAGTGGCCGCGTGCCTGCAGCGGCAGAACGAGACGGTCGCGCCCGGTCGCATCGATCACGGCAGCTTCGAACCCGCCTGCGTTGAGCCGGGCTCCAAGGAACAGCGCCTCTTGCTCCGCCATTGCGCGGTCGGGGCGGAACGCTGTTGCGGCGGCGGCCAGGGCGAGAAATGTCCGTCGATCAATCTCCATCGAGCGCATTGAACCCCATCACCAGTCCGAGTGCTCCCGAGAGCTCTCCATTGAGCGTGTGCTTCGCTCCCTCCATGGCAATCGTCGCATAGGAGATTCGCCCTCGGTCCTCCTTAGCCGAAAACGCCATCTCCGGAGCCGTTTCGACCGCAAGCAAAGCCTCGCGAGCGTGCGACAGATCGAAATTCATGCCGCGGCCATAGCCATTGACGAGATCAGAGTGGCCGTCGACGAAGCCAGCGGCTTCGATGAGTTTCTGAACACCGTCGATTTGGGCGGCGGCGAAAGCGAAGGTTTGGCCGCTGCGCCAAAAGGGCGCGCGCTTTCCGCGCGCTTTCTCCGCGGTTTTGCCAAGAGCCGGGAGAAGCTCGGCATTGCGAGCGAATTCCAGAGCCGTGCCGGCGGCCTTGACGATTTCTCCGGCCACTTCGGCCTTTGAACGGTAAGGATCTCGGTCGGCCGCAGGCGAGATGAAAGAGACGCGGAACGATGTTCCTTCGGCCCAAGCCGCTTCCAGCTGCGCGGCGATCTCTGCAACGTTGTTGGCGATCGCCACGGCATAGTTGCAACGCCGAGCGTCGTCAGCCAATGCGTCTCCGCCTATTCCAAAGAGCACGTAATCGAGTGCCGGCAGGCCCTGCAGGGCGACGCTTTGATCAGCAAGATCGCTCGGTAACGGCTCCTCTGCGGCAAGCAATCCCTGCACCTGCCGTAGTGTTACACCGCGCGGGTCCGGCCAAAAGAATACGCGCTCGAACCGGTTTTCCGCCACCAATGGCCCAAACCGCAGCACGGAGACATGTGCAAAAGCCGACAGCGTATCGGAAAAGCCTGATCGCGCTGCGTCGAGGTCACCTGCAGAGCCGCTTTCACAGGCCGCGCTCAGGGAGGTCGCAAGCGAGCTGCTCGTTTCGTCGAACCGCGCGAGCGCGGGCGTGACGTAGTTTTCCAAAACCCTGCTTCCGATCTCCGGAGCGATCGTATCTGGTTCATCCTGCGCGAGGGCCGGCAATGTCAGCAGACACATGGCGAAAACGGATTGGAAAAGGCGGGCACACATCAAAGGTCTCCGTAACCAGATTCTTTATGCTGGCTGTTCTTTGTGCTGGCTGTCGCACCGAAGGGAGAGGAGATGTGCGAGGGCTGGCGGGAAGCCGGACACTGGCTCCCCTTTCGGCTTACTCTTCCAGAAAGCGTGGAGCAAGGGCATCACGTCACGCGCGATGAAAGTTGATCACGCAGGACAGGAAGCCGAAGGCCATCATAACCGGTGAGCGCATCTGCATGCCACAGCCCATTCAGCACCGCCTCCTCCGCCACCTCGACTGCGGCACATAGAAACGGTTCAAGCCGAGCCTCGCCAAGGCGGTCGACCGTATCGATCTCACTGTCGATGGACAAACGGTTGGCGGTGGAAAATGCAATGGCTATATCGCCGCTCTGATCGCCCCAGTAACTGCCAAGCCGCCCCAGTGCGGCCCCTGCTCGCCGCGAAAGCCTCGAGAGCTGGCGCGAATCAAGCGGTGCATCCGTCGCGTAGATAACGATCACCGAGCCTTTGTCGGATGGGTCACGACGCCCGGCTTCGGGCGTAGCGATGCGCTTTCCCAGAACGCGTAAGTCGCCAGGCCGCCCAAAATTGGACAGGACCAGCGCGCCGATGATGTGTTCCCTACCGGACGGCAGAGCCACGCGTCGCGAGGCGCTGCCGATGGCTCCTGCAAAGCCGAACGTCCGCATTCCTGTACCGGCCCCCACAGTGCCTTGTGCAAACTCTGGCCTGGCCGCAGAAATGGCCTCGACGGCCATGGCTTCCGTTACAGCCAGAGCCTGAATGTCACTGACGCGTCCGTCATTGCATTCCAGAACAAGCGGGTTGACCGTGGCGCGACTGCGACCGATGTCCGGGTTTTGTTCAATCGCCCCGCGGATCAGCGCCGTGGTGCAGGCGGCGACACCGAATGTGTTGGTCAGAAGGATCGGCGTTTCGATACGCCCAAGCTCAGCGAGTTGCAGGAGTCCCGCGCTCTTTCCAAAGCCATTCAGCACGGCAAGTCCGGCCGGAACGGGATAGCGGAAGAGGTCCGCATCGTGGGGCACGACGGCTGTGACCCCTGTCCGCGCCGTGCCCTCCAGACAGGTTACATGGCCAACGCTCACGCCCGGCACGTCAGCGATGGTGTTGGCGGTGCCCGCAGGCAGGTCCCACCAGCTATCCGTGTCTTGAGCCACGGACCGGATCGAGAAGTTCATATGAATGCCCCTGTCATGAATCGCCAGCATTCGATTAGATTAGCCGTCTGATTTCCAGTCCTGTGAACCCTCGCCTGCAAAGCACGGCGCTTGCAAGCCCATCGCGTGCGTGCGATGTTAAGGAGGCGTCCGGGCGACCCGCCCAAGCGGCCATGCCGCCAGACGACCAACCACCTCTCCCAACTCCGAATGACTGAAGCAGAGCCTTCGCGCCTGCAGGTGGTTTTCTTCTCCATTTCCAGACGTTCGACCATCCTTATCAACGCACTTCTGGGGTTATCCATGCCTTCAAGGCTTTTTCTGCCAGTGCTTGCACTGGTCGTCTTCTTCGTCGGTGCGACGGAATTCATGATCGCGCCTATCCTGACACCCATAGCGTCGGCTTTTGATGTGTCACCCGCTGCAGCTTCCTGGCTGATCTCCGGCTACGCCCTTTCCTATGCGATTGGAGCGCCGATTATCGGCCTTCTCGCCCACAAGATCGACAGGAAGCAACTCCTGCTCTGTGCGCTGGCGCTCCTCGCAGCTGACGGGCTTGCGGTTGCCTGTGCGCCGACGCTTGGTTCTGCCATTCTCCTTCGCGTGCTTGGCGGAGCGGCAGCGGCGGCGCTCATCCCCGCCACTTTCGCTCTGATTGCCGACCGATTGCCTGATGCGGACCACGCCCGGGCCATGGGGCTCGTCATGCTGGGCATGACGGCCGGGATTGCACTTGGTCCGCCACTTGCCGGTGTTCTCACACAAATGATCGGCTGGCGTGCCCCCTTTCTGGCGAGCGCCGCCGGCTGTGTGGCGCTGATGCTGCCAGTCAATCTCATTCTGAAAACCGAAAGCCCCCCTCCGTTCAGGCAGGACCGGCCCTGTTTCAAAGATCTCAAGAGAACTGTTCTCATGTTGATTGCGGCCAAGGCACTTGGGAACGGATCCGCTGTTGCCGCTTTCGGTCTCAGCGGTGAATTTTTGCGTGAACGATTTACGATCGACACATTTCAGACTGGTCTTTCGGTTGCCGCCTTCGGTATCGGATTGGCATTTGGGAACCTCTCAATCGGCAATGCCAAACGACTGTTAAGAGACGATCAGACATTGCTCCTCGGAGCCCTGCTTTTGCTTGCTTTCACCTTGAACCTGTTTCTCTTCGCACCGCTCCCGCTTTATGGGGCGATTCTATGCCTTGGAGGATGGGGTGTGGCGCTGGGATTTGCCGCACCGGCGAGCACGGCCATGATTGCTCAGCGCGCGGGTCGGGAAAAAGGGTTCCTCCTCGCGCTCTCCGAAAGCGCCAACAACCTCGCATTGCTTTCAATGCTCTCTGTCGCAGCGCTCTTGCTGGAAGCATTCGGGGCTAAGGTCGCGGGCGCCACGCTCGGCTTCGGCCTGTCCTTTGGTGCTGGCCTTCTTCTTCTCTATATTTTGGTCCAGAGTCGGGTTCGAAGATGTGCCGCTGGCTCTTGTGGGACATGCCAGCGGGATTAGGTTCAAACTCTGCCCACCTTGCCGAAGTGGAGGAGATATGGGGCCGTTTGTGATCCTGGCCGGCGTGTTTGCTGTTTTTATCCCGGCGCTGATGCTGCCGGGACCGGATTTTATTGCCGTCGTGCGTTCCTCAATGACCTGCGGAACAGTGGCCGGACTGTGGACGACACTCGGCGTCTCGCTTTGCCTTGGTATTTATGCAGCCCTCAGTCTTGCTGGTCTTTCCGCGATCCTGATCGAATATCAATTGCTTGCGTGGGCGGTGCGCATCCTGGGCGGCTGCTATCTCATTTATCTGGGACTTAAACTGCTTTTTGCCCAGCCCATACGACTGGAAATGAGGGATCACGGAGACAAGCCCAAGGGCAATCCGCTGGTGTTTGGTTTTCTGGTGACATCGACCAATCCCAAAGCGATTGTCCTCTTCACAAGCGTTTTTGCCACCGCGGTCACGGAGAGCACACCATTCTGGTTGATGTTGCTGATGGTCGTTCTTGTGATTGGAAGCGCGTTGGTTTGGTATACCCTTGTTACGCTTTTCATGTCTTCAGCGCCGATCATTCGACGCTTTCAACACCTTCAGCATTGGATAGAGCGCGCCGCCGGCGTGTGTTTCGTGGCCATCGGAGGCCGGATCCTTTCGGATGCGCGCAATCCGGTAGCAACTTGATTTTTGCAAGGTTC
This sequence comes from Nitratireductor sp. B36, assembly GCF_020833685.1. GTDB lineage: Bacteria > Pseudomonadota > Alphaproteobacteria > Rhizobiales > Rhizobiaceae > Nitratireductor. Next base: position 706,041 of record NZ_JACKZY010000001.1, read on the forward strand.
ATAGATGGATATGGATGGCGCTGTTCTTCTCCTGGTCGATTTCCAACAGGCCTTCGACGGCCCTCCGTGGCCGCAACGCTGGAACAGGGACGTCGACCAGAACGCGCTTGCCGTACTTGAAGCCTGGCGGAAGGCGGACCGGCCCATAATCCACGTAAGACATGATTCCGTCGAAACCGGCTCTACGCTTCGCGCCGGCGAACCTGGCCATGCTATGCGCCCGGGGTTTACTCCACTGCCTGGCGAGCAACTCGTGACAAAGAGCGTCAACTCGGCATTCATCGGTACCGATCTTGACCTCAGGCTACGCCGGCTTGGCGCGAAAACAGTGGTAACGTGTGGCATTTCCACCGACATGTGCGTTTCGACCACGATCCGCACAGGCGCCAATATGGGGTGGTCCATGGTTCTGGTGGAGGACGCCTGCGACTGTTTCGACCTTCCCGACGGACAAGGTGGAACAATCCCTGCAAAAGACCTGCATCGCGCCCATGTCGCTACACTCGGCTTTGAATTCTGCGAGGTCACGACAACCAAAGCGCTCCTGCAAACTCTTTGAGACGGCGTAAAAAAACTCTGGAACCTATTTCGGCCACTCCCGTTTTCTTCGCAACGGAGCCACCTGTGTCAACCGGGCACGACGGTATGGAGAACAGGGACGATTTTCCCGGTTTCCCGCCCTGGCATCAACGCATTGGCATACGTGCTTCTGTCCCGTCCGGGTGGCTCCGTTTTTCACCTCATCCCAAGCCGTGCTTTTTTGAGCGTGCAAGCAAACGCCCCACGTCTGCCTGGGTCTTGGATTTCTATTTGGGCCTTGAATTAATTGAACGTTCGTTTTATTAATTTCCCAAGGAGATCCCATGGCACGCACGACCGGTTCTGATGGAGAAAAAACCGAAGCGGCGATCCGCGACGCCGCGCTTGACCTGATCTCGCGCCTCGGCTTCGAGGCCATGTCCATGCGCCAGCTCGCGAGCCAGGTGGGCGTTCAGCCTGCCGCGCTCTACCGCTATTTTCCGACCAAGGAAGAACTGCTTTTCGCGCTCATGCGCGAGCACATGGAGAACCTGATCGTTTCCTGGGGGGAAGCGCGTCCTGTAGAAGGCACGATTGAAGAAAAGCCCGCAGGACGCCTCGCTGCTTTCGTTGAAAACCACATCCGCTTTCACCTGGCCCGTCGCAACTCCACTCACGTGAGCAACCTGGAACTGCGCAGCCTTTCCGAGAAACGCCTCAAGCGCATTCTCGATCTCCGCAGCCAGTATGAAGGCGAGCTCAGGAGCATTCTGACAGACGGCCAGCGCGACAGGGTGTTTCAGATTGACGATGTTTCACTGACCGCCATGGCGATCATCCAGATGATCACGGGCGTGATCGTTTGGTTTCGCCCTGAACTGCGGCTTTCGGAGGACGAAGTCGCTGCCAATTACCACACCATGACCATGCGCCTTGTAGGCGCTGTGATGTGATCGGAGGAGACCGATGTATACGGGATCGATGAATTTCGGACTTGGCGAGGACATCGACGCGCTGCGGGAGATGACCCACCGCTTTGCGCAGGAAAAGGTCGCGCCCCTCGCTGCAGGCATCGACGAAAGCAACGAGTTTCCCGCCCATCTCTGGCAGGAGATGGGGGCTCTTGGCCTGCTCGGCATGACCGTCGATCCCGATTATGGCGGCTCGGGCCTCGGCTATCTGGCGCATGTGGTGGCCATGGAAGAAATCTCGCGGGCATCCGCCTCGGTCGGCCTCTCGTATGGCGCGCACTCCAATCTGTGCGTGAACCAGATACGCCGCTGGGGAAATGACGCACAGAAGGAGAGGTATCTGCCCGCCCTGTGCTCTGGCGAGACAGTGGGCGCGCTCGCCATGTCGGAGACGGGTGCCGGTTCGGATGTGGTGTCGATGAAACTGCGGGCGGAAAAGCGAAACGACCGCTTTGTCCTCAACGGCTCCAAGATGTGGATCACCAACGGGCCCGACGCCGGCACACTGGTGGTCTATGCAAAGACCGATCCAAACGCTGGACCGCGCGGCATCACGGCCTTCATCATTGAGCGCGACATGAAGGGGTTTTCGGTTGCCCAGAAGCTCGACAAGCTCGGCATGCGTGGATCCAACACGGGTGAGCTGGTCTTCGAAGACGTCGAGGTGCCGTTCGAAAATATGCTGGGTGAGGAAGGCAAGGGCGTCAATGTCTTGATGTCGGGTCTCGATTTTGAGCGCGTGGTGCTGGCAGGCGGGCCAGTGGGGATCATGGCTGCCTGTCTTGACGTCGCGGCCCCCTATGTGCGGGAGCGGGAGCAATTCGGCCAGGCCGTTGGCTCTTTCCAACTCGTACAGGGCAAGCTGGCCGACATGTACACAACGATGAACGCCTGCCGTGCCTATGTGTATGCGGTGGCTGCCGCATGCGATCGCGGCGAGACGACCCGCAAAGACGCGGCGGGCTGCATCCTTTATGCGGCTGAGAAAGCGACACAGACCGCACTGGACGCGATCCAGCTTCTGGGTGGCAATGGCTATGTGAACGAGTTTCCAGCAGGGCGACTATTGCGGGATGCGAAGCTCTATGAGATCGGCGCCGGCACGAGCGAAATCAGGCGTTGGCTGATCGGACGCGAGATGATGTCGGAGGCGTGAGAACCATTGATGCGGTTGGCCAGCTGCCGGAAAATCGCTTTTATGGTCCTCCAATCCATTGATGCACTGCCAATGATGCACTTTGCCGACAGCGCCGTTATATGAACAATATCCCCCACCACCGGGATAAAGACCCGCAAGGATCGCAGGAGATTGCATGACCGTCCTTCAATCGCAACTTTCCCCCTCCTCCGACGCATACAGGGCCAATTTCGACCGGATGCAGTCGCTGGTGGGCGAAATGGCCGAGAAGGCTGCCTTGATCGAGCGCGGCGGATCAGATGAAGCGCGGGAACGCCATCTCAAGCGTGGCAAGCTCCTGCCGCGCGAACGTCTTGCGCAATTGCTCGATGTGGGTGCCCCCTTTCTCGAGATCGGCCAGTTTGCCGCCTTCGACATGTATGGCGGAGACATTGCTTCCGCAGGTCTGATTGCAGGGGTCGGGCGGATCGAAGGGCGCGAATGCGTCATCGTGGTCAACGATGCGACCGTGAAAGGCGGCACGTATTATCCTCTTACGGTGAAAAAGCATCTGCGTGCCCAGGAAATTGCGCTGGAGAACAATCTTCCCTGCATCTACCTGGTGGATTCGGGCGGCGCCAACCTGCCCAACCAGGACGAGGTTTTTCCCGATCGGGATCATTTCGGCCGCATCTTCTACAATCAGGCGAACATGTCTGCGAAAGGCATTCCCCAAATTGCCTGCGTGATGGGGTCATGCACCGCCGGCGGCGCCTATGTGCCGGCGATGAGCGACGAAACAGTAATGGTGAAGGGCAATGCCACCATTTTTCTCGGCGGCCCGCCGCTGGTGAAGGCCGCGACCGGCGAAGTGGTTACTGCGGAAGAGCTGGGTGGCGCGGAGGTACACACACGCGAATCCGGCGTGGCCGATCACTACGCGCTCGACGATGAACATGCGCTCGCCATCGTGAGGCGCATCGTCAAAAACCTGAATCGAAAGAAGACCATATCGCTCGATCTTCGCAAACCGATTCCACCTGTCTACGATCCGCGTGAGATCTACGGCATCATTCCCGCCGATACCCGCCAGCCCTACGATGTGCGCGAGGTGATCGCACGCGTGGTGGACGGCTCGGAGTTCGATGAATTCAAGGCCAATTACGGCACCACGCTGATCACCGGTTTTGCCCATATTTACGGAATTCCGGTGGGCATTCTGGCAAATAACGGTGTTCTTTTCTCCGAAAGCGCATTGAAAGGTGCCCATTTCATCGAATTGTGCTGCCAGCGAAAGATCCCTCTTGTGTTCCTGCAGAACATCACCGGGTTCATGGTCGGGCGCAAATACGAGGCCGGCGGCATTGCACGCGACGGCGCCAAACTGGTGACGGCGGTGGCGACAGCTCAGGTGCCGAAAGTCACGGCCATCATCGGCGGTTCATTCGGCGCCGGCAATTACGGCATGTGTGGCCGCGCCTATTCCCCCCGATTCCTCTGGATGTGGCCGAATGCGCGCATTTCGGTGATGGGCGGAGAACAGGCAGCCACTGTCCTTTCCATCGTCAAGCGAGAAGGCATCGAAAGGAAGGGGGGAAGCTGGAGCGCGGAGGAAGAGGCCGAGTTTCGCAAACCCATTCTCGAAAAATACGAGCGCGAAGGCCATCCGCTATACTCGAGCGCCCGCCTTTGGGATGACGGGATCGTCGATCCTGCAAAAACTCGGGAAGTTCTCGCTCTCTCCCTGGGTGCTGCGCTGAACGCGCCGATCCCCGACACAAAATTCGGCGTGTTCAGAATGTAGGAAACGGACAGGCAGCGTCAGTTGCTGCGCTGCCGGTCGCCATTGATAAACTCCATAACGAGGCGGTGGACATTGCCGCCATCGCCCATTTCGACGCGATCGAACTCGCGGCTGCGCTGTCGCTGTTCCTGAGAGAGTCTTCCCAAGTGTTCCTGCAGTGTCGCGCGCACTTTCTGACACCCAGGATCATTCTCGGCCCGCAATCCGACCGACACGGCTTCGATCTGCTTCACCATGTCGGTAATGATCTCTCCATGGACGCGCTCGTGCGCCCTCACCCCCTCAATGAAGCGCTCCCAGGCCAAACGTGTCTGCGATGACAGAGACCCGGATATCTGTGGCAGACGGTAGGTGATGATCAGTTTCGGCGTTGCTGAAGCCAGAACGCAGGCTCCATCCTTGCGTGGCTGATAATCGCGACGCCAGGTCAGTTTGAAATCCGTGTAGGCGATCACCCGACGCACGCCCAGTTTGGGGCCGTTCTCACCGATGGACTTGTAGAGATCTAGCGCCGTTGATCCAGAGATGGCGTAGGGTTCCACCCGTTCAATGGGCTTCCACTCGGCAAGTGCGGAAGCGGGAAGCAAAGCCGTGGCCGCGGCCAGGACGATCCAAGATATTTTGGCCAATTCCAATGCCCCCGTTTGTTGCCAACGGCCTCTGCTGCAGTGCCGACATTCACGTAGCAGATCGCCAGGGCGTCTGGAAAGACGCCCTGGCGATCTGAATGTCCGAGATCTTACAAGACACAACCTTGTCGAAATGAGGACATGTCTTCTTGCTTTCGAAAGCGGGTGCGGGCGCCTCCCCCCACGAGCGGCGCCCGCTTCGGGCGTCAGAACTTCCCAACCACGTTGAGGAAGGCTCCACGGTCATCCAGCGTAAGGTCGCGGAGATCGTCCGAGAAGCGCCCGAAATTGTAACCGGCACCGACCTTGAAGTTGTTGCCGACATGCCTGTAGAGGGCAGCGAGAGCGCCATAGTCCATCGATTGAATCTCCGGAAGGTAGAAGGCCCGCCCCTCGAGCATCGCATCCCAATTTTTCACGACATGGAGATCGGCTCGCAGGACACCCAGATGGGCTGAGGATTTTTCCCAATCGCCCATGGTCCCGCTACCGTCACTGCTTCTCGTCCGGATTTCGCCCAGCCGCATGCCGTATTTGCCACCGACGGACAGCCAGGGAAGGAGATCATAGGTCAGATCGGCGGAGACGATATGGCTACGTTGAAGCGGGCCGTTCGTCGAGCGTGACATGCTGCTGATCTGATCGTTGCCCGGGAGGTTGTAGAGATAGGTGTATCTGAACAACGCGTTCAGGAGATCGTTGTCCACGGGGCGATACGCGTAACCCAGTGAACCCTCGATATAGTCTCCGTTGTAGTATGTGCCGGCCGGTGTTTGAGAAATGACGGCGTCCACACTTCCCAGGACCCGGCCATATCCGTCGTGATCCATACTGGCGCCGGCGCTCATGACGTATGTGTTGCGGTTGCGTGTTTCGTCCTCGGACCGTTCGAACCTGGCTTCGCCGCGAAGCCTTGCACTGAGACCCAATTCCTCGTCCTTGAACCCCACACCAAGCGATCCGGCGTATCGTTCGAAGTCGGAATATTCCTTGCCGGTGGCCGTGTTGACGCGATCATCCTCAATATTGCCAGCCTCCACGCCGCCATCAAAAGTCCAGGCTACGTCGGGTGTGTAGATCACGCCGTAGCGCTGAGCCAGAGAATTCCGCCGTCCAAAGAGATCGAAATCTGCTTCTGAATAAGCAGAAACGACATCGCTCATCCGCTTCTTCACGCCTGCGACGACCGCGCCGTGATCGCGCCCCTGCAGATCATAGCCATAGCTGCCGTCGGTGGCGCGATCCGGATCAAGGCGATAACCGATGTAGTAGTGATCTTCAGGCGTTGGATCGTAGGTCAAAGCCGCCAACCCACCAATTCCTGACTCTCCCCAGGAGACTTCGCCTTCAACACCAAGCTTCTCGCTCAGGCGCACTTCTGCACCCACGCCGTAGCGATCATTCTTGGAGATATTGCCTTTCCTGTCGACTGTTCCCTGAACGAAACCGTAGTAGAGATAGTCGTCATTCTGCCGATAATCGACACGCAGGCCCGCGTCTAGCCTGGTACCGTCATAACCGGATTTTCCAGAGGCTATCGCTCCTGGCGAATAAAGTTTGGAATAGGCAACGCCGAAAGCTGCCTTCCAATAAGCATCGAAGGCATAGCTGACCTCCAGTTCCGCATCACTTTGATCCCTCCCCTCTTCGGTCTGATAGTCGTCATATGACAGTTTCAGGTTCATGCTGGCGCTCAAGGGGACTTCAAGCTCTGCGCCCCAACTGCGTTCGTCTGCGTCGACCTGCTCGGTCACGCTCGAGAAACCAGCTTCCTTCTGTTCATAATAGCCACCGATTCTGCCAGCGGTTCCCAGAAAGCGGAAATCACTCAAGGCCATCTGACCGCGCAAACTCCAGGCTTTCGCCGAAAGTCCTTCGCGCCCAGCGGTATCCTGATCCGACAATGACAGACCGCCATCCGTTGACCGCGAGATGCCAAAGCCCGGACCTTTCGAATACGCGATTTCGCCGTCGATAAAGGTCTCCGCGGAGCGTTGAAGCCTGACATCAGCCCCATAGGCCTTCTGATCCGACAGGCCGGTGGAGTCCTTTATGCCGGTGGCTCCCAAGCGGACATGCTTCCCGAGCCACGTCTGGGCACGTCCGCCGTAAACGTAGTCATCCATTTCGCCTGAGCGCGACCGATATTCATATTGGGCGACCATATAGGCCTTGTATCCGCCCAGCGCACCATTTCGGATTGCGCCATCGTCGATTGATCCGGAAGAGAGAGGCGCGTCAAGGATGACAACACCCTGCAGATAGTCGATGGTGTAATCCTCCCCATACACCAATGCGCGTCTCTCGATGACCCGGCCTGTGACCTTGTCACGGTACTCGATATGCAAGGTCTCCGAACCTTGAATGATGCGCTGGCGTTTCAGGAAATAGGCGGAACCACCAGTCCCCAAAAACTCATCCCGCTGGGGTAAGGTTTCCGGTTTTGCCGCAAAGGCCGTAGCTGAGAATTTGGGCTCTCCGTTCTCATTGTTGCCCGGTGAACGCAGAACCATCTCAGCACCGTAAAGACCGCGATCCACCTGGAGGAAGCGTGTCCCCGAAATCTTGGTCTTGTAGTTGCCCCACATCACATGACTTTCGCCCCGGGCAAGGCGCACATAGAATTTTCCGTTGGTCGGCGCGTCCTCGACCGAGGTGGAATCGTCACCATAGACAGGGTAATATTTGTCCGGGTCAATGCGGCGGAGCAATTCTCTTGGATCTCTCGCATCGAGGTCCCGGAAGAGATTTTTGACCTCGTTCTCGCCCGTGTCCGCAGCCGCTGTCAGCAGGAATTTTCCCTTGATCTTTCCGCGGAGGTAGAACGCCAGACGGCCCGAGTTCCAAACTTTGTCGAATTCACCGGTTCGCACTTCCTCGATACCACTGTCGCCAGTTCGTTTCCCCAAGGTGAAATCTGCAAGAGCGACATAGAACCAGTCGTTGGTGGGGATATTCACGTCCCGGCTGAAATAAAGGCCACCTGCTTTCGACCCGCCATCAACGGCCACATCGACGATGTGCTGGCCCGGAGGCAGGATACGTTGAGTGACAAAAGCCCCATTTGGGTCCAGCGGGACCATTTCATCAAAGGCGACGATGCCGTATCCCTCCGGCACGTTCTTTCCGTAGACCGTTATGGCCCCACCGTAGACAGGGATGTTGCGGAACGCCGTGCGGTCTTCCGCATTTCCTGGAGCGAAGCCGTTGCCAGAATCTGAGAGGAATTCGCCACGTGTGCTGCCAATGCTCATCGGCACCGTTTCGTCGAAGCGACCCTTGGCGTCGTAGACACGCAACACATAGTGAAACTCGCGGCCGCTGCGTGCCGGCATGACCCAGCTTGCCTCGTCATTCACATTAATGGGGACAACCGCCACGGGCTTGTTGTTCCAGGCAACGTTGCTCTCGAATATGCGAACCTCCGCTCGACTGATGAATGCGGGGTAGTTTGATGTGGCGTAGAACCGAACCGGTTCTCCTTCACGGAAAATGCGTTGGACGGGCACGGTTGACACATTGAGCAAGGGAGCCGTGTCCAACCCGTCGAACTTGATCTGAATATCCACCGAACTGAGATCGAGATCGGTTTTGCGCTGTTTGTCGACAGGGCGCGCATTGGCTGAGACACCAAACATGCCCTCATTGGTTATGTGGCCACTTTCGTCGACGATCTGCCCATCAACGGATATGACGAAGGGGACGGCGGGCCGGTCATCGGGTCCAGCGCGTTCCGTGTTCTCACCGATACGCAGTCTCCCGACGGAACTGTTGTCCAGCATTTTCCCGCGCATGGCAGCAGGACAAGCAACGCCGCCACAGTCGCCTTCGAGATCGACCAGGGGAGGCATATCGTCACCCTTGTACACAGGAGTTGCGTCTCCAGGTACAATCATGGGCGCTCCGCCAACTGTGCCCCCCATGGGCGCGCCGCCCACAATGCGGCCGTTTTGTCGTAGGGGCGAAGATTCGTATATTGGCGGTTCAGGAACAGGCTCCCTCCCCTGCATGTCCGCTGCAAAGAGCGGTCCGATTTGCAAAGTAGCCGAGATTGATACAAGACTACTGGCGAACAGAAAGCGGGATGGTGAATATTTCATCATGGAATTTCCATCTTTTATCTGCTGACAGATTCAGCGAATTGCTCCGCTTCACGCCTCCAAACGTCCCCCACTCGCTGACATACGCGCGGCCTTAACGGCTCACGGCGGGCACAACCCACCGCTCCGCTTTGCTAGCTTTTGATTTTTGCTACTCGCGTTCCGAGAACTCACGCTTTCCCGGCGTTACAACGCTTTGCCACTCGAGCGACACAAACGCGCTTACTGAGTTTCAAGGTCAAACTACGTTGAACGCGAACCGGCTGTTCAAGGAAGGCTCCTGTCAGCCAAACCGAACATCCTGCGCACAGCATGTTCCACGTGCCTAGAAGCCGACCGTCTCCACCAACACAGCACATGCCGGCCATATGGGCGCTTCGACACTCCAGCACTTTCACAAAGCATATTGGATCCGGGCCGCTGTGGCGCAGTTGTTTTGGGTATTCTTACCGAATTCGATAGTTCCCAATACTGTATAGCTTACGCTTTCTCCTGCGGCTTTCTCTCAAAAGCTCGATGGTGGACCACAGAAGGCGCTGGGATGCTCAAGCGAGACGGGATTGGTAGAGACTGCGCGCAGTCTGCCATAATTTTCCTGCTACAAACCGATCCTGACGCTTTATGGTATCTCTGCTTCGTAGGAGGAACGTTCTGCATGTTCGACAAGATTCTCATTGCCAATCGCGGAGAAATTGCCGTCCGGGTTATCAGGACTGCGCGACGTCTCGGGATCGCTACCGTGGCTGTTTATTCGGATGCGGACAGGAACGCGCTTCATACGCGTCTCGCTGACCAGGCCGTCCATATCGGTCCGGCCCCGGCTGCCGAAAGCTATCTGAATGGCGGGAAAATCATTGCCGCTGCTCGTGAAACCGGCGCTCAGGCCATCCATCCAGGCTATGGCTTTCTATCGGAAAATCCGGACTTCGTTGGACAGGTGGAGGCAGCAGGTCTCATCTTTGTTGGCCCGTCTTCGCAAGCCATTCGCGCAATGGGGCTCAAAGACGCCGCAAAAAGGCTCATGGAGAAAGCCGGGGTGCCGGTGGTTCCCGGCTATCATGGTGACACGCAGGCACTTGTCGCCCTTGCCTCCAAGGCGAATGAGATTGGCTATCCGGTTCTCATCAAAGCGCGCGCGGGCGGCGGGGGCAAAGGCATGCGTCTGGTGTCCGACCCGGACGCGTTTCCTGAAGCGCTGGCGGCTGCTCAACGAGAAGCAAAGGCGGCGTTTGGCGACGAGCGGGTTCTGGTCGAAAAGTATATTCAGTCCCCGAGGCACATCGAGGTGCAGGTTTTCGGGGACAAGCACGGCCATGCCGTCCATCTCTTCGAACGCGATTGCTCAGCCCAGCGCCGGCATCAAAAGGTGATTGAAGAGGCCCCTGCGCCCGGAATGAACGAGGAAACGCGGATCGCCATGACGGAGGCGGCCGTGAAGGCGGCCAAGGCCATTTCCTATAGCGGCGCCGGCACGATCGAGTTCATCGTCGATGCTTCAGAAGGGCTCCGACCGGATCGCTTCTGGTTCATGGAGATGAACACACGATTGCAGGTCGAACACCCGGTGACCGAGATGGTGACGGGGATTGATCTGGTCGAGTGGCAATTGCGGGTGGCTTCAGGCGAGCCCCTGCCCTGCACACAGGACGAGATCACCCTGACCGGCCATGCGGTCGAAGCGCGTCTTTACGCAGAGGATGCGACACGGAACTTTCTGCCGGCCACGGGAACGCTGCACCATTTGCGTTTTCCAGACAGGCTCGACACCGCAACGCTGCGCGTGGACGCCGGTGTTGCGGAGAAAGATGCCATAACTCCCTTCTACGATCCGATGATCGCGAAGCTGATCGTTCATGCCCCGACCCGGGCGGGAGCGGTTGATGGACTGGCGACCGCGCTCGAGAAAACCGAAATTGCCGGCTCCACCGTCAATCTCGGATTTCTGACACGACTGTTGCGCGACGATGATTTTTATGCCGGACGGCTGGAAACGGGATTGATCGGACGCAAGCAAGATGTGCTGACCAAAACCGCACCGTTGCAGGAAAGACATCTGGCGGCAGCCATTGCTGCGACGTCCATGGCCGAGCCCTCTGATCGCCCGAACGATCCATACTCGGCAATTCCGGGATATGGCCATTTCAGCTCGCTCGTTCACAAGCGGACTGTTGTGCATGATGAACAACTTGTGGAAGCGCGCGTCTCGGCCCAGGCCGATGGGGCCCTGGCCATTCGTCTTGGCGATGATCCATCAGACCAGCCCATCATCGTGCGCCGTGACGACCCCACCCGCATCGCGGCGTGGCCAGGGCATGTAACGGTGTTTGAAGGTGCCGATGCACTGACATTGAAAGTGCCGGACCGTCTTCAGTCCGCGGAGGATAGCGGTGCTGGTGATCGGCTAAGAGCGCCGATGCCCGGTCTGGTGAAGCTGGTCCGTGCCACGGTCAATGATATGGTCAAGAAGGGTCAGCCACTTCTGGTGCTCGAAGCGATGAAGATGGAGCATACCATTGCTGCGCCGCACGACGGTGTTATTGCCGAAATCGCCGCGGAGGGTGCCCAGGTCAACGATGGAGCCATGCTGGTCCGCTTTCATGAAGCGGAATAGGCGATTTGTGATGGTGCCTTGCGTTCAGGACCCGGCTGATTTCAGGCCGGGCCCTGGACGGTCCGCCCCCCCACCGCATCAGTGCATCGTCATCCATTCGCGGGCATCGCGCAGCGCTCTGGCGAGCTCCGGCTTGGACATGCCCGCCGCCAACTCCGAACGTAGCTCAGCTGCGCGTTCAGAGCCCTTGATGGCTGCAATGTTGAACCATTTGTGTGCGGCTACCAGGTCGACATCGCAATCGCGACCGGTCGCATACATCATTCCAAGTTGAAACAGCACGTCGGCCTGGGTGGACGAACCAGCCGTACCGAAGCCTGCTTCCTGAACATCGTAACGTGCCATAATTCAAGATCCCTGTTTTTACTCCCGAGAGCCTTTTGTTTTGTCCCTTCCGGGCCAGCCCTTCGATGCTTTCGAGAATGCAGGGTACGGTTGAAATCGCCGTTAAATCTTGTGCTTAATTTGAAGAAAACAAAGTTCAAATTTTCAGTAAATGCCTGTTTTTGTTAAGCATCGCAAAGCCCTGCCGGGCTTGGGTTTCGGACAGACGGGCAGCCTCAAACCGTTAACGGCCGCAGCAAGGTTTTGATAACCATGCGAAACGCTTTGACGAGGGATTTCCTGAAAATTCTAGTCCTGAACCAGGCGATCGCGGCGTCCCGGGCAGGCAGCGATGGGCACACAGAAGGGCCGTTGGGACACCTCTTCGTGCCGCACGATACATTCGATTCCGAACACATCTTCGATCAGATCCTGACGGAAGACCTCTTCCACCGGGCCTGAGCCGGCCACTTCGCCCCCGCGAAAGAAGACGATATCGTCGGCAAAACGTGCAGCCAGGTTCAGATCATGAAGGACGACCACCACCGTCTTTCCTTCCTGCGCGCCAAGGCGGCGCACCAGAGCCAGCACTTCCAGAGCGTGCGCGATATCAAGATGGTTGGTGGGTTCGTCCAGCAGAATGACCGGAGACGCCTGCGCCAGAACCATGGCAATCCAGACCCTCTGGAGCTGCCCGCCCGATAGGCTGCCGATCGAGCGGTTGGCCATATCCGTGAGATTTGTTTCCCGCAGCGCATTTGTGACGGCTCTACGGTCGCTGTCGGTATTGGAGGTGAAAGCTCTGCGGTGCGCATAGCGCCCAAGCCGGACCAACTGTTCGACAGTCAGTTCCTCGGGGGCGGTCGGACTTTGCGTCAGCATGGCGATTTCACGGGCGAGCGTCTTCACCGGCAGGTCGGCGATGGGCCTGTCGCGCAACAGCACAGACCCGGCATCTGCCGGCAGGAGCGCGCGCATAGCACGGAGCGCCGTCGATTTGCCACAGCCATTGGGTCCACAGAAGGCCGTCAGCCTACCGGGTCGGATCGAGAGGTTGAGGTCTCTGAAAACACGTTTGCCCGGATAGCCTAGCGCAACGGAGCGCAATTCAATCTCATTCCGATGATCGCTATGCATGAATACGTCCCGCACGTATGAGAATGAAAAGGAAATAGGGTGCGCCGATCACGGCTGTCACCGCACCCGCAGGCACCTCAAGCGGAGCGAAAAGCGTTCGCACCATCATGTCGGCCGCCATGACCATCGCCGCGCCCACCAATGCCGCTGCCAGCATCTGCGTACCGGCACGCCCCGGCAAGATGAGACGCGCAATATGGGGAGCAATTAGACCGACAAAGCCAATCGCTCCAGCAAATGAAACGGCCGCGGCCGTGAGGAGAGCCGCCAGTCCGAACAGCATCAGCTGTGTTGAGCGCACTGACAGACCGCTTGCCTGAGCGCTGATCTCGTCGAGCATAAGTTGATCCATGCGGCGTGAAAGCAGAAAGGCGAGCGGCACAAAAACGGTAAGCACGATTGCCAAGACATCAACATCCGCCCAGCGCGCCTGATAAACGGAGCCTGCTAGCCACATGGCCGCCTGGCTGGCGCGATGCACCGGCCCATCGACCAGAAAGAGTGTCACTCCAGCCTTCGCCAGTGCCCCGAGTGCAACGCCATAGAGGATGGTGCGCAACGGCGGCGCATCAGTGCGCAGCGCAAGGAGGATGACGACACCCGCAAAGAGCAGCGCCCCCAGCGCTGCCGCCAATGGCTGCCACATGATGCTGACGACAAGAGCGTTCGATTCATTGCTGAACATGAGAAGGAAGCACATCACACCCAGCGCCGCACCATCGACAATGCCAAGCACAGATGGGGAAGCAAGCTCATTGCGCGTTGCGCGTTGCAGGATGAAGCCGGCCAGCGCCAGGGCCACGCCGCTCAATCCGGCCATCAGCAGCCGTGGCATCCGCAGCGACCAGATGATGATGGTATCGCTGCGTTCTCCTGTCCCAAGAATGGCCAGAACCACGCGGTTCAGTGGCATACCCGAACTACCCAGCGCAATACTGGCAAATCCCAGCAGGCAGAGGACTGCCATGCAAAGGGCAAGAACAATTGGCCGCCGCGACGCGGAAGCGGTGGTGGCGTGGATAGGACCGGCACTCTTCACGCCGCGCCTCCAACCCGCTTCCTCTGCAAAAGGTAAAGAAGCACAGGTACCCCAACTGCCGCCAGGAGCACACCGACGGGCGCTTCAGATGGATAGATGACGAACCGGGCAGCAATATCTGCCGCCAGCGCAAGGGTGGATCCTGTCAGCAGGGACAGAGGGATCAGATCGCGATGGCTTTGCCGACCGGAGAGTCTTGCAAGATGCGGTGCGACAAGTCCGATGAAGGCCACTGGCCCTGCAACAGAGACGCCAACCCCGGCCAGAAGCGCTGCAAGGACAAGCGCCGCCAGCCGCGTTTTAAGAACCGGAACACCAAGGGTCTGGGCGGTCGTGTCATCGGTAAGCAATGCATCCAGCATTGGATGGAGCAGCATGCTGAACAGCCCACATAACGCTATGGCTGGTGCGGCCAGATAGAGGAGATCGACATCCCGGTCGGCAAACCCGCCGGATAACCAGAAAATCAGCTCCTCCATGGTTCGTTCATCGGCAACCATTACGATCTGGATGCCGGATGACAGAAGCGCTGCGACCGTAACGCCAGCCAGCAGCAGGTAGGACGGAGAGGCTATTCCGCCTGCCGAAAAGGCCAGTGAGAAAACCAGGAGAGCGCACAACAACGCGCCTAGGCAGGCCGCCCCCGCGATCAGTGAAAGCGAGCTGTTTCCCGCGAAGACGACAAGCAACACCACCGCCAGTCCGGCCCCGGCATTGATGCCGAGCAGACCGGGCTCGGCCAGCGGGTTGCGGCTTGCAGTCTGCAACAGAAGCCCCGAAAGCCCGAGGCCGCCGCCCACCACAATGGCGATCAAAGTACGCGGCACACGGAGCGTATTGACGATCAAGGCCGTCTGATCCGCTCCCCCTTCCATCAGAGCGCGCCAGACTTCGGACGGCGGTGTGAATCGAATGCCTACATGAACACTGACGACCGCCAGGGCAGCGATCAGTCCGAGCAAGAGGACATGGGGTAAGTGGCGCGGCATCGATCTCATCTTCAGCCTGCTGCATTTCAGAAATGGGAAAGGCATGTCAACTTAAAACTTGACATTCTTACGCAGCATTTGTTTGGACGAAGCCTTCGAGAGAACGTCGCGCCACGACAGGAGACGTAAATGCGCTTTCTTCCATTCTTATCGGCCGCATTGATTGCGGGTTTCGCCATGGCGGCAAATGCTGCCGAGATCAAGCATGCCATGGGAGTGGCAACGGTTCCGGATGAACCGCAGCGCGTTGTCGTGCTCACCAATGAGGGGACTGAAGCGCTGCTGGCGCTGGGCGTTAAGCCTGTAGGTGCCGCCAATTCATGGAATGGTGACCCGTGGTACCATCACATCTCCGACCAAATGGGCGATGTTGAACCGGTCGGCAAGGAGAGCGCAGTCAATCTGGAACTGATCGCGGCTCTGGAACCTGATCTCATTCTTGGAACCAAGCTCCGCCATGAAGCTATCTTCGAGCAGCTTTCGGCAATCGCACCCACCGTCATATCGGAGCGGCTGCGGGGCGACTGGCGAGAAAATTTCCAGCTCTGGGCGAAGGCCGTGAACAGAGAGGACGCGGGCGAGAAAGTGCTTTCGGACTTCGACGCGCGTGCGCGGAAGCTAACTGACGCTCTCGGTGAGAAAGTGAACGAAAAGGTCTCTGTCATCCGCTTCATGCCGGGCCACATACGTATTTATCAGAAAGACAGTTTTTCCGGGTTCATTCTCGAAAAGATCGGTTTCAAACGACCCGAGAATCAGGATGTCGACAGCTTCGTGTTGAAGGTCGGCAAAGAAAGCATCCCGGACATGGATGGCGACCGCATTTTTTATTTCACCTATGAACCGGGCGATGGCGAGGCGACAAAACTTTCTGAAGACGTGCTTCAGGATCCCCTCTGGCAAACGCTTTCGGCCGTAAAGTCCGGCAATGTCCACGAGGTTGACGACACGATCTGGAATACAGCGGGCGGTGTCCTGGCTGCGCGGCTGATGCTCGACGATATCGCCCGGCTCTACGGTCTCGAGTGATCCGGCCCCCGCCGGCCGAGCAAAACGGTCCCTTGACGTTGCACGTGCAGAAAGCGGTTGTATTACGTTTACGTTTGCGTAAGCTGCACTTGCAACATCATTGGGAGGAAAAGTGATGATTGGCAGACTTGTTCTCAGCAGCGCAGCTCTGCTTTTGGCCGGCGGTATCGCCATGGCCGATCCTATTGAAGGGAACTGGCGGACGGAGTCCGGAGCGACGGCACAAATCGCATCCTGCGGCGGTTCTTATTGCATCACGTTGAAAAGCGGGAAGCACGCAGGCAAGAAGATCGGCACGTTCCAGGCAGCCGGCGGCAGCAAATATACCGGCAAGATCACGGACCCTGCCAACGACAAGACCTATTCCGGCAAGGGCACACTCTCCGGCAACAGTCTCAAAATGGGCGGTTGTGTTCTCGGCGGACTGATCTGCCGCAACCAGACCTGGTCGCGCCTTTGAAACAGGCGCTGCAGCGATTGCCATTCGCACAATGAATACCGTCTCCAGTCGGCGCGCCCCATGCCTTTCCTCCCTGCGGAAGGCGTGGGGTTCAGTCTTCGATGAGGCCTTCACTGCGCATTTGAGAGAGAATGATATCGTGTGCGCATGGTAGCAGTGCTGCCCCCGCCCTCACCCCGGTGGCGAGCGGCTCGCGACTGCACACGAAGTATGGATACCAGGCAGTGCCGAGCCCGTGTCTGATCTGGCCGAGCTGCGCATCGTCTTCTTCCGACAAAAGAGATTCCGGCACATACCCCCATCCCAAACCGTCACAGATCGCGTCTTTTCCCAGTTCGAAACTGCTGAGGGCGATGCGTTCGCTTCCCATAGCCTCAAGGTGGAACCGCTCGTGCTGTGTGCTGTCGAGGTAAGTGATCTGCGGCAGTACCGCGAGATCATCGTCGGCGACGTAGCTCATGGAGTGGAGCGGATGACTTCTTGCCACCATCATTCGCATTCCGATGCGTGCGACAACGCGGCTGTAAAGTCCCGGAGCGGGGCCGGCACGTCCTGAAGAAACGAAATAAGCAATATCAAGCTGCCCTTCCCGAACCAGCTCGGGAAGCACGTCACTCTCGGCATAGCGCATGCTGAGACGCACATTGGGCCGCACCTTTCGGATGGCCCGGATCACGTGTCGCCAGAAATTTTCCGGCAGAACATCATCACGGCCGATCCGCAATTCCTGACCGGAAGTCTCCTTGCCACGCGCACAACGCTCGATGATGCTGTTTGAAAGCGCAACAATGCGGGCGCAGTCATCGAGAATGTGCTCGCCGACCGGCGACAGGCTCAGGCTGTTGCCGCGCCTGATAAAAAGTTGCGTTCCAAGCTCATCCTCGAGAGCAGCGATCGCCATACTGATCGTAGAGCGGTTGCGACCGAGCTGAAGCGCAGCGCCGGAAATTGACCCCGCGCGCGCCGCTGCCTCGAAGTATTCCAGATAATCCAGTCTCACGGCAAAGCTTCTTCGTCAAAAATCCTGTCGCTCAGCGATTTTCCATACGTGAAACGGGCAGATATCTCAATCAAGCGACATAAAACTTGATCTGACGCTATGAGGTCGAAATTGCACTGGTTCTATCTGATCGCTGCGGTCTTTGCAGAAGTGGTCGGGACCACACTCATGAAGCTCCTGGTGTCCGGCGGCGCGCTTCTTCAGGGAACGCTGGCGGCGATTGCCATGATCGGCATCGCCTATCTCTTTCTGGGGCGCGCGACGCTGCGCATCCCGGTCGCGCTTGCCAATGCGTTCTGGGAAGGGTTCGGCATGATCCTGATCGCCCTCACCTCCCTCTACCTTCTCGACGAGGCAATCTCGTTGGTTCAGGGCATCGGCATCGGTGTGGCCCTGCTCGGGATCGCGGTGATCAACTATGGTCACCACCAGCGGGGCGAGACACGATGAGCATCTATATGGGTTATGTCCTGGGATCGGTGGCGCTAGACATCCTCGCCAATCTGGCACTCGAGAAATCGAACGGTTTCGCACGCAGAGGCTGGGGAAGCGCTGCCGTCCTGCTCATCATGGCGGCCTTCGCGCTACTGGCGCTGGCCGTCTGGCTCGTCTTCGGCCAGCGCCTCAACCTGACGAGTTGGCTGGGTGTGGGCATTCTCATCCTTGCCATCCTGCTGATACGGCTCGGATAGACAAAAAACAGGGCGGGCGCCCCGAGGACGCCCGCCCTGCCTCAAACGCACAAAACTGTCGTCAGCTGGCGCGCTGACCAAAGAGCACCTTCTGTGCTTCCTTGTCTTCAGCGATGTTGCGACGGTGTTCCTGACCAACCTCCAGAGCGCGCACGACCGCCGGCCGCGCCATGATGGTTTCGAACCAGCGCTTCAGGTTCGGGAAATCGTTGAGGTCCTGGCCCTGCTGTTCATAGGGTTTCACCCAACCCACGCTTGCCATGTCGGCAATCGTGTATTCATCGCCGGCGAGGAATGGCCGGTCTGCGAGACGTTTGTTCATGACACCGTAAAGTCGGTTCACCTCATTGGTGTAGCGATCGATGCCGTAGGCAATTTTTTCCGGGGCGTATTTGCGGAAGTGATGGGCCTGGCCGGCCATCGGACCGAGACCTCCCATCTGCCAAAAGAGCCATTGATCCACCTCGACACGCGCTCGCTCATCGGTGGGATAGAACTTGCCCGTCTTGCGGCCAAGATACTGCAGAATCGCACCCGATTCGAAAACGGAGATCGGCTCGCCACCCGGTCCTTCAGGGTCCACAATCGCCGGCATGCGGTTGTTCGGCGCGATCTTGAGGAAGGAGGGTTCGAACTGCTCGCCCTTGCCGATATTCACATAGTGCACATCGTAGGGAAGCCCGGTCTCTTCAAGATAAATGGTGATTTTCCAGCCATTGGGCGTGGGCCAATAATAGAGTTCGATCGGCTTGGTCTGGGTGGTCATGCTTTGTTGCCTCCAGCTGTTGGGCGCCGCGCAGTCGGGGGAGGATTGCGGCAATACCCGGGGAGGTAAGCACCGGGTGCCGACTTTGCAACGCGCCTGCTCTTCAACGATCCGTTATTTATCCATAATCGGGGCGTTAACACTGCTGAACCCTGGATGAATATCCCTCTCAGTATCGGTTCAGTCCGCGTCTGCCACAGTGATGGCGACAATGAGGACAAACCGATGTTGATGCGCCGCTTTTCAATTGTCTGCCTGATCACCGCCATCTTCGGCATGGGGCTTGCCATACTGGTCGCAGAAGCGAGCAGGCCTTCCGATCCCTGGCAGAACAATCGGCCGTTCTCCTGCTCCGGTGAGCAGACCGCGCTTTGCGGCAGAACAATTCTGCGCTGAACGAGATGAGTTGAGGTAAGAGACGATGCGGACGATCACACACATGGCTCGGGGATTGATGTTTGCCGCTCTGATCGGCTCACCGCTTCTTGCGGTCCAGAACGTCCGTGCCGGTAATGAAAACATCATCGAAGGGGATTATGAACGCTCGAGCGGTGCGGGCCTCGTCCTGATGGTCAGTCTGAAGCGTTCGAGGTAGGCTCAGGTCTTGAGAAGAAGAAGAATATCCATATAAAAGGCCATGGAACACAGAATATACCCCCAGCCCATTCAGACGATTTCAAGCCCCGAGCCATTTGCCCGGAAAAGCTTTACCGATGCTCGCGAAGCCGTTGCGGCATTGAAAGCGCTCTATGAGCGCAACACAGCATTCCTGCGCGATGCCTTCGCGCAAGTCGCCCAGGACGGCGAGAGCGACCGCCGCTTTCGCGCCTTTTATCCCGAAATCAGCCTTGCCACGGGCTCCTACGCCCAGATCGATACGCGGCTGGCTTATGGCCATGTGGCTGCGCCCGGTGTTTACGCCACCACGATCACCCGGCCTGA
Source organism: Nitratireductor sp. B36 (assembly GCF_020833685.1). Taxonomy (GTDB): domain Bacteria; phylum Pseudomonadota; class Alphaproteobacteria; order Rhizobiales; family Rhizobiaceae; genus Nitratireductor. The sequence goes on from NZ_JACKZY010000001.1 coordinate 726,170, forward strand.
TCTCTTTGAAGACTACCTGATCGACCAGCTAGGGTTGGTGATCCGGAACCACGGTGTGCCCATCACGATATCCGAATCGGAAACGCCGATCCCGCTGCATTTCGCATTTCTCCAGGACACATATGTGGAAGGCTCCATCGCTGATAGGCTGAAGCGGCCGCTGCGCGATCTTTTCGATGTGCCGGACCTCAACGCCACGGACGACCATATCGTCAACGGCACGCATGAGGCCCTGCCCGGCGAGCCCCTGCCGCTCGCCCCCTTTACCGCACAGCGGGTCGACTATTCGCTGCACCGGCTTTCACACTATACCGCCACGGCGCCGGCGCACTTCCAGAACTTCGTGCTCTTTACGAACTACCAGTTCTATATCGACGAGTTCTGCGCGCTTGCCCGCGAGATGATGGCCGAGGGCGGAAATGGCTACACCTCCTTCGTGGAGCCGGGCAATATCATCACAATGGCCGGCGAGACGAGCCCGTCCGCCAGCGCCCTTGCCCGCCTGCCACAGATGCCGGCCTACCACCTGACGCGCGATGGCCATGCGGGCATCACAATGGTGAATATCGGCGTTGGCCCCTCCAACGCCAAGACGATCACCGATCATGTGGCTGTGCTGCGTCCGCACGCCTGGCTCATGCTCGGCCACTGCGCCGGCCTGAGGAACACACAGGCGCTCGGCGACTACGTTCTGGCGCATGCCTATGTACGCGAAGACCATGTCCTTGACGACGACCTGCCCGTCTGGGTGCCGCTGCCGGCGCTGGCGGAGGTTCAGGTGGCGCTTCAGGAAGCGGTCGCTGAGATCACCGGACTTTCCGGTTATGAATTAAAGCGCATCATGCGCACCGGCACGGTCGCGACGATCGACAACCGCAACTGGGAACTGCGCGAGCAGCGCGGTCCGGTCCAGCGCCTCTCACAATCCCGCGCAATCGCGCTCGACATGGAATCGGCAACGATAGCCGCCAACGGCTTCCGCTTCCGCGTCCCCTACGGAACTTTACTGTGCGTTTCCGACAAGCCACTCCACGGCGAGCTGAAGCTCCCGGGCATGGCCACCGATTTCTACAAGAGGCAGGTTTCGCAACATCTCAAGATCGGGATGAGAGCCGTGGAAAAGCTTGCAGCCATGCCGCCCGAGCGGCTCCATTCACGCAAATTGCGGAGCTTTTTCGAGACCGCCTTCCAATAGCCCAAAAATGCGATTAGGCGCTGCTGAATCGAGACGGAAACAATGGGCGCGAGGCAATGAAGAGACCGAGGATTGCATCAATGCTGCCGGCCTTTCTGGCAATCGGCGTGGTTCTGGTGTCTTTTCCGCTGGTCGCTGGCTTCTGGGGCAGGCTTCACCCTGCCCTCGATTCCATGGCACATTTCCGTCTTCATCTCGCAGTGCTCATCGCTCTCATGGCGGCTCCGCTGCTTTTTGTGAAAGGCTGGCGTCAGATCGGTGCAGCGGGAGCCGTGCTTGGCATCGCCACTCTGAGCGCAACACTGCTTCCCGTTCAGGCCACTGCCGGTTCGGCAAGGGCCGGAGAGGCAGACGCGCCGGCGGCACGGTATAGGCTTCTGCAACTCAACCTGCGATATGACAATGCAACCCCCAAGCAGGTCTTCTCACTGATCGGCCGCACCAAGCCCGACATCGTCACGCTGAACGAGGTCTCGGGCATGTGGGTGAAGGAACTCAAGTTTCTCGAAGCTACCTATCCCTACCGGGTGGTTTGTCCACCGCCTGCGCGCATTGGCGGCGTAGCCATTCTCTCGCGCCGGCCATTCGCTGATCCGCAGGCCTTTGCCTGCTATGACCGCGGCTCCATGGCGGTGGCAACCGTTCGGCTGGGTGCGGACGCAGTGGAAATCGGCGCATTGCATCTCGGCTGGCCGTGGCCATTCGAACAGCATCACCAGGTAAGCCGGGTTGCGCCCGTGCTGGAACGTTTCCCTCAAACAGCCATCCTTGCCGGAGATTTAAACGCCACCCCCTGGAGTGTGACGGCGCACCGTGTGGCTGCAGCCGGGGAGATGGATCTCATGCCTGGCATCGGCCCCACATGGATGAAGCCCGTCGTGCCAGAAGCGCTCCGCCGGCTGGTGGGTCTGCCCATCGACAATGTGTTTACCAAGGGCCGCATCGTGCCGCTGACGGTTGAACGTCTTGAGGATGTGGGGTCCGATCATCTGCCGGTTTTGCTCGAATTCGGCATCCAACCGACCAGCCAACCGGATGAGGTGATCGAAGTGAAGCTCGCCAGAAACGGACGTTAATCGGCCGGCTTCCTGCGTGCGACGACCAGGTGACCGGGAACCGGTTTTCCCATTTCGTGCCGCACCACGATGTAGGCAATGGCCAGACCTGTAAAGCCATGCCCGGCAAGCATTTCGGCAAGATAGCTCTCGGAATGGGCGAAGCGCTGATGCGGCCCGACCATGAAGGCGCGCCCGGCGAGCACCTCATCCGGCAGGGTTTCGCTTGAAAAGGCCAGAACTGCACCGTCCGTGGCAAGTTCTGCCGCACCGGCAAAGAAGGCTTCCAGATCACCTAGATAGGGCAAAACGTCGGTTGCGGTGATCAGGTCGAAGGGTTCGACATCCGCGTGATGAAGAAAATCCACAGCGTCGCCCACATAAAGCGCGTCGTAGAGCTCTTTTTCGTCGGTGACCTCGATCATGGTTTCCGACAGGTCGACGCCGGTGATGTGGTCCGCAATGTCGCGCAAGACCTCGCCGGCGAGCCCCGTTCCACAACCCAGATCCAGCATGCGCCGGAAAGGCCCAGGCGCCACCTCATCAAGCGCCCTGCGGGTCAGTGCCGGCACGTCGTAGCCGAGTTGATCGACCAGAATGCTCTCAAACGCGCCGGCGTGCTGATCGAACAGCGTCGCCACATAGGCTTCCGATGCCCGAGACGGCGTCTCGCCCCGCCCCATCGAGGCAAGCCGTACTGCTGCACCGCCGTGGTCGGCAGGGTCAAGAGCCAGCACCTCGCGATAGGCTTCGGCAGCTGCGTCGAAATCGCCGGCCTTTTCAAGCGCCAGAGCACGATTATAGGCCTCGGCCAGCGCCTCTTCATCAACGGCGTTGGCTGCTGCATTTTCGGATGCGGGGTCGGACAATCTCTCTACATCCCGGTATAGACGGGGCCCTCGCCGCCCTGTGGCGGCACCCAGTTGATGTTCTGGTTCGGGTCCTTGATGTCGCAGGTCTTGCAATGGACGCAGTTCTGCGCGTTGATGACGAAGCGGGCGTCAGCCACATCGCTGCCATCGGTGAGCGCGTTGCCGTCAGCATCCACCCACTCGTAGACACCGGCAGGACAATAGCGCGAGGACGGGCCGGCATAGACGGCGTATTCCGACGTCTTCTGCAGTTCCATGTCCTTCACCTGAAGATGAACCGGCTGATCCTCTTCATGATTGGTGTTGGACAGGAATACGGAGGAAAGACGGTCGAAGGTGAGCACACCGTCGGGTTTCGGATAGTCGATGGGCCTGTGTTTTGCGGCCGGCTCCAGCGAAGCCGCGTCGGTCTTGCCATGTTTCAGGGTGCCGAACAGCGAGAAGCCGAACAGCGAATTCACCCACATGTCGAAGCCGCCAATGCCGACGCCCAGAAGCGTGCCGAAGCGCGACCAGAGCGGCTTGACGTTGCGCACCTTCTTCAGGTCCTTGCCGATGTCCGAGGCGCGCCAGGCAGCCTCGTAGCCTTCCAGCGTGTCGTTGACACGTCCCGCTCCCAGCGCTTCCGCAACATGCTCGGCGGCGAGCATTCCCGAGAGCACCGCATTGTGGGAGCCCTTGATGCGCGGAACATTGACGAAACCGGCCGAGCACCCGATGAGCGCACCGCCAGGAAAGACGAGTTTTGGCACAGACTGGTAGCCGCCTTCAGTGATGGCGCGGGCGCCATAGGAGATGCGCTTGCCACCTTCAAACGTCTTGCTGATCGCAGGATGCGTCTTGAAACGCTGGAATTCCTGAAAAGGTGAGAGGAACGGGTTTTTGTAGTTCAAGTGAACCACGAAACCGACCGCCACCTGATTGTTTTCCAGATGATAGAGGAAGGAGCCACCGCCGGTTTTCATGTCGAGCGGCCAGCCGAAGGAATGCTGGACGAGACCCGGCCTGTGGTTCTCCGGCTTGACCTCCCAGAGTTCTTTCAGGCCGATGCCGAATTTCTGGGGTTCGCGATCCTCAGCAAGGCCGAATTTCTCTATCAGCTGCTTGGCGAGCGAACCGCGCACGCCCTCGCCGATCAGGACATATTTGCCCAGAAGCGCCATGCCAGGCTGATAGTTGGGACCGTGCGAGCCATCCCGCTCGACACCCATATCGCCGGTGGCGACGCCAATCACGGCGCCATCGTCGTTGTAGAGCACTTCGGCGGCAGCAAAGCCCGGATAGATTTCAACGCCCAGTCCCTCCGCATAGCCTGCAAGCCAGCGGCAGACATTGCCGAGCGAGACGGCGTAGTTGCCGTGGTTGTTCATCAGCGGCGGCATCAGAAAATTGGGAATGCGCATGGAGCCCGCCGGCCCGAGAACCAGAAACTGATCGTCGGTGACGGGTGTCTTGAACGGGTGATCGGGATCGTCGCGCCACTCCGGCAGAAGCCGGTCGATACCGATGGTATCGACGACAGCACCAGACAGGATGTGTGCGCCGACTTCACCGCCCTTTTCGAGAACGACGACGGAAAGCTCCGGGTTCAGCTGCTTGAGCCGGATGGACGCGGCCAGCCCCGCCGGACCTGCGCCGACGATGACCACATCGAATTCCATGCTTTCGCGTTCCACTTCGCTCATTCCACCCTCCGCAGTCTTTTTCTCTCGCGCGCCCCTGCTCTCGTTTCGTGCCGGCGCGATCCGGATACCCATCAGTCCCGCATAACGGTTTCAACGCCGGGCTATAGCGCATCCGCGCGCCTGTCGAAACCAGAGAAGTTGCATCAACCCATTCCTGATTGCTGCAAACCAATATTACTTTAACGTAAACGTAAATAATTGAGAAATCGGGCGCAGGCAATTCCTGTTTGCCTCGCGGCTCGAATCCAAGCAGTTTCAGCCTGTTTCAAGATTGGGGGCAGGACGTGGACATCCGGGAAAACCCGTTGCTGAGGGCCTACAGGCAAAGTCCGGTCTTGGTGACCGCTTTCTGTGTTCTCGCCATCCTTGCCATTCAGGCGCTGTTCCTGAAACTCATGGGGCAGACAACATTCTGCGACTGCGGTGCGGTAAAACTCTGGTACCCAGACCCATCTGGCCCCGAGACCTCCCAGCATATCGGCGACTGGTACACCTACTCGCATTTTCTCCACGGTTTGCTCTTCTACGGCCTCCTTTGGCTCGTCGCCCCGCGTATGCCGTTCGGATATCGTCTCGCGCTTGCCGTAGGGCTGGAGGCTGCGTGGGAGATGGCAGAAAACACGCCCATGGTGATCAATCGCTACCGCGAATCCGCGCTCGCCCAAGGCTATTACGGGGATAGTGTCATCAATTCGCTCTCCGACACGCTTGCGACTATCGCCGGCTTCTTCGTCGCACGAATATCTCCGCTCTGGCTCAGCATTCTTCTGGTGGTGACGACGGAGATTTTCATGGCGGTCATGATCCGCGACAATCTCACGCTCAATATTCTCCAGCTTGTCTATCCCTCACAGGCAGTCTCCGATTGGCAGACGGGCGGCTGAGGCATGCTTTTTCGTTCTCCGGAACGTGAAATGGCGATATAATGCGGAAGGAAGGGAGGTACTGCCCTGCCCCAAACCGTGTCCATAGTCTTTCTCCCTCTGCTCGCTGTCCTTCTGGGCGCCGGGCCGGGAGATGACGGTCGTTGGCAGGCTGGCCCCTATTCCTTTTCCGATGAGCTCGGCGGATTTCGCATTCTGGCTGTTTCAGGCACAGGTTCGCGCAGCGACCCCGTGCTTCTCCAACAGGAGCTTTATACGGCGTCTGCCGTCGTGCTCGTCATCCGCACCACCGGGGAGGTTCCGCGATATGCCTATGACGAAAGGGCGGGAGCGGGCTATCTCTTCATGAAGATCGACACACTCAATGCAAGCAACCTGCCTTGGGTCGAGTTTGAATTCGAGCTGCAAGAGTTGCGCGGCGTCTCGAGCGTCTACGGGGACGGCCTCTCCTTCGATCAGAGAAATGTGGGATCCGAGCACGTCGGCTCCAATGCGTTCGCAGTGCACGATCGCAAACTCGAACCCTATGACCGGCTTCTGTTCAAGTCAGGCACGGTCAATGCCGGTCATTCCGTGACTTTTCAGCTTCTAATCACCGACCTAACCCCGAAACCAGTGTTTTATCTGGTGCAGGACCCACGCATTCCGGCTTCCTGAGCTTGCAACCAGCGGCAAAGAAAGAGAAACTGCCGCCTTTCACCCTCGCTGACGCTCAGGATACTGGACGCAATGGACTCCGCTGGACTAAGGGAGCTTCTGACTTTCTATGCTGATGCCGGTGTGGACGAGCCCCTTTTGGATGAAGCGCCCGACCGTTTTCAGGAAACGCGTGCGGAGGCGGAAAAAAGGGCCGCGCAACGACAGCAGCCAACGCCGCAGAAACCGGTGGCGACCACGCAGCCCCGCTCCACGGCTGCGGCCGCAGTCAGAGCAGCGGTCCCTGACGATGCGCAGGCCGCGCGGGCGCGCGAGATCGCCAGAAGCGCTGAGAGCCTGGATGCGCTGCGCGATATGCTTTCGAACTTCGACGGCTGCAATCTCAAGACCACGGCGAAAAACACCGTCTTCGCAGACGGCAATCCGCAGGCCAGCGTTATGTTCGTTGGCGAGGCGCCGGGCCGCGACGAGGATATCCAGGGACTTCCCTTCGTTGGTCGCTCCGGCAAGTTGCTGGATCGGATGTTGGCAGCCATCGGTCTTGATCGTACCTCCGTTTATATTTCCAACGTGATCCCGTGGCGACCGCCCGGCAACCGGGACCCCTCCCCGCTCGAAACGGAAATCTGCCGCCCGTTCATCGAACGGCATATCGAACTTGTGGCACCCAAAGTTCTGGTAACGCTGGGGAATCCCTCAACCAAGCTGCTTTTGAACACGCAGACCGGTATCATGCGGATGCGCGGCAACTGGGCGATGCACAACACGCCGTCTGGCCTAGACATCCCCACCATGCCGACCCTCCACCCCGCATACCTCCTTCGAAATCCGGCGCACAAAAAGCTCGCCTGGCAGGATTTCCTGCAGATCAAACTGAAGCTGGAAAGCGCTGGTTGAGGCGAAAGAAGAACTGAAGTTAAGCCTGCGTTAACCCTGTTGGCGCACGATTGCGTTTCGTAACAACGTCCCGGAGTCGAGCATGTGTGTTCGTGTCACTTCCGGGGGGCGCCTGTTTTTACTTTTTTCTTTCATCGTCTACGGATCATATCCGGCGTCTGGCGCGGATCTGGTGAGCTCAGATGTTCCTGTTCCGCCGAACGTCGAGAAAGCGCCGTTGCTGCTGGAGTTCAGCCCGCACTTTTCCGGCTTCGTCGAGGTAAATTCGGCACTGGGCAAAGCCCATTTTGACGATGATCCTGCCAAAACCAGCGGATGGGGCCTGCGCGGCGTGGCGAACTTGCCGATCGGGGAGCGCTTCAATGTCCAGCTCGATGGCCGGTTTGAAAATCTGAAACTCGAGGATCTTGCCGACCAGACCATCGCATTCGGTGCGCACACCTACTATCGCAAGCCTGACCGCTTTGCTCTTGGCCTCTATGGACAGTATGAGCGGATCACCAGCGAAACCCTGGCATTGGGGCCGAAGGAAATCGCTGTGGGACTGGAAGGTGCCGTCTTTCTCAGCCAGTCAACCGTTCTGGGCCAAATTGGCGTGGAAGCGGCACAATTGGAAGGGGAAGATGCATCCAAGCTCAATGGGCTGATTGGTGCACGATACTATCAGACCGACAATCTGCGTTTCGATCTCGATGCGGGCTTCGAGCGATTGATGAACGAAGATACGGTGCGAAAAACCTACTCTGTTTCCATGGCCGCCAACTACAGGCTTTCCAGTCAACCGATAACCGCGTTTGGTGGATACCGGTTCCGATCAAGCTCGCCGGCCACCGACGATCTGCCTGCCGGGGACACAACCTCTCACGGCATCATGGCAGGTTTTCGCTATCATTTCGGCTCAACCAGCCTGAAAGATGAAGAGCGCAATGGTCCGCTCTGGACTGCTGCGCCCTATCTCAACTATTGAATGCAAAAAGGCGGGGCCGCACTCGTGTGCGGTCTTGTGCCTTTCAGCTGTGCGTCTCACGCATTGCAGCAAATTGAAGCAATGCGAATAGGGCAACCGCACATGCCTGAGCAATCACGAAGACCATGCCGAGCAGATTTGGAGAGACCCATCCAGTCGCGAGCATTGCGAAGCTCGACACGGCCCAACCGGCGTTGAGCAAGACCACATCGATAAGCAGAAGACGGGGTGTTGCTTCCCGGGAGGCAATCATCCACAGCACGATCACGAAAGGCACCAGCGCCACGCCGGCCCAGAACAGGAGCCCTTCGGGCAAGGCGAGAAGTCGTGACAGCGGTGCTGCCGTAACCAGCAGCAGAATTGCTGCAGCACCACTTGTGACGGCATCGAGCTGAAGTGTTTTTCTGAGTGCGGGTGTGAGCGTGAGCGGCATGGCGGTTTCCCTTCTTCACAGCGTATCTGGATGATCGGATGTCGAACCCGATGCCGGGCAAACTGACCGAAGAAACTCCTCCCGGCGATTACCCGGGAGGTAATGGAAATGGGCGCCGGTCGGCTCTACAGTCACCCCATGAAACCAGACATCACCATGGTCGCCCAAACCAGCGCCGGCGCCCTCATCCGGGAGTGGCGTCAACGCCGGCGCATGAGCCAACTTCATCTGGCACTGGAGGCGGGTATTTCCCAGCGCCATCTCAGTTTCCTTGAAAGTGGCCGCTCCAACCCCTCGCGGGACATGGTTTTGCTTTTGTCGGAAAGCCTTTCCATCCCGCTTCGTCAGCGCAACCGAATCCTCATAGCCTCAGGGTTTGCTCCAGGCTTCTCGGAGCGGGATCTCCATGATCCCGAATTGAAACCCGCCATGGACGCGGTGCAGATTGTTCTTGATGGCCACGCGCCCAACCCGGCCATCGCGATTGACCGGCATTGGACCATGGTCGCAGCGAACCAAGCCATCGCACCGCTGCTTGAGGGTGTCAGCAATAAAGACCTGCTGAAACCGCCTGTGAATGTACTGCGTCTGAGCCTGCACCCCGAAGGTCTCGCTCCCAACATTGTGAACCTGTCTGGATGGCGTGCGCACGTGCTGGAAAGGCTGCGCCTTCTCATCGACCAGTCGGCCGATCAGCAATTGACAGCGCTGGAAAAGGAACTGGCAGCCTATCCAGTCAGAAAAACCGGACCGGACCCCAAACCCGGCGCCGCTGACATGATCGCCGTGTCCCTTCGTCTACGCCTCGGAGGAGCGGAGCTTTCCTTCATCACCACGACCACCGTTTTTGGCACCCCACTCGACGTGACACTGTCAGAACTTGCCATTGAAAGTTTTTTTCCAGCCGACGCTGCAACCGCCGCCTTTTTGCGACAGCTTCAGAGCCGAGGCTCATGAGGAAGGCGGCACGAAGCGGCGGGCAGCGACCCGCCTGAGGCCAAGGCGGCGCTCGCGCCAGATGATGAAGAGCCCGGCTCCGATCACAATCATCCCGCCAACCAGTGTGTAAAGGGTCGGCACGTCGCCGAAAGCGAAATACCCGATCACGATGGCGAGGATCATCGACGTATATTCGAAAGGTGCGATGGTGGAGAGTTCCGCATGACGATAGCACTCCGTCATCAGGATCTGCGCCACCCCGCCGCAAATGCCCGCGCCGGCCAAAGCAAGATATTGACCGCGCGATAATTCCGCCCATCCGAAAGGAATGGTGAACAGAGAAAGTACGGTGGCCGTCACCGAGAACCACAGAACAATGGTGGCCGTTTTCTCGGTCTGGACCAGTCGACGGACCAAAAGCATGGCGACGGCAGAGCCGGTCGCGCCACACAGGGCTGCGATAACACCCACGGCCTCAGCGGCCTCCAGACCGGCATCTCCTGTCAGAAGGGTCAGTTTCGGCCAGGCGATGATGATGACCCCCAGAAAGCCGACCGCAACGGCGCTCCAACGGTAGATGCGCACCACCTCCCCCATGAAAATGGCCGAGAAGACCACAACGATGAGCGGTTGAGCGTAATTGAGCGTGATCGCGTCGGGCAGAGGCAGGCGCGTAAGCGCAAAAAAGCCAAGCCCCATGGAGGTAACCCCCACAAGGCCGCGCAAGATGTGGCTGACAGGATGCGTGGTACGGAAAGCCGTTGCCAACTCATGTCGCCAGGCCAGCATGGCGATGATCGGGAATATCGCAAAGAACGAGCGAAAGAAGACGATCTGCCCTGAAGGCACCATCCCCGCCGATTTGATCAGCGAGGACATCATAACGAAAACCGAGACCGAAATAACCTTCAGCGCGATGCCGATCAGTGGTTTGCCTTCGGCACCGACTTCGGTCTCAGCGGGCATGATCTGATTTCCTATAAGGCCGGTAAAGAAGCGGGAGGGTGGAGCAAAACCATCGCCAAAAAAGCCGTCATGCCGCCTCTCTGGCCTGTCGGATCGTCTCCCACACCCGCGAAGGCGTGGTGGGCATGTCAATATGGGTGATGCCGTAGGCGCGGTAGAGCGCATCCGTCACAGCGTTGAGAACAGCCGGCGTGGCACCGATCGTGCCGGCTTCACCAGCCCCCTTGATGCCCATCGCGTTGGTGGTCGAGGGCACGTTGCGGGTCTCAAAATGGATGAACGGCAGATCGTCCGCACGCGGCATCGCATAGTCCATGAAACTTGCGGTGACGAGTTGGCCATCTTCCGAGTAAATCGTGTCCTCCGTCAGGGCCTGTCCAAGGCCCTGGGCAACCCCCCCATGAACCTGACCAGCCAGAAGGATCGGGTTCACTGTCGCGCCGAAATCATCGACAATCCAATAGGCCAACACCTTGGTGCGTCCGGTTTCCGGGTCAATTTCGACTTCGCAGATATGCGTGCCATTCGGATAGGTCGCCTCTTCCTGCACGAATTCACCGAAGCCTTCCAGATCTTCAGGTGCCTTGGCGGCCTTGGCGATGGCTGCAAAGTCGACCGCGCGATCCGTGCCGACAATGCGGGCGGCTCCATCGGACAGTTCAATGTCATCGACCGACGCTTCGAGTTCATCGGCTGCAAGCTTGCGGATTTTCTCGGCAAGGTCTTCGCCGGCCCGCGCGGCCGATACACCGCCCAGCGGAATTGAGCGCGAGCCGCCCGTGCCGCCACCGGAGGCCAATTCATCCGTGTCACCCTGGCGCACGGTGATCCTGTCGATGTCGATATTGAGCTTGTCGGCCACGAATTGCGCATAGGCGGTGGCGTGTCCCTGGCCGTTGGACTGGGTGCCGATCAGAAGCGTGACGGTGCCATCCTCGTTCAGCCGCACATGGGCAGGCTCCGAACCGGCAAAGGCGCAGGCTTCAATATAGGTGGCCATGCCGATGCCGCGCAGTTTGCCGTTGCGCCGCGATTCCTCAATCCGCTCATCGAACGTGGCCCAGCCGGCGTTCTCCATGCATTTGTTCATGTGCCCCTCGAACTCGCCGACGTCGTAAAGACGGCCAGTCTGGGTGCGATAGGGGAACTGCTCGGGCCTGATGAAGTTGCGGCGACGGATCTCATCGCGCCCGATGCCAAGATCGCGCGCACAGGCATCCACCAGCTTTTCAAGCAGGAATGCCGCCTCCGGGCGGCCCGCCCCACGATAGGCATCCACCGGGCAGGTGTTGGTGTAGACGCCGTTGATCGTCACATCGAGCGCCTGAATGTCATAGACGCCGGTCGACATGGAGACGCCGACAAACGGGATGAAGGGACCATATTGCGAGATATAGGCGCCCATATTGGCCGTGAGATCGACCCGTAGACCAAGGAAACGCCCTTCCCTGTCCATTGCCATTTCGGCAGTCACGACGTTGTCTCGCCCCTGCGCATCGGTCATGAAATGCTCATTGCGGTCACCGGTCCACTTGACCGGGCGGCCAAGGCGTTTCGCCGCCTCCATGACCATCGCGTATTCACGGTAGACAAAGGTTTTCGGACCAAAACCGCCACCAACGTCCGGCGTGATCACGCGCAGATTTTCCGGCTCGATGCCGAAGGTTTTGCACAGAATGCCGCGCATGGAATGAACGCCCTGCGAGCCGGTGGTCAGCACAAAGCGGTTCTCGTCGTCGCGCCATTCGGCCAAGGCCGCGCGCGGTTCCATGTAGTTACAGACGAGGCGGTTGTTCACAAACTGGATGCGGGTCACATGGTCGGCCTTGGCGAACGCCGCATCGGACTTATCCTTGTCGCCCACATGGTAGAGGAAGGCACGATTCGACCCGAGCTCCGGCCAGACAAGCGGGGCATCCTCGGTCAACGCAGCTGCCGTCGACGCTATGGCCTCCTCGTCATCGAAATCGATCTCGATCAGCTCTGCAGCGTCTTGTGCCTGTGCGCGGCTGTCGGCGACCACGAGCGCCACCGCGTCCCCCACATATTGCACACGATCACGGCACAGGATCGGAATGTCACGGGTGGGGGCGCGAGTTCCGTCGGGCTGTTTCTGCATGGCGCCGGAGCGCAAATCCTTCAAATGCGCCACATCCGCGCCCGTCAGGACCAGATGCACGCCTGGCGCGGCCTGTGCTTCCTCGACCGAGGCGATCGTAAACTGCGCCTTGGCGACAGGCGAACGCACCACGTAGAGATGCAGTGTGCCTTCAGGCAGGAAATCGTCCGTATAACGCCCCTTGCCCGTGATGAACGCCGCATCTTCCTTGCGGCGCACGGAGGCACCCATCCCGAATTTCGGCGTCATCACAGTCATGCGGAGTCCCTTCTGGCCAATCGTGGTTTGACCGATGTTCGGTGAGCTGGCTGGAAACAGTCGAGCGACATATGCTGTCTTAGTTTTGTCGAGCCTGATGATTGTGTAAAGAGCAGCTATCCGATTTTGTTGGACCAGACAGCCCACAGATTGCCGGCCCGCTCCCCAGGCCGTAGAAAGAGTAGCGATGCGTACAGAAAGCGGCCAGGTTTTTCGTCTCGAGGACTATCAACCAAGCAATTATCTCATTCCGGAGATAGCGCTGGATTTTCGGCTGGACCCTCAGGAGACGCTGGTGACAGCCACATTGAGGGTGGAACGGATCGCACGCGCCCCGGCCGATTCTCCATTGATTCTTGATGGCGATGGGCTGATCCTGGAAGCTCTGCAGATCAACGGGGTGGATGCATCAGCTGACAGCTATGACGTCTCACCGGACCGCCTGGCAATCACGCGCTTGCCGGCTTCTCGGCAATTCGAACTAACCATTGTGACGCGAATTGCGCCATCCACGAACACCACGTTGATGGGACTCTATGTTTCGAACGGCGTTTTTTGTACCCAGTGTGAGGCTGAAGGCTTTCGCCGCATCACCTATTTTCTCGACCGCCCCGATATCCTCTCGGTCTATACGGTGCGTATGGAGGCGTATCGCGAGAAAGCGCCGCTTCTTCTCTCAAACGGCAACCCGGTGGAGAACGGAGAACTCGCTGACGGGCGCCACTTCGCCGTCTGGCATGACCCTTTCCCCAAACCCTCCTATCTGTTCGCGCTCGTCGCCGGCGATCTCGGCGTGGTGAAGGATCGCTTCACCACTGCCTCGGGACGTGAAGTCGAACTTGGCATCTACGTCGAACATGGAAAGGAAGAGCGCGCCACCTATGCGATGGACGCATTGAAGCGGTGCATGCGCTGGGACGAGGAACGGTTCGGGCGAGAATACGATCTCGACGTGTTTAACATCGTGGCCGTTTCGGATTTCAACATGGGCGCGATGGAGAACAAGGGGCTCAACGTCTTCAACGACAAATATGTGCTTGCAGATGCTGACACCGCCACTGATGCTGATTTCGCAAATATAGAGGCGATCATCGCGCATGAGTACTTCCACAATTGGACAGGCAACAGAATCACTTGCCGGGATTGGTTCCAGCTCTGCCTGAAGGAAGGGCTGACCGTTTTCCGCGATCATGAATTCTCCGCAGATCAGCGATCGCGGGCCGTCAAGCGTATCGCCGAAGTGCGCGGCCTGCGGGCGCACCAATTTCCCGAAGACCAGGGTCCTCTCGCGCATCCCGTGCGACCACGCCGCTACCGGGAGATCAACAATTTCTACACGGCGACCGTCTACGAAAAAGGCTCCGAGGTCATTCGCATGCTGCGTACGATCCTGGGTGAGGACGCCTTCCGGGCCGGGATGGACCTTTATTTTGAAAGACACGACGGGGAAGCCGTAACCATCGAGGATTTTGTAAAATCCTTCGAGGATGCGTCGGGACGGGACCTCAGCCAGTTTGCGCTCTGGTACCATCAGGCCGGCACACCCAATGTGGCGCTTTCATCGCGATATGATGCCAAGAAGAAGGCGCTGACGGTGGAGATCGAGCAGTCCATACCGCCGACGCCCTCCGAAAGCCGCAAACGCCTGATGCATATTCCTCTCGCTTTCGGCCTTGTTGGCCCGGACGGCAGCGATCTCGACTATGAGAGCGCAGAGGGAGCAAACGTCGAAAACGGTGTGATCCACCTGCGAAAACGCCGGCACCAGATCACCTTCAAGGGCGTGAAGACGCGTCCGGTCCTGTCTATCAACCGTGGCTTCTCCGCTCCAGTCACCCTTGCCGTCGAGAGCAGTGCTGACGAACAACGCTTCCTCGCGCGCCATGACAGTGACCCGTTTTCGCGCTGGCAGGCGCTGAACACGCTGCTGACCAGCGCCTTGATTGCTGCCAGCAAAGCAGTGCGTGGGGGAAAAACACCGGTGTTCGATGACGAGATCGTCTCGGTCACGATAGACCTCGCCGCTGACGAAACGTTGGAAGAGGCCTTTCGAGCGTTGACCCTGAGCGTGCCTGGCGAAGCTGATGTAGCACGTGAAATCGGGCGGGATATCGACCCTGATGCGATCCAGGGTGCGCGCAAGGCTCTTCTCTTCACCATCGCGCAGGCGGGCAGGGAAACCTTTCGCACGCTCTACGACGGGCTGCTCGACAACGTGCCCTTTTCGCCGGATGCGCGCAGTGCGGGGCGCCGCGCGCTACGCAACGCTTTGATAGAATTTCTGACGTTGGATGATGCCAACCCCGCGGCCGCCTACAGGCAATTTGAAGGCGCCGACAACATGACGGAGCGCGCCGGAGCGCTCACGGTTCTTGCTCAGCATTTCCATGATACCGACGAGGGCAGAGCTGCGCTGGCGGCCTTTGAGAAGCGCTACAGCGACAATCCGCTCGTGCTCGACAAATGGTTCCAGATCCAGGCAATGATCCCCTCGGCGGGGACAGTTTCCTTGATCCGTAACCTGATGAAACATCCGCATTTTTCGCTCGCCAATCCAAACAGGGTACGCGCCCTGGTGGGTACGTTCTCGATGGCGAACCAGGCGGCCTTCCACAGTGCCGATGGCGAAGGGTATCGACTCGTCGCAGAGACGGTCACCGCGCTCGATGGCCACAATCCGCAGGTAGCGGCCCGCCTGGCCACCGCGTTCCGTTCCTGGCGCTCGCTGGAAAAGGGCCGGCGTGAGCACGCACGCCGGCTCCTCTGCGAGATTGCCAACCGCAAAGACCTGTCTCGAGATCTGGCGGATATTCTGGAACGGACCCTCGCCTAAAACGGCTCATTAATATCTTTTTTACCAAGACCTCTGGACAAGGCGAATCACCTTTGATTCCTTATGGATGATTCGGCAGCAGGCGGAGCCGAATCACCGAACTTAACGAGGAACGAGGGAGCCCGTCGGATGGCGAAGGCAGGGGGTTGGGCTTTGCCCCTGATAGCGGGCATCGCAGCCGGGCCGCGAACCCGACGCGCTAGGCGCATGGGACTGGCAGGCAACGCCAAGATTATTGCAGCTCCGGCCTATGAGCGTCTTTTGGCGATAGAGCCCTATCTGCGCCGCTCCATTCCCGTTCTGATCATCATCTTCCTTCTGGTTCTTGCGGCAGCGCGGCTTCTCTCGCTTTTCACCTGGCGCGACGACATAGAACGCGACGCCCGGACCATGCTGGCGCTAGCCGCGGACTCCCTTGCCGCAAGCGTTGCGATCGACACCAGTGAAATGGCGCCCGGCCAAAGGGCGCGCATGCTTATCGAAGAGGCAATGCGCCGCGCTGGGTCGGAAGATGAACGTGTGCTTGCCATCACCGACGAACATTTTGAAGTTCTGGCGAGTTCACCCAACGGCCAAAGGCTTGTCGGCCGTTCGCTGGAAGACGTTTTGACGGGCGGCCAACCGCTCTTCCTGTTCGGTGCGCGTGCCGGCGTGATGAATGTGGAGATCGGGGGAGAACCGTGGCTTGCCTCGCTCGTCCATGTCGCAGGCCAGGACGGCGCGGCGGTGGCCCTCACCTCCCGCGACAGTCTCTTTGCCGACTGGCGTCGTTCCGTCTCGATGAATGTCTCGCTGTTTGCCCTGACGGCGGGCATTCTGATGGTCATCCTCTACGCATATTTCAGCCAGGCTGCGCGTGCGCAGGCAGCTGACCGCATCTATATGGAGGCCCATCAACGCATCGACATGGCCATGGTGCGCGGCAAATGCGGCCTGTGGGACTGGGATATGGTGCGCGGAAAGATGTTCTGGTCACGCTCCATGTTCGAAATGCTGGGCTACGAAACCACCGAGGAGATGCTCTCGTTCGGCGAGGTGGCGGCGATCATCCATCCTGACGATGGCGATCTCTTCGAACTGGCCAACCGCATCATGGCACGCGAGATTGATCACGTGGACCGCGTTTTCCGCATGAAGCGCGCCGATGGGCAATGGGTATGGGTTCGCGCGCGGGCGCAGGTCGTGGACCCCAACGCGCCGGAGCTGCACCTGATCGGCATCGCCGTGGATGTGACCGAGCAACGCACGCTTGTGCAGCAGACGGAAGCGGCCGATCAGCGGCTACGTACCGCGATCGAGAGCATCGGGGAATCCTTCGTTTTGTGGGACTATGCCGAGCGGCTCGTCATGTGCAACACGAAGTACAAGCAGGATCTGGGGGTCGATGAGAGTCTCATCGTCACCGGCGCGCGGCGACGCGATATTGAAGCACTGGCACCTGCTTTCCGCTCCGAGCGCCGGCTGGCCGTACCTTCCGGCAATGGCAATGGCGCGACCTATGAGCGCCAACTGGCGGACGGACGCTGGCTGCAGGTGACGGAACTGAAAACCCGCGATGGCGGCACGGTTTCGGTCGGAACCGACATCACCCAGCTCAAGCAGCACCAGGGCAAGCTTGTCGACAGCGAGCGCCGGTTGATGGCGACCATTCACGATCTCAGCCTGGCGCGCCGCGCCGAGCAGGAGCGTACACGCGAACTCAGTGAGCTGAACCGCAAATACATGCGCGAGACCGAGCGTGCGGAAGCGGCGAACAGGGCAAAATCTGAGTTCCTGGCCAACATGTCCCACGAGCTGCGCACGCCGCTCAATGCGATTATCGGTTTCTCGGAAGTGATGGAGTCGGGGATGTTCGGGCCACTGGGCTCCGAGCGCTACGAAGAATATGTGCGCGATATCTGCGCAAGCGGGTCCTACCTGCTCGGCGTCATCAACGATATCCTCGACATGTCGAAGATCGAAGCCGGTCAGTTCTCGGTCGATTGCGAGGAAATCGATCTATGCCCGCTGATCCGCGAGACAGTGCGGGTGGTGGAGCTTCAGGCGGCAGAAAAATCCATCGCGATGAAGATGGACATTCCCGAAAGGATGCAGGTCTTCGCCGATCGACGTGCAATCAAGCAGATCGTGATCAATCTTCTGTCCAACGCCGTGAAGTTCACGGGCGAAGGCGGACACATATCTCTGCGTGCACGCAAGGTCGGACCGGCGGTCACGCTCACTATCGAGGATTCGGGGTGTGGTATTCCGCGGGATGCATTGAAAAAATTGGGTCGCCCCTTCGAACAGGTTCAAAACCAGTTCTCCAAAAGCCACACGGGCTCGGGACTGGGCCTCGCCATTTCCCGCTCGCTGGCGGAGTTGCATGGCGGGGTGCTCAAGATCCGCTCGACAGAAGGCGTCGGCACCATCGTATCGGTGCGCCTGCCCGCCGGGGAACGCAAGAAACCGGCCGTCGCCGCCTGAATTAACCGACCGGGCCGACCAGCTCTCCAAACAGTCGACGCACCCTGCCCGCCGTCTCTTCGACATGCGCCTCCAGAATGCCCAGTTCCGGAAGATCGGTTTGTCGCAACAGCAAATCGGCAAAGCCGGGCGGCGCCTCGTCAGGATCAAAGCCGCCTTCTAGACAAAGCCGCGTGGTCTGCGTGAGGGTCATATAAAGCTGATGCGCGTCGACGAGTTCCTGTCGCGCTTGAGACGCACAAAACCCTTCTGACAGGGAGGACAGGATCTCACCGGTGGCGGTCGCCTCGCTCCCCGCGCGGGTGTTTCTGGTCAGCACCGCCACCTGGGCGATGAATTCGAGGTCGATGAGACCGCCCGGCACAAGCTTCAGATCCCAGACGTCGCGGGCAGGTTTCTCCTCCTCCAGGAGCCTGCGCATCTCGGCTGCTTCTTTGCGGATCTTCTGTGTGTCGCGCGGCAGGGCCAGAATGTCGTGCACTTCCTTTTCAACGCGCCCGATCAGCGCCCGGTCGCCGGCGAAAGCGCGTGCCCGCGTGAGCGCCATGTGCTCCCAGGTCCAGGCATCGTTGCGCTGATAGCGTGCAAACGCGTCTATGTGGGTGGCGACCGGCCCCTTGTTGCCCGATGGGCGAAGCCGTAGATCGAGCTCGTAGAGCACCCCTTCGGCAGTGGGTGCGGACACCGCGGCAATCAGTCTCTGGGTTAGCCGGGCGTAATACTCCGAGGGCGCCAGCGGTTTTTTACCATCTGAATAATCGGCGTCCTCATCGTGATCATAGAGCAGGATCAGATCTATATCGGACCCTGCCGTCAGTTCCCGGCTGCCAAGCTTGCCCATGCCAAGGACAGCAACACGCCCACCGGCTATACGGCCATGGCGCTCTGCGAAATTTTCCACCACCGCTTCAAGCGCCGCCTCAACCGTGAGGTCCGCAAGATCCGAAAACGCCTTGCCGGCCCGCGCAGCGTCGATGGCTCCGGTGAGAAGCCGGATACCGATCAGAAACTTCTGCTCGGCTGCAAAAATGCGCAATCGATCCAGGATCTCTTCGTAAATCCGGGCGCCGGCCAGAAATGTTTGAAGACGCTCGGAAAGATACGCCCGATCGGGAAGCTCGGACAGAAGTGCCGGATCCAGAAGCCCGTCAAACACATGCGGACGCTTCGTGATGATGGCGGCCAGGCGCGGCGCAGCACCCATGATGCTGACCAACATGTTGAGCAAGGCCGGATTGGATTGAAGCAGCGAGAAAAGTTGGATACCGGCCGGCAGCCCCGCCAGAAACGTATCGAAGCGCAAGAGTGCCTCATCGGCGCGCCGCGTGCTTCCGAAGGCTTCGAGAAGCGCCGGTGTCAGTTCCGTCAAACGCTCACGCGCCTCTGCCGATTGCGTTGCGCGATAGCGGCCATAATGCCAGCCGCGGATTACACGGCACATGTCACTTGGCCGTTCAAAACCAAGTTCGCTCAACGTTTCCAAAGTGCCCGGGTCGTCCACGTCACCGGTGAAGACCAGATTGCCGACCCCGCGTGAAAGCTGAGGCGCCGTCTCGAACAGGTCCGCATAGTGCTGCTCCACGAGGCGAAGGCTTTCGCGAAAAGCTGCCGAAAAAGCCTCCGCATCCTCGAAAGCGAGCAGATGCGCTATGCGCTCCAGTTCTTCATCTTCTTCGGGAAGGGTATGCGTCTGCTCATCCGCCACCATTTGCAATGCGTGCTCGACATCACGCAGGAACCAGTATTGTCGCGTCAGTGCCTCTCGCGCCTCTTCGTCTATCCACCCGCAGCGGGCGAGTTCTTCCAGCATGGAGACCGTCCGCCGACCACGGAGCTCCGGGAAGCGACCGCCGGCGATCAGTTGCTGGGTCTGGACGAAAAATTCGATTTCACGAATACCGCCGCGCCCGAGCTTGACGTTGTGACCACGGACGGCAACCTCACCATGTCCCTTATGCGCGTGGATCTGGCGTTTGATCGAATGGACGTCAGCAATGGCCGCATAGTCCAGATATTTGCGCCACACATAGGGCTGCAATTCCTTCAGAAAGTTCGCGCCCCCCGACAGATCGCCAGCGATGGGCCGAGCCTTGATCATCGCCGCCCGTTCCCAATTCTGGCCCCGGCTTTCATAATAGTGAAGCGCCGCCTCGACAGGTATCGCCAGTGGCGTGGAGCCCGGATCGGGGCGCAACCGCAGATCGGTGCGGAAGACGTAGCCATGCTCTGTTCGGTCCTGAAGGATCCGCACCAGTCTGCGTGTCAGGCGAACAAAAAGGTCGATGGCCTCATAAGCCTCGATGATGGCCGGCGCGTGCGGATCGACCAGAACGATGAGGTCGATATCAGACGAGAAGTTCAGTTCATTGGCACCGAGCTTGCCCATGCCAAGCAAGATCCAACCGCTGCCCTCAGCCGGTTTTGTACGGTCCTGGAGTTTCAGTTTCCCTGCCCGATCGGCATCAAGAAGCAAGAAATTGACGGCGGCACGGATGCATTTGTCCGCAAGAACGCTCAACCGCTCGGTCGTTTTGGCTGTGTCCGAGACATTGGCAAGTCTGCAGAGAGCGATAAGAAAATGCGCCTCCGCCTTCAAGTCACGCAGCGCCTTCATCTGGCCGCTTTCGCTCTGCTCCTCGACAAGGGCACTCGCATCGATGCGCTCGAACAGTATGTTGAGCCGTTCGTCGGCTGGCGTGTCGAACAGGGCTTCAAGAGCATTCGGGTTGCGGCGCGCGCAGTCGCGCAGGAATGGCGAAAGCTCGAATACCGCCGAGAGGAAATCCGTCAAACCGGTATTGCGTCCGAAAAGATCGCACAGGCGCGCGCATTGAGCCTCCTCGGCCGCTTCGCGGACCATCTGGAGCGCCTCAGCGGCCTCGTCCTGATCCACCGGCTTGAGAACAAGAACCGGCGCTCCAAACCAAAGACTTCCATCAGCAACCGCATCACGCTCCATCAAGCCCCCCCCTCTTCGGTCAAGCATTCTCGCTCGCCCGGCCACGTCACTCGGAGGCTTCACGCTTCCTGAAGACCGTTTCGACTTTCCGTTTCGAATGCTCGACGGGAAAGACCATTGTCACGACGAGACCGGGCTCGTTGTCGGCCAGTTCGAGACGCCCACCATGGAATGTCATGACAGCCTTGGCAAGGCTGAGACCGAGGCCAGAACCCGGCTGTGTGCGGCTTTCTTCCAGGCGCACGAAGCGTTCGGTGACGCGGCGGCGGTCTGCGTCGGGAACGCCCGGACCGTTGTCGCGCACGGTCAGTCGTATCTCGGAAGGCCCGCTTTGAAGTGAAACCTGCACGGCAGGCTTCTCGCCGGATCCCGCCGAATACTTGATCGCATTGTCGACGATGTTCGACAGGGCCTGTCCGATAAGCTCACGATTGCCCTGCAGGGTCACGGCTGCGTGGGCCTCAGCTTCCAGCGCAACTCCCTGTTCTTCTGCAAGCGCTTCGTAAAGTTCGACCACATCTGCAAGGATGGCACGCAGATCGATGGTCGAGGTGGCTTCGGCAGAATATCCTGCCTCCAGCCGTGAGATCATCAAAATGGCGTTGAAGGTGCGAATGAGCTGGTCGGATTCGGCAATGGTGCGTTCCAGCGCGGCACGATAGTCCGCCGTTTTCGGCTTGCCTGCAAGCGCAGCTTCCGCCCTGTTGCGCAGGCGTGTCAGTGGTGTCTTGAGATCATGGGCGATGTTGTCGGAGACTTCGCGCAACCCTTCGTTCAAGGCAGCGATACGATCCAGCATCTTGTTCAGATTGTCCGAAAGACGATCAAACTCGTCACCCGCCCCCGAAACAGGCAGCCGCCGGCTCAGATCACCACCCATAATGCTACGGCTTGCCTCTGATACGCGGTCGATACGCTTCAGCGCGCGCCGTCCGACGAAATACCAGATCAACAGTGCGCCCGCGCACATGATGGCAAGCGTCACCACAAGTGCCCGCTGCATCACGCTGCGGAATTTTTCAGGTTCGCCCAGATCGCGCCCGACCATGACGATGATCTGATTGGGCAAGCGGAAAACGACCGCCATCGCCCTGTGCTCGCCGCTGTTCCCGCGTGGTTCGAGACGGGCCTCCCCCTCGCCAAAGCGGCTGTAGGTGAACGGTCTCTCCGTCCACCCCATCACGTCGAGAACGCCAGGTTGCAGGCTTTCCACATTGCCGGAGAGGATCCGCCCATTTGCGTCGGCCAGGAGATAGAGATTCGCGCCGGGCTGGCGCGCGCGAGATTCGATGACGCGAACGAGGAACGGCAACCCGCCGCGACGATAGGCACGATCGAGGCCGCGCACCTCCTCATTGATCGCTTCACGTGTCTGGCTCACCAGCATGCGGGCTGAGAGCGAGGTCATGTAGATGACCAGAAATGTGGCGCAGACGGCGAAAAGGATCAGATAGAGCGCGGAAAGGCGCGCTGCGGTCGTGTTGAGAATTGATAGAAGCCGCGCCATCAGTCCTTCAGCATGTAGCCGGCGCCTCGCACCGTGTGGAGCAATGGCTTGTCGAACCCTTTCTCGATCTTGCCGCGCAGCCGCGAGATATGAACATCGATGACATTGGTCTGCGGGTCAAAATGATAATCCCAGACATTCTCCAGCAGCATCGTCCGGGTCACCACCTGTCCGGCATGGCGCATCATGTATTCGAGGAGGCGGAACTCACGCGGCTGGAGAATAATCTCCTGGCCGGCACGACGGACCGTATGTGACAGCCGATCAAGCTCGAGATCACCGACGTTATAAACGGTTTCAACATCCTTGGTGCCCGCCCGCCGGCGCAACACCTCGATGCGGGCCAGCAACTCAGAAAACGCGTAGGGCTTGGTCAGATAGTCATCGCCCCCGGCGCGCAGACCGGTCACCCGGTCATCAACCTCCCCGAGGGCCGACAGGATGAGCGCAGGCGTATCGTTGCCGCCCTCTCGCAATTCAGCGATGATGGAAAGACCGTCACGACGCGGCAGCATGCGATCAACGACAAAGACGTCATAGCTGCCGCTCTCGGCCATGGAAAAACCGCTATCGCCATCGCGGGCGATGTCTGCGGTGTGACCTGCTTCGGCAAAAGCGTTCTTGAGATAGTCCGCCGCTTCCCGATCGTCCTCTATGACAAGAATCTTCATACGGTCGTTATAACCCGCTCACCGATAAAACGTCTTCCCGAAAGACCGGGACAAAGCCCGGCTCCCCCGAAGAAACCGCGGGGGAACCGGATTGTCAGGATGATCAGCCTTCGCTGGTCGGAAGGGCGACAAAGCGGCTTGCCTCGTCGCGCTCGATCTGCACCAGAACGGCCTTGCGGCCCGCTTTCACGGCAGCAGCAACCGCGTTTTCGACATCCTTGCCCGTTTTCACCTTCTGGGAATTGACGGCGCGAATGATATCGCCGGGGCGGATACCGCGCTCCTCGGCAGCGCTGTCAGGCTCCACATCCGTCACGACCAGACCATCGCCATCCTCCGCCGGTGTGACCTTCAGACCGAATTGTGCATCCATTGTGCTGGACTGGGAGCCACCGCGCGCCGCTGCCACCGTCTCGACGCCGGGCATCTCGGCGAGTGTGACTTCAAGGGTTTCGGTTGCGCCGTCACGCCAAACCGTCACGTCGATTTCATTGCCCGGCGCGAACCCAGCGATCAGGCGTGCCAGTTCCTTCGGCGAAGCGACCGGCTTGTCATCCACGGCGATGATGATGTCGCCGGAGCGGATTCCGGCCTTGGCTGCAGGCTCGCCTTCCTGTGCATCGGCGACCAGCGCGCCTTTTTCTTCGTCAAGACCGACAGATTCGGCGATGTCCTTGGAGACAGGCTGGATCTGAACGCCAAGCCAACCGCGCTCAACCGTACCGTCCTCGATCAGATCTCCAACAACCTGCTTGGCAACCGAGGCCGGAATGGCGAACGCGATGCCGACATTGCCGCCCGACGGCGAGAAGATTGCCGTGTTGATGCCGACGACCTCACCACTCAGATTGAAAGCCGGACCACCGGAGTTACCGCGGTTCACTGCCGCATCAATCTGGATGAAATCGTCATAGGGCCCAGCGCCGATGTCTCGGCCGCGGGCGGAAACAATGCCCGCCGTCACAGTGCCGCCAAGGCCGAACGGGTTACCGACTGCAACCACCCAGTCGCCTACCCGGACCTTCTCGTCATCCGCGAAATCCACATAGGTGAACTTGCGCTCTTCTTCGACCTTCAGAACAGCAAGGTCCGTGCGCGGATCGGTTCCGACGAGCTTGGCGTCGATCTCCGTGCCGTCATCCATGACGACGGTGAAGTTGCTGCCGCCATCGACCACATGGTTGTTGGTGACGAGATATCCATCCTCGGAAATGAAGAAACCGGACCCCTGAGAAACCGGGCGGGGACGACGACGCTCGGCTCGGCGATCCTGCTCAAATCCGCGATCACCGCGGAATTCCCGGAAAAAGCGCTTGAGCGGGTGCCCGTCCGGCAGCTCCTCAAAGCCAGGCATGTCGAACAAGCCCGGGCCGCCACGGTTCGAGGTCATCTCGACATCAGCTTTCACACGGACGCTGACGACCGCGGGAGATACCTTTTCAACGATGTCTGCAAAGCTGGGAGCCTGCACGGGCTGCTCGAGCCGAACCGCTTCCGCCATGACCGGCGCCGTCCCGCTTGTCACAGCGCCCAGCCCTATCGCCCCGGCGATTGCGACAGACGCGATGGTCGCCATCAGGCGCCCCCGCCTGCCTCCGACAATGCCCTTTTTCGATGCCTTGTTTTCCGCGTCGTGATGCATAGCAACCTGTCCTCTTGGAGAATTTCACTTCAGCGCGTCAACGCGCGTTGAGTGAAGAGATAGCGATCCGTACATTACGACGCCATTTCCAGCCGATGAAATTTTCGTAATGTTTGCGTCGATTTCTTCTCACGCATCTCTGCGCACGGCCGTGTGGACATGAACGAGGCTCTCAAGCGTTTTGTGAACCGGACATTTGCCGGCAATTTCAACCAGCTTATCGCGTATTTCGGGTGTCGTGGGCTTCTCCACATCGATGACGCGATCAAATCTATCGATGCGCCCCTGTGTCTTCGCCGCGTCGGAACAGTCTTCGCAGTCCCTGGCGTGGATCTTTTTATGGGAGACATCCACACTGATGCGTCCAAGATCCAGCTTCTTGCGATCGGCGTAGAGACGCAAGGTCATCGTGGTGCAGGCGCCAAGGGCGATGGACAGAAAATCATAAGGCGAAGGCCCTGTATCCAACCCGCCAAAACTCTCCGGTTCATCGGCAAACAGTCGATGCCTGCCGGCTTGTACCGCATTCTGAAAGGTGCCCTGACCTGTCTCCATCACACGCACATGCTCAATCGACACTGCACCCTGCGCCTCGTCGCCCGGCAGATAGCGTGAAAGCCAGCCACCGATGGCGCTCGCTGCAAAGGCTGCATCCTCAGTATTGGTCAGCAAATGGTCGCCCTGATCCAGTGAGATGTAGCTTTTGGGGTGTTTCGCCGCGAGGAAAATCTGGGTGGCGTTGTCGATCCCGACAATCTCGTCAAGTGGAGCGTGAAGGATGAGAAGCGGTTTGCGCATGCCTGCTACAGCATCGAGAATTCTGTGCGAGCGGACATCCTCAACAAACTGTTTCTTTACGCGGAAAGCGCGACCCGCCAGTGAAACCTCCGCTTCGCCGCCCTGCTGGATGTCTTCCAGCGACGTGCCAAGATTCTTGAGCACATGCGCCGTATCAGAGGGCGCACCAATGGTTGCGACGGCCTTCACCGACGGCAGCCGCCCGGCAATGGCAAGGACGGCCGCCCCTCCCAGAGAATGACCGATCAACACGGACGGAGCTTCATAATGCTTCTCAAGAAAAGCTGTAGCGCTAAGCAAATCCTCGAGATTGGTAGAGAAGTTGGTCGATGCGAACTCTCCCTCGCTGGATCCGAGGCCAGTAAAATCAAAGCGCAGCACGGCAATCCCTGCCCGCGCCAATTCGGCGGCAATGCGCCGCGCAGCGAGCAGATCTTTCGAGCAGGTGAAACAGTGCGCGAAGAGCGCATAAGCCCTGATTGGTCCGTTGGGCAAATCGAGCCGGGCGGCAAGATCCGCGCCGGAGTGGCCTTTGAACGTGAGCTTCTGGGTTATCGCCGTCATGGGGTCCCTTTCGCAACTCTCCCGATCCTGCCGTCTGGCAGCCCGGTGTCAGGCTAAGTGGATCCGGTTCCCCCGTACAGGCTTGTGATCAGGAAACTCATTCACGGTCGTTCAAGATTTGGTCAAGGCGCTTCTTTTCTTCTGCACTCAGTCTCAATACAGCGCCGCCAGTCTTTTTGCGCCGCGCACCGGTGACGATCAGCACGCCGCCCACCAGCAGCAATATCACGGGGGCACCCCAAAGCAGTGCATTGCGATAGCTGAAACGCGGTTTCAGGAGAACAAACTCTCCATAACGATCCACCACATAGGCGATCACTTCCTCGTTGCTGTCACCTGCCTTGAGACGGTCGCGTACGAGGATCCGAAGATCACGCGCGAGCTCCGCATCCGAATCGTCAATGGACTGGTTTTGGCAAACCATGCACCGCAGCTCCGCAGAAAGCTCACGCGCGCGCTCCTCCAGCACCGGATCATCAAGGATCTCATCAGGTTGCACCGCCAAGACAGGCAGAAGCGCCATATTCAGCAGCCCAAACGCGGCGGTAAGCACACCAATGATCCAGCGCCTCATGCCACCCGTCCCTCCACCGCCGGCTTGCGGCGCGGCATAGGCGCGCCGACCCGCAACCGACGATCAAGAAGCGACACGGTCCCGCCCACCATCATCACGAGGGCGCCGAGCCAGATCAGCGTGACCATCGGTTTCCACCAGATGCGTACGACGATCTTGCCGTTGGGGGTCTGATCACCAAGGGAAACATAAAGCTGGCTTAGGCCAAGCGTTCTGATGCCAGCCTCAGTGGTTGGCATTTGGCGGGCTGTATAAAGGCGTTTGGACGACACCACCTCGCCCAGAGGTTTTCCGGTAACCCGGGACAGAACGAAGGTTGCCTGGTCTTCGGTGTAGTTCGGGCCTGTGAAGGGACGGAGACTGTCGAACCGTAGATTGTATCCCTGAATCTGAACGGTCTCGCCTGGCTGCATCGCGGCGATGCGCTCAGTCTCCAGCGTCGTCACGGAGATGATACCGATCGTGGTCAACCCGATCCCCGCGTGCGCCAGAGCTGTTCCAAACACTGAACGCGGCAATCCTTTGAAACGACTGAAAACCACGGACGGCGCCGCCTTGCCAACACCGGATTTGACGACGAGATCAGTCATCGCACCCAGCACGAGCCACACTCCCAGTCCAATGCCGAGTGCGGCCAGAACCGAAGCACGATCGACCAGAACGAAAGCAAGAAGCGCGATAGCGAGTGCGGCACCAAAAGCCCCGAAGAGCCTTTGAGACACAGCCCACAGATCGCCTCGCTTCCACGCAAGAAGCGGGCCGAAGGGCACGATCACCAGGAGAGGAAGAATAAGAGGGCCAAAGGTGAGATTGAAAAACGGTGCTCCGACGGAGATCTTGTCGCCGGTCACGGCCTCGACCAAAAGCGGGTACAGCGTGCCGATCAACACTGTGGCGGTCGCTGTCGTCAAAACCAGATTGTTAAGGACCAGCGCTCCCTCGCGCGAGATCGGCTGGAAGAGGCCACCCGGTGCCAGCGTTGCTGCCCTCCAGGCAAAAAGCGCTAAGGACCCGCCAATGAACAGCACGAGAATCCCGAGAATGAAAACGCCGCGTGCCGGATCCGTCGCAAAGGCATGGACGGAGGTCAGAACGCCGGAACGGACCAAAAACGTTCCGAGCAACGACAGCGAGAATGTCAGGATAGCAAGAAGGACCGTCCAGATCTTCAGCGCCGACCGCTTTTCCATAACCAGCGCCGAGTGCAATAGCGCCGTCCCCCCCAGCCACGGCAGCAGCGAGGCATTCTCGACCGGATCCCAGAACCAGAACCCGCCCCAGCCAAGCTCGTAATAGGCCCAGTATGAGCCCATTGCGATACCGCCTGTCAGAAACATCCAGGCTGCAAGCGTCCAGGGCCGCACCCAGCGCGCCCAGGCAGCATCCAGCCGCCCCTCGATCAGGGCCGCAATGGCAAAGGAAAAGGCAACGGAAAACCCGACATAGCCGAGATAAAGCAGAGGTGGATGAACGGCGAGCCCTATGTCCTGGAGAATGGGGTTTAGATCACGCCCTTCCATCGGGGCCGGGTCGAGGCGTGCAAACGGGTTCGAGGTCGCCAGAATGAATATGATGAAGGCACAGCTGATCGCACCTTGCACTCCGAGCACATTCGCACGCAGGGATAGAGGAAGGTTACGCCCGAAAACCGCCACCAGCGCACCGAAAAAAACAAGGATCAGCACCCACAGGAGCATCGACCCCTCATGGTTCCCCCATGTACCGGTGATCTTGTAGAGAAGCGGCTTGGCCGAATGCGAGTTCTCCCAGACGTTCAATACCGAAAAATCCGATTGGATATAGGCGGAGGTCAGCGCCATGAAGGAGAGCGCGACCAGCATGAAATTGGTCAGGGCCGCGGGCTCACCCACGCGCATCAGCGTGTCGTTCTTGATCTGAGCACCGATGATGGGCACCGCCATCTGAACCAGCGCCAGCGCGAAGGCGAGGACAAGGGCAAAATGACCGAGTTCAATGCTCATTGTGTCATCCACTCCAATCGATCCGTTCTGGCTGGTCCGGACGCGTTACAACGGCGTCAGTTTTCCTGCCAGACACCCTTTTCCTTGAGACTGTCGGCCACTTCGCGCGGCATGTAATTCTCGTCATGCTTGGCAAGAACGGTATCGGCAACAAACATCTTGCTGTCGTCGAAAACGCCCTCGGTGACCACACCTTGCTCCTCTCGAAAAAGATCGGGCAGGATGCCATTGTAGCGCACCGACACCGTGTTGCTTCCATCGGTCACCGTAAAGCGCACATGGGTATCGTCGGAGCGCACTATAGAGCCCTTTTCCACAAGGCCGCCGAGTCGGATGCGCTGACCGGCAGCAACCGGGTTTTCCGCCAGATCTCCTGGCATGTAAAAATAAGATGTCTGTTCGCCCAGAGCATAGAGCGTGAGCCCGGTGGCTGCTCCGATAAAGCCTAGGGCGCCTGCGATTATCGCCAGCCTTTTTTGTTTCCGTGTCACATCCAACCTATTCGATTGTCACGCCAAGATTGGCCGCGAACCCCTTCAGTTCTGCACTTTCGGAGGCTTTATCGCCGAATGCCGCCACAGCGCGCGCGAGCGCTTCCTTGGCGGCTTCAGGACGCTGAAGCACAACGTATGAACGAATGAGACGCCGCCATCCTTCCAGATCGGAAGGGTTTTCGCGCAGCTTTTCGTCCAACCCTTTCACCATGCCTTCGATCATCGCCTGACGATCGGTCTCGGAAAGGTCGGAAGCCGCAGCCACCTCGCCTGCCGCGGGGCCGCGAGCAGAAGCTCCCTCGCCGCCGGATTGTGCCATGGCCTGCTGCGCTGCCTCACGCCATGGCGAGGCATCAGGAAGATTTTCCAGCATTCCGCGCCAGATCGTCCGCGCATCCTCGGTTGCGCCTTCCTGAGCACGCGCCAGCCCCAGGAAAAATCGCGCTTTCGGCTCGTTGGGGTCAAGCGCGAGGGCCTGCTCGAAAACCCCTTCTGCATCGGCGGTCACCATGCCGCGCGCAGCCCCGACCATCGCCTCTCCCAGCGCCGCTTTCAGCTCTGCTGTTTCGCCTGAGAGCCTCATGATGTTTTGCAGGGCGGTTTGAGCGTCCGCAAAGCGCCCCAGACGCATGTAGACCGGAGCCAGAACCTGCCAGCCGCGGGCATCGTCAGGATTGGTCGCCAGATGCGTCTCTGCGCGCGCGACCAACTCGTCTATAGACGCATCGGCGGGCTCGGCAGCTGTTCGCGCATGCAAAGGTTGTGCGGGCATGCCGGGTTCCCCGGTAAACACGTAAAGGCCCCAGCTCACCAATGGAATTGCGAGAACGGCCGCGGCAGCCGTCAATTGGGTAACACGACGATTCGACCTAGTACTATCTCGGATATCAGCAGCCTCGGAGACCTGCAAAATGCGACGTCCTATCTCGGCCCTGGCCTGTTCGGCTTCCTGCTGGCCAATCAGTCCGCGCTTCGCGTCACGTTCCACTTCCTCAAGCTGATCACGGTAGACCTCGATGTCATGGGCGCCTGCATCTTCGGCGGGCGCTTGGCGCACGGCGAAGGGTCGCAGCACTGCAAAGGCGGCAATGAAAGTCAGAAAGGCTGCAAGGATCCAGAACAACATGGGTCCTAAATAGCCGCCGGGGAACGTGCTGCCAACTCGGCGCAGCTGCGGCCATTTGGCAAACTGGCCGCCCCCCCGTTCCCCAACCCTGAGATTTTTGCTGAAAATCTTATCCCAGCAGCATCCAGCTTCCATCCTCGTTGCGACAAGCGGTTCCGCGTGCTTCCCGGGGCGTCCCGTTGATCTGGATGGTGTGGGTATATTGCCGACAGTCCTGGGAGCCCACGCGGTAAGGCTGCGCCGCGCGTACGGTTCCAGTCCGGCCGGAGCCAGCATCCTGCCACGACACGTCTTGGCCAGCGGGTGTGCTCTCGAGGGCCTTGTACTCAGCTTCTATCGCGATGCGTTTTTGCCGACGAGATAATGCAGCGCCGAATTCGCCACCAATCAGGCCACCGCCCTCCATGCCAAGTATGGCGGAACTGTCCGTTGCAGCCTGAGATGCTGCAAACTGATTGGGCTCGAGTTGCGCGCTCGACATGCCGTTGCTCAGGCAGCCGGACAAAACTGCGGATAGGGCTACTGCAAAAACTGCTGAGAGTTTCATTGATACCAATGGTCCCCTGAGACACATGTGTCGTTTGCAAGGTGTTTAAAGCTTCGGTTTGGCCCAATTTGGGCAATTCTGCTCAACTGGCGCCCTGAGCTTCCGCACGAGGCAGCGCAACAACAACTTTGAGCCCACCAAGCGAGGAACGTTCCAAAGCGAGAGAACCCCCATACTCTTCCACCAGATCTGCGACAATCGCAAGCCCGAGCCCGGTACCAGGCTTGGTTTCATCAAGCCGCCGGCCACGCTTCAACGCGTCCCGCGCCCTCTCTTCGGGAATACCGGGACCGTCGTCTTCAATGATGATAAGAAGCCCGCGGGCATCGCCCTGCGACGCGGCGTCCTTGGCAGACAGGCAAACGCGCGTCCTGGCCCATTTCATCGCATTTTCCATCAGGTTGCCGCTGATTTCCTCCAGATCTTCCCGTTCCCCGGCAAAGATCAAAGGATCGTCAGGAAACTGCACTTCAAGGTCGATCGTGGGATTGAGCTTGCCCATGACCCGCGCCATGCGCTCGAGCGATGCCTTGACCGGTGTGCGAAAGACAAGACTGTCGCGCTGGGCTGCTGCTCGCGCCCGCTGCAGATAGTGATCGAGCTGACGCTGAAGCGCAGTGGCCTGGGCTGTGATCAGCTTTCCCCGTTCACCGCCCACCGCATGACCTTCGTTCATGAGAACGGCTAGAGGAGTTTTCAGGGAGTGAGCCAGATTGCCGACCTGTTTGCGTGAACGCTCGACGATACGTCGATTGTTGTCGATCAAGGCATTGGTCTCGTCCGCCAACGCTTCGATTTCGGTCGGAAACGGGCCCTCAAGCCGCTGCGTCGAGCCTGCTCGAATCTCTGAAAGAGCCTGTTGAACGCGATTGAGCGGGCGCAAGCCGTAGAGGATCGCAAAAACATTGATGGCAATCATCCCAAGGCCGAATATTGCCAGATAGCCGTAAAGTCTGCGAACAAATTGGCTGACTTCGTCCTCCAGCTCGCTTCGATTGCCCATGACGCGAAAACGCGCCACCTGGCCCTGGTCACCCACGACCAGTTCGGCCTCCACCACCTCGATCGTTTCGCCACCTGGCCCCATGGCCATGTAGCTGCGCTGAAATCCGGTGTTGAACGGCACATCATTTATGCTCGGCGATGGGACGGGCTCTGCCATGGAAGGCGAGCGCAATGCTCGGCCCAGGTCATCGGTCAGCGGTTCCACCGCCCAATACCAGCCGGATTGGGGCTGCAGAAAACGCAGATCATCGAGATTGGGGCTGCCCTGCAAGGTTCCGTCTTCCGCAAGCCCCACCGAGCCAATGACATTGTTGAGGTAAGCAGACAGGACGCTATCGAAACCGCGTTCTGAAACCTGACGAAACAAGGCGGAGATGATGGTTGCGATGACGACCAGTGCGATGATCGCCCAGAAGGAGGAGAAGGCAATAACGCGGACAGCGAGCGAGCGCGTTACAATCCGCATGAGCCAAGGCTGCTTCTTCTGATCCGCCATGTCAGGAAGGCCTAGCCGGCCTCCGGTTCGCGCAGTCGATATCCCATGCCGCGCACCGTTTCGATCAGGTCCACATCCCCGAGTTTTTTGCGCAGGCGACCGACAAAAACCTCGATTGTGTTGGAATCTCGGTCAAAATCCTGATCGTAGAGATGTTCGACGAGCTCCGTTCTGGAAACAACCGTGTCCCGATGGTGCATGAGATAGGCGAGCAGCCGGTATTCGTGCGAGGTGAGTTTCAGCGGAACCCCATCGACATCCGCCTTTGAGGCTCTGGTATCGAGGCGCACGGGTCCGCAGCGCAATTCCGTTGAAGCGTGCCCTGCCGCGCGCCTGATGAGCGCGCGCAAACGCGCGAGAACCTCCTCAATATGAAACGGCTTCGTCACATAATCATCGGCCCCGGCATCGATGCCGGCCACCTTGTCGCTCCAGCGATCACGGGCAGTGAGAATCAAAACGGGCATCTTGCGATCATCCTGACGCCAGCGTTCGAGCACACTGATCCCGTCCATCTGCGGCAGACCAATATCGAGAACCACTGCGTCATAGGGCTCCGTATCGCCGAGAAAATGCCCCTCTTCCCCGTCAAACGCCTTGTCAACGACGTAACCGGCGTCCGTCAACGCTTCGCATATCTGCCGGTTCAGGTCCTTGTCGTCTTCGACAACGAGAATGCGCATGAACCCCTCAACATGGTTTGTTTCAAAATTTAGTTTTGTCGCGGCTGCCGTGCGACGTCAATTTGCGGGGACCACGAATTCGGCCCGCTTCGGGCGTTCCCCATTCCCCCCGGGGATCACCACCACAACCCTGCAGACCGTCTGTCCGCCGCGGTTCTCAGGTGTTGCCTGAACCAGTGTGCCGCCGTTTTGTGAGGCGACCCGGGAGCCAACGGAATAACAATCCACGCCCGATTGGGCTGGAGATGTCGTCGGCCAAGCCATCGCCGGCAAGAGCGCCAGTGCGACGAAGAAGCCAAGTTTATATGTGCGGTGCCAGAACATGTCTGTGATGTAACCTATCGAGGCTGAATAGGAAATGAACAGCATGTCATTTTACCCCCATCCAGCCCCGTGGCCGCCGCACCGATTCTAGTCAGAACCGTAGTGTCGGCGGCTGCCTTCCCGTTGCTCCAGTCTCTCACCGGATAAGGCTGCGGGCCTGAACTCTACCGAAGATGGCGATCAGCCCGGAGATCGCGGTGACTACCCGCAAAACTTCATCGGACACGGCTGAACTGTCGATGTCTCCCAAAGGATAACCCAGCATGCTCGCAGCCGTAGCTGCAATCGTCACCATCGACGCCCATATCGTTCGGGAGAGGTACCATGGTTTGCTGTCACTCATCGTTCTTCCTTTCTTTCATTGCACACTCAACCTGCGAAGATCATTGTTGCCGGCAATCCTGGGCCGACGCGTTCGCTTAGCTGGCGGACCGTGAAACGAATGTCCGGCGACGCCTCCGCAAAATCCTCGGCCTTCATTTCCGGCGTGTAAGTCCAGTTTGTCGAAGTGGACGTGACGCTGCGCACGACAGTCCCGTTGCTGCCGGCCACGTCGACGCGGTAGCGCTCGCTCGCCTCGCCAAGGGGCACGTCGTCGCCCAGCCAGCTGTCGGCGTCCACACGCCCTCGCCTCACCCAGGACAGAACCACCGCTTCCGTAGCGGTTTTACGTGCCCTAAGGTGGACCGGTGACAAAGGCAGGAGCGCACGCAGGCCGCCCGTGCCCTGTGTCTGAAAAAACCGTGTGCTGCCAAGAGCTTCCCCGGCTGGTCCGATAAGCCAACTGCGTTCAAGCCCGATTTCGCCAGACCGTAGTCCCGCTGCCTGTACAGCCTGGTCTAGCAAGACAAACCCGGCTCCAGCCGGTGCGCCTGCTTTCATGGCGTCATCGGTTCCCAGTTGCCCCCGCAACAGACCGTTAAGACGCCACACGGACGGTTCAATCTCTTCGGCTGTGGTGAACTGCAATATCTCCCAGACACCCGCCTCGCTGAAAACGGCAGCTGCGTTTGCACCATTGACGAGTTGGGCCACCGAAACACTTTCCAATGCGCCGGAGAGAAGCTCCACTGAGATCGTCCGGCTTGTGTCCCGCCGGCCCAACACACCGCTTCCGAGTGGTTCTTTGAGGAAGCCGATGGTGGCACGCTTTTCAATCCGGCTGCGCAATTCGAAACCACTGTCCTCAGGCGAGGCAAAGGCGACATGACTGCTCCAGGGGGCTGAATGAACGGCGAGCCGAAACTGCTGGTGACTTTCGCGTGTGTCGGGCTGCCACGGCAGATCGAGCATCAAGGCAAAAGCAGCACTTTCCCCTTGTTCAGCATTGTCGGTCGGTAGTGAAGGAGCCGCACCTGTCGCCGGAGCTGGATTTCCAAGCACACGCCGTGCCTTGACCCGACGCAACAGGCCATCTTCCACCTCGGTGACGAGATATCGACCTGCCCCCAGAATCTCGGGGAGATGCAGGATCGTGCCTGGCTCAATGCCGTGCTCTGACGGCGGCAAGGCGAACTGGGCTTCCTCCCGCGCAGCCCAATGGCGAAAAAGCCATTCCTTCGCCTGGATGTCAGCTTCCGGCGCCGTCAACACACCCGGGAAACTGAGAAAATGTGTTCTCCGCCCCTTTGCACCGATATGCAAAACACGTGTAGTGGCCGCCTGATGATCGCGCATCTCGTCACGGAAATCCAAATGCAATTCGGCAGGCAGGGCATGATCGGGCTCCCGCATCCGCTCCACGACCACACCGTCATCCTGCATGGCCAACTCCGTGATCTCTCGCTTACCGCTCAGAGCGGCGGCGAGTGAACGGAAACTGAGTTTTCCTTCCCGCTCATGAGCACCAATACCAAAAAGATCGAGGATAGGTTCGAGTGCTGCTCGGGCAGTGGTCGGATTGGCGATCGCATAGCCGGCGATCCAACCGTCCGCATTCTCCGTTTCGGCCCTATCCAGCCCATGATCGTCCAGTATGGCGTTGATAAGATCGCCGGCGGTTGCGCTGCTTGCGCGACCGTTGAGCCAATGCCCGGTCGCCCAATTGCCCCCGTCACCCCAAACATCCGTTCGCACAGGAAAGGCCGGGAAGGGACGGGCATCCCAGGCCCAAAGGCTGAACATTTGCGGATCGACCATAGGGGCTTGATAAACCGGTGAAACCGGGTTGTGTGGACCCGTCTCAGCCCAATAGTCAAAATGCGCCTCGAGCAGCCGATGCTGGGCCAGGTCCGAGCGCCCACCATTGGAGAAATACGGCAACGCGTTTTCGGAGGATTTCGCATCCGGAAATACGTTCGGCTGATTGGGGCCCTTGTCGACCGCTGGGCAACCAAGCTCGGTAAAGATGATTGGCTTGGAAGCAGGCAACCAGGCGGTCGGAAGGGCCTTTTCCACCCCGCCAATCCTGTCGAAATGCGGGTTCGACCACCAGCTAACAAGATCCTTGTAGCGGAAAACCCAGGGTTTTCCATAAGCCCCGTCCGCAATCAGGGTGCGAAGCCGGGCGCGCCGATCTGCCTCACTGGCATAAAACCAATCGAAGCCCTCGCCTGAAGCGATGCCCGCCTTGAGCCCCACCGGATCGTAGGGTCCATAAAAACCATCCGGGTTGCCTCCCGCATGATCTTCATCGCGCCAGTCGGACAGCGGCATGTAATTGTCGATACCCACCGCATCAATCGCATCGTCCGCCCATAGGGGATCAAGGTGAAATAGTACGTCACCGCTTCCGTCAGCAGGCTGATGCCCAAAATACTCGGTCCAGTCCGCGCCATAGGTAATCGTCGCTCCCGCCCCCACAATTGCGCGCACTTCATTGGCCAAGATCCTTAACCCCTCGACGAAGGGGAACTGACCGTTCTGGTTGCGCAACTGGGTTAATCCTCGCAGTTCCGAACCGATCAGAAACCCGTCCACGCCGCCAGCCACGGCGGCCAGATGGGCGTAGTGAAGCAAGAAACGTCGATAACCCCATTCATCGGGATCACCGGTGAAGTCCACCGTATCCTCGTTAGGAGTGTAAGCGGCCGCCGCAGCATCTCCCAGCAGAGCAGCGACCTGCGCATCCGCCGCCGCGCTCTTGTCTGCAGTCCCCGGGCGACCCGGTCCCGGATAACATGTAATCCGCCCCCGCCATGGATAAACAGGCTGATGTGTTTCTCCATCCGGACTGGGGAGATCATTGCCGGCGGGCACATCCATCATAATGAACGGATAGAGCCAGACCTTTAGACCCCGCGCCTTGATCGCCTTGATCGCGGCTACCACCGTATGGTCGGACGGCGTCCCTCCATAAGCAGCGCCCTGCTCGGTGTAGGAAACCACTTGGGCGTTCTCTCGCTCCAGGCTCGAAACCTTCCATTTTTCATTCTGCCCGCTGCCCGAAAGGTGGTCGAGAAATGCCGGGGGCACCCCCA
This sequence comes from Nitratireductor sp. B36, assembly GCF_020833685.1. GTDB lineage: Bacteria > Pseudomonadota > Alphaproteobacteria > Rhizobiales > Rhizobiaceae > Nitratireductor. The sequence continues at coordinate 763,187 of NZ_JACKZY010000001.1, forward strand.
TCAGTCTCCAGATATTTTCCCAGTCCAATGGAAACGCGCTGCCGCCGTGAGAACTCACCATAGGTTTGATCTGGCAGTGCCCTGCCCGCAGATCTGTACCGAACCATGAAACGACAAGAGAAACGCTCTTGAGATTCGGCATTAATGCCTGCAACTCATCCAGCGAGGCTTCGAAATCGCTTTCGGCGACGCGCGTGTTGCGGTTTACGACCGTGTGCTTTCCCGGACTGTTGCGAATCTCAACTGTTTTCGGAGAAAGGCCGAACTCGGTGGAGCCGGGGATAAGGGCCACGGATCCAACCTTCGCATTCAACGTGGAAACCGGCCGGAGCACTTCAAACTGAAGCTGAGGGATTCGTCGCCCGTAATCATCAATTGGCATGCGGTCGATCACCACATAGGCGGTTCCGCGATAGGCAGGCGCATTGCCGGTGCCTTGCTTTGCCTCGATCAGCGGATCGGGCATTTGGTCCTCTGTACCGCGGTAAACTCGGATACTGACCCTGCTTTGATCCACTTCCTGGCCGTCGGCCCAGATGCGACGGACACCGGCAATCTCACCATCGCAGACCGCAAATGCGGCGTTGGCAAAATAAGAATAGGTGGTTACTTTCGGCCCGCCCTTGCCGCCTTGACGCTCCGTGGTGCTGGTTTCTTCGAAACGCGTCGCCCAGATCAGGGTGCCGCCCGTGCGCACGGTTCCATAAAGTCTGGGCAAGGGAGAGCCTTCCTCCCCGGAAAATGGCCTTGCTGCGGAAAGCCGCGGTCCTTCGTAGTGCTGCGCTCCTCCAAACAGAGCCCTATCCACTACATAGCCGGCCAGAGCGCCCGCAGCTGTCCCTAGCGTTACGCCGACAGGCCCGAGAAAGCCACCGAGGAACGCACCGGCAGCCTGCAAGACGAGTGTAGCCATAAGCTTCTACTTTCCAGGTATCGAGGATGGGGGTAGTGGAAAGGCGAACACACCTGCAATCCGTCTGCGCCATTGCGGTACGAGCGCTGAGACCACGACTGCGCTCCCTTCATAGGCGTGCACGAAGGCATCCGTCGCCGTCATGATGCCCACATGCTTGGCTGGCAGATGTATGCGCCAGCGAAACAGAACGATATCGCCAGGCTTGGGGGCCGTTTGCGCCTGTTCAATGCAATGACGCCTGGCTGCAGAAAGAAGACGCTCTTCCCCGCCACACTCAGCCCAGTCCGCGCTGTAAACACCCGGGTCCTCTGCTTCGCGGCCCAGTACGTTTCGCCACACACCGCGCAACAGTCCGAGGCAATCGCAACCCACGCCCTTGCGGCTCGCCTGATGCCGGTAAGGGGTGCCGACCCAGCTCAAGGCTTCGTTCAGAATGGCTTCCCGCAGGGCCTCCTCGGTTGTATGGGTACGCTGTCTCATCGCACCAAAGCCTTGCCGTCGAAGACCCCCTCGCCCCGTACATAGCTGTAGGCTGCGTCATCGCCGGGCAAATGCGGAAAACCACGGAAGTTCAGGGCGTTTTGGAACTTCCCCTTGCAGGTGGAAAATTGCTTGTCACATCCGGACACGACGGTAAAAAGGTCGCCGGCTTCGCCAGAAAGCGGTGCTTCGCGCCAGAGTGAAAGCCGGGTCTCGCTTCCCGACTTCGCATGCGCGATGACCCGTTCCTTGCGACCAGATTGCGCTCCGCTGGCCCAGGTCAGAACGCCATTGTCAAACCAGCCAGCCGCAAACGCATCGAGGCCATCAACCACCACAACGTTCCCTTCTTCAGCGCGAAGGAAAGTGCCGCTGCCTGCAAAACGGTCATCGGTCAGATCCACTCCGCATCGCTGGTCGCCCAGTTCAGCATCGCAGCATCGTCCGACGGTTCGACCGCTTGGTTGATCAAGTGTCCATGCTTCGCTCTCCAATTCGGCGACGAAACGTCCATCCTGCCGCGTCACCTTGCCAATCACCGCCACGCGCAGTTTATGAAACGTCGATGGATTTCGCCAATTCACGAGCAAAGTCTCAACCCTTGCACCGTCATAGAGACCTGAGAGAATGTCGTCTTCCAGGATTTCCGAGGCCGAAAGCGCTCCAACCACATCGACCGTATCCACCGATAGTCCGAATGATGATCTGGCTTCGCTCGCCGTAAAACCCGTGTTCGGATGGAAACTCGTGCCATCGCAATGCAATTGCCTGTCGTGGTCGGTAAAACCGAGGAAGATCCCGTCGGATCGGCTTAACCGCCAGCAATGGCAAAGACTTGTCACCTCCCCTTGAATGTGGGCTTCCAGCGTTTCTTCGGTCGACGTCATGCCAGGATCTCCACCAGCGGGATTGTGGGAATTTGCCCCGCCTTGAAAGCACTGAGGCTCACCGACAATCTTTCAATGTCGAAGCGGACGGGCACGTCGAATTCGAACCCCGCCGTGACCACAGCGCCTTCAGCGGGCACCGCCTGAGACTGGAACACCACTTCTCCGGTGGCGCTGTCGATGGCAAAGTCGAGTGAGGTCTGCTGAAGCACACCGTCGACGCCGACGAGAACCGTGTCCGCGACTGGGCGGGTGATCGGACGCGCAACCGCATCGGGTCCCTCGCCATATGTCTTCACCAACTGAAAGCGTGTGGTGATGCCATCGCCAATGCCGATAGACTGGTCATTCGCAGCCGGCGTCCCGGAAGGCCCACACGATTTCATGTCGAATGGATCGCGGAACCGAAACCCGTGAAGCGAACCGCGCCGCGCCTCGAAAAATGCGATCACTTCATGCACATCGTCGAGCGAGCGCAATCCAGTGCCGACGTCGTAATACCGCCGCGCTAGCGCATGTCTCGCATTGCGCTTCTCGCGGCCCGATGTCAGCTCCACGATTTCGTTGCGTCTTTCCGGCCCTCCAGTGGCCCCAAAGGAGATGGCCACGGGAAACCGCACATCGTGAAAGGCGTTCATGCCGGTTCTTCTCCTTCCTCAAAAGGTCTTCGCGCCACGCGATACAGCGCGCGCCAGCATGCCGGTGATTTGGGCCTGCGACTTGCGGAACGATGCCGCGTCCGGTGTCGAAACGTTGAAAACGATGTTTGGGGCGGTCGACCCGCTTCCTGCAGCAACACCCAGCCGACCGTCGGAACCGCGCTGAAGAGGCAGGATCGCTTCTGCGCCCGCCTCACCCATCAATCCGACCCTGCCCCCCATCGGAAAATAGGTGGGCGAGGAAACGACGCCACCATCGGCAAACGGCACCACGCCCCCTTTGGCGAAGGGCAGGATACCCCCGACCACACTCGAAAACAGCGACGATCCCAGCGCCGCCAAAGGCTGCAACGCCTGCGAAAGCGCCATACTCGCCAGGTTCATACCGATATTGCGCAGCACATCCTCGAACGATTTGCCACTCACCACCGCACTTTTCAACGCCCCGGTCATGTGTCGGCCAAAGCCGTCCGCCAGCGTCTCCAGTTCGCTCAGGGCTTCGGCAAACGGCTTGGTGTCCGCGCGGATTTCAAAGGTCATGTCTTCCAAGGAATAGCCTCCGCTCATTGTCCGACGTCAAAGTCTGGAAACCGTTGCATGAGCTGATCGAGATCGCTGCGCGCCGGGACACCTGGAGCGCTGCCACACAACGCTTCCAGCGCACAATTCAGCTCGCGCGGTGTCATGCCCCAGAACGCGCCCGGTGGAAGCCGCAGCACCCCAAACGCAACGCCCATCACCTCATTCCAGGGGAAAGGCCGCACTTGGGTTGCTGCGGCATTCAAGGGTTTGGGGCCGGTTCCTCCGCGCCGCCGAACGTTGCCACCAAAAGTGCACTCACAACCCGCGCAAGCCCGGCCAAGCCCTCTTCGCAGCGCATGGCCTGCACATCTTCCTGACTGACGGCATGGCCGCCGCCACGAAGACCAGCCCCGATCACGCGTTGCATGTCGCGCGCCGAAAGGCGTCCGCTCGAAAACCGTTTTGCAAGTTCGCCCAGATCCTCCGCAGCGAATGCGTCTTCGAGTTCGGCCAAGGCACCCAGTGTCAGGCAAAGCGTGTAGTCTTTGCCGTCGATCCGCGCAGCCACCTCGCCGCGCCTGCGGTTGACACTGATCATGAGACCTCCGCAAAATTCACGGCCCCGGCAGATTCCAGCGCGATCTCAAAGGTCACCTCACCATCGTGATTGCCGCCATACTCCAGCGCGGTGATCTGAAACGGGCCCGACACGATGCCGAAATCCGGTATCGTCAATTGCCAGTCGGCTATCTCGCTGGCAAAGAACCGGCTGCGAATTGCGGCATCTGATGCGCTGTCCTTGAAAATTCCGGAGCCGCTGATCGCGGCCCGCTGCACGCCGCTGCCGGCAAGCAACTCCCGCCACCGGCCCACCGAATCCGCATTCGTCACGTCCACCGTCTCACTGTTGAAGGCGAGACGCTTGGCACGCAGCCCTGCAACGGTGGTGAATGTTCCCGCCCCGCTCGTGTCGAGCTTCAGGAGCAGGTCCTTGCCTTTCTTGGCAACCATGCTTGTCCTCCAGGGAAATGTTAATGTCTCACACCGGCTCGATCACTGCGCGAAAGCGCATCAGGCCGTGATAGGCGATGAGGTCTTCGTCGAAGTGGATTTCGCTGCCCTCACGACGCAGGTTGACCAGGTGATGTCCGGCGACTGAAAACGGGGAGGTCATCAGCGCCTGATCGATGCGATCCATCAGTTGCAGCGCTTCGCGTCGCCCCTTGCCGTTGGCCCAGACATTGATCGTGAAGAAGTGCTCGCTGCCTTGCTCGGTGTCCGTGCTCCAGTCATGCGTGCTGGTCGGTCCAAACGTGACATAGGGGTAGGCCGTACGGGCAGGTGCCAGATCGTAGAGTTTTTCACCGCCCAGAGCGCCAGTCAGCCCCGTATCTGCTGCCAGCGTCCCGAACACCGCCTTCTGCAGTTCAAACGCGGCGGCGAGCATTGTCACGCTCCTGTTTTTCTGGTTCCGCTTTCGGCGCTTTGCGTTCTGCACGCCTTGCGGCCTCTCCCACCTCGGCCACCTTGTGTGATAGCCGTCGCAATGCCTGGGCCAGCCCGTCGCCAGTCAGTCGCAGGCTCATCTTCATGTCTGTTCCTCCTCACAGAGACAGACCAGATAGCGGCCTGTCTCATCGGGATCATGGGCCGTCAGGATCGAGAATCGCCGCGTCCCCCTCACGATCCGCATTCCGCCCGTCACACCGGTACGGAACCGCAGCGTGATGCGATGGGTCACCCGTTCGTGGCGTTGTCCCGCTCCGAAAGGTGCCGCGGCCCTCACTGGCTCTATGAAACCGAATATCGTCGCGGTCTCGCTCCAGGCCTCGGTGTGCCCGCCTGCGTCGTCCGAAACGAGCGTTGCTTTCTGCAGGCTGAGCTCGGCACGGAATGCGCCAGGGTCGATGAACTGAACACGCATCACAGCCTCGGCTTCCGATAGCTGCTGACAAGTCGCTGGAAGCCGGCCGGCATCGAAACAGGCTGGTCACTGGCCTCAAACGCGGCCCGGAACTCGAACCAATGGGCCACAAGCACAAGAATGGCGCGCCGCAGAAGGTCCGGCACATCCGTCCCCGCTTCTCCGTAACCGGCGCTGAAATCGATTTCGATCCCGTTCAGCTTTTGGCCCGGAAGCGGTCGCACCTCCAACAGCAGTCGAGCCGGCTCAGAATTCGCATCCAGCCGATAGGTTGATGGATCGACAACCGACGCGGCTCCATCAGCGTCGAACACCGTCACCGATAGCACTTCGCGCACCGGGGTTCGGTTCAGAAAAAGCACATCGCTTGTTGGCCAGTCGTCCAGCGTAAGCCGCCAGGACTGTTCGATCAGTGCCTGACCGGTGGTCTTTTCCACCTCCTCGCGCGCGGCGCGGATCAGCCCTTCGATAAGCGGATCTTCGCTTGCCTGCTCAAGCCGAAGATGCGCCTTCGCCTCGGCCAGGGTCACCGGCTCGATCAATGGGCCGACCGTTCGAAATAGCGTCATGCGGAAACTCCGTTCAATGAAAACGGCCCCGGAAATGCTTCCGGGGCCGTATCGGCATGGACGTACAGGGAGGATTACACCGTGCCGAATTTCAGCAGCTTCACCGCATCGAAATCCTGGATCCCGCCACCCACGCGCTTCGTTGTGTAGAAGAGCACGTAAGGCTTGGCAGAGTACGGATCGCGAAGCACGCGAACGCCGGCCCGATCCACCACCAGGTAGAAACGGCGAAAATCGCCGAAAGCGATTGGTGTCGCGTCGGCGCCAATGTCGGGCATGTCCTCCGCTTCAACCAGCGGAAAGCCCATCAGCATGGCACGGCTTCCGGGGGTGGCGGGCGGCTGCCACATATAGTTGCCGTCCGCGTCCTTCAGTTTGCGCAGCGTCGCCTGCGTCTTGCGGTTCATCACCCAGCTTGCGTTCTGGCGGTAGCCCGCCTTGACCGCATAGACGAGATCGACAAGAACGTCGGAAGCGTCACTTGCAGCAAGGTCGCCGCTGACGCCTGTCACATTGTACCCTACATTGCCCCAGCTCCAGCCGGTTTCGTCCGCCTGCGGGTAGCTGAGGAAGCCTTTCGGCTTGTTGATGCCGTCACCGTTGACGAAAGCCGCCCCTTCCTGCTCGGCAAAGGCGCTCTCCACTTCGCTGGCAATCCATTGGTCAAGATCGACCACGGCGTCATCCAGCAGCATCGCGGTTGCCGCCGGCATGGCATAGAGTTCAGCGGTGGGAAATTGCAGTTCCTCCAACGTGCCTGCCGCCGTCTCCGGACGTGCTGCCGTTTCGGCGACCCAGCCCACCGCCGGACCGGTCACGGCAAACGGCTTCTTCAAAACCGCACTGGAGACCTGCCGCACCGAAGCAATTGAGCGGATCGGTGATAGCTCGGACAACCGCGCGCCGATTGCCGCTTCCGTCTCGTCGGGCACCAGATAGCCGCCATCCGGTGCAGAGCCATAAGACATTGCCTTTTCTTCCAGAGAGCGTATTCCGCGCTCGTCTCCGGACCGCATATAGGCTTCAAAAGCCTGTTTTCGCTCAAGATCCTGCAGCGCTGTAGCACCGCCACGGCCCAGAACCGGCCGCGATTTCTTCAACACCAGCGTATCAAGCGCCTGCTTGTGCTCGTCGAGCGCTTTCGAAATTCGCTCCACCTTCTCCGACGTCACCACATCCGCACTGCGCGTCTCAAGCTGTTTCAGCTTCTCGTCATTGGCTTCCTTAAAACTCTCGAATGCATTCATGAAATCATGGAAGGCGCCCGTCACGTCACCCTCATCAAGCGCCGATTTCACCTCCGGCGCGCGTTTTGCCTGTCCTGCCGTCATGTCTTCATCCTCAATCGTTGAACATGCGGGCCGCCTTGCGGATCAGCGCAGCAAGCCCGTCATCAATGCCCCGCACGGCATCCCGCTCGCGTCTCAAGGCGCAAAACCCCTTGGCGATCACCAACCGGGCCTCTCGCCGCGTCAGGCCGGCATCCCGCGTCAGCCAACGCTCGAACTCACGCGCCGTGGGCAGCGGCGCGTCCCTTCCCTCCGTTTTCACCTCATCCACACGCGCCTCCGGCAGCATGGGAAACGTGACCACGGAAATCTCCCAGAGATCCGCCTCCACGATGCGGCGAACGCCGGTCTTCGCTTCCGTCTTCGCCTTGACAGTGCGAAAGCCGATGGAAAGCCCGTCGATCGCCCGGTCGCGCATCAGCTCCCAGACCTCCCGCGCCTTGGCGACGCCAAGCGCCAGCCGCCCGCGCACCAGGAGGCCGCGCGCGTCCTCGCGCAGCTCATCCCAGGTTCCTATGGGCTGGTTGGGATCGTGTTGGAACAGCATGCGTACGCCGCCTGGGCCACGTCTTTCGAGCGAGCGGGCAAAAGCGCCCCGCTCCACCGCATCGCGTCCGAGATCGACTTTGCCGAACAGGCTCGCATATCCAGAAAACGTCCTGTCAGCCTTCACGGTCTCGATGTCGAGACCGGTATATTTGCGCTCATCGGGTATCGGCGCGATCTTTGCCTGCATGGTCTAGCGTCCTTTCTGATCATCCAGCCTTTCGGACCGTCCTTGCGGCAACGGCCCCACCGGCCGCGTCTGGAAATATCGCAGGGCCAGACCGATGGCGCTCCAGGCGCATAGGCTTGCTACAGCCGCCCCCATGAGCATGGTCTCCGCAGCCCCAAGCCGCCCGGAAAGTTCGAGAATTTCAGCGAGTTTCAGCCCCGTCGCCCCGCCGAAAACCATGCCGCACACCACACCGACCGCAAAGCGAACCGCCGCGTCGCGCCGATGCTTTGGCAGGATATAGGCGAGCGAGATGGCGGAGCCGGCCACAGCGCCAGCCCCCTTTGCGAGCCATATCCAGCCCGCATGGGTGATGTCGGTCATTGATCAGTTTCCTTGGAGTTTCCAGCGACAATGGTCAGTCTGTCGAGGCATTCTCATTCGTCCCGGGGGCCATAACCCACCGCCTGACGTTTTTCCGCCTCGCTCAGGAAGTCGGCCGCTCCCACCCGGTTCCATAGCGCTTCACGCTCGGCGGCCAGCCCCTCAATGCCGTCAGCATCGTACCAAAGTCTCACCTCAGATCCGAATACCGGATGGAGCCAGGCCGAAAACTCCTTCGCCACCCGCCCCACAAGCGGCAGCACGGTCAGACGGTAAAAGGCCCGGTTCGCCTCCTGATAATTGGCATAGGTGTTGTCACCGGGGATGCCGAGCAGCATCGGCGGCACGCCAAGCGCCAGCGCGATGTCGCGGGCAGCGCCATTCTTCGCCGCCATGAAGTCCATGTCGCGCGGCGACAGGCTCATCGCCTTCCAGTCGAGCCCGCCTTCCAGAAGCAGCGGGCGCCCGGCGCGCGCAGCACCGCCATAGCCCTGCTCCAGCTCTACCTTCAGTCGGTCGAACTGATCGTCGGAAAGGTTCCCGCCCTCTTTCGGTGCGTAGACCAGCGCTCCAGAGGGCCTCGCCGAATTGTCGAGCAGCGCCTTGTTCCAACGTGCTGCCTGGTTGTGCGTGTCGAGCGCCATCAGCGCTGCGCCCAGCGGCGCAAAGCCGTAATGATCGTCGAGCGGGTGAAAAAGTGAGAGCTGCAGAGCCGCCCCCGCTTCCAGCGGCACGTGCTCGCGCGCCTTGCCCTCGCGATAATCCAGCGCCACCGGCCAGCCGCCCGCATCCGCCATCACCGACACCCGGTCCGGCCGCAAGAGATGCAGTTCGCGGGTCCCCGTACCTGTTTCGAGCATGCGTAGATAGGCATTGCCTGACAGAAGCAGATGCCCGTAGAGCGCCTCCATGAAACTGCTACCAGCTTGTCTCTGGTTTGGACGTGCCATCAGGTCCAGAATCGGATGCGTGTCGTGTTCCTGCGCACCCTCATAAAGCAGCCACGGGATCGCGGCCGCCGCCTCAGCCACCAGCCGCACGGCGCGATACGCGATCGGGTTGGACATGAACCCCTCGCGCGACATCGCGCCATAGTCCCGCCGCGTAAACCGCGCCTCAGCCTCCCGGTGCAGCGCCACGAAACCGCCCGCGTGCATCTGTTTGGTTTCAACCGGCGCACGAGCACCTCCCGGACGCTTCGCCCAGGGCCAATACCAAGCCATATGATTTTCCCGATTTGCGTTGTTGATCCGCCTCAACCGAGTGCGCGCACGCGCGGCTCCCGCCGGTTGGATAGCATGAGTTCGCTCAGGGCCCAGACCAGCGCGTCCACCCGGTCCGGCGAGTGCCCGCCCGAGAGACAGTCGAGGCCAAAATCGCACATTTCATCCTCAAGCTCGGGGAAGCGTTGCGCATGACGCACCCGTCCCTGCTCATAAAGGGCGGCTACCGGTTCCGCCCTCAGCCACTTGCCGCGCGTTGCCCGCACCGCTTTTACCGGCACGCTGGCGTCCACCGTGGCAATGACCGTCGCCACCATTTCACCGCCCTGGTTCACCTCGGCCACAAGACAATCGGCTTCAAGCCGATGATAAAGCCCCACCGCGCGCGCCGCCCATTCCCGCGGCTTGGCGCCCTTCACCGTGTCATCGCTCAGGACCACACCATTGCCCTCCGCATCAATGCCAGCCGCAACCAGCCCGCAAGCATCCGACCTGCGGCCGGAGGCGGCCGGGGGATCGACCGCGACGACAATGCGTTTGAGTTCGCTTATCGATCCGAGGGCACCAGCTTTCTCCAGCATCGCCCGCGTCCACAGCGCATCGGGCCGGTCCTCGATCAGTTCGCCGTCCAGTTCCTGCCGCCCAAGCCGCGTCCCCGCGTAGCGCTGCCTTATGGTCCTTATGAAGCCCGGAGCCAGATTGTCCCGGTTTTCGTCCGTCCGCATACGGGTCACGGTCACATGTGGATCGTCCATCAGCCTGCGGATCAGAGGGATTGGCCTCGGTGTCGTGGTCAAAAGCTGCTTCGGTCGTTCTCCCAGCCGCAGGCCGAACTGCAGCATATCGAAGGTTGCGTCGGCCTGCCTCCATTTGGCCAGTTCATCGCACCAGGCCGCATCGAATTGCGGCCCGCGTAGACTGTCAGGGTCCTCGGCAGAAAAAAGCTGCGCTACCGCACCATTGTCCCACACGATGCGCCGCCTGCTCGCCTCGAAGCGTGGACGAGCGCGCCGCGAGACCGCCAGAATTCCCGAAGGCCCCTCCACCATCACTTCTCGTGCGTCAGACAGCGTTTCGCCGATCAGGGCCAGCCGGCCATAGCGCTTTCCGCCGGCAAAGGGCGGCAATCCCCGAACCAGCGCGTTCACCCATTCCGAGCCAAGCCTGGTCTTGCCGGCGCCACGACCGCCCATAACCAGCCAGTTGTCGAAAATCGAACCGAGCGGATACTGCGCCAGCCGCGCAACGCCCAGCCATTCGCGTTCAATGGCGTATGCGAGTTCCCGTGCCAGGTTCAGCCTTGCCCATCCGCTCTGCAAGCTCTGCAGCAAGGCAGCGGATCCGATCGTCAATGCGTTCGAGTGCGGCGGCCATTTCTTCATCGCTGGGGGCGTGCTTTCCATCCATGTGCTGCTGCTCGAGTGCGATCTCGTTCATTCTTTCAAGCACCTTGAGCAGCGTACTGAGGCCTTCGATCTGCCCCTTGTCGAAAAGATCGCGATGAACCGCATCCTCGATCAACCGCTGGAGTTGATTGAAGAGCATCGCGATCATGCTTCGCGTCCGTTCGATCGATGGCGGCAGCGCCGGATCGTCTGGCGACCCCCAGCTTTCCTCCTGTGCCCGCTTGCGCAAAAGCCGCTCCGAGCGGCCGCTTGCCAGCGCCAGCAGTTCAAAAGAAGGCGGCGCGCCTTCTCGCAGCGCACGCACGGCCATCAGATCGGCCGTACCCATCTTGCCCATAACGTCTCACCCATGTCCGGAAACAAAAAAGGCGCGTCCCGTCAAAGGACCCGCCTCGAAACGCCGCAACTGTGCGACCATGCCTGAACCCTATCAAACGACCGTCACGCTGTCAAGAATTTTTTCCTATTAATGCATGTTGTCGGGTCCGGCGTTAGCCATTTCGGTGTTTTTCCCTTGCGGAAGAGACGGAAATGCGAAGAAACTCACAGAACAATCCGCTAGAATAGCCGTTATATGACGAACATCGATGTGGGGTCGTGTTCGCCTGGCGATTTCGCAGAGTGGATTTGTTCGGGTTGGCCCTAAAAGGCCGGACGGGAGTTTGGGTGAAAATGCCGCGCGAAAAACGGCAGAGCAAGGCGCCGCGGGCGACCAGATTGCTGGCGCTTGATGCCTGGATCGATTCCACGCTTTATGAAGCGGGTTTCAAGCTTGCCCAGTTCTGGGAAAGCATAACGATCTTCTTCCGCCGCTTCCGGGTCTACGGCGTCAAACGCGCCGTGGTCGAATTGTTCAGTGAAGGCGCCACGCTGGGGGCCATCGGATCGGTCGTCATGCTGGCGCTGGCCATGCCCGCTTTCGAAGAGACCGCCGGAGACTGGCGCGCCCAGGACGATTACGCCGTCACATTTCTGGACCGCTATGGCAATGAGATTGGCCAGCGCGGAATCATCCAGCGCGATTCCGTGCCCGTCGACGAGCTTCCCGACCACGTGATCAAGGCTGTGCTCGCCACGGAGGACCGGCGCTTCTTCGATCATTTCGGCATCGACTTTCTTGGTCTCGCACGCGCGCTGACCGAAAATGTGCGCGCCAATTCCGTCGTCCAGGGGGGCTCCACACTCACTCAGCAGCTCGCCAAGAACCTGTTTCTGTCCAATGAGCGCACCCTCGAGCGCAAGATCAAGGAAGCCTTCCTGTCGATCTGGCTCGAAATGAATCTCTCAAAGACCGAAATCCTCCAATATTACCTCGACCGTTCCTATCTGGGCGGCGGAACATTTGGCATCTCGGCCGCTGCGGACTTCTATTTCGACAAGCCGGTCAAGGACTTGAATCTGGCCGAAGCTGCGATGATCGCCGGCCTCTTCAAGGCTCCCGCGCGCTACGCACCGCATGTAAATCTTCCGGCAGCACGTGCCCGCGCAAACGAGGTCCTCACCAATATGGTGCAGGCCGGCTTCATGAGCGAAGGACAGATACTCTCTGCCCGCCTGCATCCGGCGACTGCCGTTGACCGCGAGGGCGCCGACACTCCCGACTATTTCCTCGACTGGGCATTTGAAGAGGTCAAACGTGTCGTCCCGCGCAGCGCCACCCATTCACTCGTCGCACGCACCACACTCGACCCGAACCTGCAGAGGGCCGCGGAAGAATCGCTGGAGTTCCACCTGCGTCAATATGGAAAAGACTATGACGTCTCCGAAGGTGCCATTGTTCTGATGGACACCGAAGGGGCCGTGCGTGCCGTTGTTGGTGGCCGCGATTACGGTTCGAGCCAGTTCAACCGCGCCACCAAGGCCGAGCGGCAGACCGGCTCCTCCTTCAAGCCCTACGTCTACGCGGTGGCGATGGAGAACGGGTTCGAACCCGGCTCCGTCATTTCCGATGGACCGATTTCATGGGGTAGCTGGTCGCCGCGCAATTACGGTCGCAGCTATGCCGGCCGGGTGACGCTCACTCACGCGCTGATAAAATCCTACAACACGGTTCCTGTTCGCCTTGCGCGCGATCATCTAGGCATCGATCCCATCATCGATCTCATCAAATCCTTTGGCATCGAATCCCCGATCAACGGCCACAAGACGATGGTTCTGGGCACGTCCGGCATGACCGCACTTGATCAGGCGACCGGCTATTCCGTCTTTGCCAATGGCGGCTATGCCGATACGCGTTTCGCCATCGTGCAGTTGATGACCCATTCGGGAAATCTCATCTACGATCACGGTCGCGATGCCCCGCCGCCGCGCCGTGTGCTTTCGGAAAAGGCTGCTGCGTCCATGAACCAGATGCTTATCCTTGTTCCTGAGCAAGGTACGGGGCGCCGTGCGGCTTTGCCGATGACGCGTTCTGCAGGCAAAACCGGCACCACTCAGTCTTATAGAGACGGATGGTATGTAGGTTACACCGGCAATTACGTGGCATCCGTCTGGTTGGGCAATGACGATTTTCATCCCACAAGGCGCATGACCGGCGGCTCCCTGCCCGCCATGGTGTGGCAGCGCCTGATGTCCTACGCACATCAGAATGTTGAAATCAAACCCTTGCCCGGCATCGAAGGACCGATGCGCATCGAGACGGATGCCGTGGAAACAGCCAGCGAAGACGGCGCGGGAGAGCTTCCGCAGACTGACAACCTTCCTCTCGCCCTATCGGCCCGAACATCTCTCTTCCTCAAGGGGCTAGCAAAGCATTTCGAGGCGGCGCCGCGCCTGCACAAGCCCGCCGTTCACGAAACGCTGTCCGCCTTGTAATGCAGCGTAAAGCACACCTTAAAATGCTTGAACACTCCGTTCGAGTTGAAGTATCCGGATGCGTCCATAGCTTGCCGGGTCGCGCATGCTGAAAAACCTACTCTTCGTTGTCATCTTTTTGATCATCGCGCTCGGCGGCGGTGCAGGCAGCGCATGGCTGGCGTTGGAATCGACACGCTCCATAGGTTCCGTGGAAATCGGGCCTTGGGTCACCTTTCCCAATCAGGGAACACGCGAAGCCGACCCTTATTCCCGGGCAAGAAGCGCCAGGCTCGGTCAACTCAGTCTCGGACAGGCGGAAGGCGTGGTTTTTGTCGCAGTGACAGACGGTGATGGACGCCCTCTTCTGCGCCAATGCACCTATCGCCTAAAAGGGGGGCTCCCTCCCACCCGCTTCTTCACCCTTCATGCCACCGGTGAGAACCGGCAGATCCTGTCTGCGCCGGCTCGTTTTCCCTCCGCCCTGCACTCGCAGGACCTCCTCTGGCGTGATGGCCAGACACTGGACGTGATCGTTTCGCCACATCCACAGCCCGACAACTGGATGGCAATCGCTGGGAACGGATCAATGCAATTGGTGCTGACCCTGGTGGACACTCCCATTTCAACAGGTGCGCGTGTCGGAGAAACCGGTTTGCCAGGTATCTCCAGGGTGGATTGCGATGCTTAAGCTCCTTCACGCAATTCTGCTGGGACTCTTCGGAGCAGCGGTGATTCACATCGCCATTCTGTTTCTGCTCCCCACTTATTCGGAACGCGATGTGTGGGCTGCAATGGCAGAGGAAGCGGCCCCTTATGCATTTGTCAGGCTGGGTGAAGGCAATACCAATCCCCTGCTTGCCGAAGAACAAAATCCATTCTTCGAAACAGCAGCATGCCGATTCGATCTTGAACGTGGCATGGTGCGGTTGACCTCTGCAGAACGCGTGCCGTTCTGGTCATTCTCCGTTTATGACCGCGACGGCTTCAACGTGTTCAACACCAATGACCGAAGCGCGACCAATCATGCGTTGGATGCACTCGTTGTAAACGCAGCCCAGTTGCTGGATCTGCGCAAGGGCGTGCCGGAAACGCTCGCGTCTTCTCTGATCGCTCAGACGGATATAGAAGAAGGTATGATCGTGATCCGCGTCTTCGTTCCCGATGAGAGCTGGCGGATCATCGTCGAGCGCTTCTTTGAGGACCTGCGCTGCGAAGCTCTGTAAGAGCCTCGATCAGGCGACTTGAGAGGGTTCCAGAAGCCCGGCCCTCACCCTTTGGTCGAGCGGCGGCGGACGTCCTGCGGGCGATCGTCCCCGCCATTATCGGGGTCGCTTTCCGGTCGTCTCTCATAGCGCACACCAGGAAAAATGATGATCGACGCGCTGGAAGACCGTTGTTTGGACGCAGCTCCTGTCGTGCGTTTCGCAGCTGCTGCAAAGTTCAGTATCGTCGCCATGACATCGCGTCCCTTTCTGTGACGGAGTGGTACGCAACGCCTCCTTCTTCCAGTAAGGCAGCACATGGTTAACGTTCCGTTACCGGTAAAGAACGGGCGCCACCCTCAACCCGTCCTGAAGGGCCGGAACCTGGAAAATCTGAACGCAAGTCTAAAGAAACCGGTTAACAGCTTGCTAAGGGAATTGGTGTAAATCTCATCAATCGCTGGCTTTCTCGCTACTGTCGCCGGCAGCGTATATTGTTCTCAGTCGCGTTTCGGAGGTATTGGTCTGCGTGTCGTCCGCTGTATTCAGGCAACTGGCTTCAGGCGGGGAAGCGCAAAGACCCGAGCGGCTGTTTCGCGCGGCAGTCTCCGCATTTGCGTCCCTTACACGTCCTACTCGACGCGAAGTCGCACAACTGGATGACCTCGCCCTTCCTCTTTATTCCTTGATCTCCACGGAAACACGCCGTTACGCAGCCGCAGTGCTGTCCGAATGCCAAAACCCGCCAAGGGGTCTGCTCAAGAAACTCGCAGACGAGCCTGCAGAGATCTCCGCTCCCCTTTTGATGCGCTCTCCGGCACTGTCGGATGTGGACTTGATCGGCCTTCTTGCCCGTCACGGCAGGGCTCATGCGCGGGTTATCGGACGGCGAGTTGGCCTAAATCCGGCAATTGCCGCCCTGACGCGGGCGCTCTCGGCCCAGGAGGCCGAACCCTGCAGCGATACGCAAACAAGTGGCAGCGCCGTGGAAGCGGAAGTCCGTCACCGTCTCCGTCTCATCATGCGCGCAGCCAATTCGCAGCACGCGCCCGCGCAACAGGACAGCCACCCTCCTCTTCCCGCAGCGAATGAAGCGGCCCGGACGTTGCGGGCTGCGGCCTTTTCCGGAGAACAGGGCGCCCTGGAAACCGCGCTCTCGACGGTTCTGGGCATCTCAAACAACGCCGCCCGCGAAATCACCGGTTTTCCCACCTATGGTGAACTCATTGTGGCGCTGAAAGCGCTGGACATCGGGGAGGCGGAAGCGTTTCTTCTTTCCGCCGCGGTGTTTCCAGGGCTTTTCACGCAGCGCAGCGCAATTTCCTTCTTCCTGGAACGCTACAATGCTCTGTCACCCGTTGTCGCGCGACAAAGGTTGAGTGATTGGCGAAGTGGGCTGAGCTGCCCCGGCCAAACACCTCAGCCAGCAGCAATCTCGAAATAGCGCTCTGCCTCATCGAGGTCCGTTACCTCGATTTCGACCAGCCAGAAATCCGGATCGAAGCGACGCTCCCGCTCAAGCCGCTTCTCGATTGCCTGATCGTCATCTTTCGCAATCAGCGTGAAGCGTCGTTCATTGGGCCGCGCCTCGTCGTAAACGGCCTGTGCAGCAGGGCCATAAAGAGCTTGCTGGCCAAGACGATTGCGCAACAGAATAAAAATGGTTCCGGCTTCGCGCGCGCCTTTCTGCAGGACCGTGGCAAACCCACCCTCTGCAAAGAGACGCTTGGTCAAAGCTGAAACCCAGAAATCACTGGTCAGGCGCATGGACAGCGTCTCATTGGTGCCGGCGGACGATCAACCTGCCATAAGGGTCTCAGCCCCATTAGTTGGTCAGACCAACCTCACGCATTTTTGCAAGGAGCGCCTGATCCGGCTGTCCGGTAACAGGGAGCCCGAAAAGGCTCTGAAACTCACGGATGGCGGCCTGGGTATTCTGGCCCAAAAGACCGTCCACCTCGATCCCGTCATTGCCAAACGCTTTCAGACCGGCCTGCACACGCATGATCGTGGGGTCCGCCTCGGTGGTTTGCAGTGCGGCCGTCTGAACACGAGCCTGCGGCACGTCCGCCGTCGGCACCGGCACCGGCCTCGCTTCTGGTTCCGCCTTTGGGGGAGCAGAAACGGAACGCTGGTAGGTCGGGCGTGGTGTGGGCGTCGGTGCGACAGGCGGGATTGTCGCCGGCGTTGCCGACAGATTTGATGTGGTGTCAGCCGGCTGCGGCGCTGCCGAAAGGCCAAGCTGGCGCAGCAGGGCTTCGTCGACGGTGGGCGTTGGATCCAGATCCACAATGCGACGATAGTTTCCGATCGCGGTGCGGGTTTCGGGGCCCTCAAGACCATCAATCGTACCGCGATAAAGTCCCAGATCCCGGAGCACCGACTGCACCTGACGTATGGTCGGATCCCCGCCGTCCACTTCCTCCGGGCGCTCGACCGGAATCGCCCCGGTTGTGTCCTGATCGGGAGCCACCTGACGTGGTGCCTGGCGCGGGGTTTCTTCGAGGATGGCCGGTTGGTCGGACGCTGGCACATTCCGTGGTTCGGTGAAGACCGGCGCACGGGTCGAGATCAAAGCACCAGAATGAAAATGGGGCTGATACCAAAGCGCATTGGCCGAAACGAAGGAAAATGCGACAGCAAAGGCCGTTGCACCACCGACTGCCAGAGGATTGCGAACGATCGCCATCCCGACGCCGGCGGCTCCGGCGCGAAGCAGCGTTCCAAACGTGACCTCCGGTTCAGGCCGTCTTGCGGTATTCTTCATTACCCCACTCATTTTCAGTTGCCGGGCCAGTTGCCGGTTTGCCACCTCGGCCAATCTCGTCCTTTTCCGTGCCCACACCCACTGGCAGCGAAATGCTCACACATGTCCCCTCACCCGGCGCGCTGTCGATGGTCATGCCACCTCCCTGAAGGCTCACCAGTCCTTTCACGAGCGCCAGGCCGAGGCCGGTTCCCTCAACATGCCTTGTCGCTTCGTTCCGAACCTGCGCAAAAGGCTCGCCGATTCGTTCAAGATCATCGGCCGAAATCCCGATACCATTATCGGTTACACTGAAGTCAAGGCGATTGCCGGTCCGCTCTGCCTTCACCCGCACGCAGCCGTTGGCATGGGAGAATTTCACGGCGTTTGAGAGAAGGTTTATCAGCACCTGCTGCACCGCACGCCGGTCGCAATAGACGACGCCGACATTCTCCGCGATCGCCACATCCACATCCACCGCACGTGAAGCGGCATCTGCTCGTGCGAAGGCTACACTGGCATCCACGGCGTCCGAGAAATTGAACGCCTCCGGGTGGAGCGTGTAGGTTCCCGCTTCCAGCTTGGAGATTTCCAGCGTCGAATTCACCACCGATAGAAGATGTTCGCCGGCCTCGTGAATGAGCCGGACATATTCGCGCTGCCGATCATTGGAGAAGCGTCCGAAAATCTCGGTCTGAAGCGTATCGGAAAATCCGAGAATGGCATTCAGCGGCGTCCGCAGCTCATGACTGACCGCTGCCAGCATGCGTTTGCTTTCGACCTTGGCGACACGTGCCTCTTCCCGCGCTCGCGCCAGGTCAAGTTCCAGATCGGCCCGGTCGCTCTCGTCACGCACGATTGCCACGATCTGCTCTGCGTCTTCCAGTCTAAGAAGCTCAACGCCGAACTGACGATAACCGGCTGGACGGCGTGCCTCTTCTTCCACAGGCATACGAAGGCGGATGGTGATGGTGCGTCTGCCTGCTCCACCACTCACCTCGGAAACCGCGCACAGATAGGCCACGCGATCGCCCACATGAATGCGCTCGAAAAAACCGTTCCCCAACAGAATATCCGACCGGACATTCAAGACCTGCTCGGCCTGAGCGGATGCATCCACCACATCTCCGGTCCCTTCAAGGCGCAGCACGAGCGCGCTCATCATGGCTTCGATGCCCGCTCCTTTCGAAGGAACCGAAATGCGCGCCTGCTCAGCTTGCAAAGTCCCGAAACGCATGCCGAGCGTCGCCACATAAGCAAGCGGAATAAGCCAGTGCGCGGCCAGCGGCAGCGATGGAGAAAAAGAAATGCCCAGAAGCCCGCCGAGCGTCGTCAGTCCGAGCGAGAGTCCACCGGCAAGAGCACCCGTCCAAACAGCGCGGCGTGTCCTTGCCACCCAAACGCTTTCTGCTGCAAGAGCCCCTGTCAGTGCTGTCATCGGAGACGCAACTCCCCCGGAAAGGACAGTCACCGTGCTGACGGCAGCCACACCAAGAACCAGTGCGAGCGCTTCGATCAATGCCCGACGCCCACTTGCAAACAGGCCTGCGGCAGCAAGCCAACTTGCCGCGAAGCCAGCGCTCGCGAGCGCCAATGTCGGGGCGAAACCAAAAGTGCCGGCCAGAAGCAGAGCGACCGCTCCCGCAAAGAGGAAAGGCGCTGTCAGAAGCACCACTGCCAACCGCAACTGACGCGAACGCTCCACCCCCTCTTCGACACTGGGGTGAATCAGCCTTTCGCAAGCGGCTGATAGGGCTGCCAGCCATTCTTGATATGATGCTACTCGTGAACTCAACTCGACGCGCTCTTGCTTTGTCCGTTCGGCGGGTTCTTGTTCCTGCCGAGACTCGCACCGAGCGTTTAAGGAAAGGATAAGCGCAGGCGTCCAGGGACCGGTGGCAAGGGTAAAAATGAGAGAAATCGGCCCTTCAGACCCCGGTGAATGCCGTCATGGTTAACGCCTGCTGAACAGAGTTGTCGACACAATGGCGACGCAAAAAAGCTTTGAAACAGGCCTCGCCGAAGAAAAAAGACAATTGTCTCAGATCATTAGATGGCGAACAAAACGTAACCATGTTCCCACGGGTTTGAAACGGCTTTGCCTCAAAGGCAGACATTTCCGAACTTTTAAAAAGTTTGCCTTCAATTTTAGGAAAATTCTCAAGAGCTTCTTGGCGGAAGCATGGGATTGTATTCGCCGGGGACATCCTTCGGGGCAAGAACGGGACTGGACGTCATGGGCTTTATCATTCGCTCGATCTTCTGGCTTTCGCTGGTGCTGCTGCTGTTGCCTATCGGGGGAACAGGCGGCCAGGACAGCGCGGAGACGCCACAGGTCGGTGCGCTGCAGGCATTGGGGGCAGCGCGCGAAGCCATCACCGACATGATTGGCATCTGCGAGCGGAAGCCCGAAGTCTGTGCGACAGGACGTGCGGCGCTGCAGACGATCGGGGCCCGCGCCCGTGAAAGCGCCCGCTTTGCCTACGAAATGCTTGAAGAACCGACGGACGCTCCATCCGAGGCCGCCGCCACAGGAGGGGAAACACCTTTGACGACCGGAAGTGTTCCAGACCAACCGGCCGATCAATAAGCCCCCGACATTCTGGACAATCAAAGGTTTTCCGTGACGAATGGCCGGTCAATCACTATATCCGGCCCAATGAGCACGACGATTGACACCCTTTACGACGATTTCGCCTTCCTCGATGATTGGGAAGAGCGTTACCGTTACATCATCGATCTTGGCAACAGCCTGCCTCCCTATCCCGAAGCTGCGCGCGACGAGGCGCACCGCGTACGCGGCTGTGTCAGCCAGGTCTGGCTTCATACCGAGCGTGGAGAAGGCACCGACCCCGTCCTTACCTTCAAAGGCGATTCGGACGCGCATATTGTCCGCGGTCTGGTGGCCATCATGCTCCTCCTGTTTTCCGGCAGGCGCGCCAGCGAGATTCTCGACATCGATGCCGAAGACGTGATGGCCAAACTCGGTCTCGACGAACATCTCACACCACAGCGCGCCAATGGTCTGCGCTCCATGGTGCAGCGCATAAAGAAAGAAGCTACGGAAGTGGCCCCGGCAACAGGTTGATTGCCTGTTGCCGGGCAATCAGCACATCGCTCATGCCATTTTCGGACGATAGTCCTGTGCACCCCAATGCAGGATCGGCCTGCCGGTTTCGCTTTGTCTGCGTGTCGGAGGCTCATAATGGCGGGCCAGCGCACCCAGCGCGGTCTTAAGCACCACCTTTGCCGAACGGACGGGCCATCCCCGTTCCAATTCCACCTGTTCGAAGCCCTTCAGAAAACAACATATATCAACCAGGACACCGGCGAGCTCCGGCCCGACGGCCTCGAGCGCACGATCGACACGTTGACGGGCGGCCAATGCGGCTTGCGTCAGTTCAACACCGCCCCCGGCGCCGGTACCCCGCTTTTTGCCCGACACGCACGCCATCCAGTTGGCAGTCAGGCGCGGCATGATCTGACCGCGCGTGTAATCGGCGCGCAGTTTTTCACCAGCGTCGAATTCAGTCCGCGTCAAGAAGGGTTCGCCATTGCGCATACGCCGGCTCGCCAGGAGCGCCAAGGGAGATTCGCTCAGCGTTGCAGTAAGGATCGTTTTTTCGGCACCCTGCTGTAAAATCCTGCGCTCGATCTCGCGATGCTGGCTTGTAAAAGGTTCCCGCTTTGCTGCCACTCGCCGCGCACAGGCGACACCCGCACTCGACAACGCCACCCTGTCCTTGCCAAGGCGTACGAGGTCCTCCTTGTCCAGCGCCTCCAGAACCTCAAGCGATATGGAGATCGTCCCCTGCTCGCCGCCATCGAGAAGCACGCTTCCCTGCTTTGCGCCGGGTTGCAGCCATGCCTCTCCCTTCTGGAGAAACCGCAGACAGCGGGATCGTTCGCGCAGATGGCGAAATTCGCTCTTGTATACAGCCATATCAGCGCAGCTCCGTGTTGCGAAAAGCAGCCGCAGTAACGCGCTCGGTCATGAGGACGATCCGATCGAATTCTTCGTCGTCACGCATATCCTCAACAATGTGGCATGCGTATTGAACCGTGGTTCGGTCACGACCGAACCCGCGCCCGACTTCACTCATATTGAGCCCGAGCACCACATGCGCAGCATACATACCGATCTGCCGCACACGTGTGACACTTGTCGAAGACCGGCGCGTTTCACGCAGTTCGCGTCCGCTTACATTGAACAGTGCAGCCACGATGTCGAGAACGCATTCGCAAACCTCTCCGATCCGTTCTTCAGGAATCGGACTGAGACGGCGTTGCAGCGTCACCGGTGAGTGATTCTCAGGCGATTTTACCCGCCCGTCTTCTTGTTCCGTCGATTTGGCAGCGTTTGAAAGCACAGACTTTATCCCTTCACAGGAAAGAGGAATAAATTCTTATACCCCACACCTCCATAGGCGGGAACAAATTACGAACAGATAAAACGGTGAAATTTCATAAGCCTCTGAAATTACTATCAAAACAAAATTCCGTCGCGAATTCCGCTTCTGGTTTATCCCCGCCGCGCCAGCCTGCCTCATAGTCATCGCTCACCATCAAAAGGATTGAGCATGACTACGGTAAAGAAGGAGAGCCTCGCCTTTCTCGAAGCCAAGCGGCAGCGCAATGAAGAGGCAAGGCAGACGGCGGCACTTTTTCTTCTCGGAGGACTGGATCTCGAGAAGGTGCAGCAAAGCTCAGGTCCAGAGCGCAACAGCATACTTCGTCGCCTGCGGCGGTTGATTGAGAGAGAGCGCCTGAAAGGGGTCAGGAACCATTGGAGCTACGACCTCAACCGACACATCGCCCTCAGTCAGGCGTTCAAGCGGTTGTCCATCACTACGCGCTCCAGTCTTTCCTGCTGCCCTATGAATAACCGCCCCCCTGCGGGTACAGGCTGACGACTGTCAAGCTCACAAAAAAAGCGGCGCACGAAGCGCCGCTTGAACACAGGAACATAGCGTCGGCGCCACGCGCCAGGCTAAACTATTTTTCCTTGCGTTTGCGTCCTAAACCCATTTGCTTTGCCAATTTCGAACGCGCCACGGCATAGCTGGGGGCCACCATCGGGTAGTTGGCGTCCAGTCCCCACTTTTCCCGATACTGTTCCGGCGTCATGCCGTAATGCGTCATCAGGTGCCGCTTAAGCGACTTGAACTTCTTTCCGTCCTCAAGACAGATAATGTAGTCGTCATGCACGGAGCGCTTCGGGTTCACAGCCGGTTTCTGCTTTTCAGCAGGTGGTGCTTCCGGAGAGCCGCATACACGGCCGAGCGCTGCATGAACGTCTGAAATCAGGTTAGAAAGTTCGGATGCAGGAACAGGATTGTTGCTGACGTAAGCAGCGACAACGTCTGCGGTCAGTTCAATAAGAGTATCGTCGTTTTTTACAGAATCTTCGTTCATTTCGTTACCTTGCCCCAACGTCTATTCAAATCCACCACCTCATGCCGCCAGTGATGAGGTGTCTATAGGAATCCCTATTCTGCAGGCTTTTTTTTGTCGATTCCCGAGAAGGCAGCAATCATATCGTTTTTTTGTTCGACCGGTCAACTCACAATCTCAAATTAATACTACCAGAAACCTGAGACTGATTGTTTATCACATCTCAAAAAATCGTATTTCATTCCAAAAATCAGATCTGCTTAAATTTAAACTCACCAATTAAGCAAATCGACCTTATCGATTTTCATCCTCGTGGCTTTCGCACCCACAAAAGGACGAATGCTTACGCATTTCCGCCAATGCAGCTGCTACAAGGGATTACCATCGATCCCTCGCCCTATCGAACAATACACACCGAACATTGAATTATACGAAGTATATAAGAAGAACTTATCTTTGATCTTCTTTGATATTTTCATCGTCGAGCGATACCGCTGCCTCACTCGCAGGCGATGCCATGTCATCGTGCACGGAACGCCCCCAGAGTTTATAGCCGGCAGCATAGGCCGCCTTTGCCAGAAGATGAGCAGAAATCGGAGCGGTGAGGAGAAAGAAGACCACTGCCGCCAGCGCTCTCGTTACGATCGCCTGATCCTGTGCGAATATCGCCAAGGCGACAAGCATGAGCCCGGACCCGAGCGTCCCTGCCTTCGAGGCAGCATGCATGCGCGTATAAAGATCAGGAAGTCGCAAAATACCGACCGCCGCGATCAGGGTGAACGCCGCGCCAATGATAATGAGAAGGCCCGTGAGTATGTTGAACAGGTCGTCCATCATTGCTCCTTGTCGCCGTAGATGCCGAGCGTATCGCGCCTCACAAACTCCTGCTCATAACGTCGACTGAGAACGAAGCGGGCAAACGCAACCGTTGCAAGAAAGCCGACAAGCCCCAGGGCGATGGCAATATCGAGATAAAGCGTGAAGCCTGTGCGGATGCCTATGACGGCGATGAAGCCGATCGCAATCGTGACCAACATGTCGAGAGCAAGAACCCGATCGGGCAAGCTTGGCCCCACGAGGACACGCACCACAGTAAGCAGGAAAGACAGGCTCAACAGGGCGAGCGCTATGAACTCGGCAAAGACGAGAAATTCTCCACTGGCGTTCATCGAAACGCCTCCATGATCTTTCGTTCAAAACCTTCGGCGATGTCGCGCTGCAGTTCCTCCGGATCAGAACAGTCGATGGCGTGGACATAGAGAAAGCGGCGATCTTCCGAAACGTCGACAGAGAGGGTCCCTGGCGTCAACGTGATGAGATTTGCCAAAAGCGTGATCTCGAAATCCCGGTCGACCTTGAGCGGATAGGCGAAAATGCCGGGCTTCAGGTCCATCTTCGGGGAAAGAACGAGAAGCGCGACCCGCCAGGCCGAAAGCACCAGTTCGTAGAGGAACAGAAGCGCGAGCGAAGTTACCCGCACGGCGCGGGCAAAATATCCCAAGGACCCCACCTGTTCGCGGATCAGGTAAAGTGCCGCCGCCCCAAGGAGAAAACCGAAAATGAAGTTCGGCAGTGTGAAGGAGCCGCTGACCGCGGTCCAGATCAGCGCCAGGATGATATTGATCAGGGACAGTCTCATTGCGCCGCCTCCGCAGGAAAGACCGCACCAATATAAGCTGAGGCGTCCAGAAGCCCGCTTGCAGCGGCTTCAGCCACCCGGATAAATGGCTCAGGGTAAATGCCGAGCAATATGATCGGGACACACAGCAAGGCCATTGAACCGTAGCCATATCCGGGAGCACCCGTGGCAGCATCGGAAGGAGCTTGGCCCGGCCTGTTCCGCCAGATCGCAAGTATATACATCCGCCCAAGCGCGATCGTCGTGAGAAGTCCAGTCAACAAGATGGCGAAGGAAAGCCAGGGCCAGCCTGCGTCAAGCGAAGCCCGCACGAGCATAATTTTCGGCCACAATCCGGATGCCGGCGGCAGTCCCGCCACGGCAAGCATCAGAACCAGCGCAAAGGCCCCCATTGCCGGATAGGTCCGATAGAGCCCGCCCAGCTCATGCAGCGAATAGCTTCCGCCAAGCTCCTTGATCACCCCTGCCAGCAGGTAAAGCGCCGTCATCGCGAGAACGGAATGGAACGCGTAGAGGATCGTGCCCGTCAACCCGGTCTCGGTACCCAGCGCAAGCCCAGCAAGCATCACCCCCACACCGGATATCACCACAAAGCCAAGGATACGGCGAATATCGGACTGTGCGATAGCGCCCATGATCCCGAGCACCATCGTGCCAGCGGCCACCCAGGCAATGACACCTGAAAGCTCCGCCCGCTCAACAGGAAACAGCATCACCAGAACACGCAGCAGCGCATAAACGCCGACCTTGGTCAGCACACCGCCAAACAGCGCCGCCGTGACGATGCGCGGCGTGTGATATGAGGCCGGCAGCCAGAAATTGACGGGAAACGCAGCTGCTTTCATGCCGAAAGCCAGCAGATAAAGCACGGTCAGCGTCATCAACGGGCCGGTCTCGCGCATGGCGTCCGCCTTGCGCGCGATGTCGGCCATGTTCAGCGTCCCGAACGTGCCGTAAAGATAGGCGGTCGCGGTCAGAAACAACGTCGTGCCGACCAGATTCAGAATGGCGTATTTCGTTGCACCGTCGAGCTGGCGATCAGTCGACCCTAGGATCAGAAGACCGAAGGACGAAATCAGGAACACCTCGAACCAGACATACAGGTTGAAAATGTCGCCGGTCAGAAACGAGCCTCCCACGCCCGCCATCAAAAGCATCAGGAAGGGATAAAAGCCATAACGACGGCCCGTCGCACCAATGTCTTTCATCGCGTAGAGAGCACAGACACTGGCAACCAGCGTCGCCACAAAGGCAAGCGATGCTCCAAGCGCATCCGCGGTAAAGGATATGCCGAAGGGCGGCAGCCAGCGCCCCATGGTCATCACCTGCGGACCGTCTGCCAGCACCTGCAGAAGAAGCGCGGCATTGGCGCCAAGGGTCAGAAGCAGCCCCGCAATGGCAATGCCCGCGTGTAGCCGGGTTTCATGGCGCACCATCAGCAGGACCGCACCAAAAAGGATCGGCAACCCGACCGGCGCCACCAGCATCCAGTCACCCAGCGCCGTGGGCGCTGTCAGCATTGCGTTGGAAATATCAATCGTTTCAGCGGCCATCGGTGTCTCAGTATCCAAGCGGGGGCATCGGTTCGCCCTCGGGTTCGGCAACGCGCATTCCATCCGTATCGTCGGTTCCCAATTCCTGATAGGCGCGGAACGCCAACACCAGGAGGAAAGCGAAGAGCGAGAACGAGATCACGATCGCCGTCAGTACGAGCGCCTGTGGCAGAGGACTTGCGGTCGCCACCTCCGGTGTCGGCAAGGCCTCGGGGATGATCGGCGGAACCTCGCGCATCAGTCTGCCGGCCGTGAAGATCGACAGATTCACCGCATTCCCGAAGATCGAAACCCCCAGAAGAATACGAATGATGTGCTTCGACAGCATCAGATAGATTGCGACAGCGAAGAACACGCTGACCACAAAGGAGAGAGCGACTTCCATTACCCGTGCTCCCTTTCTTCAAGGGCAAGTGCGACCGAGGTGATCGACCCGAGAACGACAAGATAGACGCCTATGTCAAAGAAGAGCACAGTCGACAGGTCCACGGGAACACCGAGCACGCTGACCTTGGTCCACAGGCCCGTCATGAACGGCACGTTGAAGGCCAGGGACAGCCAGCCGGAAATCGCCGACACCAGAAGCCCGAACCCCGAAATCGCCATCGGATGAAAATAGAGGGCGCGGCGCACCGGCGAAACACCACAGGCAATGCCGTAAATCGCGAAGGCAGAAGCGGCAATCAGTCCGCCGATGAAGCCACCGCCCGGTTCGTTGTGGCCGCGCAAAAGCACAAAGATGGAAAACAGGATCATCAGGCTCGTGAGATAGGGCGCGACCGTGCGGAAGATCAATGTGCGCATATCACCCCTCCTCTTTGTTTTCTGCGAGCGGCTTGACGCTGCGGATCCGGACCAACGCCAGGATGGCCAGCCCGGCGATCATTACCACAGCAATTTCACCCAACGTATCTGTTCCGCGGAAATCGACGAGGATCACGTTCACGATATTCCGGCCATGCGCGATCACGCGGGAATATTGGGAGAAGAATTCGCTGAGTTCCGTGTTGAACGGCACCTGTGTCACCCGCAGCAGCATGAGGCCCAGCGCGGCACCGCAGGTTCCGGCCACGGCAACGTCAAGCACCTTTTCGCCTGTCGGGCGGTGATCCGTCGGCGAGAGCCGAAGCCGCGTCATGACAAGGGCCAGGATCACCACAGACAATGTCTCGACCATGAACTGGGTGAAAGAGAGATCCGGTGCACCGAGCAGCATGAATATCAGCGCGACGGCAAATCCCTGAATACCGAGGGAAACAATCGCCGTCAGCCGGTCGCGCGCATAGATCACTGCGCCAAGGCCGATCAGGCCAATGAGCAGCACGGTCCATTCATAGAAGGGCATTCGCGGAAACTGAGGGACTGTGGGCCATTCGTCATAAAGGCCCATCGGAATCAACACGGCGGCTGCGACAGCGACGAAAGTTGCTGTCATGTAGTAATCGAGGCGACCATTCTGAATGACATTGGTCACCCGGAACGAAAGCCTTGTCAGACCACGCATAACCTGGTCAAAGCCCTGATCCGGTCCCCAGCCGATGGCGGTTAGAATGCCGGCCATGGCGGTTCGCCCGCGTTCCAGCATGGCGAACACCAGGATACCCAACGCGACCGTCACCACCGAGAGAACGAGCGGCATGCCGATATGCGGCACAGTCGAAATCGTCACCGTTACAGGCTTGCCAAGCACTGCACTCGACATCGGGCTGCTAACCAGTTGATGGCTGAGGCCTGAAACCAGCGCAGACACGAGCCCGAGACCGCCAAGAACGAGCGGCCCAAGCCAAAGCAGGATCGGCCCTTCATGAGCATGTTTGGGGGTTTCCACCTTCGCGCCGAGGAAGGGTTTCAGCGCGACAGCAAAACCGATCGCGAACATCAATCCGTTGCCGATAAGCGCAACCAGCGTCAAAAACGCGGTCCAGCCACCGGCAAACCCAAGACCGGCGTAGATCTCTTCTTTCGCAAGAAAACCGAAAAACAGAGGGACACCGCCCATCGACGCGGCTGCCAGAACCGCCGCCACGAAGGTGATGGGCATAGCCTTGCGCAAGCCCCCCAGTCTGGTGACGTCGCGTGTGCCGGATTCGTGATCCACCAGTCCTGCGACCATAAAGAGCGCGCCCTTGAACATGGAGTGCGCCACCAGATAGAGCACTGCTGCCTCAACAGCCTTCTCCGAGCCCACGCCCGTCAGCATAACGAGCAGTCCAAGCGAAGCCACCGTCGTGTAGGCGAGCATAAGCTTCAGATCCGTCTGACGCACAGCCAAAAGCGTACCGACAAGCAGCGTTGCACCGCCAAAGAGGGGCAGGATCGTTTCCCATGCCACCGTATCACCCAGCACGGGATTAAGCCGCATCAAAAGGTAGACACCAGCCTTCACCATCGTCGCAGAGTGCAGATAGGCCGAAACAGGAGTGGGAGCTTCCATCGCGTTCGGCAGCCAGAAATGAAAGGGAAACTGCGCCGATTTCGTGAAGGCCCCGCCAAGGATCAACAGCAGTGCGGCCATGTAGAGCGGCGCATCGCGCAGCGCGCTTTCGCTTGCAAGCAGCGCCGACATGGAAGTCACGCCCGTGGCGCCCCATATCACCAGAAGACCGGCGAGAAGCGAAAGCCCGCCAAGCCCGGTCACGACCAGCGCCTGCAGCGCCGCACGGCGCGAGGCTTCCCGTGAATGATCGAAACCGATCAGCAGGAACGATGTGATCGAGGTCAATTCCCAGAAAACAAAAAGGGTCAGGAAGGAATCGGCCACCACCAATCCCAGCATGGAGCCCATGAACATCAGGATGAAGGAGAAAAAGCGCCCTTGGTGCTCATGTCCCTTCAGATACCCGCCCGCATAGAGCACGATCAGCGTGCCGATGCCGGTAATCAAAAGCGCGAAAGTGACGGACAGGCCATCGAGAAACCAGGAAAAGTCGACCGATAGGCTCGGAATCCAGACATATCCGGCCGAAAGTGTTTCTCCTTCGGAGATGCTTCCGACGAAACCGCTGAAATGAAGAAAGATCAGGGCAGGAGCCAGAGCCAGAAGCCACGCCGCATTGTGTTTCAGCGCTTTTGTCAGCACTGGTGCTATGGCGGCGGCTGCAAACGGCAGCAACAGAGCGAGAAATGTCAGCCACTGGCCGTCTGCTGTCATGAACTCTCCCCACTTGAAATCGTGTTTCAGGCCACATTTTTAAATCTTACGGTGACATAAACACTCGCCTCAGGCACCACAAGGCGTAAACCGACCTGCAAAGCGCGATGAAACGCCGCCATTCACAGAAGATTACGCAGCTTAAACCACGGGACTGCTCAGATGCAAAATCCGCTCTTCGGTGAGCTTTGAACCCAGGAAGCGCCGGAAAAAACACGATAGGCCATTGCCATGCCCCATTCGCTCGGGACATGAAGGAAACAACTCCTGCGGCCCACCGCACCCGCCCCTAGCAGACATTCACAAGGTAGCCTCATGACATCCAAACCGTTCGCCATGGACGCAAAAGCCCCCTCGCCGCGTGCTCATCCCGTGAAGGACACGCGCCACGGCATCGAGCGCACGGATGAATATGCCTGGATGCGCGCTGAAAACTGGCAGGAAGTCCTGCGCGACCCCAGCCTTCTCGCAGACGACATCCGCGCCCATCTCGAAGCCGAGAATGCCTATCAGGCAGCGCTCATGGCCGATACGGAAGAGTTGCAGAAGACACTCGTTGCCGAAATGCGTGGCCGCATCAAGGAAGATGAAACGTCTGTGCCTTCCAGAGACGGCCCCTATGCCTATGCGGCCGGCTTCCGAACCGGCGGCGAATATCCCCGCTTCTTCCGCCTGCCCAGCGGTGGCGGAGCGGAAGAGACCTTGCTGGACGGCGACCGGGAAGCCGAGGGCAAGAGCTATTTCCGCGTCGGCGGGGTCGATCATTCACCCGATCACAAGCGTCTTCTATGGGGCCACGACGACAAGGGATCTGAACTCTACACGATCAGCGTGCGCGATCTCGCCAGCGGCGAAGACCTGCCCGACATCGTAGCTGAAACAGGTGGCGGTGGCGTGTGGGATGCGGCAAGCGACGGCTTTTTCTACACACGCCTCGATGAGAACCATCGTCCTTCGAAAGTCTTCTTCCACCGTGTTGGCGCAGACCCCGCCTCCGATCGTCTCGTCTATGAAGAAGCCGACGCAGGGTTTTTCGTCGGCGTCTCCGGTAGCCGCACGCAGGAGTGGATTTATATTTCCGCCCACGATCACGAAACGTCGGAATGCCACATCCTGCCGGCCAACGATCCGGATGCCGCGCCACGTCTGGTCGCGCCACGCGAAACAGGCCTTCAATACGATCTCGAGGAAGGCGGCGATATCTTCTTCATTCTGACCAATGCGGATGGCGCCAAGGATTTCAAGATTGTCACCGCGCCGGCCAGCAACCCCGCGCGCGAAAACTGGCGGGATCTCGTCCCCCATGAGCCCGGCCGCCTGATTCTCGCGATCATGGCCTTTGCCGATTACCTCGTACGCCTCGAACGCAAGGATGGACTGCCGCGCCTTGTTATTCGCGATCGCCACGACGGGTCCGAGCACACCATCGCCTTCGATGAGGAAGCCTATTCGCTCGGGCTTCAGGGCTCCTACGAATACGCCACCGACACGCTGCGGTTTTCCTATTCCTCGATGACCACCCCGGAGCAGGTGTTCGACTACGACATGCGGACCCGCACCCGCAGACTTCTAAAAACGCAGGAGGTCCCCTCCGGGCACAATCCGGATGCCTATGTGACCCGTCGTCTGATGGCGCCTGCGCCCGATGGCGAATTGGTGCCGGTGTCTCTCGTCTATCGCAAGGGCATCGCGCTCGACGGCTCCGCCCCCTGCCTGCTCTACGGTTACGGGGCCTACGGCATGGCCATGCCCGCGTCCTTCAATACGAACTGCCTGTCGCTGGTCGATCGCGGCTTCGTCTACGCCATCGCCCATATCCGTGGCGGCAAGGAAAAGGGTTACGCCTGGTACGAGGAGGGAAAACGCGAGAAGAAGGTCAACACCTTCACCGATTTCATCGCCGCGGCCCGTCACCTCGTGGCCGAGGGATACACCAGCCACGACCGCATCGTTGCGGAAGGCGGGTCGGCCGGTGGCATGTTGATGGGCGCGGTTGCCAACATGGCGCCGGAAGCTTTTGGTGGCATCGTCGCCGCCGTGCCTTTCGTCGATGTGCTCAACACAATGCTCGACGACACATTGCCTCTCACCCCTCCCGAATGGCCGGAATGGGGCAATCCCATCGTCTCGCGTGAGGATTACGACACCATTGCGGCCTATTCGCCATACGACAATGTGGATGCGAAGGAGTACCCACCCATCCTGGCCCTTGCCGGCCTCACGGACCCGCGCGTTACCTATTGGGAACCCGCGAAATGGGTGGCCCGGCTGCGCGATCGGAAAAAGGGCGGCAATCCGGTTCTCCTGAAAACCAATCTCGATGCCGGTCACGCAGGAGCCTCCGGCCGTTTTTCACGGCTGGAGGAAAAGGCGCTGACCTATGCCTTCGTCCTGAAAGTCACCGGGAAGATGGATAGCCGTTAGCTCTGGCAGGCACCGACTTGAGATAGGCGGCAATCGCTTCTCGGTCTTCCTTGGAAAGGTGGGCCATGTTCTTCTGAACGGAAACCATGGCCCCTCCCACCGAATCGAACTCCGGCGTGAAGCCGCTCTCCAGATAGTAGGCGATATCGCCCGCCGACCAGGAATCGATGCCGCCTTCCCCGGAGGTGATGTTGGGTACGATCCCCTCGCCTTCGGCTGATACGGCTCCTGCAAGCCATTGATCATAGAGCTGCCCTCCGGCGAAATTCCGCGGCGTGTGGCATTCGCCGCAATGGCCAGGCCCTTCAACGAGATACCGCCCTCGCTTCTCCGCCTCAGAGGCAGCTGGAGCCAACGGGATGACGGGCTCGTCACGCATGAAGGCCAGCTTCCAGAGACCGACACCACGGCGCATCGTGAACGGGAATGAAAGCTGGTGTTCTCCCGCCTGGCCCTCCACTTCCGGCAGCGTTTTCAGGAAGGCAAAAAGATCGCTTACATCCTGTGCCGTCATCCGCGCATAGGAAGGGTACGGAAACGCGGGATAATAGTGCTCCCCTTGCGGAGAAACGCCGTACAGCATCGCATTGGCGAAATCTATCTCGCTCCAGTCGCCAATACCGTCCTTGGGATGAGGGGAAATGTTGGGGGCGACGAAGGTGCCGAAATCGGATTTCAGCTCGACGCCTCCCGCAAGCTCCAGCCGCGCATCGCCGTCAGCCCCGGGGCGCGCGTGGCAGGAAGCACAGCCCCCAGCCCAAAACACATGTTCGCCACGTTCTGCACTTGGCTCTTCCAGAGCACCCAGGGCCCCGGCTTCGAGCGAAGTCGGAGCACTGAGCAACCAGAACGCCGCTCCACCGCCCGCAATGATCACGAAGGCCGAAGCAAGCAACGTCTTTTTCATGAGAGTCCCGAAGATCCCGGGTTAGTTGTTCTGCACACGGAAGTTTTCATGGCAGCTCTTGCAGTTTCCGAAAACAGGGCCGATCGCCGCCTGGAATGCCGCAAGATCGGCAGGACCATCCTTGCCGGAAGCCTCGACGGCAGCTGCCGTATCAGATATATATTTGTCGAGAGCGGCCTGAAAGCCCTCGGCGTCATCCCAGATTGCGGGAGCTGCCGTCGTATCACCATCTCCCGAACCTTCAGGGAAGAATTCACCGAATGATTTCGCACTCGCGCTCAAGGTCAGGATAGCGGCCTTGGCAATCGCGGGATTGTACTCCAACTCCCCCTTCATCATCGCGCCCGCGAGTCCCGCGGAGGCGGCATTCGCCTGCATGATCGCCTTGCGCACGGCAATGGGATCGTCAGCAGCGGCAACGCCGGAGATGGATAAACAAAGTGCTGTCACGGCAAGCGCAATTTTTTTCATGAGAACCCTCCGTTGATTTGTCCAAACAATACCCCGATCAACGCCCGGGACCCGCATTTATTCCGGAAAGTGCGCTCACGGTTTCGTGATGGCCCAACAGAATCGAAAAAGGCCCGGCTTTGACCGGGCCTTTGATACAGTCCGAAACTGTATTGATTGTGAAATCGCCAAATGCTGTTACGAGGCCTGCTCGTAAAGCTCCAGCACGTAATCCCAGTTGATCAGGCTGTCGACGAACGCTTCGAGATATTTCGGGCGCGCATTGCGGTAGTCGATGTAGTAGGAGTGCTCCCACACATCCACACCCAGGATTGGCTTGGCGTCATGGATGAGCGGGTTCTCACCGTTCGGGGTCTTCATGATCTCAAGCTTGCCGTTCTTGACGGCGAGCCATGCCCAGCCGGAACCAAACTGCGTCGTGCCGGCGTTGATGAAATCAGCGCGAAACTTGTCATAGCCGCCCAGATCGCTGTCGATCGCCTTGGAAAGCGCGCCTGGCAGGTTCGTGCCGCCGCCGCCCTTTTTCATCCATTTCCAGAAATGGACATGGTTGTAGTGCTGGGCTGCATTGTTGAAGAGCCCGGCATTCTTGCCGTGAGACTGCTTGACGACCTCTTCGAGGGAAAGGCCGTCCATGCCTGCTTCTGCCGCAAGCTTGTTACCATTGTCGACATAGGCCTTGTGGTGCTTGTCGTGGTGGTATTCCAGCGTCTCCTTCGACATGAAGGGCTGCAGCGCCTCGTAATCATAAGGCAGATCCGGCAGTTCAAAAGCCATGGTGGTAAACTCCCTCGTACAGGTGGTTGAATTCTGCAGGACGCAGATGGGGTTGCGCCTCTGATGACACAATACCCATCGCTCCCGATTGTTCCCGGTGTATCAGACGGGCAACCCGGAATGGGCCCATTCCCAATAGAGCTCACGCGCCTTTTTGGCCACAGGGCCAGCCTGATAATTCTGGTCTTCGACCTTGCTGACCGGCACGATCTTTGAATGATTGCCCGACGAAAACACCTCGTCCGCGTCCAGAAAATCCTTCACCGACAATGTTTTCTCGACCACCTCGACGCCAGCTTCCCGCAGAAGCGTGATGACACGACTACGAGTGATGCCTGAAAGGAAAGTGCCGTTCGGTGCCGGTGTGAAAACCACCCCGTCCTTCACCATGAAGATGTTGGAGCTCCCGGTTTCGGCCACATTGCCGAGCATGTCGAGAACCAGGGCATTGTCATAACCGCGGCTGCGCGCCTCCATGATCGCCCGGCCATTGTTGGGATAGAGGCATCCAGCCTTTGCATTTGTCGGCGCGGTTTCGAAGGTCGGACGGCGGAACGGTGAGACGGTCACCGAGAATCCGGTCGGCTCCAGCATCGGAGCTTCATAAAGACAGAGGCAGAAGCGGCTCGAATCCGGGTCAGCGGGAACGCCCATATAGCCCCCGTGTTCGCCCCAATACATGGGCCGGATATAAACGGCCGTTTTGCCGTCGAACTTTTTCAGACCATCCTTTGCCAATCCGATGATTTCATCGGCCGAAACCTTGGGTGTGAGACCAAGATTGGCCGCCGACGCGTTGACACGCTTGGCGTGAAGATCAAGATCGGGGGCGACATTCTCGAACCAGCGGGCGCCATCGAACACGGTGGAGCCCAGCCACATGGCATGACTGCGCGGGCCGATGAGCGGTACGTTTCCCTCATGCCAATCGCCGTCAACATAGGTCCAGGTCGTCGATTGGACTTCGCTCACCACGGTCATGCTGTGTTTCCCTTCCTGTGATTTCTTGCGTATCTCGGCAGAGATGCAATTCTTCAATTCTTTATGCCACGCATCGAAATGGCTTTGTCGGATTTCGTCAATCGTTCCTGCATCGCTATCGATAAGGCCAGAGGGCGTTTCTTGACCGCCGTCTGCTGGTGCGGTCAAGTGGACGATACAAACAAGGAGTTTTCATGCGGCACGCAGCTTTCGTCTTCGATGCATATGGTACGCTGTTCGATGTGCATGCGGCTGTGCGCCGTCACGCCGGCGAGATCGGGCCCGAAGGACAGCGTTTTTCGGAATTATGGCGGGCAAAGCAGCTTGAGTATTCCTGGGTATTCACACTCATGGACCAGTATCAGGATTTCTGGACCATGACAGAGCGGGCGCTCGATTATGCGTTCGCAAAGATTCCCTCGGTCGATCGGCGACTGCGGAAGGACCTGCTCGACGCCTACTGGCAATTGGATTGCTACGAGGAAGTGCCGGCCGTGCTGAAGGCGCTCAAGGCAGGTGGGGCGCGGCTCGCCATTCTGTCAAACGGTTCCCCGGCGATGCTCGAATCGGCCATCCGTTCGTCAGCCCTCGATTCCGTTCTGGATGAAGTCTTCTCTGTGGAGTCCGTTCGCCGTTTCAAGACCGATCAAAGCGTTTATGAGATGGTGACCAACGCCTGGCGGCTTTACCCGGAAACCGTATCTTTTCAATCCTCAAACCGTTGGGATATCGCCGGAGCGCGGCAATTCGGGTTTCGCACCGTTTGGCTCAACCGTACCGACCAACCCGACGAATATGAAGACTTCCCGCCCGATCTCATTCTACCCTCACTTGAGGGGCTGATCGCATAGCGGCTGGGCGTGCCTGACACCTGATGATTATGATGCATCTATAACACACATTCACGATAACTTGTGTGGGTGCGGCATTTTTCGCCTTCAAGTCGAGTGTACTCGGTCTATCAAGCACACTCCGATATTTTTTCGGAACCTAGGGAGGGAAGCTTGGGGTTACCCCCCAAAAGGGAGGCAAGCATCCATCACGGATGTTCGCACTCACCGGTCCTGACGAAACGCGAGTATACGAAGAAACCATGTCCAATTCTCCCATTGCCGCACGATCTCTCAACCGGCGCCGCTTTTTGTCCATCAGCGCCGCTGGTGCCGCGTCGCTAGGTCTGTCCGCATGTGTCAGCAGCTCAAGCGATACGCCCACCATAGCGCCTCGCCCCGAGCCTGAACCCGGTCCGATGCAGTACAGCTCCATTTACGGGGCGGTCACGGACGCCGGATACGACATTCCCGCTGTGCCGATCGAAAAGATCAATCCGCGCTACTATCGTCAGGAAGTCGCCGACCCGACGGGTGAGCGTCCCGGCACCATCGTGGTCGATACGGCCAATCATTTTCTCTATCTCGTGCGTGAGCGCGGTCGCGCCATGCGCTATGGCGTTGGCCTTGGCCGCGCCGGCTTCGAATGGGCAGGCCGCGCGGAAATCAAGTACAAACAGCAATGGCCACGCTGGTTCCCGCCGGCGGAAATGATCGATCGTCGTCCCGAGCTCGAAAAATATCGCTCGGAATACGACAAGGCCAACGACAAATGGGTCGGCGGCATGCAGCCGGGCGTTGCCAATCCGTTAGGCGCGCGCGCACTCTATATTTTCGAGAATGGCAAGGACACGCTCTATCGTGTCCACGGTTCGCCGGAATGGTGGACGATCGGCAAATCTGTTTCTTCGGGTTGCGTTCGCATGATCAATCAGGACGTGATTGATCTCTATAACCGTGTGCCCGACGGTTCGCCGATCCTCGTGACCTCCGGTCTGCGCAGCGTCTAGACCTGCGTTTCCGTCAGGATCAAAAGTGAAAAAGGGGCGTTTTCAGCGCCCCTTTTTCAAACTCCCCAGAATGCCGCGCACCAAGGCCCGGCCGAGCGATGTCCCTACAGACCGTACCACGGATTTCAGCGCAGCTTCGCTGACCGATTGCCGGTTGGATGTGCGCCGCCTTGTGGTGGTTTTGCGTTTCGTGGTGGTGGTGGCTCCACCGCTGCCGAAATCGGGAAGCGACCAGCGAGAGCGCTCTTCCGCCGCCCCTGCCTCTTCCGCCTTCTGCGCCTCGGCTTCGGCCTTGGCCTTGTCCTCTGCCTTTTTTTGCAGGATTTCGAAGGCTGATTCGCGATCGACGCTCTCATCATACTGCCCGAACACCGGGCTGGCTTTCAGCAGCTGGTCGCGTTCAGCGTCGGTGATTGGGCCCAGTCTGGATGCCGGTGGACGAATCAGCGTCCGTTGCACCATCGCCGGAACACCTTTTGCCTCCAGCGTGGACACCAGCGCCTCACCTACCCCGAGCTTGGTAATTGCTTCAAAGCAGTCAAATTCAGGATTGGGCCTGAACGTGTCAGCGGCTGTCTTCACTGCCTTCTGCTCGCGCGGCGTATAGGCGCGCAGCGCGTGCTGGATACGATTGCCGAGCTGGCTCAACACGGTTTCAGGCACATCCAGAGGGTTCTGCGTGACGAAGTACACGCCGACACCCTTTGATCGAATGAGTCGCACCACCTGCTCCACGCGGTCGACCAGGATTTTCGGCGCTTCGTCGAAAAGCAGATGCGCCTCATCGAAGAAGAACACGAGCCGTGGGCGGTCCGGATCGCCCACTTCCGGCAATTCTTCAAAAAGCTCTGACAGCAGCCACAGCAGGAAGGTGGCATAAAGGCGCGGGTTCATCATCAGCTTGTCGGCAGCCAGCACATTGATGGCACCGCGACCATCCGGCGTGGTGCGCATGATGTCACTGATCTTCAAGGCCGGCTCGCCGAAGAAGAAATTTGCGCCCTGCTGTTCCAGCACCAGCAATGTCCGCTGGATTGCCCCCACCGACTGTTTTGACACATTGCCGTAACGCGCACCGATCTCGTCGGCGCGGTCGGCGACATGAACGAGAAGCGCCTGCAGATCCTTCATGTCCAGAAGCAGAAGACCTTCCTCGTCTGCAATCCGGAAAGCGATGTTCAAAACGCCTTCCTGCGCATCGGTCAAATTCATCAACCGTGACAGAAGCAGAGGCCCCATCTCCGAAATCGTTGTGCGGATCGGGTGTCCCTTTTCCCCGAAAAGGTCCCAGAAGATCACCGGGAACTCCTGAAACTCATAGGGATCGAGCTTGATCGTATCGGCGCGCTTGGTGAGGAAATCCTTTTCCTCACCCATCATCGCAATGCCGGACAGATCGCCCTTCACATCCGCGCAGAAGACCGGAACGCCCGCATTGGAGAAGCCTTCCGTTAAAATCTGGAGGGTGACCGTCTTGCCGGTGCCGGTCGCGCCGGTAACGAGGCCATGCCGGTTGGCATATTTCAGCAGCAGGCTTTCGGCCTTCTGATAGCTGTCGTCGGGATGCCGGCTGGCCCCCAGAAAAATGCTGTCTTCCGCCATTTGCAGTCTGCCTCGCTCGCCGGTCCCGCTGAATTTCGTGGTTCTCCGGTATAGTCAGCCTAGCAAAAAGTCTCAACGCCGTTGTGTGCGTGAAGTAAAGCGCGGCTTTCCTGCAACGCTAGCCGGCTATTCGGCCTATTGTGCATTGCGGCGTCTCGTATGGCGTCCTAAACTTCCCTGGCAATGACAGGTTGGTTGCCCTTGAGGTCTGATGCCGGCTGTGCGGACAGATTTCCGGGCCAACGGCGGAGCGGGAGGCATGATGGATCGCGCGATCCTGAAAAAGGTGAAATTTCCTCAGATCGACCAGGAGCGCTGGCGCGATCTCGTGATCGAGTCCCTGAAAGGTGAAGCCGGTCCCGAGGCGCTTTCCTGGCAGACGGATGACAACATTTCCATGCGCGCACTTTATGAGCGCATGCAAGATGCCAAGCCACTCGCCCGGGGGCGCGATAAGTCCGGTTGGGCAGCGGTCCAGCGCATGGACGATCCCGATCCGGTGCGTGCAAACCGTCAGGCAAAGGAAGACATCGCTCAGGGCGCCACAGGCCTCGCTCTTGTTTTCGAAGGCGCACCCAACGCATTCGGCTATGGCCTTCCAGCTACGCCCGAGGCGGTCGCCAAAGCGCTCGAAGGCATCGACCTGCAGGGGCTCTACCTGCGCATGGATGCCAATCCCAGCAGCCGCGCCGTCGTCGATTGGCTGACCCAGATCTTCACCGAGCGCCGCATCAATCCGGCCGCCATGACGCTGTCCTTCGGCATTTCGCCAGCCGCCACCTTCGCCGGCACCGGCAAGCTGCGCATGTCCATCGAGGCTCTGGAAGCGTCCATGCCGCAGTCCTTTGCAGGCTTCTTCGCCATGGACCTGCCCGGCATCCTGCTTGAGGGCGATGGACGTGTGTTCCACAATGCGGGCGCCTCCGAGGCGCAGGAGCTTGGCATCATGCTGGCTTCCGCCGTTTCGCATCTGCGCATGTTCGAACAGGCCCGCCAGCCGCTGGTCTATGCCGCGCCGCATATCGGCTTCTCGCTCTGCGTCGATCAGGACCAGTTCCTGTCGATTGCCAAGATCAGGGCCTTGCGCCGGCTGTGGGCGCGGGTTCAGGAGACCTGCTCCATCGAACCCTCGCTCGCGACGATCCATGCCGAAACCTCCTATCGGATGATGACGGCGAAGGATCCGGAAACCAACACGCTGCGCACAACCATCGCAGCCTTCGCTGCCGCCGTCGGCGGTGCCGATTCGCTGTCCGTCCTGCCGCACACCATCGTTCACGGTCTGCCGGATGAAGATGCAAGGCGGCTTGCCCGCAACACGCAGCTCATCCTGTCGGGCGAGAGCCATCTCGACCTGATCATAGATCCCGCCGCCGGCGCCGGCGGCATGGAAACGCTCACTGCGGCCCTTTGCGAAAAAGCCTGGGACGAGTTCCGCCGCATCGAGAGCGAGGGTGGCGTGCTGCGCAGCCTGATGAACGGCCACATTCAGGAACGTGTTTTGGAAATGCGCGAGCGCCGCGAACAACGCATTAACGACGGCAAGAAACCCATTGTCGGCACCACGATCTATCCAGCGGCCGAAGAGCGTCCTGTGAAGACACTGGATGCGCAATCGCCCGACTTCTCGGGAGAAACGGCAGCCGTGCGCTGTCAGCCGCTTCTGGCCCAGCGTCTCGATGAAACCGGAGGAGGCATCGCATGATTCCGGATTTTGCCAGCATCGGCTGGTCGGATCCGGAAACGTCGCCTCTCCCGCCCCAGGCTCCGCCCACGGCCACGCCTGAGGGCATCGAGATAAAGTCCTTCTATTCGCAGGACGATGTGAAGGGCCTGCGGTTCCTTGACACCTATCCGGGTGCCGCGCCCTTCATTCGCGGCCCCTACCCCACCATGTATGCGCGCCGTCCCTGGACGATCCGCCAATATGCGGGCTTCTCAACGGCGGAGGAATCCAACGCCTTCTACCGGCGCAATCTGGCAGCCGGGCAGAAAGGCCTCTCGGTCGCCTTCGACCTTGCCACCCACCGCGGTTATGACAGCGACCACCCGCGGGTGGCCGGCGATGTGGGCATGGCCGGTGTAGCCATCGATTCCATCCTCGACATGCGCCAGCTCTTCGACGGCATCCCGCTCGATAAAATGAGCGTGTCGATGACCATGAATGGCGCAGTCCTGCCCATCATGGCGCTCTATATCGTCGCGGCGGAAGAACAGGGTGTCGCTCAGAAAGACCTTTCGGGCACCATTCAGAACGACATTCTGAAGGAGTTCATGGTCCGCAACACCTATATCTACCCGCCCAAACCATCCATGCGGATCATTTCGGACATTTTCTCCTATACGGCGGAGAACATGCCGAAATTCAACTCCATATCCATCTCCGGCTACCACATGCAGGAAGCCGGTGCGACGGCGGATCTGGAGCTTGCCTACACAATCGCCGACGGCATCGAATATGCCCGTGCCGGCATTGCCGCCGGGCTCGACATCGACCGTTTCGCGCCGCGCCTGTCCTTCTTCTGGGCCATCGGCATGAACTTCTTCATGGAAGTGGCCAAGATGCGCGCCGCGCGCCTTCTCTGGGCGACACTTCTTCAGGAGAATTTTGCGCCGAAGAAGGAGCGTTCGCTCTCCCTGCGCACCCATTGCCAGACCTCCGGCTGGTCGCTGACGGCGCAGGACCCCTACAACAACATCGTGCGCACTATGGTCGAGGCCATGGCCGCCACCCAGGGCCACACCCAGTCGCTCCACACCAACGCCTTCGATGAGGCGCTGGCGCTTCCGACAGACCATTCCGCGCGCATTGCCCGCAACACGCAGCTTGTCCTGCAGCTTGAATCCGGCACCACCCGCATGATCGACCCATGGGGCGGCTCCCACTTCATCGAACGCCTCACCCACGATCTCGCCCATCGTGCGCTCAAGCACATCGAAGAGGTGGAAAGCCTCGGCGGCATGGCGGCAGCCATCGAAAACGGCGTGCCGAAAATGCGCATCGAGGAGGCCGCGGCCCGTACCCAGGCGCGCATCGATTCCGGCGAACAGACAGTGGTCGGCGTCAACCGCTTCCAGCCTGAGCGCGACACCAAGGTGGACGTGCTCAAGGTGGACAACGCCGAAGTGCGTGCCCGCCAGCTCGCCAAGCTGCAACAGCTCAAGGGCACACGCGATGTGGCTGAAACCGAAAGCGCGCTGGAAGCTCTGACCAATGCGGCCGCCGGGAACGGAAACCTTCTCGAATTCGCCGTGCGCGCCGCCCGCGCCAACGCGACGGTGGGTGAAATCTCCTCCGCCCTCGAAAAGGCCTTTGGCCGGCATGTCGCGGAGATCCGCACCATTTCCGGCGTCTACCGCAAGGAGGTGGGCGACCTCACCGCTTTTGAACAGGCGCAGCAGAAGGTGGAAAAATTCCGCAAGAAGACCGGAGCCGCCCCGCGCATTCTGATCGCCAAGATCGGTCAGGACGGGCACGATCGCGGCCAGAAGGTCATCGCCACCGCCTTTGGCGATCTCGGTTTCGAGGTCACGGTCGGTGCCATGTTCCAGACACCGGAGGAAGTGGCCGAGCTTGCCATTGCCAACGACGTGCAGATCGTCGGCGCCTCCTCGCTTGCCGCCAGTCACCTGACCCTTATTCCTGAACTTAAGGAAGCGCTTGAAAAACGCGGCCATGGCGACATTCTCCTGGTCGCCGGCGGCGTCATCCCGCCCGACGATTTCGAGGCCGTGCGCGAGGCCGGTGCTGCCGAAATCTTCCCGCCCGGAACGGTCATTCCCGAAGCCGCCGAAAAACTGCTCGACCGGCTCCTGAAAGCAGGCTGACACCCTGATCTTGAAATGGACGGCGCCATGTTATACCTTAAGTTATAACAGACGGAGCCAAAGCCATGAACGTGACCATTCGCAAGATCGGCAATTCGGAAGGTGTCATCCTGCCGAAGGAGGTGCTTGAGCGCTACAATCTGCGCGCTGGCGACACGCTGAACCTTCTCGAGGACGGAACGGAACTGCGCCTTCGTCCTCCCGTGGATGATCCCGAAGAATTCGAGCGAAAGATGAAAATCGCTCGAGAGCGGATGAAGAAATACGAAACGGCTTACCGCGTTCTGGCCAAGTGACAGAGTTTCACTCACGTGACTTCGTCGAAGCGCTGCATGTCGAGCAGTTGCGCCTTCATGGCGGTGCCAGTGGTGTTCGGGATGAAGGCGCGCTGGAATCTGCGCTTCATCGCCCGCTGCAGAAACAGGCCTATGAGGAACCGGATCTGTGCGCGCTCGCAGC
This sequence comes from Nitratireductor sp. B36, assembly GCF_020833685.1. Lineage (GTDB taxonomy): Bacteria > Pseudomonadota > Alphaproteobacteria > Rhizobiales > Rhizobiaceae > Nitratireductor. Next base: position 805,931 of record NZ_JACKZY010000001.1, read on the forward strand.
AGCGTACCTGTTTGGTATCGTGAAAAACCATCCGTTCGTTGACGGAAACAAGCGTACCGGCCTCGCTGCGGCCGACCTTTTTCTCTTCTTCAACGGGCTCAGCATGGAAGCCGAGCAGGAAGACGTCATTCAACTCGTTCTTCTCGTGGCCGCCGGCGAGATCGACGAAGAGGGTGCGTCCCGTTTTTTCCGCGACCATACCGTCCCGCTAGACACCTGATCCTGCGGCACGAAACCTGCATTTAACGGCGGGCAACAGCAGACCAAGTCGGAGTTGTACCAATATGAACCGCCGTCGCCTGTTGAAAGCCACTGCAGGGTTTGCCGTCCTCGGCCTTGCCATGCCGCGTGCGGCCTTCGCTGACGCCGCACTGCGACGCGCTGCAACGGGTGCCGCAAACGCAGCCGAATTCGGCGTCACACCCAACGCAGCCCAAAACCAGACCTCTGCCCTCCAGGCCCTGCTTGAACGCGCAAGCGCGGAATCCATTCCCATATTCCTGCCACCGGGTCGTTATCATCTTTCTAGTCTTGTTCTGCCCCGCCAAGCTCGCCTTGTCGGTGTTCCCGGCGCCACCCTTCTGGAACAGGATGATCTGGGGTCGCTGCTAACTGGGCGGGAGGGCAATCATCTCGCGCTCTCCGGTCTCGCATTCGATGGCAGGCTCATGCCGCCTTCCGGTTCAGGCGGCGGCCTGCTCGACATTGACGGTACACTGCACCTTTCCATCGAAGCCTGCACCTTCGCCAACAGCGGCGGCAATGGCCTCTCGCTCCGCCGCACACAGGGCAAAATCCGCAACTGCGCCATCACCGACATTGCGGACTACGCACTCTACGCACTCGATTCGAGCGGCCTTGATGTCATCGAAAACACTGTCTCCGATTGCGGCAATGGCGGCATTCTGATCCACCGCAGCGCTCCAGGCGCGGATGGCAGCCGTGTTTCTGGAAACCGCATCAGCCGTATCCGCGCCGACAGGGGTGGCACCGGCCAGTATGGCAACGGCATCAACGCCTATCGCGCCGACAATCTCCGTGTGTCAGAAAATGAAATTGCCGACTGCGCCTTCTCAGCCATACGCGGCAACAGCGCTAGCAATCTCCAGATATCCGGCAACACCTGCCTGCGCTCGGCTGAAACCGCGCTTTACGCGGAGTTCGCCTTCCAGGGTGCGGTCATCTCGGGCAATCTCGTGGATGGGGCTGCCCACGGCATCTCCATGGCCAATTTCGACAAGGGTGGACGGCTCTGCGCCTGCACCGGCAACATCATCCGCAACCTTTCAGAAGATGGCCCCTACCCCTCGCCCATGGCCGGTTTCGGCATCGGCGTCAATGTGGAGGCCGACAGCACCGTCACCGGCAACATCATCGAAAACGCACCGCTTGCGGGCATCCGCATGGGCTGGGGCCCCTTCCTGCGCAACGTCACGGCTTCGGGCAACGTCATTCGCAAGGCGAAAACCGGCATCATCGTTTCCGTCGTCGAAGGTTCGGGAAAAGCCGTCATTTCCGGCAATGTCTTCGAGGATACGCCCAATGGCGCGGTCGTCGGCCATCGGTGGGCCGATGCCGCAACCGGCGATCTGCTGCGCTCCGGCAGCGAGACCATCCCGCACCTGACGCTTGCAGGCAATCGGGCAGATTAGGACATTGCGGAAGTTTGCCGCGATCCTCTTCGCCGCGCAGGGCACGCAATGATTGCGTGGCCAAGGGCGGTGCGTGGTTCGACAGGCTCACCATGAGGGAGGGCTTTGTTCAACATGAAGGAAGTGGTCGCTGCCACAAAGGCTAGAGCATTTTGCAGTCAGGTGGAATCACCTGACGTCCGCATAAATGCGGAAAAACAAGAAGATTGAGCGTCCTTTGTGCGTCCAAGAGGACGCACGGCGCGCTAGCGGAACGGCGGCGCAACGGTGTGAAACCGATTCCTTCCCTCATGGTGAGCTTGTCGAACCACGCACCACATCAATGCGGGCCGACGCCGTTCACCGTGGGTCCTGTTTTCACCGGGTACGCTCTAAACGCCCTAACCGACCAACGCTTCTGAAGGCCGCAAAGACCCCACCTCGAACCCGCGTCGATTGGTCAGAACGGGTCGCGCCATCTCACGCAGCGTCTCGGCCAATGCATCACCATCCAGAAGCTGCGCCAGCACTTCGGCGACCATCACTTCTGCGGCACGCGTCGTGCCGTCATCGCATTTGAGCGCGATGCCGATACCCTTTTCCGGAATTGCGGCACAAAACACGCCTTCGGCACCCGTCTTGGTGAAGATGCGCCCCTTGCCCGCTTCCATCATCAGCGTATCGGCGCGCCCGCTGCCTGCCACATAAAACGGTTCCGCCATGCAGGCGGCAAATATGCGCTTTGCGGCTTTCGCACGTTCGGGCGCGAACCCGGTCCCCGTCGCCATGCGTGCGAACCCATGCGCCAGCGCCTTCAGCGGCACGGCATAAGTGGGAATGGAGCAGCCGTCCGTGCCGCAGAGATCGCTCTTGTGCGCTGCCCCCGTCATCGCCTCCATTGCCGCCTTCACGGCGTCCTGCGCCGGGTGTCCAAGCGCCACATAGCCCTGCGGATCATGGCCGAGATGCACGCAGGTGCACAGGAAACCCGCATGCTTTCCCGAGCAATTGTTGTGCGCCGCCGTCGGCTCCACGAGATCGCGCGCCTGCGCGATCAGTACATGTTGCTCTGATGACCAATGCGCCCCGCATTCGAACGCGTCGCTTCCAAGCCCTGCCCGCTCAAGCATGGAGGTCGCCAGCGCCGCATGCTCCGGCTCGCCTGAATGCGATGCGCAGGCAAGCGCGATTTCCCGATTGCCGAAGCCGAACGCATCCGCCGCCCCGCTTTCCACGAAAGGCAGCGCCTGAATGGCTTTTACGGCAGAACGTGGAAACACGGGCCGATCGACGTCGCCAAGGCTCATCACCTTTCCGCCATCCGCATCAAACACGGCTATGGCACCACGGTGCCTGCTCTCGACAACGTTACCGCGCAGCACTTCGACCAGAACCGGATTGCCCATGTTTTCACCGTAATTTGCGGGATTCACTTTCAAATCAAGCCGACCGCAATAGACTGGCCCTCATGCGATTTTTCAAGCGAACTTTGCTGTTTATCACCCTTGTCTTCATTCTGCCGGCCTTCGCCTCGCTGGCATGGTGGGCCATACAGGACAGGCCGGGCTCGTGGCGCAGCGCCGACTGGTCGGCGAGCGGCGTTCTTCCACACGCAACCGATGACCCAAGGGCAGCGATCTATGTCATGGCGGCGCGCACCGGCGGCATGAAGGGCGCCCTGTCCGTCCATAGCTGGCTCGTGCTCAAACGTGCAAATGCATCGAGCTATGACCGCTATGACAAGGTCGGCTGGGGAAGCCCCGTGCGCCGCAACGCCTATCCGGCAGATGGGCGCTGGTATTCCAACACGCCCTATGTCGTGGCCGCGATCACAGGAGAGGAAGCCGAACGCCTCATGCCGCAAGTGGAAGCGGCCATCGCCAGCTATCCCTTCTCGCAGCGTGGCGACTACGGGATCTGGCCTGGACCGAACTCCAACTCCTTCACCGCGCATGTGCTGCGCAGTGTGCCGGATCTCGACGCTTCCCTGCCACCGACCGCTGTCGGGCGCGATTACCGTCCCGGCCTTTTCGCGTTTGATCACACGCCAGACTGGAGCGATGTGCATATTTCGCTCGGCGGGCTTGCAGGCATCGCCGCCGGCCTGCGCTCCGGTTTCGAGCTGCATTTTCTGGGGCTGGTCGCAGGCCTCGATCTGCGCCGCCCGGCACTCAAGGTGCCGGGCTTTGGCCGCGTCGAACTGTGGCCGTCAGCGACGGCCGGCGAGAAGGCTGTGCCCGCTACTTGATCCGCTCGAGGATCGACACATAGTTGGCGACCGCCGCGCCACCCATGTTGAAGATACCGCCCAGCTTTGCGTCGGGGATCTGGATGCCGCCGGCCTCGCCGGTCAGCTGCATCGCCGTTAGCGCGTGCATGGAAACGCCGGTCGCGCCGATCGGATGCCCCTTGGCCTTCAACCCGCCTGAGGGGTTCACGGGCAGCCGCCCGCTCTTCTCGGTCTGGCCTTCGAGCGCGACCTTTCCGCCCTCGCCCGGCTTTGCCAGCCCCATCGCCTCATATTCGATCAGTTCGGCAATGGTAAAGCAGTCATGGGTCTCCACGAAGGAGAGATCGTCCAGCGTCACACGCGCGCTCTTGAGCGCGCGCTTCCAGGCTTCTTCACACCCCTCGAATTTCAGAATGTCGCGTTTCGACATGGGCAGAAAGTCCTGCACATGCTCGTTTGCCCTGAGCGCCACCGCGCGGCGCATCGAAAGTGCGGTTTGCGTATCCGTCAACACGATCGCGGCCGCACCATCCGAAACCAGCGAACAGTCGGTGCGTTTCAGCGGGCCGGCCACATAGGGGTTGCGCTCGCTCTCCTGCCGGCAGAAGTCGAAACCCAGATCCTTGCGCATTTGCGCAAACGGGTTCTCGACACCGTTTTTGTGGTTCTTGGCCGCGAGTGTCGCCAGCGCGTCCGACTGGTCGCCATATTTCTGGAAATAGGCATCGGCGATTTTTCCGAAAACGCCGGCAAAACCGCCTGGAATCTCGCCATCTTCCGGTAAATAGGACGCTTTCAGCAGGTTTTCTGCAATTTGCGGACCAGGTGTTTTCGTCATCTGCTCCGCGCCCACCACAAGCACGATACGGGCGTCGCGCGCGGCGATGGAACGGGCTCCTTGCCGAACTGCGGCAGAGCCGGTCGCACAGGCGTTTTCCACCCGTGTCGCCGGCTTGAAACGCAGCCGGTCGTCGGCCTGCAGCACGAGGCTGGCGGTAAAATCCTGCGGTGAGAAACCGGCGTTGAAATGGCCGAGCACAATCTCGTCCACATCCTCGGGCCCGATGCCGGCATGGTCCAGCGCCTCGCGCGCCACCTGAACGATCAGCCCTTCAAGCGTATCGTCGGTCAGCTTGCCGAATTTTGAATGGGCCCAGCCCACAATGCATGCGGTCATCTCGTCTCTCCCGGAGCGCGGCATTCTGTGCCGCAGATTAGAGCAAACATGTGAGCGGCACCATAAATCCGCCGTCGACTTTGTTCAAGCATGAACTATTTTCTGCAAAGCCCCTGTTCTCTGTCTGACGTTCCATCCAAGTCCGCCTCCCTGGAGCGTGATCTTCTCCCCCATGAAGCCCGACAAATTTCCTTGATTGATCAGTCAATCAATAATAAATGAACTCCATGCCCAAGATCGGAATGGAACCCATACGCCGCCGTGCGCTCATTGATGCGGCCATCAGCGCCATCGGCGAGCGCGGTGCGCTCAACGTCACCATGTCGGACATCGCTGGCCGGGCCGGCGTTTCGACGGCCCTTGCCCATCATTATTTCGGCGGCAAGGACGACCTTCTGTTCGCCACGATGCGCCATATTCTTGCGCAACTCGGCAACGAGATCCGCCCGGCCATCGCACCCCTTTCCGGTCCGGAGAGAGTTCGCGCGATCATTGCGGTGAACCTCTCGCCCGACCAGTTCCGCCCCGAAATCATCGCCGCGTGGCTCGCCTTCTACGTGGAGGCGCGGCGTGACGCGGCACTCGGCCGCCTCTTCCGCATTTATGTTCACCGCCTTCACAGCGACCTGATGAGCGGGCTTACCCACCTTCCGCGCGCGCGCGCTGTCCACATCGCGCGGGGCCTCGCCGCCCTCATCGACGGGCTTTATCTGCGCCGCGCGCTCGGCGAAGGCGTCGAGGATTCCGCCGCAGCCATCGCCCTTGTCGAGGACTACCTCGACATGGCCCTTGCCCCGCACCCCTCCCGCGGGAGCCAGCCCCATGCATGAGGCCGATTTCGTCATCATCGGGTCCGGCTCTGCCGGTGCCGCGCTCGCCTACCGCCTTTCCGAAGACGGCAAAAACTCCGTCATCGTCATTGAATATGGTGGCAGCGATTTCGGCCCCTTCATCCAGATGCCTGCCGCCCTCTCCTTCCCCATGAACATGGCGCGCTATGACTGGGGCTTTGAGAGCGAGCCCGAACCGCACCTGGGCGGCCGCGTGCTCGCCACACCGCGCGGCAAGGTGATCGGCGGCTCCTCCTCCATCAACGGCATGGTCTTTGTGCGCGGACATGCGCGCGACTTCGACCACTGGGCCGATCAGGGCGCGACCGGCTGGGCTTCCGCAGACGTCCTTCCCTATTTCAAGCGCATGGAAACGATGGCTGATGGCGAGCCCGGCTGGCGCGGCACGCAAGGCCCGCTCCATGTCCGCAAGGGCGCGCGCGACAACCCGCTCTTTTCAGCCTTCATCGAGGCCGGGCGCCAGGCCGGTTTCGAGACCACGGATGATTACAACGGCTCCAAGCAGGAAGGGTTCGGAGCACTCCAGCAGACCATCCACAAAGGGCGGCGCTGGTCCACCGCCAATGCCTATCTGAAGCCCGCGCTCAAGCGAAAGAATGTGAGTCTCGTCAATGGCTTCGCCCGGCGTATTGTCATGGAGAATCAACGCGCCATCGGCGTCGAGATCGAAGTTCACAAAAGGATTCAGGTCGTTAAAGCGCGACGTGAGGTCATCGTCGCAGCCTCCTCGATCAATTCGCCAAAACTTCTGATGCTTTCGGGCATCGGGCCGGCGAAGCACCTGCGCGAGAATGGCATCGATGTGGTGGCGGATCGCCCCGGTGTCGGCTCCAATCTGCAGGACCATCTGGAACTCTATATCCAGCAGGAATCACTTCAGCCGATCACGCTCTACTCAAAGCTCAATCTCCTTTCCAAAGGGTTGATAGGCGCGCAGTGGCTGTTCCTGAAATCGGGCCTCGGCACCTCCAACCATTTTGAGGCCGGTGCTTTCGTGCGCTCAGCCGCCGGGGTCGATTATCCCGACATCCAGTTCCATTTTCTGCCCGTCGCCATCCGCTATGACGGCAAGGCGGCGGCAAAGTGCCATGGCTTTCAGGCCCATGTCGGGCCGATGCGATCGAAGTCGCGCGGCACAATCCGTCTTCGGTCGGGCGACGCCTGGGAGAAGCCGGAGATCCGCTTCAACTACATGTCCCATCCGGACGACTGGCGCGATTTCCGTCACTGCATTCGCCTCACCCGCGAGATATTTTTGCAGGATGCCTTCACCCCCTATCGTGGCCGCGAGATAGCGCCGGGCGAGACTGTTCAAAGCGACGAGGAACTGGACGCCTTCATCCGCGAACACGCTGAAAGCGCTTATCACCCCTGCGGCACCTGCCGGATGGGATCGGCAGATGACGCCATGAGCGTGGTGGATTCCGAATGCCGGGTGATTGGCGTGGAAGGTCTGCGCGTCGCGGATTCGTCGATCTTCCCACGCATCACCAACGGCAATCTCAACGGCCCGTCCATCATGGTCGGCGAGAAGGCGGCTGACCATATTCTCGGTCGCACGCCACTCAGCCCGTCCAACCAGGAGCCTTGGATCAACCCGCGCTGGCGGGAAGCCGACCGCTAGAACATTCTTGCGAAAAAATTGAATGGATCGGGAACGCGTTTCCATGAAACGATGTTCCGTTCCGAAAGCTGGAGAATTCATGCGCGCGCAGCCAAAAGCATCGCACTACATCAATGGCCGTTATGTCGAAGACGAACAGGGTGAGGTGATAGAGGTCGTCTATCCCGCCACCGGCGAGATCATCGCCCGCGTCCATTCGGCAACGCCCAACATTGTCGAACTGGCCGTGGAGGCAGCCCGCGCCGCCCAGCCCACATGGGCAAAGCTGAAGCCGGTGGAGCGCGGCCGCATCCTGCGCCGGGCGGCAGACCTCCTGCTTGAGCACAATGAGGAACTGGCGAAGCTCGAAACACTGAACACCGGCAAGGCGCTGCAGGAAACGCTTGTCGCCGACGCGCCTTCCGCTGCAGAGGCGCTCGAATTCTTCGGCGGCGCGGTTGCAGCCTTCAATGGCGAGCAAGTGGAGCTTGGCGGATCCTTCGGCTATACGCGCCGTGAGGCGCTTGGGGTCTGTGTCGGCATCGGCGCGTGGAACTATCCGATCCAGATTGCCGGCTGGAAATCCGGTCCCGCCCTCGCCATGGGCAACGCCATGGTGTTCAAACCGTCCGAGGTGACCCCGCTTTCTGCTCTCAGGCTTGCCGAAATCTTCACCGAGGCCGGCCTGCCCGACGGCCTCTTCAATGTGGTGCAGGGGCTGGGCGATGTCGGTGCCTCTCTTGTCGCCCATCCCGAGGTCGCCAAGGTCTCGCTCACCGGTTCGGTTGAGACCGGCAAAAAGGTGCAGGCGCTTGCCGGCGGCGAGATGAAACCGGCCACGATGGAGCTCGGCGGCAAATCACCCCTGATCGTGTTCGACGATGCCGATCTGGAAAACGCCATTGGCGGTGCCATGCTCGGCAATTTCTATTCGACGGGCCAGATCTGCTCCAACGGCACGCGCGTTTTCGTTCAGAGCAGCATCTACGAGCGCTTCCTGTTGCGCCTCACCGAGCGCACCAGCGCCATTCGCCTGGGCGATCCGCTTGACCCCGAGACCCATCTCGGCCCGCTCATCAGCAAGGCGCAGTGTGACAAGGTGCTGCGCTATATCGAGATCGGCCGCGAGGACGGCGCAACCCTGCACCATGGCGGTGGCACGCCACGGCTTCAGGGCCTTGAAGACGGTTTTTATGTCGAACCGACCATCTTTACCGACGTCACAGACCGGATGCGCATTGCCCGCGAGGAGATCTTCGGTCCGGTCATGAGCATCCTGACGTTCGACGACGAGGACGAGGTGATCGAGCGCGCCAATGACACGCCATTTGGCCTTGCAGCCGGCGTCTTCACGAGAGATCTGGCCCGCGCCCACCGTGTGATCGGGGCGCTGAAGGCCGGCACCTGCTGGATCAACACCTACAATCTCACACCCGTAGAGCTGCCCTTCGGCGGCGTGAAGCAATCCGGCTTCGGGCGCGAAAATGCCATGGCGGCACTTGCCCATTATTCACAGGTCAAATCCGTCTATGTGGAAATGGGAGACGTAGAAAGCCCATATTGATGACGGTTTGATCTTGCGCAGTCGAAAGACGGCAGCTATAAGCCCGCCGTCTGGTCACGGAGTGTAGCGCAGCCTGGTAGCGCACCTCGTTCGGGACGAGGGGGTCGCAGGTTCAAATCCTGCCACTCCGACCAGTTTTTCCGAGCCTATCTCAGTGACTTTCAGGTCACACGGCGCGGCTAGATTTCTCAGCCCAGTATTACCGTTGGAACTGTCGCCCGCCCCTGGCGGCGTGGCGGAACGCGTGGGTCGCAAGCCGCCACTTCAACAAGGTGACATATTTGTCACGCTCAGCAGCCATCCCGGCGAAAACGCCTCCATAAACTTGATAATTATTATCATATATGTCTTTTCACCTCTGAAGGAAGCCAGAGCAATACGTCAAGCCACCTTGAATACCGTTGAAATTTGAGGGCTTGGCATGCATCGTAACTTTGTTGTCTTGCTGGCGGCGTCCGCCAGTCTCTTCTCCCTGAGCGCAAACGCACAGGACGACGACACCACCCAGTTAAACCGGATTGTCATTCACACAACCGAAGATTCCAGCAACACGGTTGATGTGACCGATGCAGATATCGAGCGCCTGAATCCCGCAGACCTGCAGGACCTCTTCGCCTCCGAACCGTCCATCTCGGTCGGCAGTTCGTTGCCGGTCTCACAGAAACTCTATGTACAGGGTGTTGAAGAGACCAATCTGTCGGTCTCCATCGACGGCAGCCGCCAGAACAACAAGATCTTCCATCACAACGCGACGACCCTTATCGACCCTGCCCTTCTGAAGGCGGTGAGCATCGACCCGGGTGTCGCCCCTGCGGATGCCGGTCCGGGCGCACTGGCTGGTGCGGTTTCCTATGAAACCATGGATGTGCAGGATGTGCTCCTCCCCGGGCGCCAGTTCGGCGGATTTCTCAAGGGGGAATATGACAGCAATGGCGACATCTTCACCGGCAGCGCCGCAGCCTATGGTCAATCCCAGGGTTTTGAGGCTCTGGGCTTTCTGAAATACGCCGATGGCGGTTTGCGCACGGATGGCGATGGCAATCTGATCCTCGGCTCGGAGACCGGACTTTTAAGCGGTCTGGGCAAGCTTGCCTATGAAGCGCCGACCGGCCATCGTTTCGAACTCTCATATGAGCACGTGAAGGACGACAATGTGCGCCCCTACCGCGCCAATATCGGCCTCATAACAGGCGGGCGCCCGGTGCCCCCGACCCGTGTGTACGATCTGACCCGTCAGAACATCGTTTTCACCTATACGAATGAGATGCCAGAGGGGTGGTGGGATCCGAAAATCCAGCTCGCCTACAGCGTCACCGATCTGGATATTCCTGAGACCGACACCCGCTCGCGCGGCACCACGGACAGTTTCAACGGAAAGATCGAAAACCGGTTCGCACTGGATAAGGGATCGGTGGTCGCCGGCATCGACTTCTATAATGATAGCGCAAGCCTCGATTACGAAACCTTTTCCGATCCCTCGGGCGGCCTTCAAGGCGAAGAAAAAGCAGCCAATATCGGCGTTTATTCGCAGGCCCGCCTCGACCTGACCGAGCGTATGCGCTTGTCGTTCGGCGGGCGTGCCGATTTCCAGCGTTTTGAAGGCGTGAATGGCTACAAGGACAACAACGCCGGACTTTCGGGCAACATCTCCGGTGAGTTCGATGTCACGTCCTTCCTGACGGCGAGCGCAGGTATTTCGCGTGTCTGGGCCGGCATTCCGCTCGCTGAAAACTTCATCCTCAACCCCGCCTGGGATTATTCCCAAGGCATCGACCCGGTCACCGCAAACAATGTCTTTGCCGGATTGCGGGCCGAACACGAAGGGTTCTGGGTGGAAGGCAAGATCTTCCGCACCGACATCGACAATGCGCGTGCTCCAAGCTATCGCGGCGGCCCGCACCTTCAGCACGACCTGCGTTCGCAGGGATATGAACTCGGTGCCGGATACCGCTGGGACGATGGCTTCCTGCGCATCGGCTACGCCGATATCGACACAGAAATCGACGGCAACCCCGCAGATACCTATACGGGAAACTACCTTACCACGCCGATCGGGCAGAACATCACGCTCGAAGCCGCTCATACGTTTGCAGACTGGGGTTTGACGGTCGGAGCGAATGCCCGCTTCGTTCTTGAGGAGACGGACACCTACAATCCCGACACCGGCGGTCGTGGCGCGCCCTTCCCTTCTTATGAAGTCGTCAATGCCTTCGTGGAATATGTTCCCGATGCCATGCCGCATCTGACGCTGCGTGGCGAGGTGAACAACCTGTTTGACGCAGCCTATGTCAGCCGCGCCACCTATGGGCAGGAATTCGCGAATGTTGCGCCACTCCAGGAACCGGGGCGCTCGTTCAAGCTCTCCCTGACCGGACGCTTTTGAGCCTCGCTGCTCCATCCATCAGGTGAGCGGCTGCTGAAGGTGCATGTCAGGAATCATCGTTAGCGCCATTGCCGCCGTGCGGCGTGGCGCTAATTCTGACATCATGGACAAAGTGGAAATTACAGCAAAGACCATGTTTGATGCCCTGCAGAGCGGAACCTGGAAGCTGCAACCTCCCTCCGTGCGTGCAGAATGGCTGGCCAAGGCACGAGCGCTTCACGCCGCGATCGATGCTGGTAAATGGCCTGGAAATCCAGGTGCTGGCATATAGCTCTCAAGGCATGTCGTCCAATTTCGGCGCGGCCAGGCGGAGGTGGTATGCGGCTTCCATGGACGCTTCCCCTTGACATCTCCCGTCTGGGTCAATTCTGATATCGAAAAGGGAGGCAACCATGCGCAGCCTGCTGATTTCGTCATTCACTGCTTTCACTGCTTTGACAATGTTTGCCGTCACCGCCACCCCGGTGCTTGCCGAAGGCACAATCCTCACCGTCACGGGTCAGATTGAGAAGACAAACCGCGAAGCATTCGATCCCTTCTTTGACGGTTTTCTCAAGTTTCACGACAAGACCTTTGAGAAAGCCTATACGTTCGACTGGGACACGCTGGCAGCTCTGCCGCAGCACACCGTTACTGTGAACGCGGATACTGAAGATTGGCCGGGTCCCCTTGCGATGGAAGGCCCCCTCCTGAAAGATGTACTGGCCACGGCCGGTGCATCGGGTGCAACCACCACGCTCTACGCTCTTGATGGTTTTGGCCTGGAGATGAGCGCGGAAAAAATGGATTCGCGCGACTGGGTTCTTGCCATGAAGGTAGAGGGAGAGCCGCTGGGGATCGGTGGATTTGGCCCCTTATGGCTCGTTTATGACACGGGTGGCCGAAAAGCGCCGGAAGAGGAGGAACGAAGCTGGGTCTGGTCGGTGTTTCACATTGAGGTCAAGTGACCTTAAGGCGGGATGCAGCCAAGGCTACGCTACAATGTCACGCGGTGCATGGTGCATGAAGCGGTCGCGTCCGCCCTGCTTTGCCTTGTAGAGCATCGTGTCAGCTTCCCTGATGACCTCGTCGAGAGACTGCAGGGGCCCATGAACCGCAACGCCGATGCTGACGGTGGTCGAGATTCCCTCGACGCTGGCACCGCAACCGACCAGGCGGCAGGTGATGGCGATGCGTTCGCAGATCGTGCGTGCAAGCGGCAGATCCGCACCCGGCATGAAGACTGCAAACTCTTCTCCGCCGATACGGGCACAGACATCGTTTGTGCGCACGCTTTGCCTGATGGCCTCCGCGATCAGCACGAGAACGCGGTCCCCTTCTGCATGGCCGAAACGGTCGTTGATGCGCTTGAAATGATCCACATCGATGATCAGGACAACGCCGGCAGATGATGCTGTCGAGTTGATCGTCTCACCGGCAATCCGCATGAAATCCCGCCGGTTGCGCAAACCTGTCAGGAAATCCGTGGTCGCGGCCAAGTCGAGCTCCGCAGCCAGTTCGGCAACCATCGCTGTCTTGCGCAGGAAGACATAGGAGATGGGATAGGCGATCACGACAGTGATGAGCGCAGTCAGCATCAGATCCAGCAAAAGCCGCTCTGAAAAGAAGATAGAGTAGAAAACAAAGGTCAGCGCTTCAGCCGCCACAACGGAAAACAGCGTGACAAAGCAGGCCTGCTGCCAGATCCGCAGTTTATAAAACCCGTCAAATACCGCCTGAAACCAACTCATCCCACCGCCCCATTTTGCCGGCATAGGATTAATCCGATCTCGTAAAGAGGATGTTACCTTACGGAAGGTCCTTCCTTCCGCCGAGCCCCTTTTCTGAAAACGAACCCGCATGTCGGGAATTTATTGTCATTCTTCCGCCTTATCAGTCATACTGTCGAGCAGTGGAAGAAATGGCGCGTTGTGCTGCCTTTGGAACCCTGTCGGTTTCTGTTGGAAACCTAAAAACACTGTCGTTGACCAACGATATGAAAGTAAGTGTTTTCAGTACCTTGGACTGGCTTGCCATGTTCCGGCAATAAATAAGGCATCTACGGAGATAGACCTTATGGATATGCTTTCTCTGGCATCCGAGTTCCTTCAAGGTCTGGGAGTCGCCGTTATCGCAGCGCTTCTTTACGAGCGCGCGGCCAGGCTCCCCCTGACATCGCTGCAGCGTCATCTTCTTGTGTCTGTTTTGTTTTCGGTGGGTGCAGTCGGCCCAGCCTTTTTCTCAGCTGCGTCTTCGTCGGGCCTTTCCTTCGACATTGGCAATGTCTTTGTCGTTCTTGCAATGACCTATGGCGGGTGGATCACGTTAACTGCCACCACTGCCGTTGCAGTCCTCGGCCGTCTGTGGCTCGGCGGGGCCGCGGTGACAAGCAGTGTGCTTGCGGTGTTGATCTGCAGTGTTGTCAGTGTCGCCTTCGCCCAGATGGTGAAGGGACGGCGGGTGTCGATACCGGCGCTGGCCGGTGTGGGGCTTCTGACGTCGGTCGCATTGATCTCCGTTTTCCTCTTGCCGAGGGAAATCGCCATGAAGGTCTTGGGGGAAGTCGCTCCTGTTGCTATTGTCGCCAATGTCGTCGCCGCGGTGGTCGTTGGCCGCATTCTCGAATTGCAGCGCTCGCATGTCGGTCCGCAGCGCTTGAAGGAGGCACCATTGGGAACCACGGATACCGCCACCGGACTATTGAACAGACGCGTCTTCGACAAGCTGGGGCCGGAACTTGCAGCCGCCATGAACTGGGCGGGGCAGCCCTATTCCATGGCCTTGATCGATATCGATGCCTTTGACCAGGTGGTGGAAGCGCATGGTCATGCGGCCGGCGAGCAGACATTACGCCATGTGGCCTCAGTCGTTCAGTCCGCTGTCCGGCAGACGGACATGGTGGCGAGTTTCGGAGGTCAGGCCATTGCGCTGGTTCTGCCGGCTTACGATGCTGAACGCGCCCTCGGGCTAGCAGAGCGTATTCAGAAAGCGGTTGCTGAAACACCATTTCATCTGAACGGTATCGAAATTGAGCTAACCGTCAGTGTGGGGCTGCACACGCCGCTGCCGCGCAAGGAAAGTTTCTGGATCGCCCTGGGGCAGGCGGATACGGCGCTCAACCGTGCCAAATCCACCGGACGCAACCGTTTGGAAGTGGCTGTCTGAAACTGAAAGCTTTTCCAATACGGAAAGGACGTCCTGCCTCTATTCTGGGCAGCGTGCCCGCCTGTGCGTCAGCACAACGTTCGAAACACTTTTCAGACAACCAGTCGCATCTCGCCAACCCCATGAAAAACCGCGGAAAAACGGCATAGCGCGAGTTTGGCACGCTTGATGCTTCTCTTCCTGAGAGTCCGGAGGGGACTCTCCAGGAAAACGCCATAAGAGCGCTGGAGTAAGCCGTCAGACAGTTCGTGCCTGCCGTGGGGCCGAGCGTCTGGCGGCTTTTTATTTCTCCACACACTTCCCTTTTCGGGCCAGAGAACGATTGATTTGTTCTCTTTTTGTTCTTATTGTGTGGGGATGCAATACACCCTGCCTCTTGTGCCTTTCGACCGGCTCGAAAGTCTCCATCAGCGCTTGCTGGCTGTCTTCGGACCGCCCGAGGCTTTTGTGCGTCTCGATCCGGTCAGTCAAATGCTTCTGGCGATGCTCAGCGGCAGAACACGCAATGAAACAGCATTGGCGGTGTTTGTCAGGCTCGTCGAACATTTCGAAGTGGCAAGGCTCAAGGGCTCCTGGGTTCGGTTGGCCGAGGCTTCCTTTCACGAAGTGGATCTCCTGCTCGAAGGCATTACCCACGCCGATCGCAAAGCCGTAGCTCTGCCTCGCGCGCTGCAGGAAATCGCCAGCTTGAGCGGAGGCCTCAGTCTCGATTTCCTCCATAACTGGCCGGTCGATGATGCGCGAGCCTGGCTGGAGCGTCTTTATGGCGTCGGCCCCAAGACCAGCACGGCCACCTTAAACATGAGCACATTGCGCAAGCGCATCCTCGTCGTCGACACCGCCCACTGGCGAGCCGCCCGCTGCCTTGGCCTTGTCCCCGAACACGCATCGCCGGAGCGGTCGGTTCGCCTTCTCAACCGGCAGCTTCCTGACCGGTGGGGAGCGGGAGAGACCGAACAGCATCACATTCTGATGCAGGAGCTTGGACGAAACTTTTGCGCCAGAAAAAACAGGACGGCGTGCCCTTTCGCCAGGCTTTGCGCTCATGGCGTCCGCAACCCGGCGCACCAGCCTGAGCGTCTGCTGGAAGATTTTCTTCGCATGCCGACGCCCCTCCCTGACAAGAGAGAAAAGGTGAATCCAATCAGTATTCTGAAGGCGGATGCTGAGAACTTGAATCCGGAAAAATCGACGATGCGGCCAATGGCGCAGAACTCCGTGGGGCCTGGCACGCTTTTCGGGCTACGCCAGGAGGCTGCGCCATGAAACAGGCCGTTGAAGTGAAGCCAGTTCAGGAAACTTTTCCCCCTGGCGCTGGCCCGGTTCAGCATACCAGCGGAGAAAGAGCAGCCACGACACCATCCGAAAAAATAGGCCGTGTTCTTGAGGTTTTGCGCGGCCGCATTGCCCCCCAGGAAAGGTTTGCTTCAGCGCCTCGCCCCTCTCTTCCGCTCGGGCTCGAAGTGCTTGACAGCGCCCTGCCCGGTCACGGTCTCAAGACCGGCGCGTTGCACGAGGTCCTGCCGGCCGGCCACGGCGATTTCGCTGCCGGAATCGGCTTCGGTATCTGTCTTCTGGCACGGCTTCTGCGCGAACGGCCGGGAAAGATATTATGGGTGGTGCCGAACCATATGGCCAATCGTGAGGCCGCGCTCTACCCACCCGGACTTGCAGCGCTCGGGCTCGACCCGAACCGAATGATTCAGGTGGAGGCGCGCAAGCCGATCGATGTGCTTTGGGCGCTTGAGGAAGGGCTTTCCCACGCCCCTCTTGCCGCAGTCGCCGGCCTCTTGCCGGACAAGGCCCGCGCTTATGACTTTGCCGCCAGCCGCCGGCTTGGCCTGCGGGCGGCACGTCATGGCGTCACGGCCCTCCTCATGCGCGATCGCCATGCCTGCGCGGAAAACACAGCTGCTGAAACCCGCTGGTCTGTCAGCACTCTCCCCAGCCATACGCTTTACCCCGGTCAGGCAGGGCCTGGCGCACCGCACTGGCGGCTTCAGCTTCTCAAATGCAGGCAAGGCCTCTCCCGCCGTTTATCGCAACACTGGGATGTGGAGTGGGATCATGAAACGCTTTCTTTCCGTCTTCCTGCCCCGCTGGCCAATCGAGCGGCGGATCACGCGCACTGGCAGCGCGACGCCTCCCGGAGATGGGCAGAAGCCTCGTGACGATGAACCGCTGGTCCTCGTCTCCACCACGGACAATGGACAGCGTATCACCGCTCTCAACCGGGCAGCCGGGGCACTCGGCTTTTCGCCGGGCATGGCTCTGGCGGATGCGCGCGCCATTCACCCTGCTCTCAAGGTCGCTCATGCCGATCTTCAGGGTGACGAGCGCGCGCTCATCCGCCTGGCGCTCTGGTGCCAGTGTTTTTCACCCTTCACGCGGCCTGATTTCCCCGACGGGGTAAGCCTCGACATCACCGGCTGCGCCCATCTCTTCGGCGGTGAAGCCGCATTGGTAGACACGCTGGCCACAAAACTCGACGGCTTCGGCCTCACCGCGCGGCTGGCGCTGGCGCCCACCATTGGCGGCGCATGGGCGCTGGCTCGCCACGCGCCAGCCGAAAAACTCATCGTATCGCGCGACGCACTCCACATGCACATGGCGCCCCTGCCCGTGTGTGCCCTGCGGCTGGAACACAACACTGTCGAGGCCATGGAGAAGCTGGGTCTCAAACATGTGGGAGACCTGATCGGCAGGCCGCGCGCACCGCTTGCCGCCCGTTTCGGACCGTTTGCCCTGCGTCGGCTGGACGAAGCGCTTGGTCATGAGGAAGAAAGCTTTCACCCACTCAATCCGCCCCTTCTTCATGCCGCGCATTGCCGTTTTGCCGAGCCCGTTGTCACGCAGGAGGCAATCGAAATCGCCATTCAGCGCCTTGCATGCGACCTGTATGTGAAGCTGGAAAAGGCTGGAAAAGGCGCGCGTCGCGTGGAGCTGCGCCTGTTCCGTGTCGATGGCTGGTTCGAGGCCCTGCCGCTTGCCACCAGCACAGCCACGCGCGATGCCGGACACCTCGCCCAACTGCTTGGCGAGCGTCTCGAGCGCATCACCGATCGCGTTGGTTTCGGTTTCGAGGCGGCCAGCCTCACCGCCCTTACCGTGGAAAACCTCGCCATGCGGCAGGACGATCTGGGCGACAGCCCTCAGAGTGGACGCACTGGCGATATTGCCCCCCTGCTTGACCGCCTCGTCAACCGGTTCGGCGCGCAGAATGTCACCCGCGCCGCCCCTCATGCGAGTTTCCTGCCAGAGCGAGCAAGCCAGGCCGTTCCGGTTCTCAGAAAGGTCAGCGACCATGACTGGCAGGCGCATCTTCGGCACATTCAAGATGGCGCAGCTTTTGCCCGGCCACTCTTTCTCTTTCCTGTACCCGAACCTGTCACCACGCTTGCCGGAGTGCCCGACGGGCCACCCAGCCGGTTCGAGTGGCGGCGTGTGGCGCATCGCGTTGTCCGCGCCGAGGGTCCGGAGCGCATTGCGCCAGAATGGTGGCGCGCGCCATTCGGCGCCAGCCGCAAGACACGTGACTATTTTCGTATTGAGGATGACGCAGGCCGGCGCTTCTGGCTTTTCCGCGACGGGCTCTACGAGCGCGATGAGGAAGCCCCCCGCTGGTTCCTTCACGGAGTCTTCGCATGAGCGAGAAAATCATCGAGCCAGTCATTGCCTTTGAAGACCCCAAGGGAGCAGAGAGCGGCATTTCTGCCCCAACACCCATCCCGAAATCACGCCCTGCTCCGCCATCTCCTGCCTTTGCCGAGCTTGGCGTCACCAGCAATTACAGTTTTCTGCACGGAGCCTCCCATCCACGCGAACTGGTGGCCGAGGCCGCCCGGCTTGGCCATGCAGCCATCGGCATCGCCGACCGCAACACGCTGGCCGGCGCCGTGCGCGCCCATGTGGAGGCAAAGTCACAGAAAATCCGTCTCGTGGTCGGTGTGCGCCTGGTGCTCATGGATGGTTTTGAAACATTGTGTTTTCCAACCGACAGGGATGCCTATGGCCGGCTCACCCGGCTCTTGACCGATGGCAACCGCCGTGCGCCGAAGGGCGAGTGTCATCTGCATATGGACAATCTTGCAGCGCTCGACCATGGCCAGCGCCTCATTGCCATGCCCCCCTATGATTTCAGGGCCGATTTCGAGGAAAACTTGCGCCGCCTCGCCACTCTCTTTCCCGGCGATGTCTTTCTGGCGCTCACGCCCTATCGACGGGCCAATGACGGCGCCCGCCAGCAACGTCTTGCCGCGCTCGCCGGTGCCTGCGGCACGCCGCTCATCGCCACCAATGACGTGCTTTATCACACGCCGGCGCGCCGTCCCTTGCAGGATCTTCTCACCTGCATTCGCAGCCATTGCACCATCGATGAGGCAGGTTTTCGCCTTGAGCGCAATGCCGAGCGACATCTCAAGTCGCCAGAAGAGATGGCGCGCCTCCTGCGCGGCCATGAGGAGGCCATTGCCCGCTCCGTGGCGCTGATGGATGATTGCCGTTTTTCGCTCGATGAATTGTCCTTCGACTATCCGAAGGAATCGAACGGAGAAAGCACCACCCCGCAGGAAGAGCTGGAACGTCTGACCTGGCTCGGTGCAAAATTGCGTTTCCCGGAAGGTATCCCCTCAAAAGTCAGAGCTCTTATCGACCATGAATTGAAACTGATCGGCCAGCTTGAATATGCCGCCTACTTTCTCACCGTGCACGATATCGTGCGCTTTGCCCGCACGCAGGAGCCGCCAATCCTGTGCCAGGGGCGCGGTTCGGCGGCCAATTCGGTTGTCTGCTATTGCCTTGGTGTCACTTCGGTCAACCCCACCGAGATCGATCTTCTGTTCGAGCGCTTCATTTCCGCCGAGCGCGGCGAGCCGCCGGACATCGACGTCGATTTCGAGCATGAGCGGCGCGAGGAGGTGATGCAGTATGTCTATGACAAATACGGTCGCCACCGCGCCGGGCTTGCCGCCACTGTCATTTCCTACCGCACGCGCAGCGCCGTGCGCGAGGCGGGCAAGGCGATGGGACTTTCACCCGACGTGGTGGCCGCCATGACCGGTCTTGTCTGGGGCCATTCGGAAAAAACGCCCGCCGCAGACCAAATACGCGAAGCCGGTCTCGACCCCACCGACCCAAGGCTGCGCCAGACTTTGCTGCTTGTCAGGCAGTTGATTGGCTTTCCGCGTCATCTCTCCCAGCATGTGGGCGGTTTCGTGCTCACGCACTCGCCCTTGAGCGAGATCGTGCCCATCGCCAATGCCGCCATGAAAGACCGCACCATGGTGGAATGGGACAAGGACGATCTCGATGCCCTCAACATGCTCAAGGTGGACGTGCTTTCGCTCGGCATGCTCACCTGCGTGCGCAAGAGTTTCGACCTTTTGCGGGAGCACTATGGAATAACCCACACGCTTGCCTCCGTGCCCCGTGACGATGGGCCCACCTATGCGATGATCCAGCGGGCCGACACGATCGGTGTCTTTCAGATCGAAAGCCGGGCCCAGATGTCGATGCTGCCACGTCTGAAACCGCAAAACTTTTACGATCTCGTGATCGAAATCGCCATCGTCCGCCCCGGCCCCATCCAGGGAGATATGGTCCATCCCTATCTGCGCCGGCGCAATGGCGAGGAAGATGTAGATTACCCCTCCGAAGAATTGCGTGCCGTGCTCCAGAAGACACTCGGCGTACCGCTCTTTCAGGAACAGGCAATGAAGATCGCCATCGTGGCTGCCGGCTTCTCGCCGGAAAAGGCCGACCGTCTGCGCCGGGCCATGGCAAGCTTCCGCCGTACAGGCACGATCGACCAGTTCCGCGAGGATTTCATCAAAGGCATGTTGGCCAACAATTACACGCCCGATTTCGCCGAGCGCTGTTTCAACCAGATGAAAGGTTTTAGCGATTACGGCTTTCCCGAAAGCCATTCGGCCAGTTTCGCGCTGCTCGCCTACGCCTCCTCCTGGCTCAAATGCCACTACCCCGATGTCTTTGCCTGCTCGCTTTTGAATTCGCAGCCCATGGGTTTTTATTCTGCCTCCTCCATCGTGCGTGATTTTCGCGACCATGGTGGCGAGACGCGACCTGTCGATATCAACCACAGCGACTGGGACCACTCACTGGAGCCGGCAGCAAAGCCTGGTGCGATCAGCCATGCATTGCGGCTCGGCTTGTGCCAGGTGGATGGCATGCGCGAGGCAGCGGGCCTGAAAATCATGGCCGCTCGTGAAGCAGGCCCTTTCGCCAATGTGCGCGATCTTTATTTCCGGTCCGGCATCGACATGTTTTCGCTGCGCCGGCTGGCCGAGGCCGATGCCTTCCGCTCGCTGGGCCTCGACCGGCGCGCAGCCCTTTGGGAAGTGCGTGGTCTGAGCGGCCATCAGGGCGTGCGCACGGCAGCGGAGGAACTGCCCCTCTTTTCCAGCGCCAAAAGCGCAGCCGCAACGCCCCTTCAGGAAGAGGAAAGCGTCGCGCTGCCGGCCCTTCTTCCCGGCGAACAGGTGGTGGAGGATTACGGCACGCTCGGTCTTTCGCTCAAGGCGCATCCCGTCTCCTTCCTGCGACGAAAGCTGGAAAAGCGCCGCGTCGTGCAAACCTGCGCCCTTGCCGAAACCCCGGCCGGCCGCTTCGTGCGTGTGTCGGGCCTTGTTCTGGTACGCCAGCGTCCCGGCACCGCCAGCGGCGTCATCTTCATGACGCTGGAAGACGAGACCGGCATCGCCAACATCATCGTCTGGCCGCGCGTCTTTCAGCGTTTTCGTCGTATCGTCTTCGGTGCGCGCATGGTGACGGTTGAGGGCATTGTGCAGAAGGAAAGCAATGTCATCCACGTGGTCGCGCGGCGTCTCATCGACACGACACCGGACCTGATGGCCGCACTGTCCGATCAGGGTATGGAGACACGGGAGGAGAAGCCTGACACCACGCACAACCTCTGGCGGCATCCGCGTGATGTTCGCGTGCTGCCCAAGGGCCGCAATTTCCATTGAAAGGAGAGGCCTTTCCGCGTAACCAGACGGCTCCTTCTCGTCGGGGCAATCTCGAAAAGGAACACAAGGGAGGCTTTTCATGATCCTTTGCTGCGGCGAAGCGCTGATCGACATGCTGCCGCGCCAGACAGGCCAGGGCGAGGCCGCTTTCGCGCCCTATACGGGAGGCGCCGTTTTCAACAGCGCCATTGCCATTGCGCGCCTTGGCGTGGCGTGCGGATTCTTCACCGGGCTTTCAGACGATCTTTTCGGGCGGATGCTGCAGGAGAAGCTTGCGGAAAGCCATGTGGACCTTTCCCTCACCCAGGTTTCAAGCCGCCCAACCACGCTCGCCTTCGTGACCCTTGCCGACGGGCAAGCCGAGTATAACTTCTATGACGAAGGTACGGCCGGACGCATGATCGAGCCGGCCGACCTGCCCGCTGTCCCAGGCGACGTTTCGGCCATGCTGTTCGGTGGCATTAGCCTGGTTTCAGAACCCTGTGGCTCGGCCTATGAAGCATTCATGGCGCGCGAGGCCCAAAATCGCGTCATCATGCTCGATCCCAATATTCGCCCCGCATTCATCGCCGATGCGAACAGCCACCGCGCGCGCATCGCCCGCATGGTCGAAAAGGCCGATATCATCAAGATCTCGGCGGATGACCTCGAATGGTTCGCGGAGACCGGGAGCATCGATGAGATCATAGCTCGCTGGCTGGAACGTGGGCCCAGTCTCATTATCCTCACCGATGGCGGGAAAGGCGCGACCGCCTACACCAAATCGCAAAAGCAATTCGTTCCGGCAACGCCCGTCGAGGTGGTCGATACGGTCGGCGCTGGCGACACTTTCAATGGCGCGCTTCTCGCGGCTCTTGAAGGGGATGGGCTCCTGACAAAGGAGAAAATCGCCGCGCTCGATGAGGCGCAAATTGCAAAAGCGATTGCCTTTGCATCGCGCGCTGCCGCTGTCACCGTTTCGCGCGCGGGTGCCAATCCGCCATGGAGAAGCGAACTTCCGCCGGCCTGATCAGGCCGGCGCAGTTTCGGCAATGAAGAAGGGGCTCGCAAAAGCCTCCAGCCCTTCTCCGCCCTTCGGGCCGTAAGTGAGCGGAGCACCGTCCAGAGTGCACGCCATGCCACCTGCCGCCCTTAAGATCGCATCACCCGCTGCGGTGTCCCACTGCATGGTGCGGCCAAAGCGCGGATAAAGGTCCGCGTCCCCGCGAGCGATCATGCAGAATTTCAATGACGATCCGATCGATGTCGTTTCGGCACCGGGATGGCGGTCGATAAAGGCGCGGGTTTCGTCGGTGCAGTGCGACCGGCTGGCGACGATAACGGGCGGGTTTTGTCGCGGCCGGGCGCGGATGGTGCGGCGCTCGTCAGGCTGACCATCAACCACCATGACTTCAAACGCGGCACCGGGGCGTGCGGAATACAGCAGATCACGCGCCGGCGCGAAGATCACGCCAGCAACAGGCGCGCCATTCCGGATCAAGCCGATATTGACCGTGAAGTCCGGCCGCCGTGCGATGAACTCCCGCGTGCCGTCCAGCGGATCCACCAGAATGAAATCGCCATCCCCGCATACGGGGATGACACCGCCGGAAGCCGCTTCTTCCGAAACGCATGGCGTTGCGAGCCCGGCATCCCTGAACCCGTCGAGGATAACCTTCTCGGCAGCGCGGTCCGCAGCCGTAACGGGTGTATCGTCCGCTTTCTGATGGACTTCGCAACCGGCATCATAATGCCGCATGATCGCGGCACCCGCGGCGAGCGCCAATTGCTCGAACAGCGCCAGCAGCGCCGCGTCATCCTTCAACATGCCCATGAAACAGTCTGTCTTTCGCGTTCAAGAGATCAGCAATAGCCGCGCTCCCGCAGCCAAGCTTCGATTTCGTCGACCAGTTCTTCCGGCGCGCGGGCCGTCGTCTCCACGTGGATATCAGCCTTTTCCGGGGCCTCATAGGGGGAGTCCACACCAGTGAAATTCTTGATTTCCCCCTTGAGCGCCTTGGCATACAGACCTTTCGGGTCGCGTCTGGCGCATTCCTCGAATGGCGTATCCACGAACACTTCCACGAACTCTCCGTCGTTCATCAGCTCGCGTGCCATGCGCCGCTCCGCCCTGAAAGGCGAGATGAACGAGACGAGCACGATCAGGCCGGCATCCGCCATCAATTTCGCCGTCTCGGCCACACGGCGGATATTCTCCACCCTGTCGGCATCCGTAAAGCCGAGGTCGCGGTTCAGTCCGTGGCGAATGTTGTCGCCATCCAGCACATAGGTGTGGCGGCCGGATGCATGCAGCTTCTTTTCAAGCAGGCTGGCGATGGTCGACTTGCCCGACCCGGACAACCCGGTGAACCAGAGAACGGCCGGCTTCTGATGCTTCAGCGCCGCGCGGGACTGCCGCGTGACATCGAGTGCCTGCCAGTGAATATTGGCGGCACGGCGCAGCGGCCATTCGATCATGCCTGCACCGACCGTCGCGTTTGTCAGCCGGTCGATCAGAATGAATGCACCCGTGACGCGATTGTCGCGGAAGGCATCGAAGGCTATCGGTGCCTGTGTCGAGAAATTGCACAGCCCCACCTCGTTCAGGTTCAGGCAGGTGGCCGCTTCTTCGGCAAAATTGTTGATGTTGCGGCGGTGCTTGAGATGACTCACCGTGGCCGAAACCTCATCGGTCTCGGTGCGCAGAATGTAGGAGCGCCCCGGAAGAAGCGGGCTTTCATCGAACCACACCAGCGTTGCGGCAAACTGATCGGCCACATGCGGCCGCGCTTCCGGTGTCACCAGCATATTGCCGCGCGAAAGCTCTACCTCATCCTCGAGCACAAGCGTCACGGCCTGCCCCTCGGATGCAACGTCCAGATCGCCGTCCTGGGTAACGATGCGCCGAATGCGCGTCTGTTTCCCTGACTTGGCAACGGTTACCGGATCGCCGACACCGATATGGCCGGAGGCAACAGTGCCTGCAAAACCGCGGAAATCCAGATTGGGCCGGGAGACATACTGTACGGGAAAACGGAACGGCCGGCCTTCTGCTTCAACCTCGATATCGACAGTTTCCAGATGCTCGAGCAGCGTCGGCCCCGAATACCAGGGAGTTTGCTCCGACGAACGGGTGACATTGTCGCCGTAGCGCGCAGACATGGGGATTGGCTGGATCGAGTTGAAACCGAGCTCCTCGGCAAAGGCGCGATACTCGGCGGAAATCCGCTCGAACACAGTCTCGTCGAAACCGACGAGGTCGATCTTGTTCACCGCCACCACGATATGGCGGATACCCAGAAGTGAGGCGATGATCGAATGCCGCCGTGTTTGCGGCAGGATGCCCTGCCGCGCGTCCACCAGAACGATGGCGAGATCGGCTGTGGAGGCACCCGTCGCCATGTTGCGGGTATATTGCTCGTGGCCCGGTGTGTCGGCCACAATGAATTTGCGGCGCGGTGTCGAAAAGAAGCGATAGGCAACATCAATCGTGATGCCCTGTTCGCGTTCAGCTTCAAGACCGTCGACAAGCAGCGCAAAATCGATCTCATCACCGGCGGTGCCGTGCTTGCGGGAATCGTTTTCGAGAGCCGCCAGCTGATCCTCGAAGATCAGCTTGGTGTCGAACAGCAAACGGCCGATCAGCGTCGACTTGCCGTCATCCACCGATCCGCAGGTCAAAAAGCGCAAGAGCCCCTTGTTCTCCTGTCCGGCCACGTAGTCGCGAATATCGACCGGAGCCGCGTCTTCTTCACCCACGGGCACTTTGTTGCCGGTCAACATGATCAGAAATACCCTTCACGCTTCTTCTTTTCCATGGAGCCCGCCTCATCGCGGTCGATCAGGCGCCCTTGCCGCTCAGATGTGCGCGCTGTCAGCATCTCGCCGACAATCTCCTCAAGGGTGGTCGCATTCGAAGGGATCGCGCCCGTCAACGGATAGCAACCAAGTGTGCGGAAACGAACCATACGCTCCTCCACCTTCTCGCCCGGCAGAAGGCGCATCCGGTCATCGTCCACCATAATGGTCATGCCATCGCGGTCCACCACCAGCCGTTTGGCGGCGAAATAAAGCGGAACAATGGGAATATTCTCCTGCAGGATGTATTGCCAGATGTCCTGCTCGGTCCAGTTGGAAAGCGGGAAGACGCGGATGGATTCACCCGGCGCCACGCGCGTGTTGTAGATCTTCCACATTTCCGGCCGCTGGTTCTTGGGATCCCAGGCATGCCCTGCGGAGCGAAATGAAAAAATGCGTTCCTTGGCGCGGCTCTTTTCCTCGTCGCGCCGCGCGCCACCAAAGGCCGCGTCAAATCCATATTTGTCGAGCGCCTGGCGCAGCGCCACCGTCTTCATCACATGGGTGTGGGTGTTGGAGCCATGATCGAACGGGTTGATGCCGTCGCGCACACCCTCTTCATTGATATGCACAAGGAGGTCGAAGCCTTTTTCCTTCGCCATTCGGTCCCGGAACGCGATCATCTCCCGGAACTTCCAGGTGGTGTCCACATGCAGGAATGGAAATGGCGGCTTGGCAGGATAGAACGCCTTCATCGCCAGATGCATCAGCACGGAGGAATCCTTGCCGACGGAATAGAGCATCACGGGCTTTGAAAACGTCGCCGCCACTTCGCGGAAAATGTGGATCGCCTCGGCTTCCAGCCTGCCGAGATGAGTGAGGGCTGCCGGCATTTTTTCGCCTTCTTGTCTGTGTCGATGCGGCCGGGGCCGTGGCTGCGTCTGGATTGTGCCTTTAGGTATCACGCGGTATTTGGCCTATCAAGGAGCGCACTCTCCCACCGACCCCCGGTTTGCGAGGCGCATTTTGCGTTGTTCCAAAGGCTAGGGAAAAGGCATTTCAGAAATGGTGAAGGCCCGCCGTCAGAGCGCGGCTAAAGGCCCAAACCTGTTTCCCGTCTATTCAGAGACGGCCTTGCGAATGGTCTCGATCACACGATCCTGATCGCTTTCTTCCAGATAGGGATGCATCGGCAGGCACAGGATGCGGTGCGGGAGACTTTCCGAGATTGAAAGCCCACCGGGCGCCTTCGCATACATGTCATAGGCTTTCTGCAAATGAAGCGGCTTTTCATAATAAACGACCGAGGGGATGCCCGCTTCGCGCAGGCGACTGCGCACCAGATCGCGCTTCTCGGTTTCGATGGCATATTGCGCCCAGGCCGAGCGATGGCCTTTCGGCGTCACCGCGACCTTTACCACGTCACCGAGCCCTTCAGCATAGCGTGCGGCAACCTTCTGACGCGCATCCATCTCGTCTTCAAGGATCGCCAGCTTCTCGATCAGGATCGCCGCCTGGATCGTGTCGAGGCGCGAATTCAGGCCCACGCGCACATTGTCATACTGGCTCTCACCCTTTCCATGAAAGGCGATGGAGCGCAGCACATCGGCGAGCTCATCATCGTCGGTGAACATCGCGCCACCATCGCCATAGCAGCCAAGCGGCTTGGCCGGGTAAAAGCTGGTGGACGCCACATGGCCGAATGCGCCGCAGCGCTTGTTGTTGAGCGTGCCGCCGATGGATTGCGCGGCGTCCTCGATGATGCGCAGACCTTCGCGCGCGGCGATGCCCTCGATGGCACCGTAGTCGGCAGCCAATCCGAAGAGATCGACCGGAATCACCGCTTTCGGGGTCAGCCGGCCTTCTGCCTTGATATGGTCGATGGCAGCCGTCAGGCTCTTCGGGTCCATGTTGTAGGTATCGGCATTAATCTCCACGAAGACCGGCTCCGCACCCGCCAGTGCCACGACTTCGGCCGTCGCTGCAAAGGTGAAGCTTGGACAGAACACCGCGTCGCCCGGTCCGATGCCATACGCCATCAAAGGCATCAAAAGGGCATCCGTGCCATTGGCACAGGCAATTGCGTGTTTCGTTCCGACATAGGCCGCAAGCTGCTCCTCAAAAGCGGCGACCTGCGGTCCTAAAATATAGTGCCCTTCTGCAACGACCGTGTCGATTGCAGCTGCGAGCTTGTCCTTGATGCGCTCACGCTGAGCGCCGAGATCGATAAATTGCATTTGTTGCCCAATCAGTTGCGGGATGATTCCGCATCAGCCCCGCTCGTTGAATAGGGATGCGGCACGCATAGCGCAACCAAGGGTGCCCTTCAATCTGCCACCTCAGCTGTTACAAGAGGTGAACAGGATAGTCTGCAACCCTTTCAGCCCCTTGTGTATTTGAAGGGCGTGCGCACTTGCCGCCGCGAATCCAATGATGAGCTCTTTCTCGCAAACCTAACAAAACTTCAATCAATCATTGCAATGCTCCACGGCAACAGCGCATTGTTCGTCTTCAAGAAACATCCAGGAAGGAAAGTATGGGCGCCCCTTTCAAAGCGTACGACGTTCGTGGTCGAATCCCCGAGGAAATCAATATCCCTTTCGCCTATCGCTTTTCACAGGCGCTCAAGCAGAGCCTCAACCCCGGCACAGTCGTTGTCGGTCATGACATGCGCATGGACAGCCCGGCTCTCGCCCAAGCGCTGACCCAGGGCCTACTCGATAGCGGCGTAAGCGTGCGGCCGGTTGGCCGTTGCGGCACGGAAGAGGTTTATTTCCATACCGCTGCCAGCGGCGCGGATGCCGGCCTCATGGTCACCGCCAGCCACAATCCGCCCGACTACAACGGCATCAAGATGGTGCTGAAGGGTGCATCCGCCGCGACGCCGGACAACGCCTTCAACGGGATCGAGGCGATCATGCGTTCGGATGCGGTGCTGCAGCCGGTTGCCGATTATGCCGCGCGCGGCACGCTGCACGATCTTTGCGACCGAGATGCCTATATCGAACGCCTTCTCAATGAGGTGGCCGGTCAGAACCTCAAACCGATGAAGATCGTCTGCCACGCGGGCAATGGCTGCGCAGGGCCGATCATTGACCTTCTGGAAAAGCACCTGCCCTTCACCTTCATCAAGATCGACCACGAGCCCGACCCGCGCCTGCCAAATGGCGTGCCAAATCCGCTGTTGCCGGAAAAACGCGAAAAGGCCAGCAAGGCGGTGATCGAGCATGGTGCCGATCTGGCGATCGCCTGGGACGGCGATTTCGACCGCTGCTTCCTATATGACCACAAGGGCCGGTTTGTCGAAGGCTACTACCTGGTTGGCATGATCGCCCAGACCTTGCTTGGCAAGCATCCTGGCAGCACCGTCCTCTATGATCCCCGCCTCACCTGGAACACGATCGACATGGTCGAAAGCGCCGGTGGCGTGGCAAAGCCCTGCCGCACGGGGCACGCCTATTTCAAACAGATGATGCGCGAGGAGAACGCCATCTATGGCGGCGAGATGAGCGCGCACCATTATTTCCGTGATTTCGCCTATTGTGATTCGGGCATGCTCGCCTGGCTCGATGTGGTGGCAGACCTTTCGGCCAGTGGCACCACGCTTGCCGAACGCCTCGAAGAGCGCATCGCCGCCTATCCATGCTCTGGCGAAATCAACTTCACCGTGTCGGACGCAGCCGAAGTCCAGAAGCGCATTTCCGACCACTATCTGCCGCAGAACCCGGAAGTCGAGAGCCAGGACGGCCTCGGCATGGTGTTCGATGACTGGCGCTTCAACCTCCGCGCCTCCAACACCGAACCCCTGCTCCGTCTCAACGTGGAAACCCGCGGCGACAAGGCACTTCTGAAAGCGAAGGTGGACGAATTGCGCGGGATGATCGAGCAGGCTGGTTAGCGCGCGCTACGCCGATCACAATTTCTGAAGCCCGTTGCTCGTTGCGGCGGGCTTTCAACTTTATGATGCTCGGTGGCTTTTATGGTGCTCGGTGGCTTGCCCAGCCGTAGCTTTAGCGGAGGCTGGCTGGGGCGGCAGGATTCGAACCTGCGAATGACGGTACCAAAAACCGTTGCCTTACCACTTGGCGACGCCCCAAGACCGAGCGAAGCGGTGGATAGCAGAAGCACGGCCCCACGACAAGCAGTCGTCTTCAGCCTTTCTGTGGAGCACGTGCTTTCTTCTCCCTCGTTCGTCAAGCCACCCATTCACCCCAGAACTGGGTGAGCGACGCCGGCGCATAACCGTCGAGCCCGCCGAAGAACTGTGCCAGCTCAACCGTGTCCCCCGCCGTCAGCCCTGCCATCACGTGAAGGTGCAACGCTGCCTCAGATCCATCGACCGCGAGACTGGCCACGTCACTCGCCACCAGAGGCGCGCACAGGTCGCTTGCCCCGTTCAAAACCAGTTTCGCCTTCAGTGCGGAAGGCACATTGGTGCCGTTCTGTTTCCAGCCAATCACCGCTCCGAACCGATAAAGCCCATCGGCGGGTGCGGTAAAGCGGTTGGCCCCCGTGTCGAACGCCAGTTGGTCATTTGCCACCGTATTGTTGATCGCCACGGTCTGCCATGTGTCGGCGGCGATATACTGGTCGTAGTTGATGAAGCCGAGGAATTTCGGGTTCGATGGCAGCGCAACGCGACCGGAGTTCTCGTCGGTCGAAATCGCGTCGTTGAAAATGGAACCGTCTGCCGAAACTGCAAGCCGCCAGCCATCCGAGCCGAAAAGCCCCATTATCGCACGCGTGAGAAAGTCGCTCTGCAGCAGCAAACCCACATCGCCGGAAGGCGCTTCCTTGTTCATTGTGTAGAGCAGACTGCCCGTCCCCCCTTCGGCTGCGTAGCGGGCGGTCCAGAGCGTCTTGTCGAGCTTTGCGGAAAACGGGTTTACGGCGTCGGCACTCGTGCCAAGCCCGAACAGGGCTGCATTCTGGATTTCAGCACCGCTTTCGGGCACACCGTCGATCGGCTGCCAACCGGTGCCGTCGAAGACCACGAGACGCATTTCATCGACGACCCAGGCGCGCCAGCCGGTGACAGGCGCGAGCCTTTCCCATGCCCCGTCAACAAAATACGCGATTTCGCCTTCCCATCCACTCCAGGCTCCCGAGGCAACGCCCCCCACGATGTAGCATGCACCGTCGTCCGGGGTGTCAGGTGGTGCGGAGAGATCGCGATCGCGCACGGCGAGGTGCACCAAACCGTCAAGCAGGCGGATCGCTTCATTGTGTGTCACATGCTTCTGCGCCTGTGAGGGCATGATGTAGGGGAGGTTGAGATTTGCGGTCTGTTCCATGGCGGCCCGTTCCTTGTGAGAGCACAAGTCTAGTGGCGCTTGGGCGCGCGGGGATAAACTGGCCGCGGAGCGTTGCTGCCTTCCCCGACAAAGGAGGGAAAACGCTTTCCCTTTTGGTCGCTTTCACGCCTTGCCATGAGGAAAAAAAGCTTGTCGGGGTAGCGCCCTCTCCCCATGGATGCAGCAAATCCACCGATGGCCCTATTGCCTACACCCGGCGTCAACGTTTCCAATCTATTGTCGGGGCAATCTACGTGGATACGTGCTGAAACGGCGAAGACGTTTCACCGGTTCACGGTCATGGAAACACGTTTGATACGATGATGGCGGGGTGGATTGATGTTTGTACCGGTGATCATGGCGGGCGGAATGGGAACGCGGCTGTGGCCGGTTTCGCGCGAACACTATCCCAAGCAGTTCTGCACGCTGGTCGGTGATACCACCATGTTGCAGCAGACCATGGCGCGGCTTGTTGGCCTCGATTGTGCTGCACCGCTCACGGTCTGCAATGAAGAGCACCGTTTTCTCGCGGCAGAGCAGCTCAGGCAGGCCGGCATTGAAAAGGCTTCTATTCTGCTTGAACCGGTGGGCCGCAACACCGCACCGGCCATCACCCTGGCCGCCTTACAGGCGACGGCGACGGGGGAAGACCCGCTGCTTCTTGTCATGCCCGCCGATCATCTTATTCAGAACCTGTCCGCATTCCGTGAAGGCGTCGCCAAGGCCGAAACTTTGGCCCGAGAGGGCCGGCTGGTGACATTCGGCATCGTGCCGACCAGTCCCGAAACCGGTTTCGGCTATATCCGTCGCGGCGAAAAGATCGGCGAGACCGGATTTGTCGTTTCTGGTTTCGAGGAAAAGCCCGATCGCGTCACCGCGCAAGCCTATCTGAAAGATGGGGGCTACGACTGGAACAGCGGCATGTTCATGTTCCGGGCCAGCACATATCTGGAGGAGATGCGCGCCCATGCTCCGGCCATTCTTGATGCCTGCAAGGCAGCCATGGCGGGTGTAGAGAGCGATGACTATTTCCTCCGGCCAGCACGCGAGGCGTTCGAGGCCTGTCCGGCCGATTCCATTGACTATGCGGTGATGGAAAAGACCGACAGAGCGGCTGTGGTCCCGCTTGATGCCGGCTGGAACGACATCGGCTCATGGTCTGCCATATGGGAGGCGCAGGACAAAGACGCCAACGGAAATGCCTTGATCGGCGACGTGTTGCAGGTTGCCTCCAAAAACTCGATCGTCTCCGCCCAGAAACGCCTCGTTGCGCTCGTCGGCGTGGAAGATCTGGTTGTGGTCGAGACGGCGGACGCCGTTCTCGTCGCCAGGCGCGATGCGGTGCAGAACGTCAAGGAGATCGTCGGACAGCTGAAGGCGGCAAACCGCACCGAGCATGTGGATCACCGACGGGTCTACAGGCCCTGGGGCGACTATGATTCCATCGATTTCGGCAACCGCTATCAGGTCAAGCGGATCACTGTGAAGCCAGGGGCGAAACTTTCGGTCCAAAAGCACCACCATCGGGCCGAACACTGGGTCGTGGTGCGGGGAACGGCAAGGGTTCTGAAGGGCGACGAGACCATCATGCTGACCGAGAACCAGTCGACCTATATTCCGCTGGGTGAAATCCATGCGCTGGAAAACCCGGGCAAGATCCCGCTGGAACTGATCGAGGTGCAGTCGGGCTCCTATCTTGGCGAGGACGACATCATTCGCCTGGAAGATCGATACGGCCGCACCTGAAGGAGCGGCGTGGTCCGAAGGAGGGAAGGGAAGAACTGCCGCTTATGATCAGAGGCGGTTCTCCGGCCCGGCAAACGCCCTGTTCTCCCGCTCCTGCTGTTCGTCTGCAAGACGCGAGGTTCCGTTCGCCAGAAAGAGCCCGATAATCAGGAACATCATGAAAACCGTATCGAGAATGTCGTGGCCGAAAATGAGGTTCACGCTTCCTCCACCGGCATAGACGACCACCAGCATCAAAAGCAGGGTTGCACCCAGCCGTGCCGATCTATCCCGCCCGTGGGTCAAACAACGGACAGCCAAAACGGCAATCAACGCAAACATGGCGAGGATCGCGCAGCCGGCCACGATGCCCGACTCGACCACGATGGTGAGAAATCCATTGTGAAAATGCGTGAAGCCTACCTTCAGTCCGAAGTCGTCAGCCAGCCGCTGATGAATGAGCGCCGTCACATTCTGCATCCCATGCCCAAAAACCGGGCTTTCTGCGAAAAGCTGCGCTCCCGTTTTCCAAAGCGCGACGCGCAGACCAACAGAGGTGTTGTAATATCCCCCCTCTGTCAGCCTCTCCACATTGTGCCAGAGCGTTTCGAACCGGTCCAGGATGAGGCCGGAAGCCAGAACGGCGATTACGATGACGAGCCCTGCAAGCGCGAGAATCCGTCCCTTTAGCAGGCTCGCCACAAAACGCCGGAAAATAAAGAGCTGAACCAGCGTGAGGATGATCATCAACACCCATACCGAGCGTGAACCAGACAAGGTCACGGCGGCGAAAGCTGCAATAAAAGCAACGCTGAGCAATAGAGGACGCCGATTTTCGAAAGCAAGCGCTCCCGCCAGGCAAGAAAGCCCGGCCAGACAGGCCACATCGGCGAACACGAGTGCATTTCCAGCGCCCCCCTCGGCTCGCATGTCCAGAAAGATGTATTGGACAAGCGCCAGCAGCAGCGCGCCGAAACTCGCCAGCGCACAGCCGGCAAGAAACGCATGAGCAACCTCTTCCCTGTCCGATATGGTCCAGACCGAGTAGGAGAAGGGAAACAGAAGAAAAGTGGCGAGAGGCAAAAGCTTGTATGCCATGCCCGGCGTCGGCTCATTGGCAAGAAACGCAATGAGATTGGCGGCAACATATACCAGCATCAAAAGCGCGATCCACCGCATCGCGGTGTCCGGGCTCAAACGGCGCCGGCCGGAAAGAACTTCAAAGGCGCACCAGAGTGCGCCGCCGTGCCAAACGACGCTGGCAACCGACCCCACGACCGGCGGCATGGCAAACACGGCCAGGGTGAAGAGTCGATTGATCCCGCGATATGTCATTCCCGGTTCCGTTTGGCGAGTTTTGCTTCCCAGTTGAGCGCATGCTCCACGATTGTGTTCAGATCATCGAAGCGTGGCTTCCAGTCCAGCTCTCGCCTGCATCGCTCGGCTTCAGCGACAATCGCCACTGCGTCGCCCGGCCGGCGCCCTGAAACACGCACCTCAAAATCCTTCCGGGCCACATCCTTTACCGCATTGATGACTTCGAGCACCGAATAACCGTTTCCGTAACCGCAATTGGCGACGAGGCTACCTTTCCCCTCACGCATGCGCTTGAGCGCAAGATAGTGTGCGTTCACGAGATCAGAAACATGAATGTAATCGCGAACGCAGGTCCCATCCGGCGTATCATAGTCCGTGCCAAACACTTCCATGTGGTCGCGCTTGCCCGTGGCCGTCTCGCACGCAACCTTGATCAGGTGGGTCGCGCCCTTGGTGGATTGACCCGTGCGCTGGTCGGGATCCGCTCCTGACACGTTGAAATAACGCAGCACCGTGTAGTCGAAATCATAAGCAGCCGCACAATCGCGCAACATCAATTCGGTCATCATTTTCGACGTGCCGTAGGGAGATTCCGGCCGCAGTTCCGTGTCTTCGCCTACAGGAAAATGTTTCGGGCTGCCGTAGACGGCTGCGGTGGAAGAAAAGATGAAGTGCCGCACACCGCATCGTACTGCACTCTCGATCAAGCTGCGGGACTTTACCGTATTGTTGAGGTAGTAGCCCAGAGGATCCGACACGGATTCCGGTACGATGATAGATCCGGCGAAATGGATGATCGAATCGACATCGTGCTCGCGAATGACATTCTCCACCAGCTCCTGGTCGGCAATGTCCCCGACAACCAGGGTCGCAGCTCCTGCCACCGCCCAATCGAAGCCGGTGCTCAGACGGTCAAGAACGACAACCTCTTCCCCATGATCCAACAGTTCCCAGACCATGTGGCTGCCGATGTAACCGGCACCGCCGGTGACCAATACACTCATTCCCATCCCCTCAAGAAATCGGGCCAGACATCACCATCCGGCCCGACACAAACAGATTTCTTTGTCAGCGAAGTCTCAAGGGCTTAGCGGTCAGGACTCCCCAGACCACGCAGCAACGCCCATGCTGCTGGCAGGAAGCAGGCGGCCAGGGCAACCTTGATCAGGTCAGGCAGGATGAACGGCGCGACGCCGAACTGCCAGGCCTTGTCTGCACCGATCAAGCCGGCAAGCCAGACAAAACCGAGAGTCATCATTACGACTTCCGCCACCAGCATTGCACCGCCAAGCTTCAACGGATTGCGGTCCCAGCCGCGGTCGGCGGCCCATCCGGCGATTGCCGCCATTGCCACGAATCCGAGCAGATAACCGCCGGTCGGCCCCATCATGTAGGCAAAGCCGATCCCCTTTTCGGGCGTCCCCTGGAATACCGGGAGCCCCATGGCACCTTCAGCCATGTAGAGGAGAAGCGTCGCCACGCCGAGGCGCATGCCGAACGTCGCGCCAATGACGAGCACAGCCAATGTCTGAAGAGAAAGATCGACGGGCCCAAGAACGACACGGGTCTTTGCCGAGAGTGCGAGAATCACCGTTGCGCCAATCGCGAGGAAAAGCTGCGTGATCAGACGCTGCGTGGCATTGTGCGGAAGGCTCCGCGAAACGAGGGATTTTGAGGCGATAGCGAGCGACATGGCTCCTCCGTTCAGGCTCTTTGCGAAATAATGCGCGTTCCTTCTCCTATAGAAGCTTCCATGATATGCGGCAACCTGAATGCGGCTTCGCACCGTGCAGTCATCACCGTTTCCGGACAATCTGCCAATGGCTCTCGAATTTGAAACGCGCTTCGATCCCGCCTATGGCGAGGCAATCCAGGTGGCTCCGGATGTTTTGCGCGTCACGGTCAACAATCCCAGTGCTTTTACCTTCCATGGTACAAACAGCTATATCGTGGGGAAATCCACCCTCGCCGTTATCGATCCGGGCCCCGAGGACGACGCTCATTTGAGGGCACTTCTCAAGGCCATTGATGGAAGGCCGGTAAGCCATATCTTCGTCAGCCATACGCACCGGGACCACTCGCCGCTCGCCGTCAGTCTTGCGCGCGAAACCGGTGCGCTTGTCTGTGCAGAAGGCCCGCACCGGGCCGCCAGACCATTGAGAATCGGTGAGACCAATCCACTTGACGCAAGTGCAGATACGGATTTTGTACCGGATCACGCGCTCGCCGACGATGAACTTGTCGAAGGCGAAAATTGGGGTATTCGCGCCATTCATACACCCGGCCATGCAGCCAATCACGCCGCGTTTGCGCTGGAAAACACCGGCATTCTCTTCTCCGCCGATCATGTAATGGCTTGGGCGACCTCCATCGTCGCGCCCCCCGATGGCGCAATGTCGGATTACATGGCCTCGCTTGACCGCCTGCTAGCGCGTGACGACACGGTGTTTTTTCCTGGCCATGGCAGCAGAGTGAAAAATCCGCAACGTTTCATGCGTGGCCTGAAGGCTCACCGCAAAATGCGCGAGCGCGCCATTCTGGATCGCATCACGCGCGGTGACCGAACGATACCGGAAATGGTCGCTGCCATTTACCGCGACACGGACCCCAGGCTACATGGAGCCGCGGCACTTTCGGTGCTCGCCCATCTGGAAGACCTTGTCGCGCGTGGCGCTGTGACGACGGAAACAGCGCCGTCTATCGACGCCGTCTATTTGCCCGGCTAGTGACGTTTCTGGCTAAACCGCGGCCAGCAAGGCCATTCTTTCATCCAGCTCTCTGAGAAACCGCTGAATGCGTGCAGCGTTGTCCCCCAGGTCGTGACGTGCGTAGCGCGAAGCGGAGCGCATATCGACGAATGTGGCCGTTTGATCGTCGTCTATGCGGATCGCGACATCTGCCGGAAATCCCAGAATGAAAGAGTAAGCCACCCCCTCCAGGGTGATGCTGCCGCCGGCCAACTCCTGGCCCTCCGCCCCGCGGGGCTGCCAGCCTCTCTCCTGCATCATGGAACGGACCACCTCGAGCACCTTGTCAGCCGTATGTTCATACCGGCGCCCGGTGACTTCAGGATATCCTTCTTCCTGAAGCGCACGAGCCTCCAAATTGAATTCCGCAATGGGGTTCATTGAAGCACTCCGGGCTGCCGCCGCCAGTGGCATTTCTGGAGGGTTTTCAAGGTCGGTGGAAATGTCGATCAGTCTTGGATGCCCGATGAGACGGAGAGCCGAGACTCCATAGGGGATGAGCGCAATGGCTGCGATCAATATACCGGCGCCGGCGATGGAGGCACCCGATGAACCGTGCTCCCATATCTGGACCAGAGCGATCACGCCAAGCGCGAGGCCGATAAAGGCAAGCACTCCACTCAACCCCAGCAGCCAGAAAAACGGCACGGTTTCGACCAGAGCGAACCGGTGTCCTGCTCCCGACACTGCAAGGAGCACTGCAGCAAATGTCGCAAATCTACGGCTCCACGGAGCTGCCGGTGCTCGTTGCGGTACCAGAATTGCGTTCATATGACGGACCACGCATGTCTTGCGGCTAAGGATAGGTCCTCTTAACGCAATGCTCGCCGGCGGGAAATGCGCTTCGCGTATATTCCTTGAGGTTTCAGTCTCTTGCACCGTTAGGCTGCGAAACTGATTCAGCTTCCATGAATTGCCTGGTGGTATGCAACGTTCTGCTCGCCTCAGCGTTTCCTTCTATAAGGATAACACGCCACATTCCGGCCATGCTGACCAGCAGAATGAAACGGGCGGAGGGAGTGCGTGGATGAAAGTTGTGAGGGTCCACCATGCAAACAGTGCTTCCAGAACACGATAAAACCGCCTCAAGCTCGCTCGAGCTGGTCGAGCTCGAACTTGCTCTCAAGCATCAGGATTTCGTCGATCTCGGTTTCCAAGGTGCTGTGCAAAAGGCATTGGATCAGACCAACGGGCGTATGCTTTTTCACATGCGGCTTGATGGAATGAACGATTGCGACTGGGTTGCCGCTGTCGTTCTGGAGGAGCATGGAGATCCTGCCTATGCTCTTGTGGTGCAGAGGACAGGCAGCGGCTCGCTCGAGATCGAAGACATTGAGACAAGTGAATTGCCGGTGGCTCGGATCGTCACCGCCTATGCTGGTTTGATGACAACACTGGATGGCGTGCAGTAATGCCGCACATCGCGTAACAAGGTGTTACTCCTTGGAGAGGAACCGGCAGAAAACCGTTGCGTTCCCTCCACAACGGAGTGAACGTCATGACTGATAAAGAAAACCCGGCCCCCGGTTTCTTGCGCAATCCCAAAAAGCGCATGACCATTGCACCTCAAAAGAAGACGATTTCCGTCAAGGCCGATGGCCTCGAAATTGCAAAGACGGAGGCTGCGAAAATTCTACGAGAGAGCGGGTGTCCGGACGTGCTCTACATTCCATTCGCGGACATCAATTTTGCGCGCCTCGAGCAAACCCGCACCAGGACCCACTGCCCCTACAAGGGCGATGCCACCTATTGGCGGTTGTCCGGCGCCGGAGAACCGGGCGGCGATATCATGTGGGCTTACCAAGATCCCTATGACGAAGCCTTGGAAATCAAGGAGCACGGCGCATTTTACGCCGAGCTCGTTGATATTGAAGAGAGCTAGGCGCTGGCCCGGGCTTCGCTGATCGCAGCCTGAGCTGCAGCCAGTCTGGCAATGGGGACGCGGAAAGGCGAGCAAGATACGTAATCGAGCCCCACGCTCTCACAGAAGCGGATCGAAGCGGGATCTCCCCCGTGTTCACCACAGATGCCGAGCTTGATATCAGAACGAGCCTCCCGCCCCTTTGCGGAGGCAATCCGCACCAGTTCACCAACACCGTCGACGTCCAGAGAAACGAACGGATCCTGCTCGATGATACCGCGTGCACGATAGGTCTCCAGGAATGAGGCCGCATCGTCTCGGGAAATGCCGAACGTGGTTTGGGTAAGATCGTTGGTCCCGAAAGAAAAGAATTCCGCGCTGGCGGCAATTTCATCCGCCCTGAGAGCAGCTCGCGGCAATTCGATCATTGTCCCCACGAGATAATCGAACGTCACGCCTCGCTCTTCCATGACCGTGTTCGCGACCGCATCGACGCGATCCTTCACGAAGGTCAACTCGGCAGAGATGCCCACGAGCGGCACCATGATCTCAGGCACCACAGGCTTACCGGCCTTTTCGGCCGCATCTGCAGCCGCCTCGAAAATCGCGCGTGCCTGCATCTCCGCAATTTCCGGGTAGGAAATCGCAAGCCGGCAGCCGCGATGGCCGAGCATCGGATTGAATTCATGCAGCGCTTCGGTTCGCTGGCGCAATCTCTCAGCCGAAACCCCCATTGCCTCTGCCACCTCGGCGATTTCTTCCTCGGTTTTGGGCAGGAACTCGTGCAGTGGCGGGTCGAGCAGGCGGATGGTGACAGGCAGCC
Source organism: Nitratireductor sp. B36 (assembly GCF_020833685.1). Lineage (GTDB taxonomy): Bacteria > Pseudomonadota > Alphaproteobacteria > Rhizobiales > Rhizobiaceae > Nitratireductor. The sequence continues at coordinate 845,044 of NZ_JACKZY010000001.1, forward strand.
CGGCCATCACCTCGAAGATTTCAATGAAGTCCGACCGCTGCATGGGCAGCAGCTTGGCGAGTGCCGCCCGGCGATCGATCTCGCTGTCGGCGAGGATCATCTCGCGCATCGCGAGGATGCGGCCATCGTCAAAGAACATGTGTTCGGTGCGGCAAAGACCGATGCCCTCCGCCCCGAAGGATCTTGCGGTGCGAGCATCAGCCGGCGTTTCGGCATTGGCGCGCACCCGCATGCGCCGCACCTCGTCCGCCCACCCCATGATGGTGGAGAAATCGCCCGAGAGCTCCGGCTGCAGCATAGGAACCGAGCCTTTCAGAACCTGTCCTGTCGCGCCATCAATGGTGATGGTGTCGCCAGTCTTGAGCGTCTGCCCCATGGCCAGAAGCACACCTTTCTTATGGTCCACGCGCAGGGAGCCGGCGCCTGAGACACAGGGCTTTCCCATACCGCGCGCGACCACCGCCGCGTGGCTCGTCATGCCACCACGCGTGGTCAAAATGCCTTCTGCGGCATGCATGCCGTGAATGTCTTCGGGGCTCGTTTCCACCCGCACCAGGATCACCCTGCGGCCTTCGGCCTTCGCTTCCTCGGCAGCTTCCGAAGAAAACACGATCTCGCCGGTGGCAGCTCCAGGAGAGGCCGGCAGGCCCATGCCGATGATGTCGCGCGGGGCGGAGGGGTCGATGGTGGGATGGAGAAGCTGGTCGAGAGACGCCGCATCGATGCGCGCCACCGCCTCCTCTTTCGTGATGAGTCCCTCATTGGCCATGTCGACCGCGACCTTGAGAGCCGCACTGGCCGTGCGTTTTCCCGAACGGGTCTGCAGCATCCATAATTTGCCGCGCTCGATGGTGAATTCCAGATCCTGCATGTCGCGATAATGCCGCTCGAGCGTGTCGGCGATCTGGATGAAGGCTGCGAACGCCTCCGGCATCAGTTTTTCGAGCGAGGGTTTGTCAGAGCCGGCGGCGAGCCTTGCCGCTTCGGTGATGTTTTGCGGCGTGCGGATGCCGGCCACCACGTCTTCGCCCTGCGCATTGACGAGAAATTCGCCATAGAGCGCCTTTTCGCCAGTGGAGGGATCACGCGTGAACGCCACGCCCGTTGCCGAATCCTCACCCCGGTTGCCAAACACCATGGCCTGCACGTTCACCGCCGTACCCCAGCTTTCGGGAATGTCGTGCAGCCGGCGATACGTCACCGCGCGCGGGTTCATCCATGATGAGAACACTGCGCCGACCGCGCCCCAAAGCTGCTCGTGCGGATCCTGCGGAAACGGCGCACCGAGTTCGGTCTCGATCCGCCCCTTGTAGAGCGCGATCACGTTCTGCCAGTCTTCAGCCGAAAACTCCGTATCGACCTCATAGCCGAGCCGCGCTTTCTCCTCTTCGAGAATTTCCTCGAAGACATCATGATCGAGTCCGAGGACCACATTGCAGTACATCTGGATGAACCGGCGATAGCTGTCATAGGCAAAGCGTGCATCACCAGCCTCCGCCGCAATTGCCTCAACCGTTGCATCGTTGAGGCCGAGATTGAGCACCGTGTCCATCATTCCAGGCATCGAAGCACGAGCGCCTGAGCGAACGGAAACCAGAAGCGGTTGGCGCGCATCGCCGAAACGGCGACCGGCCACCCGGCCAACCTCTTCAAGAGCCGCTTCAACTTGAGTTTTCAGTTCGTCCGGATAGGTGCGGCCATTGGCATAATAGTGGGAGCAGAGTTCGGTGGTGATCGTAAAGCCGGGCGGCACCGGCAGCCCCAGGCTGCACATTTCCGCCAGATTTGCGCCTTTGCCGCCGAGCAGATTTTTGTCGCCCGCGCTGCCTTCGGCACGTCCATCGCCAAACACATAGACCCACTTGGTCATGCTGCCTTCCCCTTCCGGTCGATTTGCCGGCGCTGGAACCTTTTTGCACCGGCCACGGGACGCAGCGTTAAGCGGCAGCGCGCGCCAAGGCAAGGCCGGCTTCCGCGCCATCCGCCGCTTTATCGATTGAAGAGAAATTTTTTTCTCAACCAGCCAGATCCAGGTGAAGCAGCAGAGCCTCTCGCACGATGCGAGGCGGCGATAGCCCGCCGCCTCCACTGGACCGCACTGATGCGAGATCAGGCCGTGGCTATTACTGACCGGGGGCGAACTCCGACAAAGATCATCACCGCCGCCAGAAACAGCACTATGCTTGCCGCACTGAACACGCCCTGTGCGCCGCTGGTGTCGAAGATCAACCCACCGCCGGCTGCGCCAAGGGCGATCGCAAGCTGGATGGCAGCCACCAGCAGACCACCGGCACTTTCCGCCTGATCGGGTACGGTGCGTGCCAACCAGGTGGACCAGCCAACCGGAACAGCGCCGAACGCGAGACCCCATAGTGCGATCATCACAGCACTCGCCACAGGCGTGGATCCAACCGAGATCAGCCCAAAGCCTAGAATGCTCAAAACAAGCGGCACGGTCATCAACGTACGCCGCAAACTCCGCTCGACCAGAAAACCGCCGAACAATGAGCCCAGGAAATTGGCAAGGCCGAAGCCCAGCAACATTCCGGAGACCGCCGTAATGCTCGCCTCCGTGATGTTTTCCAGATGCGGCCGGATATAGGTGAAAAACGCGAAGTGGCCGGCGAAGACCAGCATTGCCGACAAGAGGCCCAACCCAACCCCTGGGCGCACCAAAACATCAAGCAGCGTACGCAGCCGGGTTGCGGAATTGGGAGCCATGGCCGGCAGCGTGGCAAACTGGACCACGAAGGTGATGACCCCCAGCCCGGTGCCCAGCAGAAAGACACTGCGCCAGCCGAACAGATCACCTACATAACTGCCCACAGGTGCGGCAATAATGGTGGCCGCGGCCACGCCGCTGACGATCATCGACAGCGCCCTCGGCACCAGAGCATCCGGCACCAGCCGCATGGCGACCGCCGTCGACATGGTCCAGAACCCTCCCAGACCGATTCCGAGCAGAACCCTCCCAACAAGCAGAACCGTGATGTTGGGCGCAAACGCTACCATGAGATTTGAAGCCATCAGCAATACAGTGAAGCCGAGCAGAACATGCCGCCTGTCGATGTTGCGCGTGGCAGCCGAAACCAGCAGGCTCGTTATCAGCGCCACCACGGCCGTGGCTGTCACCGCCTGACCGGCCATCCCTTCCGACACCTCCAGTTCCTGGGCCATGGGCGTTAAAAGGCTTGCGGGCAGAAACTCCGCCGTTACCAATCCAAACACGCCAAGTGCCATGGAAATCACCGCTCCCCAGGCTGGCGACCGACTTGCCTGGGCCCCGGTCCACTGCGGGACATCGTCCATCTGTCATTCCTTTCAAAATGCAAAAACTGTTGTGCAGTGCAAAAGAAATAGACTGGACTTTCCGGACGTACCATGCCAGAAAATCCGAAATGCTTGATCGAAACGCCGAAAATTCATCAATGCACACCAATCCCGATCTGGTCAGCGATCTATTGATGGGGATGCGGCTGTATGGGCTCGAATACAATCGTACCCAGGTCTCTCCCCCTTTCGGCCTTCGGTTTCCCGCCATCGAGGGGCGCGCTCAATTTCATTTCGTGGGCCGAGGTCCGGTGCATCTGCGCGGCCCCGGTGAGGCTATTCATGCTCTGGATACAGGCGATGCGGTTCTCCTACCGCGCGGTGGCGAGCATTCTCTTGTTTCTGATACGAAGCTCAAGTGTCAGTGCATCACAGAGTTTCAGCCCAAAGCGCTGTGCAGGGACGTCAGTGAGATCGTGGCCCGTTCGAATGAGCGAGACCAGTCTTCCGATGTCCTCATCTTCTCGGGCTGCATGGAGTTCGATCTGGGGAGCATGCATCCGCTCGTTTCCCTTATGCCGGACGTCATGCGCGTCAACACATTGCTGGAGCGCTACCCGGAAATCCTTCCGATTCTTGATGCTATGGAGCGCGAAGCGAAAGAAGACCGCGCCGGCTTTGCAGGCATTCTTGCCCGGCTCGCAGACGTGGTTTCAGCCTTCATCGTGCGGGCATGGGTGGAGTGTGGCTGCGGCGGCACCAGCGGCTGGGTGGCAGCGTTGCGCGATCCACGTCTGGGGCGTGTCATTGCAGCCCTTCACCGCGATCCCGGCCGCGACTGGACGGTGGCAGAACTGGCAGCACAGATGGGCAGTTCCCGCTCCGTCTTCGCAGACCGGTTTCAGGCCGTCACGGGCATGACACCAGTCCGATATCTGACAGAACTGAGAATGCGGCTTGCCGCGCAGTGGATCAGCCGTGAAGGCATGCCCATAGAGACGGCCGCTCAACGCTTGGGATATGGATCCCAGGCCGCGTTCAGCCGCGCTTTCAAGCGCATCATAGGAAAACCGCCTGGTGCCGTGCGCGTCGCGCAGCCCCGATCACGCCCTGCCGCTACGGATCGTCAAGCTTCCGCTCCGGCTCCGTAGACACTGTAAGGCGGAGCGTTGCCTCATCCATCGCTCCACCGCACCACCGGGCGAGTGCCGAGGAAAAAGGGGCGTCCCGCTCTCGCGAGACCAACGCAAAGAGTGTCATGCACGAGCAGAATTTCTGATCGTCAGGATGTCCAAGAATAGCTGCCAGAGACTGGCCAGGTGCCTTCAACATCACCCTAGTCGCCTCCTGCAGGCGCGGCCCCAAAAGCGGATGCGCAAGATAAGCGCGTGCTTCCTCCAGGGAGGAAATGCCGTAATAGGTCGCGTTCCGCGACCGGCCAAGACCACGCAGCTGTGGAAACACAAACCACATCCAGTGGGTTTGCTTGCGGCCAGAACGCAATTCCCGGAGCGCGGTCTCAAAAACACCCGCCTGTGCCTCGGTGAAACGCTGCAGATTGAACGGATCCATCGCCATCTCAGCCCTCCCGCACACTTGATTGCACGACCACTATGAACCCTATTTCACACCAAGTTATACGCTCTGGCCTTGCAAAAAGTTCAGACGTCAAATAGAACAAAATAAGAACACTGGAGAGAGCCATGCGCAAGACCGGAAAACTGGATTATATCGAAATGCCCGCCGGCGGCGGGAGCATCGACAGCGTAAAGGCCTTTTATGCCAATGCCTTTTCCTGGTCGTTTACCGACTATGGGCCCGGCTACTCGGCTTTCAGCGAAGGTTTGGATGGCGGTTTCGACGGCAATCCGGAGGGCAACCATAAACCGCTACCCGTGCTGTTTTCCGAAAACCTCGAGGCCACTCTCAAGTCGGTCGAGGACGCAGGCGGCAAGATCGTGAAACCGATCTTCTCGTTTCCCGGAGGCCGCCGCTTCCATTTTACGGATCCGGCGGGCAATGAATTGGCGGTTTGGAGCGAGACATGAGCGCGTCGAAAACCGAACGACCGGTGAAGAGCGGGCACGGTCTCGATGAAATTTTCTTGCGGAGAGAGATGTTAGCCGGCCTCGCGCAGGCGCTCGGCAGTCTGCAGATCGACCGAGACGAGTTGGCTGACGCCCTGCTCGGCCATGGTGACCCCGAAGAGCCGGTTCATACGGGCCATGGTGATGGGATTGTGGGTTATGACCACGAAGCGTGTGTCCGTTGATGCCGCCATCTCGTCCATGAGATTGCAGAAGCGCTCGACATTGTGATCGTCGAGCGGCGCGTCCACCTCGTCCAGCACACAGATCGGGGCGGGATTGGTTAGAAAGACAGCAAAAATCAGCGCCATCGCAGTCAAAGCCTGCTCACCACCCGACAGGAGCGTCATGGTCTGAGGACGCTTGCCCGGAGGGCGGGCAAGAATTTCGAGCCCCGCCTCGAGCGGGTCGTCGGATTCGATCAGTTGCAGTTCTGCCGTACCGCCGCCGAAGAGATGCGTGAACAGTCGCTGGAACTGTTCATTGACCACATCGAAGGCGGCCAGCAGGCGCTCGCGCCCTTCCCTGTTCAGGTTCTGGATCGCGTGGCGCAGTTTGCGAATGGCTTCGATCACGTCTTCCCGCTCGGCGACGATCGTGCCGTGGCGTTCCGTCAGCTCGGTCTGTTCTTCCTCGGCGCGCAGATTGACCGCGCCGAGCCGTTCGCGCTCCATCTTCAGCCGTTCCAGCCGGCGTTCCACTTCCGCGATCTCCGGCATGGCCTCGTCAGGCTCCAGCTCGGCCATCGCCAGGACCTTGTGGGGCGGAACATTCAACACTTCCTGAATACGGGCTTCGGCCTCCTTGCGTCGCTCCTCGGCTGCCGTCACACGTTCTTCAGCACGGGCTCTGGCCTCGCGTGCGGAAGAAAGCGCCTGAATGCTCTCGGTCGCACGCTTGTCCAGCTCCGCCTGACGGTTCTCAGCTTCCTGCAGCGTGTCTGCGGCTTGCCTGCGCACCGCCTCAGCCTTTGCAATCTCGGAAAGCAGCGAACGACCACGCGCCTCTATCTCTTCGGGTGCTTCAGCGAGCTCCTCCAGTTCGGCTTCCGTGTCGGCGCGCCGCTGGAGTAGAGCTTCCGTGTGACGGTCGGCATTTTCCGCACGCGACTGCCAGCTCCGCCGCTCTGCAGCGATCGCCTCAAGTCGGCGCCGGCGGGCTTCCGCTTCGCGCCGCAAGCCTTCATAGGCAGCGCGCGCCTCGGCCACAGCTGCACGTTTGGCGGAGACCTCGGCAGACTGGCGCTCAAGCCGAGCCTGCAATTCCGTGAGGTCCGGCGCGCCTTCAAGCGCTTCTTCCGCCGCCATTGTCGCAGCCACAGCCTCTTCATGGTCCTCGACCACCCGGCCCCGCGCCTCTTCGAGGCTCATGCGCCGGCTTGAAAGCTCACCAGCCGCCTTCTCGGCACTTGCCAACGCGTCGCGCGCACGGCTGAGCGCGGCCTGCGCTTCACGCGCTTCTTCGCGCGCGCGGCGTTCGCCTTCCACCGCACTCTTCACGCCTTGCTCGGCGTCATTGAGCGCGGTCTCGGCAGCGCGAAGCCGCGCGGTCGCCTCAATCACCTCTCCATCGAGCTCGGAGAGGCGATTCTTCTGCGCCAGTCTCTGCGCTGCTGCTGTCGGCGCATCGGCGCTGGCGCGATACCCGTCCCAGCGCCACAAAGCCCCGTCCCGCGCGACCAAACGTTGACCAGGCTTCAGCATTTTCTGAAGCCGGGGCCCATCCGCGGCGTCCACAACGCCAATCTGTGCAAGGCGACGCGCCAGCTGTGCAGGTGCTTTCACCACAGAGGCCAGTGCCGGGATACCCTCGGGAAGGGCCGGGTCATCCGAGGCGATCTCCGAAGGCCCCCAATAGACAGGCGCGGCACTATCGAGCGGCACATCGAGGTCTTCGCCCAGTGCGGCACCGAGCGCCGTCTCGAACCCGCGCTCAACGCGCAATTGTTCCAGAACCGCCGGGAACAGGTCCGCCCCGCCGGCATTCAAAATCTTGCGCAGGGTTTGCGCTTCTGTTTCCACACGACCAAGCTCGGCCCGTGCTTCCTGCAGGGGGGTGCGGGCGGCCTGCTCGGCCTCGCGGGCGGCTGCAACGCGCTCTTCGCTTTCGCCGACAGCCGCTTCAGCCAGTTCAAGGCGCTCGGCCGCTTCCTCAACCAGCATGCGTTTTTCGGCCGGGTCCGGCAGTCCGGCTATCCGGCTGGCGATTTCCGATAGTTCCGCATCCATATTGGCAATCTGCCGCGCAAGCCGGTCACGGCGCTCGGCCTGCTCGCGGATGGCCCGCTCAGCCTGTTGGCGACTGGCAGAAACCTCAGCCTTCTCAGCCGTCAGCCGTGAGAGCAAATCCTCGGCACTCGTGAGGTCTGAAGAAACCTCTTCAAAGACACTCTGCAATTCGGCTTCACGCCCTTCAGCACCGTCTTCGGCTTCTTTGAGCGCCTCTTCCTCTTCCGCCAGCCGCGCCAACGCGTCGGCATTGTCGCGCACCATCTGCTCTTCGCGCGCCACATCGGCATTTAACTGGTCGATGCGTTTCTTCAGTTCCTGTGTGCGCGCTTCAATGCGCTTGGCTTCTTCCTCAACCTGTGTGCGGGCGATCGTCAGCCTTTGAAGGGCGGCGGCGGCAGCCGCTTCGGCATCGCGCAATGCAGGAAGCTTGTGTGCACCGACGGCCTGAGCCTTGGCCGCTTCCATCTGGCCGCTGGCATTTTCCCCCACCAGGGCTGTCGCCTGTGACAGCGCGCTTTGGGCCTCGGCCTCCTGCGCCTTGGCGGACGACCAGCGCAAGTGCAACAGGATCGCTTCAGCCTTGCGCACTTCCGCGGAAAGCTTCTTGAAGCGCGAAGCCTGACGCGCCTGGCGTTTGAGGCTTTCGATCTGGCTGTCGAGCTCACTCACCACATCGTCGAGCCGTTCAAGATTTTGTTCGGCAGCACGCAGCCGCAATTCCGCTTCGTGACGGCGGGAATGAAGCCCTGATATGCCGGCTGCTTCTTCCAGAAGCGCACGGCGCGCCTGCGGTTTTGCCTGGATCAATTCGCCAATCCGCCCCTGCCCCACCATGGAAGGCGAGCGTGCGCCGGTCGACTGATCAGCGAAAAGAAGCTGCACATCACGCGCGCGCGCCTCCTTGCCGTTGATCCGGTAGACGGACCCCGCCTCGCGCTCGATCCGGCGCGAGACCTGCAACTCGTCCGCGTCGTTGAACGCGGCTGGTGCTGTGCGATCGGCATTGTCGAGAAACAGCGTCACCTCGGCGGTGTTTCGCGCCGGGCGCGTACCGGAACCGGAAAAGATGACATCATCCATACCGGAGGCGCGCATGTTCTTGTACGAGCTTTCGCCCATCACCCAGCGCAACGCTTCCACCAGATTGGATTTGCCGCAGCCATTGGGACCGACAACGCCCGTCAGCCCGTTCTCGATCACAAACTCGCTCGGCTCGACGAAGGACTTAAACCCCAGAAGGCGCAGCTTGGTGAACTTCATGCCGGCAGCACCTTATCCGGCGCGCACGAAAGCGGCAGGCAAACGCGTCGCCCGCTCAAGCATGCCGTCGATGATCGCCGACATTTGTTCAATCGATACGGCTCCCGAGTGCTTCATCCCGTTGATGAAGAATGTTGGAACAGCCTCACTTTCCGGACGCTCCAACCCCCCATTGCGCATGGCCCTGACTTCATCTGGAAGCTTACGGCCCGTCAAGCAAGCTTCAATATTCTCTGGCGAGAAACCCACATATAGAGCGGTTTTCAACAGGATAGAGGCCTCGCACCGCATCGCCTTGCGCGACCCGCGCATGTCTCCAAGAGCTCTGTCCGGACCACAAAACGCACGACACCACCGGCAAAAACCGGTGGTGTCAATCATCTCGGTCACTTCCCAGCCTGCGTCAGAGCATCCCGTCAATGACCGCCGAGATTTCCTCGATCGACATGGCGCCGGAATACTTCTTTCCGTTGATAAAGAAGGTCGGCGTCGCATCGACGCCAAAATCGCTGGCACCGCGCGTACGCACAGCGCGAACCTTGTTCAAAAGCTCCTGATCGGTCAAACAGGCCTCAAAGCTTTCCTGTGTGAAGCCGGCAAGCTTGGAGATCTTCAAAAGAGCCGACTGCGCGTCCTGCACGGGCGCCCAGTTGTTCTGCTGCTTGAAGAGCACATCAACCATGGCGAAATATTTGTCATCGGAGCAACGCGCCAACATGAAGCCCGCTTCGGCGCGCGGATCAAACGGAAATTCGCGCAAGATAAAACGCACCTTGCCCGTCTCGATATATTTCTTCTTCAGTTCCGGATAGGTGCGGGTGTGAAATGTGGCGCAGTGACTGCAGGTCATCGAAGCATATTCGACAATCGTCACCGGCGCATTTTCATCGCCAAGAACCTTCTCCTCCAGCGCCCCCTCTTCAAGAAGCTTCTCCATGTCCACCGTTCCGCTTGAAGGCGGAGCCTCGACGGCGGCCGTGGTGACGGGGTCGGTGGCCGGAGTCCCCGCATCCGCTTCGGCATTGCCTTCGGTGCACGCGGCCAGCCCAAGCCCGAGCACCGGCAAGGCGGCCATGGAAAGAAGGAGTTTGCGGCGCTGGATCAGTTCGGACATGAAATCTCACCTGTTCGTCTTGGGATGTTACCTGCGATACCGCCACAAAGCGGGCGTTTCGGGCGAATTTGGGTCAAGGGCGTGTTTTTCTGAAGCAAGCGTTCTATCACGTTTTGGTGATCGGCGTTCATTTTCGTCGGCCAAGAATGCTCGCACCGAGCTTCTGCAACGATAGACGCAAGCCCTCGTCCTCGACCCCGGCGACCAGCGCATCGATCCGCGCGGTCTCTGATCCGGTGAGCGGACGCATGGCCGGTGTGCGGCGCGTCTGCGGCTGCGCCACGGGCTTTTGCACGATTTTGATGCGCCCGACAGCCGCAAAGCCAAGAAAAGCATTCACCCTGGCGATCACCTCGCCCGTCTCGTGCTGCAGGCGCAGGGCAGCCGCCCCTTCGCAGGCAATCACCAGTGTGGCTGGTTCAAACGGATCATCCTCGTGCCGGCGCCGCGGCCAGGCAAGCTTTTCGGGTCGCGTGCTGAGCGCCAGTCTCTCACCCACGATGTCGCCCCAGCACTGAACAAGCTCAACGGAAAGGCCGGCACGCTTGCGCATCACCGGATCGAGAATGCCAGTGGCAAGATCGCTGACAGCGACGGGATTGCCCGATTGCCTCTTCCCTGTCATGACATGAAATCTCGAATTGATCCGCAACGCATAATGAGTTTCGCTCCAGTATGGCACGCAGGGCAGCGTCGGTCACCGACGCACAGTCTTTCTCGACCGATTATTCGCTCCCGCTGCTCGCATGGTATGATCGCCATCACAGGAGCCTGCCCTGGCGCACCCCACCGGACGAAACCAGACTCGGCGTGCTGCCCGATCCCTACCGCGTCTGGCTTTCGGAGGTCATGCTTCAACAGACCACCGTCGGCGCGGTCAAGCGCTATTTCGAAGTCTTTACCGATGCCTGGCCGACAGTCGAGGCTCTTGCCGCCGCTGATGCCGACGATGTGATGAAAGCGTGGGCGGGTCTTGGCTATTATTCGCGCGCCCGCAATCTGAAGAAATGTGCGGAAACCGTCGCGACCGAATATGCCGGACGTTTTCCCGATACGGAGGCCGGTCTCAAGACCCTTCCCGGCATCGGCGACTACACCGCCGCCGCTATTGCCGCGATCGCCTTCAACCAACCTGCCGCCGTGGTCGACGGCAATATCGAGCGCGTCATCACGCGTCTTCACGCGATAGAGACGCCGCTGCCGCAAGCGAAACGCGAGATCCGCGCTTTGGTCGCGAAAGCCATGCCGCATGACCGGCCGGGCGATTTCGCCCAGGCCATGATGGATCTCGGGGCAACCATCTGCACACCGCGCAAGCCTGCTTGCGTGGTTTGCCCCATCGTCGCGGGCTGCGTGGCGCGGCGCGAAGGCATTGCCGAGCATTTTCCGGTCAAGGCGCCGAAGAGCGAGAAACCCATGCGCGTCGGCGCAGCTTTCGTCGCCATGCGTCCCGATGGCTCCGTGCTTCTGCGAAAGCGTCCCTCTTCTGGCCTTTTGGGCGGGATGGCTGAGGTCCCCGGCAGCGACTGGACGGCGCGGCAGGATGGCATCACAGACATATCCGCCGCTCCCTTCCCCGCCGCGTGGCATGCAACCGGATCGATCCGCCATGTCTTTACGCATTTTGCGCTTGAGCTTTGTGTTTTCAAAGCCAACCTGCCGGACGACGCTTCGCCGGGTGATGGCTGGTGGTCTCCCCCCAGCGCCCTTCCACATGAGGCACTGCCCACTGTCATGAAAAAGGTCATCGAGGCTGCGATACCTGGAGCCACGAAGAAACGCCGCAAAGGATAAAACCGCATGAGCGACATTCGACACATCGTATTCGACATCGGTCGGGTGCTGATCCACTACGACCCGGAAATTCCCTACCGCCACCTGATCCCTGACGATGATCGGCGCCGCTGGTTTCTGGAGAATGTCTGCACCGGCGACTGGAATGTGGAACAGGATCGCGGGCGCACCTGGGAAGAAGCCGAAGCGCTGCTCATTGCCGAGCACCCCCTTGAGGAAGAGAACATTCGTGGTTTTCGCCGCCACTGGCACGAAATGGTGCCACATGCCTATGACGATTCGGTCGCCATCCTCGAGACGCTGATCGATGAAGGCCACGATGTGACGATGTTGACCAATTTCGCCGCCGACACATTTGTCGAGGCGCGCAGGCGTTTTGCCTTCCTCAACAGACCACGCGGCGTCACCGTTTCAGGTGAAATCGGGCTCATCAAGCCGGACCGCGCGATTTACGACACCCATGTCGAGAGTTTCGATCTGGAACCGGCAGCGACACTCTTCATCGACGACAGCGAGAAAAATGTGGAAGGCGCAAGAAATGCGGGCTGGCAGGCCGTTCATTTCACAGGCGCGGAGAAGCTGCGCAATGACCTCGCCCGCTTCGGCTTCTCCGTTTGAGAAACACAGGCGCTTTCGAATCATGCATTGATTCATGAAAGCGCTTTACTCCGTTGATTGATCACGCGTTTCATGGCTCCGGGACATGTCGCCGGAGCCGTTTCAATATCACGCTCAGGCGGCAACGCCTTGCATGTTCTCCCGCATGATCTGGCGCAGGCTGTCGATCGGCTTGAGGCTACCCTTTTCTTCAAAATGCCAGAAGGTCCAGCCATTGCAGGCTTCCAGGCCCTGAACGCGGGCACCGATCCGGTGGATCGAACCGGCCTCGTCTCCAATGGCAATCGTACCGTCAGCCCGGACATTGGCCGTCCACCGGCGCTTGGAATCATGCAACCGTGTGCCCGGCTGCATGAGGCCTGCTTCCAGAAGGCTGCCGAAAGCGACGCGCGGCGCGGCGCGCTTTCCCTGCATCTGGGCGAGATCCATATCGTCCAGCGGCTCGATCGCGGCTATCCGGGCGCTTGCCGCCTTTATGTAGTCGTCCTGCCGTTCAATGCCGACAAAATGTCGACCAAGCCGCTTGGCGACTGCCCCGGTCGTGCCCGAACCGAAAAACGGATCAAGCACCACGTCGCCCGGTTTGGTTGAGGCCATCATCACCCGCGCAAGCAGCGCTTCCGGTTTCTGTGTGGGATGCAGCTTGCTACCATCCTCGTTCTTCAGCCGCTCCTTGCCCGTGCAAATCGGGAAAAGCCAGTCGGAGCGCATCTGCACGTCGTCGTTGGAGGCCTTCAGAGCTTCGTAATTGAAGGTGTAACCCTTCGAAGACTTGTCGCGCGAGGCCCAGATCATCGTCTCATGCGCGTTTTGGAACCGCCGCCCGCGAAAATTTGGCATCGGGTTCGTCTTGCGCCAGACAATGTCGTTGAGCAGCCAGTAACCCAGGTCCTGCATCACCGTGCCGACCCGAAAAATGTTGTGATAGGAGCCGATCACCCAGATCGTGCCGTTCGGTTTCAAGACGCGACGCGCTGCCAGCATCCATGCCCGGGTGAAGGCGTCATAGGCAGCGAAACTGTCGAACTGGTCCCAGTCATCGTCAACCGCATCGACGCGCGACTGGTCAGGACGGTGAAGATCCCCGCCAAGCTGCAGATTGTAGGGTGGATCGGCAAAGATCACATCGACCGATTTTTCCGGAAGACGGTCAAGTGCGGCGACACAGTCCCCCTTGATGATCGTATCGAGCCATTCGGCTTTTTTCGGTTCGGGTGCAAGCTCATCGATACGACGCACGGCGGACATGGACTGACCTCTAACTCGGACTGTTTACCTGCCGTTATGGTTACGGAAGATGGTAAATATTCCGTAAGGGCGCAGCGGATTTGCGGCTCATGCGAAGCTGTGCAATCTTCCCTTACGTCAAGTTTCATCCACGGAGATCCGGCATGATCCGCACCCGCTTGTTGAGCGTTCTCGCAGCCTTGCTCTTTGCCCTTCCTGCAATGGCCGCGGGCAAGACAATCATCGTCCTGGACGGTTCCGGCTCCATGTGGGGGCAGATTGACGGGACGACAAAGATCGAGATCGCGCGTGACACGCTGCGCAAGGTCATGGGCACGCTGCCGCAGGATACCGAGCTTGGCCTCGTGGCCTACGGGCACCGGGAAAAAGGTTCCTGTTCCGACATCGAGATCGCCATTTCGCCCGCAACAGGCACGGCGGGCGCTGTCGCTGATTTCGCCGACAATCTGAACCCGAAAGGAAAAACACCCCTCACGGATGCTGTCCGAAAGGCAGCAGAGGAACTGCGCATCGAAGAAAATCCGGCCACCGTGATCCTTGTCACTGATGGCCTGGAGACCTGTAACGCGGATCCCTGCGCTCTTGGCCGGGAGCTGGAAGCCGCGGGCGTTGACTTTACAGCCCATGTCGTCGGCTTTGGCCTGTCGGAGGAAGAGGGTCAGCAAGTGGCCTGCCTGGCAGAAAACACCGGTGGCCTTTATCTCAAGGCCGATGATGCCGGGCAACTTGCCGAAGCGCTCGAAACCACAGTCGCGAAGGCACCTGATCCAAAGCCCGAGCCAAAGCCGCAACCGGCTGCTGTCGAGTTCAATGTGCGCGGAATCGCCCGGCTTTCGCCGGATGGCCCGGACATGACCGACAATTCGGAAGTGCGCTGGGACTTCATTCCGCTCGGCGAGAATGGCCAACCGGCGGATCGCAGCGCCGCAGGCGGCTATCGCGGCGTGTTCGCGGCCAACGTTCCTCCCGGTGCCTATCGCGCAAAAGCGAGGCTTGGCCGCATCAATTTCGAGACCGATGTGGAACTGACCGCCGATAAGACGACAGATGTCATTGCCGTGCTTGATGCCGGCCTCGTGGAAATTACTCCCAAACGCACTCCGGAGGACACCCAGGCCGACCAGAGTGCGCGTGTCGATGTGCATTTCGACGACACCAAGGATGGCGGCTACGGCAAGACCCGTGTTTGGGCCAGGGCTGGCTCCATCAAGGTCACCGGGCGGATCGGCAAGGCCACGGTCGAGGAGAACCACGAACTTGCAGCCGGCGAAACGCTCACTCTCGATCTGATCATTGGTTCGGGACTTGTCGTGCCCTTTGCTGTCTACACGGAAGGAGGTCCGGATGTCGAAGGCAGCGAAATCCGCTTCGAAGTCCAGGATGCCAAGGCCAACATCAATGGCGAACGCAAAACTCTGGAAGGCCAATATGGACCAGGCAAGCAGGGTATGGACGTTCCACCCGGCGATTACATGCTTTATGCACGGCTTGGAAAGGCCGAGGCTATGACGCCCATCAGCGTCAAGGCCGGCGAACGCACCGAAGCGACCGTCAACATCAACGCCGGCGTCCTGGCCGTCTCTGCTCCCGGCGCATACAGAATCGATTTTCTGGAAGGTAAGAAGGACCTTCAGGGCAATCAGAAGAACCTGAGCGGCGAGTATAACGTGGAAGCTCAGGAGACCTTGCACCCGGGCGAATACGAGGTGCGCGTACGCTATGAAGGTGACAGGGCCGAAGAGAGCCGGAAGGCGACCGTGACTGCAGGCGAGCGTACGGAGGTTGTCATCGAATAAGAGCCTCAGGCATGGTGTGCACGGAGTTGTCTTGGGGCGGCATAACGGCTATGCCCCCTCCTCGCATCCTTCAGCCCCCACATCAGAACAGGTCTTGCCATGCCAGCTCCCGAACTTGTCATCTTCGATTGCGATGGCGTTCTTGTTGATTCGGAAATCATTGCTTCGCGCGTCGAGGCCAAGGTGCTGACTGACGCAGGGTTCGCGATCACACCGGAAGAGTTGGCAAGCCGCTATGCCGGCCTCACCTTCAAGGACATTCTTCTCTCCATCGAGGAAAATGCTGACGCGCCCCTCCAGGCCACGCTGATCGATCGCGCCGAGAGCGAAGTCGACAAGAAAGTGCGAAAGGAAGTGAAAGCTCTGGACGGTGTGCATGACGCGGTCGCTGCTGTCACCGTGCCGAAATGCGTCTGTTCGAATTCTAGCCATGAACGGGTGGAGGCGATGCTGTCCCGCACACGGCTCCTGCCCTTTTTCAAGGATCACATCTATTCTTCTCTGGAAACGCCCACCGGTCGGCCCAAGCCTGCGCCGGACGTTTTCCTTTATGCCGCCGAGAAGATGAATGCCTCCCCGGGACGCTGTTTCGTCATTGAAGATTCGGTGCATGGTATTGCCGGCGCGAGAGCTGCCGGCATGCGCGTCATCGGGTTCACCGGCGGTTCACACATTCAGCCCGGGCATGCAGACCTCCTGATGGAGGCTGGAGCAGAGACGGTCATTCATCGTCATCAGGATCTCAGCGGTGTTCTCGAAGCCTTGTCGGAGTGGAGCGAGAACGCCTGATATTCCATCGGTCACGGCGATTCAGGAACCCGTTATAAACGTCTGATTTTCTTTAAGAATCAGCGAATAGGCGCACCCGTTTCCTATTCAACCTCGATGCCGGAGGCACCGTTCCGACCACTAGGCCCCTGCAGAAGTGGCTAGCGTCCGCCGCTTGGCCCCTCGTCAAATCCGACCATCAACCGAATGCTTCGATCAGGCGCGCCTGAAATCATCACATTCGGATCGTTGAAGATGAACTGGGTGGCTCCCGCGGTGTCACTGATCGCCACCTGGTGCTGAAACAACTTGGAATAGACCACCTCACCACCGCGAACAGCCGCTATGCGGATGGGCATCGTAATCGTTCCGGTGCTTCCTTTCGGACCTGGCACGACACGCCCTGCCACAGCTACGGTCATTGTGAAAGAGCCCGTGCCATAGGTGCATTTGCGTGTGACATCGCTGATGGATGCCTGGTAGATAACGCTTTCCGGCTGGTCCTGCCCACCCTTCGCATAGGTGGTAAAATATGCCGTTCCCTCACGCAGCGAGACCGGGGGACAATAGGCGCGCAGTTCGCTCTCGCGGATCACGTTCTCGTCCTGCTGTTGAACATTCCCATTCTGAAGGTCGAGACCGCTTGTGGCGCTGTCGGACTGACAGCCCGAGACAAACGCGGTGGCAGAAAGCAGGATGGAACTGATGAAAAGACGATAATTGACCAAGTGACATGCCCCGTGGATCTGCGCGCCCTTCAAGCATTCGGTGAAACCCATGCGAAAAGGCTGCGGAGAGATGACAGATTTTTCCGGCAATTTCCAGAAAACCCGTCATCGACGATCAATTTCCATGCGGTTTGAGTGGAAAACCGGTTCCCACCCGTCCAGATCATGCTCTATACCAGACGCGCAGCCGGAATGCGACGGGCTCGTGCGCGCACCGGTGCTCTCTCCTCGCACTTCATGAGGCAACACGAAGAATGGCGACAGATTATATCAGCACGCGTGGCGATGCGCCGGCGCTTGGATTTTCCGATGCGATGCTGGCGGGGCTTGCCCGCGATGGCGGTCTATACGTTCCCCGGGAATGGCCTCGCTTCTCGATCGATGACATTCGTGCCATGCGCGGTCTGAGCTATAGCGAGATCGCCTTTCAGGTTTTGTCCCCCTTTGTGGGCGATGAGATCGGTGCTGCGACCTTGCGCCGCATCATCGAGGAGAGCTACGCGACCTTCCGCCACCCGGCCGTCTGCCCGCTTGTTCAGACTGGACCTAACGAGTTCATCCTGGAACTCTTTCATGGTCCCACCCTCGCCTTCAAGGACGTCGCGATGCAGCTTTTGGCACGGCTGATGGACCACGTCCTCGCCGAGCGCGGCGAGCGTGTCACCATTGTCGGCGCGACTTCGGGCGATACAGGCGGCGCGGCGATCGAAGCATTTGCCGGCACGGAGCGTGCCGATGTCTTTATCCTTTTCCCCGAGGGGCGTGTCTCCCCGGTCCAGCAACGACAGATGACCACCTCGGGCGCAGCCAACGTGCATGCGCTTGCCGTTAAAGGCAATTTCGATGACTGTCAGGGCCTCCTGAAGGACATGTTCAACGATCACGCGTTCCGCGACAGTGTTGCCTTGTCCGGTGTGAATTCGATCAATTGGGCGCGCGTCATGACGCAGATCGTCTACTATTTCACCGCCGGTCTCTCGCTCGGCGCCCCCGACAGGCCAGCATCCTTCACCGTGCCCACCGGCAATTTTGGTGATATTTTTGCTGGCTATGCAGCCAGAGAAATGGGCCTGCCCATCGACCGGCTTGTGATCGCCACCAATGACAATGACATTCTCGCCCGCACGCTGGAGAGTGGCGAATATGCGACCCGCGAGGTCGTTGCGACCACCTCGCCATCCATGGATATTCAGGTCTCTTCCAATTTCGAGCGCCTGCTTTATTTCGCATCCGGCAGGAATTCGGATGAAATCCGGCGCTATATGCAGATGCTGAAGCAGTCAGGCAGCTTCACTGTGGAACCGAAGACGTTGGACGCCATTCGGGAAGGGTTTTCTGCCGGCCGTTCAGATATGGCGGAGACCGCTGCGACAATCGGTTTGGTTCGTCGGGAGAGTGGCTATCTGCTCGATCCGCACACCGCCACCGGCGTGAAAGTTGCCCGTGATATGCCGGCATCCGCATCGCCCATGGTGGTTCTGTCGACGGCCCATCCGGCGAAGTTTCCGGCCGCAGTCAAAGATGCGAGCGACGTCGAGCCAGCCCTGCCTGAATGGCTCGGTGATCTGATGAATCGGAAAGAGTCCTTTACAGTCCTTCCCTCAGATTTAAGAATGCTGCAGGATCACATTAGCCGCCATGCGAGAGCGGCGCGTTGAGTTTGTTCAAGGAGTGAGAAGCATATGGGTGTTGAGGTAAGCCGTCTGTCGAACGGCCTGACGGTCGCAACCGAAACCCTGCCTCATCTGGAAACCGTTGCGCTGGGCATCTGGGTCAAATCCGGTTCGCGCAATGAGCACGAGAATGAGCACGGTATTGCGCATCTCCTGGAACACATGGCGTTCAAGGGGACCAGCAAACGCACCGCACGCCAGATCGCAACCGATATCGAAGACGTCGGCGGGGAGATAAATGCCGCGACAAGTGTTGAGACAACGGCCTTTTACGCCCGGGTCCTCAGTGCTGATATGCCGTTGGCGGTCGAGCTTCTGTCCGACATTCTGACCGATTCAAAATTCGACCCCCACGAGCTTGAACGCGAGCAGCATGTGATCCTCCAGGAGATCGGCGCCGCGCACGACATTCCCGACGACATTGTGTTTGACCGGTTTACCGAAACCGCGTTTCGCCACCAGTCGCTCGGCCGCTCCGTGCTGGGTACGCCGGAAACGGTTCAGTCGTTCACATCGGAGCAATTGCGCGGCTTTCTGGAACGCCAATATTCAGCAGACCGTATGGTGATTGTCGCTGCCGGTGGGCTCAAGCACGACGACTTCGTGCGTGAGGTGGAGAATCGTCTGGGAACGTTCCGCAGCAAAGCCGAAGGCAAGACTCCTCCCTATGCGCATTATGTTGGCGGCGATTTCCGCGAACACCGCGACCTGATGGATGCGCAGATCATTCTCGGCTTCGAAGGACGCGCTTATCATGTGCGCGACTTCTACGCGTCCCAGGTGCTTTCCACCATCCTCGGCGGAGGCATGTCCTCCAGACTGTTCCAGGAGGTGCGTGAAAAGCACGGCCTGTGCTACTCGGTCTATGCTTTCCACTGGGGTTTTTCAGATACCGGCATTTTCGGCGTGCATGCAGCAACCGGAAAGAACGACATTGAAGAGCTGGTGCCGCTGCTGGTTGGAGAACTGCAAAAAGCCGGCCAGTCCATCGGGCAGGACGAGCTGGACCGGGCGCGGGCGCAATATCGCGCCGGCCTTATGATGGCGCGGGAAAACCCGGCAAGCCGTGCCTCTCAGATCGCGCGTCAGCTCCTCCTCTATGGTCGGCCCATCGATGTTGACGAGCTGATGGATCGTCTGTCGAACCTGACAGTCGATCGACTGACCGATCTTTCGCAACGCCTTTTCACCACCAAGCCCACGCTTGCGGCAATCGGTCCGGTCGGCAGCCTTGCGCCCTTCGAATCCATCCAGGATGCACTGGCCGATCAGGGGCCGATGCCGCGCAAGCTCGCCGTGTAGGATCGTCGCGGACATATGCTGGACGTGCCCTTCTTCCGCCGCCCGCCTCCGGCGCTCAAGGGCGAAACCGTGTTCCTAAGAACACCGGGCATGGGCGATCATGCGGAGTGGGCGGCCCTGCGCGATGAGAGCCGCGGATTTCTCGTTCCTTGGGAACCCACCTGGGCTCCCGATGAATTGTCCAAACGTGCGTTCCGCCACCGTTTGAAGCGCTATCGTACAGAATACGACAACGGCACTGGCATCAGTTTTCTGGTCTTTGATGCCTCCACCGAAGCATTGGCTGGCGGAATCACACTCTCCAACATCAGGCGCGGCGTCGCCCAGAGCGCCAGTATAGGCTACTGGATGGGGGAGCGTTATGCGGGCCGCGGTATGATGTTGGCGGCCCTGCAATTGCTCATTCCCTATGCTTTCGACGGCTTGCGGTTGCACCGTTTGGAAGCCGCCTGTATTCCAGACAATAAACGTTCTGTCGGTTTACTTGAAAAAGCCGGATTTCAGCGCGAAGGGCTGCTCAGATCCTATCTCAGGATCAATGGTTCTTGGCGTGATCATTATCTCTATGCGCTGATCGCCGAGGAGCATCACGTGCCTGTACTAGAACCACGAGGCTGATTTCCTTGTTCCCCGCATTGCAGCGTTCCTTCATCTCCGCATTCATAGTGGCCTTCTTCGCGGCTGTTGCAGCCCTTGTAGCAGTGGCCGGCCCGGCACACGCGATCGAGCCTATCAAGATTGCCCGCGACGATGTTGCGCTGGACCTGTCGGGGGCGGTCGAGATCTACCGTGGTCAGGGAGATGCATTTCAGGTGTCGACCGCGCCCGATGTCGATGGCATCGTCCGGCGTATCGAGGTGGAGGCGCAGGATGAGCGCTCCACGGGGGACTGGGCGGTGTTTGCCCTTGCCAACACCACAGACCAGCAGCTTGACCGGCTCATCGTCGCACCTCATTTCCGGCTGGTGGGTTCGGGGCTGATCTGGCCCGACCTTGGCTCCCAACGCATCGCAGCCATCACGCCGAGTTCGGGTTTCACGCTCGACCGGCAGGAAAGCCCGGATGCGGACGAATTTCACGTCACCCTCAATCCCGGCTCCGTTGTGACTTTTGTTGCCGAGCTTTCCTCGCCCAACCTGCCGCAGGTCTATCTGTGGGATCCTGGCGCCTACAAGGACACGGTCAATGCCTACACGCTGTTCCGCGGTATCGTGATTGGCATTGCAGGGCTGCTCGCCCTCTTCCTCACCATCCTTTTCGTGGTCAAGGGAACATCCATGTTCCCGGCGACCGCGGCGCTTGCGTGGGCGGTGCTTGCCTATATCTCCATCGATTTCGGTTTCTTGAGCAAGGTGATCGAGATCACGCCGGGCAATGAGCAGATATGGCGCGCGGGCACCGAGGTCGGCCTGGCCGCCACACTCGTCGTGTTCCTCTTTGCCTATCTCAATCTCAACCGCTGGCACGATCATTTCAGCTATGGCGTGCTCGCCTGGATCCTGGGTCTCGGCATCATCGCCGGCTTCGCCATTATCGACCCCGCCGTGGCTGCCGGCATCGCGCGCATTTCCTTCGCCGCCACGGCCGTGGTCGGGCTCGGTATCATCATCTACCTCAGCCTCCAGGGCTATGATCGCGCCATCATGCTGGTGCCCAGCTGGGTTATGATCATTGCCTGGATGGTCGGATCGTGGATGGCGATCACCGGGTTTCTCGACAATGACATCGTTCAGCCGGCCATCGGCGGCGGACTCATCCTGATCATCCTCCTGATCGGGTTCACCGTCATGCAGCATGCCTTCGCGGGCGGCGCCCTGTTCCAGGGCCTGTTCAGCGATATGGAACGTCAGGCGCTTGCGATCTCCGGTTCCGGCGACGTGGTCTGGGACTGGGACGTTTCGCGAGATCGCATCATCACGCGACCCGACGTGAGCCGCCAGCTCGGCCTGCCTTCGGGAAGCCTGAACGGTCCGGCGCGCGACTGGCTCTCAACGCTTCACACCGAAGACCGCGACACGTTTCGCACGACCCTGGACGTGGTGCTCGAGCAGAGGCGAGGACGTATTTCTCAGAGCTTCCGGCTGCGCGGCGCCGACGGCCACTATCACTGGTTCGACCTGCGCGCGCGCCCCGTGATCGGCTCCGACGGGCAGGTTATCCGTTGCGTGGGCACGATGGTCGACGTCACGGAGCAGAAGAAGGCCGAGGAACGCCTCCTGCACGACGCCGTCCATGACAATCTCACCGGGTTGCCGAGCCGCGAGCTGTTCCTCAACCGGCTCGATGCAATCATCTCCATTGCCCGCACGGAACAGCATGTTCGCCCCACTGTCTTCGTGATCGACATCGACCGGTTCAAGCAGGTCAATGAGGAATTGGGTATCTCGGTCGGCGATACGATCCTGCTCACCATCGCTCGCAGGCTGCACCGGCTTTTGAAACCGCGCGATTCGCTTTGCCGATTGTCCGGGGACCAGTTCGCCATGATCTTGCTTTCCGAGCAGGAGCCAGCGCGCATCGCGGCCGTGGCGGATTCGGTCAAGCAGGCAATCCGCACTCCTGTAACATTCGCACGCCGAGAGATTGTTCTGACCTCTTCCATCGGTCTCATTTCCTGGACCACCACGCAGGAATCGGCAGAGGAAATGCTCAAGGACGCCGAGCTTGCCATGTATCAGGCCAAGCGCTTCGGCGGGGATCGGATCGAGCCATTCCGGCCTGCATTCCGCTCCATCGACAACAACCGCCTGCGGATGGAGTCGGACCTGCGCCGTGCAATCGAACGCTCGGAGCTCAAACTCGTCTACCAGCCAATCGTTCGCCTGGAAGATCAGGCCATCGCCGGCTTTGAAGCGCTTCTGCGTTGGGATCACCCGCGGCGCGGTGCCATCCCGCCGTCAGATTTCATCCCCATAGCTGAGAGTTCTGGGCTCATCGTTCAGCTTGGCCTCTTTGCCATGCAACAAGCCGCCGAAGACCTTTATCGCTGGCAGAAACAGTTTGCGGATACGCCGCTCTTCATGTCGGTCAATCTTTCAAGCCGCCAGCTCATACGTCGCGATCTCGTCGGGGATGTGCGCTCCGTCATTGCCCGATCAGGCGTGTCGCCGGAAAGCTTCCGGCTCGAGCTCACGGAATCGGTGGTCATGGACAATCCTGAACAATCCGCCCATGTGCTGCAAAAGCTGAGGCATATCGGCATCGGTCTCTCTCTGGACGACTTCGGTACAGGCTATTCTTCGTTGTCCTATCTCTCGAGCTTTCCGTTTGACACGATCAAGATCGACCGCCGCTTCCTCGAAGATCACAGCGCGCGTGGCATCGTGCTGGTCCGTTCCATGGTCAAGATGGCCAAGGAACTCGAACTCTCCGTGGTGGCAGAAGGTGTCGTCGACCAGCAGGATGCGCAACAGCTGGCCGAAATGGGGTGCGACTTTGCCCAGAGCTTCGTCTTTGGTGAACCGGAAGAAGCCGAAACCACCGCAAGACTTCTGTTCGAACATACGACTGCAGCGAAGTCCTGAAGCCGAATACACGTTCGGCCTGGGTGCGTATGCCGCACAGTTTTCAGGCGTGGAGAGCTATCAGGCGTGGCCGGCGATCTGGCTGAGATTCGCCACATCGATACCGATTGAGGCAAGGACGCCATCATATTTCTGGTCGATCTCACCCTCGAAGAGGAGTTCCGGCGTCGCCGGACAGGTCAGCCAACCGTTCTCGCCGATTTCCATCTCGAGCTGCCCCGCGCCCCACCCTGCATAGCCAAGCGCCATCATGGCATGACGCGGCCCCTGTCCGAGCGATATGGCTCGGAGCATGTCGACAGTGGCCGTCAGGCAAATGCTGTCGGAAACCGGCATGGAGGATTCCACCACATAGTCGTCCGTATGGAGCACGAACCCCCTGCTCCGGTCCACGGGCCCACCGTTGCGCACCGGCATGTTCCGCGCTTCACGCGGCAGACGGATGGCCTCTTCCTCCTCCAATATCCCGAGCTGAACCAGAATATCCGGAAAGGCGAGTTGTTGCGGCTGGTTGATGATCAGCCCCATCGCGCCTTCTTCGCTGTGAGCGCACAAATAGATCACTGCGCGCGCAAACCGCTCGTCACGCATGCCAGGCATGGCGATCAGGAAATGGTTTTCCAGATATGGAAGTCCCGTCATTTCCTCACTGTGCTCTTCGTCTGTGGTGTTTCCACGGCTTTTCATGTCTCAGCCTAACCGGTTTTCCCATGGCTTGAAAGACGGATATCACGACGCTCCGGCGGGCCGCTCACGCATTTATGATGCTGCCGTGCGGAAGTGTGCCTTGCAGGTGGAACAGCCCGATTGCAATCTCTCACCATGATTCGAGCTGCCTCCCTGACCCTTATGCTCCTGATGAGCACGCAGGCACACGCTGCCTCCAGCCAATGGCAGGAAAGCGAAGGCGGTTCGGTTCGCCTCGTCACCGTCGGGCTTCCGGATGGTGACGGGCGCTTGCGCGGCGCGCTGGAGATTGATCTCAAGCCTGGTTGGAAGACCTATTGGCGCAACCCCGGCTCTGCCGGCATTCCACCGCAGATCGATATCTCACGCAGCGCGCATATCAGCGCCGCCGAACTGCAATACCCGGCTCCGGAACGTATCCATGATGGCGAAACCCAATGGGCCGGTTACACGCAGTCCGTGGCTCTCCCGGTGACCTTCACACTCGATCAGGCGAACGCTGTCACGCTGATCGATGTGGATGTGTTTCTGGGGATATGCGAGACGATTTGTATTCCTTTTCAGGCGTCTTTCACTTTCGATCCAGCCGCAGACGCCGACAACATCAGCGATGCACTTACGGTTCGACGCGCCTTCGCCTCGCTTCCATCACCCGCCGACGCGGCGTTCGGGATCGTTTCTGCTGAACGGACAGGCGACGCTGTTCTTCTGACGGGCAATGTCCCCCCGTCAACGTCGGACCCTACCCTCTTTCTCGATCACGAACGCGCGCATCTGCTTGCTACACCGAAGCTCGAAAGCCGGGACGGCGACACGGTCAGCTTTGTTGTTGAAATATTGGGCGATGATATCGGGAAACTTGAAAGCACTCCGCTTATATATACGCTGACAGCCGGTGGAGAGGCTGTCTCGGGGGACATTCAAATCCCTTGAATCACTTTCATACCCATTTGTTTTTTCCAGGAGCCTCTGATGAAAATTACCGTCGGTGACCGCATTCCCGATGCGTCCTTCAAGAAAGTCAGCGCCGAAGGCGCAAACGAAGTGGCAGCGCCCGATTTTTTTGCAGGTCGCAAAGTGGTTATGTTTGGAGTGCCGGGAGCCTTCACCCCGACCTGCAGCAACAGCCATCTACCGGGTTTCGTAGAGAATGGTGATGCGATCCGTGCGCGCGGCGCAGACGACATTGCGGTCGTTTCCGTGAACGACGCTTTTGTGATGAAGGCCTGGGCAGGCTTTACCGGCGCAGAAGACAAGATCACCTTTATCGCCGATGGCAATGGTGACTTCACCCGCGCGCTCGGGCTTGATGCGGACCTCTCCGTCGCCGGCCTCGGACACCGGTCGAAACGCTATTCGATGATCGTGGACGACGGTGTCATTCGTGCAATCAACGTCGAGGAAAATCCGGGTCAGGCTGAAACGAGCGGCGCCGCCCGCATCCTCGAGCAACTTCAGGGCTGAGACACGCGCCTTCCCTGCACATCGCGATCCGATGTGTTGCCATCCTCGGGATCACCCCGGGGATGTTTGTCATCCCGGCTCGGGGTAACGCCGCGGCACATCGGTTTTCACCTTGGTACCGCGCGTTACCGCCGCTTTTTCTTGAAAGGCTCCATGCCCGCACGCGCCAATGCGTCGGCCCGCTCGTTTTCGGGATGACCAGCATGGCCTTTGACCCAGTGCCAGTTGATCTTGTGGCGCTTTCGGGCCTCATCCAACGCCTGCCAGAGTTCGGCATTTTTCACCGGCTTCTTGGCAGCCGTTTTCCAGCCATTGCGTTTCCAGCCCTCGATCCAGCCGGAAATCCCATCGCGGACATAGACGCTGTCGGTGTAGAGATCCACGTCGCAAGGCCGTTTCAGCGCGTTGAGCGCTTCGATGGCGGCCTTCAATTCCATCCGGTTGTTTGTGGTTTCGGCCTCTCCGCCAGAGAGCTCCTTCTCCACGCCGTTGTGGCGCAGCAGCGCGCCCCAGCCACCGGGGCCCGGATTGCCCGAACAGGCTCCGTCAGTAAAGATTTCCACGCTTGTCACTTTATGCCGATCCCGTATTCAGATGCCGATCCGATCTGCCGATGAAAACGCAGACGTCGCACATACTCCATGGGATCGCGCTTGTTCACCAGCGCTCCGTCGGCAATGGTCAGCCAGTCATAGAGCCGGGTCAGCATGAAGCGCAGCGCCGAACCTCGCGCCAGTAGCGGCAACGCCTCGATCTCCTCCGCTTCCAGAGGACGAACCGACTGATAGCCCTCCAGCAACGCCGTGCCCTTGGTCAGATTATAGGAACCGTCTTTCTCGAAACACCAGGCATTGAGGCCGGTGGCAATGTCATACGCCAGGAGATCGTTGCAGGCGAAATAGAAATCGATGATCCCCGATACCTTGTCACCGAGGAAGAAGACATTGTCAGGGAAGAGGTCGGCATGAATAACGCCGGTCGGCAGATCCGAAGGCCAGCCGTCGCTCAGCGCCGCCAGATCAGCCTCGACTTCCGCCTCCAGTCCCGCTTCCACCTCGTTCGCCCGCGGCTTTGCCTTCTCCCAGAGCGGCCGCCAGTCGCCAAGGGTCAGCGCATTCGCTCGCGTCAGCGCAAAATCGCGGGCAGCCAGATGCATGCTCGCCATGGCCCTGCCCACCTCGCGACAATGACGGGGCGCTGGCTTTCTCAGCCACATACCTTCCAGAAACGTGATCAGTGCAGCCGGACGCTCGGCGATTTCGCTTACCATGGCTCCATCCAGGCGCCGCACAGGAAGCGGACAGTTCACGCCATGCTGCGCAAGGTGCTCCATCAACCCCAGAAAGAACGGCAGGTCGGAGCGTTCCACACGCTGTTCATAGAGGGTCAGGATGTAGGCTGCCGTGGACGTGTGAAGCAGGTAGTTGGAATTTTCCGTGCCCTCGGCGATGCCCTTGTAGGACCTCAGGTCACCTACATCATACTCCTTGAGGAACGCGGCCAGCTCGACCTCGGAAATATCCGTATAGACTGCCATGCTTATGCGTTGCCGTTCACAAAGGCCATGTCGGCGCTGGTCAGTTCGACGTCACGGATCGCGCGCATGACGGGGAAATTTTCGGTTTCCTCGGCGGTGATCGCGAGCTCCACCGTCACATCGAATCGCTCGCGGAATGCGTCGATGATTTCATTGACGATGATTTCGGGCGCCGAGGCGCCGGCCGAAAGTCCGAGGACGCGAATGCCGTCCACCTCGTCCCAGGGGATTTCAGAAGCGCGCTGAACAAGCAGGGATCGCTTCGCCCCTGCCCGCTCCGCAACCTCCACCAGACGGCGCGAGTTCGATGAGTTGGGTGCGCCGACCACGAGAAACAGATCCGAGCCGGGTGCCGCCTTCTTCACGGCCTCCTGCCGGTTGGTGGTGGCGTAGCAGATGGATTCGGCTGCCGGTGCATGCAGGTCCGGAAAACGGTCTTCCAGCGCCTTGAGAATGTCTGCCGTGTCCTCCACCGAGAGCGTGGTCTGGCTGACAAAGCCCAGTTCCGCGCCATCTGGCCGTACAAGCGCGTTGGCGCCTTCCACCGTCTCCACCAGGGTCACCGTGCCCTCGGGCAATTGCCCCATCGTGCCGATCACTTCTGGATGTCCCGCATGGCCGATCAGCAGCACGTGACGGCCGAGCCTGTGGTGACGCATGGCCTGTTTGTGGACCTTGGAAACCAGCGGGCAGGTCGCATCCAGATAGAAGAGGTTGCGGTTCTGCGCATCCGCCGGCACCGATTTCGGCACACCATGGGCGGAAAAGACAACCGGGCAATCGCGATGATCTTCCGGAATCTCGCTCAGTTCCTCGATGAAGACGGCGCCGCGCTCCTGCAACCCCTCAACAACATAACGATTGTGAACAATCTCGTGGCGCACATAGACGGGCGCGCCGTATTTTTTCAGCGCCAGCACAACGATCTGAATGGCGCGGTCAACGCCCGCACAGAAACCGCGAGGCCCGCAAAGCCGTACCGTCAGCTTCTGTCTTGTCATGTCGGCAGCCTTCATCTCTTGTCCCCTTGCTGATGCCGGAATTGGGGGTGTGGGGCCCTCAATGTCAAGGCCCCGGAGCCAAACAACGCGATCAGACGCTCCGCCGGTTTCTTCGCCACCAGACGAAGAGCACCCCGCATAGCGCCAGGGCGAGCCCATACCAGGTAATCGCATACTGCAAATGGCTGTTCGGCAGATCGATACGCGTCACGCCGCCCACGGGCAGTCCACCGGGATTGGGCGCGTCGTCGGCATCGACATAGAATGGCAGCACCCGGGCCGTGTCAGGCAGTCCCGCCGTGCGTGCCATCGTTTCGATATCCTTCCAATAGAAGATGTTTTTGCTGATATCATTGTCAGGAACGATGAAGGACGGCTTCTCCTCAAGTCCGTTGCGCGCAAGACCGCTGATGCGCACGCCGCCAACGATCTGCCCTTCAGCGCGCATTTCCGCCTCCTTGCGGTCGAAAGGCACGAACCCGCGATTGACGAAGATGAATCGCCCGTCCTCGAGCCTGAGCGGTGTGTGGACGAAATAGCCCGACTGCCCCTTCCAGGTCGCGAAATAGTGTCGTTCGCCCGCATGCCGAAACGCCCCCGCAACGCGCACGGGCCGATATTCCACATCACCGGTCTCCGCATAGACACGCTCGATGCTGGCGAGATCCGCTGGCTCTGCGTTGATGCGCGCCTCGATCTGCGCAAGCAACGCCTCTTTCCATTGAAGCCGCTGTACCTGCCAGGTCCCGAGCGCCAGAAGGCAGGCGAGCACCACAAGGCTGAGAAGCAGCAGCAGCCAGGTAAGGCTCGATCGGGGGGATTTCATTTCAGTTACGGCCATTATCGTTCGAGCTCTCCTTGCTCCGCCTTGTTGCGATATTGCAGCGCTATCAGCAGGCCCTTCATGAGGCGGAGAGCCGTGAGGCAAAGAACAAGCGCAAGCGGGATCCAGAGGAGAAAGTGAACCCAGAGCGCAGGTCCGAGGGACACTTCCATCCACAGAGCCAGCCCCACGACCAGAAAACCGATGATCAGGATAACGAACACTGCCGGTCCGTCGCCGGCATCGGCAAAGCTATAGTCCAGCCGGCAATTGTGGCATCCTCGTCCCACGCTCAGAAAACCGGCAAAGAGCCGCCCTTCCCCGCAGCGCGGGCAACGACCGCCAAGCCCGGCGCTGACCGGATCAACCGGCGGCCAGATCGCCTGATCGACGACAGGCTCGTCAACTTGTGTGTTGTTCTGTCGCTCGGTCATGTCGTTTCAATCCCGCGTCAAACCAGGGAAAGATATACTGCCCGGCTGGTTGCATGTCCGTGCGCTCTAGCATGGCAGCGCCAGCCCGGTCGACACCGCCTCATGACGCAGCCCACGGATAGGACGAGAATGCGTCCCAAAAAAGAACGTGACTTGGCCAAAAAAAGAAAGCGGCCGGGTTTCCCCAGCCGCCTTTCGCATTCTCACACTGCCTTGTCAGCCGTGTGCAATCGTCGCGCCCGCAGAGGCCCAAACATAGACGAAGGTGAAGAGGAAGAGCCACACCACGTCAACGAAGTGCCAGTACCATGCAGCCGCCTCGAAACCGAAATGATGCTTCGGCGTGAAGTCACCAGCCATGGCGCGCAGCAGGCAGACCAGAAGGAAGATGGTGCCGACGAACACGTGGAAGCCGTGGAAACCGGTCGCCATGTAGAAGGTCGCACCATAGATCGAATCGGAGAAGGCGAACGGTGCATGCATGTACTCATAAGCCTGAACAAAGGAGAACAGCACGCCGAGCGCCACGGTTAGAGCCAATCCCCACACGAGGCCCTTGCGGTCGTCTTCAAGCAGCGCATGGTGAGCCCAGGTGACCGTCGTTCCGGACAAGAGCAGGATGATCGTGTTGTAGAGCGGCAGGTGGAAGGGATCGAGAACCTCGACGCCTGCCGGCGGCCACACGCCTCCGGTGAATTCGGCGCGCGTTGCCTGCACCGCCTCGCCCGGGAACAGGCTGGCATCAAAGAACGCCCAGAACCACGCCACGAAGAACATCAGCTCCGAGGCGATGAACATGATCATGCCGTAGCGCAGATGGAGCGAAACGACGCGGGTGTGGTGACCCTCATGCCCCTCGCGAATGGTGTCGGCCCACCAGGAATACATGGTGAAAAGCACCAGGAAGAGGCCGATCAGGAAAAGCCAGAAATTGGTCGCGGCGAGGTCCACACCGAAAATGGTGAACTCAGAGCCGTTGAGCGCCTTCATCCAGGCGATGCCGCCAATGGACATGATCAGGGCGCCAAGCGAGCCAAGGAACGGCCATGGGCTCGGGTCGATGATGTGATAGTCGTGATGTTTTGCGTGCGCGTCGGCCATGTCAGCCCCCGAGATTCTCGTTCTGATTGGTGTTGGTCTTGGGCGCGGCAGCCACCGGCGCCTTCTTCTCAAGCGGGAAGAATGTGTAGGAAAGCGTAATCGTTTTCAGGTTCTTCAACTCAGGCACGTTGACGATCTCCGGGTCGACAAAGAACACGACCGGCATGTCATAGGATTGTCCCGGTTGCAACTCCTGTTCCGTGAAGCAGAAGCACTCGACCTTGTTGAAATAGGCGCCGGCCCGCGCCGGCGACACGTTGAAGGTCGCCGTGCCCGACGTGGGCACGTTGGAAAGGTTCCGTGAAACGTAGGAAATCTGCTTCGTCTCGCCCAGACGCAGCGTCACTTCACGCTGTTTCGGCTGGAACTCCCAAGGCACGCCGTTCGTATTGGCGTCAAACCGAACAGTGATGGTCTGGTCCAGAATCGTATCGGAATACTGTTCGACACGTTGAGTGGTGCCGCCATAACCCGTCACCTGGCAGAAGAGCTGGTAGAGCGGTACGGCTGCGTAGGCCATGCCCACCATGCCGCCCACCACGGCAACGCAAAGGATCGCTGCATTGCGATTTCGATGCCCTGCTGTCTCTTTCCGGTTTTCCGGCTTGCCACTCATGTCAAACCTCACATCGCGCGCTCGAACAGGCCCGGCCCGAGCTTGGCCAGGCTGCCGACATAGACGAGCACAACGAAGACAGCGAGTGCGATGGCAAGGGCGATGTTGCGCTTGCGGCGGGCCTTCAGCTGCGCTTCAGTCGGTTTGAGAAGGTCTTTGTCCATCATCTCACCTCAAGAAACCAAACCAAGGCTGGCAAGCAGCCGGTCGGCGAGAAGCGCCGTGAACAGGACGAAAAGATAGAGCAACGAATAGCCGAAAAGCGCCTTGGCGGGTTTCATGCTCGTATCGCTTTCCGGCATGCGCAGCACCTGCCAGGAATACCAGATGAAGCCGACGCCCAGGATCGCGGCAACAGCTCCAAAGGCAAAGCTCGCAAAACCTGCCACCACCGGCAGGATACCGCTTGCGGCGAGAAGCAGCGCATAGATGAAAATCTGCTTCTTGGTCGTGGCATGTCCGGCGACATTGGGCAGCATAGGAATGCCCGCGCGTTCGTAATCGCCCGATTTGAAAAGCGCCAGCGCCCAGAAGTGCGGCGGCGTCCACAGGAAGATGATGAGGAAGAGCACGAGGCTTTCCATGCTCACCGTGCCGGTGACCGCGGCCCAGCCAACGACCGGCGGCAGCGCGCCCGCGGCACCGCCAATAACGATGTTCTGCGGCGTCGAGCGCTTGAGCCACATCGTGTAGATCACGGCGTAGAAGAAAATCGTGAAGGCCAGCAGCGCTGCGGCCGTCCAGTTGGCCATCAGGCCGAGTGTGGCCACGGAAAACGCCGAGAGCACCAGACCGAAGCCAAGCGCCTCGCCCGGCGTGACGCGACCGGCCGGAACGGGCCGGCGGGCCGTGCGCCCCATCACCGCATCGATATCGGCGTCATACCACATGTTGAGCGCGCCCGAGGCGCCCGCACCAACGGCGATGGCCGCGATGGAGATGATCGCAAGCAGCGGGTTCGGCACCCCAGGTGCCATCACCATGCCCACAAAAGCCGTAAAGACAACAAGCGACATCACGCGCGGCTTCAAAAGCGCAATGAAATCGCCGGGTGCGGCCTCGGAAAGGCGCAGCCCCGTATCGTCCATATGCTCCTGATCAACCAACGCCATGGTGTGCCTTCGTTCTGTTAATCGGCTGCGCGGCACATTCGAAGACGGGCCGCGCAACCTTCACGCTTTGAATTTGCCTGCGATCAGCGGATCTTCGGCAGCTGTTCCCACTGGTGGAAAGGCGGCGGCGAAGAAAGCTGCCACTCGAGGGTCGTCGCACCCTCGCCCCATGGGTTGGCGCCAGCCGGACGCTTCTTGGCGAATGCCTCGAAGACACCGAACAGGAACACCAGCACACCAATGGCCGCGAGATAGGAGCCGTAGGACGACACCATATTCCAACCGGCAAACGCGTCCGGATAGTCGATATAGCGGCGCGGCATGCCGGCCAGACCCAGGAAGTGCTGCGGGAAGAAGATGACGTTCACGCCGATGAAGGTGATCCAGAAGTGAACGCGGGCGATGAACGAGTTGTACATGTAGCCGGTCATCTTCGGGAACCAGTAGTACCAGGCCGCGAAGATTGCGAACACGGCACCCATGGAAAGCACGTAATGGAAGTGTGCAACCACGTAGTAGGTGTCGTGCATGGCGCGGTCGAGACCGGCATTGGCAAGCTGCACGCCCGTCACACCGCCAACGGTGAACAGGAAGATGAAGGCGATGGCCCAGATCATCGGCGTGCGGAACTCGATGGAACCGCCCCACATGGTGGCGATCCACGAGAAGATTTTCACGCCCGTCGGAACCGCGATCACCATCGTTGCGAACACGAAATAGCGCTGCGTGTCGAGCGACAAGCCGGTCGTGTACATGTGGTGCGCCCACACGATGAAGCCTACCGCTCCAATGGCGACCATGGCGTAGGCCATGCCGAGATAACCGAAGATCGGCTTTCTCGAAAAGGTCGAGACAATGTGGCTGACAATGCCGAAGCCCGGCAGAATCAGAATGTACACTTCCGGGTGACCGAAGAACCAGAACAGGTGCTGGAACAGGATCGGGTCGCCGCCGCCTTCAGGCGCAAAGAATGTCGTGCCGAAGTTGCGGTCAGTCAGAAGCATGGTGATGCCGCCGGCCAGAACCGGAAGCGACAGAAGCAGAAGGAACGCGGTGATCAGCACAGACCAGGCAAACAGCGGCATCTTGTGCAGCGTCATGCCCGGAGCGCGCATGTTGAAGATCGTGGTGATGAAGTTGATCGCACCGAGGATCGACGAGGCACCGGCGACGTGGATCGAGAGGATGGCGAGATCCATTGCGGGACCAGGCTGACCGGACGTCGAAAGCGGCGGGTAGATCGTCCAGCCACCGCCCGTACCATAGGCACCGGCCGGGCCCTGAACGAAGAGCGACATGAGCAAAAGGATGAATGCCGGCGGGAGCAGCCAGAACGAAATGTTGTTCATGCGCGGGAACGCCATGTCCGGCGCGCCGATCATGATCGGCACCATCCAGTTGGCGAAGCCGCCGATCAGCGCGGGCATGACCATGAAGAAGATCATGATAAGGCCGTGCGCCGTCGTGAACACATTGAACATGTGCTTGCCGGCATCGATGGCTGCATCGCCCTCGAAACCGTAGACCATGGCGGCAAGGCCATGGAAAATCTGGATACCGGGCTCCGCAAGCTCCCAGCGCATCATGACGGACAGGAAGCCGCCGATGATGCCCGCACAAATTGCGAAGATCAGGTAGAGCGTGCCAATGTCCTTGTGGTTGGTGGAATAAACCCACCGGGTCCATCCGGTTGGCTTGTGATCGCCATGGGCGTCATGGGTTGTAGCGCCTGCCATTTCCTACCGCTCCATTTCCTCTCTAGACGTCAGCCGGCTCATTCGCCAGCAGACGCAACTTTCGTATTGCCCTCGATTGCGGCCATCAAAGCCTTGTTGGCGCCGGCGAGGTCTTCACCGGCGGCTGCAATCCAGGTGTCATATTGGTCTTGAGCCACAACGCGGATGGCAATCGGCATAAAGGCGTGATCCTTGCCACAAAGTTCCGAGCACTGGCCGTAATAAAGGCCTTCCTTCTCGGCCTTGAACCAGGTCTCGTTGATGCGGCCGGGAACGGCGTCGACCTTGACGCCGAAAGCCGGCATGGCAAACGCGTGAATCACGTCGCTGGCCGTCACGAGGACGCGCACGGTGGTGTCGACGGGAACAACGACTTCATTATCCACGGCCAGAAGACGCGGATAGACGGATTTGTCTTCCTTACCGGCATCGGCGCGTTCGTCTTCCTTAAGCATAAGAGAGCTGAAGGAAACGGGCTCTTCAAGCTGGTATTCGTAGTCCCAGTACCACTGCACACCCGTGGCCTTGATGGTGAGGGCTGGTTCCTCCTCGGGCGTGTACTGCGCCGTCAGAAGCTGGAACGACGGCACCGCCAGGAACAGCAGCACAATCACCGGACCAACGGTCCAGATGACTTCGATCAGCGTGTTGTGGCTGGTGCGCGACGGCGTGGGATTTGCCTTTGCGCGGAAACGCAGGATGCACCAAGCCAGCAAGGCCATCACCAGAATGGTGATCGGCACGATGAACCACAAAGTGTATTCCTCGAACCAGGTGATCTCATGCATGATGCCGGTTGCGGCCGGTTGAAAGCGCATCTGCCAAGGCTCAGGTTGCGCAGCAACGGCGCCCGTGGCGAGAAACGGCAGAGTGGCAAGGCCAACAGCGATATTCTTCATAACCCTCGTCATCTCCCGTGGCGACACGGCAAGCCGGAACGTCCGGTTTTGCCGCAAAGGGAATTCTGGCTTTTTATAGGCGCGTTCAAACCATACTCTCATTTGAACCGCAAGGAAGGCGTTGGATGCGACGTGCGGCATTTTTGCGCCCCTTCGGCAGGCTCATACTGCCGTCCACGTTGAAAGTGCAATAGCACAAAACGCCCGGGCGTCCCATTTCCGTCGGAATTGCCCGCAAATGTCATTATTGTTTTCGCGTAATCGGGTTTTCCCAATCTTTTGCCGAAGCCCTCCCTTTTCGCCAACTGCAATCGCAGGATAAATTGCCCTGATTCGTACGGGAGCCAGGAACCATGAGCACGTCCTTCCTCAAATGCGCCGCTGCAGCGCTCGCGATGACCGTTTTCCCCGTCATGGGCGCGCACGCGCAGCAGAGCGGCACGGTTCGCTCGACTCATGGCGCCTGGTCCATCCTCTGCGACACGCCCGCCGGCGCCTCCAGCGAACAATGCGCGATGATGCAGAATGTCGTTGCCGAAGACCGGCCAGAAATGGGGCTTTCAGTCGTCGTGCTTCGCACCGCCGACGGAAAGGCGGAAATCCTGCGTGTTCTGGCTCCGCTCGGTGTGCTCTTGCCAAATGGCCTCGGCCTCAACGTGGACGGCAAGGATATCGGTCGGGCCTACTTCGTGCGCTGTTTCCAGGATGGCTGCTACGCCGAGGTGATCCTTGAGGAGCAGCTTGTGGAAACCTTCAAGATCGGCCAGTCCGCGACGTTCATCGTCTTCCAGACCCCGGAAGAAGGCATTGGCATCCCCGTTGATCTCAACGGTTTTGCTGAAGGTTTCGAAGCCCTGCCCCGCTAATCGCGGAACTTCCTGTCCAAGCCGCACTGGATTGCGTGCCCGTGCTCCCTTAAATGAAAGGGAGTTTCGACAGGATATTGTTCATGACCGCCAAATCGCTTCTCGACGCCTTCGACTGCTCGCCCGATCGCCTGAAGACGCTCCTTGCCGACACGATCCGTGGCGCGGATGACGGAGAACTCTTCCTTGAATATCGGGAAGGAGAAGCGCTTGTTTTCGACGATGGGCGCCTGAAGACCGCGAGCTTCAACACCGATCAGGGTTTTGGCCTGCGCGCCGTTGCCGGTGAAGCCTCGGGCTATGCCCATTCCAGCGAGTTGACGGAAGCTTCGCTGCGCCGCGCCGCCGACGCCGTTTCCACCGTCAAGGACGGATATTCGGGCAAGCTCGCCACGGCTCCCGCCGGCACGAATCAGCGTCTTTATGGAGACGAGAACCCGATCACCTCGCCGGGCTTTGAGGAAAAAGCGAAGCTCCTGCAGGAAATCGATGGCTGGCTTCGTGCGAAAGACCCGCGCGTACGGCAGGTCACCGCGTCGCTCGCCGCCTCATGGCAGCATGTGGAAATCCTGCGTGCCGACGGCCAGATCGCCCGCGACATCCGCCCGCTTGTGCGCGTCAATGTCTCGGTCATGGTCGGCGATGGCGACCGGCAGGAAACCGGCTCCTACGGCATGGGCGGACGCAAGAGTTTTGGCGAGTTTCTGGCCGAGGATTCCTGGCAGTTCGCCGCCGGCGAGGCGCTTCGCCAGGCGCTCGTCAATCTGGAAGCCGTTCCCGCGCCTGCCGGCACCTTCGACATCGTTCTTGCCAATGGCTGGCCGGGCGTGATGTTGCATGAGGCCGTGGGTCATGGTCTCGAAGGCGACTTCAACCGCAAGAAGACCTCCGCCTTTGCCGGCCTGATGGGCGAGCAAGTCGCCGCCAAGGGCGTCACCGTTGTGGATGACGGCACCATCTCGGAGCGCCGCGGTTCGCTCACCATCGATGATGAAGGCACGCCGTCGGGCCGCAACGTGCTGATCGAGGACGGAAAGCTGGTCGGCTACATGCAGGATCGCCAGAACGCCCGCCTGATGGGCATGGCACCCACCGGCAACGGTCGGCGCGAATCCTACGCGCGCGAGCCCATGCCCCGCATGACCAACACCTACATGACGGGCGGCGACAAGACCCCTGAAGAGATCATCGCCTCGGTCAAAAAAGGCATCTATGCAGTGTCCTTCGGCGGCGGTCAGGTGGACATCACCTCCGGCAAATTCGTGTTCGGCTGCACCGAGGCCTATATGATCGAGGACGGCAAGGTCACCCAACCCATCAAGGGCGCGATGCTGATCGGCAATGGACCAGATGCCATGCACCGCGTTTCCATGGTCGGCAACGACATGAGCCTCGACAATGGCATCGGCATGTGTGGCAAGGCCGGACAGGGCGTGCCCGTCGGCGTCGGCCAGCCACATCTGCGCATGGACCAGATGACCGTGGGCGGCACGCAGACCTGATGGATTACCGGCGCATCGTCATACTCACCGGCGCGGGTGTCTCTGCCGAATCGGGCGTGGACACCTTCCGCGACAAGAACGGGCTTTGGTCGAAGATCGACTACCGTGACGTGGCAACGCCGGAGGGTTTCGCCGCCAATCCCGCCCTGGTGCATGAATTCTACAATATGCGCCGGCGCAGGATCGCTGAACTGGAACCCAACGAAGCCCACCGCGCACTCGCCCGGCTGGAGCGCGACTTTGCAGGCGATGTGCTGCTCGTCACCCAGAATATCGACGACCTGCACGAACGCGCCGGCTCCAAAAACCTCATCCATATGCATGGCGAACACCGAAGCGCACTCTGCACCCATTGCGGCGGTCGCAGCCCATGGGACGGCGATATGTCCCTTGATTCCCCCTGCCCCGCCTGCGCCATGGTTGGGCACCTGCGCCCCGATGTCGTGTGGTTCGGTGAAATGCCCTATCAGATGGAGCGCATCTACGGCGCTCTGCGCTCTGCCGATCTCTTCATCTCCATAGGCACGTCCGGCAATGTCTATCCGGCAGCACAATTCGTGCAGGAAGCCGGCCGCCATGGGGCACATACGATCGAACTCAATCTCGAACCTTCCGATACGTTCGACGATTTCGACGAGGCCATTCACGGCCCGGCAAGCCGTGTTGTGC
Source organism: Nitratireductor sp. B36 (assembly GCF_020833685.1). Classification (GTDB taxonomy): domain Bacteria; phylum Pseudomonadota; class Alphaproteobacteria; order Rhizobiales; family Rhizobiaceae; genus Nitratireductor. Next base: position 882,904 of record NZ_JACKZY010000001.1, read on the forward strand.
CCTCCTATGTCGACATGCTTCTGAAAAGCTGATCAGCGCCGCTTCGGCTTCTTCTCCAGCAGTGCCACCGCTTCCACATGCGGCGACCAGAGAAACTGGTCGATCGGCACCACGCGCGTGAGCCGATAGCCTCCTTCCACGAGGATCGCCAGATCCCGCGCCAGCGTGCCCGGATTGCACGAAACCGCAGCCACCCGTTTCACACTGGAACGTGCGATCTGCCGGCACTGAAACTCGGCCCCTGCCCGCGGCGGGTCGAACACCAGCCCGTCGAACTGCGCCAGTTCCTTCGCCAGCAGTGGACGATGAAAAAGATCGCGTTTTTCCGCCGTCACCGGCTTCAAAGAGGGCCATTGCCTTGCGGCAATATCGAGCGTGGCAAGCGCAATCGCATCGCCTTCAGCCGCATAGACCCGTGCCTTCTGCGCCAGCCGCAGCGCGAATGTGCCGCTGCCGGCGAAGAGGTCGGCAACATGCTTGCACCCATCAAGATGGCGGCCCACCAGCGCTGCCATCGCCTCTTCCGCGGCAAGCGTGGCCTGCAGAAAACCCGCCGGCGGAATGGCCACCGGCACCTCACCGAACATCACGCTCGGCTTCTGGCCCTCCACGATGATCTCGCCATCAGCCGAAAGCCGGGCAAATCCTTTTTCAAGCGCCAGATCGATCACTGCCCGGCGCTGTTTTTCACCGAGCCGTCCCGCGCCCACCGCTGCAATGTCGAGCCCGGAGCGGGTTTCCGTAACCGTCAGGTGAAAGGGTTTCGGCGTCGCCGCGATGGCCTTGGCGAGGACCCGCAAATCCCCAAGCGCGGCGACAATACCGGGTGTTGCCACCGGGCATTCCTCGACCACGACGATGCGATGGGATTGCGCGGCATTGAAGCCCAGAAGAACGTCCGAACCCAATCGCCTTGCAGTGAACGTCACACGGCGGCGCGAATGCGGCGGGCAGACAAGCGTTTCATCGACTTCGGTCTTTATGCCGCGTGTTGCCAGCGCGCTCACCACTTTCTCGCGTTTCCAGGCGAGATAGGCTTTATCCTCGAGGTGCTGCACCGCGCAGCCGCCGCAATCGCCAAAATGCCGGCATGCCGGCTCCACACGCTCGGGCGCGGCCTCGCGCAAAACCGTCTTTGCGGCACGCCCCTTGCGCAGTTCCGCCTCAACCACTTCGCCCGGAAGCGCAAACGGCACATAGGCAGGTCCCGTGGGTGTAAGCGCAACGCCATCGCCCTGTGCTCCCAGATGATCGATCGTCAGCGTTTCGCTCATTGGTCCTTGCGTCCGGCCAGTAGAAATTCGCGGTTTCCGTCTCCGCCTTCGATGGGTGACGGCGCAAGCCCCACGGCCCGCCAGCCGGCATTCGTCCCCAGCCATTTTTCCAATTCTGCGGCGATTTCGTCGGCCTGCGCCGGATCGCGCAGCAAACCGCCCTTGCCGATGGCCTCGCGGCCCGCCTCGAATTGCGGCTTCACGAGAAAGATACCACACGCCCCTTTTGCCGCCAGCGCAAGGGCCGGCGGCAATGCGAGTTTGAGCGATATGAAACTGACATCCGACACCAGAAAGTCCGGCACGCGCCCATTCAGCTCATCCTGGGTGAGATGGCGGGCGTTCACGCCTTCGAGCGAGGTCACGCGCGGATCGCCGGCTATGCGGGCATCCATCTGCCCCGTGCCCACGTCGATGGCGGTCACATGCACGGCACCGCGCTCCAGAAGTACCTGTGTGAATCCGCCCGTTGAAGCTCCGATATCGAGCGCCTGGCAACCGGTCGGATCGAAACCAAAAATATCGAGACCATGGAGCAGTTTCAGCGCCGCGCGGGACACATAGGCGCTGGCCGGATCATCGACCACGATCTTGACCGCAGGGGTAACCGTCTGCCCGGGCTTTTTCGCCGGCGTTCCGTCCACCTTCACCGTGCCGCGCAGGATTGCATCGCGCGCCCGCGCGCGGCTGGCAAACAAGCCCCTATCCACGAGAAACTGGTCGAGCCTCATCCGGCCATCTCTTGATGGGCGTTGTGCGGGTTCGGTCGAACGCGGTCAGGCACGCGCTGCGCTTTCCGCACGCTGGCCCAAGGCCGCAAACACCGTGTGGACAATCGCGCCCGCATCGAGCCCGGCATCCTCCACCATGCGCTCGGGCTTTGCGTGGTTGACGAAACGGTCGGGCATGGCCATCGGCCGCACCTTCACGCCGCTTTCAAGCAAGCCCTCATGCGCCATGAAGTCGAGCACATGCGAGCCGAAGCCGCCGATCGCGCCTTCTTCGATGGTGATCAGCACCTCATGCTCCAGCGCCAGTCGCCGGATCAGCGCCCGGTCAAGCGGCTTTGCAAACCGCGCGTCGGCCACGGTCGTCGAAAGGCCTGCTGCATCCAGCTCGTCCGCCGCCTTCAAACAGTCCTCAAGCCTGCTTCCGAGCGACAGCAGCGCCACTTTGGATCCCTCGCGTATCACGCGCCCCTTGCCGAGTTCCAGCACCTCGCCGCGTTCCGGCATCTCCACACCGACGCCATTGCCACGCGGATAGCGGAAGGCGATGGGGCCCTGATCGTGTTCGGCGGCGGTGCGCACCATGTGCCGCAGCTCCGCCTCGTCGCTTGCTGCCATCACGACAAAATTCGGCAGGCTCGCCAGATAGGTGATGTCGAAAGCGCCACAATGGGTGGGGCCGTCCGCACCGACAAACCCCGCCCGGTCAATGGCGAAACGCACTGGCAGGTTCTGCAGCGCCACGTCATGCACCACCTGGTCATAGCCGCGCTGCAGAAAGGTCGAATAGATCGCCGCAAACGGACGCAGGCCCTCGGTGGCCAGTCCGGCTGCGAATGTCACCGCGTGCTGCTCGGCAATGCCCACATCGAAGGTGCGCTCCGGAAACTCCTTCTCGAACAGATCGAGCCCCGTGCCCGACGGCATCGCAGCCGTTACCGCGACGATCCGCTCGTCCTCGCGCGCTTCCTGAACCAGCGACTGGGCGAAAACCTTGGTGTAGCTCGGCGCATTGGCAGGCGCCTTGGCCTGCGCGCCGGTGATGACGTCAAACCTGTTCACGCCGTGATATTTGTCGGCCGCGGCCTCGGCTGGCGGATAGCCTTTGCCCTTTTTCGTCACCACATGGATGAGCACCGGTCCACTGCCGTTGTCGCGCACGTTTTTCAAAACCGGAACGAGATGTTTCAGATTGTGCCCGTCGATCGGGCCGATGTGAAAGAAGCCCAGCTCTTCAAACAGCGTGCCGCCCGTCACATAGCCGCGCGCATGTTCCACCGCGCGCGTAATGGCGCGGTCGATCCCTTCACCCAGATAGGATGTCAGCTTCTTGCCCAGGTCGCGCACACCCTGATAGGTGCGCCCCGAGGCGAGGCGCGCCAGATAGGCGCTCATCGCGCCCTGCGGCGGGGCAATGGACATGTCGTTGTCATTGAGAATGACGATCAGCCGCTCGCCCAACGCCCCCGCATTGTTAAGAGCCTCATAGGCCATGCCGGCCGACATGGCCCCGTCGCCGATCACCGCAACAACATTGCGCTTTTCGCCTTTCAGCCGATGCGCGACGGCCATGCCCAGGCCCGCCGAAATGGAAGTCGACGAGTGGGCCGTGCCGAAGGGGTCGTATTCGCTCTCGGAGCGTTTTGTGAAACCATAGAGCCCGCCTTCCTGGCGCAGAGTGCGGATGCGCGCGCGCCTGCCGGTCAATATTTTGTGCGGGTAGGCCTGGTGGCCCACGTCCCAGATCAGCCGGTCGGCCGGCGTGTCGAACACATAGTGCAGCGCCACGGTCAGTTCGACCACGCCGAGCCCGGCACCAAGATGCCCACCGGTCTTCGAAACCGCATCGATCAGTTCCGCACGCAGCTCGTCGGCAAGCTGGGGGAGATCATCCTGCGAGAGTTTTTTCAAATCGGCTGGCGTGCCAACCGCGTCAAGGAGAGGAGTGTCGGGCGGCGATTTCACGCGCGTCACCTCGGCTGTTTGCATCACTTCGACATAGGGCTTCAGCCGCACAAAGTAAACGCGATGAGATGAAACAGTACAGTTTCATTGAAACTTGGTCTCACCACTTTTGAATACAAAACAACCTCCGTACAAACAAATGTACAGAGGCTGCCGCGCTCGGAGTTACTCTGATCTCAGGCCTCGTCGATCTCAGGCCTCGTCGAGCGGTTCACTGCCAACAGCCTGCCCCTCGCGCGACAAGCGGATCTTCTCAACCTTGTCCTCAGCGGATTTCAGCAGCAGGTCGCAGTGCTTTTTCAGGGCCTCACCCCTCTCATAGATCTTGATCGACTGGTCCAGGGGCACATCGCCACGCTCCAGATCCTCAACGATCTTCTCCAGCGCTTCCAGTGCCTGCTCGAAGCTCATGCTCTTGATGTCGTTGTTGGCTTCTTCGGCCATCTCTCACCCCTTCAACAAACGGCCGACATGCGCAGCGACCGACACGGAAAGTCCCTGCAGGTCGTACCCACCTTCAAGCAGACTGACAAGGCGCCCCTGTGACAAACGGTCGGCCCGTTCCATCAGAACGCCGGTCGCCCAGTCGAAATCCTCGGCTTCCAGATTGAGTTCAGCCAACGGATCGCGCCGGTGTGCGTCGAAACCGGCAGAAATGATGATCAGATCCGGTGAAAACCGATCGATCGCTGGCAGTAGTTTTTCATCGAACGCCTCGCGAAACGGCGCGGAACCCGAACCGGCGGGCAGCGGCGCGTTGACGATGTTGCCGGCGCCCGTCTCATGGGCTGCGCCTGTGCCCGGGTAAAGCGGCATCTGATGCGTCGAGCAATAGAGCACACTCGGATCGTCCCAGAAGATGTCCTGGGTTCCATTGCCGTGATGCACGTCCCAGTCGACGATGGCGATGCGCTCTGCACCGTGTTCCTTCTGCGCGTGGCGGGCCGCGATGGCCGCATTGTTGAAGAGGCAAAAGCCCATGGCCCGGTTCTTCTCGGCATGATGGCCGGGAGGACGCCCCGCGACGAATACGTTCCCGGCCTCGCCGGAAAACACGTCGTCGACACCGGCCACAGCACCGCCAATGGCCGTAAGAGCAGCTTCAAGGCTCTTCGGGCTCACGGTGGTGTCATCGTCGATCACCGCAAGCCCCTCATCCGGTATGCTGGCTTTAACCTTTTCAAGGTGTTCAACGGGATGCGCCAGCAACACCACCTGCTCATCGGCCCGAGGCGCTTCGAGCCGCTCGAGATAGGCGAAAGGCTCGTCGTCCAACCGGTCGACGATCACACGCAGACGGTCGGGCCGCTCCGGGTGGCCCGGCGGCGTTAGGTGCTCACGGCAGATCGGATGGGTGTAGAAACGGGTTCTCATTCCCCAAGTGTAGTGGTCAAACCATGGCTTGGCCATGACGGGAAGTGGTGCGTGGGGCCCATGTCAACAGGGTTTCACCCAGCTGGTTTTGCAGACGCCGCACCAGTGCGGACACCCACCGTCTCCAGTGCCCGTTCCTTCAGTTCCCGGAATTGCTTGGATGCATTGCTCAGCCGCTCATCCCACTCGCGATTGGGTGTCTGTCCTTCGATAACCTTGAAATAGACGGACATCAGCGCAGCAATGGCAAATGGCTCGATGAGTGCCGCCTTTACCGCCCAGGCAAACACGATCGCCAATACAAAGGCCCATCCTGCCAATTGCCCCGGCATGGCATAAAGGATCGCGCCCGCCGGTGCCAGCATGACTAGGAAGACAACAAAGGTCAGAAGCCACATGAAGAGCGCCAGCCAGACGGCGTTCTTGAGCATGGTCTTGCCATTCTGCGCATAGAGCACCACGCCCTGCCGAGCCGTTTCGAACGGTGTGCTTGAACCGATGCGAATATTATAACCGAGAATGATCTCGTCCACATAAGTAAGCGCAATGCGGATCACCGTGTTGACGAAACGCATCAGCGTGTCGAGGCCTGGAATGGGCAGAAAGCCGGCAATCCCGCCCAGAAGTCCGGTCAAAACGCGAATCACGCCTTTTACGAGCTGGTCGAGAACGAAAAGCACATTGGCCTCGGCAAAACGTGCCGTCACTTCCTGGCGTGCATAGGTGATCTGGCTCTTGCCATCTGGCACATCGCGCCCGTCGATCAGATGCACCATTACGGCGATATGGCCGGCCTTGACGATGTAGAGGATGTATTCGCGGATCCAGTAGACAATTGCGGAGACCAGGCCAAATCCGACAATCCCGCCCCAAAGCGCGAATGTACCGGGGCCGCCGGGGTCCGTGGAGATGTGGCCTACACCATAACCAACCCCAGCCCCGGTCCCCGTAGCAAAGATATAGGCAACGGTAATACCGAAATAGACCACCATGCGCAGCACGATGAAGGGCCATGTCCGACCCATGATCGCGAGCGTCCTGCCAATATCGAAATCCCACATGAAACAGCCCCCAGCACGTTGCCGGAAGCATGACCGATGACGCAGGATTGTCAACCTGGAGTAGGCGTTGGGTAGCGAAGCCCTTCAAGCAGCCGCTTGAAGGCGGAAACCGCACGCTTCGACGTTGCCTCAGGGTCATCCGAATTGGCAATCCACAAGGATGCGTGGAGACTGGCTCCGCTCACCAGCCGAGCCATCGCTTCGGGGTCGGCCACATCCGCCCGCCCTTCTTCCACCAGTCTCTGAAGACTGGCCGTCAGCGAACGTATGCACGACGGCTGATTGGGCCAGTTGAACGGATCGCCAAGCACGGACGGGCCGTCGAGCAGCATGATGCGCTGGATCTCCGGCTCAAGAGCCATCTCGATATAGGCGACACACTCGTCCACAAAGCCCTGCCAGGGGTCGCTGGCACGCTGTGAAACGCCCTTGAGCCTTTCGGTCATCTCCCCATCGATCTGCATTATGACGGCTTCGAACAGCCCTTCTTTACCGCCGAAATGGTGGTAGAGAGCGCCGCGCGTCAGGCCTGCGCCTGCGGTAAAATCATCCATCGAAGCATTCGCATAACCAACCCTGCCGAAGGCATCCCGCGCTGCAGCCACCAGTTTGGCTCTGGTTTCGGCAATCATTTCACTGCGCGGCTTATGCACCATTCAAGTCTCCATTCACATACGCGACGTATATCAATTGACATACGAGGCGTATGCCATTATCTGATCCACATACGCTGCGTATGTAAAACACCCCTGCTTCTGCATCAAGGATCTTTCCAATGGCCAACCCCTATCGCCAGATTTTCAAGGCACCGGGCTCCAAAGGCTTCGCCGCAGCCGGTTTCTTCGCCCGATTGCCTATTGCCATGGCCCCCATCGGCATTGTCGCCATGCTATCACAAACCCACGGCGAATATTGGCTTGCCGGCGCAGTCTCGGCCACGTTCGCCCTCACCAATGCCTTCGTTGCACCGCAAATCTCGCGACTCGTGGACCGGCGTGGCCAAAGCGCCATATTGACGCCGTTCACAGCCATCTCCGTGATCGCATTTTTCCTGCTTATTACCGCGGCCAATCGTGACTGGCCGCTGTGGACGCTGTTTGCCGCCGCCCTCGCCGCAGCCACCATGCCCAGCATCCCGGCCATGGTGCGATCGAGATGGACCGAGATCTTTCACGACCGTCCCGAACTCAACACCGCCTTCGCTTTCGAATCTGTCGCCGACGAACTGGTCTATATCGCCGGCGCGTCGCTTTCGGTGGGATTGAGCGTCTCGCTCTTTCCTGAAGCCGGCATGCTGGCGAGCACACTCTTTCTCGCATTCGGAACGGCGGCTTTCGTGTTGCAGCGCTCGACAGAACCAGGCATACGCCCGGCCGAAGACGGTCCGTCACATTCCGCGATCCGCCTGCGCCCGGTGCAAATCGTCACGCTTGCCCTGATCTTTGTCGGCGCCATCTTCGCCACCGCCGAAGTCAGTTCCGTGGCCATCACCAAGGCTCTTGGCCAGCCCGGTGCCGCCAGTCTTGTCATTGGTGTCTACGCTGTGGGTTCGTTTCTGATCGGAATCGTCATTGGCGCCCTCAACCTAAAAATGCCCCTCCAACGTCAGCTCGCCATTGCAGTGGCCGTGATCGCCTTCACCACAATTCCGCTTCTCTTCGCCAACACAGTTGCCTTGCTCGCTCTGGCTGTCTTTGTCAGCGGCCTCGCCGTCTCGCCCACTTTCATCACGGCATTTGGCGTGATCGAGCGCCGTGTGTCCCCTTCCATGCTGACAGAGGGCATCACATGGGTCATGACCGGTATCGGGATCGGTATGGCGCTCGGATCGTTTGTCGCCGGCTGGGTGATTGATGCGTTCGGGCCGCAAAACGGTTTCTGGGTATCCGTCGCTGCAGGCTTTTCTGCTCTTTTGACGGTGCTGCTTGGTCAGAAGAGCCTTGCCGGAGAGCGCCGCGTGGCAGCCGGCGCAACATTCCAGCCGGCGGAGTAGAGCATCAGGCTTCATCTAGAGCCAGGCCGGAGAGGTCGGGCCTGGCTCACAGGGTTCAAACAATATCGGTCGAGGCGATCTCTATGCCGAAACCCTCAAGCCCGACATAGTGGCGCTCACGCGAGGCCATCAGCTTGATGGAGGAAATACCCAGATCCTTGAGGATCTGTGCGCCAAGTCCGATTTCGCGCCACTCGCTCTCACGCCGTAAGGCCTCGTCATGGTCCTCGCGGTCGCTTCCCGCCGGACGGCGCCGGTTTTCATGGGCGACACCCACGGAGCCTTCACGCAGATAAACCAGAACGCCCCGTCCAAGTCCCGCCATGCGGTTCATCGCTTCGCGCAGCCGTTCTTCCTTGCCGAAAACATCGGTTACCACGTCCTCGGTGTGGAGCCGGACAGGAATATCCACCCCGTCCCGGATATCGCCAAAGACGATCGCCACATGCTGCATCGCTTCCCAGGGAAGCGTGTAGGCATGGGCCTTGGCAGGACCGCTCGGTGTATCGATGTCGAAACTCGCCACGCGCTCCACCAGCGTTTCCTGCCTCTGGCGATAGGCGATGAGATCGGCAACCGACACCTGCATCAGCCCGTGCTGTTCGGCAAAAGCCGAAACCTGCGGTCCACGCATCACCGTGCCGTCATCATTCACCAGCTCGCAGATGACCCCGATGGGCGGCAGCCCGGCAAGCTTGCAAAGATCGACGGCCGCTTCCGTATGGCCCGAGCGCATCAGCACACCGCCCTCACGTGCGACCAGCGGGAAGATGTGTCCGGGGCGCACGAAATCGGCAGGGCCCACATTGGGGTTTGCCAGATTGCGGACGGTCAGTGTGCGGTCTTCGGCCGAAATGCCGGTCGTGGTGCCATGTTTGAAATCGACGCTGACAGTGAACGCCGTCGCGTGCGGCGCATCGTTCTCGGCCACCATGGGTGCAAGGTTCAACCGCTTCGCCTCGCCATGGGGCATGGGGGCGCAGACGATGCCCGACGTGTGGCGCACGATGAACGCCATCTTTTCGGGCGTGCAGTGCACGGCAGCAACGATGATGTCGCCCTCGTTCTCACGACCGTCATCATCCATGACGACAACCATCTCGCCCTTTTCAAAGGCACGAAGGGCTTCGACGACCTTCTTCTGATCATAGGGCATCAGCAAACTCCGTCAGATGCGGCCGGTCTGGCCGCGGTGGCGCAGATAGTGATCGGCGATTGCGCAGGCAACCATCGCTTCGGCAATCGGCACGGCGCGAATGCCCACACACGGGTCGTGCCTGCCCTTGGTCAGGACGTCGACCTCATTGCCATCCTTGTCGATGCTCTGGCGCGGCGTCAGGATCGACGAGGTCGGCTTCACCGCAAAGCGCGCGACAATCGGCTCACCAGTTGAGATGCCGCCCAGAATGCCGCCGGCATTGTTGCTCAGGAAACGCGGGGTTCCGTCATTGCCCATGCGCATCTCGTCAGCGTTCTCCTCGCCGGTAATGCGGGCCGCCTCAAAACCATTGCCGATCTCCACGCCCTTCACAGCATTGATCGACATGAGATTCGCGCAGATATCCTGATCAAGTTTGGCATAGACCGGCGCACCGAGCCCCGCCGGCACACCTTCCGCCACCACCTCAATGACCGCCCCCACTGAGGAGCCTGCCTTGCGAATGCCATCGAGATATTCCGTAAAGACCGGGACGGATTTCGGATCCGGCGTGAAGAACGGGTTTTCCGCGTCACCTATGAAATCCCAGCTCCAGTTCGCCCGGTCGATTTCCTTCTCGCCCATGGCGACCAGAGCGGCACGCACGGTCATGCCCGGCACCACCTTGCGGGCAAGCGCGCCGGCAGCAACCCGCGTTGCCGTCTCGCGTGCAGAAGAGCGCCCGCCGCCGCGATAATCCCGCAGGCCATATTTGGTCTCATAGGTGTAATCGGCATGTCCCGGCCGAAAACGCTTTGCGATCTCGCCATAGTCCTTCGAGCGCTGATCCACATTCTCGATCATCATGGAGACCGGAGTTCCGGTAGTGATCAGCGTTTCGCCATCCTCGTCCGGCAGCACGCCTGACAGGATCTTCACTTCGTCCGGTTCGCGCCGCTGTGTGACGAAGCGCGACTGGCCTGGCCGTCTTCTGTCCAGTTCGGCCTGTATCTCTGCAGGCGTGAAACGAATGCCGGGCGGGCACCCGTCGACCACACAGCCGATAGCCGGTCCATGGCTCTCGCCCCAGGTGGTGACACGAAACAGATGACCGAAGGTATTGTGAGACATGAATGCAGGCTTTCACAGATCAGACAGCGCGGCCGTGATGCAGTTTTCCCGGCCGGTCGCTCCGCTTCTATTGGCCTTTGCGAATGTGGTCAAACCGGATTGCCACATGCGCAAGTTTTGACACATTTAGGTGGTTTAAGAAATGGATCGAATCTGCGCCACACGATCTGGATAACCAGTCGAAATCCGAGAGGTATGGAATGCGCATTCTCGCCGCCGTCACGGGCTTACTTATGTTCGCTTCCTCCGCCTTCGCCCTGGACACCGAGGGTAAGGTCGCCAATGTGGATCCGGAAAATCTGACCATCACGCTCGACAACGGGCAGACCTACAAACTGCCGTCCGAAATGGACATCTCCGCCATCGAACCGGGGATGAGCGTGATCGTGGCCTATCGGGAAGTTGACAATGGCGTCAAGCAGATCACAGACATGCTCCTGCCGGATTAGGGGCTAAAGCCACTCCGCCGTACCGTTTTCAAATCGGAGAATTCTATCCTGAGGGATGGCAAGCGCCGCCGCCTCATCGCTGGAGGCGTGTCCCGTCAGGTAAAGAAGCGACCGGATAACCCCGCCATGCGTCACGCACACCGTAGGGGTATTCACCTCGTCCAGCCAAGGCTTCACCCGTTCAGCCAGCGTCTCATAGCTTTCAGCAGCATCACCGGGCGGCACGAAACCCCACTTGTCTTCTGACCGGCCACTGGTGCATCCCGGATTGGCCGCTTCCAGCTCGGCGTAGGTAAATCCCTGCCAATCTCCGAAATTCAGCTCCATCAGGCGTGGATCGGTGCGATAGCCTTCCCGCGGCAGGCCGAGCCCTGCACGCACGCGCTCCATGGTCTCGCGGGTGCGTCGCAATGGACTCGCCACAAAATCGAAGCCGTCAGCATCGTGGTTCAGAAGATCGGCAAGGCGAATACCATTGCGGTCAGCCTGAACCTGGCCAACCGCATTGATGTCCGTATCGGCCTGACCCTGGAGGCGCTCTTCGGCGTTCCATTCGGTCTGACCATGGCGAATGACATACAATAATGGAAGCACGACGCGCCTTCGTAGCTACTCCGTCACCACAGAGATGTCCGGAGCGTCGACCGCTTTCATGCCGACAACATGATAGCCGGAGTCGACATGCAACACCTCGCCGGTCACGCCGCGCGAGAGATGGGAAAGCATGTAAAGCGCCGAATCGCCCACTTCGTCAGTGGTGACCACACGTTTCAGCGGCGAGTTGTACTCGTTCCAGCGTAGGATGTAGCGGAAGTCTCCGATGCCGGAGGCGGCCAGTGTCTTGATGGGCCCCGCCGAAATGGCGTTGACGCGGATGTTGCTGCCGCCCAGGTCAACCGCCAGATAACGCACACTCGCCTCGAGCGCCGCCTTTGCGACGCCCATGACATTGTAATGCGGCATCACCTTCTCGGCGCCGTAATAGGTCAGCGTGAGGATCGACCCACCATCGCTCATCAGCGGCTCGGCGCGTTTGGCAAGCGCTGTCAGTGAGTAAACCGAGATATCCATGCTGCGGAGGAAGTTGTCACGGCTCGTATCGACATAACGGCCGGTCAGTTCGTCCTTGTCGGAGAAGGCGACAGCGTGGACCAGAAAGTCGATCTTTCCCCACTCCTTCTCGAGCTTTGCGAAGACCGCATCGACGCTGTCCATGTCCGTAACATCGCAATGCCCCGCGACAATCGCGCCGAGTTCCGTAGCCAGTGGCTCCACCCGCTTCTTCAGCGCGTCCCCCTGATAGGTCAGGGCCAGTTCTGCACCGGCATTGGCACATGCTTTCGCAATGCCCCAAGCGATCGAGCGGTTGTTGGCGACCCCCAGAATGAGCCCGCGCTTTCCGGCCATCAGGCAATTGCCATTTGTCATGGAATGGTTCTCCGAATCCAATTGCCGAAGCGTCTTGCTTTCACCTGAAGGCGCGGCGCTTCTTCATCCTGTGTACTGCATCTGCGCCGCTGGCGATTCTCCAGCGGCACAATGCGATAAGCCGGCAGCCCTATCGCACAGCCGGGCCACGGCATCAAGCGGATTGGCGGAACAAAGCCTCCAGAGCAGGGTCTCCACCCTCCGGAAGCACGATCTGGATGTGGGCATAAAGGTCGCCATTGCCCTCGGTCTTTCGCGGCAGCCCCCGGCCTTTCAGGCGCATCGTCTTGCCGGAGCTGGTCCAGGCCGGGATCGTCAGCGCCAGCTTTCCGGTCGGGGTTTCGACCGGGACCTTGGCCCCTAGAACCGCATCGCGCAGACTGACCGGCAAGTCCACATGGAGATCACGTCCTTCGACCCGATAGCGCGGGTGTGCCTTGAAACGCAGTTTGACCAGCGCGTCACCCCGCTCGCCGAACGGCGTCTCCTCACCCTGCCCCTTGAGACGGATTGTCTGGCCGTCCTCCACATAACGGGGCAGTTTCACTGCAATGCGCCGACCACCGGGAAAGATTGCCGTCACCTTCTGCGCCTTCGCCACATCCTCGATGTCCACATCAAGCGTGGCGTTCAGATCACCCATGCCACTGGGGCGGCCGCCGCCGGCATTCCCGGATCCGGCACGACGCCCACGTCCGCCTCCTGCCTGCGAAAAGGCATCACCAAAAATCTGGCTGAAAATGTCCGCGCCGCCGAAACCCGCGCCATCGGGACCACCGCTCCTGAACTCGAAATGCTGCGCTCCCGGTCCGCCACGGGCAGACCGGCGAAATCCTGCAAACGGGTCACCGCCTGCTCCGGCACCTTCAAAACCAGCAAAGCGGGGCTTGCCCTCGGCATCGATCTCGCCACGATCGAAAGCACGGCGCTGCTTCTCGTCGCCGAGGATCTCATAGGCCTGGCCGATTTCGGCAAAGCGTTCCTTGGCCTTGGGATCATCCGGTTTCTGGTCCGGGTGATATTGCTTTGCCAGCTTCCTGTAAGCCGATTTTATATCCTTGGACGAGGCGTTCTTGGCCACGCCCAAAACGTCATATGGATTGCGCATGTGCAACTCTGTTTCTGGTCGTTCCCCATTATAGGGCAAAACGCTCGTGAATTCGGGATGTTGTTCACTATATGCGTTCGGTTAGGAAGAAATTCCAGACCTTGGACCGGTTTCGTTCGTCAAACCGCCTCGAAAGTCTGAATCTGCCACCCGAATTCCGGGCTTGGGCAAGCCGTGCCGCGATAAAGGCTGATCCCGTCAAAACTTTCGCGCGTGGTCACGAAGCGCCGGCACGTTCCGTCATCATATATATGCGAGATTACGCCGCGAACGCCGTTTTCCTCATCCGCCCACGAGAGCGGCAATGCACCATCCAGCCCCTCTCCCATCTGCGAAACCATTGCGTGAAGCATCGCGGCCGTTCCGGCTGGCAGCGTCGGGGAGTGGGAGGGCTCCGCGGCAGGGGTAACCGAACCGGTTACCGCAGAAGCGTCGATACCCGACTGATCGAGATCGAGTGCAGAGACACTGCAGCCCGCAAGCAGGGTTGCGGTCATGGGGAGGAAAAGGCGCCCAAAAAGACGCAGCCCCAAGGCCATACCCCGAACTGGCGCTTGCGTTGCCCCCGACAATCGGCATTCTCCCCGTAGAATAAGCGAACAGGCAGCCAGTATGATTGACGAGACGTTAAAATCCGGTGACTTCACGGAGCGCGACGAGCCCTTCCGGCTCTTTGCCGAATGGCTTCACGACGCCACCCAATCAGAGCCCAACGATCCCAATGCGCTGGCTCTCGCCACCGTCGATCCCGATGGAATGCCCAATGTGCGCATGGTGCTTCTGAAGGGCTTCGATGAGCGCGGCTTTGTGTTCTACACGAATTTCGAGAGCGCCAAGGGTGGCGAGATCCTGAGCGCGAAAAAAGCAGCCATGTGCTTTCACTGGAAGAGCTTGCGCCGACAGGTGCGCATTCGCGGGCCGGTTGAAGTGGTGAGCGACGAAGAGGCCGACGAATATTATGCCTCGCGCCCGCGCGGCAGCCGTATCGGCGCCTGGGCCTCAAAACAGTCGCGACCGCTTGAAAGCCGGTTCGCGCTTGAAAAAGCGGTTGCCGAATATACCGCGAAGTTTGCGGTCGGCACGATCCCGCGCCCGTCGCACTGGTCGGGCTTCCGCATCGTTCCGCAGACCATCGAGTTCTGGCACGACCGACCCTTCCGCCTGCACGACCGCGTGGTCTTTATCCGCAACAAGAAGGGCGACTGGCAGACCGAGCGGCTTTATCCGTAAGACAACCGCCCTCGATCACAGCCTCCTTCTCCCCGCGAGCGGGGAGAAGGTCCCGGCAGGGGGATGAGAGGCAGGGGTTGCAACACTGATCGAGGCGTCCAACGCCCCGCGCCCCACCCTATTTGCGGCTCATGAATGCCATGAAGGCGGCCCGCGCTTCATCCGATTTCAGACGCGCACGGAAATGCTCGCCCTCTTCCCTGATGCGCGCGACGACATCGTCGCGCGGCCCGCGCAACAGGTTCCGGGCGATGCGCAAAGCCTCGGGCGGTTTTGCGGCAAGTGCTTCCGCCGCCTTGAAGACCGCACTCTCCAGCTCGCCCTCACTCACCACGCGGTGGATCAGCCCTGCCGCCTGCGCCTCTTCCGCCGGCAGTCCTTCGGCCATCGCCAACATGGCAAAGGCGCGCTGATGGCCCATAATCGCAGGTCCAAGCAGGCTCGACCCCGCCTCCGGCACGAGGCCCAGATCCACAAACGGCGTGGAAAACACCGTTTTCGGCGTGGCGAAGGTCAGATCGCAATGCATGTGGATCGTCGTGCCGATCCCCACCGCAATCCCGTCCACACCCGAGACCAGCGGTTTTCCCGCCCCTGCCAGCGCCAGAAGAAAATTATAAACCTCCTCGCCGCCTTCGCCGCCGGCGGCCACAGCCATGAAATCGGCAAGGTCGTTGCCCGCCGAAAACGCGCCTGGCTGGCCCAGAAGCACGTGGCAGCGCACTGTCTCATCCGCGTCACCCGCCTTCAGCGCTTCAGCCATTGCCGCATACATGGCGCGCGTGATGGCATTCTTCTTCTCCGGGCGATTGAGACGGATGACCTGCACCGCACCGCGCCGCTCTATGAGAACATGCTCGCTCATGATCGTCTCCTCAGGCCGAAAGCAGGGCGTCGGCCGCCGCATCGAGGCTCGCCGCCCCCTCCGTCACCCGCTGCCTCAGTGCGCCCGTCTCACCAAGCAGGTTCTCCGCCATGAAGCGTACCAGCGCGGCATGCCCGGGGTTTTCGTTGCCGGCAACAGCCCGCGCATTGAAGGCCACGCCGATGACAAGCGAAAACAGACGCAGATACGGCGTCGCGCCCGCAAGCGCCTCATTCACACGACTATTGGAAAGCGCGTCGTTCATGAAGCCGGTCGCCGCCTCCAGATCATCGAGCGCGTCGGCCAGCTTCTCGCCGGTCGCCCCCAGACCGGGTGCCTGGGCAACCGCCTTCTGGTCCGCGCGCAACTCACCGGTAAGACGCGCCACCGCCTCACCACCCTGAAGCGGCAGCTTGCGCATGACCAGATCGATCGCCTGAATACCGTTGGTGCCCTCATAGATCGGCGCGATCCGCGCATCCCGGTAGAGTGCAGCAGCCCCCGTCTCCTCCACATAGCCCATGCCGCCGTGAACCTGCAGGCCAAGCGAAGCGACCTCCACGCCCACATCGGTGGAAAAGGCCTTCGCCATGGGGGTCAGAATATCTGCGCGCGCCTGCCAGGCTGTCGCCTCCTCGCCCTCGTCAAGCCGTGCCCGGTCTATCGCATAGGCGCAGGCATAGGTGATCGCGCGCGCCATCTGCGTCTCGGCCTTCATGGTCAAAAGCGTGCGTTTGATGTCGGGGTGCTCGACAATCGGGCTCATTTCGCCATCCTTGGGCGCACCGGCGGCACGGCCCTGCCGGCGCTCCTGCGCATAAGCAATCGCCTTCTGCGTTGCCGCCTCTGCAATCCCCACACCCTGCATACCAACGGCCAGACGGGCGTTGTTCATCATGGTGAACATGCAGGCGAGTCCCCGGTTTTCCTCACCGATCAGCCAGCCGACAGCGCCCGGCGTCTCGCCGAATTTGCCGTCGCCATAGATCATCGTGCAGGTGGGCGAGGCATGAATGCCCAGCTTGTGCTCCATGGAAGCGCAGAAGACATCGTTGCGCGCACCCAACGATCCGTCGTCATTGACGAAAAACTTTGGCACGAGAAACAGCGAAATGCCCTTCGTTCCCGCCGGCGCATCCGGCAGCCTTGCCAGCACCAGATGCACGATGTTGTCGGTGAAATCGTGCTCGCCATAGGTGATGAAGATTTTTTGCCCGAAGATGCGATAGGTGCCGTCGCCCACCGGTGCCGCGCGCGCCTTGAGCGCATTGAGATCGGACCCGGCCTGCGGCTCCGTCAGGTTCATTGTGCCCATCCATTCGCCCGAGACGAGCTTTTCAAGATAGGTCTTCTGCAGTTCCGGCGTCGCGTGCTTTTCCAGCGCCTCGATGGCGCCAACCGTCAATGTCGGACCGATTGCAAAGGCCATGGAGCCGGAGTTCCACATCTCGATGGCCGCGACCGAGAGCAGCGTTGGCAGGCCCTGCCCGCCAAATTCTTCCGGCGCTGCAAGGCCGTTCCATCCGCCCTCGCACCAGCGGCGGTAGAGATCGGCCCAGCCTGGCGGTGTGGTTACGGTGCCGTCCCTTAAGACCGCTCCCCTTTCGTCGCCCACTTTCGCAAGCGGCGCGATCTCCTCAGAAGCAAAGCGCCCGGCCTCGCCAATGATCGCATCGACAAGATCTTCCGAGAGATCGCCAAACCGGCCAGCATCCAGATCGGCACCAAACCCGGTGACATGTTTCAGGGTGAAGGCGATTTCGTCGACCGGGGCTCGATACATGCTGCAATCCTCCTGATGTCCCGACAGCGCCTGGAAGTGCGGCGCGCGCCAAACTGTCCAGCGTGCGCCCGGGACCAAAATCTAGCCGCTCGACCACACCCCCGCCATCATACCTTGGCGCAAGATTGCTATTTTCTTTTTACGTAAACGTCAATATTGAAAACCTTGCAGCCCTCCCGGCCGAAGGATAGAACCCCTCCAAAGGAAGGGCCTCAATGCTTGCAAGACCGGAAAAGAACCGCTGCATCGAATGCGGAAAAATGTTCGGAACGCCGGGCTTTGCCTATCATGAAGGCCTGATCGAAAACGGCCCCGCCTACTGGGCGGATCGCGGCATTCTCTGTTCCATCGAGTGTTCGCTCATCCACCACAAAAAGCGGATGGCGGAAGGCACCGTCCCTGAAAAACCCGCTCCCGATCCCTTCGAGATGGAGCACCTGTTCGAGGAATAGAGCCGCAGAAAGCTACGCGCCCGGCCCTGAGGCCCTTCAGCCTTCGCGTTCCACCGCGCGCCAGCCGATGTCGCGCCGGCAAAAGCCTTCCGGCCAGTCGATCAGATCGACCGCGCGATAGGCCTTCTCCTGCGCCTCTTTCACCGATTTGCCCAGAGCGGTGACATTCAGCACCCGTCCGCCATTGGCCACCAGCGCGCCGTCGTTCATCGCGGTGCCGGCGTGAAATATCTCGACACCTTCATCAGCACCCGCCGCCTCCACGCCGCGGATCACCGTGCCTTTTTCAGGGCTTGCCGGATAGCCTTTTGCCGCCAGCACCACGGTCAGCGCCGCCTCGTCGCGCCAGCGCGCAGAGACATGCGCCAGTTGCCCGTCCACCGCCGCATTGATGAGAAGCAGGAGATCTTCCTTGAGCCGCATCATCAGCACCTGGCATTCCGGGTCGCCAAAACGAACATTGTATTCGATCAGCTTCGGGCCGTCCTTCGTCAGCATCAGCCCGGCATAGAGAACGCCGGTGAAGGGCGCACCCATCTCCGCCATGCCCTCTAGAGTCGGCTCGATGATCTCGGCCATGGTGCGGGCAAGCGTTTCCTCGTCCAGCACCGGGGCCGGCGAATAGGCGCCCATGCCGCCGGTATTCGGCCCTGTATCGCCATCGCCCACGCGCTTGTGGTCCTGCGCGGTGCCGAAAGGTAGCGCCGTCTTGCCATCGCAAAGACAGAAAAAACTCGCCTCCTCGCCCTCCAGAAACTCTTCCACGACAACAGAAGCACCCGCCGCGCCGAAGCTGCCGTCAAAGCAGTCGTCGATGGCCGCGATGGCCTCATCCTCCGTCATGGCCACGGTCACGCCCTTGCCGGCGGCAAGCCCGTCCGCCTTGATGACGATGGGCGCTCCCTGCTCGCGCACATAGTCGCGTGCGGCCAGCGCGTTGTCGAACCGGCCATAGGCTGCCGTGGGTATCGCGTAGCGGTCGCAGAGTTCCTTGGTGAAGCTCTTCGACCCTTCAAGCCTGGCTGCCGCCGCACTCGGGCCAAAAACACGGATGCCCGCATCGGTCAGCGCATCGGCAAGGCCGGCAACGAGCGGCGCTTCCGGCCCCACCACAACAAGGTCTATCGCCTTTTCCCGGCAGTAGGCGACAACAGCCGCATGATCGGTCACGTCGAGCGCCAAGCATTCAGCGTCCCCTGCCATGCCGGGATTACCGGGCGCTGCATAAAGCTTCGTCAGCACAGGAGATGCAGCCAGCTTCCAGGCCAGTGCATGCTCGCGGCCACCGGACCCGATCAGGAGAACATTCATCGTGCGCATCCCCGCTTGTTCAATCACTGCCTCGGGCTATGGCCCTTCGCGCCGAAAATCAAGGCGCTTGTCAGCCGTTCCCCGACAGAAACGCTTGACGCGGAGAGACGGGCTTGCCACTCCCTGCAGGGAAGACACATAAAAACGGACGGTTTGCACAATGGAAAAGATCCAGTCCCGCCAAGGTCAGGGCCGCGTTGCCGATGCCCCATCCGGCCACTGGGTCTATCGCGTCATGCCGCGCGGCATGTGGCCCTATGCGCAGCTTGCCCGCTGGGATCGCCCCATCGGCTGGCAGTTGCTTCTGTGGCCCTGCCTCTGGTCCACGGCCCTTGCGGCCTCCGCCTATGCGCAGCCCGGCGCCCCCCTTGCCGAGGTGCTTCCCTCGCTCTGGCACATCCTGCTCTTCCTCGTCGGCGCGATTGCCATGCGCGGGGCCGGCTGCACCTACAATGATCTGGTGGATGAGCGCATCGACAATGCGGTCGAGCGCACGCGCTCACGCCCCCTGCCCTCCGGTCAGGTTTCGCGCGGTCAGGCATGGGCCTTCCTTCTGGCGCAGGCGCTGCTCGGGCTCCTGGTGCTCGTTCAGTTCAATGCATTTGCCATCGCGCTTGGCTTCGCCTCGCTCATCGTGGTGGCGATCTACCCCTTCGCGAAGAGATTCACGGACTGGCCGCAACTCTTTCTGGGACTTGCCTTTTCCTGGGGTGCGCTGATGGGCTGGGCAGCCGATTTCGAGAGCCTGTCGCTCGCTCCGGTCCTTCTCTATTTCGGCTCCATTCTGTGGGTCATCGGCTATGACACGATCTACGCCCATCAGGACAAGGAAGACGATGCCATTGTCGGCGTTCGCTCCACCGCGCGCCTGTTCGGCGAGAAAACCCGTCAATGGTTGATTGCGCTTTATGGCGGGGCGCTTCTGTTCTTTGCGGTCGCCTTCGCGCTTGCCGAAGTGCCGATGCCAGCACTTGCCGGCCTTGTCGCTGCAGGCGCTCATATGGCACGGCAAATCCGGGTCATCGACATCGACAACCCGGATCAGTGTCTGGCCCTCTTCCGATCCAACAATGTGGTCGGCTGGCTGATCTTCCTCGGTCTGATCGGCGGTGGCCTGTGGGCCGTGATCAGTCCACAGTTCTGACCGGCGCGATCAGTCGCGGGCGATGATCTCCGCTCCGCCAACAACCATGCGCACACCCAGGCTGCCGCATCGGCGACGCGCGAGGAAACGCGGGCGGCGCGCCCGAACAGCATGGCCCTGACGCCGATGCTTCGGGGGATTTGCCTTCACCTCTCCAATGCTCTCTTCGAGCGGGCGGGCCAGTCCGTCAGCCTCGATCATCAGCATGGGAAGCCCCAGCGCCTCCGACCATGCACGCCAGTCGGCAGCCACATCATCCAGATCACCCGCCACCAGAAGCGGCACGCACAGCATCGCATCCGTGTGAAGCAGTTCGAGCGTCACCGTCACATCGCCCAGATCATCCTCGATGGCGCGTGCCGCAACGCCGCGAAACGCGCGCGTCGGCAGGGCGAACGTCACCGGCAGACCACTCTTGTTGAGAACGCGCTTCATACGCACGCCGCGATTGTCCACAGTAAAGGACACTTCGCCGAAATCGTCGTGCGATGCATAGCTCACCGCCTGTGGCAGGCGAAAGGGGTCGAGCCGCATTGCGCGGCCCGCCCAGACTGGCTTGAGCCCACTGTTCATATTCTTGCCTTCCTGTCACTCCTGAGAGCCGGTTTTCCGGTTCTCTCACCGGGCCGTTTTCGGCCTCGTTATGGAAGGCACCCTAGCGCCGAGCCCGTTACCGTCAGGCTTAGAAAGTCGGTTAAATTTTGCTGACCTTACAGTTGGTTAGCGATTTCCAACCAAGTGTAACGATCTGGCAAGAGGCGTGACCGGGAGGTAAATGGCGCAACCCCGGTACGAAGATGCCTGAGCGCAAGACGCATTGCGCGCCCCGCCCAACGCTTTTGAATTCAGATCACCTTGCGCGGGTTCATGATGCCGGCCGGGTCAAACGCTGCCTTCACCCGGCGCATCAGCTCCGTGGCTATGGCGGGTTGCGTGGCGATCAGCTCGTCGCGCTTCATGCGCCCGATGCCGTGTTCGGCCGAAAAAGACCCGCCCAGATCGCGCACGATGGCGTGGATGGCATCGTTCATCTTCCGGTAGAGGGCCAGATAGGCGTCGCGGTCGCCATCCTTTGGCTGCGAGATGTTGTAGTGCAGATTGCCGTCGCCCATATGGCCGAAGCAGACCACGCGGCAGCCCGGCGCGACCTTCTGCGCCTCTTCGCCCGCACGCTCGATGAATTCGGGGATCGCCGCCACCGGCACGGAAATGTCGTGCTTGATCGAGCCGCCTTCCGGCTTCTGCGCCTCCGACATGGATTCGCGCAGATGGCGGAAGGCATTGGCCTGCCCCTCGTTCTGGGCAATCGCGGCGTCCACCACCAGCCCTTCCTCGAAGGCGACCGTCAGCACTTCCTCCATCAGCTCCTTGGCATCATCACCGGAACGCCCGGAGGAGATCTCAATCATCACATACCAGGGATGCGCCTCGGTCAGCGGATCGACAGAACCAGGCACATGCGCCAGCGTGAAGGCAAGCGGCGTGCGCTCGATGAGCTCGAAGGCCGTCAGGCCATTGCCGGCGCGGTCATTGGCCAGCTCGAAAAAGCGCAGCGCATCGGCAGGCGTCGGCAGAGCCGCCCAGGCCAGTTCCCGCCCCTTGGGCATGGGAAAGAGCTTCACCACAGCCGCCGTGATCACGCCCAGCGTGCCCTCGCCGCCCACAAACAGATCTTTGAGATCGTAGCCGGTGTTGTCCTTCTTGAGCTTGCGCAGATCGTCAAAAACCTCGCCCGTGGGCAGCACCACCTCGACACCGAGGCAAAGGTCGCGCGCCGTGCCATAGGCCAGCGCACCCACGCCACCGGCATTGGACGAAAGATTGCCACCGATCTGGCAGGAGCCCTGCGAACCGAGCGATAGGGGAAAAAGGCGGTCCTTCTCGGCCGCCGCGTCCTGGAGCACCTGCAGCACCACGCCGGCCTCCACCGTCGCCGTGTTGGACTGCAGATCGATTTCGCGGATCCTGTTGAGGCGCGAAAGCGAAAGCACGATCTCGTTGCCCTCGCCGTCCGGCATCTGTCCGCCCACAAGGCCCGTATTGCCGCCCTGCGGCACAATCGCCGTGCCGGTTTCGCTGGCAAGCTTCAGGATTGCGCTCACCTCGTCCACCGAGCCTGGGCGCAGCACCAGCGGCGTCTTTCCGCTAAACAGCCCGCGTGGCTCTTCCTCGTAAGGCGCGATCTCCTCCGCAGCGGTCAGGGCGTGGCGCTCGCCGACGATTTTGGCAAAACGGGCGAGAAGAGCGGGGTCGATGGTCATGAAGTTGCGGTTTCCTGAAGGGTTAGCGGTCACGGGGTGCGGCTGCGCGCGCGAGGCGATCATTGATGGCTTCGCCAAGCCCTTCAAGGGGCACAGGCTCGACGGCAATTGTGGCAGCGCCCGACCGGTCTAGCGCGAGCAGATGCGAGAACAAATTGGCTGCCGCCTCGCGCATCTCTCCGCTCTCCGAAAGATTGCGCATGGCAACCGCCCTCTCCGCCCCCGCCACACGTTGCGGCCCAAAGGCAAGCAGCGCCTCTCCCGGTTTCACCTCGGCCACCCCAAGCCGCATATGGGCATCGGGCGCATAGTGAGAGGCAAGCATGCCGGGGGCCTGCACCCCCTTGGCACCACGTATCAGCGCCATACCGGTGACGCGCTCGATCTCATCAGCCGCAACGCCTCCCGGACGCAGAAGCGTGATGCTCTCTTCCTCCACTTTCACGATGGTGGATTCGAGCCCCACCGGCGTCGGCCCGCCATCCACGATCAACGGAATACGCGACCCGAGATCAGTCTCGACCGCCTCCGCCGTTGTGCCGCTGATGCGGCCCGATGAATTGGCGCTTGGAGCCGCCACGGGTCGCCCCAGCGCTTCGATCACCCGCGCGCCAAACCCTTTCGGGCAGCGCAGCGCAATCGTGTCGAGCCCGGCAGTGACCAGAGGATGAACGCCGGATCCCGCACGATGGGGCAGAACCAGCGTCAGCGGCCCCGGCCAGAAGGCATCCGCAAGGACGCGCGCGAGCGGGTTGAAAACCGCGATGCGCTCGGCCATCTCCCGGTCCGCCACATGCGCGATCAGGGGGTTGAACTGCGGGCGTCCCTTGGTCTCATAAATGCGCGCCACCGCCTCGCCATTGGTAGCATCGGCGGCAAGCCCATAAACCGTTTCCGTGGGAATGGCGATGGCCGCGCCCGAAAGCAACAGCTTCACAGCCCGCGGTAGCGCCTCACTCTCCGGCAGAATATCAGCCAAGCAGCAGTCCTTTCAAAAAACCAATTGCTGACTATCGCGCCTGCCGGATATGGGCAAGCATGGCAGGCGGGCTTGAGGGGTTTTCATTCGTGTATGAGCAAAGCAACAAGGCCGGAGCTCTTTCAACGTCCTTCCCCTTATGACGATGCACTGAGGGGATCATCCCGGGCCGCTCCGCCGGCAAAGAGGTTTGTTGAATCTTAATGCATTTCGCGTTTGATGGCTTGTGCGCCATGAGAAGCGCGCCAGAACCGCCAATGATTGGGGGGCAGGAAGAATGCAGTCATGGCCGATCAAGCCACTGCTCGTCAGCATGCTGCTCGTTTTGGCGGGCGGCACGAAGGCGACTTCCTTGCTCGAGCTGACAGGCAGATCCGCGGAACACCCCACATCGACAGTCACTCTAGAGGAATTTCAGCGGAAAACGCCTGACCGGCCTGTTTTGCTTGAAGCACCCCTGTCCTACCCTGCCCCTTCGCTCGGCCCGTCGTTCTCGGCGGAGAAACTTCGGCTTTCGCCCTCCATTGTCGGCATAGGAACGGCGCTGCCCGACATGCATCCCGAAGCTGGAGAAACCACCAGCGCCATTCCACATGCGCCGCGCCGCATGCCGCAAATCATCCGGGGTGGAGAAACCGGTTCTGCCCCCCCGCGAGAGGTGGCCGCTCCGTATCAGGCCACCTCGCCGGAGCCTGTGTCTCGGCCAGACCGCAAACCTGCATCTCGCCCGCATCCTGAAAATGAAAGCAGCGCGGCCGCGAAGCCTCCTGCTTCTGCGCCACCGCCCTCGCGCGCGCCAGTGGGCCAGCCCGAATAGGCTCCTGCCATAAGGCTGACAGGAAAGCATTTCCCGGTACGCTTGACGTTCCACGCAGCGCGGCGCACCCTCCGCGCATCATTGTCCGGAGACCAACGCCATGCTGACCTTCCTGAAAATCCTGCACCTGTTCGGCCTCATGCTGGGCGCTGCCGGCGGTCTGGGCGGCATGATGGTGGCCATACAGGCCAAACGCTCCGAGGGCGCGCCGCCACCAGCCCTTCTGGCGCTGCGCCCGCGCTTCACACTCATCACGCTTTCAGGCGTTGTGCTCCTGTGGCTGACAGGCCTTTGGTTATGGCTGGTGCGCTATGAGGGCGCGCTTTTGAGCACGGCCTTCCTGCTCAAACTCGTGGCGGCAGCCTTCATCCTTGCCGTCGCCCTGCTCGGTTTCATGGCTGTCCGGCGCGGCCAGCCCGGCACGCCACCTCCGGCCTATCTGCAGCGGCTCGGCCCGCTGGCGGGCCTCGCCTCCTATATCGCCGTGGCGCTGGCGGTCTACGTTTTCGGCTAGCTACCCGGTGATTTTCGAGAAATCCGCGACCTGTGCCGTGGCGCTGCGAATGCGTGAAAGCAGCGCCAGCCGGTTTGCCCGAACCGCTTCGTCATCCGCATTGACCATCACGCCATCGAGGAAGGCATCGACCGGCTGGCGCAGCCGCGCCAGGAAGGAGAGCGCCTTCACATAATCATTGGCGGCGATGGCCTGACCGGCAAAGTTCTCCGCCTCTTCCAGACTGTCGAAGAGCGCCCGCTCCTCATCGGTCTCGAAGAGCTTCGCATCGACCGTCCCGGCGATGGCCGTCCCCTTCTTTTCCGCATCGGCCACGATGTTCGCTGCCCGCTTGGCGCCCGCCAGAAGGTTCTCGCCATCCGTGGTCGCCAGAAACTCCGAAAGCGCCTCCACGCGCCGCACGATCAGGAGGAGATCGTCCGCATCGTCAGAGATCACCGCATCGATCAGATCATACCGCGCACCCTGATCGCGCAGATAGACCTTGAGGCGATCATGGAAGAAGGAGAGGAGGTCACTGGATTCTTTCAGTACAATTTCATGCTTTTCTACGATTATTTCTTTTGCACGACCAGGATCTACTTCACGTTGAAGTATACGATTAACATCTTCTACATCCCCGTCACTCAACCCCAAATCGGCCACGACCTGAAAGGCCTCTCTCTTCTGATCAAAAGAGCGGAAGTGCTCATCCACGACATGCAACGCAAAAGTCCGAGCGAAGGAGACCTTAAGGCCAATCTGAATAGATTTTTCCAGAATTATCCGGATCACACCCAGCGCCGCGCGTCTCAGCGCATAGGGGTCCTTCGATCCCGTCGGCTTCTCGTCAATCGCCCAGAAACACACAAGCATGTCCAGCTTGTCCGCCAGCGCAACAGCCACGGCCACCGGGTCGGTCGGCACGGCATCATTCGGCCCCTGCGGCTTGTAATGATCCTCGATGGCCGCCGCCACCGCAGCACTCTCGCCTTGCAGTTCGGCATATTTACGGCCCATGAAGCCCTGCAGTTCGGGGAATTCGCCCACCACCTCGGTCTGGAGATCGGCCTTGGCCAGATGCGCCGCGCGCACGGCCTCTGCCGGGTCCGCCCCCGCCACAGGCGCAAGCTCCTTCGCCAGTGCCGCGATCCGCGCCACGCGCTGACCCTGCGTGCCGAGCTTGGCATGGAAGGTCACGCCCAGATGGTCGAGCCGCGCCATGCGCTGGTCGAGTGGCTTTGAAAGATCGAGCCCGAATTTTTTGGCCGAGGCTTCAAGCTTGCCGAGATCAGGCAGGTCCGCCTGGTCCGTCTTCCAGAAATAGAGCGCATCGGAAAGCCGCGCCCGCACCACCTTGCCATTGCCGTGGGCGATTTCCCTGCCGCCGTCCTTCGCCTCGATATTGGCGGTGATTACGAAGCGATTGGACAGCTTTTCCGTCTCGCCCTGCGGGCGGCAGACAAAGCACTTCTGGTTGGCGCGGATCGTCAGCCGGATCACCTCAGGCGGGATCGTCAGATAGTCTTCCTCAAATTCCCCCAGAAGCACCACCGGCCATTCCACGAGGCCCGAAACTTCCTCCAGAAGCCCCTCGTCTTCCACAAGCTCCAGCCCGTTGGCGAAGGCGAGATTGCGCGCGTCGTCGAGGATGATGCGCTTGCGGCGGTCGGGGTCGAGCACAACCTTCGCCGCTTCCAGCTTCTCCACGTAATCATCGAAGCGTCGCACGGTGATGGCGCCCGGCGCATGGAAGCGGTGGCCGAAGGTGACATTGCCCGAGCGGATGCCGTCGATCTCGAAATCGACCACCACCGGCTCCTCGGTTTCCGGCCCGAAGGTGCACAGGATCGATTGCAGCGGGCGCACCCAGCGCAGGCTGCCGGGCTTTGCCGATGCCGCGCCCCAGCGCATGGATTTCGGCCACGGGAAATTGCGGATGATGCCCGGCATGATCTCGGCGACGATCTCTTCGGCCGCCCGGCCGGGTTTCTCGATCACCGCGACATAGAAATCGCCCTTCTTCGGGTCGTTCTGGATTTCCGCCTCATCGATGGAGGAGAGCCCCGCCCCGCGCAAAAAGCCCTGAATGGCCTTTTCCGGCGCGTCGGTGCGCGGGCCCTTGCGCTCTTCGCGCACATCCTTGGAGCGGGCGGTCACGCCGCGAATGTCGAGCGCCAGCCGGCGTGGCGTCCAGTATTCGGTCGCCGCCTCATAGGTGAGCCCCGCATCCACCAGACCGTCCGTCACCAGCTTCTTCAAGTCGCCGGCGGCCTTGCGCTGCATGCGGGCTGGAATTTCCTCGGAGCGGAGTTCGAGAAGAAGATCGGGCATTGGGAGGTCTCTGAAAAGCGGACTGTATCGCGCCCGGCAATAGCAACTCCGCCCGCCAATGTCACCCGCCACGCGGTGCGAATGAACCTTTTCATCGCTCGGTGCGACTGACCGGTATCAGATCACCACCCGGACGAGAACCATGACAGCCGCCCCCGCCCTCCTGCATTCCATCGCGCTCAGCGCCTGCCTGATCCTTCAGGCCATGCCCGGCAGCACCGAGCGCCCCTCCGGCATCCGCCGCGCCTTGCAGACGCTTTCGGCAGAGCGAACACCAGTCACCGTCATCCCGGAAGCCCGAAGGGCTATCCGGGACCCATTGGAAGAACATCAGGAGGCGCGGCCCGGTTCTGTTTGGGCGACCCTCGGCGATGCCGGTCTCTTCTGAGGAAATCGGCCCCGCTGCTCAATGGGTCCCGGCTCTCCCTTTGGTCGGCCGGGATGACGCGGATAAGGTCCGACCGAGAAACCAGAACCTACTCCTGCGGCGCAGGCGTCATCCAGCCGATCATCGCGCCACCCGGCTCGCGCAGGATGGCGATGCGGCCAATGCCCGGCACATCGAAGGGTGCACGCAAAACCTCCGCACCCTTTCCCTTCGCCTTTTCCAGAACCCCATCCACGCCATCGACCGCCAGATAGGGCATCCAGTGCTCCTCGACGCCGTCGAAATCCGGCCCTGCCATGGGAAAAAGCCCTGCAACCGGCGTGTCTCCGACCTTGGCGATCCAGTAGGTCCGACCGTCACCCATATCCATGCTCTCAAAGGTCCAGCCCACCGTGTCCGCGTAGAAGGTCTTCATCTTCTCCGTGTCGCGGGTCATCAGTTCGTTCCAGTGGAAACAACCATGCTGTGTCATGATGTCCTCCCTTGGCCCCATACGAAAAACGGGGCGCATCCATGATACGCCCCGCCGCTTCAATCACCAAAGAAGATCGTTCAGGCTGCCGCCTTCTCCGCGCCACCCGCATCCGTCTGCAAAAACGCCTCGCCACAGGCCTTCGCCAGTTCGCGCACCCGCAGGATATAGCTCTGGCGTTCCGTCACCGAGATCACGCCGCGCGCATCGAGCAGGTTGAAGACATGGCTTGCCTTGATGCACTGGTCGTAGGCAGGGAAAACGCATTTATGCAGATGCCCCTCATCCGCCGGTGCACCGGCCGCAAGGATCGCCCGACACTCGGCCTCGGCATCCTTGAAATGCTGGAACAGGATGTCCGTGTCGGCATATTCGAAATTGAAGCGCGAATATTCCTGCTCGGCCTGCAAAAACACGTCGCCATAGGTCACCTTGGCATCGCCTTCGAGGCCGTTGAAGTTGAGGTCGTAGACATTGTCCACGCCCTGCACATACATGGCAAGACGCTCAAGACCATAGGTCAGTTCGCCTGCCACCGGCGCGCATTCGATGCCGCAGACCTGCTGAAAATAGGTGAACTGCGAAACCTCCATCCCGTCGCACCAGCACTCCCAGCCAAGGCCCCAGGCACCCAGCGTCGGGCTTTCCCAGTCGTCTTCCACGAAGCGCACATCATGCGTCGCCATGTCGAGGCCGATGGCCTCCAGCGAGCCGAGATAGAGCTCCTGCAGGTTGGACGGGTTGGGCTTCAGGATCACCTGATACTGGTAATAGTGCTGCAGGCGGTTCGGGTTCTCGCCGTAGCGACCGTCGCTGGGCCGGCGCGAGGGCTGAACATAAGCCGCATTCCACGGTTTCGGCCCGAGCGAGCGCAGCGTCGTTGCGGGGTGAAACGTGCCCGCGCCCACTTCCATGTCATAGGGCTGCAGGATCACGCAGCCATGCGCGGCCCAGTAATTGTGCAGGGTCAGGATAAGTCCCTGAAACGAGCGCGTGGGGTGCGTGATGGGCAGATCGGTGCTTGGCGCGGTCACAATGCTTCTCCGGATGGTGCCGGCACGTCCTATTCCGCGCCCCGGCAAGCGTCAAGGCACAGCGCGTTTTTCATACCGGCTGCTTCCTGATGACAGCGTGCGGCAGCGTCCGCTCCAGCCGCAATGAGGCATTCTCGGCCAGCACTTTGTCCACGGCGTTTCGGCAGCCCTCATAGTCGTTGTAATCGTCGACGATCACCACCCCGCCCGGGCTCAGGCAGCGGGATACCGATGTGAGGCAGAAGAGGACCGGGTCGTACCAGTCGCAATCAATATGCACCAGGCAGAAACGGTCGCTCTCAGAGGGTAAAAACGTCTCTTGAAACAAGCCTTTGCGCAGGATGATCGATTGGTTGTCGACGCTCAGCCCAAATTTTTCGAAGGATGAGACGACCCGGCCATACAGATCATCCACGTAACCGTAATACTCGCCATCGCGAATGCCGGTCGACTTTCCCTCGGCAATCACCTTGAATCGGTTGTGCGCATCCGAGGCATCGCGATCAGTTGGCGGGGGTATCCGACCGAACACGTCGAAGCCGAGAAATCGGCGCTTGCCCCGACTTTTGGCCAGCACGATCGCAGACCCACCCAGCGCCATGCCGAACTCGGCAATATCTCCTGGAACATCTTGTGCCACCACGCGCTCAAGCTCGGCGTTGAGCGATGCCATGCGCTCGAGCGGCAGATAGGTCAGCCCGTCTCTCATCACCTCCCGTGCAACGGGCGGCAGGGACAGTTTCTGTCTGCGTTTCGTGAGCGAGCGCCGCAGTTTCTGAAACATCCCCACGTTTAACCCGCCCGTTCTTGTCGTGAAGGAAACACGAAAACGTTAGCCGTTCACAATCTCATTGTTCCTGGGGAGGAAGCCGAATTTCCTGTCCGGCCCGAAGCAGATCGGGATTGCGCTGAAGATCCGGATTGACGGCCAGAATATCGCGGAACCGCTCGCCGTCGCCCAGTTGATCGACAGCGATGGACCAGAGGGTCTCACCATCCTTGATCGTATAAAACGCGTCACCCGTAGCCGTCTTCTCCGGGGTCTCGACCGCCTTGGTTTCGGTCTTAGGCTCTTCGGAGGCTTCCGGCTCTGCGGTCTTCCCGGCAGTTGGTTCTTCGGGCGTCGCCGTCCCGTCGACGATCACTTTCTCCGGCGTCGAAGCCTCAGCCAGTTTCTTCGGTTCTTCGTCAGGCAAACCTTCCTTCAGCTTCTTTTCCACCTCGGCGAGCAATTCAGGCTCCGGATCGAGGTCGCGCGCATGCGACCATTGATAGGTGGCTTCCAGCTTGCGGCCCGTGCGCCAATAGGCGTCGCCAAGATGGTCGTTCAGAACCGGGTCCTCGGGACGCAGCGAAACCGCGCGCTCAAGCTCCTTCGCGGCTTCCTCGTAGCGGCCAAGCCTGTAATGCGCCCAGCCAAGCGAATCGACGATATAACCATCATTGGGACGAAGCTCGACGGCCCGACCGATCAGTTCGAGCCCCTCTTCCAGCTTCATGTTCATATCGACCCAGGAATAGCCCAGATAGTTGAGCACCTGCGGCTGATCCGGATAAAGCTCCAGCGCCTTGAAGAAATTCGGCTCTGCCTTCTCCCACTCCTTCAAACGCTCATAAGCAATGCCGCGCTGATAGAAGAGGCTCCAGTGCTCACGTTCCGGCTCGGCAATTCGCTCGACCGCTCGGTCATAAACACCGGCGGCAGATCGATAATCCTTCTGTACCGCATAAACACGGCCCAGGGAGAGATATGCACGAATATCGTCGGGGTCTTTCTCTATAGCGGCATTGAGATAGGTTTCAGCCTCCTCGTGCCGGTCGAGATCGGCAAGATTAAGCCCGGTCTGAAGCTCGGCCAAGCGGCGCCAGGGCGAGCCGGGCTTGATCCGGTCATAAAAGCTGATGGCCTTTTCCGGCTCACTCTGCTGTTCGGCCAAGGAGGCAAGCTGGACGAGGATGTCGTCATTGTCCGGGCTCAGCGCCAGCGCATAATTCAGGTAGAGCTTCACAAAAGGCTCGCCGCCACCGCGATTGAGAGCGGTGGCGATGTTAAGCAGGATCTCTGCCGCTCCGGCGCGAGGATCAGGAATCGGAAAAGCCACCGCATCGCCAGCCTCGATCTTTTCACGCAGAATTGTCGTGGCAGCGCGGCCGGTGATGTATTTCTCGCCATTTTCAAGCGCTGCGAGCGCCTTGTCCTTCTCGCCGCGTTCGGCCAGCCAGGACGCATAGGCTTCAGCCGCGCGCATATAGGTGTCCGGGCCCGCCGACGCGGCTGTCACGTCACCCAGCAAGGCATCGAACGCTTTCTCGGCCTCGGCATTCTGCCCACTTTGTGCGAGCATCAACGCGCGATGGTAGGAGCGGAACAGGCGGTACCAGTCCGGCCCGTCGAGTTCTTCAAGCGACGATAGAGCCTGGTCGGTCTGCCCCTGCCCCAACTCCGTCCAAGCGGACATGATTGACGTGATCAGGCGGTCGAGATCCGATTCCAGAACCAGTTTCAGCCAGTTCTCAGCCTGCGCATAGTTTTCACCGCGCAGCGCATCGACCGCGAGCCCCAGCCGTGAAAAACGTTCCATTTCGGGAACGGATTTGAGCGCACGAGCATGGGGCAGCGCATCATCGAAGCGCCCTTCGGCGACCAGCGCCAGAAGCAGGCTTTGCTGAATGGCCTGATTGTCGGGCTGGAAGGCAAGCGCCCGCTCGTAATAATCGATGGCGCTCTCGAAATCATTGTCCGCCTCCGCAGCGCGGGCGGCCAGGAATGCTCCGGAGAATGATGAAATCGCGATCAGATCACGATCGTCGGCACCGCTCTCTTTTGCCATCGCGAGCTGAGGCGCGAATGCGAGGAACCCCGCAAAGCCCACCGTTGCCAACAGTCCGGAGTTAAAACGCTTTCTCATTGGCCATCCCGCTGCATACTTAACCTCATCTCTTCTTCCTCCGCCGAAGCGAAGAGGTAGGGAATCCCTGCTTTCCTCGCAGACAAGCATGGCCTTTTTGCGGAAACGCTTCAACGAGAACTGTTTCCCCTGCTATCAGGTCACGCGACTGATGCAGAAATCAATCACATCGAGAAGCGCGTCTTTCTGCGGCGTCGGCCTGAGCGGAGCCAGCGCATCGCGGGCGATCTCGCCAAAGTGGCGCGCCCGTCCGATCGTGTCGCCGATGGCTCCATGCTTGTGCAAAAGCCCGATCGCCTTCTCGAGCGCCGCGTCGTCGCACTGATTGTCCTCGATGGCGCTTTTCCAGAAGGCCCGTTCATCCGGGCTGCCGCGGCGATAGCTCAGGATCACCGGCAGGGTCACCTTGCCCTCGCGAAAATCGTCGCCGACATTCTTGCCGAGGTCCGAGCTCTTGCCGCCATAGTCGAGCGCATCGTCGACAAGCTGGAACGCCAGGCCGAGATTGGTGCCGTAGGAGCGTAGCGCAGCACGGTCGTTGCGGGTAGCGCCCGCCACCACCGGCCCCACTTCGGCGGCCGCCGAGAAGAGTGCAGCCGTCTTGGCCTTGATGACGGCCAGATATTCGTCCTCGGTCGTTTCCAGATTCTTGGCGACGCTGAGCTGAAGCACCTCGCCCTCGGCAATGACGGAGGCTGCCGTGGAGAGAATATCGAGCGCGTCGAGCGAGCCGACCTCGACCATCATGCGAAACGCCTGGCCGAGCAGGAAATCGCCCACCAGAACGCTTGCCTGGTTGCCCCAGATCATGCGGGCAGTCTTGCGGCCCCGGCGCAAATCGCTTTCGTCCACCACATCGTCATGCAGCAGCGTGGCCGTGTGCATGAACTCCACGCTGGTGGCGAGCTTCACATGCCCTTCGCCCTCGTAACCAAACATCTGTGCGGCAGCGAGCGTCACCATGGGGCGCAGGCGCTTTCCGCCGGAATCGATGAGATGCTTCGCCAATTCAGGGATGAGTTCGACATCCGAGCCGGCCTTCGAGAGAATCAGCTCGTTGACGCGCGCCATTTCGTCAGCGGTCAGGTCCATGAGGCTTGCAACGGAGGCCGCGCCACGCTTGCCATCGAGATTCAACACTACACCCACAGATGGTTCTCCAATCACGACCAGGCACGGTCAGGAAAAGACCCTGCCGAAACGTCCAAACTTTCCCGGCAATCTAGTGCCCCGCCCCCACGCGGGGCAAGCGGCGAATGCGCACGGTGCGCTTACCCGCCAATCACGAAGTCGTTTACAGGGGTTGCGCAAACTGTCAACGTCGCGCCCATGATCGAACTTGTCCGTACCAATGATCCCGTGGTCATTTCCTTTGTTGAGAGCCTCCTGCGCGACGCCGGCATTGCTTGTTTCGTCGCGGACCAGAACATGAGCATTATGGAAGGCTCGCTCGGCATCCTGCCGCGCCGTGTCATGATCGACGCGAATGACGAGGCGGCGGCCCGGCAATTGCTGAAAGATGCAGGCATCGGGGATGAAGCCCGTTTCGATGATGGAAACAATGCCTGACACGCGTACCGAAGGTTTGCACAGCGTCGATTCCTTCCATCGCGATGCGTTCCGGCTCGTCCAGCCCACGGGTCGCGGCCACCGCTCCGGCGTCGATGCCATGCTCGTGGCCTCCGCCCTGCCGGGCAGCCTTGAAGGCGCAGTTGCCGATCTCGGTGCCGGTGCCGGTGCTGCCGGTTTCGCCGTCGCCGCCCGTTGTTCCAAAACCTGTGTCACCCTTGTCGAGAATGCCCCGGAAATGGCCGAATGCGCCCGCCGCAGCATTGCACTGCCGGAAAACGCCGCCCTTTCCGACCGTGTGCTCCTCATCGAGGCCGATGTCACGCTGTCAGGCGATGCGCGCGAGAGGGCCGGGCTTTTGCGCAATGCCTACGCGGCGACAATCATGAACCCGCCCTTTAACAGCGCCAGCGACCGCGCCACGCCGGATGCATTGAAGCGCGCCGCCCATGTGATGGACGACACGCTTTTCGAAACCTGGCTGCGCACGGCAGCCGCCATCACCAACCCAGGCGGATTTCTGGCGCTGATCGCTCGCCCCGCCTCGCTGTCGCCCATTCTCCAGGCGCTTGAGGGCCGTTTCGGTGGCGCCCGCATCGTCCCGGTGCATGGCCGCGCCGGCAACCCGGCCATCCGCATCCTCCTGCGGGCGCAGAAGGGCAATCGTGCCGGGCTGACGCTCGAACCGCCCCTCATCCTGCGCGACGCCGACAACCAGGTAACAGAACGCGCCGAAGCGCTCACCAATGGGCAGTCTGCACTTTTCGGCGATTGAACGAGCCCGGCCATTGCACGAACCGCGCAAATGCCTACATGCTCACGAACAACACGTTCCATTCTTCTGGAGTAAGCACGCCCTTGCGACGCCTTGTCAGCCGCCTCGTCCCCAAAAAACTCCGCGGTGATGCCGTCACCATTCCTGTGATCCGGCTTTCCGGCGCGATCATGCCGTCCAATAGCCTGACACGCCAGAACCTCTCGCTTGCCACCACCGCGACCGTGATCGAGAAGGCGTTCGCCGTGCCCGATGCGCCGGCCGTCGCCATCGCGCTCAATTCGCCGGGCGGCTCGCCCGTGCAGTCGCGCCTGATCTTCCGCCGCATCCGCGATCTGGCGGTGGAGAAAGACAGGAAGGTCTTCATCTTCGTCGAGGATGTGGCCGCTTCCGGCGGTTACATGATTGCCGCAGCGGGCGACGAGATCATCGCCGACCCCTCTTCCATCGTCGGCTCCATCGGCGTCGTGTCCGCCGGCTTCGGCTTTCAGGAGCTTATCAAGAAGATCGGTGTTGAGCGCCGCGTCCACACGGCCGGCCAGAACAAGGCGATCCTCGATCCCTTCCAGCCGGAAAAGAAGGAAGACGTCGAGCGCCTGAAGGCCCTGCAGCTCGAGATGCACGAGATGTTCATCAATCTCGTCAAGGAGCGGCGTGGCGCCAAGCTCGCCGACGATCCGGAGCTTTTCACCGGCGCCTTCTGGACGGGCACCCGCGCGCTCGATCTCGGTCTGGTCGACGGTCTCGGCGACATGCGCTCCGTTTTGAAGGAACGCTATGGCAAGAAAACGAGACTCGCGCTCATCACCCAGCCGCGCGGCCTGTTCGGGCGCAAGCTCGGTATTTCCAGCAGTGCCGGCAGCATTCCGGATCTCGGTGCTGCAATCGCCGGCAATGCCGCCACGGGTCTGATCGAGGCTGCCGAGGAACAGGCGCTCTGGCGCCGTTTTGGACTTTGACGAGGCGCGCCCGGGCGTTAAACTCGCGCGCGAAACCGGAGGATCGACAATGCCGCAA
The DNA here is from genome assembly GCF_020833685.1 of Nitratireductor sp. B36. Classification (GTDB taxonomy): domain Bacteria; phylum Pseudomonadota; class Alphaproteobacteria; order Rhizobiales; family Rhizobiaceae; genus Nitratireductor. Next base: position 918,386 of record NZ_JACKZY010000001.1, read on the forward strand.
CTGATCTTCTTTGCCGCGGTCGGCGTGGTGGCCTATTTCGGCTACCGCAAATTCGTCCGCGAGGCAGAGCGCGTCACCGCAAAGGCGCGGCGTGCGCGCAGGGAAGCGGCGAATGGCAGCATGGGAACGCTCGTCTACGACCCGAAGACCGGCGAATACCGCGTCGCCAAAGACTGATACCTGAGTAGAAGCATGCAAAGCATGATCGCTCCCGCCAAGGTGAATCTGGCGCTGCACGTCACCGGACGGCGCGTCGACGGCTATCATCTGCTGGACAGTCTTGTCGCCTTTTCCAGCCATGGCGACCTGCTCGAGGTGGAAGGCGGGGCGGAAGACGATTTCTTCGTTTCCGGCCACTTCGCCGCCCATGTCCCCATCGGCGAGACCAATCTGGTCACCCGCGCCCGCGATCTTCTGCGTGAAACATTCGGGGAGAGAGCCGGCGCACCCGTCCATCTGCACCTTGAAAAGAACCTGCCCGTCGCCTCCGGCATCGGTGGCGGTTCGGCCGATGCGGCTGCCGCGCTCAGGCTTCTCGTCCGCCACTGGCAGATCGACGTCGACGAGGTCGCCCTGGCAGAGCTCGGCCTTCGCCTCGGTGCGGATGTCCCCATGTGCCTGTCATCGAAACCGCTTCTTGCGCGCGGCATCGGCGAAGCGCTTGAAGAACTGCCGCATTTCCCCGCGCTGCCGCTTGTTCTCGTGAACCCCAACATCCCGCTCTCCACGCCAGATGTCTTTTCAGGGCTTGAGCGGCGCGACAATGCTCCCCTGCCCGCCCTCGACACGTTCCCCGACACCGCATCGGCCGCCAAATGGCTCGAAGCCGCTCGCAACGATCTGGAAGAACCGGCCTGCCGGCTCGTACCGCAGATCAGGGATGTGCTTGGCGCTCTCGGGGAAGCGGGCGCGCTTGCCGCCCGCATGTCCGGCTCCGGGGCCACCTGTTTCGGCGTCTTCGGCTCGCCGCACAAGGCGCGTCAGGCCGCATCCATTCTTGAAGCCCGTCATCTCGACTGGTTTGTCCTTGCCACCCAAACCACTGCCCCAGAGCACGGCCAGACCGAGCACAGCCAGATCGAGCATGACCATGCCCACTACGCCCGCGCGTGAGTTCATCCCCGTCCGCTTCGCGGTGCTGACCGTTTCCGACACGCGTGGCCTTGAAGACGACCGCTCCGGCCAGACCCTTGCCGAACGCATCGATGAGGCCGGCCACACGCTCGCCGATCGAAAGATCGTGGCAGACGATATCGAGGCCATCCAGATGGCCGTCAAACTGTGGTGCGCCGATCCCGGGGTCGATGCCGTCATCACCACGGGTGGCACCGGCTTCACCGGGCGCGACGTGACGCCAGAGGCTCTGGAACCGCTGTTCGACAAACGCATGGATGGCTTCTCGCAGGTCTTCCACCGCATCTCCTACGAGAAAATCGGCACCTCCACCGTCCAGTCGCGCGCCACCGCAGGGCTCATCGACCAGACCTTCGTCTTTGTCCTGCCGGGCTCCACCGGCGCCTGCCGCGATGCCTGGGACGGTATCCTGAAAGACCAGTTCGACTACCGGCACATGCCGTGCAATTTCGTGGAAATAATGCCGCGCCTTGCCGAGCATCTGAAACGCGGCGGCGGCAAGTCCGCCTGATCCTTTCCTGAGCCTGAAAAGCTGAAGCATTTTGCAGTCAGGTGGAATCACCTGACGTCCGCACAAATGCGGAAAAACAGACAGATAGAGCGGAGCAGCGTTTCCGTGAAACGATGAACCGCTCTGAAAACTGCGGCACCATTCCCGCGAACCCTTTTGCACGCCTGTGGAAAACTCGCGCGCCTCGATTTTGCCAAAAGTTCTTGCTTTGTTCTCATTCATCGAATAGGAATAGATTCATCGGCAGCGACGCTGATTCTGCTTTCGGCTTTGGTCCCCGCGTACCGGAAAGCCAGCGAAATCGCTCAGTCATGGAGCAAGCCATGGAACAGATTGTGAGAGCAGATGCAGCCGCCTTCGATGGTGGCGGGGCCGCGATGGCCAACACGGTGATCGACCGGTCGGGCATTCGCATCGATTCCGAGCGCCGGCGGGGCCGGGCCGCGGGCATCAACCCGTCAGGCCGCTATGAACCGGTTTCCCGTCATGTCTTTGACGATGGCTGGGGTTCACTTGAGGAATTGCCGCCTTTCAAGACCGAGGTCCAGGTGGAGAGGCCGCGCACCATCATTACGCGCAACACCTCGCCCGATATTTCCTTTGACCGCTCCATCAATCCCTATCGCGGTTGTGAGCATGGCTGCGTCTATTGTTTCGCCCGCCCCACCCACGCCTATATGGGTCTGTCGGCGGGGCTCGATTTCGAGGCAAAGCTCTTTGCCAAGCCGGATGCCGCCCGGCTTCTGGAACGCGAGATTTCCAAACCCGGCTACCAGCCGCGCACCATCGCCATCGGCACCAACACCGATCCCTACCAGCCCATCGAGAAGAAATACCGCATCATGCGCGAGATTCTCGAAGTGCTGGAAGCACATGACCACCCGGTCGGCATCGTCACCAAATCGGCACTTGTCATACGCGATATCGACATTCTTTCCCGTATGGCGGAAAAGGGGCTGGCCAAGGTCGCGCTTTCCGTCACCACGCTGGACCGCAAGCTGGCGCGCACCATGGAACCGCGCGCGGCCACTCCCTCGCGGCGGCTGGAGGCCATCCGCGCGCTGACCGAGGCCGGCATCCCCACATCCGTGATGTTGGGCCCCGTCATTCCCGGCCTCACCGATTGCGAGATCGAGCGCATTCTGGAATCGGCCGCCACCGCCGGCGCGCGCGAGGCGGGCTATATCATCCTGCGCCTGCCGCTCGAGGTCAGCCCCATTTTCAAGGAATGGCTTCTGCGCCATGCGCCCGACCGCTATCGCCACGTTCTTTCCCTGATCCGCTCCATGCGCGGCGGCAAGGATTACGACGCCGAATGGGGCAAGCGGATGAAAGGCACCGGCCCCTATGCCTGGCAGATCGGCCGGCGCTTCGAGATCGCGGCAAAGCGGCTCGGGCTCAATCAGGAAAAGCGCAAGCTGAGAACGGACCTGTTCAAACAGCCGCAGCCGGGAGGCGAACAGCTCATGCTGCTTTGACAGCGCCCTGCCCGATCCGCCTCCTGCTTCGGCATCGCAGATCGACGCATCGGAGCGGCACCCTGTTTCCGTAAACGGCGCCGTTTCCGACAGCCCCCCTTTCCCGTCCGGCTTGCATCCCCGTAGCCGACGGAAGCTTCCCGGCCCATCCGCCCCCTCGTTGCCGGGAGGCCCTTGCGGAGAATCGGAAGCGATGCGAGCATCGCCGCACTATGGCTCGCACGCGTTCCGATTCTCCCACTCTTTTTGATCTGCCCGTTCGCCCCGACTTCCAGATGGAGGCCGCGCTCCTGCGCGAGGGTCTGGCCCCTGTGGCAGGGCTCGACGAGGCAGGCCGCGGTCCGCTGGCAGGCCCTGTGGTCGCCGCCGCCGTCATTCTCGACGCGAACCGTCTTCCCGACGGGCTGGACGATTCCAAACGGCTTTCCGCCGAGGCGCGCGACCGGCTGTTCGAAGCCATTATCGAGATGGCCGTCAGCGTCTCCGTTGCATCTGTCTGCGCGGCAAGCATCGACCGGTCCGACATCTTGCGCGCCAGCCTTGAGGCCATGCGCCGCGCAGCGGCCGGGCTTTGCGTCACGCCGCTGTTTGCACTGGCCGATGGCCGCGATGTGCCGCCGGGGCTGTGCTGCCCGGCGCGTGCCGTGGTGAAGGGCGATCAGCGCAGCCAGTCCATCGCCGCTGCCTCCATCGTCGCAAAAGTCACGCGCGACCGCATGATGATGCGCGCTGGCGGTGTCACGCCCGCTTATGGTTTCGAAGCCCATATGGGTTACGGCACCAAGCGCCACCGCACAGCTATAACGCAGCATGGCGCAGTATCGCGCCTGCACCGGATGAGCTTCGCCCCGCTGCGCGATCTGGGCATCACGACGGCCGCTTCCAGTGGGAAAGCCGTCGCGCAGCCACTGGTGAGGATGAGCGACGGCGAAGCCGTGGATCCCCAAACCGCCTGAACCCTCCTGGCATGTAGTTAAGCCCACCTGGCCGCACAATTGCGCTCAGACCGACACGGTGGCCGCTGCGAGGCGAGGAGCCGGATGGCTTCAGGCGACGGAAATCCACACAGAAAAAAAAACGCCGCCGGAAACCGGCGGCGTTTCAAATTGCTCCGCTTTCGAAAGCTCGTCAGTTCAGCTTCGACTTCACGTCCTGGATTGAAGCCTTGAACAACTCTCCGCCCGTCTTGGCATCGACCTTCTTGGCCAGAACGCTGCGCGCAGCTTCCACGGCGAGGTCCACGGCGCTCGCGCGCACTTCGTTCACCGCGTCCTGCTCGGCCTGTTCGATCTTCTGTTCGGCAAGGGCTGTGCGACGGGCGACATATTCATCCGTCTTCTGCTTGGCTTCCTTGACGATCAGCTCGGCCTCGTGCTTGGCGGCGCTGACGATGTCCTGCGCCTCCTGCTCGGCTTCCTGCCGCTTGCGCTGATATTCGGCGAGCAGCTGCTGCGCGTCTTCACGCAGCTTGCGGGCCTCGTCCAGCTCGTTGCGGATGCGTTCGGCACGCCCGTCAAGCGCGCCATTGATCATGCCGGGCACCTTGAAATAGGCAAGGACCCCCAGGAAGATGATGAGGGCAACAAACGCCCAGAATGTCGCGTCCATGGCCCTCTCCTACTGCTTCACGGACTTGACGGCGGCTTTCGCCGCAGTCTTGTCGAGCTGGCCGCCGACCAGTTCCTGGACGATGGATGCCGCTGTGTCCTCGGCAATCGTACCCACGTCCTTCATGGCCGTTTCCTTGATCGAGGCGATGCGCTTCTCAGCCTCATCGAGCTTGGCGTCGAGCTGCTTCTCGATCTCACGACGTTCCGCATCCGCTTCCGCCTTTGCGGCGTCGCGGGCTTCCTGGCCGATGACATTGGCCTTCTTGCGGGCGTCAGCCAGTTCCTGCTCATAGGCAGCAACAGCCGCGTCCGCCTCTTCCTTCATCCGCGCCGCCTGGTCGAGGTCCTGGGCAATGCGGTCACGCCGCACTTCCAGAATACCGCCGATGCGGGGCAGCACGACGCGCTTCAGGAACAGGTAGAACAGCCCGAAGGTGATCGCCAGCCACAGGATCTGCGACGGAAATGTGGACGAATCGAAAGGCGGGAAGCCGGCCTCATGTGCGCCGTCTGACGCCACGCCGGTTTCCGAATGGGTCGCTTCCGCGGCGTCTTGCGCCGAGGCTGCGAATGCCGATGCCACAAACATTGTCTACCTCTTTTAAAACCGGCCGGACGCCCGAAAGCGGCCGGCCACGCACACGAAACGCGCGCTTAGGTGAAGAGGAGGAGCAGAGCGATGAGCAGCGAGAAGATGCCGAGAGCTTCCGTAACGGCGAAGCCGAAAATCAGGCGGCCGAACTGGCCGTCTGCTGCCGACGGGTTGCGCAGGGCGCCCGAAAGATAGCTGCCGAAGATGTTGCCCAGGCCCAGAGCTGCACCGGCCATGCCGAAACAAGCGATACCGGCGCCGATAGCCTTTGCTGCTTCTACTTCCATTTTAAAACTCCTTGTGATCGCGGATTTGCGTGTTTTCTTCAGACTTGGCGGAAACCGCCGGTGAAACCTGTTTTCCTCTGACCGGCCCTTGAGGCCGGAACGAAGCCGATCTTTTCAAACCTCTTGATCAGTGGCCGGGATGGACGGCGTCGTTCAGATACATGCAGGTCAGAACGGCAAAGACGTAGGCCTGCATGAAGGCGACGAGGAATTCGAGACCGGTGATCGCCACGGTCATGATGAGCGGCAGAACGGCGCCGGCAACACCGGCCGCGCCAAGGGCGCTCATGGAGGTGACAAAGCCGGCAAAAACCTTGAGCGTGATGTGTCCGGCCAGCATGTTGGCGAAAAGACGAACCGAGAGGCTGACGGGGCGCGACAGGAACGAGACAATCTCGATCAGCACCACCAGCGGAACCACGACACCGGGCACACCTTGCGGCACGAAGAGCTTAAGGAAGCCGAAACCGTGCTTCCAGAAACCGTAGACGACCACCGTTCCGATCACCAGAAGCGCGAGCGCGAAGGTGACGATGATATGACTGGTCACAGTGAAGAAGTAAGGGAAGAGGCCGAGCAGGTTGGCCATCAGGACGAACATGAAGATCGAGAACACGAACGGGAAGAAACGCATTCCGTGCGAGCCCGCCGAATCGCGCAACATGGAGGCCACAAACTCGTAGCTCATCTCCGAGATGGACTGAAGCCTACCGGGAACCAGTCCACGGCTCGACGTCGTCAGAAACAGAAATGCACCGGCGGCGACCACCGTCGCAACCATGAAGGCGGACGAGTTCGTAAAGGAGAAATCCAGTCCGCCGACCTCAATCGGAATCCACTTGGAGATCTGGAACTGATGGATCGGATCGTTGGCCACCTGGCCCCCCTCACTTCTGGTCTGGCGCCCGGGCGCCGTTCACTTCTTCTCAGGATCCCGCCCATCATCCGATGAGCGAATCCCAAATTCAGCAACAAGTCCCGCCGAGCGCAGGACATTGAGAACACCCGCCCCGAAACCCAGGAGCAGGAAAATGATCAGTCCCCAGGGAGACGTACCGGCAAAATGGTCGATGAACCACCCAAGAGCAGCGCCGACACCCACGCCGGCAATAAACTCGCTGGACAGTCTGAGCGCCTGCGCGGCGCCCGCCATATCGCCCTTCGTCTTCCCTTCACCGCCGTCTTGCTTCGCCGGTCGTTTCTCTGCGAGAGCCTTCTCCAGATCGGCGCGCCGGCGCTCCAGGTCGTCCGGCTGATCCTTGTCGGCCACCGCAATCTCCGTACCGGGTTTGCTGGTCAGCGGCTATCCGCTTGAAAGTCGCGCGCAACATAGTGAGCACCCACGCCCCAGTCAAGCCGCTGTCGACGCCATTCACAAAGACGAAAATACATTGAAAAACAACATGATGCCTGGATGCGACAATGCGCGCAGCGGCAAATGACACCATGAAAACGGGAATCGCGGCATCTCCTGCCGCGTTTCAGCCCGTCATTTGCGCGATTTCGCTGCCCTTATCAGTTCCAGCCGCCGCCATAGGTGCGGTAGAAAATATGCTGGCCGATCTTTTTCATCCGCTGCATGGCTCCCGCCCAGCGCGGATGCACATAGGTCGCATGATAGTGTGTGGAGGAGCCGACTTCGGGCAGCCAGATCTTGCCTGCGGTTGTGGCCATGGCCACTTCCTGCGCCGTCTTGAAATGAGCCGGGCTGGCCACACGGTCGCGAATCCCGTCGCAGGCAAAGGAAAACTGGCAGCGGTTGCGCCATTTCTCGTTCTGGTAGACCACCCCGCAGATGGTGTTGGGGTAGGTGGGATTGCGCACGCGATTGAGAATGACTTGCGCCACCGCTGCCTGCCCTTTCACGGATTCGCCGCGCGCTTCGAAGTAGATGCCGGCTGCGAGACATTGCTGCTCACGTTTGGAAAACACCGTCTCGGGAAGCGGTTGCCGCGCCCAGGGATGATCCTTCGCGTCCACCGGCGGAATAAACCGCCCGCCTGCCGGCTCCTCCTCGCGCAGGATGCTGGCAAATGGCGAGGCTTTCGCATAGTCGGGCTTCTGCGGCGCGTAAGCCGTGGCAAGAATGTCAGGCTGATCGTTGTTGACCAGCTCGGCGATCGCGCGTGGCAGCGTCGGGTCCGCCTTCCTGTCCTTTTTCATATAGAAGGCCGAAGCGATACGCACTTCCTTGCCCTTGATGTCAGGATCGACGAACGCCATCAGCGGCTGATCGGTTGAGGGCTTTTCGAGAAGAAAACTGGTCTTCTCAAAGATCGTGCCGGCTTCGAAAAGTTTCGGCGGCTGGACCGGCACGACCTGAACAAGCCGACCTGTCTTTTCCGCACGGTTGATCCGCTCTTCGTCCGGCGTGGTGCCGGTGAACCCTTTCTTGCCGCGGAAGGCGATCTTGCCGATGCCTGGGGCAGCTATGCCGGAACCGGAAATGCTGCCCGTCTTCAGGTCGCCATCAACAAAGGGCATCTCGGCCTGATGGATCGAACCGGCAACGGATTTTTCCACGAAGGCCGCCCAGCGCGGCCCCGTGCCCTCTTCGCCGGAAACCAGTCCGGCCATGTCCTGATGCGCGACAATACCTGGAAACCCGATCCAGAACCCCAACGCCACCAAAGCTGGTGCCAGAAAGGAACGCGATTCATCAACCGCTTTGCGCGGTACTCTTCCACTCCGACGAAGCACCCACACTCTCCGCTACGCAACTCAACCCGATTTCCAAAACCATATTTGGTTAACCTTGATCACTGGTTAACAGGCTGGCCGGTCTTTGAGGCGCAGCAGCGAACGCAAACGAAAACGGGCCTTGCGATGCAAAGCCCGTCATCTTTTAAACGCGTGGTGATACCGCCTTCAGCGGCGTTTCTTCGCCCGCCCCGCATAGGGGTTGTCGGAGGTGCGCAGCGCAACACGGATTGGAACACCGTAGAGATTGAACGTCTCTCGCAAGCCGTTCATGAGATAGCGCACATAGGATTGCGGCATCGCTTCAGGTCGCGAACAGGAGACAACGAAGCCCGGCGGCCGTGTCTTGATCTGCGTTATGTACTTCACCTTGAGCCGGCGTCCGGCCACGGCCGGTGGCGGATGCTGTCCCGTCGCGCCTTCCAGCCACCGGTTGAGGCGGCCCGTCGAGATGCGGCTGTTCCAGGTGCGATGGGTCTTTTCCACCGCTTCCATAAGCTTGTCGAAGCCGCGCCCGGTCTCCGCAGAAATTGGAACCGCCTGCAGCCCGCGCACCTGCGGCAGAAGCCGCGCCGTCTTCTCATGCAGTTCGGCAAGCGTCTCCTGCCGGTCCTCGATCAGGTCCCATTTGTTGAAGGCAATGACCGGCGCCCTGCCCTCTCGGATGATCAGGTCGGCGATCTGCAGGTCCTGTTTCTCAAACGGGATGGTCGCATCAAAAACCACGATCACCACTTCGGCAAAGCGCACGGCGCGCAGCCCGTCGGAGACGGAGAGCTTTTCCAGCTTTTCCTGTACGCGTGCCTTGCGTCGCATGCCGGCCGTATCGAAGAGCTTGATCTTGCGGCCACGCCACTGCCAGTCGACGGAAATCGAATCGCGCGTGATGCCGGCTTCCGGCCCCGTCAGCATGCGTTCCTCGCCCAGAAGCGCGTTGATCAGCGTCGACTTGCCGACATTCGGTCGCCCCACAATTGCGATCCGCAACGGTTTGGACGAGTCGTAGACCGCCTCTTCTTCCGAATCGGGCTCGATGTCCTCTCCGACGGCAATCTCGTCCGTTGAGACAACGAGCTCCTCGGGATCTTCCGCCAGCGCTCGCTCCTCTCCAAGCGCCTCGACGATGGCGTCACGCAGATCGGACATGCCAAGACCGTGTTCCGCCGAAACCTCGACCGGATCGCCCAGTCCCAGTTCCCATGCGTCGAGAACGCCGCTGCGGGCTGCATTCACGTCCATCTTGTTGGCGACCAGCACGACCGGCTTGCCGCTGCGGCGCAGGAGATTGGCGAAGGTTGCATCGTCGGGCATTACACCGGCGCGGGCGTCGATCATGAAAAGCGCAATGTCGGCCTCGTCGATCGCCTGCTCGGTCTGGGCACGCATGCGCCCCTCCAGTGTCGGCGCTGCAGCACTTTCCAGACCGGCCGTGTCGATCACCTCAAACTTGAGGTCCTGAAGGCGGGCGGGATGGGAGCGGCGGTCGCGCGTGACACCGGGTGTGTCATCGACAATAGCCAGACGACGGCCGGCAAGCCGGTTGAACAGTGTCGACTTGCCGACATTCGGCCGGCCGATGATTGCAAGCTTGAAGGCCATCTTGGCTCACCGCTCTCTGGCTATTCCGCCGGGCTCGATCCGAGAATCAGCTCAATCATCATCTCGGCGCGCTGGCGGGTGTTGCGGGGGGCCTCGGCATCACCGGAAATCTGCTGGAAAAGCTGAAGCGCGTCGTCGCGCTTGCCTTCCTTCCATGCAGCAAGACCAAGCGCCTCGCGCGCCGTGTGCCGCAGTGCGTTTCCGTCCGCCGTCAATGTTTCAACGCGCGCTGAAACATCGGCATAGGATCCGTGATCCACCAGAAGGAGCCCTGCCCGAAGGCGAGCAATGTCGGCGATCACATCGGTCACCGAGCGGTCCGCCGCAATGGCATCGAATGCCGCCACAGCGCCGTCCGTGTCGCCATCGGCAGCCAGAACGGTGGCAGAACGCATGCGCGCCAGCAGCGGATAGGAGCCGTAGCCACTCTCTTCCAGTTCCTTGAAAGCGGCAAGCGCTTCATCGTTCTCGCCCTGGCGGGCAAGTTCCAGTGCCTGGGAAAAAGCATCGCCCGAAGCATTCGCCCGAGAGGATGTCCAGCGCTCATAACCAACATAGCCGGCAGTGGCGAGGACAAGAAGAACGGCGGCACCAATGGCAATGGGGCCGAAACGACGCCACAGAGATTTGAACTGATCCTGGCGAAGCTCTTCATTGACTTCGCGAATGAAACTGTCGTCGGACATATGCGACCCATGCTTGGCGGGCATTTCCCGCGCTTTTCCGGTTTCCGGCTTTTTAGACGAAATTTGCCGCCATGGAAGGGGGGGCTGGCATTTCGTCTCTATTCTGTTGTTTCGGGGGCAACTCCCGTTGCCGTAAAACGATATTGCTTTCCAAACTCGGCCATATTTGGCCAGTAACGCTGCCCTTCGAATTGCATAGCGGATTACGTGATCATGCTCAAATTTCTCTGCGCCGGTGCAGCAGCACTTGCGTTGACTGGTTCCTGTTTTGCCGGGAACACCGCAGCGGCGAAGTCGCCACAATACGTGATCATCTCCTTTGACGGTGCCCTGCATCTGGAACAGTGGGAGCGCAGCCGCGCGCTTGGCAAGGAAACAGGCGCGCACTTTACCTACTTCCTTTCCTGCGTTTATCTCCTCTCTCCCGAAACGCGCAAAACCTATCAGGCGCCAGGCATGGCCCGCGGACGCTCGAATGTCGGCAGCGGGTACTCTCGCGAGGATGTCGAGGGTCGACTCGGTCAGATCTGGTCCGCCCGCGCCGAAGGGCACGAGGTGGCAAGCCATGGCTGCGGTCATTTCGACGGAAAAAACTGGAGCGCGGACGACTGGGCGCAGGAGTTCGATCAATTCGCGACCATTGTCGCCGATGCCTGGAAGCTCAACGGGATCAAGGGTGAACCTGAAGGTTGGCGGGATTTCGCCCGCAAGGAAATACGCGGTTTCAGAGCCCCATACCTTTCAACGAGCAAGGGACTGTTCAAAACACTTGAAAAGAAGGGCTTCGCCTACGACGCCAGCGCTGTTTCGCGCGGCCCTGTTCTGCCCAGAACCCGCGACGGCGTCGCGCATTTTTCTCTCCCGTTGATACCGGAAGGTCCACGCGGCAGACAGGTAATTGCCATGGACTACAACCTCTATGTGCGCCACTCCGGCGGCAAGGAGAAGCCGGAGGCAGCGTCCGCGTTTGAGCAACGGGCGTATGATGCCTTTATGGACACGTTCGACAAAGAATATGAAGGCCGCCGCACGCCGGTTCAACTCGGTTTCCATTTTACCCTCATGAATGATGGTGCCTATTGGAACGCGCTGGAGCGCTTTGCGCGCGAAGTCTGCGTGAGAGACGACGTGGAATGCCTGAGCTACCGGGATTATCTGACTGCCGTCTCCGAAGCCGAAGCCCCGGTCCAGGGCGGAACCTGATTGAAAAGAGCCCCGGCATGCCTTGCCGAGGCTCGTCTTCAGCACTTTTTCGCGCCCGTTTAGTTGCCGATTTCCCGCTCGTGCCGCAACGCCTTGAAGGTGGCGTACAGCATGACGGTCAGCAGGATCGCGAACGGAAAGCCTGTCGCGATTGCACCGGCCTGAAGCGCGGCCAGTCCGCCGCCAAGCAAAAGAACGATTGCGACCAGCCCTTCGAAAATGGCCCAGAAGACACGCTGCGCTATCGGCGCATCGATCTTGCCGCCGGCCGTGATCGTATCGATGACCAGCGAGCCGGAATCCGACGACGTGACGAAGAAAACGATGACCAGAATGATGCCGATGAGCGAGCTCACACTGGCAAGCGGCAGGTCGGCCAGCATCGCAAACAGCGAAAGTTCCGGCACGTAATCCACGACCGTCTCCTGAACGCCCGTATAGCCCTCGGTCAGGAACTGCTCCATTGCGGTGCCGCCGAAGGTGGTCATCCACAGGATCGACACGAGGGTGGGAATGATCAGAACGCAGGTGATGAACTCACGCACCGTCCGTCCCTTGGACACCCGGGCGATGAACATGCCTACGAAAGGTGACCACGAAATCCACCAGGCCCAGTAGAATGTGGTCCAACCGTGCATGAAGCCTGTGTCTTCACGGCCGATCCAGTTCGACAATTCCGGCAATTCCTTCACATAGGACCATGTATTGGAGAAAAAGCCGGTGAGGATCGCCAGCGTGGGGCCGAAGATAATCACAAACAGGAGAAGAAGTATGGCGAGCACCATGTTGATCTCGGAAAGGCGCTTCACGCCCGCATCCAGTCCCGCCACGACAGAGATCAAAGCAATGCACGTGATCCCCATGATGAGGAGGACCTTGATCGTGTCCGTGTTGGGAACACCATAGAGCTCGTTCAAGCCTGCAAGCGCCTGCGATGCACCAAAGCCAAGGGACGTTGCCAGACCGAAAAGCGTTGCAAACACCGCCATGATGTCGATCAAATGACCGGGCCAGCCACGCACCCGCTCGCCCAGAAGCGGGTAGAACGCCGAACGGATGGATAGCGGCAACCCTTTATTATAGGCGGCAAGCGATAGCGACAGCGCCAGAACCGCGTAGATCGCCCAGGGATGAAGGCCCCAATGAAAGATGGTCGCTGCCATGCCCATCTCCCGGGCCGCAGGCACGGCGCTCGCCACGAGTTCGCCATCGGCCAATGGTGCCTCGAGACCAAGCGGCGGATTGTTGAAATGATACATCGGCTCGAGCACGCCGAAAAACATCAGGCCGATACCCATGCCGGCCGCAAAAAGCATCGCGAACCAGCCGGAATAGGAATATTCGGGCACAGCATCCTTGCCACCCAGCCTGACCTTGCCCAGTGGCGTCAACGCCACGACAATACAAAACAGCACGAACAAATTGGCCGACAGCATGAAGACCCAGTCAAAGGTCGATGTCAGCCAGACGCGCAGTCCGCCAAGTGCGCTCCCCGCCGCTTCCTGAAACATCAAGGCGATGATCACGAAAGCGATGATGAGGACAGCGGAAACAAAGAAAACGGGATTGTGAACGTCGAGACCAAGCAGCCGAATATTGTCCTGCCCGGGTTCCAGCCCGTGATCCTCCTCAACGATTTCATTAGACATGTCTCACTCCATATCTGTCCGAGGCTGGGAGCAAATGACAGAGTGGCCGCCCGTCCCCGGAACATTCCTCCACACTCGGGACCGTGAACCAAAACACGTGATCGCACATGGTCTGTATGCGACCTTGTCCGTGCGGATTGAGACCAGACTCACGCAAATCGAAGACGGATGGAACCCTGTTTGGCCAAAATTTCGCCCATAAATCGCCAAACTTCGCCGTTGCGGCGTGCAAATTGGCTTCGATCAGGCGCCATTTTCACACAACAAGACGAGAAATCGACACAAACTGAGCTTGTGTCCCGGACTTTTGCCGGATTTTATGTCCATGTTATACGGCTATAGGGACACCATTAACTGAATAGCTTCAGACGGAACCAAATCGATGTCTGTGGCTTATGATGAAAAACCATTTGGAGAGGATACATGAAAAAGTCACTGCTTCTCGTACCGGCGCTGCTTCTCGGTGTTGCTGCCTGCACCCCAACTGAACAGGGCGCGGCATTTGGCGGTGCCAGTGGTGCGGCCATCGGTGCACTCGCTTCCGGTAACAAGGTCGAAGGCGCCATCATCGGCGGTGCCATCGGTACCGTGGCGGGCGCCCTCGTCGGCCGCGCCTCGGAAAACAGCAACCGCTGCATCTATCGCGACGAATACGGCCGCCGTTACGAAGCCCGCTGTCCGCGCGGTTACTAACCGACAGCTTTCCGCGGGCACAGCCTGCGGACTGACTTATGCAAAGGCCGGGATGCAGAACGCATCTCGGCCTTTTGCTGTTCCTGTCTCCCAGCCGCGCAAGCGCCCCCCTTCCACCGGAGCCGGCTGTCCGGGCCAGAGCCATTCCAGGGAGGTGCAGACGCCACCCGATTCACGTGACTTCCTGCCTCGCCTTGGGTGAATTGACTTTTGTCAATCGCCGTGAATAATGTCGAAAGGAGGCGCGGAATGGCTTATCGTCCTGCAGACCAGATCATACACAAGGCCGCGTGGCTATACTACACGCATGGCCTGCGTCAGGACGAGGTGGCGCAGCGGCTGAACATTTCGCGCGCATCCGTGGCGCTCTATCTGCGCAAGGCCCGCGAGGCCGGCATCGTCAACATCTCCACCTCCACACACCTCTTCAGTGGCGAGCGTCTTGCCCGTCAGATGGAAGATGCCTTTGATCTGGAGACCGTTTGGCTCGTGGGCGAGAATTCCCTTTCGCCCTCGCCTGCCTCCGAAATCCCGACCCTGGCTGCCAATGTCTTTCTCGAAATGGTCGAGAACGGCTATCAGGTCTGCGTCGCCTGGGGCCGCACCGTCTACGACATCGCCGACGCCATGAGCTATGCCGACCGCGAAGGCGTGACGGTAGTCGAAATGTGCGGCAATCTCGGCTCTCCCTATGCTTATCGCCCCGACCAGTGCACCATGGAAATTGCCCGCCGGCTCAACGCCAAGGGCCTCAATTTCTATGCCCCCCTTGTCCTGAGCACGCAGGAACTCGCCCGTGCCCTGCGCGAAGAGCCCGTCATACGCGAACAGCTCGACGGTATCAGCGCCTGCGATCTCGCCCTCTTCACCGTCGGAGCGCTCGACACCGACAGTCATGTCATAAAATGCGGTGCCCTCAGCATCGAAGAGCTGGAAAAGCTGAAAGGCATGGGCGCCACCGGCGTCATCGCCGGGCAGATCATCACCGCCGATGGCAAACTGCTGGACTGTGACTACAACCGCCGCATGATCTCGGCTGATTTCGACGCCATCCGCGCCATACCGAAGCGCCTGATGGTGGTGCAGGAGGACGAGAAGCTCGAACCTCTCAAGGCCGCCATCGCCGGGCGTTTCTTCACCCATCTGGTCACCACCTCCTCCATGGCGGCAGCGCTTTTGAAGCACCATGCCGCCAGTGAACCGACGCCGGCCTGAACCTCGCCGGCAATCGCAACCCTTCAAGACAATACAGGACCGACATGCAGAACCTCTGGAAAGACAGCGAAGCCGAAAAGTTCGTCGAGCACTACGCCGCAAAGGGCGTCGACCGCGATCTGGCGCTGCGCGTCTACACGACCCGCCTTCTCGGCGGCGAGCCGCGCCTTGTCCTGCATGGCGGCGGCAACACCTCGCTCAAAAGCAAGGCGACCGATATTCTGGGCCGCGAATATGACGTGCTCTGCGTCAAGGGCAGCGGCTGGGACATGGGTGTGATCGAGCCCGAAGGCCTGCCTGCCGTGAAGATGGACGCGCTTCTGGCCGCCCGCAAGCTCGATGCGCTGGCAGACGAGGACATGGTCGCCATGCAGCGCGCCAATCTCATCGATCCGGGCTCCCCGAACCCCTCCATCGAGACCCTGCTGCACGCCTTCCTGCCGCACAAATTCGTCGATCACACCCACTCGACCGCCATCCTCGCGCTGGTCGACCAGAAGGATTCCGAAGCGCTCTGCAAAAAGGTCTTCGGCGACCGGCTCGGCTTCGTGCCCTACATCAAGCCGGGCTTCGACCTCGCCAAGGAAGCCGCCGACATCTACGACAAGAACCCGTCCGTCGAGGGCCTGATCCTCGACAAGCACGGCATCTTCACCTTCGCCGAAGACGCGAAGACGGCCTACGATCTCATGATCGAGTTCGTCACCATGGCGGAAGATTATGTCGCCAAGAACGGCAAGGCTCCCTTCAAGCCGGTGGCGCTTCCCAGGGAGCTCGCCACCCCGTCCGAGATCATGCCCTATCTGCGCGGCGCGATCGCTATTGACGAGGGCGAGGGCAAATATGGCGGCATGGTCTGCGATTTCCGCACCTCGCCGAAAATCCTCGATTATGTGAACGCCGACACGGCAGAAGAGCTCGCCACGCGCGGCGTTTCCACGCCGGACCTGTCGATCCGCATCAAGACCGGCCCCATGGTGCTGCCCGCCCCGGAGGCCGGCAAGCTCGATGACTATGGCAAGGTGATCCGCGAAAAGGTCGCGGAATTCTCCGCTCGCTACAAGGACTATTTCGAGACCAACAACGCCGCCGACGATGTCGAGCGCACCATGCTCGACACCATGCCGCGCCTCACACTGGTGCGCGGGCTCGGCCTTATCGGCCATGGCCGCAGCATGAAGGAAGCGAAGATCGCCGCCGATGTCGGCGAGATGCTGGTGGAAGCCGTCACCGGTGCCGAGGCCATCGGCTCCTTCCACCCGCTCGCGCTGTCGGATCTCTTCGAGTTGGAATACTGGTCGCTTGAACAGGCCAAGCTCGCCTCCAACAAGCCCAAGCCGCTGTCCGGCCAGGTCACTCTGGTCACCGGCGGCGCTGGCGCCATCGGTGCGGCCACGGCAAAACTTTTCGCATCGCAGGGGGCCCATGTGGTCGTCGTCGACATGCATGCCGACAAGGCCGAAGAGGTCGCGAAATCGATCGGCAATGCCGCCATCGGCATCGGCGCCGACGTGACCGACGCGACAGCCGTGCGCGCCGCCTTCGACAAGGCGCGCGATGTGTTCGGCGGTGTCGACATCGTCGTCTCCAACGCGGGTGCGGCCTGGGAAGGCAAGATCGGCGAGCTGGAAGACGCCACGCTGCGCAAGAGCTTCGAGCTCAATTTCTTCGCCCATCAGAGCGTTGCACAAAACGCGGTGCGCCTCTTCAAGCAGCAGGGCACCGGCGGCGTTCTCCTCTTCAACGCCTCCAAGCAGGCGGTCAATCCGGGGGCGAATTTCGGCGCCTACGGCCTGCCCAAAGCGGCAACGCTCTTCCTCTCGCGCCAATATGCGCTGGACTACGGCTCCATCGGGGTGCGCTCCAACGCCGTCAATGCCGACCGCATCCGCTCGGGCCTCCTGACCAACGAGATGATCGCCAACCGCTCCACCGCGCGCGGCGTTTCAGAGAAGGATTATATGGGCGGCAATCTTCTCGGCCTCGAGGTCCGCGCTGAGGATGTGGCGCAAGCCTTCCTGAACCACGCCCTCGCCGAACGCACCACCGCCGACGTCACCACCGTCGACGGCGGCAACATCGCGGCAGCGCTGCGCTAATATAGAGCCGGCAGTCCCTTCATCCGCCTGCCGGCACCTTCTCCCCGCAAACGGGGAGAAGGAGGAAGCTTCGATTTTCACGCCTCCATTCGCAATGTTGAAACAGCTCCGCCACCCTCTCCGCGCTTTCCTTCTCCCCGCGAGCGGGGAGAAGGTGCCGGCAGGCGGATGAGGGGCGAGCGCCAACACTGCAAAGAGCGCGCCCGCCATCCCGCCCTCGCCCTTCGACAGGCTCAGGATGAGGGCTTTCGTTGCCACCTCAGCGCGAGATTCACCTGCCCCTATCAAGCCGCCCCCCCCTTTCCATGTCCTTTCCCTGTCCTTTCCCTCATCCTGAGCTTGTCGAAGGGCGAGGGAATGGACACGCACAATCATCGCCACGCTTTCCTTCTCCCCGCCAGCGGGGAGAAGGTGCCGGCAGGCGGATGAGGGGCGACCACCAACCGCCCTGCGATTGGGCGCGGCGTACCAGCAGTGACCCTCCCGGCATAGCCCCTCGGGTCGAGGCCCGAGGGTGACGAATGGCAGAAGCGGTGGCGTCAATCTCCAACGCCGAAGATTTGCATCGCCCCACCCCCAATTCGTCATACCCGGCCCCCGAGCCGGGTATCCATGCCTGAACGGCAAACAAAAAGGGCGACCCGAAAGCCGCCCTTTCCATTTCATCCCAATCACGCCTCAGTCGCGCGCAGGCAGGGGCATCCAGTCCGGCACGGCCACATCGGCATGGGCAAACTGCGGCATCTTCGCCGAAAGGTCGTCCATGTTCTTGATGTCGCCGTCGTTCAGCGCCTTCTGCGTAATCAGCGTCGGCGGAACGATGACGCTCTTGCCCGGCTCCTCACCGGCCAGAAGCATCGCAAGCGCGCGCACCGAAACCTCGCCCACGACAGCAGGGTTCGTGGCAGCCGTCGCCACCCAGGCGCTGCCCGGCTCGCGCATGGCGGAAATGTCGGCCGTCGAAACGTCAGCCGAATAGATCTTGATGCTGTCGGAAAGGCCGGCCTCGTCCACGGCGATCTTCACGCCCTTGGCGAATTCGTCATAGGGCGCGAACATGACCTGGATGTCCGGGTTTGCCGTCACCACCGAGCGCGCCTGATTGGCGACCGAATTGGCGATCGGATTGTCAAGCGTGCCGAATTGCGCCACTTCCTCGATGCCCGGATATTTTTCCTTGAACTCACGCCAGGTTTCGTCGCGGCGATCGAGCGGCGCAATGCCGGCCACATAGACATAGCCCGCCTTCCACTCTTCGCCATTGTCCTTGATCGCCTGTTCCAGCGCCAGCCGCGCCAGATCCCGGTCGGACTGCTCGATCTGCGGGATCGCGTCATTCTCGACATTCACGTCAAAGGCCACGACCTTGATGCCCGCATCGACGGCGCGTTGGGCCGCTTCCTTCATGGATTCGGTCAGGCCATGCTGGATGATGATGCCATCAACGCCAAGCGCAATCGCCTGATCCACCATGTCAGCCTGAAGGGCGGCGTCCTGCCGGCTGTCGAGCACGCGCAGGTTCACGCCCAGCGCCTCGGCCTGCTTTTCCACGCCCGAAAGATAGGCCTGGAAGAAGTCGCCGGTGGAAAGATAACGCACCAGCGCGATTTCCACGTCGCCCGGGTTGTCGAATGGCGCGGGCTTGTCCTGTGCGCCGGCTCCTGCCGGCAGGAGCATGGTGGCGCCGGCGAGTGCCGCGGCCATCTTGCCCAGAAGTCTGCGTGAAATGTTCATGTTCTTCTCCTCCACTGCCTGTTGCTCTTGTTCCGCGCTATCGGGCATTCCTCCCCAGAAGCGCAAAGGTAAAGATCAGCGCGATGACAAGCACCGCCCCCTTGACGAAATCCTGCGTGTAATAAGGCACGTTCATCATAGTGAGCCCCTGCAGGAGCACGCCCACGAACAGCGCCCCGATGGCCGTGCCGAATGCGTTCGGCTTGGCTGCACCCAGCACCGCAAAACCGATCAGTGCCGCCGCCACCGCATCCAGAAGCAGATTGTTGCCCGAGGCGATGTCGCCGCGTCCCAGGCGCGCTGCCAGAAGAATGCCGCCGATGGAAGCGAACACGCCCGAGATCACATAGGCCCAGATGCGATAGGCCTTGACCGGCGCACCGGCGAATTCCGCAGCCCGTGCATTGGACCCCACCGCATACATCATGCGGCCAAACCGCGTGTATTCGAGGAAGAACCAGATCAGGATGGCAAGCACGATCAGCACCACCACCGAGGCCGGCACAAGATTTTCAATGAAGAGGTCGAACCGATGACGCCCGAGCGCCAGAAAGGCCTGGCTGAACGTGCCTTCGGCGGTCGAGCCATCAGGCAGCGTCATGCCGGTGGCGATGGAGCGCCCTTCGGTCGGGATGCGCTGCAAGCCGATCAGAAGGAACATCATGCCCAGCGTTGCCAGAAGATCGGGCACCCGCATGTAGCAGATGATCAAACCGTTGATCAGCCCGACCAGCGCGCCGATGGCAAGGCACACCAGAACCGCGACGAGCGCGTTCTGCTCCAGCACCACCATCACATAGGCCGCCGCCATCATGGAGCTGGTGGCGATGGAGCCTATGGAAAGGTCGAAACCGCCCACCACCAGCGTCGCTGTCACGCCCAGCGCCAGAATGCCGGTGATCGAAACCGACTGCAGGATGAAGACCGCCGCCTGCGGCGAGGTGAAGCCGCGCGTGGCCAGCGAGAAGAAGACGATCAGCCCCACAAGCAGGGTCAGAAAACCATAGCGGATGGCCAGCTCGCGCATTGAAAGCCCCTCTTTTGGCCGCGCATCGACCTTTGCTTCCACTGTGCTTTCCCGTGCCGTCTGGCTGTCCATGCTCACTCAGCTCCCTGTCACTTCCAAACGCTGCCCGGCAACCTCCGCCAGAAGCCGGTCCATGTCCACATCGGCATTGCGATGCTCGCCCACAATCGTGTTTTCCGACATGACGAGAATGCGGTCTGCTGTCTCCAGCGCCTCGTCCAGTTCGGTCAGAAAAATCAGTGTTGCGCGATCGCCAGCACTTTCGCGCAGCTTGGCCGCAATGTCGTGGCGGGCGGCAATGTCGACACCCTGAAACGGCTCGTCGAGGATCAGCAAGCGCGATGTCTGCGTCAGCCAGCGCGCCACCGTCACCTTTTGTTGATTGCCGCCTGAAAGCGTCGCCAGATCGTCGCGCTCGGAGCGGCAGACGATCTTCAGATCCGCAATCTGGTCACGCGCCGTCTGGCGCTCGGCCCGCCGCCGCATCACGCCCGCATTGGCGAAACGCGGCAGAAAGGGCAGGCTCATATTCTCATAGATGTTGAATTCCGGCACGATGCCCGTGGAGGCGCGGTCCTTGGCAACGAGGAAAACGCCATCCCGGATCGCGCTCTGCGGCGTCTTTGGCGCATAGGGTCTGCCATCCAGCTCCATCGTGCCCGACAGAGGCGCGTGAATGCCAAAAAGGGTTTCTGCTAGCTGCGTCTTGCCCACGCCCACAAGGCCCGTCACGGCCACGATCTCGCCCGCACCCAGTTCAAGCGAGATCGGCTTTGCGCCCTGTGCGATCCTCAAATCACGCGCCGAAAAGACCGGCGTCCCCGCCGCGCGCACATTAATGCTGTGGCGGCCGAGATTCTGCCCCAGCATGGCATTGACCGCGCCTTCGTAATCGAGCGGCTTGTCTTCGAACTGGCCGACAATCGCCCCGTCGCGCAGGCTCACGATCCTGTCGGCAACACGGCGGATATCCGACATGCGGTGCGAAATATAGAGAATGGCGACGCCACGCGCCTTCAGCCGGTCGATGAGCGCGAACAGCCGCTCGGCCTCATTGCTCGAAAGCGAAGAGGTTGGTTCATCGAGGATCATCACCTGCGGCTCGTGCGACATGGCGCGCGCAATCGCCACCATCTGCCGGTCGGCCAGCGAAAGGTCGGTCACTTCCGCGCCAAGATCGATCCCCAGCCCCATGCGCTCGGCCACGTCGCGCGCCTCACGCCGCACCTTGCGCGGATTGAAGAAGAAGCCGCGGCCCGCACCATTCAGCCGGTCGAGCACAAGATTGCTCGCCACGTCGAGCGCGCCGACAACACCATCATTGATGTTCTGGTGAACCGTCACCACGCCGGCCCGCATCGCTTCGGCGGGCGTGGCAGGGGAGAAGGGCTTGTCGCCCAGCATCATCACGCCGCGATCGGCGCGGTGGACACCGCTCATGATCTTGACAAGCGTCGACTTGCCGGCGCCATTGGCGCCCATCAGAACCGTGACCTCGCCAGCGCGCAGATCGAGCCCAACCCCGCGCAGAACGGCGTTCGGTCCGAATGCCTTGGTCAGACCGGCTATCCGAAAAATGGCAGTGTCGCCCATAGTCTCCTCCCAATATGACGCTATCAGGTAACAAGCATTTGTCAACACGATTGACAAATGACAGAGCCTTGGTAGCGTGTTGCCAGAATTGACGGCAGGAAAGTGTGGTGTCCCCGATCTCGGCCTGTGCCATTCACGCGCGCCCTTTCTGCAGGATCGGGGTGTGGGATGAACAGGCTGGCCTCGTGCTTCTTCTCCCCTCGAAAGGGAAAATTTGTGCGGGAACACGGGCAATAATAGGACGCGAACCATACGCCTCTTGCTCAGGCGAGAATGGGAGGAGACAGAAGAGATGAAAGAGAACGCCTTTGAGGCCCTGACGGTGGAGAGCCTGCCGGATCGCCTTGGCAGCATCCCAGAGATTGCCGATCGTCTCGGTGGCGCGCCCACCGCATGGAAGGTCCGCGAAGTGGGCGACGGCAATCTCAATCTCGTCTTCATCGTGGAAGGTGAGGCGCAAACGCTCATCATCAAGCAGGCATTGCCCTATGTCCGGCTCGTCGGCGACAGCTGGCCGCTTCCCCTGAAGCGCTCCTTCTTCGAATATCACGCGCTCACCCGCCAGGAAAAACGCGCGCCGGGCACCGTGCCTGCCGTCTATTACTTCGATGAGGCGCAGGCCCTCATCGCCATGGAGTTCCTGTCGCCGCACATCATCCTGCGACGCGCCCTAATCGAGGGGCAGGAGCTGCCGAAGATCGGCAGGGACCTCGGCCTCTTCATGGCCCGCACCCTCTTCCGCGGGTCCGACCTTTCCATGAAGGCGGCAGACCGAAAGGCCGATCTCGCGCTCTTCGCAGACAATGTCGACCTTTGCGACATCACCGAAAGCCTGGTCTTCACCGACCCCTATTTCGAAGCGCCGATGAACCGGCACACGCCCGGTCTCGACGCTTTGGTGAAGGAACTGCGCTCAGACCGCGATCTGAAGGTCGCCGCCCAGCGCATGAAGCACCTCTTTGCTACAAGAGCCGAGACCATGGTGCATGGCGACCTGCATTCGGGCTCCGTCATGGTCACGAAGGACGACACCCGCGTCATCGATCCGGAATTCGCCTTTTACGGCCCCATGGCCTTCGATGTCGGCATGTTGCTTGCCAATTACTGGATGGCTTATTTCTCCCAGCGCGGGCACGAGGAAAACGGCAGCCGCGCCTCCATGCGCGGCTATCTGCTTGGCGTCATTTCCGAGACCTGGACCACCTTCCGCGACGAGTTCGCCCATCTGTGGCGCACCGAGCGCAGCGGCATGCTCTATCAGGCATCGCTCTATGAAGATCAGAACGATGCGCTGGGTTCGGAGCAGGCGCTCAACCATGTGATCCACGATTTGTGGACCGACATGCTTGGCTTTGCCGGCATAGAAATGCACCGCCGCATTCTGGGCCTCGCCCACAATGCTGACTTCGAAGACATTGCCGACGAGAAGCTTCGCGCTGCCTGCGAGGCACCGGCTCTGAAATTCGGACGCCACATTGTGGTCAACCGCAAACACATTCAATCGCTGGCCGAGCTTGATAGGCTGGCCGAAGCACTCGACCAGGGGAAACTGTCATGAAGGTTGGAGACAAGCACTACCGCACCATCTGGGTGAACGAGGATGGCTGGTCTGTCGATCTCATCGACCAGCGCTGGCTGCCGCACGAGCTGCGCATCGAAAATGTGAAGACCGTCGAAGGCATCGCCACCGCCATCCGCGACATGTGGGTGCGCGGCGCGCCGCTGATCGGCGTCACCGCCGCCTATGGCGTTGCCATGCGCATGCGCGAGGATGCTTCTGATGCCGCACTCGATGCGGTGTGGGAACAGCTCCACGAGACACGCCCCACCGCGATCAATCTGCGCTGGGCGTTGGATGAAATGCGCGGCCTCCTGCGCGACATTGCCGAGGCCGACCGCGCCGAGGCGGCCTACAAGCGCGCCGCCGAGATCGCCGATGAGGATGTGGAATTGAACCGCAGCATCGGCCGGAACGGACTGGAAATCATTCGCGAGATCGCCGCCCGCAAGAAGCCCGGCGAGCCGGTCAACATTCTCACCCACTGCAATGCCGGCTGGCTGGCCACCGTCGATTTCGGCACCGCCACCTCGCCCATCTACCACGCGGTGGAAGAAGGCATTGCCGTTCATGTCTATGTGGACGAAACCCGCCCGCGCAACCAGGGCGCCCAGCTCACCGCCTGGGAGATGGCCGGCCACGGCGTTCCCCACACGCTGGTGGTCGACAATGCCGGCGGCCATCTCATGCAGCACGGCATGGTGGACATGGTGATCGTCGGCACCGACCGCACCACTGCCGATGGCGATGTGTGCAACAAGATCGGCACCTATCTGAAGGCGCTGGCGGCGAAGGACAACAATGTCCCCTTCTATGTCGCACTGCCCTCGCCCACCATTGACTGGACGGTGCATGACGGCGTGAAGGAGATTCCCATCGAGGAACGTTCAGGCGACGAGGTCTCTCTCGTCTGGGGCAAGGATGAGAACGGCAAGGTGCGGCAGGTGCGGATTTCGCCCGAGGCATCACCTGCCGGAAATCCCGCCTTCGACGTGACGCCGGCCCGGCTTGTCACCGGCCTCATCACCGAGCGCGGCATCGCCGATGCCTCACCCGAAGGGCTCGCCAAACTCTTCCCCGACCCGCCGAAATCGAACGCTGCGTGAATTTCAGAAAACGATTCAGAAATCCGGGAAAATCGCCTGTTTCTGAATCGTTTTCGGGAAAAATCGGACGTTTTCCGGAAAACCGAGAACCGCCGCTTTGGCACTAACCAAAGCGGCGGTTTTTTACATCAATAAGGCGTGTCGCCCCCATCAATGGTGATGGACTGTCCACGGATGATCGTTGCCGCATCGGACAACAGGAAAACGATCACACGCCCCACCTCGACCGGCTGGATGTGACGCCCAAGCTGTGCGGGAACCATCTGCTTCATCATTTCTTCCGACTTCGCCGCATCGCCACCGACGATGAAGTCAGCCACCGTCTTGAGCATGTCGGTTGCCACGCCACCCGGGCACACAGCGTTGACATTGATGCCGCGTGCTGCCCATTCGAGTGAGAGCGAACGGGTCAGGTTGATCACCGCTGCCTTGGAGGCGTTGTAGCCGGCCATGTTGGGATAGCCGACCTTGCCGGCATTCGACGCGATGTTGACGATCGCCCCGCCCTTTTCCATCTGGCGCGCGGCTGCCTGCGAGGCGAGGAGAACGCCCTTCACATTGACCGCCATTTCGAGATCGACGTCGTCTCCGGTCAGTTTGTCTGCCGCCCCGAGGCGCACCACGCCGGCATTGTTGACCAGCCCGTCAAGCCTGCCCATACGGGCCACCACCTCGTTGAACGCGGCCTCCATGCTGGCGCTGTCGGTCACGTCGCTTGCAGCCGCCATGACATTGGGTTCGCCGCCAAGATCCTTGAGTGCCGCTTCGAGTTTTGGCCCCGGCAGATCGAGCAGCGCCACGCGCCCGCCCGCGTCGATGATCGCCTGAGCGATGCCACGGCCAATGCCGCCGGCTGCCCCGGTAACCGCGATGACCTTGCCTTCAAGTGCCTTCATTCCAAGCCCCTGTCATTCTTCGGAACTCACCTCACGGTCTGATTCCGATTCTTGTTGTAATTGTCTGTTTCAGTTTGATTTTCTCACCAGGTCGAACGGGCGCTGACGCCACCATCGACCGTGATGTTCGTTCCGCTCACCCAGCGCGAAGCCTCGGAGAGAAGGAAGAGCGCGGCGTCGCCGATATCCTCCGGCTGGCCGAGCCGGCCAAGCGGTGCCGCCTCCTTCCAGCGGTTCACACCTTCGGGCCATCCTTCTTCAATGCCGTCGCGGTGGATCAGACCCGGAGAGACGGAATTGACGCGAATGCCAAGCCCGCCAAGCTCCAATGCTGCCGCCTTGGTGAACATCAAGAGCGCTGCCTTGGAGGCCGCATAATGGGCATGGCCGGGGGCCGGCTGATGCCCTTCGATGGAGGCAATGTTGACGACCGCACCACCGCCACCGCGCGTCTCGACATGGTCGGCGAAAGCGCGCGTCAGGAGAAACGGAGCGCCGGTGTTGATCGCCATCATCTGCGCCCAGCCGGCCTCGTCGATCTGCCTGAGCGCCTCGACGGGCTGGAAGCCGGCATTGTTGACCACGCCGTGAACAGAACCGAATTCTTCGAGCGCCGCTTGCATGAGAGAGGCCGCTTCGGCTTCCTTCGAAAGGTCACCGCCGGCAGCGAACGCCCGCGCGCCCAATTCGCCCGCAAGCGCCTCGGCGGCACTTTTGTTGCCATTGTAGTGACACACCACATTCGCACCCGCCTCATGCAGACGCCGCGCGATGCCGCTACCAATGCCGCCGCTGGCGCCGGTGACGATGACCGTGCGACCGGTGAGATCAAGCAGGGATGCGACGGGTGGGATGGTTGCAGCCATGATCAGGCTCCTTTCAGATTGGGCAGAAGCTTGGCCAGGATCGCCTCGATTTTGCGCCCGGCAATCTCGGCATTGGCAAACACCTCTTCGATCGTGTCGGGCTGCTGGTCGGGACCGCCGGTCGCCTTGTTGGTGATGGCCGATAGCCCGATGACGGGCAGCAATGCGTGCCCGGCGGCAATCACCTCGGTGACAGTCGACATGCCGACGGCATCCGAGCCGGAAGCGCGGTAATAGCGGCGCTCCGCCGAGGTTTCGAGGGACGGCCCCAGAACGCCCGCATAGATGCCCTGCCGCACGGAAATGCCAGCCGCATCCGCCGCTTTGCGCGTGAGCTCGAGCAGGTCAGGATCATAGGCGCGCGACATGTCGGGAAAGCGAAGGCCGATCTCATCGTCATTGGGCCCGACCAGCGGGTTCAGCCCCGTGAAGTTCATGTGATCCTCAATGAGCATCACGTCTCCGGGCTCATAGTCGGGATTGAGCGAGCCGGCGGCATTGGTGACGATCAGCGTTTCGGCACCGAGGCGCTTGAGCAGATAGACGGCAAGCGCGATGTCGCGCGGCGCCCAGCCTTCATAAAGATGCAGCCGGCCCTGCATCATGATCACGCGCTGGCCTTCCAGATTGCCGATCACGAAAGCGCCCTTGTGGCCGGGT
The DNA here is from genome assembly GCF_020833685.1 of Nitratireductor sp. B36. GTDB lineage: Bacteria > Pseudomonadota > Alphaproteobacteria > Rhizobiales > Rhizobiaceae > Nitratireductor. The sequence continues at coordinate 945,282 of NZ_JACKZY010000001.1, forward strand.
GCGGTGGAGACCGGAAAGCCATCGACCTCTCCGTAAGGGATCGTGACGGCATCCTCCACCCGGTCGGCGAGCTGGCCGAGCCCCGACCCCAGCATGATGGCGATGGGTGCTGGCGCCCCTGCCCGCTTGGCAATCGATGCATGGGCGCGTTCAAGACGCGCGAGTTGGCTTTCGCTCATTTCATTCTCCCAGGGTTTTACTGTCAGGCCACGGTGGCGGCGATGCGCGGCGCGAGCTCTGCCACTGCGTCCAGTGTGTCGTCGATCGAGTGACGGGTGAGCACGCCATCGCGCACCACCTGCTCGCCACCGACGAACACATGGCGCACGTCGGATCTGGCGGTGGAATAGACGAGATGGGTGACGGGATCGAACATCGGCACCGCATGCGGGCGCTTCACATCGATCAGGATCATGTCGGCGAGCTTGCCTTTTTCGAGACTGCCCAGCCTGTCGGACGCGCCCAGCGCCCGCGCGCCGGAGCGTGTCACCATGGCCAACGCCTGATGGGTGGAGACGGCATCGGCCCGCTGGCTCGCGCCCTTGTGCAGCGTGGCGGCCAGCCGTAGCGCCATCCACATGTCGAGATCATTGCCGCTGATCGCACCATCGGTTCCGAGTGCGACATGGACACCGGCTGCCAGCATGTCAGGTATGCGGGCAATCCCGGAGGCGAGTTTCAGGTTGGACATGGGGTTGTGCGAAACGGTCGTGCCCGTGCGCGCCAGAATGGCGATTTCCTCATCGTCCAGATGGACGCAATGGGCGAGCGTCGTGCGCTCATCAAGGAGATCAAGATGATCGAGATGGCGGATGACGGAACTGCCATAGCGGCCTTCCACATCGGCCTGTTCGGCCTTCGTTTCCGCCGCATGCGTGCTGAAGAGCCCACCGTGTTTGTTTGTGATATCCCTGGCCGTCTTCAGGTTTTCGGGCCCCACCGTATAGGCTCCGTGGGGCATGGTTGCCGGGAAGACATCGTCTGCACCCGCAAACGCTTCAAAGAACGCCTCAGCACTGGCAATGCGGTCATCGAGCGTTGCGCCGTCCACACCCGGCCCATCGAAGAAGATGCCCCCCGTCGACACCCGCATGCCCACTTCGCGCGCGGCGCGAACCGTCTCCACCGGATACCAGAACATGTCCATCGTGCTGGTGACACCGGAGAGGAGCAGTTCGGAAAAGCCCAGAAGGCTGCCAAGATGCGAGGTCTGCGGATTGAGGATAGCGCCTTCGGCGGTCCACACCTTCTGCAGCCACGGCTCCAGCGGCAGATCCTCCACCAGACCGCGAAACAGGCTGTCGGCGGCATGGCAATGGCTGTTGATCAGCCCCGGCATCAGGATGTGCCCGCTGCCATCGATGACGTTGCGGGCGTTCCCCGCGGCCTGTTCGAGCGCTGCGCTCTCGCCAATCTGCGTGATGCGGCCATCTGAGACCGCAACGCCGCCATTTTGGATCACCGTCTGCTTTTCATCGCAGGTCACGACAATGGCGTTTTTGACAACCAGATCGACGGTCATGAAGCATCTCCTCTTGCGCGTCTTGCCCGCCACCATGACAGGGCAACCAGCACGATAAGGGTCGCCAGATACGGCATCATGTCGGTGAACTGCTGGGCAAGCCCCAGACCCTGCACGCGGAAGGACAGGCTGTCGACGGCACCGAACAGAAGCGCGATGAAGAAGAGCGGCCACGGGCGGCCACGGGTCAAGAGCACCGCGACAACGGCGATCCAGCCGCGCCCGGCGCTCATGTTTTCAACGAAGAGATTGACATTGGCGATGGAAAGCTGCGCCCCGCCCAGACCGCAGAGCGCGCCGCATGCAATGAGCGCCAGAAGCTGGACACGTTTTGGACTGACACCGCCAGCCCGAAGCGCCTGAGGGTTTTCTCCCGCCGCGCGAATGCGCAAGCCAAGCCGGTGGCGGGCGAGAAACACATGCAGGAACGGAACGCTGAGAAGCGCCAGGTAGAACGGCAGCGCCTGGCCGCTCAGGATCGGGCCGAGAAGCGGCACATATTCTATGAAGGGCAAACGGATGGGTGCGAACCCGGCAATCGCCGGATCGCTGAAGGCACCCGTGACATCGAAAATGGCGCGCAGGAAGAACGTGGTGAGACCGGCGGCGAGAAGGTTGATGGCGATGGAAACGACGATGGAATCGCCGCCGCGCCGCACATTGAACTCGGCAAAGACAAGCCCGAGCGCCATGCCGGCCACCATGGCGGTGAGCGCGCCTATATAGGGCGTTCCGGAGAAATAGGCCCCCAGCACCGCCGCAAACGCGCCCACGAGCAAAAAACCTTCCAGCGCGATGTTGAAGACACCGGCCCGCTCGCACAGCGCGCCGCCAAGGGCGGCCAGAAGAATGGGCGTGACAAAGCGCGGAATGGAGGCGGCGAAGGAAGGATCGGCGATCAGCTCAAACATGGCCGTCTCCATCGCCCCGCGAAGCGGTCAGCGCGCCGGAGACGCGGCTTGCCACGAAGAGGATGATGACCGCCTGCACGACAAGCGCAATCTCCTTGGGAACGCCGGCCGCCCGCTCTATGCCGGCGGCACCCGTCTGGACGGCAGCAAAGAAGAAGCCGGAAATCGGCACCGCCCACGGCACCATGCCCACCAGAAGCACCGCGATGATGCCAGTCCACGCATAGAGCGGCTGTACCAGCATGCCGTCGATATAGCGGTGGTGAATGCCGAACACGGCGATTGCGCCGACCATGCCGGCAATCGCACCGCTGAGCGCCAGCGTCTGCAGCGTGAGCCTGCGCACCGGCAGACCCACCGTGCGGGCGAAATCGGGCGAAAGCCCGTTGAGCCGCGTGTGATAGCCGTGGACGGTCCTGTAGCTGTAGATCAGCGCAAAGGCTGCCGCCACTGCCGTGAAGAGGATGCCGATATCGAGCCGGGTTCCCGGAAAATAGGCAAACCAGGTTTCCTGCGGCACGAGATGCGACTGAACCATGCCCGACTGCACGTCGCGGTAAGGGTGGGCCACCAGATAGGAGGCGATGTAGCGGATGGGGTAGTTGAGGAGGAGCGAACCGACAAGCAGCGGCACGCCCATGAAAAGCTGGAGCACCCCGGCAAGCAGCGCCCATAAGGCCCCGGCCAGCATGGCAGCGAGGATCGCCACGACAAGCACCAGCAGCGGCGGCCCCGGCATGAGCACGGCAACCAGCGCTGCCACCAGCCCGCCGGCGACAAGCTGCCCCTCCCCACCAATGTTGAACAGCCCGGCACGAAAGCTCAGCATGACCGAAAGCGCCATGCCGACAATCAGCGCCGAGCGGCTGAGCGTTGCCATCAGATAGGCGTTTCTGCGCCCGCCAAAAGCGCCGTTCCAGAAGCCCGAAAGCGCCTCGCCCACCGGTGCGCCGACAAAGAGCAGCAGCGCCAGAATGATCGCGGCGATCCACAGGAAGGTGAAGAGCCATGGCAGCGCGCTGCGGGTGGCCTTGCCGGCATCGAAAGCGATCATGCAGCAGCTCCAGGCGAAGCCGCGCCCAGCGCGTCGGCGGCACGCGAGGTCATCAATGCGCCGACGCGGTCGCGGCTGGCTTCGCCGCCATCCACCTCTCCGGCGATGGCGCCGTCATACATGACCAGAATGCGGTCGGACAATGCGATCACCTCGTCGAGCTCGGTGGAAACCAGAAGAATGGCGTGACCCGCATCGCGCATGCGCATCAACTCGCCATGGATGAAATCGATGGCGCCGATATCGACGCCCCATGTGGGATTTTCGGCGATCACCAGCGGGGTATTGCGCGAGAGTTCGCGCCCGACGACGAGCTTCTGCTTGTTGCCGCCCGACATGGTGGAGGCGGAAGCGCGCGGACCGGCCACGCGAATGCGATAACGCTCGATCAGGGAGCGCGCATACTGCGCCATGGCACCGTGTTTCAGGAACGGCCCGGCGGTGAAAGCGCCCGCATCGTCGCGGCCCGCATTAGCGTTTTCGCTGACGGAGGCGCGAAGGGCGAGCCCCATTCGCTGCCGGTCTTCAGGAATGTAGCTCATGCCGCCCTGCCGGCGCGCTTCCACATCCAGTTTTTGTATCTCATTTCCGCACAGGGTGATGGAGCCAGAACGCACGGGCTCAAGCCCTGTGAGCGCGCGGATGAGCTCTGCCTGGCCATTGCCGCTGACGCCGGCAATGCCGACAATCTCGCCTGCACGAAGATCGAAGGAAACGGGCCCGACGTCACGGCCGCGGCGCGCGACGGTGAGGTGATCGACGGCCAGCACCGTTTCGCCGGGGGAAAGCGCCTTGCGGGTTCTGGCCGCCGGGAGATCGCCGCCGACAATGCCACGGGCGATCTCGTCCTTCGAGGTTTCGGCAAGTGGTGAGGAGGCGACAAGACGCCCTGCCCGCATCACGCTCACCCGGTCGGCGATCTCCATCACCTCATCGAGCTTATGGGTGATGAGAACGATCGCCTTGCCCGCCTCGCGGAAGCTCTTGAGCGTTGCAAAAAGCCGGTCCTTCTCCTGCGGGGTGAGCACGGCGGTCGGCTCGTCGAGGATCAGGACTTCGGCCTCGCGGTAGAGAACTTTGAGGATCTCCACCGCCTGCCGCTCGCCGACGGAAAGGCGGCCGACGCGCCGGTCGAGATCGATGGCGACACCGTGGGTTTTGGCGATTTCATCGAGGCGCGACCGCGCGCGGGCGAAATCGACAAAGCCGAAGCGGCCCACCGGCTCGGCGCACAGGACGATGTTTTCCAGCACCGTCATCTCTTCCTGCAGCATGAAGTGCTGATGCACCATGCCCAGCCCATGGGCGATGGCATCCTGCGGCGAGGCCCAGCGCCGCGCCTTACCATCCAGACGGATCGTGCCGCTTGCCGGCGTGACCAGCCCGAAAAGCGCGTTCATCAGGGTGGACTTGCCAGCGCCATTTTCGCCCAGAAGCGCGTGGATTTCGCCCGGCTCGATGCCGAGCGAAACATTGTCCACGGCCGTGACCGGGCCAAAGCGGACGGTGACGTCCTGCAGGTCGATGCGCATGATGCGTGCTGCTCTGGCGCGCTTACTTGGCGAACATCGGGTCTTCGAGTTTTAGCGAGCCATCCTCGATCTGGCCTGCTACCTCGCGCATCTTGGCCACCACCTCCGGATGATCGGCGATGAGGCAGCCGCTGTCGGCCAGTTCGTCTTCCTCGAGCGCGATGGTCGATACGCCACCTTCCTTGAGGCCGAGCGCCATGGTGAGCTTCTTCTCGCCCTCAAGGATCGCGCCGATGGCCTGAACCATGGCGTTGTCGACGCGCTTCAACGTGACATCGACCACGTGGCCGGGCGCATTGGGGCACTGGTTCACATCGACGGAATAGACCTGGAAATCCTTTTCCTTCGCCGCCTCGAAGACGCCGAAATCACCGCCCGATGTGGCCGTGAAGATCTGGTCGGCTCCGGCAGCATTCATGGCCACGGCCTGTTCCTTGGCGCGCACCGGATCGGCAAACGGATTTTCGCCACCCACCCAGCGAATGTCGACCGAGGCGTCGGCATTCACCGACTTGACGCCATCGGCATAGGCGTCCGTGTAGCGGTGCAGGAAGGGGATATCGAGCGCGCCGACAACGCCGACCTTGTTGCTCTCGGTCAGCATGCCGGCGGCGACACCCACGAGATAGCTCGCCTCATATTCGCGGAAGACCGCGCAATGCACATTGTCGGGCCGGTCATCGATGCACTGGTCGACTATAAGGAACTGCGTGTCGGGCGCGGTGGGCGCGACCTGTTTGACAATGTCGTTGAACTCGAAACCAAGGAGCACGACGATATCCGCGCCCTCGTTGACGGCGGCGTTGACGTTTTCGAGACGGTCGGCAGCCGTGCGGCTCTCATAGGTTTCGACATCCGCGCCGTATTTCTCGCCAGCCTGCTCGATGCCAGCCTGGCCAAGCTTCAGGAAGGCGTTGACGCCGATCTGGTCGGGAGAGACGTAGACGAAAAATTTATCCGCCGCAGAAGCAGGGACGGTGAATGCTGTCGTTGCCAGAAGCCCCACCGCCAACCAGTTTTTCAAACCCCTCATGCCATTACTCCCTGTTTGGCCTCCGGATCGCCGTGCGTTCATTCGGACGCAACAGAACGATCTGATCTTCTGATGGAGCATCGGAATAAGCAGAAAACCGGTTTCCGCTTTTCGGTCCGATGCTTTAGTCGAAGGCATACTGACGCACCGACAGGACTTTGACAATTGTCAAGCTGACTGATCATTGTGGAAGTCTGAGCGAACGAGGTTGGTCATGCCCCCTTCATGGTTTGTACAAAATGCCGGTGTGCCGGAGTTCTGGACCGAGGAGCGGTGCTTCATCACCGAGTTGATGAACACGCCCGCTTCGCCCGAAACCTCGCTGGCAATAGCGCGTGTGGAACCCGGGGTGACAACCCAGTTGCACAGTCTGACGGGCGTTTGCGAGCGCTATGTCGTGCGTAGAGGCGAGGGTGTGGTGGAGATCGATGGGGAACGTCAATTCCTCTCCATTGGAGATCAAGCCATCATTCCGGCCGGTGCGGCGCAGCGCATCATCAACACCGGGACAGAGGATCTGGAGTTCTATTGCGTCTGCACGCCGCGCTTCACGCCGGAGACTTATGTGAATCTTGAAGATTAACACACAAAAAGGGGCCGACCTTTCGATCGACCCAAAACGTTTGCCGGCCTGAGTGTTTCGCCAGCCCTTTTGGTCCGGCTTCGTGACCGTCAGGACTGCATTTCACGAATTTTGTAAGCGACCTCGGTTCTGTTGGTCGCGTTCAACTTTTTCATGATGTTGCGAATGTGCACTTTGACCGTGCTTTCACACAGCTGAAGTTCATAGGCGATGATCTTGTTTGCCTTGCCGCGGCGCAGCGCCTCGGCAACTTCGGCCTCGCGGGCGGTGAAGAGATTGCCAAGGCCGACCACGCGGCTGCTGTTCGAATTGATGACATCGCGCATGGCCAAGACACCACTGGCAGGAACAAAAACCCCGCCTGCCCGCGCCAGAAGAATGGCTTCCGCGGCCACGTCGACACCGACATTGCTGGGAATGTACCCCTTGGCCCCGGCTTCCAGCGCCTTGAGTATCTGCCCCAGATCATCCGTATCAGCGATGACGATAACGGGTTGCTCTTCGAATTCTTCAGCGAGATCGTGGATTTCGTTGCAGATGCCCTGTTCGGTGATCTTGCGGCTGCCCACAATGAGAAGGACAGCTTTGGGATGACGTCCCCCGGCGATCTTATGCCATTCGTCCGAAGACCCGACGGCGAAAATGTCGAGAGAGGGGTTCTGCGTTTCCAGACTGCGGGCCAAACATTCTCGGTCCAGCACTCTGGGATCAATCAGAAGGACGAGTTCCCGATCCGTTTCGTCTCGTGCTTCGTCCCAGTCTTCCGGCGAGGGCGCTGCCAGTGCACCGCCCGATGCTTTCATGAGTCCGTGTAGATTATTGCTTCTGCTGCTTTGCCCTATCTTTGCATGTTCCATGACTAAAGCTCCCCAACACTCACCCAAGACAAACCCCAGTGATATTGGAGAAGCGCGTTCTTATTCTTATTGCACGACCCACCCTCCACCGAAAAGTCTAGCGGTGGCGCGAACCCCTCTCAGAGGCCCTCAACAGGATTATCACTTGGAGATTTATTATCCTCACGATTGGGGACATTTTGCATTAACATGGATCAATTTTATGCAAGAATCATTCAATATGATTATAACTGCAAAATACTTCATCAGGGTTGCGATCCAACCCCGCCACAAGAATAAATTGAATTATCTAACTTTTTCGGAGTAAATGCCCTCAATTTGCCTGCTGAGAGGCGATTTTCGGGACATTCACGCGGTTTTTCGTTTATTTCCGACAGTCTACATGAACAGACTGCTGCCGTGACAAGCACCCAGAAGCTGTAACCACAGGCATTTCATCCCAGTTGATATATCGGGATATACTACTGCTCGAAGAATAAATCTCAGGAGACGAGCGGATCGGCTATCGCCAGATAGGATCCCTCGAAGCCTGTGGCCTCGATCAATCCAGCGCGATTTTGAAACGTGACCACACCGCTGCGAAAGGACACGTAGCCGCTTTCGCGCAGTTTTCTCAAAACCCGATTGACGTGCACAACCGACAGACCAAGCGCATCGCCCAGGTCCACCTGGGTCAAAGGACAGGCAAAGGAGCTTGCTCCCTGCCCCTCATACACGCCGACGCGAAACGAAAGCTCCAGCAGAAGATGCGCTACCCTTTCGAAGGCGCCACGCCGGCTGATGTTGACAAAATGCTCTGCCGCACGAGCATAGCGCCGTGCCATTCCCTTGAGAATGAACTCGCGCACATGACGTGGATAGGTCGACAGATTTTCGTAGATCGCACCGGGAAACTCAAAGAGAGTGACCGCGGTAAGTGCCCTCACTTCCTCTCGGGCCCATTCGGTTGTGCCAACGGTGATCACATCGCCGGTCAGGGAAAAATCGACCACCGTGCGAGAGCCGTCTTCGAGCTCCTTGCCGTTGGACACCCACCCAGACACGACCAGAAGGACAGCGCGCTTCTGTCCATCCATATCCGCAATGGTATCACCGCTTGAATAGATGCGCTTTCGCAGTCCGGAGTGGTTCGACTTGTTCGCCCCCATCCCGAACATGCCACGAGCCGTTTCAGCCTCCAGATAATGCAGGATTTCCCTGTAATTTTCGGTGCCCCGAACCGGCATACTACCCCGCATTCTGCGTGTCCGACCACTTGCGGGTCGGCTACTGTCGCGACCCGAAGTACTCATGGGACAAATATCCGAGGTTTAGACACTCCACCATCAACCTCGGCTTTTCCTATAGTCCCCAGCAGTCGACAATACTCCAGAAAATTCTGCAACGGGACAGGGAGAACAGTAGACAACACGGCTCTACGCCCAAATCACAAATACGTTAGCTGGCTTGCAATATAGCAGACACAAAACCGCCTCACCCGACGGGCGGCCATCACTCTTTTGCGCGTTGGTTCTGGCATCTTAGGTATAATCCTCGCTCGGTTGTCATGCTCTTGCGGGTTGCAGGCCACAGGTCGATCTCTTCAGATCTTCGGCCAGATCTCCTATTGCTTCTCTCGCTTTCTCCTTGGATGGATGCTGAAAAAAAGCACCATCCTTCTGCGTCAGTACCTTCTGGATGCGCTCAGCAATGCTACCCACCCCTCCTTTGTGCGTCGGGACGAAGAAAGGTTCGCAATCAATCATCCGGAAAAACGCGCCGACCTTCTGATCCCATCCAAGACCGACGGGCGGGACACCGAGGGCATAGGCCGTGATACAAGCATGCAACCGGTGTGCAGCCACCACGTCGAGTGTACCGATCAGGGCAATCAGTTCCTGCGGAGTGCAGGGGCGTCTGGCAAAGCGGTATCGCGTGGAGACCACAGTTCGCGTTCCGGCGATCTTGTCTTCAATCTGCTTCAGAGAAGCCTGATCCTCCACCGCACCGTTGGTGAAAAAGAGCACATTGCACCCCGTCTCCTGCAATGTATCGGCCAAGGCAAGATAGTCGCCCACAGTTGCCAAAGGTATATCTCGCCCTGGGCCCGCGTGCCGCTTGAGAACAAGTGGATTTGTTACGCACAAACCAACCAGCGGGGGTACATGCGCCCGAACGGTGTTGGCTGCCGGCTGTAGGGTCAGAGCCGGATCGGGTGCAAGATCAGGGCTTGGCCAGTCAGGGAAATGCTGCCGCCAGTTCCGCCGCGCGCCGGGATCACGCACGGTGAGGCGAATGACACGGCACCTGCGCAACGTTTCGAACAACCTGACAGCGCGCGGCGACCAATTGCGCCCGACACCAACGGCGTGGATCGCAACCGGGCGGCCTGTCTCACGGCATAGCTCCAGCACCTGAGCGATCTTTAAAGGGAAATTCAGATCATCATCCTGGAAGAGATTGCCGCCCCCGATGATGACCGCATCGGCCTCGGCAATCTTCTGCCGCCACGTATCTCGTAGTGCGGACAATCTCGCGCCAATGACGCGCTCAACCAGCTTCCGGCGGAAAAAGGGGGGCATGGCTTGCAAGAGGCGCAGCGCCTGCGAACGCCCTGCATCTTGGGTCCCGTAAGACACACGACCGGCCAGATCCAAGGTTTCGATCTCAGCGCCCGGCAAGGCAAGCCCCAGTTCCCGCTCCAGGCATTCGGCCAGAATGCCATCTCCAAGATTCGGACTGTACCGAACGTTGAAGATAACAATCCTCATTGCGCCGTCTCCGCCGCTGCCGGCCGGAATGTCCTCGCGCGGGCAGGATTCCAACGCAGTGCAGCCGCACTCCCTGCAAGAACGTAAAAGAGAAGCCCGAGATCGTAGACGGTTCCCGAGATCATCGCTTCGCAAAGCCCTGCGAATACGCCCGCCTTGGCAGCTCGCATTGTCGTGTGCTCACGGATCCCGCCACCACTCTTCATCGAAAGAATGTTGCCAACGAACAATGCAAACAGAACCGTACCGATCAGTCCAACATTGGAAAGGAGTACAAGCGCATAGCTGGAGGCACGTGCACTGCCGAGACCGGCACCCCATCCCCATGTATCGAGAAAGACCTGAAACGCCACCGCATTCCATTGCATGCGCTCACGCGCTGATTGGCTGTTGAGCTTGGAGTAGAGCGTCTCGTCCAGAAATTCCTGCACTGCTTTCGCAAATTCGGGCATCAGCACGAGGATCAACATAAAGCAGAGCGGAACAGCGAGGATGGCGAGAGCTATGGCTCCCGGCCGGCCGGTGACATGTCCTGCATAAGAAGCCGGCAACGCCCGCCAGAAAAGAAAAACCACCACCATGGCGAGGCTGACCAGCGCCGTGGTGGAGGTCGAAAGAAGCAGAGCAGGCAACAGTAGGCCGGCGACTAGTCCGGTCGTCACCGTTCGCATGCGGTCAATCCATAAACTCGCGGTGAACGCGAACAGAACAATCGTGTAACCCGCAAAGGCCGAGGCCTCGGGAAATGTGCCCGAGATACGCTTGAAACCCGCCTTTTCCGACCCGGTCAAAAGCGCGTAATTCGCCGTGCGTATGAAATCAAAGAGATGCGCCGTGCCTGTGCGATAGGTGATCACGTCCAGAAGCGCGAAGACCAAATTGGCGACGGCAAGAACCAACATGGCGTTGATCACGTCGCGAGCTGTGCCGCCACATTTGAGATAGGCGTATGTAAAGGCGAAGCATAAGAGCCCGCCGACCGCATAGATCGTTTGGGTGATGTTGTTGCTGGAGAACGACAATGGCGTGAGATCGATGATGCGATGACCAGCAGAGGAGCGAAGCACAATCATCGTTTCGGTCACGCCCTCCATCAGGCGCGGCAGGAAAAGAGCTGAGAAAACCCCATAAACGGTGAGCAGCAACAACCATATGCCAGGCGATGCCGAAGACACCGCCGCAAAAACCGGTTTCTCGCCGAAAGCCATGAACAACCGCAGGCAATAAAAGGCGAGCAAAAGGCTGGGAACGAGAACCGAAGCGCCGCCCAGACCAGGCACACCGAATGCGGCAGCGGCACCAAAGAGTGTCGAAAAAACAATGACAAAAAAGGAAAGCCGGGGCGGAGAAACAAGCACGACCGTCCCAACAAGCAGAGATAAAAAACCCAACAACTCGATGGGCATGGTGCGCCTCGCCCTTTTGCCGCAGAAGCGACGTAAACCCGGCTAAGAATACCACGCAAGCGATTGAGCGTCGCGTTTCGGGGGGTACCACTTATGGTCAGTGGGCCAGCATTTGGCTGAATTCCGGGTCGAGCCAGGGCGATGTTACCCTGCCTGCCGGGAGGTAGCTGCAGTGCCGTTCACCCCAGTAAAAGCGCCTCATCTGACACGCAGGCGTGCACTCGTTGGCGGTGCAGCCGCTTTAAGCGCGTCACTCGTTCCCCTGTTGAGGCCTGTCTCATCACGCGCCGAGGATCAGTTCCTTACCGAAGATGATAGATTGAATATGGAGACCTTGCGGGTTTCCTTCGACGAGGATTTCTCCACGCTGGACGTTTCAGCCTGGGGGCCAGGAACACGCTGGATCGCACACACACCCTGGTCGGGAGATTTCGGCGGCGCGCGGTTCGCCAATCCCGGCGAGCGATCACCGTTCCGAATTATCGACGGCAAATTGCGCATTGAAGCCAAGCGCGACCCGGAAGGCGACTGGCAATCGGGATTGCTCGCCTCGGTGGATCCGGACGGGAACGGGTTTTCTCAACAATACGGCTATTTTGAAATGCGCGCGCAATTGCCGGAGGGGCCCGGTGTGTGGCCTGCCTTCTGGCTGATCGGCAAGGATCGCTCGAAGGCCACAGCCGAGATCGATATTTTCGAATTCTACGGGGACAAACCCGACGGTTACTCCTCGGTCGTCCATGTCTGGCACCGGGACGGGCGCCATTATTCGCGCTTTCATCGAAACGCGGTCTTCGTGGAGGCAAGGCCGGGTGCGTTTCACACCTATGGGGTGAAAGTGGATCCGGACTGGATCCGCTTCTATTTCGACCGCGAATTCGTGTGGAAGACAGAGACCCAGCCGGAACACCGGCAGCCGCTTTATATTCTGCTCAATCTCGCCCTGGTGGACGGACCAACAAGGAACGCCACCCCAGACCCCTCGCACATGATCGTCGACTATGTGAGGGCCTATCGCCTCGACTGAATTTCTAATGCTTTGGGATAGGCTTCGCCCTTCTCCCAACATCCTCCCCGCCGAATGGTTTATACAGACAAAAGCCCAAGACATCCGGTCGATCCGAAGATCATCCGGATGGCCATCTGTCTCTTTGCCGGCCTGCGTGAAATCCTTCTTCCCGAAGGCATGAGAACCATTTTTCTCCCGCGCCTCTCCTATAATCAGTGAGCGTTTTCGGATGCTTGAAACATAGGCGCGGGCTTTTTCGGGCGGGGCGTCTACATGCATCACAAACAGCAACGAGCTGAACGATCCGGTTTTGACAGAAGCGGCAGTGTCGCACAGATTGCAGCGCGGTGCGCCTACGAGCGCGATGCGACAGTGCACGATAGCGTTGCCAGGATCGCGCGCGCCAGACCGGATGCGATCGCCATCACATTCGATGGCGTGGAGCTGACGTATGGCGCGTTCGAGCATGCGGCAACGAAACTTGCCGCCCGTCTCATCTCCATGGGTGTGCGCAAGGGGGACATTGTCGGCCTTCTTCTGCCCCGTGCCGCAAAAACGCTGATCGCCAAGCTGGCGATCCTCAAGGCGGGGGCAGCCTATGCGCCATTCGACCCGGCCTATCCGGTTCATCACCTTTCCTACATGATCAGGGACAGCGCACCCCGCGCGCTCATGATCGATCAGGAAAGCGCTTCGCTTGCCGCCAGTCTGCCGGTAGCGAGAGACTGCCTTGTCGATGCAGACAAGGCGCTTGCGGCACCCACAGGCAACGGGCTGCAAGAAGCTTTTCCCGAAGTGGGCGGCGGGGATGCGGCCTATGTGATGTACACGTCGGGTTCGACCGGACGCCCGAAAGGTGTCGTGGTACCACATCGCGGCATTCAGCGGCTTGTTCGCGATCAGAATTTTGTCGAATTTCGCTCTGACGACGTCGTGCTGCATACGGCGACGATCTCCTTCGACGCAGCCACGTTCGAGATCTGGGGAGCGCTTTTGAACGGTGCGCGGCTTGTGGGCATCGGCGACCGCACGCTTTCCATGCAACGCATTGCCAATACGATTGACGAAGAGCGCGTCTCGGTGATGCTGCTCACCACCGGGCTTTTCAACCTCCTGGTCGATCATCCGAGCGGAGAGCTTGCCTCGCTGCGTCATGTCTTGTTCGGAGGGGAAGTAGCCTCGGCAGACCGTGCGCGGCGGTTCCTCGCAGCTCATCCCGAATGCCGCCTGACCAATGCCTATGGACCGACGGAAGTAACCGTAATCGCATCGACCTTCGATGTGCCGTCCGACTTTCGCGATGACACATTGCCGATTGGCCATTCCATCGCACACGGCCAGATTCACATTCTGGATGACGATCGCGCCGAGCTCCCACCGGGCCAGGAAGGCCAGCTTGCGGTTTCCGGCGACGGGCTCGCCATCGGTTATCTGAACCGGCCGGAGCTGACGCAGGAGCGCTTCGTCACGATCACCGCGAGGAATGGCGAGAGCCTGCGCTGCTATCTGACCGGCGACATGGCGGTGATGGATCCTGACGGGCTTCTGCATTTTCGCGGGCGGCGGGACCGGCAGGTGAAAATCGACGGCAAGCGCATAGAGTTGGATGAAATCGAAAACGCGCTGCGTCGCGACGAGGCGCTCGCCGACGCGGTCGTGCAGTGCCACCAAGCCGGCAGCGCACGGCGGATGGTCGCCTATCTGCGCCCACACTCCATGGGCGGCCTCGACGATATCACCTTCGCGGCAGGGGTGCTGAGGCGCCTGAAAGGGGTTCTTCCCGCTCACATGGTCCCTGGACGTGCGATCGTGTTGCAGAAGTTTCCGCTCAACCGTGCCGGCAAGGTTGACCGCTCTCGCCTGCCGGCCCCAACCGAAGCCCCGGCGGCAACGACGATAACAGAAGGGATAGAGGGCATCATCGCGCGGCACTGGCGCAGGGTGCTCGGCACCGACGCGGGCGGACTGGATCAGAATTTCTTCGATCTGGGCGGAACGTCGATGCAGCTCATGCGCGTCCACGCAGCGCTGGAACAGGAGCTTGGCCGCAGCATCGACGTGGTGAGCGTGTTCGAGCATCCGAAAATCCGCAGTCTGGCGCGCTTTCTTGAGAAAGCGCCAGATGGTGATCAACCGGGCTTTGAAGCCCGCAGTCGCGCTGCGCGACAGAAGCGGGTCATGTCGCAGTTTCGTCGGAGCAGACAATGAGCGCAGCGATTGCGGTAGAGCCTGAAACGGGACTGGATGAGGGCATCGGCAGCGTTGCGATCATCGGCATGGCCGGGCGGTTTCCCGGTGCGCCATCGGTCGATGCGCTGTGGCAGATGGTGCGCGGGGGGCGTCACGCCTTCCGCACCTTTGCAGCCGATGAAATCGAGGACGCCTATGACGAGGCGACGCGCGCCTCGCCGGACTATGTGCCCTCCCGCCCCTATTTGGACGATGTCGGCATGTTCGATGCGGAATTCTTCGGCATGTATCCGCGCGAGGCGGCGGTGCTCGATCCGCAGTTCCGGCTGTTTCTGGAAATCTGCTGGGAAGCGCTGGAAAGTGCGGGCTGCGATCCCTTCGGTGCGAAACAGTCGATCGGCGTCTTCGCCGGCTCGGCGATGAGCACCTATCTCATCAACAACATCCTGTCGGATCGACAAAAGGCCGAAGCCTTCACCTCCGGCTATCAAGTCGACATGTTCAACGAACTGGTGGGCGCGATCAACGACACGCTGGCGACGCGCGTGGCCTATAAGCTCGACCTGAAAGGGCCGGCCTTCACCATCCAGTCGGCCTGCTCCACATCGCTCCTGGCGGTGACGCAGGCCTGCCAGAACCTTTTGACCTATGGTTGCGACATGGCGCTGGCGGGCGGTGTGTCGATCTCGGTGCCGCAGAAGCGTGGCTACATCCACATGGAAGGCGGCATGGTTTCGCCGGACGGTTTCTGCCGGCCCTTCGATGCGCAGGCAGGCGGCACGGTTTTCGGCAGCGGCGGCGGCGTGGTGCTTCTGAAACGGCTCGAAGACGCCATCGACGGTGGCGATACGATCCATGCCGTCATTCGCGGCTATGGCGTCAACAATGACGGCGCGGACAAGGTGGGCTACACCGCACCCAGCGTTTCTGGACAGGCCGACGCGATTGCGGCAGCCCTTGCCAGTGCCGGCATCGACCCTGATAGCATCGGTTATGTGGAGTGCCACGGCACTGCCACGCCGCTCGGCGATCCCATCGAGTTCAACGGCCTGATGAACGCTTTTGGCGGCGATGGCGCTGAAGGCCACTGCGCGCTCGGGTCCGTGAAGGGGAATATCGGCCATCTGGACGCCGCTGCAGGCGTCACCGGTCTCATCAAGGCGGCACTCGTGGTGCGCGACGGCGAGATCCCGCCGGTGGCGAATTTCGTATCGCCCAACCCGCATATGGCACTGGAAAACAGTCCGTTCCGCATTCCAACGGAGCGCGTAGCGTGGGAAGCGGCGGGCGCAAAGCGCCGCGCCGGCGTCAGCTCGTTCGGGGTGGGCGGCACCAATGCACATGTGGTGCTCGAACAGGCGCCCGACCGAGACGGTCTTTCGGAGACATCGCCCGACCGCCCACTCATTCTCCCGCTTTCGGCGCGAAACGAGGCGGCGCTCGCCGCGATGCGCAAGAATTTGGCCGAAGCTCTGCGCGAGAGCACAGAGCCGCTCGCCACCGTGGCGCACACGTTGCAGCGGGGGCGGCACGCTTTTTCGCACCGAACGGCGATTATTGCGCGCACGCGCGACGAGGCGATTGCGGCACTTGAAGCAGAACGCCCGATCAGCGGCGAGGCAGCACAGGATGCCCCGCCCGTGGTCTTCATGTTTCCCGGACAGGGCGCGCAGCATGTGGGCATGGGCGGCGCGCTTTATGGGACCGAACCGGTCTTTGCCGAATGGATCGACAAAGGCGCTGATCTTCTTGAGCCTCTGATTGGCCGTGACATTCGCGATTTCATCCGGCTGCCCGATGGCGACGCGCCGCAAGAGCTTTCCGAAGCACTGCGCGACACGCAAATCGCCCAGCCCGCACTCTTTCTCGTCGAATATGCGACGGCAAAACTCTGGATGAGCCGTGGCCTCATGCCCGAAGCCATGATCGGCCACAGCGTGGGTGAATTCGTTGCCGCCACACTTTCGGGCACGATGCGCTTCGAGGATGCGCTCGGGCTGGTCGCAGCACGCGGGCGGCTGATGCAGAGCCAGCCCAGGGGAGCCATGGTTTCCGTGCGGTCGGATGCGGAAACGGTCGAAGCGCATCTTTGCGACGGGGTGGAGATCGCAGCCCTCAATGCACCGAAGCTCAGCGTCATCTCCGGCACGTTCGAGGCGATGGACGAGACATGCGCAAAGCTGGATGCCGCAGGCATCGCCTATAGCCGGTTGCACACCTCCCACGCCTTCCATTCGGCCATGATGGACGAGGCTGCCAGGGCGCTCGAAGAAGAGACGGCAAAGGTCGAATACGGTCCATCCACCATTCCCTATATTTCCTGTGTGAGCGGCGACTGGCAGACGGACGCGCAGGGCGCTTCGCCCGCATACTGGGCACGCCATTGCCGCGATGCGGTGCGCTTTGCCGACGGCATCAAGACCGTTGCGCGCGAGCGCAGGCCCGTTTTCATCGAGGTCGGCCCCGGCCGCACGCTTTCTGTTTTCACCGCGCAGACGCTCAAGCGCGATGACATCGCCGCCATTATCCAGTCCCTGCCCGAACACGACCGCGCATCCTTGGGTGAGGACGTTTTCGCCGAAGCCCATGCGCGGTCGTGGATCGCCGGCTGCGGGCTCGACTGGCCGGCCCTGCCAGAGACGGCGCGGCGGAAAATCCCGCTGCCGACCTATCCCTTCCAGCGCCAGATGCACTGGATCGACGCACCGACGCCGGAGAACCGGGCGCATGCGGCACTTGCCCATACGCTGCCCGATACACCGGTAAAAACAATCCCGACAGACGGAATGAGCCCAATGACCACCGCACCTGCAACAACCGACCGGCGTGCCACCCTGGAACGCGCCCTGACCGCCCTGCTCTCAGACCTTTCAGGCGAAGACCTGCCAGGCGATGCAGCCGGAGCGACCTTTCTGGAGCTTGGCTACGATTCCCTCTTCATCGGCCAATTCGCGCAGAAGGTGGAGAAGGAATACAGGATCAAGCTCTCCTTCCGCGAGCTGCTCGGCAACATTCCGACCATTCATGATTTGGCGCGACACCTCGACACCGAACTGCCGGCAGATACCGTGCAGGCGGTGTCTCCCTCTCCGGTGGCTCAGGTCCCCCCCACGCCGGACGTCGCGTCTGCTGCGCCATCTTCAGTGGCGAATGGAACTCCACAGGCACCTCAAGGGCTCGAGGCGCTTTTCCAGTCCCAGTTGCAGATGGCGCAGCAACTTTTCGCACAGCAGATGCAGACCATTCAGTCGCTTGGCGGCTCGATCCCGACGGCAGCGCCTTCAGCCACGCCGCAGCCTGCACCGGCCCCAGCCGCTGCGCCCGCGCCTGTGCCGGACACGAGCGGTGACGAGAGTGAGATCGGTGGCGGCCGCATCCGCGTGTACAAGCCCGGCGCGCAGGCCGGCGAAAAGGCGCTCACGGAGGAAAAACGCGCCTTCATCAACGATCTGGTTGCCCGCTATTGCGAGAAGAATGCCCGCTCCAAAGCGTTCACGCAGGAACACCGGCCGCATCTGGCCGATCCACGCGCGGCCTCCGGGTTTCGCATCGACTGGAAGGAACTGGTCTTCCCTGTCGTCTCCGACCGCTCGAAGGGATCGCGCATCTGGGACATAGACGGCAATGAATATATCGATCTCGTGAACGGCATGGGGCAAACCGCCTTCGGTCATGCCCCCGATTTCGTGGTCGAGGCGATCCGCGCGCAGACCGACAGAGGTTTTGCCATTGGCCCGCAGACACCGCTCGCCGGCGAAGTCGCGGACCTGATCAGCGAATTGACCGGGCACAGCCGCGTCACCTTCTGCAACACCGGATCGGAAGCCGTGATGGCGGCCATGCGGGTTGCCCGCACCGTGACGGGCCGCGACCGCATCGTCGTTTTCGGCAATGATTATCACGGCCAGTTCGACGAGGTTCTGGTCAAGGGCCGCAGCCGTGCGGGGCAGCATCGTACCCTGCCCATTGCCGCCGGCATCCCCGCAGATTCCCTGTCGAACATCACGGTCCTGCCCTATGGCGCGCCTGAAAGCCTCGACTGGATCCGCGCCAATGCGGACGAGCTTGCGGCCGTCATCATCGAGCCGGTGCAGAGCCGCCATCCGGAGCTGCAACCGGTCGAATTCGTGCGTGCGCTGCGCGCGCTCGCAACGGAACGCGATTTCGCTCTGGTGTTCGACGAGGTGGTGACGGGCTTCCGCGTCGACCCCGGTGGCATGCAGGCCGTGTGGGGCATACGCGGCGACCTCGCCACCTATGGCAAGGTGCTGGGCGGCGGAATGCCGATCGGCGTTCTGGCCGGTGACAGCCGGTATATGGATGCGCTCGATGGCGGTCATTGGGATTATGGCGATGACAGCGTGCCAATGGTCGCGCCGACTTTCTTTGCAGGCACATTCGTGCGCCATCCTGTCGTGCTGGCGGCGACACGCGCCGTGCTCGAGCACATCAAGGGTGAAGGCCGTGCGCTCTATGACCGGGTGGCCACCCGCACGGAAACGCTTGTCACGGAGCTGAACGGCCAGCTTTCGGATCGCGGGATTGCGACGCAGATCCATGGCTACAAGAGCTGGTTCGTGACAGATTTTGGCAATGCCGACCCGCTCGGCGCGCTGTTTTATCCCTATGCGCGGATGCAGGGCCTGCATGTCCAGGACGGCTATCCCTGTTTCCTGACGACCGCGCATTCGGAAGAAGACTTTTCGCGCATTGCAACGGTCTTCGGCGAGACGCTCGATGCGCTTCAAGGTGCCGGCATTCTAGTCGCCGATGACGGACGGGCGGAGCGCCCCACCGCAAGGCCCCTGCAGGAGACGCCGCAACAGGCACCGCTGACCGAGGCGCAGAAGGAAATCTGGCTTGCAGCGCAGGCCGGCGACGAAGCCTCCTGCTCCTTCAACGAATCCTTCAATCTCACGCTCGATGGCGCGCTGGATGAAGCCGCATTCCGCAAAGCGTTTGATCTTATCGTTGCGCGACACAATGCGCTTCACATCCGTTTTGCGCGGACGGGCAAGCATTTCGACGTGACGCCCGATTTCCGCATCGACATGCCGTTGACGGAGGTTTCTGATGACGAGGCGCTTGCACAAATCATTGAGCGCGAGGCGCGGACCCCGTTCGATCTCGTCAATGGTCCGCTGGCGCGCGCAGAACTCGTTCGGCTTTCAAACGACCGGCACGTGCTTGTCTTCACGGCCCATCATATCGTTTGTGATGGCTGGTCGGCGAATGTGCTGATCGAAGAGCTTGCAACAGCCTATAGAGCGCTCGCGCAGGGAGACACGCCTGACCTGCCCCCGGCACTGGCTTTCTCGAGCTATGCGCAGGCGCGCGCTAGCCGGACGGAGGACGATGAAGAGACGGAGCGGTTCTGGCTTTCGCAATTCGAGACCGTACCGGACCTGCCGGACATGCCGACCGACCGGCCGCGCCCAGAACAGCGCAGCTTTGCTGGCGGCACCGTGACCGCGCATATCGACAGCGATGTCTACAGGCGGCTGAAGAAGGCCGGCGCGAAGAACGGCGCGACGCTGTTTTCGACCCTGCTCGCAGCCATGCAGGTGATGATCGCGCGGCTTTCGGGCAGCAACGACATCGTGATCGCCGTGCCTTCGGCAGGGCAGAGCCTGCTTGATGACGAAACGCTGGTCGGCCATTGCGTCAATCTTCTGCCCCTGCGGCAGGCGCTTGATGAAGAACGGTCCTTCGCCGAGCATTTGAAGGACACGCAGCAACTGGTTCTTCAGGCTTTCGAGCATCAGGACTTTACCTATGGAACGCTGGTGCGGAAGCTTGGCCTGAAGCGCGATCCAAGCCGCCTTCCCCTGACCGAAATCCAGTTCAACCTGGAGCGGGTGACGAAGGGAATGGATTTTGGCGGGCTTGCCGCCGAGGTCACGCCCAACCCCAAGGCGTTTTCGAATTTCGACATGTTCGCCAACATGATCGAAAGCGAGGACGGCATCCGCATCGATGTCGACTACAATGGCGACGTGTTCGATCCGGAGACCATCGAACGCTGGCTCGGCCATTTCGCCACGCTCGTGGGGACGCTGGCAGAAGATATGTCCAAACCCATCGAGCGCCTGCCGCTCATGTCTCAGGACGAGATGGACTGGCTTGCCTATGAGCTCAACCAGACGCAGGCGGCCTATGACGACGAGCGCTTTGCCTTCGAGCTGTTTGGCGACCGTGCGGCGGAAACGCCCGACGCCATTGCCGCCACTCATGGCAAGGAAAGCATCACCTATGGGGAACTCGATGCGCGAAGCTGGCAGATGGCACGGCTGCTCCAGGAAAAGCTGCTCGTGCCCGGCTGCCGTGTCGCGGTGGCGCTCGACCGCTCCATAGACATGCTGGTGACGCTGCTGGCAATCATGAAAGCCGACCACATCTATGTGCCGCTCGACCCGGATCACCCCGAGGCACGCCTGCGGCAGACCATGGAGGCAGCCAAAATCTCCGCGGTGATCTGCAAGAGTGACAGGATTGCCGCCCTTGCCGGTGAAGACGTGCTGCCGATCATGCTCGATGAGGAGCGCGATGCGATTGCCGCCAGGGATGCAGCACCGCTCGAGGAGCGGGTTCATGGCACGCAGGCTGCGGCCTACATCATCTTCACTTCAGGTTCGACCGGTGTGCCGAAGGGCGTGGAGGTTCCGCACAACGCGCTGGTCAACTTCCTAACCTCCATGGCGAAGGAACCCGGCTTTACGGCAGATGACACGCTGCTTGCCGTCACCACCATTTCCTTCGACATCGCCGCGCTGGAACTCTACCTGCCGCTGATCTGCGGTGGCCGCGTGGTGATCGCCGACAGGATCGAGGTGCAGGACGGGTTTCGGCTCGTGCAACGTCTCGACGAATGCGGCGCAACCGTTCTGCAGGCAACGCCAACGCTCTGGCAGATGCTTGTCGAAGCGGGGCTGGGCGAGAGGAAATCGCTCAAGATGCTGTGCGGCGGCGAACCGCTGCCCGCAACGCTGGCGCAGAGCCTGTGCGCGCTGGGCGGCGAATTGTGGAACATGTATGGACCGACCGAAACCACGATCTGGTCGTCGGTCGCGAGGATCGACAATCCGGATGCGCCGATCACCATCGGCCAGCCCATCGCCAACACGCAGCTCTACATTCTGGACGCGCGCAACCGGCTTGCGCCCGTGGGCGTGACGGGTGAACTGAACATTGGCGGCGACGGCCTTGCCGTCGGCTATTTCAAGAACGCCGAGCAAACCCATGCCGCTTTCCGCAATGTGTCGATTGGCGGCGTTCCGCAACGGCTCTACAAGACGGGAGATGTGGGACGGCGCCTGGCCGATGGCTCGCTCCAGCTTCTGGGGCGCCGCGACAACCAGATCAAGCTGCGCGGCTTCCGTATCGAGCTGGGCGACATCGAGGCGGTCATCGCAAAGGCAGATGGCGTGCGCCAGTGCGCCGTTGTCGCCCCCGTGAACCGCAATGGCGACCGGCAGCTCGTGTGTCACACCGTGCCTGACGATCCGGCGAGCCCGCCGGAAGCAAAGGCGCTCAGCGCCCATGCCAAGGCGCATCTTCCCGGCCATATGGTGCCCGCCTTTTGGGTCAATGCCGAAGCGCTGCCCCAGACGGCCAATGGCAAGCTCGACCGCAAGACGCTCGAAAAGCAGGGTATCCCGCGCCAGGAGGCGGCCATCATCCGCACCGCGCCGCGCACGCCCATGGAAGAGAAACTCTCGGCCATCTGGTGTGACGTGCTCAACATTCCCGAAATCGGCGTGGAGGAGAACATCTACGCGCTGGGGGCGGATTCGCTCAGCATTTTCCGCATCGCAGCCCGGATGATCGATGCCGGCCTGCCGCTGGAGGCGCGGCATCTCCTGCAACACCCCACGATCGGGGAGCTGGCGCTGATCGCCGATGAAGCGGACAGCCAGCCGGTGAACGGGATCAAGCCGCATGTCCCCTCGCTGAAAGATTTCCGGCATGGCGCGCGGCGGCGCATGGAGGCACACGGATGAGCGACATTGAACACCGCGTGATGGCCTCCGGTTCGGACGACATCATTGGAGAATTTCCCTGCACGCAGACGCAGATGCGTTGCTGGTTCCTGGATCGTCTGAATCCGGGAAACCCCGCGCTCAACGTCGCCGTGCGGTGGGAGATTCGCGGGAACTTCAGGACCGAGAGCATTGAGGAGGCTTTCCGGCAGATCATCCAGCGACACGAGGTCCTGCGAACCCGTTTTGTGGAGAAGGATGGGCAACCCACGCAGCAGGTGGTGCGCGGGGTCGAGTTCCGCATGCCGGTCATCGACCTGCGTCACGTGCCGGAAGACCAGCGCGAGGCGCGCATCCAGTCGATCAGCAGGGAGACGGCGGCAGCGCCGTTCGACCTCGGCCAGCCGGGGCTCTTCCGCGTCACGCTGTTGATGGTGGAGAACAGGCGCGGCTTCATTCTCATCACCGCGCATCAGAGCTGTTTCGACGGCTGGTCGATCCGCGTTCTGGGGCGCGAAGTGGGAGAACTCGCAGCGGCCATCGACGCGAAACGCGCGCCGCACCTGCCGGAGCTGGCGCTGCAATATGGCGACTTCGCGCTGTGGCAGGACGAATACCGGAACAGCTATGGTTTCGAAGCGGAGAAGACCTATTGGCGCGAACAGTTGCGCGACGCGCCCTATTTCGAGATCAGGCCGGACCGCCCGCGCGGGCGCGTAAAAACCAGCCGCGGGGAGATCCTTTCCGCCGTGCTCCCGCTGGAATTCGGCGAGCGGATCGAGGCGGCGGCGCGGGCGCATCACGTATCGCTGTTCAGCTATGGCGTGGCGGTCATCAGTGCTGCACTTCACCACTATTCGGGCGAACGTGAAGTGCTGTTCGGGACGCAGATCGCGGGGCGCGAGGATGTGGATCTGGAGAATCTCATCGGCGTGTTCATCAACAATCTCGTTCTGCGTTTCGATATCGGTGAGGAGTTGAGCTTCGCCGATCACCTCTCAAGGGTCAGCGCAACGGTGGGGGCGGCCCTCAACCACCAGAAAATGCCGTTCAACAATCTCGTCGAACTGATCAACCCGGTGCGGGACCCTTCCCGCAATCCACTTGTTTCGGTGAACTTCAACCAGCAAAAGGCCTTTCTGGAAGACACTCGCTATGGCGATTTCGAGCTGATCAGCGCCCCGTCGCAATCGCCGGGCGTGATCTATGATCTCAACTTCATCATGATCGGCCGGCCGACCGGCTGGCGCATGTCGGTGGAATACAACACCGATCTGTTCGACGAAGCGACCGCGCGGGAGCTGCTCGATCTGTGGCAGAAGGCCTATGCCTTCGCGCTTGACGATCCGCAGGCGCAGATTGGCGCGATGGCGGGGCCGGTTCGTGCCGGCACATTGCCGAAGGAAGCGCAGCCGAAACCGGCATCGCGGCTGGAAGCGCTGCTTCTCGCGCAACCGGATGTCGCCGATGTCGCGGTCCGGCGAGACGGACCGGTCGGCCGGTCTCACGCCTTCGTGGTGCCGACTGCAGGGCTCATGGTGCCGCTCGAGACCCTTCCTGCACAACTGAACGCCTATCTGGCAGAACGGCTGCCAGAGGAAGAGGTACCCGCCGCAATCAGCGTTCTTCTTTCCCTGCCGAGACGGGCGGACGGCGCAGTGGAGTTGCCGGCAATGCCGCCACCCACGGCCAATGTCCCTGCCCCGGTTCCAGCGAAAGACCCGGCCCCGCCGGCGGACAGGCAGGCGGAGCTTGGCCGGATATGGGCGCGTGTGCTTGACGTGCCGCGGGTGGATGCAGACGACGACTTCTTTGCGCTGGGCGGTCATTCGCTTCTGGCTCTCAGAATGTTCTCCGGCGTGCGCGAGGCCTTCGGCATCCAGCCTGACCTCGCTCTCC
Source organism: Nitratireductor sp. B36 (assembly GCF_020833685.1). Lineage (GTDB taxonomy): Bacteria > Pseudomonadota > Alphaproteobacteria > Rhizobiales > Rhizobiaceae > Nitratireductor. Next base: position 970,007 of record NZ_JACKZY010000001.1, read on the forward strand.
TGTTCAGGGAGCCGACGCTCTCGGGCTTCGCGTCCGCGATCTTCGGCACACAGCCTGCCCCTGTCGCAGAACCGGCGGAAGAACTGGAGACCCCGTCACCGGTTACCGTCGACTGGGAGACAACGACCTACCGGCAGGGCAGCGGAGACTGCGCGGTCTATACGCTCAACCATCCCTTCCTCTATTACCGGATGGCCAAGTCGCTTCCCGGTCATGCCTCCGTCGTCAATCTTCACATGTTCAATGCGCGGATCGATGAACAAACCGAAGGCTTCTCGCTGGAAAAGATCGCCGGCGATGCGGTGGACGCGATGCAGCTTGGCGACACACCAAAAACCGTCGCGCTGGTGGGGCTTTGCGTCAACGGCATCCTGGCCGCCGAGATGACCCGGCAATTGCGGGCCAGGGGGCATGATGTGAGCTTCGTCGCGCTGATCGACAGCTGGGCACCCGGTTATGTGCGTTCGCAGCCGGCCCTGACCCGCTGGCGCTGGAACACCGAGAAACGGGCAAAACGTCTCGTCTATTTCACCGGTAAGCTTTTACGCGGGCGTATGTCGCTGATCACCTATCTGAAGGAGTTCAGCCTTTCGCTGAAGCTTGTCGAGCGCTTCGCGCCCGCCCGTGCGATGAATGAGGAAGAGGAAACCAACGAAGCGGTCACCCAGTATCTCGTTCGTGCGGCCCGGCGTTACAGTCCGCGCACGCTTTCCGGTGAAACCGTGCTCTTCTTCCGCAGTCAGGCCACACACCGGCGCGCAAGGCGGCTTCTATTCGGGTGGCGTGGTTTCGTGCCGGATGAATCGCCGGTTTTCGATCTCAGCGGCTGGCACGAGGATTCGTTGAGTGACAGGGGCGTCGACAAACTTTCATCCGTGCTTGGCGAGCGTCTTGAACTGGGAGGCTCCGCTGACCGCCGTTCCTAAAATGCATGGAAAGCAGGCGAAGGTGGCGGCGCCCCTGCGCATCGGCATCATGCGCGAGGCAGGACAGCCTTTTGAAAACTGGGAGCTTCAACTCATCGAGCGGCTGCTTGCGGACCGCCGTTTCCGGCTTGTCGCGTTTCTCGATACTTCGAAACCGGCTGGCGCAAAGGCCAACATGCTCACCAGAATGGTGGCACGATTTGACGGTGCGCTATTTGCGCGTCAGTCGGGCTATAGCGCAAAGCGGTTCGAGCGCGCGCGAAAAGCCATACTCAATATCCCGCTGGCCAATGCTGTCGCGAATGGAGACCGGCACGGACCGCAACTCGACATCATCCTTCGCCACTGCAATGCAGATTTGCCTGAGGCAATTCTTAATGCTCTCCCGCTCGGCGTCTGGTCGCTCAGCCATGTTTTCACGCAGTCGGGCTCGGCGAGCTGGGACGGCATCGCCGATATGGCGGCCGGTGCTCCGACAAGCCATCTCTCGCTTTTTCTGGAAACGGCACGGCACCCGGAAAGACGCGTCATCGCGCAGGCCGAATTCAATGTGAAATTCAGTGCGGCGCGCAATGCCGCCTTCATCAAGGAAAAGTCGGTTCTGCTTCTGATGCGTGAACTCAGACGCATCGCGGACACCAGCAAACTGCCAAAGCCGCTCAGAGCCCCCGATGCCGTCCAGGCGCTCAGGCCGCCCGGCATTTTCAGGACAGGCCGCTATGCAGCGGCGCTCACAAAAAACATAGCGCAGCGGGCGCTCAAGACCATGCGCCGCGCCTCCCATCAGGAAACCGCCGTCTGGACGCTTTTCAGCGGGCGCGGTGCCATTGACGATTTCGATCCCAGCGAAGCCATGGAGATCCCACCGACGGACACGGCCATCAAGGCCGATCCCTTCCTTTTTCACCATGAGGGGCGGACTTATCTGTTCTACGAGAACTATGGACTGGGCGATACCAAAGCGCACATCGCTGTGGGCGAAATCACCCGCAGCGGCTTCGAGCCCATCGGCATAGCGCTGGGCGGCAGCGAGCACCTCTCGTTTCCCTTCGTTTTCCGCGTGGGGGACGAGATTTTCCTCATGCCGGAGACGCATCAGAGGAAGCGCATCGAAATCTGGCGCGCGGTGAGCTTTCCGTTGATATGGGAGCCCTATTCTCGAGCCCTCGAGGGATGGTCAACCGCCGACAGCACGCTTTTCAAACATCGCGGTCAGTGGTGGCTTTTCACCAATCTTTCAGAGCATCACGCGTTCGAGGATCACTGCTCCGCGCTCTACGCGTTCCAGGTCGACGGACCGGAATTGAAACGGATCGTTCCCCATCGGCGGAATCCCATTGTTGTGGGCAGCGCCACGGCACGCAATGCCGGCCGCATCTTCTCACGCCATCGCCGGCTCTACCGGCCCGCGCAGTACAATGCGCACGGCATCTATGGCTACGGTCTCAACATCATGGAGATCGAGCAACTGGACCTGGATGATTATCGGGAAACATGTGTGCGCCGCATCCTGCCCGATTTCAAACCGGGCCTGACCGGCTGCCATCATTTCGATGCGAGCGGCTCACGCTATATTCTGGATGCGCGGCTCAACGCCTGATGACGTTCGATCCGGGCTGCGGGCCGCCAGGCCCCGCGCCTTTCTCGCCGGGCAGGCTGAAGCGTGCCGCCGCGATAGTTCAGCGAAACGGCGTTGCCTGCCGTCAGCGCCGCGACCGCGCCGACATAGCCGCGCGGCAGGGTCAGATTCAAAAACTGCCACTGGGCCGGCGCATCGTCCACGCCATCGAGCCGCAGCAGCCGCGGCTCACCGACGGGATCGATGGTGACATCAAAGGATTCAAGCGGCAGCGAAAGCCCCGCACCATGTGCCTTCACGAACGCTTCCTTGCGTGTCCAGCAACGGAAAAACGCGCCAAGATACTCCTGCACCGGGACCGCCCTGAGCGCTTCATTCTCAGCCCCGGAGAAAAAGTGCTCTGCGAGATTTTCCCGGAACGGAAGGACGCGCTCTATGTCTATGCCGAGCTGATAGCGATCGGAAACGGCGAGAACCGCCGTCGGGCCGCTGTGACTGAGATTGAAATGAAGCGGCGGTTCACCGCGCCCGGCAAGCCGGGGTTTGCCAAAGGCATTGTATGAGAAAGCTAGCCGGTTTGGCGCAACGCCGAGATAGGATCCGAGGATCGCCCTCAGCCGGCCCCGCCCGGCGATGAAACGCAGCCGGTGCTGCTCATGCACGAAGCGAGAGGCACGTGCGAACTCAGCCTCGCTGAGTGCCGAGACGAGCGGTGGAAGCGCCTCCAGGGGTACATCGAGGGTCCACTGCCAGACATCGATCGTGCCGGCGCCTATGCTCACGGGTTTAAGCTGCATAGGACAACCGCCTTTCCGGCGCTTTCCCCCCGACCATGCGGCGGGCAAGATAGGCCATAAGTGCCGTCGGATAGTTTTCGCCAAGGCTGATGCGGCAAGTGCGTTTCAGAATATCCAGCGAGCGGGCACACATGTCGGGCCCATACTCCACATCGGCCGAAGCCCAGCCATAGGGGTTCATGGCCGGATGGAATGCCCGCTTCTCAAGGATCGGAGTCCAGTGGGTACAGACGTGGCGACTTGAATCGAAAACACGGTAGACGCCGCGCCTGTTCCGGGCGGCAAAGGCCTTGGCCTCGCCTTCCGTCTCGAACAGAACATGGAGACCGACGGCGTTTTGCGGGTCGTTGTGCGGTCCCAGCCGGAAGGCATCGCTGCCCGACAGGATGTGCGACATGACCTGATGCCGCCTGCGCATGCGGCGCAGCATGGGATCGAGCTTGGCTAGCTGCACATTGAGCATCGCCCCCTGGATCTGGCTTGCCTTGAAGTTCACGCCGAAAAAACTCGGCTCGTTGTAATTGTCGAGATGTCCGCGAAAGAGTTCACCCACATCATGATACATGCGCGCGCGGGCGAAATACCGGTCGCTCTGGGAGGCCACCGCACCACCCTCGCCGATATTCATGTTCTTGAACTGGTTGAAGCTGAAAGCGCCAATGTCGCCAATCGTGCCGACACGCTGGCCCCGGTAACGCACGCCCACCGCCTGGCAGGCATCCTCGATCACCGTGAGGCCGTTCTGACGGGCGAGCGTCGTGATCGCCTCCATGTCGCAGACCATGTTGGCCATGTGCACCGGCAGGATCGCACGGGTGCGCGGCGTGATCTTGCGCGCAATGTCTTCGGGATCCATGGTCAGCGTCTCGTCGATATCGACGATGACCGGAACAGCCCCCACGGCGAGCACGGAAGCGGCCGTCGCAATCCATGTATAGGCAGGCACAAGCACCTCGTCGCCGGGCCCGACGCCGGAGGCAGCCAATGCACTGATCAACGCGCCTGTGCCGCTGCTGACTGTCAACACATGTTTGACGCCGAACTTTTCGGAAAATGCCTTTTCGAACCGGTCGAGCGGCCCCTCGCCGGGCCCGCCATAGCGCGCAAGACGCCCCGAAGCGATGACCCCGCCGATGGCCAGCCACTCACGCAAACCAACCTTTGCCATGGTGTTTTCCCGCTTGGCCGACGGGCGAGCCGTGCCCGTGGCGCCCCATTTATTCTTCAAGCGTATGCCCGGGCCATGGGGTTTTCAAATAATCCAATAATGTAGCGCCACGCCGTCTTGCCCTACCCGATGATGGCCAAAACCCTTAGCAAGCTGCCCCTTCTATGCAATTTGGATGAGTTCGGCCGGGCGCAGGATTTTGATAGCCTTTGCAGGGGCTTTACGACGCAGCGAACCCATTTTCTTTCGCAACTGACGTGCTGCTCTGGTGGCCCGCTCAGGGGGCAGTGTGTCCATTCTAGACTTGCGCAGCGTGCCATCCGGCACACGGTTCGAGGCCGATATCGCCCTTGTTGGGGCGGGACCGGCCGGACTGACGCTAGCGCGGGAGTTTGCCGATACGCGTCTCAAGATACTTCTGGTCGAAAGCGGCGGCGTGGAGTTTGATTCCGAGATCCAGCTTCTCAATCGAGTGGAGAATATCGGCGAACCTCGTGCGCGTGACGCCATGTCGCTTCAGCGAGGCTATACGGGCGATCTCGCCTGGCTCAACGACATTCCCCCATTCGAACTGCGAAACCGGATGGTGGGCGGCAGCACACACACCTGGGTCGGCAAATGCGCCGCATTCGACGAGATCGACTTCGATGCGCGCCAATGGGTGCCTGACTCCGGCTGGCCACTGCAACGGCGCGATCTGGCGGATGTGCTAGGTCGGGCAGCAAACCTGCTCAATCTTGGTCCCAATATCTACGACAAAGCACTCTACACCCGGCTGAAAACGCCGCCGGCAGACATCGATCTAAATGACAATCTGCTGCGCACTTTCTTCTGGCAATTCAGCCATAAGCCCAAGAGCAGCGAGCCATTGCGGTTTTCGGAGCTCGCAGCAAAACTTTCAACCGACAACATCGATATTCTCACACATGCGACCGTTATCCGGATCGGATTGTGTGAAAGCGGGAGGAAGGTGGAGACACTCCATGTCAAAAGCCTCTCCGGGGTGGACGCCGTGATACGGGCGCCGGTGATCGTGCTGTGTGGTGGCGGCATTGAAAATGCGCGCATACTCCTGGCATCCACGAATGTGGCCACACAGGGCATCGGCAACGATCATGACTGCGTGGGGCGATATCTGGCCGACCATCCGCGAACCGTGATCGCACGGTTCGGGAAGGAGCCCCTGCAGGACGTTGCCGAGCATTTCGGCTTTTACGGGCTCAGTCACAACCGCCGCACGCATTTTTATCTGCGTGGGCTGGCGCTTAGCCCGCGCCTGCAGGCGCGCGAGGGGCTGCTCAACTGCGCCACCTACCCGGTACAGGTGTTGGCGCCGAACGACCCTTGGCTGGCACTCAAGCGATTTTACTCCGGCAACCGGCGGTTCCGGCTCGACGACCTGAGGACCGCGCTTGCGGCCCCCGGCGGTCTGGCAGCGGGGCTGCACCGCCGGCTCATCATGAAACGGGGCCTGCCCCGCCAGCTCAGCGAACTGCGCTTCGACGCCATGGTCGAACAGAGGCCCGACCGCGAAAGCCGCGTGACACTCTCTTCGGTGCGGGACCGTCTGGGTGTACCGCTGGCGCGCGTGAACTGGAAGATCGGCTGGGCGGAAGCTGCAAGCCTCGCACGGCTCGCCGAACTCATTTCGGCCGAGTTCTGGCGGGTCGGCCTGCCACAGCCCAAACTCGAACCCTGGGTCCTGGACGAGGATTTCAGGAACGCTCCTTTCAGTGACATGGCCCACCCGGCCTGCACCACGCGCATGGGTGCAAACCCGAAGACAAGCGTTGTCGACCCGAACGCCAAGGTTCACAGTGTCGATGGACTTTTTGTGGCCGGCAGTTCGGTTTTCCCCACGCCCGGCCACGCCAACCCGACACTGATGATCATCGCCATGACGCTGCGCCTTGCCGATCATCTCAAGAAGCGCCTTCTCAAGTGAGCAGACAGCGCTTTATCGGCCGGATTTGAGCCAGCCTGTCCATCTCCAGCTTGCATAGAGAACGCCCAGATAAATCAATGCCCCCACCAGAACCTGCATCGCCATTTGCGAATAGGCCGGCAGGTGAGCCTCGGTGGGCCAGTGAGCAAGCGACGAGACGCCGACGAACATCACCGCGGCGGCCAGCATGATAAGACCGCTATTGGCAGAGATCCCCATCCAGTCGAGTTTTCCGTAGCGGACTTGAAACCAGACCGACAGCGCGCCGGCGAAAGCAGCCGCCACACATTGCCCGAGGGCTGCATACACAAGTCCGAAGGGCGCGAGAGCCACGATCATCAGGATCGAAGCAAAGCTGATGAAGAGTGACAATGGCCAAAGCCGTTTGACCTCCCCGCGAACCGCCAATAACGGTTCCGTCACATATCCCTGAAACATCAGAAGCTGGCGGATCGCGAGAATTTTGACCACCAACGCAACCGGCGCCCAGGCTGCTCCAAGAGCAATGTCCACCAGATTGCCGGCAACGAGAACCAGACCGAGATAAACGGGCGCGGCGATGGCGAAAAGAACAGGCAGGAAAAAGCTGCCGGCACGGGTGATCGGATCAACTGTCGTGGCAGCAGCGCTGCGGCTGTTTGCGCGGCGGAACACCACCCAGGCAAGCAATCTTGCCGGTTCGCCAACCAATTCTGAGAAGGCGGCCACAATCCTTTCCGCGGCCCGGTAGTAACCGGCGTCCGCGAGGCCGAGCAAACCACCGACAACAAGCGTGCCCGAATAGGATCGGGCGAACACGATGATCCGCACACTAAGAATATAGCGCGCAAAGTGAATCACCTCGGCGAACACCGCACGGCTCGGGATTTTCGGCGTGATCCAGCCAATCACCCAGACTCCGCCGAAAACACCCAGGATATGCGTGGCCAGCCGTCCAACCACGAGTGCGGCGATATTCCACCCGGCCCACAGGCCAAACAATGTTATTGCAAGGCCCACCGCTTCCGCGAGAATGCGGATTATAGCCTGCATGTTGAGTAGGCTTCGGTGCACCAACATCCCGTCATAAACGGCATTAACCGCAGCGGGTATGAACCAGAGCGCAAAGAGCGCGAACAGCCATGCCTGCCAGGCTGGGAACCAGAAGACGCCCACAAAGAGCCCCAGGAGCAGCCCAGCGGCAGTGAAGCCAAAGCCGCTTACAAGCGCGATCGCAGTGAGTTGCGGCAGTTGCTCCTCACCATGATCGGCGCGCATGATGAACTCCGCCCATCCCCCTTCACTCACCACCACAAAGAGAAAGGCGATGGCTGAAACGAATGCGAAAAAGCCGAATTCTGCTGGCGAAAGAACACGGGCAGCGGCCACAAAGGCGATCAGTTGCGCGACCTGTGAAAAAAGCCGCGCCACCATGACCCACACGCCCCCCCCAAGGAGAGACGAGACAGACAATCCGAAAAATCCGCCCGGTTGTGTATCATTTTGCGGTGGTTTGTGATCCGCTTTCACGTCGCCTTCCCCCCTGCCGCTATTCACCTGTGCCGGCGCTTCCGCTACGATTTCCCTTGCAACACTGATGATTCGTCGTCCTTGACGATGGGATTTGTGAGTGTGCGGCCGTATGGATGACGGGGCTCGATACGGCTTGAAGCCCGATGTGGGGACGCGAATGTGTGTGCTTTCCCTGTTCTGGTTTCCAGTTTCGATGCCTTGTGGCGGACGATGAGCAGCCAGTGCGAGATGCAAGCAAACAAGACCAGTTGAACCATGGTTTCCTTGCGCGGCCGTTCAAGGCAATCAGCGCCAAGATTTCCATACGCTGGGTCGTTGTCGTTTTCTGCCTCATCGTCTGGTTGGCCGTTCTGCTGTTCTTCCTTTTCTAAAGGAGCTCCCTCTCCACGCCCTACCGTTGTCAGCAGCCATTGCGATCGAAAAGAAAGACACCGACGGTACGCCAGACAATCTTCAGATCGAGCCAGGTCGTGCGGTTGTGAAAATACTGCACATCCAGTTGAACCCGTTCGGCGTACGATGTGTCGCTGCGACCTGATACCTGCCAAAGACCGGTGATACCGGGCTTCATCAACAGATAATCGTTTATGCGCTCGCCATAGCGTACCATCTCGTCCTCGACGATCGGACGCGGGCCGACCACGCTCATTTCGCCGCGCAGCACGTTCACGAATTGCGGCAACTCATCGAGACTGGATATCCTCAAGAAATGACCGATGGGGTGAATGCGCGGATCGTTGCGCAACTTCTGACAGGCGCGCCATTCCTGGAGGAGAACCGGATTTTGATCCAGTAATTCTCTGAGCAGGCGATCCGCATCCCGCCGCATGGTGCGAAACTTCAAGCAGTCGAACATTTTTCCATCCCGTCCGATCCGCTTCTGTCGATAGAAAACAGGCCGCCCATCGCTTACGAGGATGCAGAGGGAGATGAGCACAATGGCAGGGAAAAGAAACACGAGCACGAGGGCGCTGAACGCCACATCGAACACCCTTTTTACAAAGACGTAAGAGCGGAAATGCCTGACTTTCCGCAGCTCCAATCCCTGCTTTACGGAATCATCGTATGCGTACAGCATGAACCCGCCCCTGGGTGTTTTGTTTGCCTCGCCGTCGATCATTATAAGGCCCCGCAAAGCCCGTGATATAACTCCATCGGGGTATTGGGCAGGGCCATTTAGGTGCAGTCCACCGCACAATCGAACCATGCCTACCCCTGCAGCGCAGCCGGACTAACCGGCGTCATTTGACTGGCTGGCTGCGTGGCCAAAAGCATTAGAATCACGCCCCGGCTTCCCGCCTATTCCTGGCGGTACCGTAGACCTGGTTGCAGCGCCTCTTTTGCCGCCCGGCGTTGGTGACCGGGCGTTAATCGCGTCATGCAGAATGCCGGCATAGAGATCCAACAGTGCCGAAAGCCAGCTCTGCGTCGTGTTGGCGAGATGTGGGGCGCATGAGCGTGCATTTTCACTCATCGCGGAGACCAGTTCGTCGTCATCGGCCAAGCGGCTCAGCTTGGCGGCCAACGCCTCGATGCCCAGCGTGGGAAATGTGAATGCCGCACCTGCCTCCGCCAGTTCGGCAGCCAGCAATGCATGGGATGGCAACACGACAGGGATGCCGCTGCCCACCGCCTCGAGCGCGGCAAGGCCAAATGGCTCGGGCACCCGGGAAGAGACAATGACGCATCGCGCATGGCGCAGGCGGTCGGCGATCTGTGCGCGATTGCACCAGCCATGAAGCATCACCTCCGGATAGCGTTCCTCAAGAAGCGCTCGGCCAGCGCCCTCGCCGATCACGTGCAGGGGAACGCCCGCGAGGCGCGCGGCCCGTGCGGCGTCTTCAAACCCCTTCTCCGGCTCCAGCCGGCCAATGAAGAAGAAATCGCGCTGTGTATGGGGCCGGGTCGGGGATGACAAAAAAGGCGCAACCGGGTTGCGAATGGTAACCATGCGGCTGTCGTCAACTCCTGCACGTTTGAAGAAGCCGCGCATCTGCTCATGCACGAGCACGATGTTGGCAGGACTACTACGCAATGCGAAGAAGCGCTGCAGCAGGAGGTGCCGCGTGGAACGCCACACCTTCTGATGATAGCCACGCTTGTCGCATTGGGTCGACAGGCAGCGCATCGACATGGGATCGAGTGTGCATATGGATGCTGCCGGATAGTTGATAAAGCCGCCATTGGGACAGGCGAGAAAATAATCGTGCGCGTGCAGCACGACCCGCTCGCGCACCGGCATAAGCGCCCGGAAGATGGACGGCGACAGGATTTTGGACCATCCATGCACGTGATAGATTGTCGAGGGGTTGTCGTGCCCGGCGATCCAGCGGCTCAGGATTTTATAGGCGTCCCGGTTGTAGAGGCCGCCGGCGAGGGCGGACAAACGCCCCTGCTCGACGAGCGGCCTTCCATTGACGTGAACCGTCTGCGGCTGCGCCATTCCAGCGGGCTCATCGCCCGCAAAAAAAGTGACCGGAACGCCCGCCTCACGCAACATGCGCGCAGCAAGGCTTGACAGGTTCGACGCTCCGCCAATCTCCGCCGAACGGTCATTGATGATGACAACCCGCCCTGGACGCATGTTCGCCCCCCTATTCCAGAGCGTTCACGTTCTGGGGTGAAAGGCGACCGCGCACCAAATCAACGACAGCCCGCATGTTGCCGAGAAACCGCCCACGCCGGTCCACCCAGGGTTCGGGCCAGACGATCTTCACGGCATTGGCGACAAGATTGCGCATGATTTGCGGGGCGGCGTGACGAGGGCTCATCGTTTTCTTGCCCATGAGATAAACGGGATTGGCAATCTGTGAGTAACCCAGCCGGAGACCGGATGTCCGCCCTGACTTGGTGCCCAGGTGAACACCGTGAAGCCGTTCAGAAGTCACAATGCGGCCGTATCGCGCAAGCTGCCGGCTGAAGTCCACGTCCTCCAACCAACCATAAAGCGGCAGGTTTTCATCAAACCGAAGGCCATATCCGCGAACGGTCGAGAGGCGCACAGCCATGTTGCAACCATAGCCGCTATAGACCGGTTTTTCGCAACCGGCAGACCTTGATGTCGAATGTGTTCGGATAAGCCGCAGACCGTCTTCAAGCGGGATTCCCGGCCCCAGAATGCCGTCTGCATCGACCGTGCCTGTGCTCAGCACAACATCCGGGTATCCCCTGAAGATACGCAGGGTCTCTTCCAGATAATTCGGGGCGAGGAGGAAGTCGTCATCGAGGAAGAGAAGAATGTCGGCGTCCTCCACGCTTCCGAGAATTCGATTTCGCTGTCGGCAGAGCCCACGTTCGGCGAAAACGATGCGCGCATTGGAAAGCTGAGCGGACATGGCATCGGCATCCACATCCTCAGGGTCTGCCGCGCATATGACGATACTGTCGGCTGGACGCGTCTGGTTCAGCAGGTGCGGCACAACGGAGTGGAGTATCGGTCTGCGCCCAGTGGTGGCAATGCCGACGGCAATGCGAAGATCGCTCCGGCCCGGATAGCGTTCAAACCGCATGCCGTCCTCCCGACTCAAGCCTGTTTCTCCGCATCGGTCGCCACCACTGGCGGGTTTTGCGCTTGTTGAAGACCACCCCGAGAATCCCCACGCGCGACTTGCCGAATGTCGCGAGCGCACTCGCCAGCCACTCAACAGTCATCTTGCGCCGGTTGCCGAGAACCAGAAGGATGCCGTCGAGATGGGCACTGGCCGCCCGCGTGTCTGCCGATGTGGCAAAGGTCGACAGATCGACAATGATGACATCGTAATTCTGTCGCAGTTCATCGATCTTTTTCTTCAACGCTGGCAGATGACCAAAGCGATGGCCCGGATGTGCGGCTTTTCGAATCTGCTCCACTGTGAGCACCGGGAGGATCAGCCCATCCTCCATCTGCATCAGCTTGTCTTTCTTTCGTTTTTCAGGTTGTTCGTCATCAGGGGTATAGTCACCTTGATAGACAGTAAGACCCGCCTTTGCGTCGATATTGGCTGCCTGCAAACTCAGGAACGGATTCCTGAAATTGGCATCGACCAGCACCACACGCAGCCCCTCGTTGGCGTAAAGCTGGCCCAGATTGGCCGCAATCGTGCTTTTTCCTTCGTCGCCGCTCACTGAAGTAAGTCCCACGACGATTGGCCCGCCGGAAGGAAATGCCGCGTCAATGGAGCTCTTCACGCCGCGCAACGCTTCGGAGAAACCGGAATAGGGTGCATCGAGCACGAAGCGCAGGGCGCCCTTGCTGCCCGGCACCTGAAAGCGGGTAAAGGGAACGTGGCCGAGTGTCGGCAGACCCAGTTCACGGCTCAGACGCTCGCCCGAGCTGATGCGACGGTCGAGCACATCGCGCAGACCTGCGAGCCCCAGGCCGCCGGCAAAACCGAGCATCAAAGCCATGGGGATGATGAGCGTGGTTTTCGGCCAGTTCTTGGCGAGCGGCGGTGTAGCCGCGGTCACCATGCGGGCATCGCCGATGGGGAATGACTGCTTCTGCAGTGTCGTGATCAGTTGCTGAAGGACGCTTTCATACATGCGCCTATAGGTGGTCGCCCGACTTTCGAGCTCCGTGAGCTGGACACGGGCCAGATTCTTTTCAGTGACGCTACCCTTGATCGCCTCGAGTTGCTTGCTCAAGAGTTCTTCACGCGCCTGAGCCGTGTCGAGGTTGGACCTGTAGACGCCCTGAATGCGCACCAATTCGGTGTTGATGAGGGATTCTAGCCGCGCGATCTCCGATTTCGCTGTGAGGGTGGGCTCGCTGCCGGTGCCGTAGCGTGTCTGCAATGTTTCCAATCGCTTGCGTGCTGCGCCCAGATCCGCCCTCAGGCGATTGATTTCGGTGTTGCTGAGCGCCTCGCCGACATAACTGTCGGGCAGTTCTCCGGCCAGGATGCGGTTAATGGTGGCAAGCCGTGCTGCCTCACCAGCGGTTGCTGTCTGCGCTGCCAGAAGCTGGCTGCTGATCTCGGCCAACTGCTGCTGGTCGAGCCCCGAGGGACCGACCTGTGCAATGTCGTTGTTGTTCCTGTATTGCTCGGCACTGAGAGCAGCCTCCTGCGCCTGCCGTCCGATCTCTACGAGCCGATCCTCGATCCATTGCGCTCCACGCGCAATGATCTGCGATTTGGCGTCGAGGCTTGACTGCATATAGGTGTTGGCAATGGCATTTGCCGCCCGCGCCGCCTTGACCGGATCAGTGGAAGTGTAGCCGATTTCAAGAACATAGGACTGACCGACACGACGTACGGATACGCGCCCCAAAAAACCCGCCATGGTGCGCCGCATGATCTCTTCTTCGTTGGGCTCGCCCGCCGTCTCCGCCCCTTCCTCTGGCGCCGGGTCGAATATGGAAAGCATCGCTGCAAGCGCACCACGCACGGCCGATCTCCAGGAACTGCTTGTCTGGATTTCCGGGTCTTCGGTCAGGTTGAGCTGCTTGATCACCGAACGGGCAATTGCCTCGGATTTGACGATCTCGACCTCGCTGGCAATCTCGGCGGTTTCGATGATGATGGTGCCGGTGGAAGCGTCCTGTGATGCAATACGCGCCTGCTCGCGGTCGATAACGATACGGGCGATGGAGGTATAGGTGGGTTCGGTGTTTGCGATATAGAGCGCGCCAAGCGCCACGCCGGCGGCCGACGCCAGCGCGAGAACCAGAAAATGCCTTTGCAGGAAAGCCCAGATATCGCGAAAGGAGATGTAATCCTCATGCCGTCCGCTTTCCTTCGACGCCATCTCCGTCCCGGTCAGCTTCCTGATTTCCTGCACCACCATGGTCTGCCCCGCCCGTCTGGCCGTGAAATTCTCTAACGCGACTGCACCTGTCTCATTCCGCTTTCAAGGGAAGCACGCGGCATCGAGGCGCGCAGGAGATCGAGCTGCACATCCAGGACGTCACCGGGTTCGAGCCCGGTCGTTTCAAGCGCTTCTACCCTCTGTTTTTCATCACCGCCGCGCAGAATGCTGAACCGCAACGGCTGCTGCTCAAACGCCCTGTCCTCCCGCCGAAGGATCGACGCCCCGGTTGCCTGAAGTAGCTGCTCCGTCATTCCACGGCGCAGTTCCAGGTCGTCGATTTCCAGATTGACCCTTTGCAGCTCGACGCCGATTTCCGTGCGGCGTGAGCCCTCAAGACTGAGCGCATCACGCTCGGTTTCGCTCAATCTTTGCCGGGCGCGCATGGAAGCCACCGCAAGATCGAGCCGGCTGGATTGCAGGTCCGCCACGATGCGCTCAAGCCCGGTCTCTCGTGATTTCGTGACAGTGCCTCTTTTGACCAGTTGAGCGACATCGCCGAGCTCTTCTTCGGCGATTTTTATCTGCCGGTCCTGCGCCACCATCTTCTCGCCGAGAATCCGGATTTCCTCGCGAAAGAGCGTTCCGAGTTCTTCGAGCGCGTTGCGCTGCCGCTCATAGGCGTTGCGACGGGCCTCGAATATCGCCTGCTCATCCCTTACGAACTGCGCTGCGTGGCCAGCCAGGGGGCGTCCCTGCAAGGCGGCATCGAAATCGACACGCTCGTCCTCGACGAGTTCCGTTTCGAGCCGTGTTCTGCGGATCGTGAGTTGAAGGAGTTGCAGATCTATGCGGCCAATCTCGCCCGCATAGCGGATCTGCTCCAGCTCGGAATAGCCGCCTGCCTGATCAGACCTGCGCACACGGCCACCGGCCATCGCCAGCGCCTGCAAAACGTTGAGTCCCGGCTTGAACTCGAACTCACCCGGCCGTTCCACACTGCCCGTGACGAACACAGATGGATAGCGCACCACTTCCACGGTTGTGGCTGGCGGCGCAATAAGACCTGTTCTCTTTTGAAGTGCTGCCGAGATTTCATCGGCGAGTTCCTGGGAAGTTCTGCCATCCGCCTCAAGCTGCCCCACCAAGGGAAGAGAAATCATGCCAGCGGGCGAGACGGTGTATTCACCGTTCAGGGCGGTCCATTCCCGATATTCTCCCTGCGCCTCGTCCCATTCCACCACAGCGATCTTCACCCGCGTCTGCTCAAGAAGCTGAAACTCATCCTGCGCGCGAACAGCGGCATCGCTAATAAAAAAGGACAATGTGAACACAAGCACCGCAAGCACGAGGGCTCGTGCCTTTGAAAATGAAATGGTGGGACCAGCCTTTGCCTGCTTCATTCTGCCCGTTCCGGAGTGCTCATAACCTTCGGGAAGACGCAAAGCCGCCTCCCCCACCATCGATCATCAGCGGAAACGGGGGCAGGTAAATTCGGTTGAAATGGTGTGGGGCTAGTCCCTTTCGCCTAGCCCCTCTAAGCCCATTGGGCTTTTGACGCAGAAGGGATGGCGCACAGGTGTGGATGACGCCCGATCGGATGATGACCTAGACCGTTTGAGCGCATTTCTGCGCCCTTCAGACACGGGTTCAACCGTATTGTCGGTGTGCCCTGCTGCGCCTTTTCAAAGCAGTATTCCGGAGGGCAAATCCGGGAGAAGCATCTTGCGCGTCGCCATCGTTCACTATTGGCTGGTCTCCATGCGCGGGGGCGAGAAGGTCGTTGAAGCCCTGTGCGACATGTATCCCGAGGCCGATATCTTCACGCTCGTCTACGATGAAAGGCGGGTGTCGGAGAAGATCCGCAGCCACCGCGTCATCCCCTCCTTCTTGCAGAAAATCCCGGGGGCGCGGCGGCATTACCAATCACTCCTGCCACTGATGCCCTTTGCGTTGGAAAGCCTGGATGTCTCGGGCTACGACCTGATCATCTCAAGCGAATCGGGCCCCGCCAAGGGCATCACGCCCGGGCCGCAGGCAACGCATGTCTGCTACTGTCATTCACCCATGCGCTATGTGTGGGATCACTATCACTTCTATCGGGCGAACGCCGGCCTACCGACACGAATGCTCATGCCGTGGATTGCACCGGCCCTGCGGGCATGGGACGTCACCACCGCTGCGCGTGTCGACGCTTTTGTTGCCAATTCACGCCATGTGGCGGATCGGATCAGCAAGTATTACCGGCGTCGAGCCACCGTGCTCAATCCACCCGTGAACGTCGATGAGTTCGCGCCGGCAGCCGAATTGGGCGATCACTATCTCGTGGCCGGCCAACTGGTTGGGTACAAGCGGGTCGATCTGGCCGTACGCGCTTTCACTCGGATGAACCGCAAGCTTGTCGTCATCGGGGAAGGACCGGAAATGGCAGCCCTGAAACGCCTAGCCGGGCCCAGTGTGACGTTTCTGGGCCGGGCGCCCTTCGCACAACTCAAGGACATGCTTTCCCGCTGCAGGGCGCTGGTCTTTCCGGGAACAGAAGATTTCGGGATTGTGCCGGTGGAGGCGATGGCGAGCGGCCGGCCTGTGATCGCCCATGCAAGCGGGGGTGTGCTCGATTCGATCGTCCCCGACCAGACCGGGCTCCTGTTCGAGGAACAGTCCGAGGCCGGACTCATTGAGGCGGTGCACCGCTTCGAGGCCATGGAAGGGTGCTTCCGTTCTGAGGATATGCGTCGTCACGCGCAACAGTTCAGCGATGCCCATTTCAAACAACGCATGCGACAGATCATTGAGGAGGAGATGGCCAGGCGAAAGCCGACCCCGGTTTTGTTATCGGGGGCCGTCCGCAAGCAGCCCTCGCTACGACCTCGCGTCGCCAGGGTGAAACTCTCCGACCCCCATCTGAGAAACGGAGCATGAGAGAGCCATGTTTTCAGCCTTACGCGTGCGCAGCGCGGTGCGCGAGCAGGAAACCGACGCAATGCGGCTCAAATCACTCACCTATACACTCGATCTTTTGGAGCGGGAGCTGATCGCCGAACGAAGCGGTCTGAGGGAGCGCTGCGAGCGGCTTTCTGCTACCGCAGCCTTTGCGCAGGAGCGCTTCGAGAGCCATGGTCGCGAGAATGCGCTGTCGAGGCGGATCGATGACATGACCCGGTCCATGAAGGACTACACACGGAGGATGGCCGCACTCGAGCATCAGATCGAAATCGTCGGACAGTTGCGCGCAACCGCTTCAGACCTGGTCGAACCCGGAGAGCCACGAAAAGCATCAGGCTTGCGATCCATGCCGGAACCGCAGCCGCTACGCACATGCCTCTCAAAATGATTAGAGGAGCCCCGCCGATACGCTGACAAGATGAACGCTGTAACACCTAAGCGCAGGGGATTTGCCCCAACGTTCTATCTGCAGGATGCGCTTGGGCTTTTATGATTTCCAGCAGTTGGGAAGATTGAGAATCGTCAAGCATGAAACGCTAAACTACGGCCTTTATTGAGGTTTCCCGGCTTGGCGAAGTTCAAAAAACGAGGCTCCGGATCGCCAGTGCACAGGCCATGGCGAGGAATGACTTCCGGTCACAAGGAGAGGAACGGACCGGGAGCGTGGGAGGACACGCGTAAGGATGGACACGTCCGGGGCGGGTTGGCTTCGCAGCGGGCGGTAGACCAGGAAAGGTCGGCGAACCGGGCAGAACTCTGATGGCAAGCAGTGGCAGTTCAGAACGAGCACTTCAACACACAGACACCACCGGCATGCTCGCACTCATCGAAGAGAACATTCGTGTCTTCGATCTGAGCCTTTCTGGACTG
This sequence comes from Nitratireductor sp. B36, assembly GCF_020833685.1. Lineage (GTDB taxonomy): Bacteria > Pseudomonadota > Alphaproteobacteria > Rhizobiales > Rhizobiaceae > Nitratireductor. Next base: position 987,477 of record NZ_JACKZY010000001.1, read on the forward strand.
CGTGTCGTGGTTCCCGTGGACAACCGGTTTCTTGCCGCCACCGCAGCGACGGCTCTGATGGCGGGAGCCGCTGCAGTAACCGCGGTGACACCGACGGCCACGCGTTTCCAGTCAGCCGAGGAGGCGGCGGAGGCCACACGCACGCTGGTGGAGGCTGCGGGTCTTGTGAAGGGGCTTTCCGTGGACGAGCGTATCGATCACGAGACCTGCCGCGCGACCAATGTTCTTCTCAACGGACCATCCATCCGCCCCATCACACGCTCACTCATCGAGCGCCTGCCCGACCATTCGGTCGTGGCGCTGATGCACGAGGCATGGATGACCCTGGCGGGCGAGGTGGACATCGAGGCGTGCCTTGAGCATGATATTCCTATCTCTGCCGTGAATGAATCGCATCCTCTGGTGGGCGCCAGAGATCGCCACGCGACCCTCTGTCTCGAATTGTTGAGGGAGGCAGGCATTCCGGTAGAGGGGGCGGACATCGCACTGATCTGCGACAACCCCCTCTCTGATCCACTCGAACAGGGGCTAAGGCAGGCTGGCGCACAGGTGGCCGTGGTCGCGCACGCCAGCCAGATCTTCGGGCATGACTGGCGCGCCATTCTTCTCGCCAAACGGCCGCGGGACGAACCAAGGCTGGGAATTCAGGACCTTGGCTGGATCGCCAAAAGCGCACCAGACGCAACGATCATCCAATACTGGGGCGATGTGGATCGAAAAGCGGCGCGCTATTTCGAGTTGAAAGTGTGGCCACAGCGCACCCCCGGTAAGGGGCAGTGGGGCATAGCTCTGGATACGCTGGGGCCCGAGCCGATATTGCAGCGCATCACGGCTGGCCTTAAAGCGGCACAAACGGTGCTGGCAGGACTGCCGACGGCACCTGACAGCCTGGCGCAAACCCTTACATCAACTGACATTTTCAACGGCGATTGACATTCGGCAATCTTCCTTATCTGCCTTCGCATCCGCAAAAAACTATGTCATATCCCTGTCGCAATCGTTTGGTGGCGGAACATTCCGCATCGTTTCGATCTGCGAAGGGAGGAGAGTTTGAGCGCCAATGTAAGGGTTTCGGCCCTGACACCCCCTGATGTACTGGCAAGAAAGGGCGGTGCACCGCTTGTCTGCCTGACCGCCTACACCACCCCGCTTGCGCGTATCGTCGATCGGCACTGCGACATTGTGCTAGTGGGCGACAGTGTCGGCATGGTCCTGCATGGTCTGCCAAGCACAGTCGGTGTGTCTCTCGATATGATGATCATGCACGGGCAAGCCGTTCGGCGCGGCGTGGAGAAGGCGCTTCTTGTGGTGGACATGCCCTTCGGCAGCTATGAAGAATCACCGGAACAGGCTTTTCACAATGCCGCCCGCATCATGGCCGAAACCGGCTGCGGTGCCGTCAAGCTCGAAGGCGGCGAAACGATGGAAAAAACCATCAGATTTCTGACGCGGCGCGGCATTCCGGTCATGGCGCATATCGGCCTCACACCCCAGACCGTGAATACTTTCGGCGGCTACAAGGTGCAAGGACGCGGCGACGATGCTTTCCACATCCTGCGTGACGCCGAAGCGGTTGCAGAAGCGGGCGCATTCTCTGTGGTGCTCGAAAAGCTTACAGCCACGCTGGCCGACCGCATCACGAAAACGATACCCATTCCCACCATCGGTATCGGCGCATCGCGTACCTGTGACGGACAGATACTCGTGGTCGATGACATGCTTGGCATGTTCGATACGTTCCGGCCGAAATTCGTCAAGCGCTTCGCGGAGCTTGGCGAAGCTTCAGATGTGGCCGTCGCTTCCTATGCGCGGGAGGTTCGCTCCCGGGAGTTTCCCAGCGACGCTCATATTTTCACCGACGGAAAGAAGGGAAAGACGGAATGAACCCCTGCATCCTGCGCACGGTCGCAGAACTGCGTGAGCGCGTTGGCACATGGCGCCGCGCTGGAGAGCGTGTTGCCGTCGTGCCCACCATGGGCGCCCTCCACCAAGGCCACCTGAGCCTAGTGGAGACGGCCAAGGCGCGTGCCGAGCGGGTGATCGTCACACTGTTCGTCAACCCGAAGCAGTTCAATAATCCTAACGACCTTGCCGCCTATCCGCGCACCGAGGCCGATGATGCGGCAAAGCTTGCGCCTTACGAAATTGATGTTCTGTTTGCTCCCTCGGTGGAGGAGATGTATGGCACCGGCTTCTCAACCACCGTTTCGGTGACCGGCGTCAGTGAGGGGTTGTGCGGAGCTCATCGGCCCGGTCATTTTGACGGCGTTGCCACGGTGGTCACCAAACTGCTTCTTCAAAGCGGTGCCGACATAGCTTGTTTCGGCGAGAAGGATTTTCAACAGCTTCTGGTGGTGCGCCGGCTCGTTGCGGACCTCAACATCCCTGTCGAGATTGTCGGCTGTCCGACTGTGCGCGAAGCTGACAATCTGGCTCTCTCATCCCGCAATATACGCCTGACAGCCGCGCAGCGTCGCATCGCACCCGCAATTGCAGATGTTTTGCTGCAGAGTGCGGCGCGCCTTGCCGGCGGGGCTGACGCTGCTCCCGTTCTGGAAGCCGCGCAGACGGCCCTGCAAGGAGCGGGGTTTGACCGGGTGGAGTATTTCGAGCTGCGCGATGCAGAAACCCTGAAGCCTCTTCAGCGCGCCGATCGCCGTGCAAGGCTTCTCGCAGCCGCCTGGCTCGGTGAAACCCGGTTGATCGACAACGTCCCCGTCACCTCATCCAACGACTGAAACCCATGGTCGTTCGGTCCCGGATTTTCAACGGCGCCGCCATAACGCCTGCGTGAACTCTGGTACCAATGGTTTTATCAAACGGGGCGGTTTTCCTCGCCACTGCTTGATTTCACAGTGATCATCCGTGCTGCGATGTTCCCGGCATCGGTACTGGCCATATCCAGTCCGAAATCGTGAAGCAAACCAGTTTTTATACGGAAATTATTATGAAAATAGCAGTTTTTGCCGCCCTCGCCACGCTTTACCTCGTCGCGCCCGCGGCGGCGCTCGAGCCGATCAAGGGAAGTTTGAACTACAACGCCGATCAATCCCCTCTGAACAGGACACCCGTGGGCTCGGTGACGTTCAACGAGTTCCACAGCGGCGGGAACCGCTACCGTGAAATCTATGTCGTTGAGCCCGATGGCCGCTTGAAAATCGTCAATCGCACGGTGGTCAGCGATTCATAATCGCCAGTCCGTTTTCAACCTCGAACGGCCCTGCACTGCGGGGCCGTTTTGATTTGGAGAGCGCGCTCGCACGACCTGATTTCACCGCTCCTCCTCCTCACCATTATGCAGCACTGCCTGAACATCATCCGCCAGCAGCAGGGCAATCGGCCGGGTGCTCTCGAAATTGGCCATGATGATGGCAATGATGGAGGTCAGCGGAATGGCGAGAATGGCGCCGGGAATGCCCCACAAGGAGGACCACAGGGCCAGCGACACCAGCACGACGAATGGAGACATGTTTATCCGCCGTCCGATCATGCGTGGTTCCAGAGCATTGCCCACCCACATTTGCGCAGAAGTCAGCAAAACCGCCACCAGAAGCGTCGTCTGGAGTGAGCCATACTGTGCCAGTGTGAGAAGGACCGGGAACATCACCCCCATCAGTGATCCGACATAGGGGATGTAGTTCAAAAGCCCGATCAAGACCGCCCAGAACAGGGCAAAATCGACACCAAAGAGCTTAAGCACGACAAAGGACAGAGCACCCAGAATAACGTTCACGAACGTTTTGACCGCCAGATACTCTCCAATGCTGCGGTTGATGTCGCGCACGATCGTGTGGGTCTGGCTGGCCCGGTCTCTGGGAAGGGCTGCCGCAATCTTTCTCGCAAAGCCACCCCGCTCTGCCATCAAAAAGGTCGAGTAGACAACGGCCATGACAATGATGCCGGCCAGAGATCCGACCGAACCAAGGCTGACAGCCGCCAGGCGTTGCAAGTTGATGCGCCCCCACAGGGTCTCGACAAGGGTCGAAAGATTGGGAATCTCTTCGATGTCGAACCGTGAAAGGATGCCGGTGAGCATGTCTGTCAGGTTTTTCTGATACACCGGCAGACGCGCAATCACCTGTTCGGCGGTCCCCACCATCACGCTGGCCAGCATGACAAGGGCCAGAACGAAAATCGCCAGAACAAGGCCGCGCCGCATCCACTCAGGAAGACGGCCTAGCACTGGCAGCCGCCCAAGCGCTTCGGACGCGGTCAAGAGAACGTAGACGGAGATCACCGCAATGAAGATCGGCATCAGGACCGAGCGGCCGACGACCAGTATCCACCCGACCAAAACCGCGAGAATGACGGCCAGAACCAGGGTTATAAATGCGCGAAGCGGGTCAGTTTTCTCCAGCATGTCTCTTCAATCGCAATGACAGCAGCACGAGCCCGACACCGCTGGCCAACAGTTCCAGAGCCACGATCAGACCGAAATTGATCGTCACTCCGAGAAGCACAGGAAACACGCGGTCTCCGTGCAGACTGCGCCCCACCCAGAGTTTTGTCGCACCCGACGCCATCAAAATTGCTCCAAGGAGAAACCGCAACACGCGACCGTCGCCAAACGGGCCGAACAGAAGAGACAGACCGAGAAAGACACCGGCGAGTGCCAGCAGACCGGCACCGATCATCGCGGGGACACTGGGGGCCTTATAGGCCGCCCAGCCCTGAAGTCCGCCAACGATGATCAAAGCCCAGCCGCCCAATGTCAGTGTCAAACTGGAAGCGGAGCCGAGGTTGAAAAGGGCGGCAAGACCACCGATCAGGGCAACAATCCCAGCAAGCAGCCACAACATCCAGTGCTTCATCTTCTTCTCCATCGGACCTTATACGCCAATTCGAACCGACGTTAGAGCAGCCACTCCACCGGAAGCCAGCCGACCACCACCGTTGCGATCTGCCGGAACCAGGTCGCGCCAGGCTCTTCCTGATAGATGACCGGATCCTGCTGCCGCCGTTCCTCGACCCAGACCATTTTGCTTTCGGGCGTAAGTCGAGGCTGATAGCTGACCAGTCCCAACCTATCGTCAAATCCATCGCTGATCTTCCGAGCCATGCTTTCGCTGTCAATCAGGAAGCCCATTTCGCAGTTCAGGATTGCCGACCGCGGATCGAAGTTGAACGAGCCAATGAAGATGCGTTTGCCGTCAACTGCGAAGGTCTTCGCGTGCAGACTGGCGCCCGACAGTCCGAAAGGCTTCAGCTGCTTCTCCGAGCCCTGTGTCTCGCCACCCCGCAATTTCAATTCGTAGAGTTTCACACCTGCCTCAAGGAGGCCGCGTCGATATTTGGCGTAGCCGCTGTGCACGAGGAGCACATCCGTTGTGTTGAGAGCATTGGTCAGGATACGCACCTGCTTACCGGCCCTTGCGAGATCGCTGAAATAGGTGCTGCCGATCTTGCTTGGCACAAAGTAGGCCGAAATCAGATCGAGCCGTTGTCGCGCTTCGCCGAGAATTGCGCCTAGCCGCATGATCATCAACTGGTCACGCGTGGCTTTCCCCTCGCCTTTCACCGGGTCATCGGCAACGAGTTGGACATCCGTCCATTCCAACGCGACACCGCCTCTGGCATAGCGTTCAGCGCTGCTTTCGAGCTCTGCCAGAACCGTCTGTGCTTCTTCGCTCGCCTTTACCTGTGCGACACGCGCATCGAATCCCTGAAGATCTCCGGACCCAGAAATGATCCTTTCGACTTCAAACACCGAAGCGCTGTTCCAATAGTCGTCAAATACCGCAGCCGTTTGCGGAACGATCGCCCCGGTCGCCAGCACATCCATATCCACGTAGAATGCTTCGCCGATCTGAAAATATTCGTCGCCAATGTTGCGGCCGCCAACGATTGCGGCAGCCCCGTCAACGACAAAGGACTTGTTGTGCATGCGCCGGTTCATGCGGAAGAAATCAAACATATAGCCAAAAAGTTTTGGCTGGCGCACGGTGGATGGGTTGAAAAGACGAATGTGGAAATTCGGTAGCGCGTTGAGGGCAGCCATATAGGGGTCAAGCCCCGGCACGCCATTGTCGTCCAGCAGCAAGCGCACTCGAACACCCCGCGCTGCTGCGTTGCGCAGAGCATCCAGCAGCAAAATCCCCGAAGTGTCATCGTGCCAGATGTAATATTGCGCGTCGATGGAGTTTTGCGCGCGCTCGATCAGTTCCAGCCGGCTCGCCAGGGCATCCTTGCCATCGGCTAACGGAAAGACACCCGTTTTGCCAGGATGCGCTGCTATGCCCGTCTCGAGAAGCTGGCCAAGCTGCGTTTCAGGATCTGCGGCAAAAGCCTCCTGGTGCTCTCGTTGCGAAATACCCGGCAACGGGAAGAGCAATCGGAGGACGACGACTGCCAGAACGATGGCAGCAGCTATAAAAATAACAGCGAACATAACCTGCTTTATACGCACGAAGTCCCCCTTTCGCACGATGGAATACCGGTTTTATCCCAACTGCGCGGATGCAAGGCAAGAAAGGCTTTTCGCGGAAGGCGCGGGCGTGTCTCAGCCGAGCCCGGCCTCGAGAGCACTCAGGAGGCGAATGCGGCCTCGTAAATCTCGGGCTTGAAGCCGACCACTCGCCGGTCTCCGAGATCGAGAACGGGGCGCTTTATCATGCTGGGCTGGTCCTCCATCAGGTGGACGGCCTTTTCAGCATTCATGTCCGCCTTCTCAGCATCGGGAAGCTTGCGAAAGGTCGTGCCAGCCCGGTTCAACAGCTTTTCCCAGCCGACTTCTTCCACCCATGCTTTCAGGCGATCTCGTTCGATGCCAGCGGCCTTGTAGTCGTGGAACCTATAGGCAATGTCATGCGCCTCAAGCCAGGTTCTCGCCTTCTTCATCGTGTCGCAGTTCTTGATGCCGTAGATCACGACAGGGCTTCCAACCGTCATCCTCAGATACTCCCAGTCAAAGATTTTCCTCAAAGCCGATGCGTTGAGGTGATAGGCGTGTTTGAAGCCGGTTGGAAGTGCCTCACATACCGATAAGCACCGCACTTTCGGGCGACCACCGCAATATCACGTCCTGGCCTTCAGCCAAGCTTGTGCCGCCATTGTTCTGGACGTGGACCTTGATGATGTCACCACGGTGTTCAACGAAATACGTGCTGCTGTTGCCCCCGAAAATCCGTTTTGAGACACGCCCCTTCAATCGGTTTTCCTCTCCAAGGGTGGCGTTGTCAGCCTCGCCAATGCTTATGCGCTCAGGCCGCACGGCACAGCTTGCACTGGTCCCGACCGCGGGCTTTGTTCCTTGATTTGCGACAACCACGGTGCCATCCGGCAAACGTATGCCATTGCCGGTCGCAACGCCGCGCAGGATGTTGGCGTCGCCGAGGAAGGTCGCAGCGAATTCACTCTCCGGCCTGTCGTATATCTCTTCGGGTGGCCCCTCCTGAACCAGTCGGCCGTCACGCAAAATGCCAATTCGGTCGCTCATCGTCAGCGCTTCTTCCTGATCGTGCGTGACGAAGATCGTGGTGATCCCGATCTCGCGCTGGATACGCTTCAACTCGATCTGCATGTCCACGCGCAGCGCCTTGTCGAGCGCCGACAGTGGTTCGTCCAGCAAGAGCACACGGGGCTTGGTCACGATTGCGCGCGCAAGCGCCACGCGCTGGCGTTGTCCACCCGACAATTGGTGCGGGCGCCGCTCGCCAAGGTGCCCCAGTTGAACGAGGTCAAGAGCGCGCTTCACCTCGACCTCGATCGCGCCTCTGGTTTCTCCTCGAACGGAAAGGCCGAAGGCCACATTTTCAGCCACGCTCATGTTGGGGAAAAGCGCGTAATTCTGGAACACCATTCCGATGCGACGCTTTTCCACCGGCACACGCTCGACCCCTTCACCGCCAATGGCGATACGCCCGGCATCGGGAAAGTCGAACCCGGCTATCATGCGCAACAACGTGGTCTTGCCTGAGCCAGATGGGCCGAGCAATCCATAAAACCCCTTGTCAGGAAAGGCGATCGACATCTCATCGAGTGCCTTGTGCGAACCGAAGGAACGCGAAACCTTGTCAACGACGACCTCGGCCATTGCTTATTTCTCTCCCCCGAACTTGAAGAAGCGGGCGGTGACGAGCATCAGCCCCATGGATATGCCTATGATGATGGTGGATACGGCATTGATCTCGGGCGTGAAGCCCTTGCGGATTGCCGCATAAATCTCCACCGGAAGTGTCGCTTCGCCCGGTGTCGACAGGAAATAGGAAACGACGAACTGGTCGAATGAGACCGCGAAAGCGAACAGGCCACCGGCGATCACCCCAGGCATGATCCACGGAAGTGTGACGCGCGTGGTGACCTGCCACTGGCTGGCGCCCAGCGAACGGGCGGCTTCTTCAAGCTCAGGAGCAAAGGTCTGCAAGCGTGCGGAAACGACCACGATGACATAGGGCAGTGCGAGAGCAACATGGCCGAGCAGGATGGCGTGAAGACCACGCCCGATGCCGACGCCGAAGAAGAAGATCAACATTGCGGTGCCGGTGATCAGCCATGGAATGGCTATGGGTGGGAACAACAGGGCCTGAAGCAGTCTCTTGCCGCGAAACTCATAGCGAAACAGCGCTATCGATGCCGCTGTCCCCAGCACGGTAGCGATTGCCGTGGTGAAGACCGCGATCTGGAGGGAATTCCAGGTTGCGGCGAGAAGTCGTCCGTTCCGTGAAAGATCGGCATACCAGCCCGTCGTCCACTCGAACGGCAATTGGTAGAATGGGGAAGCGTTGAACGACATCAACGCCATGATGCAGATCGGCAGGTAGAGAAAAGAGAGCAGCAGCCCGATCCACACACGACCGAGCGCTTCGAGCAGACGGGTCGTGAACATCATTGCACCCTTCTCAGGATCGGTGCCGACAGGCTGAGAATAACGAGCACCACAGCCAGCAAGATGAAGGAGAGCGCCGCGCCCAGCGGCCAGTTGAAGACGGCAACAAACTGATCCTCGATCACCGTGCCGTAGAATGTTCCGGTGCGCCCGCCCAGAATGCGCGGCTCCATGAAAGAGCCAACCACCGGCACGAATATCAGAACGGAACCGGCAAGCAGGCCGGGCATGGCGAGTGGCAGAACGACGCGCCTCAGGGTCTGCAGTCTCGAAGCCCCCAGTGAGCGGGCCGCCTCGATGAGCGCGTTGTCGATTGCCTGCAGGGTCAGATAGCAGGTAAGGACCATGTAGGGCACGTAGGAATGAACGAGGCCGATGATCACCGCCGGATAGGAATACATGAGGTCAATATCGATCCGGAACGGCAATATCGCGTTCAGTGTCGTGTCCAGAAGCCCCCCTTCCCGAAGCACCATGGCCCAGGAGAATATGCGGACGAGGCCATTTGACCAGAATGGAAGAATGACCAGGAGGAAAATCGCTTCTCGCGCCCTGCCCTTCAGAACCCTCGCCAACACATAGGCTGCAGGAAAGCCGATTATCGCGCACCAGAGGGTTACTTCGAGGCCGAGACGGATCGACGCCCAGAGCAACGTGACGTACAACCCGCTGGAAAAGAACGCCGCGTAGTGCTCCAGGGTTAACGACCAATCCCTGCCAGACATGGGCAGCTCGGTCATGAAGGAGAAAAGCGCCATCGCCGAGAGTGGAAGGAAGATGGCCACGACAAGCCAAAGATAGGCGGGCGTGAGCAGCGGTAATGCTGGTCCGATGCCCCCTCTTCCGCGGATCGATGTTGCCATGCCTCTCCTCCCGATGGTCTCGATGCCGCATCCCGCCCCTTTTCCTCATGTGAGCGGGATGGGGCCGCTTTTTCTGACTATTGTGCGCCGACCTTGAGTTCCTGCCAGATGGCCAGATATTCTTTTCTCTGTTCGTCGGTGATGGGAGCCTGAAACTGGATGCGATCCGCCACTTTGGGGTCGCCCATCACAGCCCTGTTGAATGCATCTTCGGGAAGAGCAGCGACAGCCTTTTCATTGGCGGAAACCGGCGCGCCGACTTTCGTGACCCATTCGACGTAGAACTCCGGGTCGATCATGTAATTAATAAAGGCTTCGGCACCCTCGACATTGTCGGAGCCGACAGGAATGGAGAAGGCGTCGAGCCAGGCCACGGCTCCCTCCTCCGGGATTACCAGACTGACCGGCAGGTTGAACTGGGTTTTGGCACGATCAGCCGAGCCGGACCAGTATGTTCCTATATCGATCTGGTTCGAAGCGACCATCTGATTCCAGTCGTTCTCCGAACTCCAGAAGGTGCGGATTTGCGGCATGAGTGAAGTGAGCTTCTCCTTCACCGCATCCATATCCTTGATGTCATTGATGTTCTGCCCCGAGGCGATCGCTCCGAACTGGATAGCCTCGACGGCGTCATCGCGAATGACGACCCTGCCCTTGTGCGCCTCATCCCACATGACCGAGATGCTGGTGGGGGACGTCTCGAACGATTTGTCGTTGACGGCGATCGCGGTCAGTCCCCAAACCCACGGCACACCATAAACCTTGCCGTCCTGGTTCAGCATGGGAGAGTTGGCCTTTTCGCCGGAAATGTCCGCGTAATTCGGGATTTTTGCGGTGTCGATCGGCTGGATGAGAGATTCCGCCAGTGCCTGACCGGTGAACGCCGCATTGATCATGACAACATCGTAAAGGCCGGGATTCGTCCTCAACTTGGTCAGCATTTCCTGTTCGGAATTGAAGAAGTCGTTGACCACCTTGTGGCCCGTCGCCTTCTCAAAGGCTTCCACAGCCCACGGCTCGTCAGCGCCATACCCTTTCCAGTTGAGCACGTGCAGCTCGGCGGCATGGACGGAGACTGTACACACGGACAGCAGCACCGCTTGTGCTGCCAGTTTCCCAAGCAAATTGGTCATCGGTTGTTCCTCTCTTTTTGTGCCATCGTTGTTATTGTTTCCTGCGCATATCATCGGTCGGTTCGCCGCAGGTTCTTTCAGTCAGGAAAGCCCGTATCTCAGTGTCGTTCGGCGCAGCGCAACCACCATGCCGGCTGACAGAGATTGCCGCCGCGGCGTTGGCATAGCGCGCAGCCGCGAAAGCCTCTTCGCCCCGCGCGAGTGCTGCGATGAAGGCGCCGATATGCGTGTCGCCCGCGCCATTCGTGTCCAAAGCAGGCACTGAAAACCCGTCGACGGCGCCATCGCTTCCACCACCCAAAAGCAGATATGCGCCAAGTGCACCGGAGCGGATGACCACACCATTTGCACGAGGGCAATGGTCGGACATGAGAAGGGCAGCATTGATGGCAGGATCGGCCGCACCGGCAAGTGAACGTGCTTCCGCGACATTGCAGCTCAACCATGTCGTACGGGCCAGAACGCGGGCACGAATGGAAGAAGGTATCTCGGCCACAACCGGCGTCGGGTCGAAAATGACCGGTGTGCCTGACGGCAAGGCCTCAAGCCAATCGGCCAGCGCATCACGGCTGCCGGGATAAGAGAGTGTATAGCCCGATATGAAAACCCAATCGGTTTCCTGCACGGTTATCGGAGCCAGGTCAGCGATCGTCAACGCGGCTTCTGCACCGGGCCAGGAGACAAAGGTTCGTTCGGCATCTGCGGTGACCAACACCACACAATTCCCGCTGTCGAGCTCGGGTGCGCGCGGGGTCAATGTTTCCACCCCTTCGGCCGCGAACGCTGCGCGCAGAAAATCTCCTTCCGGCCCTGTGCCATGGCGACCGGCAAACGCAACCGGCATGCCGGCCCGTCTGGCTGCGACCATCACGTTGAAACCGCCACCGGCGATGCGGTTGTAGCTCGATGCGGTCTTTTCGCCGCCAGGCTTCGGCAAGGCGTCTATCCGGTAGACGTAATCAACAACGGCGCTGCCGGCATGGATGAGACGTGTCATGCCGCCTCCTCGTCCCCGACACGACGGAAGCGCTCTGCAACGAGCTTCGCAGCCAATGTTTCGACAATCCTCATGTCGAGCCCGTTCAACTCCGCTATGCGGTTCTGCGGCAGGCTGTTCATGCCCGCACAGGCGCCCGCCATGCCTGCAGCAATCGCTCCGATCGTGTCGGTGTCGCCACCGAGATTGGCGCTGATGACCGCAGCACGCCACGGATCCCCTTGTGCCACTTCGAGGACAGCGAAAGCCGCAGGCACAGACTGCTGGCTTGCAACGCCCGTGCCCACGAGCTCTGAAATCAATCCGATTGCGCGTTCAGCAGGCTCGCCGCGTACGAGGTCTGTCGCCCAACGAATGCGCGCTGAAATATCGGGGCCGGCCACCCAGTGCCCGTGGCCTGCACCCAGCCTCGCGGCGTCTACGGCGTGCTTGGCCGCATGCCGCCAGTCGCTGCCAGAAACACCATGGCTCACGGCAGCCGCCACTGCCGCCGCTGAAGCAATCGCCATGGATGTGTTGTGGGTGGCGCGGCAGGTTTCGGCCACCTTGGCCGCGAGCGCAGCCGGTGCGCTGGACGGCATCATGATCCCGACCGGGGCGATGCGCATGGCGGCACCGTTGGTGTCGCCGTCGCGCCCCGCCTCTTCAGGTGGCGTACCACTGTTGATGGCATCAATGGCGCGTTTGGTAGATGGGCCCAGCAAATCGTAGCTGCCGCGCGCCTTGACGTCACGCTCCCACTCGACAAGCGCATTCACCCAGCGGTGATGATCAAACGCATCGTCGGTTTCAAGCAGGACCTGCCCCAACAACAGCGCCTGTTCCGTATCGTCGGTGATGGTGCCGGCGGGAAGCCCTTTCGACACCGGATGGTCGGGAACAGGTAGAACGAAATTTTCCACGAACCCGTAAGTCTCACGGATTTGGGCTGGCGAAAGCAACTGCGTTGGCATGCCAAGCGCGTCGCCCAACGCCCCACCGATCAACGCGGCCTTTGCCCGATCTTCAGCAACTGACCTGTCCGACATTCCTCAAAACTCCAGGTGCAGTGCAAAGTGCTTGGGGTTGAGCAAGCTGGTGACATACTCGATGGGATAGCCGTTCGGCCTGCGTGTCAGCCGGCGTGTGCGCAGAAAAGGCGTTCCCGTTTCGCATCCCAGAATGGCCGCATCCTCGGGCGACAACATTTCGATATCGGCCCACTCTTCTCCGTGATCCGGAACAAGGCCGGCTCCCCGCAATGTCTGGTGCAAAGACCCCTCCCGCAGCCCTTTGAGCGGCACCTCTTCGAGCTCGGGCGACAGGGGCAGGCGCGAACGCTCGATGGAGATCGCATAGCCGGTGCCCGCATTGCTGCGTGCGCGATCGACAGCGATGAAGGCCGGCTTTTCGATGCCGAGCATCTCGGCCAGTTCCGGATCCTCAATCACTTCCAGACGCAGCGTGCGGGTCTGGACATTGGCGCCCGCGTCAGCAAGCGCCTTCGACCAGCCGATCGCGTCATCAACCATTTTTCCGTCGAAGGTGACAAAGGAGCCGATCCCGACCTTCGTCGTGATCAGCCCCCTGGCCGAAAGTTCTTCCAGGCCGCGCCGAACCGTATTGCGACTGACGGCGAAGCGCTGCACCAACTCGTTCTCACTTTGCAGCCGCTCGCCAAACCCCAGGGCACCTGAACGAATTTCCCGTTCCAGAACGGTGGCAATCCGCTCGGGCTTCGCCATTCCCGGTGACAACGTATTCGCGCGTCGAGACATATAAACCTGTCCAGTGAACCTGTATAATCCTGTACTTTACAAGTCGGCAGGTGTCAACGCGTTCGGCTCCTGCCCTGTGCGCAAAGAGAATACCTGCGGCAGCGCACGATCAGGCGGACATCATGAATGTCGACAATGAAACCACCACCATGCCTGCTGAACTCTTGATCCCTTCGTGAAGGTCGCCGACAGCGACCAGGGATGGGAATTATAGCGCTTCACCGGTGAGGGTGATCGCTCTCCAATGCCCTGTCGAGCAGGGACTGCGCATAATCCCGGTCCGGCGCGGTGGTCGTGAACAGAATTCGGTACATGATCGGCGCGATAACCCGGTCGAGGAGTTTATCGACATCGATCGGGCGGTCTTCTCCCTCTGCTGCACGGTCCAGAATCATTTCCAGTTGCTGGCGCGTGTAGGCGGAGCATTGACCCGCATTCTCGGAACGCTCGCCACCAAGAACCTCACGCAGCATTTCCCGTCCCGGTTCGGAGGACATTTCCTCGACAAATTGCTGCAGCCAGATCGCGAGATCATTCCGCCAGTCGCCTGTTTCTTCCGGTGGGGCATCGGGCCGCAGGTTCCGGGCCGCCACCTCGGAAAGAAGCTCCTGGAGAGAACCCCACCGCCGGTAGATGGTCGACGGTGTGACGCCAGCCCGCACGGCGATCGCAGGAACGGTCAGTCCAGACGCGTCGCCCTCCTGTTTAAGCTCTTCAACAGCTTTGAAAACGGCAGCCTGCACCCGGGCAGAACGCCCTCCCGGCCTTGGAACCACGTCAAGTGCACGATCTGAATTCTTCATCTTTTCAACCACTTCCCCCCAGGGTGACCATACAACCGGCGGCAAAAAAAATCACTAACGCAAAATATTTGCATTAAGGAGCCTTTCGCATTATAACGCAAAAAATTCGCTTTTAGCAAAGGACCAGACCATGACCTCGCGAACGATGGGGGCGACGGCCTGCCCCACAACCCAAACTGGCCTCAGTCTGCACGCCTTGTCTCTTATTGCGTTCCTTGCTGCGTCCAGCGTTCCGGCACCGCTTTATCCGCTTTATCAGGCAAAATGGGGCTTTTCCGCTTTCACCATTTCGCTGGTTTTTGCTGTCTATGCGCTGGCTTTGCTTTTCGGCCTGCTGTTTTTCGGAACAATGTCGAACCGTTTCGGCAGGCGCCCCGTCATTCTCGTATCGCTGGCAATACAACTCGTCGCGATGGGGCTGTTTCTCATGGCCCAGGACAGCGCCTGGCTGATTGTCGCGCGCACGATCCAGGGGTTTGCCACCGGCCTCGCGACGACAGCTCTTGCCGCAGCATTGCTGGACATCGATCAAAAAGCGGGTGCAACCATCAACAGCATCGCCCCCATGATCGGGATGGGGGTCGGCGCACTTGGCTCGGGCCTGCTTGCACAGCTCGCTCCCGCACCCCTCCATTTCGTCTATTTTCTTCTGGTAGCGATTTTTATCGTTCAGGTTCTGCGCACCTTTGCAAGCACGGAAACCGCGACCGGCCTTGCAACCGAGCCCTGGCGCCCTCGCTTGCGCATCGAAATTCCCCGGCAGGCACGCCTGGCTTTTCTGCGGGTTGCGCCGATCAACATCGCGGTCTGGGCGCTTGGCGGGTTCTTTCTCTCTCTGATGCCTTCCCTGATTGGCGAGATCGCCCCGGGGCAGACGCAGGTGCTGGGAGGTGGAGCCGTGGGCGCATTGACACTTGCCGGAGCCGTCGCTGTTTTAACCTTCCGCAACCTACCCATCCGCTCTGCCCTGCTTTTCGGCAGCCTCGCCATGATTGTTGGTCCCGCCGTCATTCTTGGAGGCTTCAGTCATTCCAGCACGATGGCTCTCATGTCAGGAGCCGTCATTTCGGGGCTTGGATTCGGGGCGGGCTTTCTGGGCGCTATGCGCAGCCTCGCCGCTCTTGCCACAGCACAGCAGCGCGCCGGCCTGCTCTCGGCATTCTACACCGAGAGCTATCTCTCGAATGCCCTTCCAGCCCTGGTGGCCGGGGTTGCGGCACAGCGCATCGGACTGGTTCCGACTGCCACGATCTTTGGCGCGGTCATCATTGCGCTCGCCACGCTCTCCCTGATCCTGACCTATTTCGCAACAGTTCCGACCTCGATGGACAAGAAGCCATGACCATCCCCGCCTACACTGCTGAAATGATTGCCGATCTGGCCAATCGTCACGAACTGCCCTTGCCCCAGGAGCGGCGCGCCGCGGTGGCTGCAACATTGACACATGTGCGCAGCTTCATTGGCACACTTCAGTCCGCCCGACAGGATGCCAAAGGCGCCATCACGGAGAAAGACTTTCATGGAACCGTTTGAACTGTCGATTACCGAAGCGTCCACGCTAATCGCAAAGAAAGAACTGTCCCCGGTGGAACTTGTCGACTCGGTGCTCCAGCGGGTTTGGAAGCTGGATGACAATATCGCCGCCTACTCCCTGCTGCTTGCCGAACCTGCGTTGGAGAGAGCCCGGCTCGCCGAAGAGCAGATCATGACCGGTGCTGCCCTTCCACCGCTACAAGGCATTCCGATCGCATTGAAGGACCTCATCGATGTTGCCGGATTGCCGACCAGTGCCAGCTCCAGAGTTCAGGTGGGACATGTGGCAGAAAGCGATGCTGTGACCGTGAAACAGCTCCAGAAGGCCGGTGCCATTTTCACCGGCAAGACGCACACGCACGAATTCGCTTTCGGCCTCACAACACCGCAAACCGCCAATCCCTGGCACACCGAACACACGCCCGGCGGCTCGAGCGGTGGTTCTGCCGCGGCAGTGTCATATGGCGGAGCGCTTGCTGCATTGGGAACGGACACCGGCGGATCAATCCGCGTTCCTGCTGCGCTATGCGGCGTGGTGGGGTTGAAGCCGACGCGCGGAACGGTTTCACTTGAGGGCGTCATTCCCCTTGCGCCGTCGCTCGATCATGTGGGACCGATCACCCGCACGGTGAAAGATGCAGCGCTTCTTCTGGAGGCAATCTCGAAAGCCAAGGTGGACAACTCATCAGCAAATGCGCTGGTCGATCATGAGATTACCGGAACGAAACTCGGCGTGCCGGTCAATTATTTCTACGAGCGGCTCGAGCCGGAAATCGAGGAAGCTCTCGCACAGCTGCAGAGGGCCCTGGCGGACGCCGGCGCCGAGCTTGTGGAAGTCTCGGTGCCGCTGACCGAGACCATTATGCCGGGCCAATGGGGAATCATGCTGGCGGAAGCAGCTTTCGTGCATCGTGACAACATTCGGTCGCGACCAGACCATTACGGCGAAGACGTGCGGCTTCTCCTTGAAACAGGAAGTCTTTTGCCGGCCCAGGACTATCTAATGGCGAAGCAGGCACAAGCACGGCTGGAGCGCGCATGGACAGAGATGTTCCAGAAGGTCGACGCATTGATCGTCCCCACCGTACCGACCGTGGCAGCACGACGCGGCCAGAGCGCTTTCATCTGGCAGGACGGCAGCGAGGAGCCGGTCGTGGTGGCTTATGTAAGATTTAACGCCGCTGCCAATCTGACGGGTGTACCAGCGTTGTCGGTCCCGGCCGGGCGGCACTCATCCGGCCTGCCTTTCGGCGTACAATTCATCGGCCCCGCCCATTCGGAGGCGGTGCTCCTGAAACTGGGGCAGTTGGTTGAAGGCATCACCGGACGGATGCCAATGCCTGCACCGTTTGCCATATGCGCCTGACTGGATTGAGCGACCGCTTTGAGGCAGCGTTTCGGCGCTGCCTCAAAGCGGCGCAGCTTATCGATGATCGCGACGGGTGGTTTTTCCGTCCGCAGACGGTTCGCCAATCCATGTTATCGCTTGAGACAGGTCCCTGGCCGCTGAAAGCGCGCGCGCAGTCGCCATCAACATTTGCGGAAGCACCATCCACTCAAGGCTCCACGCTGCCCCCGAACGCTCCTGCTCATGGATCACTGCATGATGCATGGCCGAAACCTGCGTGGCATTGAAGCGAGCAAGCGTTACCAGAAGTTCACCCAGAACCGGGTTCTGCTTGTGAGGCATTGCCGATGACCCTCCGCCGCCCGAAAGCGCGATCTCGTCGATCCCCTGCTGCGCCATCAGCACCACATCCTGCCCGAACTTGCCGAGAGTTCCTGTCACAAGGGAAAGGAACGATGCGTAATCGGCGATGCCGTGGCGCATGGCGTGCCAGGCCTTGGCTGTGGGGGCGAGCCCAAGGACTTGCGCAACATTCACGACGACGGTGTCAGCCTGAACGCCCAATGCTTTGCGGTCACCAGATGCGCCACCAATCTGGACCCGCTCGACATCAGAGCGTAGCGCGGTTAGCCGCTTCAAATGATCATCCAACGGCAGACGCCAGGTTTTGATCCGGTCGCCAGCCGTAATCATGGTGGCAGCCTGCATGCGCGTACGTCCCATCAGAGGCGCATCCCCGAAACGACTGATGAGTTCATCGAGCGATGCCGCCAGCGCCTTGATGCGCGCTTCCAGAAGATCGGAGGCTTCTTTCAGGGTGAGGGCCAGCGCCGTGTCCACGACATCCTGAGATGTGGCATGACGATGAACCGGATCGGGACCCGCTACGGCCTTCAACTGCCGAACCAGGCGCGGCACCGGCACACCGTCCTGCGCCATGCCGGCTGCAATATCCGTCAAGTCGATCCGTGCATTCTCGATTGCAAGCGCCGCCGCCTCAGCCTCTCCCTCATCGAAAAGACCTGCCCGGCCACAGGCCCGCGTCCAAGCCGCCTCGAAGGCGAGCATGTGGCGCATCTGCTGATCCGGGCCCAGGAGCGTGGCCATCTCCGGGTCGCCGAACAAGCCCGCCAGCCATGGATGATCAAAAACGGAGACGTCCATCCCGAAGCGCCTTTCGACATTGTTCGCGTCGCCTTGATCGGCGCTGCACGGTGAGCTGCATCTTTCAGAGATCAAGAAACACCGTTTCGTGATCGCCTTGAAGGCGGATGTCGAAACGGTATTTCCCATCGGCAACTTTCTTCGCGATCAGCGTTTCCACGCGCGTGCGCTGTTCGATGCGGCTCAGCAGCGGATCGCCAGAATTATCCTCATCCTCGAAGTAGATCCTGGTGTTGAGCCCGGTGTTGATGCCGCGCGCGACGATCCACAATGAGATGTGAGGGGCGCTTCTTACCCCTCCCCGCCCCACATAGCTGCCGGGCTTGACCGTCGTGAGCCTGAACTCGCCGGTCGCCTCATCGACGGCAAAGCGGCAATGGCCCGAAACATTCGGGTCGGCACCCTCCTCCCCCGGGAACCTGCCGCCTCCGTCGCACTGCCAGCTTTCAATCAGCGCGTCGCGCAGCACCCATCCGGTGCCATCAAAGACAGAGCCCACAATGTCTATCATCTGCCCGTTCACCTTACCTGTGACAGGCGACGCGCCGATCTCCTGCGGGAAGGAGCCGGCATTGCCTGCATAAGTGGGCATCAGGCCGATGTGAACGTATGGACCTGCGGTCTGTGAGGGCGTTTCAGCAAGAGTCGTCAGCTTCTGCACCATGATCACATCCCCTCCAGCTTGTTTTCAAACATCGTCTGCCGGCGACCGCGCAAAACGATATCGAACTTGTATGCGAGAAAATCGAGTGGGCGTGATTTCGAGAGGTCAAGAGGTGCCACAAGGCGATCAAGATGGCTGCGATCCCTGACGGTCGCTGCGATCGGGCAATGGGCAATCAGCGGATCCCCCTCGAAATACATCTGCGTGACCAGGCGCTGGCCGAAACTTTGGCCATAGATCGAAAAGTGGATATGCATCGGGCGCCAATCATTGGCACGGTTCGGCCAGGGATATGCGCCCGGCCGTATCGTGAGGAATTCATAATAGCCGCTTTCGTCCGTGAGCGTGCGGCCACATCCACCGAAATTCGGGTCGAGCGGAGCGAAATAGGTATCCTTGACATGCCGGTAGCGCCCGCCGGCATTTGCCTGCCAAATCTCGATAAGCGCATTCGGCACTGGGCGGCAATTCTCATCCAGTACGCGGCCATGCACAAGAATGCGCTCACCCACGGCAGGTGCCAGCCCCTTGGACCAGTTGAGAATGAGGTTGTTGTCGAGTTCGCCGATCAATTCGGCTCCGAAAACAGGACCGGTTTCCTCCGATGGCGTGCTCTCCATCGAAAGAAGCGGCAGATTGGGCGAACGCGTCACGCTGGTCTTGTAGTCCTCAGCATAAGGTGCCGGATGAACCGCCCGGTTGCGTGGGATGAGTGGTCCGAGATCGCTCATTCCTCATTTTTCTCCATCTCTGCATAAGTCTGTTTGGCGAGTTTGAGAGCGTGATTGGCCTTCGGAACGCCGGCGTATATGGCAACGTGTTGCAACGCTTCCGCGATGTCCTCCCGGGAGGCACCTGTGCGTGTGGTGGCCCGGATATGCATGGGGATCTCCTCGAAATTGCCAGTCGCTGCAAGAAGCGCGATCGTCAGCATGGACCGCTCGCGGCGGGTAAGGCGGTCAGACGCCCATACCGTGCCCCAGGCCCCTTCGGTGATCAGCGCCTGAAACGGCTGGTCAAATTCGGTCTTGGCGGCCTCTGCCCGATCCACATGAGCATCTCCAAGCACCTCGCGGCGGACCTTCATGCCCCGTTCAAACCTGTCGCTCAATGCCGCATCCTTTCCAAAAACCTTTCAGTTCCGCCGCAAAGTCACTCAGTCGCTTCATCCGGGCAAAAGACCGGCGCCATCCAACAGCCGCAAGTCTGTCTCAGTCGAGTTTACAAATACGGAAGGGATGACCGCGCCAACCAAGCGCTGAATCTGCATTCGGTCCCAATCGCGCTTCAACACCTGCATTCCCTCCCCCCGAGCCGAAGCTTGCCGCCCCCGCTCTGCGGGGGCGGACGGCATCAATCGATGCGGAACAGCTTCTGAGCGTTCTTGTAGCAGATTTTCTCCATATCTTCGCGCGCCAGGTCCAGGGACTTCAAAACGGCGATCGTGTCGCGGATATATCCCGGACCTTTTTCGGGGTCGAAGGGGCTGTCAGACGCAAACAACACTTTGTCCACCCCGTAGAACTCCAACCCGCAAACGGTGGCCGCGCGAGAACCGAAAACCGCAGTATCCGCATAGAAGTCCTTGAAATAATCGAACGGGCGCTTCTTGAGCCCTTTCAAAACATACGAAAGATCCTCGGTGGACGTACGCTTGCCGAGTTGATCCTGCCCCGGCCCGACGCGCCCTTCGAAGAAGGGAACCATGGCGCCCAGATGATGAGCTAGAACCTTGAGCCCGGGCAGCTTGTCCATCATTCCAGACAGGGCGATCCGTGCCATTGCCGCGCTGGTTTCGTAAGGCCATCCGAAGGTCCACCAAATCTCATAACGGGATTTCGACTCGGTGAGATAATCCGGCATTTCCTCTCCGCGTGAGGGATGAAGAAACACCGGCCTATCGAACTTGGCCGCCGTTTCGAAAATCGGAAAAAACTGCTCATCATCAAGCGGTGCACCGTTGACGTTCGTGTGAATCTGAACGCCGACGGCGCCATCGTTGGCAGAGAATACGCGTTCCAGTTCAGCGACGGCGGCGGAGGGATTGTTCATCGGCAGCGCGGCGAGATAACCTGGAAAATGTTGGGGATGCTTGCTGACAAGCTCGGCAAAACCCTCATTGCCGAGACGTGCAAGTTCAGGTGTTTTGTCCGGCGTTCCCATCTGCTCGATGGGCGGCATGCCCAGACTCAGGATCTGCCGATAATTCTCAAAGGGTTCGATAACTCTGAACCGCTCCTCCAAATCGAAGATGCAGGGGATATTCTGCATACGCTTGCCGATATTTTTGCCGGCACCTTCGAAGGTCTGAATCTTGTCCCAAAGCGGTTTCGGGAAGAAGTGATTGAAGGCATCAATGTACTGCATCTCTCGCTCTCTCTTTATAAAGTGGGTTTCAGCCCCGGCGCTTCGTTCAGCACCGGCACGATTGGGGAATTTGGAGATGCAGGCTCTGCCTGCACCCGGTTAAACCGACGGAATAACGGTCAATGCGGGGAACCACTGGCCTAAGAGTGTCTGTGGCCAGGGTATGCGCAAAAGCTGGTCGAAGATCAGGTAGACAGTCAGTGTGAGTGCGGCTGCATATCCTGCGATCAACTGCCATTTTTCACGCCCTTCGATGCGCATGAAAACCGCAACGAACAGTGGAACTGTGGGGATAAGACCGATCACCGCCATCATCGCGATGAAAAGGACGAGAAAGGCAAAGAACCGTGCCGCGCGCAGAGCAACTGTTTTCAGCGTAATGTCGCCATGATCGACGGATGTATCCATGTGTACTTCTTGCCGAATCTCTCCAGCGTCGGCCCGCGCCCGCTGTACTGACCGCGTAAAGACCTGATTGAGGAAACTCAGCACACAGAAACTCAGCGTCAGTATGCCAACACTCAACGGTCCGACCTTCGCGCCCCAGGGCCACTGGAGCGCTTCGGCAACCATGACACCCGCCAAGGCCAATACGCCGACATAGAGCAGATCCGACCATTGAAGCCGCGGTGTCCCAACATAGCTTGCGATACCCTTGAAACCGCCGAGCGCTCGAACATGGCGGATGAGCGGGCCGGCCAGCACGATGACCGCCATGGTGAAAAGCACGACGACGAGCGGGCGCAACATCCACTCGAAACCATATCGGGTGGTCGAGATGAACATGTAGCGTTCAATCAGGGCGCCAAGCACAAAGCCCAGAACAAGTGGTGGCCGTGGCCAGCGCAATTGCTTCATGATCCAGCCGACAGCGGCAAAGATCAAAAGCGCGTAGAGATCTCCCCAATTGCGTGAGGACTGGAATGCTCCGACATAGACAAATATAAGAACAGCCGGCAGGATCAGCGTGTAGCGAAGAACTGCAATCTTTGCCAATTGCCCGGAAAACAGGAAGCAAAGACCTGCGCCCAGAATATTGGCGATCGCGATCGACCAAACCATCGAGTAGGTGACGTCCAGGTTGGTTGTCAGCATCTCGGGCCCCGGCACGAGGCCGTGGATCAGGAAAACGCTAAGCAGAATGGCCATGGACGCCGATCCGGGCACACCGAAGGCTATCGTTGGAACAAGTGAACCCGCAGTGATTGCATTGTTGGCCGCCTCAGGGGCGATGACGCCGCGCACATCGCCTTTGCCGAAAGTCTTGTCCGCACCCTTTGTGGTCTGGAAAGCCCAACCATAAGCAATCCAGTCGACAACGGAAGAGCCAAGCCCGGGTATGGCACCGACCCCTGCGCCTAACCCGCCGCCACGCAGGACAAGCCACCAGTTCCTGAGGGCATCGCGGAGCCCTTCGCTCATTCCCTTGCGGGTGTCATATTTGGATTCCGAAGCAATGGCGGACCTTTTGATCGCAAGGTCTGCCAGCTCAGGCAAGGCGAAAAGGCCAAGAACGAGCGGCACGATCGGAAGCCCGTCCCATAGATAAAAACTTCCCATCGTATAACGCAGCGTGCCGGTTTGCGGGTCAGCGCCGATCATGGAAATCATGACACCGATTCCAGCGGCAACCAGACCTCGCAGTGGCGAGGTTCCTGACAGAACCGCCACCATTGCTATGCCGAATACAGAGAAGCCTAGAAGTTCCGGTGAGCCGATATAGAGCATGAATGGACGCAATACCGGCACGGTCAGGGCCAGCAGCAGCGCGCCGACCAGCCCCCCGAAAAGAGACGATGTGAACGCTGCACTCAGTGCTCTGCCAGCCTCCCCGTTTTTTGCCATGGGATTGCCGTCCATCACGGTCGCCTGGGCGCCGGCTGTACCGGGAACGCCGAAAAGCACAGCCGGGATCGTGTCGCTTGTACCCGTGACTGCCGACATCCCGAGCAGCATGGCGAAGGCCGCATAAGAATCCATCGTGAACGTAAATGGCAGCAGCAGCGCCATGCCTGCCAGCCCGCCAATCCCGGGGATGATGCCGAGAAAGAGCCCAAACAAGACGCCGCAACCCAGCATGAGAAGCCGGAACGGGTCTGCAAGTGCCACGATGGCATCGCTTGCTGCGCCGAGAACACTGATATCCATAGTCCGAAGGTCCTACTCTCGATTTCTCGATGCAGCGTCCCGGAGGCTGGCACTCCAGGACTGAGGTATGACATTTCCCGATTGCGCCTGGCGAATGTAGAAGTTCCACAGCTTAGCGATATGAAAGCCTCTTGGGCTCGATATTTGCGCAATCTCTTCTGCGGTGAGCGGCATCGGTTCCTGCCCTGCCTGAAGGACCATCATGTGCTGCCTGGCATTCTCGAGAAAATGCACGGCATCCACGAACAGGGCAGGCACCGTTTCAGCTGTCATCACCAATCCGTGCGCGCGGATCAAAGCGGCATCGTGCTGTCCAAGCGTCTCCGCCAGAGCTGCGCCCTGTTCGGTTGTGGTTATCAGACTTGGATCAGGATGCGTGGGTATGCCTGAGGCCCAGCGCACCGCGCGCGCCCGCATTGGCTTCAGCTGGATGCCCTTCATCAAGGTGAAGGTGATCGCCAACTCCATGTGGCAATGCAATACGGCTCCCACATCAGGCCGGGCGCGGAGTATTTCCGTGTGCAACGCCAATTCGAGTGGTGGCTTCAGATCACCGTGAATGACCTTGCCATCCATATCAACAACAAGCAGCCGTGACGGATCAAGTTCACCGCGCGAGTCCGAAGCCGACTGAATCATAAAATGCTCGCCGTCCGGCATGCGCGCGCTGATATGGCCGCTGTAGTCAAGTATGCCGTGAGCGACGAGCATTCGGGTCGCCGCAGCAATTTGTTCGGCCAGAATGGCGTGAGGGTCGTTATCCATGATGAAACATGCTCGCTATGCCGGAGGACAGGGCGCGCAGCGCGGCACACCCTGGTTCAGGGTTAGTCCGATACGCCGATGAATTCGCTCAAGCGTGCAGCCACTTCCGGCTTGGTTGCCAGAATTTCACTGACGGTTTTCTGCAATTGCTCGCCAGACAACGGGATGACGGAAAGTCCCTCATCTGCAGCGGCTTGGGCGAAGGCCGGGTCTGCCACCATCTCGTCAAACGCCTTGCGCAGGGCCTGCAGGCGCTCTTCCGGAACATTCGGCGTGGTAAAAATCGGCCGGCCCATGGCGGTCGGGGCAGACAGCAGCCGCAACAGCTGCTCATCTTCGTCTGTCGATGCCAGCTCATAAAGCAATGGTACATCGGGAAGATCTGCCTCCCGCTGAAGACCGATCTGCACCAGCACGTTTATGAGGCCCTCCTCGTACCAGCCGAGTGGTTTCAACGAGGCCCAGTTTACACTCCCGCGCCCGTCGACTTCCCCCGTTTCCATCGCGTAGTTTATATCATTGCCGCCAGGATATCCGCTTACGATCTCAAACTTCGTCCCCAGCAATGCATTCATGATCGATGGATATTGCGAAGAGGTGGACCCACCTGTTGCTCCGATAGGGATAGCGATCTGCTTGGCTTCATCGACTGACGAAACTTTAGAAGTATGCCAGGTGATAAGGACATTGTTTTCCATCGTGGGACTGCCGATGTAGCCGAACGCGCTTGCATCGAGTTCGAGCGACTCTCCCATCGCCTGCGCCACCGACAGCGACTGGTCCGCGGTGCCGAGAACCGTACCATCCTGTGGTGCAACATTGTAGATGTAGCCAGCGGCAAGTCGGCTGGACGCTCCAGGCATGTTGCGGGGCACGATCTCTGGATTGCCTGGGATATATTTTCCAAGATGTCTGGCGACCAGACGCGCATATCGGTCATATCCGCCACCGGAAGAGTATCCGATGATCATATCGATCGTCTTGCCCTGGTAGAACGCCTCGACCGTCTCCTCAGCGTGACCAGGAGCCGCACAAACGGACCCAATCAGCATTGCTCCCAATAGACCCGACAGACCCGGAAGCCTTGATGCAAACGCCATGTTCTCCTCCCCAATTGTGTCGGGCGGCCCCTCCTGCGCCCTACGACGTAATTAGCACCCTTCCTGGTGCATCCGTCAAGCAAATATCAAAAAATTCCCTTATTATGAGATTTTCAAATTAAAGATCAGAGCGCTAAATATCACTCGCATTTGCGAATATCATTTTGATAAATATATATTATTTTCGTTTTCGTCTTTTGATTTTCGCTTTTTCATTCTCTTTTTATCCCGAATAATGGCATAAGAGACCTGGCGCAGATGACAACAAGAAATATGCGCAGAACGTGGTGCGTCGACACCAGCGCCACATCCAGATGCAATGCCAAGGCCAGGACACCCATCTCTGCCAATCCTCCCGGAGAATAGGCCAGGAGCAGTTCCGTCAAGGTGTACTCCGTGAGATGAGAGACACCAAAGGCGAAGGCGCAGCTCAGCAGGATCATCAAGAAACAGGACCCCAGTGAGGCCAGGAATATCTGCAGGATGTCCACGGTTCTGCTGCCTGCGAACCGGCAGCCGATCACCGAACCGAGGACCAACTGGGCCAAGGCAACCAATTCCCAGGGCGGCTTGAATGTCGAAATGCCGCTGATGTGAACAATCACACTGACGATCAGCGGCCCAAGAAGGTACCGCGCAGGCAGATTGACCAGCCCTCCGAGCACCAGGCCTCCAGAAAACGTGACAAGCAACCAGAGAAGGGAATCAGCCCGCATGTCCAACAGCGAGGTAGAAGAGGTCGCGGAGCGGACGATCTGCCCTCCTTCCACCCATTGGACGATAAACGGAATCGAGAACACGGTGAAAACGATGCGTGCGGCGTGCACAAGTGCAACGCGGCGAAGGTCAGCCCCACTGTTCTCACCGAGCAGCACCATCTCCACGACCCCGCCGGGCATGCCGGCAAAATAGGCTGTGGGAAAATCATACCGCGCCACGCAACGAAAATATGCCACGCAGACCGCGCCAGCCACCAGCATGAAGGCCAGCAGCCCGGCGATCGTGGCCCACCAGTTTGCTACATATCCCAACAATTGCGGCCCGTAGCCCGACCCGAGCATCACTCCGATCATGGCAGCCATGGGGGAACGAAAAACGGTCGGCGCGGCCAGCGGAGCGCCCAGCAAGCTCGCTATCAGGCAACCGGCTAGCGGACCGAGCATCCAAGGCATGGGCGCTCCGATCCAAAGGAAGAGGAGCGCCCCCGCTACCCCCACGCACAGAGCCAGCGAAGTGCGCGGATAATTTACCCGTTTAACTTGGGCAAACCAGGAACGCAGCCCACCTTTCATCTCTCACCGTTTGCCGGAGAAGTTGATATGGATGGTCTTCTCCTGAGTGAACTCCAAAAGTTCACTCAAGGATTCTTCACGGCCCAAACCCGACTGCTTGTACCCGCCAAACGGGGCACCGGGAAAATGCTTGGAGACGTCGTTGACCCATACATAACCCGCCTCCACAGCCGCAGCTACGCGATGGGCCCTTGCAAGATCATTTGTCCAGATGGAACAGGTCAGCCCGTAGTCGAGACCATTCACTTGCGACAGCAAGCTCGCTTCATCCTGCCAGTCGAAGACCGAAAGCACCGGGCCGAATATCTCTTCACGCGCGATCCGCATGTCAGATGTCACGCTGGTAAATACGGTCGGCTCGATAAAGCAGCCGTCCGCAAGCTCAGGCTCCGAAGGATGCCTGCCCCCCAGAAACAGCTTGGCGCCCTCTGCTTTCGCTCCATCGATATAGGCCATGACACGCTCATACTGCGCACGGTTGATCAAAGCGCCCATTGTGGTTTGGGGGTCCGTCGGCAGGCCGGGTTTGTATACCGCGATCTTTTCCGCCAACTTCTCCAGTACGGCATCGTGGATATCGGCATGAAGGAAAGCGCGGCTGGTGGAGCCACAGCTTTGTCCACACCAGGTGAAATTCATACCATCCGCCAACGCCTCGGCGACCCGCTCGGGTTCGGCATCGGGAAAGGCGATCAGCGCATTCTTTCCACCAAGCTCCAGAAGCACCGGTTTCAGCGTGTCCGCCGCCGAACGCATGACCGCCTTGCCCGTCGGAACGCTGCCGACCAATCCGACCATTGCGATATCCTGATGCGCTGAAAGCGCTTCTCCGACCTCCCGCCCGCCAGTGAGGACGGAAAACGCGCCGGCAGGCAGCAACCCACCGACCAGTTCCGCAAAGAGAACGCCGGAAAGAGGAGCCTGCTCCGGCGGCTTTACGATACAGGCGTTGCCGGCCGCCAAGGGTGCCGCCATCCGGCTGGAGGTGAACATGAAGGGATGATTGAAGGCCACGATGCGCGCTACGACCCCCCGGGGCTCGCGCTGCGTCAGCGTGAGTGTTCCCTCTCTCCCTGGAATGGTATCGCCCTTCATCTCTGTGATGAGGCCGGCAAAGAAGTCGAACCGCTGCGCGCCCTGCATCACATCGGCGCGCACCTTCGTGATCGGATTTCCAGAGTCCGCAGCTTCGATTTCACTCAACCTATCCACATTGGCGCGTATGACCCGGGCAATCTCTCGAAGGACGGCGGCACGTTCCGTCGGCGGCACGGCTCGCCAGGCGGCAAACCCTTCGCGTGCCGCAGAGACAGCAGCAGCGACATCATCAGCATCACCCTCAGCCACCCGTCCGATCACTGCCCCGGTGGCCGGATTTATGGTTTCAAAGGTTTTCCCATTGATCGGAGCATGCCAGGCGCCTCCATAATAAAGTTCCGGCTTCGAAACGAATGATCCCGACGAGGCATGATGGGCAACCACGGCAACACTCCAGTCATGAATTGAGCAAAAGAGACGGCGGCTCCGGCGCGCCTCGACTTGAAAAAACGGCGGGGCGCCTGGAGCCCCGCCGCAGCAGTTTATTGCGCCACCACATACGGCTTGACGCGATCAATCACCTCTTGCGGGTAATTCATCTGCTCTTCGATCTTGGCCTGCAGCTCCTCGCCGGTAAGCGTATCAATCAAATGATTGCGTTCCTTTGCTGCCGCAAGAAACTCCGGATCGGACACCATTGCGTTGAAGGCAGCACGAAGCGCTTCAACGCGATCTTCAGGCACATTGGGCGTGGTAATAACGGACCGACCGATTTCGGCGGCGCTGGCAACGAGGCGCAGGGCCTGCCGGTCCAGATCATTCTCACCGAGTTGCCCCACCGCAGGAACATCGGGCAGCAATTCATGCGGCGTCAAGCCAAGCTGCCAGACGACGTTCACAACACCTTCGGGTATCCAGGTCGGACGAGAAGCGCTCATGCCGGCTATACCCTGCATGGCACCATCGACCTCCCCCGTCTCCAATGCCATCATCGCTGCGTTGGCGCCCTGATAGCCCTGAATAACTTCAAATTTGGTACCCACCATGTCGTTGAGCATGCGTGGAACGAAACTCGAAGCCGATCCGGCCCCCGTGGAGGCGAAGCTGACCGATTTCTCCTTGATCTCGTCCAGTGTGGTGATGCCAACATTCGACCAGATCATTCCAAGCTCGTATTCAGGCGTGATGCGGCCGATCGCGTTGAATTTGCGCGCGTCCAGATCGCCGGGCAGAACATTGAGCAGGCTATCCAGCGCCATCGACTGGACGGGAACGCTAAGCGCTGTGCCATCCTGCGCGGCCACATTATAGAGAAACTGGATAGCAGTCCGCCCGCCCGCGCCCGGCATATTTTCCACGATCACTTCGGGATTGCCTGGGATATGCCGCCCCAGGAATTCGGACACCAGCCGCGCATATAGATCGTAGCCTCCGCCCGGCCCAAAACCGACATAGATGGTGACCGTCTTGCCGCTGTAGAAATCCTCCACAGTCTCCTGGGCTGCTACGGGTACGGCCTGCGTCGCAGAAAGCGCAGAAAGCCCCAGCGCCAGCGCGCCTGCCAACAGCCCGCGCCTGCTGATGCGCTGCAAAATCCCCAAACGTTCGTTTCTCATTTTTTTCTCTCCCTGTTCTGGCAAAAGCGCCTCCTCCCAAATTTCAGCCTTTGGTTGTGCCTGTAAGCGCATTGACCAAAGTGGCTGGATAGCTGGCGTCGGTAATCACCTCGACCACCGCCACCCTTCCCTCCTCGACCGCTGCTATGGCCTGCGTGATGGCGCTTTCGAGCTCCGCCTGGGTCGTGGCCGGCCCAAAGGCCGCGCAACCCTGCGCCCTTGCCATATCAGCGAGGGCTATCTCCGGATCGTCCATCCGCATGCCGATCCATTTGTTCGAGACATCGCGCCCCCGCATGCGTGCGACTTTTTCCTGGTGAACCTCATCGTTGAAGAATGAGCGGTTGTTGGCGACGATCATCAACAGCGGGATTTTGTAGTGCACCGCGGTCCATAGGGCGGTAACCCCCATCAGGAAATCACCATCACCGCATATGGCGACCGGGAGACGGTCTGCGCCCATGTCCCGCAGTGCAAGAGCCGCCCCCACAGCGTGGGCAGGACCAGCCCCCAAACCTCCTCCTCCATCCGAGCCGAGATAATCGAGTGGATGGTCGAACGGCCAATAACTGCCGTCCCAGGAAAGAGTCACATGTGTCAGGCAGCTCTGCCTTCCTCCCAGAAAATGCAGGAGGGTTCGAGCGATCGCTTCTACAGTCAGTTGTTTGCCGTCCTGCGCCGATAGCTCGGGGGTGCATGCACGGGCGGGCTTTGCGTTTGTTCCGCAAAGTTTTGCGCTGCCGATCATAAGCGCGGTGAATCTATCCGGATCCGTACTGACCACCAGATCAGCAGGTGGATGCGCCTGGTGATCCATACTCCAGCCATTGTGGCTGTGATGATCGAGCCCGACACGAATAACTGTGCATTCCGGCCCCGCTGGACCGAAGGCCGCTGTCAAGGTGCCATTCAAATCGACCCAGTCCAGGGCTATCACCAGGTCGGCGGCCTTGAGAACCTCGAGCGTCGCTGCGCCATTTCGTCCACGCAGGTCGCCGGCATACGCGTCGTGACTTGTGGGAAAGGCTGCGGCGACCTTCAGGTCGGTAATCACCTTGGCCCCCATGGCTTCCACCAGAGCCACACGCCTGTGCCAGCTAACCTCGTCACGGGAGACACGACCTGCCAGAACGACCGGACGCCGCGCCTTCCTGATCAATGCCCATACCTCTGAGACCGTCTCCTGATCGACGCCCGACCGGGCAGTACTGAGATAACGGCTGGCGTCAACTGACGGCAGCTCGGCATCGATCCCGCTTTCCTGCATTTCCGCATCGAGATTGATATAGACCGGCCCCATGGGCGCATTCTGCGACAGCCACACACCCCGCAACACGGCTTCCCGGGCGGCTGCAGCCGAAGCAGGCTGGTTGTCCCATTTGACATAATTGCGGACCAGCGCGCCCTGATCAGCGGCGGTGTGGATCCAGTCGATCCACGGACGGCGCTTGCTGGCATCTACGGGCCCCGTGGCTCCAAGAACCAAGACAGGCATGCGGTCGCACCATGCATTGAAGACCGCCATGGTGGCATGCATCAGCCCAACGTTCGAATGCACTGCGGCTGCCATCGGCCGCCCGGTCACCTTGGCATATCCATGGGCGAGCCCCACGGCACTTTCCTCATGAAGGCAAAGGAGGATTTGCGGTGATCTGTTACCAAGAAAATTGACCAGGCTGTCATGCAGCCCACGGAAGCTCGCCCCCGGATTGAGCGCGACATAGTCAATGCCCGCATCGCGGAGAGTCTGGGCCACGACATCCGATCCAAACTGCGCCTTCTCGGCGGCGGCGCCGGAAGGACGCTCTATATCATCAAGCTGGGTCACGGTGGTCGAGGCAACCATCAGACATCACCGTCCAGTTGCCGCGGCTCGACCCCTGCCTGGTGACACCAATACTCCCAGGCTCTGTTATAGCCCTCACCCGGTTTGGCATCCGCCAAGCGGGACTGGATCTTTTCAACCTCTCCGGCCGTCAGGAAGGTAATCGGACCGAGTGCGGACGCGGCGATCTGAAGGCTCGCGTTCACCTCGAGATAGACGGCCGTATACACTGCTTCGCGGATCGAAGCGCCCACCACAGTGGAACCGTGCCCGCGCATCAAAGCGCTGTTTCCCTTGCCCAGCACGGAAGCAAAATCCTGCCCCATAGCCTGGTTGGAGATCAGCAGGTTGGTATCTCCAAAGCTGGTCTGAGCGTCCCAGACCGGCACCGCATGGCCGATGGTCGCACAGCTGTGAACCAACGGGCGCAGTTTCGCCTGCGTTACAGTGAAGGGGATGACACTGCGTGAGTGACTGTGAATGACGCAATGAACATCCGCGCGTTCCGCATAAAGCGCCCCATGAATGAACCGTTCCAAAAACGGCTTGCGGCTATCACCATGCATCGGCGTTCCATCGAGATCAAACTCCATGATGTCTTCGCGCTCGACCAATTGGGGCGCACGCGCTCTCGAAAGCAGGTAGGCATTCGGATTGTCGGGATGGCGCACACTGATATGGCCGAAAGCGTCGCACACCCCCTGCGACGCCAGTATCCGGTTGGCCGCGACCATGTCGCTCAAAAGATTCTCGTATGTCGACACGCCTGCCATCCTCCCGCAAATCCGCTCCACCGCCGGAACTTGATTGCTGCAAAGGCTAGAATTTCTAGGCCTGAGGAGTCAACAGAATTATCGCAATAATCCTATAATATGCGAATTTCCTTAAATCTTAACCGATAGTGTACCCCGCAAAATGCAGCGCGTGCGCACGCACGAGCTGCGTACGAATCGCACATCCAGCCCGGAAATGAGATCACTGCCAGCCAGGGCTATTCGAGCGATTTGGAGATGATACGCGAGCAGAAAACCACACGCTCGGCGATCGCTTCCTCGCGTTCGGCAGGCATGCTCGTTTCCGGCAGGGTCAGGCTCAGGCTACCAATGATTTCTTTTTTGCCATCAAAGATCGGCGCGGCGATACCAGTGACCCCTTTGGTGACTTGACCTGTCGTCTTGACCCATCCGCGCTGCCTGATGCCCTTAAGCGTTTCGCGGACTTCGGGCAGCGTATCCCCCAATCCGGCCAGCGCAAATTCACCAGACTGCTCATCATAAAGCTTTGTGAGCTGATAGGTGGAGAAATGCGCCAGCACCGCCAGCGAAGCCGCGCCCTGCAACAACGGACGCGCGCGGCCACGCTCATAGGTCGACCGGAACTGATCCGTGCTGGTTTCCTGATGAATACACAACACTTTCTGCTTGTATCGGCGACATAGAAGGCTGACGCCAGAATAGCCGAGCACAAGCTCATTCATGACGGGACGCGCCACATGTATCAAAGGATCTGTAGCAACAATCTGGTAGTCGAGCTCGATAACGCGCGGGCCAAGTGAATACCCACGCCCCGGAAACGTGGTTAGAAACCCGGCATCAGTCAAGGTCTTGAGATAGCGGTAAAGCGTCGATCGGGAAAAACCCAACTGCGCATGCATCTCATCAAAGCTCCACTCCGGCCGCTCCAGATCAAACAGATCAAGGACACTGAGCATTCGTTCGTGACTGAGCATAATCGACACCATCCCAAAGTTCGGAGAGGGCTCTGCGCAAAGCTGCCCTGATGCGGGCGCCCCTCCCCTTCGTCCTTATAGCCCGACTTCGAAACAGGCATCAATCTTGAGCCGAACGCAGCGCAAAAGGAAACAGGTGCAAGCCTTTTGGATCATCTTTAATCCCATAAAATGAGATTTTTATTGACTGTCATTTACTCGACCGCTAATTACCGGGAAACGGATGATCGGGATGAGTAGAAACATGAAGACCGAAGTACTTATCGTTGGCGCAGGGCCAGTGGGGCTGACCTTGGCCATTGACCTTGGGCAGCAAGGCATCGACTGCATACTCATCGAGAAGAAGGCAGCACCGGAGTTTCTTCCAAAGATGGAGCGCTGCAACGCTCGCACCATGGAAATCTATCGACGCCTGGGCATCTCCGATCAGATCCGCAAGGCCGGCCTTGATGGCGACGTTCCGATGGACGTTTTTGTCATTACCAATATGACGGAACCGCCACTGCTGAGACTAGAGTACGATTCTGTCAACAAGGCTTTGGCTGAGATCAAGGCCAGCGACGACACGTCTCAACCGGCCGAGCCCTATCAACTCGTCTCCCAGTACACTCTGGAGCCGCTGCTCAAATCCGTTGCCGAGGCCCTCCCCTCCGTCAAGGTGATGTACGGAACGGCGTTTGAATCCTTCGTCCAGGATCAATCCGGCGTGACAACCACAGTCCTTGGTTCGGACGGCTCCCGTTCTACCATCCACTCCAGCTATATGGCAGGCTGCGACGGCGGATCGAGCCAGGTTCGCAAAGCACTCGATATTTCGCTGCGGGGTGAAGGAAATCTTCT
Source organism: Nitratireductor sp. B36 (assembly GCF_020833685.1). Classification (GTDB taxonomy): domain Bacteria; phylum Pseudomonadota; class Alphaproteobacteria; order Rhizobiales; family Rhizobiaceae; genus Nitratireductor. Next base: position 1,021,283 of record NZ_JACKZY010000001.1, read on the forward strand.
CAAGTTGCGCCAGGCGCTCTATCGATGCGATGAGTTGTTTGACCGTATCCCTATGGGAGACGGACCCGGGCATGGGCGACACTACCACGTGGCCGACAATCAGGCCTCGTTTTTGATCATGCAGGATTCCACCAAACACTGGACATTGCACGCCGTGGTCGAGGACGATGCCGCAATGGCAAGGCAGTTCGAGAAAATCATTGGCGCGCCGATCCACTACGAAATGCTCTATGTGGGTGAGTGGAAACAGAACCTGCTTCTGGCCGACCGGTATGGCGAAGGCCGTGTATTCCTGGCAGGTGACGCAGCCCATCTGGTCATCCCAACGGGAGGACTGGGCATGAACACCGGCGTGGGCGATGCCATCGACCTGTCATGGAAACTTGCTGCCACACTGCGGGGCTGGGGAGGCCCTAGACTCCTGGAGTCTTATGAAATCGAACGCCGCCAGATCGGGGATCGCAACATTGGCGCTTCGCGCTATGCATCGCTGGGTCGGCGCAAATGGCGCGCCCAGTGGGCGCCAGGTTTCAATGACGACACGCCTGATGGCGCCGCATTGCGACAGAATCTGGCCGAGGTGGCAGACATCGAGCAGCGCAAGACCAATGAAATGATCGGCGCCGAACTCGGCTATCGCTATGTGGATAGTCCGCTTATATGGGACGAACCCGGCGGTCCTGAACACTTGTTCCGAACGTATGAAGCCTCGGCCTGGACGGGTACCCGGTTACCCCACATCTGGGTCAAACCCGATGTCTCAGTGAACGACCTGATTGGCAGGACCTATGCAATCGTGAGGATGGGACCCGGCAACGACGCGGTGGATGCAATGGTCGACGCCTTTCGCCAGATCGGGGCGCCCATCACCGTAGTTGACCTTCCCGATGAGCGTTATCGAAAGCTCTATGGCAGTTCCTATTTTCTCGTCCGACCGGACCTTCACATCGCGTGGCGCGGTGAGGCGCTGCCTTCTGACCCAGCCAAACTGGCTGCCCTTGCGACAGGCCACTCAGTCGACAAGATGGCGCGGTACCACGCCTGACATTATTGGCATAAGAAGAGCCCGGCATTCGCACGCCGGGCCTTCGCCAATCTCCCTCACCAATCTCATTGTGGGTGAAGTTCAATATCGCGAGGCGTCACCGCGCCCACGCCCCTCATCGAGGGGTAAAAACAGATCCTCAGCCTTCATCAGCCTACTGCTCAGTCCCTGTTCGAACGAGTAACGCGCCAAAGTCTCGATATTGGTGCGGTTTTGTGGACCCAGGCCGTAGGCCCAGGGGTCTTCGCCAAGGATCGCTTCCTGCTCTTCCCATGCCTCGCGATACCATGCCAGCGGCACGATGCGCGGATTGAGCATGCGCTGCATCGCCATTCGCCGCGACGCATCAAACGCTTTATAGAGATTGATTGCCACCCAGGGATGGCGCTGCACAATCTCGCGCTTCAGCGCCGTGACGTGCATGATCGGAAAAATTCCGGTCCGTTGAAAATAAGCAATTTCCTCGGCCTTGTGATCCTTAAACAAACGGCCGACACGGGGGTCGTGGGTCTGAATGGATTTGATGATATCGGGATGAAGCAAGGCATCGATCTCGCCCTCGGCGAGCATGTCTTCGATGTTTTTTCCCTCGCTGATCTTGGACAGTTTCAAGCCAGACGGCAGGGAAAGATCCACGTCTTCATCGAGCTGCGAATACCAATCGATCGACTGGTGAGGAACACCATAATGTTCCTCCAGAATCCCGCGCAACCACAGCGTCGCGGTGACAATATAGGATTTCACGCCAACCTTGCGGCCAATTAGATCCTTTGGCTTCCTGATGCCCGAGGCGCTGTTCGTGAAGATAAAACCGTGCCGAAACCGCCTATGGAGAAAAACGGGAATGGCTTCAAGGTCCTGCCCAGCAGCCTTTGCTGCGATGTAGCCCGAGGCAGAGACTTCTGCGACGTCGAATTCTCTGTTTCGCAGAAACCGCCAGTGGCGTGTGGTCGAATCCATATTCGTGATGAAGGTGAGATCGATGCCATCCGCCTTCACCAGCCCCTCGCGCAATGGTCTGATGATTTCATAATCGCCGCAGGCCAGGGTGAGATGTAAATTCTTGGACATTCGCTAACTTTCAAACGACATCCCGGCCCCACCCGATTGCTGCGGGGCCGGAAACTGGAATCACGGAGTGAGAATTCCCTTCACCCGCGCAGCAAGCGCCTCGGTTGTGTTGGCATAAACATCCTCCACGATGGACTGTATCTTCTCACCGTTCAGATAGTTGAGTTCAAGCCCGGCTTGTTCTGCTTCCTTGACGAAATCCGGGTCAGACAAGGTCGCCTCGAACGCGTCGCGTAGCAGACGAATACGCTCCTGTGGAACATCCGGCGGGGCAAGATAGGGGCGCCCAAGTGCCTGTCGGGCCAGAATAAGATTGACCAGAGCTTTGTCCTCAGGAGTTTCTATGAGGCTGGACAGGGTCGGTACATCAGGTAGGTCCGGGTGCGCTGTGCTGCCCATTTGCACGAGGACCTTGATGCGCCCGCTGTCCAGCCATTCCTTTTGCGATGCCACGACACTTGACCACGACCAGCCGCAACGACCTTCAACCTCACCATTCTCCATCGCCAGGTTGATAGCGCCGCCGCCGCCATATCCACTGACGATCTCAATCTTCGTTCCAATCACCTCATTCATGACACGGGCAAATTGCTCCCCGTCCGCGGTTGGCCCGTCTCCGCCCATAACCATCCCTCTGGTCATGAGATCATCGAGGCTTCCAATGCCGGACTCAGCCCAGGCCACACACACGCTGACTTCATCATTGGCGCTGCCAATCCAATTGAATTTGGTCGCATCAAACTGAACCGAGCCGTCGTCCTGACCGGTCAACGCGAAGAAAGGGACGGCGCGGCTGATCGTGGCGATGGCAGTGCCATCTTTCGGTGCCACGTTGTAAAGCCAGTTTGTAAGCAGCATCGAGCCGGCGCCCTCCATATTCATGGGGATCACGCTCGGCTCACCAGGCAGATGCTTGCCCAGATGGTTTGCGATCAAGCGGGCGTAAAGATCATAGCCGCCGCCCGGACCGAACCCGATATAGAGTTTTACCTCCTCCCCCGCGAAGGTTTCTTCTTGTGAGAATGCCGGCGCTGCCACCGCCCCGATCGTCAGGGAGAGCGCAACGGAACATAGAAGTGATTTCAATAGATTTTCCTCCTCCTTGCATGGCTCTTCGGCCATCACGATCTCACTATATACTAATCCTATAATACGAGATAGATATCTAAACCCTTTGGAGGAATTCTTAGGATTCTGCGTGAGTTTCTGGAATTTTTCCATTAAACATATGTTTTATTTTCGTTTTTTTTGAGCGCACTCTTCGGAAACGAAAGAATGGCATAATTCCATATTACAAGATTTTTATAATCTCGCGCCATCGCCATCGAGAGATCGGCTCTCTATGCCGCGAGAGATGCTGCGGGTTCGCGCTTGAGCTATCCGCCACGCCGTGCGCCTACGCCCGCGCCTTCCTGATTGAAGGCATAGGAATGCCGTTGCGGATTTTGTACCCCTTGATAACTTCCGAGACCGTGCCGGCGAGGGGCAAGCTTATGCGCGCATGGTCGGCTTCATCGAGCGCTATGCGCATGTCCTTTTCCGACCAGGGCATCGGCTTTTCTTCGGCTCGCGTCGTGAGAGACCAATTTTGAGCGCTCGAGAGACAGAGGGCTTCACGCACCTTCTGCGGATCCACCCCCATTTTCTCCACCAGACGCAGCGCCTCGTCATTGGCCGACATGCAGGCCCAAAGGATCATATTGTTGGCCATCTTCGCGACCTGCCCGGCACCAAATCCGCCAAGATGAAAAATATCGCTGGCGAAGGTTTCGAACGCAGGACGCCATTTTTCGAACAACGCCGTATCCCCACCCCCGAAAAGCAGAACATCCCCGGTTTCCAACGCCGCTTCGCCGCGCGCCGAAGGCAGGTCAATCAACCCAACACCGCTCCCCACCAGACGCTGCTCCAGTTCCCACGCATAGCTGGGGGATATGGTCGATCCAATCGCTATATCGACCTCGCCCTTCGCACCCGCCAGAATACCGTCATCAGAGAACAGAACCGCCTCGACTTCGTTGTCGAACCCGACGAGAATGAGGACGAGGTCGGCAACCCGCCCCACCGCCGCCGGTCCGTCGAGTACGGTAATTCCGACTTTGGCGGCCTCAGAGCGCGCCGCCTCGACCGGGTCGCATCCGACCACGGCGTAACCCGCCGCAAGGAGATGCCTGCCAACAGGCCGCCCCATCTTCCCTAACCCGACGATGCCAATGGTTGTCTGCTTCCCGGTGGCGGCTTGTTTCATTGTCGACCAGCCCTAGCGATGCTGCGTGATGATGTCGACAAGCGCTGGCCTGCCGGCTTTTACCTCGGCAAGCGCGCGCCGGATTGCCGGACCGACTTCTTGAGGATCATCAATCGGGCCTTCGCCATACATCCCCATGGAGCGCGCCAACGCACCGAAATCCGGGTCGGGCCCGAACAGATCCATACCAATATGCGCCCTGGCTTCGTCGGTATTGCGGTCGCGCGCCACGGCAATCTGATGGTCCCAGTCATTGTAGTATGCGCGGTTGTTGAACATCACGATCAGGATGGGGATTTCGTATTTTGCGGCAACCCACAGAGCCCCCGCGTCGAACATCAGGTCGCCGTCAGGTTGAATGTCGACGACAATACGGCCCGTTCCCTTGTGCGCCAGGGCCACGCCCAGTGAAATCCCGATCTGGGTGGCGGTACCCAGATCAGTGCCGGGATGCTGATGCGGCTTGTCGAAGGTCCAGGTCTTTCGCGCCCATTCTTTCAGGGTATGACCCGAAAGCACCCAGTCTTCATCCCTGATCGCATCCCAGATTTCCAGCGACAGGCGACCAAGGCTTACCGGAGAGCTATCCCAGTTTTCCCTGGCCTTGTCCTGCCATTCATTCCAAAGCTGCTGCTGACGCCTTCCCTGCTTCTCTTTGCGCGCGGCAATTCGTGCCTGCGCGGCCGGGTCACGCGCAATGCGCTGTGCACATAGGCGCGTCAATTCAGGGATTCCCAATATGGTGTCGCCCAAAGCCCGAATGGAGCAATGCTGCATCCGCCCATAGTCGAACGACCATTTCGAGATGCCCACCTCGGCAATGCCAATTTCAACCCACTCGCAACTGTCCGGCGCAAGAGGGCGCACAGCGCGTTCCGTCATCACATATTCGCAGGTCTCCTTCTCCCAGTCGCGCATATCGAGCCCGACAATGAGATCTGCATTTCGGAACACGGATTTGTCGTAGCTGGCGTTTAATGGATGTCGGTTGGGAAAGTTCAGAGCGCTTTTCGCGTCCCATACGGGCGCACCCACTGTTTCAGCGAGCGCGATCATGTTTTCGAACCCACCCTTTTGACGCCCCACATACTGAGCAATCAATACAGGATGCTCAGCCGCCACCAGCTTGTCGGCGATCGCTTCAAGCGCGCGCGGATCCGGCATCATGGGAGTTGGGGTTCGGGCAGCGTCCGGCGGCGGAAGAGCAACGGGACTTTTGAGTTCCTCTTCCTGCATGGCCGCATCGTAACACATATAGATCGGCCCCTGGGGCTGCGTTGTCATGATGGAATAGGCCCGCGCGAAGGATTCCGGTACGCCCTCAATCGCCGTGGGCTGGTAATCCCACTTGGTATAGAGGCGAACGGCATCGCCCTGAACGAGAGCTGTGTGAGTCCAGTCGATCATCGGGCGACGCTCACCTTCATGCATCGGTCCCGTCGCGCCCATGATGAAGATCGGCACCCTGTCGATGAAGGCGTAGTAGATCGCCATATTCGAGTGCAGCAATCCGACAAGATTGTGAAGGATAACCGCCATCGGCTCGTTCGTTGCCTTGGCATAGCCGTGCGCAATCTGAACAGCTGTTTCCTCGTGCTGGCACAGCATCATGGGAGGTTCATTGTTTCCGTAATTGATCAGAGAATCGTGCAGACCCCTGAAGCTCGCTCCCGGATTCATGGTGATGAAGGGAAATTCATAACGTTTGATCAAGTCGACGATAACGTCGGAATTGTACCCCTTGTATGCCCCTTCATCCGACATGCCACCCTCCACTTCCTTCAGTTACGGACAACCGCAATACAAAAGAGAGGGCCGCAAGTCAAAAACAATCCCGTTTTATGAGATAATTATCTCTCTTATCCTCTGCTTCCGCCATACCAGTCGATGAATTTTGAGAAAAAAATCAGTGACTATCCGCTCCGCACGGACCGATTGCTTATCGCAGAAAATGAGATTTTATACTGAACTTCTACAGCTTTGAGGCCAGGCGAATACACCCCGACTGGTTAGCCTTGAAACCGGTGTCCATCAGCACTCTCGGTGCACCAACAAGGCCACGGGCCGTTGCGGGACTGGGCGAGTCCCACAGCTTGTTTGCCACATTCAACGCCGATGGAAATCTCGTGGGTCGCCTGCCCACGCACCGCCATATGCTTCATGCAGCTGCAATCAATCATTGATCGCAAAAACCAATTCCACACTCGCCATGGGCCAGCAACCGCGATTGAATTCTATCACTTTTCCAGAGGCGTCGCGGTTGATCGAAGTGACGTATTGGACCGGGGTCTGCGGTGAAATCTCAAGAATTTCCGCCTCTTCCTTGCTGGCAAACCCACCAAGAACGCGTGTTTCGGAGCGGCGATAGTTCTCGATACCGGCGCTGCGGAAGACTGCGCGAACCGAGCCGCTTTCATGGTAGCGCTCTTCGAAATCGGGAAAACGGGAGATCGGAAACTCTTTGCGCGACACATAGATCGGCGCGCCGTCCAGCTGTCGGAGGCGATGGAGAAATATCACCGGCTCACCAGGTTCGATTTCGAAGAGATCCGCAGCCTCCGCACTGGCCCTGCCCCGCCCCAGCCACAGGTTTTTTGAGGAGATGCTTCCCCCGTCGACGAGCAGCGATTCGGCAAACTGCATGTCGTTGCGGATGAGAAAGCGACGCGGGCGCTGTCGCACAAAAATACCCACACCCTTGCGCGCCTGCAGAAGACCCTCGTTCTGATGCAGTGCCAGCGCGCGCCGCATGGTGATCCTGCTCACGCCGAAAAGATCAGCGAGATACACTTCGCCGGGCAAACGCGAGCCGGGGGGCACCAGCTCCTGCCGAATGGCATCCGCAAGGCGGTCATAGATCTGCAGCCATATGGGGCGGGCCGATCTCGGTGCGTAGGGCCTGGCCGCGAGCGCTGCAAGTTCCGGGTTTTCTGCCTTCACCAGATCGCCCGCCAGCAATTCAGCCACGCTCGAAAACCTTTCTGCCTGCAACAAACACGGCACGAATGTCGCGCGTCCTTTGGTCGATGACAAGCAGATCTGCCCGCAGGCCCGGGGATATTCGACCGCGATCAGTCAGACCAACAGCTTCCGCGGGGTTGCTCGATACGATTTTCCAAGCCTCTTCCAGTGGCAGCACACCCTCATCCACGAGCCGGAATGCAGCATGGCGTTGCGCAGGGTAGTAATAGTCGGAAGCGAGTATGGAACAGTGCCCCGAGCGCACCGCTCCGGTGGCGCACATTGCGCCATTATGACTACCGCCCCGCACCACATTGGGCGCCCCCATCACCACATGCTCCCCGGCTGAGCGTGCGGCCGCGGCCGCCGCCTCGGTCAGCGGGAATTCGGACACGCTGACGCCCTTGCCGCGCGCCTCGATCCTGTCTTCCACGGTCTCCTCGTCATGGGCGAAAACGGGCGCGTCGTGCTGAAGCGCACCCTCGCAAATGCGCCTGATCGCGGGCGGCACTTCATTGCGCCGCGCCCACACATCGTCGATGAGCCCCTTAACCTGCCGCGAGGACATCCCCATGCGCGCAGCCATCCGCTCCAGTTTCGGCGCACCGATTTCCAACGCGCGGTTGGCAGTCGTATGGTCATTGATCGACAAGATATCGCCAGCTCCATTCTGCAACCATGCCAGAACCTCGTCCACGTGGTCGACGGCGAACGTTTCCCAGCGGATGTTCAAACGTGTGTCGGTGGCAAGGCCGGGCGCATATTCACGATGTGCAGAAACGATCTCGCGTGCGCACTCGATGCTGCGCAGGCCCGGTTCCCACGACACGGTGAGACCGTGATAGGCGGTGGTTATTCCATTCGCCAGAAGCTGTGAGCCTGCTTCGGCAAAAGCCACCCCCGCAGGAAATCTCACACCCGGTCGCGGTTCGATGATCCTCTCGAAAGCATCGCCATGAACATCGATGATCCCGGGCAGCACCCAGGCTCCCGATGCGTCCATAGCTCGTGTTGCCTCGCCGCTTTCCCACTGAATGATCCCCTCGGCCAGGTTCAGGCTCCGCACTGCAAAACCTTCTTCAGTCAGGACCTCGCCACCTGAGATCGTCCATTCGTCCATCATGTCGGATACCGCTCTGTTCGTCACGAAAGTGTTATGGGCATCCTCTATGAACGCGGTGTGTGACATCCCTGTGTATACAGCAATTCTTGGAGAGAAGATGATCCGCTCACTTGCCACCGCCGTCGCTCTGGTGTTCGCCGGGGCCGTTCAGGCCGCCCCCCTCAAATTCGCGGTAACCGACATTGAGGGTCTGGAAGCACTTCAGCAGGAGTTTGCGCCCTTCGAGGAGGCTCTCGAGGCGGCCTCAGGACAGGACATTGAATTGCTGCCGGTCAGTTCCCGCACCGCCGCCGTCGAGGCGTTGAAGCAGGGCCAGGTCGATCTCGTTCTAACGGGGCCGGCTGAATATGTCGTCATCGACGGCCTGACGGACGCGGAGATCGTCACGGCCTGGCAGCGCCCCAATTATTATGCGCAGATCGTCGTCATGTCTTCAGGGCCCATCAAGACCGTTCAGGATCTCAAGGGCAAGACGGTCACATTCGGTTCCGTTGGGTCCACATCCCAGCATCTCGGGCCGGCGCAGGTTCTGGCTGATTTCGGGCTGGCATACGGCTCGGACTACAAGCCCCAGATCATTTCCCGCAATGTGGCAGCGGAAGCTCTGATACGCGGGGATGTGCAGGCCATCGGGATGAACGAGGGGCATCTTTCCTCCATCCGCGAAGCTTTCCCCGACCAGTCCTTCACCGTCATCGCGCGTGGACGCGACCTGCCCAATGATGTGCTTGTGGCGCGGAAGGATGCCGACCCCGAAGCGATTGCGGCTGTCAAAAAGGCGTTTGTGGAACAGTCCGACAAGCTCATGGCTGCAGTCCTCAAAGGCGACGACAACCAGAAGTACAAGGGCGGTTTCTTCCTCAACGAGGTGAGTGACAGCGACTACGACTACGTCCGGTCCATGTATGCCACGATCGGTGTCGACAGCAATGCCTTCGTCGGCGAGTGAAGCTCTTCTTGAGCGCCCCGTGCAGGAACCCCAGCCGGGGATTCCGGCACGGGTGTGCCCGCCAATGCCGGACGCATCCGGTCAAGGCGGGGAAAGCGCGATGGTTGTCGATGCCAGGAGCCTGCGCAAGTCCTACGAAAACCGTTCTGAGGTGCTCAAAGGGGTGGACCTCAAGATCGCCGCTGGCGAGCGCGTGGCGCTGATCGGCGCGAATGGCTGCGGCAAATCCACCCTTTTGCGCTGTCTGATCGGTCTTCACGACATATCGGGGGGCTCCCTGGCCACAATGGGGCACGATCTGACGGCTGGACGACACACGGCAGCGCGGCGCCATGTCCGTCTCCAAACAGGGTTTGTGTTTCAAAGACATTGCCTCGTTCGCCGAAGGACCGTCCTCTCGAATGTTGTTCATGGCTTCTTCGGCGACGCCGGAAGCTGGCGTGCCCATGCGCATGGACTGGCGCCTGCCGCCTGGCGCAAGCGCGCCATGGAGGTTCTGGAAGAGGTTCGCCTTTCCGACCGCGCACTGAGCCGCGCCGACACACTTTCCGGCGGGCAACAGCAGCGTGTCGCAATTGCGCGCGCTCTGGTGCGCCGCCCTCGCCTTCTCATTGCCGACGAGCCGGCTGCGAGCCTTGATCCATTGTCCGGGAAAAACGTGATGGAGCTGTTTACCGGGCTGTGCTCCTCACATGACATCACACTGCTTTTCACCTCGCACGACATGGAGCATGCGCTGACCTATTCGAGCCGGGTTGTGGCTCTGCGGAACGGACGCATTCTCTTCGACAAGGCGAGCGGCAAGGTTTCGCAAAGCGATCTGAAAGACACATTCGATGGCTGAACACAGGCACATGGCTCCCAGCCGCCTTTCGGGGATCACACCCCTCCATTTTGTGGTTCTCGTCACGCTTGCGGCTGTGATCCTTGGCTCCATGGGGCAGGTTGCGCCTTCGCCCGGGCAACTCGCCGCGGGCGCGCCGGGCATGGTCAATCTGGTGGGCCGGATGATGCCGCCAAACCTCGAGCCGGACTTCCTCTGGCGGATTGCCGTGCGCATTCTCGAGACCTTTCAGATCGCTTTGGTCGGGGCAGCCATCGGTATTGCCATCAGCCTGCCTGTCGGCTGGCTTGCAGCGCGCGGCGTTTCTCCGCTCGGACGGGGCCACTATGTGTTCAAGATGCTGACCTCGCTGCTGCGCACCGTGCCCGATCTTGTCTGGGCGCTGCTTTTCGTGGCAACGGTAGGACTGGGCGCCGTCGCCGGGACGATGACAATCGTCGTCGACACAATCGGGTTTTGCGGCCGGTTCTTTGCGGAAGCCATGGAGGATGCGGAGAAAGAGCCCCAGGAGGCGCTGGCAGCCATCGGGGCAGGACGCGGGTTCCATCCTTCTCGGCGCCGTGTTGCCCGATGTCGCGCCCTCGCTCACGAACTCGGCGCTCTTCGCGCTCGAAAAAGCCGTTCGCTCATCCGTGGTGCTCGGATTGGTCGGTGCCGGCGGGATTGGCCAGGAACTGAAGGTCGCGTTTGATCTCTTCCAGTATCGCAATGCGTCGACCATCATTCTGGTGATCTTTGCGATCGTGCTTGCGATGGAATTCATCACCGACCGGCTGCGCGCACGCATCCAGTAAGATCAAATGGCGATGAGCCTCTGCTGCTGCCGAGGATCGCGGTGAGATCCTCGGCGGCCGCCCATTACTCCCACTCGATCGTGCCCGGTGGCTTGGACGTCACGTCGTAGACAACGCGGTTGATGCCCTTCACCTCGTTGATGATGCGGGTGGCCGCACGGCCGAGGAATTCCATGTCGTAGTGATAAAAATCCGCAGTCATCCCATCGACAGACGTCACCGCCCGCAGCGCGCAGACGAATTCGTAGGTGCGCCCGTCGCCCATCACGCCCACCGTCTGCACCGGAAGGAGCACGGCAAAGGCCTGCCAGATCGCGTCGTAGAGGCCGGCCTTGCGGATCTCGTCCAGATAGATCGCATCGGCGGAACGCAGGATTTCGAGCTTCTCGCGCGTGACGCCGCCGGGGCAGCGAATGGCAAGTCCCGGCCCCGGGAAGGGATGGCGGCCGATGAAGCTGTCGGGCAGGCCAAGCTCCTTGCCAAGCACGCGCACCTCGTCCTTGAAGAGTTCGCGCAGCGGTTCCACCAGGCTCATATTCATGCGCTCGGGCAGACCGCCCACATTGTGGTGCGACTTGATGGTCACGGACGGACCGCCCGTGAAGGATACGCTTTCGATCACGTCGGGATAGAGCGTGCCCTGCACCAGGAAATCGGCGCCACCGAGCTTTTTCGCCTCTTCCTCGAACACTTCAATGAACAGGCGACCGATGGTCTTGCGCTTCTTTTCCGGGTCACTCTCGCCTTCCAATGCACCGATGAAGCGGTCGGAGGCATCCACCAGGATCAGCGGCAGATTGTAGTGCTCGCGGAACATGGCGACCACTTCGGACGCCTCGTTCTTCCGCATCAGGCCATGGTCGACCAGAATACAGGTGAGCTGATCGCCAACGGCCTCATGCGTCAGAAGGGCTGCCACGGAGGAATCGACACCGCCCGAAAGCGCGCAGATCACCTTGCCGTCGCCGACCTGCTTGCGGATCGCCTCAACCGCCTGTTCGCGGTAGGCGGCCATCGTCCAATCGCCTGAAAGGCCGGCGATCTTGTGCACGAAATTGGAAAGCAGCTTTGCACCATCTGGCGTGTGGACCACTTCGGGGTGGAACTGGACCCCGTAATATTTGCGATCATCATCGGCAATCGCCGCAAAGGGTGCTCCGGTCGAGGTGCCGACGACGCGGAAGCCCGGCGGAATGGCCGTCACCCGGTCGCCATGGCTCATCCACACCTGGTGGCGTGTGCCCTTGGCCCAGACACCTTCGAACAGAGGACAATCGTCTTCGATCTCGAGGAAAGCGCGGCCAAACTCACGGTGGTCGGAGCCTTCGACCTTGCCGCCAAGCTGCGCACAGATGGTCTGTTCGCCATAGCAGATGCCAAGCACCGGAAGGCCCGAATCGAAGATGATCTGCGGCGCGCGCGGGCTGCCGATATCAACCGTTGAGGCCGGGCTGCCCGAAAGAATGACCGCCTTGGGCGCAAGGCGCCTGAACGCCTCTTCCGCCGACTGGAAGGGTGCGATTTCGCAATAGACTCCGGCCTCGCGCACCCGCCGCGCAATGAGCTGCGTGACCTGGCTGCCGAAATCAACGATGAGAACTGTGTCGGGATTGGATATCGTCATGGCGAGCCTTTAGAGAAAGAAGCGTTTGGGTGCAAGCGTCCGGGCTGTTTTTTGGTCATAGAAGGCCATCGGCGATGGCCTGTTCGAGGCGGTCCACCGCATCGGCGAGCTTTTCGTCGATGACATGCAGATATTCGGTCCAGTCGCTGACATGCTGAAGTTCGGCTGCACCATCGGAAATGCCGCGCAGCGCCACCAGATCGAGGCCGAAACGCTGGCAGGCGCGCAAGGCGGCAAAGGTTTCCATATCCACCATGTCGGCATTGATGGCGTCGTAGGCAGCCCCTGAAATCACGTTGCCGCCGGTCGAAAGCGTGGCTTCCCGGATGCCCGGAATGCGATGTGGCAGGGGCATGATCGCAGGATGATCGAGAAAGGGCGTGACACCCTTTTCGAAACCAAGCGGCGAAGCGTCCATGTCGCGATAGGAAACGGCGGTAGCCTGATAGACCTCCGTCTGTTCGAGACTGCGGCTCCCGGCAGATCCAAGGGAAACGAGGAGATCCGGCAGACGGCCCTCGGCATCGAGAAGGGCGAGCTCTGCACCGAGCACCACCCCCGCCTCCACGGGGCCGACACCTGTCATCAGGGGTTTGAAGCGCTTTTTAAGATGTGGGCCATATTCGGCTTCAGCCGCCATGACGAAGAGAACGCGTTTTCCGGCAAGAATTGCCGGTTCCACCGGTGCCCGCATCATCCCTCGATCCCTTCACGTCCGATGATGGTCATCATAGTTCCCGTCATCGTGGCAATGAGTTTGGCATCGCCTTCAGCGGAATAGGCATAGGCCTGACCGTCTGCCACGACGATGGTGCGGCCGGGCTTGGTGACGGTGCCACGGAACAGAAAGCGCTCGCCGCGCCCCGGCGCGAGGAGGTTGACCTTGAACTCGATGGTCAGGACGGCAGCATCGTCCGGCATCAACGAGAACGCAGCATAGCCACAGGCTGAATCCAGCGCCGTCGAAATCACACCCGCATGGAGAAACCCATGCTGCTGCGTCAGCGCATCCGCATAAGGCATCTCGATCTCGACAATGCCCGGCGTCACGAGCGTCAGCTCGGCGCCGATGGTTGCCATCATCTTCTGACGGGCGAAGCTTGCCCGAACACGGGCTTCGACATCTGCGGGGTTTGGCTGGTTCATCGTCTGGCCGTTGGTTTTCAACTCCGCTCCAGCGCGGCAAAATGAAAGCCGTCCGTCGCTGTGCGGTTGGGAGAGAGGGCAATACCCGTGGTCTTGCCTATTCTTGCCTTGGCGGATTGCCCCGGGAAGTGCCTCTCCCATAGCGCCTCATGGTCCACCGGACAGAAATCCGAATTGGCTTTGAGAAAGGCGCGCACCTGGTCGTCGTTCTCCTCGGCGAAGACCGAGCAGGTGATGTAGGCCAGCCGCCCACCCTGCCGCACGAAGCGTGCTGCCCGCGCGAGAATTTCGGCCTGCTCCGCCTGCCGCTGTTCCAGCTGTTTTTCGCCAAGCCGCCATTTGGCGTCCGGTCTGCGCCGCCAGGTGCCCGCTCCCGTGCATGGCGCATCGACGACCACGAGATCGAACTGGCCCTCATGCGCGGCCAGCGCCTCCGGGTCGGCTACAGCCTGGACGTTCCGGCAACCGGCCCGCTTCAGTCGGTCGAATATGGGAGCAAGCCTCTGCTTTTCAGCATCGAAGGCCCGAATCTGGCCGGTGTTCTCCATTGCTGCCGACATGGCGAGCGACTTGCCGCCGGCTCCCGCGCAATAGTCGAGCACCTGCATGCCAGGCGCGGCTTCGGTAAGGGCGGCAACGATCTGCGAGCCCTCGTCCTGAACCTCGAACCAGCCCTTTTGAAAGGCCGGTTCTGCCTGCACATTGGGATGCCGCCCCTGCCCTTCGATCGGACCGATCCGCAACCCCTGTGGCGCAAGCTCGCTCTCGTGAACGCCGGTGCGTGCCAGCGCTTTCGCCACCTTGTCGCGCGTCGACTTCAACGTGTTGACCCGCATGTCGAGCGGCGGGCGCTCGGCAAGGGCCGCCGCCTCGGCCACCCAGTCATCGCCCCAGGCTCGCTGAAACAGCGGCTCGCACCATTCGGGGCATTCCGCCCGCACGCCGTCAGGCGCTTGATCCAGTCGGTGCGCCGCAATGCGGTCCGCTTCCTCGCTGGAAATCGGTTGCGGTGCGAAATTGTCTTCCGCCAGGGCTGCATTCAGCGTTTCGGGATCATATCCCGCCTCGATCATGAGGGCGCCGAAGGCAAGAGCGCGCGGACTTTCTTCCTGAAACAGCCATGCCGCAGAGCGTTTTCTGCGCAACGCGTCATAGACGAAATTGCCAATGGCCGCCCGGTCCTTGGAGCCGGCAAAGCGGTGTGACAGACCCCAGTCTCTCAGCGCTTCCGCCGCCGGTCGATAGCGCCGGTCAATGTCTTCCAGAATTTCAATGGCCGCAGCCAGACGTCCGCCAAGTCGCATGTGACACCTTTGCCGGTTACCCGAATGGCGCACAGCTAGCCGGTAGCGAGCCTTTAGACAAGCAAAACGGGCGTGGATTGCTCCACGCCCGTACTTTATCAAGGCCTTTTCACGTCTGCCTATTCGGCAGCGCGCTGCGGCGTATTGCCGGTCACGGGCACGGCATTGGGCTCGTAGCCGTGCGCTTCCTTCAGCGCCTTGCGCACCCCATTGCCATAATCGGGATGAACCTTGTCGAAATGCGCGAGCTGGCGCTCGATGATCTCGCCGGGCACGCCGTCCATCGCAGCAGCAATGTTGGAGAACAACCGGTTCTTCTGTCCCTCGTCGAAGAGGTTGAAGAGCGCGCGCGGCTGGCTGTAGTCGTCGTTGCCGATGCGATGGTTGTAGCGGTCCGCATCGCCAGAAATCTTCAGCGGAGGCTCCTTGGCTGCCGGTTTTTCCACCGGGCCACCGAAGGAGTTCGGCTCGTAATAGGCGTCGGGGTTGCCTGTCTTGATGCCGCCGAACGTGTTCATCTCGCCATCGCGGTGGTAGTGATGCACCGGGCATTTCGGCTGGTTGACCGGGATCGTCTCGTAATGCGTGCCAAGCCGGTAACGGTGCGCATCCGCATAGGAGAAGATGCGCGCCTGTAGCATCTTGTCGGGCGAATAGCTGATACCCGGCACGATGTTGGAGGGCGAAAACGCGGCGTTCTCGATTTCGGTGAAGTAATTGTCCGGATTGCGGTTGAGCTCCATCACGCCAATGTCGATCGGCGGATAGTCCGCATGCGGCCACACCTTGGTGAGGTCGAAGGGATTATAGGAGGTCTTCTCCGCATCCGCCTCGGGCATGATCTGCACCTGCACTTTCCACTTCGGGAACTCGCCGTTCTCGATCGCGCCGTAGAGCGCTTCCTGATAGCTTTCGCGGGTCTTGCCCACCACCTGCTCGGCCTCCGCATTGGTGTGGTGCTTATGGCCCTGCATGGTCTTGAAATGGAATTTGACCCAGAAGCGCTCGCCTTTGTCGTTCCAGAACGAATAGGTGTGGGAGCCGTAGCCATTCATGAACATGGGTGCAGTCGGCAGACCGCGATCCGACATCAGGATCGTCACCTGATGGAGGCTTTCCGGTGAGAGCGACCAGAAATCCCACATGGCCGTCGGCGAACGCATATTGGTGCGCGGATGGCGTTTCTGCGTGTGAATGAAATCGGGAAATTTGAGCGGATCACGGACGAAGAACACGGGCGTGTTGTTGCCCACGAGATCCCAATTGCCGTCCTCGGTGTAGAATTTCAGCGCAAAGCCGCGCACATCGCGCTCGGCATCGGCTGCACCCTGCTCGCCGGCAACGGTGGAGAAGCGCGCGAGCATCGGTGTTTCCGCGCCCGGCTGAAGCGCCTTGGCAATCGTGTACTTCGAAATGTCACCGGTGATCTTCAAAACGCCATGCGCGCCCCAGCCCTTGGCGTGAACCACACGCTCGGGAATGCGTTCGCGGTTCTGATGTGCAAGCTTTTCGATGAGCTGGTAGTCCTGAAGCAGAACCGGGCCCCGCTCACCCGCGGTCACGGTGTTCTGGTTGTCGCTGACGGGCGCGCCAGCAGACGTGGTCATCGTGGGTTTGTCTGCCATAAAAAAACTCCCTTGCTTGCTTTCCGGTTTTGCCCGGCTGCCGGTCTCACCTGCGGCGTGGCTTGGAACGGTTCCAAGGTATCGACGCCTTTTGATAAATTCCAATTGTCTTTGATATTCGATGCGATAATTTAAACTTATGATACGCTTGACCATCAGACAGATGCAGTATTTCGAACGTCTGGCCGAAACGCTGCACTTCGGACGCGCCGCCACGAGCTGTGGCGTCACGCAGCCCGCGCTCTCTGCACAGATTTCCGAAATGGAAGCTCAGCTTGGCTTCAAACTTTTCGAGCGTGGCGGCGGTGCCGTGCGTCTCACGGCCGAAGCGCAGTCTCTTTTGCCTCGCGTGGCGCGGATCCTTGCCGAGGTACGCGATCTGGAAGGTGAGGCGCGCAGGGAGCGCAAGGCGCTCGAAGGCCGCTTTCGGCTGGGGGTGATCCCCACCATCGCGCCGTATCTTCTCCCTGAGCTTCTGCCGCTCCTCAAACAGAGATTTCCGCTGCTGCGCCTTGAGGTGCGTGAGGCGGTCACCAACGCATTGGCCGAAGATACGGCGACCGGTCGGCTCGACGCCATGATCGCAGCCGATCCCATCGACGATAACCGGCTCGCGCCGGATATTCTTTTTGAGGACCCGTTCTACCTTGCGGTACCAACAGGCGATGCCGCACGGATAGCCCCGCCCGTGGCGCAGGAGAGCATGGCGCTCGAGAGGCTGATGCTTCTGGAAGACGGGCACTGCATGCGCGGCCAGGCGCTCGAAATCTGCGGGCGCGTCAAACCTGTGACGATGGAGACTTTTGGAGCGACCAGCCTGACAACTCTTTTGCACATGGTGTCGCATGGGATGGGTGTCACCCTCATACCGCAAATGGCGCGCGCCTCGGCAAACCTTTTGCCATCCGTCAGCGTGCTTCCGTTTCTCGACCCCAGCCCTTCCCGCAGCATATGCCTTGTCGGACGGAAGTCCAACCCACGCAGAAACGACTTCGCGGCTCTGCGCGAGACTGTGCTGGAGGCCCACCAGGCGCTGCTCGCCCGCGTCTGAACGTCATCCGGCATTCCACAGTTTCAGCGCGAGAAGCACCCACATGGCGGCCAACGCCAGAAATCCCAGCACGAACAATGGCTGCCGATAGCGGATCCTGTTGGACGTGACGTGTACATAAGCATGTGCATAGCGGGAGAGCACAAAGGCCCACGCCAGCCAGATTGCCACCGTCCCTGCGCCTTCCACCGCAAAAAGTGCCAGACATACCGAATGGAAGAGCACGGGCAGTTCAAACTGATTGGCCAGATTGTTCCGCACAAACAGGCTTTCAGGCGGTTCCTCACGGTTTTCCCTGAATTGGGAAACGCGCGCGCTCCCCGTTTGCACGGCCTTCTTCCGCCGCAGGCCGATCAGCACATACACGGCGTAGACGAGTGCCACATGGGCGATCATCGGCCAGAAGATTGCGTGTTGAGACATGTCTTTCCCTTCCCGTCTTCACGGTTTCCCGTCTCAATTCCTGATTTCACCATCAGCATCGAAACGAAGACGCTTGGCAAGGGTGGCCTTATCGCAAGGATGAAACCATGAAAGCTTACGTCGCCGAGTGTTTTGGAACGTTTTGCCTGGTCTTTCTGGGATGCGCCAGTGTGACGGTTGGTGGGTTTGGAAATCTCTTGCCGCTGGGGGGCCTGGGTATTGCCATCTCGTTTGGCGTTGCAGTGATTGCCATGGCCTATGCCATAGGCCCCGTTTCCGGCGCTCACCTCAATCCCGCTGTCACGGCCGGGGTTTTTCTGGCCGGTCGCATGCCTCTCAAAGACGTATTGCCCTATATGGTCGCACAATTGGCTGGAGCTTCACTGGCCGCTGCATCACTTTGGGGCATGGCAAAGGGCTCTGACGCCGTCGCGCCCGTGTCCCGTGCAGCCAATGGCTGGGATGCAGCAGGACTCTATCCAATGCCGACAGCCTTCGCACTCGAAACCTTGGGCACTTTTATTTTTGTCACCGTCATCCTCGGAGTGACAGCGTCAAAACACCGGACACCTTTGTCCGGTGTCGTGATCGGCCTCACACTCACAGCAATACACCTCTGCCTGATCCCGGCGACCGGGACATCAGTCAATCCCGCGCGTTCAATCGGCCCTGCCCTTTTTTCAGGTGCACGTGAGATGAACCAGCTCTGGCTCTTCATCGCTGCGCCCTTTGTCGGTGCAGCTGTTGCGGGGGTCGTTGCCAAAACGACATTGATGGAACGCATGTAGGGACAAGAAAAAGGGCGCTGAGGCCCTTTTTCAAATGGCAATGGGACCCAACCCGCCTTACGCGCCGCCGGGATAGTTCGGGCTTTCGCGTGTGATGGTAACATCATGCGCGTGGCTTTCGCGAAGGCCTGCTCCCGAGATGCGCACGAAGGTCGCTCGCTCACGAAACTCCGCCAGATTGGCCGCGCCGACATATCCCATGGCAGCCTTCAATCCACCGGTGAGCTGATGAAGAACTCCACCGGCAGGCCCCTTGTAAGGGACCTGTCCCTCGATACCCTCAGGAACGAGCTTCAGCGTGTCACGCACCTCGGCCTGGAAATAGCGGTCGGCCGAACCGCGTGCCATCGCTCCGACCGAACCCATGCCGCGATAGGCTTTGAAGGAACGTCCCTGATGCAGGTAGACCTCCCCCGGGCTTTCATCGGTGCCCGCAAGAAGCGAGCCGACCATCACGGCTGAGGCACCGGCGGCGAGCGCCTTGGCCAGATCGCCGGAGAACTTGATGCCGCCATCCGCGATCAGCGAGATGCCTTCCTTATCCGCGACCTCGACTGCGGACATAATGGCCGAAAGCTGCGGCACACCGACACCGGCGACGATGCGGGTGGTGCAGATGGAGCCGGGACCGATGCCGATCTTGACGCCGTCGGCTCCCGCATCAATCAATGCCTTGGTGCCATCGGCCGTTGCTACATTGCCGGCGATGATGCGCACGTTGTTTGACAGCTTCTTGGCGCGCGCCACAGCATCAAGCACACGCTGCGAATGGCCATGAGCGGTGTCTATCACCAGAAGGTCCACGCCGGCATCGATCAGGCGCTCGGCGCGTTCGAAACCATCATCACCAACACTGGTTGCCGCTGCAGCGCGAAGCCGTCCCTGGGCATCTTTCGACGCATGAGGATTGAGCTGCGATTTCTCGATGTCCTTGACCGTGATCAGACCAACGCAGTTTCCCGCATCATCGACCACCAGAAGCTTCTCAATGCGGTGTTGATGCAGAAGCCGCTTCGCCTCGTCCTGCGCCACGCCGTCCTTGACCGTCACCAGGTTCTGATGGGTCATCAGTTCGCGTACCGGCTGTTCAGGATCAGAGGCAAAACGCACGTCACGGTTGGTCAGGATGCCAGCCAGGCGACCGGTCGTATGGCCGCCGGCACCGCCGTTTTCCACCACCGGTATGCCCGAAATGCCATGCGCGCGCATCAGCGCCTGTGCCTCGGCCAGCGTTGCATCGGGACCTATGGTGATCGGGTTCACCACCATGCCGGACTCGAACTTCTTTACCTGCCGCACCTCTTCGGCCTGCTCAGCCGGGGAGAGATTGCGATGAATAACGCCGATGCCGCCGGCCTGGGCCATGGCGATCGCAAGGCGTGCTTCCGTCACCGTGTCCATAGCCGCCGAGAGAATCGGAATGTTGAGGTCGATGTCGCCGGCGATGCGCGTGCGCACGTCCGTCTGACCGGGCATCACTTCGGAATGGCCGGGCTGCAGGAGCACGTCGTCGAATGTAAGCGCCTGGGCGCCGGTTGCTGTTTCGATGATTTTCGCCATGGCCGACCCTTTGGAATAAGAGGACGCGCGACCCCGCCATAAAATGGCACGGCCCCGCTTGTGTGATTCCCTTTCAGGATTGGCGCTGGCTGGTACCACGGAAGCGCCGGCTTGAAAAGGAGGTCCTCCTCTATGAGGGCGGAATGTTTCATCCACACAACATGACAGCACCAACACAGCACCGCCTCTGCCACAGGACAAGCCGTACATCTCATGCTATAGCCCGCATGCTGATCCGGCCTGCCCGCAGTTTCCCTCCCAGCCCCACCTGGCAGACCGGCACAGGGACAGAATGCCTTGAACCGCACATTACCACTGATACTCGCCGTCGCGCTCTTCATGGAGCAGATGGATTCAACCGTCATCGCCACATCGCTTCCGGCCATCGCCGCCGACATCGGCACAAGCCCCGTGACGTTGAAACTTGCGCTGACCAGCTATCTCGTTTCACTCGCCATCTTTATCCCGATCAGCGGCTTCATGGCTGATCGTTTTGGGGCAAAAAAGGTCTTCCGAATTGCGATCGCGGTGTTCGTCCTCGGTTCAATCGCCTGCGCGTTCTCCAATTCTCTGGCTGCTTTCGTCCTCTCACGGTTTTTGCAGGGGATGGGCGGCGCAATGATGACCCCGGTTGGCCGCCTTGTTCTCGTGCGGGCCGTGCCGCGCGAACAACTTGTAAAAGCGATGGCCTGGCTGACTGTCCCCGCTCTGATCGGCCCGATCGCCGGCCCGCCGCTCGGGGGATTCGTCACCACCTATTTTTCCTGGCACTGGATCTTCCTGATCAATGTGCCGATCGGGCTTCTGGGCATTCTCCTTTCTGGCTATGTCCTGCCTGACTTTGCCCGCGAGGAGACTGGGCCTTTGGACCTCTCCGGATTTCTGCTCTGCAGCATCGGTGCATCCGGGCTCGTGTTCGGTCTCTCCGTCATCAGCCTGCCGGCATTGCCTCCCATCGTCGGTGTGGCGACAGTGGTGCTCGGTGTCCTGGCCACGGCTTTCTACATCCGCCATGCACTCCGCACCCCCGCGCCCATTCTCAATCTCCGCCTTTTTGCCAACCGCGCGTTCCGCTCGGCAATCCTCGGCGGCGCCCTCTTTCGCATCGGGGTCGGTGCGGTGCCCTTTCTGCTACCGCTCATGTTTCAAGTGGTGTTCGGCCTGACACCGTTTCAATCGGGCCTCCTCACCTTCGCATCGGCATTCGGTGCCATCGCGATGAAATTCATCGCCACCACAGCTTTGCGGCTCGGCGGTTTTCGGGTCGTTCTGGTTGCCGCTTCGGTGCTTGGCGGAGCGAGCATTGCCGTAAACGCATTGTTCACGCCGACCACACCGCACTGGATTATCATCGTCGTGCTTATCGGCTCGGGCCTTCTGCGCTCGCTCTTCTTCACCTCGGCCAACGCGCTCGTATTTGCCGAGCTTGGTGACCGTGAGGCAAGTCAGGCGTCGACCATCTCAGCGGCAGCCCAGCAGGTCAGCATCGCCCTTGGGGTCGCGGTCGGCGGCGGCATACTTGAGATGTCCGCCTTCATCACCGGCACGGAACTCGGTATGGATGCCTTTGTCAGCGCTTTCCTGATCGTGGCTGCGCTTTCCGCTCTGGCCGCCATCCCGTTCCTTTCCCTGCCACCAGAGGCAGGGAGCCGCGTTTCCGGTCACATCAAGCGGCGCAACACCGTTGACACGCCGGCTCCCGCCGGCGAATGAGGCAAGGGCTTTACAAATCCTTTTCGGAACGTTCTTCGGAACGTCCCTTGAACCCCTTGGCGAGAAGGTAGAGCTCCACTGATTCGGCGCGCGAGGCCTGCGGCTTCACGTGGTGGACGGACTTGAAATTGCGCTTCAATTGATCGAGCAGGCCGGTCTCGGCGCCGCCCTGGAAGGTCTTCGCCAGGAAGTGTCCGCCAGGTTTCAGCACGGAAAGCGCGAAATCCGCCGCCGTCTCGCACAGATGCATGGTGCGCAGATGGTCGGTCTGGCGATGCCCGGTGGTCGGCGCAGCCATGTCGGAGATGACCAGATCCGGCGCTTCACCAAGCGTCTCCAGAAGGCGCTGTGGAGCGTTGTCGTCCAGAAAATCCATCTCCAGAACGATGGCGCCGGGCACCGCATCCATACCCAGATAGTCTATGCCGACAACGAGCGGGTTTTCAGGTGTGGACCCCACCCGCTCGGCCGCAACCTGGCACCACCCCCCAGGAGCGGCACCCAGATCGATCACCCGCGCGCCGGGAAAGAGCAGCTTGTGGCGATCGTCGATTTCCGTCAGCTTGTAGGCTGCGCGCGAGCGCATTCCCTCAGCCTGTGCGCGATGCACATAGGGATCGTTCAGATGCCGTTCGAGCCAGCGGCGGGACGAATTCTTCAGCCCACGCTTTTTCTTGACCCGTGTTTTGAGCGCACGAGCGCCGCCGCCCGTCTTGGCCGGTTTCTTGCTCATCCGCACAACCTCATTTGCCTCGTCCCGTCTGCCGCCGGCGGCGCCACGCGCCATCAGCGGCCATCATTTCGTTCAACATGCCTTCGCGCAGGCCACGGTCCGCGACCCGCAACCGCTCCGAAGGCCAGCGCCGGCGGATCGCCTCCAGAATTGCACAACCGGCAAGCACGAGGTCGGCCCGATCCGCGCCGATGCAGGGATTGGCCTTGCGTTGCTCAAAATCCCATGAAAGCAGGGTGTCGATCATGCGGTCCACATTGTCCCGCTCCATCCAAAGCCCGTCGACCTGCCGGCGATCATAGCGCGCCAGGCCCAGGTGGACACCGGCGAGCGTCGTCACTGTTCCGGAGGTACCGATGAGATGAAACCGCCCTCCGGCAGCGATCTTCGAAAGCCGTCCGCCATCGTCAAACCGGTCAAGCATGTCGCTCACCGCATCGACCATGGCCGAAAAGCTTTCGCGTGTCACATGATGGCCGCCGAAGCGCTCTGCAAGCGACACCACGCCTACAGGCAGCGACGTCCAGGCGACGATATGATCAGCAAGCCGCGGGGTGCGGTGGCGTGAAATGTCCACCAGAGCGATCTCGGACGAACCGCCGCCAATGTCGAAGAGAACCACGCCCTCCGTACCTCGGTCCACCAGCGTGCTGCAGCCAGCAACGGCCAACCGTGCTTCCGTCTGCCGGTCGATGATTTCAAGGGTGAGCCCGGTCTCGTGTTTCACGCGCTCGATAAAGGCTTCGCCATTTTGGGCCGAGCGGCAGGCTTCCGTCGCGATCAGCCTCATACGCCGGGGCTTTCGATGCCCCAGTTTTTCGGCACAAATGGCAAGAGCACTGACGGCTCTGTCCATCGCCGCTTCGCTTAGCCGCCCTTCGCGGCTCAGCCCTTCTCCGAGTCGTACGATCCGCGAGAAAGCGTCCACCACGCGAAAATGTCCGGGTCTGGTCGGCACGGCCACCAGCAGGCGGCAATTGTTCGTGCCGAGATCGAGCGCCGCATAGGATGTGCGCTGGCCATCCTGCTCTGATTCGCCCCGTCTTCCCGCCTGAAGCCTGGCCGGCTTCCCCGTGTCGACTTGAGGTGGGGTTTCCTTGGTGGTCGGTTCAACCACCGCATCACGCACGAACGCACGGCGCCTGCGCCGCTTGCGGCGTTTTCTTTTCGGAGGAGTTTCCTCCGGTCGCGAAGCACCATTCCGATCCGCTTTCCCGTGCTGCAATCGCTCAGGCGAAGCGTGATCTTCGGATGCGTCTTTTGAAGCCTCGCCCGAGGTCCCGGGCGACGCGGCGCGAGAGCGTGAGGCTCTTTTTCTGCGCGTTCTTTTTCGCTGGGGCAAAACATTCGTTTCACCCACAAGAGCAGGTTGTCCGGCCGACCGATCGTCGAAGCCGGGGGAAGAGCCCCCATCCGACGCGGCATCCCGGACGACCCTGTCTAACGGGGAGACCCCGCCATGGTCGTGGTTTTCCACCGCTATTCCTTCGCCGCCGCGCAAGCCCTTCAGGGCGCAGCAGGCAGCTCATTCCGTTTAGTTGACACCAGAGTATCAGCCATAGCTGGTTTCACCAAGAGTGGTGTTCGCCGGAAATGCAATCATCTTTGCGTGGTCGGGAAAATTGTCGTTCCTCGAATTGAATCCGGATCCGCCCTTGACTATAAAACTCATATCGCTAAATAGCGTGGCGAAAGCGGCCAGCGCCGCCTGCTGGGGAATAGGTTAACGGTAGACCCACGGACTCTGACTCCGTTAGTCCTGGTTCGAATCCAGGTTCCCCAGCCAACTTCTTTCTCGAGAATATTCAAGCACCAGAAGCGCTTTTGCGGAGAGCGCCCACCCACTTCGTGCCGGGCTTTCACAGTCGCTAGACAGGTTGCCTGCAACGCGTGGGCTTGTTGCTCGCACGCTCCGTCCAGAATAAAGCCAGGCGATCCTGCCGGCGTTGGAAAAATGCGCCCTCACCTGGCGCATCGTGATCAAGCCCCTCTTTCGTTGAGGCCGCAGCTTCCCTGGCCATCATCGTTTGCTGGCACTGTCCGATGCGCCGGTTGCTGCAGGAAATTTAGCCGGATTACCCTGGTAACCATTGGTTAACCATCTCGGCGCATCGTGTCCCCATACGTCTGCCTGGATCGGTTGTTGACCGGTTCGACCAGTTCAGCGTTGGCAGCTGTTTTGCGTTTGCTCACACTGTCCGGAGTTGTGAATGCGTCAGCTCGACGAATTGTCTCTCGCGTTCGGCTGCGCTCTGATGGCGCTGCTTTGCGGATGTGCGAGCACGCCCACAACGAAGCCTGCCGACGCACTCAACGGGCAGCCAAGCAGCGAAATAACCGGATCGATCACACCGTCAACCGACGCGCCGAGCGCAGCGGATGAAGCATCGCCTGCCCGAAGCGGGCAAAGCAAGATGCCCCAATTGTCTGCCGGGCCTGGTGGCGGGCAAAGCCCTACCGGCCTGGCCGCGCTGGTACGCCGTGCATTGACCTGGCACCCTTCGGTGAAGGAAACGGTTGAGCGTCTGAACCAGCAGAATGAGATCGTGGAGCAAGCACGGGCCGGTTATCTGCCGCAGGTGAATTGGGGCGTGAACTCCTCCTATGGAAGAGACGCGAATGAAAGCGGATACAGCCCCACCGTCAACCTCTCCGCATCACAGATGGTCTACGATTTCGGTAAGGTCGACCATAAGATAAAGGTTGAGCGAGCTGGTGTTGAGGGCCGCAGATCGCAAGTGCTGCTCCGGGTGGATGAATTGATCCGCGATACCGTTCTGGCTGTCACCGAGGTGCAGCGCAATCAGGCACTCGGCAGGATTGCTCAAGATCAGGTCCGCGATACCCACGCCATTCTCGACCTCGTGCGCGCCCGCACCGACAAAGGTGCAAGCACGCGTTCCGATCAGCTTCAAGCCGAGGCGCGGGTGCAGGCAGCGCGCGCAAAGGAACTCGAAATAAAAGCCCAGGCGCGGCGCTGGCAGAGCAGGCTCGACACTCTTACCGGAGGGGCTGCCCGTGCCGGAACACCCGCTGTTGTAAAAGCACCGAAATGGCTGAGCGAGGCCTGCGCGGTCAATAAGCCGGACTGGTCGCAGATTCCCGCGATCATGCAGGCAGACGCCGAACGGGCAGCCGCAACTGCGCAAGTCGATCTGAGCAAGGCAGAGGGCCTGCCCACCTTCTCGCTTGAAGCCAGTGTGGGGGCCGACCTCCTGGAACTGGATGATAGCGATCCCGAATACAATATCGGTGTGAATGTTAAGGGGAGCCTCTACAACGGCGGCGAGAACGCGGCCCGCAATCGCGCAGCCAACCGGGCTTTGCTCGCATCATCACAGGCACGCGATCGTGTCCGGGTGGAGGTCGAAGGCAAGCTGCTTGAGGCCAACGGACAGATTGCCAGCTATCGGCAGCTTCTCGAATCCATTACCTCGCGTGAAGCGATGATGAAGCAGACACGTGACCTTTATCGCAAACAGTATCTGGATCTGGGCACGCGGACACTTCTGGACCTCCTCAACGCGGACCAGGAATTTCATGCCGCCCGTTTTGAAGCAGCAAACATCCGCTACGACCTGCAGAAACTGAACGTGGACTGCGCATTTCAAACAGGGCTGCTGCGCCGCTACCTCTCTCTGGAGGGAGAGCAACTCCACGGTGTTCGCCTTTAGGGCGCTTCGCAGCTCCATCCTGCCTGTCCGTCTGTCTGACCTCTGGACTCGGCACCAGAGGCGCGAATTCCGCCGTTCTTGCAACGACAAATCAACCCTGAGTTTTACTGTAATATATATTTCAATTACTATATTTATATTTTTAATAATCAAATCAATGAATCAAAAACAATGAATTTGCGAAAAAACATCAATAATCCACCACTATCTAATTGAAGCTGCGATGTTTTTAGATCCAGCCGATTCTACCCGTACTAAATATCCACGCATTTCTTTTTGAAACGTATTTTGTCTACACTATTTGTATTTCAAGTTATTTATTGAAAACGAATTCTTTTAGGACAACATTGTTGACAGAGGTGATCTCGTGGCAGCTGTAATTTCAGTTAAAGGGACCGGGAGCGAGAGAACCGCAGCTCTTGACGCTATCGTTCTGGATGCGCCGAGTGTCGTCACGCTGAAAATCTCTCCTGCAGCAGTGGATAGTTTTACCCGGGAAGGCAATCACCTTCTCTTGAAGCTGCATGACGGGCGCCTGATCAGAATCGCGAATTTCTATCTTGAAAGTGAAGGTGCCAAAAGCGACCTGGTTCTAGAGGATCCAAGCGGGAATCTCTGGTTTGGAGATCACACGGCGGGTCTCGCTGACTTTCAGTTCTCCGAAATTGCCTCTGTCGATCAGCTTGTGGGGGGTGGGGCAGGCGGTTCCTCGCTGCTAGGTTTGGCAGGCCTCGGCCTTCTCGCCGGCGGTGCCGCCGCGCTTACCGGTAGCGGCTCGAAAGCTGACGACAGTGATGCGGATGCCGATGCCGATGCCGACGCAGATGCTGATGCTGACGCGGATGCTGACGCAGACGCAGATGCGGACGCAGACGCAGACGCAGACGCAGATGCCGATGCCGATGCTGACGCGGATGCAGATGCGGACGCCGACGCGGATGCAGATGCTGATGCGGATGCTGACGCAGATGCAGATGCAGATGCAGATGCCGACGCGGATGCGGATGCCGACGCCGATGCCGATGCGGATGCTGACGCCGATGCCGACGCTGATGCAGATGCAGATGCCGACGCGGATGCAGATGCTGACGCGGATGCCGATGCTGATGCAGATGCGGATGCCGATGCAGACGCGGATGCGGATGCTGACGCAGATGCAGATGCAGATGCAGATGCCGACGCGGATGCGGACGCCGATGCCGATGCCGACGCAGATGCGGACGCGGACGCAGATGCTGACGCCGATGCGGATGCCGATGCAGATGCAGATGCCGATGCCGACGCTGACGCTGATGCGGATGCGGACGCCGACGCGGATGCTGACGCCGATGCCGACGCGGATGCAGATGCCGATGCGGATGCTGATGCTGATGCGGATGCAGATGCCGACGCGGATGCCGATGCAGATGCCGATGCCGATGCCGATGCTGACGCAGACGCCGATGCGGACGCTGATGCAGACGCGGATGCAGATGCTGACGCAGACGCCGATGCAGATGCCGACGCAGATGCCGACGCTGATGCAGATGCTGACGCTGATGCCGATGCGGACGCCGACGCAGATGCCGATGCCGATGCCGATGCCGATGCCGACGCGGACGCTGATGCCGACGCCGACGCTGATGCAGATGCTGATGCAGACGCCGACGCTGATGCAGATGCTGATGCAGACGCGGATGCTGACGCCGATGCAGATGCTGACGCCGATGCAGATGCCGACGCGGATGCCGACGCAGACGCGGACGCGGATGCTGACGCCGATGCAGACGCGGACGCGGATGCCGACGCAGACGCGGACGCCGACGCCGACGCCGACGCCGACGCTGATATTCAGGCCTATGATGATTTTGCCAGAGCTGAGGTGAATATTCTTCCGACGGCCTCATCAGTCGATCACGGCAGCGCAAATTATCTGGCACTCGTTTCAATCGGTGTGTTGGACCTGCAGGCCGAAGTTCTGGGAACCTCGACCGTCAACTTCAGCGTTGAAGAAAATCACACTCTGGAAGCGGACTTCGATTACAGCGCTCTCGCCTCTCTGGGCGTCCTCAGCGACTATTCGCTGGTCATCCAGAAATGGGATGGCACGCAATGGACCGGCATTGACGGCACCGGTGAAGCGACGCTGCTCGAGCTTGGCTTGTTGAGCGGAAACGAATACCGCGTCGAGCAACTCCTCGAATCCGGCCAGTACCGGGCCTTCATGACATTCGAAGGTGTCGGGGCCGGTGTGCTCGGCGACCTGCAGGTGTCTGGCACGGACTACGATTACACCGAGATCGGGGGTTACGATCCGGTTCCGGTTTCCGGCAATGTCATCACGGATGTGAATGACGACGGGCAGCTCGATGACGTCACGCCCACAACAGTGATCGCGCAGGTGAACGGAGAAGCGGTGGCCGGACCGGGAACCACCATCGTCGGCACCTATGGCACGCTTACCATTGGTCCCGACGGCAGCTACACCTATACGCCCAATGCAGCAGGCGATGGTATCGGGCAGGTGGATGCGTTCACCTATACGCTGAACGATCCTGAGACAGGAAATACCTCGACAGCGACGCTCTATGTGCAGATCGACAGTGCCGGGCAAGGCCTGGTGTGGAACGACCTCGATCCGACACAACCCGCCACGCTCGACATGAGCGCAGTGGACGACGCTGGAACAGCCGGGATCGACACGACCTATGTCGTCACCACCCAGCAGGTCGACAATGCCATCCAGTACACAAACGTGTTGGGCGGTGGCGAAGGAAGTTATGATTTCAACGTTGCGGATCAGGTCGAGACCGACCTGTCCATTGCAGTCAGTTCTTCCAGTCTGCTCAATCTTCTTGAGGCCATCGAGTTCTCGCTGGAACAATTCATTGACGGCGCCTGGGTGGAGATCGCGAACAGCAGCGAGGGCGGGCTGATCGACGTGATCGGTATCGTTGGCGAATCAATCGAAGCGACGATTGATGACCTGCCGACAGGTCAGTATCGCCTAAATGTCTCCAATAGCGGGATCGCCATTGGCGTCACCGTTAGCGCCGACCTGACCTTCGAAAACAGCGATCTGACGCAGATCGTGGCGGAGGGTGGCGTATCAACACAGGGCAACGTGCTCGAGGACGATACGCTGGGCTCGACCTATACGGTGCTTAAAGTGGCGCCTGACGGCGTGACTTATGAAGAGCCTGCGCAGGCAGGAACGCAGCTTGTGGGCACGTATGGCACACTCACGATTTTCGCCGATGGTCGGTACAGCTACGCACCGGATCCCGACACGGCATCGATCGGTCAGTCAGACGTCTTCACCTATCAGCTGGAGCACCCGAACGGCACGACCGTCGAAGCCACGCTCACCATAGAGATCCAGCATGGCGCCGGGCCGGGTACCTTTGCCGCATTTGCATCGACCCAGCCGCTGTTTGCCACAGACGATGTGATCGGGCTCGACAGCCTCGACCAACCGAACGAGGAGGATAGCAGCCCCGGCAAGACCACATCCTCAGACGGCCCAAGACTGTTTGGCCTGCTTGAGGATGGAGGCAGTCCGGACGTGCCCTTGGACAACATCGAAACGCTTTCGCAGCAGACAGAAAGCGCTGCGGCCAAAGGCGCGGTCAGCGATGGAGCATCCGAGCTTGGCGAAGGCGTGCCGGTCGATCCCTTCGGCCACCTGGTGCAAGAAGACGACCTGGATGACACCGGATCGGCTGGCGTGTAGCCCCAGACACTTCGTCGTGCGGTTGCAAGATCGCGCGACCGAAACACATTGATTGATCAACCGAAGGGGATCGCATGATGGGCCCCGACATGGAGCAGGTGGAACTACCTGATCGAGATAGGCCCGATCTCTCGGCCTGGATCGAGGCGCTGGAACATGTGGCGCGGCACTACAACGTGCCGTTTTCCGCACAGGGTGCCCGCCAGCTGGCGCAGGCCCTGGAAACGCCCGACAAAGCCGAGAGCATCATCAGGGTGTCCCGAAAACTGGGGCTGCGGGCAAAGCCAGTGCGGCTTCGCAAGCTCCATAGCTGGCGCCTGCCGGTTCTGGTCGAGTTCGAAAACGGGCTTGTCGGGGTTGTAGTTGCACTGAGCGCAGAGCGACACGCATCTGTGGTCTTCAGCGGTGATGCCGGCCAGCCCACCCCCATCCCGCTCGACGACCTGTTGAACGAAACGCGGCTGATGGTGCTCGCCCGCCCTCAGCGCGCAATCGCCGATGAACGCGTGGACGCCTATATCGCTCCCTATCGCAGGAACTGGTTCCGGCGCATCGCTCTGCGTGATCTGCGGCCCTATGCCCATGTGATGCTGGCCTCGCTCATGGCCAATCTCCTCGCGCTGGCCGGCATCATCTTCTCCATGCAGGTTTATGACCGGGTGGTGCCAGCAAACTCGATGAACACCCTCTTCGTCCTGTTTTCAGGTGTGTTGCTGGCAGTGCTCTTCGATTTCATCATACGCCGGCTGCGAACAGGCATTCTCGACACGGTGGGCAAGCGCGTCGACCTGCGGATGTCCGACGTTCTTTTTGGCCATGCATTGCGGGTCAAGAACACAGCCCGACCGACATCCACGGGGACGTTCATTGCGCAACTGCGCGATATGGAACAGGTCCGCGAATTGCTGACGTCGACAACAGCGTCGGCCGTCTCGGACCTTCCATTCTTCTTTCTCTTCCTCGGTATATTCTGGCTCATTGGCGGACCGCTGGTCATCATTCCCGCCGCGGCCCTCCTTCTGTTGGTCGCTCCGGGGCTGATGGCTCAAGGCAAGCTGCGCGCCAGTGCGCGCGAAGCCATGCGCGAGGCCTCGTTGCGCAATGCGATGCTGGTCGAGGCGGTGCAGGGCATCGAGGACGTGAAAGCGTTGCAGGCGGAGGAGCGCTTTCAGCAACGCTGGAACCATTTCAACGCCGTCGCAGCCGAGGCCCAGCTGCGCCTCCGCTCGATCACCAGCGCGCTCACGGGATGGGGCCACACGGTGCAGACAGGCACGTTCGCTGTCATCGTTTTCTTCGGTGCGCCGTTGGTCATGAATGGTGACATGACTACGGGCGCTCTGGTTGCCTGTTCCATTCTGGGCTCGCGGATGATGGCGCCCATGGCGCAGATCACTCAGGTGTTTGGCCGTCTGCAGCAGGCAAAAGTCGGACTGAAAAGCCTCAACGCGATCATGGAGATGCCGGTAGATCACCCCGATACCGAGGTGCGGGTGTCGGCAACGGCTCTGCGCGGCGCATACCACATGCGCATGGCCGTGTTCACCTATGGCGATTTCAGCATGCAACCGGCGCTGACGGTAAAGGATCTGGACATAGAAGCCGGGGAGAAAGTCGCCGTTCTGGGTAAGAATGGCGCCGGCAAGTCCACATTTTTGCAAGCGCTTTCAGGCATGATGGAACCATTTTCTGGAGATGTGACCCTGGACGATCTCGCGCTTGGCCACATCGATCCTGCGGATGTCAGACGTGATGTCGGTCTGCTCACACAGAACGCGCGGCTCTTCCATGGCACCATCCGGGACAATGTCACGCTTGGAGCACCACATGCTTCGCAGGACGCACTCTTCGAAGCTCTGGCCATGGTGGGCGCAGATGAATTCATACGCCGCCTGCCGCAAGGTCTCGATCATCCCATCCAAGAGGGTGGCCTCGGGCTTTCAGGCGGTCAGAGGCAGTCACTGTTGCTGGCTCGTCTGCTGATCAGACAACCGACAATCATCCTTCTCGACGAGCCCACCGCGGCAATGGATGAGGCGACCGAGCGCCAGTTCATAACGCGCTTCAACGATTGGGCCGCGGACCGGACAGTGGTGATCGCCACACACCGCATGCGCATTCTCGATCTGGTCGAGCGGATCGTTGTGTTCGACAACGGTCAGGTGGCGCTGGATGACAGAAAGGATGCGGCCTTGAAGGTGCTGCAAGGCGTGAAAAAGGTCGTCCCGGCCAATCGACCGGGCAATCGTCAAGCCGCGAATGAGGAGAGCCGATCATGACGCTGCTTCACAAGGACGACACGCACGGCTGGGAGTATGGCGATCACGACGATGTCCGGCTGTCACGATCCACACGCATTGTGCGGGTTCTGTGCTTCCTGCTGGCGGCAGCGCTTGTATGGTCGTATTTCGCAACCCTCGATGAGGTGTCTTCAGGCAGCGGACGCGTTATCCCAACCAAGCGTGAACAGGCGATCGAATCCTTCGAAGGCGGTATTCTTGCCGCGCTTCACGTTCGTGAAGATCAGGTGGTGAATCCGGGCCAGTTGCTGGCGCAGCTCGACCCCACGAGAAAAGCGTCCGACGTAGAAGAAAGCGCAGCCAAGTACCGGGCCGCCCAGGCCGCGTCCGCGAGACTGCAGGCAGAGGTCAATCAGACACCGCTTCGGTTTCCTGAAGACCTGCAGGAATATCCAGATCTGATCAGAGCGGAACGCGAGCTCTATGAGGAGCGACGGCGCTCCTTGCGTGCATCGCTGCGTTGGATCGAAGAATCACTCCTCCTCGTCACCAAGGAGCTGGAGATCAACAAATCTCTGTCTGCGATCGGCGCGGCGAGCAATGTCGAAATCATCCGCCTTCAGCGTCAGGCCGCCGAGCTGGAACTCAAGAAAGCCGAAGTCAAATCCGAGTACCTTGTTCGCGCCCGGGAGGAACTCTCCGAAGCCAACGCCGAGATGAGCGCTCTTTCCCCGGTTGTCCGAGGCCGCTCCGACAGTCTCGCCCGGTTGACCCACCGCTCGCCAGTGCGCGGCATCGTCAAGAACATCGAGGTTTCCACCATCGGGGGCGTCGTCCCCCCGAACGGGAAGCTAATGGATATCATTCCACTTGATGATCAACTGCTCATCGAGACCCGCATCTCGCCGCGCGATATCGCCTTCATCCATCCGGGCCAGAGAGCGAACGTCAAGATCAGCGCCTATGACTACGCCATCTACGGAGACATTGACGGAGAGGTGACAACCATCTCACCGGACACAATCCAGGACGAGGTGGAGAAGGAGAAATATTACTATCGCGTCTTTATCGAAACCGATGATGACGCCCTCGTCAACGAGGCTGGAAAGCGTTTTCCCATCGTGCCGGGGATGGTCGCCACCGTCGACATTCACACCGGAAGCAAGACCGTTCTGGACTACCTCATCAAACCTTTCAATCGCGCGCGCGAAGCACTGCGTGAACGTTAAGGCAGAACCTATGCGACACGAGAAATTCGACGGCTTGTCAGAAATCAGAACGGCTCTGCGCAAAGGCATCGTGCCGCTTCAGGCACCGTTTCCGGCGGTGGTGTTGTTTTTTTCCGTTTCCGACGGCGAGATGCGTGCGCGCGTGGTCTCTGCCACCGGCGCCACCCTCGAAGCCGCATGGCAAAAAGGGCTGGCGCAACTTCGGCAAGTCATGCGCAAGGACAGGCTCGAAGGGCGATGGCTGCGGGTGGACTGGATTGATCGCGCCGAGGCCTGCAGTTGGAAGGATTTGCGTGAGAGTCTGACCCGTACCAAGCGAAATTATTTTCGATGCGGTATTGCGCTCGATGCAGGCTTTCACAGGGCCTTCTTGGAGCAGGAGCTGAATGCGAATGCGATGCTTTATGGCGGCAATCGCATGGCCCACGCCACACTCAACGAGAAGAATTTCGCACGATATGCTGGTGCGAAATATCCCGGCACCGCCGCCATGGATTTCAATGACGAGCGGGCGGTTTTCATATTCTCCACAAAAGGCGTGTTCCGCGATGTCGATGGCGGTCTGCATCCACTCAACGAAGCGGGACCGGATGCGGGACGGCGGCACGTCGAAGACCTCGACGCCCCTCTCGTCGATCATCTGGTTCGATCGGCCTCTGGATATCTCGCCCGGCAGGTGGGAGATGATGGCGCATTCGTTTACGGGTTCCACCCCTGTTTCGACCGGCGCATTGAAGCATACAACACGCTGCGCCATGCAAGCACCACCTACGCCATGCTTGAAGCCTGGGAAGTGACGCGCGAGGCGACACTGAAAAGCGCCATAGATCGCTCCATTGGGCGTATGAATCGGGAGTTCATTCGCGAAGCTGATCTACCGGATGGCGGGCGGGCTGCATTCCTGGTGGATGTCGGCGACGAGATCAAGCTGGGTGGCAATGCCGTCGCTCTGCTGGCGCTCAGCAAATATACGACCACCACCGGCGACCAGACCCATCTTCCGTTGATGGAAAAGCTCGCGCTCGGCATTCTTTACATGCAGGATCGGCGAACCGGCTCGTTCAACCATGTGCTGCACTTTCCCTCCTTGGAAATGAAGACGGCTTTCCGCACCATCTACTACGAGGGCGAAGCTGCCTTCGGCCTGATGCGTCTCTATGACATCACCAGGGATCCTCGTTGGCTGGATGCCGTGGAAAAGGCGTTCGACCATTTTATCGCCCAAAACCACTGGCGCCATCACGACCATTGGCTGAGCTATTGCGTCAACGAACTGACCCGCCATCGACCGGAAGAGCGCTATTTCATCTTCGGGCTGCAAAATGTCGCCGGTCATCTGGATTTCGTGCGGCAGCGCATCACCACTTTTCCCACGCTTCTTGAACTGATGATGGCTGCACGCTCTTTGATCAGTCGGATCGGCGATTTTCCCCAGATGACGCATCTTCTGCGCAGGATCGATCTTGTCGCGTTCAGTGAAGCGCTCGAGTTTCGTGCCCGATACCTGTTGAACGGGTTCTTCTGGCCGGAGACAGCGATGTTCTTTCGAACGCCGAACCGGGTGGCGGGGAGCTTTTTCATTCGCCACCATGCGTTCCGGGTGCGCATCGACGATGTGGAGCACTATTTGTCCGGCTTCATAGCATACCGGAATTATCTCCAGCTGCGCCCCGGTTTCCAGTCACTGGTGGCGCAGCATTCACGTGATCCTGCTGACCGTAGACCTCTTCTGCGCACGTCGACCGCCGCCATCTGGAACTCGTCCACCGTTGCCGAGGCAACGGGCGGCCACTGGATCGTTCCGCCGGAGACTGGCTGGACCGCTACGGGACTGTGCATTCACGCTCCCACGCGCAAGCCCGGGCAAATGGTCACCATGCGTGTCGGAAAGACCGGTAGAGGAATACCACCGAACGTGATTGCCGGCATGAAGCCGCCACCGGCGGCTATCATCACGGATAATCCCCAGGCCCCGGTCCCAGACAATATTCCCGTTCTTGCGGTGAGAGATACCGGAGCCGCCATTCTCGCCCTGGGGCGCTATGCGCGCCAGCGTATGAGCGGCAAGCTTCTCGCCATCACGGGTAGCGCCGGAAAGACGACATCCGTCGCAATGCTGGCCCACGCACTGTCGCCATATGGAAGCGTCGCCCAGACCGCGCACAATGCCAATCTTCCACACGGTGTGGCCTGGAATCTTGCCTCGATACCTGCTGCGACAGATCACGTGGTGCTCGAGCTGGCGGTCGGCCGCATGGGTCAGAGCGCGCGCATGGCGAAAGCGGATGTCGCCATTTTTACCAACATAGCGCCAGCGCACCTCTCCGAGACAACCACGCCGCGCGACATCGCCGTGACAAAAAGCGCGATCTTTGAGGGCATGACTTCGGGTAGCGTGGCAATCCTCAACCGCGACATGCAGGAGTGGGATGTGGTCCACGCCGCCGCTCGGGCCCGCAACCTGAAAATCCTCCATTATGGCCTCGGCGAGGAGTGCGAATATCGGCTTATCAATTACGACGCGCAAAACGGATCTGTTGAGGCCCGCGTCAATGGGCAGGCAGTGCGGTATGCGCTTGGTGCCGCCGGCGAGCACATGGCGCTTAATAGCCTCGCCATCCTTGCTGCTGTGGCGGCCCTCGGGCACCCGCTTGATGCGGCCCTAGACCAATTGGCCAGTTTCTCGCCCCTGCCCGGACGCGGTGCAGAGCACCGGCTGACCATCAACGGGTGCACCATTCATCTGATAGACGATGCCTACAATGCCAACCCAGCCTCCATGAGAGCCGCCTTTGCCAATCTCGGCAAAAGAACCGGGGCTGGTCGGAGGATCGCTTTTTTGGGCGAGATGGCAGAGCTGGGTGCTCAAAGCCGGGATTTTCACACCGGTCTGGCACCCCTGATCGAGGCAAATGGCATCGACCGGGTTTGCGTGCTCGGAACACTTTACGAAGATTTCTGGGCCGCCCTGCCGGATGCCTGCAAAGGAGTTTACGCGAAAACACTGGAAGAGATGCACCAAGCATTTCTTGCAGATATCCGGAATGGCGACATTGTGTTGATCAAGGGATCCAACAGCACCAGACTGCATACCCTTGCAGGCGCCATCGCGAATATCCGTTGAGAACACCGGATACGTGGACGCCGGTTGCATCGTTAAAGACCGTAGGGAGAGCGCCTGAAGCGTGCACGTTCGGCGCGGGCAGGCAAAACAAACAATCCGATTATTGGTAGCCACAACGGCAAAGTCCCTGCCACCCCGGCAAATAAGCGTGACATTTGCGGCATTCATCAAGCCAGCCTGCTACTGGTCTCTGTTCAAATATGATAATTGTGAGCAAATAAGACCGATTCAGCGGGGCCGTAAGTGGCAGAAGAGCATAAAGCAGAGACAAAAGAACCCCTTTACGTGGTTCCCCCGGTGACCAGAGCAATTGCGCTGCTTCGCTATATCGCGGCGGGCAATCGGTGCCGCAACATAAGCAATGCGGCGAAGGCGCTCGACATCAACCGCACGACGCTCATCCGTCTGCTTGCGACGCTCGAGGCAGAAAGCATGATCGAACCCATTGCCGATGATGGCGGATATCGTCTCGGCACCGGCCTCATCGCTCTTGCCTCGGAGGCCCTGAACGAGCGAAGCATACTTCAGGTCGCGCGGCCCTTCCTCAAGCAGCTTGTCGAATCACTCAATCTGTCGGCGCATCTTGGCGTTCTGGAGGGTCGGGAGATTGTCTATCTGGCGCGTGAAACACCGAATTCACACCTTGCCAGCACCGTGCGCGAGGGAACCCGGCTGCCGGCGCATGCGACCACCATCGGTCGCATCCTTCTGGCGGAACTGCCGATTGCCTCACTCCGGTCCTTATATGCCGGTCAGACGATGGAATCGTTTACGACCAAAACACGCACCACACTTGCGGATCTGGAAAAGCAGCTTCAGTCCGACCGGGCCCGTGGGATTGCGTGGAGCGTTGCTAATTTTGAGCGCGAGATCGGCTCCGCTGCAGTCGCAATTCACGACCATCAGGCACGTGCCGTTGGTGCCATCAACGTGACCGGTCACGCGAGCATTTTTGATGAAAACAGTCCCAATGCAGGGAAAATCGAGCAGGAGCTCAAGACCGTCGCCCGCGCCATGTCCGAAGCTTTGGGCTATCGCGGCTGGTCAGCCGATCAACTGTAGGTGTACCCATAGGAAAGCGGGAAGGCGCTGCTTTGCAGCCGCCTGTTTCCCACGACAGCGTGACGCAGCCACAGGCGGCCATGAACCTGGGTGTCCGCAAAGTCGGCGTTCTCAGGCAATTGTGCCGCCTCGCACCATAGCCCCCCCAACCATTCGGCTCCCTGAAACTCCGCCTGCTTGCGCATCCACACGCCGTGCAGGGAGAAGTTTCCGTAACATGCAACGCTGCGAAAGTTCGCTCCCGAGACGAAGTCACCGCGGTCGAACCGTGCGATACCGCGGAACTCGGCGCGTTCAAATGATGCCTTGCCGGAAAAGGTGGCCTGATCGAAGCGGGCATCATTGGTAAACACGGCTTCTACGAAGCTGGCGGCCTTGCCGAAATGACCATGGCTGAACCAGCTCACGCCGCGAAAACGAGCGCCTGATGCATCAAAGCCATCGGGGAAAAATGCCCCTGTGAAATTCACGCCCGTCACATCACATCCGGCGAGATCCAGCGCCCCCTCGCAAATGACGCCCGAGAGGTCGACGCAATCCCCATGGTGCCATGGTGTACAAACCAGTTCTCGAATTTCGGCGGCCTTCATCACGCGGTCTCGCCCAATTTTTCCTCAGCCAGCGCCACGATCTGCGCTGCCCAGGGGAATGCCAGGTCCTCGGCCATGTCGCTGCCCGAGGCGTCATGCGTGATGCGTTCGCCGATCTGTACCGCCCCTCTTGCGCTCAAAAGCTCCGCAAGGCTTTTGCTTCCGAAGCCGAATGTCTCTTCATATTCCGTGTCTCCCAGGCCAAAAATACCGAAATGAACACCAGTCAGGTCCGGCGTGTTTGCCTGTAGCGCTTCGGCAAAGGGCTGGGCTGAAGCCGGGAGCTCTCCGTCGCCATATGACGAGCAGACGATCAGGTAAAGCCGCCCGGTATCAAAGGCATCCGGCGCAAAATCCGACAGATTGCTGCAGGCGACATCATGTTCGCCCTCGAGCTCGGACATGATGTCCTCGGCCAGCATCTCGGCATTGCCGGTCTCGGTGCCGTATAGAACCGTAATGTTCATTGTGAAGGCTCCTGTTTCTCAATGGCGAGCGCCAGCATGGCGTCGCGCGAAGCAATCTTGGCGCGGCAACGATTTTCCGGAGCTGCCGCAAGTTCAGCAGCGTCAATACGTTTCCAGCCCTGATAGTCAACCGCATGCCTCCAGTCCGGAAAAGCGCTCCGGCCGGGTTTTGGAGGCGAACCCTCCCCTGCCTGAAAATCCGCAAGGATACGCTCTGCCAGACGCTGTGCATCGGCGCGATTGTCCGGGATCGTTCCGCGCGGGCCGCGACGGAACCACCCCGTTGCATAGAGCCCCGTATCGAGAACCCCGAGTTCCCTATCCCTCGCCGCGCCAATTAGCGCATCGCGTGGCAAGCCATCCTGGGCGCCGAAACCGATCGCGGTGATAAAGGCGCTGCATGGCAGGGACACCGTGTTGCCCTGCCCGTCCTCGAACTGCGCTTCCTTCAGATTACCATCGATGCCGGAAAGCTCTTTTGGCGTGAGACCAAATCGGAACGTTATGCGGCGCGGGCCGGAACCATGACCGTCAACCGCTGCAAGGGCTGCAAGTTTCTTCGCCGCCTCCGGATCATCGCCCTCGCCCGCATCGATAACGCGAATGCGCACACCCTCGAGCTTGGCCAATTCCTTGATCATGACGGGATCGAACTTGGCCGCTGCTGCCGGCGAGCGGCCAACAATCTCGATCTCCTCGATTGCGGAACCGGCAAGCCAGGCGGTCGGCCCGGCACCAAGATCGGAGCCGGCCAGTTCTTCCGGGGTCTTGGCGAGCAGGCGCAGAATGTCGATGGCGACATTGCCATTGCCCATGATGACCACCCGCGATCCCAGTTCGGGCAGAGGCTCTGCATCGGGATGCTCATAAAGCGCGCGCGTCAGACGCCCCGCACGATAAACGCCCTTGAGCGTTTCGCCGGGAATGCCAAGGGCGCGATCGGCGGACAGGCCGGCGGCGAGCACCACGGCATCATAGGCCGCGCGCAGCTCATCGAGGCTGACATCCTCGCCGATTGAAACATTTCCGATGAAGCCCGCACCCTGTCGCTCGAACAGTCGTTCGAACTGCCGGATCACCCCCTTGGTGCCCTGATGATCGGCCGCCACGCCATAGCGCACGAGCCCATAGGGCACGGGCAGGCGGTCGATCAGATCGACGCTGAGGTCCGGCTCTGCCTTCAGGAGCGCTTGCGCCAGATAGCAGCCGGACGGCCCCGACCCGACAATGGCGACCGCGCGGCTCATTGGGTCTTCACCGTGGCTGCCGCCCAGGGGTGCGGCGCGCCCGAAAGATCGGTGTAGAAGGATTTTTGCGCCATATAGGCGCGGATGCCATCGCGGCCTTTCTCGCGCCCCATGCCGCTTTCCTTCTCGCCACCGAAGGGCGTTGAGATCGAAAACTGCTTGTAAGTGTTGATCCAGACGGTGCCTGCCCCGATGGCATTGCCGACACGCCAGCTTTTCGGGAAATCGCGGGTCCACAGGCCGCACGCCAGACCATACTCGTTATCATTGGCCTGCGCGATGACGTCTTCCTCGCTGTCGAATGGCAGGACGACGAGAACCGGCCCGAACACCTCTTCACGGCAGATGCGCGCCGTGTTGTCGACACCGGCAAGAATGGTGGGCAGATAATAAGCACCCTTGTCGAAAACATCGCCTTCGGGCGCTTTGCCGCCGGTCAGGAGTTCGGCTCCCTCTTCAATCGCCCTTCTGACATGCTCTGCGACACTGTCGCGGTGATCGAAGTGGACCATCGGCGCGACCTGCGTCCCCGCTTCGAAGGGATGTCCCACTTTCAGGCGCTCTGTCGCCGCCACGAGGCGCTCGACGAACTGATCATAAATCGGCCGCTCGACGAAGAGGCGCGCACCGGCGATGCAGCTCTGACCCGTTGACGAGAAAATGCCGAACAGCACGCCGGCCAGCGCCTGCTCGATATCGGCATCGGCAAAGACAATGGTCGGAGACTTGCCACCAAGCTCCAGCGACACCGGCATCAGTTTCTGCGCGGCCTTCACGGCAAGCGCACGGCCCGTCGCCGTGCCGCCGGTGAAGCTGATTTTTGCGATATCGGGATGCTCGACCAGAAGATTCCCGATCTCCCGGCCCGATCCCGGCAGCACCGAGAACAACCCCTTGGGCAGGCCCGACGCCTCGACGATCCGCGCCAGTTCAAGAGAGACCAGCGGCGACCAGGAGGCCGGCTTCAAGAGCACCGCGTTTCCGGCAGCCAGCGCCGGAGCAACCTTCTGCGCATCCGAGGCGATCGGAGAATTCCACGGCGTGATCGCGCCCACAAGGCCGAGTGGTTCATGAACCGACATGGTCAGGGCGTCGCCACGCTGGACCGTCAGCGTCTCGTCAGAACTCTCCAGCACCGCGCCGAAATAGCGAAAAGTGCCGGCAGCGGAAGCGGCCAGCGCACCTGTCTCCCGCAGGGTCTTGCCCGTGTCACGGCTCTGGATATGGGAAATACGTTCGGCATTCGCCTCGATGCCGTCGGCTATGGCGTAGAGAAAGCGCGCCCGCTCATGCGGTTTGAGATTGCGCCATGCCGGATCTGCCTGCGCCTTCTTCGCGCGCTCGATGGCACGTTCTCCATCGGCGATGCTTGCACCACGAAGCACGCGGTTGACGCTGCCGTCAGCAGGGAAGATCGAGGTGATTTCGGCACCACTTCCCTCTTCCCATTCTCCGCCTATGAAGAGCTTATTCTGGGGCAGTTCGATCATGTTCGCCTCCCTTTTCAGATCGCCACCGGTCCGATCCGGTTCCGGATCTCGCGCAGAACGCTGTAGACCGTTGAAACGGATGTCTTGGCATTGCCGGCGGATGGCAGGTTCTCGATCCGCATCGAATATTTCGCCAGCGGTGAGACGACCGAGTATTCGTGCACATTGCCGGGTGCGGCGGGATCGGCGACCAGCTCCACATGGGTCGCCTCGAACCCGGCTCCCGCCAATGCCAGCGTTGCGGCAACATTGGCGTTCTTGGGAAAGTCGCGTGCGGCTTCGCGGGCGTTGCCCGTGAAGAATGTGGTTGCATCGGTCAGGTTCGCCAGATCGACCGCCTCTTCGGCGGGTGTCCCGCTCCAGGCGCGCGGCGGTTTGGAACCGCGATAGCGCACCTCCAGCCCGCCTGCCGCTCCCAGAGCGGAGAGCAGGTCAATACCGCCAACAGCACCGGCGGGCAAAACGAGGCGCGCACCGCCGGCGCTGGCGGCCGCCCGAAGATCGGTCTCGAGCGCCGCATCGGAGAGCGCGCCGATCGACACGATGATCACGTCCGTGCCAGCGCGCAAAACCGGCGGCACATGTGCCACCACGGCCCCGTGGCCCGCGCATTCCACCACCAGGTCCGGCTTTTCGGCGAGCAGCGCTTCGGCATCACCGACAACGGAAATGTCCTGCGCCACGGCACCAAATTCCGCCCGAAGGCGCGCCTCCGTTTCGGCGGCAAACTCCGGCAGCGTCACAACACACAGATGAGCCAGCGGCGCATCGAGTGTCTTTGACAGCAGGTCGAGCAGCGTCCCGGCGATGTTGCCAAAACCGATCAGTCCGAGCCTCATTCTCTACGCCTCCTTGCCCGCGGCGCCCGCAGGCGGGCCGGCAAAGGCTTCGTTGAACGGGCCAATGGCGCACATATCGATCTCAATGAGCTGCGGTCCGTCAGCGGCGACAGCTTCATCAAAGGCTGTGGGGAAGTCTGCGACGTCGCTGATCACCCGGTGGGGCATACCGATCGACTTGCAGAACCCGGCAAAGTCCGGCGTCGCCAACGCCGAATAGTGACGGCGGCTATCATACTGTGCATCCTGGATGTTCTGGATCACGCCATAGGCCTTGTCGTTCATCAGGAGATAGACGAGCGGCGCGTTCTCTTCGACCGCGGTGATCATCTCGGCCAGTCCGAGCATGGTTCCGCCGTCGCCCAGAAGCGTGATCGCCTTCGCCCCCTTGGACGCAACCGCCGCCCCGACGCCCATCGCGACGCCCTGGCCGATGCCGCCGCCCAGCGCGTGAACGCCGAGATTGGGTGCGGCAATGCGCACATAGCGGTTGCCGAAGGTGGAGTTGGAGATGGTGACGTCCCGTACCCAGGCATGGCCATTGGTGAACACCCGGTCAGCCAGCGTGTCGGCCACAACCCGGTAGGGTCCAAGCACATCGCGCATCCGGCCTTCGGCCTGTG
The DNA here is from genome assembly GCF_020833685.1 of Nitratireductor sp. B36. Classification (GTDB taxonomy): domain Bacteria; phylum Pseudomonadota; class Alphaproteobacteria; order Rhizobiales; family Rhizobiaceae; genus Nitratireductor. The sequence goes on from NZ_JACKZY010000001.1 coordinate 1,064,582, forward strand.
CCCGTGTGCGGGCGATGTCGAAGGAAAGATTGGTGTCGGTGTCGAGCGTGTCCGGCAGGCGCTCAAGCAGGCGCGCCAGCGTGTCTGCGGCATCGCCATGGGCAAACACGTCAACCGGATAGTTGCGCCCGCCCTGTGCAGCGTCAGCGTCGATCTGGATCAGCGGCCGGGGCAGCGGCATCTTGTTGTTGCGCGTTTCATTGCCGCGAAGGCGCGAACCGACAACGATCATCAGGTCACAGCTCTTGTAGAGCTCGACGGCCTCCGGCGTCATGTTGAAGGCGCCGAGGCTGGCAGGCTCCGCTTCCGAAACAATGGCGCGGCCATTGGTCGAGGTCACAATGCCGAAACCGCGGCGCATCAGTTCGGTCGCTTCCCCGCCGGCTTCGCTGGCACCACCGCCCAGCCAAAGAAGCGGGCGTTTTGCCGCCTTCACCAGTTCGGCGATCTCGTCGATCACGCTGTCGGGCGCCACCGGGCGAATCGGCTGCGGCTTGTGAATGCGCGCAGTCGGGCAGGCAGGCGACCTTTGAACGTCGACCGGTATTTCCAGGCTGACCGGCCCGCTCGGTGCCGAAAGTGCCGCAGATACCGCAGCGGTCAACGCCCCCACCGCGCCATTGGCGTCCCACATGCGGAACACAGCCTTGGAGACGCCGCGCAGCATTTGTGGCTGGCGTGGCACATCGTGGATGGCGGCGCGGTCGCGGTCGGCGAATTCCAGATCAACCTGCGTCGTGATGTGCAGAACCCGCGAGCCGGCGGTGAGCGCTTCGGCCTGTGCGCCGGCCGCGTTGCCGGCAGCGGTGCCGGTGGAGGTCAGGCAGACACCCAGCTCTCCCGAAACACGTGCATAGGCATCGGCCATGTTCATGGCGCCCGCCTCGCCGCGCGCCGGCACGAACCGGATGCGCTGCTGCCGTGCAATCGCATCAAGGATCGGCATGTTGTGAATGGAGATGACCCCGAACACCGTGGTAACGCCGATTTCTGCGAGATAGCGGGCGATGAGGTCCCCGACCGTCTCGGTGGCTGTGATTGTCTCGAGTTTCATCCCGTGTCCTTCAAATGTAACGAGACAGGCCGCCCGAAACTTCGAGCTGGGCGCCTGTGATGTAGCTCGCCGCAGGCGAACCGAGAAAAGCGATGGCGGCGGCCGCTTCCGCCGGATTGCCGAGGCGGCCGAGCGGAATGCCCTTTTTGGCCGCCAGAGCGCCATACCATTCGGCGCGGCTCTGGCTCTGGTCCTCGCGTTCGGCAAAGCGGCGCGACCACTGACCGGAACCGACCAGACCAAGCAGGATCGAATTGACCCGAACATCGGGTGCCAGTTCGACGCTCAGCGATTTGACGAGGTTCTGCACCCCGGCCCGCGCTGATGAGGTGCAGACCATGTGCGGCTCGGGCTGGTAGGCCAGAAGCGAGTTTACCGCGACGATGGCGCCCTTCGCCCTGCGCAGCATGGGCAGGAAGGCGCGGGTTGGATGGATCTGGCTGAACAGCTTGAGTTCGTATTCGGCGCGCCAGTCCTCGTCCGATGTGTCTTCAAACGTGGAAATGCGTCCCTGCCCGGCGTTGTTCACCAGAAGGTCGCAGCCACCGAAGCGGTCTTCCACCGATCTGGCGAAATCCTTCACCGCCTCCGGTTCGAGAACCGAAAAGGCCTTTGCCATCACCCGTTCTTCGCCATGATCGCGGATGAGGACCGCGGCCACGTCGTTCAACCGGCTTTCGGTACGGGCGCAGAAGGCGACTTTCGCGCCCGACTGGAGCAGCGTTTCTACCGTTGCCAGACCGATCCCGGACGAACCGCCGGTGACCACAGCAACCTTGCCGTCATATCCGTAGTGCATCAGACATTCCCCCCGGTTGGTGCGAGTTCGGGGAAGCCGGGATCGGGCCTGCCCTGCATCACGGCGCGTTGGGCAGGTGTCGGGGGGCCCGCCGTCATCCAGCGATCCATCGCTTCGGGCTTGTCGCGTGGCCAGACCTGGGCCTCGTGCGTTTCCTCATCGATCTGCTGCAGCTCGGAGGTGAACTCGATGACAAAGCCCGATGGCGAGACGAAATAGGCGAAGGGGTTGTTGCCCGGCCCATGCCGCCCTGGCCCCCAGGTCGGCACATGACCCTTCTGTTTCATGCGGCCGATGCCGCGCATGAACTCGTCGATCGAGGGCATTTCAAACGCAACGTGATTGACGCTTGCATAATTGCCCCGCACAAGCGCGATGGAATGGTGATCCGAATTACACCGCAGGAAGACCATTTGGTCGGCGGAGTAATCGGAAACGCGGAAACCCAGAACATGGGTGTAGAATTCCTGAACGCCTTCCATGTCCGGCGTGTTCAGCACCACATGGCTCACCTTGCGCGGCTTGGCCCATTCGGGTTCCTCGTCAAGGCTAAGGGCATCGGTGCGGAACCGAAGGCGCCTGTTGTCCGGATCGAGCATCTCGAAACCATAGCCGCCGGCGTAATCGTCAAATGGTCCCGGCTCACCAAGCACCACGCCTCCACGCTCGATGATCTGGGCATGGAGCGCGTCCATCGAAGCGCGGTCGGGCATCGCAAAATGCACATATTCGATGCCGTAGACGGGTCCGTCCTTCAGGCCGTAAAGGAAAGGCTCACTTCCGGTGCCGCGCAGAAGCGCCAAGCCGTCTTCCTTGTGAGCGAGGCTCAGCCCCCACATATCCTCATAAAACGGCAGCGTGCCGGTGATGCCAGGCCCACGCATCATGATGCCCCGAAGGCTGCCGACGCGAACTGTATCTGCCATGCTCGTTCCTCCTGCCGGCTTCAGCCGGCTGTTTCCGCAAACGCGTCCAGCGCCGCTGCAAAGGCGGCGGGCGACTGTTGGTAAAGGGCGTGCCCGGCACCCGGCACCAGCGTGAGCGCACCACGCCATGGCTGGCGCAACGCCGCATGGGCACGGCGGGCAGAATCGGGCGGCGTCACGACATCCTCCGCACCGACGATGACGTCTGTCGGCACCTGCAGGCGTTCCGCATCATCCAGAAGACGGCCGGACGCCAGCATGCGCGCTGCCTGCGGGTAGCCCGGCACGCTCACCTGCGCCATGCCATGGCGCACACGGTCCACGATGTCGGTGTTGGCTTCCGGTTCGAAGACCAGCCGCGGCGCGCGCAGCGCGGCGAATTTCTCCGCGCCCAGTGCCTCAAGGTCGTCAATGCGCGCCTGAGCAGCGGCACTCAAAGCGGCCCCGCGCGGCACGCCATGGCCAAGTGCCGGCGAACTCAAAAGGAGATGCGCGACGCGGTCGCGATGTGTGCTCGCAAAGGACGCCGCCATCAGGCAGCCGAGCGAGTGGCCTGCGAGAAAGACCCTATCCAGTTCCAGCCGGTCGAGAAACGCCTTCAGCGCCTCGGCATAATCGCTTGCCAGCGGCCAGTCCGCATCGAGCGGAGCCGATCCGCAATAGCCCGGCGCGTTCCAGGCGACGACGCGCCAGTCCCGCGGGAGATGCGGCAGAAGCGGTACGAAGGAGGCCGCGTTGGAGCCGACCCCATGCAGCATCACCAACGTCGGCCCGCCCGAACCTAGGCGCTCGAGATAGGCGATATTGCCGGATATGTGCTCTTTGAACGTCATGACCGCCTCAATTGAAGACAAAACCATTGTTGACCGGCAGGATCTGCCCGGTGAGCGCGAGCGCGCCCTCGCTGAGCAGAAAGGCAATGGTTTCCGTGATCTCGTCCGGGGCCTGTGCTCCAGGCACTGCCCTGCCCTCGGCATAAAGCCGGTGGCGGGCTTCCGGTACGTAATCCGTGGACTCCGTCGTCAGAATGCCCGGGGCAACCGCCGTCACGCCGATACGGTCGGGACCGAGTTCGCGCGCCAGCGACCGCGTCATCGACATCATCGCTCCCTTGCTGGCGACATAGGACAGCAGGCGCGGCGCGCCCCAGAGCGCCGTGTCAGATGCGACATTCACGATCCGGCCTGAGCCCGCAGCCTTCAAAAGCGGCGCGACCGCGCGTGTCATCAGCCAGGTGCCGCGCACATTGACCCGCATCACCCGGTCCCAGCTTTCGATGTCGATTTCATCGAAGGGGATGCCGCCAATGCCGGTCGCGATGGCGCCGTTGTTGACGAGCCCGTGCAGGGTGCCGCCATTCGCCTCGCCCAACGCCTTTGCCGCCGCCTCGATCGATGCCGGCTCGCCAAGATCGAGCGGGATAAAGCGCGCGCTCGTCTCTTTCGCGACCGCGCGGCCCTCCTCCTCGGCTATGTCGGCAAGCACGAGATCCGCACCGTGTTTCGCCAGGCATCGCGCGATTTCGGCGCCAAGCCCGCGTGCGGCTCCCGTCACCAGTATGGTGCGTCCCTCAAGCATCATTCAGCCGCCATCTCGGCTTCGATCTGGCTTTTTGCCGCGCGGGTCAAAATCTGCCTGACGCGGGAGACGCCGAGGTCGTGCTGATAGAGCATTTCCCGCTTGCGTGCGTCGTCGGGCATGCCCTCCAGCATCACCCGATCCTGCTCGAGCACGTCCCAGTGGGTCTTTTCCAGGCGCGCCCGATAAAGGAAGCGCCAGCTTTCGCGAGCAAGCCCCGAGACCTTGCGCATGCGCCAGAAAAAGACCTTGCAGGTGTTGGCATCGACGGGCGTGACAAAGCCGATGATGCGGAACACGCCGCCCGGACCGGCTGCCGGCGGATAGGGGATCTCAAGGAAACAGAACATCGAGCCCGGATGAACCTCGAACTCGGTCCAGTCGAAATTTTCGCCGACCTGCCCCACACGGCTGACCCGGAAACCCGTGTCGGTCTTGTCGAGCTTCATCAGATCCTGTTTGGAACCGAAGGCGAGTGTGAAGCTTTCCGCATGCAGGTAGCAGCCATGCATCGGGTCTGCGAGATTGTCGAGTGCATAGCGGTAGTTGGTCTTCCACTCGCCGGTGCACAGAAAGCCCGTCCAGGCCTCATCGGTCAGCTCTTTCGGCAGCGCCAGCGGCGGCGCTTCGGGCTGTTCTGCGGAGCGTATGTAGACGAATACGGCATCACCAGCTTCCGCGACCTCGAAGGATTTAAGCGCCTTGCGCCCTTCCAGCGCGCATTCGGGCATGGCCGGAACCCGCACCACCACACCCTCGCCATTCACGACAACACCATGATACCGGCAGCCGATATTGCCTTCGTGAATTTCGCCATAGGAGAGCGGCGCGCCGCGATGTGGGCAGAAATCCTCCACGCAGCGCAGCCGGTTCTCTGCATCGCGCCACAGGACAATCTTGTTGCCGAGCACGCGTGTTCCATAGGGCTTGCTCGCCTTGACCTCCACCGATTTGGCCACCGGGTACCACTGGCCATGCAGACCGGTGTTCACCCGCTCCTCGATCAGCGCTTTTTTGTCGATGCCTGTCATGTCCGTCTCCGTACTGGATCCCGGAAGCCTCCCGCCTCCGGTGGTCTTGTTTGTTCAAAGCCAGCTTCGGCCCACTGTCTTGCGCAGGTCTAATGCTGGGCTTTCGGCAGATAGTGCAGCACCCGTTCCTCGATCCGCACGAGCACCGTGTAGAGAAGGAAGCCGATCACGGTCAGAAGCACGATGGCGTTGAAGACCATCGCCGCATTCGCCTGTCCGCCGCCGTAGGAAATCAGGAAGCCGAGCCCGGTGTTTCCGCCCACCAGTTCACCAACCGTCACGCCGATCACCGCAAGCGTGGATGCGATCCTCAGCCCCGCCATCAGATTGGGCAGGGTGGACGGCATCTCGACCTTCATGAAGATGCCCCAGCGGGAAAGGTTGTAGGCACGTGCCAGATTGACCAGATCACGGTCGACCGTGCGCATGGCCTGCAGCACATTGACCAGAACGGGAAAGAACACGATCAGCACGGTGACCAGAAGCTTCGGCATGGCGTTGTAGCCGAACCACATGATGAACAGCGGTGCGAAGGCAACTTTCGGGGCGATCTGAAGCGCCAGGATATAGGGCGAAAGCACCTTCTCCCAGAATTCCGACATACCGAGCAGATAGCCGATCACCGCACCAAGCAGGCTTCCGATGGCAAAGCCGAGCACCGTGTAGAGCGCCGTCGAAAGCGTGTGGCCCACCAACCCTTCCTGAAGCAGCATGCGCTTCATCTCGATGAGGCAGTCCGTCACCGTCGGGATGATGAATTTCGGCACCCCAAGCGCCGGTGGCAGGAACTGCCAGGCGAGCAAAACGAGCACCAGAAGCGCCAGACTGGCCAGATATGTCTTACTCTGCGAACTCATAACGGGCTTTGCCACCTCGGCCGGGGCTTTCGCCCCGGTCTCCATCGAACCGACCTGTGTCATTGGACGAATTCGTTCGTGTAAAGATCATCGATCGGAACGGCGGTCTGGACGATGCCATTGTCGACATAGAAGGCCTGCACCTTGCCGATGCGTGTCGGATCGAATGCGCCGAGCGGCTGGTTTTCGCCTTCGGGGTAAACCAGCGTTGCATAAGAGCGCAGAATGCCCTCGATCTCGGCTTCCTTGCCCGCATGCTGTGGGACCGCGGCGACATAGTCCTTGGCCGCCTGAGCCGGATCGGCAGAGATATCGGCAACCGCCTTCAGTACGGCACCGACGAAGCCGCGCACCACTTCCGGACGCTCTTCGATGGTCTTGTCGGACGCGATGATGGCTTGCGCCATGGCGGGGAAGACTTCATCGACCGGCATCTGTTCCATCTCGACGCCTGCTGCCTCGATGGCGGCAATCCATTCCGGCACACCGGACATGGCCTGCAGGTTTCCAGCGATGGTCAACTGAATGATGCCGCCCGGGCCGACCGCCTGAATATCGGCATCCGCCTTGCTCAACTCGGCCGAAGCCAAAACGCCGAGCAGGTTGTAGTAAGTGGTGTCCTGAAAGGCGAGAACGCCGATCGACTTGCCCTTTAGGTCCGCGGGCCCGGTAATGCCGCTGTCCTTGCGCCAGGCGAGCTGCGTCAGGCCGCGCCCGCCGAGCAGGGCCACGCCACGAATGTCGAGCCCGTTGGCGCGCACGATGATCGGCGTGTCGCCAATGCCTCCGCCAAGATCCGCATTGCCGACCGCGACCTGGGTGGCCACGTCGGCGCCGCCCTTGCCCACCTGAAATGTCACATCGAGACCGGCATCACCGAAATAGCCTTTGCTCTTGGCAAGCTGGAAGGGTGCGAATGCCGGCAGGAAGTCAGGTGCCGGGAAGAGATAAGTCACTTTTTCGGCAGCTATCGCACTCACGGCCGAGGCCGTCAGAATGGCAGCGGCAAGTGCTGATTTGAGCATGCGTTTCATCGAAATTCCCCTTTGTTTGTGGCCAATCAGATGGCTTTTTCTTCCAGCTTCAGATGCTTGAATATCTGCCCCGCGTAGTCGCTGACTTCGGGCATGACCCGGCGCTGCAGCGGCTCGTCGCGATGCGGCAGGTCGACCTTGATCTCCGCCACGACCGTGCCGGGGCGTTCGGACAGGACGAGAATACGGTCAGACATCAAAACCGCCTCGGCCAGATCGTGGGTGATCAGCAGCGTCGTCTTTCCGGTCTCGGAGATCGTTCGGGCAAAGCTGTTCTGCAGCAGCAGTTTGGTTTGCGCATCGAGCGCAGAGAACGGTTCGTCAAGCAGGACGATTTCCGGCTTGATCGCCAGCGTTCGTGCCAGTGCCGCACGCTGACGCATGCCGCCGGAGAGCTGATATGGGAAATGGTTCTCGAACCCCGCCAGATGACAGCGCTTCAACTCTGCCATGGCGCGGTCGCGCCGCTCGGCCCGCGCGACGCCACGTGCTTCCAGTCCAAACTCAATATTCGAGACGATATCCCGCCAAGGCAGAAGCAGATCCTTCTGCAACATGAAGCCCACATGCGCATTGGGGCCGCTGACAGGCTCGTCACTGACCAGAACCTCACCGCGCGTTGGCTGGTAGAGGCCGGCGGTCATGCTCAGGATCGTGCTCTTGCCGCAACCGGACGGTCCGACCACGGAAACGAATTCGCCCTCGTTCACCCGGAAACTGATGTCCTTCACGGCAACGAGGTTCTGCCCGGTCCCGGTGGTGAACTCCTTGCTTACAGAGCGAAACTCAAGCGCCATAGCCGTGAGCCTCGTACGCCGCGTCCAGTTCCCTGTTCGTTGCCACGAGCTCTTCGTTGAGCAGCTCTTCCGTCCAGTCTGTTCTTCCGGAGCGAGGCGCAACCACGCCCTTTTCGGCCAGTTGCTGCGCTACTGCGGAAAAGTCGTGCTCACCGGTGGCATAGATCGCCATCAACGCGTCGGCGAGCGCGTTCTCTCGCTCGTCCAGCTCACGCCCCCGGCATTGATGCTCCAGCCCGGGACGCCCCGTGTCGAAGGCGCGCTGCGACAGGCGATCTTTGAAGGCGTCCATCTCTTGCTCCCACTCAACGTTCAAATAAGAACACATTGTTCAAAATTAGAATGACGAATCCCGGCTTCCTTGTCAACTGCCCTTCCAAGCGGCTGGGGAGGCCGAGGTCCTCTCCGCAAACAACCGGATCGCCCGGCCTTGATGCTGGGGCCGCGTTGACACCGAACTTCACACGGAATACCGTTATTTATTGAACTATAAGTTCTTATTTGAACATATTGGGAGTGAGCTGGATGAAGATCGGCATAGCCGGTGGCGGCGTTGGTGGAATGGCAACGGCGATCGCGCTGCAACAACAGGGGCACGCGGTCACGATTTTCGAGCGCGCCCGCGCCTTCGGCCGCATCGGTGCCGACGTCAACCTCACCCCAAACGCAGTGCATGCGCTCGACGGGCTCGGGATCGGAGACCTTTTGCGCAAGACAGCGGCACGGCCTGAATATCGCATCAGCCGCACGTGGGATACCGGCGAGGAGACCTCGCGCCTCCCCATGAGCACGGCGGCCGAGGAACGCTATGGCGCGCCTCAGCTTACCATTCACCGGGCTGACCTTCTGGCAGCGCTAGAGAATGCTTTGGCTCCAGACACCATTCGCTTTGCAACACAGGTGCAAAGCGCAGAGGTGAACGAGACCGGTGCGACCGCTCTTCTGACCGATGGAGCGCGCTTTGACTGCGATGTGCTGATCGGAGCTGACGGCATTCACTCGGCCGTGCGGCATTCACTCTTCGGCGAGGATCATCCACGCTTCACCGGTCTGGTGTCCTACAGGGCCGTGTTCCCGCGCGAGCGCGGCGAAGGCATTCCCAATCTCGATTCCTTCACCAAATGGTGGGGCCCGACCCCCGAGCGCCAGATCGTCACCTTCCCGCTCAATCTGGGCAAGGAGATTTTCGTCTTTGCCACCACACCGCAGGATGACTGGACCGAAGAGGGCTGGACATTGCCCGGAGATATTCAGGCACTGCGTGACGCCTATGCGGATTTCCACCCCGAAGCCCGCGCGCTGCTCGACGCCTGCGAAAGCGTAACCCGTTCAGCATTGCATGTGCGCGAACCCATGGAGCGCTGGTCGCGCGGCGCGATTACGCTTCTGGGCGATGCCGCTCACCCCATGGTGCCCTTCATGGCGCAGGGTGCCTGCATGGCCATCGAGGATGCAGTCGTTCTGGCCAGGGCGCTCGAAGGCGCCACGCCCGCTTCCATCCCCGAAGCCCTGCGCAGCTATGAAGGCGCGCGCATACCGCGCACGGCGCGGGTGCAGGAGGGCTCGCTGGCCAATGACTGGCTCAAACAGGGTACCAATGCCGACTGGGTGTATGGCTACAATGCCTGGGCCACGGAGCTTGCTGAAATGGCCTGAGCGCCGCCGGCTATACAAATCGGAACAAAAGAGCCCCCGACTTGGCGAAGCCGGGGGCGTTTTCATTTCTCGAGAGCGCGGAGCCTACGCCGCCTCGTAGACAATCCCATCGGGCTTGGACGAGCCGATGACCGACCACACCGTGGCAGGCGCTGCGGCGTTGTTGCGGAACCAGTGCTTGCGGCCGGCCGGTGTCTTGACCAGATCGCGTGGCCCAAGCTCCACCTCCACAGTTTCGCCATTCTCTTCCCAGCCGACGATCAACGATCCTTCAAGGACAAGATAAGCATCCTCCACATCACGCACGATCGGTTTGATGCCAACCTTGGAGGGAATGCCCAGCATTTCCTTGCGGCAAGTGTCGTGCTGAATACCGCCCTCGCCCACATAGACCTTGCGGGTGAAGCCAGCCTTCTCCCAGATCGTTGGCAGTTCACTGTGGCGCACCACATACTGCGCCATCAGCTTCTGCAGCGGGTGGCTGCCATTGCGATCGAAGGGGAGCGTCTTGCCGGGTTCGGCGCCGAAGCTACGCGCCAGCTCCGCCGGATGCTCCTTGGGATGATAATGATAGACCGGCGGCAGCGGCTTGCCCACATCGACCGAAATCGACATCAGCACAGGCACCACGCCGTCGTTTCGGAAGCCGTGGCCGATCTCGCGGGCGTTGAGGATCATGTCCTTGGCGCCAAGCTTGACCTCGACCACCTCGCCATCCTTCTCCCAGCCCACAACGAGCACACCATCGATGATCAGGAAGCTCTCTTCGATCTCATGGCTGTGGCAGGCGGCATATTTGCCCGGCTCCTTGTGGATCAGGCTCAACGTGAAATGATCGGGCTTCAGGGTCGTTGTATCGCCCACTTTCGGCGAACCGCCGGCACCGATATAGCGCATCTGCGCGCGGGCCAGATCATCGAAACCGGCATTCGAGGGAAAAGCGTTCCAGTCGAACGTCTTGTCGGTAAAGCGCCCCGTATGGGCAGCAAGGTCCTGAGCAAGCGCCGAAGCGGCAGTCGTGTGTATGGTCATCGGTTTTCCTCTCCTGTGAGTTAACCGAAGGCTAGGACAAGCTCGTTTTACCTGCTAGACAGCGTTTTATGGATAAAACACCAACACCCTCCCGAGACACCGTTCTCTCCGACGACAAATACATTGTCCCCGGCCTCATCCGCGGCCTGCAGGTCCTGCAGGCTTTCACGCCCGACAACCGCGAGATGACGCTTTCGGACATCGCCCGCCAGCTCGGCACCACCCGCTCGGCGGCGTTCCGGACTGTCTACACACTGGCACATCAGGGATACCTCCTGCACAACCCGCAAACCGCGCGCTACACGCTTGGGCCCGCCGTTCTCCGGCTGGGCTACGGCTATCTGGCAACACGCGAGCTGGTGGAAGTCGCCCTGCCCGAGCTTGAGAAACTCCGCGACGCAACCGACTGGTCGGCCCATCTGGGCGTGCGTGACGGCCGGTTTGTGCTCTACATGCTGCGCGTTCCCAGCCATATGGGTCTCGCCAGCATTGTTCATGTCGGCAGCCGCCTGCCTGCCGCCGGCACCACAATGGGCCGCGTCCTGCTCGCCGATCTCAGCGAGGAAGAGCTGATCCGGCTCTTTCGCGACGAGACCTACCAGAATGCGCCAGGCCAGACGCCGCGCAGCCTGAGCGAGGTGGCCGCGCAATGGAAGCGTGACCGGCACGCGCGATCGATTGTCCAGGTCGGCAGTTTCGAGACCGGGATCGTCAGCATCGCCGCGCCCGTGCGCGACATTGAAGGGAATGTCGTTGCCGCCATCAACGCCACACAGGCAGCATCGGCCGACCGGGTGGACAGCATCGATGAAACGGTCCGACAGGAGGTCGAACGTACTGCAGATGCAATAACACGCCTTTTGGGAGGGCTGCCGAAACCCTCTTCCCGGATCTCGAACGGGTGATCCCGGCAAATGTTTGTTACCCGGCTAGCCAAGCCACTCTTGCCAGAACCGCCGATTTGCGCTTAGATTTCATTGAACAATGAGTTCAAATTTGAACAGAGGCGCGCTTAGCATGAATATTTCAAGAAGAAACCTGATGTTGGGGGCAATGGGCAGCGCAGCCATGCTCTCTTTCCCCATCAAGGGTCACGCCGAAGAAACATTCAATTTCATTACCCCCTTCTCGCTCTCGCTTGCCTTTGCGCCGGTCATCTACGCGGATGCTGCAGGCTATTATGCCGAAGAAGGGCTTTCCATGAACCTTCAGGCTGGCAAGGGTGCGGCTCTTGCCGCGCAGATGACCATTGCCGGACAGATGGATTCGGGTCGAACCGGTGGCACCAACTACATTGTGTCGCGCGTCAACAACGATGCGCCGCTGATCTCCATCGCCACCATCGCGCAGCGCTCGCCCTTCTTCGTTCTGTCCTCAAAGGACAATCCGGTGAATGAAATCGCGGATCTGGAAGGCCGGACGGTCGGCATGGCGTCGCTGGGCGGCTCCATGGAGGGTACGCTCGATCTGATGATGTCCGGTGCAGGGATCTCCCCCGACACGGTGGAGAAGGTCAAGGTGGCGGATTCGGCTGCCTCCTTTGCCCTGATCGAGGCCGGTCGCGCCGGTGCCTTCCTCGGCAACACTTCGTCGATGATCATCGCCAGTTCGGCGCGGGATGATGTGAATGTCATGCCGATCGACGATGGCATGCCCGGCCAGGTCTATGTGGCGCGTCCCGACCAGATCGCGGAAAACCCGGAAAAGTTCGTGGCCTTCCTGCGTGCCACCCACAGGGCGGCCAGCGAGATTGCCACGACCGAGGACCTCCAGCCCATTCTCAAGACCATCGGCGAAAAGCACGAGGTCACCGGCCTGAACAATCTCGAGACAGCCCAGAAGGATCTGCGTACCAATGCGGAGAACTGGGCTTCCAAGGGCAATGACAACATTCTGCGCAATGTCCCGGAGGTCTGGGAAAAGGCCGTCGGACTGCTGGCCGATGCCAAGCTGATCGACAAGAAGGTCCCGGCCACGGAGCTTTATACCAACGACCTCCTGGATCAGGCCCTCAAAGCATGACCATCGAAAATGCCGCCGACATCCGCATCCTGGGTGTCGGCAAGACCTTTGGACAGGGCGAAAACGCTGTCCGCGCCATCGGCGATGCAACGCTCGACATGCAGCGGGGGGACTTTATCTCCCTGCTCGGACCGTCGGGCTGCGGCAAGACCACGCTTCTGCGCATCATCGCCGGCCTGGAGCGGCCGAGCGAAGGCGAGATCATCGTCCGAAACCGCTCCGTCTGGGAAAACGGCAAACGCTCTGCGGCAGCCACTCGCCCCATCTCAATGATGTTTCAGGAGGCGCGGCTTTTTCCGTGGTTCACGGTCGCGGAAAATGTTGCCCTGCCGCTGCGGCTGCGCGGCGTCAGCAAGGCAGAGCGGGAGGAGCGCGCCCACGTTCTTTGCGAGACCGTGGGCCTCAAGGGCTTTGAGAATGTGCGCCCTTCCGCGCTCTCCGGCGGCATGCGTCAGCGCGCCTCGCTTGCCCGCGCCCTTATCACCGAGCCTCAGGTTCTGTTGCTCGATGAGCCCTTCGGCGCGCTGGATGCCATGACGCGCGACACGCTCAATATGGAGCTGATGTCGGTCTGCGCGAAGGCAAATGTCACGACAATTCTCGTTACGCACTCCATCACCGAAGCGGCTTTTCTTTCCGACCGCGTCGTGGTGCTTGCCGCCCGTCCGGCGCGCATTACCGAAGTTGTCGAGATGCCGTTCGAGCGTCCGCGGACGCTCGATCTGCAACGCAACGCCGAATTCCAGGACATGCTCCTGCGCCTTCGCGCCAGTCTGACAGGAGACCACTGATGGGCACCGACCGTTTGATCCGCGTCGCACTTCCTGTTGCGACGGTAGCACTCTTTCTGATCGCATGGACGGTTTATGTCCGCACCGCCGAGGTGTCGGCCTTCATTCTGCCGACGCCCTTTCAGATCGTTCTCGCCTTTATCGAGCTCGTGAGCGATGCCGCGGTCTGGCGTCATGCGATGGTTACTGTCATCGAAGCGGTTTCAGGCTTTCTGATCGCCGTCTTTTTGGGCATCACGCTCGGTATGGCGATGGCGCGTGTGCAGATGCTCGAATGGGCCTTCAAACCCTTCATCGTGTGCCTGCAGCTAATTCCCAAGATCGCACTCGCACCGCTTTTCATCCTGTGGTTCGGCTTCGGACTGGAATCGAAAATCGTCATCGCCGCGGCACTTTCCTTTTTCCCGGTGTTCTCCAACGCACTTGTCGCCTTCCGCTCCGTTGAACCGGGTGACCGCGACGTGTTCGTCATGCTGCAGGCAAATCCGGTCCAGCGCTTCACCATGCTCGACCTTCCAACCGCCCTGCCCGTGGTTCTGGCCGGCATGGAGGTGGCAGTGGTGATGTCCATGATCGGCGCCATTGTCGGCGAGTTCATCGGCGGCAATGAGGGTCTCGGCTATCTCGCCGTCGCCATGCTTCAGGAGCTTCAGGTCCCCGGCCTCTTCGCCGTCATCGTGCTCCTGACGCTGATCGGGCTGACGCTCTACACGCTGATCGCGCAACTGCGTGGCTGGCTGACCCCATGGCACGCTTCCGTGGCAGGCAAAAGCCGGGAGGCCTAGCCGCAACGGTTTCCCTCATGCTCGCAATCGTGGACGTTCGATCCTTTCACGATTGCGGCTGCCCCCTTTGTTCAGCGACCAGCCGTTCCTCACCAAGACCTCCGGCAGCGGACTTTTCCTATGCCCATAACGGCTTTGTGAAATCCCCCTTGCAGCGCTATACCGCTTCCCATGCGTTCGCCGCTGCCCGACCTTCTTGCCGATCTTGTTGACCTGCTTCCCCGGGACGAGCGGGCGCTTCTGCTTCGTCTGCATAGCAGCAGTGAAGGCTCTGAACTGTGCACTCTTCTGGTCGGGAGCCATGAACGTGGCGCGGCCCGCAGACTGGCCGGACGGCTTCCCCGCACAGTCCACTACCACCAGGAAGAAAACACACTCGTGGCAAGGCGAAGCGCGGTTGACCACTTGTCGAGCGCTCTGGCGCAGGAGGAGTGCGGGACATCGTCCACGGATGATCCCGTAACGCAGATCGTTGCTGCTCAGGAGAATGGAGACCACCAGCGTGCGCTGACCCTGTTTCAGGAAAATGGTGGCATCTACTTCATCCACTTCCATGGAAACGACGCCTGTCTCGACGTCCTGAACCGATTTCCCAAGGCCATGGTGGACACCGAAGAAACATTGACCATGGCGCTTGCCATGCACGCGCTCAAGGCTGGCAACGTCACCCATGCACGCTATCTCATGGCCCAGCATTTCGGCAACGAGATGCACAGTCTCGAAACTGTCATCTCCGCGCGCGGGCGCTACCCGCTGGCTGTACGCCAATTCCGGTTCCTGATGGCGATCTATGAAGATCAACCCATCTCCAATCAGCTGCGCGAAAAGCTCTTCGACATGCTGGCCGAGCTACCGATCGACGATCATCTGCATCGCGGCAGTTTCTACAACGCAATGCTTGCGGTCTGCCTGCAGCGGCGGGAACTGAACGAGGCTGAGGAGATCGCCAAGCGCGCGCTTTATCACTATCAGCAGGCACAGGCTCATCTGCTCGTCTTTTACATCGAACTGCATTGTGTCGTCTTTTCGTTGCAACGCGGCATGCTTTCAGAGGCCGAGCTCCGTGTGCAGGCAGCGCAGGAGGCCCTTGAGCGCGTGCCCTTCGACGTCCCCGCCGATCGTAGGCTTATGTCCTTGCTGGAAGGTGTGCTCGCCTATGAAAAAGGGGAGGCCGAATATCTGGTCCGCTTCGTGGCCGAAGAATTCGACAAATTCGCCTATGGAGAAATCTGGCCAGCCGTGGTCGAGCTTGCGCTTGTCTATTGCTCTCAGGTTGTCAGCCGCCAGGTGGGGCTTGGCGCGGCGATCAGTTTTCTGGACAAGTGGCGCGTGCAGGAATGGCGATCCCGTCGCTTCAACACGGCGATCACCATGCGCGAAGTCGAGCTCTTGCAGAACGCCAATCGCTGGCAGGCCGCCGCCGACCGGCTCATGGCGGTGCAGTCGCGCATCAACCTGACATGGGTGGAAACGGCAGAAGAAGCACTCTCGCGCCTGGTCGACCCCATCGAGATCGAACTAGCGATGGCGTGGCTTCGTCATCTCATACAACACCTTCCCCGAAGGCCTCTGCTGCGCGCCCAGATCGAAGCGCTGCTGCGAAATGAACATATTGGCGAGAGAGACAAGGGCCGGTTGCGGCTTTGGGCCGCCTACCTCGCGCGGGTCCACAGGGACATGACCCGGGCGCGCCACCTGTTTGCAGAGCTTCTGGACGAACTGGCCCGCATCGGCGTCATCACTCACCTGCTCGGCGACATAGGCCTGGTGGATGCTCTCGTGGATGACAAGCGGGTGGGCTCACAGGTGATCTCGACCGCCGAGCGACGTGCGACATTGCGCAAACTCCACGGGTTTTCTCCCGGGCGCGAAACGAAATCCACGGTGCTCACCGCACAGGAACTGCGCGTTTTGCGCCTTGTGGCGGAAGGCGGCACCAACAAATTTGTTGCGCGGCAGCTGCGGCTTGCGGAGGTGACCGTCAAATTTCATCTCACCAATATCTATCGAAAGATGGGTTGTCAGCGTCGCGCAGAGGCGGTCGCAGCAGCGCGGTCCCTCGGATGGCTTTGAGGCAAAAACCTATACCAGATTGATCAAAACCTAGACTCTTGAGGCGTTGCGACGGAACGCCTCCCAGCCGCAGGATACCAAGAACAAAGATCGCACCGATCCAGGTGCGGCGGTTCGGGGACCAAGGCTGCATGCAGGAGAACTATCTCTACACCTTTGCCAAGCGCATTGCCGGTTTCGTCGGCGTGCTGTTCGTTCTGTCGCTGATGATCTTCATTCTCGCCCGCGTGGTACCGGGTGATCCTGCGCGCATCGCACTCGGCCCAAGCGCCTCGCAGGAGCAGGTTGACGCAATGCGCATGGAAATGGGGCTCGATCGTCCGCTGTTCGAGCAATATGTCACCTATGTTACCAACGCGCTGCAGGGGGACCTCGGCCGCTCGCTTATCTCCGGCCGCGCCGTCAGCACCGAAATCGCCAGCCTGCTTCCGGCGACCCTGGAACTGGTTCTGGTCACCGTTATCCTGATGGCGTTGCTGGCCATTCCGCTTGGCGTCATCACCGCACGCTATCGCAACACCTGGATCGACAATACTGGACGGCTGTTTTCCATCGTCGGCGTCACCATGCCGAGCTTCCTCTTCGCCATACTTCTCCAGCTCTTTGCAGCATATTTTCTGACGGACTGGCCGATCATCGGCCGGATTGACCATTCGCTGGCCGCACCCACGGGGCCCACAGGGCTGCTCTTGGTGGATTCCCTTGTTCACGGACGCTTCGATGTGTTCCTGGACGCGCTTCAGCGCATTCTGTTTCCCGCGCTTGCGCTCGCCATGTCGGGTATCGGCCAGATCACCCGCATAACCCGGTCCGCAATGATCGAGAACCAGCGGCGTGATCATGTGCTGACATTGCAGTCCTTCGGCGTGCCCGATCGCGTCATTGTCTTCCGCTATTTGCTGAAACTGTCTTCCATCGCACCGCTGACGATCATGGGACTGGAGTTCGCCTCGCTGATCGGAAACGCTTTCGTGGTCGAACTCGTCTTCTCCTGGGGTGGGTTTGCTTCCTATGGCCTCAACGCCATTCTCCAGAAGGACCTCAATGCGGTGATGGGCGTTGTCCTCTTGTCAGGCCTGTTCTTCATCGTCGCCAATATCGTTATCGACATTATCCTGCTCATGCTTGATCCGCGTCTTCGTCTCAAGGAGGCGCGCTGATGTCCTCCAGCAGGCCTCTTGAACTCGAAGCTCTCACGCCGCGCTACATGGCGTGGTACCGCTTTACGCGCAATCCCACCGCCATCATCGGCGCGGCCATGGTGCTGTCGGTCATTCTGCTGGCGATCCTCGCTCCATTGATTGTGCCCTATCCCGAACATGTGGGTGCGGCGGTCAATTTCCGGGCACGGCACGCCGCACCTGACCTTGCCTATTGGCTCGGCACCGACAAGGTGGGGCGTGACATTCTCACCCGCGTCATTTTCGGGTTCAGGGTTTCCCTTCTTCTGGTTGTCGGTGT
Source organism: Nitratireductor sp. B36 (assembly GCF_020833685.1). Lineage (GTDB taxonomy): Bacteria > Pseudomonadota > Alphaproteobacteria > Rhizobiales > Rhizobiaceae > Nitratireductor. The sequence goes on from NZ_JACKZY010000001.1 coordinate 1,082,478, forward strand.
GCTCGCCGTGGCGGTTCCGCTTGGCGCAGCACTGGGGCTGGCGGCAGGCTATTTCGGCGGCTGGACAGAGCGCCTCATCACCGGTCTCACCAATGTCATGCTGGCCATCCCGCCGCTGGTCATGGCGCTCGCGGTCGGCAATGTGCTCGAACCCAATCTCGTCAACGCGATGATCGCCATCACCCTTCTCTGGTGGACCTGGCATGCGCGTCTTGTCTATCGCGTTTCCAAGTCGATCGCGGCTGAAGATTTTGTCGAGGCTGCGCGCCTTGCCGGCGCAAGCCACTGGCATATTCTGACCCGCGAGATCCTGCCGAACTGCATCTCCGTCATCTCGGTCAAAACCACCCTGGATGCTGCCTTCGTCATCCTGTTCGGTGCGACGCTCTCCTTCCTGGGCCTCGGGGTCAAGCCACCGACGCCGGACCTTGGCTCCATGGTGGCAGACGGTCGGCAGTTCCTGCCGGAAATGTGGTGGGGCGTTCTGGCACCCGGCTTTGCCATCTTCTACGCCACCCTCGGTTTCAACCTGCTGGGCGACGGGCTCCGCGACATGTTCGACGTGGAGGTTTGACGATGACCGCACTTCTCGACGTCTCCGGCCTTAACGTCGCCTTCCAGACCTATGGACGCCGGCACCATGTGTTGCGGGATGTTGCTTTGACAATCCCGCAAGGTGGCCGTGTCGCCCTGATCGGGGAAACGGGGTCCGGAAAATCGGTTACCAGCAAGGCTATTCTCGGAACGCTGCCGCGCAACGCACGGGTGGAAAGCGGATCGATCAAGTATCGCGATGAGGATGTTCTGAGCATGCCGACAGCCCGGCGCGACGCGCTCAAGGGCACCGCCTTTTCCGTGATCATGCAGGACCCGCTTTCCTCGTTCAATCCGGTCTTCAAGATCGGCAGGCACCTCGATGACGTCCTGTATCATGCCGACCGGCGTCTCGGACGCAGAACGGGCGCGGCGGAGCGTCAGAAGAGGATCTTCGAAGTCCTGAGCCGCGTTCAGCTGAATGATCTGGAGCGGATTGTCTCCGCCTATCCTTCCCAGCTTTCCGGCGGCATGCGTCAGCGCGTTCTGATCGCGCTTTCCCTTCTGCACCAGCCGGATCTCCTGATCGCCGATGAACCGGGAACCGCGCTCGACGTGACGACGCAGGATGAGATCATGAAACTCATCAACCGTCTCGTCGATGAAAACGGCCTCTCCCTGCTGATGATTACTCACAATCTCGGTGTCGTGCGGCAGATGGCGGACGATGTCTATGTGATGCGTTATGGCGAGATCGTTGAGCACGGGCGTCTCGGTGAAATCTTCTCCGCACCGCGCCAGGACTATACCCGTGAACTGATCGATGCGATCCCGCCCCTTTACGGGAAGAAGGTGGAAGACCAGAAGCCCGCCACAGCTGCGCCCATCGTGGAGATGCAGAACGTTACAAAGGTTTTCGAGCAGAAACCCCTGATCGGTCGGCGGACCAGACATGTGGCCGTTTCGGACGTGTCGCTATCGGTGCGGCGCGGAGAAGTCTTCGGCCTTGCCGGCGAATCGGGTTCGGGAAAAACCACCGTCGCGCGCATGGTCATGGGCCTGATCGATGCCTCCAGCGGTATAGTGACCGTCGACGGAAAACCAGTCGCCAGCGAGCGCGGCAGCGATGCCTTCCGGCGAAAGATCCAGATCGTTTATCAAAACCCCGGCACCTCTCTCAATCCGAAGCGCACCGTGGGACAGACGCTTGCGGTTCCCCTCACATTTGCCGGATTGAACGGCAAGGCGCGGGACGCACGCATCACCGAGCTTCTCGCACAGGTCGACCTGCCGGCCAGCTATGTCGGAAAATACCCGCATGAGCTATCCGGCGGGCAGAAGCAGCGTGTTGCCATTGCCCGCGCCCTCGCCGCCGATCCGGAGATCATCGTCCTTGATGAACCGACATCCGCGCTCGACGTCTCCGTGCAGAAGAATGTCATCGCGCTTTTGACGCGGCTGCGTGAAGAGCTTGGGTTGACCTATCTCTTCATCTCTCACGACCTGTCATTGATGCGCAATTTCTGCAGCCAGATCGCGATCATGCTGCGCGGCGAGATAGTCGAGGCCGGTGAACCGCGCACACTGTTCCAGGCACCACAGCACCCATACACCCGCGCGCTCATCGCCGCCGTTCCGGTGATCAGCGACGAGGAAGAAGCCCACAAACCCCGCGTGAGCGATGAGGAGCGGCGACGCTACCTCGTCGACACGGCGGCCTGAGAACCCTTCAGAAAGGCAGGACCAGAAAAATGTATCGTCTAGGGATCGATGTTGGCGGCACGAACACCGATGCGGTGATCATGCAGGGCCGCAATGTGCTTTCCGGCGTCAAGGCCTCGACAACCGAGGATGTCACCTCCGGCGTGCGCGAAGCGATGGAAGCGGCAATTTCCAAGGCCGATATCGACCGTTCGAAGATCACGACCGTCATGATCGGCACAACACACTTCACCAACGCGGTGATCGAGCGCCGGCATGTGAATCCGGTGGCAGCGATCCGGCTTGGCCTGCCGGCAACCGCTTGCCTGCCACCGATGGTCGACTGGCCGGACGACCTGCGCGAAGCAGTCGGGGGCCATGGCTATCTCGTGCGTGGCGGCTACGAGTTCGATGGCCGCGAGCTTGCCGCACTCGACCTTGAGGAAATCGACCGGATTGCCGACGACATCAACGCCAAGCGCATTGGAGCCGTCGCAATCACATCCGTGTTCGGTCCCATCAATGCGCAGATGGAAGAGGAAGCCCGCAAGCGCCTCCTGACAAAGTGCCCTGACATCCCGGTGGTCCTCTCCAGCGAGATCGGCCGCATCGGCCTCCTCGAGCGCGAAAGCGCTGCCGTCATGAATGCGAGCCTGCTTCAGCTCAGCGCTCGCACGGTAGAAGCCTTCGCTGATGCCCTGAAATCGGCCGGCCTTCACTGCCCGTTCTTCATCACCCAGAACGATGGCACACTGATGGGGGCGGAGACGGTAAAGCGCTTCCCGGTGCTGACCTTCGCGTCAGGCCCGACCAATTCCATGCGCGGGGCCGCCTTCCTCACGGGTGTGCGCGACGGCATCGTTGTGGACATCGGCGGCACCACCACCGATATCGGGTCGCTCCAGCACGGCTTTCCGCGCCAGGCGGCCACGGTGGTCGACATCGGCGGTGTGCGAACCAACTTCCGCATGCCTGATGTTTTCTCCATCGGGCTGGGCGGCGGCTCGCTTGTGCGCCAATCGGGCGACCAGGTCACCGTTGGCCCGCAATCCGTGGGCTACCGCATCACGCGGGAAGCACGCGTCTTTGGCGGTGACACGCTCACCACGACCGACATCGCCGTGGCCCGAGGCGAAGCGGAGGTGGGTGACCGCGCCCGCGTCGCCGACCTCGACCCGGCTCTGTTGGAAGCAGCCCGCGCCGAGATGACCAGCATGCTGGAGCGCGCCATCGAGCGCACGCGCCTTTCTCCCGACCCTGTCCCTGTCATTGCGGTCGGCGGCGGCTCGATCTTGATGCCGGAGCAGATCGGCGATCTGAAGGTCATGCGGCCTGAAAATTTCGCCGTGGCCAATGCCGTTGGCGCTGCGATCGCGCAGATCAGCGGAGAGGTCGACCGCATCTTCTCGCTGGAGAAAGGACTGACGCGCGAAATCTGCCTCAAGCAGGCCGAGGACGAGGCGCGCGAAAAAGCCATCCGCTCCGGTGCCGTTGCTGAGACGATCGAGACCATCGAACGCGAAGATGTACCACTGGCCTATCTGCCGGGAAATGCGACCCGCATTCACGTCAAGGTCGTGGGCGAGATGGGAGGTCACGATGCTTGATCGCCAGGACGGCCGGTGGCGCCTCGATGAGGCGATGGTCGATGCGCTGGAAATCGGCTCGGGCATTCTCGGCACGGGCGGCGGCGGTAATCCGTATATCGGCAAATTGCGGGTGCGCCAGGCTTTGCGTGATGGCCATGTCATGGAGATCATCCCTCTGGAAAGCGTTCCCGACGAGGCACGCATCGTGGCGATGGGCGGCATTGGCGCTCCTCTCGTTTCGCATGAACGCATCAAGGAGGGACGCGAAGGGCTGCGCTGTGTCAGGGCGCTGGAAGAGCGTCTTGGCATAAAGGTGGACGCGATTGCCTGTGAGGAGATTGGTGGTCAGAATTCAATGGAGCCCTTGATCGCAGCCGCGATGGCTGGTCTGCCTGTCGTCGACTGCGATGGCATGGGCCGCGCGTTTCCTGAAATGCAGATGACCACCTATGCCATTTACGGGCATCGCTCGACGCCAAGCGTCATGTGCGATCCCCACGGCAACGTGGTGATTTTCGACCATGCGATTTCAGAACTCTGGCATGAGCGGATGGCGCGAGCCTGCGTCGTCTCACAGGGCGGCGCCTCGACGCTGGCAAGCGCTCCCATGTCGGGAGAATTCATCAAGCGCTACGCCATTCCCCATTCCTACAGCAAAGCCATTTCGCTCGGGAACGCCGTTCTCGATGCCCGACGCGAGCACCGCGACCCTGTGGAAGCGATCTGTGAGAGCGAAAACGGCGAAGTGGTGTTTCGGGGCAAGATTGTCGATCTGAAACGCCATCTGGCCGGAGGCTTCGTCCGCGGCGAAGCAATCATCCAGGGTTTTGACACCTATGATGGCGATCAGGCCTCCATTCACATCCAGAACGAGTTCCTGATCTTCTCGCGCAACGGCGAGATCGAGGTCATCGTCCCTGATCTGATTGTCGTCCTGGATGCCGACAGCGGCGAGGCGATTTCCACCGAAATGCTGCGATACGGCCAGCGCGTTGCCGTGCTCGCCCTTCCCTGCCATCCGCTCCTGCGCAGCCCCGAAGCGCTTGATGTGGTGGGCCCGAAAGGGTTCGGCTTCGGAGACATCGCCTTCAAGCCGATGGACACGAACGACAAGAAAGGTGCGGCATGACCTCCTTTTCTGTGAACGCGGATGACATGGACGCCATCGCGCTCGGCGGTGCATTTCTGGGCACGGGCGGCGGTGGCGATCCGTATATTGGAAAGTTGATGGCAAAGCAGGTCATTGCCTCGCACGGGCCGGTCACCGTCATTTCCGCCGACGAACTTCCCGACGACGCCTTGTGCATCCCCGTCTGCATGATGGGAGCTCCGACCGTGATGGTCGAGAAACTGCCCAATGGCGAGGAAGCCCGCGAGGCCCTCAGCCAGCTCGAGACCTTTCTGGGCCGCAAGGCCGATGCCCTCATCTGCATCGAGGCGGGTGGCCTGAATTCCACCATCCCCTATGCCGTTGCAGCCGCCACCGGGTTGCCGCTGGTCGATGGCGACGGGATGGGCCGGGCATTCCCGGAGTTGCAGATGGTGACGCTGACGATCCACGGCATCTCGGCAACACCGATGGTTTTGGCCGATGACAAGGGCAACAGCTCGGTGATCAATGCGATCTCCAACCGCTGGACCGAAAGGCTGGCACGCTGCCAGACGGTGGAAATGGGCGGCGCGGCGCTTGTCGCACTCTACCCCATGAGCGGAGCAGAGGTGAAACGCGGCATTCTCCACGGCACCATGTCACTGATCAAGGAGATCGGCGAGACGATGGCGGCGGAGCGCAAGGCAAGCCGCAATCCTGCAGCCGCCCTTTTGAAGCGGCTGGACGGCAAACGCCTGTTTACAGGCCGCGTCGTCGATATCGACCGGCGAACCGTCGGAGGCTTCGCCCGCGGCAAGGCTCTGTTCAAAGGGATCGACGAGGATGAGGGACGGTCCTTTGAAGTCGAATTCCAGAACGAGTTCCTGGTCTGCCGCGACGATGATGGCCTGCTGGCTGTCACACCCGATCTGATCTGCGCGCTCGACGCCGATGGCGGCCTTCCCGTCACAACAGAGCAACTTCGCTACGGGCTGGCGGTCAATATGATCGGGCTTGCCTGTGACCCGCAATGGTCGACCCCCGAGGGGCTTGAACTCGTTGGGCCCCGATACTTCGGCTACGAGCATGACTACGTGCCGCTGAACCAGATGTCCCGGTGAGAAGGACGCAACATTGATGGAACCAGAGAAGAGGAACAGGACAATGAGACTTTTGAAACATGCGCTGGCCGGTGCGGTTCTCGCTGCCACCACAGCGTTGACTGCGCCGGCTATGGCTCAGGACAAGCTTTCGCTTGTCGTCAACGTCGTGCAGATTTTCGGTACGGTCGACCCGGCCAAGATCACCGACTACACCGAGTATATGGCTGCCGTGAACCTCTATGACGGTCTCACAACCGTCAGCAGTGGCGGTGAGGTGGTGCCCCAGCTCGCGGAAAGCTGGGAGGTCTCCGACGACAACCAGACCTACACCTTCAAGCTGAAGCAGGATGCGACTTTTCAGGATGGCAGCCCGGTGGAAGCCAAGGACGTTGTCTATACCCTGCAGCGCCTTCTTTCGCTGAACGAGGGTCCGGCCTATCTCTTCTCCGATCTCGTCGATCCGGAGAACGTCAAGGCGCTCGATGACCATACGGTTGAAATCCGGATCAACCGCGTCTACGCGCCGTTCATTTCCATCACGCCGCTGGTTCTCGTGGTCAATTCTGATGTGGCCAAAGAACAGGACGGCGAGTGGGGCGAGGACTACCTGGCCGAAAACAGCCTGGGCGCCGGCCCCTACAATCTCAGCGGCTGGACCCGCGGCGCCGAGATGATCATGCAGCGCTACGAGGGCTACCACGCCGGCTGGGCCAAGGATCGTCCGATCGACGAACTTCGTTTCGTCGTCACGCGCGACGAAGCCACGGTGCGCGCGCTCGCCCAGCGTGGCGAGCTGGGTCTCTCCTCCCAGTATCAGAGCAGCGAGACCTACAAGGCCATCGAGGCGCTCGACACCTACAAGCTGATCGAGGCCAGCACCGCGACGGGCTTCTACCTCAAGGTCAACAACCAGCTCCCACCCACCGATGACGTGCATATCCGTCGCGCCATCGCCTATGCGCTGGATTATGCGACCATCCGCGAGGTCATCTATCCGGGTGGCGAGATGAAGAGCGTGCTTTCCTCGCTGTTCTCCGAAGCGCATCTGGACGAGCTCCCCTCCCCCGAATACAGCCTCGAGAAGGCCGCCGAGGAAGTCGCCAAATCAAAATATGCCGGCGACAAGCCGATCAAGCTCGGCCATGCCTATGTCGCCAACACGGCGTTCGAGGAGGAGATCGGGCTTCTCTTCAAATCGACGCTGGAGACCATCGGTTTCGAGGTCGATCTGCAGCCGGAGCCGTGGAACCGCATCACCGAGCTCGCCACCAAGGTGGAGACAACGCCGAACACGGCGCAGGTGTTCTACGGTCCGACCTATCCTTCGCCCGATTCCGTGTTCTTCGTGCAATACCATTCGCGCGCGGCGGGCACATGGTCCTCGATGTCGTGGGTGAACGACCCCGAGGTCGACGCGATGATCGACAAGTCCCGTGCGACGGTGGATGAGGCGGCGCGCAATGCCATCTACAAGGACATCCAGGCGCGCCTGCACGAGAACATGGCCGAGATCCCTCTTCTCACCCAGTTGAAGCGCATGGCAGCCCATTCCTGCCTCCAGGGCTATGCGGAAGTGCCCATGCAGAGCTGGGACTATGACTTCTCGCGCATGTGGTGGTCCTGCGAGGGCTGAGCCATAAGCGGCTCATCCCACCGCAACCGAAGCCAGCAGGCCCCGAAACCGCTCGGGGCCTGTTTTCGTTGGCCATCAGCTTTTTTGCCGGTCAGGATCGGGCCGAGGCTTTTTGCGTGTGCGAAGGGGCAGCGCCTGCCGCCGTTTCCGGCAGCCCCGACCACGCATCGTCGCGCGCAATGCGCCGCGCCTCGCGCATGCCCCGCGTGATGCTTCCCATCCCCTTCAACCGGCGCTCCACGGCCACCAGCCGCAGGATTTCCTTGAGGGCGACGAGCGCCGTACCGAAGGCGAAGGGTATCGGCCTGTAGCGGCCCTTTGCGCGCAGATAGTGCACGAGCAGCCCGCGATTGCGCATCATGTAGAAGCGCGAGAGATCCGATGCCTCGGCCAGATGCCGCACGCCCAGGCTGATCTGCCGCTGATGGCGCAGGCGCTGCAGCACCACCCCCTTCACGCACACGACATCGGTCACATGCGAGGCCAGCCAGCCATAGGCGAGATCGTCCCAGGTGATGAAGAAGCGCGGATCGGGAAAGCCGATCGCATCGACCACCGAGCGGTGCACGAAAAGGCCCTCGAACGTGGCGAGGTTCGTGTGCCACACATCGGCGCGTCGAAAGAGGTTGCCGGGGCGCGGCAGCGCCACGCCGAGGGCGGGAAAAAAGACGTTCTGGAAGAAGAACGGCCTGCCGTCGCTGTTCTCCCGCTCTCCCATCAGGCAGCGATATCGGCCGGCATGGGCAAGCAGCGTCTCGAGCCCGGAAGGGGCGAGCGCCACATCGTCGTCCATCAGCCACATCCATTCCGCGCCGGCCGCGTGGGCCAGGCGAACCCCTTCGTGAAAGCCGCCTGCCCCGCCCAGATTGCGCTCAAGCAGGCGATAGTCGAGCTCGACCGGCCCAAGGGCAGCGCGCGCCGCCTCCACCACGGCGGGCGTCTCGTCGCCGCTGGCATTGTCGATGATGACGAGGCGCTCCGGCAAAAGGGTCGAGCCCGCCACGCTTTCCAGCAATTGCGCCAGCATGGCGGGCCGCCGATAGGTGACGACCACCACCGCCACGCCCCTGGCGATCCGCCTGCCTTTGCCCGTCTCGACGCCGGTCACGGGTTCAGATGCGGCGCGCGGTCGAAGCGATAGGCCAGTCCGTCGCGGAAGGCCCGCCACCAGAAAGCGAGCCCCGCCCAGTCGAACCGCCGCTTGACGATATAGACAAAAGGATAGAGCACCAGATCTCCCACAAAGCTCTTCAGCCGCCTGTGCCGGCGCGCCAGATAGCCGCGATTGCGGAAGAAGTAATAGCGCTTGAACTCGGTTTCGGGAATGAGAACATTGACGCGGCCGGAAATGATCGGGACGATCTCGCCCCAGCCCGGCGGGTGGGCCACCACGGCATTGGTGACCGTGCCGAAGCGGATGCCCGCGCGCCTGAGCCGCACCATGAAATCCACCTCATCGCCGCGGATGAAGAGCCGCATGTTGGGCAGGCCGACCTTGAAGAAGACATCGCGGTGCACAAGCGCACCATTGAAGAACTGGGCCATGGAGGGGATGAAGTCCAGCGTCTCCACCGCCGCGCGGTCATGCGTCAGCTTTCCGCGCACGCGGAAGGGAAAGGACAGGCGCTGCTGGTCCTCGGGCGCGACGATGATGGGCGAAACAACCTCCAGCCCCCGCGCCTTCGCCTCTTCCAGAAGCGTTTTGAGGCAATCCTCACCGACCGGAAAGGCATCGTCATCCATGATCCAGACCCACTCGGCCCCGCCGGCCAGCGCCGAGAGGATGGCATAGGAAAACCCGCCGGCACCGCCCATGTTGAGGCGGGTGGGGATGGAGTTCAGGGCAAAGGCCGTCTCCGGCTGCGCCTCCCCCGTCACCACGCGGACAACATCTCCGGCCAATAGTCCTTGCTGCCGCGCAAGCACGCTTTCTTCCGGCAACGCGGGATCCATGGAGACGACCGCAACGCGTATGCGCAAACCGGCCCTGCTTTCATTAGCCATCAAAATTTTCGACACTTTCCAACGTGGATAAAACAAAATTTGAGTTGGTTCATACATAAACCTGTTGGATTTTGCGACCGGATCGTTCAATACACCTCATGATTGTGCCTCCCCCCAAGGTAAGTGATTCATGATTACCCTCCAGAACCTGGTTTTTCCGGAATACGAAATCTGCACTGAAACCGAGCTCTATTTTCGTACCAGCGGCATGGTCGCAGCAAGTTTCGAGAAAAGAAATTTCCACTTTTCTCCTGGAGGAAAACTATCATTCGACACCTACTTCAATGCCCTGAGCATCGGAAAGTGGTCACGCCTGTGTAAGTTGGGAAAACTGTTTCTTCGGCTTGCAGGCACTGGCCGTTTTCAGCTTCGGGTACGCTGCGCTTATCTGAATCGCTCATGGGAAGTTTTGTACAACGATGTCGTCTCGCTCGAGCCGGAAGTTCCCCTCTCCGTCGAACTTGACGGGAGCGATGAACAATGGCGCAACGGCGTTCTTTATTTCGAGCTGACAGCGCTCTCTGAAGGGACGCTGGAGAGCGCAGCTTTTACGACAGACACACAACCCTTGCGCGACATAAAGCTTGCGATCTCGATAACGACCTTCAAGCGCGAGGCTCAGGTGGAGGAGACCACGCGACGCCTGCGCCGTTATCTGGCAAACCATCCCTACAGCGCAGATATCGGCGTGTTTGTGGTGGACAATGGCAAATCGGCGAAGATCGAGACCGACAACCAGATCCGCTATATCGAAAACCCGAATTTCGGCGGATCAGGCGGCTTTGCGCGCGGGCTCCTGGAAGCAAGCGATTCGGGCTTCTCCCATTGCCTGTTCATGGACGACGACGCCTCGTTCCATATGGAAAACCTTCACCGCACCTACTCGTTCCTGCAACTGGCGCGGAAGGAGAATACTGCGATTGCCGGCGCGATGATTGCGAACAACTACAAATGGCGAATGTGGGAGAATGGAGCGCTTTTTGACAGGCTTTGCCGGCCCCGCTTCAAGGGGGCTGACCTCCGGCTGTTTAGCTCTGTCATTGAGATCGAGCGCGAATCGCTCAATTCCCAGCCTGCGAACCTTTATGGCGGCTGGTGGTTTTTCGCCTTTCCCATTGCCAGTGTGCAGCACTATCCTTTCCCGTTTTTCGTGCGGGGTGACGACGTCAATTTCTGTTTGACGAATGAATTCTCCATCCAGACACTCAACGGCGTTGTCTCATTCCAGGATGATTTCGACGAGAAGGAAGGCGCGCAAACCGTCTATCTGGATTTCCGCAGCCATCTGATCCACCATCTCACCTCTCACAAGATCAGCCGGTCTCCCTTACATGCCATAAGGATCCCCCTTTGGTTCGTTTTGCGAAACATCGTGAAGATGCATTATGAGACCGCTGATGCCGTCCTCCAGGGTTGGAGAGATGTTCTGGAGGGGCCGGAGTACTTTCGAGAGAACATGACGCATGAGCGGCGGCGCGAGTCGCTGAAGTCTCTTCTCAATCAAGAGCTTTGGAGAGAATGCGCAGACCATGAACCTCTCCCACATGCGGCTGTTGCCCTCCCTCTTTGGCAAGCCCACCTGATGAAATTCACCTTGAACGGGCATCTGATACCAGGCTTCACTTTATTTGCTCGAGAAACGACCCTTCCATCAGAGAAGAAAAATCACCTGTCGCTGATCTGGGGCGCGAAAAAAATTCGAATAATAAAGTCAGATGACACGAAATATTATACAGTCAGTCATCAAAAATTTAGAGGCATCAAACAAGTCGCCAAGGCTACCCTTCTAAGCGTACATACTTTTTTTATTTGGGGTCGCCTTAGAGCAGCGTATACACAAGGACACCGTGAATTGACGTCTCAGGAGTTCTGGTCTTCAGTTTCTCTATATAAAAAAGAAATCACCCGCTCTTCAAATCAATCTTTTCATTCAAGCCGCGAGTCGATTTGATTTAAAACCATACAATTACCAGCAATACCTACGTAATTTCTCCGCTTTACATTCAAATTTTTTCTTTGAATACCTCGCGGTATATACAAAATAAGGCCGGCCGCATCCAAAACTCTCCGTGGTTGAAACGTGCATGAAAACCGGAGAGCAGAACGACATTATGATGGGGATCATAATAGTGCCTAGTCAATACACCAGTCCGCCGGCGGTTTTTATCAAAAAGCACAAGAGAACTACCTTCTACCTTCCAAAAGGCTTCTGGTGAATTTTCTCCAAGAGCACAGCTACCATCGGCAGCAAACCATGCTTTCTGAAGAGAACTTTCATTAAGGGTTATGCTAGTCCAGTTTCCTACAGGAGAGAATTGTTGTCCAACGGGGCGCGTAAAACCCAAAAGCTGTTCAACTACATCCATTTGCCTCCACTTTTCATCTAGGGCGGAAGTACAGTTCGCATGATGACAAAAAAGCTGTTCAGGAATCCTACCAGACGACCAGTTCCAGATAGACCTCGGCAATACACCGATCCTCGGGAATTTGGAAAAAATTGACCGGGTAGCCTTTGACTCTGCAAAAAGGTCGTTCACAACCTTCTGATCCCACTCGCCGGTTTCCAGAACCCTCTTTCTAACCTCTTCCCAGAACTGGATCACGGCCTTTGACGGACGAAGACCTATAACCCCGATATTTACCCCCTCCTTGTCCGTCTCCTGCTGGAAAACAAGATCATGCTCGCTCATACTCTGAGCCAAGACCTCGAAGTGTCCGGGGAAAAACTGAATGTCTATATCCAGCATAAAAAAGAACGGCTCTTTTTCGTATTTCTTTATCGATGAAAGAAGAAGGTCTATTTTCGATAGCCAAATATTCTTACCCCCACCCGGGTTCTCATCAATAATGGCATCTATGCCAGTATAATCTATCAGAAACCGCTCATCGAGTGTGGCTCCCATTCGGTGGAGCAGCGGAGCAAAATTTCTTGTACCAAAACACACTACAGGAACTCTCATAAAACCAGCCTTCCCAACTTCTAGATCAGCGCATCAAGCCGACGTTAACTATGCTCTTGTAGGTTTCCCAATCTGCAACCCGATCACGCAGATGATCAATATGAGTTAGCTGAATAATATCAGCAATATATGGTCGCACGAGGTTTCTTATGGTCGCAGGCTCGAGGTTTGCCGACCAACCTTGACCTTCGGCTATGCTCACTCTTTTCCTTGCGCTTTCCGAATGCTTGATCTGATCTAGGTAAGCTTGGGTCGGAGCGCCCACATCCAGTATGAGATCACCTAAGTCTACCAGTTCGATAAAGCCAACAGATTTTGTTTGATTGGCATGATCAGCCTTCTCAACGCCGTCAATTCTTAGAAAATCAGACAATAATTTAAGCCCGTCATTCTGGTAAATATTTTCATATGTCGAAATAAAAGCGTTATATCCACCGTAATTTAGATGACGGACTATTTCACTATATTGCCCCTGTCCAGAAATCGACCAATAAAATTCCCACCCTCGTTTCAACCTGTTAATCTCATACGAGTAAGTTTCCAAAATTGTCTCGGGACCTTTCCTTCCAAAAACAGATTTATAATTTGAAAGAGCTCGGGAAACTGGGTCACGAGGTAAAAATACGATAGCTGGATCTGCACAAATATTCTCTACATTCTTAAGAAAGAGATCAAAATAAAAGCTATAAGACGGAGATATATCTACCGCCCATTTCTCGGACTTCCTGTCATCATAGAGAGCGATATAATCACTTATACTAGATGTAATAGAGCAGTGCTGTTTCTCCCCCCTGGAAAAAGCGGGGAAATTAATACCGCTATGAAATATCGATTGCTCTCCAGGTCCAACAAATCGCCTATCAAAGCATGTTAGAAAGTTCGTCTCCTTAAGACCCGGTGTAAATATATCTTTCGATTTATCACAATAACCAAAAAAAGATGTTGATCCTGACCTCGATGGGCCAATATAGAAAAGATTTGGTAGTTTTCTTAATTTCCCTCTTTCTATATTTGCATGTATTTCGGAGTAGGTTCCAGCAAGTTTTATATTCATAGAATCTCGCACGCAGTAACTTTGTGCGCCCCTAATTTTAATCATCCGACAACTTAAAGTGCCTTCTTTACCTCACTCTCGAAGCACTTCAGCGCAGCCCCGATCGCCTGGTGCATGTCGAGATAGCGATAGGTGCCGAGGCGGCCGCCGAAGATCACATTCTCCTCCGCATCCGCCAATTCACGATAGGCCCGGTAGGTCTCCTTGTCCTGCGCCGTGTTGATCGGATAGTAGGGCTCGTCGCGGCGCTCGGCAAAGCGGGAATATTCCCGCGTGATCACCGTCTTTTCCGTCTGGTAGTTGCGCTCGGGGTTGAAGTGGCGGAACTCCAGAATGCGCGTATAGGGAATGTCCTCATCGGCATAATTCATCACCGATGTGCCCTGGAAGTCGCCCACGTCGAGCACCTCTTCCTCAAAATCGATGGTGCGCCATTTCAGCTCGCCCGCGCGGTAGCCGAAATAGCGGTCGATAGGGCCGGTATAGACAACCGGCGTGCCCGCCGGGATCTGCTCGCGGATCTCGAAATAATCGATGCCCGTGCGCACCTCGATCCGTTCATGGTCGAGCATGCGTTCGAAGATCGCCGTATAGCCGTCCACCGGCAGGCCTTCATACGTGTCGTTGAAATAGCGGTTGTCGAACGTATAGCGCACCGGCAGCCGGGTGATGATCGACGCCGGCAGCTCGCGCGGGTCTGTCTGCCATTGCTTGGCCGTGTAGCCGCGGATGAACGCCTCGTAGAGCGGACGGCCGATCAGCGAGATTGCCTTTTCCTCCAGATTCTGCGGATCGTGGCCGGCCAGCTCGCCTGCCTGCTCGGCGATCAGCGCGCGCGCCTCGTCCGGGCTCATCCGGCGGCCGAAAAACTGGCAGATCGTGCCGAGATTGATCGGCATCATATAGGCCTGCCCCTTGTAGGAGGTGAAAACGCGGTGGCGATAATCCGTGAACGCGGTGAAGCGGTTCAGATAATCCCACACAACCTTGTTGGGCGTGTGAAACAGATGCGCGCCATATTTGTGGATCTCGATGCCCGTGCGCGGGCAGGTGTGCGTGTAGGCATTGCCGCCGATGTGATCGCGTCGGTCGATGACGAGAACGCGACGGCCGAGCTCGTTTGCGGCCCGCTCCGCGATGGTGGCTCCGAAAAAGCCCGCACCGACGATGACCAGGTCGTACTGACTGAAATCCACGTTTGCTACCCCTGATAGATGAAACGGACTTTCCGGCACAAAGAATCATTGCCGGGCATGGCAGTAAAGCCGGTGCTTTTCCTATCGCGCCATGTCGCGCATCTCAAGGGTTACAGACGGAAATTGTTCGTGACCATCCATTGGGCAACGCGCCGTTGCAGGCAGACGCGTTACACGCTAGGCGCGTTTCTTCTCCAGCGGCGCGAATTTCTTTACCCGCCCCTTTTCCAGCACCAGAACCTTGTTGCAGACCCGGCGGATCAGCTTGTCGTTGTGGCTGGCCAGCACCACGATGCCCGCCTGCCCGGTCAGTGCGTTCATCCGCTCGCCCGCCTTTTTCTGAAAGGCCGCATCGCCGGCGCCGATCCACTCGTCCATGAGCAGGATTTCCGGCGTCAGCGTCGTCGCCACGGAGAAGGCCAGCCGCGCGGCCATGCCCTGGCTGTAGGACTTGAAGGGCATGTCGATAAAGTCGCCAAGCTCGGAGAATTCGATAATCTCCGGCATGGCCTCCTCGATCTGTTGCCGGGTCCAGCCATTGATCAGCCCGCGCAGCTCGATGTTGCGCCGGCCGGTGGCTTCCGGCCTGAAACCAAGATTGATGTTGAACAGCGCATCGACACGGCCCGAGATCGATAGGCTTCCCGAGGTCGGCTCCATGATGCCGTAGAGCATTTTCAGCAGGGTCGTCTTGCCGGCCCCGTTGGCGCCCACAAGCCCCAGCCGATCACCGGCAGAAAGCTCGAAGCTCACATCCTCCAGCGCCTGCACATGCTGGCGGCGGCCGGAGCCGGAGATCGTCCCGCCCGTCTTCAGAAGCCTCTTGTCCTTCGGCCGCAGGGTGAGCGGGCGCAGGATACGATAGCGCAGCCCGACCGATTGGGCCTTGATCGAAAC
Organism: Nitratireductor sp. B36; assembly: GCF_020833685.1. Classification (GTDB taxonomy): domain Bacteria; phylum Pseudomonadota; class Alphaproteobacteria; order Rhizobiales; family Rhizobiaceae; genus Nitratireductor. The sequence goes on from NZ_JACKZY010000001.1 coordinate 1,098,239, forward strand.
CGTCATACGACAAACACCACTTTCTTGCGCAATGCCCCCAGCAGGAAGAATGCCAGGACCCAGGCAAATGCCGAGATCCCCAGACACAGGACAAGCTCCATCACCGGCAGCTCCCCGCTGATGATGGGTTGGCGGACGATGGCGAGGAAATGCGTGAAGGGATTGTACTCATAAAGCATCTGCCGCAGCCCGCCGTCATTGCCGTGGATCCAGAAGATCGGCGTCAGGAACATGCCGACCCGCACCAGATTGCCCGTTATGAACTCGAAATCCGGGAAAAAGGCGCCCAGCAGGGCAAAAATGGTGATGACGGCCGGCAGTGCCAAAACGATCACGGCCAGCCCGGCAAAGGCCATCAGCCATTGCTCCAGGGAGGGCTGGACAAGGAACAGCATCAGAACGATCCAGCCCGCGCCGGAATAGGCGCCCCGAATCACCGTCTGCATGGCAAGGCGCATCACATAGACGAACAGCGGCAGCGTCGTCCCCTTGATGTAGTTGGCTTCCCGCCGAAACAGCGGCACGGCCATGTTGATTGTCTCGGACATCAGCAGCCAGACATAAAGCCCGGTCGCCACATAGGCCGGAAAATTCTCGATCTCGTTGCGGTGGCCGAACACGACCACAAAGGCACCGGCGAAGAGAAAATAGTTCAGCACAAGCCAGAGCGGACCCAGGGTCGTCCGGCGATGCTGGTCGCCAATGCTCTCGCGGGCCAGAGCCACCCAGACCGGGTAGCGCCGAAAACCCGATGCGATCTCCGCGAGCGCCCCTTTGAACACCTCTTGCAAGGTCATCCGCATCAACCCCGTTCACACAGCATGGAGTAACGGCATTGCCGGTTAGCCCTAAATAGCCGGGCTGGCGCAATGCCCTTCCACAATCCAGGTTTCCAAGCGGGACGCGCGCAATCGGGCGACCGCGGCGGAAATACCGCCTGCCTCGCGTCAAACGGAATAAACCCGTGAAAGTGAACCACCCGGCTCTGGTCTGTCCGCAAACCTGCGTTCATGCTGACACGTCCAACTGGCAATCCAGCCGCGTTCCCTGCTTTGGTTGAGCCGAGCGCATACAACGTCTGATCCAGGGTGACCAGCCCCTATGGACGTCTGCGGCAGAACAATCCCCGCAGAAGCGCGCCGGTCATCTGACGCAGCCGCTGTCCTTCTTCTGTTGGGAGAGCGGCACTGTGGCCGGCAGGAAGCACCTCAGTCACACATCGCGCGAAGCGCTGCCACATCCCTGATTTCGACCGTGCGCGTGTTCACCAGGCGCACGAGCCCCCTGGAGCGGAATTTTGAGAAGGTCCGCGATACGGTCTCGATCGTGAGGCCGAGATAATCACCGATGTCCGTGCGTGACATGGGCAGTTGCACTGCGCCGGCGCTGTTCTGGCGTTCCATCATGTCGAGCAGAAAGGCGGCAACGCGCTCGGCAGCATTCTGCCGACCGATCACCAGCAGGTGCTCCTGCGCCCGTACCAGTGCTGCCAGAGCCGCCGCGAGTGTCTGGCGCCAGTTCGTTTCCCCGGCCGGCTGCCGAAAAACGCGGATGCCGGCATGCCCGACCGCCTCGGCAAAGAAGTGATGCTTACCATCAGCTTCGAAACCAAAGACCTCGCCGGCCACATGAAAGGCACTGATTTGACGCCGCCCGTCGGCGAGAAGCCGGTAAAGGCGAACCGCGCCGAACTCGACCTGATAGAGCGCAGTGGCTTGTTCGCCCTGGGCATAGATCTCCTCATTCGCATCGTAGAAGACGACCTGATGAGGTTGATCCGGCGAGAAGGATACGAAGCTCCCCCTGCGTGTCTCGGCATGATGCTGACCAGCGCCAAAAGGAGAATTGAGCGTTGGTGCGGTCGCGGCCTGTGCAAGCATGAGTGCCTCCTTGGTGGGAGGCCCATATGTGCCGCGTTCGCCGGCTGCGCGAAATTCGGTTTTTCCCCTACGGGAATCTACGTAGCGCCTGGTTTTCCTTGTGGGCTGTCGTGTCCAGAAGCGCCCGAACCGCGTTCACGACGGCGCTGCCAAGAAGCGGTTTTTCGATCGTACGGATGTGTTCGGCCTGAGGCATTTCTTCAAGCGTGTCCGCAAGCAGAAGCACGGGGCCTTTCTCCTCCGACAAATGCGCCACAGTGATGGCTGCTGCCGCCAGAGTGTCATGATCCACGATCATGCAGTTCGCTTTTCGCCGCAAGAGGCGGGCATCTTCGAAACTGCTTGGCACGACCACGTCGAACCCCTCCGCTTCAAGCATGAAACGCAGCGACAGGCGAAAGGCGGTATCAGGCGCCACCACGAGAATCATTCCAGGCACGTCCGGCATCTCCTCACTGCCGGGAGAATGCGTGTCATCCGCCACGGCAGCACCCACTGTGGACCATCGCCCACTCCAGCGCATTGCGCTGGATCAAAATGCCGCACGAAGGCGACGCATCTCAGCGCGCTGCATTGTCTGCCAGAAGCGCCATCCGGACCAGCTCGGGAAGGTTCCGGGCCTGCATCTTGGTCATCACGTTGGCCCGATGCACTTCAACTGTACGCGGTGAAATGTCGAGTTCGAAAGCAATCGTCTTATTGGGCAGTCCGGCGACAATGCGATGCATGACCTGCTGCTCACGCTCGGTCAGCAGCGAGACCCGCTCTCGGACGATACTTGCATCCGCATCAGCCTGTGGTCTCGTTTCCAACTGCTGGATGGCGCGTGAAACGGCGTCCAGAAGAACCTCATCGGAGAAGGGCTTTTCAATGAAGTCCAATGCGCCGGCCTTCATGGCTTCGACCGCCATCGGCACATCTCCGTGACCTGTAATGACGATGGTAGGCAGGAGATTTCCCTCCTGGACGAGCTGACGCAGCAATTCGACGCCGCTCATATCCGGCATTCGCAGATCGGTGATCAGGCACGCATTGCGAAGTCCGGATGCGGCCTGCAGAAATGCACTCGCCGAGTCATGCACCCTTGCCACATGCCCCGACATGGTGAGCAGAAAGGCAAGTGATTTGCGAACCGGTTCCTCGTCGTCGACAATGTGGATGACCACGTCTTCAGGCATTGTGCATTTCCTGTTCTTCCAAAGCCGGCAGTGTGAAACGGAACCTGCTTCCCGCGGTGGAACTCTTCATCAGTCTCAACGTGCCGCCATGGGCTTCAGCAATTCTCTTCGATATCGCAAGGCCGACCCCCATACCGCCCCGTTTTGAGGAAACGAACGGTTTGAAGAGATTTTCGGCAATATCACCCGGCACGCCGGAGCCCGTGTCCGACACGTCGATGTCGATCGAGCCGGAACCATCGGACGTCACAGAGACCGTGAGCTCGCGCTGCTCGCTCTCACGCATGGCTTCCATCGCGTTCCGCATCAGATTGATCAGGATCTGCTGGACCTGAACCCGGTCCACAAAAACATTCCCGATATCGGGTTCGAAGTTGAATACCGTTCGAATGCCCAGTTCACGCGACCCCATCAGCGCCAGCGCTGCGGCCTCCTCCACGAGATCCTGCAGGTTTTCGGCTTGCTTTTCGCTTTCCCCGCGCGACACGAATTCACGCAGATGGCGGATAATCTGCCCTGCGCGTAACGATTGCTTTGTGGTTTCTTCAAGGGCGTCGCGCATACGCTCAGCGACGGGATGATCGAGATCGTTGAGAAGACGCCTGCACCCCTGAACGTAGTTCGAAACCGCTGAGAGCGGTTGATTCAGCTCATGCGCGAGCGTCGACGCCATTTCGCCCAGTTCGTTCAGCCTCGCAAGACGGGCGAGCTCGGCCTGAACCTGTTCCATTTTTGCCTCGGTCTCGGCCCGTTCCGTCAGATCGCGGATGAAGCCGGTGAAATAGGTATGCCCCCCGCTTTGCATCTCCCCCACAGCAAGCTTCATGGGAAAGGTGGAACCATCTTTCCGGCGCCCCACCACCACCCGATCAATACCAATGATGCGTCGCTCGCCCGTGCGTTTGTATCGCTCAATGTATCCGTCGTGCTGCCCTTGATACGGTTCGGGCATCAACATGCTTACGTTCCGTCCGCGTGCTTCCTCCTCAGAATAGCCAAACTGGCGCACCGCAGCGCGGTTGAACGCGACCATGATGCCCTTGTCGTCGATCACCACCGTTGCATCCGGCACTGTGTCGAGAATGGAACTGAGATGCGCATCCCGCGCGGCCAGTTGCCGGCGCACCTGTCTGCTTGCATCCTGGGCGCTGAAATAGGCGCCGCCAACATGGGCGAGCAACACGAGAAACGCGACAAGCGCGGCAAAGACCGGCATCGATACAGGCAGTGAGGTCAAAGCGCCGATTAAAGCGATGACCCCGGCAATGAGCGCCACAGCCACCAGGCCGGCGGCCCGACCGCCGAAGATCGCGGCATAGAGTGCGGTCAGGGACGCAAGGAAAAGAATCCACGTGCTGCCAAAAACCGTGTCCAGCCAGAGCCGTGCAACGAATAGAGCAACGCTGCCCCCCACGGCGATAGCGTAACCCGTATGGCCGGCGCGCCGCGCCGGGTCGGTCAGATTAAATTCAGGACCCACGTTCGCCCCTCGCCCGCCGCGTCTCGATCCACGCATTATTTCCATAGGTGGGTCATCCCGCAAGTGACGTGCTGACGCGGACGTCATATGGCACCGCCCGGAGCCGGAGTTTGATCCAGCGCAAAGACAATTGCGCTGAGGCACGCCAGATTGATTGATCAAAGAGGATCTTGGACATGACGCGCATTTCTGGGAACATCGAACCCCGTGCGAAACTTATGGGCAAGATGATGGATCGTTGTGATGTTGATATCCAACATCTCGCCAAGGATCGGTTGGGGCTTACGCTGGCTTCTGCGATCCGGTCGTGCCGGCTTTGCAGCAACGCCACTTCATGTGAAACATGGCTGGCCGCAACGGCCGGAGAAATAACCCATAGGCCCCCGGCGTTCTGCCCCAATGCCAGAATATTCGCAGCGATGTCACAGGCTGACGGGGATAAAAGCGCCCGTTAATCCTCCACCAGACATGCCAACTGTTGGCTGCGCAGGCTGTGCTCCCTCCCTTGGGTGAGCAATGTCATTGCTGCAGGATTTGCTGCAGCGTATCCACCGAGAAAAGAAAGCTTCACAGGCGTGTGGTGGGCCGGGCGGATGCTGCCCCCTGGTCCGCCCGGCCGCCGCCATGTCGCTGCTGCCGATCAGGCTGCAGCACCATCTGCCGTGAAACATGACGGCAGACATGACGGCAATTTTGAAAGTTGCATATGCAGCAAAGCGAGTTCGCGCTTCCACGCTCTGCATAGCGCGCTGTCGAGACAAAAATTTTGCGCTGGCGCAAAAATCCAAAAATAAAACAGTGAGGTCAACGCGCTACACATCACACCGCCACCGAGTGACGCGCTCCACCCCGTTTCAAATACTGATCGAAGAGCGCTGCCGTCGAGCGGACCAGCGGTCGCGCCTCCTCCTCAACGATAAAAACACCATCGTTTTCCCGCAGACCCGATGCGATCCCCCGTTCACGCACCAGCGTCCGGGCCTCGGCGACGATCCTTTGCCCGCAGGCGCCGAAACGGTGCACGGCTTCATTGCCCGAAAACGCAAAATCGCACATCAGCCGCTCGATCACCCAGGCGCGGGCGTGATCCTCGTCGCTGAGCGCAATGCCGCGAACGGTCGCCAGATTGCCTTCGCGCGCCATCCGCTCATACTGCGTGGTCGCCGGCATGTTTTGGGCATAGCCCTGCGGCAGCCGTGAAACCGAGGAAGGACCAAGACCGATCAGCGTGCGGCACGCATCCTCGGTATACCCCTGAAAGTTCCGGAAGAGCCGCCCTTGCCGCGCGGCCACCGCCAGCGGATCGTCCGGCTTTGCGAAATGGTCAATCCCAATCGCCTGATAGCCCGCTTCCCGAATGATGCGCGCTGTCTCCTGCTGCTGCTCGAAGCGCTGCTCGGGCCCAGGCAGCCATGCCTCATCGATCATGGTCTGGTGCTTCTTGAACCACGGCACATGCGCATAGCCGAAAAGCGCGATCCGGTCCGGTGAAAGCGTCAGCGCCTGGCGGATCGTAACGGCGACGCTCTCGCATGTCTGGTGCGGCAGCCCGTAGAGCAGGTCGAGATTGACCGACCGCACGCCCCGCGCCCGCACGCCATCCACCACCGCTTTTGTCTGTTCAAATGTCTGTTCGCGATTGATCGCCTTCTGGACCCGTGGGTCGAAGTCCTGAACACCGAGACTTGCCCGTGTCATGCCGATTTCGGCGAGCGCGTCGAAGCGCGCCTCGTCCATGTCGTTGGGGTCGAGTTCCACGCTGATTTCGGCATCATTGGCGAAATGGAATGCACGCTTCAGTGCCGCTCCCAGCCGAACGATGTCATCCGCACGCAGCATGGTCGGCGAGCCGCCACCGAAATGGAGCGCACGGACACGCCCGCGCCCCTTCAGGATGTCACCCACCGTGCGGATCTCGCAGAAAAGCGCATCGAGAAAGGCAGCCACGGGCTCATAGCGGCGCGTCATCTTTGTGTGGCAGGCGCAGAACCAGCACAGCCGGTCGCAGAACGGGATGTGCACATAGAGCGAAAGAGCCTCTTCCTCACCCGTCTCGGCCAGCCAGCCACGAAAGGTTTCGCCGGTCACGCCCGCATGAAAATGCGGCGCCGTGGGATAGCTCGTATAGCGTGGCACCGCCTCCGCATAGCGGGCGGCAGCCCCCGTTTCGCTGATCTGTTCTCCTGCGCGCTGCATCGCAATCATCCCCTGATGTCCGAAAAGCGTCTTTCCACGCAGCCGCGCCGTTGGCTTTGACGCAGATCAAGGCGCCGCCGCCCCCATTGCCCGAAGTGTGACGCGTGAGAATCGGGGAACGGATTCCCGCAAGCTTTTTGAACTGGGGAAACAGCAATGAGATTTGGCACCGAGATCGTACTGGTCAGCCTGGCTGCGTTTGCAGCGCTGGCCGCTGCGGGTCTGGCGCAGGATTCAGCCTTTCAGGCCCATATGTGGGTTCTGTTCTTTGTCCTGCTCGGATCGGCGATCGTATTGATGCGCAACACGAGCTTTGCGCCCGCCGGCGCAGCATCAATCCCGCTCAGACGGGATACGGATGGCTATATGGATGGCCCGGTGCGCTATGGCGTCATCGCCACGACCGTCTGGGGCATTGTCGGATTTCTGGTTGGCGTGCTGGTGGCACTGCAGCTCGCCTATCCCGATCTCAACATCGAGCCCTGGTTCAATTTTGGCCGCACGCGCCCGCTGCACACATCGGCGGTGATCTTTGCTTTCGGCGGCAATGCGCTCATCGCCACATCCTTCTATGTGGTTCAGCGCACCTGCCGGACCCGCCTCTTCGGCGGCAATCTCGCCTGGTTCGTGTTCTGGGGCTATCAGCTCTTCATCGTCATGGCGGCAACCGGCTATCTGCTCGGCATCACCCAGAGCCGTGAATATGCAGAGCCAGAATGGTATGTGGACCTGTTCCTCACCATCGTCTGGGTCGCCTATCTGATTGTCTTCCTGGGCACGATCTTCAGGCGCAAGGAGCCGCATATCTATGTGGCCAACTGGTTCTACCTGTCGTTCATCGTCACCATCGCCATGCTGCATGTGGTGAACAACCTGGCGATGCCGGTCTCGCCCTTCGGTTCCAAGAGCTATTCGCTCTTCGCCGGCGTGCAGGATGCGCTGACTCAATGGTGGTATGGCCACAATGCGGTGGGCTTCTTCCTCACCGCCGGCTTCCTGGGCATGATGTACTACTTCATCCCCAAGCAGGTGAACCGCCCGGTCTATTCCTACCGCCTGTCGATCATCCACTTCTGGGCGCTGATCTTCCTCTATATCTGGGCTGGCCCGCACCATCTCCACTACACCGCCCTGCCCGACTGGGCGCAGACGCTCGGCATGGTGTTCTCCATCATGCTGTGGATGCCTTCCTGGGGCGGCATGATCAACGGTCTGATGACGCTTTCGGGCGCCTGGGACAAGCTGCGCACCGACCCGATCATCCGCATGATGGTTCTGGCCGTCGCCTTCTACGGCATGTCCACCTTCGAGGGCCCGCTGATGTCGGTCAAGGCGGTCAACTCGCTGTCGCACTACACGGACTGGACCATCGGCCACGTGCATTCGGGCGCACTCGGCTGGGTCGGCATGATCACCTTCGGCGCGCTCTATTATCTCGTTCCGAAGCTTTGGAACCGCGAGCGGCTTTATTCGCTGCGGCTTGTCACCTGGCACTTCTGGCTCGCAACCCTCGGCATCGTCGTCTACGCGGCCGTCATGTGGGTGTCGGGCATCCAGCAGGGCCTGATGTGGCGCGAATACGACGATCAGGGCTTCCTGGTCTACTCGTTCGCCGAAACCGTGGCCGCTATGCACCCCTACTATGTGGTGCGGGCGCTGGGCGGTGTGCTCTTCCTGCTCGGTGGCCTCGTCATGGCCTACAATCTGGCCATGACCATCCTTGGCCACGAGCGCAAGGAAGCGCCGATTGGCGGCGCCGTCGCCCAACCCGCCCGTTCCCTTCAAAGTGCCGGTTAAGGAGCCCTGACGATGGCATTGCTGGACAAACACAAGATCATCGAAAAGAACGCCACGTTCCTTCTGGTCGGATCGTTCCTGGTGGTGACAATCGGCGGCATCGTCGAGATCGTGCCTCTGTTCTATCTGGAGAACACGATCGAGAAGGTGGAGGGCATGCGCCCCTATTCACCGCTGGAGCTCGCCGGTCGCAACATCTACATCCGCGAGGGCTGCTACACCTGCCACAGCCAGATGATCCGTCCCTTCCGCGATGAGGTGGAGCGCTACGGCAATTACAGCCTCGCCGCCGAATCCATGTACGATCATCCCTTCCAGTGGGGGTCGAAGCGCACGGGGCCGGATCTCGCCCGTGTCGGCGCCCGCTACTCCAACGAATGGCATGTGGATCACCTGATCGAGCCGCGCTCCGTGGTGCCGGAATCGATCATGCCCAGCTACGCGTTCCTCAAGGACACGCCGCTGGAGATCAACGATTTCTCCACGGAGCTGATCGCCAATCTGCGTGTCGGCGTGCCCTACACGGAAGACATGATCGCCAACGCCAATGCGGATATTCGCGCCCAGGCCGATCCCAACGCGGACACGTCCGGTCTCGAAGAACGCTATCCCAAGGCGGTGCTCGGCGATTTCGACGGCAACCCCGATGCGCTCACCGAAATGGATGCGCTCGTCGCCTATCTGCAGATGCTCGGCACGCTGGTCGATTTCTCGACCTATGACGAAGCCGCCGGCTACCGCTGAGGAGAAAAGATCATGGAAGCCTATACCGCGCTCCGCCAGTTCGCCGATAGCTGGGGCCTTCTCTTCATGGCCGTCTTTTTCGTCGGCACGGTTCTTTTTGCCTTCCGCCCGGGAAGTGGAAAAAGCGCCGAGGAAGCCGCCCGCATCCCGCTGAAGGACGATTGAGATGAGTGAGAAAGAACATATCGACGAGGTCTCCGGCGTCTCGACCACCGGCCATGAGTGGGACGGCATTCGCGAGCTCGACAATCCCATGCCGCGCTGGTGGGTGTGGACCTTCTATGCCACGATCGTCTGGTCCATTGGCTACACGGTCGCCTATCCGGCATGGCCGCTGATCAGCGACGCCACCAGGGGCGTGCTCGGCTATTCGAGCCGGCAGGAACTTACCACCACCATGGAGGCCGTCTCGGCTGAGCAGGCGGATTTGCGCGCAGCCATCGCCGAAAAGCCGCTGGATGAAATCCTCGCCGACGAAACGCTGCGCCGTTTTGCCACCGCCGCAGGCGACGCCGCTTTCAAGGTCAACTGCTCGCAGTGCCATGGTTCAGGCGCGCAGGGCTCTGCCGGTTATCCCAACCTCAACGACGACGACTGGCTGTGGGGCGGCGACATTGAAGCGATCCATCAGACGATTGCGCACGGTGTCAGGTTTGACGGCGACGACGACACGCGCTTTGGCGAAATGCCGGCCTTCGGCGACATTCTGAGCCGTGACGAGATCCGTCAGGTGGCGGCGCATGTCGTCTCCTTCACCGGGACACCGTCCGACCCGGCTCTGGCGGAGGCCGGAGCGCAGGTTTACGCGGACAATTGCGCCTCCTGCCATGGCGATGCCGGTCAAGGCGACGTCACCTTCGGCGCACCGAACCTTGCCGATGCGATCTGGCTCTACGGTTCCAGCGAAGCCCAGATCGCAGCACAGGTGCGCCAGCCCAGACACGGCGTCATGCCGGCCTGGCAGGAGCGGCTTGGCGACCCGACGGTCAAGCAGCTTTCGGTCTACGTCTATTCGCTCGGCGGCGGCGAGTAGCCCCCCAACAACGCACAGCGAATCCCGGCCAAACAGGCCGGGGTTCGGCCTCGCAGCCTCCCGCTTTGATCGGGATCAATGCCCGAGATGTTTCCGGCCGCTAGACGATAGGCTCAAAGAGCAGTTTGCGAGCCGCCGAAATGACACTTGCCACCGAAAACGCAGCCAGCAGCACCGCTTCCCGAGAGGCCGTGGAGCGTATCGACGCCGAAGCGGTAAACACTGCCGGCAAACGCCAGCCGCTCTACGCTCCGCGCAAGAAAATCTTCCCGAAACGCGCTTCCGGGCAGTTCCGCCGTTTCAAATGGCTGATCATGTTCGTCACGCTCGGCATCTACTATCTGACGCCATGGCTGCGCTGGGATCGCGGCCCCTACGCACCCGATCAGGCTGTTCTTGTCGATCTCGCCAACCGACGGTTCTATTTCTTCTTCATCGAGATCTGGCCGCAGGAATTTTTCTACATTGCCGGCCTGCTTGTCATGGCCGGCATCGGCCTCTTTCTCATCACATCCACGGTCGGTCGGGCGTGGTGCGGCTATACCTGCCCGCAGACCGTCTGGGTCGACCTCTTCCTCGTGGTGGAACGCGCCATTGAGGGCGACCGCAATGCCCGCATCAAGCTCGATGCCGCACCTTTCTCCGCCGGCAAGCTCGCCAAACGCTCCGCAAAACACTTGATCTGGGTGCTTATCGCCGTGGCGACCGGCGGCGCGTGGGTCTTCTACTTCGCCGACGCGCCATCGCTTTTCGTCGATATCGCAACCGCTCAGGCGGCTCCCGTTGCCTACATGACCATCGCCGTTCTCACCGCCACGACCTATGTGTTCGGCGGCCTCATGCGCGAGCAGGTCTGCACCTATATGTGCCCGTGGCCGCGCATTCAGGCCGCCATGCTGGACGAAAACTCGCTCACCGTCACCTATAATGACTGGCGCGGCGAACCGCGTTCGCGCCATGCCAAGAAGGCAGCCGCCGAGGGCAGAACCGTGGGCGACTGCGTGGACTGCAATGCGTGCGTCGCCGTCTGCCCCATGGGCATCGACATCCGCGACGGTCAGCAGCTCGAATGCATCACCTGCGCGCTATGCATCGATGCGTGCGACGGCGTGATGGACAAGCTCGGGCGCGAGCGCGGTCTCATCTCCTACGCAACACTTTCCGACTACAACGCCAATATGGCGCTGGCGACAGCCGGCGGCACGGAGACCATCAATCCCGACCGCGTGCGCCGGGAAGGTGGCGGGCTCTCCGATAAGGTCGCGCATTTCCACTGGCGCAAGATCTTTCGCCCGCGCACCTTCGTCTATTTCGGTGCGTGGTCGCTTGTCGGGCTCGTCATGCTCTATGCCCTGCTGACGCGCGACCGGCTGGAGGTCAACGTGCTCCACGACCGCAATCCGCAATATGTGCTTCTGTCGGATGGCTCGGTGCGCAATGGCTATACGGTCAAGCTGTTGAACATGATCCCGGAACCGCGCGTCATCCTCGTGTCGCTCGAAGGCCTCACCGGCGCAACCATGAATGTGGTCGGGCTCGACCAGCCGGACGACCGTTCTGCAGCCGTGCCTGTCGATCCGGATCGTCTGCGCGAGGTGCGCATCTTCGTCACCCTGCCGGCAGACCGGCTGAGCGAGGCAGACACCTCATTCCGCTTCGTCGTCGAAGACAAGGCAAGTTTCGAAAGCGATGTCTACAGGGCAAGCTTCAACATCCCGGAGGGTTCACGATGAGCGGCAAAGTGCGGAAACAGAAGGAATTCACCGGCTGGCACATGCTCGCCATCATGGTCGCCTTCTTCGGCGTCATCATCACGGTCAACCTGACCATGGCCTTCTACGCGCAGTCGAGCTGGACCGGCCTGATCGTGAAAAACACCTATGTGGCGAGCCAGACCTTCAACGAGCGCGCGGAGGAAGGCCGCCAGCAGGCAGCACTCGGCTGGAAGGGCGAGCTTTCCGTTGAGGGAGACGCAATCACCTACCGCCTTCTCGATGCGAGCGGCGATCCGATCCCGCTCGAGAGCGTCACAATGGTGATGCACCGTCCTGTCACCGCCGACGAAGACGTTACCCTTCAAATGCAACGTCGTCCCGATGGCGGCTTCGGCGTGGATCACGGCCCCGGCGACGGCACCTGGGTCATCAACATCACCGCAGAAGCGGGCCTCGCCCATCCGTATCGTGATGTGCGGCGCATCACCATTGCCGGCGGAGAACTCAGATGAGCTGCTGCGCCCCCGGCACCGAAATGGCGCTGGAAGCCGAACAGGCCCGTGAAGCCGGTCCGCGCGCCGAAGAACTCGTGCTCGCAAGCCGCTCTGTCGGCGATGGGCTGAAACAGACCGATCTTTCCGTTCCCGGCGTCCATTGCGGCGCGTGCATTCAGACAATCGAATCCGCCCTTGGCAGGCTCGACGGCGTGGCAGGTGCGCGCGTCAATCTTTCCACCAAGCGCGTCAGCGTGAAGTGGCGCGAGGGCGCACTGCCGCCTATCATCGACACGCTGAACAGGCTCGGCTACGCCGCCCACCTTTTCGACAGTGCCGAGACCGGCAGGGATCCCGTTCTCTCCCAGCTCATCCGCGCCGTGGCGATCTCCGGCTTCGCCGCCGGCAACATCATGCTTCTTTCCGTGTCCGTCTGGTCGGGTGCGGAACAGGCGACGCGCGATCTCTTTCACTGGCTTTCAGCGTTGATCGCCCTGCCCGCGCTGGTGTTTGCCGGTGGCATCTTCTACCGCTCGGCCCTCAATGCGCTCCGCCACGGACGCATGAACATGGATGTGCCCATCGCCCTTGGCATCTCGCTGGCCTACGGGCTCAGCCTCTACGAGACCGTCAACAGCGGCCAGCACGCCTATTTCGATGCCTCCGTTTCGCTTCTCTTCTTCCTGCTGATCGGCCGCACGCTCGACCACGTGATGCGCGAGCGCGCGCGCACCGCCGTCAAGGGGCTCGCCCGCCTGGCGCCGCGCGGCGCGCTGGTCATTGCCGAGGACGGCGGACGCGATTATCTCCCCTTGCCGGAAGTCGCGCCCGGCATGAAGCTGGTGGTCGCCGCTGGTGAGCGCGTGCCCGTTGACGGCATCGTCATGAGCGGTGTGTCCGAACTCGACTGCTCCATGGCCACCGGCGAAAGCGCACCGCAGCCGGTGAAACCCGGCAGCGATCTACGCGCCGGCATGCTCAATCTCACCCAGCCGCTCATCGTTGAGGCAACCGCCACCGCCGAGACCTCCTTCCTCGCCGAGATGATGCGCCTGATGGAGGCGGCAGAAGGCGGGCGCGCGCGCTATCGCCGGCTGGCGGACCGTGCCTCGGCACTCTATTCGCCCGTGGTTCACGCCACCGCCTTCCTCACCTTTTTGGGCTGGATGGTGGCAAGTGGCGACTGGCACCGCGCCATCACCATCGCCATTGCCGTGCTCATCATCACCTGCCCCTGCGCGCTCGGCCTTGCCGTTCCCATCGTTCAGGTGGTTGCCGCGCGGCGGCTTTTTGAAAACGGCATCATGGTAAAGGATGGCGCGGCGATGGAGCGCTTCGCCGAGATCGACACTGCCGTCTTCGACAAGACCGGGACGCTGACGCTCGGCATCCCCGAGCTGCGCAATGCGGACGAGATAACGCCGGATACATTGTCAACCGCCGCCGCCCTTGCCGCCCATTCCCGTCACCCCTTCTCGCGCGCCATCCTGCGCGCTGCCGGTGCGCTGCGGGCGACGGATTCCTTCGACAGTGTTGAGGAAATGCCGGGCCTCGGCATCGAAGCCCGCGCGGGCGAGACCGTCTGGCGGCTTGGCCGCGCGGGCTGGTCGCTCGGCAGCCCGAATGCGCATGAGAACCAGGCAGGCGGCACAGTCCTTTCCCGCGATGGCGAGGAATGCGCCACGTTCCGGTTCGAAGACCGGCTTCGCCCCGGGGCGAAAGAGGCAATTTCTCACCTGAAAGAAAACGGCGTCGCCGTGGAAATCATCTCCGGCGATAGCGCCGATCAGGTGAAGGATATCGCAGCAAGGCTGGGCGTGGAGAACTTTCAGGCAAGCGTCCTTCCCGGCGACAAGCTTGAGCGCATGCGTGCGCTCGCCTCCGATGGCCGAAAGGTTCTGATGGTCGGCGACGGGCTGAACGACGCCCCCGCCCTTGCCGCAGCCCATGTCTCCATGGCGCCTGCCACGGCGGCAGACATTGGCCGCAACGCCGCCGATTTCGTTTTCCTGCGCGAGACCATGCTGGCCGTGCCGCTCGCCCGTGGCGTCTCACGCCGCGCCGGTCGCCTGATCCGGCAGAATTTCGGCCTCGCCATTGCCTATAACCTGCTGGCCGTGCCGATCGCTGTTCTCGGCCACGTCACGCCGCTGGTGGCGGCCATCGCCATGTCGCTCTCCTCGCTGATCGTCATCGGCAACGCGCTGCGCCTGCGCGCTGGCAGTCGTCACCGTATGGCCGGGCAATCCCCGGTCGAGGCAACACAATGACCAATCTCGTGGTGCTGATCCCGATAGCGCTTTTTCTGGGAGCCGCCGGCCTCGCCGCCTTCCTCTGGTCGCTCAAGAGCGGCCAGTATGACGATCTCGATGGTGCCGCCGAGCGCATCCTCTTCGAAGACGAGCCATCACGTCAGCGAGAAGACAGCCCCTGAAGCACTGCCGCTGGACGCGGTCACGCCACACCACTACATGTGAGCGGTCTGAATTGCCTTTCTGGAGTTTCTCATGGCGATCCGCATCAAAGCAAAAACCTATGGCCCCTTCACCACCGCCATCGGCCCCGGCAAGGTGATCCATGTCGACACCGCGCCCAAGCAGAATGTCGCCATCACCTCGCCCTCCACGGAAGAGGCGGGAACGCCGGTCGATTTCATGATTTCCGCGCTCGGTGCCTGCCTTGCACTCTCCTTCCATCACGCCGCACAGGAGATGAAAATCGATGTCGGGCAGGTCTCCGTCCAGGTTTCCGGCAAGAAGGCGGAGGATCTGCCCGACCGCATCGGCAGCTATGACGCCACCGTCTCGCTCGACATCATGCCCGGCGAGGAAGAGTGCGCTGAGCTGATCAAGCGCGCCAAGGCCCGCTGCACGGTCTCCAATTCGCTCAATGGCGAAGTCAACATGAAGATGGCTGGCTAACGGCGTTTCGGTCTTCAAATCATTGACGACGCCTTTCCCTTCTCTCATACAGAACCCGCCTTGCGGCAAACCATGGGAGGCAGGTGCATGAACTTCACGCGCGTCAATGGCGTCGTCATTCATTTCGAAGTGCGCGGGACGGTCGGCAAGCCGGTTCTCGTGTTTTCCAATTCGCTCGGAACCGATTTTCGCATCTGGGATGCCGTCGTTGAACGGCTGGAAGCCGACTACCGCATCGTCCTTTATGACAAGCGCGGCCATGGTCTCTCCGAAGCCACGCCCCAGCCCTATGCGCTGACGGATCACGTCGACGATCTCGCAGCCCTGCTCGAGCATCTCGACATCACAGGCGCGACCATCGTCGGCCTGTCCGTTGGCGGCATGATCGCGCAGGGGCTTGCCGCGCGCTGGCCGCATCTCGTCTCCCGCCTCGTGCTCTGCGACACGGGCCATAGAATAGGCCACGACGATCTGTGGAACAGCCGGATCGATGCCGTAAACGAAAAAGGCATCGCATCCATTGCCGACGGTATTCTCCAGCGCTGGTTCACGCCCTCTTTCCGCGCACCGGACAACGATGCTTTCGTCGGCTACACGGCCATGCTCACCCGCACCACGGTCGATGGCTATGCAGGCACGTGCTCGGCCCTGCGTGACGCCGATCTCACCGAATCCACCCGCGCCCTGAAACTACCCACGCTCTGCATCGTGGGCGACCAGGACGGTTCCACCCCGCCAGACCTCGTGCGGGAACTGTCGGATCTGATCGAAGGTGCCCGTTTAGAAATCATTGCAGACGCCGGCCACCTGCCCTGCATCGAGCAACCAGAGGCGACGGCCGTCCTCATCGCAGATTTCCTGCGCGAAACAACACCCGACGCCTGAGCCGCCGCGCCCCGCATATAGGATGACAAGAGGACCCTGAATGAGCGACACCGTAAAGATCACCCGCGACAATGGCATTGCCGTCCTCACTCTGGACAATCCGCCGGTCAACGCACTCGGCCACGCGCTGCGTGCGCCGCTCTTCGAGGCGCTGGGCGAGATGAATGCAGACGATGCGGTTCAGGCCATCGTCATCGCCTGCGCGGGTCGCACCTTCATTGCCGGTGCCGACATTTCCGAGTTCGGCAAGCCGCCGAAGGAGCCAAGCCTTCCCGACCTGATCGAGAAGCTTGAAAGCATCGACAAGCCCACCATCGCCGCGATCCATGGCACCGCACTTGGCGGTGGGCTGGAGCTGGCACTCGGCTGCCACTACCGTATTGCAGACAGGTCCGCGATGATCGGCCTGCCCGAGGTGAACCTCGGCCTCATTCCCGGCGCCGGTGGCACGGTGCGCCTGCCGCGTCTGGTGGGGCCGGAAGCCGCGCTGAAGATGATCGTTTCCGGAAAGCCCATCGGCATGGACGAAGCCGTACGGCTCGGAGCGGTCGACCGCGTGGCCGAGAGCGATCTTCTGGCCGAGGCCGTGGCGTTCGCCCGCGACATGGCGGCATCGAAAAAGCCGCACATCCATATCCGCGCGCGCAGCGAAAAACTTGCCGTCAACCTCGCCGCCTTCGATGAGGCCGTGAAGGCAGCGACGAAAAAAGCGCGCGGTCTCACCGCGCCGCACACGGCGGCAGAAGCCGTCCGCAACGCCATCACCATGGAATTCGATGCGGCACTCGACCGCGAACGCGAGCTCTTTCTGGAGCGCCGCGACAGCGAAGAATCCGCCGCCCAGCGCCATCTCTTCTTCGCCACCCGCGAGGCAACCCGCGTGCCCGGCATTCCGCGCGAAACCGAGGCGCGAAAGATCGCGCGCGCCGGCGTCATTGGTGCCGGCACCATGGGTGCGGGCATAGCGATGGCGCTTGCCAATGGCGGCATTCCCGTCACCATTCTGGAGATGAACGAGGACGCCATCGCGCGCGGTCTCGCCCACATCGACAAGACCTATGCGGGATCGGTAAAGCGCGGCTCTATCACGGCTGAGGAAAAAGAGGCCCGCACAGGGCGCATCTCCGGCACCACCCACTATGCCGACCTTGCCGATTGCGACATCGTCATCGAGGCCGTGTTCGAGGATATGGGCGTCAAGCGCCAGGTCTTCACCGCGCTCGACGGCGTGCTGAAGCCCAGCGCCATCCTTGCCTCCAACACTTCCTATCTCGATGTGAACGAGATCGCCGCCACCACGAAGCGTCCGCAGGATGTGGTCGGCCTCCATTTCTTCTCGCCCGCCCATGTCATGAAGCTTTTGGAGATCGTGCGCGGCGAAGAAACGGCCCCCGATGTCATCAAGAGCGCGCTCGCGCTCGCCCGAAAGATCGGCAAGGTTCCCGTCGTCGTCGGCGTGTGCAACGGCTTTGTCGGCAACCGCATGCTCGCCGCCCGGCGCGAACAGAACGAGGACCTGCTCCTTTCCGGCGCGACGCCCGAACAGGTGGATAAGGTTTTCACCGATTTCGGCTGGCCCATGGGCCCATTCCAGATGGTCGACCTTGCCGGTCTCGACATCAGCTGGAAACACCGCCAGTCGCAGGGCCTCACCGCCCCCATCGCCGACACGCTGTGCGAAGCCGGCCATTTCGGCCAGAAGTCCGGGCGCGGCTTTTATCTCTATGAGGAAGGCTCCCGCACGCCAAAACCCGATCCCTTCGTTCAGGAGCTTATCGAGAAGAAGGCAGCCGAGCTTGGCGTGGAACGACGCGAGATCAGTGCGGACGAGATCACCGAGCGCACGCTCTACCCGATGATCAACGAGGGCGCGAAGATCCTCGAAGAGCGCATCGCCGCCCGCGCCTCCGATATCGATGTCGTGTGGGTCAATGGCTACGGCTTCCCGGTTGCCAAGGGCGGGCCGATGTTCTGGGCCGAGCGTTTCGGCATCAAGACAATCGTCGAGCGGCTGGAGCACTGGCACCGGAAGACCGGCAATCGCGTTTTCGAACCCGCTCCCATCCTTCGCCAGCTCGCGCTGACGGGCGGCGGGTTCGGGGATCTTGTGTAAAATTTACCCTGGGCAACTGCGCCACCATCAACCCTTGGCATTTTGACGGGCAGCCCCATATTCAGAGCGCTGTCCATTCAGATAACGGAGCGGTCAGGATGACCGAGTTTACCCCCATAGCCTCACTCGCCGGTGGCGCGCTGATCGGTCTTGCCGCAGTGGTGCTTATGGCCTTCAACGGCCGGGTGGCCGGCATGACGGGCATTCTGTCAGGCCTCCTTCCCCCACAGGAAAACGCGTGGCATTGGCGCGCCGCTTTCATCATCGGCGCCATCGCCGCGCCCCTGTTTCTGATGCTGAGCGGTGCGGCAATCCCCTTCCAGGTGCCCGTCTCCACCGCCGCGCTCGTCATCGGCGGTGTTCTTGTCGGCGTTGGTGTCACTTTCGGCAATGGCTGTCCGAGCGGGCACGGTGTCTGCGGCATTTCGCGTGGTTCCATCCGATCCATCGTTGCCGTCATCACCTTCATGGCCACCGCCCTCATCACCGTGTTCATCATCCGCCACGTGATCGGAGGCTGATCGATGAAACAGCTCGTCGCAGCCCTCATCGCCGGCCTTCTGTTTGGTGCCGGCATCGCGCTATCGGGCATGATCAATCCCGCAAAGGTGCTGAATTTCTTCGATCTCGCGGGCACCTGGGATCCAAGCCTCGCCTTCGTGATGGGCGGTGGGCTTGCGGTCGCGGCCCTCGGCTACCGCCTCCTCTTCGGCGCGCGCGAAAAGCCCTTTTTTGCCGAGCGTTTCCAGCTTCCGACGCGAAGCGATCTCGACCCGCAGCTGATCGGCGGTGCCGCCGTATTCGGCATTGGCTGGGGCATTGCCGGCTTCTGCCCGGGTGCGGCGATCCCGGCCCTTGGGCTCGGCTATTCGGACACGATCGTGTTCCTCGCCTCGCTCATCGCCGGCATTCTCGTTGCCAAATCCCTCAAACGGCGCTTCTTTGCCGCCGGTTAACGCGTCACTCTGTGAGGAAAACCATGGATATCAAGAAAATTTCGGACGACTACGCGGTATCCCCGCAGATCGCGCCGGAAGACATCGCCGCCATCAAGCAGGCCGGATATAAGAGCATCGTCTGCAACAGGCCCGATGGTGAGGACGCCGGACAGCCCACGGTCGAGACCATATCAAAGGCCGCCGAAGAAGCGGGCCTCGCCTTCCGCCATGTGCCGGTCGTTTCCGGTGCGATGACAATCGATGAAGTCACGGACATGGCCACCGCCCTCAGGGAACTGCCGGGCCCTGTCTTCGCCTATTGCCGCAGCGGCACCCGCTCGGCCAATCTCTACGGCATCATTCAGGAGCGCGGTCTTTAATCCGTCAAAGGCCGCCCTGATGCGCCGTCAGTAGAGCCAGCGCATCAGGAACAGCGAGATCGCCGGGAACAGTGTCAGGAGCGCCACGCGCAGAATGTCGCTGATCACGAAGGGCATCACGCCGCGATAGGTCGCCGAAATCGGCGTGTCCTTTGCCATGGAGTTGAGCACGAAAAGGTTCATACCCACCGGCGGCGTGATCAGCCCCACCTCCACCACGATCAGAACGAGAATGCCGAACCAGATGGCAAACTCCTCCGCCCCCAGACCGAAATCGAGGATCGTGACGATCGGGAAGAAGATCGGGATCGTTAGCAGGATCATGGAGAGCGAGTCCATAACGCAACCGAATACGAGATAAAGCAGCAGGATCAGCGTCAGCACCATCCACGGGCTGTAGCCCTGCTCGCTCACGAACGCCGCCATCTGCTGCGGCACCTGCGCCAGCGCCAGAAACGAGTTGTAGAAGCCGGCCCCCAGCACGATGAAGAAGATCATCGCCGTGGCGGTTGCCGTGGCAAGGATCGATTCCACAAAGGTCTCGCGGGTCAGTCCGCCATTGACGAGCGCAATCAGCCCGGTGCCGGCGGCCCCCACGGCAGCGCCTTCCGTTGGTGTGAAAACGCCAAGATAAATGCCACCGACCACCGCCAGAAACACCACCAGAACGGGCCAAACATCAAGCAGCGCCCGCATCCGTTCCGAATAGGGCGCACGCTCTCGCGTACCGGCAGAGTCCGGCCACAGCCGCACATAGATCGAGATCGCCAGCATATAGCCGAAGGCAGCCAGCACGCCTGGCACGAAAGCGGCGACGAAAAGCTTGGCAATGTTCTGCTCGGTCAGGATCGCATAGATGACAAGGATGACCGATGGCGGAATGAGAATGCCAAGCGTGCCGCCTGCCGCGAGCGTTCCCGTGGCCAGTGCACCCGAATAGCCATAGCGGCGCAGCTCGGGCAGCGCCACCTGGCTCATGGTTGCAGCCGTTGCCAGCGACGATCCGCAGATCGCGCCAAAGCCCGCACACGCACCCACAGCCGCCATGGCAACACCGCCGCGCTTGTGCCCCATCCAGGTTTCAGCCGCCTTGAACAGCGCCCGCGACATGCCGCCCAGCGTTGCAAACTGCCCCATCAGCAGAAACAGCGGAACGATGGAGAGCGAGTAACCGGAAAAGGTGGAGTAGGTTTCGTTCTTCAGCTTGGCCAGCACAGGCGTCACATTGCCGAACACGATCCAGCTTCCGCCAAGCCCGCACAGAAGCATGGCAAGACCGATGGGCAAGCGCAGAAAAATCAGAAGAAGCAGAAGCGGAAAGGACCAGAGGCCGATTTCAAGATTGGTCAATGGATGCTCCCCTGTCCGGGCTCCGGCATCGGTGTGCCCACCTTCAGTTCGCGATAGCGCACCAGGATCATGTAGAACGACACGATCACCGCAATGACTGCGGCCAGCAGACAGGCTGCATAGGGCCACCATAGCGGAAACTGGAGAATGAAGGTGGTCTCGTTGTAGCTCAGCTTGTCAAGCATGCCGTAATAGAGCTGAAGGGCGATCAGCACGAGAACCAGCGTCATGATGATCTCGGTCACCAGGTCGATCATGTGGTTGACGCTGTCCGGCAGAAAGGTGGTGAAAATGTCCACCGTGGCATGGCCACGATTGAGCTGACACCATGGCAGGAACGCGAAAACCGCAAAGCCAACACCCGCCTGAACCAGTTCAAAATCGCCGGGCAAGGGTCCAAGGCCAAAACGCACCAGAGCGCGGCCGGTGATGCTCGCCACGGTCATGATGATGACGGCCGCCAGAACGATGCCGCCCAGAATGGCCATCACTCTGGCCAGCCAGACAACGATGATCGATAATCTCATGCCCCGTCCCGTTCCATGGCTTTCCTGCGAAATTTTCTCATTCCCGCGTCGGGTTCGAAAACGTTAGCCAGCGGTTGCCGCATTCGCAAGCGTGGGTCCCGACACAAAACCGTTTCCAAAAAACGGGGCAGGCCTTGCAGCCCGCCCCGTCTCTTGTAGCCGGTTCAGCCTCACTGATTGGTATATTGGTCGATCAGGGCACGGGCCTCGTCGATCAGCATCTGACCGTCGATCCCCTTGTCCTTCATCTCCGCCACCCACTGTTCATAAACGGGGGCAGCTGCCTCTTTCCAGGTTTCCGTGTCTTCAGCGCTGATCTCGATAATGTTGTTGCCGCGATCAACCGCGATCTTTCGGCTGGGAACATCCGCGCCCGCCTGTGTTCTGCCGGCAAACGCCGCAAATTCCTGACCGGAATTATCGTCCAGCACCTTTTTCAGATCGTCCGGCAAGCTGTCATACTTCGCCTTGTTCATCGCCAGAACAAAGGTGGTCGTGTAAAGGGCGTGATCGCCGCCGAACTCCGTGTGGTTCGATACGAGCTCAGGCACTTTCAGCGCCGGCGTGACTTCCCAGGGGATTACGCATCCATCGATCACGCCTTTGGAAAGCGCCTCGGTGATCTGCGGCACCGGCATGCCGACCGGCGTCGCGCCAAGCTGGCCAAGCAGCGAGTTGATGATGCGCGTGGGTGCGCGGATCTTCATGCCCTTCAGATCCTCGAGATTCTCGATCGGCTCCTTGGAGTGAAGCATGCCAGGGCCATGAACCCAGACACCCAGAACATGTGTGTCCTTGAACTCGGTGTCCTTCATGTGCTTCTCGAACAGATCCCAATAGGCACGCGAAGTCGCCTCGGCATTCGTCATCATGAAGGGGAGTTCGAACACTTCAGTCGAGGGGAAACGACCCGGATTGGAGCCCGGCAGCGTCCATACGATGTCGACGATGCCGTCACGCGCCTGATCGTAGAGCTGCGGCGGCGTGCCGCCGAGCTGCATGGCCGGATAGCGCTCGATCTTGATGCGCCCGCCCGATTCCTGCTCCACCTTGTCGGCCCAGGGATCGAGCACCAGCTTCGGCACATTGGCCTGCGGCGGCAGGAACTGGTGCAGCCTGAGCGTCACCTCCTGCGCGAATGACGAAGCCGAAGCCCCGATAAGCCCGGTTGCTGCGACAGCAGCCGCCAGGGCCAGTTTTCTGACGGAAAATGGTTTCATGCTTCTCCTCCCGATTGCATGTCCCGAAACGTCGGTGATGACGCTCTATATTCTGCGGCAGGACCGCGCCCGGTCTCTCCAAGCCCTGCGCGACCGCCTGAGAGCCGAGTATCCACTGGAATCCCGCCTCCCGTCCACCGAGACTTTAGCGGAAATTATGTAACAATAAAGAGGCATTTCCGGCCATATTCGTAACAAAAAAACATCAAAGCGGCAGGGCACCGGTTTCCTTGAGTGTTTCGAGCACGATGGCACTCTTCACGTGCTGCACTGAATCGTGCGGGAGAAGCACACCGTTGACGAACTCCGACAACGATTTCAGGTCGGGCGTCACCACTTTGAGAATATAATCCATTTCACCGGTGAGCGCGTGCGCTTCCTGCACTTCCGGCAGCCGTGCCAGCAGCTCACCGAAACGACGCGCATTGTCGGGATTGTGTGTCGCCAGCGTCACGGTGATGATATTGACGAGCGGGAAGCCCAGCCTGTCCCGATCGAGCATGGCCGCATAGCCGCGGATGTATCCCTCTTCCTCCAAACGCTGACGGCGGCGCGAACATTGCGAGGGCGAGAGGTTCACCCGTTCCGAGAGATCGTTATTGGTCAATCGCGCATCCACCTGCAAGAGAGATAATATCTTGCGGTCATAACCATCAACACGCGCATCAGCCATGCAATACTCCTCTTATATGCATGATAAGTGCGCATTTCTCCCAAAATACGACCCACAATGCAAGCCGTGTGCGGCCCAGGAGGCGTAAAATGTGTCCATGACGTGTGAACACGTCCAAATGTTCTCAGACGAGGAGGATTGAAGCCATGGGTCCGTTCCCGCACGATGCACCACCACCCAGGATCAGCGAAGAAAACCCCGCCGGCACTGACGGGTTCGAATTCGTCGAGTTCGCTCATTCGGAGCCGGAAAAACTCGCCGAACTGTTCACCAAAATGGGCTACACCGAAGTCGCCCGACACAAGACAAAGAAGATTTCCGTCTGGCGGCAGGGCGACATCAATTATATCGTCAATGCTGAGCCCGGCAGCCACGCCATGCGCTTTGTCGAGGATCACGGCCCATGCGCGCCCTCCATGGCCTGGCGTGTGGTCGACGCGAAACACGCTTTCGATCACGCGGTCTCAAAGGGTGCCGAGCCTTATGAAGGCGATGACAAAACACTCGACGTGCCCGCCATTGTCGGCATTGGCGGCTCGCTCATCTACTTCATCGACACCTATGGCGAGAAAGGCTCGGCCTACGACGCGGAATTCGAATGGCTGGGCGAGAAAAACCCGCGGCCTGAAGGCGTCGGCTTCTACTACCTCGATCACCTCACCCACAATGTCTATCGCGGCAATATGGACAAATGGTGGGATTTCTACCGCGAGCTCTTCGGCTTTTCGCAGATCCACTATTTCGACATCGATGGCCGCATTACGGGCCTCGTCTCCCGCGCGATTACCTCGCCTTGCGGCAAGATCCGGATACCGCTCAACGAGTCCAAGGACGACACGAGCCAGATCGTCGAGTATCTGAAGAAGTACAAAGGCGAAGGCATCCAGCACATTGCGGTGGGCACCGATGGCATCTACGACGCCACCGACAGGCTCGCCAACAACGGGCTCAAATTCATGCCTGGCCCACCGGAAGTTTACTACGAGAAGAGCTTCGACCGTGTGCAGGGCCATGACGAGCCAATCGAGCGCATGAAAAAGCACGGAATCCTGATCGACGGCGAAGGCGTGGTGAATGGCGGCGTGACCAAGATCCTCCTGCAGATCTTCTCGAAGACCGTCATCGGACCGATCTTCTTCGAGTTCATACAGCGCAAGGGCGACGAAGGCTTCGGAGAAGGCAATTTCCGCGCCCTCTTCGAAAGCATCGAGGAAGACCAGATACGCCGCGGCGTCATCAAGGTCGACGCCGCCGGTTAGCCCACCCGGACAATGCCGGGAAACAAATAAGAAAGGCCGTCTCAAACGGCCTTTTTTATTTGCCGACTATATTAAATACAGGAAAAATACACCCGGCGACCACGATTACTCCTATAAAAAACATGAAATCGTTCAAAACCTTTACTCAATATTACCTTTTTTGACGTGACGGACGGCGCGATGATGTTTCCTGGCCAAAAAGGTAAGGAGCGCAACATCATGCTAAGGGCATTAGGACAGGTGTCACGCCGCGAACTCCTGACGATGATCGGTGCAGCCGCCGGCAGCGCCGCCCTCTATCAGGCTATGACGACGCTTGGACATGCCCAGCCATCCCCGTATCAGGGTCCAGTCAAGCTCCAGGGCGACCCGGGGACGGTAAAGGTTCTCATTCTCGGTGCGGGCCTGGCCGGAATGGTGGCTGCGCTGGAATTACGGGCGGCCGGCTATGAAGTCGAGGTGCTCGAATACCGGGAGAAAGCGGGGGGCCGGTGCTGGACCTTACGTGGTGGCGATACCTATACCGAGCTTGGCGATTTTCGTCAGGATATCGGGTTTGCCGAAGGCAATTATTTTAATCCTGGGCCTTGGCGCATTCCCCATCATCATCACGCAATTCTGGATTACTGCCGGCGTCTTGACGTCAAACTCGAACCTTTCATTCAGAAAAATCACAACGCCTATCTCCACTCCACCACCGCATTCGGCGGCAAACCCCAGCGGTTTCGAGAGATCGCTACGGATTTTCGTGGTCACACCTCCGAGCTACTCGCGAAGGCCGTCAACCAAGGCAATCTCGACGAGATGGTTAGCCAGGAGGACAAGGAGAAGCTTCTCGAAGCCCTGCGCACAAACGGAATGCTCGACAAGGACTTTGGCTACGTCAAAAGCCAGCACACCAGCGAATTCCGCGGTTTTCAGACATGGCCAGGCGGGGGCGCGAAACCAAATCCTATCCCCTCCGATCCGATCGCGCCGGGCGACATTCTTCAATCAGGCCTGTGGAGATGGCTGGGTGTAGCGGAAACGGTCGATCATCAGGAAACCATGTTTCAGCCGGTCGGTGGCATGGACATGATCGCCCAGGCGTTCGAACGCGAGATCAAGGATCTGATCCGCTACAATGCGAAGGTCACCTCCATCAAACAGGATGAGACCGGCGTCACCGCCATCTATCAGGACATCAGCACCGAAGGAGAGCCCCTGGAAGCCCGGGCCGATTGGTGCATCTGCACCATCCCGTTTTCCATACTCGGGCAGATCGAGAACAATTTCTCAGACGGGATAAAGAGCGTGATCGACAAGGTTCAGTACGCCGGTGCCGTCAAGATCGGGCTCGAGTTCAACCGTCGTTTCTGGGAAGAGGACGAGCATATCTATGGCGGCATCTCTTACACGGACCTCCCCATCGCACTGATCGGCTATCCGTCGAGTGATTATCTTTCCACCGGTAAGGGTGTTCTCGTCGGCGCTTATAATTGGGATACAGCAGCCTACCAGTTTGCCTCTATGTCCCCGGAAGAGCGCATCAGCAAGGCTCTCGAGGATGGCGCGATGATCCACCCGCAATACCGCAAGGAGTTCTCCAGCGGCGCAAGTGTCGCATGGTATAGGGTGCCTTGGGCGCTCGGTTGTTACGGTGTCTGGGACGACAGGGAGGCAGACTATACCCAAGCGACCGCCCTGGATGGGCGCACCCTGATGGCCGGCGAGCACCTCTCTTATCTGCCGGGATGGCAGGAAGGTGCCATTCTTTCAGGGCTCGATGCGATTTCGCGCCTCCATGCCCGGGTCATGAGCGGTTGATCCCCTTTAAAAAAAGGAGCCTGCCATGCAATTGAAAAGCAAAGCGCTTTGCATCGCCGCTTCAGTGTTTTTCGTGCCGCCATCGCATAGTGAGGAAGCCGCATTCTTCGGCGACCGTGAGAAAATAACCGTTACCGGCGGTGAAAACATTTACAAGGCCATTTGTCAGGGGTGTCATATGCCGGACGGCAAAGGCGCCAGCGGCGCCGGCCGCTACCCCTCACTGGCAGAGAACAAAAACCTGGAACATCCAGAGTATGCGATTTTCGTCATCAAGAGCGGGCAGAAAGCCATGCCGGCAATGGAAAACCTGCTCAGCGATCAGCAAATCGCTGATGTGGTCGCCTATATCCGAACCAACTTCGGCAATGATTATTCCGGAGAGGTCAGTGTGGATCAGATCGCTCCACCCTGGCCCTGATGGTTGACGTACGAGCGCCCATCCATCCCTCTCGCCTATTTCTCTTGCGCCGCCTTCAAGACGGCGTGGATCACCCCCAAATCACCCACCTGGTTGGCCAAAAGCAGCACCAGTTTTGCGTTGAGGTGTGCGCTTTCCTCAAAGCTCAGCCCCTCATGCGCCTTCATCAGCGCCGCATAGAAATCATCGCCTGCCGGTCCCAGCCGGTCCTGGCCGATCTCGCTTTTCTCCATCTCATTCCCTCCCCATCGCCCGGGTCATGGCCGCGGCGATCTCATGTGCGTCGGGCGTCTTGAAAATTGCCGCGACATGCTGGTCCGGCCGCACCAGATAGAGCAGCCCCGCGCCGTAGCGGGCGGCAACAGCGCCTTCGCAATCCTCCACATATGCCAGGCCATCCATGCCTCTCCCGCCGGGCCTTGTTACCTGCACCACGTGCAGCCCCGCCGGCAGACCAAGCGGTGGTTCGCAATCGACCGCCAAAAGCACGAAGCCGCCACCCGTCTCACCGAGCAACCAGGAAGGCTTCCCACCTGCCAGCACCGGCGCATCGGCAAGCGCCATGCCCGGCGCAAGCGGCCCCTCGCCCTGCCATTCTGTCTGAAGCCGGCATCCCTCCAGCGAACAGGGCTTTGAAAGCCTGCCCGAATTCACCAGCCGCCGCGCGAAATCGTGCTTTGCCGAAAGGGCCAGAACACTGTCGCGGAAGATGCGCTCCATCCCGCTCTTCGGCGTCATGAAAGAGGTCGAGCGCGCCGAGTGGAGAATGTTCTCATCCGCACCCAGAATGCGCTCTTCGTCGTAGGTCGCAATCAGCGAGGCCGGTGCCTCGCCCTTCACCACGAGCGCCAGCTTCCAGCCCAGATTGTCGATGTCCTGAATGCCGCCATTGCCGCCGCGCGCGCCAAAGGGCGAAACGATATGCGCGCTGTCGCCGGCAAAGATCACCCGGTCATGCACGAAGCGCTCCAGCCTGCGGCACTGGAAGGTGTAGACCGACACCCAGTCGAGTTCGAAATTCGAATGGCCGATCACTTTCTCGATGCGCGGTATGACATTCTCCGGCTTCTTTTCCTCATCCGGATCGGCATCCGGGCCAAGCTGCAGGTCGATACGGTAAATGTCGTCCGGCTGCTTGTGCAGAAGTGCGGACTGCCCGTTGTGAAAGGGCGGCTCGAACCAGAACCAGCGTTCGGAGGGAAAATCCGCCTTCATCTCCACATCGGCGATCAGAAAGCGCTCCTCAAACACCTGCCCTGCAAAGTCGAGCCCCATCATGGAGCGCACGGGCGAGCGCGCGCCATCGCAGGCGATCACCCAGGCGGCGTCCATCTCATAGGCGCCGTCCGGCGTTTCCACCCGAAGGCGCACATCGCCGCCCGTCTGCTCAAGCCCGACAACCCGGTTTTTCCAGCGCAGATCAATCCGGTCGGAAAGCTCACCCGCCCGTTCCACCAGATATTGCTCCACATAATATTGCTGCAGGTTGATGAAGGCGGGCATCTTGTGCCCCTCCTCCGGCAAAAGGTCGAAGTTCCACACCTCACGGTCGCGGTGAAAAAGCCGCCCGACCTGCCAGGTCACGCCCTTCTCAACCATGCGCTCGCCCACACCCAGCCGGTCGAAGATCTCAAGCGTGCGTTTGGACCAGCAGATGGCCCGGCTGCCCAGGGACACAACGTCGTTGTCGTCCAGCACGACCGCGGAGACGCCGCGCTGTGCCAGGTCGATCGCGGCCGCCAGCCCCACCGGCCCCGCGCCGACGATGACCACCGGATATTGCCCCACATGCCCGCCGGCAAGCTCC
The DNA here is from genome assembly GCF_020833685.1 of Nitratireductor sp. B36. Classification (GTDB taxonomy): domain Bacteria; phylum Pseudomonadota; class Alphaproteobacteria; order Rhizobiales; family Rhizobiaceae; genus Nitratireductor. The sequence goes on from NZ_JACKZY010000001.1 coordinate 1,127,056, forward strand.
GGAGGCTTCGTGTATGGAAAGGGGTTGTACGCGTAACGCGGCATTGAAATTCACCCTCCCTTCAAAGCCGCTTCTCCTCAGAAAAGAAGCGGCTCATACCTCTTCCAGTTGACGACCCTCAACTCCGAGCATGAGATCGACGGTCGTAAAAAAACAGCGCCAGCGCCGCCGCCCCCTTCTCCCCGCAAGCGGGGAGAAGGTAAGGATGAGGGGCAAGCGCCGTCGGCAATCAGCGGATGCACGGCAAAACCATCCTCAATCAGGTCGCAGCCAGCCCCTCATCCCCCTGCCGGGACCTTCTCCCCGCGAGCGGGGAGAAGGAAGCCGGGATCGCGAGAGGCGCGTCCTTCAAACGTCGCGCCAGCCCGCTTCATCACGTTACCCCTGCAATGCCTCCCACATCTGCCGGTCGCGCTCTGCCGTCCAGATGCGCGGCGTGTCGATGCCGAGCGCCTCGTCATAGGCCCTCGCCACATTGAAGGGCAGGCAATGTTCGTAAATCGCATAGTCGGAGAATTTCGGATCGCACACCGCACGGCAGGCGTCCCACGCTTCCTTCAGCGTGCCGCCGCCCTGCGCCACGCGCGCCACCGGCTGATAGGTGGACATCACAAAATCGCTGGTCAGATCCAGTGCCTCATTGACCATGCCCTGCCCCACCAGCGCGCCCCCGCGCCCCGGCGCAATGGCATCGAGATCGAAGGCGCGGATTTCCTCCAGCGTCGTCGGCCAGTCGTGAAAATGCCCGTCGCCGCAATAGCAGGCCGAATGATGCTCCACGATGTCTCCGGTGAACATCACATTGGCATCGGGCACGAACGCCACGATGTCGCCAGCCGTATGCGCCCGACCAAGGAACATCAAGTCCACCCGGCGCTTGCCCAGATACACCGTCATGGAACTGGAAAACGTGGTCGTCGGCCAGGTCAGGCCGGGGATCGATTCATGGCCCTGAAAGAGACGCGGGAAGCGCACGAATTCTGAATCCCAGTCTTCCTGGCCCCGCTCCACCACCATGGAACGGGCCTTGTCGCTCATGATCACGGTCGGCGCCTTGTAGGCAGAAGCACCCAGCACACGCACGGCATGGTAATGCGTCAGCACCAGATGGCTGATCGGCTTGTCGGTGACAGAGCGCACCTTCTCGATCACCTTCTCGGCCAGCCTCGGTGTCGCCTGTGCCTCGATGACCATCACCGACTCATCGCCGATGATGATGCCAGAATTGGGATCACCCTCGGCCGTGAAAGCCCATAAATCCCTTCCGATCTCGTCAAACGAAATGGTTTTTTCTGTCAGGTCACCTGCGGATGCGAACTCTTTGGCCATAACGCGCCTTTCTCATTGACTACACTATGCCCCGACGACGACTGCCAGGGACTTCAGGATGTTCCAGGGATCAAGCGCACTGAACAAGACTGCGGACACCGCCGAAATCAGCGTCCAGGCGATCATCAGGCGGGTCAGTATCGAACCACTGTCGATCCGGTATGCCCGCCTCGAGAGCCATACATTCACGCCGATGACGGTTATCACGAAGATGAAGGACAACGTGATGCCCAGCCATTGAGGCGCGGTGGTGTAAAGCGCATCAAAAACTGACTTTAACAACCACGCCAGGATGGAAATCCCGACAAGATTGAATACCGCGAAAATAAGCGCCGTGCGCTTGAGAGGGGTCAGTGCCATTCTTTAGGGCTCCTGATATTCCTCGACGCGTTGTTCGATCGCACCGAAGATGGAATGGCCCCCACTGTCTTTCATCTCGATACGCACCGTATCCCCAAAGCGCAAGAAAGGCGTCTTCGGTTTACCGTGTGTTATCGTCTCGATCATGCGGATTTCGGCAATACAGGAATAACCGACACCACCTTCCTCGACCGGTTTGCCCGGGCCCCCATCGAGCTTGTTTGAAACCGTGCCCGAACCGATGATCGCGCCGGCGCAGAGCGGGCGGGTCTTGGCGGCATGGGCAATCAGCGTCGGAAAATCGAAGGTCATGTCGATGCCCGCATCGGCCCTGCCAAAGGGTTTACCGTTATAATCCACACAGAGCGGCAGCGAGACCTTGCCGCCATCCCATGCATCGCCGAGTTCATCAGGCGTTACCGCAACCGGCGAGAAGGCCGAAGACGGCTTCGACTGGAAGAAGCCGAAGCCCTTGCCGAGCTCCGCCGGAATCAGCCCGCGCAGCGATACGTCGTTCACCAGCATCACCAGTCGGATCGCATCCCGCGCCTGTTCCTTTGTCGCGCCCATCGGCACGTCGTCGACGATGACCGCCACTTCGCCTTCCATGTCGATGCCCCAGGCCTCGTCAGCCATGCGAATGGGGTCGCGTGGTGCCAGAAAAGCATCCGACCCGCCCTGATACATCAGCGGATCTTCCCAGAAACTCGAAGGCATCTCCGCCCCACGCGCCTTGCGTACCAGCTCCACGTGATTGACGTAGGCCGAGCCGTCCGCCCACTGATAGGCGCGCGGCAATGGCGAATGCGCATCATGCTCGTGAAAGCGTTCGGCAGGCACCGAGCCGTGCTCCAGGCTTTCGGAAAGGGCTGCCAGATGCGGCGCGATGCGCGCCCAGTCGTCCAGTGCCGCCTGCAGCGTCGGCGCAAGGAAGGATGCGTCCGTGCAGCGTGTCAGATCACGGGAGACGACAACCAGCCTCCCGTCGCGCGTTCCGTTCTTGAGCGTGGCGAGTTTCATGCAGTGTCCTTTATGCGTTGGGGGAGACGCGCAATCGGCGCAGGTCCAGCGAACCGGCGCCGATCATATCTTTTGTGGCCGCTCCGGTCGATCAGGACCAGTCGCCTTCCGGCGTGCCGTTGAAACGCTTCTTCAGATCCTTCCAGCAGTCGATGTAGTTCTCCTGCAGCGTGTCCGTTTCAGCGGCGTAGCGCGTCAGATGCTGGGGAAAGCGTGTCTCGAACATGAAGGCCATGGTCTCTTCCAGCTTGACCGGCTTCAGATCCGCCTGGCTCGCCTTCTCGAAGCCGAAGGCGTCCGGCCCGTGCGGAAGCATCATGTTGTGCAGTGAGGCGCCGCCCGGCACAAAGCCCTCTTCCTTGGCGTCATACTGGCCTTTTATCAGCCCCATGAACTCGCTCATGATGTTGCGGTGATACCAGGGCGGGCGGAATGTGTGTTCGGCCACCATCCAGCGCGGCGGGAAGATCACGAAGTCGATATTGGCCGTTCCCTCTTCGCCCGAGGGGGCCGTCAGCACGGTGAAAATCGATGGATCGGGATGGTCGAACAGGATCGCACCGACCGGTGAGAAGGTAGAAAGATCATACTTATAGGGCGCGTAATTGCCGTGCCAGGCCACCACGTCCAGCGGCGAATGATCGATCTCGGTCACATGGAACTGGCCGCACCATTTCACGAACAGCCGGCAGGGCTTTTCCTTTTCCTCATACCAGGCGACCGGCGTCTTGAAATCGCGCGGGTTGGCGAGGCAGTTCGCGCCGATTGGCCCACGATCCGGCAGAGTGAACTTGGCGCCGTAATTTTCACACATATAGCCGCGCGCCGGCCGGTCCATCAGCTCGACCTGAAAGATCATGCCGCGCGGCATGACGGCGATTTCGCCGGGCTCGATCTCGATGATGCCCATCTCGGTCTTCAGCCGCACACCGCCCTCCTGCGGCACCAGCATCAGCTCGCCATCGGCATTGAAGAAATACTCGTCCACCATCGAAATGTTGAAGGCATAGATATGGGCTGCCATGCCCACCTGCCCCTGCACATCGCCCGCCGTCGTCATGGTGCGCACACCGGAAAGGAAGTCGGTTTCCTGATTGGGGATGGGTGTCGGGTCCCAGCGCAATTGACCAAGCGCCAGTTGGTGGTCGTTCACATTGGGCGCAGATTTCCATTCATCGAAACGCACGGCCTTGAAGCGCCCCGTATGTTTCACACTCGGACGAATACGATAGAGCCAGGAGCGTTCATTCGTTCCGCGTGGAGCCGTGAAAGGAGACCCAGAAAGCTGCTCTGCATAAAGCCCATAGGCTGGCCTCTGCGGCGAATTCTGCCCCTGCGGCAGCGCGCCCGGCAGGCTCTCCGTCTCGAAATCATTGCCGAAACCCGGCATATACTGCACGGTCATACGATCCTCCATGCAAGAGGGAATTCAGGAATTGGTTGCAATCGTAACCATGGCGAATGTAACTATCAATGGAATCGGAGAGGAAACCGCGAAGGATCACAGTCTCCCATGTCTCAATCTTCCCAGTCTCAATCTTCGAAGTCTCAACCTTCGAAGTCTCAATCGACGACGCTTGCCCTTGAGAACTTCCTGCCCTATCGCCTGACCCGTCTCACCGATGCGATCAGCCGCGATTTCTCGCAGGCCTATCGTGCGCGCCTGGGTCTGACGCGGCCAGAATGGCGCACGCTCGCCACCATCGGTCAGTTCGGCACGATGACGGCAACCGAGATCGGCGCGCATTCCTCCATGCACAAAACCAAGGTGAGCCGCGCCGTCGCCTCGCTGGAGACACGCCGCTGGCTTGTGCGCACGCCCGATCCGCAGGACCGACGCGTCGAACGACTGACACTCAGCAAGACCGGCCAGAAAGCCTATGAAGACATGGTGCCCGTGGCCCGGTCCTTCGAAACGAAGCTGCTTGACCGCATGAAGCCCAAAGAGCGCGCAGCCCTGCTTGAAGGCCTTGAAGCACTGGAACGCACGACCTTGACGGAGTAGCGCTCGCATCCCATATTTATGGTCAAATTGACCAGTCAAAATGACCATCGTGATGAAAACACTGACTGCAACAGAAGCAAAATCGCGGTTCGCGGCCCTTCTTGGTGATGTGGAGCGGGGCGAGACCATACTCATCACACGTCACGGCAAGACCGTGGCGCGCATTGTCCCCGATCAGATCGAGACGGCTGCGCAAACACGCGCTGACAATGCGGTCCGGAAGCTGCGCTCCCTGCGCGACACCCTTCCCAAAACCGGAACCTCACTAGACGACATGCTTGCATGGAAACATGAGGGTCACCGCTATTGACGCGGTTCGTGCTCGATGCGTCAATTACTGCCGCCTGGCTTCTGCCCGACGAGGATCATGACCTGGCCCTGGCCGTGCAGGAAAGTCTTCTCACCTCGCAGGCCATCGTGCCGCCGATCTGGTGGTTCGAGATATGCAACCTGCTTGTCATGTGCGAGCGTCGAAAACGGCACACGCCGGCCATCACACAGACCATCCTCGATGCGCTTTTCGACCACCCCATCCTCGTCGATGACGACATCGACCCTGAGGCAATGCTACGCCTCAGCCGCGCGCACGGACTGACGGTCTATGACGCCTCCTATCTGGAGATTGCACAACGCCACGCCGTGCCGCTGGCGACGCTCGACCGCAGGCTGGCACAAGCAGCGGTCGCCGAAACGATCCCCCTGTTCGCCTCGTAAGCGGCTACCAGCTCATCACCACCTTGCCGGCCTTGCCGGAGCGCATGGCGTCGAAACCGTCGCGGAAATCATCCGCCTTGATGCGGTGCGTGATGAGATCGCGCACATCGAGCCGCGTCTGCACCAGCGCGATCATCTTGTACCAGGTCTCGAACATCTCGCGCCCATAGATGCCCTTCAGGTGCAGCATCTTGAAAATGACCTTGTTCCAGTCGATCTCGAAACCCGCCGGCGCGATGCCCAGAATGGCGATCTTGCCGCCATTGTTCATCGCGTCGATCATGTCGCGGAAGGCGGGTGCCGCGCCCGACATTTCAAGCCCCACATCGAACCCCTCGGTCATGCCGAGCTGGCGCATCACTTCCGGCAGAGTTTCGTCTGCCGCGTTCACCGTGTGCTGCACGCCAAGCTTCTTGGCAAGCTCCAGCCGGCCGGGATTGATGTCGGTGATCACCACCTTGCGCGCGCCCACGGCCTGCGCAACCAGCGCGCCCATGATGCCGATCGGCCCCGCCCCCGTCACCAGCACATCCTCGCCCACGAGATCGAAGGACAACGCGGTGTGAACGGCATTGCCCAGCGGATCGAAGATCGCCGCGATCTCGTCTGGAATGTTGTCGGGGATCGGCACCACATTGTGCTGCGGCAGAGCGATGAATTCGGCAAAGGCACCCGCGCGGTGAACACCCACGCCCAAAGTGTTGTGGCACAGATGCCCGCGGCCTGCCCGGCAGTTGCGGCAATGGCCACACACAATGTGGCCCTCGCCCGAAACGCGCTGGCCGGGCTTATACTCCGTCACCGCCGAGCCGACCTCCGTCACCTCGCCGACGAATTCATGCCCCGTCACCAGCGGCACCGGCACGGTGTTTTGCGCCCACTCATCCCAGTTCCAGATGTGCACATCCGTGCCGCAGATCGCGGTTTTCCTGACCTTGATGAGCACATCGTTCGGTCCCACCTCGGGCACCGGCACGCGCTCCATCCAGAGCCCTTCCTCGGGTCTGGATTTCACGAGCGCCTTCATCATGTTGGACATGGTCGATTATCCTTCCAAAACGAAATCTGCGATCCGCGCCCTACGCGATCACCCCAAGCTCACGCCCCACTTTCGCGAACGCCTCCACCGCGCGATCGATATCCTCGACCGAATGCGCCGCCGACATCTGCGTGCGGATGCGCGCAGCCCCCTTGGGCACCACGGGGAAGGAGAAGCCAATCACATAGATGCCCTCTTCAAGAAGCCGCGCCGCCATCTTTTCGGCAAGGGCCGCATCGCCCAGCATCACCGGAATGATCGGGTGATCTGCGCCCGCAAGCTTAAACCCGTTTTTCTCCATGCCCGCGCGAAAGCGTGCCGCATTGTCGTAAAGCCTTTTGCGCAAGGCCCCGCCGCCCGCCACCATGTCGAACACTTTTAGCGAAGCCGCCGCGATGACCGGGGCCAGCGTGTTGGAAAAGAGATAGGGCCGCGAGCGCTGGCGCAGCCAGTCCACCACCTCCGCCTTCGCACAGGTATAGCCGCCAGACGCCCCGCCCAGCGCCTTGCCGAGCGTGCCCGTCATAATGTCGACCCGGCCTTCCACGCCGCAATGCTCCGGCGTGCCGCGCCCGTTCTCGCCCACGAAACCGACCGCATGGCTATCGTCCACCATCACCATCGCATCGTATTTTTCCGCGAGATCACAAATGCCCTGAAGGTTGGCGATGATGCCATCCATGGAAAAAACGCCATCGGTGGCAATCAGCCTGAAGCGCGCGCCCTCGGCCCGTTTCAGACATTCCTCCAACTCGCCCATGTCGTTGTTGGCATAGCGATGCCGCTCGGCCTTGCACAGCCTGACGCCATCGATGATCGACGCATGATTGAGCGCATCGGAAATGATCGCGTCTTCCGGCCCCAACAGCGTCTCGAAAAGCCCCGCATTGGCATCGAAGCACGAGGAATAGAGGATCGTGTCCTCATAGCCCAAAAAGCCGGAAATCTTCGCTTCGAGCGCTTTATGCTCTTCCTGCGTACCGCAGATGAAGCGCACCGAGGCCATGCCATAGCCATAGCGGTCGAGCGCGGCCTTCGCCGCCTCGCGCAATTCCTCATTGTCGGCAAGGCCCAGATAATTGTTGGCGCAGAAATTCAAAACCGTCCGCCCGCCGCTCTCGATCTCGGCCGACTGCATGGAGGTGATGACCCGCTCGGATTTGTAAAGCCCCGCCTCCTTCAGGCCATCGAGTTCCAAGCGCAGATGGGAAAGAAAGGACGCGGTCATGAACACCTCGCGGTCGAGTGAAGACAGGCTTTCCCTCCTCTACTACAGAGTGATGCCGCTTTCGACCACTGACTTTTCTGCAAACTCTGTCCGCCACACCTCAAAGCCCTTCCACGTCATCCCGGCCGAGCGGAGCGAGAGCCGGGACCCATTGAGAAGCACGGCCGCGTGCCGCAGAAGGCTCACGGCTTGATGTCGAAGCGAGAACCGGGCCGCGCGCGACGTTCCCGTGCCTTCACCCCCGCCCTTCGACAAGCTCAGGATGAGGGCTGCGCCGGCTCCCCCCACCTCCCACGCCACCCTCAACCAAAAAAGGGACAGGCACCGCAGCACCCGCCCCTCACCCTTACCCTCTCCCCGCGCGCGGGGAGAGGGAGGCATCCACGCCGGACCCAAACTCAAACAAAGAGCCCAGCTTCTCCACCCCACGTCATCCCGGGCCAGACCCGGGACCCATTGAGAAGCACGGCCGCGTGCCGCAGAAGGCTCACAGGTTGATGCCGTAACGAAAACCCGGCCGCGCCCTGCCACATTCTGCCAATGGGTCCCGGATAGCCTCCGGCTTCCGGGATGACGTGGAGATGGTCAACCAAAAAAGAGGCAGGCGCCGCAGCACCCGCCCCTTCTCAATCCCAGCGCGATACGCGCGTCACCCGATCAGAAAAACGCCTGCAGCCCCGTCTGCGCGCGGCCGAGGATCAGCGCGTGAACGTCATGCGTGCCCTCATAGGTGTTCACCGTTTCCAGGTTCTGCGCATGGCGCATCACATGATATTCGATCTGGATGCCGTTGCCGCCATGCATGTCACGCGCCATGCGCGCGATCTCCAGCGCCTTGCCGCAATTGTTGCGCTTGACGACCGAGATCATCTCCGGCGCCATCTTGCCCTCGTCAAACAGCCGGCCAACCCGCAGGCTCCCCTGAAGCCCAAGCGCGATTTCCGTCTGCATGTCGGCGAGCTTCTTCTGGAAAAGCTGCGTCTGTGCCAGCGGCCTGTCGAACTGCTTGCGGTCGAGCCCATATTGCCGCGCCCGGTGCCAGCAATCTTCCGCCGCGCCCATCGCGCCCCAGGAAATGCCATAGCGCGCGCGGTTCAAACAGCCGAACGGCCCGCCAAGCCCTTCCGCATTGGGCAAAAGCGCATCCTCGCCCACTTCCACGCCGTCCATCACGATCTCGCCGGTGATCGACGCACGCAGCGAAAGCTTGCCGCCGATTTTTGGCGCGGAAAGCCCCTTCATGCCCTTTTCCAGCACGAAACCACGGATCTTGCCGCCATGGGCCGCCGATTTCGCCCACACCACGAACACATCGGCAATCGGCGAATTGGAGATCCACATTTTCGAGCCCGTCAGCCTGTAGCCGCCATCGATCTTGTCGGCGCGCGTCTTCATGCCGCCGGGATCGGAGCCCGCATCCGGCTCGGTCAGGCCGAAACAGCCGATCCACTCGCCCGATGCCAGTTTCGGCAGATATTTCCTGCGCTGTTCTTCCGAGCCATAGGCATGGATCGGGTACATCACCAGCGAGGACTGCACGCTCATCATGGAGCGATAGCCCGAATCGATGCGCTCCACCTCGCGCGCCACCAGCCCGTAGGACACATAGCCGGCCCCCACGCCGCCATATTCCTCCGGCACCGTCACGCCCAGAAGCCCCGCCGCGCCCATCTCGCGGAAGATGTCCGGGTCGGTTTCCTCGTTCATATATGCATGCTCGATGCGGGGGGCGAGCTTGTCTGCGGCGAAGGCGGCGGCCGCATCGCGGATCATGCGCTCTTCATCGGTGAGCTGCTCTTCCATGAGGAAGGGATCGTCCCACACGAAGGTCGATCTGGACGATTTCGCCGCGGATTTCTGTGCTTCCATGTTCATTCATGCCTTCCTGATGCGGTTGCGCTCTTTCGAGCCGTCTGCAGCCAGATGGTCTCACCTGACCTCCGCGCAAATGCGGAAAAACCATTCGCCAGAGGGTGCCTTGCGCGCCGCAAGGGCGCTTGCACTCCTGACGCCTGAGCGGAGCATACAGCATCCTATGTCAAATTGCTTCAAGCTTAAAATGATTTTTTGGAAGGGGATTGTGACGGGAGGGGATGGATGGGGGGCGAACCGATCACTCCGAAGATACGAAGCAACCTCCAGATGCCGCTGTGAGATTGAGATGGAGAAACAATCAACCCTGAACAGAACCTGAATACGCGTTCGATTAGAGGGTGGGAGAGTTTGAAACATCGCTACTGCTATTTGCAGCGCGGCATCAATCAGTAAATATCCAACGTCCGTAATAACCGTAGGGCCCGTCCCAACCTTTCGAAAGCAGCTTTTTTATCTTGTTCGCGTACGCTCTCATCATCGCGCAATATTTTTCCCAGAGCTTCTTTGTGAATTGGCCTTCCGGCTGAATATCATCGGCGTTGCGGCCGCACGGGTAGCGTGCCCAACTCTCGTTGCCCAGCGAAAGCGCCTCAAACACCCATCGATCACGATCCTTGTAAGGTATCAAGGACGAGCGATTGGCCAGCCTCCACAGGTCGTGAGTGGTGATCTCCTTGAGATAGCCATCTGAGATTGAAGATGGATTTTCGTATACAAGAAATGCCTTAAGCATGTTCTCCATAGCGAAAGCGGCCAACAAAAAAGTACCCCGGTTGGTATCATCCCAAGTGACTGATGCACGCCCCGATTGAGACAGTGTGGTTTGGCTCCGCCCGCGATTGCTCCAGAGGGCATATGCCTGATTATGCAAGTTCTCAGCAGTATAGAACCATTGATGTGGATTCGCCGCATCGACGAATGCAAGCTTCTGTTCTTGGGTGAAATTCCTTTTCCGACTAGCCGGCCCGTTCACACATCGAATCCCTAATCTCCAACAGACGCTAATCTATCATCCACATTTGTGGATCGACAGGGTTGCGCCCTAGTAACGTCAACGCAACCCATTCTCACGTTCTATTGGAACGTCGAGGTCCCACAGACGAAAGATTTCTTTCCGTTCAAGCGCGCCGAGAAGCCTTCCGCCGGTCTTGGCTTCCAAGAGGGTAAGTTCCCCAAGAATGCGATTGCGGGCATTAAGGGTGAAAGGCCCCGGTCGCAAAACACCGTTCCGCCGGAACGGCCACCGCCAATCAGGTTTATTGCGAACCTCGGCGAGCCAGTTGCGAAAGTCTAGATAAGGTTTGAGACTAGTTTCACCAGCTTCAATTAGTGCTTCGGCGGACCGGTCCCGCCGAACGACGGTGCAAGTCCAACAGCCGAACCTTCCCGAAGCGCAGGGCGGAGCATCCGGTGCTTTTATCATCGGGCATTCCCCCGAAGCACCTCTATAGATAGCTTCCAATTTTCTGTGGTCGATGCTGATGGGCCTCCCAAGCATAAAGACAGCGTCCCAGACGTTCCCGAGGTCGAGATCGATGATCGGAAGAAACAAGCGATATGCGTGCTTCCCCTCGCGCTGGAGCTGCCACATGCTGCCACCAGATTTCTTGATTGATCGGTCGCGCTGAGCACTTTCCGACCGACGCATGCCAAGAACGACGATGGCATCTTCCGCAGCTGCTTTCCCGATGAATTTTGCAACGGGTTTAATCCGCAGATTTTTTGTACACCACCTAAAACTGTTGGTAGGTGGTGGGTAACCTCGGCCTATTACCTTGACAAAAAACCGGTCACTTACCGGTGCTGTTAGAATATTTACTCTGAACGGAAGTCCTTCTTCACGGAATTCTTTTTTTAAACTGCGGAAAAGTGATCTAACGTATTGATCGAGTACGACATTTTCCACACCGGTGTCGCAGTATACGATGTCGACGAAACTTGGTCTCGGCCTCGCCTTTTGAAACGCTGCAGTGAAGATTTTAAGTGCCGCAGTAGAGTCCTTGCCCCCTGAGAAGCCAATGATCCACCGAGCGGACGCATTGTCCTCAAGTGCTGTCCTAGTCGCGGCTATTGCTTGGAGCGGATCGCTCATAGACACCCCGCAGCTTGTCCCGAAGCGTGTCGAGATGATTGTGCTCAATTATTTCGATCTGCTGCTCACCGATTGATTGATGATACTTTGTGACACTAGAAGAACAGGGAAGAGTTATAAGCGATATGCTGGCAAATAGGATTGCAGCATACCACCCTCCACTAAGCCCAACAAAGCCGCAGCCCAAGCTTGGTAATACCATCAAACCAGCTAGGACGCGTAAATCCGCAAGAGATGTCCATATATATCCATTAAAGTATGCTTGAGACGACTTTACTTTCAAACTTTGATCACCATCAACCAGTGAAAAGAAGATACCACGAATTTTCTTCCATGAATAAATGTCGGGATCGTCATTCTCCCCTGCAATTTCTATCAGACGTTTGCGAAGCGCTTCGGTAACTTTTTTGAAATAATGACGATTTGACCACCGGCGGAACGGAAGAATATAATAGACCGCGCCTATAAGTAGAATATTGACCCCTCCCGCGGCCTCCTGGGCGTTTTCGGGCCAGTAGAATCCCCAAAGCCCAGTAGCGCATCCAAGTAGTCCATTGAGGATCAGAATAATGATGCCAGGCGTAACAAGCCTGAGCCATTTAAGTGTCCCATGGGACATCCCATTTCCCGCCCCGAGCTATTTGTTCAGTTCCCCAAAGCCTGCGATTAATAAGCTATTCAATCATTGGCAACCAAGCTAGGCAATATCTGGTACCGCACGATAGTGCAGATTGTTGCTTCGGTTATCTATCTTGGTGCTGGGCTCGCGCTATCCCCATTCACCACTCGTTTAGCCCAATTTTATCCCCGCCCCCAAAACCTCACCTATAATCCCCCCCATCGCCCTTGTCGGGAACCGGGTCCGGAGCCGGGGATCAGGAAGGGCGGCGGCAGCCTCCCCCTTGGGCATCGGTGGCTCAAGGCTTGTGAGGGCCCGCGAAAGGCCGGCGGCCGGTTGCAAGACCGGTTGCGGAGAAGCCGCTAGGGCGCACCCCGCCCGAGTGATCGGCCAACAGTCGGGACAGCGGCCGGACGGGCGGCCCGAGGGTCGCATAACTACTTAAGACGCGCGACGCTTTGGCCGCCCGTCTTCCCGAAACTGTTCAAACCCCGGCGGCGAAGCCGCGCGGGAGCGGAGGTGTGCCCCCATGGAAAGCCGACCCTGCCCGCATCTCCACCCCCGTCATCCCGGAAGCCGCAGGCTATCCGGGACCCATTGGAAGAGCATGCAGGGCGCGGCCCGGGTCTCGCTCCCGCGCCAGCGCTTGCGCCCTCTGCGGCACCCGGCCCCGCTTCTCAATGGGTCCCGGGTCACGCCCGGGATGACGGGGCGTGGGGAGGGTGAACGCCGACACAGCCCTCATCCTGAGCTTGTCGAAGGGCGAGGGCGGCATGAAGTGCGGCAGCGGCAAACGTGCTGCATGCCTTCACCCCCGCCCTTCGACAAGCTCAGGATGAGGGTGAAGGCACGGTGATGCGGCGATTGAAGGAAACGCACCAGCGCTCGCCCCTCATCCGCCTACCGGCACCTTCTCCCCACAGGTGGGGAGAAGGCGGCCTTCATCACCGCCCCACCCTTCTCCCCACCCCCGAATCCCCTTAAAATCGCGGCCATGACCACAGCCCCCCGCACCATCCGCCAGCTCACCGATACCGTGATCAACCAGATCGCCGCTGGCGAGGTGATCGAGCGGCCGGCGAGTGTGGTGAAGGAGCTGGTGGAAAACGCGCTCGATGCGGGCGCGACACGCATCGAGGTGGCGACAGCCGGCGGCGGGCTTTCGCTGATCCGCGTCACCGACAATGGCGGCGGCATGCCGCCGGAAGAGCTGCCGCTCGCCGTCTCGCGCCATTGCACGTCGAAACTCACCGACGACATTCACGACATTCGCTCGCTCGGCTTTCGTGGCGAGGCGCTGCCCTCCATCGGCTCGGTGGCGCGGCTTTCGCTGCGCTCGCGGCCCGAAGGGGCCGACAGTGCGGCGGAGATTTCCGTTGAGGGCGGGCGCGTTTCGGCGGTGAAGCCCGTCGCCGCCAATCGCGGCACGACGGTGGAGGTGCGCGACCTCTTTTTCGCCACGCCCGCAAGGCTGAAATTCATGAAAAGCGAGCGCGCCGAAACCGCCGCCATCACCGAGGTGGTGAAGCGCATGGCGCTCGCCTTCCCCCATGTGCGCTTCACGCTGACAGGCACCGACCGCAACACGCTGGAGCTGCCCGCCGTGCCCGCCGATGGCGAGGGGCTTCTGCGCCGCATCGCGCAGGTGATGGGCCGCGACTTTGCCGAAAACACGCTGCCCATCGAGGCCGAACGTGAAGGCGTTGCCCTTTCAGGCCATGCGTCGATCCCCTCCTTTTCGCGCGGCAATGCGATGCTGCAATATTTCTATGTGAATGGCCGGCCCGTGCGCGACAAGCTTCTGACCGGGGCCATTCGCGGCGCCTATATGGATGCGCTGCCGCGCGACCGGCATGCGGTGGCGGCGCTGTTCATCACGCTCGATCCGGCGCTGGTCGATGTCAATGTGCACCCGGCCAAGGCCGATGTGCGCTTTCGCGATCCGGGGCTGGTGCGCGGGCTGATCGTCGGCGCGATCCGCCATGCGCTGGAAATCAGCGGCATGCGCGCCTCCACCTCCGGGGCCGACGCCATGCTCGCCGCCTTCCAGAGGACGGAGCAGCGGGCAGCGGGCCACGCCGCACCGCAGCGCTATACGCCGCCGCCGCGCCCTGAGCATGGCTGGAGTGCGACCACCTCCCCCACCCGCCCGCTGGAGATGAGCACGGCACCGGGCTTTGCCGAGCCCGGCCAGGCGGCGTTCGATGTGGGGTCGGCCCTTTCCGCCGATGCGCGTGCGGGCGAAGCGGAGGCGGCACCCGAATTGATGCGCACCCCGCTGGGGGCCGCGCGGGCGCAGGTGCATGAGAATTACATCGTCGCGCAGACGGAGGATTCGCTCGTCATCGTCGACCAGCACGCCGCCCATGAGCGGCTTGTCTATGAGGCGCTGAAAGAGGCGCTGCATGCCCGTCCGCTCCCCGCGCAGATGCTGCTGTTGCCGGAGATCGTCGACATGCCGGAGGAGGATGCCGACCGGCTGTCCGCCCATGCGGACTTCCTCGCCCGGTTCGGGCTGGGGCTGGAGCGGTTCGGCCCCGGCGCCATCGCCGTGCGCGAAACGCCCTCCATGCTTGGCAAGGTGGATGTGCCGCAGCTTGTGCGCGATCTCGCCGACGAGATTGCCGAAAACGACACCGCCGACACGCTGAAGGAGCGGATCGACCACATCGCCGCCACCATGGCCTGCCATGGCTCGGTGCGCTCTGGCCGGCGGCTCAGGGCGGAAGAGATGAACGCGCTGCTCCGCCAGATGGAGGCGACGCCCGGCTCCGGCACGTGCAATCACGGCCGCCCGACCTATATCGAGTTGAAGCTGACCGATATTGAACGGTTGTTCGGGCGGCGGTGAGGCGAGATGCTTGACCTCTGCTTCGAAATATGGCGCAAGGAACCCGATGAGAGGTTTTACCGATGAACCGTTTTGAAGGACCCGGCGCCCGCGAGGCGCGCATTCGCTATCTGGATGGCGATTTTCAGGTCATGACGCCCGGCGCCTTCGTGCGCTGCGCCGTGACCGAACAGCCGATCCAGCTCGACGATCTGAAATACTGGAGTGTTGAGCGACAGGAAGCCTATGTGAACGCCGACACCTCGCTCGCCCGCGAGCTGGAAATGCATCCGGAACTCAGGAAGCGCGGATAGAGCATTTTGCAGTCAGGTGGCATCACCTGACGTCCGCACAAATGCGGAAAAACAAGAGACACCTATTTCAGAATGCGCTCGCGCCAGGCCTCTATCGTGCTTTCGATGATGGTCACCGGCATGTCGGGCGCATCGAACTGCGCTTCCACCTGCAGCACGCGGCAGTGTTCGGCCAGCGCAGAAAGCGCCTCGCTCCCGCCGCGCAGCCGCACCATGTCCTTCTCGGTGGTGATGAGCTGAAGCTCCCCCTTCTCCGCCGCCGCGATCAGGTCGCGCGCATCGTCATCGTCAAAGGGGTGGTGATCGGGGAAACTCCGCGCCTCCACCACCGCGCCGCCGGCTTGCGCGACACTGTCGAAGAATTTCGTCGGATTGCCGATCCCGGCAAAGGCCAGAAACCGCCCGCCCTTGATCGCGCGCACGCCGCGCGGCTTGAGTCGGGCCTGAAACACCGGTCGCCCCGCCCGCGAGGCCTTGCGCACCACATGGTCGGCAGCACTCCCTTCGCCCATTGTGAGAAGGGCGTCGGCATAGCGCAGCTGGTCGATCAGCCGTGCTCTCAAAGGCCCGCCGGGAATGACATGGCCATTGCCCAGCCCGCGCCGCGCATCCACCACCATCACCGCATAATCCATGTGCAGCCGCGCGCTCTGGAACCCATCGTCCATGATGATGAAGTCGCAGCCCATGCCGATCAGCTCCCGCGCGCCCGTCAGGCGGTCGGGGGCGACCAGTGTGGGCGCATGCCGCGCCAGAAGCAGGGGCTCGTCGCCGACATGGCGCGAAAGATCCTTCTTCGCATCCACCAGATGCGCCACCGTCATCGAGCCGCCATGCCCGCGGGTGAGGAACCCGGGCTTGCGTCCGAGTTTCTTCGCCTGTTTTGCGAGCGCGATGGAAACCGGCGTCTTGCCCTCGCCGCCGACGGTGAAGTTGCCGACACACAGGACTGGCACAGCCACCTTCGCCCGCTTTGCCGAGGCCATCCGGTATCCGGCCACGAGGCCATAGAGCGCTGACAGCGGCGAAAGGCTCCAGGCCCGCCAGTCTGCCGCCTCCCACCAGAATGGAGGTGCCTCGCTAGCCATGCCCCTCGCCGCCCTCAAGCCTGCTCTTGACGATCAGCGGATGGATATAGGGGTCGAGCGCCTGCAGCGTGCGGTTCAGCGCGCCAGACATATCGTCGACTGCAGCGCGCCCCGCCTTGATCATGGTGCGGCGCGCCGAATAATTGTTGAGAAGGAAGTTCACGCCACCGGCCAGCATCTCGCCATCGCGCACCAGCCGCGCCCCGCCGGCGTCGATCAGCCGGCGATAGGCATCGCGGAAGTTCTGCACATTGCAGCCAGAAAGCACCGCTGTACCGAGCCGAGCCGGCTCGATCGGGTTTTGCCCCCCCGATTGCGCCAGAGAGCGTCCGACAAAGGCCACTTCGGTCAGTCTGAGATAAAGTCCCATCTCACCGATCGTATCGCCGAGAAGAATGTCCGTCTCCGGCAGGACCGTATCGTTACGGCTGCGCCGCGCCACCTTCAGGCCGCGCGCCGTGAATTCCTCTTCCAGCCCCTCGGCCCGCTCGGGGTGCCGGGGGACGATGATGGTCAGCAGATCGGGATGACGGGACTTGAGTTTCGTATGCACATCGGCGGCAATCGTCTCCTCGCCTTCATGGGTGGAGACGGCAGCCCAGGTTTCGCGTTCGCCGATCTGCTCTTCGAGTGTGGCGAGCGCTTCCTGCTCCACCGGCGGCGCATGGGTGTCGACCTTGAGGTTGCCCGAAACCGTCACCGGTCTCGCCCCCAGTGTGCGGAAACGTTCTCCATCCACTTCAGACTGGGCCACCACATGGGCGAGGTTCTCAAAAAGCGCCTCGGCAAGAAAGGCCCGTTTTTTCCAGCGCTCGAAGGATCGGTCCGAAAGCCGGCCATTGACGAGCACCTGCGGCACACGCCGTGCACCGAGTTCGAGAATCGTCATCGGCCAGATTTCCGACTCGGCCATGATGGCGAGATCCGGCTGCCAGTGGTTGAGAAAACGGCTGACAGCCGGTTTCAGATCGAGCGGCACATATTGATGGATCACGTCACCACCAAGGCGCTCTTCGGCCACTTGAGCCGAGGTCACCGTGCCGGTGGTCAAAACGATGTTGATCCCGTAGCCCAGAAGATGCTCGATCAGGCCGATCACGGCCATGGTTTCGCCCACACTGGCCGCATGCATCCAGATAAGAGGGCCATCGGGACGCGGGTGGCCTGCCCGGCCATAGCGCTCATGACGGCGCACACGGTCTTCCTTGCCCTTGCCGGCACGCCAGACAATGTAGCCTCCAACCATGGGAAAGGCTGCGGCACCGGCCCAGCGATAGGTTGTGAGGATGGCGCGCGCCCAGCGTTCACTCATGGCTCACTGACCGTCGACCAGAGAATAAGCCTGCCGCGTCGCTTCGTTGAGTGCCTTGGTCACCTCGCGGCGCTTTTCTTCCATCACCGTCTCATCGGCGTCCGGCGTCACATAGATAGGCTCGCCCAGGATCACCGCGCTGCGGCCGAATGGCAGGTTGATCGTGGTCTTGTCCCAGGTCCGCTCCAGCACCTTGCGGCGGCTCGTGGCAATTGCGACAGGCACGATCGGGCGGCCCGAAATGCGCGCCAGGGTGACGATGCCAAGCCCCGCCTCACGCGGCGTGCCATGCGGTATGTCCGCGATCATCGCCACATTGCATCCGCGGTCGATCGTCCTTTTCAGCATGATCAGCGCTTTGGCGCCGCCTTTGCGGATATCGCGTTCGCCTTTCCGGCCACCGGATCCGCGCACGGTCTCGAAACCGAGTTTCTCCGCCACCAGCGCGTTCAGCTCTGCATCGGCGCTGCGCGAGAAAAGCGCCACGATCTTGTGTTTTCTGGGATTGATGGCCGGGCCCAGAATGTGCTGTCCATGCCAGAGTGCGGCAATGGCGGGCGAATGTGCATCGATGGCCGCCTGCAGGTCATGCGATCCCTTGACGCGCGGATTGGTGCGGTCGATCAGGCGAATTGCGCCCGCCATGAGCGTTGCCAGCGCCTGTTTTACAAAGCGCGACTTCGCCAGCGGCTTGCGGACGCGGCGCCAGAGCTCCTTTAAGGGGCGGCGGCCAGTCTTCTTGCGATTGGCGGTCATGGCAGGAGAAGGCGCGGTCGCCTTGTTTTCCATATGCGGTTCCTTGCTACCCCTGGGGCTATCCCCGGGTCTCATCGGAGGCGGGGTCGAGCAGGCGGTGAAGATGAACAATGAAATAACGCATATGTGCGTTGTCAACGGTCTCCTGCGCCTTGGCGCGCCAGGCTTTTTCCGCGGATTTGTAATCCGGATAGATGCCGACGATATCGACATCGTCGAGATCGCGGAAAGTCACCCCGGTGAGGGACGTCAACTCGCCGCCAAAAACCAGGTGCAGAAGCTGGGAGTTCTCTTTTTTCTCGGACATGGTCAAGCCCATTTGCAGACGAATGTGGCAATAAGCAAATCGCTAATCGCCCGTGTAGAGTAATTCCTGCGATTTTGGAACCTTTTAGACCGGCTTTCCTCGCTTGCAGGCGTATCACACTCTCTCAAAGGCTACGCGCCAGGGCTTGTGTCATGATCTCAAGAAGCGGGCCGCTACCGGCGGCGAGAGCGCCCTTTTTCGGATCTCCGCACGCATAGGACGGCGCATTTCCCTCGGCATCCCGGATCGCACCGCCCGCCTCGCGCAAAATGACGTCGGCAGCGGCCAGATCCCAGTCATGGGAATTCGGTTTCACGAAAGTGGCGTCAAGCGCGCCGCTCGCAACCATGGCGATACGGTAAGCAAGAGAAGGGACATACCCATGAGCCTTGTTCTTCTGTCGAATATCGGTCGGCAGTTCAGAGACCATGGCTTTGGGGCCACCGATGACGAAACCCTCGCCAACAGGCTTCACCGCCAGCCGCTCTCCATTGCGAAATGCGCCACCGCCCGTCAGCGCGTGGTAGGTTTCGGAAAGCTCAGGACACTCAAGCACGCCCACAACGCTCACACCACGATGCACGACACCGATGCTGACACACCAGATCGGCCGCCCATCGATAAACGCCCTGGTTCCGTCGATCGGATCAACCACGAAGACCCGATCGCGGTTGAGCTCCTGCTCTGCAAGCGCGGTCTCCTCCGATAGCCAGCC
Source organism: Nitratireductor sp. B36 (assembly GCF_020833685.1). Classification (GTDB taxonomy): domain Bacteria; phylum Pseudomonadota; class Alphaproteobacteria; order Rhizobiales; family Rhizobiaceae; genus Nitratireductor. The sequence goes on from NZ_JACKZY010000001.1 coordinate 1,146,659, forward strand.
ATAATCAGGACGCGCTGCCAGAAGCTCGCTCCGCAAGAAACGGTCGACCGCGTAGTCGGCTTCACTGACCGGCGAAACACCTTCTTTCCACCAGACTTCCGGGTCACGGCGGAAATAACTGAGTGCAATGTTACCCGCCTCCCGCGCCACGGCTGCAATGAGATCGACATCGGCCTGAAGTGTCTGGTCGTGCGGGCTATTTTCCGGCAAGCGTCATGCCTTCCACAAGCAGCGTGGGCGCGGCTGTCCCGAAGTTGCGATCAATGTCGTTGGCCGCCGTCATGTTGAAGAACATGTCCTTAAGGTTCGAGGCGATGGTGACCTCCGAGACCGGATAGGTGATCTCGCCATTCTCGATCCAGAACCCGGCCGCACCGCGGCTATATTCTCCCGTTACAAGATTGACCCCCTGCCCGAACACTTCGGTCACGTAAAATCCAGCCCGGATTCCCTTGATCAGAGCCTCCGGGGTCTGTGTGCCGGGTTCAAGCGCGAGGTTGGTGGAAGATGGATTGACCGAAGAAGATCCACGCGTGCCGCGTCCATTGGTGGCCGGCAAACCCAACTGGCGCGCGACCGAAGTCGACAGGAACCAGTGTTTCAGGACACCGTCTTCGATCATGACAAGTTTCTCGCCGGCAACGCCCTCGCCATCGAATGGGCGAGAAGAAGAGCCCCGCCGGCGTTGCGGATCATCCGTCACCGTGATGCCGGCCGCCGCGACCTTTTTGCCCATCATGTCGCGCAGGAAACTCGATTTGCGCGCAACTGCCGCGCCATTAATGGCGGCGGCCAGATGGCCGGCGATGCCGCGCGCAACACGTGGATCGTAAACCACCGGATAGCGGCCTGTGTGCACTTTGCGCGGGTTGAGCCGCCGAACAGCCCGTTCACCAGCGCTGCGGCCAATCTTCTCCGGGGCATCGAGATCCAGAAAATGCAGGCGAGAGGAATAGTCGTAATCGCGTTCCATGCCGGTGCCTTCGCCAGCCAGAACACTCACCGATCGGGAGAAACGCGTCGCTTCATAGGCACCGATAAATCCTTCAGACGTGGCCAGCACCAGGCCGCCCGAACCGGCGCTCGCCCCGGAGCCTGATGAATTGGTAACGCCAAACACATCGAGCGCTGCTGCCTCTGCAGCCAGCGCGTCTTCCTTCAGCCGCTCGGCAGAGACTTCCGTACCATCAAAAAGATCGAGGTCGGGGATGGTGCGGGCGAGGAGGCTCTCCTCGGCCAGTCCCTGATACGGGTCTTCGGGGGATGCCTTCGCCATGGCGACGGCGCGTTCAGCCAGCGGAGCCGGGTCTGCATTGGCCGGAGCCGACACACTGGCAACCCGCCTCCCGACAAAAACCCGCAGAGACATGTCATCGCTCTCAGACGCCTCGGTTCCCTCAACCTTGCCGAGCCGCACCGATACGCTCCTGGAGCGCGCGCGCACCACCACCGCATCGGAAGCATCAGCGCCCGCCCGTTTTGCGGCCTCCACAAGCGCAACGACCCGCTCGGTGAGCTGCTTCTTTTCATTCTGATCTGTCATCACAATCCTGGCTGGAATTTGATCGCGCGTGGGGAATACCGGTCTGATCCATTTATGATTCGCAGCGCATATGTGCAATGGTAAGCTGAGATTCCTCAGTTGCGCCCTCAGATATGCCGGAGACCCGATGGCCGTCGAAACTGCTGCACCGCTTTACTATGAACCGCTGCTGCTCCTGGGCGGTGCAGTTATCGCCGCGCCACTCTTCGCACGCATAGGGCTTGGCACTATCCTCGGTTATCTTGCCGCCGGCATCGCCATCGGACCTGTGCTCCTGCTCATATCGGATGGAGAGGAGTTGCTGCACGTGGCCGAACTGGGCGTGGTGCTGCTGCTTTTCATCATCGGTCTCGAGCTCAAACCTGCGCGTCTGTGGGCCATGCGGCGCAGCATATTCGGCATGGGGTTGATCCAGGTGATGGTCACGGGCATTGCCCTTGCCGCAATCACCCTCCTGCTGACAGATATGTCCTATGGTGCGGCTTTTGTCGTCGGTTTCGGCCTTGCTCTGTCCTCCACTGCATTTTCGGTGCAAACACTTGAATCTCAAGGCGCGCTGAACAGCCGGTACGGGCAGACATCATTTTCTATCCTGCTGTTTCAGGATCTCGCCATTGCTCCCCTTCTGGCCCTGGTTCCACTACTTTCTCCCGGCGGAGAGGGTGCTGATGCCATCAGCCTTGAACGGTTCGCGCTTGCCATAGCCAGCGTGGTGGCGCTGGTTGTTGCCGGCCGCTACCTGCTCAATCCGCTCTTTCGCATCATCGCCAATACAGGCGCGAAGGAGGTGATGATCGCCGCAGCCTTGCTCGTCGTTTTGGGCTCAGCCACCATCATGCAGATGGCCGGGCTTTCCATGGCGCTTGGCGCTTTTATCGCAGGTGTTTTGCTCGCCGAATCCTCTTTCCGACACGAGTTGGAAGCCGATATCGAGCCGTTTCGCGGCATTCTTCTCGGCCTGTTTTTCATGGCAATCGGCCTTTCGCTGGATCTGAGAATCGTGCTCGAGAACTGGCTGTCCATTCTTATTGCCGTGCCAATCCTCATGCTGGTGAAAGCTGCGGTTCTCTATGGGATAAGCCGTGGCTTCGGCAGCGATCACAATTGCGCCGTGCGTGTTGCTGCGCTTTTGCCGCAAGGAGGCGAGTTCGGGTTTGTCCTGTTCACCGCAGCGGCGTCCGCCTTCATCTTTCCGCAGTCCACCGCCTCGCTGCTCATCGCCATCGTCACCGTGTCCATGGCTTTGACGCCGCTGTCCGTGCGCCTCGGAGAAATGCTGATCCGGACAGAGCCGGCTGAAGAGATGGATGAGGATTTCGAAGGTGCTGGCGCCGACGTGATGATGATCGGCTTCTCCCGCTTCGGGCAGATGGTGTCGCAGGTCTTGCTCTCCGGCGGTACGGACGTGACCATCATCGATCATTCCGCTGATCGTGTACGCGCTGCCGAGCGTTTCGGCTTCCGCATCTATTTCGGAGATGGCCGCCGCAAGGAGGTGCTGGAGGCGGCGGGTATCCGCAACGCCAAGATCGTGGCGGTGTGCACCAACGGCGCGACGGCCACGGACCAGATCGTCAACCTGATCCGCGACGAGTATCCCCATGTGCGTCTTTACGTGCGCTCCTACGATCGGGCCCACACACTCTCGCTGCGTGATCGCGACGTGGACTACGAGTTACGTGAAACGGTTGAATCGGCTCTCGTATTCGGCGGAAAAACCCTGCAGGCGCTGGGAACCAGCGAGGAAATCGCCAGCGAAATCGTCGAGGATGTGCGCCGGCGTGACGAGGAACGGTTGGCCATTCAGTCGGTCGAAGGCATCTACGCAGGAAACGACAAGATGCGTGTGCGCCCTGTCACCCCGGAACCACTGATCAAGCCAAAGCGCGAGAGCCAGCGCATTGACCAGGATGACGAACCGGTCGGCTGATGCCGACTACACCCGCTCCTTCTCATAATCGTGGACGGCAGCGTCGATCGCCTGTTTCAATTCGTCGCGAATGGCTTGTGTCTCCGCGAGAATCGCGTCGATTTTCATGAAATCAAGCACGCGAAATCGCGAAACGGCAGGGCGAATGAGAATATCGGGCCGCCCATGCTCCAGCTTCATGGCAATGATGGACTGCATCATGAGCTGACTTGCGCCGAACATGAGCTCGATGGAGGTCGGAGGCTTGCCGCCCGTGTCGTTTGGAGCGCCGACCACGTCGATGGCGATCAGTATATCGGCCTTGCCCTCGACCAGATCGAACGGCACAGGGTTGTAGATGCCGCCATCGATCAGGGTGCGCCCGCCCCGCTCCACGGGACGGAAGACCGCGGGAATGGCGGCGGAGGCCGCAAGCGCTTCCGCCAAGGCGCCGCTTTCAAGGATGGCGAGCTCATGGCGGAAGTAATCCGTGGCCGTGACGCGCAGCGGGATTTTCAGTTCTTCGAAGGTTTGCGGGACACCTTCCGGCAGGAAGGCGCTGATGATGCGTTCGGCATTGAACTGGCCAAAGCGAAACCCGCCTTCCATCATTTCCGCGAAGTTTCCGGGTCTGGCTTTCCACAGGCGGCTCGCCACCTCCGCGCGGCTTCCCAGGATGGAACGGGCATGTGCGTGAATGTCCTTGCCGCTGATCCCGGCGGCAAAGCCTGCGCCCATAAGGGCGCCGATGGAGGAACCGGCGATGACGGTCGGCGTGATGCCCAGGTCATTGAGGGTCTCGATGATATGGATGTGCGCGAGGCCGCGCGCGCCACCACCGCCGAGCGCAAGCGCGAAACTTGGGCCGCCGGTGGGCGCCTGCTGCTTCGTTTCATCGTTCGCCAACGCCGTTTCCATTCGCTAGCCTCCGTTCTGAGCCTGCTCGGCAGGTCCGATCACCAGCAGCGCTGGTTCCTGCGAAAGAATACGCTTTGCCGTTTGCTTCACATCGTCCAGCGTGACAGCGTTGATAAGGTCAGCGCGCCGCTCGATGTAATCAATTCCCAGGTCGTCCTGCTGCAGGCCGACCAGCGTCCGTGCGATGGCCATGGAAGAGTCCAGATTGTTGATCGCGTAGGAACCGATCACATAGGTCTTGGCGGCCTCGAGTTCCTCTTGCGTGGGGCCCTCGTCACGCAGGCTCGCGACCACATCCTCGATCACTGAAAGCGTTTCACCTGCCCGTTCGGCGGCGGTGGCCGTCTGAATGGCAAGCGACTGCGCATGATCGCTGGTGTTGAGGTAGGAGGACGCGCCATAGGCGAGACCGCGCTTCTCACGCACCTCGTTGAACAGGCGCGAGGAAAACACGCCCCCGCCTAGGATCTGGTTGAACAGGTAGGCCGAGAAGAACTCCGGATCGTCCCGTTTCACACCCGGATAGACAAGCTGAAGTGTGGCCTGCGGCAGGGGATAGTCGACGCGGATTTCCTGCCCGAGCTTCGGCTCGATGTCGGCAACGGGCTGGAGCTCGGCTTTCTCAGGCAGATCCCCGAACACTGTGTCGAGAACGCCGGCCAGGCGTTCAGCGTCAATTGCACCCACAACACCGATGGTGAGGTTCGAGCGGGCGAAGACGCGGGCGTGGAAGGCTTTCAGGTCTTCCGGAGAAATGTTCGACAGACTTTCGAGCGTTCCCACGTCAGGATGGGCGTATGGGTGATCACCGTAGAGTGCCTCGGAAAGCTTGAGTGCCCCCTGTTTGCGCGGATCGCGTTCATCGGCGCGGATGCCGACGGCGATCTGGCTGCGGATGCGTTCGACAGGGTCGGGATCGAAACGCGGGCTCGTGATGGCAAGCCTCACCAGTTCGAGGACCTCATCGCTGTTTTCGGCCAACATCCGTACCTGGCCGGAAATCTCGTCGGAATTGGTGCGAAACGCCATTTCAGCGCCCAGTTCCTCCAGCTTCACCTGGAACGCATCGGAATCGAGATCGCCCGCGCCTTCGTCAAAGAGGCTGGTCATGAGATTGGCCAAACCTTCCTTGCCCTCAGGATCCTGAGCGGACCCGCTCTTGAACGAGAACTGGAAGCTGATGATCGGCAGGGAATGATCCTCCACCAGCCAGGCTTCTATGCCTTTCTGTGAGGTCACATCCTGAATCTGAACGGCGGCCTGAGCCGGAACGACAACAAGGATAAGCGCGAACAGCGCGCCGGCATTGAGCAAACTGCGCATAAAGGTACCTGGACGAAAATTCGAGGTCTGTTTCACGAGCGGCCTCCCTCTTCGGGAAGGAGATAGCCCTTAACGGCGTGGCCCATGTCGAGATAGCGTTTGGCGACGGCCTGCACGGCCTCGACGGTCACTGCGTCCAGCCGCTCCGGGAGGCCGGTGATATCCTCGACCGTGCCGCCCGTCGCCAGGACAGCGCCGAAGAGATTGGCGCTGCGCACCTGGCTGTCGCGCATGAAGATCTGATCCCGCAGGATCTTCGTTCGGGCCGTGTCCAGCTCCTTCTGCGTGATGCCTTCACTTTTGATCTTCTCGATCTGGGCCACAAGCGCGGCCTCGACCGTTTCGAGATCAGCCTCACCACGGGGTTCACCGTAAATGACCAGAGCGGAGTAATCATACGAAGCGCCTTGCAAATAGCTGCCGGCGCTGGATGCGATCCCCTGTTTGACCACGAGATCCTGATAGAGGCGGCTGCGCAGCCCCTCTCCCAGCACCTCCGAAAGAATGGCAAGCGCTTCAAACTCGCCCTTCTCGGCCCTGCGAGCAGACGGCACATACCAATTGATCGACATGTTCGGGACGGTAACGCGCGGGTCCCGGAGTGTGACGTCCCGCGTGGTCTTCTGATCAGGCTCCATTGGCCGGGCGCGCGGTGGCAAATCGGGGCCGCGTGCGACCTTGCCGTAGGTCTCTTCGGCCATAGCCCGCACCTGATCGGCGTTCACATCGCCGGCCACCACCAACACCGCATTGTTGGGCGTATAGTAGCGGTCGTAGAAGCTCTTGAGGTCGTCGTGGGTGAGGCCTTCTATCTCCTGCTGCCAGCCAATGACCGGAATCCCATACGGATGGTTCTGGTAGAGCGTGGCGTTGAGTTCCTCCGACAGGATCGAAGAGGGCACATTGTCGGTGCGCTGGCGCCGCTCCTCGAGCACAACCTGGCGCTCGGTCTCGATGTTTTCTTCCGAAAGCACCAGATTGCGCATCCGGTCCGCCTCGAAGCGCATCATGTCTTGCAATTCTGTCGGAGCGATCTGCTGGTAGTAGGCCGTGTAGTCGTAGGAGGTGAAGGCGTTCTCACTGCCGCCCACGGCAGCAATCGCTGCTGAGAATTCACCCGAGGGATAAGTGCTTGTTCCCTTGAACATCAGGTGCTCGAAGAAATGAGCAATGCCGGACTTGCCGGGCTCCTCATCGGCGCTGCCAACCTTGTACCAGAGCATGTGCGTGGCGACAGGTGCGCGGTGGTCCGGGATGACAACGACTTCAAGGCCGTTCTCCAGGGTGAAGTTGGAAACGGCAGTGTCGTCCCCGGATTCCTGCGCGGGGGCGATCGACGGCACCGCGACGGTGAGGACTAAGGCGAATGCCGCGCTCAAAGCGACGCTCGCTATGGAATTTCTCATAGACAGGCCCTGTACGGTTTGTGGTGCGCCCGCGCACAATGCCACGAGCTCATGACAAGGCAAAGCTATCGGCGCAAAAGTGACGAAACTCAGGCGCACTCAGCAAAGGTTGCGCAGGAACTACCGTATTCACGCCGTTCGATAAGACGAAAGCCTTCCGGTGACTGAAAGGGCGAGTTTGCAGCTTCCTCGACCATGACCAGGGCCCCAGGCACGAGCCAGCCGCCAGCCAGCGCTGCGGCGAGCGCCTTCTCGCCCAGGCCCTTGCCGTAGGGTGGATCGGCCAGAACAACATCGAAGGGCTGGATCGTTCCCACCTCCCCGATACGGCTCGCATCGCGGCGGAAAATCTTGCTGCGCCCCTGGAGACCAAAATTCTCCACATTGGTGCGGATCAGAGCCCGGGCAGCAGCAGCCTCTTCGATGAAGAGCGCAAAGGCTGCACCGCGTGACAGCGCTTCGAGTCCCAGCGCACCCGTGCCGGCAAAAAGGTCGAGCACACGCGCATTCTCAAGTCGGCCGGCATAGCGGTGCTCGAAAATATTGAACAGCGCCTGGCGGGTCCGGTCCGTCGTCGGCCGGATCGCGTCTGACTTCGGCGTCGCCAGAGTGCGGCCGCGAAACTCACCGCCCACAATGCGCATGGGTCAGCTTTCCCCGCCGGATTTGCCCGGCTTGCGGCCGCCGGGGCGGCCCTTGCCGGGACGCGATCCACCACCCGGCTTGCCTGAGAACCTGCCTGCCGGCTTTCCCGAGGGCTTGCCGCCGGGTTTGCCGCCCTTAGAGAAGCGAGGTTTGTCGCCCGAATCCGGTCGGTCGTCGCGTGAACGGAAAGGCCTTTTCTCGCGCGTATCGCCCTCAGGCTTGCCCCCTTTTGAGAAACGGGGTCTGTCGCCACTGCGCTCGCCGCGCTCAGAACGATCACGGTCGAAAGGTTTGTCACCGCGCGGACGGAACGGCTTGTCACCACGCGCGGGAGCAGCGCCTTCCCGACGCGGTTTGCGCGCTGACTGCGAACGCTCATCCTTCTCTGCCTCGGCGGCGGCCTGTTTGCGTTTTCCCTGCGGGCGCGCGCCGGGAGCCATCCACACATGGCTGCCACGGTTCTGGCGTGGCCCGCGATCATCCTCGCGGCGGCCGGGACGAGACGTCTGCAGACGATCGCGCGCAGCCTCTCGCTTTTCCTCGCGGTCGCGCTTGCGGTTTTTGACAAAGGTCTTGCCGCCCTCGCGCTCACGGGTGCCCTGTTTTTCCGCAGCCTCGCCGTCACGCGGCTTGCGTTGGGCACGAACAGGCTTGTTGGAAAAGGGATTCACAATCGGCGCATCGAAATTGGCGCCTGCCTTTTCGATCAGACGCTCGCCAAGCTGGTCACGCAGAGTGCGACCCTTGACCTCCTGTACCTCGCCCTCGCCCAGCGTACCAAGCTGAAATGGACCGTAGGAGATGCGGATCAGACGGGTGACCTCAAGGCCAAGCGCCCCGAGCACATTCTTGACCTCGCGGTTCTTGCCTTCACGCAAACCGAGTGTCAGCCAGGCATTGCTGCCCTGCTCCCGGTCGAGGGTGGCCTCGATCGCGCCATAGAAAACACCGTCCACGGCAATCCCGTCCTTGAGACCCTCGAGTGCCGCGGCATCGACCTTGCCATGCACACGCACACGGTAGCGGCGCAACCAGCCCGTTTCCGGCAGTTCCAGCGCCCGCGCCAAGCCGCCATCATTGGTCAGGACGATCAGGCCTTCCGTGTTGATGTCGAGACGGCCGACCGTGATCAGGCGCGGCAGGCCCTCCGGCAACACGTCGAAAATGGTTTTTCGACCTTCCGGATCGCGATTCGTGGTGACCACGCCACCGGGCTTGTGGAAGAGAAAGAGCCGCGTGCGCTCAACCGCAGGCAACGGCTCGCCATCAACCAGGATACGGTCGGAGGCGCTTACATTGAACGCCGGGGACTCCAGCACCTTCCCGTTGACGCTGACGCGGCCCGCCTCGATCATCGCTTCCGCGTCGCGGCGTGAGGCAACGCCGGCCCGTGCAAGGCGCTTTGCAATGCGCTCGGCCCCTGCCTTATCGGCGTCGTTCGGGGTCGCATCTCTCCCCTTGCCCGGCTTCTTTTCCCGCTTGCTATCGTTGGGTCGGTCTTTGGTCATGATGGCCTTTTGCCCTGGGATTCCGTGTTGCGCCCCATGCGCCGGAACCACTCCAGTGTTTTAAATCAGAGATCGGATGGAAGGAAAATCCATTCCGCTTTCGCACCCGATGCTATAGAGGCGGCTGAAGCATTTGGCTGTCGGGAGAAATCATCTGGTATTCACGTTGATGCGCGAAACAACGAGATGACGCACCCTTCCGGCCGCGTGGCGCTCTAGGTATCAATTCGCACCGGCAGTTGCGAGCAAAAAGATTGATGAGACCGACGAAAGCGAACTACACCAGTTTCATGGATGACGCGCTCGAACAGGCGCGTCTCGCTGCAGCTCGCGGTGAGGTGCCGGTCGGCGCGGTGATCGTGCATGAAGGAAAGGTGATCGCGCGCGCGGGTAACCGTACCCGCGAATGCAACGATCCGACAGCGCATGCGGAAATCGTGGCGATTCGCGAAGCCTGCGCGGTGCTCGATTCGGAGCGTCTTGTCGATGCCGATCTCTATGTGACGCTGGAACCATGCGCCATGTGCGCCGCGGCCATCTCGTTTGCGCGGATCCGCCGGCTCTATTTTGGGGCAGGCGATGAGAAGGGGGGCGCGGTGACGAACGGTGCCCGCTTTTACACACAAAACACATGCCATCATGCGCCGGATGTCTATCCGGGCATCGGTGATGCAGAAGCCGCCGCTTTGTTGAGGGGCTTTTTCAGGCAGCAGCGCTAAAAAGAAAAGCGGGCACATGGCCCGCTTCTCGGAATTTCAATCAGGATCCCCAAGGCCATAGACGGCGCAGGTCGAAACCGCCGCCATCCTTCTGCGCGGCACGTTTTGCGGCGCGCTCCTTTTTGGCCTCGTCTTCACCGAGTTCACCGGTGGGGGCAGTGTCCGCAGGCTGGCGATAATCGACCGGTGGCTCGCTCAAATAACGGCGCGTGGTCGGGCTTCCCTGTGCGGTGGCAGCGCGGCGCTTGAAATACTCCTCACGCTGTTTCTTGGCTATCTCGGGGTTCACGAAGCCATCTTCGCCCCGGGCATTGACGCCAATGTCACGAACCACCGGCGATTTGTAGAACGGGTTATCCTGGTTCTCGGTCGCTTCTGCACGGATCCGGGCGAGGCGTTGTTCCGGCGATTCGGGCCAGGCAGGATTGCCGGCAGAGGCAACCTCTTCCTGAGGCGGGGGCAGAACCTCGGTTGAAGACGGCATGACAATGCCCGCGCGCGGCTTGTATTCAACGCGAGGCTTGTCTTTCGGACCAAGCGACAGAACGCCCGTCACATCTTCGAGCAATTGCTGGTCGGCGGGCTTGTCGGTTCCGTAAGTCGGTGCGCCAATACACCCGGACAAAAGAACGGCCGAGAGGCACAAAGTGCCTGAAGCTGCAACCATGCGCGCGGAACGCCGCGACGTTGTGGTTTCCGTTCTCTTCACTGCCACCTCTCTCCCAGAACGCCGCCCGTCAGGCGATGCGTTCTGCTTGTCGTCCCGTTAAATCAGACCATCGGGAAACTCAAATCACGCATGTCGCGCACGAATCCGGCGACAACGTGGCATCCTTAACCCGGCGGCATTTGTAGCGAAGGAGCGAGCGGGAAGCAATCGGCAGTGCCGAAGCGCCCCGCTGACTCCGTTCAAAGTCGGCCCAGCGCCTTGAGCTCGCGCAGCGCCGCGGCATCGCGTGCCGACACATCCGGAAATTCCGGATCGGACCCCACATCGTCCGTGTAGCGCCAGGAACGCGCGCATTTTTCGCCCGTGGCCCGCGCAAACACGACGCCGACACCCGGCACCTCATCCAGCGTGAAGGCATCCGCCGGCGGCGCCTCATGACGAATATCGATGCCGGAGGTGATGCAGATTTCGGCCATGTCGCGGTCGGCGATGGCCTGTTGCAGCCCCTCATCGTTGACATAGACGACCGGCGCGGCCTCAAGAGACGAACCGATGGTCTTTTCCTTGCGCTCGATCTCCAGCGCACCGGTCACGACGCGGCGGACCTGCCGGATTTTCTTCCACTTCTCTGCAAGTGCTGCATCGCGCCATTCCTGCGGCACGCCGGGGAACTGCTCCAAATGCACCGAACGCGCCTCCGGGTGACGCTCAAGCCATGCCTCTTCCATGGTGAAGGGCAGCATGGGCGCAAGCCAGGTCACGACACAGTCAAACAGGGTGCGGACCACCTGAAGCGAGGCCTTGCGGCGCGTGCTCGAAGGCGCATCGCAGTAAAGCGCATCCTTGCGGACATCGAAATAGAAGGCCGAAAGCTCGACCACCATGAAATCGAGCAGCGAGCGGATGATGCGCTTGAAGTCGAAATTGTCATAGCCCTTGCGCACCAGCTCATCGAGCTCGGCCAGACGATGGAGCATCAGGCGCTCCAGCTCCGGCATCTCGGCCAGCGGCACGGTTTCGCCCGTGTCATGCGCCAGCGTGCCGAGCATCCAGCGGATGGTGTTTCTGAGCTTGCGATAGGCATCGACATTGGTCTGGATAATCGCCTTGCCGAGACGCTGGTCTTCCCAGTAATCGGTGGTGGCGACCCACAGGCGCAGAATGTCCGCGCCCGACTGGTTCATGATGTCCTGCGGAAAAGTCTGGTTGCCGAGCGATTTCGACATCTTGCGGCCGTCTTCCGCCATGGTGAAACCATGGGTGATGACCGTATCGTAAGGCGCCCTGCCCCGCGTGGCGCAGCTTTCCAGAAGCGAGGAGTGGAACCAGCCGCGGTGCTGGTCGGATCCTTCCAGATACACATCGGCGGGCCATTTCAGGTCTGGCCGGTCTTCCAGTGTGAACGTGTGGGTGGAGCCGGAATCGAACCACACATCGAGAATGTCCATGACCTGCTGCCACGGCTCGCCGGCACGCTCGCCAAGGAAGCGCTCGCGCGCGCCTTCGGCAAACCACGCGTCCGCGCCCTCGGCCTCGAAGGCGTCGAGAATGCGCTGGTTGACGGCCTCGTCCTGCAGCACATTGCCGTCTTCATCGGCAAACACACAGATCGGCACGCCCCAGGCGCGCTGGCGCGAGAGCACCCAGTCGGGCCGGTCGGCGATCATGGCGCGCAGGCGCGACTGACCGGCAGCAGGCACGAAGCGGGTCTCGTCAATGGCTTTTAGGGCACGGGAGCGCAGTGTTGTAGCGTCGCCAAGGTCCTTGTCCATATAGACGAACCATTGCGGCGTGTTGCGGAAGATGACCGGCTTTTTCGACCGCCAGGAATGCGGATAGGAGTGTTTGAGCCGCCCCCGCGCGAAGAGCATGTCGCGCGCGATCAGCGCCTCAATGACGGCCTTGTTGGCGTCACCCTTCTTGCCCTTGTCGTCGATGACACGCGCCGCGCCGCCTTCGCGGTCGGGACCGAAGCCGGGAGCGTCCTTGGTGTAGTAGCCTGCGTCATCCACGGGGAACGGGATCGTGCTGTCTATGCCGCGCGCCTCAAGCTCAGCGCGGGCGTCCATCCATGCGTCAAAGTCCTCACGGCCATGGCTGGGCGCGGTGTGCACGAAACCCGTACCGGCGTCGTCGGTGACGTGATCGCCGGCAAGCAGCGGCACGGTGAACTCATAACCGCCGCCGAGGCCCTTGAGGGGGTGGGTGCAAGTGATGGCGCCAAGTTCATCGGCTGAAACATCGCGCAGGCGCTTGTACTCAAGCTTCGCCTTGGCGAAAGACTCTTCTGCCAGCGCATCAGCGAAGATCAGCTTTTCACCTGCCTGCGGGCCAAAATCGTTTTCCGCTGCGGTAACCTCGAAGAGACAGTAGGAGATGCGCGGGGAATACGCGACAGCCCTGTTGCCGGGGATGGTCCAGGGGGTCGTCGTCCAGATGACCACAAAGGCATCGGAAAGCTCGCCCTCCGCCACCGGAAACTTCACCCAGATCATGTCGCTTTCGACATCCTGGTATTCCACTTCCGCCTCGGCGAGCGCGGTCCGCTCCACCACACTCCACATCACCGGCTTGGAGCCGCGATAAAGCTGGCCGGACATGGCGAATTTCAGAAGCTCGCCGGCGATCCGCGCCTCGGCGTGGAAGTTCATCGTCGTGTAGGGGTTCTTGAAATCGCCCTCGATGCCCAGACGCAGAAACTCTTCCGACTGGACCTTGATCCAGTGGCTGGCGAAGTCGCGGCATTCCTGGCGGAACTCGTTGACCGGAACCTCGTCCTTGTTCTTGCCCTTGGCGCGGTACTGTTCCTCGATCTTCCATTCAATGGGCAGGCCGTGGCAGTCCCAGCCGGGCACGTAATTGGCATCATAGCCGCGCATCTGGAAGGAGCGCGTGATGATGTCCTTCAAAACCTTGTTCAGCGCGTGGCCGATATGGATGTTGCCATTGGCATAGGGCGGGCCGTCATGGAGTACGAACTTTTCGCGTCCCTTCGCGTCGTCGCGCAGGAGGCGGTAAAGGTCCATCTCCTGCCAGCGGGCGACGATCTCGGGCTCTTTCTTCGGCAGCCCCGCGCGCATCGGGAACTCGGTCTGCGGCAGGTTGAGGGTCTTGGAATAGTCGATCTTTTCGGACGTATCGGTCATGTTATCGCCGTGAGGTGGGCAAAGCGTCGGAGGGCCTCGCCATAGCCATTATGGAAAATCGGAAAATGCGCGTGTGACGCGCGGCAGAACCCGGACCTTCCGCAGCACTCAGGCCGCACGGAAGGCCGGGCCAATAATTCGTATGGCAATCGGTATGAAACCGGCGCGTGTCATCATGGCAACGGCTTTTAGCCGAGGCAGGCCGAAGAATAAAGAGGCGATTGCCCTCACGCCGCCAGCCCCTCAAAAGCAAGCCGCAGATCGAGGGCTGCGATGGGCTTCACCTCGGCGAGCAGAGCGCGGGCTTCCGCCTCGTCGCGCTTCATCTGGGCCACCAGCGCATCCAGCCCGTCAAACTTTTCCTCGCCACGCAGGAAGGAAAACAGAGAAACCGAGCAGGTTTCCCCGTAAAGATCACCGTCGAAATCGAACAGGAAGGTTTCCAGAAGCGGCGCACCATCCTCCATCACGGTGGGGCGGCCACCAAAACTCGCCACGCCATTGTAGAGCCTGCCATCGGCCCGGCGAAAGCGCACCGCATAGATGCCGTGGCGGAGTTCCGTTTCCAACGGCAACGCCATGTTTGCCGTCGGAAAGCCCAGCGTGCGGCCAAGCTTTTGGCCACCTGCAACTTCAGCCTCGACCGTATAGCGATAGCCAAGAAGCCCGGCAGCCTCTGCCACTTCGCCTTCCTCCAAAAGGCCACGAATGCGGCTTGATGAAATCACCGTGCCGCCTTCGTCGGAATAGGCGTCCACCACGGTCACGCCAAAACCGTTTTCCTGTCCGGCCGCCTTGAGAAGCTCGGGCGTGCCACTGCGGTTCTTTCCGAAATGAAAGTCGAACCCCGTCACCACATGGGTGATGCCTAGCCCCTCGACCAGTACGGAGCGAACGAACGCCTGCGGCGACAGGCCGGAGAATGCGCGGTCGAATTGCTGCTCGACAACCGCATCGAAGCCGAGCGCTCCCAGCAGCGCTGCCTTCATGGGCGCCGGCGTCAGACGGAAAAGCGGGACATCGGGCCGGAAGACCTGTCGCGGATGCGGTTCAAAGGTCAGTACGAGAGCGGGAACGCTGTCGCGTCGGGCAATCTCCAGTGCCGGTTCGAGCACTGACTGGTGCCCGCGATGCACGCCATCAAAATTGCCGATGGCCACCACGCCGCCGCGCAAGTCAGCGGGCATCTTGATCAGATCTGCAATGCGCTTGATCGGTCCGGCCACGCGCGCACCCTATCTGAGACGTGGTATGGCCGCCACGGGATTGTGGCCGTGGGTTTCGAGAAACGCCGCAAGGCGGTCGGGCTCCGGCCCTTCGCCATTGCCATATTCGCGCGCGTGAATGCCGTCGGTCACGAACAGAACATCGATGCCATACTGGTCGGCCCCCTTCACGTCCGTCAGCACGCCATCGCCGATGGCAAGCGCCTTTTCGCGCGCAAGTTCGCGTCCCATGATCTCGGCGGCGGCCTTGAACGCGGCCTCATAGATCGGGCGATGCGGCTTGCCGGCAATCAGCGTCCGGCCGCCCAAAAGCCCGTAATCACGTGCCAGCGCCCCGGCGCACCAGATGTGCCGGTCGCCGCGCTCTACGATAATGTCTGGGTTGGCGCAGATAAACGGCAGGTCGCGCATTCTCAGGCGCTCCAGCATGTCCGCATAATCTTCCGGCGTTTCGTTCTCATCGTCAAAGAGGCCCGTGCAGACGACACCGGAGGCTTCGAAGTCCTCCACCAGATCCACGTCGATTCCGTCGAAAATCGCCTGGTCCCGATCAGGACCGATGTGGAAAAGGCGCCGCGGCGCTGTGCGGATCAGGTCGCGTGTCACATCACCAGACGTGACGACACGATCCCACGCATCATCAGGAACACCAAGCGCTCCAAGCTGCTCTTCCACACCTCGATGCGGGCGCGGTGAGTTGGTGATTAGAACAACCGCCTTGCCGGCGGCCCTCGCCCTTGAAAGGGCGGCGCAGGCCTCGGGAAAGACGGTGACACCGTTGTGAACCACACCCCACACATCGCACAGGACGGCGTCATAAGAACCGGTGAGGCGGTCGAGCGTATCGATGATCTGCGGAGCTTGAGGCATGGGGGAACGGTCGTCTCGGATTGTTTGAAGTGCGGTGAGAATGGCTCAGGCCGGAATTATCGGATGCTGGCTTTCCTGTCACCCGGTTTTATCGCCACGGTCAGAATGCACTGCATTTGAGACAAGGAGTTAACACCCCGGGAACCACGATCACATCCGCGATCGCACCAGTTACGTCCGGTTAAGCACTTCGGGGGGATTTTGGACCAGTACCTTTAGTGGGGTGGCACAGATGTTCAGGAAATTCGCGCATGACCGTCGCGGCAATTTTGCCATGATGACGGCGCTTGCCATGGCGCCGATCATGGGGGTTGCCGCCCTCGTGGTGGACTATAGCCAGATTTCCCGACAGCGGCAGATGACACTGAACGCGCTGGACGCGGCAGGCATTGCCACGGCTCGCTATCTCACCCAGGGCGCAAGCGATGAAGACGCCAAGGCCTATGCGCAGGATTTTTTCGAAGCCAATCTTGGCAGCGTAAAACCCGAGAACACCAAGCTTCTCATCACACTGCCCAACCAGAACACTGGTGGCGGCACACTGAAGCTTGAAGCGGAGCTGAAATATGCGCCGATATTCTATCCGGTTTTCCAGAAGCTGCGGAAAGAGGCTGTCGATGAGGAAACCAAGATCGATTTTCGCGCTCAAAGCGAAATTCGCCTGAAGAACACGCTGGAAGTGGCGCTTGTGCTCGATAATTCCGGTTCGATGGACTACACCTCGACCGGATCTTTCGAGAAACGTCTGACAATCCTGAAGAAGGCCGCCAAGGAACTGGTGAAGACCATCGCCGCCGAGGGCGCGCAGATGAAACAGATCCAGAAGCCCGTGCAGTTCGGTGTCGTGCCGTTCGCGGCATCCGTGAATGTGGGGCCGGACAACGCCAGTGCAAGCTGGATGGACACGGACGGCGTCTCGCCCGTTCATCATGAGAATTTCGACTGGTCGACCATGAAGGCGGCCGATCCGAACAAGCGCGTCGAATTGTCAGGCGGCGTCTATTACAAGCGTGGCAGCGGCTGGGGAGACGAGGAAGGCCAGAAGGTCACGCGTTTTACGCTCTATGACCAGATGAAGCGCATTTCGGGCACCTCCTCGGAATGGAACTATGAATGCACCCGCTATCGAAACAACGGCTCCTGCCGGACCTGGGGGTGGGTGGAGACGAAAACCACGACATATGACCGCTTTACAAGCTGGGCCGGTTGCGTGGAGATGCGCCCCTATCCGCTGAACATAAACGACGATGCGCCCGACAGCAGCAATCCAAAGAGCCTTTTCGTGCCGATGTTCGCGCCGGATGAAACGGACCAGACCGATTCAAGCTGGCGTCCCGCCAACAACAACTGGTGGGACGATTTCACCAGCGGCTCAACCTCGGCAGCCTATGATCAGGCCTATATGCCGAAATATTTCACACCCTATGAAACAGGCAGCATGGGCATCAATGAGGGTCCGAACGCGAGTTGCAGCACCAAGCCGATCACTCCCCTCACCGATGTTGGCAAGACCGAAGGACTGAACAAGATCAATGCCGCCATCGACAGTATGGACGCCGGCGGCGCCACCAATGTGACCGAGGGTCTCGCATGGGGTTGGCGCGTTGTTTCCGGCCGCGCGCCTTTCACCGAGGGGCGGCCTGATAATGAGAAGGGCAATGACAAGGTGGTCATCGTCCTGACCGACGGGGCGAACACCTATTACACGCCCACCAGCATCACGGCCCAAAGCTATTCGGGCACCTACTACCGCTCGGGCGGCAACGACCTTGCCGGAAACAAGTCGATCTATTCAAATTATGGTTATGTGCGCAATCGCGCCGGTGAAAGCCGCCTTTTCAAGGGCGCTACCGGTGTCAGCGAATACAACTACTCCAACAGCAACTACTCGGCGGCAATGACCAGTCATATGAGCGCCATCTGTGAGAACGCGAAGAGCGACAACATCATCGTGATGACGGTCGCGCTCGATCTCGACAGCCGCGATTCCACAGAGAAAAAGCAGATCGATGCCCTGAAGGCCTGTTCGTCCGACTCGCGCACGCGCAAGGACGGAAACGGCAAGCCGGTGAAACTCTTCTGGAACGCCACGGGCGGCGATCTTGACGATGCCTTCAAGGCCATTGGCGACGAGCTTTCCAACCTGCGCATCGTCGGCTGACGCCAAGCGACCTCCCGCGTCGGCCTTGCCGCTTCGGTTCTGATCGGCTAGGACAGCCGCGCCCCCTTTCAGGGCGCGGTTTTCTTCTTTTCACGGACGGATTTCGACATGGCGAAAAAGGCTGACAAGACCCGGGCGAGGCTCCCACGCGGCTTTGTCGACCGCCATGCGAGCGACATTCGCGCGGTGGACGAGATGTGCGCGAAGATCCGCGAGGTCTATGAGCGCTATGGTTTCGACCCGGTCGAGACCCCGATCTTCGAATACACCGACGCGCTCGGCAAATTCCTGCCGGATCAGGACCGGCCCAACGAGGGCGTGTTCTCCGTTCAGGACGATGACGAGCAGTGGCTCTCGCTGCGCTACGACCTGACCGCCCCGCTGGCCCGCCACGTGGCCGAGAATTTCAACGACATCCAGCTTCCCTACCGCACCTACCGGGCGGGCTATGTGTTCCGCAACGAGAAGCCGGGACCGGGCCGTTTCCGCCAGTTCATGCAGTTCGACGCCGACACGGTGGGCGCGCCCGGCGTCGCCGCCGATGCCGAGATGTGCATGATGATGGCCGATGTCATGGAGGCGCTCGGCATTGCCCGCGGCGACTATGTGATCCGCGTCAACAACCGCAAGGTGCTCGACGGCGTGATGGAGGCCATCGGCGTCACCGACGAGGCGCAGAAGCTGACCGTGCTGCGGGCCATCGACAAGCTGGACAAGTTCGGGCCCGAGGGCGTGAAGCTCCTTCTGGGCGAAGGCCGCTGGGACGGCGGCAAGGAAGGCGAAGGCGACTTTACTAAGGGTGCTGGGCTGGATGAAGCGAATGCCCAGATCGTTCTCGACTATGTCGATGGCAAGACTGACCAGCTCGACAATGAGACCTTTCAGGCCGGTGTTTCAGAACTCGCGCAAATCGAAAACCTCTGCCGCGCAGCAGGCTACGATGAAAGCCGCATCACCATAGACCCCTCCGTCGTGCGTGGCCTCGAATATTACACCGGCCCCGTTTTCGAGGCCGAGCTGACCGCTGAAATTCCCAATGAGAAGGGCGAGATCGTGCGCTTCGGTTCCGTTGGCGGTGGCGGGCGGTATGACGGGCTCGTCTCGCGCTTTCGCGGCCAGCCGGTTCCGGCGACGGGCTTTTCCATCGGCGTGTCGCGTCTGGCGACCGCGCTCAAGAATCTCGGCAAGCTCGGTCAGGACGGCGTCCTGCCGCCGGTCCTCGTCACCGTCATGGATGGCGACACGGAGGCAATGGCGAAATACCAGCAGTTCACGCAGGCGCTGCGCGCTGCAGGCATTCGCGCAGAGATGTATCAGGGCAATTGGAAGAAGTTCGGCAACCAGCTCAAATATGCCGACCGCCGCGGTTCGCCGCTTGCCATCATCCAGGGCGCGGACGAGCGCGCCAATGGCGAGGTGCAGATCAAGGATCTGATCGAGGGCAAGAAGCTTTCCGCCGAGATCGAAAGCAACGAGGAATGGCGCGAGGCCCGCGTGGCGCAGCTGACCGTCAGCGAGGACGAGCTCGTCGAGACAGTGCACAAGATGCTCGCCGCGCAGGCCGGCGGGGCTGCGTGATGAAAGCTGCCGATGCCAACGCCGTCATCCCGGCCGACCGGAGGGAGAGCCGGGACCCATTGGAAGACCGCGACAGTGCGCGGCCCGGTTCCGATCTTGGCACCCGTCAGCGCGGCGGGCTTCTTCTGCGGTGGCCGGCCGCACCTCTCAATGGGTCCCGGCTCTCCCTCCGGTCGGCCGGGATGACGGACGTCAGCTTCTTCAGGGACACGCCCCAATGACCCTGCGCGCACCCGACTTCGCCGACGACATCTTCGCGCTCTTTGCCGAACGCGATGCGGCGCTGACCGACATCGCCATCATCCAGCCCGCCGATCCCTTTCTGGACATGGCGGGCGAGGATCTGCGCCGCCGCATCTTCCTGACGGAGAGCGAGACCGGCGCCAATCTCTGCCTCAGGCCGGAGTTCACCATTCCCGTCTGCCGCGACCATATCGAAAAGCGCGCCGCGACCCCGCAGCGCTATGCCTATCTGGGCGAGGTGTTCCGCCAGCAGCGCGAAGGCGGAGCAGAGTTCTTTCAGGCGGGCATCGAGGATCTCGGCGCGAGCGACCGCGCCGGCGCGGATGCGCGCTCTCTGGCCGATGCGCACGCGCTTTTGACGCGTGTTCTGCCGGGCCACGCGCTCTCCGTCACGCTTGGCGATCAGGCCGTGTTCGAGGCGGTGCTTTCGGCCCTTGGCCTGCCGCGCGGCTGGCAGATGCGCCTGACCCGCGCTTTCGGCTCGCAGAAGCTTCTGCAGGCCGCCCTCGATGATCTCGCCAACCCGCAGACCGCCGCAAACCTGCCTCGCACGGTTGCCGGACTTGTGGCCCGTGGCGACGAGGCGGGCCTTGCCGATCACATTGCCACGGTGATGGACGAAACCGGGATTTCTCCTTCTGCCGGTCGCACGCCACAGGAGATCGCCCGGCGGCTGATCGAGAAGGCGGAACTGCGCAGCGTGCGACTAACGGACGAAGCCATGAGCGCGCTGAAGGCTTTCGTTTCCATGCGCGTGCCCTTTGCCGAGGCCGGCGAGCGGCTCTCGGCCTTCGCCGCAGACAATGGGCTGATCCTCGACGACGCGCTCGAAACCTTCGCCGCGCGCGCTGAGCGGATTTCTGCCGAGGGCCTGCCGCTCGACGCGCTGACTTATGATGCCGGCTTTGGCCGTCCGCTCGATTATTACACCGGGTTCGTGTTCGAGATCGCCTCTCCCACAGGCACGGTGTTGGCCGGCGGCGGGCGCTATGACCGTCTTCTGACCCTTCTGGGCGCGGAGACGCCCATTCCCGGCGTCGGTTTTTCCATCTGGCTCGATCGCGTGGCAGGTCTGAAGGAGACGGCGGCATGAGCATCACCCTTGCCCTGCCCTCCAAGGGCCGCCTGAAGGAAAACGCGCTGGCACAGCTCGAAAAGGCCGGCCTGACCGTGCACCTGCCGGAAAACGACCGGCGCTACCGCGCCACGCTCGAAGGCGTGGACGGTGTCGAGATCGCCTTCCTTTCCGCATCCGAAATCGCCCGCGAACTGGAGCGCGGCACGGTCGATCTCGGCGTGACCGGCGAGGACCTGGTGCGCGAAACCATTCCCGACTGGCAGCGCAAGGTGGAGATCGCCGCGAGGCTGGGCTTTGGTCGCGCAGACGTGGTGGTTGCGGTACCGGAGGTCTGGTTCGACGTGTCGACCATGGCCGATCTCGACGATGTCGCCGCCGATTTCCGCCACCGGCACGGACGCCGGCTCAGGATCGCCACCAAATACTGGCGGCTGACCCAGCAGTTCTTCTCGCAAAAGCACGGCATTCAGGTCTACCGGATCGTGGAAAGCCTCGGCGCCACCGAAGGCGCGCCGGCGTCCGGATCGGCCGACGTGATTGTCGACATCACCTCGACCGGATCGACGCTCACGGCCAACCATCTGAAGGTGCTTGACGACGGAATCATCCTGCGTTCCGAGGCCTGTCTCGTGACAGCACTTCGGGAGCGATCGGCGTCTGACCAGGCGGCTCTTGACGCGCTGACGGAGCGGTTTTCAGGCTAGGTTCGTTTTCTGCAGTTTCGACCGGAACTCCGGAAAAATCCGCGAAATGAAACGGAATTTCCCCGTTTCAGGCGGTTTTCGGAAATTTCGGGCGCGCCATGAATGACGCCGTCCAGAACGCCCCGACCATGACCAGCGTCGCGGCGAAAGCGAGCATCAGATAAAGGTCATATCCGCCGCTTGCCGCCCACAAGGCGGCAACGCCCAGAGGCGCAACCGCCTCCACCATGCGGGATGGGGTGATCAGCGCGCCATTGATCGCGCCATAGGCCTCGCGGCTCAGCATTTCCGGTACGGCAAGCCCGCGCACGATGGTCATCATGCCATTGGCAGCGCCATAGAATGCGGCAATGGCAGCAATTACAAACATTTGCGGCGGCGCGAAAGCGTAGCCGATGAGCACCAGCGGAAAGACCCCCACCATAATCGCGCCGATGCGGCGGACGGGCGCTTCCGGAGCGAAAGTCCAGATGGCGATGCGGCCGGCAACCTGCGCCGGGCCGATGACGGCGACGATGCTGACGACTTCCCCTGCACTCAATCCACGTTCGAGGAGAAGCGGGTAAAGGTGAAAGCTCAGGCTGGAGAAAACGCCGGCATAAAGCACGAGAAACAGAACCAGCGCCCAGAAGACCGGCTGGCGAAACGCCCAGAAAACGGCAGCACGGCCGGCGAGTTCGGGCGTTCCGGTGTCCCTTGCCGGCTCTTTCGGCCTGTCTTTTGTGGGGTCGATCACCGCGAAGTAGAGGCTGGCGCACAGGAAGGCGTTGATTGCGCCCAGCACCATCAGCGCACCGCGCCATTCGAGCATGTCGATAAGCCATTGAACCAGCGGCACAAATACCGTGCTGGCGAAGCCGCCCCAAAGCGTGAGCGCGGTGATTGCGCGCCGCGCCTCCAGTGCGCCGACACGGCGGGCGAGCACAGCGAAGGCCGGTTCATAGAGGGTTGCCGCCTGCAGCGCGCCAAGCAGCGGGACGACCACGTAGAACATGGCAATGCTGTCGACCTGCGACCACAGGAGGTAGAGAAGCCCGGCTATGAGGGACGCGCCGCTCATCACCCAGCGGCCCTGCCCCCGGTCGATCGCCGCCCCGACCGGATAGGCGGCAAGTGCAGCGAGGATCAGGCCCGCCGTGGCACCGCCATAGAGAAGCGGTTTTGACCAGCCAAGCTCAATGCGCATCGCTTCGGCGATCAAAGGAAAACTGTAGAAGATCGAGCCCCAGGAACAAATCTGGGCAATGCCGAGCGCCGTGATCATGCGCCGGTATCCAGGCCGTGCGGTCAAAGCCTGCGTCATGATCAGTGCTCTCTGTGTGAAGTGATGGAGGCGCTGTCAGCACAGCACTCATCACTCAGATAATGAATCAAGGCATCCATGGCCGGGTAATGCGCACGGCAGATCAATGTGGTGCCACGCCGTTCACGCGTGATCAGCCCGGTCTCCAGAAGCTTCTTGCAGTGGTGGGAAAGTGTGGAGGCGGGCATGGACAATCGCTCCTGAAGCGCGCCGACAGCCATGCCCTCCTCGCCCGCGCGCACCAGCATGCGGTAAATTCGGAGGCGGATGGGATTGCCCAGTGCTTCAAGCTGGCCGGAGGCTGTTTCGTGTTCCATGACACGAACGCCTAATGCGTCGCCATCGCGTCGTCAACAATACTTCGAAAATATTCGAATTACTCATCCACGACGCGCAGGCGCAGCTGGCCGGAGCCCGGGCCGCCCTCGCCATCCGGCTTTTTGGGAGCGAGACGATTGTCGCTTGCGCCGGACTTCTCGGCCTCGCCCGCGCCCAGCTCCAGCGCCTCGATCTTCGCCCCCCGCTTGGTAACCTTGTCGGTCGAGGTGAGGATCATGTCGATGTCCTTGTTGGCCTGCATGAAATGCGTCTGCAGCTTGCGGACCCGGTCATCCAGCCGGCCGACATCCTCCATCAGACGCACCACTTCGGCCTGGATCAGATGTGCCTGCTCGCGCATGCGCGCATCCTTGAGCACAGCCTGAATGACCTGGATCGAGAGCATGAGCAGTGAGGGCGAAACAATCACCACGCGCGCCCGGTGCGCGCGCTGAACGAGGGTTTCGAAATTTTCGTGGATCTCGGCAAAGATCGATTCCGACGGCACGAACATGAAGGCCGTATCCTGCGTCTCGCCGGTCAGCAGATATTTCTCCGAGATCGCCTTGATGTGCACCTCCACATCACGCCGAAACGCAGACTCGGCAGCCTTACGCGCTTCGGGGCTGCCGCCCTCACCTTCGGATGCCGCGCGGATGGCATTCCACGCTTCAAGCGGAAATTTGGCGTCGATCACCAGCGAGGGCGCATCATTGGGCATCTTGACCACACAGTCGGGCCGGCTGCCATTGGAGAGCGTCGCCTGAAACTCATAGGCCGTGTGCGGCAGACCATCGGCGATGATCGCCTCCATGCGCGACTGGCCGAAGGCGCCGCGCGTCTGCTTGTTGGAGAGGATCTGCTGAAGCTGCACCACCTGGCCGGCGAGCGACTGGATGTTGTTCTGTGCCGTGTCGATGACCGCCAGACGCTCCTGCAGTTTTGCGAGGTTCTCATGCGTCGATTTGGTCTGCTCGGTGATGGACTGGCCAAGCCGCGAGCTCATGCCGTCAAGCCGGTCCGACAGCGCCTTGGTCAATTCCGCCTGCCGGCTGCCGAACACTTCGGCAATGGAGCCCATACGCCCCTGAAGCTCGGCCTGTGCCCGAGTGAGCTCGGCCATGCGCGCCTCTGCCTCGCGGGCGTGCTGGGCGGCCTCTGCCGCCGCCACCGCGCGGGCGCGCGCCGCGCGCCACAGCCCGGTGACAAGCGCAATCATCAGCGCAAAAAGCAGGAAACCGCCGGCAAGCAGGAGCTGGCCAAGCGTGAACGTGCTGGCACCAAGCTGCGCCACGGGCGTGGCAAAAATATCGGACATCTCGTTCATGCGCGGCACTCTAGACGATTCGTGATGCAACCATAAGACCAAAACGTGAACACGCGTTCCGTATTGACCTTCACGCAGGCAGGGCTTACCTGAACGCCATGACGATCAAACCGCTAGTTCTTCTTCCCGACCCGATCCTGCGCGAAACCTCCAAACCGGTCGAGCGCTTCGACGATCAGTTACGCATCTTTGCCGACGACATGCTGGCAACCATGTATGACGCGCCGGGCATCGGCCTTGCCGCCATTCAGGTGGGTGAGCCATTGCGTATGCTCGTCGTCGACGTTTCGGAAAAGGATGAAGAGCCGGCGCCCATGGTGGTGATCAACCCGGAGATCGTGGCCAGCACCGATCGGCGCAATGTGCATGAGGAAGGATGCCTTTCCATCCCCGATTACTATGCGGAAGTGGAGCGGCCTGCCGGCGTGACCGTCAACTATCTCGATCTGGACGGCAAGCAGCAGACCGTGGAGGCCGACGGCCTGCTCGCCACCTGCCTGCAGCACGAGATCGACCATCTCAACGGCGTTCTTTTCATCGATTACCTGTCGAAGCTCAAGCGCGACATGGTGGTGCGCAAGTTCCGGAAGCTTGCCAAGGACCGCCCGCCCGCGCGCATGGTCGGCTAACCAATCGGCCCATGTGAGGCAATTGGCGCTGCGGGGCTTGACCGGAAGCGGATAAATCCGCTTCAAGCACCGCAGGAGCGCGGGTGCGCTCGTTTGACTGACTGAACGCATCGGACACGCGGCATGGCACTTCGTCTCATCTTCATGGGCACTCCGGATTTCTCCGTTGCCACCCTTCAGGCACTGGCTGAGACCGGGCACGAGATCGTCGCCGTGTACTCACAACCGCCGCGACCTGCAGGGCGGCGCGGACTGGAGCTCACCAAATCGCCCGTTCATCAAGCGGCCGAAGCGCTCGGGATCGAGGTGCGGACGCCGAAATCGCTCAAGGGCGAGGATGAGCAGGCCGCCTTTGCCGCGCTTGAAGCCGATGCCGCCATTGTGGTCGCTTACGGGCTTCTTCTTCCAAAGCCCATTCTGGAAGGCACACGGCTTGGCTGCTTCAACGGTCACGCCTCGCTTCTGCCTCGCTGGCGGGGGGCTGCGCCCATCCAGCGCGCGATCATGGCCGGTGACACAGAAACCGGCATGATGGTGATGAAGATGGACGAAGGGCTCGACACCGGGCCCGTGGCCATGACATCCCGCATCGCCATCACGCCCGATATGACCGGCGGCGAACTGCACGATGTGCTGAGGGATACGGGCGCTGCGCTCATGGTGGAGGCCATGGACGCGCTCGAAAAAGGGGCGCTCACGCTGACACCGCAGCCCGAGGAGGGCGCGACCTATGCCAAGAAGATCCTGAAAGAGGAAACGCGTGTCGACTGGGCCCGCCCTGCCCGCGCGGTGAACGACCATGTTCGCGGGCTTTCACCCTTTCCTGGAGCCTGGTGCGAAATGACCTTCGGCAGCAAGCCCGAGCGCGTCAAGATTCTGCGGGCGGAGATCGGCAAGGGCGAAGGCACGCCCGGCGAAGTGCTGGACGACGCACTGACGATCGCCTGTGGCGAAGGCGCTCTGCGACTGAACGAAGTGCAGCGCGCCGGCGGCAAGCCGATGCAGGCGGTGGATTTTCTGCGCGGGGCGAAGCTCGAAAAAGGAACCGTGCTTCCATGAACCAGCTCGAAATCCGCTCCGAAGAAGCCGGTGACCGCGAAGCGATTCATGCCCTGTTGCTTGCCGCTTTCGACGGAGACGCCGAAGCGCAGTTGGTCCGAGCGCTTCATACCGATGGCGACGTGGTTCTCTCGTTTGTCGCTGAACGGGAAGGCGCACTATGCGGTCATGTGCTCTTCTCGCGCCTTCATGTGGTGAAAGACGAGACCCGCTTTCCCGCCGTTGCACTCGCACCGCTCGCCGTTTCGCCCACTGATCAACGGCAGGGCATCGGAGCGCGGCTTGTCGAGGAAGCGCATCAACGCCTGATCACCAACGGCGAAACGCTGTCTGTTGTGCTGGGCGAGCCCGTATATTACGGCCGTTTCGGCTATCGGCATGAAGATGCTGCAGCTTTTGAGAGCGACTATCAGTGCGAGGCCCTTCAGGCCCTGCGCTGGGGCTATGAAGCTCCCGACACGGGGCGGCTCGTCTACGCCCCCGGCTTTGGCGGGCTTTGACCATGGCGCGTTTTCGCATCGACATCGAATATGATGGTGGCCCCTATTTTGGCTGGCAGCGGCAGGCGACGCACCATTCCGTGCAGGCCGCACTGGAGAATGCCATTGCCGCGTTTTCCGGGGAGGAGGTGACACTGTTTGGCGCGGGACGCACCGACACGGGTGTTCATGCGCTGGCACAGGTGGCGCATTTCAACCTCTCGCGGGATTGGACCGCCCGCACCGTGCAAAATGCAATCAACGCACATCTCGCCATGGCCGAGGAGACGGTTGCCGTGATCGAGGCCGCGCAGGTGCCCGATGATTTCGACGCGCGGTTTTCCGCAAAAGCCCGGCACTATCTCTACCGCATTCACAACCGCCGCCCGCCCCTGACCGTTGACCGCGCCCATGCCTGGCATGTGGCGGCACCGCTCGATGCGGAAGCCATGCACGAGGCGGCGCAGCGGCTGGTGGGAACCCATGATTTCACCACGTTCCGCGCCGCTCAGTGTCAGGCAAAAAGTCCGATCAAGACACTGGAAAAGCTGGAAGTAACGCGCAACGGCGAATTCGTGGAAATCCGCGCCTCGGCCCGTTCCTTCCTGCACAATCAGGTGCGCTCCTTTGCAGGCACGCTGAAGCGGGTGGGCGAAGGCGGCTGGAGCGCAGACGACGTGACCCGGGCGCTCGAAGCCCGCGACCGCAAGGCCTGTGGCCCGGTCGCGCCACCGCACGGGCTGTATCTGACGGGCGTGGATTATTGATCTGCCTTGGTTCCGCGTGCGCGTTGCTTCCGGCAGTCCCTATCCCGCGCGTGACAGGCTCAGCAACCCTTCAAACGTGAAGAGAATGGCAAGCGAGGCCGCAAACATCGCTCCAAAGACCGCTGTGGCGACGGCCGGCCCTTTGCCGATGGCGACATTTGTGAGCCGCCAGGAGAGAACCATCGTTGCAAGGAAGATCAGGAAGGTGACAAGATTTGCAAGGTCGGCGGCCTCGGGGAAAAGCAGCCGCATGAGCATCGCCGGGAGCGTGATCCAGGCGAACAGCGCGGACGCCCAGTTGTTTGCCACCACGTAGTGCACAAACCGGTCGGCAATGCCGGCCGGACGCGCTGCAAGCGCCAGGATGGCATAGGGCAGAATCCAGGTGGCCAGGTCCGTCAACATCAACCGCGTGAACAGCGAGAAGCGGGAGGTGAAGATCTCGATTCCCGCCAATTCGTTGGAAATCGCCACCCACCCCACCACCATGGGAGGGAAAGCGACAAGGATGGCGAAGAACGAGTTCCAGAAACCGTCCGCCGACAGATCGAGAAGGCGAAGGCCTTCAGACCGCCCCATCATCATGCGCCAGACACCGGCAAAATACCGCTGGATCTCGGCGAATGAAGGCATCGTCAGCCAAACCAATCTTCTAGGAAACGCAGATAGACCTGCGTCAGGGTTTCGAGGTCGGACAGCGCCACCCGCTCATCGACCATGTGCATGGTCTGGCCAACGAGGCCGAATTCCACCACAGGGCAGTAATCCTTGATGAAACGCGCATCCGATGTACCGCCGGAGGTGGAGAGCTGTGGACGCGAGCCGACCACAGACTCGATCGAAGCCGACAGGGTTTCAACCAGTTTTTCGTCGCGCGTCAGGAAAACAGGGCTCGGGCGACCAAGCCAGTCGATGTCGAAATCGACCGGGTGTTCGGCGCCCTTGCGCAAACGGTTCTCCTCTGCGGCACGGTCGAGCCGGTTGTGGATTTCGGCCTGCAGGCTCTCCACGCTCCACGTGTCGTTAAAGCGGATGTTGAAGACCGCTGTCGCCTTTGCGGGAATGACGTTTGTCGCCGTGTTGCCCACGTCAACCGTGGTGACTTCCAGATTGCTTGGCTGGAAATCTGCCGTGCCTTCATCGAAGGGTTGACCGAGAAGCGCATCAAGCAGCTGCATGAGGCCGGGCACCGGATTGTCTGCCCGGTGCGGATAGGCAACGTGCCCCTGACGGCCATTGACGGTGATGCGACCGGTAAGCGAACCGCGCCGGCCGATCTTGATCATGTCGCCGAGCCGATCCGGGTTTGTGGGTTCGCCGACGATCGAAGCGTCCCACTTTTCGCCACGCTCCACGGCCCATTCCAGAAGCTTGACCGTTCCGTTGAGCGCCGGGCCTTCCTCATCTCCGGTGATGAGGAAGGAGACGGAGCCTTTCGGCTTGCCGTGGGCTTCCACATAGCGGGCGAGCGCGGCGACGAAACAGGCGATGCCACCCTTCATGTCGACGGCACCCCGGCCATACATCTGGCCATCGGCAATGGCGGCGGCAAAGGGCGGATGCTTCCAGGCGCTCTCATCGCCGGGCGGCACCACATCGGTGTGACCGGCGAACATGAGGTGCGGGCCCTCGCCTGCGAGCTTGCCATAGAGATTTTCGATGTCGGGCGTGCCCTCTTCGGAAAAGATCGGGCGCTCGACCGAGCAGTCAAGCGCCTTCAACATGCCCTGAAGCACGGAAAGCGCCTGACCTTCCACCGGCGTGACGGAAGGGCAGCGAATGAGTTCGGCGAGATTGGCGGCGGGATCTGTCGGCAGTGTCATGCGCAAGGGATAATCCAACCGGACGTGCCTGTCACGCGGCAAACCTTTTATTGCTTCGGCGCGTTTGTCCGATCGCCATATTCGTTGGCGCCAGCATCGCCCGGATAAAGGCAGAGCACGATGAAGGCGAGGATCGACACCATCGGGATGAAGAGCGCGACAGCAAAAATGCCGGGCTTGCCGAAATCATGAAGGCGCTTGACGCCGAGCGCCACCGAAGAAAAGACCGAAACGAAGAAGAGGCCCCAGAAAAGCAGTGCCCACATGCCGCTGGCGCCGCTTCCCTCCGGCGCCAGGGTGAAGCGATAGAGCGCGAAGGCCTGCAGGACAGCCAGAAGCATGCCTGCCAGAAAGAATGCGGCGCGGCTTACCCTTCCGGAAAAACCGAAAAACAGCCAGGCGATCTGTCCCTTGGGCATTGCGCTTCTCCGTCGCTCGTCAATCGCGCAGGAGTTCGTTGATCGACGTCTTGGAGCGGGTCTTCTCATCGACGCGCTTGACGATCACGGCGCAGTAGAGGCTGGGGCCCCAGTTCTCGCCCGGTACGTTCTTGCCGGGCATGGTGCCTGCGACGACCACCGAATAAGGCGGTACTTCGCCGTAGAAGATTTCGCCCGTGGCGCGGTCGACGATCTTGGTGGATTTGCCGATATAGACACCCATGCCGAGCACCGAGCCTTCGCGCACGATGCAGCCTTCAACCACTTCGGAGCGCGCGCCGATGAAGCAGTGGTCCTCGATGATGGTGGGGCCGGCCTGCATGGGCTCCAGAACGCCGCCGATGCCGACACCGCCGGAAAGATGCACATTCCTGCCGATCTGCGCGCAAGAGCCGACGGTGGCCCAGGTATCGACCATCGTGCCCTCACCCACATAAGCGCCGAGATTGACGAAGGAGGGCATCAGCACCACGCCGGGCGCGATATAGGCGGAGTGGCGCACAACGGCGTTTGGCACGGCGCGGAAGCCGGCCTTCTCGAACTCGTTTGCGCTCCAGCCGTCGAATTTCGACGCCACTTTGTCCCACCAGACGGAATCGCCCGGTCCGCCCTTGATGACCTGCATCGGGTTCAGCCGGAAGGAAAGAAGCACAGCCTTCTTGAGCCACTGGTTCACCTTCCAGGAGCCGTCCTCCTGACGCTCTGCCACACGTGCCTTGCCGCTGTCGAGCAGGTGCAGCGAAGCTTCTACCGCATCGCGGATCTCGCCGCGGGTGTCGGTCGAAACGCCGTCGCGCTCGTCAAATGCCTTTTCGATTGTTGTTTCCAGCGCGGCGACATCGATACTCGTCATGCTTGCGGCTCCATTGAACAAGCTGTTAAGGGCTCAGCCATAGTGTGGGAAAATGACCCAGGTCGGCGCGGAAACTATGCGAAGCGTCACTGGGGGTCAATCTCGGGATCGCGCGGGGACGCGCCAAAGGACGGATAAATGACGATGGATTCGAAAGACGAGAACGGCTGGACGCCCCTACCGCATTCCGATGAGGATCTGCGCCGTTCGCGGCAAGTGCCCGACACACCGCAGACACGTGCGGAAACCTATCGTCTTGCCTGGGACGACGAAGACTTCATGACCCGGCGCGAACTGCGCCCGGTGCGCCTGCAACTGGAACTCCTGAAACCGGAGATGGCGCTTGCCGAGCGTGGCATTCGTTCGACGGTCATTCTATTCGGCGGCGCGCGCCTGCCCGAACCGGGCGGCGAGGCCTGGGCTGCCAAGAACGAGACGCAGAAGAAGAACCTTGAAAAGAACAGCCGCTACTATCAGGAGGCCCGGAATTTCGCGCGGCTTTGCTCGGAGGAATCGGCCAAATCCTATTACCGCGAATATGTGGTGGTGACGGGCGGCGGACCCGGCGTGATGGAAGCCGGCAATCGCGGTGCTGCCGATTGCGGCGCGCCCTCCATCGGCCTCAACATCGTGTTGCCGCATGAGCAAGCGCCGAACCTATATGTAACGCCGGAGCTGTGCTTCAACTTCCACTATTTCGCGATCCGCAAGATGCATTTCATGATGCGGGCGAAGGCGGTCGCGGTGTTCCCCGGTGGCTTCGGCACGATGGACGAGTTGTTTGAGACGCTCACGCTGATCCAGACCGGACGCATGGAACGGGTGCCGGTGGTTCTGTTCGGCAAGGAGTTCTGGGAAGGTGCGATCGACCTCGGTTTTCTGGCGGAACAGGGGACGATCTCGCCCGGAGACGATGAGCTGATCACTTTCGTGGACACGGCCGAGGAAGCCTGGGCGAAGATCGCCGAGTTCTACGAACTCTAAGCGCTGATGCCGCAGCCGGTGAGGCTGGCGGGGTGCCCAGCAATCGGCTAGGCATGCGCTATGACGCAATGGCTGGGTAACAAAAGCTGGTTTGAGAGCCTGCGCCGCGATGCAAAACTGTTCGCGGCGGTTGGCATCATCTCGCTGCTCATGGGGCTATTGCAGCCGCTGGCTCTGGCTGCGGCCACACCGGTCTCCTATGGCTTCGTCATTTGTACGACCTACGGAATCGGCACGGTAACCGATGACAGTCGCGAGCACCCGCGTGCGGCTCAATGTCCGCTGTGTGTGAGCGGCCATGCGTGCGGCTACCTGTTCTCATCGGCCTCACCGCAAAACCCAGTGCTGGCACTGCCCATATGGCAGAGGAATGGCGCTATCGCACCCCGTTGGGGCAACCGCATTCACACCAACCCCGCCAGCGCGACAGCACACGGCATCCGCGCTCCTCCTGCCCTTATCTGATCTATTTACGCCCAGTTTTTCGGGCAGTTCAAAGCTCAGTTATAAAAGGCAGAACCATGCGCTCAAATATTTTCCTCGCGGCGGTCGCCGCACTTCCCCTGCTCGGCTCGGCTATCGCAGCGCAGGCCACGGACCATCAGACAGAGCACGTCATCCAGGCCGGAGACCTGAAAATCGCAGACGCCCGCGTGCGGGCCATGCTGCCCGGACAACCTTCAGGCGGCGGTTATATGGTGATCGAAAACACCGGCGCGGTCGATGACCGGCTCCTGTCGCTGACCTCCCCACGGGCAGGCAAGGTGGAGGTGCACAGCATGGAAATGAACAATGACGTGATGGTTATGCGTCCTGTGAAAGGAGGCCTGACCATACCAGCCGGAGAGACGGTGACGCTGGAGCCCGGCGGCCTGCATGTGATGTTCATGCAAGTGGAGAAGGGTTTTCAGGAGGGCGAGTCCATACCGCTCAGGCTGGAATTCGAGAATGCGGGGACGATCGATCTGAGGCTTGTCGC
This sequence comes from Nitratireductor sp. B36, assembly GCF_020833685.1. Taxonomy (GTDB): domain Bacteria; phylum Pseudomonadota; class Alphaproteobacteria; order Rhizobiales; family Rhizobiaceae; genus Nitratireductor. Next base: position 1,179,267 of record NZ_JACKZY010000001.1, read on the forward strand.
AGGCCCCGCACGCGGTGAAACCTCCGGGACGGGGCACAGCCACTGACATACGTCGCCTCTTGCTAACCGCTGGCGTCGGCCCGACCGGCGCCAGCCGGAAAATCCTTCAAAGGGGCTTCATCAGGCGTTCGAGGACGATGAACCACCGATACCAGAACGAAGGATATGATCATCAAGAGGTACCACGAACCGAGCTTGGAGATGGAAACCGGTGTCCATCCACCGGACTGATCCGGGTAGATCCAGGCACGTGACCAGGTGCCGATGTTCTCTGCAAACCAGATAAACACCGCCACCAGCAGAAACCCAAGCAACAACGGCATTCGATGGCGAAACCGGAACACGCGGTAGTGCACGGTGGTGCGTGCGAAAAGCAGCGCCGTGGCTGCAAAGAGACCATAACGCACATCGACCGTATAGTGATGGGCGAAAAAGTTCACATAGATCGCTGCGGCGAGCACCAATGTCATCCACAAAGCCGGATAGTGCGTATAGCGCATGTCGAAAATCCGGCTGACGCGCGCGAGATAGGATCCCACGGCGGCATACATGAAACCCGAGAAGAGCGGCACTGCAGCGACGCGAAAGACGCTCTCTTCCGGATAGATCCATGAGCCGGCTGAAGTTTTGAAGACCTCCATCACCGTGCCGACCACGTGAAAAATAAGGATGACCTTCGCTTCGGACGGTTGCTCAAGACCGCCAGCCAGCATGAGCACCTGTATGACAACCGCAGCCAGAAACAGATAATCGTAGCGTGCCAGGACGGCGTTTTCCGGCCACAGATAATGTGTCGCGATGATCAGCGCGAGCAGTAACCCGCCAAAAAGACAAGCCCATGCCTGCTTCAATCCGAAGACGGCGAACTCGACCAGCGCGCCCGCCGGGCCCTGTGCAGGCAACGTGTCGAGAACGCGATGCGCAAGGGAGTCGATGCGCGTTTCAAGAGACGTGAAACGCCGCATCGGCGTCAGGCCTTCATCGCCGTTTCAAGAAATTCCGCAAGATTGTCGGTCACGAAGTCGACATCGTCTTCCTCGTTCGCGTCCTGCTCCCATATCTCGGTGAAGGTCGGCTCGAAATTGTTGGGCACCACCAGAACCGTGGTCATTCCAAGCTTCTTCGGCACTGCGAGATTCCGCGCCAGATCCTCGAACATGACAGCATTTTCGCCCGCCACCCGATGCAAGGCCACAAACTTGTCATAGGTGGCGGCAGCCGGTTTCGGGAGCAGATCGGCCGCTACGATGTCGAAAATGTCGTCAAAATGGTCGAGCACGCCGAGCTGCCGCGCCGCACGTTCCGCGTGACCCCGATCACCATTGGTGAAGATGAACTTGCGGCCTGGAAGAGCGCGAATGGCTGCGCCAAGCCGCGGATCAGGGTCGAGCCACGAATAATCGATGTCGTGCACCTTCTCGAGAAAATCGTCGGGGTCGATGTCATATCGCGCCATCAGACCGTTGAGCGTGGTGCCGTGCTCCTTATAGAGCTGCTTTTGAAGCACTCTGGCCTCATCGCGCCCAAGTTGGAGAAATTCGGACACATAAGCCGTCATTTTCACATCAATCTGGGAGAACAGATTGCTGTGATGCGGATAAAGCGTGTTGTCGAGATCGAACACCCAGTCGGTGACATGAGCGAAACGATCGGGAGCGGGCCGATTTGTCATGGCCCCTTATGCCAGAGCCGAGCTGTGCATCGCAATCGTCCAGCAGGCTTTTCCGCTTCAAACAAATGCCACGATGCACAAGGAACGTGTCACTATCGCAAATCGAAGTTCAGCCCATGGTCCGTTTCTCCTGTCTTTGCCTTGCCCTGCCGATTTTTGCCTCCGCAACAGCAGCTCTCGCCCAGCCTGAGCCGAGTTTCGAAGCAACGTGTGCGCAGTTGCGAGACAAGCTTTCAACCCTTGATGCCTCAAATGAGGAATGGATCACCATTGACGTGGTGGGGGAGCTGCGCGCCGTGGAACACGACGGCACGCTGGGCTACATGCTGACCTGCGCCGCGCCAGACCCTGAAGTGGTGTGCGTGACCTATGAGGTCAACGATTACAGGGCGGGAGATCGCGTGGTTTTGAGCGGAACGCTAAATCAGATCGATGCCGATCATGTAAGCCTCGACCCCTGTCTTCACTACCCGGCGGATACTGAGCAAACCCTTCCACTTCGGTAGCCCGAACTGGTATACCACTTTGACCCAACTGCTCTCTTGCGCGTTTGAAGCATGGGCTGCAAAAGACGCAGCATGGAATTGTGGATTCCCATCACCATTGCCGCAGCCTTCCTGCAGAACCTGCGTTCCGTCGGGCAAAAGCACCTTAAAGGCGTCATGGGCACGACCGGAGCGACATTCGTGCGCTTCGGCTTTGGCATGCCGTTCGTGCTCGTCCTGTGGCTCGCACTTCACTTTGCTGCCGGTTATGAATTCCCGGAACTTCACGGGACGTTTCTTGCCTGGACGCTGCTCGGCGGGCTGGGTCAGATCTCCGCGCAATTTCTCCTCATTTATCTCTTCTCCTTCCGCAATTTTGCGGTGGGGACCGCTTATTCACGCACCGAGCCGGCCCAAGCCGCCATCTTCGGCCTCGTGCTTCTTGGTGAGGTGGCCGGCTTTGGTGCGCTGGTCGCCATCGCCGTCACCGTGGTTGGCGTGATGCTTATCTCAGTGGCGCGTGTGCCGATGAGCTGGGGCAACCTGTTCCGCTCGCTCATCAGCCGCACAGCACTGATCGGACTGGCCTCGGGCACGCTGTTCGGCATAACGGCCGTCGCCTATCGCGGAGCGTCGCTTTCGCTGGGCGGGCCCAATTACCTGATGCAGGCGACCACGACGCTGGCCGTGACCATCACCTTTCAAACCGTGATCATGCTCATCTGGATGCTATGGCGCGACCGCGCCGAAGTCGGCCGGATTGCGAAGGCATGGAAACCGTCACTGTTTGTCGGCTTCGTTGGTGCGGCGGCTTCGCTTGGCTGGTTCAGCGCCATGACGCTACAACAGGCGGCGGTGGTGAAGGCGCTGGCGCAGATCGAAATGATCTTCACCTTCGCCTCCTCCGTTTTCTTCTTCCGCGAGCACATCAACCGCACGGAAGTGGCGGGCTGCCTGCTGATCGTCGCGGGGATTGTTCTGCTGGTGCTGTTGTAAGCCTGTCTACGTGGACATTCTTCGCAATTTGGAAACAAGTTCATCGATACTCGAGCACCGTCGAGTTGATCTAACCTGCATTGTTAAGGCTGAGAAGAACCTTCGTCCCGGCACGGATCACGCCAGATTTGCCACTCCATGAAGAGCCAGCATGAGGAACGAAACGCATAGAAGCAGGAGACCAACGCGCAGGCAGCGACGCTCGAAACCCATCTCCTTAAGGGCTCTGTCGAGCAATTGTTTCATCTGTTTCTGATAGGCGTTCGGCTGTGTTCTTGATGTCTGTAGCCTTTGTAGCTGCAGCATGGTCATGCGGGAATCACTGGACATGATGGACGGGAGCACAAGCAGGGCAGAACCCGTCAGGCCAAGAATTCCAGAGATTATGGGGGCAAATTGCCCTACCGCGAGATCCCAGGTCATGGCACCCTCCAAACTTGTGACGACAATGAGAGTGTCTCCGCCATTTGCTGACGCGCTACATATTTTACCAGTAAATGCGGTACGCTCCGCTCCCGCATTTCGCAGGAATCGGTCGAACGTATCCTGAGCCAGGCCGCCACCCTGACCATTTAACGGCTCTTAAGGCTCTGTTCCGGTTCAGCGGCCACTTCCGCCTCGGAAATTGCGCTATCGACGTTCGCCTCGCCAAACAACGTGTCGTCTGGTGAGCCCCTTCCAAACTCCGCCTCAGAAGCGGGTTGTGGATTTCGTTTGCCGCGCCTCCTATCCGATCGACGCCTTTTTTCTTCCTGCTCACGCTCGTGACGGGCCCAGCTGTTGCGGGAAGCATGAAACTCAAGTCGACCACCACAGGCAACAGCAAAGGCGCAGGCAAAATCGATCGAAGGCGCGTGGTCAAGCAGACCACTTTCGACCTGCGAGATCCGGGCCTGTGAAACGCCGAGTTTCTTTCCCAACTGCGTCTGCGTAAGGCCGGCCTCCCGGCGCAGGGCCAGCAGAGCCTCTGCCATCCGCCGCGCGCCCTCCGCGCGCGCGAACGCCAACTTCAGATGCGGCTTTTGTCTTGCCGCTGAAGTGAAGGAATCAAAGCTCATGGTTCCACCTTTCCGGCCTACCAATGCGCATCCTATCCCGAGCGATATTCAACAGCGCTGAAACAGGGTCCGGATCTGCGTGATGATTGATGACCCGGGCGACGACAACACAGACATCCTTGGTCTCGGCTCTGCCGTCTCCTGGAAAATTTGCGATCATGTGGAACTGCCTGTCCTTGAAGAGCCAGAATTCAGCCTCCAGTTTTCGCCAATTGTTGCGTCTAAGCTGGTTATAAAACCCATAATCGGCGATGAGCTCCAATTCGAGCAAACCACTGATAACACCGTCCAGTTCACCGGCATCGATGGTTTTCTCATCCATCAGGCGGCGGAGCTCCTCTTCAGCATCGAAGCCATCGCCCCGGAACACCCAGATCGCCACTATTGCCCCCCCCAATATAAGCTATAGCTTTTAATTTATCCAGTCCTGAAGGTCATGTTAATGGTGAAGCCGCGAACGGAGCAACCTTGGATTGAATGAACCCTTACGGGACGATCAGGGTTCCTGCGCCATGCTCGGTGAAAAGCTCGAGCAGGACAGCATGCGGGGTCTTGCCGTTGAGGATGACGACACCTTCCACGCCGCGCTCGATGGCCTGAATGCAGGTCTCGACCTTGGGGATCATGCCGCCGGAAATCGTGCCATCCTTGATGAGGGCGCGAGCTTCGGCGACCGTCAGCTCGTCGATCAACTTCTTGTCCCTGTCGAGCACGCCAGGCACATCGGTGAGGAAAAGAAGACGCGTGGCGCGCACGGCGCCGGCAATCGCACCGGCAAACGTATCGGCATTGATGTTGTAGGTGTGGCCGTCGCGGCCGGGTGCCACCGGGGCGATGACAGGGATCATCTCGGAATGGGCGAGCAGATCGAGCAGCGTGCGGTCGACCTCCACCGGCTCGCCGACAAATCCCAGATCGAGCACGCGCTCGATGTTGGAATCGGGATCGACCACGGTCTTGTGCGCCTTTTCGGCAAAGACCATGTTGCCATCCTTGCCGCACAGACCAATGGCCCACTCGCCCTCGGCGTTGATGAGCGCCACGATTTCCTTGTTGATGGAGCCGGCCAGAACCATCTCGACGATCTCGACGGTCTTTTCGTCGGTGACGCGAAGGCCGCCCTCGAATTTCGATTCGATGCCCATCTTCTTGAGCATGGCCGCGATCTGCGGGCCGCCGCCATGGACGACGATGGGGCTGACGCCGGACTGTTTGAGGAGCGCGATGTCGCGGGCGAAGGCCTGACCAAGTGCAGCATCGCCCATGGCGTGCCCGCCATATTTCACCACGATGGTCTTGTTCTCATAACGCTGCATGTACGGCAGTGCCGCCGAAAGAAAGCGGGCCTGGGCTTCAGCAGTTTCCGTCATGTCCGTCATCGTGTAGTTCCCCAAAGTCAAAACGGCGGTTTCTTAAAGCATTTTTCGCTGCAAGTGAAACGATCTTGCAGGTCGGCCGACAAAAAGCTGCTTTTGCTGATCGTGGGTCGGCTTGCCTTTGCGTTGCATCGCCCTAACTCTCACGTTTCTCCGCCTTTCCCGCCATCCCGTTTGAGCCTAGTCTCCCAGTATGATCCCGGATGATATAACGAAGCTGATTTTCCGCACCGCGCTCAAGGAGCGTGCGGCATTTGATCTTCTTTATCGCCTCACGAGTGCGAAACTCTTCGGTGTCTGCCTGCGTGTCTTGAAGGACAGGGCGGAAGCAGAGGAGGCGCTGCAGGACGTCTATGTAAAGATATGGACCAAGGCGGACCGGTTTGCCGCGACGGATCTCAGCCCGATCACCTGGCTGGTTGCGGTGGCGCGCAATCACGCAATCGACAGGCTGAGGGCGCGCAAGGCGCCTGCCGCGGAACTGGATGAAGCGCAGGCCATTGCCGATCCGAAACCGAACCCGGAAAGCCTGGCGGAAGCGGGCAGCGAACGGCGGCGGATCGATGCCTGCCTCGGCGAACTGGAAACCGATCGTGCAATGGCGGTGCGCGGAGCCTATCTCAACGGCGACAGCTACGCCGAACTTGCGGCCCGTTTCGACGTGCCGCTCAATACGATGCGAACCTGGCTGCGGCGCAGCCTCTTGAAGCTCAGGGAATGCCTGGAACGATGACGGTGGCAGACGAACACGGACCGGAAAGGCACGACGACGATCTCGTCGCTGCCGAATATGTGCTCGGCGTTCTGGCAGCCGAAGAGCGGGCAACGGCCGCGCGCCGGATCGAGACGGAACCAGCCTTTGCGCGCCTTGTGGAAGACTGGGAAGCCCGGCTCGCCCCCATGGCAGAAGCCTATGAAGGGGTGGAGCCCCCAGCGAACGCGAAGTCTGCCATCGACGCACGGCTTTTTGGTGCCGCGCCGGCAGCGGAAAGGCTCGGCCTTTGGTCGAGCCTCGCCTTCTGGCGAAGTGCCGCGCTGGCCGCCCTTTTGGCTTTCGCCGCCTATGTGGGCCTCACTTACACAAATCTGCCGATTGGCAATCAGCCGCTCCAGGAGCAGCGTTTCGTTGCCTCGCTTGCCCATGACGACACCGATGTGCGTTATCTCGCGGTCTATGACAGTATCAAGCGCGACGTGGCGCTCTCCCATGTTTCCGGAGCGCGGCCCGATGGGCGCGATTTCGAGCTCTGGGCGATCGAGGGCGACAAGCCGCCGGTTTCCCTCGGGGTCATTCCGGTCGGATCGAGCGTTCATGTGGCGCTGAGCGAAGCGCTTGGCGCCGCAATCGAGGCCGGCGCCGTGTTTGCCATCACCACGGAACCGCTGGGCGGTTCGCCGGACGGCACACCCACCGGGCCGGTCGTCGCACTTGGCGATCTGCGCGACATCTGATTTCGGCTTTTCTAAAAAATCTGCTTTTTTTTGAAACTTCCCGGAGTGCCTCTCCGTGTCTCCTCATGTTCCCAAAACGGGCCAGCCAGAATGGCGGTCCCAAAATGACCTGAGGAGTTCAAACATGCGCAAGATCACTGTTTCCATTCTCGCCGGCTCGATTGCTCTCGCTTTCACAGGTACAGCTCTCGCTGAAAACCCGATGGTTGGCGGCGCGGCCATGTACGCCGACAAGACCATTGTCGAGAATGCAGTCAATTCGAAGGATCACACCACGCTCGTTGCTGCTGTGAAGGCTGCCGGCCTGGTCGACACGCTTTCGGGTGAAGGGCCTTTCACCGTTTTCGCGCCGACCAACGCAGCTTTCGAGAAGCTGCCCGCCGGCACTGTCGACACGCTTCTGAAGCCCGAGAACAAGGAAACGCTCGCGACGGTCTTGACCTGCCACGTGGTGGCGACCGAAGCCATGTCTGACGCCATTGGCAAGATGATCTCCGATGACGGCGGCAACCATCCGGTCAAGACGGTTGGCGGCTGCATGCTCGAAGCCAAGATGGACGGCGACAAGATCACGCTGACCGACGAAAACGGCAATGTCGCAACCGTGACGATTGCCGATGTCGATCAGTCGAACGGGGTTATCCACGTGATCGACACAGTGCTTCTGCCGAAGAGCTGAGCTACGAAAGCAAAAGCCAGACAGGTTCCGATCGGGGGCTTTCGGAACCGCAAGGGGTGGAGCAGCGCCACCCCCTGCACTCACACGGACTTGACTTTGAGGTGATAGCCCAGCGGACCTAATGTCCGGCGCAGGCGACACGAGCCAACCATGCAAGAAGGAGCTATTCGATGAAACGCCGCAATTTTCTGTATGGTACGGCTGGCGCGCTGGCAGCACTCACCGGCGGAGCCTTTGTGCTGCGTGGCCGGACCGGCGGCAGCGCCATGGCTGAAACCTTCGAGATCACCAAAAGTGAGGAAGAGTGGCGCGCGATCCTGACCGATCAGCAATTTGCCGTGCTGCGGCAGGAAGCGACGGAAAGGGCCTTCACGAGCCCGCTCAACAATGAGAAGCGTGCCGGTCTCTTTCATTGCGCCGGCTGCGACCTGCCGCTTTATTCATCCGAGGCGAAATATGATTCAGGCACCGGCTGGCCGAGCTTCTGGGAAGCACTTCCGGATGCCATCGGCACCAAGCCGGACAACTCGCTCTTCATGACCCGGACCGAATGCCACTGCCGGCGCTGCGGCGGCCACCAGGGACACATTTTCGATGACGGCCCGCCGCCGACCGGCAAACGCCACTGCATCAACGGCGTCGCCTTGACGTTCAAACCGGGCGCGACAATGCCGAGCTAGGGATCTGGCATTCAGCCATCGGTTACGGCGCGGGCGATGGCATCACGCAACTCGTCCATGCCTTGACCCTTTTCCGATGAGGTTGCGACAATCTCGGGAAAAGCGGCTGCACGCTTTCTCAGTTGCGCTTCCGTGGCGGCAAGCAGCTTTTCAACCGCCGGCGGCTTGATCTTATCGATCTTTGTCAGCACCACCTGATAGGAAACCGCCGCCTTGTCGAGCAGATCCATGACCTCCTCGTCATTCTTCTTGATGCCGTGGCGGGCATCAATCAGCAGGAACACACGCTTGAGCGTGACACGGCCCCTGAGATAGTCGAAGACCATTTCGGTCCAGGCGTCGACCTGCGCCTTGGGCGCCTTGGCAAAGCCGTAGCCCGGCATGTCGATGATCGCCATGGGCGGAAGATCACCATCAGCACCGGTATATCCATCGGGAACGAAGAAGTTGAGCTCCTGGGTGCGGCCGGGCGTGTTGGATGTACGGGCCAGGCCGCGCTGTACGATCAACGCATTGATGAGCGATGACTTGCCCACATTCGAGCGCCCGGCGAAGGCCACCTCGGGGGGACCTTCAGGCGGTAGAAATTTCATGGCCGGTGCACCGCGCAGGAAGACCCACGGACGCAGGAAGGTTCCGCGATCGATCTGCGCCTTGCCGGCGGCTGCGTCATCGTGTGATGCGTTCACGCCATCATCTCCATTACCGTTCAAATGACGGCATCAAGACTGGCGGGGCATTTGTCAACTGCGCTGTTGCTGAAACCGTGTTTCAGAAGTCACTCAAGCGTTGCCGAGAACCTGCATTCCACCGAGCCACCGTGAGCGGGGCCTGCGGCTGGCTTCGCACAAAGTCTCATGGAGGCGTCCGAGGTCCCTGGACTCTTGCGGGCGCCATCCGCAAGGACAACAGGATGTCTCGCAGTGCGCTTCCGCCGTTTCGCGGTAGATCGTTCCAAGGGCTCGCGCAGCCTCAAGCATCAGAACCATTGGCGGCAGGCCGGTCCGACGCATGATCTCGCTCATTTCCTTCATCATCTGAAGCTTCAGATGTGTTTCCGCTTGTTGGCGGCGACGTTCAAACTCGCTCATCGATACCGCCCAGTCCTCGTAAGTGTTCAGAAGGGCTGCGCATGCACCCTTCAATCGCCTTCATACCGGGTGTCATCACGTGCAATTCGCCGCAGGCCTCGTCCAGTTCCCTCATCGCCTCGAAGAGCGCTTCGCGGTCCCGACAGTGGGTATCGAAGAGAGCAACGAAAATCATGTTGCTGCCATCATGTGGCTCCGGCGTCTCATTCGCGCGTGAAAGGCTCTCGGCGGCTGCACGCTTGGCGGCCTGCACCTTGGACCGCAGCCGCTCTACACGCAGGAATTTTCCACGGTGGCGTTCGAGCTCATCAGCCTCACAGGCATGATGAGACGCAAACTCCTCAATCGGGCTCAGATGCATCATGGCAGTTACCTCTTGGCCTCCGGCCGGTCGGATTAGCGACACGGCCGAAGACACAAACACAATACTATACTAAAAATGTCAAGTTTAATGATGCCGCCTGGCAGTCCTGTTAGACGGCGTTTTCAAGGGCAACGAGATCAGCGCCGCGTATGGCAGATAGGTTGCGGCTTATCTTGTCTACCGGCCAGTTCCACCAGCCGATCCCGACGAGGGCTGCGACCGTCTCGGGCGCGAAGCGCAGGCGAAGAACGCGCGCCGGATTGCCCACGGCGATGGCGTAAGGCGGAATATCGGAGGCAATGACGGCATGGGCCCCGATCACGGCTCCATCTCCAATAGTGACGCCCGGCATGATCTGCGCCTGCCGTCCGATCCACACATCATTGCCCACGGTGGTGTTGCCGCGGCTATGCTCGAGATAAACCTGGCCATCAAAACCCTCCTCCCAGCCGTGGCCGAAGATATTGAACGGGAAGGTGGAGAAGCCAGTCATCAGATGGTTGGCCCCGTTCATCACAAGTGTGGCGCCGTGGGCGATGGCCACAAACTTGCCGATAACCAGTCGATCGCCGAGAAAGTCGAAGTGATAAAGGACGTTTCGTTCCTCAAAACGCTCGGCGCCGACGGGATCGTCGTAGTAGGAAAAATCTCCCACCTCGATATTAGGCCGGGTGATGAAGTTCTTAAGAAAAATGGTTCTGGGAAAGCCCGCCATCGGGTATGGCGTTGCCGGATCAGGTCCATGCATGGGGACCTCCTTGGTCAAAACAGGGGAATAACCCACCGCCTCCGTCAAAACGGCAAAGGGCCGGACCTCAAGTCCCGGCGGCGTGTGCTTCGGTCCCCTTATTTGATCATCGAGGCAACTCCCTTGGTGCAGATGCTGTCCTTAGCGGAAATACGAGAGGACAGCAATCATGACCACTCAACCAGCGCCATCGCATAGCTTGCAAGCGCGAGCAGTGAGGCGACTGCACGCACATGGTTCCACATCACCCATCGGGAGAGATACTCCCGCCACAGTTCTGCCCCTTGCGTTGTTGCTGGCTCAACCTTTGCCAGAGCCTCGTTCATGGGAACGTTGAAAACAACGGTGACGAGAAATGTGCCCACCACATAGAAAAGTCCGCCGAGAAAAAGCCAGATGCCGCCGGACGGCACCAGCCCGAGCAGGGCGAAAACACCAAGCAGGATTCCCAGAGCCGCTGTGCCGAAGAACGCCGCAAAAAAGACGGGGTTGAGCACGGTGACATTGATCGTCTGCATCGTCTGAATGCCTGCCGGAACCGGCATCCGCCGAAGAGCCTGCATAACCGTGTTTGAGAATGCGAAGAAAAACCCGGCCGTGAGACCAGCACCCAGCGTGGCGAGCAACAGCGACGCAAAAACAAGGCTATCAGCCATAGCGATCTCTCCGTTCCACACGAGAATACCCAATTCTTCAGGATCGCGTCAGAGAGGGGTGAGAGGCTCCAGACATTTTCTGCCAAAGCCCGGTGATGGAGATCCATGCGGATGGCAAAGCTACAAAAAAGGCCCGCTTACGCGAGCCTTTTCGATTTTTTCGGCTATTCGGCCGGTTTCGGCTTTTTCTTGAACAGACCAGCCAGATTGTCCCAAAGCTCAATCTTGGCGCCCTGGCGTTTCATGATGACGCCCTGCTGGACGATGGACAGGAAGTTGTTCCATGCCCAGTAGATCACCAGGCCTGCCGGGAAGGTGGCCAGCATGAAGGTGAAGATCACCGGCATCCAGTTGAAGATCATCGCCTGTGTCGGATCGGGCGGTGTCGGGTTCATGCGCATCTGCAGGAACATGGTGATGCCCATGATCAACGGCCAGACGCCAATCATAAGGAAGGTTGGCACGTCATAAGGCAGGAGACCGAACAGGTTGAAGACCGAGGTCGGATCGGGCGCCGAAAGGTCCTGAATCCAGCCGAAGAACGGCGCGTGGCGCATCTCGATGGTGACGTAGAGCACCTTGTAGAGCGCGAAGAAGACCGGGATCTGAATCAGGATCGGCCAGCAGCCGGCGATCGGATTGATCTTCTCTTTCTTGTAGAGCTCCATCATCGCCTGCTGCTGCTTCATCTTGTCATCCGCATATTTCTCGCGGATTTCCATCATGGCAGGCTGGACCTTCTTCATGTTCGCCATGGACTTGTAGGACTTGTTGGCGAGCGGGAAGAAGATGAGCTTCACAACGACCGTGGTTGCAAGGATGGCCACGCCGAAATTGCCGAGCAGCTTGAACAGCCAGTCGATGAGATAGAACATCGGCTTGGTGATGAAATAGAACCAACCCCAGTCGATCAGAAGCTCGAACTTACGGATGCCGCGGTCTTCTTCATAAGCATCGACGACATTGACCTCCTTGGCACCGGCGAAGACCATGAGCTCGCTAGTGGCGGAAGCGCCATCGGCGACCGTGATTTCGTCGGTCAGATAGTCGGCCTGGTAGCGCGGCTTGCCGTCGCCCGAATAGGTGTAGCGCGGCTGGAATTCGCGGCCGTTCTGCGGGACCATGGTCACCGCCCAGTATTTGTCGGTGATGCCCAGCCAGCCGTCAGAGGACATCGCCGGCGTAATGCGCTTTTCCTCTTCGACATCCGAATAATCGATTTCCTGCAGGCCTTCCTCGCCGGTGACGCCGATCAGGCCTTCGTGCAGGATGTAGATGCCGGAGGTCTTGGGCGTGCCGATGCGAGTGGTGCGGCCATAATTGCGCAGTGCGACAGGAGCACCAGAAGCGTTTTCCACCGTGTCGGACACCGTGAACATGTAGTTCTCGTCGACCGAGAAGGTGCGCTTGAAGGTCAGGCCCTTCTCATTGGTGAAGGAGAGCGTGACGGGGCTCGACGGGGTGAGCGTCTCGCCTTCGGCAAGCGTCCACTCGGTCGAAGGACCCGGCAGCGTTCCGGCGGCCTCCCCACCAACATAACCCGTCTCGACATAATAGCCGTCAGGACCAGTTGAGGGGTTCAGAAGCTGAATGTTGGGTGAATCCTTCTCAACAGTCACCCGGTAGTCCTTGAGGAGCAGGTCATCGAGACGCGCGCCCGTCAGATTGATCGAACCGGAAATGCGCGGCGTCTCGATCTTCACACGTGCGCTGCCGGCAACGGCTGCGGCGCGGTCAAGCGGTGCAGCCGATGGGTTGGTCGAGCCGGGCACGGCACCCTCGCCACCAGAAGGCGCTGGTATATCGCTGATCTCACCGCTCGAAGACGCAGCAGCCGGGGCCGTTTCTGCCGCCTGCCGTTCTTCAATCTGGGCTGCCTGGCGCTGCTCTTCGATCCGGGGGTTCATGTAGAACACCTGCCAGAGCGTCAGGATCAACACGGACAGCGCGATCGTGATGAGAAAATTGCGATTGTTATCCATCGATGTCCTTGCCCTTTCCACGCCCGGCATCGGCTTGTCCGATGCGACGGGAAAGCTCGTCTTTCAGGGAGGCGAACGGCGCGTCAAGCACAGAACGCCGCGCCACGATCACATAATCCTTGCCGGCGACCATGTCGTGAACCGTATGGAGGCGGCAGGCTTCCTTGAGCCGCCGGCGTACGCGGTTTCGAACCACCGCGTTGCCGACTTTCTTCGTGACTGTAATGCCCAGCCGTGGCGGGTCCTGGTCGCCGCGATCTAGCACTTCCAGCAGAAAAAGCCGCCCGCGTCGCTTTTCACCGCGACGGACGGCCAGAAACTCGGCGCGCTTTTTAAGGCGCGCCGGGGGTGGGACGGCTGGCCGGTCCGTCATCTTTCCGGCCTCGCCTCCAAACCTTATGCGGACAGCCGCTTGCGACCGCGGTTGCGGCGGGCTGCGATCACGCGACGGCCGCCCTTGGTGGCCATGCGCGCACGGAAACCGTGCCGACGTTTACGGACGATCTTGGAAGGCTGATATGTACGCTTCATTTGTTTTAATACCGCGGAGTGCGGCCCTTCTTAGTTCTGTTTCAATGAACAGGAGCTTTGCTTTCAGGGCTGGACCGAAGGCACGAATACGCGCCGCCGGACGCAAGGCCCAAGCGTGGCCGGGCTTATAGGAGCATGGATGCGCAGAGTCAATCAAAACGGCGCGAATGCGCGGCCATCGCGGCAAGGGGTCTCACCCTGTCCGGAAAACAGGCATCAGTCCTGTGGTATCTGCGCTGCCGCAAGCCGTTCGTCCGGATGCGCGCTCGCGGAAAGCCCGGCAGCAACACCTGCCCTGTCGGCGGCACTGCGATTCTGGCTCATCTTGCGCTTGCCCTCAAGGCTCGTGATGGCAAGACGCAGCCCGACGATCCCGCGCAATTGACCTTTGATGAACTTTTCAGGTGCATCCGAGACGGACCAGACTTCCGGGCGACCCGCCTCGTGCAGGGCCGTCAGGCGCTCAACCACGCTGCGCAGCCTCCCCTCATCCTCGAAAAACTCGATCGGCCCGCGTGCCTGAACCACGGTGTAGTTCCAGGTGGGCACGACCTTCCCATGCTCCTTCTTGGAGGCATACCAGGATGGGGTGACATAGGCGTCGGGGCCCATGAAAATCGCCAGCGCATCGCCCGCCGGCGTATCCTTCCACTGCTCGTTGGCGCGCGCCAGATGGCCATAGAGCGTGCCATAGGGGCCTTCGGTCTCATCAAGAAACAGGGGCAGAGGGCTTGCATGAAGTCCGTTCGCACCGGATGTCACCACATTGGCCAGCCGCGCTGCCCGCATCAGCTCATGAAGCGCGGGCAGTTCTTCCTCGCGAAAGGCGGGTGGACAATACATTCGGGTTCGTCTCCCTGAAAAACACCTGATCCTAGCGCGCACGAAGGAGTGGAAAAAGGCAGAGAACCGCCTTGCCCAACAAGAAAACCTCTGTGGCGCAAAGGCCTAGCGGTGCCGTTCCATGCCCTGCCGGAACTGCTCGAAGATGTTTTCCACGCCGCGCTCATAGTCATCACGTGTCTTGCGGCCGGTCTCGAACATCTGGCCGAAGAGATCGTCATAAGGATTGCGGGAGCGGCCACTCGGGTTGGTTTCCGGCTCAGGTTGCGGCGCGGACCGCCTTTGCGGTTCCGGTTGTCCGGCGCCCTGGCCGCCACGCAGGAACTGGTCGAAAATCTCGCCCAGCGGATTGTTGCCCTGGCCACCAGAAGGGGTAGAACGCCCGGTGGAACCACCACCACCGAACATGCCTTCCAGTATCTGGCCAAGCGGGTTGTCCGACGGGCTCATACCCGATGGCGCGCGCCCACGCGGTTGAGCACCTGACTGCTGCTGGCCCATCTGGCGCATCATCTGCTCCATGAGGTCGCCAAGCATGCCACCACCGCCGGCCTGCGCCTGACGCGGCTGCGCGCCCTGCATCTGGCCCGTGGACTGTTTGAACAGGCCACCCATGAGCATGGACGCAAGCACGGGAAGCATCTGCTTGAGCATATCCTGGCCGAGCCCGGTGGCCTGGGCGGCGTGGCTGGCCACGGCGCGGCTCACATCCTTGGAACCGAACAGATGGCCCAGAATGCCGTTTCCTTCGGCAACGCCCTGCGGCGAAAAGGCGTTGGCGGCATCCTCGAAATATTTTGCGTGCTGACCCGAGGCAAGCGCACCGAGAAAATTGCCGGCACCGTAAGGATCAGCGGCATTGCGCTTCAGCCCCTGGCTGAAGGCTGGCAAAAGCGCCTCCATGGCTTCCTGTGCCTGTTGATTTGAAATGCCGAACTGCCTGGCGATCTGATCGACGCCGTTCCCCTGACCGGCATTGTTGAGCATCTCGAACAGCGGAAGCATGGGCGTTCTCCTTCATTCAATCGTCGCCGAGCAAGTATCGGACCAATGTTTCAGAAAGATAACCCGACAAATCCGCTTTGTCTTCGCCGCCTTGAGAGGATGCCTAATAGGCCTGTTCGAGGAATACGGGCTCGATCGACCTGTCCCAGCGCGTGTTGAAGGCATTGGCCAGTTCTTCCGCGCTGGTGGTTCCGCGCGCGACGATCTCGTCGAGCGGACTCAGGAAGCTTGCCTCGTCATAGCCTTCAGGATTGAGACGCTTGCGGGCGGAAAGCCCCTTGCGCGAAATGGCCAGAACCTCGCGGGCGATCTCCCGCAAATCGTGATTGCGGAAGCGCGTGGCCAGCCCCTCTTTCGGCACCGCATTGCGCATGGCATTCACCTCCTCGAACGACCAGTCGGCCGTGAGGTCGTGGGCGGCGTCGAGTGCTGCCTGATCATAGAGCAGCCCCACCCAGAAGGCGGGCAGCGCGCAGATGCGCCGCCATGGACCACCATCAGCGCCGCGCATTTCAAGAAAACGCTTGAGGCGCACATCGGGAAAGAGCGTGGAAAGATGGTTCGACCAGTCGCCAATGGTCGGCAGGCCATCGGTCACCTCATCCTTCAGCCCGCCTTCCATGAACTGGCGGAAGGTGATGTGGGTGCAGTCATGATAGCGCCCGTCGCGGATGATGAAATACATCGGCACATCGAGCGCCCATTCCACGTAATCGGCAAAGCCGAAGCGCTCGGAAAAGGCAAAGGGGAGCAGGCCAGAGCGTTGATTGTCCGTGTCGCGCCAGATTTCGCCGCGCCAGGACTGGTAACCGTTCAATCGTCCGCCTGTGAAAGGGGAATTGGCAAAGAGTGCTGTGGAAAGCGGCTGCAGGCGCTGCGCCACCTGCATCTTGCGGCGCATGTCCGCTTCGCTTTCGAAGTCAAGATTCACCTGGATCGTGCAGGTGCGGTACATCATGTCGAGCCCTTGCGTGCCGACCTTCGGCATGTAGGCGGTCATGATCTTGTAGCGCGATTTCGGCATTTGCGGCGTTTCGGCAAGCGTCCATTTCGGGCTGCCGCCAAGGCCCAGAAAGCGGATGCCGAGCGGCTCGGCAATCTCGCGCAGTTGTGCCAGATGGGCGTTGCCCTCACGGCAGGTCTGATGGAGCGTTTCCAGCGGTGCACCCGAGAGCTCAAACTGGCCACCCGGTTCCAGCGAGATGGCCCCCTGCCCGGTTGGTTCCACCAGGCCGATGATGTTGCCATCATCATTGATTGCATCCCAACCGAGGACGCGCTGCATGCCTTGAAGGACTGCCTTGATGCCGCGCTCGCCCTCATAGGGAACGGGCCGGTTGCCATCGACATAAAAGGGGAATTTTTCGTGCTCGGTGCCGATGCGCCATTTATCCTTCGGCTTGCAGCCTTTGGCGAGGTCGGCGACAAGCTCATCGACCCGTTCGATCGGACGATTGTCAGTTGTGTCACGGGCCATATGTGTCCTCCTAGAGCGCCATGCGTGCGCCTGTACGCAAGAACGCCCTACATTCTTATATTCGCATTTATGCGAACGTCACCTGATGCCACGTGACTGCCAAATGCCAGAGCAAACCATCTAGAACTGATGGACATGCAAACAATTCGCTTCAAGTAAGAATTGCTGATTGGAGCGTCAACCAAACTTGATGTGAAAACATCAATGCCAGTCCCCTACGCTCGCCTGAATGATGGCGAGAGCAGCCACGGCTGCCGTATCAGCCCGCAGGATGCGGGGCCCGAGCGGAATGGGAGTTACGAATGGTAAGGCACGCAGCTGCGCGCGTTCGGCCTCGGAAAACCCGCCTTCGGGACCGACCAGAAGCGCCAGTTTCTTTTCGCGCACAGCCGAAAGCGCCTGCATGGGATTGTTGGTCGCGGCATCCTCATCACAGAAGATCAGGCGACGATCCGGATCCCATTCCGCCAGAAGCCGGTCAAGCTTTACCGGCTCAAGCACCTCCGGCACGGCCAGAATGCCGCACTGTTCGGCTGCCTCCATCACATTGGCTTCGAGGCGCTGGGTTCCTGGTTTCGCGACCTGAGTGTGCTGGGTGATGACCGGTTGCAAGCGCCCAGCGCCCATTTCGACAGCCTTCTGCACAAGATAGTCGAGCCGCCCCTTCTTCAATGGGGCAAAGCAATAGAGAAGATCGGGATGGGGCGTCTGGGGACGCGTCTGACTGGTCATACGCAGACGCACCGCCTTGCGGTTGGCCGCGATCACTTCGGCATGCCATTCGCCGTCGCGCCCGTTGAAAACGAGCACTTCGCCGCCGTCGCGCATACGCAGGACATTGGTCAGGTAGTGAGCCTGTTCCCGGCTGGTCTCTACCTCGGCACCGGCAGCGAGGGCGGCATCGATGAACAGCCGCTGCAGTTTGTAGTTCGCACGCATGGCGGTCTGATGGTGGATCAAGGTCGACGCGTCAAGAGCCGATGCTTGCGTGCCAGACCGGAGCGTAGCCCCCGATCAACGCCGAAACGGTCAAGGCTGGTGTCAGCAGCTGAACAACCGGCGGGATCTTTTCCGGTGAAAGGGCGCCGCCGTAGCCCTCAAAGTGCCACTCATAAAACGCTCCGCCGCGCAGTGCATAAGCCCTCTCTCCACATGCGATCATTGAGCCGTCGGGCAGTTCCGGCAGTGCCTCTGCAGCGATGGGTTGTGCTTTGCCGGTGACTGCAAACCTTTGTCCGTGGAGAGCTGAGTCAATGTCGGGGGCCTTCATTCCCTGGTCCCTCGTGGCCTGACGCACGCAGGTCAGGAAATCACTGGCCGCCTCCCGTCGGCAGAAGAAGCAGGGGCGGTGCCCCGCAGCAAGGGCTGTCACCTCATCGAGAAAGAAGAGTTCCGTCCAACCGGCCCGGCCCTTGGGGCTGTTTCGCCCCATGACCTCACGCCGGCGCCCCCGGAATTCACAAACGCAGATAATCCAGGACCTGGTCGTCCAGCGGCGGCGCAGGAGCGTTTTTGTATCGGGATCATGGATCACGCCGCGATTGCCGGTAAAAACACCGCGCGCCTGGGTTGCAAACAACTGACCGAATGGGGAGACGCGGTTTTGAAGCGCCATGGCCGTTCCCACCTTTTCCGGTGTTAATCATAAACAATGTGAGTATTGGCATATAAATTGTTTCAATCTTAAGCTGTTTGTGTTTATTGCAGCCTGCGCGGCACGGGGAGCCGCGCTTATTGACCTTCAAGGGACTTTTGGTCGAATGACAATCGGGCGTGCAACTGTCGTGTTTCTCATCACTGTCTCAGCCTTCACGCTGATCGGTGCAAGGCTTCTTTCGGCCGGCGCTTCCGGTGATCACCACCCCGTGGACGGCTACGGCATTTCAGCCGCCGTCGAGTAGGTTCAGGCATTCATGCCATCAAGTCACCTGCTATCCACAGGCGACTTCGATCAATCTCTTTTCCCGCCCTTCCATCCTGAGCGCCGTCAACCGGCCGCTGTGCCATGCGCCGGTATCAAGGTTGATGCGGTTCTTGCAGAGTTCCGGCGTACGTACTGGCGTGTGACCATGCACGATCAATTTGGGATGCAGCTCATCGAATGCGTGGAACTCCCTCCTGATCCAGACGAGATCGTCCGCCGATTGAGCCTCCAGGGCGATGCCCGGGCGAATGCCCGCGTGGCAGAAGAAGAAATCACCGAAAGAAACTGAATAAGGCAGCGTGGCCAGAAACGCCCGGTGGCGCTGCGGCACGGCACGGACCAAAGCGGCGTGGCCCGGCATCATTCTCTCGCGCGATGTCAGGTCAATCTCAACACCATAGGACAGCGCCGTCTCGAAACCACCATTGCAGGCGAACAGGCCGAAAGGGTCGGGACTCGCCAGAAAATCGAGAAAGCCCAGATCGTGATTGCCAGCAAGAGCGATGACGCGCGGGTCGCGTTCGTGCAGCCCGGCGAGATATTCGATCACTCCGCGTGAATTCGCACCGCGATCAACATAGTCGCCCAGATAGATGATGCGCCAGTCAGCGGGGCGGTCATGAAGGATTTCCTCCATGAGCCGCGCATGCATTGCCGCCAGCAAGTCATGCCTGCCGTGAATGTCTCCGACCGCGTAGAGGCGCAGGCCATGGGGCGTCGAAGCCTCATCATATGAGACTCCGGCGGCCATTCTTCACCCGTCGACGACGATGAGGTGCAGAGCGCGCGGCCCATGTGCACCGAGCAGCATGGTCTGCTCGATGTCGCCGGAGCGCGATGGTCCGGTGATGAGGTTCAGCAGTCTTGGCATGTCACCTCTGCCATATTTGCGCCTGAGGCGGGAAATCACCGTTTCAAGATCACCGGCAATGTCCTTTGCGTCAATGACGATGATGTGGTGATCGGGCACGAAGTTGACGGTGGTCGGATTGTCCTTGCCCGAAGGCAGGGCGACCGTGCCCGTTTCCGCGACGGCGGCAAATGCATGGCTCACACCGACTTCGTCCGCGGGGTCAGCTCGTCCAAGCTTCACCTCAAGCGATTTCTGGCTGGCCCAGTCCATGCGCTTGAGACGCCTGTCATCGCCCATGCGGACGGAAGGCGCCAGGTTCTTGGAGCGCAGATAGTGGGTCACGGCCTTCGGCACATCGTCTGACTTCTTCACGCGCTCCACCGTGGCCGTGACGGCCTCGGCCATGCGGCAGAAAAGAGCAACGCGCTCTTCGCCATCCACCTGCCCGCGGGCCGGAATGAGCCCGCGCGGCGTCTTTGCAAGGCGCTTTTCGACGGCTTCGCGCCGTGCAGCGTCATCGGTGGAAACGGACGCCGCCGCCCGTAGCTTGCCAAGAATGGCCTCGCGCCCGCTCATGATGCACCCCCTTCCTGTTTCGCGGTTTCGCGGTCGCGCCATTGCTGCATGAAAGTGCGGCTCTCGGGCGCGGGAAGATCGCGGTGTCGTGTCCAGCCCCCGGCAAAGGGAAGCGAGCGGAACCAGCGGCGACGCCCTGCAAGGCCGGAAAGCGCCGGGATCGCCATGGAAGTGGCAAGACGATAAAGCCCTGGTCGGCGGGCGAAGAAGGCCCAGAAACCGAGGCCGAAACGCTGGGTCGCCGGATTGAGCCCGCGCTCGAATTCGCGTTCGCGCCAATGCCGCATCATGCGCGGCAGCGGGATCTGCATGGGACAAACGGATTCGCAGCGCCCGCAGAAGGTGGAGGCGTTGGGCAGGTGCCCGGCCTTGTCGACGCCAACCAGCGAAGGCGTGAGCACCGAGCCCATCGGCCCCGGATAGACCCAGCCATAGGCATGACCGCCGACAGCGTGATAGACGGGACAATGGTTCATGCACGCGCCGCAGCGAATGCAGCGCAGCATCTCGTGGAACTCCGTGCCGAGCATGGATGAGCGACCATTGTCGAGCAGGATGACGTGATATTCGTCCGGCCCGTCGGGATCGTCCGGGCGGCGCGGTCCGGTGGAGAGCGTGGTGTAGACGCTCATGTCCTGACCGGTTGCTGAACGGGCGAGAACGCGCAGGATCTGGCTCGCGTCCTCCAGCGTCGGCACGACCTTTTCGATGGAGGCAACGACGATGTGGACGCGCGGCAGCGTCTGCGTGAGATCGCCATTGCCCTCATTGGTGACAATGATGGATGTGCCGGTTTCGGCGACAAGGAAATTCGCGCCTGTAATGCCCACATCGGCCTGAAAATATTGCGGGCGCAGGATATGCCTCGCTTCACCGAGAAGGGACTCGGGCTGCGAGAGATCGCGCCCAGCCGGAAGCTCGGTGTGAACGCGGCGGAAATCCTCTTCCACCTGTTCCTTGTTGAGATGAAGTGCGGGACCGATGATGTGGCTTGGATGCTCGCCACGCAGCTGGATGATGTATTCGCCGAGATCGGTCTCGACCGGTCGGACACCTTCCTTCTCAAGGAAATCGTTGAGTGCGATCTCCTCGGTGATCATCGACTTGCCCTTGGTGACGGTTCGTGCGCCCGCCGCGCGACAGATGCTGAGAACCGCCTGTCGGGCATCCTCGGCCGTTTCGGCCCAATGCACCTGGCCGCCCGAGGCAATCACCTTGCGCTCATAGGCTTCCAGATAGAGATCGAGATGTTCGAGCGTGTGATCCTTGATCGCGCGGGCGGAAGAGCGAAGATCCTCGAATTCCGGCAGTGCATCGACCGCTTTCTTTCGCTTGCCGACGAAACCGATCTTCGCCTTGCCCATGGCGCGCTGCAATTGCTCATCGGCAATCGCCTTGCGCGCCTTCTGCTTGAACTGTGGAGACTGGATTTCCATCAGCGCCCTCCCCCGCCGATTGCCGGCTTGTCTGTCATGCCGGCCAGAACCTCGGCCACATGGCGAACCTCAACCCTGCTGCCCTGCCGATGAAGCTTGCCGGCCATGTTCATGAGGCAGCCGAGATCACCGGCAAGCAGCGTATCGGCGCCGGCACCCTCGATACTCGCCGTCTTTTCCTCGACAATCTTGTTGGAGATGTCGGGATATTTGACGCAGAACGTGCCGCCGAAGCCGCAGCAGACATCGGAATTCTGCATTTCCTTGAGCTCCAGCCCCTCAACCGAAGACAGAAGCTTTCGCGGCTGTTGCTGGATACCGAGCTCGCGCAGACCGGAACAGGAATCGTGATAGGTGACACTGCCCTCGTGGCGGGCCGGCACTTCTGTGATGCCGAGCACATCGACCAGAAAGCTCACCAGCTCGTGCACGCGGCCGGAAAAGGCCTCCGCCCTCGCCTCATAGGACGTGCCCTTGAGAAGCGACGGGTAATGCTTTTTGAGCATGCCCGCGCAGGAGCCCGATGGCGCGACGACATAATCAAACTCCTCGAAGGCCTCGATGGTCTGGCGCGCGATGGCCGCGGCGTCTTCCCGATCGCCGGAATTATAAGCCGGCTGGCCGCAGCAGGTCTGTGCCATGGGCACCTCGACGGTGCAGCCTGCCTCTTCCAGGAGCTTGACGGCAGCAAACCCGACAGTGGGCCGGAACAGGTCCACCAGGCAGGTGACGAAAAGGCCGACGCGCTTGGGTGAGATGCTTTCTTCTTTCAACGGTTCTTCTTTCGCTGGCTTGAATTTCTCGGCAGAGCCGGTTCGCTCGCTCATTGCTGCAAGGTTTCCCCGCCACGCTGATGAAGCCGCAGGCGCGAAATGCGCTGCCAGTCATCCGTGCGTTCGGCGTGAAAGGTGGCCTTTTCGACGAAATCGATATGCGCGATCGCAGCCGCTCTTGCCGCTTCTGGATCGCCGGCGGCAATTGCCGCATGGATCGCGCGATGCTGGGCAAGGAGCGTGTCGCGGGCATCGGGCAATTCATAGATGCGGGCGCGGTTCAGGAAGACCCCATCGGCGAGCAACCGGTAGCAGGCGCGCAGCGTGTGCAGGAGCACAATGTTGTGCGCGCATTCGCCCACTGCATTGTGAAATTCCACGTCACAGGCCGCTTCCGCCTCAAAGTCCTCGGCTGCATGGGCGTCGTCCATGCGCGTCATGATACCATTGAGAAGAACTATGTCTTCCGGCGTTGCACGCCTGGCCGCGAATTCGGCGGCCACAGCCTCGACCTCCCGGCGATATTCCAGATAATCAGCGGTGGCCTTGCGGTGCGTGGCGATAAGCTCGCGCACAGGCTTGGTGAACACCTGGCCGATAATGTCGGCCACATAGGTGCCGCCGCCGTGGCGGGTGGTGATCAGGCCGCGCTCCTCCAGCGTTTTCAGAGCTTCGCGCAGAATGGGGCGGGAGATGTCGAGCTGGCGAGCAAGCTCGCGTTCCCCGGGCAAACGGTCACCATCGCGCAGGACACCTTCGAGGATCAGCGTCTCGATTTGCCGGACAACGCCATCCGCCGTGCGGGCATGCTCAATTCTGGAGAAGACTGCTTCCACCGGCCCTTGCCGTTCCCGTTGCTCATAGGTTTGTGGCCACAGACTAGCCTGAGTTAATCGAACTGGTCAATTTATTTGTCCAATACCAACCCCTGCAGGCAATTGGCTTCACGCATTGCACCCTGCGCAAAGCCGATAGCATACTTGGGAAAGGTCCATCCTGATGCAGACGGCAAGGCGCAATGAGCCAAGAAAACGGGGAACTGCTTGTCGCTACTGATGCAGACAAGACAAAAGAAAAGCCTTTCGCGACATTGGTGACCGGCAGCGTTCTGGGGTTTCCGGCCCATGATGGCCGCGCGGGCGCGTTGGGAGAAGTGCATGCTCGACCCCATGCCCTCCTGGAAGCGCCGCGCCTCATCATCCAGCTCTCTTTCATGACCGAGGGCGGCTCTGCAGTGGATCAGGCGGTGCTGGCCGATCTGTCGCGCAGGCTCGGTGTCGCTCCGCCGCAGAAAAATGCGCGCCACCACACGATGAAGTGGGGCAAAGGCACGCTGCGCTGGGAGCGGCATACGGAATTTTCGAGCTATCAGTGGGATTGCCCCATATCCTCCCGGACTGGAAAACCGCTCGAAGAATCGCCCTTCGGCAACGGTTTCAGCCCGCCGGGTACTGCCATTTCCGGCACGCGTGTGGAGATCCGCAAATGGACGAGCACCACGGAGAAGCTGGTCGGCGCGTTCGATCCGGCAAGCCTTGGCTATTCGGTGGTGGAGGGCGGGCGCGCCGCGGTTGCCAGCGATTTCCGGCAGGATGGCGATGGGCTGACCCGCATTCTCATCCTTGAAAAGGATCTGGCGCCAGCCCGTATCGGCGCCCTTTCGCAACGCCTGATCGACATTGAGACCTACCGCACGCTTGCCATGCTGGGCCTGCCGCTGGCGCAATCGCTCTCGCCACGCTTGCGCCGCATGGAGGATCAGCTCGCAACCCTGACGGCGCGCATGCGTCAACGCGAGAAGCACGACAGTCACGCGCTTCTGAGCGAGCTGACGGAGCTTGCCGCCGATCTGGAGGCCGACGCCGCCGCCAGCCTCTATCGTTTTGGCGCAAGCCGCGCCTATCACGGCATTGTCGAAGAGCGGCTGGAAATGCTGAACGAGGCCCCCATGGCCGGTTATGAAACATGGGCTGCCTTCCTGCAGCGCCGCGTGGCACCTGCGATGCGCACCTGCCGCTCGGTGGAAGAGCGCCAGGCCAACCTATCGCGCAAGCTGACGCGCGCGGCAAACCTGCTGAGAAGCTGGGTGGATGTGGAAGTGGAGCGCCAGAACCGCGATCTGCTCGCCTCCATGAACCGTCGCGCACAACTGCAGCTTCGCCTGCAACAGACGGTCGAAGGCCTCTCGGTGGCCGCCATTTCCTATTATGTGGTGGGGCTTGTGGGCTATGTGGCGAAGGGTGCAAAACCCGCCCTTCCCGGCCTTTCGAGCGAGGTGATTACCGCGGCCGCCGTCCCCGTGGCCGTCTTGTGCATCTGGCTTCTGGTACGCCGCATCCGCCGGCACCATGCCCGCGAGGATGCGAATATCGGCGCCGAGGCGGATTGACGCAGGCACGGTTTCCAAGCAGCATTTACAGAACTGCGAATAAACTGGTAAATAGATTGAACCAGTAAGGAAGTTCTGATGTCCGGCCTGAAAATGCCGCAGGCCAATGCGGCAACCCTGAAGAAACGTGCGGAAATCGTCGCCGACATGCGCATCATCGTTCCCGGTGAAGGCGTGGTGGACACGGAAAACGAAATGCGCGCCTTTGAAAGCGACGGGCTCACCGCCTATCGCCAGATGCCGCTCGTGGTTGTGCTGCCGGAAACCACCGCGCAAGTGTCGCGCATTCTCAAATATTGTCATGAGCGCGACATTCGCGTCGTGCCGCGCGGCTCGGGCACATCACTTTCCGGCGGGGCACTGCCGCTTGAGGATGCGGTGCTTCTGGTGATGAGCCGTTTCAACCGCATTCTCGATATCGACTATCCAAACCGTGCTGTGGTTGCGCAGCCAGGCGTCACCAATCTGGGCATCACGCATGCAGTCGAGCAGGAGGGCTTTTATTATGCGCCCGATCCTTCCTCGCAGATCGCCTGTTCCATCGGCGGCAATGTGGCGGAAAATTCGGGCGGCGTGCACTGCCTGAAATACGGGCTGACGGCCAACAATGTCCTTGGCATCGAGATGGTGCTGATGAATGGCGACGTGATCCGGCTCGGCGGCAGGCATCTTGATGCAGAGGGTTATGATCTTCTGGGCCTGATGACCGGCTCGGAGGGCCTGCTTGGCGTCGTGACCGAGGTGACGGTGCGCATTCTGCAGAAGCCGGAGACGGCGCGCGCGCTTCTGATCGGCTTTCCATCAAGTGAACAGGCGGGCCAGTGCGTGGCCGAGATCATCGGCGCCGGGATCATTCCTGGCGGGATGGAGATGATGGACGGGCCGGCAATCCGGGCCGCGGAAGATTTTGTTCACGCCGGTTATCCGCTCGATGTGGAGGCTCTGCTGATCGTCGAGCTGGACGGACCGCAGGCCGAGGTCGACCATCTGATCGACCGGGTGGAAGCGATCGCGCGTCAGAACGGCGCCACCACCAGCCGCGCCTCGACATCGGATGAGGAACGCGCCGTGTTCTGGGCAGGACGCAAGGCCGCGTTCCCGGCGGTCGGACGCATCTCTCCCGATTATTACTGCATGGATGGCACGATTCCGCGCAAGCAATTGCCACGGGTTCTGGCAGGCATGCGCGCCCTGTCTGAAAAATACGGGCTGCGGGTTGCAAATGTGTTTCATGCCGGCGACGGCAATCTCCATCCGCTCATTCTTTACGATGCGAACAAGCCGGGCGAGCTGGAGAAGGCCGAGGATTTCGGCGCCGACATTCTGCGTCTGTGCGTGGAGGTGGGCGGCGTTCTGACCGGGGAGCATGGTGTGGGCGTGGAAAAGCGCGATCTGATGCCGGAAATGTTCACTGAAGACGATCTCAACCAACAGATCCGCGTGAAATGCGCTTTCGATCCGAACCATCTGCTCAATCCCGGCAAAGTGTTCCCGCAACTACACCGCTGCGCCGAACTTGGCCGGATGCACATTCATCGCGGACAGGTGCCCTTTCCTGAACTGGAGCGGTTTTGAGTGTGCTGTTCTCCCCTCTTTCCTGCCTGAGCTTTTGCATGAGTGATCCATCGTGACCGAATTCCTGCCGAAAAGCGCCGAAGAGGTTCTGGAGATCATCCAGTGGGCCGTTTCGGAGGAAGCGCCGCTCGAAATTATCGGCCACGGCTCCAAGCGCGGGATCGGTCAGCCTTTGCAGACCGAGCACACGCTCGATCTCTCGCAGCTTTCCGGCATCACGCTTTATGAGCCCGAAGAGCTGGTGCTTTCAGCGAAAGCCGGCACGCCCGTTGCCGAGATTGAGGCTGCACTGCGCGCGCACAATCAGGAGCTGGCCTTCGAGCCAATGGATTACGGCCCGTTGCTTGGCGTGGAACCAGGACGCGGCACGATGGGTGGGCTCCTTGCAGCCAATCTTGCCGGCCCGCGCCGGCTGAAAGCAGGCGCCGCGCGCGACCACGTGCTTGGGGTTCACGCGGTTTCTGGCCGGGGTGAAGGTTTCAAGTCGGGCGGGCGCGTGGTGAAGAACGTCACCGGCTATGACCTTTCCAAGGGGCTCGCCGGTTCATGGGGCACGCTCGCCGTGGCCACCGACATCACAATGAAAGTGCTGCCGGCAGCAGAAACCGAAACCACACTCTGCATTGCAGGGCTGGACGATGCCGCTGCAACGCTGGCCATGGCCATCGCCATGGGGTCGAGCGCCGAGGTCTCCGGTGCCGCTCACCTGCCCGAAGGCGTCGTGGGACGCTTCATCGAGGGCGGGTTTTCCGGTGGCGGGCAGACCGTTTTGCGTGTCGAGGGCTTTGGGCCTTCCGTCGCCTATCGGGTTGACCTGCTCTCGCGACTTCTGGGGCATCTCGGGAGTGTCGAAACCCTCGATGAAGCGCTTTCGCGCAGGCTGTGGCGTGAAATCCGCGACGGTCATCCCTTTGCCGACGGCTCACCAGCGCCGGTATGGCGCGTTTCAGTCGCGCCGTCGCGTGGGCACGAACTGGTGGATGCGTTTCGCCGCGCCGCCGGCGTCAATGTGTTCTACGACTGGCAGGGAGGGCTGATCTGGATGCGGATGGAAGCCGATCCCGAAGCGGAGATTCTGCGAAAATTGATCGCCCATCTTGGAGGCGGGCACGCGACACTGGTACGCGCGCCCCTTCCGGTGCGAGCGGCGACGCCCGTTTTCCAGCCGCTGCCCCCCGCTCTTGCAGCTCTTTCCGCCCGCCTGAAAGCGCAATTTGACCCCAAAGGGCTATTGAACCCTGCACGCATGGCATTCGCTTGAAGCCGTGATAGATTGCCGCCGGAACAACAGAGGGCAAATACATGACTGATATGCAGAACCAACCCGAAGAAGCACAAAAGACCGACGGCTGGCTCGAGCCTGGGCCGACCAACATTCAGGTTATCTACATCCTTTATCTGGTGAGTTTCGTTATCGGCATATCCGCTCTGGTGGGCATCGTTCTTGCCTATATGAACCGTGGCAAAGCGAGTGGTTGGCTCGAAACGCACTACACCTGGGCAATTCGCACGTTCTGGATCGGCCTGCTGCTCGGTTTCGTCTCTGCCCTGTTGATGATTGTCGGCATCGGCTTCCTGCTGATGATCGCCCTTGCGATCTGGGTCGTTGTGCGCTGCGTAATCGGCCTGCAGGCCGTTGGACGCAGAGAACCGATCAAGAATCCCCAAAGCTGGCTGATCTAGTAGCAGAGGCGCCGTGCAGACCAATTTCACTCCAGAGCAGCTTTCCGACCCGCAGATAGCGGAGGCGGAATCGATCTTGCGCAAATGCGTGCATTGCGGCTTCTGCACGGCCACCTGCCCGACCTATGTCACGCTCGGCAACGAGCTCGACAGCCCGCGCGGGCGCATTTACCTCATCAAGGACATGCTGGAGAATGGCAGACCGGCCGACCGGGAAATCGTTACCCATGTCGACCGCTGCCTGTCGTGCCTTGCCTGCATGACTACATGTCCTTCGGGCGTGAACTACATGCATCTCGTCGATCACGCCCGCGCGCATATCGAAAAAACTTATCACAGACCTCTTCTGGACAGGCTGACGCGCTTCGTGCTCGCGCAGGTCCTGCCTTATCCGGCACGCTTTCGAACTGCGTTGAAACTCGCACGCATCGGTCGCCCCTTCGCGGGCCTGTTCCGCAAAATTCCAGCCTTGCGTCCTGTGGCAGCCATGCTCGACCTCGCGCCGGCAACTCTGCCCCCGCGCTCAGAGCAACACAGTGCCTTTAGGGGTGAAAAGCAAGGTCGCGTCGCCATTCTGACGGGCTGTGCCCAATCCGTGCTCGATCCGGGCATCAATGCCGCCACGGTTCGGCTCCTGACACGGCTTGGAGTTGAAACCGTGCAGAACCCGACAGGTGAAGGCTGCTGCGGGGCACTGGTGCACCATATGGGCAAGGAAGATGCGGCTCTGGACGCGGCACGGCGCAATGTGGATGCCTGGACCCACGAAATCGAGGGTGGCGGGCTGGACGCCATCATCATCACCGCTTCGGGATGCGGCACGACGGTCAAGGATTATGGCCACATGCTGCGGCTTGATCCCGAATACGCCGAGAAGGCGGCCCGGGTGGCTGCACTTGCCAAGGACATCACTGAGTATCTCACAATGCTCGATCTGCCGGAGCCGGTTGTCGAGCCGGGCATCACCGTTGCCTACCACTCCGCCTGTTCGATGCAGCACGGACAGAAGATCAGCCGCGAGCCGCGCGAACTTCTGCGTAAGGCCGGTTTTGTGGTGCGTGAACCGCGTGAGGGGCATCTGTGCTGCGGTTCGGCCGGAACTTACAATATTCTTCAGCCGGAAATCGCAACACGCCTGCGCGACCGCAAGGTGAAAAACATCGAGGCCACGGAAGCAGCCGTCATCGCCACCGGCAACATCGGCTGCATAACTCAGATCGGCTCAGGTACGGACACCCCGATCGTGCATACGGTAGAGCTGCTTGACTGGGCTTTTGGTGGGCCGAAGCCTGCCGCTCTGCCCAAGACCCTGGAAACACGCAAACGGCAGGAATCGGCGATGGTTGCTGCAGAATGAGAAAAGGGCGATGCTCCCCCAAGCATCGCCCTTCTCCGTTTGCCCAGCGGTCCCCCTGCCGGGCATCCCCCGCTCATCCGGTCACTTCACCACCACTTTGGTGCCGACCGGGACGCGATTATAAAGATCAACCACATCTTCATTGCGCATACGGATGCATCCGGAAGACACCGCACGACCGATGGTCCAGGGCGCATTCGTGCCGTGGATACGGTAGAGTGTCGATCCAAGGTACAGCGCGCGCGCGCCAAGAGGATTGGCCGGACCACCCTCCATTTTTACCGGCAGGATGCGGCCCTTTGCTTTCTCGCGCTCGATCATTTCCTCAGGCGGGTGCCAGGCCGGCCATTTGCGCTTGTTGGTGATCTTTTCTTCCCCGCTCCAGCCAAAACCTTCCTTACCGACGCCGACACCGTAGCGCTTAGCCTTGCCGCCTTTCATCACCAGGAACAGGAAACGCTGCCGTGTATCGACAATAATTGTCCCAGGAGCCTGATCGGTCTCATAGTCAACGACCTGCGGGAGCCATTTTGGATCACTCATCCGCCAGGAGCGGTCGTTCAAAGGGAACGGCTCGGTTGCGCGTGGAATGAACGATGCCCTCTGTACAGGCTCTGCCTGTGGCGCTGGACGGGGCGGCATCTGATGACGCGGCCGATAGTCCCGACGCGCGCTGTTGCGTTCCCGCGCATTGCGGGCGCGTTGGTAGGCCCGGTATTCCGAAGGCTGTTCAGTGCGATGCTGCGCCACGACCGGCGCGCGGCGCAACTGCATCACCCAGGGAGCGGAAAGGTCAGGACTGACGAGAACCGGTGGTGGTTCCACATATCGATCCTGGGCCTGCGCCCCCCAGGAAGACAGCAGCGCGGTCACAATGCCGGCCGCAAACAACATCGACTTCATGATAAACTTCTCTCTACCATTCGTCACAGATCAAACAGACCAAACGTTCTCGAGATCGGATCAAGAACGGGTGGCGGCGAAGGGCAAACGCAGCCTAGGCGCCTGTCCGTGTCAGGATGCTGACTCCAAGCTGCAACCGAATGGTGAATCAGCATTCGTAAAATGCGATGTTTCAAAAAAACCATTTAGCGTGGTTACCGGTGCGTTCAAAAAGCTGGTGAACATATCGCTAAATCCGGCTGATTTCACATTAACCAAGGAAATTTGGACATATGAGCGAAGAAAAAACCGGACTGATCGTGGGCTCCGATGGAAAGACCCGCTGTTTCTGGCCTGGTGCCCTGCCGGATTATCTCGACTATCACGACGATGAATGGGGTCACCCGGTTTCCGACGATCACCGGCTTTTCGAGAAGATCTGCCTGGAGGGATTTCAGTCGGGGCTTTCCTGGTTGACCATCCTGCGCAAGCGAGAGAATTTTCGCGAGGCTTTCGACGGTTTTGATTTCGAGCGCGTGGCGCGATTTTCCGAAACGGATGTGGAGCGCCTACTCGGCAACGCGGGAATTGTGCGCCATGCGGGCAAAATTCGCTCCACCATCAACAACGCGCAACGCGCAATCGAATTGTGCGAACAGGAAGGATCGCTCGCGCGCTATTTCTGGCGCCACGAGCCGCAACCGCACGAGCGCCCGGATCCCGTCGACTACAAGACGCTGACGGCCAACCCGACCACCGCCATATCCACCCGCATTTCCAAAGACCTGAAGAAGCGGGGCTGGTCTTTCGTAGGGCCCACGACTGTCTATGCCTTCATGCAGGCAATGGGTCTCGTCAACGACCATATCGAGGGCTGCTGTTGCCGCGCCGAGGTTGAAACGAAGCGGCAGACTTTCATAAGACCGGCGTGACGCTGGAGCGTCTTTTCATCAACCTTGAGGGAAAATCGATCAGTGCGCCTGAAAATTGTGCGCTGTTCCCTGCACGAAAATCTTGACTCCGAAAAGGGCGCTTACTATCTCAAAGCCGCGTTAGCACTCTCCTCAAGTGAGTGCTAACGACAGGTCCGGCGCAAGCCGGACGGAGGAAAAGCCTAATTCATCATCCGAATCAAGGGTTCAGAGAACATGGCCAACACGAACTTTCGCCCGCTTCATGACCGTGTGGTCGTCCGCCGGGTCGAGTCTGAAGAAAAGACGGCAGGTGGCATCATCATTCCCGACACCGCCAAGGAGAAGCCGCAGGAAGGCGAAATCGTTGCAGTCGGTTCCGGCGCGCGCGACGAGGCAGGCAAGCTTGTCCCGCTGGACGTCAAGGCTGGCGACCGCGTGCTCTTCGGCAAGTGGTCGGGCACCGAAGTCAAGCTCAATGGTGAGGATCTCCTGATCATGAAGGAATCCGACATCATGGGCGTTATCGGCTGATCCACGCCACCACATCAAAACGGTAACAGAGTTTCTCGAAGAAGCTCAGGAGCTAGAGAAATATGGCTGCAAAAGACGTAAAATTCTCCCGCGACGCACGTGAGCGCATGCTCAAGGGTGTGAACATCCTCGCCGATGCGGTGAAGGTGACCCTCGGCCCGAAAGGCCGCAACGTCGTCATCGACAAGTCCTTCGGCGCACCGCGCATCACCAAGGACGGTGTGACGGTTGCCAAGGAAATCGAGCTTGAGGACAAGTTCGAAAACATGGGCGCACAGATGGTGCGTGAGGTCGCTTCCAAGACCAACGACATTGCCGGTGACGGCACCACCACCGCCACCGTTCTGGCACAGGCTATCGTTCAGGAAGGCGCCAAGGCAGTTGCCGCCGGCATGAACCCGATGGACCTGAAGCGCGGTATCGACAAGGCAGTTGCTGACGTCGTCGAGTACCTCGCCTCCTCCACCAAGAAGATCAACACCTCTGCAGAGGTTGCCCAGGTTGGCACCATCTCCGCCAATGGCGAGAAGGAAATCGGCGAGATGATCGCCGAAGCCATGCAGAAGGTCGGCAACGAGGGTGTCATCACCGTCGAGGAAGCCAAGACCGCCGAGACCGAGCTCGAAGTGGTCGAGGGCATGCAGTTCGACCGCGGCTACCTCTCCCCCTACTTCGTGACGAACCCGGAGAAGATGGTTGCCGAGCTCGAGGACGCATACATCCTGCTCCACGAGAAGAAGCTCTCCAACCTGCAGGCCATGCTGCCGGTTCTGGAATCGGTCGTTCAGTCCTCCAAGCCGCTCCTCATCATTGCCGAGGACGTGGAAGGTGAGGCTCTGGCCACGCTCGTCGTCAACAAGCTGCGCGGTGGTCTGAAGATCGCTGCCGTCAAGGCTCCGGGCTTCGGCGACCGCCGCAAGGCCATGCTCGAGGACATCGCGATCCTCACCGGCGGCCAGGTCATCTCCGAAGACCTCGGCATCAAGCTTGAGAATGTCACGCTCGACATGCTGGGCCGTGCCAAGAAGGTTGCGATCTCCAAGGAGAACACGACCATCGTCGACGGTGCCGGTCAGAAGTCCGAGATCGAGGGCCGCGTTGCCCAGATCAAGCAGCAGATCGAAGAGACCTCTTCCGATTACGACCGCGAGAAGCTGCAGGAGCGCCTTGCCAAGCTCGCTGGCGGCGTTGCCGTGATCCGCGTCGGTGGCTCCACCGAAGTGGAAGTGAAGGAGCGCAAGGACCGCGTCGACGACGCTCTGAACGCGACCCGCGCTGCTGTTGAAGAAGGCATCGTTCCTGGTGGTGGTACGGCTCTTCTGCGCGCTTCCGCCCAGATCAAGGCGAAGGGTGACAATGCCGATCAGGACGCCGGCATCAACATCATCCGCCGCGCCGTTCAGGCTCCGGTACGCCAGATCGCCACGAATGCTGGCGCCGAGGCTTCCATCGTTGCCGGCAAGATCCTCGAGAACGAGGGTGTCACCTTCGGCTACAACGCCCAGACCGGTGAGTATGGCGACATGATCGCCATGGGCATCGTCGACCCGATGAAGGTCGTGCGTACCGCGCTGCAGGATGCGGCTTCCGTTGCCGGCCTGCTCGTCACCACCGAAGCCATGGTCGCCGAGCTGCCGAAGAAGGACGCTCCGGCCGGTGCTCCCGACATGGGTGGCATGGGCGGTATGGGTGGCATGGGCTTCTAAGCCAGCCACACATCGCTTGAAAATTGAGGGCGCTCCTTTCGGGAGCGCCCTTTTTCATGGGTTGATATCCAGCCTCGTTACGGCACAGCCGCCAGAAGCAGAAAACAGAAGAACACGACGAGGTGCACAGCCCCCTGCATGATGGTGGTGCGCCCCGTGGCCAAGGTCAGCATGCCTACGAACAAAGACAGGACCAGCAATACAATGTGCTCCGGGTCGAGCCCAAGCGTGATCGGCTCGCCGAGGATAAGCGAGGCAATGGCGATCGTCGGGATCGAAAGACCAATGCTGGCCAACGCAGAACCGGTTGCCACATTCATGCTCGTTTGAAGCCTGTTCGATGCAGCAGCGCGCAGCGCCGTCACACCCTCAGGCAACAGCACCACGGCGGCAATGACCAGCCCGACAAAGGACTCTGCCAGTCCCAACGCCGATACCCCCTCCTCGATACCGGGAGCCAGGGCCTCGGCCAGAACAATGACCATCAACAGCGAAATGGCCAGCATCAGACCGGCCCAGGCGGTTTCTCCACCGCCAGGCTTTTGATGGGAAGCAGCGTCTGCCGTCGCAATGTCGAGAAAGTCACCCCGGTGTCGCACAGTCTGGACAAACAGAAACACGCCGTAGAGCGAAAGCGAGACGACCGTCACGAAGATCAGTTGCACAGTTGAATAATATGGCCCCTCAACCGCCAGGGTGAAATTGGGCAGAATCAGCGTCAGCGTTGCAAGCGTCCCGAGTACACTGAAAGCAGCCACGGCACCCTGGCTTTGAAAAGATTGCTGATGATGACGTAGCCCTCCGGCGAGCAGGCAAAGACCGACAACGCCGTTCAGAACCAGCATGACCGTGGAAAATACCGTGTCTCGTGCCACCGTCGGATCCCCTTCCGATGGCGAGAGCATCATCGAAATGATGAGGGAAGCCTCGATCACGGTGACGGCGATTGCGAGCAGGACCGAGCCGAAGGGCTGGCCTATACGCATGGATATCACCTCGGCGAAATGCACCGATGAAAACACGGTCGCCACGAGAAACAATCCGGCCAGCGCAGAAAAGAGCATGTCGGTTTCTTGTACGAGGCCGAAATGTTCTGCTGCGATCAACACTGCCGCGGCGAACGGGGGGCCTGCGGTCCGCATCGCCTGTGCTTTTGCCAAACCTTTGAACACGCTTACCCCCCGGAAATGCAGTTTTCGTCGAATGGTTGAACCGATGCCAGACGGCACTCCATGCCGCTTGTGATAATTCAATGCCGGAAAGAAGTGCAATGAACAGTTTTTCGCGCGTACCTGCGCGTCCAACGCCATGAGGCGCGACCTATTGCCAAATCCCTCCGCCCGCGCCATTAAACGGCAGCACTTTTCGGGCAGTAGATGCAAGCCTTTTACAAGCCACCTAACCGCCCGATGCGCGAAATGACAATGGAGCACGATCGCATGTCCAAGACCCGCACCGAGACAGACACATTCGGCCCTCTGGAAGTCGCCGCCGACCGCTATTGGGGCGCGCAGACACAACGGTCTCTGGGCAATTTCAAGATCGGTACAGAGAAGATGCCTATCCCCCTGGTGCGCGCGCTCGGCATCGTCAAGCAGGCCGCGGCAGAGACGAACCTCGAAAATGGGAAGCTCGATCAGAAGATTGGCGAAGCCATGATTGAGGCGGCCAAGGAAGTCGTTGCCGGAAAGCTCGACGATCACTTTCCGCTGTCCGTCTGGCAGACCGGTTCCGGCACCCAGTCCAACATGAACGTCAATGAGGTAATTTCCAATCGCGCCATCGAAATTCTGGGCGGAGAGATGGGTTCCAAGAAGCCGGTCCACCCGAATGATCATGTCAATATGGGGCAGTCCTCGAACGACACTTTCCCTACCGCCATGCATATCGCCGCCGGCCGCGAGGCGGCAGAAGAGCTTCTGCCGGCGCTGCAATATCTGATCGAAGCGCTCGAAGAGAAAGTCCAGGCTTTCGACGGTATCGTCAAGATCGGCCGCACCCACACGCAGGATGCCACCCCGCTCACGCTGGGGCAGGAATTTTCAGGCTATGTTGCGGCCCTCAAACTGGGCGCCCGGCGCATAGAGGAGAGCCTCAATGATGTCTACGCGCTGGCACAGGGCGGCACCGCGGTCGGGACGGGCCTCAACGCGCCGGTCGGTTTCGACAGGGCGTTCGCAGCCAAGGTCGCGACCATTACCGGCCTCCCCTTCCGCACCGCCGAAAACAAGTTCGAGGCGCTTGCAAGCCATGGCGCGCTGAACGCCTTCCACGGAATGCTGAACGCACTCGCCGCCGATCTCTTCAAGATCGCCAACGACATCCGCTTCCTTGGCTCCGGCCCGCGCTCGGGCCTTGGCGAACTGAAGCTGCCGGAAAACGAGCCGGGTTCTTCCATCATGCCGGGTAAGGTGAATCCGACGCAGGCTGAGGCGCTGACCATGGTGGCCACCCAGGTTATGGGCAACCAGACGACCGTCAGCATCGCCGCCAGCCAGGGCCACTTCGAGCTCAACGTGTTCAAGCCGGTTGTGGCCGATGCCGTTCTGCAGTCGATCCGCATCCTCACCGATGCGATGCGCTCCTTCGCCGACAATTGCGTCAAGGGCATCGAAGCCGACGAGACCCGCATCGCCGACCTGATGCAGCGCTCGCTCATGCTGGTGACCGCGCTCGCGCCGGCAATCGGCTATGACAACGCGGCGGCCATCGCCAAGGCCGCACACAAGAACGGCACCACGCTGCGCGAGGAAGCACTCAAGAGCGGCCTGGTTTCCGAAGAAGAGTATGACCGGCTTGTGCGTCCGGAAAAAATGATCGCTCCGGCCTGATCATCAAGCCTCATGAACCATACCGGTCTGAAGCCAGCCTGGCTTCAGACTCCCTGCTCCACCTTATTGTCGTCCATTTTGAGAACACAGCGTAACCGACGGGCCAGTTTTTCTACACAATCCGCTGACGTATAACCCTGACCGAAGTCATTTAACTCTCACAGGAAACCCCAGCAATGTCCCAGAGTGCACTCGTTCTTATTGGCCGGATTCTGATTGCGGTCATCTTCATCGTCTCCGGTTTCGGAAAGATCACAAATATCGGTGGTACAGCAGGCTATTTTGGCAGCATGGGCTTGCCGATGCCCATGATCACCGCGTGGGTCGTCGCACTGCTTGAACTCGTCGGAGGGCTTGCCATCGTCGTCGGGTTTCAAACGCGCATCGCGGCCATCCTCCTCGCGCTGTTCAGCGTCGCTTCCGGCGTCATCGCTCATTTCGATTTTGCAGATCAGATGCAGAGCATCATGTTCATGAAAAATCTTTCTATGGCCGGCGGCCTTCTCGTGCTTGCTGCTTTCGGGCCAGGAGCGCTCTCTCTGGAACGTGCCAAAGTCTGACACGCGCCTCACGACGACAGAGAGCCCGGCACAAGCCGGGCTTTTTTTGTATCCCACAATCCAGGAGGGCTTCACAGATCGGTGAGGTGGGCGTGGCCTGACCTCAAAAGGCAGTGAGACCGTGCTTCTTTCGTTGCACCGGCGGGTCTTAACGCGCATTTACGGGCCGCGACCCGGCAATAGTGGACTTTTGGTCGCGAAGACCTGAAAGATGACGCGGATGCAAACGCTCGAAAACAACGGTGCCAAAACCACCACCCGCTCGCCTGGGAAGCGTTTCCTCCCGCTGATCGTCCTGCTTGCAGGCCTTACGATTGGATATCTGCTTGGGTTACATCAGTATTTTTCCCTGGAGTTTCTCTCCCAGAGCCGCGGCACCTTAAGAAGCTTCGTTGCGGAGAATCCAATCCTTGCTCCTATCGCATTCAGTGTTCTGTATGCTCTTGCCGTCGCCTTTTCCTTTCCCGCCGCATCCGTACTGACGCTTTTTGCTGGCTTCCTTTTCGGGTGGCTTCTTGGCGGAATCCTCGTGGCTGTTGCAGCCACTGCCGGTGCTTCGGCCGTCTTTCTGGCCGCCCGGGGCGCACTTTCGGATGTTTTGACGCAGAAGATCGGCGGACGCGTGTCGCGTATGGCGAAAGGGTTCGAGGAGGATGCCTTCAACTATCTCCTGGTGCTGCGGCTCGCCCCCATTTTCCCCTTCTGGGTCGTCAACATCGCGCCGGCACTGTTCAATGTACCGTTGCGCACCTATGCAACAGCCACCTTTCTGGGCATTTTACCAGGCACCTTTGCCTATGCTTATCTGGGCCATGGGCTGGACAGCGTTCTGGTTGCTGCTTCTGAAGCGGGCCGCGAGGTGGCGCTGGCCGATCTGGTGACGCCCCAACTCACCCTGGCTTTCGCCGCCCTGGCGCTTGTGGCGGTGGTTCCAGTCGCTGTGAAGAAGCTACGCCGCACGCCCGACGCCTGATTTTCGAACAAACAAGAGATTGCCTGTATGACACTTTTCACTCCCGACATTTGCGTCATTGGGGCAGGCTCCGGCGGCCTGAGCGTCGCAGCCGCCGCGGCCGCCTTCGGTGTTTCCGTCGTGCTGGTCGAGCGCGGCAAGATGGGCGGCGACTGCCTCAATTACGGTTGCGTGCCCTCCAAGGCGCTGATCGCCGCCGGCAAGCAAGCCCACCTGATGAAAAGCGGTGAGCCCTTCGGCATCGCTCCGGTCGAAGCAGAGGTCAATTACCGAAAGGTTATGAACCATGTTGAGGCGACCATCGCCGCTATAGCACCCAATGATTCGGTCGAACGCTTTACCGCGCTTGGCGTGCAGGTCATCCAGGAAGAAGCACGTTTCAAGGATCATCGGACGGTGATTGCCGGCGATCACGAAATCCGCGCCCGCCGCTTTGTCATAGCGACCGGGTCATCGCCGCTCATCCCGCCGATACCTGGCCTTGAGGATGTACCATTCCTCACCAATGAAACAATTTTTTCCCAGACCCGCAAACCCGCTCATCTGATCGTGGTCGGCGGCGGCCCAATCGGCATGGAACTGGCGCAGGCGCACCGTCGCCTGGGCTGCGAGGTGACGGTTGTGGAAGCGCTCGCCGCCCTGGGCAAAGACGACCCCGAACTGACCGCCGTGGCGCTGCGAAACATTCGCTCCGACGGGGTGAATGTGCTCGAGCACACAAAGGTAACACGGGTGGAAAAGCGTGGCCGTGCAGGCGTGCGTGTTCACGTGGAAGACGCCGAAGGGACCCGCAGCATCGAGGGCTCCCACCTTCTGATCGCCACGGGCCGCACGCCCAATACCGCATCGCTGGAGCTCGACAGGGCCGGAATCCAGCACGACCGGCGCGGCATCAAGGTTTCCGACAAGCTGCGTACCAGCAATCGACGCGTCTACGCGATTGGTGACGTGGCCGGCGGTCTTCAGTTTACCCATGTGGCCGGCTATCACGCCGGACTGGTGATCCGCGCCCTGCTCTTTCGTCTCCCTGCGCGCGAGAACCGCGCCATCATACCCTGGGCCACCTACACCGACCCCGAGATCGCTCACGTGGGACTGACTGAGGATGACGCACGCAAAAGCCACCGCAAGATCAGCATTCTGCGCTGGCCGTACTCGGAGAACGATCGCGCCCAGGCAGAACGAAAGACAGAGGGTCTGATCAAGCTTGTCACCGATCGAAAAGGCCGCATTCTCGGCGCATCCATCGTGGGCGCCCATGCTGGCGAAATGATCAATTTCTGGGCGCTTGCGATCTCCCGAAAACTCGGTGTGCGTGATATCGCCGGGTACGTGGCGCCCTACCCGACCATGACCGAGATTGGCAAACGGGCCGCGATCACGTATTTCACGGAAGCGACACGCAAGCCTCTGGTCCGCGCGGTGGTGCGGTTTCTGCGCCGTTTCGGCTAATGCATGCTTTGGGCTGCGTGAGAACAACAGCCGGAAGCGGCCCCGGATAACGCTGAACGATGGCAGAAAAAATAGCGGGCGACATCAGCGAACAAGCGCATGAGACGGGCTCCGTTCCGCTCACGCGCGGACTTTCGACCAAGCTTCTGCTCCTGACCGTCCTTTTTGTGATGATCGCCGAAGTGCTGATTTTCATTCCTTCGGTGGCCAACTTTGGCATGCAGTGGATGCAACAGCGGCTGGAAAACGCAGCCGCTGTCAGCATCATACTCATGGAAGGGGAGGACGAGGCCCTTGCGCCCGATATCCGTGACGAACTCCTGATGGCTACGGGCGTGAAGGCGATTGCGGTGCGCGATGCCGACGTCTCGCGGATTCTGGTCGTTACCGACATGCCCCCCGAGGTGGACGAGCACATCGACCTCGACGCAATAACGCCGCCTGCCGCCATTGCCCAAACCTTCTCCACCCTATTCTTCGGCGGTGACCGCGTTTTCCGCATTTTTGGAAGGGTGGGCGACACGGGCAAGATTTTTGAGATCCTGATACCTGATACAGGTCTCAGGAACGCGATGCTGACCTATGCGCGCAATGTCGCGTTTCTCTCGCTGATCATTTCACTCTTCACCGCGACGCTGGTCTTCTATGCCATAAACCGGATCATGATCCGCCCTATCCGCGGCATGACACAGTCCATGCTGTCTTTCGCCGCCAATCCTGACGATCCGCGCCGCGTTATCAGGCCAGAGGTGCGCGGCGACGAAATCGGCGTGGCCGAGCGTGAGCTCGCACGCATGCAGACGGCGCTGCAGAAAACACTGGGTGAGCAAAAACGCCTGGCCGACCTGGGGCTCGCCGTTTCCAAAATCAACCATGACATGCGCAACATGCTGGCTTCCGCGCATCTCATCTCCGACAGGTTGAGCACGATCGACGATCCGACCGTAAAAACCCTCACACCGCGCCTGTTGCGTACACTGGACCGGGCCGTGACCTATTCCGAAGGCGTTCTGAACTACGGTCGCACCCAGGAGGCGCCGCCCAGCCGCCGCCGGTTGCGCCTGCACGCTCTTGTCGAAGAGGTGCGCAATGTTCTGCCGCTTGAAGCCGAAAGCCAGATCGAATTTGCCAATTCGGTAAGTCCGGATTTCGAGGTCAGCGCCGATTCGGAGCATCTTTTCCGCGTGCTTTCAAACCTGTGCAGGAATGCCGTTCAGGCAATGTCTGGAGACAATGACCCATCTGTGGTCAAGCGCCTGACGATCTCTGCCGAACGCTCGGATCGCGCCACGCGCATATATGTGAGCGACACCGGGCCGGGCCTGCCGCAGAAGGCCCGAGAAAACCTGTTTGCCCCCTTTCGCGGGTCTGCCAAAAGCGGCGGAACGGGGCTTGGCCTGGCGATTGCCCAGGAGCTTGTGCGGGCCCATGGCGGGGCATTGGAACTGGTGGAAAGCATTGGGGGGCATACGCTTTTCGCCATCAGCATTCCCGAAGAACCGACTTCGAGCTGAGCCATCGGCAGTGTGGCAGGGCAGTCTGTGCAGATATCGAGAAAATTCCTTCAATAGCGCTTGCAATTCTGCGCCGCACTCGCTAGTTAACCGCGGTCGGCGGCGGCGATGACCGCTTCGACGGTCGCCGAGGCGGCCACGCGCCCGTAGCTCAGCTGGATAGAGCACCAGACTACGAATCTGGGGGTCAGAGGTTCGAATCCTTTCGGGCGCGCCATTTTTCACACCTGCCTGCCGATCCTGTTTTATTCGCTGTCGCGATTTCGTGCTGCTTGAGATGGCAGCCTGCGCATTGGCAACATTGCCCTTTCCACGGCGCAATGCCCGTAAAACTCCGCTTCTTCTGACGAAGTGTTTGTCCAAGACAAGCCGCACGCAACCGCGCGCGGTGGCTTGCCCACTTCTCTGGGCAAGAGGCTTACTTGTTCATAAGCCGACCTGAATGTTTGTTTGGCCCGTAGGCGATAACCGTATCGTCTCCGAAAATCTAATCAGTTTTGCGTTCCTTGTGCTGTCTGTTCGAGCCAAAGCCATCGGCCTTTGCAGAACGTGCCAGCGATTGCGGCGCGCTTCTTTCGCGTTCCAACGGCGGCATCCAGTTTCTGGACTTGTCTGTCGTCTGCTGAAGGACCGGCTGGCGCTCCTGTTGCGTACACGACGAAGACACAGATGGGGGAGAGCCGCATGCATCGGCTTCAGCCGAGCCCACGGCTCTTCAAACTTGCGAAAAGCGAGAGATAATGTTGCAGAATTACCAAGCTGAAAACTACAGGAACGGGGTCTCGAAACAGGAAGGAAAGGAGGAGCCACAGGTTGCATCACCAGGGGAAGGCGGAACCAGTGAAGAGAAAGCCGCTGTCCTGGAAGCGCTTCTTCAGAATTCGGAGTTCCGGGCATCTGACCGCAACAGGCGCTTCCTGCGCTTTGTGGTGGAGGAAACGCTCGCAGGGCGCGCTGATCGAATCAAGGCGTTTACAATTGCTGTAGACGTTTTCGGCAGGGATGCCAGTTTCGATGCGACAGTGGATCCGATTGTCCGGATCGCTGCGGGACAATTGCGCAAATCTCTGCGAGATTATTATGAAGGGCCCGGCAGGGCGGATCCGGTCCATATATCCATACCTCTGGGCGCCTATGTTCCCATCTTCGAGAAACGCGGCCCAACGAATCTGTTCGCGGCACTTGCCTCGCGGCATTTCCCGAGCCGGCGCGTCTGGGCCGCCGGTGCAGGCCTGGTCACCGCTGTTGCCCTGTTGTTGTCAGTGACGACACCGCTGTGGCTGGACGTACCAACCGGTGCCAATCGCGGGACTGCGGCCGTGCTGGTGCTCGACACAGCAAGAACCAGTCAAGTGACTGCTGATGCCAATCAATTCGCAGAAATGCTCAATGATGCGCTTTGGCTGAACGTCGGCCGGGAACGGGCCATCCGTTCCGTCGGTGTGCGTCCGCATGAGCAACTCGAAACCGTCGTATCCCGGGTCAAGGCCATGTACGGGCCGGAGAGTGAGGTGTTCGAACTGCTAACCAGCGTTCAGGTGGAAGCGGATGAGGTGCGTGTGTATTGGCACTTGCTTAATTCCGCTTCTCGCGAGGTCCAGGTCT
Organism: Nitratireductor sp. B36; assembly: GCF_020833685.1. Lineage (GTDB taxonomy): Bacteria > Pseudomonadota > Alphaproteobacteria > Rhizobiales > Rhizobiaceae > Nitratireductor. The sequence continues at coordinate 1,221,896 of NZ_JACKZY010000001.1, forward strand.
CTTCCCTGGTGAAAGAGGCTTTCAGCCCAGCAGCGAAAGCGGCACTTGCAGAGACGACCGCAGCCAGGGTCGCCGCCGCACTGTTCGGCTATGAAGGGGCCCTCGCCCAATACCAGGCAGATGCCACGGTGGCAGCAAACAGCACCGAAGACTGACCCGCTCGGTCACAAGAAGGAATGCGGTCGCGCCACGTAAGAAGCGCGACCGCATTTTTTTTCCGGCGTCCTTCCCGAGCAATCAATGCGCAAGACAGACGGTAGAGCCATGGGTCACAGGCAGCATGGCGCTACCCGATTTTAGAACCTCACGGACAGATGAAAAACCTGGCGCCTGCGTCTCAGCGTTTCAAGCTGAAAAAGCGCAGTTTCCTGCGTGAGGTCCCGCCAAAAAAAGGGTGGTTTCTCTTGCATTCCTGGAGGATATCCAGATCCACGGCCCCCTGCCGCACCAACATGATATCCACTTCCGCACTCGTGTATCCGAGCTCGGCCATCTCGTCGAGCAGAAGAAGAATGGTGTCGGGGTCGATCAAAGGTTCTGCGGGCACGGCTATTCCGGTGAGTTCGGCACGTCACGCAAAACACTCGGGCCAATTGCAGGGAGGGTCCCAAAGCCTCACCTGCACTTCCAGGAAGTGAGGCAAGGCTTTGGGAGAAAGCCGACCCGGGGGGCGGGAGGGCCGGCTTTGGCGGTCGCTCCACAGAGGCGTGAAGCGAATTCCTGTTCTTCGCGTTACGGTGGGGGCGCGGTTGCGCCGGCATGAGGAGCCGGCATGAATGTGTTTTGATGAGAGAGCATCATTTGCCCCGTCCGCTTGATTTCGTCTTATGGTTGTAGTTTTGACGAAACTGCACTTATGAGGAAATTAGAAAGCGCATTTTTTCGTTCTGCGGGGCGTTTTTTACGGTGCATTCGCCGATTGACAGCCAAGTGGCCGCAAGCCATAAACTTGCGTCTATTTTGAGAAACAAATGTTCTGATCGCGAATGGTTCTGAACAGGAATTCAGGGGGAGGAAAATGGACACATTCCTGAGCGGCCTTAAAGCGGCCGTCGATACGCTTGGCGCAACGGTTCTGTTGCCCATCGTCATTTTTGTCATTGCCGCAGTGCTGGGGGCCAAGATCGGCAAGGCATTCCGAGCCGCCGTCACCATCGGCGTGGCTTTCATCGGCATCAATCTGGTTCTTGGCCTGATGCTCGGATCCATCGGCGACGTGGCGCAGGCCATCGTCACCAACACGGGCATTCAGCGCGACATCGTCGATGTGGGCTGGCCTTCAGCCGCCGCGATCGCTTTCGGCTCTTCGGTAGGCCTGTGGGTGATCCCGATCGGCATTGCCGTCAACATTGCGCTTCTTCTGACGCGCATGACCCGCACGCTCAATGTCGACGTGTGGAATTTCTGGCACTTTGCCTTTATCGGCTCGCTTGCCGTCGCTGCCACGGGCAGCCTTGCCTACGGCCTCGTTGTTGCGGCGCTGATGGCGGCGCTTTCGCTGCTGTTTGCTGACTGGTCGGCCCGTGCCGTGCAGAAGTTCTATGGCATTCCGGGCGTTTCGGTTCCGCATCTGGCGTCTGCTCAGATCCTGCCGATCGCCATCGTGATCAACTGGATCATCGAGCGCATTCCCGGTGTCAACAAGGTGAACATCTCGACGGAAACCATCGAGCGCCGCTTCGGCGTCTTCGGTGAACCGGTCGTGCTCGGCCTGATCATCGGTCTCGTGCTGGGTGTCGTTGCCTATTATAACGCCGGCGATTTCGGCGTGGTCCTGTCAAAGGTTCTGCAGACGGGCATGACGCTTGCAGCCGTGATGCTGCTTCTGCCGCGCATGGTGAAAATCCTCATGGAAGGCCTGCTTCCCGTTTCGGAAGCGGCACAGGAATTCGTGCGCAAGCGTACCGGTGACCGGGAGCTTCTGGTTGGCCTCGATTCGGCCATCCTGATCGGTCACCCGGCCGCGATCTCCGCATCGCTCATCCTCGTGCCGATCGCCATCATCCTGTCGATCGTCCTGCCGGGCAACCGCGTGATCCTGTTTGCTGATCTGGCGGTTATTCCCTTCATCGTCGCCATGACGGCGCCGCTTCTGCGCGGCAACGTGTTCCGCATGGTGATCGTGGGCACGGTGACACTTGCCGCCGGCTTCTATGTGGCAAACGCGCTTGCGCCTTTGTTCACCAGCGCTGCCGTGGATTCGGGCTTCGAGATGCCTGAGAACGCGGTTCAGATCACCTCGGTGGTCGACGGCTTCCTGTGGATTTCCTACGTGGTTATCGCAGCAATCCGGAACCTGGGCGCTGCCGGGCTGGGTGTGCTTGCCGCCATCATCGCGGCCTGCTTCTGGCTCTATCGCCGCAACACGCTGGCCTGGGAACGGGCAGCCGGTGCGGAAGACGACGAAACCACTGCACAACAAGGCTGAATAGGTTAGTGAATGGCTGAAGCCCTTATGAACCACATCGATCCCGAGGCGATTGTCCTCGGGGTCGATACCGATAGCCGTGAGGCTGTCATCCGGTTGCTTGCCGGCAAGCTCAAGGATGCTGGCTATGTGAAAGACAGCTTTGCCGATGCGGTTCTCGCCCGCGAGGCCACGATGCCGACCGGCCTGCCGCTCGGCCATGCGGTCAACGTCGCGGTACCGCACACGGATCCGGAGCATGTCGTGAAGCCAGGCATCGCGCTTGCCACGCTCAAGAAGCCGGTGACCTTCGCAAATATGGAAGACCCGGATGAGGCAGTGGAAGTCGGGCTCGTCTTCCTGATGGCGCTCAATGACAAGGACCGTCAGATCGAAATGCTGCAGGAAATCATGGCGACCATCCAAAGCGAGGAAGCCATTTCCGGCCTCATGAAGGCATCGTCGCTTGATGATGTCGCTGCGGTTCTGAAATAATGCCCAATTGATCGGGAGAGACCCATGAGCAAGAAGACCGTCCTGTTTGCCTGCGGCACCGGCATTGCCACCTCGACAGTGGTGGCCAACGCGGTAACCGAGGCCATGAAGGAACGCGGCATCACCATCGATTCACGTCAGTGCAAGGCCACGGAAGTGCGCTCCGAGCTGAATGGCGTGGATCTGATCGTTTCGACCACGCAGCTGCCATCGGATCTCGGCGTGCCGTCCATCGTGACGCTCGCCTTTCTGACCGGCATGGGCAAGGCCGAAGCACTCGACAAGATCGAGGCGGAACTGCGCAAGTAGAACCCGGCTTGCCACACGGCAATATCAAGGCCCGCTGCCGGACCGGCAGCGGGCCTTTTCATTCGCCCACAAGCGCCTCATCGGCATTGCTCGAAGGCGCGCGTGCCAGTTTTTCAATTGCGGCGACCGCCAGCTCGGTTGCATGGACATCCGGCTTGTGTCCGAGGCCGTTCACGGCGATCAGCTCGGCTTGAGGCAACTCTCGGGCAAGACGCTGCGAATGAAGCTCCGGCGAGACAACATCATCCCTCGTGCCGGTGATGATGACTGAGGGTGTCCCTATGGTCCTGTAACGGTGATGGGTGCGTTCCGTCCACGCCAGAAGCGCACTGATCTCGCGCGCATTGTGCCGAAAGGCTGCAGGCGCGACAGCCTCGACAGCGCGCGTTGCCTTCAGATAATCACTCGGCATCGGATCCGGGGAGAAGACACCTTGAGCTGCAGCTCTCATCGCAAGGCGCCCTGCCCACGGTACGACAAGTCGGCAGAACAAGGCTCCCAGAATCCGGGCCCGTGCTGTGCGGTAATACCAGGCGATTCCCCCAGGCCAGGGATAGAGAGCAGGCGCGAGAAACAGGGTGCCGATAACGCGTTCGGGGTGATCAAGTGCCATGGCGGCGGCAACCGCGCCGCCATATGAGTGGCCGACAAGAATGGCCCTGTCGATGCCCCGCAGCGCCATCAACCTTGCGATCGCATGGCCCTGAGCATCGGGAAGAATGTTTGCATCCGGCCCGTGATCGGACAGGCCGTGGCCAGGCCGGTCCACGAAGAGGAGATGCGCCCGCCCTTCCAGGGTCGAACGAAAAGCATAAAGCGGATCAAGCAGACTGGTGCTTGCACCATGGATGAAAACGAGCGGGGGGAGATCCGGCCGGTCAGCAAGCAGCCGAAGACTGTTCAGACAGAAGCCGCCGACATCGATACGTCTTCCACGCCCGGTATCCGATCCTTCCCCGCCTCCGACAAGCGGAGAGCCTGGATCGCGCACGCGAGTCGGGCCTGGCTGGTCTCGCAAACTCACGGCCATCTGGTCCTTGCTTTTTACCATGACCGCGCAACAGGGCAGTCCTGTGCTGCGTAGCAGCTCCTCCACGCACAAATCCAGTTCGAATTGGAGTGGGTAGGTTCGTTAGTGGCGTTTCCTCAAGCCACTAAGCAAGCTTGGCCGATTGAAGAGGGTGCAGTTGAGCTTCCCAGGTTGAAGGGGAGACGGAACCACATGACATTCATTCGGAAAGGGGTGCAGCAGGGAGCTTGTTTCAACAAGTCTGCCGCACCCCTTGTCTTTCAGATCCTCAGTCTTTTTGCGCAGACAATTGACGCGTCTCAATCTCGAGCCTGTAGCGGGAACCAACATTGCGCCATTCCGATGAGATCAAACTGCGCACGGCAGCCAGCCGTTTACGGGCCAGCGAACTTCTCTCACCCGAGTAGGAGATACGCAGCACAGACGGCTCCTCGTCGAGCAGAGCAATCAGTTGCCCAACACGCGAAAACCACTCGGGCTTCAGATGCTCCTGGTCCGCTTCAAAAGCGTCCGCGCTGAGATCAAGCCGTATAACTCGCCCAATGGAGGCGCCGAAAAGGAATTCTGAAGCCTTACCGGCAGTCAGGCGAACGACACGCGGGTTTTCCGTCGTGATGCGATAGCCGGAGGGAAGCGATCGCGGATCAAGTTTCAGGATATAGTTGGTTCCGATTGTTTGATCAGGAAGGTCTGCACAGGCCACATGGAAGCGGCCGTGATCATCCGAGGTGATCAGCAATCCTTTGACTGCTGCAACGCGGACACCTGGCAGCCCTGGTTCACCAGCATCCTGATAGCCGTTGCGATTCTTGTCATCGAATACCTTTCCAAGGATGTCGCCGCAGTCGAACACCGGCTCCGGTACGATTTCAACTTCGGCTGTCGCTATGCCGGAAACTCGCTCTCCGGTCTCATCTTCCACCCAGGCCCGGTTGATGTAGGTATCTGGCTTCGCGGCCGCCGTCGCCCGAAGGTCCAGCGCAATCTCGACGTCTTCATCAGGATTGAGCGTGATGTCCTCGAATGTATGCTTCCGGCCCTCGATCTTTGGCGTCAGCGCGGTGTCCCCAAGCATTGCCGAGCCAGAGACGTAAGCAAATGCGACCGGTATCTCATCAACAATGTCAACCACCTGGGGAGACGTAAACCCGATCAATTTTGCCCGGATCACGTAGGGTACACGCCCCCCTCGCTGAACCTCGAATATCTGCGCCGTCTTGCTTATGAGATATCCGGGAAGATTGACTTTGGCGATTGCTTCCGGCGAGGTGGTCTCGTCTCCCTTGGGCCCCTTACCTGTCGCGGTTGCAGAGTTTTGAACGCCATGCTCCACGTTTTGAGCATTGGCGATATCCGCCTCGGACAACGTATAAGTAGCCTTGAATGTCTGGCTTTCTGCAGGGTCGAGCTCGGCGCTGGCAGGTGTGAACGGGGAAAGCGAACCCGTGCCCGGTTTACCGTTGAATTTCGGACCGGCGTCATGTGGCGTCACATCAGATGCGGTGACTGTGCCGTCATTGGTCACGGTGACTTCATAATCAATGGTGTCTCCCGGCTGAGCGAACCCGTCTTGTGTTCCGCGATAGGTGCCTGTCTTTTCCGTCGCCAGCGAGAGGTTTTGTGGCAATTTCAGCACCGTTGGATCATCCGGGTCATCATCGCCATCGGCGTCCTGATCAGTCGGGTCTTCAGGGTCGTCTGAAAGGTCGCTTACCGGAGTGCCCTGAGGTGTCTCACCGCGGGCGGTAGCCTGGTTCACAACCTCGCCGGCGTTCACCTCCTCCTGCGTGAGCACGTGTTTTCCTGAGATCGTTTCAGCATCGTTTTCGCCGGAGGCCAGACTTGAGATCGGTATAGTGCCCGTCTCCGCATTTGGATCTTCGACGGTGATGTTCGACAACGTCACATTGCCCGTGTTCTTAATGTCGAACACGTAGCGAACGATCTCGCCGGCGTCCGGGAAACCATTGCCATTCGTGTCATCCGCAGGGTCGAACGAAGCGCTTTTGGTAAAGCTCAGGCCAGGCACACTCGGGATGTCGAAGTCGGTGGCGGTGCCTGGCGTACCGCCAGGGGGATGCGACTGGACGACCACGTCTTCTCCCTTGGGGTCCTTCGCCTTGCCTTCTGCAACATTTTCTATCGTGCCCGCATCCGCGTCTTCCTGGGTGACGACGTAGGAGCTTTTGAAGGTCTCCGCGTCTTCGCCACCTGGTTCCAGGCTTGCGAGAGGACCGCCTTCCACGTCCACCTTTTCGTCTTCGACGGTAACATCGGTCAGGGTCACGTTACCCGTGTTTTTCACCGTGAATGTGTAGAGGATCGTTTCACCGACATCGATGACGCCATCATTGTCCGCATCCTGATGTTCGGCTTCCTTCTGCAAATCCATATCGCTGTTCTGGTCGAGCGGTGTCTTCGTCATTTCGCCCGGCGTCCCTCCCGGGGGTGAGGACTCCGCGTCAACCGGATCGCCGTGAGGATCAGAAGCTCGCGAGGTCGCGCTGTTGGCCACCTCGCCTGCGTCGATATCCTCCTGCTTGACTTCGTAGGTGCCTTTAACGCTCGAATCCGAGTTTCCCGGGGCCAACGACGCGATCGGGCTGTTCTTCACGTCAACCTTTTCGTCCGTCACTTCAATGTTGGTGAGGGTCACATTGCCCGTGTTCACCACGGTGAACGTATATTCCAGGGTCTCGCCAATATCCGGCAGACCATTGCCATTGGAGTCAATCAGCACGGCCTCTTTCTCAAGCGTATTGGCACCTGCGGCAGTGAGCCTGAGGATGGTTATATCGTCTGGATCGCCATCCCCCTCAAGATCCTCATCCGTGGCATTGTCGGGATCGTCGGAAAGGTCCTCGACTTCATGGCCAGTGGCCGTAGCCGTGCCCTTGACGACGGCCTGATTTTCAAGAATGCCGGCATCGACATCCGCCTGGGTCAACGTGTAGCTGGCGGAGAAGGAAGTGTTGTCTATTCCTCCTGCCGGCAGATTGATGGGGCCGCCCGAAACCGGAATACCTGGAAGAGGCGCTTCGACGGTAATCCCGCTCAGTTCAACAGAACTGGTGTTGGTCACCTCGAATTGATATGTGACCATCTCACCAGCATCCGGCACACCATTGCCATTCGAATCGATGAGTGTGACCACATTGGTGAGCTCGATTTTCTCTTCCTGTATTGTATGCGCACTCAGCGCGATGGGTGGCCCGCCGCAGGTCTGAGTGCTCTTCAAGATATAGCCGGTACCCTCAACCAGTTCGAACTCGATCGTCTCGTCTTCCTCCGTCTCCTCATCTTCAATGACGCTGACCCCGAGGTCGAAATCCACCGCGGTATACGTACCTGCCGGGATCGAAACCGTAAAAGTCTCCCCGCCCCCGGGGGTGGTGTAATCATCTCCGAGGTCAGCAGTTCCTCCGACCACATTCACGGTCACCGTCAACGGCGCTTCGAGATACCCGCTGACCCTGATCTTCGGCAGGCCCACTTCCTCTCCGCTTTCTGGATAAGCGGTCTCAGCCTGCGAAAACTCAACCAGAGGATCGATACGCAACTGGATGTCGTCGATATGGTTGCCGGTGTCTGGATCACCATCCGAAGTGGAGATCGCTGCGAACCCAAATTGTTGAAGGCTGTCGGGCCCTGTCCAGGTGAATGTCCCCGAATAATCTCTCCATGTTCCGAATTTGGCGGATTCACACGTGGCATCGCTGATAGTAGCACCACTGCCGCACAAGCTCGGCCCACCCACGCCGGCATTGCTTGTTGATGCCCGAACAACCCGCTCAGCAGTACCTATACTGAAGTCCATGGTATCGGTGCCTGAAAGCCCACGATGGCTGAATCGCCAATCGATTTTGTCATCCTGGAGGAGGCACACGGTTTGATAGATGCGAGAATTCTGGCGGGCATTGAGCTCGGCGTGTTGCGACCCGGAGCGAGAAGGCACACCGTTAAATCCGGTCTTCCAAATCTCAATCAACTGCCCTGATGGATAGCCACAATTGCCGGCCATCGAAGCGTGCGTGGTTGACCAACCTAGAACATAAGTGCTGGGAACATGCGCGAAGTTACAGCTGAGAACGGGAGACTCGAAACCAAGATTGAGAAAGCTTCTTTGCACCTGTGCATCAGCATCTCCGACACCGGCGAACCCGAGCGCTGCCAGACCGAAGGCCACGGCCGCGCCCCTCCGCATCAGCGTGGCCGCCAAGGACGGCAAACGGCAAGGCATATCCGCATTGCCTGACGAGTTGCTTCTTCGCTCTACAGAAGAAGCAAAAACACCCTTCACGCGTCGCCTGAAATGCCCCTGAGGTAGATTGTTCATCTCGCGTTCCCGTAGCATATAAGCAGTTTGCTTCGATCGTTCTGCCGCATAGATTTCAATGCTTGCAGGCAGTGCCGAGCATGACAAAATGCCGACCGACCCATGCTCATCCTGAGGAGAACGACGGGCTTGGCAATAATCTGCAGAGTCTCAACGGGTAAACGTTACGGGTAAAACCCGTATCGATACCTGACAGGCGATCTGAACCAGGCACTGTCAGCAAACAGATCAGAGAATATCGGATGACTGGTGCTGCCGGAGGGAGAAACTTCGATCTCTCTTCTTGACACCCTTGAAGAATGGAATGCTTACCCGAAGACGATCCGGGGTGACCAGGCCTCGGGGTTCATCTCCCGTGATCTTGACCTATGGGCTTACCAGCGTGGCGTCGATCTCGACTTCTCGCGTCCGGGCAAGCCCACGGACAATGCGTTCATCGGTTCCTTCATTGGCAAGTTCAGGATGGAGTGCCTCAATGCGCACGGCTTCCTGATGCTTGCCGACGCCCGTTCAAAATGGAGGAATGGCGTGAGGACCACAACAATGTCCGACCGCACAGCGCAACCGGCAACCAGCCGCCGATATCGCTCATGAATGGTTCCTCGGCATCTTCCACCGCCTGAGCCGGACACCCCGGAAGTTCCGTTAAACACCTTATCTCGGTGTCCACGAAACCGGCAGCAGGCCACGGGTCCATTCAGGGGAGCGGCTCAGCAAATATGGTGCACCACCAGTTGAGCCAGTCTTCGAGACTCCTCTAGCGGAGCTTGAGCCTTTTGCTTGTTGATCGCACATCATTCCACGAGTATGCGTAAGAGCCACAAGCATTGCATCGTTTCACACCCACCTAAGGCATGTGCCAATGGGTGTGGAATTGAGAAGTAGGAGTTACAGATGGCGCAAGCAGACCGCACTAGCGGTGTATCTCCACTTCATAACCCCGATCCACGCGACTGGCTGGCAGCCATTATTGAAGGATCGGACGACGCAATCATCAGTAAAAACCTCTCCGGCCACATACAGAGCTGGAATCCCGGAGCGGTGCGCATTTTCGGCTACACGGCCGACGAGGTCATTGGCAAACCAATCACCATCCTGATCCCCGAGGAGCGGCTTGATGAAGAACCGCGCATCCTTGCCAAGATTAGAAGCGGCGAAAGAGTAGAACATTTCGAAACAGTGCGCCGACGCAAGGATGGATCGCTGGTCGATATATCCTTGACGATTTCACCGATCCGCGATGCCTCTGGCACGATTATAGGTGCATCAAAAATCGCGCGCGATATATCCGAACGCCGTCTGGCTGAAGAAAGCCAGCGCCTGCTCATTCGCGAGATGCAGCATCGGGTCAAAAATCTATTCGCAGTGGCAACTTCCATCGTAACGCTCACATCACGGCAAGAACCTTCTGCAGAGGCGCTGGCCAGCGCCATTCGTGAACGTTTAACGGCCCTTGCACGAGCTCATGACCTGACGACAGGCAGTTGGTCGGCAGATGAAACCGAGAACAAAGGCGGCGGCCTTCGAGAGCTCATCCAAACAGTTCTCGCCCCCTACAACGATGGAGAGCGTATCCAGGTGGAAGGAGATCACGTCCCCGTCGGCAGTCACTCCACCACCAATTTGGCGCTTCTGATTTATGAGCTGGCCACCAATGCCGCCAAATACGGCGCCTTGTCGGTTGCCGAGGGAAGCCTCGCCATAGAACTTCATGTGGATGACGATCAGGTCCGGATCAAATGGACCGAAACAGGCGCACCGGGGTCGCTCAAAGAGAAGGCATCAGGCTTTGGTAGCCAGTTGACGAGCAATCTGGCCTTGGCATTGAATGCCACCCTCACCCATGATTGGCGAGCGACGGGTCTGGCCGTGACGATCGACCTACCAGCAGCTGCTCTGAAAAACTGAAGGTCCCAAGTTGAAAACTGGGGTTTTTCGTCAAAGGGGAGCACGCTAATACCAGCCTAAAAATTACCCCGTCACCCTTGGGCGACGGGGCAAGAAAGTCTCCGGCAACAAGTGGCCTACTTCTTGTTCACTTTCGAAACGGCCAGGTTCGTAAGCTTGCTGTTGGCCGCCTTCTCCTGATCAAGGATTTCGCCCAGAAGATTGTGTGCCTCTTCATGGCCAAGCAGCTTCGCCCATTCGCGGAGTGACCCGTAGCGGGCGATCTCGTAGTGCTCCACTGCCTGGCATGCAGCCAGCAATCCGGCATCCAGCGCCGTTCCCGACGCCTCGTCCATCAAGCCGTCAGCTTCCTTGATGAGGCCTTCAATCGCATCGCACTTTTCGCCCTCGGGCTTCTTGCCGATGGATTTGAACACCGCTTCCAGCTTCTTGATCTGATCCTTTGTCTCGCCGAGATGTTCTTCAGCCACCTTCTTCAGCTCAGAACTTTTTGCAGCCTTTGCGACCTTCGGAAGTGCCTTGGTGATGGCGTTTTCGGCGTAGTAGACATCCTGCAGTGTGTGCTCGAACAGTTCATTCAGTGACTTCATCGTGAATCTCCAAATTGCCCCGCGCTCCTTAACTTTGCGCAGGTAGGAAGGTTCCACGAGGAAATGCGGCAGGGTCTGCCCGAGGGTCCGCTCTACGCAGGCTTCTGACACTCCGCTCATCCACACGTTTTGCTCTTTGCCATTGGCTTGTCGAGGTATTCGGGGTCTTTGACCTCCGGCTTTTCAATCGGCTTTCAATCGTCTGGGATGGATGGTGAATACCCTGGGCGGCCGTGTGGATACGAAGGCCGGCATCATCCATCGGCGCGGTGCTGGCGAGACCGAGACGAGAAAACGCCGTCTGCCCATTCGCATTCCGCGCGGCCTCTCTGGCTTCCTCGGAAGATGGGACGTTGCCGAGTATGCCGAAACGAGCCTGAAAATGATCGAAGACGTGAACGGCCACCATCATCCGGAGTTTCAGGCCGACATCGCATCGAGGATCGGAAGACGGGAGTTTCTGTCACGACAGAAATACGGATGCCAGGCAAGTGCTTGATTTAATGGTGCTGCCGGAGAGATTTGAATTCGGCAGATTTAAGTGGTTCGCATTGTTTTTAAAGAGGAAATTCCGGCTCCCGTCAAGACCGGTGTAGAACCTTGGTGTAGAAGTTTCCACGCGCCGTCGCGTTTAACCATTCTCACGAAACGTGTCCGACCGTCGTGAATCATCCGAATTGAATTGTTCACTTCTCGCGACATCGGATGGAAGACCGCCTAACGCTTGCCCGTGTCGAGGAATATGACCGGAACTTGGTCTTGGGCCATTCCAAAGGGGCCATGAGTGAACGTTACGGAGGCCCAGACGCTCGACTAGAGGTGGCCGCTAGGGCCTTGAAGGCTGCGCTGAAAAACTAGTGAAGTCGCCTCTCTCTCCACAACCGTGAAGCACCGCCTCCGAAATGGGATAAATCAAAATAGGCGCTATTTCCTCGGCTTGAAGGGTAAAATGCTGGCAGTGCTTGACGGTCTATTAGAGCGCGGCACCGAGCCAGATGGCTGCGAAAAACCAACAGACATTGACTTTATCGAGACGGCCCCGCCCCCGACTCCTATAGACAATCCCGTCTTGTCTAGCATGACGCCGATCTTACAGCCGTCCAAATCCATTCCATCAGTGCTCAATGTTCGTCCATCCAACATCTCGAACACCGTCGGCTGTCCGGCATTGCTTGATATCGCAATACCCCGATGCCGCATGTTGAAGCGTTCAAACACCAGTTGGTGGGGAGGATTGCTGCGGAGCACCAAATCAATATCGCGGACGTTCGAGTTTATCGTGATCCGCTTCCCTTCAACTCGAACATCCCAATTTGAAGTTCTCGTTCTCCATTCGTTGTCGACTATGTGCATCATTGGAGCACCATTCCTATCGCTTACAAAAGCTGAGATACGGAAGGGCCCTCCTTTTGCCTCCGGCTCGCGGATACAAAACACATTCTCTCCAAATATCTGCAAGAGAACAGGGACATTACGCGCCACCACGTTGCCGAGTATCAATTCCGGATGCTTCGAGCCCACATCAAATGGGCCGAACGAAAATCCTCGTTGCAAAGCCTTGGGCGATTTCATCGCATCAGAAATGGACTGCGAGGATAACCTTCCTCTAGTTTTCAGGCCGTGACACATGACGCACAGCAAGACAATGCCGTCCGTATTGTGTTCTTTGGCGTCTTTGAACTCTGGGGCGAAATGCTCATAATCAATGATCGCATTGCCACATACAACGCATCCAAACCCGTCCCGCTGACGAACTGCCCGAGCGACATCGGCGGGTATATCCCTACCAAGACCGTATCGGTTTTTTGTCATTCATGCTCCACGTGCAAGTGAAAGAGGACGGACGTTTCCTTACTCAATACTGCTGATACCCCACAACTTCGCAAGACAAACGGCCCCACTCAAGAACTAGGTGTGAGTTCTGAGGAGGTTGTTCAGGCCCCCAAGGGCCGACGCGAGGGCTTTGAGATTGCCCCCGGTCTGCTGCTCTTGAGGTCTGACATAGGTGCTGCCGGGGAGGCCAGCGGGTGACAGGTTCCGCTGTCCGAGTTCGGGGGTGCGGATGCCTGTTCCGAATAGTCCAGATTTGGACATACTGATTTCCTTGTGGGTGTTGGTTGTCGTTGTGAAACTGGTGAGAATGAAAAAACCCCCGACACGGTGCGCGACGGGGGCCTGATGGGTGCTACTGGTGAAGGCAGAGACTGGATGCCGGATTATGGCCCTCACTATGGAGTTAGTTTAAGTGATATATAAGGTTTACATGAGGTTCCTTTCGGTGATGGACCTACTTCGACCTCCCTCCCACTTCCCTCACTTGGATGGTTCCCCCTTTGTAACAGAGACAGGGATTTCTGCATTGCAGAGCTTGAAGGCTTCTTCCTGCATTATGGTGCTGACGGTAGGTACAGACGATGCAGAGCAAATAACGGCGTCATGAATTGGTAAGACGACGATGCCCGCTCCCATGCACCGTAGGAGCACTGCGCACATAATCGTGCTCTCCCTGTTGAACAGTCTATAACCTGCCCCGCTGCCGACCAACGAGGCCAAGGACGGATGCCGGCACAAAATAGCCTTTCGGAGTTTCGTCCCTGTCCAACCCTGCGGTAGCCCGTCAAGAATTTCCTGCGGCCATCGTCGCATCGTGCCAACTTTGAACAGAAGGGCATTGAGAGCCTTTTTAACGGCGGCTCGGCTACCCTCTAGACCAGCGATAGCATAAAGGTCTCCTTCTGGCGGCTTCTCGCCTATTTCGGCATAGGCAAGGCGTGGCATCATCTGCCCGTAGTCGACTTCGGCTACGGATTCACCGTTGATGCGGATATGTTGGCGCACCTCCCATCCGTGACGTTGCCAAAAGCCTCCGAACAGCCTCCCTCCGAAGTCCAGAGAAGGCACTTCGATGTGTGGGGGGAGATTGAAACACCGGACAAGGCTGCGGTCCCGAACATCAATTGAAAGATTGCCGACGTAGGAAATGTCTCCATCGGATAACCATTCATTGATCTGGTGGATTTCACCCCGCAAGCGGGCAGGTTCGGAAGATGATGGGATTGGAAGCCGGTTCTTCTCACCGCTGGCGCTCCTCCGGGTAAGTCGAAGGCAGTCCCCCACCTGAACTCGACCGAAATCGTCCCCAGAAATCTGTCGAGAGGCCATCTCTGCACGGAAAGCCGGAGTTGGCGCTATCGTTGTTGCGAAGCGCGCGGTGTCTGGCTCTGTGCGATGCAGAACGCCAATGGCTTCCAAGGACGAGACTAGGGATGGCAGGGCAGTTCCAAAGCCAGGCACAGGCGTTTCGACTTGTGCCGCCCTTGGGTGCCCCATTGGCAAGATGATTTGCCCTGTGTTTGGCGGAAACAGCGTGTAATGAGCGAGGTTGGCGACGATTATGCCGACAGCATTGTTGAAGGCTACCAGATCAGCGGGCTTCCTCCTTCTTTTTCGCAGTCCGTTGCGGGTCTCATGAACCAGAATGCTTTTGGACGTGTCTCCAGCGAGAGCCGACAATGCGGCTCCACTGGGGTGCAGATCGAAACGAAATTTCTGGTCCCGTGTTTTGCTGGCGTAGGAGTAGTTCGACAGCGGAAGACCTAAGCAGCAAACCCGTAGAACGCCGCCAGAGCGATTTTTTTCTGGTTCTTCGCGAGCCGGTCCACCTCCTCGTTGTAGGGGTTTCCGGCGTGACCTCTTACCCACCGCCAGTGGACATCTTTACCCTTGGCAGCGGCGATAAGGCGCTCCCAAAGATCGCGGTTCTTGACTGGCTCCTTGTTCGGCTTTCGCCAGTCGTTCGCTATCCACTTTCCAAGCCATTCTTTCATCGCCTTAGGTATCATGTCGTTGTCACAACAGATAACGATGGGCTGCGGCTCATCTGGCTTCAAGGCTTCCAGAGCTGCGATGACTGCCATCATCTCCATTTTGACGTTGGTGGCGGTCTCCTCCGCCGAATATCCAACTATCGGCTTCCGCTTTTTGAGTTCTGTAGCGCCATCCATGCGCCTCATGACGGCAGCGTAACCGCCCGGTCCGGGGTTTTCGTGGCATGAGCCGTCTGTGTAGACGAGAATGTGTCTGCCCTCTCTATGGGAGGTTCCGCCGCTCATCGTTTGGCTTTCCCGCGCTTCCCCGGAACAATTCGCCAGTTCTCGGGCCGGAGGTCGGTCCAGTCAGTCCCGATCATTTCGACAATCTGCCCGTAACCGGCTCGCAGAATGAGCCTAGAGACGGTTGCTAGTTTCAATCGCTCACGGCGGCGATGAACGCGGACATACTTCCGCTCTTGCGCAAGCTCTCCGTCGCGCCCTCGCCCATTCCCGTTGACGTGCCATGTATCTGCGAACTCGTCGCTTTCGTTGATGCGCCGATAATCGGCTTCAAGCACAGTCGCCCAGATGGTTCCCTGTCGGTTCAACGGAACGCGGACGCAGGGGCGGTTGTGGGGGTCTGTGAAGGTCTGAATGGGGGGCCTAACCGGTGTGGCCTCTCTATTCTGCTTCTTGGTCATGTTGTTTTCTCTCTTGCTGAATGGCGCTCCTCACATCGCAAAAAGAAAAGCCCCACGTCGGATGACGCAGGGCCTTTCGGAATGGCGAACGGGGAACTTGGATGAAGGTGGGTGAAGCGGTTGCGGAGAACCGTATTCAGGTAGATTCAATCTTCCTTTTCACGATCACATCGCAAAAAAATGCAGGAAGACAGATGGGCTCACACGTACGCGAGCCAGAAAGCCGACCGCCGCAAACACCGTTGACGCGAAGGCTCGCCACACTCGGCAAGACAACGAGGGCTCGTCAAGGTGCCCGAATGGTCAGCTATCAGGATCGTGCGTTGTGAAGGTTCCACACCGAAAGGCGCAAAAGCCAGATACGATGTCAAAATGGTAGCGGGTAATTGATTGCGGCGGTGTCCTGTACGGGGGGGTAATCAATTGTGGCGACATCCTGTAGCGAGGGGTAATCGTTTTCGACAGGTCGTCCTGTACGGAGGGGTAATCAAAATGCCTCAATGAAAAAGGCCCGAGCAAGCGCCCGAGCCAATCCCTGTCTGCACCCCCGTGCAGCCTATTCCGTTGACCGCGCGGCGCGCACCCGTCCGAACCGATCAACTGTCCGGGGCCCCTTCCGCCCCTGCACAGGCACTGATAGCGCCCTCAAGCGGGCACGAAACAAGATGGCAGATGGCTTCCGCCTGTTGCGCTTCCGTCGCTCCATGTCAGCACCCTCCCGCACAGCCCACGAAACAATCCCGTGACAGGTCCCCACGAAGGGGTTCCGGCAATGCGTTGTTGAACTCAAGCGCCTTCATGATGCCCCAACGGAAGCAATCCACCACCTCGGGGTCACTGATCGTCGCTCCATTCGCTATCAGCGCCGATGCGTGTTCTAGGAAGTCAGCGGCGTGTCGCAGGGCATACATGGCTTCCCACGTCTCCCCGGACACTTCCGAAGCAACTGCGGTCGATGCGAAGGCGTTCTCTGCGGCAACTTCAGTGGCAATGGTCTGCTGCATGGTCATTCTCCTGTGCTTTCGTTCGTGGTGAAGGTGTCGATAGGCACAGGCTTGCAGACGAAATCTCCGTTGGAAAGCAATAAGTTGCCCCATTATAGGGACCATTCTTCGTCGCCTGAAAAATCGTCCCCTATGCGGAACTAATTTCTTCAAGCAGGACAGGGCGGGGAGATGAGTGAGGCCGAACGATAGTCCCATATGGTGAACCAAATGAACAGATTGTCGCAGGGCTGTACGCGCTCCCCACACTGAACGAACTGGCCGCTCGGCCCAGACGAAAGGGCTAAGACGAACTTTGTTCAACAGGGAATGGGGGCGCTTTGGTCATCTCCGAAAGTGGCCTCTACAAGCTCGTCATGCGCTCCGACAAGCCAGAAGCCAGAGGGTATCAGGATTGGATGACGATGACGGTCCTTCCGGCGATCAGGAAAGACGGTGGCTATATCGCAGGTGAGGAGTTCGTTGCTACCGCGCTTGTCCGAGCCGATGCCAGGCATTCCGTGCATCAACCAGTTCTCTGTCGGAGCCGGGGGTATAGAAACGCCGGTCAAACCAGAATACCCGTAGATGTTCTGGCTTCTGCGAGCGGCTTCCCGGATCACGGACCATGCGCTCCCGTATCTCGTCCAGAGAGAGTATGTAGCAAGTGGGGTCGGAACTGCGGGCAAAGGCCACAAACACCCACCACGGGGTCACATGCTGCTCCGGATGAATGCCAAGATTAGTGTCCTGCGGTTTGGCAGAATGCGCCTTCACCTGAATTGTGTGCATAGTGCGCTCGTCGGTAGAGGCTGCGAGCATATCGGCTCCCTTCGCGTTGCGCGTCGTAAGCATCACATTCCAGCCCTCGCGCGATAACTCCCGCGCCACATGATAAAGGCCGATGTTACCTGTTATCTGCCGATCATTGCTCAACGCTTCTCTCCTCCTATCCCGCCCCTTCTCGAACCCGTTTGGCAGCCTTGGCTACGGTTGCCCTGCTCGCTCCCGTGAGTTGCATCACAGCGTTCCAAGACTTCCCCTCGGATAGCAAGGTTCCGATCTGTGCAAGCCGCTCCGTGTCCTCTGGTCGTCCCTTATAGACCCCTCTAGCCTTTGCCCCGGCGATGCCCTGTGCCTGTCGTCTGCGCCTGTCGTCATAGTCCTTGCGAGCGATGGCAGCGAGCATATCGAGCATCATTCCATTGATCGCATCCGCCATCCGTTGGGTGAACTCATCGCCGTCCACCAGTTGCCAAGAGGTCGGCAGGTCAAGAGCAACGACGCGCAACCGCTTGGCGCTGATCTCCGCACGTAGGTTCTCCCAATCGTCCCGCCGCAATCTGGAAAGTCTGTCCACCTGCTCGCAAAGGATGATGTCGCCGGAGTGAGCGTCTTTCAGGAGCCTTTGAAGCTCTGGCCTATCGAGACGTGCACCGCTTTCGTTCTCAACGTACCAACTGGCAATCTTCATTCCCCGCTCGCTGGCGAAGTCTTCTAGGTCTTTCCTTGCGCGCTGTGCGTCCTGCTCTCTGGTAGAGGCCCGGAGATAAGCCCGTATGAACATTGTGCATCCCACCTACGGTCTGTTTTAGGTAGTCTGCATCATATCGGTCTGCATAGGGTTGTCAAGCGGATTTAACAGACCGAGCACCGAAAGACTGACTTCCGGTCTGATATACCTACGCTCAAAACAGACCAAGCGGACCTCCCGTCCCACGGTCGCCAGCGTTCGCGAACTGAAATCAGCCGACAGAGCGCCCGCGAGGTGAAGGGAGAGAGTTGCTTGACGTAAATCGAAAGGGAAACCAAGGGGTGACAAGCGGCGCCCCCACGGGGGGTATTCTCAAGCCACGACTGTCGAGTTCGGGGCCACAGATTTTTGAGGCATTTTGAAACGCCCCTTACGAGGACGCTGGTCTGCTTCAGGGTGGGTTGCGGACTAGCGGCTTTTTATTACTACTGTCATCCACAAGCTGACGTAACGATCACCGACGGAGCGATCTGATGCCAAATCTCTGGCTGACCTACGCGTGGAAGGACAATGAGAACCAAGACATTGATTTCGTTGTTCAACGCTTGGAGGGACAAGGTGTCTCAGTGCAGTTGGACCGTACACAGCTCTTGGCCGGAAAACGCTTGTGGGACCAAATCGCTGGCAGGATCGAAAGTCCGCATTTGGATGGGTGGGCTATTTTCGTCACTGAAAACAGTCTGCGAAGCGAGCCGTGTTTGGAAGAGATTGCCTATGCCCTAGATCGCGCGTTGCGAACACGAGGCAGCAACTTCCCGCTGATTGGCATCTTTCCCACTCCAATGGACCGCTCCATCATTCCAAGCGCCTTGGCCACTCGACTTTATGTTACCCTGAAGGACCGAGATTGGCCGGTCAGGATAGGCGATAGCCTCGGTGGCGCTTCTACCCAACGGATACCAGCGGTTGAGCCGTACGAATTCAAAGTTCACCGCGATGCCGATGATTGGGTCTATGAAATGCGCCCTAGGGACGGGGTTTGGCATCCCCCTAGCGTGGTTGTCTTAGAGGATGATTATGCATCGTGCTCAATGCCGTACGTTACCGCACCAAAAAGACCCAACTACAAGCCGCCTATGTGGTCAATCACGGACATTCAGACTACGGTGGCCCCGGACGGGTCGCGTTGGCGTGGGTGGTCGGCAGAAACTCAAGTTGATAACACCAAATCGCTATATTTGCGGTCAAAGAAGCAACTTAGGCGGATAGGATTCAGCTCCGGACTCCCCAGTCCCAACGCAATACGCATTCTCGACCTTCACTAGCCTCCCTGTCATTTGCATGAGGAGCTGCGTCAAGCGCTTGCGGTGGCATTGGTTAAACAGCCTTTGCGAACCGAATGGCAACTTATGTCGTTTCCTCGAACTGTTATGTACGATCAACACGAGGTTGGGAGCGGAAAGGGAATGAAACGGAATTGGCACCGGGACGCTTAGGAGTGCACCCGAGAACATGCTTCAAGCCCCTGTTTCAATCTCATATCCCGGCAACTTCTGAATTTCCCGCCACAAGGCTTTCACGGTCGTCTCCCCGTAATCGGAGGCTGCACGACCATCTTCATGCCCCTGAATTACGTCCATGTATTCGGGTGCGATCCCTGCTTCTCGCGCCGTAGTCTTGAATCGATGTCTCCACGCGTGGTTTGGCTGAACTTTCGGATCATCAATGCCGACGACTTCCCGGACCCATTTTCCAACTTTAGCTCCGGCGCTTTGCGCACGCTCGAAAGGGTTGGCGGCTTTCCCTCGGACAGGCTCTGTCGAGTAGAATATCGGTCCCCTTGGCAAGCCGTGGATCATTTCCACTAATCCCATCTTGGACAGCTGTGGGTGGATGGGAACGATGCGATACGCTCCGGTTTTAACGGACCCCGCTTCGGGCGTAATTCGTAAGCACCTCACTCCATGGACTTCAATCAAGTCCTCGGTGCGCAACTGCATAACCTCGGTAATCCGAGCGCCGGTAAATGCACATATCCATGCCCCCCACCGGATAGCCCTTTTATTCTCAACCGTGCGCCGTCCGAGTGTGGTCGGATCAGCTAGAGTGGCGGTGAGAATTGCTATTGCCTCTTCATCGGTAAACCCCTTCGGGCGCGTTCGCTGTGGTTTGGCGAACCTGACCTTGTTTTCCTTTGCAGGGTTCTCTTTGATTTTTCGCTTCTCGACCGCGACATTGAACACCGTCTTAATCGCCGCTAGATACTTCTGGCCGACGGTACGTGCGGACAGGCCCCGCGTATGACGCAGGTCGTCGCACCAATCCGCTATTTCCTCAGACGTGACGCGCCTTGCATCGTCGTGGCCCAGATACTCAATCAGAGCCTCGACCTTCTGCCGGAAGTCCCCGACTGTCCGGGCAGACTTTCCTTCTGACAGATGATCCCTTTCCCATAGCTTGAACAAGCCGCGCAGCGTGAGCCGTTCGCCGTCCTTGCTTTCTGCGGCGCCAGGGTTGGCAACAACCGGGAACCTGTCCGCCCTCGGATCGGGACTGTAGTCACCTTCGGAGCGCTTCAACTGCTGCTCGGCAACCTGTCGAAATGTCCGGCCAACCTCCCCCATCAATCGTGTACGGCTGGTCTCGTCGGTTACGATACCTTGCTCCAGAAGCAAGTTGTCTACCGTCGCGCCATACCAACGCTCCGGCCCGTCTGGATCGGACTCAACACGGTCGAACAGCGCAAGCATCTCTGTCCAAACATCAGGCTCACCCGGTTCTGTCTCGCGCAACGCCATCCAGTCCCGATATATGATGCCCGTAAGGGCCACTATCTGCTTATGCGGAAGAGGTTCAGGGCGTTTCCGAAGCCGCTCCCACACCATTGCCTGTTTGCGGACGGCATCGGCGTTTCGTCTCTTGGCCTCGTCGGGGTCTTTCGTTCGGAGCGACCAACTGATCTCCTTCTTGCCAAATATGGCAACAAGGTCGGCGGGCGTTTTCTGCCGGAAGTAGTAGACGCCAGATTTAGGATGCTTCTGCGGACGGGACATCTGTAGGACCACGGTGTAGAGCCTCGGTGTAGAACCGAAGTCAATCTAAGCCCCTGATAACACCGAACTTCTTGATTTTGAAACAAGAAAGCTGGTGCTGCCGGAGAGATTTGAACTCTCGACCTCTCCCTTACCAAGGGAGTGCTCTACCCCTGAGCTACGGCAGCAGCGCCGAAACGGCGGACGCCTGAAGAGCGGGCGATCCGCTTGCGTCCCGATCACGGGGAGACAGCGTCGCTGCCCGCCCTTGTGATGCGGCGGACTTCTGCCACAATGATCAGCATTGCGCAAGCACACATTCGCATTCATTTGCTCAGTTTGATATATGGCTGTGAAAATCATCACTGCCATGAACGATGCGCTGCTTGCGGTGCCCCGATCCTGGGGTAGGATCACAGCCGGTTGTCGCAGTTCGGTTGACCATGGAGTTTCACTTGGGCAAAGCCAGAGAGCCAGATGTCTCATCCCCGAGCGCAAAAGGTGATGAAGAGCGCAGAAAGCGCCTTGCTGCCCAGTTGCGTGCCAATCTCGCTCGGCGAAAGGCGCAGGCGCGGTCCCGCCGTCAGGGAGGGGCCGATCAACGTCCTGAAGGGCTGCACCCCGAAGCAGCGGATACCGACGAATAGCCTATTCACCCATGCAATCACCGCCTTGCGCGGCGCGCGGCCATGTTTTAGGACCAATTGAAACGAATATATCTTGCAACATCTGCTTCGCGGTATCGCAGCCACCGCCTATCGCATCAGAAGCGGCCTTTACGATACCGCAAGGCAATCGGCGCATTCTGGCAAGTCGGGGACAATCCGAAATTACGGCCGACAACGGCAAGCGCGCCCGGAAAGTGAGAACGGATGGATCGCATACGCATAACCGGCGGCAACGCGCTCAACGGCACGCTGCCCATATCGGGCGCCAAGAATGCCGCCCTGCCGCTCATGATCGCGTCATTGCTGACCGATGACACGCTGACGCTCGATAACGTCCCGCATCTGGCGGATGTGGAGAGCCTGATCCGCATTCTCGGCAATCATGGGGTCGACTACTCGGTGAATGGCCGCCGTGAAAACCAGCAGAAAGGTTATTCGCGCACCATTCATTTCACCGCCCGCAGCATCGTGGACACGCTCGCGCCTTATGAACTCGTCTCGAAAATGCGGGCGAGCTTCTGGGTCATCGGCCCGCTTTTGGCGCGCATGGGCGAGGCCCGCGTCTCGCTGCCAGGCGGCTGCGCCATTGGAACACGCCCCGTCGATCTCTTCATCGACGGCCTGCGCGCGCTCGGTGCCGAGATCGAGATCGAACAGGGCTACGTGAACGCGAAAGCCAAAAACGGGCTGGTCGGCAATCGATATGTTTTCCCCAAAGTTTCCGTGGGCGCCACGCATGTCCTGATGATGGCTGCGTCGCTCGCAAAGGGCGAAACCGTTCTGGAGAACGCGGCGCGCGAGCCGGAGATCGTCAACCTGGCCGACTGCCTCAATGCGATGGGCGCGAAGATTTCGGGCGCGGGGACCGACACGATCAGGATTGACGGGGTAACGAGCCTTTCCGGTGCGCGGCACCGGGTCATTCCCGACCGGATCGAGACCGGTACCTATGCGATGGCCGTGGCGATGACCGGCGGCGACGTGATGCTGGAAGGCGCTCAGGCGGATCTCCTGGAATCAGCGCTTGGCATTCTGGAACAGACCGGCGCCGAGATCACCCGCGCCAACACCGGCATTCGCGTGCGCCGCAATGGCAGCGGGATCAACCCCGTCGACATCACCACCCAGCCCTTCCCTGGTTTTCCAACCGATCTCCAGGCGCAATTCATGGGGCTGATGACCATGGCGAAGGGGCGCTCGCACATAACTGAAACCATCTTTGAAAACCGGTTCATGCATGTGCAGGAGCTGGCACGCCTCGGTGCAAAGATCTCACTTTCCGGCCAGACCGCAGTCGTGGACGGCGTGTCACAACTGCGCGGCGCTCCAGTGATGGCGACCGATCTGCGCGCCTCGGTCTCTCTCGTGATCGCCGCACTCGCGGCGGAAGGACAGACGGAAGTGAACCGCGTTTATCATCTGGATCGCGGTTTCGAGCGGCTTGAAGAAAAGCTCTCCGCTTGCGGTGCTGCGGTTGAGCGTATCTCAAGCTGAACCTGGCGGGCCGGTGGTCATGGATTTTCTCAAGCTCGTAGCGCTCGACGATGTCGATCTCGGTATCCTGTCGGCACATTTGCAGGATGCCGTGGTCAAGGTGGGTGACCTGGCTTTCGAACCCTCGAACCGAAGGTTTGCCGTCGCCTGCAACCGGTTTGTGTGGGAAAATGAAGCCAAGCGCAGCTTCCTGCGCAAGACACCGCATGAACGCCGTCGCTGCATTCTTCACTTCGACAGGGTGTTGCATGTGCGCGCGGCAGGTATCGACCGCAGCCGTCCTGATGACGTTCTGTCCCTTCTGGCACTCAATTTCATACCGGCCGAAGAAGCTCCGGCCGGGGTTGTCGAACTGATTTTCTCCGGCGGTTCCGCCTTGCGGCTCGATGTCGAGTGCATCGAGGCGCGGCTGACCGATCTCGGCGCGGCGTGGGAGACGCCGAGCCGACCAAGACACGACGTCTGACATGGCCTGTCAGGACTCCGATACGGCACGTTTGATCGATGTCGAACTCGACGAGTCCGTTGGCCGCGGCACACCGGATATCGAGCATGAGCGCGCAGTCGCCATTTTCGATCTGGTCGAGGAAAACAGTTTCCGGCCTGTCGGCGACAAGGGTCCGGGGCCTTACAAGCTGAAGCTGTCACTTGTTGAGGCAAGGCTCGTTTTCGCCATTTCGCGGGAGAATGGCGAAGCAGTGGTTACCCACATCCTCTCGCTCACGCCGTTTCGCCGCATTGTGAAAGACTATTTTCTGATCTGCGAAAGCTACTACGATGCCATTCGCAGCGCGACGCCCAGTCAGATCGAAGCGATAGATATGGGACGACGCGGTCTGCACAATGAGGGATCGCAAACGTTGATGGACCGCCTGAAAGACAAGATCGAAGTGGACTTCGACACCGCACGGCGGCTTTTCACGCTGGTTTGCGTGCTGCATTGGCGGGGCTGAAACGCGTCATGGGTGCCGCCTCCACGGGAGTGCGGCCGTGAACCCCGGCGCCGCAGACAAAACGCGCGTGCCGCAGTCGGTGCTGTTTCTTTGCGGCATGAACGCCATCCGTTCGCCCATGGCCGAGGCCCTTGCCCGCCAGATATTGCCGTCTCGCGTTTTTCTGGCCTCCGCCGGCCTGCGCGCCGGCGAACGTGATCCTTTTGTCGATGCCGTTCTGGATGAAAAGGGGCTTTCGCTTGGAGAGCGCCAGCCGCAATCCATCGAGGAGCTGGCCGACACCAATTTCGACCTCATCATTACCCTTTCGCCGGAAGCCCATCACCGCGCACTCGACATGACCCGGACA
This sequence comes from Nitratireductor sp. B36, assembly GCF_020833685.1. Classification (GTDB taxonomy): domain Bacteria; phylum Pseudomonadota; class Alphaproteobacteria; order Rhizobiales; family Rhizobiaceae; genus Nitratireductor. The sequence goes on from NZ_JACKZY010000001.1 coordinate 1,246,437, forward strand.
ATCGCGGCGGATGTCGAATACTGGCCGACCATGGACCCCACTGTCGTCAGTGGCACACGCGATCAGATCATCGCTGCCTATCGCGATGTGCGCGACCGGTTGGCCGCATCCATTGCGCAGCGCTTTGAAACGTGAAACAAAACCGACACAAATTGACGTTTGCCGGGCTTTGGCTTGTTCACAAAGAGTGATGAATGAGCTAGGTTCCGCGCCAAATTCCGGCCGTCGGCCGGGAAAATCTTAAAAAACCGAAGGTAACGGATGCCAAAGGAAGAAGTCCTGGAGTTTCCAGGCGTGGTCACGGAACTGCTGCCCAACGCGATGTTTCGCGTCAAACTGGAAAACGAACACGAGATCATTGCCCACACGGCCGGTCGCATGCGCAAGAACCGCATTCGCGTTCTTACGGGCGACAAGGTGCTCGTTGAAATGACGCCTTACGACCTGACCAAGGGTCGCATCACCTATCGCTTCAAGTAAACGCTGTCGCGGCTGGTAGATTTGCAATGAGCGCACTGCACAAACTCGTGCTGGCTTCCGGCTCACCCCGCCGCGTCGAGCTTTTGCAGCAGGCCGGTCTCGAGCCTGATCGCCTGGCACCTGCAAACATTGATGAAACGCCGCTCAAGAGCGAGCACCCGCGCTCGCTTGCCAAACGTCTGTCGCTGGGCAAGGCAGAGAAGGCGCACGAACGCCTGAAGAAGGACGGTGAGGCAGAAGGTTGCTATCTGCTGGCTGCCGACACGGTCGTTGCTGTCGGACGGCGCATTCTGCCCAAGGCCGAGAGGGTAGACGAGGCCTCCAACTGCCTGCAGCTCCTCTCCGGACGCACGCACCGGGTCTACACCGGTCTTTGTGTCATCACGCCTTCAGGAAAGGTTCGCCAGCGCCTTGTCGAATCGCGCGTCCGATTCAAACGGCTCTCGCATGAGGAGCTTGAAAGCTATCTGGCGTCCGGCGAGTGGCGAGACAAAGCGGGCGGGTATGCCATTCAGGGGCTGGCAGGCACCTTTGTGGTCAAGCTTGTAGGCTCCTACACCAATGTCGTAGGGCTGCCGCTCTACGAGACCGTCAACCTGCTGGTGGCAGAGGGATACAAGGTCCATTTCAACTGGCTCTCAGGTGCCGGAGCCCGTTAGAATGAACCAGAGTTCGACTGAAAAAGTCACGCCGCTGCGTCCAAAACGCCCCTGCCCTGAATGCAGCAAGCCCTCGGAACGGGCATTCTACCCGTTCTGTTCGAAACGCTGCAAAGATGTAGACCTCAATCGCTGGCTTTCGGGCAGCTATGCAATCCCCGGTCGCGCGGTGGACGAGGAAGACGGCGACCCCGCCTGATCCGTTTGTTCCATTTCGGCAAAAAAAGCCCGGTCCGAGGGACCGGGCAATGTGCAGGCTGCCGGGGGGAAGCCGGCCTAGCGGGAGTCATGCCTGCATAGGGAGCTGAATCTTCTTGCTCTCAGAATTTCGGCGCTGTCAGGCTCCAGGCGTCGCCCCGCCGTGGAGCGCGCTCATGCGTGTGCGTTCATGTGCGATTTCCTGAAGAGCCTGCGTTGCAAGCTTTCGCGGTGCCCGCAAAGTCACCATGTCCACATCGCTTCGTGTCAGACCGATGTCGGCGAGTTGCCAGTCGGACATTTCCGACAAATGGCGCATCGCGGTTCGCGCCTGCCAGTAATTCTTTGTCTTGGCCAGAATCGACACTGCAATCGCGCGCACCACGCCGGCCGGCTGTGAAACAGCGGTCATGGCGAAGGTCTGGGTCTCGGCGCGGGTCATCGTTCTGATCCTTTGTGTCTTGAACGAAAGTGATGAGCGGGCATCCCATCCGGCAGATCCGAAGGGCCCGTCTCGTGAACGATGGCAGAGTGACAAACTGTTATTGATTAGTCGAACGAATGTTTTTAATCTCTGTCATCAACATCTATGATAGGTTCTACCATGGCGGCCCCGCTCGACCTCGACCAGCTCTCGACCTTTATTGCAATTGCCGACACGGGAAGCTTCACGCGGGCGGCCGAAGAAGTGCACCGCACCCAGTCGGCCGTCTCCATGCAAATGCGTCGTCTTGAAGAGCGGATTGGCAAGACGCTCTTTCAGAAGGATGGCCGGACCAATCGGCTGACCGAGGAGGGCGAGCGGCTCCTGACCTATGCGCGCCGCATGTTGCGCCTCAACCGCGAGACCTTGGCGGCCTTCGACGACGCCAGCCTTGAGGGCCACATCCGCATCGGTACGCCGGACGACTATGCCGACCGTTTTCTGCCCGAGATCATGGCGCGCTTTTCCCGATCCAATCCAAGGGTCGAACTTTCGGTTGCCTGCGAACCCACAACCAATCTTGTGGAGCACATCAGGCGTGGAAACCTTGATCTTGCGCTTGTGACCCATGACGATTCCAAGGGTGGTTCGGAGCCGGTCCGGCGAGAGCCGGTGCTATGGGTGAGCTCGGCAAATCACACGGTGCACGAACGCGATGTGCTGCCCATGGCGTTCGGACGACCCAACTGCCTGTGGCGACGCACCGCCTGCGCTGCGCTGGAAGAGGAAGGCCGGCAGTATCGAGTCCTGTTCACCAGTTTTTCGGCCACGGTGATCGCCACCGCCGTTCTGTCCGGGCTCGCCGTCTCTGTGTTGCCGGAATGCGCGTTGCGGCCCGGCATGCGCGTTCTGGGCGAGGCTGATGGTTTCAAGCCCCTGCCCGATTGCCATATCGGGCTCATGCGCGGACATACCGGACAGGTGGAGATCATCGATGCACTCGCGCGGCATATCAGCGAGAGCCTGGACAATCTCTCCGTCCCGGCATTCATTGAAGAAAACGGCAGTTTCGACTTTCAAGGCGCGTTTCTCAATTCGCGCAGCAAGCGGCTGCGGCCCGGTCAGGTGATGAACGGCTGGTAGGAGAGCCATGTGGATGGATTTGGCTTGCGGGCTTGACCCTGCGGGTGCGGCCCGTCTCAATTCCGTACCATGAACACATCCCGCCCAGCCGATTCGCAGAGCAATGTCGCGGAATTTTCCGTCAGTGAAATTTCCGGTGCGCTGAAACGCACAGTGGAAGACGCGTTCGGCCATGTGCGCGTGCGTGGTGAAGTATCCGGCTATCGCGGGCCGCATTCCTCCGGCCACGCCTATTTTGCCCTCAAAGACGATCGCGCACGGATCGAAGCCGTGATCTGGCGCGGGGTTTTCTCCAAGCTGAAGTTTCTCCCGCAGGAGGGCTTGGAGATCATCGCCACCGGCAAACTGACCACGTATCCAGGCTCCTCGAAATATCAGATTGTCATCGACAGCATCGAGCCGGCCGGCGCCGGCGCGTTGATGGCACTTCTGGAAGAGCGCAAGAAGAAACTTGCCGCCGAAGGCCTGTTCGATGACGCCCGCAAGAAGCCGCTGCCGTTCATGCCGCGTATCATCGGCGTGGTCACCTCCCCCACCGGCGCCGTCATCCGCGACATCATCCACCGGATTTCCGACCGTTTCCCCGTTCATGTCATGGTCTGGCCTGTGCGTGTGCAGGGAGAGACCACGGGCGAAGAGGTTTCCAATGCCGTTGCCGGCTTCAATGCTTTGCCACAAGAAGGCCCGCTGCCGCGGCCGGACCTTCTGATCGTTGCGCGTGGGGGTGGCAGTCTTGAAGATCTGTGGGGCTTCAACGATGAAGCGGTGGTTCGGGCCGTTGCTGCATCCGACATCCCGGTCATCTCCGCTGTCGGTCATGAAACAGACTGGACGCTGATCGACCTCGTTGCCGATCGACGCGCGCCCACGCCCACGGGAGCTGCGGAAATGGCAGTTCCGGTCAAGGCGGAGATGGAAGCCTCGCTTGCGCGGCTTTCGGCACGGTTAAAGGGTGCGATCTCCCGTGAGGGAGACCGCAAGCGGCAGGCTTTGCGGGCGCTTTCACGCGCCTTGCCTTCGCCCGACCAGCTTCTGGCCCTGCCCCGGCGGCGCTTTGACGAGGCAGCGGGCCGGCTAGGCCGCGCCCTCTCGGGAGCCACGCAGCGCAAGCGCATTGCCTTCAACAGCCTTCGCCTTTCGCCAGCGACCCTGGAACGCCGATTGAGCGAGGCGCGGCGTCGCACCAACGTCTCCGGCGAGCGGCTGCCGGGCGTTTTTCTCGCCCTTGTGCGCGCCCAAAGGACTCGCTTCGATCGCGACGCAGCCCGCGTGTCTCCCGTTGCCCTTAACCAGCGCATCGCCCATTGGCGTGATCGTCTTGCTCAGACAGGGCGGCGCGCGGACACTCAGGTCGATCTGCTGTTGAAACACGGGCGCGCCAGTGCGGATCAGGCCATGCGGCTTGCCAAGTCGCTTTCTCACGAAGGTGTTCTGGAACGCGGGTTTGCTCTCGTGCGGGGGCCAGACGACCTGCCGCTGAAGCGCGCGAGCGAGATTCAACCCGGTCTCGAACTGCAAATTCAGTTTGCCGACGGTGTGGCACGTGCCGTTGCCGCCAGCGATGGGCGAAAAACAGCGGCAAGCGCGAAGAAAATCAAAGCTTCCGAGGACGGACCGAAGGGTCAGGGCAGCCTCTTCTAGCGACGCCACAGGAAGCCCATGATTGGGGCTTCCTTTACCCCATGGAAACCTTGAGGGCCTACCGTTCCCGCAGAATGAGGGCGGTAGAATGACGACAGCGCTGCTGGTTTCCGGCGTATTGCAGAATTTGGGGATCGCGGCGATTGCCGCATTGTTTTACGATATCGTCCTGCGCAGTTGTCCTACGCCCAGTGTTCGTCACACGCTGGTTGCGATGGTTTTCGGTGCCGGCGCTGTCGGCTCGATGATGCTTCCGGTGGAGGTAGCCCCAGGCATTATTTTCGATCTGCGCAATGCATTCGTCATTCTTGCGATGACTTTCGGTGGATGGCTCGCCGTCGCTGTTACGACCCTTGCAGCCTTTTCCTATCGAGTGTGGCTGGGCGGCGCTGGCGCAGTTCCCGGTGGTGTCGGCATATTGATGTGCGCAAGTGCCGGCATTGCCTTCGCCCTCTACTTCAAGGGTCGACGCACTGGGCTGGTCGCCTTCGCCCTGCTCGGTGTTTTCTGCGCGGCTTCGCTGGTCTCGATGTTTCTTCTGCCATTCGAAACAGCGATAGCCATCTTGAAAAAGGTCGGCCCCGTGATGCTGGTCATGAATATTCTGGGCACAATGATTGTCGGAGGTATCGTTGATCGGCAAAAGCGTCAGTTTGAACGTGAGAGCGTCCTTAGCCAGGAAGCTTCCACGGATTCCCTGACGCGTCTGGCAAACCGGCGCGCCTTCGATCTGCGGGGGCCGGATCTGATGGAATCAGCGAATCAGCGGGGCGACGCCTGCGCACTCATGCTGATCGACATCGATCACTTCAAGCAGATCAACGATGCGCACGGGCACGATGTTGGAGACAAGGTCCTTCAGCACCTTGCCGTTCTCGTTCGCTCCAACGTCCGCAAGACGGATCTGGTGGCACGTTATGGCGGCGAGGAGATTGCCCTCGTCCTCCCCTCTCATGACGCCAAACGCGCGTTCAGCCTGGGCGAGCGGCTTCGCAAGGCTGTCGCCGGAACACCCTATCGCCATGAAGGAAAACTGGACATTACCCTCAGTGTGAGCATCGGGCTTTACGCAAATGACGGTTCCACGGAATCGGAAGCTTTCACTACCGCCTTCAAGCGCGCCGATATGGCGCTCTACCGTGCAAAGGAAGCGGGCCGCAACCGGGTCGAGATCGCCTTGGCAGCCTGAGAGGCCAAATCTTTGCCAAGCTCATGGGCGGTCGATGTTCCGCCATCTTTGAAGCAGTTCTGCTTCAATGCCCTTGAAGCAGAAATAGAAGATCACGATCAGCAGTCCTTTCGCGAGGATTGACAGGAGCTGCAGGAGGCCACCGTCTGCAATTCCCATGAGGCCATGCTTCAGGATGAATTCGAGATTCGCCATCGCGATGTTGACGAGCTGAAACGACAAAAATGCTGTGGCGAAGGCACACAGGGCCATCACCAGGAACAGAACCACCCAGTGGTAGCGCGACAATCGAAGCAGGTCTCGCATGCTTGTCCTCGTTTGCGCCGCCGCCCGCGGTCCACTCCCATCACGGGTCGAACTAGCAGTGTCGGCCCCTAAAAGCGCCGGCGCACGACGCCGAAAATCATCAGGCTACCGCCGATCACGGACGTGGCTTCCCATGCGGCCATATCAATGGCAATCATGGCGCCGGCCCCGACCAGTTCCAGCGCGTCGTCCACCAGCTTCCTGCGTTCTGCCGGCGTGGCCTGGATCGCATCATTCCTCGCCTTCTCAGCATAGCTGCAACAGATTTCCTTGGACACCTGAAAGAGGCGGTCGAGATCTTCGGTTTCGGTGATCCACCGCTCTGCCTCGGCAGTATGCGAGACGATGCCGCGGAGCGCCGCAAGAAGTCTGTCCGCGACCTGTTCATCCATCTGGGACTGGACGAGGAGTGCGCGTTCGCGCTGTGCAAATCGCTCGAAGAACCCGCGGAAATCCTCGAGCCACCCTGGTGCGTCGGTATCCACCGTGTCACGCAAGGCGACCACCTCTTCCAGATCGCGCGCGTATTCCGGATCGGCCAACACCTCCGAAAAGGTTCGACAGCCGATCTCCAAAATTTCTGAAAGCTCCTGGTTCGAAATCGGCCGGTCGGGTGGCGGAAAGCTCAACCACATCCTGTTTGTGGCCATTACCCAAAACTTCTCATCGACCAGAACACCCATCTCTTCCTCCCTGCCTCGGGCATGGTGGCAGTCTGGGAGAAGCAACAGAGATCGGCAAATGATAAAAAGGCGTAGGCTGCCACCAGGAAACCCGCAGCACCGGGCCTGAATTGCTGTAACGCGGCGAAGAAAGGATCGAGGCAGAAGAAATTGGGAGAAATGGTACGGTTGGGTGGATTCGAACCACCGACCTCAGGAGCCACAATCCTGCGCTCTAACCAACTGAGCTACAACCGCACGTGACCGGTGACCGGCGTCCGCGTCAATACGGGCAAATGATCGCTTTTTCAAGCCAAAAGAACAAAAGAAAAAAAGACCGGGGGGAGGATCCCGGTCTTTTTCACAAGGGACCGAAGGGAGGAGGTTTCGGGCCCACTCGGCAGCGACGGGAGGAGGAAGGCGCTGCCGGACTTTCTTTTGCGCTAAACGCCTCAGGCGACGCGAAGTTCCTTGACCGTTTTCTCGAAGACATCCTTCATCGGCTTTGCAACCGTTTCGGCCGACTTCTGCGAGGTAGCCTGGAAGTCCTTCATCTGGTCCACAGCCACTTCCATGCGCTTGCGCATGAAGTTGCTCTGCATCTCGATCAACTCTGCGAAGGAACGGGCGCCAGCCAGAGCCTCAAGATGGGCCAGATTGGCTTCGGTGCCCTCGCGCAGCGCAGCAATCGACTTGGTGGTGAACTCGTTGCCAGCCGATTTGGCATTTTCAAAGGTCGCCTCGAGAGCCTTCTGGGTCTCCTCGGCATTCACCTTCATGCGAGCGTAGACTTCCTTCGTCTGCTCGGCGCTCTTTTCGGCGAAAGCGCGAAACTGCTCGCTCGCCTGCGTCGCGTCAAACGCTGGGAACTCAACGGTTCCGTTGTCTTTCTGCGTGGTCTTGGTCATATCCAAGGTCCTTTGGTTCTCGTTCATGGCGGTCTCCGTCTGGTTGACACCCGCCCGACAATTCATGGAGCGTATATAGCACCTCCTATTGTGCATTGCAACATTCATGTTGCGATGCAGCATTTTTGCCCGCAGGCGATTAACCAATCAGCGAGAATTCATAGCCATCGGCCATATGCATTTGTGGACCTCGCCGCCACATGCTTTTATTAATAAGGTGTTAACGTCGTTGTCGGGATGCCGCGTTCTGCGGTTGAGGATGGCAGCCCGATGCTGTTTGAACCGTTGCGATTGCCGTGTCCTGCGAATCTCCGGCCGGCCCGCGTGAAGAAAATTGTTTGGCTCGTTTGAATGGCGTCTGTCTCATATTCCTTTGTTGACATAGCGGTTCTGGATCAGGTGCGGGAGCGCTTTGCGGCTGGCGACGCCCTGCTCATCCTCACCACCGCACTCGACACGGTAATCTGGGCGAACGGCCCGGGTGCCGCGCTGATCGGCCATCGCAATATCGATGAAGCCATTGGCGCCGAGAGCGGCCTCTCCACGACAACCCGGCGCCAGATTTCCGCCGCGCCAGGGTTTCCGAGGATTTCCGGGGAACGCGGTGTCGCCACCCGGCTTGGGCATGGCGTCAGATCTCCGATCGTCAATCTGAGTGCGTCGACGATTGTGTTGCCCGGCGGCGAGGCGGCAATATTGCTCGCGTCCAAGGCCATTTCCACCCGCATGCGCGACGACAGCTTCCGTGCCACGGCCGCGGTCCAGGGCTTTGACGCGGCCGACCAGTTTGCCGCCCTTGTGGACGAGAACGGCTCCATTGCCGCAGCTTCCAACAATTTTGAGGCTCTCGGCATCGAGCACGAGACGCTCCGCGCGCTCGTTGACGAAGTGCGCGGTGAGAAAGACCGGTTGGTCAAGCGCATGGTGGAAGGTGGCGCGCGCCGCCGCCCCGCGGCCTTCGCAAGGCTGACTGACGACCCCGCCTGGCATCTGCTCGTGGTTGTCGACGAGCAGAACGCGGCCTTGCAGCAGGACGGGCCGCCGAGCCTGGAACCGGATCTTGCGGGTGGAGACACCGCGCCGTCATTGCCGGATCCAGCGCTTGTCGAGGCCCCGGAGGCTGAGGATCCCGAGCCCGTTTCTGACACAGAAGCGCCGACGGAGACACCTGTTGCAACCGAAGGCGAACCCTCTGGCGAGAGCAGTGGCGACAGGGAAGCCCCGCAGGAAACCCCACCGGAAACCCCGCAGGTCATTGCGGAAGCAACACCTGACCGACCCGCTGCGCACGCGCTTGAAAACGCCCCATCGGCTCCGGCTGAACGGCCCAGAGGCACGGTCCGCTTTGCCTGGCGCACGGACGCTGAAGGCCGCTTCACCGCGTTGTCTGATGCTTTCGCCGAGGCGGTGGGACCGGCTGCAGCCGATGTTATGGGCCGCCGGTTCCGCGAGGTGTCCAACGCGTTCGGGCTGGACCCCGAAGGCCGAATTTCAGCCCTGCTGGAGCGTCGTGATACGTGGTCCGGTCGCACGGTCATGTGGCCTATAGAAGGAACAGACCTGAAGGTTCCCGTCGATCTGGCCGCCCTCCCCATTTATGGCCGTGGCCGCATTTTCGAAGGCTTTCACGGGTTCGGCCTGGCGCGCATGAACGACGCTGTGACAGACCCCGAGGGCATTGGTCTCGTGCTCGCACCCGGCGCGCCCCTACCCTCACACGAGGCAGCGGAGCCAACTGCGCTGGACGTAAGCCACGAATCCCAACCGCAGCATGACAGGGAACCGGCCGCAGAGCTGCCACAACCGCCAGCCGGTTCCGCCGACGCGGAGGTCGAAATTCCTGCCACGCCTCAGCCTTCTCAGAAGCTCGATGAAGCGCAACCCGAGCAGGTGAAGATAATCCGCCTTGCCGAACACCGCACCCCGCCGATCACCGAAGGCGGCCTCTCTCCAACGGAGACAACAGCGTTTCGTGAAATCGGCGCACGTCTGCGCCGGGAAAATCTCGCAGAGGAAGAATCCGGGCAGAGAGACACACCCGCAGGCGAAACTCCTTCGCAGGCGGGCGAACCGCCATCGGAAAACACCCCAGTCGAACTGGTGTCTGCCTCCGACAGTGCGCGCGTAGACGAAACCTCACCGGATCAGCAAGAGCCTGAAGCAGCCGCGACAGATGATGTGGCCCAGCACTCCACCGAAGGTGATAAACCTGCGCCTGCTCCGACTGCGTCACCGGCAATCGTTCCCTCGGCGTTTTACACCATGCCAGCAGGCAGCGACGAGAGCAGTCCCGGTTTGCTTGCCGGGCTACCACTGCCGATCCTCATTCATGCGGGAGACAGGCTCCATTACGCCAACAAGGCGTTTTTCGATCTGACCGGCTATCCGGATTTGAAAGCGCTTGAGGAAAGCGGCGGCCTCGACGTGCTTTTTCCGGAAAGCTACGGGGCTTCCGACACCGCAACCGACGCCCAGGCGTTGACAATTCGGACCGCCCAAGGGGACGAGCACGATGTGCATGCGCATCTCCAATCCGTTCCCTGGCGCGATGGAAAAGCCCTTCTTCTCGCGTTACAGCCCATCGAAAGCGAGATAGAGGCTGCTGCCACAACGGCAGAGGCCGGTGCAGCTGACACTCAGGCGGAAGCGGTAAACGATGCCGAACTCGAGGCGCAAACCGCCGAACTACAGATGCATCTGGCCGAGATGCGGGCGATTGTCGACACCGCGACAGACGGTGTGGTTGTCATCGACAACGACGGCAATGTCCGCTCGACCAACCGCCCGGCGGAAGCTCTTTTCGGTTTCGACGCCCAGGACGTGACCGGCAAACCATTTACCGCATTGTTTGCCATTGAAAGTCAGGGAGCGGTGCGCGCGCACCTGGAAAGCCTTTCCGACAATGGTGTCGCCAGCGTTCTCAACGATGGCCTGGAGGTAATCGGACGCGAGGCTCAAGGGCGTTTTATACCACTCTTCATGACGATCGGGCGCCTGCCTCACAGCAGCGGGTTCTGCGCCGTTCTCCGCGACGTCACACAGTGGAAGCGCGCGGCCGAGGAATTGACGCAGGCGCGCGCCGAAGCCGAACGCGCCTCCTCGCAGAAAACCGAATTTCTAGCGCGCGTCAGCCATGAGGTTCGCACACCGCTGAACGCGATCATCGGCTTTTCCGAGTTGATGCTCGATGAGAAGTTCGGCCCCATCGGAAATGACCGCTATCGCGACTACCTGCAGGACATCAACCGTTCGGGCAATCATGTGCTCGACCTGGTCAACGACCTGCTCGACATTTCCAAGATCGAAGCCGGCGAGCAGGAGATGCACTATGAGGCGGTGTCCCTGAACGATGTCCTGGGTGAAACCGTCGCCATGATGCAGCCGCAGGCCAACCGCGAACGCGTCATCATTCGTTCTAGCTTCGCTTCCAATCTGCCGGATGTGGTCGCCGACCCGCGCAGCGTCCGACAGATTGCGCTCAATCTTCTGTCCAATGCGGTGCGCTATACGCCCGCCGGCGGACAAGTGATCATCTCGACAGCCTATAGTTCGGACGGCTCGGTCATCATGCGCGTGCGCGACACGGGTATCGGCATGAGTCCCGCAGAGGTTGAAGAAGCGTTGAAACCTTTCAAGCAAATCAACAGCTTGAAGCGTAAGCGCGGGGATGGAACGGGCCTTGGCCTGCCGCTGACCCGCGCGATGGTGGAAGCCAATCGCGCGGCCTTTTCCATCAATTCGGTGCCGGGCGAAGGAACGCTGGTAGAGGTTTCATTCCCCCCGACGCGCGTCCTTGCCGACTGAGCTGCCGGTCAAGCCGACATTAGAAAAGATGACATTTGCAGTTTAGAATATTTCTAAACTAATGATATTGTTTGTATTTTTCTTGACGCACGGTGTTTTTTCCGCGAGATGTCCCCGCATTGCGGAGCAAGAGCTGCGCATTCCCTGGGACCTTTAATCCCACAGGTTTGGAGACACCAATGCTGACAAACAAATTGATCGCTGCCCGCGCCGGTCTCGCCGCGCTCGTCGCAGCGGGAACGCTTGCCACCACCCTGTATGCGGCCCAGGCCGAGGGAACGGTGAACATCTATTCCTATCGCCAGCCCTTCCTCATCCAGCCGCTGCTCGACGCTTTCACCGAAAAGACCGGGATTGCGACCGAAGTCCTGTTCCTCGACAAGGGTCTTGAGGACCGCATCGCGGCGGAAGGCTCGAACTCCCCAGCGGACGTCATCCTGACCGTCGACATCGGTCGTTTGATGAACGCCAAGGAGAAGGGCATCACGCAGCCCGTCGAGGACGAGACCGTCAATTCTGAAATTCCGTCCGAGTTCCGCGATCCGGAAGGCCACTGGTTCGGCGTCACCACGCGCGGCCGTGTTGTCTATGCCTCCAAGGAGCGCGTCGAGCAGGACACGATCACCTATGAAGAGCTCGCCGATCCCAAGTGGAAGGGCAAGATCTGCATGCGCAGCGGCCAGCACAATTACAACATCGCCCTGTTCGCCTCCATGATCGCCCATCACGGCGAGGAGAAGGCCGAAGAGTGGATGAAGGGCCTCAAGGCTAATCTCGCTCGCAAGCCGAGCGGCAACGACCGCGCGCAGGCACAGGCCATCTATGCCGGTGAGTGCGATCTGGGCATCGGCAACACCTATTATGTCGGCCTCATGATCAACAATGAGAAAGAGCCGGAGCAGAAGGACTGGGCCGCTTCGATGAAGGTCCTGTTCCCCAATTCCGAGGATCGCGGCACCCATGTCAACATTTCGGGCATGGCAATGGCCAAGCACGCGCCGAACCGTGACAACGCGCTCGAGCTGATGCGCTTCCTGGGCAGCGCCGAGGCCCAGTCGATCTATGCCGAGACCAATTACGAATATCCGGTTCTTCCCGGCGCCACGGTTTCGGAAACCGTGCAGTCCTTCGGCAAGATCAAGCCGGACAGCCTGCCGCTTGCCGAGATCGCAAAGAACCGCAAGGCGGCCTCCGAAATGGTTGACCGTGTCGGTCTCGATGACGGCCCGGCGAGCTGATCCATCTTTAACATGTAAAAGCCGGGTCCTTCGCGGGGCCCGGCTTTTTGCATTTGCGGGGACACCCGCAATCATATCGCACCTGTGGTCATGACCCTCCAGCCAGCGCCGACAGCACCTCTTCGTGAACACCGTTTTCCCCGCGTTCGGGGAGAGCGCCACGGTGCCGCGCGGCTTGGCAGTCTCATAATCGCGTTGACGGTCCTTCTTCCCGTCGCCACCATACTTTTCGTTGCTCTCTCCGGCACGGGCGAAGCCTGGCCGCATCTGTTGCGCTACGTGCTGCCGCAGTCGCTCGGCACCACACTTGTGCTGCTCGGCCTCGTAGCCATGGGTACGGCATTCATCGGTGTCGGATCCGCCTGGCTGGTGGTCGGCTACGAGTTTCCGCTGCGCCGGTTCCTCTCATGGGCTCTGGTGCTGCCGCTCGCCGTGCCCACCTATCTGGCCGCTTATGCCTTTGGCGAATTCTTCCACTATGTCGGCCCCTTGCAGACCGCGTTCCGTGCCGTCTTCGGTTTCGAAAGCGCGCGCGACTACTGGTTTCCCGACATCCGCTCCACCTGGGGGGCAGCCCTCGTGGTGACGTCCGTCACCTTCCCCTATGTCTATCTCACGGCCCGCGTCGTCTTTCTCATGCAGGGGCGCAATATCGCCGATGTGGCGCGCACGCTGGGCGCGCGGCCGGCGCGTGTCTTCTTCCGCATTCTTCTGCCCGTCGCCCGCCCGGCCATCGTCGCAGGCTTGGCGCTGGTGATGATGGAGACCCTCAACGACATCGGCGCGGTGGAATATCTCGGCGTTCGCACGCTAACGCTGTCGGTCTATTCCACCTGGCTCAATCGCGGGAGCCTCGAAGGGGCGGCACAGATCGCTTCCGTGATGCTCGTCATCGTGTTCCTGCTTCTGACAGCCGAGCAATGGGCGCGCCGCAAACAGCGCTTTCACAGCGCCCGCGGCACCCAGATGCATGTGCGCCCGCCTCGTCTGCCGCTCAGAGGCTTCAAAGGCATTCTCGCAACCGGCGCCCTCATCCTGCCCATTCTGTCAGGCTTCGGCGTTCCGCTTTTCGTCTTCGGTCGCTACGTCTCGAAGCGGCTCTACCAGTTTGCAGATCCGCAGGTTCTGCAGGCATTCCTGACCAGCGTTACGGTGGCCAGCATCACCGCGATCGCGACCGTCGTCATCGCGCTGCTGCTTCTCAATGCCATGCGTCTCTCGCGCTCACCCTACACCATGGCGCTCGTGCGGCTTGCCTCCATCGGATATGCCCTGCCCGGCACGATCCTCGGCCTCGGCCTGCTTCTCTCCCTCGCCGCCATCGACAACACAGTCGACACCGCTGCGCGCACCCATGGTGGTTTTTCGACCGGGCTTCTCCTGACAGGTACGGCAGCCTCCATCGTCATTGCCTGCACGATCCGCTTTCTCGCACTTGCTGAAAGCGCGGTCCGCTCGGGTCTGGAAAAACTGCCTCCCAATCTGGATCAGGCCGCCCGTAGCCTCGGCAAGACGGCAAACCAGAGCGCCCTGACCATTCTCCTGCCGCTTCTGAAGCCCGCCATCCTGACGGCGGCCATCCTCGTCTTCGTGGACACGGTGAAGGAACTTTCAGCGACCATTCTCCTGCGCCCATTCGGCTTCCGCACGCTCGCCACGCATGTTTATGAAAACGCGTCCCGTGGCGTGGTGGAGGATGGCGCCGTGGCCGCGCTCCTCATCATCGCCACGGCCATCGTGCCGGTGATCCTTCTGTCGCGCCCACTCATGCGCGACCACAACACCTGACACCCAATCGAGACACTGGTTCGCCCCGTTGATGCACCGCATCGGCGCACAAGAATCCGGGCAAAAAAAAGCGCCCGGAAAGGGCGCCTGAAGGATCTTGAATGCTGTCAAAAACGGGGCTTGGCGAACATCTGAATGAACAGTCGGAACCTGTGTCCGGCTCGTCAAGTTAGCCGACACTATCGCGGGCAAACCCTTAACAGAACCTTACCGGATCGCGGAGAAATTTACCGAACCGTACCACTTGTGAAGTCTCGGTAAATTTCAGCTTCATCATTTGTTTACCATGCCGACCCGGCCTCAGGCGCGAAGCTCGGGAAGGTCGCGGAATAGATCCAGCGCCTCGGGGTTGGCAAGCGCTTCCCTGTTTTTCACCGCGCGGCCATGAACGATGTCGCGCACGGCAAGTTCGGTGATCTTGCCGGATTTCGTGCGCGGGATATCCGCCACGGCAACAATGCGCGCGGGCACGTGACGCGGGCTTGCTCCTGTCCTGATCTTGGTGCGGATCGTTTTCTCCAGCGCCTCGTCAAGTGCTACGCCATCGGCAAGCCGCACAAAAAGAACGACACGCACATCGTCTTCCCACTCCTGACCGATGCAGATCGCCTCGAGGATTTCCGGCAGCTGCTCGACCTGGTTGTAGATTTCCGCCGTGCCGATGCGCACGCCGCCGGGGTTCAGCGTCGCGTCGGAACGGCCATGGATGACAATGCCGCCATGCTCCGTCCATTCAGCGAAATCGCCATGGCACCACACATTGTCGAACCGGTCGAAATAAGCCGCATGATATTTTTCGCCTTCCGGATCGTTCCAGAATCCGATCGGCATTGCCGGGAAGGCGCGGGTACAGACGAGTTCGCCCTTTCCCTTCTCAAGCGGACGCCCTTCATCGTCCCACACTTCGACCGCCATGCCGAGCCCGGCCGCCTGGATCTCGCCGACCCAGACCGGCAAGGTGGGCACACCGAGCACAAAGCAGGAGACAATGTCCGTTCCGCCGGAGATCGAGGCGAGATGGACGTCCTTCTTGATCCCCTCATAGACGAAGGCGAAGTTTTCCGGCGCCAGCGGCGAGCCGGTCGACGAGATCGTTTCGACCGTTGAGAGATCGTGGCTTTCCATCGGCTTCAGACCGGCCTTGCGTACCGCATCGATGAACTTGGCAGACGTGCCGAAATAGGTCATCCCCTCGGCATCGGCATAGTCGAACAGCACGTTGCCATTGGGATGGAAGGGAGAGCCGTCATAAAGCAGCAGCGTGGCCTCGGAAGCCAGTCCGCTCATCAGCCAGTTCCACATCATCCAGCCGCAGGTGGTGAAATAGAACAAGCGGTCGCCGGGCTTGAGCCCAGCGTGGAGACGGTGCTCCTTTACATGTTGAAGCAGCGTGCCGCCCGCCGAATGCACGATGCATTTCGGGATGCCGGTCGTGCCGGAGGAAAACAGGATGTAAAGCGGGTGCGAAAATGGGAGGCGCTCGAAGGTTGGCTCCCTTGCCTCATAGTGCTCCAAAACCTTGCCATAGGCCTCAGCCTTGCCCAGCTTTGCAGCAGATTCTTCCGCATGTCCTAGATAGTCGACGATCAAGGCCAGTTTCACGCTCGGCAGTTTGTCGAGGACAGCAGCTACCTTTTCTGTAACGTCGAAAGACTTGCCACCATACCAGTACCCGTCCGGCGCAATGAAAATTGTCGGCTCAATCTGACCGAACCGGTCGAGAACACCTTGAACGCCGAAATCGGGCGAACAGGACGACCAGACGGCACCAAGCGACGTGGCAGCGAGCATCGCCGCGAGCGCTTCGGGCATGTTGGGCATCATCGCCGCTACCCGGTCACCGGCTTTCAAGCCCCGGTCGCGGAAGAGCTGCTGCAGGCGCGACACCTGCGCACGCAGGGCATTCCAGGAGAGCCTTCGCTCTACCTTGTCTTCGCCCCGGAAAACCACCGCATCATCGTTGCCAGACCTTCGCAGAAGGTTCTCGGCAAAGTTCAGCCTCGCATCGGGAAAGAAGGAAGCGCCCGGCATTTGGTCGCCATTTTCCAGAATGCGCGCACCCTTGTCGCCGATGACATCGCAAAAGTCCCAGACAAGAGACCAGAACGCTTCACGGTCTTCTATCGACCAAGCATGGAGCGCATTATAATCGGGTAGGCTACGGCCAGCCACCTTCTCTGCCCGCCCGGCGAAAGCCGAGATCGGCGCTTCGGTCTTCCGATCCTGAGATGGTGTCCAAAGTGGCTCCGATGCCTTCATTCTTTCCTCCTCACTGCCCTCCAGGCGTCTGCTCTTCTTATGCATTTCCGCCTCGCAACGGCAATGGTCTCTTGAGAAACAATTCCCCTATCGTGCATCAAACCCGCCAGGAGGCTGCAGAAAGCGGTGCAATACCCTTCCGCTACGCGACAAGTCCTTGAAATGCCATACGTCATGTTTAAACCCGTAAGGAGCTGTGAAGTCGGTTTGCCGGCATAGCTGTGTTGTGGCATTTCCGGCCATCAAGTTGACCGCGTTCACTCTGGCCCCAAAGCTGCCGGGCGGAACGCCGAGGATGAGGTTCCATGCCCTCGTCGGCAATGAAGAAAAGCATTTGGGCTCTGTTGATCGCCGCCGTGGTTGCGGCGCTGGTGGTCGTTTGCCTGCCTATTCTGGCGTCCACCCAGATTGTGCGCGACAGTGTGGCCCAGCAGCTCAGCGCCTGGAGCGGATATCGCATTCGGCTGGACGATGCCCCCCAAATCCGCGTCTGGCCTTCCTTCAGCGCCGTGCTGAATGATGTCGTCCTGTCCGACTGGAACGCCGATGGCGCGCCGGTCATGGAAGCGGAGCGTGTCGAAATCGACCTTTCCGCACTCGCAGCCCTGCGCGGCAAGGTCGTGTTCACCAAGATCCGGCTGGTGAGGCCAGTGCTGCGGCTGGATGACACCGACGGTGTGATGCGCGTTCCGACCATACCCAATTGGGGCAAGCTCGCCCAATCGGTCGAGGCGGCACGCGAACTGCTTGCGGCGGATCCGGCAGCGCCTGACAAAAGTGCATTGCCAAGCGACAGTTTCGCGACCGTCGAAGTCGAGGATGGCCGGGTCATCGCGCTCAACGGGGCCAACAAACCGCCCTTTCTCAGCGGTCTCACGGGGACCTTCAATTGGCCTGCCCTCAACCGCGCGGCCACCCTGTCTGCCAAAGGCATCTGGCATGGCGAAAGCCTCTCTGTCGATGCCTCGACCGACGAGCCGCTCTTTCTGCTCGCGGGGGGGAAGACAGCTCTTTCACTCTCGCTGAAAAGCGCCCCACTGACGCTATCTTTCAAAGGTGAAGCCGATCTCGTCGACAATGCCTTCATCAACGGCACTCTGGAAAGCTCAGCCCCCTCCCTTCAGCGTGTGCTGGAATGGACATTGCTTGAGGACTGGCCCGGCAGCACGATCAAGGCCGCGAAGCTCCGGAGCACCGTCATAGGCGACGCCAAGCGCGTCAAATTCGAGGCCACGGCGTTCAGCCTCGGAGACAGCAGCGCAACCGGTGTCTTCGACGTGGCTTTCAATGATCCACGCCCGACCATTTCCGGCACTCTTGCCTTCAACGCTCTTGATCTTGGCGCACTTTTGAAAACCCTTGCGCCCGAGCCCGACACGCCGGCGCAGGCAGTAGCGGCTTCCTGGGCGCACGATCTCAACTTCGACCTCCGCCTCTCGGCCACGCAAGCAACAGCCGGTTCCGTGTCGATGAACGATGTGGCCGCAACCGCGCAGGTTCGTGACGGGCTCGTGAGCCTTGATATTTCCGATGCCACGGCTTTTGGAGGCATGCTTCAACTCGGTGTCCGTCTCGACAATGTGGAGGGCCGTGATCACGCCGAACTTCGCATTGCAGCCGAGAACATCGATGGCGGGCTGATGGGAGAGAAGCTCCATTTCACCGCCTTCATGCCGAAGGCCAAAGGGTCGTTTTCCGTGTTTCTGAAAGGGCATGGAGAAACGCTGAACCAGGTTCTTGAAACATCCGACGGTTCCATCTCGGCCAGCTTCGGCAAGGGCAGCATTGTCGGCCTCAATCTCGAGACCTTTCGGGAGCACAATGACAAGGGCAGCTTTTTCCCCTTGCAGGACATTGCCGATGGCGAACTCCCCATCGAGGGCGCGGATTTGAAGGCCACACTGGCAGGTGGCATTGCATGGATCGATACTGCGGAAGCGCGCCTGAGCACCGGAGAAAAGATCACAATTGGCGGGCTGGTACCGTTTGCTGGCCGGGGCATTGCCCTTTCCGGCAGCATCATGCCGCCGCAAACACCGGCCAGCGGGGAGACTGCCGCGGAGGAACACAGTCAGGATCAGGGACCGCGCGAAACCTTCTTCGTCGGCGGGTCCTGGAATGCGCCCTTTATCGCGCCGTTTCTGATCGAATAGCCGGGGTCCAGCGTCTGGCTCAGGCTGCCACTCTTATGGCCGCCTGCTCGTCGCGGCGCCGCTGAACTTCCTGCCGTTTGGTGACGATCGATGCGGCAATCACGCCCATCGCCACAATCCCGATCAAAATGGTACAGACCGCATTGATTTCCGGTGTCACACCGAGCCGTACCTGGCTGTAAATCTTCATGGGCAGCGTCGTCGCACCGGGACCTGAGGTGAAGCTTGCAATCACGAGATCATCCAGTGACAGAGTGAAAGCCAGCATCCACCCTGAAATCACCGCCGGCAAAATCACCGGAAGCGTCACCTGGAAAAACGCCTTCACCGGCGTCGCGCCGAGATCGAGCGCAGCCTCTTCAAGCGACTGGTCAAAGCTCATGAGGCGGGACTGAACCACCACGGCAACGAAACACATGGAGAAGGTGATGTGCGCGATGGTGACGGTGAAAAACCCGCGATCGAAATTGATCGCCACGAAGAGAAGCAGAAGCGAAAGGCCGGTGATGACTTCCGGCATGACGAGGGGTGCGAACACCATGCCGGAGAACAAGAGACGGCCGCGAAAGCGCGTGTAACGTGTCAGCGCTATGGCTGCCATCGTGCCGAGCACGGTTGCCACCGTTGCCGAAAGGAAGGCGACCCGTGCCGTCACCCAGGCGGCGTCCATCAGGCCACGATTGGAGAAAAGCTCCACATACCACTTCGTCGAGAAGCCCGCCCACACCGTGACGAGGCGCGACTCGTTGAACGAATAGATCACCAGCAGAAGGATCGGCAGGTACAGAAAGGCAAAGCCCAGCACGAGCGACACGATGTTGAAACGTCCCCAGCTTCCGGCCATGGCTAATTCCCTGCCTCGCGTGAGCGCGCCTGTGAACGCTGGAAAAGCATGATGGGCACGATCAGGATCAAAAGCAGGATCACCGCCACGGCGGAGGAGACCGGCCAGTCGCGATTGTTGAAGAACTCGGTCCAGAGTGTCTTGCCGATCATCAGGGTCTGCGATCCGCCGAGCAGATCGGGAATGACGAATTCGCCCACCGCGGGAATGAACACCAGCATGCAACCGGCCACCACACCAGGCAACGACATGGGAAAGGTCACTTTCCAGAACGCGGCCATGGGCGGACAGCCGAGATCGCGCGCGGCCTCGATCAGAGACCCGTCCATCTTTTCCAGCGTCGAATAGAGCGGCAGAACCATGAAGGGCAAATAGGAATAGACAATGCCGATATAGATGGCGGTCGTGGTGTTGAGGATGACGAGCGGCTCGTCGATCACCCCCAGGAACATCAGGAACTGGTTGAGCAGCCCCTCCGGCTTCAGGATGCCGATCCAGGCATAGACGCGGATCAGGAAGCTGGTCCAGAAAGGCAGGATCACCAGCATGAGCAGCGTCGGCCTTATGGAGGCCGGTGCACGCGCCATGCCATAGGCGATGGGATAGCCCACGGCCAGTGTGATCAACGTGGAAACGCCGGCAATCCAGATGCTCGACAGATAGGCATTCACATAGAGCGGGTCATCGAACAGCCACAGATAATTGCCGAACGAGAGCGCGCCCAGTTTCTCAAAAAGCGCCGGAAATCCTGCAAAGAGATCGAAAACCGGTTGATAGGGCGGCATGGAAAGCGCCGGTTCCGAAAGGGAAATCTTGAAGACGATCAGAAACGGCGCAAGGAAAAAGACAAGCAGCCACAAATAGGGCAGAGCGATAACGAAACGGGCAGCCACTGCTGAGATGAAACGCGCCATCGTCAGCTACCGCGTCAGCACGACGCCGGCATCCGCCGGAAAAGAGATCCAGGCGCGATCATGCCATGTGAGCACATCGTCCGCGGCGCGGCGGCGATTGATGCTGCTGGTCTTCACAATACGACCGTCATCGAGCTTCACATGGTGAATGGTCATGTCGCCCAGATAGGCGATGTCCCAGACCTCTCCCTCAACCGCGTTGATCGCGCTCTCAGGGCGATTGCGGGATATGTCTACCTTCTCGGGACGGACAGCGAACCACACATTCGCGCCCTTCTGTGCGCCGGCGCCATTGAACACCGAAAGTTCAAAGCCGGATGCGTCCGCAATGCGGGCCATCTCGCTGTCGGCAGCCGTCACGGTTCCCTCGAACATGTTGATGGAGCCGACGAAATCGGCAACGAAACGTGAGTTCGGCGCCTCGTAGATTTCAGCCGGGGTGGCCACCTGGATGACCTTGCCCCGATCCATCACGGCGATGCGGTCGGCCATGGTCATGGCCTCTTCCTGATCGTGGGTGACAACCATGAAGGTGAGGCCGAGATCGTATTGCAGATCGACCAGCTCGAATTGGGTTTCTTCACGCAGTTTCTTGTCGAGTGCACCCAGCGGCTCATCCAGCAATAAGAGCTTCGGCCGTTTGGCAAGTGAGCGGGCGAGCGCCACACGCTGACGCTGGCCGCCCGATAGCTGGTGCGGCTTGCGCTTGGCGAACGGTTCGAGCTTCACCAGCTTCAGCATGGCAGCCACGCGGTCAGCGATCTCGTCGGCCGGCATCCGGTCCTGCTTCAGGCCGAAGGCGATGTTCTTTTCCACCGACATGTGCGGAAACAGCGCATAGGACTGGAACATCATGTTGACCGGCCGCTTGTGCGGAGGGATGCCCGACAGATCCTGCCCGTCGAGGAAAATGCGACCGGAAGTGGGCTGCTCGAAACCCGCCAGCATGCGCAGCAGCGTGGTCTTGCCACAGCCAGAAGCGCCCAGGAGCGCGAAAAACTCGCGCTCATAGACATTGAGGGACAGGTCATCGACCGCCGTGAAGTCGCCGAACCTCTTGGTGACATTCTCGAACGAAATATACGGCTTCGCCTGGGGGTCGGCCCAGGGTGCAAAGCTGCGACGTGTGCTGCCGAGCGACTTCATCGGCGTCCCCTGCCCTGAAACGGCCTACTGGCCGGTCACCACCTTGGTCCACATGCGTGTCACCTGCCGCTGTGTGCGCATGTCATAGGGGAGCGGTGCCTGAAGTTTCTCCATGGTCTGCTCGTCGGGATAGACGGCTGGATCACCAACCACCTCTTCGTCCATCTCCGCTTGGGCCGCTTTGTTGCCATTGGCATAAACGACATAGTTGGACGCCTTCGCAATCACTTCGGGACGCATGATGTAGTTGAGGAATTCGTGCGCTTCCTCGACATTCTTTGCATCAGCCGGGATGGCCATCTGATCGAACCAGAGAAGAGCGCCCTCCTTGGGGATCGCATAGCCGACGGTTACGCCCTGATCGGCTTCCGCCGCACGGTCGCGCGCCTGGAAAATGTCACCCGAATAGCCGAGCGCCAGGCAGATGTCGCCATTGGCAAGACCGTTGATGTATTCGGAGGAGTGGAATTTGCGCACGTAAGGACGCACCGAAAGAAGCAGTTCTTCCGCCTTTGCCAGATCATCCGCAGAGGGTGCATTCGGATCAAGACCCAGATAGATGAGTGCCGAGCGCACGACCTCGCTGGCTGAATCCAGCATGTAGATGCCACAATCCTTGAACTTCGCGGCCAGTTCCGGCGTGAACATCACATCCCAGGTATCAACCTTGGAGGTGCCGAGGATTTCCTCAGCCTTGCCGACATTGTAGCCGACGCCTGTCGTGCCCCACATATAGTTGATCGAATATTCGTTGCCGGGATCGTAGACCGCCACGCGGTCGTTGATCATGTCCCACATGTTGGACAAATTGGGGAGCTTGTCCTTGTCGAGCTTCTGGAAAACGCCTGCGCTGATCTGCCGGCCGAGAAATTCGCCCGACGGCACCACCACGTCATAGCCCGAGCCGCCCGCGAGCAGCTTGGTTTCCAGGATCTCGTTGGAATCGTAGACGTCATAGACGACCTTGATGCCCGTTTCCTCGGTGAAATCCTCAAGGATGGAGTCATCAATATAGTCCGACCAGTTGTAGACGTTGACGACGCGATCCTGTGCATTCGCCGCCACCGAAATCGAGAGCGCAGCAAGGGAAACGCAGGAGGCTAGAAGGGTTTTACGCAGCATGGAAATTCTCCCCAAGGGACTGTTTTTGCCGGCACACAAATCGCCGCCGACACCCGCATGTTTTCATCAACCCTATTGTCGTTTCAGGGATGCGACAAGCGGCAAATTTCTGTTCGCGCTCAAAGATAAGTCGTGCGCTCCAACGGTGTGATCTCACTCCAGAAGGCGACGATTTCAGCGCGTTTCAAATCGCGATAGACTTTCGCCAGAAGCGGTCCGAGAGCCCGATCGATGAAACGGCTTCTTGAAGCAAGTTGCAGCGCGTCATCCATGTCGTCGGGCAGTTCTCTCCCGATATCAGCCCTTTCGTCATAGGCGCTGCCTTCCACCGGCGGCGGCGGCTGCGCCCCCGCTTCGATCCCCTCGATCATGCCCTGAATGATCGCCGCCATGACGAGATAGGGATTGGCGTCCGCACCTGATATCCGATGCTCCACGCGGCGGTTCTCCTCGGTCGACACGGGGATTCGCAGTGCCACAGAGCGGTTGTTTTCCGCCCACACTGCGTGGGTGGGTGCATAGGACCCGGGCGTGATGCGTCGGAATCCGTTCCAGGTATTGATGTAGAGAATTAGCGATTCTGGCATCGTGTCGATCAGACCGGCCACCGCTGACAGTAATCGTTCGCGGCCCGTCTCGCCGGCAAACACGTTTTGCCCGTCTGCATCGAGCATCGATGTATGCACATGCATTCCATTGCCCGCATAGTCGATGAAAGGCTTGGCCATGAAGGTGGCGGTCAGCCCATGCTCACGCGCGCAGCCCATCACGATGCGACGCAGAAGGATGACATCATCTGCCGCCCGCAAAGGGTCTGCCCGATGTTTCAGATTGACCTCGAACTGGCCGGGAGCGGCCTCCTTGATGATCGTGTCTATGGGCAGGTTCTGGGCATCCGCAGCATCGCGGATCATGTCGAAGAGCGCTGCATTTTCGGCCAGATCGTCTAGCCCGTACATGCGCAGCCGGTCCGGACCTTCACCCGCGCCAAGCGGTGCCGGCATACCGGCGGCATCCGGCTTTTCAGGGTCGAGCAGGTAGAATTCCAGCTCAAACGCGGCGACCGGAAAGAAACCCTTTGCATTTGCTTCCGCCACCTTGTGCTTCAGCACCTGGCGTGAATCCGCCATGAAAGGCTCACCCTCCGGCGTGAAGGTCTGGAGCAGAACCTGCGCCGTCTTGCGTCTGGCCCATGGGACGATCGCAAGCGAGCCACGCGTTGCCCGGCAATAGCCATCCTTGTCGCCGGTTTCGATGTGCAGCCCTGTTTCCTCAACCTCGCGGCCCCATACATCGAGGCCGTGCAGCGACATGGGAAAGTTCACACCTTCCTGAAACGCCTTTTTGAGGCTGTCGCCGGGCGCCCATTTCCCGCGAATGATTCCGTTGGGATCGACAATGAGAAACTCGACCGCCTCCAGGTCTGGATGCTGTTCAACAAAAGCGCGGTATTCGGCCTCGTGGTCGGCGGAGATGAAATCTCCACAGGCAGGATCAGCTTCTGTTGAAATTTCCTCGCCGACTTCTGGCGAAACGGCAGGACTGGGCTTAACGTCTGTATCGATATTCGTTTCGGGGCGGTTCAAGATTGGCCTGTTTCATGATTGCGGATGACAAAGCCTGCGCCGGATTTTCAAACCTTGTCAATGGCTGGAGCGGCTGGCGCTGTGGCGGCGATCGGTGCGGGAGTAAGAAGTGAGAGCAGCATGGTATGAGCGCAACGGCACCGCGCGCGACGTTCTGGAAGTGGGTGACATGCCTCTTCCCGCGCCCGGCCCCGGCGAAGTGCGTGTTCGGCTGGCCACCTCGGGCGTCAACCCGTCCGACGTGAAGGCGCGGCGTGGGCGGCCGCTCAATGCCGGGCGCGTCATTCCGCACAGCGATGGCGCCGGCGAGATAGACGCTGTCGGGCCCGGCGTGGATCATGGCCGTGTCGGCCAGCGTGTCTGGGTGTGGAACGGCCAGTGGCGTCGTCCCTTCGGCACCGCTGCCGAGGCGATCGTGTTGCCGGAAGCGCAGGCGGTTCCCCTGCCGGCGAATGTCGATTACGCGACGGGAGCATGTCTCGGCATTCCCGCATTGACAGCCATGCATGCCGTCAATCTCTTCGAGACCGTGGGCGGCAAGACAATTCTGGTCACTGGTGCCGGCTCTTCTGTCGGGCATTATGCCACGCAGATTGCCAAAGCCCGCGGCGCCCGGGTTATCGCCACCGCCTCGCCCAGCCGCGCCGCCCATGCCCGCGCTGCGGGGGCGGATTTCGTGATCGATTACAAGGCCAAAGACGTGGCCGCCACGGTGAAAGGCCTCACCTCCGGCAAGGGTGTGGACGGTCTCATTGATATGGACCTCTATTCCACCACCGCAATCATCTCGAATGGCGCGCTGGCGCCCCACGGCAAGATCGTCTGCTATGGTTCCAGCCTGGCAGGCGACATACCCGTTTCATTTCCCACATTGTTGTGGAACAGTCTGACACTCCAGGTTTTTGTGGTCTATGAACTGCTTGCCCGGGAGCGAGAGACCGCGATCGGCCAACTCACCGCCATGCTTGAGAAGAACGCGCTCAAGCATTCGATCGGCGAGCGCTTCGCCCTGCGCGATATCGTCAAGGCGCATGAAGCTGTAGAACGCGGCGACGTTGTCGGGAATGTGGTGCTGGACATCGCCTGACTGCGTCATTGAAAATCGAAGGCGCTCAAACCCGTCACCATTTCGTCAAGCCCCAGAGGCCGCGTCACGGGCGGCTCGGCACGGGCGAGGCAACCTGCACGCTCACACAGACGGCAGGCCGGACCCACCGGGGCCAGAGCGTGGGTGGGTGCAGCGCCCGCCTTGCCAGGGGCCCCGGGGAGCGCATCGCCATAGACCACGCTTTCCCGGAAGCCCAGATCGCACCCCAGCAAGATTGCGGTACGGCGCGGACGCTCGGCAAAGGCGCCCTGTGGCCCCTCCAGCGTACGTGCGATCGTGAGAAACTCGGCGCCATCGGGCATTTCGACAGCTTCCACCAGCACCTGACCGGGCTGCGCAAAGGCGGCATGGATTGCAAGCTTGGGGCAGCCACCTCCAAACCGTGCCTGTGGAAACCCCTGGGCGCCAGCCTTGCGGAAGCGGTTTCCCGCATGGTCGACCTCAAGCATGAAGAAGGGTACGCCCGAAGCGCCCGGCCGGGCGAGCGTGGTCAACCGGTTCGCCGCCTGCTCGAACGACACACCGAAACGCGATTTCAGCACATCCACATCGTATCGCGCGCGTTCTGCCGCCGACAGGAATGCCTGATAGGGCATCATCAGCGCGTGTGCCGCATAGCGCCCGAGTTCAAACCGCGCGAGCCTGCGCGCCTCGTTGCTTGAGAGCTTCAGCGCCTCGATTTCCGCGGCGATCGCGACTGACATACGCAGCAGGCACGCCTCCATCGCGATCTCGCGCAGCTGATCGGCCGGTGAAAGCCGTTCGGAAATGAAAAGGCGCTGCGAATGGCGGTCGTAGCGCCGGCGCCAGTTCGGCATAGTCGCCACGGGAAGCAGGCGCACCACGATGCCGTGCTCCTGTTTCAGCCAGCCTCTGATGGCTCCGGAAAGATCGTCGCCCGGACCGATCAGCTTGTGGAAGCTTTCCGCCTCTTCTTCGAGAGAGGCAAAATGGTTTGCATGCCGCTCGAATGTCTCGCGCACCTCGTCAATCGGCAGACGCGTTGCGGAAATGGCGGTGGTGCGCCCTTCCCGCGCAAGCAACTCCGACAGGTCCGACATGCGATCCGCCTGTTCGCGATAGGCGCGGTAGAGTTTTACGAGCGCTGCCGCGGCATTGGGCGCAGCCTCGGCCACATCCACCAGTTCCTGCTCGCCTGGTAGTTCACCGGCAAGAAGCGGATCGGAAAAAACTTCACGCAGTGCGGCAAGCGATAACCCCGCCTCGCCCTGCAGTTCATCCGGGTCGATCTTATAAACGGAAGCGAGCTTCAGAATAAGCGAGACCGTAAGCGGCCGCTGGTTGCGTTCAATCAGATTCAGATAGGATGGTGAGATGCCCAGACCTTCGGCCATCGCCGTCTGGGTCAAACCCTTTGCTGTGCGAATGCGCCTGATGCGCGGCCCGGCGAATATCTTCTGGTTGGCCATGATCGAATTCCGTTGTTCTCCGCGGCCCGGCGAGCGGCGAGCGTTCCGGCATGGTTCCTCGGGTCAAGCCCGAGGATCCATGCCGGAACGGTCGTCACTTTACACGACTTTACAAAATTGTTGCACAAATCCGTCCTTACATAATTTACAAATTTACACGCCTTCTCTGTCAAATTCCAGACATGCTGACACGAAATTTTCCAGAAAAATCGGGTTTTTTCTACATCTTCACTGCGCCGCAATGTAAATCCTGTAACGAAATCGGAGCGCAAAGGCAGACCGCCAGAATGCTCCGTCAGCGAAACAGATTCCGTACGGAGGCAATCATGACGGATTTTTACAACCTTGTTCCCGGCGCAGCGGAAGGCCGCTTCGATGGCATCGAGCGACCCTACACGCCGCAGGACGTGCAGCGTCTTCGCGGCTCGGTCACCATCCGTCACACGCTCGCCGAGGAAGGCGCAAAGCGCCTCTGGAAGC
Source organism: Nitratireductor sp. B36 (assembly GCF_020833685.1). GTDB lineage: Bacteria > Pseudomonadota > Alphaproteobacteria > Rhizobiales > Rhizobiaceae > Nitratireductor. The sequence continues at coordinate 1,273,919 of NZ_JACKZY010000001.1, forward strand.
TGATCCACGAAGAAGACTTCGTGAACGCACTCGGCGCGCTCTCCGGCAATCAGGCCATGCAGATGGTCCGCGCCGGCCTGAAGGCGATCTATCTCTCCGGCTGGCAGGTTGCCGCCGACGCCAACACCGCTTCGGCCATGTATCCGGACCAATCGCTCTACCCGGCCAATGCCGGCCCGGAGCTTGCCAAGCGCATCAATCGTACACTCCAGCGCGCCGACCAGATAGAGACGGCGGAAGGCAATGGCCTTTCGGTCGATACCTGGTTCGCACCCATCGTGGCGGACGCGGAAGCCGGTTTTGGCGGCCCGCTCAACGCCTTCGAGCTGATGAAAGCCTATATCGAGGCGGGTGCAGCAGGCGTCCACTTCGAAGACCAGCTTGCGTCTGAAAAGAAGTGCGGTCATCTGGGCGGCAAGGTTCTGATCCCGACGGCCCAGCACATCCGCAATCTGGACGCCGCGCGTCTTGCAGCCGACGTCATGGGTGTGCCGAGCCTGGTTATTGCACGCACCGATGCCGAGGCCGCCAAGCTGCTCACCTCCGATATCGATGAGCGCGACCAGCCCTTCGTCGATTATGAGGCAGGCCGCACGGTCGAGGGCTTCTACCGCGTGAAGAACGGGCTCGACGCCTGCATCGCCCGCGCTGTCGCCTATGCGCCGCACACGGACCTGATCTGGTGCGAAACATCGAAGCCGGATCTGGAGCAGGCGCGCAAATTCGCCGAGGGCGTTCACAAGGCTTATCCGGGCAAGCTGCTCGCCTACAACTGCTCGCCATCTTTCAACTGGAAGAAGAACCTGGACGACGCCACCATCGCCAAGTTCCAGCGCGAGCTTGGCGCCATGGGCTACAAGTTCCAGTTCATCACGCTGGCCGGCTTCCATCAGCTCAATTTTGGCATGTTCGAGCTGGCGCGCGGCTACAAGGAGCGGCAGATGGCAGCCTATTCGGAGTTGCAGGAGGCCGAGTTTGCAGCCGAAGCCAATGGCTACACTGCCACCAAGCACCAGCGCGAGGTCGGCACCGGCTATTTCGACGCCGTGTCCATGGCCATCACCGGCGGCCAGTCTTCGACCACCGCCATGAAGGAATCCACCGAAACTGCCCAATTCCGCCCGGCAGCGGAATAACCCAATGGCCGAAAGGGCCAGGAAAGGAGAACGGAAATGACACCGAACACCCGCGTCAAGGAACGAGCAGAGGAACAGGCAAGCGCCATGTCGTCCGACCAACAGGCTCTGATCCGCATGGTGGCAAACGATCTGCACAGGCTTAATCAGGCGGTCATGAAAGCGGTCGATTCCGGTGTGTCCGTGGAACTGGTCCGCTCAGCACGCCACCATGGCGGTGAGGGAAACTGGGGCGACCTCTTGGTGCCGGTCATCGTCACCAATCGTCTGGCCGGCTCCTGACACCAGCCTGACGACCTCCAGTCGAACGCCCGCGCACGGTCTCCCGCGCGGGCGTTTTTATTTCACGGGGGAGCAGCCTCGTAGCATGATCAAACAATAGAATGATTCAACTTTGATTTAGATTTCGGCGCAAGGGCGGAAGGCGGCACCGCTAAACACACCAAGCCAAGAACATGTTGATTCTGACGGAATTGTAACTTGACTTCTCAACTACAGTAATAATGATTTCTTGAACAATTCAACTGGGCATTGAAGCCCGCATTCCAGTTGATGGCGAACGTCAGATGATAGAGAAAGACGCAATCGGCAGGCTTTCAGCCGACACGGAAGGCGCGGCAGCCAGAGTCTGCGTTGCCGACCCCACGCAGGCTCTGGTGGTTGCGGCTTCTCCGGTCAATCGGATCGTTCTTTCGAGGATTGCTCAACGCGCCTATCTGAAGGTTCAGGCCATGGAGCCGGCGGAAGCGCGCCGCATATTGTCATCTTCATCGCCGCTATCCCGTCCGGGTCTCGTGATCGTGGATATCGATGCACAGGTGCAGCCCTCGGACACGCTGTTCCTCCATCTGGAGCAGCATAGAAGCGCCTCGCCGCGCCGGCTTCCTTTTGTCATCACCATCATCCCTTCCCGCCTCGGGACGGCTCCTCAGGCTGACCATGTGGACGCGCAGGTGGTCCGACCGGTAACACCAGAGGCACTGCAACCGGTTATTCAACGCCTGTTGACCGCTGTCCGGCCTTGAGACTGGGCTCTTCCCTTTCCTTCAGACCCAAGTCTATACTCCGGCATCCAAACAATAATCCCTGGTGATTGATGCCTGACAGGAAGAAGCTAGCCCGCCGCGCCGGTCGAGGTGAATCCGTACGCGCGCCCGCATTTCTGAAAAACCTTCGCGGTGTGAAGGACTGGAAGCAGGCCACGGCCTGGCTGGAATGGCGCGGCATCGAGGACATTGAGTGCATCACACCCGATCAGGCCGGTGTTGCCCGCGGCAAGATGATGCCCTCCAAGAAATTCACGTCGAACACGTCGCTGGCGCTGCCCTCGGCCGTCTTCATGACGACGATTTCCGGCGAGTATCCCGAGAACAGCGGCGATTTCGTCTATCCGGAAGACGATGGTGACCTGAAGCTCCTGCCGGATCTCTCCACGCTCTCTTCGGTCCCGTGGGAGACCGATCCGACCGCTCAGGTCATTTGCGATCTCGTGCACCAGGATGGGCGCGATGTTGCGTTCAGCCCGCGCAATGTGTTGAAACGCGTGGTGGCCGAATATGCCAAACACGGCCTGAAGCCCATCGTCGCGCCCGAAATCGAATTCTATCTGGTTCACAAGAACCCCGATCCGGACTATCCGCTCACTCCGCCCGTCGGGCGCTCCGGTCGTCCCATCGGTGGCGGTCAGGGTTATTCCATTGCCGGCGTCAACGAGTTCGACGAACTGATCGACGACATCTACCATTTCTCCGAAGGCCAGGGTCTCGAGATCGACACGCTGATCCACGAAGAGGGCGCCGGCCAGCTCGAGATCAACCTGCGCCATGGCGACCCGATCGAGCTTGCCGATCAGGTGTTCATGTTCAAGCGCACGATCCGCGAGGCAGCGCTGAAGCACGATACCTACGCGACCTTCATGGCCAAGCCGATCCAGAACCAGCCGGGTTCGGCGATGCACATTCACCAGTCGGTGGTGTCGCTTAAAACCGGCCAGAACGTCTTTTCCGATGAGAAGGGCGAGGAGACTGACACGTTCCGCCACTTCATCGGCGGGCTGCAAAGGCACATTCCCAACGCCCTCATCATGCTGGCGCCCTATGTGAACTCGTATCGCCGGCTCACCCAGGGCACGGCGGTTCCCGTCAACACACGCTGGGGCTATGACAACCGCACCACGGCGTTCCGTGTGCCGCGCTCCGATCCCGCCGCGCGGCGCGTGGAAAACCGCATTCCCTCCTCCGATGCCAACCCCTATCTGGCGCTGGCGGCCTCGCTCGCCTGTGGCCTTATCGGCATTCTGGAGAAGAACAGGCCCGATGCGCCCGCCGGGACCGCCGTCAACCAGGATGAAATCGAACTGCCGCGGGGCCTTCTGGAAGCTGTCGCCCTGTTTGAGGATGACGAGAGCCTGAAGGAGATGCTTGGAGCCCCCTTCGTCTCCACCTTCGCGGCGATCAAGCGGGCAGAGTTCGAGACCTTTATGCAGGTCATCAGCCCGTGGGAGCGCGAATACCTGCTGCTCAACGTTTAGGGTCAGGACCCATGCCCTACCAGTCGCCCGTTTCACCCGGCCTCTCCTGGTATGAAGCGACCGTTGGCGCCCGTCCAGAATATCCAGCCCTTGATGGCGACAGTCGCGTCGATGTCGCCGTCATCGGCGGCGGGTTCACCGGCCTTTCCGCGGCTGCGCATCTTGCAAAGGCAGGCGTCAACGTTGCGCTGATCGAGGCGCACCGTTTTGGTGACGGTGCATCAGGCCGCAATGGCGGGCAGCTCGGCACCGGCCAGCGCGCCTGGGCCGAGGAACTGGAAGCCGAGCTCGGCTTTACCCGTGCAAGAGCCCTGTTCGACCTCGCCGAAGAGGCCAAGGCCCATCTGCTCGATTTCGCCGCCGCCAACGCCATCGAGATCGACTATCGGCCCGGCCAGCTTTCGGTGGTTCACAAGAGGCGCTATCTGGATGAATACCGCCGACACGCGGACATCATGCGCGACCGCTTCGGCTATCCCCATATCACCTATATGGACGAGGCCCAGACCGCCCAACGCCTTGGCTCGACACGCTATTTCGGGGGCATTCGCGACACCGGCACCGGCCATATCCATCCACTCAAACTGGTGGTTGGCACCGCACGCGTGGCAGCGGAGGCTGGCGCAAAGCTCTTTGAAAACACTCCCGCCACGAAGATCGCTTCAGATGCTGGCGGTGTGCGCATTGTGACGCCCACCGGCACAATCACCGCCGAAAAATGCCTCATCGCCACCAATGCCTATGGCGGCGATCTGGAACCGAAGAGCGCGGCCCATGTCATGCCGATCGGCTCCTTCATCGGCGCCACGCCGCCGCTCGGCGACGACAGTCCGGTCCTTCCGGGAGGCGAGGCAGTGGATGATTCCCGTTTCGTGGTGCGCTATTTCCGGCGCTCTGCCGACGGGCGCCTGCTCTTCGGCGGGCGTGAAATCTATGCGCCCGGCGAAGACAAGGCGATCCACCACCACATCCGCCGCCAGATCGCAGAGCTTTATCCGGCCTTGAGCGATGTGGAGCTCACCCATGCATGGGGTGGTTATGTGGGCATTACCATGCCCAGAAAACCCTATGTGCGTGAGGTCATGCCCAACGTGATCTCCGCCGGCGGCTATTCGGGCCATGGCGTCATGCTGTCGAACTTTGTCGGCAGGCTTTATGCCGAAACCGTGTGCGGAAACCGTGATCGGCTCCACCTTTTCGAAGAGCTGAAGATACCGCCCTTTCCGGGAGGTGGGCGCCTGCGCCCGATCCTGTTGTTCCTGGCGCTCAACTGGTACGCCCTGCGCGATCGCCTTTAGAGGCAGAATGCTCACCGTTGCATTGCGGTCGTGCGTGGTTCGACAAGCTCACCATGAGGGTGGGTAGAGACCTGCAGGAACAATCCCAGCATCGCGTGGCCAGCCATTCTTGCACGCGCCCACATCCCTCATGGTGAGCTTGTCGAACCACGCACCACGCACAACGTCGTCACCACGCTACAACGGCCAGAAGAACAGGATTGCCGGCACCGACACCGCAATGATCAGCACTTCCAGCGGCAGGCCCATGCGCCAGTAGTCACCGAAGCGATAACCGCCCGGCCCCATGATGATCGTGTTGTTCTTGTGTCCGATGGGCGTGAGGAAGGCGCAGGAAGCAGCAACGGCCACACCCATCAGGAAAGGATCAGGCGAAACATCGAGCCCCTTGGCGATGGAAAGCCCCACCGGGGCGGCGATCAGCGCCGTCGCCACATTGTTCAAAAAATCCGAAAGCGTCATCGTCACGATCATCAGGATCGCAAGGATCGCCCAGGCGGGCAGAGCGCCCGTGAGCGAAAGAATGGAATCGGCAATCAGCTTGGTGCCACCGGAATCCTCGAGCGCCAGCCCAAGCGGAATGAGCGATGCCAGAAGCACGATCACCGGCCATTCGACGGATTCATAAACTTCGCGCGCGCCGACCACGTTGAACAGCGCATAGATGGCGACTGCCCCGGCAAGCGCCACGGCAAGCGGCATCAGGCCCATCACGGAAAGCGCCACCGCAGCCGCAAAAACACCAACGGCAAACAGCGCCTTGCCGCGCTGGATCACCGTGTGGCTCTTTTCAGCGAGCGGCAGCACGCCCAGCCAGTCGGCTGCATCGTTCACCCGGCTTTCGGGACCCAGAAGAAGCACCACGTCACCCGGCTTGATGACGAGCTTTCGCACCCGCTCGCGAAATCTGCGCCCCTGACGCGAGACACCCAGTAGCGTCACGCCGCGGCGATAAAGCAGCCGCAGATCGTTCGCGGTGCGTCCCACCATATGGGCGTTGTCGGGAACGATGGCTTCCACCAGCACCAGAGACTTGCCGCGAATGCCACCGTGTTCTTCGGAACCCGGTGCATCGAGGTCAGCAGCGCCGATAAAAGCTTCAATGGATTTCGGATCGCCTTCGAGAATGACGTGATCGCTCTTGCGCAATTCCTCGCCGGCGGCAAATCCCGGCAGGCGCTTGCCGCGCCGCACAAGGCCGAGAACGGTCACATCGTGCTCATCGGCAAGCGGGTAGAGTTCGCTGACGGCCTTGCCGATGAAACCGGACTTTTCCTTTACACCCGCTTCCGCAACGAACAGGCCCGCCGCACCATCTTCACCGACAGCCGCCGCCTGTCCAGTATCGGGGATCAGCCGCCACCCGACCGTTGTCACGAACGCGATGCCGACAATGGCGCACACCAGCCCCACCGGCGAAAAATCGAACATCGAAAAGGATTCGCCCAGCGCCCGCCCGCGAAACTCGGCAATGACGATGTTGGGCGGCGTGCCGATCAGCGTGATCATGCCGCCCAGGATCGTCGCAAAGGATAGCGGCATCAGCGATTGCGAGACGGGGCGCTTGGCCTTTTTTGCCGCCTCGATGTCGAGGGTCATCAGCATGACCAGCGCGGCCACATTGTTGATGACGGCCGAAAGCCCCGCGCCAATCACCGACATGAAGCCGATATGCGTGGAAAGGGAACGTCCCGACGAGAGCACGAAACGTGCGATCAGTTCCACCGCGCCCGCGTTCATCATGGCGCGTGAGACGATCAGCACCAGAGCGATGATGACCACAGCCTCGTGGCCGAAGCCCATGAATGCGTCATGCGCATCCACAACACCCGCCACCACCGCGATGATCAGCGCCGCGAAGGCCACCAGATCATAGCGAATGCGACCCCAGACAAGGAAAGCAAAGACGACGCCCAGCAGACTGAAAAGAAAGATCTGCTCATAGGTCATGCATGTGCCCCCTGCCTGCGGACGCCGATTGTCTCAATCGCGCCCGGTTAAATGAACCGACAATAAGGAATTCCTCATGAGAGGTCTGGTTCCCCAGTTTGCGGAATCCCTTTTCAAGCCCGCATGTTCAGATGCAGCGTCCGCCGTCCACTTCCAGCGCAACACCGGTGATGAATTCCGCTTCATCGGAAGCAAGCCACAGGGCCGCATTGGCAATGTCGAGCGGTGTGGAAAGCCGGCCAAGCGGAATGGAAGCGCGGAACTGTGCGCGCTTCTCCGGCGTGTCCTCGCCCATGAACTGATCGAGCATGCCGGTTTCGCCCGCCACCGGGCAAAGGCAGTTCACGCGGATGTTCTGCGGAGCGAGTTCCACCGCCATCGACTTGGTCGCGGTGATCGCCCAGCCCTTCGAGGCATTGTACCAGGTGAGACCTGGACGCGGGCGCAGACCGGCTGTCGATGCGGTGGTGATGATCGAGCCGCCGCCCTGCTTGTCCATGATCGGCACCACGGCCTGGGCTGCGTGATAGATCGCCTTCATGTTGACGGCGGTGATGAGATCGAAGGTTTCCTCATCGACCTCGAGCATGGGGCCATTGCGATGCGTATAGCCTGCATTGTTGACCATGATGTCGAGCCGGCCATGGGCCTGCATGGCGGCATCCACCATCGCGTCCACATCGGCTTTCATGGACACATCGGCGGTGACAGGCAGCGCAGCCTCACCAATCTCGCCGGCGATCTTTTCCGCACCCTTCGCATTCAGATCGGCGACGATGACCTTCGCGCCTTCCTCGGCGAAACGCTTTGCCATTCCTGCGCCAAAACCGGACGCCGCGCCGGTGATGACGGCGACCTTGCCTTCAAGTCGTGCCATTTCAAAATTTCCTGTCAGTGTTAGCCGTGGTTGAAAACGATTGTCTTTGTGGCGGACATGTCGAACAGGGCTTCAAAGCCCTTTTCGCGCCCGTGGCCGGACTTCTTGAACCCGCCAAAGGGGAGTTCGATGCCGCCGCCCGCGCCGTAGCCATTGACGAAGACCTGACCGGCACGCACGCGTTTTGCCACACGGTGCTGGCGCGCGCCGTCGCGGGTCCACACGCCGGCCACGAGGCCAAATTCGGTATCGTTGGCAAGCCGGATCGCATCTGCCTCATCCTCGAACGGGAAAAGCGAAAGGACAGGCCCGAACACTTCTTCTTGTGCCAACGCTGCCTTCGGGTCGACCGCACCGAAAAGCGCCGGCGCCTGATAATAGCCGCCCTCCGGCGCATCCGGATGCACCGTGCCCTCGGCCAGAAGCGGGATGCCGGCTTCCTTTGCGGCCGCGATAAATCCGGCGACCTTGTCGCGCTGTGCCGGGTTGACCAGCGGGCCGATGTCGAGATCGGCATCATGCGGTCCGGCAACCAGCTTCGAGAAGCGCTCGGCCAGGGCCGAAGCCACTTTCTCGTAAATCGGCTTTTCGATCAGCACGCGGCTGCCGGCAGAGCAGGTCTGCCCGCCATTCTGGATGATGGCATTGACGAGCACCGGAAGCGCCGCCTCGATATCCGCGTCGGCGAACACGATCTGCGGGGATTTTCCGCCCAGTTCCATGGTCACGCCGCGATTGTTCACGGCGGCTGCCTGCTGGATTGCCGTGCCGGTCATCGGCGAGCCGGTGAAGGTCACGTAATCGACCAGCGGGTGCGCGGAAAGGGCGGCACCGGCGCTGCGACCATAGCCGGTGATCACGTTGAACACGCCTTCGGGGATGCCCGCCTCATGCGCCAGTTCTGCGATGCGGATCGTGGTCAGCGATGCGTCCTCGGCGGGCTTCACCACCAGCGTGTTGCCCATGGCAAGGGCCGCGCCCACAACGCGGGCCAGAATCTGCATCGGGTAGTTCCACGGCGTGATGCCCACCACCACGCCATGCGGCTCGCGCAGCGTCAGCGCCGTGTAACCGTCGAGAAACGGGATCGTGTCGCCGTGGATCTTGTCGGCCGCACCGCCGTAAAACTCATAATAGCGCATGGTGGCCGTCACATCCGCCTTGCCCTGGCGGATTGGCTTGCCGGTGTCGCGCGATTCAAGTGCGGCCAGTTCCTCGCCATGCTTCTCCACCAGATGGAAAAGCCGTGTCAGGCAGCGTCCGCGCTCGACCGCCGGCATGCGGCTCCATGGCCCCTCGTCAAACGCCTTGCGGGCAGATTTCACCGCCAGATCTACATCCGCCTCGTTGGATGCGGGGATGGAGGCGAAAATCTTGCCGTCGGACGGGCAGCGAACGTCAATCCGTTCGCCCGAGAGCGAATCGACGGAGCGCCCGTCGATGAACTGCATGAAAGCGCGGCCCTCAGCCACGCTGCGCGAAAAATGGGTTCCCATCCCTGCCGCTCCGGTTTGTAATGTCTGTGTGCAAGCCTATGCTCGCGAAGGGAACCATGGGAAACCCGCCATGCGAAGACATGTCAAGGCACAAATGGTTATGCAGGCTTGGCTCAGCCTCGACATGCGCGTGCGACGGAATCCCATCTGGCTTTCTTAAATCGATTAGACTATAGGAACGGCAAGCTCTACGGACGCAGACGGAGAAACCATGACCAGCCAGACAATTCCGGTCGAACCTTTCGATCTCGTGGTGTTCGGCGCCACGGGCGACCTCTCCGAACGCAAGCTCCTGCCGGCGCTCTATCAGCGCCAGCGGGCGGGACAATTCACCGACCCGACCCGCATTATCGGTTCCTCTCGCACCAAGCTCTCCGATGAAGAGTTTCGCACCTTTGCCGAGAAAGCGATCCGCGAGCATGTCGCCAAGGACGATATCGAGCCGAAGGAACTCAAGCATTTTCTGGCTCGTCTTTCCTATGTGCCGGCGGACGCGAAATCGGGAGAAGGCTTTGCCGATCTCAAAACCGAAGTCGGTGACAGCAAGAGCGTGCGCGCCTTCTACATGGCCGTCGCCCCAAGCCTTTTCGACGACATTGTCGGACAGGTGGACAAGCACGGCCTGTCGACAGACACGGCCCGCGTAATCGTTGAAAAGCCGATTGGCCGTTCGCTGGCCTCCGCGCACGAATTGAACGACGCCATCGCCCGCGTTTTCGATGAGCAGAACGTTTTCCGCATCGACCACTATCTCGGCAAGGAGACGGTGCAAAACCTGATGGCGCTGCGCTTTGCCAATGCGCTCTACGAACCGCTCTGGAACTCCGCCCATATCGACCATGTTCAGATCACGGTGGCCGAATCCGTCGGGCTGGAAGGCCGTGCCGGCTATTACGACAAGGCCGGCGCGCTGCGCGACATGGTGCAGAACCACATCCTCCAGCTTCTCTGCCTCGTTGCGATGGAAGCGCCCGCCTCGATGGATGCGGATACGGTGCGCGACGAAAAGCTGAAAGTGCTGCGCGCGCTGAAGCCCATCACCGCCGCAAGCGCGGAAAAGGCGACGGTGCGCGGCCAGTATCGCGCCGGAGCTTCCAACGGCGGCGCGGTGAAGGGTTATACGGACGAGCTTGAAAGCGGCGAGAGCAACACCGAAACCTTCGTCGCCATCAAGGCCGAGATCGAGAACTGGCGCTGGGCCGGAGTCCCCTTCTATCTGCGCACCGGCAAGCGGCTTGCAACCCGCGTCTCTGAGATCGTTATTGAGTTCAAGCCGATCCCGCATTCCATCTTCGAGGATGGTGCCGGCAAGGTCTTTGCCAATCAGCTCGTCATCCGCCTGCAGCCCGATGAAGGCGTGAAGCAATGGATCATGATCAAGGACCCCGGCCCCGGCGGCATGCGGCTGCGCCATGTGCCGCTCGACATGAGCTTTGCCGAATCCTTCAGCGTGCGCAATCCCGATGCCTATGAGCGACTCATCATGGATGTGATCCGTGGCAACCAGACCCTGTTCATGCGCCGCGACGAGGTGGAAGCTGCATGGCGCTGGATCGACCCGATCATTGCCGCCTGGGAAGACAACGAGCAGCCCGCACAGGGCTACACGGCAGGCACATGGGGGCCGTCTTCCTCCATCGCGCTGATCGAGCGCGACGGCCGCACCTGGCACGAGAGCACCTGACCATGGTGGACTGCAAATGGCATGAATTCGCCTCACCCGAGGCGCTGGCAAAAGAGCTTTCGGCCACTGTCGCCGGAAAGCTCACCGCCGCCGTCAAGGAGCGCGGCCGCGCGGCGATTGCCGTCTCCGGTGGCCGCACGCCTGCCCTCTTTTTCGACCATCTGTCACGGTGCGACATCCCGTGGAACAAAATCACCGTCCTCCTCGTGGACGAGCGTTTCGTTCCGGCGGAATCACCGCGCTCCAATGCCCGGCTGGTCGCCCAGCATCTCTTGCAGAACAAGGCCGCCCGCGCCGCTTTCGTCGGCCTTTATCATCCGGCAAACACCATTGCCGAGGCAGCCGAAAAAGCCGCAGACATGGTCGCAAAAATCCCGGCACCGCTTGATGTCGTGGTGCTCGGCATGGGCAATGACCGGCACACCGCGTCATTCTTCCCTGATGCCACCACCATCGAGACGCTGCTCAAACCGGTGGAAGGACCAGACGTGCTCCCCGTCTCTTCCGAAAGTGCCGGTGAGCCGCGCCTGACCCTCTCCATGAACCGCATTGCCGGCGCGCGTTTCCTTGCTCTCCATATCGAGGGAGACGACAAGCGCGAGACGCTTGAAGGAGCGCTTGCCATGCAACCCGGCCCAGCCGCGCCAATCACAGCGGTGCTTGCCGGGGCAAAACACCCGGCCCGGATCTTCTGGGCACCCGCCAGCCAGAGCTGAGGCGCGGGACCAAACGTAAAAACAGGACGCAACGCCATGACCGCAAGACCCGAAATCGAAGCCGTCACAGCCCGCATCCGCGAGCGTTCGCGCGCCAGCCGCGAAGCCTATCTGGAGCGTGTCGACCATGCTGCCGGTCAAGCGGTGCACCGCTCCGTTCTCTCCTGCGGAAACCTCGCCCATGGCTTCGCCGCCTGCGGCCCGACCGACAAGGCGGCCCTCTCAGGCGACCGCGTTCCCAATCTCGGCATCATCACCGCCTATAACGACATGCTCTCGGCGCACCAGCCCTTCGAGCCCTATCCCAACATGATCAAAGAGGCCGCGCGCGCAGCCGGCGGCGTGGCGCAGGTGGCAGGTGGCGTTCCGGCCATGTGCGACGGCGTCACCCAGGGTCAGCCCGGCATGGAGCTTTCGCTCTTCTCGCGCGACGTCATCGCCATGGCTGCAGCAGTCGGCCTGTCGCACAACATGTTCGATGCGGCCGTCTATCTCGGTGTCTGCGACAAGATCGTGCCAGGCCTTGTGATCGCCGCCCTCACCTTCGGCCATCTGCCTGCCGTTTTCATCCCCGCCGGGCCCATGACATCCGGTCTGCCGAACGACGAAAAGGCCCGCATCCGCCAGCTTTATGCGGAGGGCAAGGTGGACCGCGCGGCCCTGCTTGAAGCGGAATCGAAATCCTATCACGGACCAGGCACCTGCACCTTCTACGGCACCGCCAATTCCAACCAGATGCTGATGGAGATCATGGGCCTGCACACGCCGGGTTCCTCCTTCATCAACCCCAACACGCCCCTGCGCGACGCCCTGACGAAGGAAGCGGCCAAACGCGCGCTCGCCATCACGGCGCTCGGCAACGAGTTCACGCCCGTTGGCCGCATGATCGACGAGCGCTCCATCGTCAATGGCGTGGTCGGGCTCAACGCCACCGGCGGCTCCACCAACCACACCATGCACCTCGTTGCCATGGCGGCGGCAGCCGGTATAAGGCTCACCTGGGACGACATCGCCGAAATCTCCGACCATGTGCCGCTTCTCGCGCGCGTCTATCCCAACGGGCTTGCGGACGTGAACCATTTCAACGCCGCCGGCGGCATGGGCTTCCTGATCCGCGAACTGCTCGATGACGGTTATCTGCATGAAGATGTACGCACCATCTGGGGCGAAGGTCTGCGGCCTTACACGGTCGAGGCGAAGCTTGCCGATGACGGTTCCGTCGCGCGCATACCGGTGCCGGAGTCCAGCGGCAACGAAAAGGTGCTCACCACCGCCGCCAAACCGTTTCAGGAAAGCGGCGGCATCCGTGTCCTGTCAGGCAATCTCGGCAAATCCATCATCAAGATTTCCGCCGTGAAACCCGAGCACCGTCTCATTGAGGCACCGGCCATCATCTTCAACTCGCAAGATGAGATGCAGGAGGCCTTCAAGGCTGGCAAGCTCGACCGCGATTTCATCGCCGTCATCCGCTTTCAGGGTCCCAAGGCCAATGGCATGCCCGAACTGCACAAGCTCACGCCTGCTCTTGGCGTTTTGCAGGATCGTGGCCGGCGCATCGCGCTCGTCACCGATGGCCGCATGTCGGGCGCCTCCGGCAAGGTGCCGGCAGCCATCCACGTCACGCCTGAAGCGCTCGACGGCGGCATGATCGGCAAATTGCGTGACGGCGATCCGATGCGCCTTGACGCCGAGAAAGGCACAATCGAGGTGCTGGTCGACGCGAACGAACTCGCCGCCCGCGAAAGTGCTGCACCGGACCTCACCGCCAACCAGTTCGGCATGGGGCGCGAGCTTTTTGCAGGTTTCCGCCAGCTCGCGGGACGGGCCGATCAGGGGGCTGCCGTTTTCTGATCTGGAACCATAAGCCGGAACCGTGCATTCTTTCTTTGATCGGAGGGGCCGTGAACGGATACTGGTTTCTATTCAGACGATTTTCGCGGGCCCTGTGGTTCTTGCCGGCACTGTTCTGCGTATCGGCGCTGATCGTTGTCGCGCTTGCCTATCTTTCCGCCGGGTTCTTCCCTGAAGGGCTTGAAGAAAGCGCGATCCCGATCACAGTCTCGGCCGATGCCCTGCGCAACATTCTCAGCATTGTCGCTTCGAGCATGCTCACGGTGGCGGTGTTTGCGCTCTCCACCCTCGTGAATCTTCTGACCAGCGCCGCGCAGACCGGTTCGCCGCGCGCTGTCCCGCTCTTTTCGGGCAATCGTGCCGCGCGCACCACGATCTCCGTCTTCATCGGCGCATTCCTCTTCTCGATCATCGGCATTATCGGCCTGTCGAGCGGCATCTATACGCTGGGCGGACGTCTGATCCTGTTCATCGCCACCCTCTTTGTCGTCTTCGCGGTTGTCTGGGCTTTGATCCGTTGGGTACGCGAAATCTCGGTTGTGGGCCGCGTGGTGGAAATGACGAGCCGTCTGGAAGATGCCACCCTCCAGGCCCTCAACCGGCTTGGCCGCGACGGGCTCTATGGCTGCAGTGAGGGCGAAGGCGCGCCCATCGGGCACGAGGTTGCGGCAGGCAGCGTCGGTTTCGTGCAGCATTTCGACCCCCACGCGCTACAGGACCTGGCGGAAGACAAGGGACTTGTCATCCATGTGCGTGTCCGGCCCGGCGACTATGTCGACCATGCGGCAATCATTGCCGTGGTTGTCGGCGAAGCGGATGAGGCGGTGCTGAATGCCATTCGCGGCGACTTTATCATTGGCGAGGAGCGCACTTTCGATTCCGATCCCGGTTTCGGCTTTCTCGTTCTGGCCGATGTGGCGCGGCGGGCCTTGTCGCCGGGGGTCAACGATCCCTCCACCGCCAATCATGTCCTCACGGTGCAGACGCGTCTTCTGGCCAATTGGGCGCGGAAGGAGAAGGAAGAGGAACGGAAGGATCCACCTTATCCGCGCATCCGTTTTGTGCCGGTCAGTCCGGAGCGTTTGCTGGACGAGGCTTTTCGGCCGATCTCCTATGAAGCCGCATCTGCTGCACCCGATGTTCAACAGGCATTGGTGCGCGGCCTGACCTCGCTCGCCCGCGTTTCACCGGATGCGTTCGAAAGGGCCGCAGCGACCCTCGCGAAAGATTTCATGGCCCGCGCCGGCTCTGAAGGTTCGCACGAGCCCGACATTGTCGCTCTACGAAAGTTGGCAGCCGGTTTGACCGGAGGCACCGAGCGCCCTCGCCCTTCGACAAGCTCAGGATGAGGGCTGTTGAGACGCAAGACGCATGTCCCCAGCGACGCTATCCGTCAACGCTGTAGTAGCCCTCATCCTGAGCTTGTCGAAGGGCGAGGGCGCCTGGCACAACCATCAAAATGAGCCAGAACACCAATCTCAATAGGTGGTGCGCCGCTCTTCGGAGGGCGGTCGCCCGAACTGCTGGCGGTAGCTCTGCGCGAAATAGGAGTGTGAGGTGAAACCCGTGGCAATCGCCACGTCGAGGATCGCCATGTTGGTCTGACGGAGAAGCTCGCGCGCCCGCTCCAGCCTCAACCGCATGTAATAACGCCCCGGCGTCATGCCCAGATGCCGCAGAAACAGCCGTTCCACCTGCCGCACCGAGAGGCTTGCGGCTCGTGCGAGTTGCACCGCCGAATAAGGCTCGTCCAGATTGTCGGCCATCAGCTCGACGATCTTCTTCAGCTTTTCCGATTTTCCGGTAAGGTCACGCTCCGGCCCCGTCCGCTGGCGGTCGCCCGGCGAGCGGATGCGCTCGTGCTGGAACTGGTTGGCCACCTCGTTGGCTAGTTCCACACCCAGGTCATTGCGCACGATTTCCAGCATCAGGTCTATGGAAGTGGTCACGCCGGCGCAGGTATAGCGCTTCCGGTCGATCTCATAGACATTGCCAGTGCACTCGATCTCTGGAAAGCGCTCCATGAAGGAGGCCCGGTTCTCCCAGTGTATCGTGCAGCGATGCCCCTCAAGCTGGCCGGCCTCTGCCAGAAGATAGGATCCCGCCGCCAGTGCCCCAAGCGCCGCGCCCCGGCGCCCAAGCGCGCGCAAGCCTGCCAGAACCGTGCTCTTGCCTGGAAACTCCGTCGTCAGCCCCACGCAGACGAAGAGAATGTCGACCGGTGGCAGGTCGGCGATCGCATAGTCGATCTTGATCGGCAGACCGTTGGAGGCCATCACCGCTTCACCATCGGCGGAGACGGTGACCCAGCTATAGACATCCCGTCCCAGAAGACGATTGGCCGAGCGGACGGTGTCGATGGCCGCCGCCAGCGAAAACATCGAGAATTTGTCTACCAGCAGAAAGGCAAACTGCCGGGTATCCTGCCGTGCCTCGCCCATGGCCAATTGTTGTAAAGCAGGCTGTTCGGGCAGGAAAGACATGGCTGATGATCCAGACTGGCTCAGGCGCTAGAAAGCAGGAGGCTCAAGCCCCGCCTTGCGGAATGCCGATGTCAGCGTGTTCGCCATCAGCATGGCGATTGTCATCGGCCCGACGCCACCCGGCACCGGCGTGATCGCGCCGGCGTTTTCCTTCGCCTCGGCAAAAGCGACATCGCCGACAAGCCGGGTCTTCCCCTCGCCCTTTTCCGGTGCGGGGATGCGGTTGATGCCCACGTCGATCACCGTGGCGCCGGGTTTCACCCAATCCCCGCGGATCATCTCGGGGCGTCCGACCGCTGCCACAACAATGTCGGCGGTTTTTGCAAGCGCGGGAAGGTCCTTCGTTCGACTGTGGGCGATCGTCACCGTGGCGTTCGCTGCCAGAAGCAGGTTTGCCATCGGCTTTCCGACGATGTTGGAGCGTCCGATCACCACCGCCGAAAGCCCCGAAAGATCGCGGCCACGCACTCGTTCCAGCATCAGCATGGCGCCAGCAGGCGTGCAGGGCACAAAGGCGCTGTCCAGTTCGCCGGTGCCGAGGCGGCCCACATTGATGAAATGGAAGCCATCAACATCCTTGTCGGGGTCGATGGTCTGGATGATGCGGCCCTCGTCGATATGTTTCGGCAGGGGGAGCTGCACCAGAATGCCATGGATCGCGGGATCGGCATTGAGCTCCTCGACCAACGCCACCAATTCTTCCTCGCCGGTCTCCTCCGGCAGCGAATGCTGCACAGAGTGAAACCCACATTCCTTCGCGCGGCGCGATTTGGAGGCGACATAAACCTGGCTGGCCGGATCCTCACCGACGATCACCACAGCAAGCCCCGGCGTCACACCGGTTTCAGCGAGCCTGGCGGTCTCGGTCTTGACCTTCGCCACCACATTTTCCGCAAGGGCTTTTCCGTCAATGATTTCGGCCATGTCATTCCCCGGTGCAGCTATCAAGCGGTGCAAGGTGACTCTTCGCGGGAAGAGGTTCGCACATGAGCCCGCATAATGGGGAAAACACAGAACCGCAATCCCGTCACAGCGCCGTTCCCTGACGTTATTGGAAAAGGCGGTGTTTCAGATCAGTAACGATGCCTGTTTAACCGGCGTGCCGTCAGCGCATCCACTTCGCGGCGCACAGCCTTGAGGCGATCATGGATCTCATCGAAGCGTTCGCTGCCTTCATCTTGGTCCTCGTCTTCGACACGCTCCCGCGCTTGCTGCGGCATGACACCGAAATCAGCCTGAAACGGCATGGGAGCCTGCTGCCACATTGAATAGGGCTGCATCATCGGCATTCCCACGACCTGGGGCATCGGTGCCATCATCTGCATCGGCCCGGGAACCATCATGCCCGGCTGTATCGCCATCTGCGCTGCCGGCCAAGTCGGTGGGTAAGCCGGGGCGGTTACGGTTTGAAAATTCGATGCGGGTGCCTGCTGGGGCGGGTGCTGGGCCGCGACATGAGGCACTGGCTGAGGCTGTGCAGCCGGTCTGGCGCGTTTGCGAGGTTGCCCCTGCACCTGCTCGACGAGCTCCGCGCTTTCATTGGCATCGAACGCATCGGCAAACGCCTCCTCATTCTCCACCTCATGACTTGCCTGCGCGGTCGTATAGCGTTCGTTCGGTCGCGGACGCCGATCCTGCAAGTGTTCCTGCGAGACATCGTATCGACGGCTACGTTCTTCAATGTCACGCCGGCGCGTGCCGCCTCGCGGCGGGGTGGGGTCGGGTTCGGGATCGCCTTCATCGGCATCTCCTCCGTCGGCGTTCCATCGGCCACTGCCGCCGTCACGGTCGCCAGCCTGCCGCTCGGCCATATTTTCACGCAGGCTGCGAATTGCTCCACCTGTCGCGCCAAGCCCCACACCGAACATGAAGCCCAGGATCATCCCCGCCATCGCAATCGACGAACGCGAGGGGCCGGTGGGGTCCAGTGGTGGTACGGCCTGCGAAATCACGCTGACATTCGCTGTGTTCAGGCGCTCCTGCTGGCCGGTTTCACGTGCCCTTAAAAGCAAGGCCTCGTAGACTGATCGCTTGGCGTTGGCCTCGCGCTCCAGTTCGCGCAGCGTCACGCGCTCCGATTCCAGGTTCCCTTTCTGCACCTTTAGCCGGGCAAGCTGCCCCGATAGATCCTGTTCGAGTTGGACCGCGCGCTGCAATTCCACCTGATTGGAGGCGACCACACGGCGCAACTCGCGTGCAATCTCATCACGCGCGCCGGCCAGTTCCGCGTCCACGGCCTGCCGGTCCGGATGGCGCGGGCCGAACCGAACCGCCAGCCGTCCAGCCTGCTGTTTCAGGCTTGCATATTGTGCGAGCAGTTCCGTCATCACGGGTGAGGCAACCTGCTCCGGCAGAGCGCCGCCCAGCACCGTCTCCACATCCAGCGAGCGTGCTGCAGCCGCGCGCGCATTCAGCTCGGATGTGCGCGCCCGCGCGGCCGAAAGCTGCTCGTTGAGGCGCAGAATCTCTTCGTCAGTGATCAGGCGCCCCTGGGCATCCACGATGTCGTTCTTGGCCTTGAACTCGGCAACAGCGCGCTCGGCCTGTTCGACTTCGTCCCGCAGTGACTGGAGCTGATCGGTGATTTCGCGGTTGGCACGGCCTGCTGTCGCCGACTGCAATTCACCATAGGTGGAAAGGAAGACATCCCGCGTCGTTGTTGCGATCAACGCCGACTTTTCGGCATCTTTGGTGGTGGCGCCGATGGTGATGATAAATGTTTTCGCGTTCCGCCCGACATCCAGGGCCTCGAAGAGATTCTCGACCGCAATCGTATGCCGGGCCGAGCCACCATCCTCATCATTGCCGTTGATCAGCGCCGAGATCAGCGCACGCGGGCTCAACAGCAGGCTCAGAATACTGCCGCTACCTGAGCCGTTGAATTCCGGATCATCAGCGAGATCGAGCTCATCCACCACCCTGGACAAAACATTGCCTGAGGTTATGACCGCGACCTGGTTTTCGATGAGTGCCAGCGTTGCGTCGGAAGGCAGGCCGCCGCGCGTCAGGTCGCGTTCAACGATCTGCAGATCACGTGGATCAAACAGCAACTGCGTGGCCGCGTAATACATTTTCGGCGTGGAAAGCGCGATCATCACACCAATCACCGCGCCGAGGATTGTCGTCAGAAGAATGAGCCATTTGGCCCGCAGGATTCCGCCGATCACCTCAACGGGATCAATCAGCGGCCGCCACACCTGCTCGTCGGAGTTCGGTCGCTGCGCACCGGGGGTCGGCCGGCGATGCTTTTTCGTGTGATCAGGCTCTTCATCGCTGAAGGTTACGCGTTGCGTGGTCCCCCTTCCCTCCGGACGACGCGCGCGCTCAGCCCGCTGCGTTTTCTGAGGGGAAGATCCAACCTCGGGCAACGGGAAAAGCCGGCCGATCAGCCGCTCGCGCAAGGGCGGCTTGCCGGCATGTGTCGCTTCAGGCCGTATGGCGGGCTGCCGTTGCGTTTCCGCGCGCCTCGCCAATTCAGGGTCCGTTACATCTCTTTTGGCTTCCGCCCGCCGAAGATAGGCGTCCGCCGAAGATGCTCTTTCCCGTCGGGTATCCTGAGCGTCGCGCTCCTCTTGTGCGCGCGAGAGCAGCGATCCTCCGCCGCGATCCTTGCGCACCGAGCTCTGCTGTTGGCGGGGCAGCTCCGGAAGCTCCTCCTCCGGTGCCCGTATTGACAGCAGTGAACGCACCTGTCCGCCGCTCCGAGGCCTTTTCTTGCTTGGATTGTCGGCGTCGAACATTGTACGCGCAGCTCTCGCTCATGAACGGGAAGCGGGCGCATAAGCCCGCGATTATGTTAACTCAAGCTAAAGAGGCACGGGTAACAAAGAGTTAACGGTAAGCATTTCGAAACAGGTTTTTTGCCGGCGTGGGAATTTGCGGAACAGCGCATTAAGTTTTGTCGGATAGTGTCGCCGCAAACCGCTTATCGAAACCAGGCGATCCGGGGTCTTCTCATTTCGTTCCGTGACATCATATCCAGTCAGCGACAGGTGCTGCGCGACTATCTTGCGGCCGTCAGCGGGTCGGCCGGGCGGTTGGTCTTTTCTCTCGCCTATTTCGTCATTCTGGCTAACAGCCTGACGATTGCCGATTTCGGGTTGTTTGCGACAGCCTCCGCCGCCGGTGTGATGGTCGGGCGGCTGCTCGCGCTCGGCTTCACCGCCACGCTTTATCGGATCGCCACGGTGAAGCCTCGGCTTCTGGGAACCTATGCCGCCGGCTTCCTTGTCCTGGCCCTTGCCTCGCTGCCGCTGATCGCGCTCGCCAGCACCGTTCTGTATCTGGTGTTTTTCGCAGGTGACTTGCGGGTGCTTCCTTTCGCCCTCGTCATCGTTTCCGAGGCGGTCGCCTGGCGTCTGACAGAGACCGTGATCGTCGTCAACAATGGTCTCAATCGCTTCGGTCGGGCTGCAACGATCCTCATCGTCAGCATAGCCATCCGCGCGCTTGCGGCCTTTGTGTTTACGTTTCACACCAGCCAAGACTTGTTGAACTGGACCGTGTTCTACCTGGTTGCCAACATTGCCGCACTCATCTTTGCCTTGTTGTTCTATTGCCCCCGGCAACGCCTGCGGCTGCAAACCTCGCTCTATCTGCGCCGGCTCCCCGACGCACTTTACGTCGCCGGAGCGGAGGTGCTTTTCTATCTCCAGATGGAGCTCGACAAGCTCCTCGTTCTGGCCCTTGGAAATCCCACACTAGCGGGCATCTACGCGATCATCATGCGGCTGGTCGATCTTACCGCGATCCCGATCCGCTCCTTCTCCATGCTGCTCGTGCAGCGCATGATGCGGTCCCCTGAAATGCTCAGGAGCTGGGCGCTGCGTCTGGGGATCGAAGGTGGGGTTTTCGCCGTTTCGGTGCTTGCGCTGGCGACCATGGCGACCATCCTCGCCTTCTATCCGACCCTGCTCGGCAGCAATGTGGCGGAGGCCGCTCCCCTGGTCATCCTGGCGCTGGCTGTTCCCGGCCTGCGAAACCTGACCGAATATCAGGCAGATCTTCTTTTCGCCCGCGGTCAGACTTTCCTGCGGGCGGTCAATCTCGGCGTGCTCGCCGCTGCCAAGGCCGCCCTCCTCTCGCTGGTGCTGAAGTCATTCACCGAAACCAGCGACATCATCCTGTCGCTGAATGCCGTTTTTGCCGTACTCTACCTGTTGTCGATGGTGCTGACCTATCGCGCGCTCGCCATGCCGGCGAAACGGGTGTGAACCCCGTCAGCGGATCATCCGGCGCAGTGGCTCCAGATCGGTCTCGATGAATGACTGGATGCCAATGGCCACCTGGTGGGCTTCCATTTCGGCGATGAGTTTTTCCAGACCACCTGTGTCGAGCTCATGGCCGAACCAGAGAACATGACAGAACGCCCGGTCGTCGTGAAAGTGCCCGCGACCTGCAAGCACCTCGTCCACATAACGACCGTAGAGTATGCACTCGGAGAAACGCCGATCTGCAGCCACCGCGCGGATCCAGGGTTTTTCGTGCAAGGTCTCGATATGACGCAGCATGCCGACCACGCTGTCACGCCGCCACGAGATCAGCGTTGTGATATAGTCGTGCTCTGTTTCCTGCCCTGCAGGCAAACCAAGCGCCTGCCCGGCATTTGCCGACCATTGGCGATGACCGAGATCGACCAGCGCATTCATCCCGCCATCGCGGCGGTAGAGCCGCACCTTCTCTCCCTGCCAGAATGCGCTGCAATGGAAAGGTTTCAGGAACACGACATCGGAATCGCAGTAGACCAAAACCTCTTGCTCCGCCTTTTCGGCAAAGGCGATCCGCCGCAATTGCTGCACGTGCCAGCCGCGCAGGGGCGCCAGCCGTGTGCTCAACCATATGTGCCGTCTGAAGAACACGGTGGGGTCGCGCACCGCATGGAGCCAGGCAGGGAGAAGATCGCGCTCATCCACCACCACGCGCCGTTCTGATTCCAGAATCCGAAAGCGCTCGACATCGTGCCCTGCCACCAGAAGATAATGCCGGTCATATCCGGTCACAAAGCGATCCATCGATTCGCAAAGTAGCCGGCAACGCTCGAAGTCGCCCGCATAGCTTGGCGTCACGATCGCAGCGCTGTGCCCCACGGTCATGGTTATGCTCCGCCCCGCTTGCCCCGGAATTTCTGCCGGAAAACCCTGAGAAGAAAGATGGGATTGCCCACCACATAGCGGCGCCAGAGACGGCGTGGCTCCAACCCCAGACGAAAGAGCCATTCCAGCCTCAATCGCCGCATCCAGAGCGGTGCCCTCGGCACCGCGCCGCTCAGAAAATCAAACAGAGCGCCCACGGCGATCGGCACCTTGCAATGCTCGGGGCCGAGATGATCGGCAATCCAGAACTCCTGACGCGGCACACCCATGGCGACGAGCAGCACGTCGGGTCGCATCTCTTTCAATCTGTCAAGAATGACCTCTTCCTGCTCGGCGTTGAAATAGCCATCGTGCAGAAAGATGAAGTCATGCTGTGGCGCCTGCTCAGACAGTTTCTCGACAGCCGCGAGCGCGTTTTCACGCCGCGCACCGAGCAAGGCGACCGTCAGCTTGTCCTTTTGGGCGCGGAAAAATGCAGGAACGAAATCAGTGCCGTTGAGATTGTCGGGAAACGGCTCGCCGAAAAGAATTCTTGAGGCCAGATCGACACCAATGCCATCGGCCAACACGAGAAACCTAGGCAGGATCCCGCGAAAACGCGTGTCTGCGATAGCCACATTCGCATTGTGTGCGTTGAGAAACGTGACGGGTGTGAACTGACAGGTCGCAATGTTCTCCGACAGCAATGCCATCGCGCCATCCCGGCCGATGACTGTCACCGACGTACCAAGTATGTCGCGTCGCGGCAGCGTTGCGTGTGCAGTGTTTGAAGTTGCCACATTCATGCGGCTGCATCCCGCCTGCTGAAGCCGGCCTCATCAAGCCCATGAAGAATAGCTGTGTCGAGTGCTTTGCGCTGGGCCTCGTAGAATTTTCGCCCGTCCAGATCGACCGGATCCCTGGCCGCGCGCAGCAGAGCTTCCGCGAAGGTGCGGGGATCATCAGCCACAATACAGTTCTGCGGTTTATACGATATGCCTCGCAGCGCGCTCTGTGTCGCGACACTTGGCAAGCCGAGCTCGAACGTTTCGATGGTCTTGAGCTGGACCCCCGTGCCGGCGCGGCTGATCAAAGGCACCACCTTGCCGCTGCGTACGAATTCCACCGCGTCGGGGACACGCCCGACAAACGACACCCGCTTGTGTCTCTGCGCGAGATCTGCCGGTGCATCGCCCGCCACGGCGATGCGAAAGCTTTCGGGGAGATGCGGCACCACCTCTTTAAGGAACCAGTCGAGGCCGATCCGGTTCGGCGCCCAGCTCCAGGTGCCGATCAATGCGGCGTCATAACGCGTCTTGCGCGGCCCCGCGGAGACGCCCGCCGGTCCATGGGCCACCAGCGGCAGCACCGCCGAGCGTTTGTCACCGGACACGCCCAGAAGCTGGCGATCATCTTCCGACAGCGTGAAGACGAACCGCGCCTGGGCACAAAGTTCTGCTTCCAGCGTTTTGAGAAGGCGCGCCTCACGTCGAAACATGAAACCTCCAACGAAGCCCTGCGCGGCGGCCGCACTTTGCTGCGCGGAGAGGTGCTCCACATTGTGCGCCACATAAATGGACGGCAGCTCGGCAAAGATCTGACGAAACGCTCCGGCAAACTGGACGGAGTTGAAAATCACCCCATCGACCGTCCCAAGCTTGTCCAACGCTGCGCGGATATCTCCGGGTGAGGCGAGCAGCATCTTGGCGGACGAAAACGTCATGCCTCTCATTATCGCTTTGACGAGCCAGCCGAGCTTGGTCAATCCACTGGCGGCTTCCGTGCGCGGGTCCAGTTCTCCAAGCACCAATGATTCTTCGGTCGTGGCATGATCCGCACGTCCTTGCCACGCAAATCCCATCACCGAGATCCGGCAGCCAGCGCGCGCGAGTGCATCGAGAATGGCCGCGTTGGCAATCTCATATCCGCTTTTGGGTGTTCCGTCGGGAACGATGGATGTCGCAAAGACCAGATGCATGCACTATTCCTGTTTGGGACTTTTTTTTCAAAGAGCAATGAACTCTTGATTAAGGAATGGCGACGCCAATCGATTTTCGCTGGCAAATCAACAGTTCCACACCGCAAAAACCCGCCGTATTTAACGCCGCCTTAATTGCCTCGACCGCTTATAGAGCACGAATCAGCAGCGCGTGGCGGGATTGTGACGCAGGAAAAAACAGGCAGAGCGGTTTCAATCGTAGCGCGTACGCCCTCGCTTGACGCGCAATCCCTAGCGTGTGTCATCACCGTACCCACCTTCAAGCGACCGGACCAGCTTCTGAACACGCTTCACTCGCTGGCCTCGCAAGCAACGGAGCGCCCGTTCGCCGTGATTGTCATGGAGAATGAGGCAGAGGAACGAGCCGGAGCCAACGCCGCCGCACCGCTTTTTGCCGATGGAACCTTCGAAGGCCTCGTGATTATCGCCCATGAACGGGGAAATTGCTGCGCCTACAATGCCGGCTGGGAAACGGCCCTCACCGAATTCCCGAACTTCCGTTATCTCGCCGTTATAGACGACGACGAACTGGCATCCCCGCACTGGCTGGAAAATCTCTGTTCCACGGCCGAGCGCTTCGAGGCCGATATCGTTGGCGGCCCTCAGGTGCCCGTCTTCGCAAAGCCCGCGCATGAACGCTGGGCGACGCACCCGGTCTTTGCCCCGCCCTATGATAAAACCGGCCCTGTTCCCGCACTTTTCTCATCGGGCAATCTGCTCCTCTCACGGCGGGTTCTGGAGGCGATGCCGCGCCCCTTTCTCGATCTTCGGTTCAACTTCATGGGCGGGGGCGATTCGGATTTCCTGAGCCGCGCCAGTCAGAAGGGCTTCCGCCTCGCCTGGTCGGCGGAGGCCGAGACACAGGAGATCGTGCCCGCGCGCCGCGTCGAACGGGACTGGATCCGCGCCCGGGCGCTGCGCAATGGCGTCATCTCCACGCTTGTCGAGAAGAAGAAGCGGCGAGATCAGAGTTTTGGCAAGCTACTTGTGTTTGCAAAGAGCCTTGCGCTGCTTGCCGCCTCGCCGTTTCGCGGCGCGCTTCGCCTTGCCGCCACTGGCTCCGTCTCCACAGCCATGTATCCGGTCTATGTGGGGCTCGGCCGCGTCATGGCCGAATTCGGCTACGCCAACGAACAATACCGCGAGCCGGAAAAGAATTAGCCCCGCAGACGGTCGACTTCCCGCCGCCGATTGTGTATCGCTCCCCTCCCCCAATCGATCCACACTCCGGCAAGGACAATCCCCATGCGAGCGCTCAGCGGCGGCATCGACTTCGGCACGTCGAATTCCACAGTCGGCTTCATGGAGAACGGCGCACCCCGCCTCATTGCGCTCGAAGCGGGCGAGGTCACCATGCCGAGCGCCGTGTTTTTCAGTTTTGAGGATGACCGCACCTATTTCGGGCGCGGCGCCGTCAGCCGTTATACCGAGAATGTGGAGGGGCGCCTCCTGCGCGCGCTCAAGAGCGTTCTGGGTTCATCCCTCATCCATGAAAAAACGCGAATTAAAGCCCATTCCATCGCGTTTTCCGACATTATCGGTTCGTTTCTGCATTTCCTGAAAGAAAATCTCGAAAACCATCTCGGGGGTCCGGTCGACAACATCGTGCTTGGACGCCCGGTGCAGTTTGTCGATGACAATCCGCAAGCCGACAGGCGCGCGCAGGACGAGCTGGAGAAAGCCGCGCAACGCCGCGGCTTCGCCCATATCGAGTTTCAGTTCGAGCCGATTGCAGCCGCCCTCGATTATGAGCAGCAGGTTGACCGCGAAGAACTCGCGCTCATCGTCGATATCGGCGGCGGTACGTCCGACTTTTCCATTGTCCGCGTTTCCTCCGACCGTGCGAAACTGGCGGACCGCAAGGACGATATTCTCGCTAACCATGGTGTGCATATCGGCGGTACGGATTTCGACCGGCTTTTGAGCCTCTCCCGGCTGATGCCGGAATTCGGCTACCGCACGCAGACAAAAGACGGCAAGCGCTTTCTGCCGGCTGGCTATTTCAACGATCTGGCCACCTGGCAGCGCATTCACATGCTCTACACCAACCGCGCCATGACGGATTTGAAACAGATCCGCTATGAGGCTGCCCAACCCGAGCTTGTCGAGCGGATGATCGACGTGGTCGCCAACCGGCAGGGTCATGCGGCGGTCGGCGCGGTGGAACGGGCAAAGATTGCGCTCACGGACGAAACCGAAAGCGCCATCAAGCTTCCGCTTACCGACGAGACGCTCGACCTGCCGGTCACACGCGACCAGTTGAACGATGCCATTTCAGCCACGGTCGACCGCGTTCAGAATGCCGTTTCGGAAACGCTCGCCCTTGCCCGCATAGCCCCCGAACAGATCACCGCCCTCTTCCTCACCGGTGGTTCCTCTGCCATCCCGCTCCTGCGCGAGAATGTCCTGCGCATGCTGCCCGCGGCAACCGTCGTCGAAGGCGATATGTTCGGCTCCGTTGGACGCGGCCTTGCACTGGACGCAGGCCGCAGGTTCGGCACCTAGGGTCAGGACCCATTAATATGGCCGCAATGGCGATCGATAGACCAAGAGATGCAAGGAGAAGCCCGCAGAGCGGGGTCCTCCCCCCGGTCAAGGGGTTTGACGCAGCAGGTCGCCGGTCTATCGAACGTCCTTCGGATCGGCCTGATTTGCACGGCCTACTTTGTCGCAAGACCTTGAAAGACATGAAGTCTTCCTGCGGCCCTGCTTCGCGTATCCGCACAAATCAGGCCGACCATTGCGGCCATATTAATGGGTCCTGACCCTAGGCACGCTTCGCCATTGCATTCCAAGCCCGCACGCGGCATTCCTTTGCGATCATCAAGGGAGAAGTTTCATGGGCAAATCGGTCATCCTCGTCGGCTGCGGCAATATGGGTTATGCCATGCTGAAGGGCTGGATCGCCGCGGGCAAGCTGGCCTCGAAGGACGCAACCGTGGTGGAACCGAATGAGGGTCTGCGCGCCCGCGCTGCGGCCCTGGGTGTAACCGTTGCCGAAAGCGTGGATGAACTTGACGCAGGTGCCGACATGATCGTGTTCGCCGTCAAGCCGCAGGTCATCCGCGATGTCGCCCCGGCCTATGCCCGATTTACCGACAAGGCCACATTCGTCAGCGTTCTTGCCGGCACTGGCACGGCCACATTCGAGGAAATTCTCGGCCGCCATGCCGCGGTCATGCGCTGCATGCCCAACACGCCGGCCGCCATCGGCAAGGGCATGATGGTGCTCTTCTCCAACCGCAATGTGACCGGCGAGGCAAAAGCCTTCGCCGAGGAACTGCTGGCCACCAGCGGTGCTGTCACCACCATCGACAATGAAGAGCTGATGGACGCCGTCACCGCCGTTTCCGGCTCCGGCCCGGCCTACATCTTCCACTTCATCGAGTGCCTGACGGCTGCCGGCGAGAAGGCCGGCCTGCCGAAGGAAACCGCGAAGCTTCTCGCCATGCAGACGGTCTACGGCGCGGCCTGCTTGGCCAAAGAAAGCAATGACGAGCCCGGCAAGCTGCGTGAACAGGTGACAAGCCCCAACGGCACCACCGCCGCCGCACTCTCCGTTTTCATGGATGAAAACCGGCTGCTTGATCTTGTGAGCGAGGCCGTCGACGCTGCGAAAAAGCGCTCCATCGAACTGGGGAAGTAGAGGATCGGCGCAGGCCCCTCATCCGCCTGCCGGCACCTTCTCCCCGCCAGCGGGGAGAAGGAAGAAAATCGGAAAGGGAAGCGCCAGCTTCAAGTCCCCAAAGCACCGCCTCCCCTTCTCCCCGCAAACGGGGAGAAGGGGACATTAAAGGTGACACGCCTTCCGGTTAAGACGCGCTTCCTTCTCCCCGCCTGCGGGGAGAAGGTGCCGGCAGGCGGATGAGGGGCGAGCGCCCCACGCCATCACCCTTCGCCAAACACCATCGCATCCTGCCGCGACCTGAGCGCCACCAGCCGCGAAGCCGCGTCGGGCGCAACATTCGCATAGGTCAGAAGCGCGCCCTTTTTCACCGGGAGGTCACCGTGCCCCCTCCAAGCAACCCGCATGGCGCCGCCTCGCCTTCTCATCTCAAACGAGAGGAAGGGAACATGGAAGGTGACACGCCTTCCGGTTACGACGCGCTTCCTTCTCCCCGCCTGCGGGGAGAAGGTGCCGGCAGGCGGATGAGGGGCGAGCGCCCCACGCCATCACCCTTCGCCGAACACCATCGCATCCTGCCGCGACCTGAGCGCCACCAGCCGCGAAGCCGCGTCGGGCGCAACATTCGCATAGGTCAGAAGCGCGCCCTTCTTCACCGGGGCCGTCACCGTGCCGCCCTCAAGGAGCCCGCATGGCACGGCCTTCGCCGTGCGCGCCTCTTCCGCTGTCATGATCCACGAGCGGTAGGAATATTCGCCGATGGCGTCGAGCCGGTCGCCGGGGGCGAGATCCTTCTTGGCCACCGCGCAGACTTCCGCGACCGGCCTATCGAGCGGCACCATGTCCGCCTTCCCATAAAGCACGGCGCGGGCGCAGGTGAGCGGCACTTCCAGCGAGGTCAGGTGATAGGGCCGGAAGAAGGTGTAATACGGCCCCTCGCCGAGCTTCAGATCGTTCATGCGCTCGCGCAGGCGCGGATGATCCATCTCCGCCACCACGAACACGCCGGGCGCGACACCCTTGCCAACTGTGAAATCGACACAGCCCTTCTTCGAGAGCACGCCGCCATCGGCAATCGGGCAGAGAACGCTTGAAAGCTCCTCGCGGCTTGCCGCCGGGCCATGCATGCCCGGCCTGTCCGGCACGAGGCCCGTGGCATTGGCGATGGCCGCCATCTCCACCATGGTCTTGGAACCGTCGACGAACTCGACCAGCATGCGCACATTCATGTTGCGCCGTTCCGCTTCCTCGGCATAGTCGTCCGGCACGGCATCCACATTGAGCGGGTTGTTCTTGCCCTTGCCGGCGGCAACGATGTCATGCCCCATGGCCGAGACGAACTCGATCAGCTCCATGCAGGAAGACGGCTCGTCGCCCGCGCCCAGCGAATAGGTCACGCCCAGCCGCGCCGCCTCACGCTTAAGATAAGCGCCGATGGTCACGTCGGCCTCGACATTCATCATGACGAGATGCTTGCCGGCCTCCATCGCCGAAAGCCCGATCTCCGCGCCCACCGCCGGCTTGCCGGTGGCGTCGATCACCACGTCCACCAGATCGTTCTGCGCCACCATCAGAGAATCGCCGCAAAGCGCTGTCTTGCCGGCGCGGATCGCATCGGCGATCGCGCCAGACGTCGTCGCCTCGACAGCGCTTTCGGCAGCACGTCCGGCAATCTCGATGGCCCTTGCCGCGCGTTCAGGCCGCGTGTCGGCGATTGCCGCCACCTCGATGCCCTTCATGCGCGCCACCTGCGTGACGATGTCGGTGCCCATCTCGCCGCAGCCGATCAGGCCGATACGCACTGGCCGACCGTCATCCGCCCGCTGTTCCAGATCGCGCGCAAGGCCGGTAAGCGCCACATTCGTCATTCGAACTCCTCCTCATTTGGCGCCCGAAAGGGAAGTAACCGAACGCCGATTGTCAATTGGCCTTAAGCTGCACCGGAACAGGACTGTTCTTCTTGATATCTTTCAGAACGAGGTTGGTGCGCACATTGGCGATACCCGGCAGGCGGAACAGAAAATCTTCGAGAAACCGGTTATAGGCCGCCAGGTCCCGGCACACGACGCGCAGATGATAATCCGCCTCTCCCGTGGTGGAGTAGCAGTCGAGCACTTCGGGCCGCCGCCGCGTCTCGGCGATGAACGTGTCCACATGCCGGTGATCATGCCGCGTCAGCGACACATGCACGATGGCCTGAAAACCGAGCCCCGCCTTCTCCACGTCCAGCAGAGCCGCATATTGCGTGATCAGCCCCGCTTCCTCCAGCGCCTTCACCCGCCGCCAGCAGGCCGAAGCCGACATGCCGGCCCGCTCCGCCAGCTCCTGGTTCGAGAGCCGGCAATTGGCCTGAAGCGCATCCAGAAGCTTCCTGTCCTGCTCACTCAGCTTTTCGGGCATAGGTCCAATTCCTGAAAAATTCTCCGGCACGACCATCTATATCGGATAATTCTTTCAGAAACCAAACTCCAATCGCCAAATCTGGCAGGAAATTCCACCCCTGCCGGTTTAGAATTCTTCCAGTCTGCACCGGAGGAATTGCATGACCGTCCAACCCAAGGCCGGCGAACTCGCACGCTATCAGCTCGAGGACCGCTACACCCAGGAGAAGGGCCGCGTCTTCATGACCGGCACGCAGGCGCTCGTGCGCGCCGTGCTCGATCAGGCGCGCCGCGACCGCGCGAGCGGCCTCAACACGGCAGGCTTCATCTCCGGTTATCGCGGATCGCCGCTGGGCGCGCTCGACCTGGAATTATGGAAGGCGAAGGACCGGCTCGACGCCGCCCGCATCGAATTCCTCCCCGCCGTCAACGAAGATCTCGCCGCCACCGCCGTGCTCGGCAGCCAGCAGGTGGAGACCAATCCGAAGCGCGAGGTCGAGGGCGTTTTCGGCCTCTGGTATGGCAAGGGCCCCGGCGTCGACCGCTCGGGCGATGCGCTGAAGCATGGCAACGCCTATGGCTCCTCGCCCCATGGCGGCGTGCTGGTGGTTGCCGGCGACGATCACGGCTGCGTCTCCTCCTCCATGCCGCACCAGTCGGACGTCGCCTTCATGGCGTGGTTCATGCCGACGCTCAATCCCGCCAGCGTGTCGGAGTATCTGGCCTTCGCAGAATATGGCTACGCCCTGTCGCGCTTCTCGGGCATGTGGGTCGGCTTCAAGGCCATCTCGGAAACGGTGGAATCGGCAGCCTCCGTCGACATCCCACTCCCCCGCAAATTCGAGACGCCCGATTTCACCCCGCCACCCGGCGGGCTCCACTATCGCTGGCCGGACCTTCCCGGCCCGCAGATCGAGGAGCGCATGGAGGCGAAGAAGCACGCGGTGCTGGCGTTTGCCGAAGCCAATCCCATCGACCGGCACATCTATGATGTGAAGGATGCCCGTTTCGGCATCGTCACCACCGGCAAGGCCCATCTCGACCTCATGGAGGCGCTGCGTCTTCTGGGCGTCGGCGAAGCCGAATGCCGGCAGCTCGGCATCGACATCTACAAGGTCGGCATGGTGTGGCCGCTCGCCCGCCGCGCAGCACTCGACTTCGTGAAAGACAAAGAAGAAGTCCTCGTCATCGAGGAAAAACGCGGCATCGTCGAAAGCCAGTTCAAGGAATATTTCTACGACTGGCCGGGCCACAAGCCGCACGCCATGGTGGGCAAGCGCGACGAGGCTGGCGAACGCCTCGTTCCGTGGACCGGCGAGCTCTCGCCGCGCCTCCTACTCCCCATCGTGGCAAAACGGCTTGAAGGCATCTTTCCCGACAGCGGTTTTGTGGAGCGCGCTGAAAAGATCCTCGACACACCGGCCATCGCCCTACAGGTGGAAGGTGCGACCCGCACGCCCTATTTCTGCTCCGGCTGCCCGCACAACACCTCCACCAAGGTACCGGAAGGCTCGCAGGCGCTGGCGGGCATTGGCTGCCATTTCATGGCAAGCTGGATGGACCGCGAAACCACCTCACTCATCCAGATGGGTGGCGAGGGTGTGAACTGGGCGGCCTCCTCGCTCTTTACGGGCAAGGACCACGTCTTCCAGAATCTCGGCGAAGGCACCTGGTATCACTCCGGCTCCATGGCGGTCAGGCAGGCGATTGCCGCAAAGGCCAACATCACCTTCAAGATCCTCTACAACGACGCCGTCGCCATGACCGGCGGCCAGCCGGTGGACGGCCCCGTCAGCGTTCAGGCCATTGCGCATTCCTCGCGCGCCGAGGGCGTTGAACGCATCGCGCTCGTCTCCGACACACCGGACAAATTCCAGCCCGGCGAGCTGCCCGCCGGCACCACCATCCATCACCGCCGCGAGATGGATGCCGTCCAGCGTGAGCTGCGCGAGGTGAAGGGTGTTTCGGTCCTCATCTACGAACAGACCTGCGCAACCGAAAAGCGCCGCCGCCGCAAGCGCGGCCAGATGGAAGACCCGAAGAAATTCGTCGTCATCAACGACCTCGTCTGCGAGGGCTGTGGCGACTGTTCGGTGGAGTCCAACTGCCTCTCCGTCGAGCCGTTCGAAACCGAGTTCGGCACCAAGCGCAAGATCAACCAGTCGTCCTGCAACAAGGACTTCTCCTGCGTGAACGGCTTCTGCCCGAGCTTCGTCACCATCGAAGGCGCAACCCGCAAAAAGCGCTCCGGCATGGAGATCGACCTGACGCGGCTTGCCGCCGACCTCCCCGATCCCGAGCTTCCGGCGCTCGACACACCCTTCGACCTGATGATCACCGGCGTCGGCGGCACCGGCGTCGTCACCGTCGGCGCGCTCATCACCATGGCCGCGCATCTGGAGGGACGCGGTTCGAGCGTCCTTGATTTCACCGGCTTTGCGCAGAAATTCGGGCCGGTGCTCTCCTATGTCCGGCTGGCATCCTCTCCCGACGATATCCATCAGGTCCGCATCGACCAAGGTGCAGCGGATGCCCTGATCGGCTGCGACATCGTCGTCTCGTCCTCGCCCAAGGCGTCAGCCAGCTACCGCCCCGGCATGCGCGCGGTGGTGAACCTTGCCAAGATGCCCACCGGCGATATCGTGCGCAAGCGTGATGCGAGCCTTCGCGTCGACCAGCGGCTTGCCGCCATTGAAGGCGTGACGGGCAAGGATGCACTTGCGGCCATGGACGCCAACCGCCTTTCTGAAACGCTCATGGGCGACACGGTGTTCGCCAATGTCATGATGCTCGGTTTCGCCTGGCAGAAGGGCCTCGTGCCCGTCTCGCTCAACGCGCTTACCCAGGCCATCGTGCTGAACGGCGTCGCCATCGAGAAGAACCACCGCGCCTTCCTCATTGGCCGTCTGGCGGCGGAAAAGCCCGACGCTCTGAAGGGCCTGCTCGACCCGAAGCCGCGGAACGACGGAACGCTTGATGAGATCATCACCCGCCGCGAGGCCTTTCTGACCGACTATCAGAACACGGCCTACGCCGCGCGCTACCGCCGTCTGGTGGATCGCGTGCGTGCCGCCGAAGCCCTGCTGGGCAATGATGCCGTCAGCCGGGCCGTTGCCCGCTCGCTCTTCAAACTGATGGCCTACAAGGATGAATACGAGGTCGCCCGCCTTCACACTGAAACAGGTTTTTCTGCCCGCATCGCAGACGAGTTCGAAGGCGACTATCGCATCGTCCATCATCTCGCCCCGCCATTCCTTGCTTCCGGAAAAGATGCGCGCGGCCGTCCGCTCAAGCGTGAGTTCGGTCCGTGGGTGCGCCTGCCGTTCCGCATGCTCGCCCGCATGAAGCGCCTGCGCGGCACCATCTTCGATCCTTTCGGCTACACCGCCGAACGACGCATGGAGCGCGAGTTGATCGATTGGTACGAAGCGCATGTCGAGAAAGTGCTTGCGCAGCTCGACGCCGGCAATGCCGAAACGCTTGCCGAAACCCTGGCGCTGCCCATGCAGATCCGAGGCTACGGCCCGGTGAAGGAAGAAGCAGCCAAGCGCATCCGTGCCGAGATGGATGCGCGTCTTTAGGCACGCCTGAAGATCGCCCCACCCCGCTCCTTCGTCATCCTCGGGCCCGACCCGAGGATCCATGCCAGAACGCCGAAGACAAAGCCCAGCCTCTCAAAGAATGCGCGTCATTTTCCACGCCGGTGCAGGCGCCACCGCAACGGCACGGATCCTATGGTCAAGCCATAGGATGACTAGGGAGACAACGGATGCTTTCCATGGCATCCGAGGAGCCCGGCGCAAACGCTCATGAAACGCGCTTTGCACCCGGTTTTCCCACTTCGCGCGAACTTCCCATAAGGCTCTGATATAAAACAGTTTCATGAAATCTTTCGACCTTCTTGTCGTCCCATTTGCTTGCTCCGGTCCGCCGACTGTGCAAATAGCATTGGTCGAAGATATTCCGAGAGGTCCTCATGACTGTCATCACCCGCCGTGCGCTTGGCGCACTCGCCCTTTCCGCCGCCGTGGTCGGATTTGCACTACCGTCGCAGGCCGCCGACAAGATCAATGTCGGCATTCTGTCGCTCACATCCCATTCGCCCAGCATCATTGCCGAGGCGAAAGGCTATTTCGAAGCGCAGGATCTCGAGGTCGAGTTCGTCTCGTTCCAGGCCGCGCAACCCATGGCGGTCGCCATCGCATCGGGTGACGTCGATTTCGGCATGACGGCCATTTCCGGTGGCCTGATCAGCCTTGCCGACAAGGGCGTGGTCAAGATCATCGGCGGCGCCCTGCAGGAAACGCCGGATGTCGAGGGCCAGAAGATCCTCGCCTCCAAGGCCGCATACGACGCCGGCGTAAAGACGCCCGCCGACCTGAAAGGCCGCACCTACGGCATTACCACCACCGGCTCCTCCTTCCACTACATGGCGCACAAGATCGCCGACAAGGAAGGTTTCGACCGTTCGGAAATCCAGGTGAAGCCGTTGCAGAAGGTGCCGGCTGTCATCGCCTCGCTCAAAAGCGGCCAGATCGATGCATGGTCCATCGTGCCGAACATTGCCGGCGCGCTCACCAAGGGTCCGGAAGTGGTGGAGATCGGCAAAGTGTCCGATTACATCGACAATTATCAGGTCACCACGGTCTTCACTTCCACGAAAAACGCGACAGAAAAGAAGGATCTGGTCGAGCGCTTTCTCACCGGCCTTTCCGAGGGCATCAGCGATTACAATGCGGCGCTCGTCGACAAGACCATGAGCGAGGAAGACACGGCAGCCATCGTCGGGATGATCCACAAATATGTCTATTCCGACCAGCCGCTCGAAAAGGCCGATCCGCGCATCCGCGCCGGCGCGATGCGTATCAATGAGGGCGCGGCACTCAGCGTCGCAAGTGTCGAGGATCAGCTTGAGTGGTTCAAGTCTGAAGGCCTCGTGCCCGATGGCGTGACGATGGAAAAGCTGGTCGACACCAGCTTTGTGGAAACCCGCTAACAATGAAACCGCCCCGGCCCGCCCGGGGCGGCATTCTTTGAGCCGATGCAGCTTCTTCTCAGAAACATTACCCATCACTATGGCGGCAGGACCGTCCTCGACGACATTTCGCTCACCGTGGATGATGGAGAAATCGTCTGCATCGTCGGCCCCTCGGGTTGCGGCAAGTCCACGCTTCTGCGCATCGCCGGTGGGCTGGAAAAGCCGGATCAAGGACAAGCGCTTCTGTCCGGCCCGGCGCCGGAAGGCTCGCTCAATCCGCTGACCTACATCTTTCAGGATTTCGCCCTTCTTCCCTGGCGCAGCGTCGAAGGCAATGTCAGCCTTGTGCTGGAAGATCACGGCATCGCCGCTGCCGAGCGCAAGGCCATCATAGCCGATGTGCTTGCCCGCACCAATCTGTCCGATTTCGCAAAGGCGCTGCCGCGCCAGCTTTCCGGAGGCATGAAGCAGCGCGTGGCCATTGCCCGCGCGCTCGCCGTCAAGCCGGCCATCATGCTGATGGACGAGCCGCTTTCCGCGCTGGACAGCCAGACCCGCGAACTCCTGATGGACGATCTCGTGGCGTTATGGACCCGCGAGCGGTTTTCCGCCTGCTACGTCACGCACAACCTCAACGAGGCCGTGCGCCTTGGCAGCCGCATCATCGTTTTGTCCCGCCGGCCCGGGCGTATCCGCGACGTGGTGGAGATCGACATGCCGCTCGCTGAACGTGCCGACCGGCTGGCGGAGCTCGAACCCCTGCAACGCCGCGTTTGGGAAATCATGCGCGAGGAAGCACGCGAAGCCGATCGGGAGATTTCCGATGTCGCATGATACCACGCGCGACGTGCCTGCCGCTGGTGTTTCCGAAACAGGCAACCAGCGCCCCGTTCCATTCCGGGGCGGCGGTTTCGTCCACCGCTCGCTCGGTCCCGTCGCGCCGATTGTCTTTCTCGTCATTCTGGCGATCTGGGAGCTGGGCTCGCGTTCGGGCTTTATCAGCGCGATTGCCCTGCCAGCCCCTTCCGAGGCGTTCGGTGCGCTGGTCGATCTCTTCCAGACGGGCATGCTGTGGAAACATCTGGGCGCCAGTCTCTACCGGCTCATTGTCGGCTGGACGCTGGGCAGCCTTCTGGGCATAGCGGTCGGCCTGTTCATTGGCCTCTTCTCCCTTGCCCGCGCCGGGCTTCTGCCGCTCGTCTCCGCCCTTTTTCCGGTGCCGAAGATCGCGCTTTTACCGCTCTTCATCATCTGGTTCGGCATTGGCGAAGGCTCGAAGGTGGCGACCATCCTCTTCGGCACGTTCTTCCCCACCGTGATCGCCACCTATGGCGGGGTGGACAATGTCGACCGCAATCTCATCCGCATGGGCCAGTCCTTCGGCCTTTCGTGGCTGTCCATCGTGCGCAAGATCATCGTGCCGGGCGCGATGCCGGCCATCCTGTCGGGCTTTCGCATCTCGGCTTCGATCGCCATCGTTCTGCTTGTGGCGGCAGAGATGATCGGCGCTGAATTCGGTGTCGGGGCCTATATCCTGATGGCCGGAGCGCTTTTTGCGCTCGATCAGCTTATTGCCGGTGTGGCGCTTCTCTCGGTCATCGGCCTCATCATTGCCTGGCTGATCGGCAAGCTTGAAAAGCGACTTCTTTCATGGCGAACCTGACGCTTCGCGCGGGTTTTGAAAAAAGTCCCTGCAAATCGACCGAAGGGCGCTTGTCAGCGCAAAATCTCGTGCTATAACCCACGCGCTTCCGGCGGAGAACCAACCCCGCCACCGCCCGCAGAAATCTCTGCCCCGGCGATGCGAAGCAGGGTTTGCCCAGGTAGCTCAGTTGGTAGAGCAGCGGACTGAAAATCCGCGTGTCGGTGGTTCGATTCCGCCCCTGGGCACCATTTTCCACTGAACAATCCGTCGATAGCGGCTTCTGGTTCGTGCAGCCACGCGATTTTCGCGCATCTTGTTCTTGCAGTGCGCTTGTTTCCATGAATACGGTCCGCGCAGGCACGAACATCCTTGCCGCAACATCATTTTGGATGGAGCTCACTCCTTGAAGATCGCGCCAGCATTCCGGAATGCAAAGCGCACCATATTGATGGCGTTGGGGCTGATAATGCTCGGACTTGCGTTTATCGGCGCTTTCGTGCCGATCATGCCGAGCACGATCTTTCTCATCCTCGCCGCATGGTTTTTCGCGCGTTCTTCACCGAAACTCGAACGCAGATTGCTTGAACACCCACGGTTCGGACCCGTTCTGCACGACTGGCGCGTCCGTGGGGTTGTCCCGCGACGCGCGAAATTGTTCGCTGGAGCGGGCATGGCCGCCGGCTTCTGCCTGTTCGTCGTTCTTTACAGGCCCGGCCCGCTGCTCGCGCTGACGATTGCAACGACTATGGGTGCGGTGCTTGTTTGGATTGCGACCAGGCCTGAAGTCTGATGCGTAGCAGACCCGCCCTCGCTCATTCCTTCTCCTCCGCCACTGCGTCGCCATTTCCCCCTGCCCGGCGTTCTTTTGCCGGTGTGAAGCTGATGATCCGATCGTCGGTCGACGGCGTCCCTGTGGCCCCGGCCGCGAAAACGAGTTTCCCCGATGGCTTCACCCACAAAAGCACGATCGCCTCTTCCGCACGGCTATTCAGATAGGCATCGTAATCGAACTCTTCGGTGAGCTTCGTGGCCTGGAAGGTCCAGCCCTGCCAATGCCGCTCACGCAGGGTGCGGAAATCCACGCCCTCCTCGGTGAGGGGGCGACCGCCAAGGGTGAAGTTGAGGGACATGCGTTTGGACTGATCCGCCCCGCGTCCGAGCTGATAGACGTGCGAACGGCCAAGTTCCGGCGCGAAATCCGTACAGACGAGTGAATTGTAGGCATCATTGTCGGTCACGGCGATCAGTGTGGAAAAGCGCTTGGGATCAATGCTGTGGTGCGCCTCTTCCGAGAGGATATCGCCGTAGAAGACGGGGACCTCGGAAAGACGCGCCTCCGCGATGTGGTTCCAGTTCGGGTCCGCAATCATGACCGGGACATCCATGTCGCGGAGTTTGCGAGCCAGATCGATGGCCCATCTTGGCCCTCCAGCGATCAGCAGACCAGGTTTCTCGGCGCTTTTCAATTTCAACAGCGAGGCCAAGGGACCGAGTGTAAAGCCATGCAGCACAATTGTGGTGACGACCACGGCGAAGGTGAAAGCCACCATGCGGTTGGCATCGGCGATGCCGGCATCTGCCAGCGCACCGCCAAAAAGGCCGGATACGGCAACAGCCACCACGCCGCGCGGCGCAATCCAGCTTGAAAGCGTACGCTCGGCAAGTGTCGCACCGGATCCGGCCGTGGCAGTCATGATTGCCAGAGGGCGCACCACAAGGAGGAGCGACGCAACGAACAACGCTGCGCGCCAGTCGAGACTCTTGAAGTCTTCGACCGTGAGCGATGCCGTCAAAAGGATAAATATGCCCGAGACAAGGAAGACAGTGATGGTCTCCTTGAAACGCCGCATTTCGGCAAGGCTCGCAATACGCGTGTTTGCGAGCACGATGCCCATGACCGTGACCGTCAGAAGGCCGGCCTCCTCAAGAACGAGATTGGTCAGCGCGTAGGCCAACAGCACTGTGGCAAGCAGGATCGGCGCTTTCAGGAACTCCGGCACGACGCCGCGCACGAACGCCCAGTGAATGGCCCGCGCCGCCACATAGCCGCCAGCAACCGCGACAGCGAAGGCCGCCACCACCACATAGGCAAGGCTGCCCCCCTGGTGCTGCCCGATCAGAACCAGAATGACCTCAAAAGCGACCACTGCAAACAGTGCGCCGATCGGATCATTGACGATCGCCTCCCATTTGAGCAGCGATGCCGGCCTTGCAGCAAGCTGCGCCTGACGCAGAAGCGGTGTGATAACAGTTGGCCCCGTCACCACCAGGATGGCACCGAGCACCACAGCCGTCGGCCATGCGAGGCCACCAATATAGTGAGCGGAAAGCGCGGTCATCACCCAGACGAGCGGACCGCCGAAAATGATGATGCGCCGCACCGCCGTGGAGGTTTCGCTGATCTCCTTGAAATTCAGCGTGAGCCCGCCCTCGAATAGAATGATTGCGACGGCGAGCGAGACGAGCGGGCGGTAAATCGTGCCGAAATCCTCCGCCGGATTCACAAATCCGGTGGCTGGACCAGCGAGAACACCGGCAAGCAGCAAAAGCACGATAGCGGGCAAACGTAGTCGCCAGGCGAGCCACTGCGCGCCCATGCCCATCACGCCGATAAGCGCGATTTTCAGTCCGATATCATGCATGAGACGTCCGTTTGTTTAAGAGGGGCGGGGAACGCAATTCCTCAGGCAGAATAGTCGCTCCCGGGCAAGCATCCAACACACCAATTGCACAGAGGAGAAAACACTCGGACGCGCGGGCGGCAGCATCGTCGGGCGGCCTGCACCGCACCAGATCCGCTGCCTCCACAAAGTCGCTTACGCATTCTCTCTAAAGGTCGTATTGACAGATCGGTTCCAGCAACGAAACTTCAACCATGATCAGCAACAGGCCCGGCAACTGCAATGGTGTGGAGGGCACCGACGGGTCATGGGGAGGAAAACCATGAATGGACGGGGTCTGATTTTTCATGCAGACCGGGTGCTGGCAGCGGTGGATTCGGACCATGCGGCGAAGTCTGCGCTGGTCGCCTCGTGGCAGCGCTCGTTTCGCCTGCATCGGCTTGACCCGGCTCAAACACGCGGGCCAGAGCGGATTTCAGACTTCGAACTTGCTGAGGCCCGCGCTCGGTGCGAACCGTTGATCCGCTCTGCGCAGGCTTCGCTGGACCAACTTTTCCTCGCCGTGGGTAGTTCCGGCTATTGCGTGCTCCTGGCCAATCAGAAAGGCATACCTGTCGAGCGTCGCAGCGCGGCAGGCGATGATGACACGTTTCGGCGATGGGGGCTGTGGACAGGCAATGTCTGGAGCGAGCAGGCCGAAGGGACCAACGGCATCGGGACATGTCTGGCGGAACGCCGTGCGCTGACAATACACCTCGACCAGCACTTCCATTCGCGCAACACACTCCTCTCCTGCACCACCGCACCTGTCTACGATCACGAAGGACAACTCGCGGGTGCGCTCGATGTCTCTTCATGCCGCGCTGATTTGACGGAGGGGGTCATTCATCTCATTGCGACGGCTGTCGGAGACGCGGCACGGCGCATCGAGGCGGAAGCCTTTCGCCTGGCCTATCCGCAGGCGCGGATCATGCTTTTGCCCGCAGCAGACACGACAGCCCTTATCGCGGTTGATCGCCATGATCTCGTGGTCGGTGCGACACGGACCGCCCGGGCCATGCTGGATCTACCGCCCGGTCCCATTTCAAGACCAATTTTTGCACGTGACCTCTACGATGCCTCGGAACGGTCTGTTGTTCCTGCTCTGGCAGACGCAGAGCGGAGTGCATTACAGCGAACGCTTCTGAGCACCGGCGGCAATGTTTCAGAAGCAGCGCGTCAGCTTGGAATATCTCGCGCAACCATGCATCGCAAAATGGCGCGGCTGGGAATAGGTCGTGACAGCTGACAGTTTCAGAACAGACCTGTTTCAGATTTGCGACAGGTCGTGACCACAGAACGCCCAGTCCTACTGCCCCGCAGCACGGCACCAGTCTACCATCCCTGCAAAATGCACAAGAATGCGGTCTGAGATCCTGATGGCTTCCAGAGTGGGCCATGCTGAACTCAGATCACTTTGATCGCGTCTGATCGATCGTCTCGAGCCAGGCGCTACAACTTGCCTCTTCTCATATTTTTGGAAGGGGCTGCCCCGGCAGGCGGGAGGCTCAGCCGCCAGCTAAAAGCCCCCGCCTGCTCCTTTTTGTTTCAGAAGCGGAGCAGATCGCAGCAAGGTATGCGCGGCAGGGAAAGCACCGTCTTGCTCGCCCGCATATATGAATTGCGGCCATACGCGCGCACCAAGCTCCCCTGCCAGTAGCCGACGTTATTCAGCAGCTTCCGAATAGGACGACGGGAGGTAGTTCAGCACCGGTCCGAGCCAGCGCTCCACCTCCGCCACATCCATGCCCTTGCGTGCCGCATAATCTTCCACCTGGTCCCGCTCGACCTTGGCGACGCCGAAATAGTAGCTTTCCGGATGCGAATAATAGAGCCCTGAAACCGATGAACCCGGCCACATGGCCATGCTTTCGGTGAGCTTCACGCCCGCGGTCTTCTCCGCATCCAGAAGCTTGAAGAGCGTCATCTTCTCCGTGTGATCCGGTTGGGCAGGATAACCCGGCGCCGGGCGGATGCCTGCATAGGGCTCGGCGATCAGCTCTTCGGGTGTGAAGTTCTCATCCCCCGCATAACCCCAGAATTCCTTGCGCACCTTCTCGTGCATACGCTCGGCAAAGGCTTCTGCGAACCGGTCGGCCAGCGCCTTCACGAGGATCGAGTTATAGTCGTCATTCGCGCGCTCGAAACGCTCGGCAATCGCCACTTCCTCGATGCCTGCCGTCACCACGAAACCACCAATCCAGTCCGGCTTGCCGCTGTCCACCGGCGCAACAAAATCCGAGAGGGCGACATTCGGCTTATCACCGCGCTTGGTGAGCTGCTGGCGCAGCGTGAAGAAGGAGCCAAGCT
This sequence comes from Nitratireductor sp. B36, assembly GCF_020833685.1. Lineage (GTDB taxonomy): Bacteria > Pseudomonadota > Alphaproteobacteria > Rhizobiales > Rhizobiaceae > Nitratireductor. The sequence continues at coordinate 1,315,609 of NZ_JACKZY010000001.1, forward strand.
CCTCTTTCCGCTTTTCGTCGGTGAAGAGGCGCACATCGTCGCCCACGGCATTGGCCGGCCAGAACCCGATCACGGCGCGCGGCACGAACCATTTCTCGTCGATGATCTTTTTCAGCATGGCCTGTGCGTCGGCAAAGAGCTGCCGCGCGGCCTCGCCCTGTTTCTCGTCCTCGAGAATTTTCGGATATCGCCCCTTCATCTCCCAGGTCTGGAAGAAGGGTGTCCAGTCGATATAGCGCGCAAGCTCTTCCAGATCCCAGTTTTCGAAAACCTTCGTGCCGGTGAAGCTCGGCTTCGGCGGCGTGTACGCCGCCCAGTCGATCCTGTGCGGATTGGCGCGGGCCTTGGCGATCGGCAGGCGCTGCTTGTCACGCTCGGAGCGTTCATGCGCTTCCGTCACCTTGCGATATTCCTCGCGCAGATTTGCAACAAAACCGTCGCGCGCTTCCGGCGAAAGCAGGTTCGAGACCACGCCTACGGCACGGCTCGCATCGTTCACGTGAACCGCCTGCCCGCGCTGATAGCTCGGATGAATCTTCACCGCCGTGTGCACGCGGCTGGTCGTCGCGCCGCCGATCAAAAGCGGAATGTCGAACCCTTCACGCTCCATCTCGGCCGCCACATGCACCATCTCGTCGAGCGATGGGGTGATGAGACCGGACAGACCGATGATGTCGACCTTCTCTTCGCGGGCGGTCTCAAGGATCTTCGCCGCCGGCACCATCACGCCAAGATCGATGATCTCGTAATTGTTGCAGGCCAGAACGACGCCGACGATGTTCTTGCCGATGTCGTGCACATCGCCTTTCACCGTGGCCATCAGGATCTTGCCGGCGCTCTCGCGCTCGCCGCCGCCATTGGCACGTTTTTCTTCCTCCATATAGGGAAGAAGAACCGCCACGGCCTGCTTCATCACACGCGCCGATTTCACCACCTGCGGCAGGAACATCTTGCCCGAGCCGAACAGGTCGCCGACGACATTCATGCCAGCCATCAGCGGGCCCTCGATCACGTGGAGCGGACGCTCGGCCTTCTGCCGCGCTTCCTCGGTATCCGCTTCGATATATTCGGTGATGCCATTCACCAGCGCATGTTCCAGCCGCTTTTCGACCGGCAGTTCGCGCCAGGAGAGACCCTTTTCCTTGGCCTCGCGCCCGCCCGTGCCGCGATAGCGTTCGGCGATTTCCAGCATGCGCTCCGTCGCCGTGCCGCCGGCCTTGGGCGCGCGATTGAGCACCACATCCTCGCAGGCCTCGCGCAGCTCCGGATCAATGGCGTCATAGACGGCCAACTGTCCGGCATTGACGATGCCCATATCCATGCCCGCCTGAATGGCGTGGTAGAGGAAAACAGCATGCATCGCCTCGCGCACGGGCTCATTGCCGCGGAACGAGAAGGAGAGGTTCGACACGCCACCCGAGATATGGACATGCGGCAGGGTCTCAACGATCTCGCGCGTCGCCTCGATGAAGTCGACGCCGTAATTGTCGTGCTCCTCGATGCCGGTCGCGACCGCGAACACATTGGGATCGAAGATAATGTCCTCCGGCGCGACGCCGGCCTTTTCCGTCAGAAGCTTGTAGGCGCGGGTGCAGATTTCCACCTTGCGGGCCTTGGTGTCGGCCTGACCGGTTTCGTCAAAGGCCATCACGACCATTGCCGCGCCATACATCCGGCACAGCCTGGCCTGTTCCAGAAATGCCTCCTCGCCTTCCTTGAGCGAGATGGAGTTGACCACGGCCTTGCCCTGAACGCATTTGAGACCCGCTTCGATCACCTCCCATTTGGAGGAATCGATCATCACCGGCACACGCGCGATGTCCGGCTCCGCCGCCACGAGATTGAGGAACTCGATCATCGCCTTCTTCGAGTCGATCAGGCCCTCATCCATGTTGACGTCGATGATCTGCGCGCCGCCTTCCACCTGGTTGCGCGCGACATCCAGCGCAGTGGCAAAGTCGCCGGCAGTGATGAGCTTGCGGAACTTCGCCGAGCCCGTGACATTGGTGCGCTCGCCCACATTGACGAAGGGAATGTCGTCGGTGAGCGTGAAGGGCTCCAGCCCCGAAAGCCGCATCAAGGGTGGGCGCTCGGGGATTTCGCGCGGCGGATGGTTCGCAACCGCATCGCGGATCGCGGCAATATGTTCGGGCGTGGAGCCGCAGCAGCCGCCGACCACATTAATCAGCCCTTCGCGCGCGAACTCCGCGACCTGCTCGGCCATCATCTCCGGGCTTTCGTCATACTGGCCGAAGGCGTTCGGAAGACCGGCATTCGGATAGGCGCAGATCAGCGTGTCGGCCACGCCCGAAAGCTCCGCCAGATGCGGGCGCATGGCCGCAGCGCCCAGCGCGCAGTTCAGACCGATCGTAATCGGCTTTGCATGGCGCACCGAATGCCAGAAGGCCGTCGGCGTCTGGCCGGAAAGCGTGCGGCCGGAAAGATCGGTGATCGTGCCGGAGATCATCACCGGCAGGCGAATGCCACGCTCGGCGAAGATTTCCTCGCATGCGAAGATCGCCGCCTTGGCGTTGAGCGTGTCGAAAATGGTTTCGATCAGCACGATGTCCGCGCCGCCATCGAGCAGCCCGCGCAACTGCTCCCCATAAGCAATGCGCAGATCATCGAAGGTCACGGCACGATAGCCGGGATTGTTCACATCCGGCGAAATGGAGGCGGTGCGGTTGGTCGGCCCGAGTGCGCCTGCCACGAAACGGCGCACACCATCCTTTTCTTCGGCGCGCTTGGCCGCACGGCGGGCAAGTCGCGCACCGTCGCGGTTCAACTCATAGACCATGTCCTCCATGCCGTAATCGGCCTGGGCGATGGTCGTGGAGGAGAAGGTATTCGTCTCGAGAATGTCCGCACCCGCCATCGCGTAGCGAAAATGCTCTTCCTCGATGGCCTTGGGCTGCGTCAGGTTGAGAAGGTCATTGTTGCCCTGCTGGTGGCAGGCGCAGCCGATGAAGCGGTCGCCCCGGAAATGATCCTCGCCGAAGCCGAGCCCCTGGATCTGTGTGCCCATCGCGCCGTCAAGGATGAGAATGCGCTCGCGCGCGGCCTTGTGCAGCGCGGCGAAGATCTCGGAGCCATCCGGCTTTTCGCCGACGGGGCCAAACAGTTCATCGATAGACGACATAGGCGACGCTTTTCATCCTTGATACAAGAAAGGGCTGCATCACATAAAGATATCTTTATGTCAACATGCACACCCAGACCATATCACGGATCAGCCCTGCTTTCACGCAGCGTTTCGTCCGGCCCCTGAAGAACTCAACCAACCCTCGCCACCGCCTCGAAACTCTCTTCCAGAACGCCCAGAAGATGGTCCGCATTGGCTTTGGAGAAGATCATCGAAGGGCGCATCTTCAGCACATTGTCATAGGGGCCTTCCGTGCCCATCAGCACGCCGCGCGCCCGCGCCTCGTTGCAAATGGCACGCGCTGATGCCGTGGCCGGCATCTTTGTCTCGCGGTCTTCCACCAGCTCGATGCCAAGGAACAGGCCCATGCCGCGCACATCGCCGATCAGCGGATAGCGGTGCTGAAGCTCGATGAAGCCCGCCTTGAGATAGGCGCCGATGTCCGCTGCATTCTGCCTGAGGCTGTCACGCTCGATCGTGTCGATCACCGCCAGACCCACCGCGCAGGAGACGGGGTTGCCGCCGAACGTGTTGAAATACTCCATGCCGTTGTGGAAGGATTCCGCGATCTCCCGACGCACCACCAGCGCGCCCATGGGGTGACCATTGCCGATTGGCTTGCCCACCGTGGCGATGTCGGGCACCACGCCCTGTGTTTCAAAAGCCCACCAATGGCTGCCAACGCGGCCAAAGCCCACCTGAACCTCATCAGCGATGCAGATGCCACCTGCCGCCCGCACCATACGGTAGACCTCGTCGAGATATCCCTCCGGCATGAACACCTGCCCGGCAACGCTCGGGATGGACTCGGCAATGAAAAAGCCCGGAGCCTCGCCCTTCGCCGCCATCGTATCGATCTGCTCGGCAACACTTGCCGCAAACCGCTGCGCCAGTTCCTCCTGCGGCCAGTCGGCCGGCGCGCGATAGGCATCCGGCAGTGCGGCCACATGCACATGCGGCTTCGGCCCCTGCCCGCCCTTGCGGCGGAATTTGTAGGGGCTGAGGTCGACCAGTTCCTGCGTTGTGCCGTGATAGGACCAGTCGAGAACGATGGCGTTCTCCCGGCCCGTATGCGCCCGCATCATCCGCAGCGCCAGGCTGTTTGCCTCCGAGCCCGAGTTCACGAAGGCCGCGATGCCCAAGTCCTCCGGCATGGTCGCCGTCAGCCGCTCCGCATAGGCGACGATGTTGTCGTGCAGGTAGCGCGTGTTGGTGTTGAGCGTCGCCGCCTGCCGTGCCAGCGCCTCCACCACCGCCGGGTGGCAGTGGCCCAGATGGCAGACATTGTTGAAACAGTCGAGATAGGCGCGGCCACGGTCGTCGATCAGCCACACGCCCTCGCCCTTCACGAACTTGATCGGCTCCTCATAGGAAATCGACAGGTTCGGCAGAAGCAGCGACTGCCGCTTCTCCACGATCTCAGCCTTGGAAAGCCGCCCCGCATCCACCGCCACGAGCCCGGCGAAGTCGCTGGCATCGGGGAAAAGCTCGCCCCATGTTTCCAGATAGCGCGTTTCGCCGACGCCCAGAATATCGTCAGCGCTCATCGTCGTGTCGCAGGCAATCTGCAGATGCAGATGCGGCATCCAGCCGCCATTTTCCTTCGGCCCGCCCATATGCGCCAGGAACGCGCCGGCCTCGACCCGGTCACCCACCTTCAGCCGGTCCACCACCTCATGGGCAAGGTGCCCCCATAGCGAAAGGAAGGCCGGACCATTCTCCGGCGCATGCTCCAGCACCATCACCGCGCCATAGCCAAGCCGCGCCGGCTCTATGCTCACCTCGCGCACGGTGCCTCCCAGCGGCGCATAAAGGGCGGTGCCAGCCGGCAGAAAGAGGTCGAGCCCCAGATGCCGTGTGCGGCGGGTGCCGGCGATCAGACGGGATTCGAAAATATCGCTCGTATAGACACCGCGATCTTCACCCCAGGGCCCAATGCCCAGAATGCGTCTTGCGTCGCCCACCGCTTCTTCCCAGAGCGCCTGCGCCTCGTCTGGCCGCTCTTCGGCGGAGGCGATGGCAATTGCATCGCTCCGGTCGCCAAGCGGCACATGGGCAGTCGGATAGCTCGCAGCCGGTCGCGAAAGCACCGGCGCGAAATTGCGGCGATTTTTCGCCAGCCAGCTTTTCACCACGCCCGCACCCGGCATTGCCTCGAAGCCGCAGGCGTTTCGCAGGATGGCCGTCGCAAAGCGTGGGTCCATCGCGCCGAGCCGACGCAGAAGATCCCAAGCGGGCTTTTCGCTGACAGCAAGATAGGGATTGTCGGCCACTTCAGACTGACGGCTGGCCGAGATCGTCACCGAGGTGACAAGCCGCATGGCAACGAGATCGAACAGCAGGTCGACCTCTTCTTCACGCAACGGGTATTGCGCATGGAACCCCGCCGCCAGCGCACCGATGGCGCCCAGCGGGTCGTCGCAGTCGAGCGCGCCATAGGCCCCGGCAATCGCCACCTCGCAGATTAGCGCGCTGTAAAGCGCATCGCCGAAATCGATCAGGCCGCAGATCTTCGTGTGGTCTTCCGGGTCGACCAGCACATTCCAGTCATTGGCGTCATTGTGGATCACACCACCGCGCAGGCGCGAGAGCCGTGGCATAACATCGGCCTCAAATCTTGCGATGAAATGCTCAGCAAGCGCGCGATCGTCCGCATCGCGGATATGGTCAAGCCGCGCACGGCTGTTGCCGGCAAGGCGCAGATCCCAGTCGAGCGCCCGCACGGCGCCCGGATGCATGAAACCCTTGAGCGCATTGTTGAAGCGGCCAAGCAGTTCACCGAGGCTTTCCATGGCCGCCTCGCTGCGCGGCACTTCGGCAAGCGGCGTGCCCTCGATCCAGCTGACGAGCCGCAGCCGGTGCGTCGCACCGTTTGCGCCTTCAACTGAACCCAGCGCCTCGCCCTTTAGTGTGGGAAGAAGCTGCGGCACTGGCAGGTCAGGCGCGGCGGACTGGATATGCTGCAGGAGCGCCGTCTGGAAATCGCTCTCCTCCACCGGCTCAGCCGCATTGACAATCTTGAAGATGAACGCGCCTTCCGGCGTCTTCACCTTGAAATTCTGGTCCCGTTCGCTCGCCAGAGCCGAAAGCGCGCCCTCGATGCCATAGACATCTCTGAGCAGCCCTGCCGCCTCTTCCTCAGAAAAGCGCGGAACCGTGTCGAGAATTGCGGTCATGCTGAACCCTCCCGCGTGCCGTTTCCGGCCAGTCATTCATGCAGCAAATCAGGAGAGTTCCGCAATCAACTCTTCCGTCGTCACCTGTCGGCAATAGCCCTTGATGGTGCGCAGTGAGTTGTCGTGGCGTTCCTGGCTGTAGGTCAGGCAGGCATCGGTCACCTGTGTCACCAGATAGCCCAGATCGCAGGCATCGCGAATGGCGCTCTCCACGCACTGATCGGTGATCAGCCCGCAAATGATGAGCTGCTTCACACCCAGATTGCGCAGAATGTAGTCGATATGGGTCGACACAAAGACGGAGGAGGAAGACTTCGGCAGCACGATCTCGTCTTCGCCCGGCGCAATCTCGTCGATCACCTTGCCGTCCCACGAGCCCTTGGGCACATTGAAGCCCGTGATCTTGTAATCGAGGCTGCGGTCGCGGCCGTCGAGCGTCAGGCTTTCGATGGTGGTGTACATCACCTCCACGCCAGCCTTGCGGCACGCCGCCTGCAGCTTCTGCATGCGCGGGATCACCTCACCTTCAAGCCGGTCGAAATACCAGCCATATTTCTCGTTCAGCGTCTTCTCGTCGAGATCGACAAACTCTGCGCCCTTCTTCTTGGCGCTAAAGTTCTGCACATCCACATAGAGGATTGCCGCCTGTGCCGGCTCGATGGGAACGTTGCGCGTGAGTTCCATGTTTATAACTCCGTTGCGAAGCGATGCACGACGGCGGTCAAGAGCTTTGCCCATCCTGCCTGCCCGGCGGCATCTGAAATGAGATCGTTGCGAATTTCAATGAGGCTGTGCGGCAGGCCGCTTTCTTCCCCGTGACGCGGCACGAACCAGTCCGACTCATCATCGATCTGGTAGGGCTCGTTCATGCCAATGGTCAGGTCGGGTGCGTTCTCCAGAACGAGTTGCCGCAGCCGCTCGGATGTCGCGGTGTCCTTGCGATAAAGGAAACTGATTTCCCAGGGACGCTTTATCCCATCGCGAAGCTGCGGGTTGAAGCTGTGGATCGACAGAATTGCCCGGTAGTGCGGCTGGCTGCGCAATTCTTTCACGGCGGCATTAAAGGGATCGAAAATCTCCCGCCTGCGCATCGCGCGCCCTTCTTGCGTCACGCCCCGGTTTCCCGGCACCGGCACGCCATCGCTCACCTCCGGCATCGCATCGGGAGCTTCGGGCGGGCGGTTGCAGTCGATCACCAGTCGGCTGTAGCTCTGCATCACTGCGGTTGCGCCGATCCTGTCAGCGAGAAGCCGGGTAACTCCGGCTGCACCGATATCCCAGCCGATATGCGCATTGAGCGCGTCAGCCTTCAACCCCAGATCACCCAGAGCCCGGGGGACCGTTTGGCCCGCATGTTCGCAGACGAGAAGCACCGGGAAGGTGCTGTCCCCGTTGATGATCGTGACCGGATCCGGGTCGAGCGGTGACAGAAGCCGACCGCTTTCCCCGACAGATGTGTGAAGGCTCATACTTTCTCCGCCTTGAGGGCTGGCGACGGGATAAGGCCGTTTGGGCGGAAGATCAGCACGAGAACGACCAGGCAAAGGGCGATGGGATCGCGGAATTCCTGCATGCTGGCCGGCAGGTAGGCGGCCAGATAGATTTCGATGAAACCCAGCAGGAAGCCTCCGGCCACGGCGCCACGCAGCGAGCCGAGCCCGCCAAGAATGGCCGCGATGAAGGCTTTGAGAACCGGCGTGAAGCCCATCAGCGGATCGACAGAGGCACGCTGGCTCACCCAGAGAACCGCGGCAACGCCGGCCAGAAAACCCGACAGCGCGAATGCACCGGCAATCACGGTGTTGGCGCGGATGCCCATGAGGCGCGCGACGGAGAAGTCTTCCGCCGCCGCCCGCATGGCAATGCCGATGCGGTGGTGCTTCATGAAGCGGTCGAGGAAGATCAGCATCACGATGGTGGTAACGATGGCGGCAATCTTGTTCACGCCGATCACAAGCCCGCCGAAACGCACGCTTTCCGACAGGATTTCCGGCACCAGAACAGCCTGCGAGCGGGCGGAAATGAAATTCTGGAACAGAACCTGCAAGATCATCGAGACCGCGAAACTCGTCACCAGCATGGTCGCGCCGGAGGCGTTTCTGACCGGTCTGAAGGCAATGCGTTCCATCACGATTGCCGCCAGAACCGCAGCCGCAATGGCAAGCAGTATGGAGAAGACGAACGGAACGCCGGCAAGGCCGCAGGCCATCAGAATGTAGCCGGCAATCGTCATCAGCTCGCCATGGGCGAAGTTGATCAGCCCCATGGTCGAAAAAACCATGGCAAGGCCTAGCGCCAGCAGCGCATAGGTGCCGCCCAGTGCAAACGCATTGACGGTTTGCTGTAGAAACAGATCCATTACTCGGCCCCCAGATAGGCAGCTTGCAGCGTGTCGGAATTGCGCAGTTCGGCGGCCGTGCCGGAAGCTGCGATGCGGCCGCTGGCCATCACGTATCCGCGATCCGCAACCTCGAGCGCCATCGAGACATTCTGCTCGACAACCACCATGGTCACCCCCTGCTTGCGCAACACGGTGATCAGCTCGAAAACCTGCTCGACGATCTTCGGCGCGAGCCCCAGCGACGGTTCGTCGAGCAGGAGAAGGCGCGGATTGCTCATTAACGCGCGGCCAACGGCCAGCATCTGCTGCTGGCCGCCCGAAAGCGTCCCAGCAAACTGCTCACGGCGCTCCCGCAGGATCGGAAACAGATCGAACACCCGATCAAAGGCCGTTTTCACCTTGGCCTTGTCCTGCATCGAGTATGCGCCCATGAGCAGGTTTTCCTGCACGCTGAGCGTGCCGAAGACGCGCCGCCCCTCGGGCGACAGCGTCATGCCAAGGGAGGCGAAACGTTCCGGCGCGCTGCCGGTCACGTCCTGTCCCTTGAAGGTGATCCTGCCTGCGCTGGCCGGTGCCAGACCGACCAGCGCATTGAGCGTCGAGGACTTGCCCGCACCATTGGCGCCCAGCAGCGCGATGATTTCGCCTTCACGCACCTCCAGGTCGACACCGCGCACCGCCTGCACGGCACCGTATTGAACCTGAAGCGACTGGACTGTCAGTAGCGCAGACACGTCATGACCTCACTGAACGCGGGGTTCGGGGATGAGCGAGGCGTCAGGCGTCGGCTGACCGATCAACTCACGCCCGCCATCCTTCACGCGGATCAGGCTCACCTCGCGCAACGGCATGCCATCCGTGCCCTTGTAGGTAATGGTGCTCGTCGCGCCCTGGACGTTCTCCAGATTGGCGATGGCATCGCGCAGCGTCTGCGCATCGGTGGAACCGTCCGCCGCGATCACCGCCGCCTCGATGACCTTGATGAGGTCGTATCCAACCGCGTTGAACACGGTTTCCGGTGCCTTGCCGTTCACCTCTTCGAACTTCTTGTTGAAGGCTTCGAGCGGGCTGCCCTCGGTCGGGTGACCTGCCGTGGTGAAGACAAGTCCTTCGGCCACAGCACCCAGCGAGAAGGTGGTCGGGCTGTCGATACCGTCGGAACCGATGATCTGGCTTTCCACACCGGCTGCGCGCAGCGCCTTCAACATGGAGGGGAAGTCCGGCTCATAGGTCGACGTCATGATCACGTCAGGCTGCGGGTCCAACGCCGCAATGCGCGTGGCAATGGCGGAGAAATCCTGCTGGCCGATCGTGTGCGTGTCCTCGCCCAGCATCTTGCCGCCAAGCTTCTCGAAAACTTCCGCGAAGTAGAGCGGCATCGTCGTGTACTGCGTGTCGGGCGAATAGATGATGTAGGCGCTGCGGTGGCCCTCGTCATAGGCCCATTTGGCCGAGACGGTGGCCTGCACATTGTCGCCGGGGAAGTTGGCGAACATGTAGTCGCCGCCGATCTGCGGCAGGGTGGGCGAAGAGGCGCAGGTGGAAATGGCCGGGATCTGCGCTTCGGTGACAACGCCGATTGCCGCCAGCGCCGGGTCGGCATCGCAGGGCAGCACGATCACGGAAACGCCCTCATCCACCAGTTCCTGGGTGGCGATGGAGGTCTGCGCCGCATCCGAACGCACATCCTTTTCCAGAAGCTCGATCTTGATCTTGCCGTCGATGCCGCCGGCCTCGTTGATTTCGTTTACGGCGATGTGGATGCCGTCGATCACGGGAGTATCAAAGGGCGCGAGCGCACCGGTCTGTGCGGTTGCGACGCCGACGCGCAGCGTTTCTGCCGCAGCCGGAAACGCCATCGCACTGGCGAGAAGCGTGGATATGAGCAATTTGTTCATGTCAGTTCCCTCTTTCTTGTTTGTTCGTTTGTCAGGCGGCCTTGCCCGGCCCGAGATATGCCTCGATGACCGCCGGGTTCTCCCGGATGGCAGCCGGGGCCCCATCCGCGATGAGCTTTCCTTCGTTGAGCACGACAATGCGGTCGCACAGTTCGTTGATCAGCTTCAGATCGTGGTCGACAAGCACGACGCCCAGTCCCAGATCGGCCGAAAGCACCTTCAGCCGTTCGATCAGATCGTCGGTCTCTTCGCGGTTCATGCCGGCAGCCGGTTCATCGAGCAGAAGCAGCGTCGGTTCGCAGGCAAGCGCGCGGGCAATCTCCACCCGGCGCTGTTCGCCATAGGAGAGCGTGCCCGCATCCTCGCCGGCGCGCTCCTCGATGCCGAGGCGGGCGAGTGCTGCACCGGCCCGCTCCTCCGCATTCTTTCCGCCATGGGTGGAAAGGGCCGCCGCCAGAACGTTCTGATAGACGGTCAGCGTCGGGAACAGACGGATGTTCTGGAATGTGCGGGCGATGCCTGCGTCGGCGATCTTCTCCGATGCCACGCCGGTGAGCGATTTCGAACCCAGCACCACATCGCCTTCGGTCGGCTTCAGCACGCCGGAGATGATGTTCAGAAGCGTTGTTTTTCCCGAACCGTTCGGCCCGATGAGGCCCAGGATCTCGCCCGGATTGACGGAGATGGTCACATCGTCCACCGCGCGCAGACCGCCAAACTGCATCGACACATGCTCGACCTTCAGACGGTCGTCGCTCGTGCGCTTGCCAAGCGCCTCGGCCCTGCCGCGCTTCGGCCTGAACGGGAAGACACGCTCTTCCCATTCTTTCAACCCCATCACGCCCTCCGACATGCGGAACATGGCAAACAGGATGAGCAGGCCAATACCGATCTGCGTCGTGCCAAACACCGCCGGCAGCTCGAAACCGCCAATGGAAAGACCGCTTTCAAAGCGGCGCAGGATTTCGGTGATCACCGTGATCAGGATCGTGCCGGAGATGGCGCCCGTCACCGTCGTCATGCCACCGACGATGAGCATCGCCAGAAGCAGGAACGTGTCGTGGAAATAGAATTTCTTGGGGCTGAAAGCGCCCAGAAAATGCGCGATCAGCGCGCCCGAGAGCGCCATGATCGCAGCGCTCAGAACCCATGAAACAAGGCGTTCGCGTTGCACATTGATGCCCACCGCCTTGGCCGCGATCGCGTTCTCACGGCCCGCCCGCAGGCGCAGGCCCGAAAGCGAATCGCGATACCAGCGGGCAGCGATCAGCGCGATCACGCAGGCCACTGCGGCGATGATCAGCGTCGTGTCGCGCGGAACGCCGAAAAAGGACTGCGCGCCGCGCGTCACATCGCGCCAGCCGATGATCACGCCATGCACGATCACCAGAAGGCCGAGCGTCGCAATCGACGCCGCCGACCCTTCCAGCCTGCCGATGGCAATGCCGATCAGAAGTGCAATCACCGCCGTCACCAGAACAGCAACGATGATGGCGGGGATGAGCGAGAGCTCGGTGGCCGCAAGCCAGTCAGGCAGCCCGCGCAGCGTCGCCATCTTCAGCCCCGCCGGCAGCGTCAGAAGGCCCGAAACATAAGCGCCAATGCCCATGAAGGCCACATGACCGAAGCTCAGGATACCGCTGTTGCCGCTGTAAACGCCAATGCCCGTGACGGCGATGAGCGAGATGAAGAAAACAGTCAGCACGCGCTCGGCAGCAGCGCCGAAAAGACCGGCAACGACAACCCCCGCCACCGCCAGAACGATAATGGCCAGAGCGGCTGCAATGAAATGCTGGCGCGATGACTTGAACATGAATTCCCCTTTTGCTCCCCTCTTCTAGCTTTGATATTATTTTTTCATAGTCAACCAGAAATTTTCATATTGACTTATGATTTTCAAAATCGTCTGTTTCGTTGGGAGGGGAATTCGATGCAAGTCAGACAAAGGCTGGAGAACCTGTCGAGCGAGCTCACGGCGACCGAGCGGAAGCTGTGCACCGCGCTGTTGCTCGACTATCCCTATGCGGGTCTCGACACGATCCAGGATCTGGCAAAGAAGACGGGCACCTCGCCGCCCTCCATCTCGCGCTTCGTCACCAAGCTCGGCTTTCAGGGCTATCAGGATTTCCAGCGTCATCTGATTGACGAGATACGGCAGTCGAACCGCTCGCCGCTCGATCTCCATGTGGGCGACCGCCCCATTCAGGGCGACTATCTGGAGGATTTCGTCTCCCGCGCCGTCAACCTCATCTCGGCCTCGGCATCCGCCATTACCAGCGCTCAGTTCGAGCGCGTCTGCGACCTTCTGGGCGATGAAAAGCGCAACGTCTATCTGATCGGTGGCCGCATAAGCGACGCCATCGCGCTCTATGTCTCGCGCCATCTGCGCCAGGTGCGCAGCGGCGTCTTCCATCTGCCGGCGGACCCCGAAATCTGGCCCGAATACATGCTGCGCATGCGCTCGAAGGACGTGCTGTTCATGGTGGATTATCGCCGCTATCAGCGCAACCTCGCCGAGCTTGCCCGGCGCGCCAAGGCGCAGAGCGGCGTCCAGATCGTTGTCCTGACCGACAAGTGGATGTCGCCCGCCGCCAACCACGCCAACGAGGTCTTCGCCACCCCCATCGAAAGCGGCACCGTCTGGGACAGCTATTCCGGCGCAATGGTGCTGATGGAGGCGATGCTGACCCGCATTGCCGAAACCAACTGGGACAAAACCCGCAAACGCATCGAAGCCTGGGACTCGCTCCGCTTCGATCATGGAGCACGCGACGATGATCAGTAATCCCTTGATGTTTGCCGCCACTTCGGACTTTTCCGGCGTGACGCGCGGCAAGGCCTTTCCATTGAAGGAGATGGAAAAGCGCTTCCGCCAGGGTGTCGGCTGGACGCCCACCAATGTGCAGATCACCTGTTTCGACACGATTGCCGAGAGCCCGTTCGGCTCCTTTGGCGATCTGATCCTCGTGCCGGATGCCGACACCGCCGTCACGCTCGATCTCGAAGATGGCGGCCCCGTCGAGCGCTTCGTGCTCGGCGACATCCTCCATCTCGACGGCGATCCGTGGAGCTGCTGCACACGCTCCATTCTGAAAACCGCGCTGAAGCGGCTCGAAGATGTCTCCGGCCTGCGTCTTGTCGCCGCCTTCGAGCACGAATTCCAGTCCCGCAATCCCTCGCAGGGACCCGGCGAGGCCTTCGGCCTTGCGAGCTTCGGCAAGCACCGCGCGTTCGGCGAGACGGTCATGGCCGCGCTTGAAGTGGCCGGTGTGAAGCCGGATACCTTCCTGAAGGAATACGGCACCGACCAGTTCGAGGTCACCAACGGGCCCGATCTCGGCGTCACCGCCGCCGATACTGCCGTCAAGGTGCGTGCGGTCACAAAGCTTGTCGGCGAGCGCATGGGCGAGCCCGTCACCTTCGTGCCCATCCGCGATCCCGCCGGCGTCGGCAATGGCGTCCATGTGCATATGAGCTTCGTCGATGAAAACGGCAAACCCGCCACCTACGACCCCGACGCACCGTGGGGCATGGCTGAAAAAACCGGCTCCTTCATCGCCGGCATCCTAAAATATATGGACAGCATTGTCGCGCTGACAGCACCGTCCGCCATCTCCTACACACGGCTCACGCCGCATCGCTGGAGTGCGGCCTTCAACAATCTGGGCTATCACGACCGCGAGGCCGCCGTACGCATCTGCCCGGTGACGAGCGCCAGTGCTGAAAGTGCCGCAAAACAGTATAATTTCGAGTATCGCGCAGCCGATGCCACCGCCTCTCCCTATCTGGTTCTGGCAGCCCTTGCCCATGCCGGCGCGCAGGGCATTGAAGAAGGCCTTGCCGCACCGCAGGTAACCGAGGAAGACCTCTCCGAACTGCCGGCAGCAACACTCGCCGAGCGCGGCTTGGTACGTCTGCCCCAATCGCTCGGTGAAGCGCTGGATCGCCTCGAACAGAACCCGCGCGTGGCTGAATGGATCGGTGCGGAGGCGCTCGACGTCTACTTGAAGCACAAGCGCGGCGAGCTCGCCCAGACCGCCGACCTCAGCGAGGCGGAACGCTGCGCCCGCTACGAAGCCGTCTACTGATCAACCGCTTAAGGGAAGAACCAGCATGACCGGTCTCTACGAACGCGAAAGCCGCAGCGTTTCCACGCTCGCCCATCTGCGCTTTTTCCCGCAGGCGGTGACAGGCGGCAAGGGATCGATGCTGCGTGGCGATGATGGGCGCGATTTGCTCGACTTCGCCGCCTCCTGGGGGGCGGCCAGCCTCGGCCACGGGCACCCCGCGCTTGCCGAGGCTGTGAACCGGGCGCTGACCGATCAGGCCGGTGCCAGCTACCTCTCCACCGCCAACGAGCCCAGCGTCCTCCTTGCCGAAAAACTGCTCTCGCTGGTGCCGGAGCGCGCCGCAGGCCGCGTTTGGTTCGGCCATTCCGGCTCGGACGCGAACGAAACCGTCGCCCGCGCCGTTGTTGCGGCAACCGGCCGCCCGCGCATCATTTCCTTCGAGGGGGCCTATCACGGCGGCACGGTCGGGTCCGTTGCTATTTCCGGGCACCCCGCACAGGGCGGCATCGAAAAGGCTTCCGGCCTCAGCCTCGTCCCCTATCCGGATTCCTATGCTTCGGGCAGCCCGGAAGCCGCATCGAAGGCAGCGCTTGCCCATGTCGAAGAGCTCTTCGCCACCTCCCTCTTACCGCAGGACGTGGCGGCCTTCTTCATCGAGCCGATCCAGTCGGATGGCGGAATGCTTGTGCCGCCGCCCGGCTATTTCAGAGAGATCGAGCGGCTCTGCCGCAAGCATGGCATTCTGCTTGTCTGCGACGAGGTGAAGGTGGGGCTCGCCCGCACCGGACGCCTCCACGCGTTCGAGCACAGCGGCATCGAGCCCGACATCGTCGTGTTCGGCAAGGGGCTTGGCGGCGGGCTGCCCATTTCGGCGGTCGTCGGCCCCGAAAGCATCATGAACCACGCCTCGACCTTCTCGTTCCAGACCCTGCACGGCAATCCGGTCTGCGCGTCGGCGGGCCTCGCCGTGCTTGAAACCATCGAGCGCGAAAATCTGGTCGACAACGCCGCAAAGGTCGGCGACACGATGCTTTCCGCCCTGCGCGTCCTGCAGGAAAAACACCCCCTCATTGGCCATGTGCGCGGCCATGGGCTTGCCATCGGCGTCGAGCTTGTCAGCGACCGCGAAGCCCGCACGCCCGCCATCGAGCAGACGGCGCTCACTGTCTACCGCGCCTTCCAGCTCGGGCTCGTCATCTACTATGTGGGCCTCAATTCCAACGTGCTGGAATTCACCCCGCCCCTGACGATGAGCGAGGAGGAAGCGTTGCGCGGGATCGCCATTCTCGATCAGGCCTTAAGCGATGTGGAAGCCGGCAAGGTGGATCCGCAATTGCTGGAGCGCTTTGCCGGCTGGTAAGTGCGTCAGCTCTGGGCGATGGCCGAAATCTGCTCCAGTTCGGCATAGCTGCCGCCGGTGGCCGCA
The DNA here is from genome assembly GCF_020833685.1 of Nitratireductor sp. B36. GTDB lineage: Bacteria > Pseudomonadota > Alphaproteobacteria > Rhizobiales > Rhizobiaceae > Nitratireductor. The sequence continues at coordinate 1,331,662 of NZ_JACKZY010000001.1, forward strand.
AGCACGCGCGCCGGTGCATGAAAGCCATCGCGCGGGAAAGGCAGAACCGTGCCGCCGGCCTCGCTGACGAGGCAATAGCCGGCCATGCAATCCCAGGCATTCATGCTCGGCTCCGCATAGCCGACCAGCCGGCCCGCCGCCACATAGGCGAGCATCAACGCACCCGAACCGTTGCGGATGAACGTTCCGCCGATCTCGAAGAGGTTTTCCACAATGCGCGCGGCGGCGGCAGGCTCGACGCGGTCATTGGAGCCAAGCCCCACCACGCCGTTGCGAAGATTGAGCTGGTCCGCAACACGGATCGGCTTTCCGTTCAGCGTTGCCCCACCGCCACGGCGGGCGCTGTAGCACTCGTCGAAGCAGGGCGCGACAATGACACCGAGCACCGGCTCGCCATCAATCGCGGCACCCACGGAAACACACCAGTTCGGCATGCCGTTCAGAAAGGCACTGGTGCCGTCAATCGGATCGATCACCCAGGTCAGACCGCTCGTGCCTTCGGTCAGCCCGTATTCCTCACCAAGCACGCCATCGGTGCCGAAGTGTTTCGCGATCTCGGCGCGGATCAGCTCTTCGACCTTCTTGTCGGCCTCGGACACCAGATCCTGCGGGTTGCGCTTGGTCTCGATGACCAGTTCATCGCGCCGTGTGAAATAGTCGAGGGCGGCTGCCCCCGCAGCCTTGGCCATGGTTTCGGCAAAAACCAGCCGTGCGGCAAGGTCGGTATCGGAAAGGGACACGCGGTTCTCCTGAATGGTCATTGTCATGCGGTAATCAAGGCTATGCCGCGATCGCGGAAGCCGATGGAAACATCGGTCGCCGGCGGCAGCGGGTCGGTCGTCGCGTTGTCCACGACAAAAATCGTTCCGGTATCGAGTTCCACCTCATATTCCACATGGTCGCCGAGATAGGCAGAGCTCTGGATCCGGCCCGGCAGGCTGGCATCCCCACCTTCCTCAAGGCGGATGGCATTCGCGCGCACGGCCAGCTTTGCAGGGCCGGGGCGTGCCGCTTTTCGCGTCGGCAGCGTGTGACGAAGGCCACCCACCTGCACGGTCGCGCGGCCCTCTGCAATGTCGAGCACCTCGCAGGCGAGCACATTGGCCTCGCCCATGAAGTCGGCGATGAATTCGGAGGCAGGCTCCTCATAGAGTTCGCGTGGCGGGCCTTCCTGCGCAACCAGTCCGCTCTCCATGACCACGATCCGGTCGGAAACGGCGAGCGCCTCTTCCTGGTCATGCGTCACATAGACGGCGGTGAAACCGAGCCGCTGCTGCAGCTCGCGGATTTCAGTGCGGACACGGCGGCGCAGCCTCGCGTCGAGATTGGACAAGGGCTCATCGAGCAAAAGCACCTGCGGTTCCAGCACCAGCGCGCGGGCAACGGCGACGCGCTGCTGCTGCCCGCCGGAAAGCTCCGCTGGCAGGCGCGCGCCATATCCTTCGAGGCCGACCAGCGCCAGTCCCGCATGCGCGTTTTCCCGCGCCTCGGCCTTCGACAGGCCGCCTGCCTCCAGCCCGTAGGCCACATTGTCGAGCACGCTCATATGCGGGAACAGCGCATAGGACTGAAACACCATGGCGACATCGCGCTCATTGGCCGGCAGGCGCGTGACATCATGCCCACCGATTTCGATGGCCCCCGCACTTGGCGTCTCCAGCCCGGCCAGCATCCGCAATGTGGTGGTCTTGCCGCAACCCGAAGGGCCCAGAAGCGTCACCAGCGTGCCCGGCTCGATCTCCAGATCGAGATCGTGGATCGCCGTGAACGAACCGAAATCCTTGCGCACTTTGCGAAAACGGACAGAACCGCGTTGCGAATTACTCATGCCTTTGCCTCCACAGTGGAATGGGCGCGTTTCTTGGCAGACGTGCGATGCACGGCGTTTTCCCGCCTCAGCCGGCGTTCGCCAACCAGAAGCTGGAACCCGCCTATCACCGCAATCATGACAAGGATGAGAACCGAGGAGTAAGCGATGGCGATGCCATATTCGCCGTTCTCCACTAGCCCCACGATATAGGCCGTTGCCATGTTGTATTTGGCGCTCACCAGGAAAATGACGGCGCTGATCGAGGTGATGGCCCGCACGAAGGAATAGACCAGTGCCGCCATGATCGCAGGGCGAAGCAGCGGCAGGATCACCCGGCGGATCGTGCGCGGGCTCCCTGCGCCCAGCGTGATCGACGCTTCGTCCAGGCTCTTGTCGAGCTGGCTCATCGCCGCCACGCCACCGCGCACGCCCACCGGCATGTTGCGGAACACGAAACAGGCAATCAGGATCAGCGCCGTGCCTGTCATTTCGATGGGCGGCAGGTTGAACGCCATGATGTAGCTGATGCCGATCACCGTTCCGGGGATGGCGAAGCTCATCATCAGCGCGAACTCGAAGGCGTTCCGGCCAAAGAAATTCTGCCGGACGATGAGATAGGCCGTCAAAAGCCCCACCGCCGCCGTCAGCGGCGCTGCGATCAGCGCAATCTCCATCGTGGTCCAGAAGCTGTCCCACGCAACGCCGGTCCATGCGAGCGCACCTTCGCGCCATTCGATGGAGAAGCCACGCGCATAGTGCTCCAGCGTCAGCGTGTGATCGAGCCCCCAGGTGGTCACGAAACCGCCAAAGATGATCATGCCGTAGACCGCCAGCGTGAAGATGATCCACGGCACCACGACCGCATAAAGAAGTGCCGCGAGCGGCGCCGGCAACGCCGCATGCTTGCCGGAGTCTCCCTTGCCTGTCACCGTCGCGAAATTGCGCCCGGCGAGCCAGACCCGCTGCAACAGGAAGGCGGAAAGCGTGAATGTCAGAAGAATGATCGCGAGCACTGCCGCGCGCGATGGATCGGTCTGCGCGCCGACGACCGCAAAGAATATCTCGGTCGAAAGAACCCCGTGGCTTCCGCCAAGCACCAAAGGATTGCCGAAATCAGCCATGCTTTCGATGAAGCCGATCAGGAAGGCATTGGCCAGCCCCGGTGCCATCAGCGGCAGAGAAACCTTGCGGAAGGTGCGCCAGCGCCCCGCCCGCAATGTCTGCGAGGCCTCTTCCATGGATGGGCTCACGCCTTCCACCACACCAATGAGAACGAGGAAGGAAATGGGCGTAAAGGAAAGCACCTGCGCGATCCAGATGCCGGTCAGGCCATAAAGCCAGCGGCCCAGCTCGATACCCGTCAGCGCCTCGATCCACCCGGTCACGAGCCCGGAGCGGCCAAGCATCATGGTCAGCGCCAGACCGATGACGAAGGGCGGCGTGATGATGGGCAGAATGGTGAGAAGCCTGAGACCCTTCTTTGCCGGAAAGCCTGTGCGGGTTGCCACCAGCGCGAAGGCGAGGCCCAGAAGCGTCGAGGCGCTTGCTGTCATCACGGCCAGAAAAAGCGTGCGCCAAGCCACGCCGCAGCGCGCCCCGCCAATCACACAGTCAAGGCTCCAGATCGCCGGATCCTGCATGTTGCGGATGAAGCCATCCGGATTGAAGGACCCGTCGAAATCCTGAAAGGAGCCGGCAAACATCGATATGATGGGGTAGAAAACAAAAACACCGACAAGCGCGATCAGCAGGATGATGGAGCCAAGCGTGAAGGCGTCTCCCTTCATCGCTCCGCGTTCGGCAAACCCATAGGCGATCAGGGCCAGAAACCCCAGAGAGAGAATGACAGCACCCGCGCCAAAGGCCGGCTGCCCCGGATCGAGGGGCCCGAACAGCGTTTCGTTCACGCTCCACGCCCAGCCCCACAGCGTGATGGCGAGCCCTTGCAAAATCATGAATCCGATACCGATACCGCCAATCAGGGCGAGCCGCGCTCCGCGCGCGTTCCCGGCAGGCATGGCAAACCGTGTCGCAATGGCCGCCGCGAAAAGGGCAAAGGCGATCAAGAGCCAGAAACGACCGAGAAAGAGCTGAAGCAACCCCGGATAGAGATCCGGTTCGCCGGCCATCTCCGCGATCCATTGAAGGGAGAAGAATCCGCCTTCGACCCGATACCATGGCAAGAAACAGATAGCGGCAAGGCCGAGCCCGAACATCACGTCGAGCCGCCGGTTTTCGCGCGTCATCATGTGCGGTCCTGTATGTTTAATGCGCCTCGGGTCTCAACCCCGATGAGACCCGAGGCTTTGGAACGCCGGATCAGTTGGCAATGGCACCAATCTCACGATCCCAACGCTCAAGCAGCGCCTTGCGCTTCTCCGAGCTGCCATAGGTCACGAAGTCGTAATCGATCAGCTTTACCTCATCGAGGCTCGGCGCCTCTTCGGGAACCTCTGCGGAGGCATTGGAGGGGAGCTGGAACGACTTGGCATCCTTCAGGAGCGACTGCACCTCCGCCTTCAGCACCCAGTCATACCAGGTCTTGGCGGCGTCTTCGTTTCGGGCGCGGTTGACGAGCGACATGGAGCCGATCTCGTAGCCCGTTCCCTCGCAGGGCGCGACCACACCGATGGGAAAGCCCTCGACCGCCTGGGCGACCGCATCATGCATGAAGACGATACCGATCCCGGTTTCACCACGGGCCGCAGCTTTTACCGGCGCAGAGCCCGACTTGGTGTATTGCGAAACATTGTCGTTCATCTTCTTGAGGAACTCGAATGCCTCGTCTTCGCCCATAAGCTGGACGAGCGTCGCAAGGGCCGTGTAGGCCGTGCCCGAAGAGTTCGGGTTCGCCACCTGGATCTCACCCTTGAGCGCCGGGTTCAAGAGATCGGCCCAGCATTTGGGCGGCTCGATGCCCTTGTTGGCCAGAAATTCCTTGTTGTAGCCCCAGCCAAGCGCACCGGAATAAACGCCCACCGTCTTGAAGTCGGCGCTTTCGGCCTGCTTCACCGCCCAGGGTAGCAGCTCATCCAGCATGGGCGACTTGTATGACATGGTCAGCCCGTCGGCCGCTGCCTGAAGATGCGGATCGCCGGTGCCTCCCCACCAGATATCCGTCTTCGGATTGCGCGCTTCCGCGCGAACCTTTGCATAGGCCTCACCAGACGAAAGGCGCACCATGGAAACGTCAATATCGTGCTCGGCCTCGAATTTTTCGACGAGCAGCTCACAGATGACCACATCGGCCGAGCAGATCAGGTTCAGCTCGTCCGCATTTGCCACGGCCTGGGTCGCCAGAACCGAGCCGGCCGCCATCGCAGCCACTGCCAGATAATTCTTCTTCATGAAACCCTCCCTCGGTGCTTATCGGATTTATTTTGCACACGTGTGCAATGTTCTTCCGACTTGAAGGAGCTGTCAATGGCGGTGATATAAAAATTTCATAATGCACGGCAATTTGATACTAACGTTCTGATTGAACAGCTGTGCAATCCGTTTATGATCCGAGCAACAAACACACCGTCAGGAGCAAACGTGCCGGCTCGAAAGGCTTCCGTCAGCGCCAAGGATGTTGCGGCCCGGGCCGGTGTTTCCCGCGCAGCCGTTTCACGCACCTTCACGCCTGGTGCGAGCGTTTCAGAGGAGACGCGCAGCAAGGTCATCGCTGCCGCCGAGGCGCTCGGGTATCAGGTCAATCACCTTGCCAGAGGCCTTATAAGCCAAAAAACAGGGATCGTCGCCGTGGTAGGGGCGGATCTGGCCACACCCTACCGATCCGAGTTGCTTCGCGCCGTGACCGAACGCCTGCAGGCCGTTGGCCGGGTCGCCATCCTCATCAACACGGATCGTTCGGACAGAAGCGTGGACATGGCCCTGCAACAGGCGATCCGCTACCGCGCGGAGGCAGCGATCGTTCTGTCCGGCATGCCCGACAAATCCATCAGCGACCTTTGCCATCGCAACGGGCTTCGCCTCGTGCTGATCAACCGTGACGATGCGCATTCACGCTCCATCCAGATACGCCTCAACGACGCCGACGCAGCCCGGCTCGCGCTCACCTCGTTTCTCAGAGCCGGTTGCCGAACGCTGGCCCTCGCGACATCCAATGCCGGCACCCCCAGTCTCGTCGCACGCGAGGAAGGTTTTTTTGCTGAAGCACACCGACGCGGACTGTCCGTGACCTGCGAGCGTTTCGGCCCCACCGGATATGAGAGCGGTCTGGCACTGGGCGAACGCCTGCTCGTGCTGCCGGAGAGGCCAGACGCCATTTTCTGTACAACAGACCTGATCGCCTGCGGGGTGATGGACGCCGCCCGTCATCGTTTTTCTCTCAAGATCCCGGACGATCTCTCCGTGATCGGCTTTGACGATATTCCACAGGCCAGTTGGGACAGCTATCAGCTCACCACCTTCCGGCAACCGATAGAGGAAATTGCCTCGTCCGCCGTGGACTGGCTGGCCGAGGAGGACGGAGACGGCGAAGCGCGCGTCATCCATCTGACAGCACCGATGTCCTGGAGAAAATCTGTCCGGGGCAGCAATGGAAAATAGCGCCCGTTCTCAGAGATAGTGCAGTCCCAGCCGGTGCCCATCCACCTCGCGCACCTTCACGACCGTGTCGTAGATGTCCTTGAGCATCGTCTCCTGCATGAGATCCACCGCCCCTCCCTCAAGCATCACCCGCCCATCCCGCATCGCCACCACATGGTCGGCATAGATGGAAGCAAAGTTGATGTCGTGGATCACCACGGTGATGGATTTGGTGAGCTCGTCAGCAGTGCGCCGCAACAGCTTCATCATCGCCGCTGCATGTTTCATATCGAGGCTGTTGAGTGGCTCGTCGAGCAGCACGTATTTCGTATCCTGCGCCAGAACCATGGCCACGAAGGCGCGCTGGCGCTGACCGCCCGAAAGCTCGTCCAGGAACCGGGTCCGTAAGTCATCAAGCCCCAGATAGGCGATCGCCTCGTCGACATGCCGCTTGTCCTCGACGGTGGGACGGCCACCCGAATGCGGAAACCGCCCGAACGCGACCAACTCGTTTACGGTCAGTCGCATACCGACCTGATTGTTCTGTTTCAGGATCGCCAGCCGCTTGGCGAGAACGGCGCCCGGCGTTGCCTGTACGTCGAGGCCATCGACCAGGACCCGGCCCGATGTCGGCGCAATCAGCCGGGCCATCATGGAGAGGAGCGTCGATTTCCCGGCTCCGTTCGGGCCGACGATCGCGGTGATGCCACTTTCCGGCAGCGTCAGGCTGACATTGTCGACCACCGCCGCCTCCTCATAGCGTTTGGTGAGATTGTGGATTTCGATCATCGGTTCAAATTCCGGTAGAGTAGCAGCATGAAGGCGAGGCCGCCGGTAAACTCGATGATGACGCTCAACGCAGTGTCGAAACCGAACACGCGCTCCATCACCGTTTGCCCCCCCACCAGCGCGATGATGGCGATCAGGGTCGCCGCCGGCAGCGTGTATTTATGCCGATCCGTGGCCACCGCCTGATAGGCAAGGCTCGCCACCAGAAGCCCGAAGAACGTAACCGGCCCGACCAGCGCAGTCGAAACGGAAACCAGAACGGCGATCACGGCGAACAGCATCATCACCACACGCTGGTAATCGATGCCAAGATTGACCGCCGTATCACGTCCCAGCATCAAAACGTCGAGCTTCGCCAGCAGCCGGCGGCTCAGCCAGGCCGTCACCAGCACAACCACCGAAGAGACCGCCAGCAACTGCGTATCAATGGTGTTGAAGCTGGCGAACAACATGTCCTGCAGGGCGATGAACTCATTGGGGTCGAGAATGCGCTGCATCATGTGCGAGAGGCTGCGGAAGAACACGCCGAACACCAGGCCCGCCAGCACCACAAGATGCAGGCTGCGCCGTCGTGAGAGAAACAGCCAGTAAAACAGCGCCATCGACAGCGCCACCATCAGCACCATCTCCAGAACGAAACGGAGGCGCATATCGATCGTCGCCAGATCCCGTGTGCCGAGAAAAAAAACGAGTGCGGTCTGGAGCGCTACATAGAGCGAATCGAAACCCATCACCGCCGGGGTCAGGATCCGGTTCTGCGTAATGGTCTGAAACAACACCGTCGCTGTCGCGACCGCATAGGCAACCAGAACGAGTCCCAGAAGCTTTCCACCGCGAAACGGCAGCACGAAGTCCCAGTTGCCTTTGGCCCCGATGGTCATGAAGGCCATCATCGCCGCGATTGCAGCCAATCCGAGACCAGCAAGCGCCAGGCGAGGCCTCTGCCATGAAGGAGCTTTAGCCAAAACGCGCCCGCCGACGAAGAAGGAGGAACAGGAAAACACCGGAGCCGAGGACACCTGCAACGGTGCCAACCGGGATTTCATAGGGAAAGCGCACCAGACGGCCGATAATGTCGCATGCGAGAAGAAACCCTGCCCCTGAAACAGCAACCCATGGCAGGGCGCGGCGCAGATTATCGCCCACTGCCAGACTAACGAGATTGGCCACGATGAGCCCCAGAAACGGCACCGTGCCCGCCGTTACCACCGCGGCGGCCGAAACCATCGAAACGATCGCCAGGCCCAACGCAACTATGCGCCCGTAATTGAGCCCGAGATTGCGGGTAAAGCTCTCGCCCAGCCCTGCCACGGTGAACCGGTCTGCCGCCAGATAGGACAAGACTGCGAGCCCCCCGGCGATGAAAAGCAGTTCATAACGCCCGCGCAGCACACCGGAGAAATCGCCATTGGTCCATGTCGCGAGTGATTGAAGCAAGTCGTAGCGGTAGGCAAAGAAGGTTGTGACTGCATTGATGACACCGCCGAACATCAACCCCAGAAGCGGCACGACCAGGCTGGAACCGGTCGGAATCTTCGAGACGAGCCGCAGAAACAGGAAGGTGGTTCCCAGCGCGAAGCTCGAAGCCACAACCATCTTGTAGAATATTGGCAGGCCCGGCGCGAGCAATGCCACCACCAGCAGGCCAAGACTTGCAGCTTCAACCGTGCCGGTGGTCGTGGGCTCCACAAAGCGGTTGCGAAACAGCATCTGCATGATGAGTGCGGCAACGCCCATCGACATGCCCGAAAGCAGCAGCGCCACCGTGCGCGGTATGCGGCTCACGAGAAGAAGCTGGATGGCCTGCGCGCCGCCATCACCGCGAATGAGGTCGCCTAGCGGCATGTCCGCTACACCGATGAACAGGCTGACGGCAGCCAGAGCAAGCACGCATCCCACCGCCAGCATCAGACCGGCGGCAGGGCGAACTCGAACGGACATGCTGGCAACGGCTTGCATGGTGCGGTCAGTCGGCTGCGCTCAGCGCCTTGGTGATCGCGTCAACTTCTGCCTGAAGGGCCGTCATGCCACCGCCAACGAGATACCAGCGAGCCGCGTCGGCATAGTAGATATTGCCTTCCTTTGCGGCGGTGGTTGCGGCAACGAGTTCGTTGTCGAGCGTCTGTTTCGCCGACTGGCCGTCATTTCCGACCGCCGAATCGCGGTCGACCACGAAAAGCCAGTCCGGATTTGTCTTGAGGATGAATTCAAACGAAACAGCTTCGCCGTGCGTGGCCGCCTCCACATCCGCGACGGCGGGCGCAATACCGAGATCGTCATGCAGCCAGCCGAAACGCGAGCCCGGGCCATAAGCCGAAACCTTGCCGCCATTGGTGAGAATGATCAGGCCTTTTCCGGCCCCCTTCGCGGTCTCCTGCAAGGTGGCAACCGACGTTTCGAGCTTGTCGATCAACGCCTCCGCCGCATCTTCCTTGTCGAAAATCATGCCCAGTTTACGCGCATTCTCCTGAGCACCTTTCAGAAAATTGTTCGGCTCAATTGTCAGATCGATTGTCGGCGCGATCTTTGACAACGCCTCGTATTGCGGAGCGGACCGACCTGCCACGATAATCAGATCCGGGCTCGCCGCATTCACTGTTTCAAAGTCCGGCTCGAAGAGAGAGCCGATCTTTGCGTATCCGTCGGCTTCATATTTGGACAGATAATCGGGGATCAGTGCGCTCGGTACGCCCGCCACCTCGACGCCCAGGGCATCGAGCGTGTCCAGCGCGGCGAGATCGAATGTCAGCACTTTCTTGGGCGTGTCAGGTAAAATGGTCTCGCCTTGAGCATGTTGGACAGCGATCTCCCCAGCATTGGCATAGCCCGGCAGGAAAGCCGCAAGCGCAATGGCGGAAGCCAGGAAACGTCCGGCCAGTGACGGTAAGTTTGCAATCATCGACACGCTCCAAATGTCCAGGAAATTGCAAGGAGGCGTCTGCCGTTCAGGGCTCGACCGGCCGACAACACCCTTGTCAGCATGTCGGTTAGCAAATATGATTATTGTAATCAACTTATCTGTATGGACAATCGACCAAACAGTTTCGACAATCCTTTTCCGGAGACATTTCTCATGCTGCAATCCAAGGCCGTCGTCACGACGGAAAACGCGTCGAAATATCTGCAGCAGCTTTGCAAGCACTTTGCTCACAAGGTAAGCGTCGACTTCGACCCATCGCGCGGCAAGGTGGATTTCCCGTTTGGTGACTGCGTCATGCGTGCAGACGAAGCAGCGCTGACCATCGAATGCAGCGCCAAAACGGACGAGGAGCTGGCCCGTGCCCAGAGCGTGATTGACGATCACCTCTCGCGCTTTGCCTGGCGCGAAAAGCCGGAGATTGCCTGGCAAGCCTGAGGGATCAGGCACTTGATTGGCGGAAAACCTGAAAGGCGGCGGAACGCGAGCAGTGAATTCCGCCGCCTTTCGTTACTCGGCTGCCTGAGGCAGCGCGAGTTGTTCATTGTCCTGAACGGTAACGCCGACGCCGGCCCGCTGTTCCTCACCCGGTCGCCGGACCCGGTAGAACGCGGCATAGAGCGCAGGCACGAACAGGATGGTCAGCACCGTCGCTGCGGTGAGCCCGCCCATAATAGCAAACGCCATCGGCCCCCAGAACACGTTGCTTGAGAGTGGCACCATGGCCAGAATGGCGGCAAGTGCGGTCAGCACCACGGGCCGTGTGCGGCGAACCGTTGCTTCGATAATCGCCGTCCATTCGGGCAACCCGTCTTCAAGGTCAGCCTTGATCTGATCCACCAGGATCACCGTGTTGCGCATGATCATGCCGGCGAGCGCGATCAGCCCGAGCAGGGCCACGAAGCCGAAGGGCTGGTTGAAGATCAGAAGCCCGAACGCAGCACCTATGAGACCGAGCGGGGCGGTAGCAAAAACCAGGGCGAGCCGCGAGAAGCTCTGGAGCTGGATCATCAGGATCGTCAGCATGGCCAGAACCATGACCGGGAACACCTCGAACAGAGCTGCATTTGCCTTGGCGCTCTCCTCAATGGAGCCGCCCATTTCGATGCGATAGCCCACCGGCAGGTTTTCCATCAGCGGCTGAAGCGTCGGCCATATCTGCGAGGAAACATCCGGCGGCTGTACGCCCGCGGGGACGTCGGCGCGCACCGTAATCAGCATGTCGCGGTTCTGCCGCCACAGGATCGGTTCTTCATGGCCGTAGACCACCCTGGCCACCTGCGACAGCGGCACCGGAGCCCCGCCGCGCGTGGCGATCGTCAGGTCGCCCAGATGCTCGATGTCGAGCCTTTCGCTCTCCACCGCGCGCGCCACCACATCCACCTGCTCGATGCCGTCGCGGACGGAAGTCACCGTCAGGCCTGAGAGCAGGGTCTGCAGCGTGCGTCCGATATCCTGCGGTGTCAGGCCGAGTGCGCGTGCACGATCCTGATCGACTTCGAGCCGGATGGATTTTGCCTGTTCGTTCCAGTCCAGATTGGGATCAAGCGCATTGGGGTTTTGCGCCATCACATCACGCACCTCATAGGCGATGCGGCGCACCTCCAGCGGGTCCGGGCCAATGACACGGAACTGGACGGGAAAGCCCACGGGCGGTCCGAACACGAGCTCCGTGACCCTCACGCGCGCTTCAGGCAGGCCGCCATCGGCGATGTAGGTCTGCAGCCGTTCCTTGACCCGGTCGCGGGCCGCTGCATCTTCCGTGTACATCACGATGATCGCGTAATTCGGCTTCGGCAATTCCGGGTTGGATGCGAGGAACCAGCGCGGCGCACCAGCACCTGTATAGGTGGAATAGGTCAGGACCTCGTCGTCAGCCGCAACCACCGCTTCCATGACAAGGGCAGACGCTTCGGTGGCCTTGATCGGTGCCCCCTCCGGCAGACGGATTTCCACCATCAGTTCGGGGCGGGGCGAGGTCGGGAAAAATTGCTGCTGCACGAAGCCGAAAGCATAGATGGAGACCGCAAAGAGCCCGACCACGGCCGCGATGACCACCCAGCGCCAGGAGACACACCATTCAACGATCCGGCGAAGCCCGTTGTAGAGCCGCGTGTCGTAGATGTCGTGGTGTTGTCCGCCCTCGGCCACGGCAGCGCCGTGTTTGTGAAAGTCGGGCAAAAGCTTGACGCCGATATAGGGCGTGAAGATCACCGCCACGAACCACGAGGCCACCAGCGCAATACCGACCACCCAGAAGATGCCGCCGGCATATTCGCCAGCCGTCGACTGGGCAAAGCCGACCGGCAAAAAGCCCGCCGCCGTCACCAGCGTTCCCGTCAGCATGGGAAAGGCCGTCGACGTCCAGGCAAAGGTCGCCGCCTTCAGCCGGTCATAGCCCTGCTCCATCTTCACCACCATCATTTCGACGGCGATGATCGCGTCATCCACCATCAGGCCGAGCGCGATGATGAGGGCGCCGAGCGTGATGCGTTCCAGGCTCATGCCCAGAATGTCGAGCACGATCATGACGATGGCCAGCACCAGCGGCACCGCCAGCGCCACCACGATGCCCGTGCGCCAGCCGAGCGACAGGAAGCTCACAGCCAGCACCACGGCCAGCGCTTCCAGAAACACCTTGATGAACTCACCGACAGAGTCCTGCACGACTTCCGGCTGGTTGGAGATCATGTCGAGTTCCAGACCGACCGGAAGATCGGCCTTGATCCCGTCCATTGCCTGATCGAGATTTTCACCCAGCGTGAGAATGTTCGCGCCTTCGGCCATGACCACGCCTATGGCGAGCGCCTGCTGTCCCTCATGGCGCGCCGTGAAGCTCGGCGGGTCCTCATAGCCACGCCGCACATCGGCGATATCGCCAAGACGAAACACGGTGCCGTTTACAGCAACAGGCACCGAGGCCACGGCCTCCACCCCTTTGAGCGCACCCTCCACGCGCAAAAACACCCGGTCGGATGCCGTCTCGATCTCGCCCGAAGGTGTCACCGCGTTCTGAGCCGCGATGGAATTGAAGATCACCTGAGGGTCGATACCCAGAGTGGCAAGCTTGGAATGGGAAAACTCGACAAAGATGCGCTCGTCCTGAGCGCCGTAAAAACGCACCTTCTCCACATCCGGCACGCGCAGAAGCCGCTGGCGGATGTCTTCGGCCGCGTCCTTCAGATCGCGCATCGTCGCGCCGTCGCCGGTCAGCATGTAGAGCGCGCTGTCCACATCGCCGAATTCGTCATTGAAGAAAGGGCCGATCACACCCTGCGGCAGCGAGGCGCGAATGTCGCCGACACGCTTGCGGATCTGATACCAGATGTCGGCCACCTCGCCCGGCGGCGTCGTGTCCTCCAGCTGCACCTGCATGAAGGTGGAGCCGGGTTTGGAATAGGTGCGCACCTTGTCGAAATAGGGCACTTCCTGCAGCGTCTTCTCGATCGGGTCGGCGACCTGTCGCTGCACCTCCTCAGCCGTGGCGCCAGGCCAGATGGCATTCACCACCATGACCTTGATCGTAAAGCTCGGATCCTCCGCACGGCCAAGCCGCGCATAGGAATAGGCCCCGCCAAGCGAGAGAACGATGATCAGGAAGAGAACAAGCGTCTGGTGGGTGACGGCCCACTGCGAAAGGTTGAATCGCTGCATGATGGCCCCCGGTCAGTCGGCGCTGGCGGACTGGATTTCGGCGAGCCTCACGCGCTCGCCCTCCTGCAATTTCTGGACACCGAGCGTGACGATCTTCTCGCCCTCCTCGAGCCCCTCTGCAATGATCGCATTGCGCGACTGATAGGCCTCGACGACGACCGGCCGGCGTTTGAGTTCGTTCGAGGGGGGATCGACTACGAACACGACCGGGCCCCGGCCATCGTCGAGAACCGCCGTCATCGGTATGCGAGCGACCGGTGACGGATCTCCTTTGGTGAGTGAAACGGTGGCGGTCATGCCGAGCCGGACACTTTCGTCCGCCTCCGGCACGGAAAAGCGCACCGGGTAGGTCCTGCTGGTGCCGTTGGCCTCCGGCGCGATCTCGCGCACCTTCGCGGCATAGATCCCGCCGCCGGCCCACAGCGACACTTCGGCGGTGGAGCCTTCCAGATCGGCGAGCCGGCTCTCGGGGATCGAAACCTCGACCTCCTTTTCATCCAGCCGCGCCACGCTCACCACCATCTGACCGGGCGAAACCACCTGGCCCGCCTCCACCCCCACGGCACTCACCACGCCGTCGAAGGATGCCGTCAGTTCGGCATAGCCCATCTGGTTTTCGGCAAGGGCAACCGCGCGCTCGGCCTGCTCGAAGCGCGAGCGCGTTTCGTCGACGGCCAGCGCCTGAGCATCGAGCGCTGCCTGAGTCACATGCCCGCGTTTGAAGAGTTTGCGCGCCCGTTCCAGATCGGTTTCAGCCTTTGTGAGGCTTGCGCGCGCTGCTGTAAGTGCCGCCCGCTGCTGCTCCAGCTGGAGGTTGAGATCGACAGGGTCGAGCCGCGCCAGAACCTCTCCGGCCTTGACCGCGTCCCCCACATCGACACGCCGTTCAGCCACCTTGCCGCCGACGCGAAAGGCTTCGGCCACTTCGGTGCGCGGGACGATCGTACCCGTGTAAGTGCGTGTTTCGGCGAGCGGAGAAAGCCGCACCGTCGCCACCCGCACGACCGGGTCAGGGCGCTCGGCCACTTCCTCATCCTGGCAGGCCGCCAGCGCGAGCGCCATCGCGCCCAGAAGAACAACCCGTTTCATCATTGTCAGCGGCATGGCAGCCCACCTTGTAAATACTATTAACTGATGATTCTCAATATTATTCACTCTTTAGGCGCACGAAATGGCGTCCACGTCCCCGCGCCGACCTATGTCCGCTTGCCCAGTGCTTTCAGGATAAAACGCAACTGCTCGCGCAGTCCCTGCTCGGTGTCTTCACCGTGCTGTATGCAATGTTCGATCAACAGAGGATGGAAGAATGGCACAAACGCTGTTTTCACGCAGCGCGCCGCCTCTGCCGGGTCCTCAACTTCAAACTCTCCGGCCTCGACACCCTCGCGGATGATTCCCTCGATAATCGTGGTGACACGCTCGATATGCGCCTTGATGATCGCCCAGTTTTCCTGCATCGCCACCGCGACCATCTCATGCGTCCGCTTTTCCTTGATCAGCGTGGCCTTGTGATGCTCGTGGATCGCCATCAGAAGCCGCGACAGCTTCTCGGGTGCCGGTGCATTGGTCCGCGCGATGGAAAAGGCGATTTCCGCCACTTCCTCGACAATCCGCCCGCAAATACACTCGTTGATCGCCCCTTTGGAGGGAAAGAACCGGTAGACATTGGCCGGACTCATGCCCACTTCCGCTGCGATATCGGCAACGGACGTCTTCTGATAACCAATGCTGCGGAAGAAATTCTCGGCCACTTCCAGAATGCGGCCACGGGTCTCTTCCGGATCGGTGCGTGTGCGGGCGGTCTGTTTCATCATCTTAATCCTGACGATTTTCAATAATCGTCAGCCTTCATCGAGTCAACAGGCAATTGCCCAGGCCATACCACAGTCCTCTCCTATCGCGCATCCTCGAGGATCATCGCCGCCGCCTTTTCCGCGATCATCAGCGTCGGCGAGTTCGTATTGCCCGAAACAATGGCAGGCATCACCGACGCATCGGCAATCCGCAAGCCTTTCAGACCGCGCATTCGAAGCCGTGGATCAACCACCGCCTCCTCATCCGCCCCCATCCGGCAGGTGCCGACGGGATGGAAAATCGTGGTGCCGATCTGCCCTGCCGCCTCAACGAGTTCTTCCTCGCTCCGGTAGTCCGGACCCGGCTTGAATTCTTCGGGCCGATAGCGCTGCAGGGCCGGCTGAGCGACGATACGGCGCGTCAAACGGATCGCATCGACAGCGACCTGCCGGTCGCTCTCGGTGGAAAGATAATTGGGCCGGATCGCCGGCTGCGCCCGAAAATCCTTCGAGGTGAGATGCACCGAGCCACGGCTGTCTGGCCGCAGATTGCACACACTCGCCGTGAACGCCGGGAACGGATGGACCGGGTCGCCGAACTTGTCGAGCGAGAGAGGCTGCACATGATATTGCAGATTGGCCGTTTCGCGCGTTTCATCGGAGCGTGTGAAAAGGCCAAGCTGGCTTGGCGCCATCGACATGGGGCCCGACCGTTTCAGAAGATATTCCAGTGCAATCGCCGCCTTTCCGGTCAGCCGGCTTGCCTGTTCGTTGAGTGTGCGAATGCCCGAAACCTTGTAGGCACAACGCAATTGCAGATGATCCTGCAGGTTTTCGCCCACCGAATTCTGCTCAAGGACCACTGGGATGTCCGCCGCCTGCAACACCTCCCCGCGCCCGATGCCCGACAGTTCGAGAATGTGCGGCGAGCCGATTGCGCCCGCCGACAGAACGACCTCGGCCCGGCAATGCGCCTCGCGCGCCACCCCGTTCTGCTCATAGGCAACGCCCGTGACGCGCCCCTCTTCCACGATAAGCCGGCGCACATGCGCGCCGGTCTCAACCCGCAGGTTCTGCCTGTGCCGCACGGGCTTCAGGAAGGCTTTCGAGGCATTCCAGCGTATGCCGCCGCGCTGGTTCACCCGAAAATAGGAAGAGCCCTCATTGTCACCCCGATTGAAATCGTCGACCTTCGGGATGCCGAGCGCTTCGGCCGCATCCTGAAACGCATCCAGAATGTCCCAGCGCACGCGCGCCTCTTCCACGCGCCACTCGCCGCCGGCGCCATGCATGTCGTCCGCGCCCCGGTAATAGTCTTCGGGCTTCTTGAAGAAGGGTAAGACGTCATCCCAGGCCCAGCCCGTGCAGCCCATCTGCCGCCAGCGGTCGTAATCGCGCGCCTGCCCGCGCATGTAGATCATGCCATTGATGGAGGAACAGCCGCCCAGCACCTTGCCGCGCGGATAGGCCAGCGAACGCCCCCCCAGCCCGGCCTCGCTTTCGGTGGTAAAGCACCAGTCGGTGCGCGGGTTGGAGATGCAGTAGAGATAACCGACCGGAATATGCACCCAGGCGTAGTTATCCTTGCCACCCGCCTCCAGAAGCAGCACCGAGACCTTCGGGTCGGCGGAAAGGCGGTTGGCCAGAAGGCAACCCGCCGTCCCCGCGCCGACGACAATATAGTCGAATGTCTCTTTCATGGCGGTCAGCGCGCATCGTCCTCCCCGCGCGAAAACCGCGCGAGGATTTCACCCACAATGCCGCGACGGAACAGAAGCACGCAGATCATGAAGATCGCGCCCGTGATCACCGTCACCGGAAATTCCGACGTCGCCAGATAGTTCTGCAGCGTCACCACCAGACCGGCGCCGACAATCGGGCCCAGCATGGTGCCGATGCCGCCCAGAAGCGTCATCAGGATCACCTCGCCCGACATCTGCCAGGTGACATCCGTCAGCGTTGCGAACTGGAACACCAGCGCCTTCATCGCGCCTGCCAGCCCCGCCAGCGTGGCCGACATCACAAAGGCGGCAAGCTTGTAGCGTGCCACGCTGTAGCCGAGCGAGGTCGCGCGGTTTTCATTCTCGCGGATCGATTTCAGGATCATGCCGAAAGGCGAATGCACGATGCGCCAGACGGCAAAGACGCCGATCAGGAAACCGCCCAGCACGAAAAAATACATGTTGAGCGGCACGCTCAAATCGATGAAGCCGAAGAGATGCCCGCGCGGCACGCCCTGAATGCCGTCCTCGCCCTTGGTGAAGGGAGCCTGCACGCAGAAGAAATAGAACATCTGCGCCAGGGCCAGCGTGATCATGGCAAAGTAGATGCCCTGCCGGCGGATGGCGAAAAAGCCGATGATCAGCCCCAGCACCGCCGCGCCGAACACGCCGAGAAGCACGCCGAATTCCGGCGTCCAGCCCCATTCCTTCACCGCATGGGCCGTGAAATAAGCCGCCCCGCCAAAGAAGGCCGCATGGCCAAAGGAAAGCAGGCCCGTATAACCAAGCAGAAGGTTGAATGCCGCCGCAAAGAGCGCAAAGCACAGCATCTTCATCAAAAAGACGGGATAGAGGAAGAAGGGCGCTGCAATCAGCGCGGCAATGCCCAGCCCCACAAGAAACCATTCGGTGCGGGCGCGGGTCTGCCGGTCGATGCCTGTGGTTGTCATGTCAGCCATGTCACGCATCCTTCCCGAACAGGCCGGCCGGCCGCACCAGAAGCACGATCGCCATGATCACGAAGATCACGATGTTTGAGGCTTCCGGATAAAACACCTTGGTCAGCCCTTCTGCGAGGCCGAGCATATAGCCGGTCACGATGGCGCCCAGGATCGAGCCCATGCCGCCCACAACGACAACCGCAAACACCACGATGATCAGGTTCGACCCCATCAGCGGGCTCACCTGATAGACCGGCGCGGCCATGATGCCGGCAAGACCGGCAAGTGCAGAGCCGATGCCATAGGTCAAAGTCAGAAGCAGCGGAACGTTGACGCCGAAGGCCTGCACCAGCGTCGGATTTTCCGTCGCCGCACGCAGATAGGCGCCCAGCTTGGTCTTTTCGATCAGAAGCCATGTGCCGATGCAGATGATGAGCGACGCCACCACCACCCAGCCGCGATAGTTCGGCAGGAACATGAAGCCGAGATTGGTGCCACCGGAAAGCTGCGGCGGCGGTGTGTAGGATTGCCCCGAAACGCCATAGAAATAACGGAACGCGCCTTCCAGAACCAGCGCCAGCCCGAAGGTGAAAAGCAGGCCATAGAGTGGATCCACATTGTAGAGCCGCGACAGGGCAACCTTCTCGATCGCCATGCCGCTCAGCCCCACCAGCAGAGGCACGAGGATCAGCGCCGGCCAATAGCCGATGCCCAGATGCGCCAGAAGCAGATAGCCGACAAAGGCTCCCAGCATGTACTGTGCGCCATGAGCAAAATTGATCACCCGCAACAGGCCGAAGATGATGGCGAGGCCGAGGCTCAGCATCGCGTAGAACGAGCCATTGATGAGACCGACCAACAATTGGCCGAGAAAGGCCTGGATCGGGATTCCGAAGATCATGGTCATGTCATCAAACTCCAATCACCTCGTGCAATTCCTCCATGCGCTGTTCCAGCTCGGATGCCGGGAAGCTCGCCGTTATCTGGCCGTGCTCCATCAGGTAGAAGCGATCGGCAACGCGGCTGGCAAAACGGAAATTCTGCTCAACCAGCAGGATCGTCATGCCGCGCGCCTTGAGCGTTGCTAGCACCTCGCCGATGCGCTCCACGATCACCGGAGCGAGGCCTTCGGTGGGTTCATCCAGCAGAAGCAGCTTCACGCCGGTGCGCAGCATGCGGGCGATGGCCAGCATCTGCTGCTCGCCGCCGGAAAGTTTCGTGCCCTGGCTGTTGCGCCGTTCCTTCAGATTCGGGAACAGCTCGAAAATCTCTTCAATGCTCATGCCCCCGTCAGAGACAACAGGCGGCAGAAGCAGGTTTTCGTCCACCGAAAGCGTGGCAAAGATGCCGCGCTCCTCAGGCACGAAGCCGAGCCCCGCATGCGCCGTGCGGTGCAGCGGCGTGTTCATCAAATCCTGACCGGCAAAGTCGATCACGCCCTTGCGCTTGCGGATAATGCCCATGATCGCGCGCAGCGTCGTCGTCTTGCCGACGCCATTGCGGCCGAGCAGCGTGACCGTTTCGCCCTCCGCCACGTCGAGGTTCACACCATGAAGTGCGTGGCTCTCGCCATACCAGGCATGCAGATCGCGAACGGAAAGAAGCGGCTTTTTGCCGTGCTCATGCGTCATGGGCCGTCCCCATATAGGCCACCTTCACCTGTTCGTCCTGGCTCACGGTCGCGTAGTCGCCGGCGGCAATGATCTCGCCACGCTGGAGCACCGTGATCCAGTCACAGAGATCGGCAACCACCTTGAGATTGTGCTCGACCATGAGAACCGCCCTATCCTTCGCTACATCGCGAATGATATCGGCAACGGTCTCCACATCCTCATGGCCCATGCCCGCCATTGGCTCATCGAGCAGAAGAACCTTGGGATCGAGCGCCAGCGTGGTGGCAATTTCCAGAACGCGCTTGCGGCCATAGGAGAGGTCGCCGGCCATCCTGTGGCGTTCGTTCTGGAGCCCGACCGTCTCCAGCAATTGTTCCGCGCGGGGCGTCAGGAGGTCGAGGCTGCCCAGCGAGCGCCAGAACTGATAGCCAAGCCCGCCCGGACGTTGCAGCGCAACCCGCACATTGTCGAGCACGCTCAGATGCGGAAAGATCGCCGAGATCTGGAACGACCGCACCAGCCCCATCCGCGCCACCTTGGCCGGCGGCGTGTTGGTGATGTCGCGCCCCATGAGCTCGATGCGGCCGGCACTGGGTGCCAGAAACTTGGTCAGAAGATTGAAAACCGTCGTCTTGCCGGCCCCGTTCGGGCCGATCAGGGCATGAATTTTCGCATGGTGCACGTCGAGATCGACATTCTTGACGGCAACGAACCCGGCAAAATCGCGCCGCAGACCGCGGGCGGTAAGCACCACCCGGGGCTCTGCATCATTGGCGGCGCCGGAAACCGGCGCTTCTGTCATGACAGCCCCCGTCACTGGCTAACCAGAGAGCAGCCGCTTTCAGACGGTTTGATGTAGGCTTCCTCGCCCGGAATGGTGGCAAGGACGTTGTAATAGTCCCACGGTTCCTTGCTGTCGGCGGGTGCCTTCACTTCCATCAGATACATGTCGTTCAGGAGGCGTCCATTGGCGCCAACCGTCGCGTCACGCGCGAAGAGGTCGTTGACCTTCATTTCGTGCAGCTTTGCAGCGACAGCTTCCGTTTCGTCCGTACCGGCTTCCTTGATGGCTTTGAGGTACTGCATCACGGCAGAATAGGTACCAGCCTGGATCATGTTGGGCATACGCTCGGTGCGTTCGTAATAACGGCGGGCGAACTCGCGCGATTCATCATCGCGATCCCAGTAGAAGCCTTCCGTCAGCGTCAGCCCCTGCGCGGCTTCAAGGCCAAGACCGTGAACCTCGGCCAGCGTGAACAGAAGAGCTGCCAGGCGCTGCCCGCCAGCCACGATGCCGAATTCGGCGGCCTGCTTGATCGCATTTGCCGTGTCGAGACCGGCATTGGCCAGGCCAATCACCTTCGCGCCCGAGGCCTGCGCCTGAAGCAGGAAGGAGGAGAAGTCGGTGGTGGCAAGCGGATGCCGCACGGCGCCCAGGATTTCACCGCCCTTGGATTTTGCGAAATTGCCGGTCTGCTCTTCGAGCGAATAGCCGAACGCATAGTCCGCGGTCAGGAAGAACCAGGTGTCCCCACCCTGCTCCACCAATGCGCCGCCGGTGCCAACCGCCAGCGCATGCGTGTCATAGGCCCAGTGGAAACCATAGGGCGAGCACTGCGCGCCGGTCAGTTCGGTGGTCGCCGCGCCGGTGACCATGTTGATCTTCTTCTTCTCTTTCGAGATGCCCTGCACGGCCAGCGCCACCGACGAGGTGGTCAGCTCCATGATCGCATCCACCGCTTCCGTGTCATACCACTGGCGGGCGATGTTGGAGGCGATGTCGGGCTTGTTCTGATGGTCGGCGGTGATCACCTCGATGGGCTTCTCCAGAACCGTGCCGCCGAAATCCTCAACCGCCATCAGCGCGGCTTCGTAGGACCATTTTCCGCCGAAATCGGCATAGACGCCCGACTGGTCGTTCAGGATGCCGATCTTCACCTTCTCATCGGAAACCTGTGCCATTGCGGGCATGGCGGTGGCCGTCATGAGGGCCATGGATGCAAGCGCAAGAACTTTCATAATCGATCTTTCCTCCCAAAACGGTGAACCCTGGCCAGCACGAGACGCGTGGCAGCGGCTATCCAGATCCGCAAGGCGCGTTCGTGCTCCTCCGCACGCCACCCTGCAGGAAAATCGGCATGATCAATCTGGATGGTGAAGCCGGTGCGAACCGGGCCTCCCTTCCCTCATGCACGACCATGCCTATAGTCATAGCATTGACCTTTCCGCACACAACTCTCTATTTTTGCACAAACACGGTGCAAAAACGTACAGATTGATGCGACCATTTTCCTGGGACGACCTTCAATACTTCCTGGCTGTCGCGCGGACAGGCCAGCTCTCGGCGGCGGCGCGTAAGCTCCGGACCAATCACGCCACGGTTTCCCGCCGCATCGACCGGCTGGAGCAGGCGCTGGGGACGCGTCTTTTCGAGCGCAATCCGCGCGGCTATCTCCTGACGGCGGCCGGCGAGAAAATGGTGGAGCGGGCCGAGGTGATCGAACGCGAAGCCTCGCAGGTTCAAAGCGAGCTTGCCGGCGATGCAACCTCCGTCAGCGGTGTCGTGCGCATCAGCACGCTGGAAGGGTTCGGCAATTTCTTTCTCGCCGACCGCCTGCCCGATCTGGCGCGTTCCCTGCCCAGCCTGTCGATCGAGCTTCTCATCATCCAGCAGATCGTCTCACTGTCACGCCGCGAGGCGGACATGTCGGTGACGCTATCGACAAACCGGGCGGGTTCCCACCACTATGAGAAGATCACTATGTACCGGCTGTTTCTGTATGGCACCCGCGATTATCTGGAGAAGCATCCTCCGGTGCGCCGCAAATCCGATCTGGCGTCCCATCGCATCATTGGCTACATCGAAGACATGATCTTCACGCCGGGCCTCGATTACCATCGGGAGATCCTGCCGGGCGCCCGCGCCTTCTATCAGAGCTCCAGCATTCACGCCCAACTCGCCGCGACGCGAAAAGGGCTGGGGCTGTGCGTAATGCCGAACTTCATGGCGCGACACTATCCCGATCTTGTTCCCGTCATTCCGAAGGAGATTCACCTTGAACGCTACTACTGGTGCATCGCCCATCAGGACGTCGCCCACACGCCCCGAATCCGGATGCTGACCGACTTCATCAAGACGGAAGCGGAGGCCGCGAAGGACGATTTTCACGGCCAACAGCTTTTGGCGTAAAAGCAAGGCGTTTTACCGAAAACGGCAGCGTTTTACTGCGAATTCCGGAATTCCGGGACTTTTAGGGAATTTTGTCGCAAGCTGAATTGTCACATGGCCATGCGGTCTTCATTCGATGAGACTGCGCCCCGAAATGGAGAGGCCGCGATGAAGAACGCCCAATACACGCCCACCGACAACCCGATGCTGACGGGGACCCTTGGCCGCTGCCCGCAATGCCAGCAGGGCCACATCTTCAAAGGCTATCTCCAGCTTGCGGAGAGCTGCGAAGTCTGCGGGCTCGACTATTCTTTCGCCGATCCGGCCGACGGCCCGGCCTTCTTTGCGATGACCATTGCCGCCGTTCCCGCGCTTGCCTTCGGCGTCTGGTTCCAGATGGCATTCGAACTGCCGCTTTGGGTCCATGTTTTCACGACCGTGCCGCTGACGATCCTGAGCTGTATGGCGCTTCTGCGCCCGCTCAAGGGCTGGCTTGTCTGCTCGCAATATTTTCACAAGGCCGAGGAAGGCTCCATCGACCACGCCTGGCACAGCGAGGCGGCGAAAAACAAGGGCGATCAGGCCTAGATCGCCATGCGTCCATCCGGACGCACAAAGGACGATCTAGGTAGTCTATAGTTGGAGCATCGGAATAATCCGAAAACCGGATTCCACTTTTCGGTCCGATGCTCTAAACCGTCAGGTTCTCCGCCATCATTTCCTGAAGCGCATCATAGGCGGCAAGCACCGTTCGGGTTTGCGCTTCATGGGCAAGCCGAAACGCGTCGCCATAGACCGTCTCGTCCGGATATTCGGTGATGAGCGTCATCGGCGCGTCGTGGCGGTCGACTTCCGTGATGGTGATCGGGAAGCCGTTCAACACCTCGAACTGAAGTGCACCGGCGTGGATCTCGTACAGCCGGATCTGCGCCGCGTTGAAGGCGACGAGGCCCGGAACCTTTGCAAGTTCAGCCGTTACCTTTTCGATGAGACGGCGCGTGCGCTCGGCCCAGCCGGGCTTGTGACGGGCGACCAGGAAAAAGCCCTTCGGCACGGTCCACATCTCGAATCCGCGCGGAATGTAGCCCGTCAGCGGCCGTGTCCATTCATGCGAGGGGTAGCCGTGCAGATTGACGTGGAGCACGGCCTTGGTGCGTGAATAGGCTTCGCGGCGAATGGCTTTTTCATAAAGCGGTTCAGCCTCACGATATTCCAGATCGTCGCCGAGCGCGGTGTAACGGGCGGCGTGGTGCATATGGTGCGGCTGGCTCTGGCACAGCGCATAATGCAGCGCATAACCGTCCGGGTTTTCCAGCGGCGAAACCGTGAAATGCGCGCCCTCGCGCTCAGAGAGCAGCGAAGCACCGCGCAGGGCGCCGGCAACGCCGGAGATCTCGTTGGGATGCTGCCCGCCGCTCAGCATGATCGGGTGGTCGGTTCCGCGCACATAGCGCGCCGGTACCGGGCGGCCGGAACGCGATGAAACCTCGAACGCCTCGCCGCCGATCTCTTCAAGCGTCTCGTTGACCATCGAGACGGAGAACGGCCCCTCCGCCTCGTGCAGCGGCTGCGCCGGCCAAAAGGCGGGTTCGGTGGTGAGCGGCCGGGTCTCGACCTTGACGGTGATCGCGCCTTCGCCTGCCGCTATCACCGGAATGATCTGACCGGGCTGGAGCCCGCGCGACCCGAGCTTGCGGCCCGACTTCTTCTGGAAGAGTTCAAGCAGCGAGAAATAGAAATCCTCGTGCAGCGCTTCATGCAGACTGATCGCTTCCTCGCCGACCGGGAGACGCGTGTCTGCGCCGGGCATGGACACAGCAATGTGCAGCGCTTCGAAAAAAGGCTCGTCTTCACCCCATGGATGGGCATCGATGGCGGCCATCGTTTCGTGGAACAGGCGCTCGAAATCGGTTGCGAGCGCTTCGTCAAAAACGCGGCCATCCGGGTGACGCACGCGCAGCCAGCCACAGGGCGAGAGAAGCTCTTCGCCAATGTGATCGTCGGCAAGCCGGTTGGGCGCGAAGACCGCATGGCGCGAAACGGCGCCGTCCGCCGCCGTGATCTCGACACCATATTCGAGCGGGCCATCGACCGGCGCGGAGGTGAAACTGATCTCGGCCTCGCCCACCATCCCTGCCAGAGGATAGGCCTCCAGAAGGAAACGCTGCTCGGCAGCGGCAGAGCTTACCGGATAGGTGATGGCGATGCGCGGCGCGGCGGGCACGTCTTCCAGAAAGAAATGAACCAGCGGCTTGTAAGCGCTGTGCAGCCGCGCCTTAATGCCCACTTCCGCAAAGCGCTTTTCGGCGGCGCGGCGCGCCGCCTCATCCTCGAAAAGCCATGCCTCCAGCTCGCCGCCGCGCCATGCCTCAATGGCGTATTCGGCAACCAGACGGTCGAGCGTGCGGTCGAAGGTCTTTTCGAAGATCGAGGTCATGTTTCTGTGCGTCCTGTTGGATCGAGAAGATCGCGCAGCCAGTCGCCAAGCAGGTTCAGGCCGAGCACGGTGAAGAGAATGGCAAGTCCGGGAAAGACGCTGACCCACCATGCGTTCTGCAGATAGGTGCGGCCATCGGCCAGCATGCCGCCCCAGCTCGGGATGGTCGGATCGACGCCGAGGCCAAGGAAGGTGAGCGAGCTTTCCAAGAGGATGTTGGTGGCGACGTTGAGCGTCATCAGAACGATGACCGGGCCGGCGAGGTTCGGCAGAAGGTGCTGAAACAGGATCTTGAAATCCGGCACGCCGATGGCCTTGGCCGCATGGATGAACTCACGGTCGTTGAGCGACAGGACCGAGCCGCGCACAAGGCGGGCATACTGAACCCATTGCGACACGATGAGCAGGATGATCGTGTTGGTGATGCCGCCACCCACAATGGCGATGAAGGTGATGGCCAGCAGGATGAAGGGAAGCGCGAGCTGCACGTCGGCAAAGCGCATGACGAGCATGTCCCAGAAGCCGCGATAATAGCCCGAGATCAACCCCATCACGACACCGACCACCACGGCGCCGGCAACGGAGGTGAAGCCCACCAGAAGCGAAATCTTGCCGCCGGTTATCACACGCGCCAGCACATCTCGGCCCAGCGGATCGGTGCCCAGAATGTGCGCCCAGTCGGTAAACGGTTTTGTGAGACGTGCCGTCAGATTGATCTGCTCGCCGCCATCGGGAAAGAGCAGCGGTGAAAGCAGAACCAGAAGCGTCATCGTTCCGGCAAGTAGAATGCCGAGAATGAACTCGATGTTCTTGAAGTGACGCAAACGCGAAACAGCCTGTGCCATGATTGCGTCCTTTCCTATCGGTTGCGGATGCGCGGATCGACCAGCCCATAGGCGATGTCGACCAAAAGGTTGACGCCGATGATGAGCAGCGAAAGCACGGTGATGACCGCCTGCAGGACCGGATAGTCACGTCCGGCCACCGCATCGAAGGCGAGCGTGCCGAGGCCCGGCCAGTTGAACACGCGCTCGATCACCACGATGCCACCCAGAAGGCCGCCGAACTGGAGGCCGAAATAGGTGATCAGCGGAATGGCGCAGTTTCTGAGCGCATGCTTGTAGAGCACCTTGCTCTCGCTCAGGCCCTTGGCGCGGGCGACCTGGATGTACTGCGAGCGCAGCGTCTCAAGCATGGCCGTGCGCACCAGGCGCACATTGGTGGCGGTGAGAATGACCCCCATGGTGACCGCCGGCATGATGAAGCTGGCAAACCCGCTCATGCCTGATGGCGGCAGCCATTGCAGCATGATCGAGAACACCAGGACGAGCATGATGGCGAGCCAGAAATTCGGAAAGGAAAGCCCGACCAGAGACAGGATACGGATCACCTGATCAGCGGTCTTGCCCTTGTTGACCGCCGCGTGGATGCCAAGCGGAATTGAAATCGCGATGGAGACCAGCATGGAGGAGAAGGCCAGCGCCAGCGTGGCCGGCAAAGCCTTGGAAATGAGCAGGGATACCGAGGTGCCTCCGAGGAAGCTGCGGCCGAAATCGCCGACAAACAGACCTTTGATGAAATCCCAGTACTGGGCGATGAACGGTTCGTTGAGGCCGAGCGCCTGACGGATATTCGCCAGGTCCTCTTCCGTGACGCTGCCCGCACCCTGGGAGAGCATGAGTGCAGGATCACCGGTCAGCCGGATGGCGAACGACACCGTGAGGGTGACGACGAAAACGACGAACACCGCCTGCAGGATGCGTTTGAGAAGAAAACTGGCCACCAGAGCCTCCGGGATAGGTTCTGCGCGCTCGCGCAAAGTTCACGGGCTCGGGGGCGGCACGGGCCGCCCCCGACATTCATGTCCTGGGAGGACTATTCGACTTCAACCTCGTTGAGGCGCATGCGGCTGTCCGGCGGCGCGATGAAATTCTTCACCCGCTTGTTGACGCCGTAAATCGCATTGAGGTTGTAGAGCGGCATTTCGAGCGCGCGATCGGCCGCATAACGGGCGATCTCCTGCAGCACTTTCTCGCGCTTTTCAGCGTCGATCATCGGGCGCTGCGATTCCAGAAGCGCATCGAGCTCCTTGTCGCTGTCATACGGGTTCCAGCGCTCGCCCGTGTGGTACATCAGGTAGGCGGTGTTGTCGTAGTCGAGCGTCCAACCGCCCCAGCTCTGCTGGAACATTTCGCCGGTCTTGCCCTGCGGGATGATATCGTTGAGCAGGACATTGGTCTCATACGGCTTGATGGTGGCGTTGAGGCCGACCATCTGCAGATAGCTGGCGACCGCCTGGGTGACTTCACCGAAGGTGGCATCATTGCCGCGAATGTCGATCTGGACCGGTGCGCCGGCAGCAACGCCCGCTTCCTTCAGAAGCTCCTTGGCCTTTGCCTGATCGAAGGGCAGCGGCTCCATCTCCGGGTCGTAACCGAAGGACAGTTCCGACTGGAAGGATGCGATCTGCTTGGCCTGTCCGCCGAGAACAGCGTCGATGATGGCCTTGCGGTCGACAGCCATGATCATCGCCTTGCGTACGCGCTCATCAGCGGTGATGCCGTTGCCGGTGTTGAAGCGCAGGGCATAGACCGTCGGGCTGGTGACCGAGCGGATTTCGAGCTTCTCATCCGCCTCGATGGTGGGAACCATGGAGATCGGAATGGTCGGCGGGATGACGATGTCGACACGGCCGGCCTGCAGCTCGGCAACGGCGGTGGCCGGCTCCGAGATGAAGCGGTACTCGACAGCGTCGAGCTTCGGTGCACCGCCCCAGTGATCGGCAAAGGCTTCAAGCTTCACGCCGACCTTCGGCTCGTAAGAGGTCATCTTGAACGGGCCGGTGCCAACGGGATTTGCGTTGACGAAGTCTTCTTCGTTCTCCGTGACGTATTTCGGCGGCACGATCATCGCGCCATAGCCGGCGAGCTTGGTGATCAGCACCGGGTCGGGTTGGGTCAGAACCAGATCCACCGTGAAATCGTCAACGATCTCGACCTTTTCGATGACGGCATAGTTGGAGCGCTGCGGGCCCTTCTTGCCTTCTTCGCCAAGCAGGCGGTCGAAGGTGAATTTCACGGCCTCGGCGTTAAAATCCTCGCCATTGTGGAACTTGACGCCTTCGCGCAGCTTGAAGCGGATGCGCTTGCCCTCGTCGAGCACGTCCCACTCGGTGGCCAGTGCGGGCACGATCTTCGTGTCGGGACCGCGATAGACCAGACCGTCATAGATGTTGGTGGCGACGGACGACCAGTTCACCAGGAAGGTGTCGATGGGGTCCCAGCTGCCCGGATCCTGCGGGGAAGAAATGGTGAGCGTGCCTGCGGCCTGCGCCGGCATCGCGCCGAACGGCAGCGCCGCCAGCACGGCGGCCAGCAATGCGCCGCGTGTTTTGCCGAATGTCATGGAAAGTCCTCCGTTTCTTTTGCGTTTGTGTTCCAGTGTTCAGCCCGTGGCGTCGCGCGCGACCAGATGGTCGGGCGCAATCTCCACCAGAGGTTTGATTTCCGGCTCGTCGCCCACCCGGCGAACCGGGCTTGGGATTTCACCTTCGAGCATGGGCCGGTCAGGCCGCTTTGTCGGGTCGGCGATGGGAACCGCCGAGAGCAGTTTCTTCGTGTAGGGATGCGTGGCGCGCTCGAACACGGCCTCGCGCGAACCCGCCTCCACGATCTGCCCCAGATAGAGCACGGCGACGCGGTGGCTGACCTTTTCGACCACGGCCATGTCGTGGCTGATGAAGAGATAGGACAGGCCTTCGTCAGCCTGCAGCTCCATCAACAGATTGATGATCTGCGCCTGCACCGACACGTCGAGCGCGGACAGCGCCTCATCGGCGATGATGAGCTTGGGCCGCGAGGCGAGCGCACGGGCGATGCAGATGCGCTGGCGTTGACCACCGGAAAACTCATGCGGGTAACGGCGCGCATGCTCGGCCTTGAGGCCGACGCGCTCAAGCAGTTCATCCACGCGCTTCTGCCGCGCGGCGGCGCCTTCGATCAGGCCATGTGTGACGATGGGCTCGGCGATGGAGAATCCGACGGTGCGGCGCGGATCAAGCGAGGCAAACGGGTCCTGGAAAACATACTGCACCTTCTGGCGCAGGCTGTGCCGCTCGGCCGAGGACATGGCGGAAATCGCCTTGCCCTCAAAGAGGATTTCGCCGCCGGTCGCTTCCTGAAGCTGCTGGATGGTGCGGCCGATGGTGGACTTGCCGGAGCCGGATTCGCCGACCAGCGACAGGGTCTCGCCCGGCCAGATGTCGAGGCTGACCTTTTCCACCGCGTGAACGCGATGGGTGACGCCGCCGAAGAAACCCTTCTTGATGTCGAAACGGGTTTCGAGGTTTTTGAGGCTCAGGATCGGGGGCTGATCGTAGCGGGCGGTGTCCTGCAGATGCTCCTCGCCCACGAGACGGGGCGTTTCGCCATCCATGACAGCAACCGGCAAACGCTTGGGATATTTCTCGCCGGCCATGGAGCCGAGGGTGGGAACGGCGGACAGAAGGGTCTGGGTGTAAGCATGCTTTGGGCTGGCGAAAACCTGTTCGACCGGGCCTTCCTCGACCTTCTGGCCGCGCCACATGACCACCACATCATCAGCCACCTCGGCCACCACGCCCATGTCATGCGTGATGAAGATGACAGCCATGCCGAGCTTTTCCTGCAGGTCGCGGATGATCGAGAGGATCTGCGCCTGAATGGTGACGTCGAGCGCGGTGGTGGGCTCGTCGGCGATCAGAAGTTTGGGCTTGCAGGCAAGCGCCATGGCGATCATCACGCGCTGGCGCATGCCGCCGGAAAGCTGGTGCGGATAGCGTGAAAGCAGTGCGCGGGCATCCGGCAGGCGCACCATTTCGAGCAAATCGCCGGCCTGACGCAGCGCCTCTTTCTTCGAGACGCCTTCGTGCAGCATCAGCACTTCGGCAATTTGGTCGCCGATGGTGAAGACCGGGTTGAGCGAGGTCATCGGCTCCTGAAAGATCATGGCGATGTCCTTGCCACGAACCTTGCGCATTGTGTCGACCGACGCCTTTGCCAGATCGACCGGGCCATTGCCGCCATCGAACAGGATCTCGCCACTGGCGATGGTTCCGTTCATGTGGTCGATCAGCCGCATGATGGAGAGCGAGGTGACCGATTTTCCGGAACCGGATTCGCCCACAATGGCCAGCGTGCGGCCGGGCGCGACCCGGAAGCTCAGATCGTCCACGACCCAGTTCGAGCCGAAGGCGACGGCCAGCGAACGAATGTCCAGTAACGTGTCCTGACCGAGCTGCGGCATAGAAACTCCCATCTGAAGGACAGGCCGATTTGCCCCATTGAACCCGGCGGCGTCTGGCCCTAGTCTTTAGACCAAGAGCGAAGGTAGACGCTTGGTTTCCGCGCTTTCTTGAGCGGCCCTGTCGGCAAAAGAAAACATTTCCAGACATTTTGTCAATAAATTATCATTGAAGAAACGTGAAATTGGTTTTGCCGTTGTGGGATCCGGCTCAGGGCCTGCTCGCCGCAGCCGATAAATTGATCACGCACACATGGCTTGACAGTTTCGTTTCGCCAGCTAGGCTTGAGCCATAATAAGATTTTGGCATCTGGGCCTCGCCGGGAATATTGTTGTTCCCGTCGGGGCCCTTTGCGTTTTTGGGGAACGGGTGTGAACACTTATCCGATCGGCGTTCTGTTTTCGCGTAGCGGTGGCTATAGCCGGCCGGCCGAGCAGGGCTACTTTGGCGCATTGGCGGCAGTGGCCGACATCAATGCCGATGAGACCTACCCTTTCCAGCTTGAAGCCCATCATGCGGACCCGAAAGGCAATGCCGACCGCTATGCCGAGCTTTGCCGCGACCTGATCCGCCAGACAGGCGCGCAGCATATTGTCGGCTGCACCACCTCATGGAGCCGCAAGGAGGTGATCCCGGTCGTCGAAAAACTCGATGCCCTCTTGTGGTACCCTTGCGTCTATGAGGGTTTCGAGGTTTCGGAAAACCTCGTCTACATCGCCGCTTGCGCCAACCAGCAGCTTGTGCCGCTGCTCGACTATATCGTTCCGCGCTTTGGCGGACGCGGTTTCCTGACTGGCGCGAATTATATCTGGGGGTGGGAGACAAACCGCATCGCACGCGACGTGCTGACCCGCTCCGGCGGCAGCGTTCTGGGCGAACGCTACGTGCCCATCGGCGATGATGATATCGACCATCTCATCGAGGAAATCCGCGAAAAGCGGCCTGACTTCATCCTCAACAATCTGATCGGAAATTCCTCCTATGCCTTTCTCGCCGCCTATCAGGCGCTCGGAAAGGAAGACCCGGCTTTCCTGCCGGAAAACTGCCCTGTCGTGAGCTGCAATCTCTGCGAGAACGAGACCACACGGCTCGGCACCATCGCAGAGGGACAATACACCGTATCGAGTTATTTCCGGGCGCTGGCGAGCGAAGAGAACGACCGCTTCGCCGCCCGGATGAAGGCTGAAAATCCTGAACAGGTGGCGGACGCATTTTTCGTTCAGGCCTATGCCGCTGTGGTGATGATCGCCGATGCCATACGCCGCACCGGAAGCGATGAAGCACAGCGGGTGCTGGAAGCGGTCCGTGAGCATGAGACGACAACGCCGCTTGGTTCGTTGCGCGTCGATCCTGCGACCAATCACGTCAACCTCCACGCCCATATCGGCCGCACCCGTGCCGATGGCGATTTCGAGATCGTGCATCATTGCCCCAAAGCCATCGCGCCGGACCCGTTTCTGACGGCGACACCGCTCGACCGGCTCTATGGGGGCACCGCTGCCGATGCGCGGCAGCTGAGGGTCGTGCGATGAGCCCGGCACTTGCCCATACGCCCAATTTCGTCGGCTGGCGGGCGCTGATCCTGCACCGGCCGCACCAGAATGTGGACGCGCTCACCGCGCAATGTGCACGCATCGGCATCGCCGCCGAACAGGCATGGCCGACGCTGGAAAACCGCGACGCCATGCGCGATTTCAACGTGCTGCTGATCGATGCCGATATGGGCCATGACGAGCAGTTTCCATGGGCGCCCGGCTTGGCGCCCATGCCCATGATCGCGCTGATCGGTTCGGAAGCTCCCGGCCGCATCGCCTGGACGATTGGGCAGGGCGCGGATGCGCAGCTTTTGAAGCCCATTGGCAGTGCCGGGCTTTACAGCGCGCTGGTCGTGGCCAGCCAGGGTTTTCTGCGGCGCACGGCGCAGACCGAAGAGATCGCCCGGCTGAAGGATCAGCTCGCCCAAAGGCAGCTTGTTGCAGAGGCAACGGCCATCCTGATGCTGAAGCACAATTGCGATGCTGGCACGGCCTATAACCACCTTCGCAAGACAGCCATGGCCGAACGGCGCTCCATCGAGAAAGCTGCTGCCGGCATCATCGCAAATCTTGATACAGACGGACGGACGAATGTCACAAACGGTCGCTGAGACACAGTCACCAGTGGCGACGCCTTCGGTGATGATGCGCCTTCTGCGCCGACCGTTGGCGCTGACCGGGCTCATCATCATTATGGTGGTCGTGCTGGCGGCACTCTTTGCGCCATGGCTCGCGCCTTACGATCCTTATGAGCAGTTCTTCGAGGGTCTGACCATTGAGGGCGCACCACTTCCGCCCAATGCACAGTTCTGGTTCGGCACCGACCTTGTGGGGCGGGACCTCTTCAGCCGTTTGATCTATGGCGCGCAAACCTCGCTGATCATCGGCGTGGTGGCCAATGGCATTGCCGTGGTGATCGGCTCGGCGGTGGGCATTTCCGCCGGCTATTTCCGCGGCTGGGTCGACACGGTTCTGATGCGCTTTACCGATTTGATGATGGCCTTTCCGGCCCTGCTTCTGGCCATCGTTCTGGCAGCGATCTTCAGCCCCAGCCTGTGGATCGTGGCCATGGTGATCGCCATGGTGAACTGGGTGCAGATCGCCCGCGTGACCTATACCGAGACGCGTTCCATCGCCGAACGCGACTTCGTCGTGGCCGAGCGCGCCATGGGCGCGGGCGCGGGGCGCATCCTGTTCCGCCACATTCTGCCGCATCTGCTCTCCACCATCATCGTGTGGGCGACGCTCGGCATCGCCACCACCGTGCTTTTGGAAGCAACGCTTTCCTTCCTCGGCATTGGCGTTCAGCCGCCCATTCCCTCCTGGGGCAACATCATCTTCGAGAACCAGACCTATTTCACCTCCGCGCCCTGGCTCGTCTTCATTCCGGGCGTGGCCATCCTCGCGCTGGCACTGGCCTTCAACCTCGTGGGTGATGCGCTGCGTGACATTCTCGACCCGACACAGCAGGGGCGCCACTGATGCTTGCCTATATCACCCGCCGCCTGATCCAGACTGCGCTGATCCTGCTTGGCATCAGCTTCGTGACCTTCGTGCTGCTCTATCTCGTACCGGCGGACCCCGCGCGCCAGATTGCAGGCCGCAGCGCCACCGCTGCAACGGTGGAGAACATCCGCGAACAGCTTGGGCTGAACCTCCCCTTCTATGAGCAATATCTGCGCTATCTCGGCGGACTTTTGAACGGTGATCTCGGCCGCTCATATCTGCAGAAAACGGAAGTTTCCGAACTCATCGCTTCCCGCCTTCCCGCGAGCCTTCTCCTGATGGTCGGCGCGATCTTCTGCGAACTCGTGCTGGGCCTCACCATGGGGGTCGTGGCAGCGCTGAAGCGCGGCTCGCGCACCGACGACACGCTGATGATCGCCTCATTTGTCGGCGTGTCAGCCCCGCAATTCGTGATCGGCATTCTGCTGCTCTACATCTTCGCAGTGAAACTCGGCTGGTTCCCCATCGGCGGCTACGGCACGTTTGCGCATCTCGTCCTGCCCTCCATCACGCTCGGCTTTCTGGGGGCCGGCTGGTATTCCCGCATGATGCGTTCATCGCTGATCGACGTGCTCAGGCAGGATTATATCCGCACCGCCCGCGCCAC
The DNA here is from genome assembly GCF_020833685.1 of Nitratireductor sp. B36. Taxonomy (GTDB): domain Bacteria; phylum Pseudomonadota; class Alphaproteobacteria; order Rhizobiales; family Rhizobiaceae; genus Nitratireductor. The sequence continues at coordinate 1,365,968 of NZ_JACKZY010000001.1, forward strand.
CGGTGTGACCCGCGCAAAAGTGCTTTTCGGCCATGCGCTTCCCAACGCCATCCTGCCCATCATCGCCATGATCGGCATCGATATCGGGCTCTTCATGTCGGGCATTGTGGTGGTGGAAAGCGTGTTTGGCTGGCCCGGCATCGGGCAGCTCGCCTGGCAGGCAATCCAGCGTGTCGACATTCCCATCATCATGGGCGTCACGCTGGTTTCGGCCTGCGCCATCGTTCTCGGCAATCTGCTTGCCGATCTGATCACTCCGCTGATCGACCCGCGCATCAAGCTGCGCTGATGCAGAACCAACAAAATGTGCAGCACCAGAGAAAGGAACACTTGAGATGAGAAAACTGCTTCTGGCCGGCGTCGCCGCCGCTGCCCTTTCCACCTCCGCCATGCTTGTCCCTGCTCTTGCAGAAGACATCAAGCAGGGCGGCTCCATGACCGTGACCTACAAGGATGATGTTTCCACGCTCGATCCGGCCATCGGTTATGACTGGCAGAACTGGTCGATGATCAAATCGCTGTTCGACGGTCTGATGGATTATGTGCCCGGCACCACGGAGCTGCGCCCGGAGATCGCCGAATCCTACGAGATTTCCGGGGACGGAACGGTCTTCACCTTCAAGCTGCGCGACGGCGTGAAATTCCACAATGGCCGCGACCTGACGGCCGAGGACGTGAAATACTCCATCGAGCGCACGGTGAACCCGAAGACCCAGAGCCCCGGCGCCGGCTTCTTCGGTTCCATCAAAGGTTTCGAAGAAGCCTCCAGCGGCGATGCGGACGGGCTTTCCGGCATCACTGTGGTGGACGATCACACCATCAAGTTCGAGCTCTCGCGGCCCGACGCGACCTTCCTCCACGTGCTGGCGCTCAACTTCGCCCATGTGGTGCCGAAGGAAGAGGTGGAGAAGCACGGTGCCGATTTCGGCAAGCACCCGGTCGGCTCCGGCGCGTTCAAGCTTTCCGAATGGACGCTTGGCCAGCGCCTCGTCTTCGAGCGGTTCGAGGATTACTGGAACCCCGGTGTGCCGAAGCTCGACCAGATTATCTTCGAGGTTGGACAGGAACCGGTCGTGGCGCTTCTGCGCCTGCAGAACGGCGAAGTGGATGTGCCGGGCGATGGTATTCCGCCGGCGAAGTTCATCGAGGTACAGAACGATCCCAAGTTCAAGGACCTCATCATTCAGGGCGGACAGCTGCACACCGGCTATGTGACCATGAATGTGAAAATGGAGCCCTTCGACAAGCCGGAAGTGCGCAAGGCCGTGAACATGGCCATCAACAAGGACCGCATCCTGCGCATCATCAATGGCCGCGCCGTTGCCGCCAACCAGCCCCTGCCGCCCTCCATGCCGGGCTACGCCAAGGATTATGAGGGCTATGCCTATGATCCCGAAGCCGCCAAGGCGCTTCTGGCAGAAGCCGGGCTTGCCGACGGGTTCGAGACCGAACTCTATGTGATGAACACCGATCCGCAGCCGCGTATCGCGCAGGCGATCCAGCAGGATCTGAAGGCCATCGGCATCAACGCCTCGATCAAATCGCTGGCGCAGGCCAATGTGATCGCGGCTGGCGGCGAGGAAGATCAGGCGCCGATGATCTGGTCGGGCGGCATGGCGTGGATTGCCGACTTCCCCGATCCGTCCAACTTCTATGGTCCGATCCTCGGTTGCGACGGCGCGGTGCCGGGCGGCTGGAACTGGGCCTGGTATTGCAATGAGGATCTCGATGCCATGGCGAAGGAAGCCGATGCCATGGTCGACCCGGCCAAAGCCGGCGAGCGCGAGGCCATGTGGCGCGATATCTATCTGAAGGTGATGGAAGACGCGCCATGGGCGCCGATCTTCAACGAAGAGCGCTTCACCATCCGTTCCGAACGCATCGGTGGCGACGACAAGCTGTTCGTCGATCCGGTGCACATTCCCGTCCACTATGACGAGGTTTTTGCCAAAGATGTGCAGTAACTGCGACTACACCATTCACGGGCGACATCACCATTTCGGGTGGGATCATTCGATCCCGCCCGCAGAACGGGTGACGCCGGGCTCGACGCTGGAATTCGAGTGTCTGGATTCCGGCTCCGGCCATTTTTCGCCCGACAGCACCGTGGACGACATCGCCACGCTGGATTTCTCCAAGGTCAATCCGGTCAACGGCCCCATCTATGTGGAAGGGGCCAAGCCGGGCGACGCGCTGAAGGTGGAAATCTTGTCGTTCAAACCGTCCGGCTTTGGCTGGACGGCGAACATTCCCGGCTTCGGGCTTCTGGCAGACCAGTTCAAGGACCCGGCGCTGACGCTGTGGAACTATGACGCGACCAGCCTTGCCCCGGCTGCCTTCGGCAAGCATGGCCGCGTGCCGCTGAAACCCTTTGCCGGAACCATCGGGCTGGCACCGGCGGAAGCAGGTCTCCACTCAGTGGTGCCGCCACGGCGCATGGGCGGCAATCTCGACATTCGCGATCTGGCGGCGGGCACCACGCTCTATCTGCCGGTCGAGGTGGAGGGCGCGCTGTTCTCCATCGGCGACACCCACGCTGCACAGGGCGATGGCGAAGTGTGCGGCACGGCCATCGAGAGCCAGATGAACGTGGCGGTGAAGCTCGACGTGGTGAAGGATGCCAACCTTGCCATGCCGCGCTTCACCACGCCAGGGCCGGTGACGCGGCATCTGGATGCGGAAGGCTATGAGGTGACGACCGGCATCGGCTCCGACCTCATGGAAGGGGCGCGGGCCGCCCTTTCCGGCATGATCGACCTTCTGTGCGCCACGCGCGGGCTCTCGCCCGAGGACGCCTACATGCTGTGCTCCGTGTGCGGCGACCTGCGCATCAGCGAGATCGTCGACCAGCCCAACTGGGTGGTCTCGTTCTACTTCCCGCGCATCGTTTTCTCGTGAGAAAGGCCCTATGACCATAGCGCGCGCCAAGGATATCATCTCAGCTACCGGCCTTTTGGAAGTAAGCGGGCTCACCGTGCAGGTGGCCACGCCAACAGGCGCGCGCACGGTCGTGGACGATCTGTCCTTCACACTGGAAAGCGGAAAGACCCTGTGCATCGCGGGCGAAAGCGGTTCTGGCAAATCCATGACCGCGCTTTCCCTGATGCAGCTTCTGCCAAAACCCATGGCACGGGTTTCAGCCGGCACCGCCATTCTGGCGGGGCGCGATATTCTCGCCCTGCCGGAAGCCGAGATGCGGCAGGTGCGTGGGCAGCGTATCGGCATGATTTTTCAGGAGCCGATGACATCGCTCAACCCGGTGCTTTCCATCGGCAAACAACTGGCCGGCGCGATTTCCGCCCATGGCGGGCTTTCTGAGAAAGCGATCCGTGCCCGAGCGCTTGAACTGCTCGATCAGGTGCAGATTCCCGAGCCCGCGCGGCGCTTGAAGCAATATCCGCACGAGCTTTCCGGCGGCATGCGCCAGCGTGTGGTGATTGCCATGGCGCTGGCCCAAAACCCGCAGATCCTGATTGCCGACGAGCCGACCACCGCGCTCGACGTGACCGTGCAGGCACAGATACTGGCGCTGATACGCAAATTGCAGGCCGACCTCGGCATCTCCGTCATCATGATCACGCATGACATGGGCGTGGTGGCCGAGATGGCGGACGACGTGCTGGTGATGCAGCATGGGCGCATGGTGGAGCACAGCCCCGCCAGCGTGATTTTCTCAAAACCGCGCCACCCATATACGCGCGAATTGCTCGCCGCCGTGCCACGGCTGGGCGAAATGACCGGCACCACGGAGCCGAAGCGCGTGGCAGCGCGCCCCGGAACCGGGCCGGACAAGCCGCTTGTTGCCGAACCGTTGGTTTCCGTAAAAGACCTGACCGTGCGCTTCGACATCAAGGGCGGCATCCTGCAACGCCCGGTACAGCGTGTGCACGCGGTGGAAGGTGTTTCCTTCGACATCATGCCGGGCGAGACGCTTTCGCTGGTGGGCGAATCCGGCTGCGGGAAGTCCACCACCGGCAAGGCGCTTTTGAACCTGATCCCCTGGCAGGGCGATATTCGCGTCGGCGGGCGTTCCACGCGCGGGCTTGCGCCACGCGCCATGCGGCCCGTGCTGCGGGATGTGCAGATGATCTTTCAGGATCCCTATGCCTCGCTCGATCCGCGCATGCGGGTGGGTGATCTGGTGGCCGAGCCGCTGCAGATCCACGGGCTGGCAAGCGGTAGCGCGCTGGAAGACCGTGTGGCCTATCTCTTCAAACGCGTGGGGCTTTCGACAGATCAAATGCGGCGCTATCCGCATGAATTTTCCGGCGGACAGCGCCAGCGCATCTGCATCGCCCGCGCGCTTTCATTGTCGCCAAAACTGATCGTGGCGGATGAATCGGTGGCCGCACTCGATGTCTCTATTCAGGCACAGGTGCTCGATCTGTTGCAGGACATCCAGAACGAGACGGGCATGTCCTATCTCTTCATCTCGCACGACATGGCCGTGGTGGAGCAGATCAGCCATCGCGTGGCGGTCATGTATATGGGGCGGTTTGTGGAGATGGGCAGCCGAGCGCAGATATTCGAAAACCCGCAGCACGAATATACCAAGAAGCTGATGGCAGCAGTGCCGGTGGCCGACCCGTCACGCCCGCGCCGGGCATTCATGGAAAAGGCGGAGGATTTGCCGAGCCCCGTTCATGGGCTCACCTATACGCCACCGCGACAAACTGCACACGACATTGGCGACGGGCATTTGGTGTGGCTGGGCGATTAGGAAGGAAGTCCCGCGAGCTCCGCATGGCCAATCTGAATAAGACTACGCCGGCCGCATCCAACAAAAAAGGCCGGGCACTAACCCGACCTTCCTGATCATCTCGATGCGATGTGCCAGTACATCCGTGGTCACACCGCAGAGATTAAAACTAAGCAGCCTGCAGATTGTCTGCTGCATTCTTGCCGGACCGGCGGTCCTGCACGATGTCGAAGCTCAGCTTCTGGCCTTCAACGATGGTCTGCATACCGGCGCGTTCAACGGCGGAGATGTGGACGAACACATCATTGTCGCCATTGTCAGGCGCGATAAAGCCGAAACCTTTGGTGGTATTGAAGAATTTCACGGTACCAATAGTCATACGATTTTCCTTTCAAATCGTCATGGAGGTTCGATGCCGGCAACTGCCGGACATCAGAGAGTTCGAATTTGAGGGAAGATCGTAGGGGCGCTTGGCAGCGCGAAAACAAAGTTCAACAGCAATTTCGATAAACATCGTGTAGAGGCAGATTGCGTCGAAAGCAAGGCTGGGCGGAATAAATAGACCGCCCGCCTCCGCAAACCCTAAAGCAAGCGCAGGAAAAAAATCAGGCTCATCACCGTTCCCACGATGATAACCACGGCGCGCACCACGGAAGCCGGGAGCGCGCGGGCGAGCGGCGCTCCCGCATAGCCGCCGACCGTCGCCGCGACCATCATCACAAGCGCCTGCGGCCAGGCCACAATGCCGGCGAGCGCGAATGTGGCCACCGAAATGGCCGAAAGGATGAAGGACAGGCCGTTTTTCAGGCCGTTCATCGTGTTCAGATCGCGCATGCCCCAAAGCGAGAAAACCGCCAGGAGAACAATGCCCAGACCGCCATTGAAATAGCCGCCATAGATCGCAACGAGGATCGTGCTGAACCAGCCCTCCCCTGTTCCGGTCCCGAAACGGCGGGCGAGGCTTTGTATCTTCGGCCCAAAGGCGAAAGTGAGCGTGGCAATGGCCAGCAGGAAAGGGACGACCAGCGAGAACGCCTCATTGGAGGACACAAGCAGAAGAAGCGAGCCGGCAAGCCCGCCAATGGCCGTGAGACCGGCAATGCGGACAAGGCGCCGTCGATCGAAGGCAGCAATCTCAGATCGGAAACCGAGCGCGCCGCCAAGGTAGCCTGGGAACACTGCAACAGCGCTGGTGGCGTTGGCAGAAACGACCGGAACGCCGGCATAAACGAGTGCCGGAAAGGTCAGAAACGTTCCGCCGCCGGCGACCGTATTCAGTGTGCCGGCGAAGAATGCGGCAACTGCCAGAATGAGATAATCTTCCATCGTGGTTCCTGCTTCGATGCGCTTGGCAGAGCTGCACTAACCCAACAAGGTCGACAGGCCAATGGCCTCTGCGCCTCAGCGATTGGTGCAGGTGGCATGCCCTCTTTGGCAACAACATTGGGATGCGTCACCGACAACCCTTCAACCTTTGTTGTGAATCTGACATTAGGGAAATCGTGAAGGGACTTTGAGCGCTGACCCCACGGCGAAGCGCTTCGTAGCATGCTGGATATCCCCATGGAGAATAGCCCTGTGATCAGCATGACCGGCTTGATCGGTCCGACGATCATGCTCGTCTTTGCGATCGGTTTCATATGGGTGTGGTGTGTGGACAGGCGTCATCTGCATTCCGCCATTCTCGCCATCGCCTGCGCATTGTTCGGTCTGGCTCTGCTTTCCCAGGTCCTGCAATGGCCTGCGGGAATTGGGCCCAATGCGCTCTTCTCCGGGTTTCTCTACACGCTGGCCGTGGTGCTGGCGAGCGTGGGCATATTGCGTCGCGCCGGCAAACGACTCGGGTTCGCCTTCGGTGTTTTGCTGATCGCCGCCATCATGATTTCGTTGTGGTATTTCGCCTATGTTCAGCCCAATCTTCTGGCTCGAATCTATGTGCAGAACTTCGGCTATGGTGCCATACTGCTCCTCGTGGCGTTGCGCATCCTGCCAAGCCGCAACACCGGAAGGGCCGATCATGTTCTCTTTTGGGTGTTGCTTGCCTTTGCATTGCATTTCTTTCCGCGAACGCTGCTGACGGCAAAACGCTCTCTGCCCACGCTGGCTATGGCTCCCGGCGATTCACTGTTCTGGCAGACGCTGCAACTTTCGCTGTCTGTTATGGGGGCCGCTCTTGCCCTGACGGTCCTTGCCACGATCCTGACCGACGTGATGAAAGAATTACGGCAGGACCGGGACCTGGACGGGCTGACAGGTGTCTTGAACCGTCGCGGTTTTGAAGAGACGGCAGACCGCCACCTGAAATCACGGCGTCGGGCGCCACTTGCCCTCATCGTCTGCGACCTGGATCATTTCAAGCAGATCAACGACACGCTCGGCCATCACGTCGGCGATGCAGCCCTCAAGGCGTTTGGAAACATGCTGCGCAAATGCGCGCGCTCGAGCGACATTGTCGGCCGGATCGGCGGCGAGGAATTTGCGCTGCTACTGCCCCATACGGATCTCGCAGGGGCACGTGACCTGGCTGAACGCTTGCGCAGCGCCCTTTCCTCCAATACGCATTCGATCCACCAAAGGGATGTTCGGCTTTCGGCAAGTTTCGGCGTCGCCCTGAAGAATGCTGACGACAATCTTGCCACGCTGCTTATGCGGGCGGATCGCCTCCTCTATGACGCCAAGCAGGCAGGTCGCGACCAGATCGTATCTGATCCTGCACCGCCCTCGTATGGCAGCGACGCGGGCGCTGTTCCATCCAGCCCGGCGCCGAGTACCTGAGGCCACGTGCAATTTCAGTTGCCAGTTTCGCCGACAGCAGCAAGCGTGCATTTCACGAAATCCCGCACGAACGGGTTCATGCTGTCTTCGCGCCAGGCGACAACCAGAGAGACGGCCTTTGGCAGTTTGGGAAGCTCGCGATAAACCACGTTTTCCATCGGCGTCATGACAACCCAGGCCGGGACGATGCCGACGCCGATGCCGGCTGACGCCATGGCAACGACGGTCATGGTATGGCTGACCTCCTGCACCACTTTGGGGACAAAGCCTGCCTTTCGGCAGTGTTGCAGGACAACATCCTGATAGCTGACACCGACGATAGAAGAATAGGTAATGAAATTCTCGTCGCGCAGATCCTCGACTTCGAGGTTCTTGCGCGCGGCAAGGTTCGATTCCGCCGGAAGCACGGCGACGAACCCCTCCCGATAAATCTCCCGATAGGCAATGCCGGAAGCCGTGCGCGGAGGACGCACAAAAGCCACGTCGATTTTGCGATCCTTCAAAAGGGCGAGTTGCTCTTCCGTCGTGTGGATCTGCATGTCGAGGAGGACCGAGGGGTTGCGCCGGCTGAATTCGCGCATCGCTTTCGACATGAAATTGTAGAGACCGACATAGACGGCGGCGATACGCAAACGGCCGGAGGAAAGACCGCCTGCCGCCTGCGTCTCTCGGATGCCCTCTTCCAAAGACACCAGCACCTGCTGCGCCTTTTCGAACAAAACCCGTCCGGCCGGTGTCAGCGTCACGCTGCGGGTGGTGCGGTCGAACAGCCTGACACCAAGCCGCTCCTCCAATTGGCGGATCTGCTGACTGAGCGGTGCCTGCGACACGCCCAGCATTTCGGCAGCCCTGCCAAAATGCAGCTCCTGCGCGACGCGCATGAAATAGCGTAGATGGCGAAGCTCGATGGCGCCAAGTGACTGCATCGCAATGCCCAATTAATATACAGAACAGAAAAATAGCGTCGATAAATATATTGGACAACCAATATTTGACCATGCTTCCGTAGCTGAAAAAGAGAATGGGGACCCCCGTGAAAGACCACAAACCAATGGACCTGGTGCGTCCGCTGAGGATCGCTGTTGGCGTCCTGCTCATCATCGTCGTGAGTGTGACGCTGCTGCAGATTTTCCTAAGGTATTTTTTCAATGCACCACTCGTGTGGAGCGAAGAACTCGCGAAACTGCTGATCGTGTGGATCGCGTTCATCGGAGCGGCGGCGGTTTGCTGGGATGGCCGGCATCTCAATGTCGATGTGTTTTATCTGATGTTGCCCAAAGGGTTCCGCACGATGGTACGCTACATCAATGCGGCCCTTTCCATCGGTTTTCTTGCAATTTTGGGATGGACCAGCGTGAAGCTGGTGATCCTTGAAAATATGCAGGATCTCTCCGCCCTGCCGCTTCCTGCGGGCGTGGTGCGGCTGGCTGCAACGGTGGGCGCCGCGTTGATGATCGCAGCGATCATCGGACGCATCGTCTATGTCCGGCCAATGCACCGCCAGACCGATCCGGCCTATGGCCATGAAGACCCCATGTGATCCGCGGACCCCACAATGCTGACCATCTCGATTATCGGACTTCTCCTGGTCCTTCTGTTCATGGGGCTGCCGCTGGTGTTTTCCATCGGCATATCCTCCATGGTGTATTTCTTCTTTGCCGACATTAATCTGGCGCTTCTGACCCAGCGCATGACGGCCTCCATCAATTCCTTCCTCATTCTGGCGATCCCGTTCTTCTTTCTCGCCGGGGAGCTGATGAATGCCTGCAAGCTGACCGACCGCATCATTGCCATGGCGAAGGCGCTGGTCGGGCACATCCATGGCGGCCTTGCCCAGGTCAACATCTTTGCAAGCCTGATCTTTTCGGGAATGTCGGGGTCTCCAACCGCCGACACGACGGCGCTCGGCTCGGTGCTGATCCCCGCCATGAAGAAGGAGGGCTATCCCGCGCCGTTCTCTGCCGCGGTGACCGTTGCGTCCTCCATGGTGGGGCCGATGATCCCGCCGAGTGTCGCGCTCGTGATCTATGGCACGCTCGCCAATGTCTCTATCGGCCGTCTGCTTCTGGCGGGTATTTTGCCGGGCTTCGTGATCATCGGAACGCAGATGCTGTTCACGTATTTTTATGCGCGCAAACGGAACTTTCCCCGTTATGAGCGAGCGACGCTGCCGGAGCTTGCGACTGCGATCAAGGGCGGTGGACCGGCCATTCTCTTCCCGGTCATCATCGTGGCGGGCATTCTGTTCGGCATATTCTCACCCACCGAGGCGGCAGCCGTTGCGGTGCTCTATGGCCTGCTTCTCAGCCTGTTCTACCGCAATGTGAAGGCCGCCGACATCTGGGGCGCGATCCAGAATACGGCGCTCGGCACGGCACGCATTCTATCCATCATCGCAGTGGCTTCGGCCTTTTCGTGGATCATGGTGCGCGAACAGGTGCCGCTGGCCATCGCCGATGGCATCTCCACCATCTCGGAGAACCCGGTGATCGCACTCTTCGTGATCGTTGCGATGCTTCTCGGCGTCGGGCTTCTCATGGTCGCCTCCTCCGCCGAAATCGTTCTGACGCCGATCCTCGTTCCGGTGATCCTGCAATTCGGCATCGATCCGGTGCATTTCGGCGTGCTGATGGTGTTCAGCCTGATCATCGGCGGCGCAACACCGCCTGTGGGTGTGCTGATGTTCATCGCACAGGACATCGCAAAGATATCCCACGGCCAGATGGTGAAGGCGATGCTGCCCTTCTACATCCCGCTTTTCACCGCGGTCGTGCTGCTGGTCCTGTTCCCGCAGATCAGCCTTTTCATTCCCAACCTCGTGTTCGGAAACTGAGCGTTCAATGACTTTGGAGTCCATGCATCAATGAGTACCGCGAAGAAGCACCTCCTGGAGGACATGACCTTTCTGGAATTCCAGGAGCGGATGGGCGAGGATCCGGTGATCCTCATCCCGCTCGGCTCACAGGAAATCCAGGGGCCGATGGTGCCGATGGGCGACTTCATGCTGACCCGTGAAATTGCCAGCCGCGTGGCGGAGAAAAGCGGGGCCATTGCGGCACCCACCATGCCCTTTGGCTATGCGGAATATTTTCGCTCGGTGCCAGGCGGCATTGCCCTTTCGGCCGATGCGTTCCGCGCCACGCTGCGCGACATGCTCGACAATTTTCTCGACCACGGGCTCACGAAGCTTGTGATCGTCAACGGCCACAGCGGCAATGCACCACTGATCGACCAGGTCATACGCGCGGTCCGCCGCGACCATGACGTGCTGGTTCCCTGCATCAATCTATGGCGTTCGATTCCCGATGCCCTCTGGCAAGAGGTCCATGGCGAGTTCGGCAAGAAGGCGTTTGCGCATGGCGGCGACCCGATCACTTCGGTCTATCTGCACCTTTTCCCGGACCTCACCCGCATGGATGCCGTGGAGATCGACGCCGAGTTCGGAAAGATGATCGACCTGCCCACTGCCGGGCTTGCCGCGGTGCGCTTTCAGGGCACGGAGATCGGCCTGCCGGTCAATGTGGACGATCACTGCTCCAACGGGATCGCCGGCGGTGACGCCTCACGGTCTTCGGCTGACAAGGGCGCCCGTTTCGTCGATCACCTCGTGACGTTCTGCTCCGACTTTGTCGAGCACATGCGGTCCGTTTCTTCATCCACAAAAGCGAAATCAAAAGGGGAGTATGCAGCATGAAGATGAAAGCACTCGCACTCAGCGCCGTTCTTCTGGCGACGGCCAGCGCACAGGCGGACGAAATCCGCTATGCGCTCTGGGCCCAGCCGGGCGAGGCACAGTATGAAGGCGCCCAGGAGTTCAAGCGCGTGGTGGAGGAAAACTCCGATCACACGGTGACGATTTTCCCGGGCGACCAGTTGGGCACCCCGCGTGAGGTTTATGCGCAGATGGCGCTCGGCTCGACGCAGATGCTGGCAAGCGGCGATCCCGGCCTCAAGGAAATCGAATATCTCGCCCTGCCCTATCTGATGAACGGCATCGACAACTACAAGAAGGTGCTCGATACGGATTTCGGCAAGGAATGGAACGAGCGGCTCACCGCTGAGCGTCAGGTGCGGATGCTTGGCTTCATGCCGCGCAGCCCGCGCCAGATCAGCGCCAATGTGGTCATCAACTCCATGGACGATCTGAGCGGCCTGAAGCTGCGCGCACCTGAACGCGACTACTATGTGGAATCGCTGCGGGCTCTGGGCGCCAATCCCACCCCGATGGCCTTCGCAGAAGTTTATACCGCCCTGCAGACCGGCATCGTTGACGGGCAGGAAAACCCGATCGAGACGATCTATGCCCAGAAATTCTACGAAGTGCAGAAGGGCGTGGCGATGGTCGATTACATCAACAAGCCCGCTTATGTGGTCATCAGCGATCAGTTCTGGCAGGGGCTTTCGGAGGAAGACCAGGCGCTTCTCCAGAAAGCCAATGATGCCTCGACCGCCAAAATCAACGAACTGATGCCGGACCAGACCAAGAAATACATCGCCGAGATGGAAGCGGCCGGCGTAACGGTCACCCATCCCGACAAGACGCCTTTCATGGAAGCCACGCAGTCCGTGCGCGACAACCTTGGCAAGGGTGTCTGGGGCGAAGACGTCTACAATCAGATCGTCGCAATCGGCAAAGAATAGCCGATCCCCTGACGACAACTGCCGGCGTGGTCCTGACAGGCTGCGCCGGCCATTTTTTACTTTTCGAGGAATGCAGCCCAGCCATGAGTGAAGAGCAAAACCTGCGCGCGCGCATTGAAGAGATCACAGCCGAGATCACACCGCGCCTGATCGAAATCCGCCGGCAGCTCCATGCCAATCCGGAGCTCGGCTTCGAGGAATACGAGACCTCGACGCTGGTCATGCAGGAGCTGACACGTCTCGGAGTCGATCATCGCTCCGGCATCGGAAAAACCGGTGTCGCAGCCACCATCGGACAGGGCAACGGCAAGACGATCGGAATTCGTGGCGACATGGACGCGCTGCCGATCGAAGAAACCGCTTCGCCGGAATATAAATCGCGCAACCCGGGCAAGATGCACGCCTGTGGGCACGACGCACACACGGCCATTGCGCTTGGTGTGAGCGAAGTGCTGGCACGCCTTTCAGATGCTCTGCCGGGCCGGGCTCTGATGGTGTTTCAGCCGGCGGAGGAAGGGTTGGGCGGCGCGCGCGCCATGCTGGAGGACGGCCTGTTCGAGTGGGTCGAACCCGACATCATGCTCGGCTATCACAACTGGCCGCTGATCGACGGCGGCACGATCGGCTATCATCCGAAGACAGCCTTCGCTTCCACAGACCCGTTCGACATCACCATCACCGGTCAGTCGGGCCATGGGGCGCACCCGCACCTTGCGGTCGATCCCATCGTTGCTGCCGGCAACCTCGTTTCCTCGCTCCAGACGATCGTTGCCCGCGAGATCGCCCCACTGGAAGCCGCTGTGGTGACCATCGGCTCGATCAAGGGCGGATCGGCACGCAACCAGATCCCCGACAGTGTGACGCTAGAAGGCACGACCCGCAGCCAGAACCCCGCCGTACGCGAGGCAGTGAAAGCGGCCATCGAGCGGGTTTGCGCAGGCATCGCGCTCACGCACCGGGTGACCTGCGAGCCGACCTTCCTGACCGGCGTTCCGCCTGTGGTGAACGATCCCGACATCCTGCAGCCTGTGCTTGAGACCGCACGACGCATGATCGGCGACGACAAGGTGATCGAACTGCCGCAGGGCTCCATGGGCAGCGAGGATTACGCGGAGTTTTCTACCCGTGTGCCAAGCGCTCATCTGAGGATCGGCTCGCGTCTCAAGGACCGAAAGACGATGCTCCATCGCAGCGATTTCGACCTGGACGAGGCGTGTATTCCAACGGCGGTGAAGGCCATCACGGCGGCGGCCATCGACCTGATGAAGCGCTGAACCGGCCTCGGGCAATCTCTGTTATCCCACGACAAAGCCCGGGCAACTGCCCGGGCTTTGCTGCTTCCGCTTCCTGTTTAGCCGATCGCGCGTTTGGCCATCGCCCGGATCAGATTGGCGCGGTAGGCGGCATCGCAATGGATGTCGGACATGAGCCCGTCAGCCGAGATTTTCACCCCGTCCACCGCCGCGGCAGACCAGTCCTTCGAGAGCGCCTGTTCCAGCCCCTCATGGCGGAACACGCCATCCGATCCGGCTCCCGTGACTGCAACGCGCACGGCGCCACCAGCTTTGGCCACGAAGACCCCGGTCATGGCGTAGCGCGAGGCTGGATTGGGGAATTTTGCGTAGCCGCAGGCCTCCGGAGCCTCGAAGCTGACGGCGGTGATGATCTCACCCTCATCCAGCGCCGTGGAGAAAAGCCCGGTGAAGAAATCACCCGCGGCAATCTCGCGCCGGTTTGTGTGGATCGTGGCTGCGAGCGCCAGAAGACCCGCCGGATAGTCTGCCGCCGGATCGTTGTTGGCGATGGAGCCGCCGATGGTTCCCTGATGACGCACAGCGGGATCGCCGATGCCGCCGGCCAGCTTGACGATGGCCGGGCAGACCTTTGCGAGTTCGGCATTTTCGGCGACCGCCGCATGGGTGGTCATGGCACCGATGGTGACCTTGCGTCCCGATATCTTCACGCCAACGAGATCTGCGATGCCGCGCAGGTCGATGAGGTCCGAAGGGGCGGCCAGGCGGTGCTTCATGGTAGGAAGCAGGGTCTGACCGCCGGCGAGCAACTGCCCGTCGGAGGCGGCAGAGAATTTAGCCGCCGCATCGTCGACGCTTGCGGCACGGTGATAGGTTACATCATACATAACTGGCCTCCCTATTCTGCCGCGATCTTTGTCGAAGCGGCCTGCAACGCGGCCCAGACGCGCGGCGGCGTGGCCGGCATCTGGAGATCATTGTTGCCGATTGCATCCGTGATGGCGTTGATGACCGCCGGCGGTGTGCCGATGGCGCCCGCCTCGCCGCAGCCCTTCATGCCGAGCGGGTTTGACGGGCTCTTGGTGGAATGGTGGTGAATGGCGAAGCTCGGCACATTGTCGGCACGCGGCATGGTGTAATCCATGTAGCTGGCCGACAGGAGCTGGCCGTCCTCGTCATAGACCACGTTTTCAAGCATCGCCTGGCCGACGCCCTGCGCAATGCCGCCATGCACCTGACCCTCCACGATCATCGGGTTGATGATGGTGCCGAAATCATCGGAAGCGACGAACTGGACGATTTTCGTCTCGCCCGTTTCGGGGTCTACCTCCACTTCGCAGACATAGGTGCCGGCAGGGAAGGTGAAGTTTGCAGGATCGTAGAACGCGCCCTCCTTCAGCCCCGGTTCCATGCCGGCAGGCAGGTTGTGGGCGGTGTAGGCCGCAAGGCCAACCTCGTGCCAGGCCATGGACCGGTCGGTGCCGGCCACCTTCACCTCGCCATTCTCGATGACGAGATCGTCTTCGGAGACTTCCAGCACATGGGCGGCGATTTTCCTGACCTTGGCTTCCACCTTGTCGAGCGCCTTGACGATGGCCGACATGCCGACCGGGCCGGAACGCGAACCGTAGGTGCCCATGCCGAACTGTACCTTGTCGGTGTCGCCATGCACGATCTGGATGTTGTCGATGGGCAGACCGAAACGCTCCGCCACCACCTGGGCAAAGGTGGTTTCGTGCCCCTGCCCGTGGCTGTGGCTACCGGTCAGGACCTCGATAGTGCCGACGGGATTGACCCGCACCTCGGCACTCTCCCAAAGGCCGACGCCAGCGCCCAGCGAACCGACCGCCGCCGAGGGCGCGATGCCGCAGGCCTCGATATAGGAGGCGAGCCCGATGCCGCGCAGCTTTCCACGTTTGGCCGCTTCCGCGCGACGGGCAGGGAAGCCCTTGTAATCAGCCGCCTCCAGCGCCTGATCGAGATTGCCGGCAAAGTCGCCCGCATCATAAGTCATGATCACGGGCGTTTCATGCGGGAACTGGCGGATGAAATTGATGCGGCGTAGCTCTGCCGTATCGACACCCAGTTCGCGTGCTGCCGTTTCCATGATGCGCTCGACGAGATAGCAGGCTTCCGGGCGGCCAGCGCCGCGATAGGCATCCACCGGTGCCGTGTTGGTGTAGACCGCGCGCACATTGCAATAGATGTTGGCGATGTCGTACTGGCCCGAAAGAAGAGTCGCATAGAGATAGGTCGGCACAGCCGAAGAGAACAGCGACATATAGGCGCCGAGATTGGCGATGGTGTCGACCTTGAGGCCGACAATGCGGTTTTGCGCATCGAAGCCGATCTTCGCCGTGGAGACATGATCGCGGCCATGCGCGTCGGTGAGGAACGCCTCGGACCGGCTTGACGTCCATTTGACCGAACGTTTGGTCTTCATGGACGCCCAGAGGCAGGCGATCTCCTCTGGGTAGATGTAGATCTTGGAGCCGAAGCCGCCGCCGACATCGGGGGCGATGACACGCAGCTTGTGCTCTGGCGCGACCTGATAAAAGGCGGAGAGCACCAGTCTCGCCACATGCGGGTTCTGGCTAGTGGTGTAGAGCGTGTAGTGGTCTTCCGCCTCGTCATAGGTGGCGATTGCCGAACGCGGCTCCATTGGGTTCGGCGACAGGCGGTTGTTGAGGATCTTCATCTCCGTAACGTGCGCGGCGCCGGCAAGCGCCTTGTCGACGGCTGCCTCTTCGCCCAGACCCCAGTCGAAGATGAGGTTTCCGGGCGCATTCTCATGAACCTGCGGTGCACCACCTTTCAGCGCATCGACCGCATGCACGACGGCCGGGAGTTCTTCATAATCGACCTCCACGGCTTCTGCGGCAGCGCGTGCCTGGGCCTGCGTTTCGGCCACGACGAGAACCACGGCATCGCCCACATAGCGCACCTTGTCGGTGGCGAGCGCGGACCACGCTCCCATGTTCATGGGGCTCCCGTCCTTCGAGTTCACGGCCCAGCCGCAGATGAGATTGCCGATACCATCATCCGTCAATTGCTTACCGTTGAGGACAGCAATCACACCGTCCATCTTCTCCGCTTCCGCGCTGTCGATGGACTTGACCTTTGCGTGCGCGTGCGGGCTGCGCACGAAGGCCGCATAGGCCTGCCGTTCGTTGCGGATGTCGTCGGTGTACCGGCCCTTGCCGGTGATGAAGCGCTTGTCTTCCTTACGGAGGACCCGGGCGCCAATGCCTTGTTCGCTCATCTCGTTTCCTCCCTCAGCTCGCAGCCATCTTCGCCGCGCCATCCTGAATGGCCTTGACGATGTTGTGATAGCCGGTGCAGCGGCAGATATTGCCTTCCAGCTCGTGGCGGATCGCCTCTTCGGTCAGCTCCTTGCCGGCCGCCCTGTAGCGGGCCACCATGTCGGTCGCCGACATGATCATGCCCGGCGTGCAGAAGCCGCATTGAAGCCCATGATTTTCCTTGAACGCCGCCTGCATGGGATGGAGTTCGCCATTGGCAAGCCCCTCAATGGTGGTGACTTCCGCGCCTTCAGCGGATGCTGCCAGCATTGTGCAGCTCTTCACCGCCCGCCCGTTGACGTGAACGACGCAGGCTCCACACTGGCTCGTGTCACAGCCCACATGTGTGCCCGTCAGGCGTAGTTGCTCGCGCAGGAAATCCACCAAAAGTGTGTTGTCCGGCACAGAGGCACGCGCTGCCCTGCCGTTCACGGTCATCGAGATTTCGGTCATGTATTCCTCCCTTGCCTCGGGCTCATTCCGCGGATGCGAAACAGCGTCCTAGGTTGCGATGCGTCCTGCTCCTTCAAATGGATAAGCGAAGGTGCACGACAATCCGGTCGTGGATTGACGCAGCAGAAACCGCGTCAACACGAAAAAATCCGATAGGCTGTATGAAGTTGGATAGCGCCTACGCCAGTTGAGGCACCCTATGAGGCACCGCGTCCGC
The DNA here is from genome assembly GCF_020833685.1 of Nitratireductor sp. B36. Taxonomy (GTDB): domain Bacteria; phylum Pseudomonadota; class Alphaproteobacteria; order Rhizobiales; family Rhizobiaceae; genus Nitratireductor. The sequence continues at coordinate 1,383,308 of NZ_JACKZY010000001.1, forward strand.
GCACCCGGCGCAGCGCATTTGCCGACAACGAGAACAAAAACCGCCAAGCCACGCCTCCCGCGTTAGCCTGCGACCGCGCCAGCCAGCCGAAAGCTTCAACCAGTTCACTCCCTAGGGTCATTTAAGCGGGGTTTTCGGCGAAAGCCAAGGCCCATTCAGGTATAGACCAAGAAGAATGCAAGATCAGAAGCCTTCGGGAGCAGGATCCTGCAATTTGAAAGCACTGCCCTCGACACGATAAATGGAGCAATTGCGCTCCACCGCTCCGGAGGCGGTGAAGCGGAATGAACCGAGCAGGCCACGAAAACCGGATTTTGCGGTCAGGGTGGAAACCGTCAAACCGGCAGCGCCTCTGGCTCTGGCAATGCCGATGGCGAGCGCTGCAGCATCAAACCCATAGGCGGCGTCCTTGCTCATTGCCCTGCCATATCTGCTTCGGAAATGCTCGGTGATGTTCCCAACCGAGAGCTGGTCGACGCGGCACATGAGTACACCCGCGACCGCAGGGCCAGGCGACAGTTGCGGCGTTGAAAGGACAAGCGCGTTCTCTCGCAGCGCGCCAGTTGCTCGCAGCGCGGCCAAAGTGGCTGCCGGTGCCTTCAAACCGGGTGCAAGGACAAGAGCATCGGCAGCCTGAAGCCGTGCAGCTTTGCCCGCCATTTCACTGGTGGAGTTGGTTGCGACAGGCACATTTGCGACGATGTTGCCGCCTTCCGCCTTGATGCCTGCCTGCAGCCTTTCCAGCGTTGCGGGGTCCGCGTTGGCTGGGTGCACGACAGCGATGTTTCTGTGGCCGGCCCCGATTGCGTAAGCGGCGGCTTCGACACTGCTATCCACTTCATCCGACATGAACGCAAAAAAACCCGTTTTGCGCGGCGCCCCGTTTGGCACCAGCGCAATAACCGGTGGAGTGGTGCCGCCCGCCGGGACAGCACTCAGGAGGTTCGCCTGAGAGGGGCCGATAATGATCCTGGCGCCGCGTTCAATGAGGGTCTCTACGGCCTTCTTCGTATCGGCAGCATTGGGCCGGGCCGTGTAAACAGCAAGTGTAACCTGATCACCGCCAAGCTGCTCGGCGGCAAGCTTGGCACCGTCTCGGTAGTCACGCTCCGAGGCGCGGGCCGCGCCGGCAAGGTTTGTCACCATGCCGATTGTCACTGGTCCGGAGCCGACCGTTTCGACGCCCGCGGCGGAAGGAGAGACGCTGGCGTCTTCCACCTTCAGCGCATCATCAACTCCCGAAGACTGGCAGGCTGCAAGGGCAAGAGCGGCACTTAGCGCCACTGACCGCGCCAGTCTCATGGAAAAGCGCCCGTTTGCACGGTGCTCAGAGCGCAGGTCTCGTGTCAAATTCATCTAGGAGCCGGATCAACAGGATCAATACATGTAGCGAACCATGCGGGCGTGGAAACACTCGCATTTGTTCAGATAATCCTCGTCCCGATATTCGGATTGCAGATAGCCATAAGCCTTGCCACAGGCGACCTTGGCTTCGGATGCCCAGACGAAGGCGGGGCGTGCCGAATTGATCCATTGCGGGCTATCTGCAACGGCCACGGCCTCATCCATCAGACGGATGACCTCATCCGTGAGTGACGCGTTGCTGGAGATGGAGAGGAGCCGAGCATTTTGCGCCACCGGGCAATACCCTCCGACTGAAAGATCAGCAGTCTGCGCTGGCCCGGCCAGAACAGTTGCTGCAATCATGGCAAATCCCAAAGTGAGCTTTTTCATAGGTCCCCCCTCGGCGTTGCTCGCCCGTGGTGTGTTCCCTGACCGGAAAATTACACCTTTCCAGCCGGCTTATCAAACCTGCGGCCGCCAACAGGCGGCCGCCCCGGCCCATTCCGTTCAGACCGTGCCTGAATTATCACTGCCGTCATCCTCATAGAGGATCTTGATGGTGGAGGGTGTCTGCGGCACGTCGAACGTGGCGACCGTCACCCAGTCCTCGGATCCGGCCGTTCCATCGGCATCCACCTGCAATTGCGCGGAATTACCGGGATCGAGCCTGACATAGTCGGCGACATTTTCCCCGGGGCCAACAGCGACGAGCTCCGTGAGATCCACCACATCTTCCGATCCGAAACCGATGATCGCATCCGGATCGAGCGCGGCCAGCGCCGACTGATCGATCACCACCGTGTCCTCGGCATTTTCGATGTCGGTAAGGACATAGGTATCCCGTCCCTCCCCTCCGATCAGCAGGTCCGCACCTTCGCCGCCGATGAGTTCGTCGTCTCCGACACCGCCAACAAGGACATCGTTCCCGCCCATACCGAGCAGTGTCGAGCCGCCGTCATTGCCGATGAGCACCTCATCGGCGCCGGTTCCGGTGATGAAGCTGCCCGAAACTCCGGTGATCGTTACATGACCATCAACCGAGGCGCTTCCTGTGGAAGCTGTGTAATCAAACCCGCCGCTGGAGAATGCCGGAGTCGGGTCATACTCGACACGAACATTGTCGAAGTAGACTTCGGCATATTCGTTGTCGTTTTCTTTCGATGTCATCAGCCCACCGAGAGACAGCGTGTGTTGGCCAGGCGACAGTGTTATTGTCGTTGAGAAGGTTTGCCAGCCCGTCGACTGAGCATCGGAGTTGCTCGAACTCGACCCAATGAGCTCATCAATCACCCCGCCGGTTCCAAACGCGTTCCCATCGACGTCGGCGAGCACCCAGACATCGTCCGTATTGTCAGACTGTCCCGATAGGAAGGCGTAGTAATCGAATGTAATGGTCAAAGTAGTCGTGCTGTTGAGGTTGAACGAGCGCGTGAATGCGCCGTTCATATTCTGGTGATTGTCGTTTCCACTGCCTCCGAGGGACAAGGCCAGCGCACCATCGTTCGCTATACCGCCCGTCTCTCTCTGGCCAGACGCATCGCTCCCCGTCGCCTGATAATATTGATCCGCGTAGCGATTGTCCTCGTACGAGAAGCCGCCCAGCCCGCCGCTGAAATCTTCATCGACAAAAGATGCCGGAGCACTGGACGGAGTGAAGACCACGCCATCGAGAAGGTTCACATGACCATCCTGCGCATTCTGGGCCGCGGTGACGTTGAGTGGAGAGCCCTTCCCATCGTCGTTGTAGAGCAAGGCCTTAATCGGGATGCTGATCGCGGAATAGTCGGTGATGTTGGTCAAGACGAGATCATCAGCAATTTCAGGTGGCGGCAAGACATTCACCGTCAGCTGGGTGGTCGAGGTGTCGCCATCGTTGTCGATGATCACGTAATCGAACGTCTCGGTCCCCGCCACCGTTCCCGCATTCGCCTGGAAATTCCAGTTTCCAGTCAGGAAATCGAGTTCAAACACCCCACCCAGCGGCGTGTCGACCTCGAGATCGCTGCCTGTCTGAACCGGCTCACCGCCATCATTCGCGATCTGATCGGTGTCCGGGTCATAGGTGTAGGTTACTCCATCGACCGTAACTGCATGAAGGCGACCGCCATCTGCGCCGAAACCGTCATCGTCGCCGCCGCCGGCAGCATTGTCATCCCCCAAAAGGAGATTGCCGGAAACGCTCACCTGATTGGCGAGGTCGAGAAGCGCGTCGACAAGGTTTTCGAAACCGGAGACCGAAACGACCGTATTGTCACCGTCGGCCTCATCGACATCCTGCAACTGCTCGACATCGATGTTGTTGCCGATACCGACCGTCTGAACCGTCACATCATTGTCCTGAACAAAGTTGTTCCAGGCGGTCTGCGTGCTGCCAAGCAGAGAATGGCCACCGGCACCGATCTGCTCATTCGGATTGCCATCGCTGAGGAAGAAGACCTGATTGTTGTAACCGTCCAGTGGTGTAAAGGTCGCCATCGTTTCCTCAATGGCCGCGGTGAAGTCGGTGCCTCCATTGTAGGGCCGCGACCCGCCTTCAGCAGGATTCCAGGCGTTAATCTGCGCAGCAAAAGACGCGTAATCCGTGAAGGGTCCCGGGGCAGACAAAGCGCTCGATGAAAAGGCGACCAGTTCGATCTGCACGTCACCCGTTGTGCCGGCGAAGAACGCCTGCCCGGCGGCCTTCACGGCATCGAGCATCTGATCGAGTTCACTGTTGCTCACGCTGCCGCTGAAATCGAGCACGAAAGCGATGTTGAAGCTCTCGGTTCCGAGGGTCAGACTGGCCATGTCAGGCTTCGCTGTCGGTCCGTCGTCAAGGATCGATACGTTCAGGGTGTCAACGGCGGAAACATCGCCATCGTCGTCCGTCGCCCGAATGTGAAAGTCATCGGAGACACCTTCAGATGTACCGGTGTCCGGGTTCTGCGGATGGTCGGGCGAGTTCTGGTCGAGTTCATAGGCCCAGGAATAGTTTCCCGCTCCATCAGACGTTACCCTCAACGTCCCATTCGCCCCGACCACATCCACCGGGCTGCCGGCCGTTGCGGCCGTAACGTCAATCCAGTCGCCGTTTGCGTTCTGCACTTCCAGAACGGAAAGCATGTCGCCGCTGCCGAGTGTTATCGAAAAAGTGCCTGTATCCGCAATGCTCGCGATCCCGGCCTCAGAGCCGGTGGGAAGCCCCGCTTCATCGACTTCACCATCCGTCACGCTCACCGTCGGGGGCGCGTCCGGCTCGAGGTGAATGCCGATCTGGGCTGCCGCCGTATCGCCGTCACCATCGACAATTTCGATGGGAAGGCTGAAGTCGACCGGGTCGGTGCTGACAACAGAGGTGCCGAAATTGCCCACCTTGAACGGTTGCCCACCACTCCAGTGCGCTTCAAGACTGTTGTAGCCATCTGCCGTGTAGGTCGCGATCGAGGTGTTGTTGACGACACCAGCAACCGTCACCTCCTGGATCCCGCCATTGTCGATGAAGTTGACCGTGAAGTTGTGCCCGCCCACCGTGACCGGTTGGGCAGTGCCGGGCGTGACAAACACGGTTTGACCACCGTACGATATTGCAACCCCGGTAATGTCCTCCTGGCTGCCGTCGCCAACCTGAGTGGCGACCGGCCCGGTGTCGTCGTCGTCAAACGCACGGAAAAGGACGGTGGACTGGCCGGAAAGACCGCTTATCCCCGTAAAGTCAATGGATGCGCCGTTGGTCGTGTAATGCCCATCGAAGGTATGGTCTTGGTTTCCGGGAACCGAATAATCCCCCGTACCCGCATTGTTGCCACCAAGGTCCGTCACAAAGTCCAGACGGACCCCCTCCCCGTTGCCGACGCTGCCTCCTGTTCCAACACCACCATTGTTGGCGTTGGTGTTCATCGTGCCGCCATTGTTGCCCGGGTTGAACGAAGCTGCGGGAATTGGCGTCAGGAGCAGATCGGAGCTTCCATCGTCGGCAGGCGTAAAGAAGCCAGCCCATGGTTCGTTGCCACCTTTGAAATCGTAACCACCGTCATTGAAATCAACGAAGGACTGACTGTCGACCGATCCATCCATATCGACCGAGTAGGTGCCGTTTGCCGGGTCAAGCGTCACCGTAAAAACGGTGGTTCCGCCGGCGCCGCCGATCTTGCCGGTCAGAACCGTCCCATCTCCCGAGAGATGGTAGGTTATGGGCTGCCCCCCTGAGGTCAAGCCACTGTCCTGCCCCTCGGTGACCGTGAACCGTACCGTGCCGGCACCATCGGCCCCGTAATTGTCGATGACCGACCCGTCCAAATCCAGGTTGAAGACCTGTGGTGTCCCGGCCGAGTTGCTCAGAACCGCATTTTCCGGGACGATGAGCGTCGGCCCATCGTCATCGAACCGGATCGAAAGCGCACTGGCGCTTGTCGCCGTGGCCGTGTCGCCATCGGCATCCGTCACCGTCTGCACAACAGAAATGGCTGCTGCACCACCAAGGAAGAGCGCATCGTCATGTGCCGCACCCGGGCCGCCATCGACAGTGTGTTCCAGCGTCTCGTGCTGCGTGACCGTGACCGCGCCCGTCGCGCCATTGATGGAAACCGTGAAGGCGGGCGTGTCGACGCGCCCCCCGGCGCGACCTTCGTACACGGTGTCGGAGATCTTCACGAGAATGATCTCATTCGCAGCACCCGACTGGCCTGTCAGCCAAAGGCCGGTCGCCGCGCCGTCGGTCGCGGAGAGCGAATAAGCCACCGAGCCGGCGCCATCCGCCCCGAAATCGGGGGTGGCGAAGAGGCTCTGGATGACACCGGCCTGAATCTGACCGGGGTTGATCCCGTCCGTGCCGGAGCCGCTTCCATCGGACTCATCGAGCACGACCGATGCTGTCTCGCCGACCGCTGCCTCGGCCTTCGGCACATCGTCGATGATGTCGATGGAGATCGTCCCGGTCGTGGTGTTGCCGAATGCATCGGTGGCAACATAGGTGAAGCTTTCGGCTCCGCTGATGGTCTGAACCCCGTCATCGGCCGTCGCGTTCAGATAGTTGGAACTCAGCGTGTAGGTATAAGTGCCGTCGCTGTTGACCTGGATCGAACCATAGGCGCCCGCCGTCACCGCATTGCCGCCGGTCTGCAGGGCGTAGGTGTAAGGCCCGGTGCCACCGGTCGCCGAGGCCGTACCGCCAGAGGTCTCGTCCGTGGAGCCCGGCAGCGAACCAGTAACCGTTCCCGGGACAAGATCGTCACCGTCCTTGTTGAGGTCCAGCGCCGCTTCATTCACCGTGACCGTGTAGTCGGGCGTCGCCAGACCACTGTCGTTGACATTGATCGTCAGCGTGGTGGTGGACGGATCGCCGTCGGCATCGGTGATCGTGTATGAGAAGACGTCCTGAACGGTACCGCTCGCAACAGCGCCCGGTGTGGACTGGTAGCTGTAGGAGCCGTCGGAGGAGATGGTAAGCGTGCCATACTGGCCGTTGACCACGGTGTTGGTGCCCACATTCGTTGCGCTGCCGCCTGCCGTGGTGGCCACGATGGACGTTACCTTCGCGCCATCCGCGCCCTGACTATCGGCGACACCATCCGTCGCGTTCGCGTCCGAACCGCCGGAGCCTGTCAGGACATTGCCGTCCGCAATGCCACCTTCGATGGCACTGTCCGTATCGGCCATGGCCTCGGGGACGTCATCGACGATCTTCACCGACAGGACATCATTGGCGCTCTGGCCGTCCTGATCGGT
>NZ_JACKZY010000002.1 GCF_020833685.1 Nitratireductor sp. B36
CCAGCCCCCCCGGGTAGCCTCACGCCAGCTTCATTCAACCACGTGCAACAGTGAATTGCTCACCTTGTGCTCGATCCTCCATGCCTCCACGGCCAGGGGCAGCTGCAAGACAAATGATCCCGAACAAACGAATCGCGAAGGCGGCGCATGCCGTGATCATCCCTTCCTCCCCTCCATGCGAGAGCCGAGTTTTCGACGGGTGTTTGGTGTCGATGGGGCGGTTTCACGGCCGCCCTGGAATTTTCTCCACCAAACGGGTCAGCACCTTGCCGGGGCCGACTTCGATGAACTCAACGCCGGTTCTGGCTTTCAGGCGGGCAATTGCGGGCGCGAACAGCACTCGGGAGGCGAGTTGGCGCACAAGAAGCGAGCGAATTTCCTGGTCCGGTTCTTTCGGATAGGGAAGCGCGGTCACATTTGATATCACCTCAACGCGCAGGGCGCGAAAGGGAATGTCACGCAGAAACTGCGCTAAAGCGTCAGTGGCCGGTTCCATGAAGCGGGAGTGGAAAGCAGCTCCCACAGCCAACGGGATACAGGCCATGGCCCCAGCTTCGATCAATCCCTCCGATGCTTCCTCAAGCGCTGCAACCGCACCTGAGATGACGATCTGATCCGGCGCGTTCACATTGGCGATCTCAGCGTCAGGGAACGCCTCGAGGTGCCGGCTCACCGCTTTCTCATCAAGCCCGATGACAGCCATCATCCCGCCTTCCCGCTGCTCCGCCATCAATTGTCCGCGCCGGGTCACGATGCGCAAGCCGGTGAGCAGGTCGAAGGCCCCGGCGGCCTGAAGAGCGTTGTATTCGCCAAGGCTGTGACCAATAAAGCAGTCCGGGCGTCGCCCCGCCGCCAGTGTTTGTTCAAGGGTGAGGGCGTTCACGACATAGAGGCAGGGCTGTGTGATCTCGGTGCGCTGGAGCGTGCTCTCATCTGCATTCAGACAGGTATCGCGAACGGGAAAGCCGGCGATCTGGTCTATTCGGCTTTCAAGCGCGCCGAAGATCCGGCTCGCGTCGAACAGTTCCTTGCCCATTCCGGGGAATTGTGATCCTTGTCCTGGGAACATGAATACGAGCATGTGCGAGTTCTCTTGTGTCAGAGGGGAGAGATTTGGGGGATGACGCACGGTTTCCAGCGCAAGCGGAGCGTCACGAGCGGAAAGCAGAAGGTGCCTTGAACCCTGCATCGAATGTTGTTGATGTCTGGTGGGCGCCTCTCGAGGGTTTTGACCTGCCATCCCAGGGGACTGCGCTTGCACTTCTCGATGAATCCGAGATGTCGCGCTACCACGCTTTCAGGGCTCATGGCGCCCGTATACAGTTCCTCGCGGGTCGCGCTCTCGTGCGGCAGTGTCTGTCCCGTTACCGCGCTCTCCAGCCCACGGACTGGCGTTTTTGCGAGAATGCGTATGGCCGCCCCTATATCGCTGATGCTTGCGGGGTGGATGGCTTGTTCTTCAACCTCTCCCATACGGATGGGCTTGTGGCCTTCGCCATTGGATCGTTTCGCGAAATTGGCGTGGATGTGGAACGGCGCGACCGGCAGACCGGTATCGAGGAGCTGTCGGAAACGGTCCTGGCTTCTTCGGAGAAAACGCAATTGGCGGGGCTTGCTGGCGCTGCGTACCGCGAGGCTTTTCTTAAGTACTGGATGCTCAAGGAATCCTATCTCAAGGCGCGGGGCGTGGGTCTCTCGTTGCCGATGAGCAGTGTTCGTTTTGACCTTGCTGGATCGCCACCTGCGGCCCTGTTCGACCCCGAAATTGGGGATTGCGCCGACCATTGGAGCTTTCGCCTGCTGACGCTCACAGGCGAGCATATTGCTGCTGTGGCAGCATCCGCCCCTGGCGGATCGCTTACAGTGCGTCCAATTGAGACTTCGCTTGTCCAAGCCTGATGCGCAAGAGCGCAGGGTCCGCTGATCGGACGGCGGAAGCAAGGTGCTGCGAGGGTCCTGCCGGTTCATTACCGGCTTCCGACTGTTATGCCTGAAGCTCTTCCGTCCTTAGGCCGAGGCTTTGGGGCCTTCATTTCGCCCGGAGGCCTCTTGCTGCAGTCGATCCGCGCCATGTCGTTACACAGTTGCAGCCCTATGGTTTCGCTACTGGGCGGCTGCATGATCGAATAGTGATCAGCGTCCAGCTCAATAATCTTGATTTCAGGCGCCAGTGCGCGCCATTCCTGTTTGACGCGCTCAAGGTCTGGTCGCCGGGCGGCAGCAAAAAGCAGGAGCCGCGACGCCATCGTAGATGGGACGTGGTCTTCGAGAGCCGTGCTCCCAGCGTCGAAAACGCGGTAAATATCGTCAAGACCGGATGCCTCGATCGGCACCCCTGCCGTTTCCAGCCGCGCCGCAAGAAGTTTCATCCTTTCGTTCAAAGGAAGGGAAATTTGTTCTTCGCTCCAGTCATTGGGGCCGACGCCGGCAATTGCCTCGATGTCTCTTGCGAAATGGAGAAAGCGCCTTTGATCGCCTGGACCGCTGGGCTTTGCGCGTGGAACAGCGCTGTCAATCATCGCCACCGTCCCCAAGGTCGCGCCCTGACTGTGAAGGACGCGCGCCATCTCCTGCGCCACAAGTCCGCCAAGCGACCAGCCGGCAAGGTGATAAGGACCGTGCGGCTGAATTTTTCTGATTTCTGCCAGATAGTGGTCAGCCATCTTCGGGATCGAGCAAAGCGGCGTCTCAGAGCGCGAGGAAAGCCCCGGCGCGCGCAGGCCGTAGATCGGCCGTTCATCCGGCATGGAGCGTGCAAGCGCGAGATAGCACATAACGTTCCCGCCGATCGGATGGATGCAGAACAGCGGTGTCTCGTCCGGGTCCCCTTTTCTGATCGTCACCAGCAGCGCTTCGGTCTGGCCTCGGTCGTCTGCGCTTATCGCTTGCGAGAGCCCAGCTATGGTGGGGTGACTTGCAAGCATCGCGAAGGATACCGGTTTTCCAAACCGCTTCTCCATACGCGCCATAAGGCGCATTCCGGCAAAGGAGGAGCCACCGAGTGTGAAGAAGTTGTCATCTCGGCCGATCGGGCCGGTATTGTCGAGCACGTCGCGCCACATCGCCGCTATCTCAGCCTCCGCTCCCTCGCGTGGTGGGTCATACGCGCGGGTCTCTTGCATCGATGCGCCGAAATCGGGTGCTGGAAGGGCAGAGCGAACGACCTTGCCATTGTCGCTCAACGGCAGTTTTTCCAGAATTTTGAAATAGGTGGGCACCATATAGGCAGGCAGAATTGCACGCAGCCGATTGCTCAGGGAGGGAATGTCAGGCTCAGATCTGCCGTCCGTCGGCACAATGTATGCCACCAGGTGACGGGTTCCTCGACTGTCGCTCGCTGCGGAAACGATCGCGCGGTTTATTTCCGGGTCCGAGAGCAATGCAGCCTCCACCTCCGCGCATTCCACACGGTAGCCCTGGATCTTCACCTGAAAATCCGCGCGTCCCAGAAACTCGATTTCGCCGTCGGAAAGGTAGCGGCCAAGGTCGCCGGTTCTGTAAAGACGCTCGCCGGTTCTCGGATGGCGGATGAAGCTGGCCTCGGTCTTGGTTCTGTCATTCAGATAGCCTAACGCCACGCCGATGCCGCCAATGTAAAGCTCTCCTGGTACCCAGGGAGGACATAGCTGCAGATTTTCATCCAGAACGTGGATCGACTGGTTTTTCATGGCGTGGCCATAAGGGATGGAACGCCATTCAGGTTCGATGCGGTCGATCGGATAGAGCACAGACCAGATCGACGCTTCCGTTGCCCCGCCGAGGCTGTGGATTTGCGAGCAAGGTGCAGCGATCCGAACCTGGTCTGGGAGCGTGAGCGGAATCCAATCCCCGCTGAGCATGACGAGGCGGAGCGGTTCCAGAACAGGCCCGGTGGTGCCTTCAACGGCCAGCTGCATCAGGGCGGGAACAGAGTTCCAGACCGACACCTGATGGGCGCACACAAGTGCGCGCCAGTGCGCAGGGTCGCGCATGGAATCCGGGGCCGGCATGACAATGGTGGCCCCGGCGGCGAGAGTGCCGAAGATATCATATACGGAAAGATCAAAGCTGAGCGACGAGAGGGCGAGAACTTTGTCTCGTGGCGTGAGAGCGAAGCGTTGGTTGAGATCGGCGATCGTGTTCCAAGCTCCTCGGTGATCGATCATCACGCCTTTCGGTGTGCCGGTCGAACCCGAGGTAAAGATCACATAGGCCAAATCCGTTGCTTTGCCGGAAGGCTGCCGCACGTTTTTCTGATGCACGGGCAGGCGGTCAATCCTGATGGGTTCGACAGTCTCCGGCCAATCGAGTTCGGTATAGAGTGCCTCACTGGTTACGGCATGGCGCGCACCGCTGCTTTTCAGAAGAAGGGCGCGCCTCTCATCCGGTAGATCCGGATCCACCGGCACATAGGCGGAACCTGCGTACAGGATGCCGAGTACTGCGGCTACCTGTTCCCAACCCTTGCGAAGCGTTACGGCCACCAGCATGCCGGGCGCGACCCCGCGGTGGACGAGCTCGGCGGAAAGGGCCAGTGCCTTCTCGCGAAGCTTTGCATAGGTGATGCTGCCTGCGGGTGAAATGATTGCTGTCCGGTCGGGCGCTGCTATCGCCTGCCGGTCGAACATTGCTTCCAGACGTTGAGGCGCCTCGGGAGATATGGAGGTGGCAGGGTCCGGGTCACGAGATGTGCCGGCGGTTGGATCGGGAAGGTCCCAGCATGCCTCATCGCCGGCAAGAGCGCTGATCAGCTCAAAATGGGCCTCACTGACGGTTTCGATAAAACCTGCCGGAAACATTTCAACGACGTAGTCCCAGTTGAACACTGCCGTTCCATCTGGTTCGAAGTGCAATTGATGATCCAGGTGAACCTGAGGCACTTCGAGGCGCGCGGTTTCATGGTGGACCTTTGCGGGGTGCGCGCCGGTGAGAGTGTCCGCAGGTGCATTCACCGCGGTGAATGTGACAGGGATGCCGATGCTCGCACCGCTTCCGGAGCGCTGTTGCAAAGCACGCGTCACGTCGATGCCGCTTACCTCAATGTGCTCGCTGTCGTGCCAAAACTGCATCTGGAGAGCGCGGGCCCGTTCCATGAAGGACTTGTCGGCCGCTGCATCGACTTCGAGCAGTATGGTTGTGCCGAAATTGCCGAACACGCGATCGGCCTGCGGAAGGTGCTGGAAACGGCCGGAATAAAGCAAGGTGACCGCGAAATGACGGCTTCCGGAAAACCGTGAAAGCACTTCGGTATAGGCGGCGCAGGCCAGTAGGCTCGGCGTGATGCGCCGCGAGGTCGCGATGCGTGCGATCCTGTCCCAAAGATGGGGAGGGAGTTTGTGGACAAGATGACGAAAGCTCGGACGCTGACCTTGTTCGAGCCGGGGGCTGAGGGGGAGGGAGGGCGGTCCTGGAAAAGTGTCAAGACGCGCTCGCCAGTAGGACCATGCCTCCTGTCGTCTTGAGACGGCCTCCTCTCCGTGCCGGTCCTTGAGATAGTCCGGGAACCGCATTTCCAAAGGCGGCAAAGAGGCAGACGGATCAGCGGTAAGCGCGGCAAGCTCCTGGATCAGGATGTGAAAGCTCCATCCGTCCATCAGCCACAATGCGATGGAAAGGTGCAGGCGCAGGCCGTTCTCTTGCTTGGTGGCGCGAATATCAAACTGTGGCCAGCTGTCTGATGCCAGTTCCTGCATCTTCATGGTCTCACGAAGCTTACGGAGGCGGGTTTCCGTTTCCGTAGGGCCGCAGTTTTCGAGATTTGTGCAATCCAGACGATAGGTCGGAACGTCCTGAAGAATATGCTGTTCGCCGTTCTCGGAGATGATTGCGCGGAGCATTTCGTGACGCTCGATCAGCGCATTCAACGCTCGCTCAACAGCGTGGTGGTCATGGCAGGCAAGATCAACCTCGACATAGTAGCGTGCCGGAATGCCGAGCTCGAGCGCGCCGGATTGGCCAACCCAGTAGGCCTGCTGAATTCCTTCCAGAAGGAAGCTTTCCTGCGCCTCTTCCGCCGTGTTTTCTGTCTCCTTCGCCATGCACCGCTCCTCCCCTGTTTCCTCCATGGTCCACCCGGCTACTGCGTTGCAGCTTCGGTGGATGAGGCTTGCTATGTACTAATATATTAGTGTAACTATAGCCGCAAGCTTATGGACAGCCAGACGACATCGCGATTGGGAGGAGCGACGGGTGCCAGAGGGAGTAGATGACCGTACCGCGCAAACTTTGATGGCTCCCTCTGCGAGTGGAGCTGCCGCTCATGACGAAGTGGCAGCTCAGGCTATTGCGCTGCGGGGCGGGTTCCCCGAAAATTGGGTTCCTGTACACAAGGGTACGGACCACGATGTCGTGATCGTGGGGGGCGGACAGTCCGGGGTCGCGATTGCTTTTGCACTCAGGAGAGCGGGTATCGCGCGGGTCAGTGTGATCGATGCAGCCCAGCGCGGGTCAGAGGGTATCTGGCGCACCACCGCCCGCATGAAGACGCTGCGTTCACCCAAACAGCTTCCCGGCCCCGAACTGGATATACCCGAGTTGAGCTTCCGCGCCTGGTACTCCGCCCGCTTCGGAGACGTGGCCTACGAAAACCTTCAAGCAATCCCCCGTCTCGACTGGGCCGATTATCTGGACTGGTTTCGGGATGTCACGGGCGTAGAGGTTCGTTATGAACACCGGCTTCAGAGAATTGAGCCCGTGCCGGAAGGATTGCGACTTTGTTTGGAGGCCGCTGGAACGCAGCGGGTCGAGACTTGTCGCAAATTGGTGCTCGCCACCGGTTTTCCCGGAAGCGGCGGCGTGAAGATGCCGGCATTTGTAAAAGATGCGTTGCCTCAAGATTTCTACGCCCACTCTGATGCAGCTATCGACTTTTCGGCTTTAAGGGGCCGGCGCGTAGCGGTTTTCGGCGCTGCCTCGTCGGCCTTCGATGCAGCTGCTTCCGCACTGGAGGAAGGGGCAGATTCAGTACACCTGTTCTGCCGTCACGAAGATCTGGAGCGGTTCTCGCGTATGCGGGTTCTTTATTATCCTGGCTCGGTCGAACATTTCCGGCTGCTTCCGGATGACAAGAAATGGCATATAATGAACAGGTTCTGCCGCAGGGCGCAGGGGCCGGTTCCCGATACCGTTCGCCGTGCCACCCGATTCAAGAATTTTCATCTCCACCTGGGCGCGCGCGATCCTGTGCTTTGTTTCGACGGTGGGTCGGTGGCCGTGAGCGTAAACGGTCGTTCTACTGGTCTCTCCTTTGACTTCGTTATTGCCGGTACAGGCTACCGGGTCGACCTCGCCCAACGCCCGGAACTCGCAAACATTGCTGGGAGGATCGCACTGTGGAGCGATCGCTACCGCGCTCCGGAGCATGAGCGTAATGAGGAACTTGCGCGCTATCCTTATCTGACACCTGGCTTCGCTTTCACCGCAAAGAGGGAGGGCGAAGACAGTTTTGTCAAAGACATTCACCTCTTCACTGCCGGCGCGATGCTGAGCAACGGCCGCAACCCTGCCGAGGTCAGCGGATTTGGCCATGGTATTCCGCAGCTCGTGTCAGCCATCGGCGGTGATCTTTTCACTGCTGATGCCGAGTTGCATGTTGATCGGGTTATGGCGCCGGTCAAACCCATACTGAGTAGTGCTGAATTCAGGCACAGCGTTCGGATGATGGACGAAGAAGAACATGAGCGGGAAAGGGTAGATGCGGGTGCGTGAGCGACCGAGGCGCTGCATAGACTTGAAGTGCGAGCTGCGCTTCGAAAACCCGGTTTAAGCATTTGTGCAGATGCGCGCTCGACCTTGTCAGCCTGCGGCAGGGGTGAGCCAACAAGGGAGAAGACCATGACCGGAGCCACCGCCATAGATGAGGCCGAAGCGCTGCGCCGGATACTCGACATCGCGGCTGCGCTGCTTAGGGCGGAAGACGTTGGCCCGGAAGATCATTTTCTTGCGTTGGGTGGTGATTCCCTGCTTGCACCAATGCTCGCTCGCAAGATCGAGGGGGTCACGGGAACAAGGCCTGCACTGGCCGACATTTTCAGCTCTTCTTTCAAGGATTTGGCAAAGATCGTAGCCTCTCGCACCCCGATCGGGTGATGGCACGCAAAAAGGGCCGCTTATGGCGGCCCTTGGTGGTCTTGGCTTCGATTACCCTTCGGAGCGCACATCCTGGCGCTGCTCACCAAGACCTTCAATGCCGAGTTCCACCACATCTCCGGCCTTCAGGTAGCGAGGTGGTTTCATGCCCTGGCCTACCCCCGGCGGCGTACCGGTCGAGATGATGTCGCCCGGATGAAGTGTCATGAAGTCCGACAGATAGCTCACCACATGAGCGACGCCATAGACCATGGTGGCGGATGATCCGTTCTGCATCGTCTCACCATTCACCTTGAGCCACATTTTGAGGTTTTGTGGATCGGAGATGTCGTCACGCGTCACGAGCCATGGCCCGACCGGGCCGAACGTGTCGCAGGATTTTCCTTTGGTCCACTGGCCTGAACGCTTTGTCTGAAAGTCGCGCTCGGAAACGTCGTTGATCACGCAATAGCCGGCGACATGGTCGAGCGCCTCCTTCTGGGAGACATGCTTGGCGGGCTTGCCGATCACGATCCCGAGTTCGACTTCCCAATCGGTGGCGGTCGAGCCGCGGGGAATGACGACGTCATCATTGGGGCCAATGATCGCTGATGTCGCCTTCATGAAAATTACTGGCTCGGGCGGGACCTCCATGCCGGACTCGGCTGCGTGGTCGGCAAAGTTCAACCCGATGCAAATGAATTTTCCCGTGCCTGCAACACAGGGGCCGAGGCGCGGTGTGCCTTCCACTAGGGGGAGGGTAGAGGGATCGAGGCTTTCGGTCCAGGAAAGGTCCGCCAGCCACTTGCCCTCCAAATCATCAACGATGCCGGAGAGATCGCGGATCTTGCCTTCACTGTCGAGAATGCCCGGGCGCTCCTGCCCCACAGGTCCGTAACGCAGTAGTTTCAATGTTGCTCTCCAAAATCAGTAGGTGGTTCGTCCGCCAGAAAGGTCAAAGGTTGCGGCGGTGGTGAAGCTGTTCTCGCGGGAAACGAGCCACGCGACCATCGCCGCTGCCTCGTCCACCTCGAGCAGGCGGCCGCGTGGAATGCGTGAACGCATGTATTCGATATGCTCGGCTGTCAGCTGTTCCAGAATCCGTGTCTGGGCGGTGGCCGGCGTGATGCAGTTCACCGCTATGTTGTACTCGGCGAGCTCCTTGCCGAGCGATTTTGTCAGGCCCATCACCGCAGCCTTGGATGCCGAGTAGGCGGCCGCGTTGGGGTTGCCCTCCTTGCCGGCCACCGAGGCAATGTTGACGATCCTGCCATAGTTGCGCGCCTTCATGCCCGGTATCACGGCGCGGTTCACATGAAATGTGCCGTTCACATTGATGTCGATCACCTTCTTCCAGGCATCGATATCGTAAGTGTCGAGCGGAGCAGCAGGACCTGCAATGCCTGCAGAATTGACAAGAATAGAGATCTTGCCGCTTTCCTTTTCGGTGGCCGCGCATGCTGCCTTTACGGACGTCCAGTCGGCCACATCGGCTGCCTGTACCGTCGCTGCATCACCGAGTTCCTCACGTGCCGTTTGAAGCAGTGTCTCATCGATATCCCACAGCGTGACCGTGGCACCGGACGCTACGAAGCGGCGGGCCATGGCGAAGCCCAGACCCTGAGCCCCGCCGGTAACGACGGCATGCTCGCCGTTTAGATCAATCTTGTTCATTCACTGGTTTCCTCCGATGCATTGGTCGAGGGGCGGCAGGACTGCGCCGTCCGGGCGCATGTGAAAATATGCCCCTTGAACGCATTCATTATATTAGTGTAACAGATGGAGCAAGGCTTGGTTCTTGCCGGCCGGCGTTCAGGGATGGAGGACTTTGTGAAAGCAACTGAAAGACGGAAGGTGGGGCAAACCGGCCTTGAAGTGACCAGACTGGGCATGGGGTGTGCGTCGTTGGGTGGCCTCTATGCGCCGGTGGACGCGTCGACATGCCTTGCCACCCTTCAGGCGGCCTGGGATCTGGGGCTTCGCTATTTTGATGTTGCGCCGATGTATGGACGCGGACGCTCCGAGCATATGCTTGGACATTTCCTGCGCGAGCAAGCGGCTTCCGATGACGTCGCGATCAGCACCAAGGTGGGGCGTCTTATGGTGCAGCAACGTCCGGGCCGTGAATTGCCGCCTGTTCGGGAGAAGAACCGCCTGGATTCGGGTTGGCGCAATGGGCTGCCCTTCACTGAGGTTTTCGACTACTCATATGACGCGATCATGCGGAGTTTCGATGATAGTCTTCAGCGGCTCGGCCGTGGCGGAGTGGATATCCTGTTTGTCCACGATATTGGAAAAGTCACCCATGGTGAGGTCGCTGAGGCCCACTGGACTGACCTGACCGACGGAGGTGGTTTCCGTGCTTTGTCCGAGCTGCGCGATGCCGGAATCATCAAAGGCTTTGGGCTCGGTGTCAACGAAGCGGAGATCGTGCTGGAGGCTATGGATGAAGTCCAGCTCGATTGCACGCTGCTTGCTGGCCGCCACACTCTGCTCGAGCAAAATGCGAACGCGCTGATGCAGCGGGCGGTCAGTGACGGAATGAGTATCATGATTGGCGGGGTGTTCAATTCGGGGATTCTCGCCGCTCGGCATGGGGGGCGGAGCAAGTTTGACTATCAGGATGCGCCCGAATCCGTCATCCGCAAGGTCGAAGAACTGGAAAAGGTTTGTCTTTCCTTCGATGTACCGCTTGCCGCAGCAGCGATTCAGTTTCCTTGCCGACACGAGGCCGTGACCTCGGTGTTGATCGGGGCCAAGCACCCCGACCGGGTCCGTCAGAACGTCGGCTGGTTTGAGCAGCCGATCCCCGATGAACTCTGGCAGGCGCTCGCTGAAAAGGAGCTGGTATAGGGCCGTGCAGCCCTCATGGGCCCTGTCAACGTCCCTCGCATCATTCTCTCACGTGCCGGTTACAAGCCGGCACGTGGGATCGAGCCGTTGGCCGGTCGAGATCGGCACTGTCCAATCTTTCCCGGTGGCATTTGTCACCGTGATCAAACCGCCGGCGGTTCTGAGAGGTCTTGCCGCAGACCGGCACAATACCTGACTACATCGTGGCTCCGAGGCTCCATGGCACAAATTCATTGTCGCCATAGCCAAGTTCTTCCGATTTCGTCCTGCCACCGGAAGCAACGCGGAGGATTTCGTTGAAGATTTCCTGACCTTTCTCGGCCAGTGACACACCTTCAAGAACGTCCCCGCAATTGATGTCCATGTCGTCGTTCATCTGCTCGAAGATGAAGGAGTTGGAGGCGAGTTTGATCGAAGGGGTCGGTTTGCAGCCGAACGCCGAGCCGCGCCCGGTCGTGAAGCACAGGACATTTGCCCCTCCCGCAACCTGCCCCGTGGCCGAAACGGGATCATAGCCGGGAGTGTCCATGAAAATCAGGCCATGTTCGCGTACCGGTTCGGCATATTCGAGCACCGCTCTGAGATTGGTGCTGCCCCCTTTGGCAGCCGCGCCAAGCGATTTCTCAAGGATCGTTGTCAGTCCCCCAAGCTTGTTGCCCGGAGAGGGGTTGTTGTTCATTTCCATTTCGTGCCGGGCGGTATACTCCTCCCACCAGCGGATTCGCTCAATGAGCTTCTCTCCCACTTCTCGCGTTTCAGCACGGAGTGTCAGAAGGTGCTCTGCACCATAGATCTCCGGGGTCTCCGACAGAATTGCCGTGCCGCCCTGGGCTACGAGCAGATCCACCGCAGCCCCCAGGGCCGGGTTGGCGCTGATGCCGGAATATCCGTCAGAGCCGCCGCATTGGAGCGCGAGGATGAGTTCGGAGGCCGGCTGAGGCGTGCGTTCGGCAGCGTTGACTGTAGGCAGCATGTCGAGAATCGCCTGAACGCCCGCCTCGACGGTTTTCTTCGTGCCGCCAGTCTCCTGGATTGTCATGGTGCGGAAGGTGCCGCTTTCCTGGATGTCGTAGGATTTCATCCAGCGCGGAATCTGGAAGGCTTCACAGCCCAGGCCCACCATCAGAACCCCGCCCACATTCGGGTTGGTGGCAAACCCCCATTGGGTTCGTTTCAGCACATCATAGGCCGGGCCCTTCACATCGATTCCGCAGCCGGTTCCGTGAACCAGTGAAATGACGCCATCAACATTGGGATAATCGTTGAGGACACCCGACCGGTTGATCTCTTCAGCGATGAACCGAGCGACGCTCGCCGAACAGTTCACTGAGGTGAGCGTGGCAATATAGTTGCGAGTGCCTACCTTGCCGTTGGCCCTTTTGTAGCCCTGGAAGACCGCGCGCTGATCCTCGGCGATAAACTCCGTCGGGTGAACGCTCGTTCCAAAAGCATAGTCGCGTTCAAATGCGCGGACATAGACATTGTGTTCATGGACCCAGTCACCGGCTGCAATGTCTTCGCGCGCGAAGCCGATCGTTTGACCATACTTCACAATCGGATCATCCTTGCGGATTTTCCGAACCGCCATCTTGTGTCCGCGAGGGACCCTGGCCATGGCTTCGACCCCCACAAGGGTTTCTCCGGGCTTTAGCGGTTCCAGCGCCAGAACAATGTTGTCGGCATCGGATAGCTTTATGAAACGTTTCATTATCCAACTCTGCGTGAGGGGCCGGATGGAACATCCAGGATATGAAGAGATGAGTATACTAATATAATAATACAAGAGCGCGCAAGACCTGACGCGATTTCTTGGGATAAGGATATCAACCGGGACATATTAAGGGTGGTGAAACACCTCTTCCATGCGGGCCCACCACTCGTGGGTCGCCCGGCTTGCGAGCGGTTCCTGCATTGGGTCACACAATTCCCACCACTTCTGCATGGCCGGGGCCGCGGCCATTCGTGCTGCGTCCGCGGCGAAATCGGTGCCGTGGTATTCCCAATAGGCAAACAGCAGGTTTTCAGGTTCGCGCAGGAAAATCGAGTAATTGCGGATGTTGGCCTGGCTGATCAACTCGAGCACTTCCGGCCAGACCTCTGAATGAACGCGCTTGTAAATCTCGATCGCATCCGGCTTCAGGCCGATGCAATGGGCCATTCTCTGCATGCCGATATCCTCGTTCGGCTGGAAATTCAGTCGGTGAGATCGATCGCGACTTCGAGCGTGTTTTGCAGCGAGGTGTTCAGGTGGCTTTCCATCGCCTTGGCCGCGCCTTCGGCATCGTGTTTTTTGAGAGCCTCCAGAATAGCCTCGTGCTGCTCGATCGTCTGAGTGCCGTAGCCAGGCTTGGGAATGGCGATATAGCGACCGCGGTCCATCTGGGCTTTCGAAATATCAACGGCACGCCAGATTGAAGGATAGCCGCTGATCTCTGCAATGGTGCGGTGGAAAACATCATCCAGCTGGATGGCGGTCGCGTATTTGCCGCGCGCAATGGCGCGGCGGTGCGCGGCGATGTTGTCCTCAAGGGCTTCGGCCGCTGAAGCCGTAAAGTTCGCGGAGGCATGGCGGGCGCTTTCCATTTCAAGCGCACGCCGTATTACATAGGCTTCTTCCAGATCCTTGCGGCTGATCGGCGCAACATATGTGCCGGTCTGAGCGAGGATTTTGACCATCCCTTCGTCACTGATGCGCTTGACCGCTTCCCGCACCGGTGTTCGTGAAACACCGAGCGCCTCAGCGATGGCGATTTCGTTGATCGGTTCGCCAGGTTTCAGCTTTCCGCCCACAATCATGGTACGGATCATCTGATAAATCTGATCCCTGAGCGGCAGGGCGCGGTTCAGGGTGGAGGGATCGAAATCCATAGGTTCGTTCCAGTCTAGGCTCGCCTACGGCCATTATTATATTAGCGTGTCAAACACCTTATAGTATGTCAAACACATTGTTCCAGTTTGCAATGGTCGGGGACCAAAGCGCTGCGCTGCTTAAATGCGCTGTCAAATTCCACTTGTCAACGCTATTATATTAGTGCAATAGAGGCCGCGAGAGGCTGGTGGCATCTCCATTCCAAATGGGCGACGAGGGTGGTTTGGGCCACAATTGAATCTTGGACGTTGGCAAACGCGCTTGAGTTAACTGTTATACTAACATAACATGCGCGGGTCAGAGTGTTGTGGAGGCGACGCTCTGGCTTTCAAAGGGAGGGGACCAAACCGGTCATGACGGAAGCTCACTGTGCATTGGATATGCGAGGCATTACCAAGACGTTTCCGGGCGTCAAGGCGCTCTCCAATGTCAACTTCAAGGTCAAGTTTGGCACTGTCCATGCTGTGGTGGGAGAGAATGGTGCTGGCAAATCGACCCTTATGAAGGTGTTGAACGGGACCTATGCTCCGACCAGCGGCACCATCCACATCGCCGACAAGGAAGTGCGTATGAGACGACCGGCGGATGCCCAGGCTCTCGGCATCCGAATGGTGCATCAGGAGATCAACCTGGTGCCCGATCTCAGCGTCGCGGAGAATGTCTTTCTCGGGCGCATGCCGGGGCGGATGGGATATCTGCACCGCAGTGAAATGATCGCGAGAACGACCGCCATACTTGAAGAGCTTGGTGCTGTTGTGAAGCCCCGCGAGCGGCTGGGCGATCTTTCAATCAGCCAGCAGCAGCTTGTCGAGATTGCAAAGGCCTACGCAGCCAATCCACGCATCATCGTTTTGGATGAGCCGACCTCCAGTCTGAGTGACCATGAGACGGCGGCACTGTTCCGCATCCTCCGCAAGATGCGGGATGACGGGATTGCGATCATCTATATCAGCCATCGTGTCAAAGAGGTCTTGCAGATCGCCGACGAAGTGACCGTTCTGCGCGACGGCGCAATGATCGAGACACGCCCCATTTCCGGCATCACATCGGCTGAAATGATACGGCTGATGGTTGGACGTGACGTCAGCAATGTCTTTCCCAAGACGCCAGCCACCGTTGGAGAGCCGGTCCTCAAGGTCGAGAATATCAGCGACGGTGTACATTTCCGTGACGTCAGTTTTGAGGTTCGCGCAGGCGAAATTCTGGGGCTCACCGGCCTTGTCGGTGCCGGACGAACTGAGGTGGCGCAGACGATCTTCGGCCTCTCGAAGCTTGTCGAAGGGAAGGTCTCCCTGAATGGGCGGACATTATCGATAGCAACACCTGCAGATGCGGTCCGGGCGGGCATCGCCTACGTTCCTGAGGATCGCAAGGGTGACGGTATCATTCCGGAAATGACGATCCGCGAGAACATAAGCCTGCCGATCCTGCGCAAGCTGAGCCGGATTGGACGCATTAGCGGAAGCGCTGATCGCGCCCTCGCCGGCAAATATGTGAAGCAGTTCGCAATCTCTCCACCTGACGGGGAACGGCGGATCAATCTCCTTTCAGGCGGCAACCAGCAGAAAGCGGTGATCGCGAAATGGTTGGCGGCAAAGCCAAGCGTACTGATTCTGGACGAACCGACGCGCGGCGTTGACGTGGGCGCCAAGGCGGAAATCCACAACATCATCGGACGACTCGTCGGCGAAGGCATGGCGGTGCTGATGATTTCCTCGGAATTGCCGGAGGTGATGGGCGTCTGCGATCGCGTCGTGGTCATGCGGGACGGGCGTGCTTCCGCGCCGCTGTCGCGCGAAGAATTGAGCGAGGAAAAGATCATGACCCTGGCGACGGACGAGGAGGCGGCATGAGCGATCTTGTTGCCGCTGCTGAAAGCATGAAGAAGACTGAACGTTTTACCCGCGCAAACTGGGTGGCGGAACTGGCATCGCGCGCAGGTCTTCTGATCGCGATCCTTGCCGTGATCGCCTATGGTTCGATTGCCAATCCCGCCTTTTTCTCGACCGGTAATTTCGTGAATGTGCTGACCTCGATGTCCATCGTCGGCATCGTGGTGGTGGGGATGACCTTTGTCCTGGTTGTCGGCGGCCTCGCGGATCTTTCCGTGCCCGCCACCATAGCCTGTGGTGCAATCCTGTCGCTCGGCCTGCAGCCGATGATCGGGCCTGTCCCGGCATTTGTGGTCGCGATCGCGCTCGCCGGCGTCATCGGCATGTTGAATGGTGCGTTGGTTGGATATGCGGGCGTCAATCCGATCATTGCGACGCTTGGCGTCGGCACGGTCGGTCTGGGCATTGTTCAGGCGGCTGTCGGCGGCGTCATCGTCTATGGAACCAATCCTGCCTCAGCCGAACTGGTGAAAGGGCGTATCCTGGGAATTCCGACGGTGGTCATCATCTTTGCCGTGATCGCTCTGATAGGGCATTTCATCCTTTCACGGTCGTATTGGGGCCGTTGGACAACGGCGACCGGCGGCAATTATTCCGCCGCTCAGGCGAGTGCGGTTCCGGTGCGCGCGGTCAAAGCGGGTGCGTTCGTCATCACCGGAATTGCAGCAGGCATCAGCGGCGGGCTTCTTGGGCTGACCTTGCAAAGCGCGCGGCCGCTGGTGGGAACGGGATATGAGTTCAGCGCGATCACGGCTGTCGTTGTCGGCGGGGTGTCCATCATGGGGGGCTTCGGCTCGGTTCCTCGAGCGATTGCCGGGCTGATCTTCGTTCAGCTTTTGACCAATGTCATGGTGCTTGAGGGCGTGCGTACGCCGGTTCAGGGCTTCGTTCTGGGGATTCTGATTGCCGGCGCGGTTGGTATGGATGCCGCGTTGCGCAAACGAGGAGGCGGTTGATGCGATATCTTGCACTCGCTTTGCAGTATCGGGTTGGTATCATTCTTGGCCTGACGCTGTTGATCTCGGCGCTCGTTGTTCCCGGCTTTCTCGGCCTGACAACGCTCAACCTCGGCCTCGACCGAGCTTCCACCATTGGCATTATTGCCATCGGGCTCACGGTCCTTCTGATCGCCGGGCAGATTGATCTGTCGGTGGGCTCGGTCTTTGCCCTGTCGGGAGTTGTATCGATCATACTTCAACCGCAGCTCGGTATTTTACCGGCAGCCGTGGTGGGCATTCTGGCGGGAATGCTTGCGGGGGCTGTCAACGGCCTGCTCGTCGTGGGGCTTAAGGTGAACTCGCTGGTTCTCACCCTAGCCACGATGCTCATCTTCCGCTCGATTGCGCATTGGATCACCGACAGCCAGCCGGTGAGCGGTATAGACATCATGTTCTCGCTCAAGGTGTCGCAAACCTACCTGGAAATATTCTCTATTCGAAGCGCACTGTTCCTGGCGGCGATTGTCCTTCTTCACGTTTGGCTTACCCGGACGATCCCTGGCCGAAACGTGTTTGCAGTCGGTTCGAATGCCGTTGCCGCGAAGGAAAGTGGCATCGCCTCGGGGCGCATTATCTTTCTGAGCTTCATGTTCGCTGGCGGCATGGCCGGCGTGGCCGGTGTGCTCCAGAGCCTGGTGACCAATACCGGCTCTCCCGTATTCGGATCGGAACTCACGGTCATGGTTATCGCCGCCGTGGTTGTTGGCGGTACCCGGTTGGAAGGAGGCCGAGGTTCCGCGCTTGGGACACTCGGCGGTGTGCTGACCATTGGCGCGCTGACCGTCGCCATGGAGTTCCAGTCGGTGCCGGCATACATCCAGCAGGTTGTGTCAGGGTGCATCCTGATCCTGCTCGTGGTGTTGGACCGCACCGTTCATATCAGACCTGGCACGGGCCGGGAGCCCGCCAGAGCTGTTCAACCCATCACTCAAGGAGGAGGAAGTGCATGACTGGGAATAAATTCATTCTTGCCATGGCTGCAGCTGCAACGCTGGCGAGTGCCGGCTGGGCGAATGCCAAGACCGTCTGTTACGTTAACGCGGCGGATTCGCATGCCTATGCGACGCCGGCCAACGAAGCGCTGCAGGCCCGCGCAAAAGAATTGGGACTGGAAATTCTGAGCCTGAGTCAGGATTTCGACGTTCAGAAGGGTACGGAGCAGCTCAACACCTGTGTCGCGCGTGGTGTCGATGGCATCATCCTTTGGCCTCTTGATCCGCAGGCCTATATTCCGGGCCTTGCCCGCGCTCAGCAGGCCAATATCCCGGCCATCATCATCAACTCGCCGGTGAGCGATGACGCAAAGCCGTTCCTCAAATCCTTCACCGGGCCTGACGTGTACGAGGAAGGCGAGATGGCCGCGGATGCGCTCAATGAAGCCATGGGCGGCGAGGGGTCAGTGGTGGTCATTGCCGGTCAGGCCGGCAACGGCACGACGCTGGGCCGGGTCGGCGGTTTCATGGATCGTTTGAAGGAGACCGGTTCCAAGATCGAAGTTCTGGATACGGTCAACGCGGATTTTGATCAGCAGAAGGCTCTTGTGATGAGCCGCGACCTGATCACCCGTTTCGGCGACAAGATCCAGGGCGTCTACGCCAATGATGACACGATGGCGCGCGGCTTCATCGATGCGTGGAAGGAAGCCAAGCCTTCCGAGAAAATGCCTCCGATTGTCGGCATCAACGGACAGAAGGATGCGTTTGAATCCATTCGCGTCGGCGACATGTATGCAACGATCGTGCAGTCTCCTGCCGAAGACGGGAAACTGGCTGCGGAAACCATCGCCAAAATCCTCGACGGTGAAGAGGTCGATGATCGCCTGCCCATACCGTTGACCGTGGTGACTTCGGAAAACGTGGATTCGGTCGAGCCGGCATTCTAATCGGGTTTTGCCGGCCCGGTTTTCCGGGCCGGCATGTCCCGGAGCGTTGCTCTCCGGGCGCAAAAGGCTCTCTCACATTCCCTTTTGCTCGTCCGGCCAAACGAAACTTGTTCTTGTTGCATCTGCCTGTCCCGGATGGCCGGTGCAGTTTCATCGGGTGTATCTGCACGCCTGAATTGCGCAACTCCTTTGGAGGGCGACGATGAAATTCAGTCTCATCTTCTTTTCGAATTCCTATCCAGAAGACGCCGGTGGCGCCTATGGGGCCATTTCCGAATTTGCGCGTTTTGGTGATGCGAACGGCTTCGAGGCCGTGTGGATTCCGGAGCGGCATTTTCATACGATGGGCGGCATCTACCCGAACCCGGCGGTAATGGCGGCTTATCTGGCCTCTATTACGGAGAACATCCGCCTGCGTGCGGGGAGTGCCGTGGTGCCGCTGCATCATCCCGCCAGCATCGTTGAATCCTGGTCCATGGTTGATCACCTGTCCAATGGCCGTGTTGATCTCGCACTGGCGAGCGGCTGGAACGTCAATGATTTCGTTCTGGCACCCAATGCCTATTCGGACCTGCGGAATATCTGGCTGGAGCGTATCGAGGAAATACGAAATCTATGGCGTGGGCGCCCCCAAAGTTATCCCAACGGCGCCGGTGCTGAAACGGAAGTGATCACCTATCCGCGTCCGGTGCAGCCCAATCTCAATCTTTGGCTCACAGCCACCAAGCAGCCTGAGACCTTTCGGAAGGCCGGCGAAATGGGTATGAACGTGCTGACCATGCTTGCCGGAATATCTCTTGACCAGCTGGCGGAAAAAACAGCGCTTTACCGTGAAGGCAGGGTCTCGGCAGGGCTCGACCCGGATGCAGGGAATGTGACCCTGATGCTGCACACCTATGTGCACAACGACATTGCGACCGTGCAACGCGCCGTTCGCGAACCCTTCCTGCAATATATCCGAACCAGCCTTCTCAGCCATCTTCAGGGCGGTGCAGTCAGTGCAGGGCGGAGCCTCTCGGAAGAGGAGATTGACGGCATGGCGGAATATTCATTCGAACGCTACTTCCAAACCGCCGCCTTGTTTGGGACCGTGGAGGACACGCGCAGGTTCGCGCTCAATGCCCGTGAGGCCGGTGTCGACGAAATCGCCTGCCTTCTGGATTACGGACCTTCGCTTGCCGATATCCGCATGAGCCTTCCATTTCTGGCCGAGTTGAAAAAGAGCTTTGAAAGCGTCGATGTCTCTGCCTGATATGACGGATGCCATGGCAATCATCGGCCTGTCTTGCCGGTTTCCCGGCAGCCGGGATGCCGAGGCGTATTATCGCTCGCTGATAGGGGGGAATGCGCTCTACGCACCGCCCCCAAGAGAACGCTGGAACTGGTGCTCAGAAGATCGTGTGGCCGTACGCAGCATGGGGGTGCTCGATGACGTTTTCGATTTCGACAACGCGCTCTTCCAGTTGTCGCCGCGCGAAGCAGAAACCATCGATCCCCATCAGCGCCTGATGCTGGAAGAGGTCTGGCTGGCAATCGAGCACGCTGGCTATAGACCGGAGGCGTTTCGCGGCAGCGATACCGGCGTTTTCGTCGCCATGTATAATCAGGATTTTCAGTTCTACGCTCGTTCAGGCGATTGGGACGAGATCTCGCGCATGTATCTCGCCATGGGGGGCGCGCATTCGCTCGTACCCAATCGCGTCTCCTATGCTTTCGACCTCCACGGGCCCAGCGAGGTGGTTGATACTGCCTGTTCGAGTGCGCTAGTGGCCGTTCACCGCGCTGTCGAGGCGATCCGCCAAGGCGAGTGCGATCAGGCGATCGTCGGCGGTGTCAGCCTCCTGCTGGAGCCCGGCAGGCTCGTCATGCTCCAGGACCTCGGCTTGCTGGCGGAAAATGGCGATTGCGCTCCCTTCGATGAGCGTTCTGGCGGGCAGGTCCTTGGCGAGGGAGCTGCGGCGATCCTCATCAAACCGCTCGCTCGGGCGATCGCCGATCATGACACGGTTCACGCCGTTGTCCGCGCCACCGGTGTCAATCATCAGGGCGCACGGTCCGGCGGGCTGACACGACCAAGCGCAGCCGCCCAGGCCGAGCTTATCAGCAACACATATAGCCGCCATGGTATCGACCCGGCTGCGATCGGATATGTAGAGGCGCACGGCAATGGCGGTGGCGGCGATGTCAGCGAACTGCTCGCCTTTCAGCATGTGTTTCCCGCCGGCATTGCAATTGGTTCGGTCAAGGGCAATATCGGCTTTCTGGAGGCGGCAGGTGGTTTGTCGCAGATCGTGAAGCTTGTGCTTTCGATGCGCCACGAAGTGATCCCGGCAACGCGATCCCATCGGCAAATGATCCAAAACGACGAACTTGATCCAGCCTCTTGTCGTGTCCTCACGGTCAACACGCCGCTGGATGCACTTCGAGCCCCGGAAGATCAATCATTCATGGCGGGTGTTCACGCCTATGGGCTCGGCGGCTGCAATGCACATGTCGTGCTTGCCGAAGCCTTGCCGACTGCAGACATCCCGGAACCGACTGATCCGCTTCCGCTTCTTTTTTCCGGTGAAAGCCATGTGGATCTTCGCGCGCGCGTAGAGCGTTTCATCAGTTGGTATGGTGGCGAACCGTATGCATCGCTCAGAGATATCGCCTACACGCTCGCGACCTGCGGTTTCCATGAAGCACACCGCGTGGTGGTCTTTGCCTCGACGAGGGAGGAGGCTATCGCACGTCTGTCGGAATGGATGCAAGACAGTGAGCCGGACCAACACATCCTCTCTTTCACCGATGATCACGCCCTTCTTCGGGAGGCTCGCGCATGGTGCGCCGGGGAGAAACGAGACTGGAGCCGTCTCTTGGACGGGTCGAGAGTGGCAATGCCGCTGACCACCTGGCGGCGTAGACACTTTCCATTGCCTCCGCTGCGCGTGTGAAGGCCGCTCTCGCGACGCGGAAAAGGGCCAGCTTCACACCCGCTCAGATCTGCAGCGCTCGATCTCTTCAGCCATGCTATCGACACTCGGATAGCGGACAAACCACTGTGGCGATATTCCGATATTGAACTGCCGTTTGAGCTCGGCGGCCAATTTGACAGCCATGATCGAATCCACCCCGATTGCGGCGAAGCGCGCATCCGCAGCAATGTCCTCGGAACGCAGCATCGCCTTGAGTTTGGCGATCAGGATTGCCGCAGTGTTGTCGTCTGATGGCGAAACTTCAATGTTGTCGGAGTTCTTGTCACCCAGAAATGCAGCCAGTTCAGCCACACTTTGATGCCTCAGCAGTTCTTTTGGTGTCAGCGTGTAGCCGAGTTCCTTGTCGATCAGCACAATCAGGCGGATGGCCATAACGGAGTCGAGCCCGATGGCGGAAAATCGTGCATTGGCATCCAACGTTTCGATTTTCAGCAAGTCGCAGATGATGGTGATCAGGAGACGTTCGAGCGATTCCTCATGAACTCTTCCCCCCTTTGCATCGCCGTCGGTTGATGCTTTGAGCGAGGCTGTCGGCAGCGAGGGCAGGCCATCGCCCTTTTCAATGGGCTGCAAGTCGGGGGAAATGGGAGTTGTGTGCGGGCTCTGTCCTCGCAGAAGGGCCCTGTCACGGTCGAGGGATGTCCATATACGATCTTTCGCCCCATGGAGGATCAGGATCTCGCAGCCCTCGTGGATCAGTGCCTCCTGAAGGGCGGTCATTCCGGTGTTCAGGTCAATGAATGTGAAGCCAAGGTTTTCGAACCATGCATCAAACGCCGGGGTCACGTATTTGTCCCATTTCCAGCGAGACCAGCACAGTGACTTGCTTTGGCCGTGTCGTTGCCCCGCTGAAACCGCCTTCGCGCGCCATGTCGTGAAGGCATTCTGGAAGGCGCAACCATACGCATAGTCGGACCCGCCGGCCAGACCGAGCGAGGCCAGTGAAGAAAAGGCCATGAAGAAGTCGAGCTTGAGCGTTGAAGTTGCTTGATCGAGATTGACCGTGCCTTGAACCTTCGAGGCCGCTACGCGTGAAAAGTCCTGCCAGCTCTTGCGAAACAGATAGGCATCGTCGTGGGCTGTCACGAGATTCAACACCCCGTCGAGATGGCCGTGCTCCTTCACAATCTGTTCGATCAGACGCCTGGTCTGTGCGCCATCGGTGATGTCGCACTGAAGATATATGAACCGGCTTGAGTTACCGGCTGCGAGGCCTTGGGTTTTCTTATGAAGGCCTTGTTCGGGGGATGTCCGTCCGCACACAATGAATGTGGCTTCGACCGTGCTTCCCAGTTGCTTCAGAAGACGGAGGCCGAGTTCACCTGCGCCGCCCGGAATGAGGTAGACACCGCCGTCGCAAAAGCAGGGAGGCGCGGGATTCTTCGCGGTTTCGCGGGTGGTTTCACAAAGCGATTGGACAGAGCGGGAGGGGCTATAGCGCACCGTGACCGGAGAGGCAGGCGGGCGAGCGTTGATCTCCGTCATAAGCATCGTCAGAGCTTCTGCTCGTGTCGTTTGCCCCGGATACAGAGTATGGATTCTCAGATGCTCATTTTCCAGAAAGGCTGATTTCGCCAGAGCTGGGATGGCGTCGAGGGCTGGGTGGACGCCGAAGTCCTCTGGCGCGACATAGAAGACATCGATTTCGCGTCCGAACGCTCTGTCCATCAGCTCCTTTGCGAGCGCAAACACCAGTTCTGTCTCACTGAGACTGTGGGCCGATGCAATTTTGCCCTCGGATGGCAAGATGATGATCACTTCGGGCTCGGCGCCCGAAAGGTGCCAGACGTCCAGCGAGGGCTGAAAGCCTGCGTTCGGTGCATGGAAGACAGAGGTAACGACTGAAGCTTTTCCCGCACACTCTCTTTCAAGATCGGGAACGAAGGCGGCGAGCTGTTCATCGCTGCGCCCGATCACCCACATGCATTTGTGCTGCCAGTTGCGCGATTGCGGATCGGCCGGTTGTTCCGTCCAGGACGGTTCAAGATAAATCAGTTCGGCGTGCGGGTGCTCGGACGGCTGTTCGTCCGAAGGGCGGGGCTCGAACCAGCATTTCCGGTCCGGCCATGGAGCAATCGGCAGAGAGAGACGCCTTGCATCAGGCATATCCGGCCAGGTGCAGTGTGCTCGATCGAGCCACTCCGAGACGTGCTCGGGCAGTCCCAACCGTGCAGCCGTCGCCGCATCGCCCACGATCGCTTCATCAGTTAAGCTTCCGGAGCGGAGAGCTTCCAGTCCCGCCTCAAGCTCTTTGAGGCTGGATACGGATAACAAAATACGGCAGGGCCATTTCTCGCCGCGCTGCTGGAGTGTGAAGGCGATATCGGCCAGAAGGGTCACAGGATCGGCGGCTGCTTTCAAGGATCCTATCGCATCCGCCAATTTTGCTGCGTGGTTTGTCAGCCGAGCCATGGTTGGCGCGGCGAGAGGGACAAAGACGGGGGTAAGGTGGGCAGCATCGTGCACCCGATCTGCGGTCTGATGTTCCTGAATCACGAGTGAGGCGTTCGCGCCGCCGAAGCCAAAGGAATTGACAATGCCTGCCAACGGAAGGGAAGGGTCGTTCACAGGCCAAGGACCTGGAGCGGCCTGAAGTGTCAGTCCGTCTGTCAGAACAATATGCGGATTGAGCGACTGAAAGTTCGACAGGCCCGGCAGCATCCGGTGCCGCATCGCCATAACGACGTTGATGACACCAGCCACACCCGCAGCGGGTTCCAGATGCCCGATATTGGTTTTTACCGACCCCACAGCGCAGGGTGTCGGGGCGAGCGCCTGCGCAGTACGGCTTGCGCGAAAGGCGCTCTTGACGGCTTCGATCTCGATGGGATCGCCAAGTTCAGTGCCCGTGCCGTGCATCTCGACGTAGGAAATCTCATTCGGTGTCATCCCCGCATCCCGCAAGCCAGCTTGCATGAGCTGCGCCTGTGCGCGGCTGTTCGGGGCAGTCAGCGAGGCGGCCTTGCCACCATGGTTGACTGCGCTTCCACGGATCACGCCGTAGATATGATCCCGATCGCGCAATGCGTCGCCGTAAGGCTTGAGGAGGAGCACGCCTACGCCTTCGCCCCGGACATAGCCATCAGCTTTTGCGTCAAAGGTGCGGCATTGCCCCGTTGGTGATAGGACGCCCAGCTGACGTCCCATGATGAACATGTCCGGTGAAAGCAGGAGGTTGACGCCACCTGCCAGCGCCATGTCGCACTCTCCGTGTCGGATCGCTTGGACGGCATTGTGAATGGCAACGAGGCTGCTGGAGCAGGCCGTATCGATCGCAGCGCTGGGGCCATTGACATCGAGCAGAAAAGAGACCCGATTGGCGATCATCGCATGGGCGTTGCCGGTGCAGGCCTGCGCGCTGGTGAGACCGCGCGCGTCGAGCAGCTTTTGGTAGTCCTGAAACTGGACGCCTGCAAAAACGCCTACGGATTGACCGGCAAGTTTGGATGGATCGCGGCCCGAGTCCCAGATTGCCTCCCAGGCACTCATCAGAAACAGTCGATGCTGCGGATCCATGCACTCGGCTTCATACTGGGAGATGCCAAAAAACTCAGGCGCAAAGCGCTCCTCATCCTCGATGAACGCGCCCCATTTCACGTCTGTACGCCCGTCTTCGCGCAGGGGATCGCCATGGATATCGCGCCAGTTCCATCGGCGACGTGGTATCTCGGTGATCGCATTGCGCGAAGCACGCTGGTTTTCCCAGAACGCTTCCTTGTTGGCTGCGCCCGGCAGACGACAGGAGAGTCCGACGATAGCGACATCATGGCGAGATGTCTGCGCCGGGCCAATTTCCTCTTCCGGAGCGGCGGGGATTTCCTGTGCCCTGCCGCTTGCCGCGCCCTCCTCGCTAAGGTGATCAGCCAGTTCGCCGAGTGTGGGAAAGGTAAACAGGGTCACCGTGTCCACAGGGTGACCAAAATGCTCGGTTATGCGTTTGGCGAACAATTTCAGGGAAGCGGAATCAAATCCCAGATTTCCGAGAGGCTCGTCTGTGTCGAGGTTGGTCTGTGCCGACTCTAGAACTGTTGCGGCAAGGCGTTCGATCTCTTGCAGGATTTGAGCCGACCGGGCGCATGACATATCGGTATTCATCAACGGTCTCCTGCCGTGAAGTGGATGCCGCTTTCGGAAGGCGCGACATCCATTTCCTCTCTTTGGTGATCGGATGAGGTTGCCTCGCCTTCTGAGAACCAGTAGCGGCTTCGCGAAAACGGATAGACAGGGGCGGAAACGCGGCCCGCGCCCCGGCCATCGTATAGCGTGCTAAAGTCTCGTTTCTGCCCAGCGACCCATTGTTGGGCAAAGGCGATGGCAAGTCTCTCCAACTCGTCATCCGACGGCGTGTCGACGTCAGGCGAAATGATGCGCGTGTCTTCGCGGCCATCGAGCCATTGGCGTAGAACTTCGTGCAGTGATGTCCATGTTTTGCCTAGAAAGGCAGCGCGCCGCGGGAGGGCAATACGGCCGACCTGAAAGGTGAACAGAAAATCCTCGAGAAGAACGGTCTTGCCAACGGCAGTGCCGGGTTCTTCCTTGCGCGCGGGGCAGCTTTGCCGTTGGGCGAAGTCTGCAAGGCTACGGACGTAGTGAGTAAGTTCTGCCTCGCTGTTGGCAGAAACTGGAAGCACGGGCAGGATATGGTCTCGGCCTGGACCGGCTGGAGGTGCCGGTGGCTCCTCCAGCACCACGTGACCATATGCACCGCCGAAACCGAATGCGCTAACCCCTGCACGCCGCGGTAGGGGAGACCCGGGTTCGTTCGTGACGCGCGGCCAATCCTGCGTCCGGTGTGCAAGGCGCAGGCGACCGCCGGCAATCTTGCACAGTGGGTTGGGTGTGGTCAGGTAGGGGTTGCCGGGGATTTTTCCATGTTTCATGGAAAGGAGAACCTTGAGGACGCCTGCCAGCCCGGAGGCTGCTTCCAGGTGGCCGACATTGGGTTTTACCGAGCCAACCAAACAGGAAGGGTGTTGCGCGGATGTCTCGCCGACAAGCAGAGCGTCGTCGGCTTTGTGGATCGCATTAAACTCGATGGCATCCCCGAGCGATGTGCCTGTTCCATGCGCCTCGACATAGGTTATCGTGTGTGGTGGGACGCATGCCCGTTGCCAGGCCTTTGTCACCAGATTCTGCTGGGCGATCGCATTGGGAGCAGTCAGCCAATTGGCGCGCCCGCCATGGGAGATCGCCGAGGCGAGCAGTAGGCCGTGAATATGATCGCCATCCGCTTCGGCTGCCCTTAACGGTTTCAACAGCAGGAAAATCACCCCTTCACCACGGGCATATCCATTTGCCGTCGCATCGAAGCTTCGTGTCTGGAAATCGGGGCTCACCGTCCCCTCATGCGCCAGCCCCTCGGTAAGTGTGTCACTCAAGATGACATTGGCGCCGCCGACCAGTGCTGTTGAACAATCCCCATTGCGGAGGGCCTGGGCGGCAAGGTGAAGAGCTGTCAGCGAGCCGGAGCACGCGGTGTCAAGCGTGATACTGGGGCCCGTCAGCCCGAGCGCGAAGGATATGCGGTTCGCGATGATGGCGCTGGCGACACCGGTAGGCAGAAATCCGGTCGGGGTGATCCCCGCCCTGTGAATGTGTTCTTCGTAGTCCGATTTGCCGGAGGCGACAAACACGCCGGTTTCGCTTTTTGCAAGGTCGCTGGGGCGCCATCCTGCTTCTTCGACACAGTGCCACGCTGTTTCCAGAGAAAGCCGCTGCACGGGATCCATGAGCCGGGCTTCTTCCTCCGTGATGGCGAAGAAGCCGGCATCAAAGCCTGTCACGTCGTCCAAAAAACCGGCATTTGCCAGTTTGGGATGCTCCGTTCTGGCCGGGGGCAGAGGCCCCACACTGCTCTTGCAGGCGACAAGATTGTCCCAAAAAGCATCCAGATCCGAAGCGCCGGGGAGCCGCGCGCTGCAGCCGATAATGGCGATCGGCTCGGCCGCGGTTTGGCTTGTCGGGTCAAAGGCGGTGCTCATTCAGGTTCGCTCTGACGTTCGCGGATTTCACCACCAAGAGCGTTTTTCAGGGCCTGAACCATGTCCTGTCGCGCTGAACCATCCGGCGTCTTCGGTGGGGCGATGTGATTTGTTCCAGATGCGGAAAGATGACGCGCGAGAAGGGCGGGTGTTGAGTACTCCCAGACAATTGTCGGATCCAGCGCCAGTTCGAGATCCGCGTTGAGGGCGGTGACAAAGCGGGCGGCCAGAACCGAATCGATGCCGATCGCACCAAAGCTGTCCTCGGCGGAGAAACGGCCAGCCTGGTCGCCCAGCAGGGCGCGAAGCTGCTGCATCAGACCCGCCTCTATTTCACTGGCGCTCTTTGCGTGGCCCGCTGCCTGATGCGTTTCTTCACACCGTCCCTTTTTATTGGGGAGCGACTTGATCTGACCTGCCAGATAGAGATCCCGGGTGAGGCGGCGCTGGACCTTGCCGCTCGTGGTTTTCGGAAGGGAGGCCGGGGGTATGAAAATGATGTCGGAAAGCGTGACGTCATGGTTGCGCCAAACCGCATCGCGTACCACACGCTCCAGCTCGCCAAGATCGGTCGTATGACGCGCGGTGCGCTCGATCTCGTGCACAACGGCAATTGTCTCGCCATCGTCGCCATCGATGGCAAAGGCTGCGCCGTTCACGGTACGGAAAGCGGGGTGGCAGTCCTTCACCGTCAGTTCAATGTCCTGCGGATAGATGTTCCGCCCGCGCATGATGATGATGTCTTTCAAGCGTCCGGCAATGTAAAGCTCACCATCTTGAAGGAAGCCGAGGTCGCCGGTGCGCATGAAGTGCGGGTTGTCTTCTCCGGCAGGGCTCTGGCCAAACGTCGCTGCGCTTGCCGCGGGCGCTTGCCAGTAACCGGTGGTAATGCTGTCACCGCTGACCCACACTTCGCCGATCTCGGCGTCCTTGCAGCGCAAGTGGGTATCCGGATTGACGATGGCTATTTCCATATCGCTCGCCGGGCGACCCGAACTGACCAGTTCGACTGCGTTTCCCTCCTGGCCAACCGGTTTCAGACTGCCGGCTGCCAATGCCTCCTTGTTCACAGATAGGAGGACCGGGGGTTCCCTCACACGCGACGTGGTGCTGAGAAGTGTCGCCTCAGCAAGTCCATAGGCTGGAAAGAAGGCTTCAGGCGAAAAGCCGTAGGGGCCAAACCGATCCTGAAAGCTTCTGAGCGTGGACGCATAAATCGGTTCGGCGGCGTTGAGGGCGTTGCGCCAGCAGCTAAGGTCCACGCCGTCGAGCTGCTCGGGTCGGATGGACTTGACGCAGAGCCTGTATCCGAAATCGGAGGACATGCTTGTGGTTGCGCGGTATCGACTGATCGCTTGAAGCCAGAGTGCCGGATTGCCGCTGAAGGCGGCGGGGCTCATCATGTAGCAGGTGGCACCGACAAACAGCGTCTGGATGACAATGCCGATCAGCCCAAGATCGTGAAACAGCGGCAGCCAGCTGACGATGACCGTTGTCTCGTCATGGCCCATGTGGCGCGCGGTGAGACCGGCATTGTGCATGAGATTGCCGTGACTGACCATCACCCCCTTCGGGCTGCTCGTGGAGCCGGATGTGTATTGCAAAAAAGCGATGTCCTTCTGCGCCGGCCAAACCGGCGTCCAGTCGCTGGCTTCGTGTTCCTCCGCGAGGTCTTCAATGCACAAGAGGTCGAGCGCGCGAATGGAAGGATAGGGCTGGGACCATGCCACGATGTTGTCGCGGATCGAACGACAGGTGAGGATATAGCGAGGCTGGCAATCCGCCACGATCGCTTCGAATGTCGCCCAGCTCCGCTTGTTGGGTTTCGGCGTATGAGCCGGCACGGCGATGGCCGCCCCGAACAAGGTTGCAAGGAACCCCACCACAAACTCGGAGCCCTGCGGAAACAGGAGCATGATCCGCTCGCCGGCTGCGTTTCGCCTTTGAAGCGCCGCACCAATGCGACGGCATGTGGCGTCAAGCACTTCATACCCAAGATGGCCCTGTTCCTCGACACCGTTTTTCAGATTCACATAGGCGGTTTTTCGACCGAGCTTTTGTGCGTTGTCGCGAACCACGTGAACGACGGATTCAGGCAAGCTGGTCTGCATGCGGTCTTCTCCTCCTGTGACCGGCCGGGCTCTCCCGCTGTCGTCCTCGCTACAGCGGGGCTTTCGGCCGCTTGACCGATCTGCCCATCAATTACACTAATATAATAGAATTATTGTTGTAAACCGCATGCATGCCGTCGGCTTGTTTTGCGGGCGGTATTTTTGAATGCGGGGGTTAGGTGACCTCGTGCTTAAGGTCGTAGAACCGGATCGCGTTCTCTCCGAAGATGCGGCGATCATGCGCCAATTCCCGCGGGAGTGCCGCCATCGTTGCAGCCAGCACGTCTGAGTAGTTTCCAGCCGTCAGACAGACCGGCCAGTCGCTCCCGAAGATGAGCCGCTCGGGACCAAACATCTTAACGGTGTGAGCAACGAAAGGGCGCAGATCGTCAACGGTCCAGCCATCAGGATCCGCTTCGGTGATCATGCCGGAAATCTTGCAGTAAACATTCTTGAATGCCGCCACCTGTTCGATGCCGTCGCGCCAGCTGGTGCATATGCCTTTGGCGATGGGTGGTTTGGCAAGATGGTCGATGACAGCGCGCAGTTCGGGTAACTGCTCGAGCATTTTCACGATCTGCGGCAGGTGCCTTGGATAGATAAGGACATCGAAAGCGAGACCGTGCTTTGCCACCTCCCTCAATGCCCGCATGACTGCCGGGCTCAGGATCCAGTCGTCGTCGGCAATATCCTGAAGCATCGGCCGCACCCCGACGAATTTCGGTTTCCCGGCATAGTATGCGAGCCGTTCGGGGAAGTTCTCGTCTTCCATGTCCAGCCAGCCCACCACGCCGGCGATAAAATCTGTCTCTTGCGCAATGTTGAGCAGAAAATCGGTTTCCTCCTGGGTCGGTGCCGCCTGTATGAGCACCGACCGCCCGATGCCGAACCGCCCAAACAGCGGTGCAAGGTCGGCGGCCAGGTAATCCCTCTGGAGAACTTCAGGGGCGCCGTCCATCCAAGGATAGTCGCCGCGGGCCTTGGCCCATAAATGATGATGTGCGTCGACGAACATGGTCTCTCCGGAAAAACTGCAGACAGGCTGACAATTTCAGCGTTTATCCCCCTGCTATCCTCCTGCTATCCCCCGGCGCTGCGTTGCTCCGCCAATGCATCGTTGAGGTCGAACGATTGCACGTCGATCAGCATTTCCGTTTCCATGCGCTGGAACTTGCCATGGAGGTAGATCTTGTTTGGCCGTGAAGAGGTTGAATTGACTTCGTGGGATTTGTTGTGGGGAACATGTATGGAACTGGCGTCGCGGCAGAGCCTGAACTCAACTCCTTCCTGGAAGAGAGCCAACGCGAAATCGAGATCTTCAGCTCCCCAGGTTTTGAAATTCTCGTCAAAACGGAAGCGCTGGCCCAGTGTCTGACGGTGGATGGAAAGGTTGCAGCCCCAGGATATGGCCCATGGCGCGGGCAGATCCATAAGCCGTTCACCGAACTTCTGGTAGGTGCGCTCGCGCATATCCGGAAAGAGCCCCTGCGAGCGGAAGAGCTGAAGCGTGGCTTCAACATTGTCGAGATCGAGTGAAGCCTCTAGCGCCTCGCTTAGTTTCTCGTCGTCGTCGCCCGTGTTGCTGAAGCCAAAGACATAGCCGAGGACGAGGCGGCCAGGCTCGGAATGCGCCTCGATATGAGCCCGGATGCATCCTTGCGAAACAATGACCCCGCAATCCAGAAGAACGCAGACATTTCCCTCTGCCATCTGGATGCCGAGATTTCTTGCCCGTGACAGCCGGTACCCCTCATCTTTCTGGTAGATATAGCGAATCTGGCAGTCTGCCCTCCCGATGAACTCGTGAACGAGGTCGAAGGTGCCATCTGACGAACCATCATCAACGATGATGATTTCGAAGGCGTCACTGGGCAAATCGCTCGCGAGCAGAGACTGGATTGTCTTGGAGAGCAGCTCCCTGCGATTGTAGGTCGGCACGATGACGCTCGCAGCGAATGTCTTGTTGTTCTGCATGTAACTTCTGTCCTCCCACGAACGATGATGCAGTCCTTCGCGGCGTTGATCCGGAAGGTCTCATATTGAAATTCTAATATATTAATGTGCATTTTGTGGTGCGTGTCAACGATCCTCGGGAGAGGCACACCCCGCCAGGTTCTGCTGCGCCATTGATCGGGTGGGCGGTGGTGAAGCGTTTTCGCTTATGTGGCCGCGGCGTGTGCATCGATCCGTGGAAGTGCCATCGAAGGGGTGTCAGCCCTGCCTCTTTGAACTGGTGACCACTCTTGAAACTGTTCGCTGTAGCGCGCTCTTCCCGCCGGAACACACGCGATCCCCATGACATCAAGCGGACGCAGGTGGTGTTTTCTTCTTCTTGGAGCGGAGGGAGGGCATTTTGCGAGAACGTGGCGCCGTTCGCGGCCTGTTTCGTGTTGTGGAGAAAATGCTCTGAAACGTTGAGATCTGGGGTAAGTGCGTGCGGTGATCGCTAACAGCAAACCTTCAAAGTCATGTGGGGTAGGCGTTAAACTCTCTCCCGACGGAATTGCGAATCTTCAATATGGAGCAGTCTGTCGCCGTCGGAGACACATGGAAGCATCAAGTGCGCACCCATGGTTGTTTGAAAAATGGAATCGTATTCCAATTTGGAATTTGATGTTGTATAGTCCAATTCGACCTGGGAGGAATGGTTGACTGTAGCCGCTATAGATCGTTGCTTGACGATGCTGGAAGCGCTCGCTGGCGAGCGCGATCCGATCGAACTGACGGATCTCGCGAACCGGCTGGGCATGCCGGCAAGCGCGGTTCATCGCACGCTGACAACACTTGTCTCTCGAGGATGGGTGTTGCAGCACAGCGGAACCCAACGCTATGCGCTCTCTCTCCGCATGAGCACTCTCGCCTTCCGCAATCTTGATGTGCGCGCGGTGCCTGACGTGGTCCAGTCGGTTCTGGACAAGCTGGCACGCGAGACGCGCGAATATTGCCGTCTGGCTATTGTCGAGGGCGAGGATCTTGTCTGGGTCGCTCGTGCCCAGGGTGCGGTCACGGGGCTGCGCTACGACCCCGAGATGGGGCAGGAGATCGTTTTGCATGCCACCGCCAACGGCAAGGCCTGGCTTTCCACTTTGCCGGAATCGGAGGCGCTGCGCATAGTCTGCTCCCGCGGGTTCGGCGCGCGGCGGCCGCTGGGGCCAAACAGCGCCACCAATGTTGATGAATTCCGCGCCCGCCTCGCAGAAACGCGCGAGCGCGGATACGGGGTCTCCGTGGAAGAAGCCGAAGCGGGGACCGGCGCTGTGGCCGTGCCCTTCTTCAACGGGGTGGGGCCTGATGCGCCGGTGGCTGGAACGATGAGCGTCGCCGGCCCTCTCGTGCGCATCACCCCCGAGCGTTATGAAGAGCTTGCGACCGCACTGAAGAAGGCTGCCGTCGAGGTTGCTGAAATCTGGTCTTTGCGCAGCCGTCAGCGCGGCTACCAACCGGCTGTGGCTGCACCGCGCTCGCCGGTCCCTGCGGACGTTTGAGGCGGAAAATGATGCGACGCAACCCGATATCGCAGCGCGTTCTGGAGCCGGTCCTCTGGTTCGCCGGTCTTTTGCTGGTGTGGGAGGTGCTGGTCAGGGTGCTGCAGGTTCCGGTTTACGTCTTGCCCGCGCCATCGCAGTTTCTCTCGCGCATCGTGGAGGATTATCAGAGACTGGGATACCACGCGCTCGTGACGACGAGGCTCATCGTCTACGGATTTGTCGCTGGTGCCATACCCGGTGTCGTGCTCGGTTACCTGATAGCGAAATTCCGTCTCGCCGAGCAGGTGCTTTATCCGCTGGTCGTGTTCATCCAGGGGTTGCCGAAGATCACTTTGGCTCCGCTCATGCTGGTCTGGTTCGGCTTTGCCGATTTCCCGAAGATACTGCTCACAGCGTTGATCACTTTCTTTCCGATTTTGGTCGACAGCGTGACCGGTTTTAAGTCGATCGATCCGCGGCAGTACTATCTCAGTCGCTCGGTCGGGGCCTCATGGTGGCAGACATTCCGGTTGTTCGAACTGCCTTCGGCGGCACCCAGCATTTTTTCAGGGTTCAAGATCACCGTTGTCATTGCGGTCACAGTGGTCATCGTCGTGGAGTGGATGAACTCGCAGAACGGGCTTGGGTATCTGGTCCTGCGTGGCATGGATGATTCCGACACATCACTCATCTTTGCGGTGCTTGTGGTCGGTTCGATGATCGGCGTTCTGCTCAGTTGGGGGATGGAACTGGCCGAACGGGCATTGCTGCCCTGGCAGCGTCGCTGAGCGGTTCGTGGTCGGCAGGCAGTCATCACGATAAACAAAAGGGAGGAAGAAAATGCAATTCAGATTGAAGCATGTGGCGGCGGGGGCGATGTTCGCACTGCTCGCCGGTGGGGTTTCCGTGTCGGCGCAGGACAAGCTGCAGATGCAGATGAACTGGACGGCGGATTCGGCCCATCTCGGTTTTGCGGTGGCTCAGTCCAAGGGAATCTATAAGGACCATAATCTTGATGTCACCTTGACGGAGGGGCGCGGTTCCGCTGTTGCAGCGCAGCTCGTGGCGACCGGGCAGACCGAGCTTGGCTATGCCGATACCGGCGCGACACTGAATGTGGCCGCCCAGGGGGCGCCGATCAGGATCTTCGCCACCATCTGGAAGTCCGGTCAGTTCGGTATCCAGTATCTGGCCGATTCAGGCATCAAGGAACCGAAAGACCTTATCGGCAAAAAGCTGGCGGTTTCTCCCGGATCCGCCATGCTTCCGCTCATCCCGGTCTTCCTGCGGGCAAACGGCATCGAAGAGTCTCAGGTAGAAATCGTCTCGGCGGCTGAAAGCGCATTTATCGGCCTTTTGACATCCAAACAGGTCGACGCGGTGTCGCAAACGCCGGAAAACATTGTTGTGCCGCTTGCCGCCCAGGGCATCGAGGCGGGCAATATGTATTTCTACAACAATGGTGTTCCGATCGCGAGCCTCGCCTTGGTGGCCCGTGAAGACAAACTTGAAGCCAACCCTGATGTCTACAAACGCTTTGTCGAAGCAACGGCGCTGGGCTGGCAGGAAGCGATGAAGGATCCGGAAGCCGCGGTCGATGCGCTGCTCGAGATTTTCCCCGAGACCGCCCATTCCAAGGAGAACCTCCTTCAGTCGGCCAAGTTCAGCTTTGCCTCGGTTTGTCCAGGCGGGGCTGGTGACGCCATCGGTGTGACGGATGCGGAAACCTGGGAAACCATGTACGGGGTCATGACCTCGGTGATGAACCTTCCCGACACCAAGCCGGTAACCGAT
Organism: Nitratireductor sp. B36; assembly: GCF_020833685.1. GTDB lineage: Bacteria > Pseudomonadota > Alphaproteobacteria > Rhizobiales > Rhizobiaceae > Nitratireductor. The sequence continues at coordinate 34,872 of NZ_JACKZY010000002.1, forward strand.
TACTATACGCTCGACTATCTGCCGGAAACGCCGGTGACCTGCCCCTGAGGCATGTCGGTCGTAACCTCCGGTCCGGGCGTGTGAGGCGCCCGGACATCACTCTCACGCGGAAAGTTTCATAAGGCATGTCGCAAACAGCTTCTGCCATGGCACCGGCACAGTCAGGCACGCGCGCGCGCTTGATGGCGGCGTTCGGCGGTTCCTATTTGTCGTCCGTTCTCATCGGAACGGTCGCGGTGTTGTTGCTGCTCGGCGCGTGGGAGATAGCGCTCCGCTTCTTCGAGGTGCCCATATGGCTCGCGCCCAAGCCTTCAGATTTCCTGGCGCGGCTTTATACAGATCGGGTGTTGATCGCCGGTGATGCATTCTGGACTTCACTCACAATCGTGGAGGGTTTTGCCCTTGGTGTGGTGGTGGCGATCCCACTGGCCCTGGCGATTGTTTCGGTCGGTGCGCTGGAGCGAGGCCTCTATCCCGTCATCGTGTTTTTGAACATCATGCCCAAGACGGTGATCGGGCCCATCCTGATCATCTGGTTCGGGATTGGCCCGCTGGTGGCCGCGCTGATCGTTTTCCTGATGAGTTTCTTTCCGGTTCTGGTCGACTCCATGTCAGGCTTCCGGTTGGTCGACCGTCGCCTTTTCTACATTTCGCGGTCCATGGGCGCGAGTTCATGGCAGACGTTCTGGAAGGTCAGGCTGCCCGCCGCCATGCCTCACATTTTTTCAGGCATGAAGATCGGCGTGGTGAAGGCGGTGGAGGGCGTCATCATCGCCGAATTCATCGCTTCGAACAAAGGTCTGGGCTTCATGATCGTGCGGGCCTCGGCCTTTATGGACATGACACTGATGTTTTCCGGGCTGGTGGCTGCAGCGATCGTCGCGCTGATCTTCAACGGTGCAATGAGCATGATAGGGCAATGGCTGATGCCGTGGTCCAGACACTGAACCCGGACAAAAGACAATGACGGACACGACCATGGCAGACATGAAACCCAGCACTCCTTCCGGGCTGGTGCATCCGGTTGGCGAGGTGAACGCCACGGGCGCCTCGATCCATGCCAAGGGGCTGACAAAAGTCTTCGGAAGCGGGGAAAACGCATTCCACGCGCTCGGGCCCATTGATCTGGATATAAAGCCGGGGGAGTTCGTTTCCATCATCGGACCCTCCGGCTGCGGAAAGAGCACGACCATGCTTCTCGTCACCGGGCTGGAACCACCGAGTGCCGGTTCGGTGGAGATCGACGGGAAACCGCTTACGGCACCTATTTCGGAGATCGGGATCGTCTTTCAAGATCATCTGCTTCTGGATTTTCGCACTGCCATCAACAATGTCATGCTGCAGCAGGAGATCAGGGGGCTCGATAAGGCCAAGTTTAGAGAACGGGCTGATGCGCTGTTTGCGCGGCTCGGTCTCACAGGAGCGGAAAACCGGTATCCGTGGCAGCTCTCCGGCGGTATGCGTCAACGCGTTTCCATTGCGCGGGCACTCGTTCACGATCCCTCGATGCTGCTGATGGACGAGCCTTTCGGCGCGCTCGACGCGATCACACGCACCCAGATCCGGCATGATCTGGAAATGCTTTGGCTCGAAACACGCAAGACGGTGCTGTTCATCACCCACTCCATTGAGGAGGCGGTTGGGCTTTCGGATCGTGTACTGGTCATGTCGAAGAGCCCCGGCACCATCGTCGAGGAGATTGTCATCGATCTGCCGCGTCCGCGTCCGGCGCATCTGGGCGAGTATCCCGAGTTCTCGAAATATGCCGAAAGAATCTATCGGATCTTCGAGAAACTCGGCGTTTACAAATTCTAGCGCGGCGTCATGGTCGAAGCTTTGCAATTGCCCGAGTTCATCTTCAATGAAGCGACCATCCGCGAGAAGTGGGGCCTGGAGCCGTTTCTCGAAGGATGTGCGCAGCGCGGTCTGTCGCGCGCCTCCTTATGGGGTGATGAAATCGAAAAGGTCGGCCTCCGGGAGGCGCGGCGTATGCTGTCCCGCACGGGGGTATCAACTTTCGGCTTCAATCGGGCCGGGCCTCTCCTGGGAACGGAAGGGGCCGGGCGCGCGGAATCCCTTGATCGCGCGCGTCGCGCAGTGGACATGGCTGCCGAGCTTTCAGCCGACCATGTCCTTGTCTTCTCGGGAGGGCTCCCGCACGGCAGCCGCGATCTTGCTGCGGCTCGGGGCGAGGTGGAGGAGACGATCGGGATGCTCCTCGATCATGCCCGCTCCGTTGGCATGACCCTTGCGCTGGAGCCGCTGCATCCCATGGTCGCCGGTGACAGGGCGGTGATTTTGACCCTCGGTCATGCCAATCGACTCTGTGATCAGCTGGGCGACGGGATCGGCATCGTGGCGGACGCCTATCACATTTGGTGGGATGAGCGCCTGGAGGTCGAACTCGCACGCGCCGGTTCTGCCGGCAGGATACTGGGCTTCCACGTCAGCGACTGGCTGGTGCCGACGAAACACGTTCTGCGTGATCGGGGTATGATGGGTGATGGCATCATCGATCTGGCCGGCATGTGGCGCCAGGTGCAGAGAGCCGGCTATGCCGGCCCGATCGAGATCGAGATATTCTCCGATCGCTGGTGGGGCGAAGATCCTGATCTGGTGCTCGATACGGCGCTTGCCCGATGCCGGAACATATTTTCCGGGGGGATGATCACATCATGAGCGACAGCATTCCAAATCTGGGCGGTGGATCGCGCGTCTATGCGGTGTTCGGCGATCCTGTGGCTCAGGTGCAGACACCCACTCTCATCAATCCGCTTTTTGCCGCAAGGAGCCTTGATCTCTACGCCGTTCCGTTTCATGTCACCCGGGAAAATTTCGAGGCCGCATGGGGCGTTTTCGCAGCGATGGACAATGTGGCCGGCATCGGCGTGACCGTGCCGCACAAGATTGCAGCGGCTCGTTTGTGTGACGAACTGACACCGGCCGCTGAGGCCGTCGGCGCAGTGAATTCCATTCAGCGACGAAGCGACGGCTCCATGTATGGTGCGCTTTTCGACGGGCTGGGTTTCGTGCGTGGATTGGCCGCCAATCGCAGCCGTCTGGCGGGAGCGTCGGTTATGCTCGTCGGCGCTGGCGGGGCGGGACGTGCCATCGCCCATGCCTTGTGCGGTGAGCAGATCGGCCGGCTCTCCGTGATCGACCTCGATGAGGATGCACTGCAATTCACCATCGGCATGGTCAATCGGGAGATCGGTGGGCCGGTGGTGCAACGCGGCTCCAGCGATCTGGCGGGTATCGATGTGCTGATCAACGCAACGCCGATCGGGCTGAAATCCGCAGACGCCTTTCCTGTCGATCTCCGGGATTTGAACTCTGAAATGCTGGTGGCCGACATTGCCGCCTTGGCGCGGGACACCGAATTGCTGAAGCTCGCGCGGGAGCGTGGCGCGGCTACAAGCGATGGCCGTGACATGCTTGAGGCGCAGATCGCGCTGATCGGTGGCTTCGCGGCCGGGCAGGATGCTGGAGCACCGCTCTGAGATAGGGTTTCGGTCGTTGCCCGTTTGTTAAGCGGCCATGTGAGCCGCAATGAGATCGATCTGCCCGTGGATCATGTGAATGCCTGAATGGATTTGCGCACCCCGCCTGCGCGCGGCCTCGAGCAGAGGTGTCACCTCCGGCTTGGCGATGACCTCGGCGATCAGCATCGTCTCGTCGATCAGACCTGCATCGAAGGGGTGTGGGTCGCTCGCCGAAAGGCCGAGCGACGTCGCGTTTATGACGATCAGGCCCGATGCGGTATGCGTTTGGCCGGACATTTCGGCGCGTGCGAAAGACCGCCCAGCGACGCGGTTCACAGCCTCTGCCAGTTCCTCGGCTTTTTGTCGGGTGCGGTTTGCGATGATCAGGGATGCGGCGCCTTCCTCGGCGAGCGCGAACGCTATCGCGATCGCTGCCCCGCCGGCGCCGATCATGAGGCAATGCCTACCGGTCACCGTATGGCCCTGGCGCTTCAAGCCGCGAACAAAACCCTTGCCGTCAAACTGGTAGCCCTTGAAGGAGCCGTCGGTTTCCCGCCGCACGAGATTGACCGCTCCGACCCGCTCGGCGAGAGGGTCCAGGCTGTCACAGAGCGGGAGCGCGGCCTGCTTGTGCGGAAGGGTGATACCGAAACCGATCAGGTTTCTGAGAGCCTTGAGCCCCGCCCATGCGGTCTCCAGCTCCTGCGCACCGATATGGAGGGGGAGGCACACAATGTTCGCCCCACGGGCCGCAAAGATGGGGTTGATCGCCGTCGGGGTCATCACCTGGGCGATGGGGTCGCCAATAACACCCATGATCTTCGTCGAGCCGTCGATCGTAGCGGGAAGATCTACCATGAGAGTTCCTCCCGTTTCAGCCATACGAGACTGCCATCTTCCACGCCAACCACGAGGCCGAGCTTGCCGCTTCCATCCCAGTCCACGGCTTCCGGTGAAGCGACGTGCATGGCCATCTGGATGGTTTCGCCGCGAAACTTGAACGCTTTTGGAAAAGCGAAAACCGGCTTGTCGTTGGAGCCAATGTTCTCCAGCAGAAAGATGCCAGCCTGGCCGGTCGTGTTGCGTGGCTGGCCGGTCGGGCCGGGGGGCACGGACGCACGCGCGTGTGTCCCGATAATGAGATCGATCCGTCCATCGCCGGTCCAGTCCACGGCACAGAGTTTCACGCGGCCGCGCCCGCCGCCCACATCCTGGGTGAAACGCATTTGCGCGCCGTCCTCCCATTGCAGATGCCGTTTGTCGGCAAGTTCCGTGTCTGTTGCGCGGCGGAAATCCGACAACACGCCATCCTCGTCGAGTGCGAGGTAGTGGAGCTGGCCGTTGCCCATCCAGTCAACCACGGCCGGTCGCACTCGCCAGACGGTTTTCAGTGGCTTGCCCTGCCAGATCAAGGGGCGTGGCGCTTCGAAACGGGGAGGCACGGAACCACCGTCATTGCGGTAGAAATTGTGCGCGCCGTTGACGTCGCTGACAAGCAGGTCCGGCAATCCGTCGCCATCCCAATCGGCGATGGTGGGGCAGGAATAGCCGAACATTTTCTCCGAAGGCCCCTGTATGGAGCCGGTCAGACCGGCGGCGATGCGCACGGGCTCGCCGCCCGCTTCGATCATCACTTCCCGCGCGAGCGCGGGCGCACCATTTGGGCCAAGGTTCTCGTAGAACAGAAGCTCGCCGGTGCTGTTGCCGACCACAAGATCGGGCAGGCCATTGCCTGTGAAATCGTGAGCCGCGGGTGAGGGCAGAACGCCGGCGTGTATCGATGGCTCTGTGCCCTCGACACGTCCGATCTTTTGAAAGGCTGGCCGCCCGTCAGCGCCGGAGCCGGTGTTCCGAAGAAATGTGACATAACCATCTTCCGCGCCAACCAGAATATCGAGACGCCCGTCGCCATCCCAGTCGACGGCGCAAGGCAGATGAATGCATTGGTCCAGAAGCACCGGTTCGCCGGCGGCGTCGGCGACAAGCGTGGGTTGTTCAAAGGTGAAAGGGCCGGTCTGATCGGCGAAATGCAGGATGTTCCAGAATTCGCCACACACGAGGGCGGTGCGCCCCTCACCGGAAAAACCGCCGAAGGCTGGTGCACATTGACCATACACCTCCAGCGGGGTCTCACCCCCGATGATCGGTCTGCCGCGGCCTAACACGGGCGCGCTCAGAGTGCCCGTGTTCTTGAATGCATAGAGGAACCCGCGTAGCGGCCCACCCAGCCAGCGACCCGCCGCATCATAGGCGCGGTAGCCCACATCGTTCCATTCCAGCCCGTTCGGCCAGTAGTCATCCCATGAATCCGTGCCCACGACGAGTTCGGGAACACCATCGCCGTCAATGTCATGGAAGCGGGCCATGTGAAAATACTCGTTGCCTTTGACCCAGTCCGCTTCCAGATCCAGCGCGACCGGATCACCAAAACGCGGCTCGCGCGCAGTGCCAATGTTGGGAAACAGATAAATCTGCCGCCGCATGCGTGACACGGAGAGGAGATGAAAGCGGTCGCCATCGGGCACTGCGGTGACATAGCCGCGCACACCTTCGACAATCTGTTCGCGCCCGAGAAGGGGCGTACCATCCGGCTTCGTCCCGATTTGCTGATAAAGAAAAACGCGTCCCTCATAGCATGTATCCCAACTGGACAGGAGGAGGTCGCGTCCGCCATCGCCATCCCAGTCGACCACGTCGACGCAGGTGATGATACGGCCCGCGACCGGTGCCGAAGTCACATCGGGATCATAGCGAATGGCCTGCTCCACATAAGTCGGGCCGGTCCAGACAGACGCGTCATCCTCCCATCGGGTCACGCTCAAGATGCTTCTCCTCCGTTTTTGGAATCCTATTCCAATTTCATTTCGTATCATATAGCGTGGCAAATGAAACCTGCAGATGGGCAAGAAATGAAAATTGAGATTGATGGCCTCGTGCCGGTGATGCTCACGCCGTTCACGGCGACCGACAGTATCGACCAGGATGGTCTCGCACGGCTGACCGACTGGTATATTGAAGGCGGTGCACAGACCTTGTTCGCGGTCTGCCAGTCGAGTGAGATGCAGAAGCTGCAACTGGACGAACGCGTCATGCTGGCGCGCCGCACACTCGAATACGCGCATGGGCGGCTGCCGGTAATTGCTTCAGGGCACATATCCGAGGCGTTGGATGACCAGCTCACCGAGCTAAAGGCGATGGCAGAAACGGGGGTCGATGCGCTGGTTCTGGTCACCAACAGGCTGGATCCCAACAATGCTGGCTTCGAGGCTTTCCGGAATGCGCTTGAGGCAATCCTGCAAGCCTTGCCAGACGATCTGCCGCTCGGGCTCTACGAATGTCCTGCTCCGTATCGCCGCCTGCTCAGTGATGACGAGTTGAAGCTGTGTCTGGATACAGGCCGCTTTGCCGTGCTCAAGGATGTCAGTTGCGATCTGCCGACGGTGGCCCGCCGCGCTGCGATGACTGCGGGGACGTCCTTTGCCATCGTCAATGCCAATGCAGCGATTGCGCTTGCCGCCATGCGTGCCGGGTCACGCGGCTTTGGTGGCGTCTTTGGCAATTTCCATCCGGATCTCTATGCTTGGCTGTACGAGCATAAGGACGAGGATACGGAACTGGTGCGTGATCTTGCGGTTTTTCTCGCACTGGCCGGAATGGCTGAGGGGATGGGATATCCAAAGCTGGCCAAGCTATGGCATCTGAGGATGGGAACCTTTGCGAGTGCTCATTCCCGCGTGGTGGACTACGACCCTCTGGAGCGGCATTGGGCCGCCGCTGATCTGCTCGATCATATCGAGCGGGGCACGGAGCGTTTCCGTTCCAGGATTGCAGCAGCCTGAAAACCTAAAAAATCCCACTCCATTCTCGCCCGGTGAGGGGCGGCTGGCCGGCAACTGAAACGCCGTTGACGCGAGTAGGTCTCGGGTTCCGCCGCCTTCCGGCGTCATTGCCGCTCCAATCCACCGCACCTCATCGCGTAACCGTGTAATGTCACCCAAATGGGTGAGGTGCGGTTGCGAAGCAGGCGATAGTTCTTCTGGGTGTTGGCCTTTGTCCGCTTTCCCGGCGGGTGAAGGCGCACGAGAATGGAGCCCGGAATGCCTGCCAAATCGTCGTCTCGAAGCGCACCCTTTCAGCGTTTCCTTTTCCTGATGTGCAATCTCCTGGCATTCGGTCTGCCCACCAATGTGTATGCTCAGGAGGCAGACACCATCGTCGTTTTCGATGGGTCCGGTTCCATGTGGGGGCAGATCGAAGGCCGCACCAAGATCGAGATTGCGCGTGAGACGCTTTCATCGGTGTTGCGCGAAATAGAACCCTCAAGCCGGATCGGCATGATCGCCTATGGGCATCGACAGAAAGGTGCTTGTTCGGACATTGAAACGGTGGTTCCGGTGGAGCAGGCTTCCCGGTCCGTGCCTCAGATGATCTCTGTGGCCAATGGTTTGCAGCCGAAGGGCAAGACACCGCTTTCAGATGCCGTACGGATCGCTGCAAACGAGCTCCGCTTTACCGAAAATGCAGCGACCGTCATTCTTGTCACAGACGGTATCGAGACCTGCGATGCCGATCCCTGCGCTCTTGCTTCGGAACTGGAAAATCTGGGCGTTAATTTCACGACGCATGTGGTCGGGTTCGGTCTATCGCAGGATGAAGGCCGCCAGGTGCAATGTTTGGCCGAGAACACGGGCGGGCTTTACCTTGCCGCCAAGGATGCGGATGAGCTGGGCGAGGCGCTGCGCCGTACCGTTGCCAACAATGCCATTTCGCCAAATGAGGACGATTTTGGATCTGAGATCTCACTCGGTCGCCCCATACGATTCATTTTCCGCGATACGGATGCGGGAGAACAGATCGGTGTGCGCCAATTGAGCGGTGGCCTTGAGCATGCCGATGGGACGCCCGTGGAGAACGCGCAATTTCAACTCGAATATCCTGAAGCAAAGGGAAACTCTGCGACAGCGGTGCTGGAACCCGGGCAGTATGTGGCAAAACTTCAGCGCGAGGGCGCAGGCGGCAGTGGTTACACGGCGCGTTACGCGTTTGAAGTGCCGGAGGGAGAGAGCGAGTATCTTGTTGAAGCCAGCCTGTCTGGCAGCCTAACCCTCAATCTGTTCATCAACCCGAATCTGCCATATGTGAAGGGAGAAGCCTTTCCGACTGCGGTGGGAGGCTCGCGACCGCGTTTCCACTTCGCGATCTATCCGATCGTCGACGGGGCCAAGGCTGAACAGCCTGCCGCAACAATTGCTGGCGCTGACGATCTGACCCGCCCGCTGCCGCCGGGTACTTATCTGATACAGGGCAATATCGACAGCGGGACCTCGGTCGAGCGCGTCGTGGAGGTTAAGCCAGCTCGACCAACCGTTTACGATTTCTCGTTCGACGCCACACGGGTGTTTGTGGATGCTCGTGAAACCGATGGTTCGCCAGTCAAGCGTCAGACGACATATTGGTACGACAAAGTGCCTTCGGGGCGAAACTACTGGGTTCACGGTGCGGGTGCCCGCGATGGCGATCTGCAGCCCTTCTACCTCCCGACCGGAGACTGGGTCATCAATGTGGGTGGGGAAGGCTATGGAAAACGCCGCAGCGAGCTCGTTGTGACGGTGCCCGGGGACTTCAGGGACCTTCGGCTTGAGGTTGGCGAGGGCAGGACCCTCACGGAGGCAGAAAAAGCCATGCTTGAAGCGCGTGGCAGCGGTTGTCTGGAAATCCTGCGCGTTGTTCGTGATGGATGTCTGGTCGAGAAGGCTCAGCTTTCTTCCATTGAGCCCTCGGGAGAGCAACCCGCTGCTTCCGAAACTGTGACCCAGAAGGCCAGCGTTGCTCCTTCGATTATCTTCAACAACAGAAGCACAAAGAAAACCGTTCTGTCTTTCCAGGAATCGGATGCAGAGGCGGGCCGCATGATCCTCGGTGATGGCTGGTGTGGGCGTGGTGGTTGCGCTGCCCGGGATGTCGAGGTCCCTGCAGCGCTCATGGATGCCGTTCGCAACGGACAGACCGCCACTTTCGATCTAAGCGAGAACGCCCTGCGCATCTTCACTGCGCCCGGCGGTTTCGAAGACACGTTGACGGTGATTGAGAACCCGGACTCGAACCGGCCCGTCAAAGCCGTGATGGTGCTGGCGCCCGAAGGGCAAACGATGGAACCGGGGAAGCCTGTTTCGGAGCACACCGGTGTCCGTCTCGTGTTTGGAGATGCGTTCACCGGGAAACGTTACGTCGTGATCGACTATCCGCCGGAAGCGGATGGAGCCGCTCGCATCGTGCTTGCTGAAGGCTGGTGCGGACAGGGCCTGGACTGTGCGGGTTCGATCGCTGGCCTGCCCGCAGGCATCATCGACGCGCTGGAGGAAGGGCGGACACAGACTTTCCAGGACTCCTGGGGGATCGGCACCGTGACCGTCAATCCTGAGGGACAACGCAATTTCATCGAAGTAGCGGAGAAGGGTAAGTACGGGAAATTCCAGCTGCTGGAGCGCAACGGCTCCGGTACCGGTGACAAAAGCAGCGCCGCCCCTGCACCGTCAGGAAATCAAGCGGAGGCGTCGCAAGGAAATGCTTCTGGAACCATGTCGCCGCCGGAAGAGGTCTCGCTAGACGATCAGGTCAACAGGGTCTTCGGTGTCTTCAACATCAATCAGACGGGCGCGTCGGTGGACGAAGTGGTGGGAAACTACGCGCATGTGGATCAATGTCAGAGAGCGCCGACGGTTATCTGGCCCGACGGGACGATGGCGCGGAAGCAGTTCGTGCAACCGCAGGGTCCTGACGAAAACCCGTACAAGACGGTTGCTTCCGGGCAATGTCAGATTTCAGGCACCCAGTTCAATTGCTCCATCACCGATCGTCAGAATGGTGACGTTCAGAACCTCACCTTCAAGTCCAGGCTTCTGGGAAACAATCATTACGTACTGGAGGTGAAAGACCAGGAGAATAGCTGGCTTGCTGTTTCCTGTTTCTTCCCCGATGGCGAACTAAGGGCAGACACGGTCATGCCCAATGGAAGGTCCCTGGCCGAGTTGATCATGGAGCGGACGGATGCCCAGTCTCCAGGCATGGGCTTCGACAGGAACAACATGGCATTCCGGGGTCAGTGATGGGCAGGTTCCTCGAAACGACCTTCGCTGCCGCTGTGGGCTTGGCAGGGGTGCTGATAACAACGTTGGCACCCCTTGCCGCACCCGCTCAAACCCAGTCGGCCGGGCAATGCCGGCTGTATCAGCAGACAATTGGTGGTGTGAGGTTTCATCCTCTGCCGGAAGGTGACGGGGCTTCCGTGGGCTTCCGATATGTCGACAACGCCACGATCGAGTTTCAGGAGTGACGCCGATGATCGGATATTGTGTCCATCGGATTTTCCGTGCAGCGGCGTTTGCCGCATTGATGTGCTCGCCCTCCTTGAGTGCTGACTGGAACGGAGACTGGGACTCCACCTATGGTCAGCTCCGGTTGCTTCAAAACGGTGATCGCCTTTATGGAGACTATGCCGAAATCGGCACGATCGAGGGCCGCCTCGGAAAAGACGGGCGCACCGCGCGTGCTTACTTTGTTTATCATGATGGCCGTTGGGGGACTGTGGAATGGCGTATCGCCAATGACCGCCTGAGCGGACACTGGAGCTGGAGTAGCGATGGCCTGCCACAGCCAAAGGGGGGTAAAAGCTGGACTGCCACGCGCAGTTCGGCCCGCACCTCGCCCTTGAAATATGCCAGCCAGACGCGGTCCGCTCTACCGAAAGATGACGCCGTAAACCAGGATCCGTTCCGGCCCTGGTTTACGTTCGCGGCGGACAAGGCATCGCCATCCGTATCGGTTGATCCCCGCGATGGTCTTTCTCGCTGGTATCGGGGCTATGATCTCGTCAACATCGATCCGGCCTTCGAGATCGGTGTCGATGTCATTCACTATGAAGGGGCTGACGCAGCCGCCGTCGACCTCAGCATCTATGTCCGGCCGGGCGGCACATGTGCGCAGACCCTCCACACCGGCTTCTGCAAGGAACTGCATGACAAGGCGGACAGCCGCGGCTTCCTCTCGGCGACCGTGACGGGGGCACGTCTCAAAAACCGCGGCTCCGTCGATGAGCTGATCGAAGCCACATTCCGCCTTCCGGGGGACAGCCACGAGCGATTGCTGCGCATCCGAGAAGACGTTACCTATCACAGCGTTTTCATCCATCACCCGCAGCGAGGGGTCGATTATGAGGGGTTCGCGCGTTTGCGACCGCATCTCTGCGAGCAGACTCGGTGCAGCAATGACATTTTCAATGATCTGAGACAGCGGCCCGGGACCTACCGCATCAAGTTGGGCGAAGCTTACATCGCCCGCATGATCGGCCTGCCAAACCGCATCGGGGCATCGCATCAGACTTCCAAACCGCATCCCGATTCCACCAGACCGCCGCAACAGGCCGGCGGCGGCCGGCCTATGATGTCGGATCCCTGGGCCATTCTCGAAGAGACCGGTGATAATCTCGGCGAGATCTCATTCGACCAGTCTGCCGGCGGCTTGACGGCGACAGGAAAGTTGCGCGGTTTCTTTGAAACCGACGAGGATCATCAGGTCGAATTCAAACTCGCAGGAAAGACCGATGAAGCGCTCGCCTGGGAACTCACGGTCTATTCGGGTCAATCGGGCGAACGCAAACATGGGCGCATGCTGACTGAATTGCCTTCTCATGCTCGCAGAAATCCGCGGGGCACCCTGATCGTCGGTGAGGATATCCTGCTCTTCGAGCTTGTGCGTCCCGTACGCGGACTTGATGCCTCGGAGGCCGGCGATACGCCTGCGATAGGCATTTACAGCGTGAGCTACCGGCTGCGCGATGTTCCCTTAAACCGCACCATGAACCTGCGCCAGAAGCCCAGCCGTTCGTCCGCTGTCATCGGTTCGATCTCGCCCCGCGCAACGGGTCTGCAAATGCTCAAATGCGCCGACGAGATCAATGCACAAGCATTTCAGGAGGCTGGTTTCGAGCGCCGGCTTTCGATGTTGTCAGCGACCTGGTGTCAGATCACCAACAATAAAGTGTCCGGATGGGTGCCCGGCATCTATCTCGCGCCTGAAACGTATTGAGGAGCACGCCGATGCAGCGAGTTTTTTCATATATCGTGACTGTTCTGCTCACCGGGTGGATACTGATCGCAACGGCATCTGCAGCCGACTATCTTTATGACCACAACGGTTCGCGTATGCGCGTCAATGTCGAAGGCAACAAGGTGAAAATCTACTACCAAAAGCCCAGGCAGGGGCTTGCTGGTGCCGGCGTGCGGGCAGGAACGCTCCTTTTTGATGGCAAGGTCTCAAACGGCTATCTCGAAGGCATGAGCCGGATCTTCAATCCCAATTGCGGGGAGGTCGATTACTTTGTCTATGGGGATTTCACGCCCGGCCGATCCTTCATGCTGAACGGGGCAGCTCCGGTATTGTCGAATATGAGCTGCCGGATCGTGGACAATGTCTATGAGGGGGATAATGCCAATCTGCGCTTCTCCGCAATCGGCAAATCAAGCCAGACACCTTCGTCAAAAACCAATCAGGGCGGGGCAAACTGCGTGGTGGGTGTCAATACAAGCTTGAACGTAAGGGTGGGCCCTGGGGCAGACTATGGGCGTATTGGTGAACTGCCGGCCAATGTCTGCGGCTTGAAAATCCTCGATCGCTGTCAGGACGATTGGTGCGTGGTCGCATTCAACGATCTCACGGGCTGGGTTTCCATGCGCTACATCCGACGTTGACACTGTCGGGTGACGGAATGGTTCTTCTCGCAGGAGCCTAAAAAATCTGGTGTTCCTTTCGCCTGCAAACACTCTTCTGCAGCAACACTGCCTGTTGCATCGCGGTGTTGCGAATGTAATCTTCCCCTCCGTTAGCTGAACAAGACTTTCATGGGGCATTCATGCGGGCGGGGGAAGAATGTGCGCGAAAGGAGTCGGTCATGCAGAACCGAAATCTCGTCGCGCCCGATGGCACACCGCTGATGCACCGCACTATTGTCGGTGAAGACAGAACCGGCAGGGTTGCCTATGTGACGCATTCGCAGGCACAGCATTCGCTCAATTTGCGGCCAACTCTGGAAGGAATCGCCGCCAGGGGATGGACGGTCCATTCGACCGATCTCCGTGGACATGGATTCTCCTCGGGCCCGAGAGCGCCGCTTGCCCATATGGACATCGATCAAGGATGGGAACGCCTGGTCGGGGACCTGGTTCTGGGCTTGAGTACGGCTTTCGAAGGCGTGCCTTGGGAGGATCGAATGGTCGTAGCTCCCAATATCGGGGCCGTTCTTCTGTTGGAGGCCCTCAAGGAGTGGCCGGATCTGGCGCGGAGTATTGTGTTTATTGCTCCGCCACCCAATCAACCGACCCTCCTGAAACTTGCCCGCAGCATCGTCAAGGCTCGCAGTCTCTTTCACCCGCTTGATGAGCCGGATGAACTCACACTGCATCAACTCTACACATTTCTCGGCGCGCGGCTCTCGGATCGCAAGCGCCTCATCGATGTTATCTCCAGTGACCGCGAGCTCACCGATGCTCTACTGGAAGACGAATACGCCTGGCCCACCCCGACGACCGGCTATTTCTATGAAATGTTCCGCGGAATCGAAAAGGCCTGGAAGTGGCCACAGGATCTTCAGGTAGCCGAGGGCACGCGGCTTCTCATCCTCTATGGAGGGGATGATCCGATGACGGCCAATGGAAAGTTTGTCGGGCCGATGCGCCGTCAGCTCGACACCATGGGTTTCAGGGAGATCCAGGTTCATTGCGTGGAGCAAGGCAGATCGGGCCTGTTCATAGAGGAAAAACGCCTAGGCATCTCAGAGATCATCGAGAACTGGATTTCGGGTGACGGAAACGCATTCAACAGTGCGCCAACGGCCGAACATGAGGACCTGTCGGGCATCTCCACCGGCGTTCTGAACAAGCTCGGCCTGACCGACGTCAACAGTGAGTTGAGTACCGAAGAGCTCGTCGAATTGTGCTACCACGCCATTGACGACGAGAGCCGCTGGATCGAGATGCTCTATCGTGTCACCTACGCACTGTCCGCAGATGACACGATCGACGACGGTCATCTGGAGGCGCTCGTTCACGCTCTGATGCCCCATTGGGACCGCTCGTTCCAGCTCAATCGTCAAATTATGCAGTCCGCGGCAATCGGCGCGGTGCTGCAGAATGTCCTGGACCGCTTCAATCTCGGCATGGCGATCGTATCGCCCGATATGGCTGTGACGTATTCGAACCTTCTGTTCAACCAGCGTTTGGCTTCCCTGCTCGGGGATGAAACCCTCGCTGCCGGCAATGTCGATGCTGTGTCTCGGTCACTTCGTGATTGTGTGGGCCCGGATTTCGTTTCTCGATGTCATTCAGGTTCCGGCGAAGCCTTGCTCGTCATTGGCGGTGAGGTCGTTGGCTTTCACTTCCGTCCGAAGGCTTTGCGCCAGACGGCTCTGCAGCGCGGCGGTGCTTCGGGTGTTCTTATTTTGCGCACGCGGACGCAGATGGAAGAATACCCTGCAGATCAGACGATCGAGCTTTTGCAATTTGCCTACGGGTTGACGAACAAGGAGGCTGAGGTTGCCCTTTGCCTTCTGGAGGGGTTATCCCCTGATGCCATTGCAAGGCGCAGCGATGTGACGGTCAACACCATCCGCACTCATCTAAAGCGAATCTACGAGAAAACAGGGGTTCAAGGGCAAACCGAGTTGGCCGCGCGTCTGCTCAACGGTCCGGTGGGCCTTATATTCCGGAGCGCAGGGACGACCTCATCGCCTGCCGAACACCTTCACATCGAGACCAGCGAACCGCGATAGCGTGCCAACTCACCCAAATGGGTGACGCGGGATGGTAACCCTCATGTCAGCTTGCCGGCATGGAAAGAACCGTTTGTCTTGTCCTCCGAGCCTGCTTGATCACGAGTCTGCTGTTCAGCCAGCTCGTTTCCGCTTTCGCGCAATCTGGCGGCTTCTATACAATGACCGAGTCCTACAGCACGGTCACCGCCATTGAGGAAGGTTCCCCCACCGATGGCTGGCCGGACGGCAAACCAAATGTGGTGGCGGATCCGGATGATCCGGGAAGCGTGATCCTTCACAGCGGTTGGTCTGGCGAAGCGATGTTCGGCAGAGGCTGGATCAGGCTGGGGGAAACGACATTCGTCCAGCGCAACCTGACATTGCCGGAGGTCAATCTTCTTTTTCCCTATTTTTATGTGGCGGGCGACGGTTACGACCCGGATATCTTTCCCCTGGACAAGCGTTTCATTGGTCCCAGGGCACTGACATTGCTCTCGCGACGGCCTGACTTTCCGAGCGCAAGGCTTTTCTTTGAAGCCGAGCCAGGATTCGGCGAGTTGCGCGCGCTCCTGCCCATCGACGACCATCTGATTCAGATCTCCTTCCAAACGGTTTGGATTGAGGAGGACCTTGTTGGTGAGGCGCTCGCCACAGTGGCCGTTTTCGAGCCAGACGAGCCAGGGTTGGTTTTTTCGGAGGCTGAAGCTGACCCCTCGCTTCTCGGTGATGATCTGGAATTTACCGAGGAAGAGGCGCTGGAAGCGCTCGCAGGCGGTCCTCGTTCAGACGCGCGAGCCGATTCCCAGGATGAGGAGGGTCTGAATTTCACCGAAGATGACGTTCGCCGCTTCATCGATCAGGAAAACGACGACTACCTAAAGATATTGGGCTGTGCAGCCGGATGGCGTGCCTGCCCATACGACCTCGACCCGGAAGCGGTTCGTATCTGGATGCAAATCGAAGAAGACCCTGCCGAACTTCTCGCTGAGATCGTCAATGAGCGGCGCGCAGCGGAAGGTCGATAGAGGAGACATGACAACAATGCTCGTTCACCAGCTCAAAGCAAAATTCTGTGCGCCGCTGCGGCAATGGTCTGCTTGTTTCGCCTTGGGTTTTGGCGTCCTGTCGATCCTGTTCGCATTTGGTGCATCGGCTTCCGCTGAAACCACCGGCTACAAGGTGTTCGGGCAGGCCGGTATCGCGATATCCATCGCCGACAATCCGCTCAACGGACGGCATGACACCAGCTTTACGGTGGTGGCCCGAAATGCCGAAGACTGTTTCAAGCTGGGTGATGGCGTTGAAGCGTTGGAACGCATCTGTGAGAAAATGGGTAAGGAGGGCCTGAGCCGTCTTGTGTTTCAAGGCAAGCTGCGCCGCGTCGAGGCGCAGACACTGGAAGGGGCGATGGCCCTGCCGGACGGTGGATTCTCCTTCGATGTGCGTTTGATGCTCAGGGGAAGCCGTGTCGCGATTGCGCAGCTCTCGTTCAATGGCGGACCGATGAGAAGCCTGCTGACAACCCACGAGGCGGCGATGTTTGAACGCCTCTCCGGCAATGTTCCGCCAGCCAACCTGCCTGCCGAAAACTGGCGCTTGCCACAGGAAAAGCTCCCGACGATCGGATTTGATCTGGAAGCCAGCTTTGTGGCCGATGGTACGGGCTATCGCGCCACGGCCGTCCTCTGGTTTCGTGCGGAAACCGATGAGGTAAGCGGTTTTTGTCCTGATACGGATGCGTTGCGCCGCATCTGCGAACGCATCTACAAGGACGGGCCTCTTGAGATGCGCATGAGCCTGGATAAGCCGGCGCCACATGGCACGGCTGGTTGGCATGGCACCGTCAGCTCGACGGGCTGGCCCGCAGGAACGTTTGAAGTCGATCTTTACCGTGGCAGCGCAATTGCTGATTGGGGCGATGAAGAGCCCGGTGCCTTCTACCTGCGCTTTCGCTCCCCTGGTGTTCTGCCGGGCGGTGAGGAAGTCGGTTGGTTGAAGATCGAGCCGATGGGAGGTGCGCCGGTGTCACTTGATGAACTGGCTGAACGGGGCACTTTTGATCGCCCACCAGCGATGCCTCCGGCGCCTCCATCCGGTGCTCAGGGCTTGGCCGGCGATGCGTGCGCCGCGCTGCGGGCGCGCATGTCCGGTCTTCCGGATCGAGAGGCGCGGGAGAGAGCGGCTCAGGTGCTCGGCGAGGCGGGCTTTTGGGGTGGTATTCTACCGGGCGATCCGGAGGGGTGCCGGCGTGCCGCGGCAGCTCTTGACGCTGCAGGTGTCGCGCCTGCGGAGGGGGCTGCCCGTGACAGCGCCGAGCGGGCCAACAATCCTGCCTGGAGACATGTGAACGGTTCTGTTTGGCCGGGCCTTGAAAACGCCTTCCATATCCGCACCAATGGGACGAACGGCCCTAAGCTGGAGCTTTCAACAGACAGAAGCGGGCGGCCCATCATTCGTATCGCACCCTTCGACGGCTGCACCCGGCAAAGTGACCGGCAAAGTGAATTGTGCGCGTTGCTTCAAAGAAACCCCGGCGAGCATGCGATACAGGATGCCGCATCCAGCCGTGACATCCTTTATGGCAGGTTCAGCCTTGAGGGTGCTTCATTGCTGCTTCGCGTGACAAAATCGGCGGATGGTAAAGTTTTGGCAAATCTCTCCTACCTCGACACGCGGGCGGCCCTGACGTTCGGTGATTTCGCTGGTGGTTCTCAGTGAAGACAGGTGCCCGTATTGCCTCGCGCGGTTCCGCCCGTCTGCGGTCTGGAGGTCGTTTTAGGGCCAAGCCGCTTATCCATCGGCCACCCCGCTTGTAGTAAATGTTCTTTTAACGCCACGCTCGCGGTAAACCCCTACTTTTCAATATCTTTTGGGTTTCAACGCCAGCAACGCGTCCAATTTTTCTGGTTCAACTCCGCAATTTACCTTTGATCACAAAAACAAGCGGTATTTGGATAGCAAAACGATACCGTTCTACTAGCCTGCCAGCTTGTTGATCGAGTGGGCGGCTGATCAAATCAAGGATGCATGCCCGCTTTCCAGGGTGGTAACCGGGGGTGCGGATGACAGGGTGCAGCAAGATCGGTCCTAGCGGCAAGCGCCGTCGAAAATTCAGACTTACCCTTCTTCTTTCCGGCACGTCCTTGCTATGCGCTCCAGCTGCAGGCCTGGCAGCCGACTTCACCCTCGGGAATTATGCTCCGGGTCACTATCCCGTTGGCGATTATGATGGGGATCCTGCGGCAGTCGTCGGCGGTCAGAACGATGATCACGTCGGCCAGACAGAGGTCAACAACGGTGTCACCAACACGCTGCAGGGCAGCTACGATACGATTGAGGGCGGTGTTCCGAACTGGACCCAGATGACCCTGGACCAGATCGAGGCTGATGGCCGCGTTCTGAACGGGGCCATTTTGCCGGATGGCGTGCTTACCACCGGCCAGCAGAACCAGACCGTCACCTATTTCGACGAGACCAACCAGGAAAACGTCACGGTCAACGTCTACAATTCCGGCAATTTCAATGTGGCGCCGGATGCCCGGACCTTCACCATCTGGGACGATGTGGACGATCAGGAAGCCTATCTGGACCCGCGTCTTGCAACCGTGAGCAATGGTTCGAGCCTTTCCGTAGTCGTGGGTACGCCTGGAGGCGACACATCGGCTGCGGGGAACCAGCTCAACATGCCGATGAAGGCAAGCCCCAACACCGGGGGCAGCGTCATCAGCGCCTACAAGGTGGAGGGCAACTCCAGCCTGTCATACGACACGTCCACGCGGTTCGATCTTGGAGAATACGCAACCCCAGGCCAGGAGAACAACACGGCCCGTGTCTCCGGCGTGAATTTTGATCAGGGCGTGGTGGTTCCTGAAGGCGCCACCTGGATCAATCCTGTTTCAGGGGTGGAGGAAGCCATACCGGCCGGGCCCGTCGTCGACGTCGCTTCCTTTCAGAACTACAACAATTACCTGATCGGTCAGATCCAGAAGGGCGAGTTTTCAGTGCCCGAGGGTGTCGCTCTCGAACAGGCTTACAAGGATAAACTGGCCACCGCCTACAGCACGCACACGGTCGATGTCGAATATCGTCAGGCGGTGAAGCCGAAATATGTGCAGGACATGCCGCTTGGCCAACGCACGCTTATCCATGGAACCGACACGGCAGCGATCACCATCAAGGCAGGAGAAACCATCGAGGACGTGACCGCAGGCGGCTCGCATTCCATCGCCAACCTTGAAGACAACGCAACCCTCCAGAACAACGGCACGCTTTCCAGCCGGTACAGCGCCCACGCAATCATCGGCAAGGATGATACCGACATCCACAACACCGGAACGGGCGTGATCTCCAACTTCATTCCCGACGCATCGGGCAATGTGGATCTGGCCGGTCCCTATTCACGAGGCGTGGTGATCGATGGCAACGCCAACTTCACCAATGATGGCATCGTCAATGTCGCCGCTTCCACCAGTCTTCCCCACTGGCTTTCCCGACCTGAGAACAACCCTGACAGTCAGCGACAGGACGAGGACACCGGGTTCTGGAATGCCGGTGTGGTGATGGGGGGGAATTCCACCGCAACGAACACAAGCAGCGGCATCATCAATGTCGGCACGAATGGCGCGGGAGGCAATGTAAGCCTCGTCGACGGTGTGTTCCTTCAGGGGCAAGCGTCTTTCAACAACGAGGGTTCCATCAATATCGGCAAGACCGCGCAGCTCGAAAAGGCGGATTCGCAGACCGATACCAGCAACAACTCTGCGATACTCACGGGCATTCGTGTGCTCGGTGATGCAAAGGCCGAGAATGCGTCCGGCGCAACGATCACGATTGGCGCGAACACCGGACGGGCAGCGGCCATGTATGCCGGATCGGGTACGGCCGGCACGGAAGCCGAGGGCACGGGTGCTCTGGAGCTCATCAACAATGGTACGATCATCATCAACGGCAATCGTGGCGGTTCGCCCAACGTAAATTACGCGATGGCCGCCGAGAATGTCGAAGGCACAATCACGCACAATGGTGACATCCAGCTCAATGGTGTGAATGCGCGCGGCGTCTATCTTTATGGTACCCGCGTGGACACCCACGCCGATGTGACCGACACGTCGACCATTCTTGTTGGCGGTGGCTTCAATGCCGGAACCAACACCCGAAATTATGGTGTTTGGGTTCAGGGCAGTCACGCAACGGCCAATGTCGACGGTATCGTCAATCTGGATGGTGTTGGCGGTATCGGCGTTCATGCGCGACAGGGCGGCGTGATCGATCTTGGCAACACAGCAGAAGTCAACTTCATCGGCGGCTCGGACCAGATCGGCTACTTCATCCATGGCAACGGGTCGGCGATCAACAATGTCGCCAATGACCTTGATGTCAGCACCGATAATTCGACGCTGTTCCGCATCGAGGATGGCGCCTCTTATGATGGTGTGGGCGGTGGCAACGCCCGCACATTGACTGCTTCAGGCGCGAATTCCACCATCCTTCAGGTCACCGGCAACAACACCAACGCTGAAACAGGCGCAGGCACCTATAGCCTTACCGGCGACGGCGCTGTGGCTGTTCGCTCCGAAGGTGGTGCCCATGTGGACGTCAACGCGAACACGCAGATTGGTCTCGACGGCGACAACACGATCGGCGGTATCGTGGATGGGCGCAAGATGGATCTGGCCGGCAATGTCACGGATACGGGCCGCAACTCCGTGCTGGTCAATCAGGCGCCCCTTTCTTCCGCGAGCAATGGTGTAACGGGTCTCATCACCCGGCACGGTGGCAATCTCACCAACGATGCCGCGATTGCCTTCACTGGCACCCAGGCCACGGGCATTATCGCTGAATCCAGCGGTCGCGGCGTGAACAATGGCGCGATCTCCATCTCGGACGGCACCGGCATTCTGGTGCGCAAGTCCGGTCGTATCACCAATCAGAACACGATCAACATTACACAGGGGCAGGGCGCGGTTGTTCAGGACCGGGGTGTGTTCGACAATGCGGATGGCGGCAACATTACGGTTCAGGATGGGACAGGCATCCTGGTTGAGAACACGGATGGAAAGACGTCCACTGCTCAGGTGAGCAATGCCGCGAACATCGTCGTGAATGACGGTGTCGCAGGCATCCATGTTCGCAATGGTGCCGCTCTGGATGGGGCAGGTCTTGCCGGTACGATCACCGCTCGCAATGCGGCCCACGGCGTTCTGATCGGCAACAATGCTTCAGGGCTTTTGCTGGGTGCCACGCGGATCACCACAACCGGTTCCGGCAATGGTATCGAGAATGCCGCCGAACTTGGAAATGTCGAACTCCAGAACACGGAAATCCGGGTCAACGGATCAGGTGCGGGCATCCGCACTGGCACGAGTTTCACGGCGGCATCGAAAGCACAGATTGATGTAAACGGCACCTCGGCGACGGGTTTTTTGTTCGAACTTGCCGGTGGCGGTGCCACCAGCAAAGATCTGCTTATCACCGACAATTACACGATCAATCTGAACCCATCGACAAATGGGGCCCGCGGTGTCGACGCCAATACGTCGGGCGATGTCGAGGTGCGCAGCACACTCAACGATAAGGGAAATGGAAACACCGCAATACATCTGACACAGGCCGGCACAGCGCATGTCGGCGGTGCCATCTCCGTCAACACGGGCTCCGGAGCAAACGGCACAGGCGTCTATGTGGAGAATGCGGAACGCGTCATTCTGGACGGTACGATCGATGTCGGCCAGGCGGGCGGCTCGGCTCTCGCTGTGGAAAGCGTCGCCACGGAAGCCGTCAATCTTGGATCGATGGTCTCCGCGAGTTCCGCGCCGGTGGTCGATCTTTCTCCCTCATCCGGCACCGCATTCAGGAATTTCGGCACCGTCAAGGCGTACGCTTTTGATGCAACAGCCGTCCTCGGCAGCAGCGGTGCCGATACGATCTCTTTGGGGCGGCTTGCAGGTTTTTCCAGCGCTGTAACCGGTATTATCAATGCCGGCGCTGGTACGGACAGCGTGCTTTGGAATGCTGGTTCGCTCATCGGCAGCATCGAGATGGGTGCTGGCAACAATGAGCAGCTCACGATCGTGGGTCGTGACTTGTCTACCGTCTACCACCTGGATGGTGGGGGCGGCACCGGCGACACGCTCAATCTCGCCAATATCACCTATCACGGCGGCTCGTTCGCTCAGGATGATGCCTTCGGCCAGCGCATAAAGGGGATCAATCTCGGTCAGGATTGGGAAACCATCAACATGACCGACAATACAGATTTCACCCTGACCGGTGATCTTCTCTATGGGAACATCCTCTACCTCGACAATTTCAGCGTTCTGCATGTCGGAGACAACGTCAATGCGCGCCTCGGCCTTCCCGGATCAGTCTACCGAAACCGCGGTGTGCTCGATCTGACGAACGGGGCTTACTCGCTGACCGACACGTCCACGATATCCGGAGACTATATCGGGGCCGGCCAGAGCCAGTTATGGCTCAACACGCGGCTTTACGACGACTTCTCACCGACCGACATGCTGATCATCAACGGCTCCTCCGAGGGAACCACGTCGATCAGGGTCAATGTGGATCCGGGCAGCCCCGGCGCGCTGACATACAACGGCATCAAGGTCGTGCAGGTTGATCAGGACGCCCAATCGAACGCGGTGTTCACCTTGCAGGGTGACTATGAGTTCCAGGGCGATCCGGCTGTTGTCGGCGGTGCATTCGCTTACCGACTGTATAAAAACGGTATCACCGATCCCACCGATGGCGACTGGTACTTACGTTCGACCATCGAAAACCCACAGGTGCCGCCGGGCGGCGGGCCGCAGATACAGCCCTCACGGCCGCTTTATCAGCCAGGCACGCCGATATACGAAAACTATGGGAATGCCCTGCTCGGCCTGAATTCCATGCCAACCCTGCAACAGCGCGCGGGCAATCGTTACTGGAATCGCAACCAACCGCCCCAGACCATTTTCTGCAAGGATCCCGAGCAGAACTACCGCTGTGTGGTGAGCAGCGAGCAGGAAAGCTACTATCAGCAGGACAAGGTCATCGTCGGCGACAATGGTGTTTGGGGTCGTATCGAGGCTTCGCACGGCTCCTTTGATCCGGGCGGCTCAACCACCGGCTCGAGCTATTCGCTGGGACAGTGGAAGATGCAGGCAGGCGTAGATGGCGCTGTGGCGGAGACCGAGCATGGCCTACTGGTCGGCAGCCTTGGCGGCCACCTCGGCACCGGGCATGCTTCTGTCGACTCCTTCTTTGGTTCCGGCAAGATCGATACATTTGGCATTGGCCTTGACGCGAGCCTGACCTGGTATGGTGAAAACGGTTTCTATGCCGACGCCCAAGGAAGCTTGAATTTCTACGACACCAAACTCAGCTCCGATTTGGCGGGTGAGCTCGTCGGCGGTGCCGGTGCGTTCGGCTATGCCGCATCTCTCGAACTGGGCAAGCGGTTCACGCTGAACCCGCACTGGACCGTAATACCGCAGGCCCAGTTGCTCTATTCCTCGGTAAAGATTGACCGGTTTGAGGATCGTTTCGGTGCTGTGGTGACACCTGATGACGCCGACAGCCTGCGCGGGCGCATCGGGCTGGCTCTGGAGTACCAGACCGAGTGGACCACAGAGGACGGTCAGGAGCGACAGGCAGCAATCTACGGCATTGCCAATCTTCATCGTGAGTTCCTCGACACACAGGCAACCACTGATGTCGTGGGGACGAAGTTCAGCAACGGCACAGCTGATCTCTGGGGTGAAGTGGGCGTCGGTGCTTCCGTCAAGGTTTCCCAAACGATGGATGTGTTCGGCGAAGCCCGCTACGGCGCTTCTTTGCACGGTGAGGGCTCGGACCAGAGTTTCGGTGGCAATCTCGGGCTGCGTGTTACCTGGTGAACCCTTTCCTGCTGCATGGTCGGAACGGACCAGGGCCCCGCATGGAGGCCCTGGTTTCTTGGCGCGGGTTCCTTGCCTTGTTCTGTGTGGCGACGCTCACTGCCTGCAATTCAGCCCGCATCGAGACCACGGTCCCCACAGAGACGGCGTATGCGGGGGAGCAATTTCCCGTTCGGCTGGTTGATCGAAGCAAGTTCGACAAGTCCTATTGGCCAAAGGACGTGGTCAATGAGACGGGTCTTCCTGCCGGGACGATCCTGATCGATACCGAAAGCAATTTTCTTTATCTGGTGAAATCCGACGCGGTCGCACGCCGCTACAGGATCGCGGTGGGTGCCGCAGGCAAGGCCTGGAAGGGCGAGGCAGTGGTGGCACGCAAAAGCAAATGGCCGGCCTGGCATCCCACGGATGACATGCATGCCGAAGCCCCCGGGCTCCCGCAGCGCATAGAGCCCGGCCCGCACAACCCTCTGGGTGCCAGAGCGCTCTATCTATACCGCGATGGCCGCGACACGCTCTATCGGATCCACGGAACCTCAGAGCCGTGGACGATCGGCACCAAGGCGTCTTCTGGCTGCATTCGTCTCTTCAATGAAGATGTGATCGAACTGTTCGATCAGGTGCCTGAAGGCACCAGGGTCATCGTTCACTAGAGCATGAATCCACACCCGTTCTCCACGGGACCAGTGTCTTTCCCTTCTCCCTCTGCTTCACTCTGACCCGCTGATGCTGGCTGTGAAGGCCGTGTCAGTCCAGCACGTCCGGAGATGCTACGCTTGAATCATGCTGCTGGTTGTCTGCCCGATGCTTCGCTAGAGTTATGATAACTCGAGTGACAAGCAGGGCATGAGTAAAGACGTATGAGCGCACGCGGAAATCGACTGGATGACGCCGCACGGGCAGGATGGCTCTATTACGTGGCAGGGAACACGCAGGATCAGATTGCCGCGGCACTGGGCGTTTCACGGCAGTCGGCGCAACGTCTGGTTTCTCTTGCTGTGTCGGAGGGGCTTGTTCGGGTGCGGATCGACCATCCGATTGCTGCTTGTATGGAATTGGCGCGCAGGTTGAAGGAGCGCTTCGCTCTTCAGTTCGCCGAAGTGGTGCCCAGTGACCCTGAATCGAATTCGACCACTGTGGGCGTGGCGGAGGCGACAGCGGCCCAGATTGAGCGTCATCTGCTTTCGCCGGAGCCGATTATTATGGCAATCGGTACAGGGCGAACGCTCAAGGCTGCGATCGAACAGCTGCCGCCGATGGAATGTCCTCAACACCGCATCGTTTCGCTGACAGGAAACATCGCGCCCGATGGTTCGGCGGCCTATTACAACGTCATCTTCACCATGGCGGATACCGTAAAGGCACGCAGTTTTCCCATGCCCCTGCCGGTTATCGTTTCATCCTCCGAGGAGCGAAATCTCCTTCACGAGCAGCCGATGATTCGTCCCGCGCTCGAATTGGCGAGAAGGGCGGATGTCACGTTTGTGGGTATCGGCGACATGACTGACAAGGCACCGGTGTTTGAAGACGGCTTCGTTTCCAGGCCGGAGCTGGAAGCTCTCCAAAAGGCTGGTGCTGTGGGGGAGATCGTGGGGTGGTCTTTCGGCACAGACGGTACCTTCATCGAGGGCGGTCTGAACGAGCGTGTTGCAAGCGCGCCATTGCCGTCGTCGGAAACCTCGCTCGTCATTGCAGCCGCGATGGGCGCGCGGAAACTTCCCGCCATCAAGGCTGCCGTCAGTCGCCACATCGTCAATGGGCTGATCACCGATGAGCGCACAGCGACAGCTCTGCTGGAGGCTGGCTGAGCCGGATTTTCGGGCGCGCACTTCTGTTTAGCCAAGACAGAAGGGCTTGACTTTGTGGTGAAGTGAGTATTTGCTCACTAACATAGCATTTGCTCAAATCTTTGGGAGGAGACCATGAGGGCGAAGCTTCTGGCCATGATGACGT
Organism: Nitratireductor sp. B36; assembly: GCF_020833685.1. GTDB lineage: Bacteria > Pseudomonadota > Alphaproteobacteria > Rhizobiales > Rhizobiaceae > Nitratireductor. Next base: position 60,992 of record NZ_JACKZY010000002.1, read on the forward strand.
GCTCGGCAATAACCATTGCTGTCGCGGCGCAGGCGGAAACACTGACAATCGCGACCGTGAACAATGGCGATATGATCCGTATGCAGAAGCTTGCGGGTGCGTTCACGGAAAAGCATCCCGATATCGAACTGGAATGGGTGACGCTGGAGGAGAATGTCCTGCGTCAGCGCGTCACGACTGACATTGCCACCAAAGGCGGCCAGTACGACATCATGACCATCGGCACTTACGAAGTGCCGATCTGGGCGGCGCAGAAATGGCTTGTGCCACTCGATTTCGGCCCGGAATACGACGTCGATGACCTATTGCCCGCCATCCGGGCAGGGCTCTCGATGGATGGAACGCTTTATGCGGCGCCATTCTACGGTGAGAGTTCCTTCGTCATGTATCGCAAGGACCTGTTCGAGGAAGCAGGGCTTGAGATGCCCGAGGCCCCCAGTTGGGATTTTATCGGCGAAGCCGCGCGCAAGATCACGGACAAGGACAATGAGGTTTACGGCATTTGTCTTCGTGGCAAGGCTGGCTGGGGCGAGAACATGGCCTTCCTTACCGCCATGGCAAACTCGTTCGGTGCGCGCTGGTTCGACATGGAATGGAAGCCGCAGTTCGATCAGCCGGAATGGAAGGAAGCCCTGCAGTTCTACATCGATCTCATGAACGATGCCGGACCGCCCGGAGCCTCCTCCAACGGCTTCAACGAGAATCTGGCGCTTTTCCAGACTGGAAAATGCGGCATGTGGATCGACGCCACGGTAGCGGCATCCTTTGTCAGCAACCCGGATGAAAGCCAGGTGGCCGACAAGGTGGGGTTTGCACTTGCGCCCGACAAGGGGCTTGGCAAACGCGGAAACTGGCTCTGGGCGTGGTCTCTGGCCGTTCCCGCAGGTTCGCAGAAAACTGATGCCGCAAAGACCTTCATCGCCTGGGCGACCAGCAAGGAATACAGTGAACTCGTCGCGGAGAAGGAAGGCTGGGCCAATGTGCCGCCCGGCACGCGGACCTCGCTCTATGAAAACCCCGCCTACCAGGAAGCTGCGCCTTTTGCGGACCTGACCATTAAATCCATTCAGGCAGCCGATCCGACCAGCCCAACGGTCGAGGAGGTGCCATATGTGGGAGTGCAGTTCGTCGCGATCCCCGAATTTCAGGGTATCGGGACGGCAGTCGGCCAGCAATTCTCGGCAGCGCTTGCCGGGCAATCCAGCGTTGATCAGGCGCTCTCCAACGCGCAGGCTCTGACCCAGCGCGAAATGCAAAAGGCGGGATATCCCAAATAAGCCCGCCAACCCCCGGGGTCGCGGCCGGCCCTCTCTCTCGGCTGCGATCCCGGTCTCGCCTATCGGTCAACATTCGGTTTGAAGAGGCAGGCTCATGGCCACGCTACAGACCCGCGCCAGCGCCCGGCTGATGATGACGCCCGCAGTCGTTCTGCTCCTTTTGTGGATGGCTGTGCCGCTGGCCATGACGCTCTACTTCTCGATGCTGCGCTACAACCTCTTGATGCCGGGCATGGAGGAGTGGGCGGGTTTTCTCAACTACCGGTTTTTCCTCACGGATCCCGCCTTCATCACAGGCCTGCTGAATACGCTGCTTCTGGTGGGGGGTGTGCTTCTCATCAGTGTCGGTGGTGGCATTCTGATGGCGCTTTTGCTCGACCAGCCGTTCTTCGGGCAGGGCATAGTGCGCCTGATGGTCATCGCCCCGTTCTTCGTCATGCCAACCGTGTCGGCACTCGTCTGGAAGAACATGCTGATGCATCCGGTGAACGGGCTGTTTGCCTGGATCGCGCGCACATTTGGCCTTCAGCCTGTCGACTGGTTCGGCGAGGCACCGCTCTTTTCGATTGTCATGATCGTGTCCTGGCAGTGGCTACCCTTCGCAACGCTCATCCTGCTGACGGCTCTCCAGTCGCTCGATACGGAACAGAAGGAAGCTGCGGAAATGGATGGCGCAGGGGCGCTCTCCCGCTTCATTTACATCGTGCTGCCCCACATGGCGCGGGCGATCACCGTGGTGGTGCTCATCGAGACCATTTTCCTGCTCTCCGTTTTCGCGGAAATCCTCGTGACCACCAATGGCGGGCCGGGCGTGCAAACAACCACGGTGACCTATCTGGTCTATGTGCAGGCGCTGTTGCAGTTCGACGTGGGTGGCGCCTCCGCCGGCGGCATCGTTGCCGTGGTGCTGGCGAACATCGTTGCCATTTTCCTCGTCCGCCTCATTGGCAAGAACCTGGAATAGGAGAGACCCGATGGCCCGCGCCGTTTCCACCCGCACCCGTCTCACCTTCACAGTCATAGGCTGGCTCGTTGGCTTCGTGATCTTCTTTCCAATCCTCTGGACGGTGTTGACCAGCTTCAAGTCCGAGGGTGCTGCGATCGCAACGCCCCCACAATTCCTGTTCTTCGAGTGGACAGCGGAGAACTATGTCGAGGTCAACAGTCGGTCCGACTACCTGAAGCATTTCATGAACTCGGTGGTGATCTCGCTTGGTTCGACCCTGCTTGGCCTCCTCATCGCCATCCCGGCAGCCTGGGCCATGGCCTTCGCTCCGACAAAGCGGACCAAGGACGTGCTCTTGTGGATGCTGTCCACAAAGATGCTGCCGGCAGTCGGTGTTCTGGTGCCGATCTACCTTCTGTTTCGCGATGCGGGGCTGCTCGATACGCGCATCGGTCTGGTGCTCGTCCTTACCATGGCGAACCTGCCGATCATCGTTTGGATGCTCTACACCTATTTCCGTGAGATCCCCGGAGACATCCTGGAAGCTGCCCGTATGGACGGCGCCTCGCTCGCCAAGGAAATCATCTATGTGCTGACGCCGATGGCGGTCCCGGGCATCGCCTCCACCTTGCTTCTCAACATCATTCTCGCCTGGAACGAGGCCTTCTGGACGCTCAACCTCACCGCAGCCAAGGCAGCGCCGCTCACGGCCTTCATCGCTTCCTATTCCAGCCCGGAGGGGCTGTTCTGGGCAAAGCTCTCCGCCGCATCGACACTCGCCATCGCCCCGATCCTCATCATGGGCTGGTTCTCGCAACGTCAGCTCGTGCGTGGCCTCACTTTCGGCGCCGTCAAATAAGGAACGACAATCATGGGGGAAATCCGTCTCGAAAAGGTGCACAAGGCCTTTGGTTCGACCGTCGTCATTCCTGAGATCGATCTGGAAATTGCCGACAATGAATTTGTCGTGTTCGTTGGCCCCTCCGGCTGCGGCAAGTCCACGTTGCTGCGCCTGATTGCGGGCCTCGAAGACACGACAAGCGGCCGGATCCTGATTGACGGTGAAGACATGACCGCCCGCTCTCCGGCAAAGCGCGGCCTGTCCATGGTCTTCCAGTCTTATGCGCTCTATCCGCATATGAGCGTTTACAAGAACATCGCCTTCCCGCTGAAAATGGCAGGAGCGGACAAGGCGGTGATCGACGAGAAGGTGCGCAATGCCGCGCGCATTCTCAACCTGACGGATTATCTCGACCGTCGTCCCGGGCAACTTTCCGGCGGTCAGCGCCAGCGTGTGGCAATCGGCCGGGCGATCGTGCGTGAGCCAAAGGCATTTCTCTTCGATGAGCCGTTGTCGAACCTCGATGCAGCACTGCGCGGCTCCATGCGGCTCGAGATCAGCGAGCTTCATCATCAGCTCAACACCACAATGATCTATGTCACCCATGATCAGGTGGAGGCCATGACGATGGCCGACAAGATTGTGGTGCTGAACGCGGGACGCATTGAACAGGTCGGCTCACCTCTGGAGCTTTATCGCAGTCCGCGAAACCTTTTTGTTGCGGGTTTCATCGGCTCGCCGCGGATGAATTTCGTCAAGGGGGTCGAGGCGGAGAAGATGGGAGCGGCGACAATCGGTGTGCGCCCCGAGCACCTCAAGCTTTCCACCGAAAGCGGCCATTGGAAGGGCAAGGTCGGCGTGGCTGAGCATCTCGGCTCCGATACGTTTCTCCATGTCGACATCGACGGGATCGGCCAGGTCACAGCGCGCGCCGACGGTGAGTTTGCATTGCGTCACGGTGAGACTGTCTATCTCACCCCATCCTCAGAGCGCCTGCATCGTTTCGACGGCGCCGGCAACGCCCTGAATTGATGGACCGGCACACAGGGTAAGCAGAATGAAGAAGGTGTTTTGAGATGTATCTGGAAAAACTCAGGCTCGATGGACGCGTCGCGGTGGTCACTGGTGCGGGGCAGGGTATCGGTGCCGCATGCGCCCGTGCGCTCGGCGAAGCCGGCGCCCATGTGGTTGTAGCGGACCTGAAAGCCGATCTGGGGGAAGCGAGCGTCGAAGCCTTGAAAAAGCTGGGCCATTCGGCAGAGAGCATCGTGCTGGACGTGACCAAGTCGGACCAGGTCAATGCCGCCGCAAATGCGATTGCGGAACGTCATGGGCGGATCGACATTCTCGTCAACAATGCAGGCGTGGCGCAGAGCGATGTGCCGGCTGAAGAAACCAGCGACGAACACTGGCGCTTTCATATGGACGTCAATCTCGACGGGCTGTTCTGGTGCTGCCGAGCTTTCGGTCGCAAGATGCTGGAACGCGGCAGCGGCTCCGTCGTCAATATAGGCTCCATGTCCGGCGTGATCGTCAACAAGCCTCAACCCCAGGCATTCTACAACGCGTCCAAGGCTGCGGTGCATCAGTTGACCAGGTCTCTGGCCGCCGAATGGGGGCGGCGTGGGGTCCGCGTCAATGCGGTCGCCCCAACCTATATCGAGACACCGCTCACGGCTTTCGGTATTCAGGAAAATCCTGAAATGTATGCCACCTGGCTCGAGATGACCCCCATGGGGCGTGTCGGGCAACCCGACGAGATCGCCTCTGTGGTTCAGTTCCTTGCTTCCGATGCGTCCAGCCTCATGACCGGCTCGATCGTCATGGCGGATGGCGGTTATTCCTGCTGGTGAAGGATGTGAGCCAGGTGACAACGAAGCACGATATTGCGCTTGTGATCTTCGATTGCGACGGCGTGCTCGTGGACAGTGAGCCGCTTTCCATGCGGGTGCTGTTGGAGGCGGTTGCGGAATATGGTGTGCATATCGATCCGGAGACAGCTTATGAACTGTTTCTTGGGCGCTCATTGACCACGATTAGATCGCTGCTCAGCGCCGATTTCGGCGTGGACCTCGATGAGGCCGCCCTTTCACGCATGCGTGAGAACCTCTACACAACCTTCCGGAACGAGTTGCAGGCGGTCAGCGGGATCCAGGAGGCGCTCGACGGTCTCGGCCGGCCATATTGTGTTGCGTCTTCCAGCCAGCCGGAGCGTATCCGTGTGTCGCTCGGGGTGACGGGGCTTCTTGATCGTTTCGAACGGAATGTGTTCAGCGCGACGATGGTGCCGAACGGCAAGCCGGCTCCCGATCTTTTTCTCTTTGCCGCCCGCTCGATGGGCATCGAGCCCGCCCGCTGCGTCGTTGTGGAAGACAGCCCAGCGGGGATCGAAGCTGCGCATCGGGCCGGTATGCGGGTCCTGTGTTTTGCAGGTGCATCCCACGCTGGGTCAAAAGCACACCGTGCCATCCTGAAACGCTTGGAACCGGACCTGATTTTTGACAGGATGCAGCTGCTTCCGGACCTTCTGGTCCGGTTGGAGGACATCCAGAGAGAGAATTGATGCGCAATTGTGTGGTGGCGGTTGACGTGGGCACAGGCAGCGCCCGCGCCGGTGTGCTTGATCGTGAAGGCCAGCTTTTAGGACGAGCCGAGACGCCGATCCGGATGAACCGGCCTGCAGCGGATTTCGCAGAGCAGGATTCGGAAAACATCTGGCAGGCGGTGTGTGCCTCGGTACGGACAGCGGTTGAGCGGGCAGGGGTGGCGCCTCAGGACGTTGTCGGTATCAGCTTCGATGCCACCTGTTCCTTGGTTGTGCGGGATCGTGATGGTGGTCAGGTAAGCGTTTCACCGGATGGAGAGCCGGGTTGGGACACGATCGTCTGGCTCGACCATCGTGCGCTTGCCGAAGCCGATGAATGTACGCAAACCGGTCACCGCGTACTGGATTACATCGGCGGCGTCATGTCGCCGGAGATGCAGACGCCAAAGCTGATGTGGCTAAAGCGCAATCTGCCGCAATGTTGGAACGCTGCCGGTCATTTTTTCGATCTGGCCGATTTCCTGACCTGGAAAGCATCGGGTTCGCTCGCGCGTTCGCAATGTACACTGACCTGCAAGTGGACCTATCTCGCACATAAGAAGTCCGGCTGGCAGAGCGATTTTTTCGAGATGGTCGGTATCCCGGACATGCTTGAACGGGGGCAATTGCCGGGGGAGGCGAGCCCCATCGGTCTGGATCTAGGACCACTGACCCCAGACGCGGCGGATGCGCTTGGTCTCACGGAACAGTGCAGGGTTGGAGCCGGGCTGATCGACGCCCATGGCGGAGCTCTCGGCGTGCTTGGCGGGTTCGCCGGTGACGCCGGCAGCATCGATCGGCATATGGCTTTGATCGCGGGGACCTCGAGCTGCGTCATGGCCTTTTCGCGTGAGGCTCGTCCCGTACCTGGGGTGTGGGGTCCCTATCTTGGTGCCGCATTGCCAGGATGCTGGCTCGCTGAAGGCGGCCAGTCCGTTTCAGGCGCATTGCTTGATCACATCATCCGCTGGCATGCTGCGGGCGGAGAACCGGATGCGCAGATGCACAAGCGCATCTGCGACCGTGTCAATGAATTGCGGGCCGTAGAAGGATACGATCTCGCTGCCCGGCTGCACGTTCTGCCTGATTTTCACGGAAACCGCTCGCCGCTGGCCGATCCCCATGCTGTCGGGGTCATATCGGGACTGACCCTGGATGCCTCTTTCGACAGTCTCTGCCGGCTCTATTGGCGAACCGCGGTGGCCATTGCGTTCGGCATTCGACACATTCTCGATGCGCTGAATGACAAGGGCTATGCAATTGACACGCTTCATGTAACCGGCGGTCATACGAAAAATCCGTTGTTGATGGAGCTGTATGCGGACGCTGCCGGTTGCACGGTTGAAGAGCCGGGCGCCGAGGATGCCATGCTTCTGGGGACCGGGATGGTGGCGGCTACGGCTGCGGGGCTCCACGACAGTCTGACAGATGCCTGTGTAAGCATGGCGCAGAAGGGCAGGGCGCGGAGACCGGACTCCATTGCCCGGGAACGTTTCGATCGTGACTATCGCGTCTTTCTGGAAATGCACCGTCAGCGCAGAGCGCTGGACGCCATCGCCGCGGGACGAACCGGCACCTGAGGCGCAATCTCCTGTCCCGCTTCTCTAGGGAAACACAATTCGGGAGAGAGGTTTGGATCGCTGAGGGCTGCGCTGGCCATCACGACCGACTGGCTTGTGATGTGCTCGCCACGGATCGCCAACCCCACGTCAAAACGCCTTGTCATATCCCCTGCGGGGGGATAGCATTTATCAATGTCCACGGAACCCCATCTTCACGAAACACACCCTCAAATCGTCAAGCGGCTCAAACGCGCCGAGGGGCATTTGCGCGGGGTCATCGAAATGATCGAGTCCGGCAGACCCTGCCTCGACATTGCCCAGCAGCTCCATGCGGTCGAACGGGCCATTGCGCAGGCCAAGAAGACGTTGATCCAGGATCATCTTGATCATTGTCTTGAAGATGTGGTCGGGCCGCTCGCGCGTGAGCGGCGACAGGCGCTCGATGAATTCAGGGAAATAGCGAAGTATTTGTGATGCTGGCGATCCTGAAGAATCGAACCTATCGCCATCTGTTCGGCGCGCAGGTGATCGCGTTGATCGGAACCGGGCTTGCGACCGTGGCTCTGGGGCTGCTTGCTTTCGATTTGGCTGGCGACAATGCAGGCGCGGTGTTGGGAACGGCGCTCGCCATCAAGATGATCGCTTATGTCGGCGTTGCGCCGCTTGCCTCCGCCTTCGCAGAAAGAGTGCCGCGCCGCGCAATGCTGGTGACACTCGATCTGGTGCGCGCCGGTGTCGCAATATTCCTGCCCTTCGTCACGGAAGTCTGGCAGGTTTACGTCCTGATCTTCATGCTGCAATCCGCCTCAGCGGGCTTTACGCCCACTTTTCAGGCTACGATTCCCGATATCCTGCCGGATGAGAGAGACTATACGCGGGCGCTTTCCCTTTCGCGTCTGGCCTACGATCTTGAAAGTGTCGTGAGTCCGATGCTGGCGGCCGCCCTGCTTTCCTTTGTCTCTTTTCACAACCTGTTTGCCGGAACCGTGATCGGGTTTCTCGCCTCGGCGGCGCTCGTGATGTCGGTGGCCTTGCCCAGCCCGAAACCGGCGAAGCCACGCGGCATCTATGATCGAACCACGCGCGGCATTCGCATCTACCTTGCAACGCCACGACTGCGCGGGCTGTTGGCGCTCAACCTGGCCGTCGCTTCGGCGGGGGCTCTGGTGATCGTCAACACGGTTGTCTATGTGCAAGGTGTCTTTGCCCTCGACAATCAGGCGACTGCGCTGGCGCTCGCGGCATTCGGTGGCGGGTCGATGGTGGCCGCGCTCAGTTTGCCCAAATTGCTGGAAACCGCATCGGACCGCACGGTGATGCTGGCCGGGGCCTCTCTTCTGGTGGCCGGTACGCTGGCTGCGGCGGCGCTGCCCGGGTTTGGATGGTTGCTGGCTTTATGGTTCGTGCTTGGTGTTGGATATTCAACGGCGCAGACGCCGTCGGGCAGACTGCTCAGACGCTCGGCCAATCCGGAGGACCGCCCGGCACTCTTCGCCGCGCAGTTTGCCCTCTCTCATGCTTGTTGGCTGATCGCCTATCCGCTTGCCGGTTGGGCGGGCGCGGCTCTCGGCCTGCCCGCCACGTCGATCATCCTCTCAGCGCTGGCCGCGGTCGCCATAGGGGCCGTCCTCGCCATCTGGCCGGCCGACGATCCGGAGATTGTCGAACACAGCCATGACGACCTTCCGGAGGACCACCCTCATCTTGCTGAAGGTGGACATGGGCGCCGTCACGCCCATGTCTATGTCATTGACGACATCCATGTCGCATGGCCGCGTGAGCGTTGATCAGAAAGAGATGATGCTCACTCGGCTGCGTCGCGTTTGGGCAGTACCCAGCCCGGGCGGGGGAAATGACATGTATACCCGTTCGGGTACCGCTCCAGGTAATCCTGGTGCTCCGGTTCGGCTTCCCAGAAATCGCCTGCGGGTTCCACTTCGGTCACGACCTTGCCCGGCCAGAGACCTGAGGCGTTGACGTCGGCAATCGTGTCCTCGGCGATGCGTTTTTGTTCATCCGTCACATAGTAGATTGCCGAACGATACGACATGCCGACATCGTTGCCCTGCCGGTTCACCGTCGTCGGGTCGTGGATCTGGAAGAAAAACTCCAGCAGGCGCCGATAGCTCATCTTTTCCGGGTCGAAGATGATCTCGATGCCTTCTGCGTGGGTGCCGTGATTGCGATAGGTCGCATTCGGCACATCGCCCCCGGTGTAGCCCACACGCGTGCTGATCACGCCGGGCAGTTTGCGGATGAGATCCTGCATGCCCCAGAAGCAGCCTCCGGCCAGTACGGCACGTTCCGTCATTTCACGTCCTCCACCTGGTCGAGATAGGCACCATAACCTTCCGCTTCCATCGCGTCGCGATGGATGAAGCGAAGGGCGGCCGAGTTGATGCAATAGCGCAGGCCGCCGCGATCCACAGGCCCATCTTCGAAGACATGGCCGAGGTGGCTGTCGCCATGGGCCGAGCGTACCTCCGTGCGGATCATGCCATGGGTCGTGTCGCGCAACTCGTTGACATGAGCAGGCACGATCGGCTTTGTGAAACTGGGCCAGCCACAGCCGGATTCATATTTGTCGCTGCTTGCGAAAAGCGGTTCGCCGGAAACGATATCGACATAGATTCCGGGTTCCTTGTTGTGAAGATATTCGCCCGTGCCCGGACGTTCCGTTCCGCTTTGCTGCGTCACGTAGTACTGCTCGGGGGTGAGGCGGGCCAAGGCTTCTTCAGTCTTCTTGTAACTCATTCGCAGCTCCGGCTTCCTGATTGTTCGTCTCCATCAAGATCGGGCATTGGTGAAGTGCCCCATGCCCGCAGAGCCTGATGTAGGTATCGCGCCTGTGTAATCCCAATCATATTCGTGTGATCCTCAGGGGCAAACGACAATGTGGCTGAGGCTTTGCAGGAAACGTCGAAAAGGCTCGTGAATTTTCCTGCTTGACCTTCCATTGACTGGAAGGTTTAGAAGCGCAATCCTGAACAATAGTCATTCAGGGTGAAAACGATGAATACCCTTTCCGCCGGCGCCTCTCCGGTCACTGTAAAACGGTTCCGCATCGAGGGGCTGAGCTGTGCTTCCTGTGTCAGGCGCGCCGAAAACGCTATGGCAGAGGTCGATGGCGTGACGAGCGCCTCGGTCAATCTGGCCACCGAGACCGCCGAGGTTTCACTTCAGCCCGGGGTTGATTTTTCCAGCATCGTCAATGCGGTGGAGCGTGCCGGTTACGGCGTTCCGGCCAGCCATCTCGATATCGGCATTGAGGGCATGACCTGTGCATCCTGCGTGCGGCGCGTGGAGCAGGCCATTGCCGCTGTGCCCGGAGTGTCAAAAGTCGCGGTGAACCTTGCCACCGAAAGCGCGTCCATCGATCTCATGAGTGATGAAGCGCGCAGCGGGGTGGAAGAGGCGATCCGCAAATCCGGCTACTCGCCGGTTCTGCGCTCCGAGGGCGCTGCCGCGAGCGATGCGCATGAGAAGGCAAAGGCCACGGAGCTGCGCTCGCTCAAGCGCGATTTCACGCTGGCGGCAATCTTCACCCTGCCAATCTTCATTCTCGAGATGGGCAGCCATTTCATCCCGGGCATGCATGCCTGGCTCATGGGCATCGCCGACCGCAGCACGCTCTACATCGTTTACTTCGTTCTGGCGACCATCGTGCAGTTCGGGCCGGGCCTTCGCTTTTATCGCAAGGGATTTCCGGCGCTGATGCGCTTTGCGCCGGACATGAACTCGCTCGTCATGCTCGGTTCCACCGCAGCCTGGGCCTATTCGGTCGTGGCTACCTTTGCGCCCGGCGTTCTCCCGTCCGGCACGGTCAACGTCTATTTCGAGGCATCCGCCGTCATCGTTACGCTCATCCTGCTTGGGCGACTTCTGGAAGCGCGTGCCAAGGGCCGCACGGGCGAAGCCATCAAGCGGCTGATGGGCCTGCGCGCCAAAAGCGCCCGGGTTGAAAGGGATGGCAATTTTGTCGAGGTGCCGCTTGAAGAGGTGGTTGTCGGCGACCGGCTTCAGGTGCGTCCCGGCGACAAGGTGCCGGTCGACGGTCTGGTCGAAAGCGGTTCTTCCTATGTGGATGAAGCGATGATATCCGGCGAGCCCGTCCCGGTCTCCAAGTCCGAAGGTGACGACGTCATTGGCGGCACGATCAACAAGACCGGCAGCTTCGTCTACCGCGCCACCAAGGTCGGCTCCGACACGGTTCTGGCGCAGATCATCCGCATGGTCGAAAACGCGCAAGGCGCCAAACTGCCCATCCAGGCGGTCGTTGACCGGGTCACGGCCTGGTTCGTTCCCGCCGTCATGATCGTTGCAGCGCTCACATTCATCATCTGGCTCCTGTTTGGCCCCAATCCCGCATTGGCATTCGCACTGGTCAATGCGGTGGCGGTTCTCATCATCGCCTGCCCCTGCGCGATGGGGCTTGCAACGCCCACCTCCATCATGGTCGGCACCGGTCGTGCCGCACAGCTCGGTGTTCTCTTCCGCAATGGTGAGGCACTTCAGAGCCTGCGCAACACAAGCGTTGTCGCGTTCGACAAAACAGGCACGCTGACACTCGGTCGCCCCGCGCTCACCGATTTCATCGTGCAGGACGGTTTCGATCGTGCGGAGGTTCTCTCGCTTGTTGCTTCTGCGGAAGCCATGTCTGAACATCCGGTAGCAGACGCCGTTGTGGAGGCTGCGCAAACAGCCAATCTGGCCCTCAGGATGGTCGTCGAGTTTGATGCGGTTCCGGGCTTTGGCATCGCTGCCACTGTAGGTGGTCACAGGCTTCATGTCGGCGCCGATCGCTACATGCATAAGCAGGGCATCGAGATCGGCAAGGCTTCCACAGCGGCAGAAACGCTCGCCTCCGATGCCAAGACACCGCTTTACGCGGCGGTGGATGGTCGGCTCGCGGCTGTCATCGCGGTCGCCGACCCGATCAAGGAATCGACGCCGCGCGCCATTGCCGCTCTTCACGCGTTGGGGCTGGAAGTGGCCATGATTACCGGCGACAACCGGCACACGGCGCAGGCTATTGCCGCAAAGCTGGGCATCGACCGGGTCGAGGCGGAAGTGCTGCCAGAGGGTAAGGTCGAGGCGCTCAAGCGTCTGCGCAGGCAGGCAGGCCCGGTCTCTTTCGTTGGTGACGGCATCAACGATGCTCCCGCTCTTGCAGAAGCCGATGTCGGCATCGCCATCGGCACCGGCACGGATGTCGCCATTGAGAGCGCTGACGTGGTTCTCATGGCGGGCGATGTGACTGGCGTTGCCAATGCCATCGGGCTTTCACAGGCAACCATGAAGAACATCAGACAGAACCTGTTCTGGGCCTTCGCCTACAATGTCAGTCTCATTCCCGTTGCGGCGGGTGTTCTGTATCCGGCTACGGGCACGCTCCTTTCGCCCATGCTTGCCGCCGGCGCCATGGCTCTTTCCAGCGTCTTCGTGCTGGGCAATGCGCTGAGACTCAAGCGCTTTCAGGCTCCTCTTCCTGCCCGGATCACCGGGCAGGGGGCTGTGACGGCAGCCAATGCGAGGGCGGCAGAGGCTTCTGCCTGATCGCACTTTCTGGGGAAACCAAAAAACAGAGTCGACAGATTGGTTCGAGCAAGGCATATTGATTAAACGTTTAATCTGCTTCTGAACCGGGCTTTGATGGCTTCTCGCGCCAATCTGTCCGATATTGCCAAGGCGCTTGGCGTATCGGTTGCGACCGTTTCAAACGCGATGTCCGGAAAGGGCCGCGTGTCGCAGGAACTCGGCCGGACGATCCGCGAAAAGGCAAAGGAGCTGGGCTATGTGCCGAGCCTCGCAGGCCGGGCGCTCAGCACCGGACGCAGCCATGTGCTTGGCCTTGTTCTGGCCGACATTGCTCACCCGCTCTTTCCTCAATTCGCGCAGGCGATCGAGCACGCGGCGTCCGAGGCGGGCTACGGCGTTCTTATCGGCGACAGTCGGGGTGATGTCGAGGCTCAGTCCCGCGCCATCAACCGGCTGATTGAGCGGGGCGCCGACGGCATTGTTGTGGTTCCCCGCCATGGTACGCGCATTGGCGATATTGGCCGTCCGGTTGCGGTGATCGATTCCCCCACCACGCCGGGCAACACCGTTGCCGCCGATCACTGGAATGGCGGTCGGGAGATTGGCCGGCATTTGCTTGACCTTGGCCATCGATCGGTCGCGATCATAGGTCTCCATTCGGATTCCAATGTGCAAAACGACCGCATTGGCGGCATTCGCGAGGCTTTTGCCGGCAGGGGCGAGACACGTCTGATCTGGATAGGCGAAATGGAGCGTCGCCATGGGGCCGGTTGTTCGCTCGGTCTCGTGCGGCTGGTGGAGGAGGGTGTTACGGCTTTCGCCGCGGTGTCGGATCTTCACGCCCTTCGCGCCATCACCGAACTGCAGCAGGGCGGTATCTCCATCCCGGGCGATGTCAGCGTAACCGGTTTCGATGATCTTGTCTGGGCCGGCGTTATAGCGCCGAGCCTCACGACAATGCGAATGGATATGGAACGTATTGCCGAAATCGCCATTGCCGACCTCATTTCCCAGATCGAACAGGATGGTGCCGGGGCGGTTCCGCACGGACTGAAGGCATCTCAAGGACAGAACTGCATTCCAATGGAACTCATCATTCGTCAGTCGAGCGGGCCGAAGTTGGGGCTCCCCGCTTCTGACGAGAGGACGCCGGGCCTTCGCGGCTCGGCGTCACCCACCGTCGACCAAGTCTAGAAGAAGCACCACCAGAGAAGGAAACAATTAGATATGTTCAAGAAACTCCTGGCTTCAGGCGTCGCGCTGGCCGCACTCAGCGGTGCGGCGCAGGCGGCTGATAAAAAGCTCGTCATCTCCGTCTATGGCTTCGCCCAGGACGCTTTCAAAGAGATCGTCTATGATCCGTTCGAGGCCCAGTGCGGCTGCGAACTGGTGGTGGAGACCGGCAATTCCGTGGAGCGCCTCGCAAAGCTGGAAGCACGCAAGGACGATCCGGAAATCGACATGGCTGTTATGTCCACCCATGATGCGCTTTCAGCTGCGCGCAAGGGCATCACCCAGTCCATCGATGTCAGCCGCCTTTCGAACTATGACAAGCTCTACGACATCGCCAAGGATCCGGTGGGCGACAACATGGGTGTCGGCTACACCTTCTATGCCACGTCGATCGCCTACCGTGCCGACGAGGTGACGATCGAAAGCTGGGCCGATCTGTTCCAGGACAAGCTGAAGGGCCGCGTTGCATTTCCGAATGTGAGCACCAATCAGGGCCCGCCCGCGCTCTACATGGTCGGCAAGGCCATCGGCGATGATGCGGCAGACCTGAAGGCCGCCATCGCCGAAGTCGCCAAGAACAAGGACGACATCGTCACATTCTACGAGCGTTCCTCGCAGGTCGCACAGCTCATGCAGCAGGAAGAAATCCTGGCTGCACCCATTGGCCGGTTCGCCTGGGGCGCATACTCCAAGATGGGCTTCGACATGGCCTGGGCCACGCCGAAGGAAGGTCAGACCGGCGGCATGAATGTCATGATCCTGACCAAGGGCGCCAAGAACGAGGATCTCGCCTATGAGTTCATGGATTTCTGGCTTTCCACCGAGATCCAGACGAAGCTTGCCGAGGCGCTGGTGGACAGCCCCGCCAATTCCGAGGTGAAGGTCTCCGACGAGATCGCCGAAAACCTCACCTATGGCGCCGAGACCGTTGAGAGCCTCCAGCTTCTCGACCCGGCCGTCATCCTCGACAACCGCGAGACCTGGCTCTCGGAGTGGAATGCTCAGATCGGCCAGTAAGCCGTTAAGCTGATGCGCTGGTCCGGGGGCGGGCGGAGGGCCTGCCCCCGAACCCAACACAAGGTTCCAACACATGTTTCAGAATCGGATGGAAGGACTGGCGCTGGCGTTGCCCGCGGCGGTCTTCGCGGCGATCGTTTTTCTCGTTCCCGTGGGCATCCTGCTTTCCGAGGGCTTTCGCGCCGAGGGAAGCTGGACGCTGGCGTCCTATGCCGGCTTCTTTGAAAGCGAGCTCAACCGCACCGTCTTCTGGCGCACGCTGAAGCTCGGCGCGATCGTGACCGCCGTGTCGGCGGTCATCGGCTATGCCACGGCCTATTCCATCGTCACGCTGCCGCCCACCGCGCGCGGCCGCATGATCGGCCTCGTCGTCATGCCGCTGATGATTTCGCCCGTCGCCCGCACCTATGCCTGGATCGTCATTCTGGGCCGCACCGGCTTCGTCAACGAGACCATTGTCTGGCTCGGTCTTTCCGACACGCCCATCCGGTTCCTGTTCACCGAAACGGCCGTTTTCATCGGTCTTCTGCAGCTCTTCCTGCCGCTCATGATCCTGTCGCTGATCAGCGCGCTGGAAAACATGCCCAAGGATGCCGTGCCCGCCGCGCGCGTTCTGGGCGCAAACTGGTTGCAGGTCTTCGTCAAGGTCATCCTTCCGCTCACCAAGGAAGGGCTCGTCATCGGCGGCACGCTGGTCTTCACCGGATCGCTCACGGCCTACATCACCCCCGCCATTCTCGGCGGCTCCAAGGTCTTGATGCTGGAAACGCTGCTCTATCAGCGCGTCACCGTTGCCAACGATTTCGCCTCTGCAAGCATCATCGCCATGATCCTCATGGTCATGAGCTTCTCCGCCAACCTGCTTCTGAAACGCCTGGCCACCGCGAGGAACAAGCGATGACCTCCCGCCTTCTGTCCTACGTCACGCTGACGCTCGTCCTCATCTTCCTGCTTGGGCCGTTCGTCATCATCGTCGCGGCGGCCCTTTCGGGCGGCGAAACGCTCGCCTTCCCGCCGCAGGGCCTGTCGCTCAAATGGGTGATGAAAGTGTTCGAGGTGGAGAGCTTTAGGGCAAGCTTTGCGCTTTCCATGTTCCTCGCCATTTTCGGCACGCTCGCCGCTCTCGTGCTCGGCGTGCCGGTGGCCTATGCCGCCTCGCGCTATCGTCTGCCGTTCGGCGAGACCATCCGCACCATCGTCTCCGCCCCGATCATCGTGCCGGGCATCATCGTTGGTCTGGCGCTTCTGCGCTATCTGGTGATCCCGCTTGATGTGAGCGTCGGTCTGGCTCTGTTCATCGCCCACACGGCGCTGATCCTGCCCTATGCGGTGCGCGTGGTTTCGGCCTCGCTCGACAATCTGCGCAGCGACATCGAGGAGGCTGCGGTCATCCTCGGCTCTTCGCGGGTCGCCACCTTCTTCCGGATCGTGCTGCCCAACATTCAGAGCGGCATTCTGGCGGCCTTCATTCTGGGCTTCGTCACCAGCTTCAATCAGGTGCCGGTGTCGCTCTTCCTTTCAGGACCGGGCGTGCGCACGCTGCCCATCGACATGATCTGGTACATGGAAATCACCTATGATCCGTCGGTGGCCGCTCTCGCCGCGCTGCTCGCCTTCCTTTCCATTTCCATCGTTTTCCTCGCGGAACGTTTCCTGGGGTTCTCCCGCTATGTCTGATGAAACCTATCTCGATCTGAGCGATCTCACGCTCGCCTATGGCAAGACCGTCGCGGTCGAAAGCCTCAACCTCTCCATCCGCAAGGGCGAGCTGATTGCGCTGCTCGGCCCCTCCGGTTGCGGCAAGACCACCACCATGCGCGCCATCACCGGCCTTCTGCGTCCGGCGTCCGGCAAGATCACGCTGGATGGCGCGGACATCACCTATGTGCCGGCCAACAAACGTCATGTCGGTCTGGTGTTCCAGTCCTATGCGCTGTTCCCGCACCTGACCGTGTTCGAGAACGTCGCCTTCGGCCTGCGCCTGAAGAAGCTCCCCACGGTGGAGATCAACCAGCGGGTCGAGGCCGGCCTCGCCATGGTCGGGCTCGGAAAATTCCACAGCCGCAAGCCGGCGGAACTCTCCGGCGGTCAGCAGCAGCGCGTGGCGCTTGCCCGTTCGCTGGTCATGGAGCCCAAGGTTCTGCTGCTCGACGAGCCGCTGTCCAACCTCGATGCGCGCCTGCGTCTGGAAATGCGCACCGAGTTGCAGCGCGTCCAGCGCGAGAGCGGCGTCACCATGGTCTTCGTCACGCATGACCAGAACGAGGCGCTGGCGCTGGCCGACCGCATTGTCGTCATGAAGGAAGGCGCAATCGAACAGGTCGGTTCGCCCGAGGATGTCTACAACCGTCCTCGTTCGCGCTTCGTTGCCGATTTCGTCGGCTTTGAAAACATCTTTGCCGTCAAGGACGGGAAGATCGTCACGGACAATGGCGCAGTGGATCTCGCCGGTGCGTCTGCCGTCAATGCGCCGGGGCTTGCCTGGCGTCCGCATATGGTGACCCTCGGGGAGGGGCGTTTTGAAGGCGAGGTGCTCGGCGCTGCCTTTGCCGGCGGTTCGCGCGAATATCTCCTGAAGAGCCCGCTCGGCCCCATCAAGGCCGAGATGGATGCATCCGCCCCCGCTTTCGAGCCGGGCAGCACAGTTGCCTTCGACCTGCCGCCGGAGCGCGCCGCCGTTCTCGAACGCATGTAGAAAGGGAGCGTCCGCCTTGGTCTGGATCGACACGGATATGGGCTTCGACGACATTCTGGCGGTGATGATGGTCGCCGCCTCGTCGAAGCCGATCGCCGGCGTCTCGCTGGTGTTCGGCAATGCGCCGATGGACGCGGTGCGCGCCAATGCCGCCGGAGCCGTATCGCTGCTTGGCTGGCGCTTCCCGATCCACACCGGCGCGGAACGGGCGATCCTGGGCGGGGTGGAAACACCCGCCCATGTTCTCGGGCCCACCGGCATTCCCACCCGTGGGCGCAGCCTTCCTCAAGCCGAGGCGTTACCGCGCACCGATGCGCTTGCGGCCCTGACCGCGTGGCTTGAAGGGCTCGATGCGCCGGGCGAAATCCTGGCGCTTGGGCCGCTTACCAACATCGCGATCCTGTCGCTCGCCCGCCCGGATCTGCTTTCAAAGATCGACAGCGTGACCTGGATGGGCGGCGGCGCGACGCGCGGCAACCACACGGCGTCCGCCGAGTTCAACGCCTTCGCCGATCCGGAGGCCGTTGCCATCGTTTTCGCAAGCGGCATTTCGCTTCGTGTTGCCGATCTCGATCTCTGCCGTCAGGTGCTCGTCGGCCCTGAAGATGTGGATGTCGTGCGCGCCGTTGGCACGCAAAAGGCAGAAATTCTCGCCGATCTTCTTGGCGCCTATGTCGACATTGCGCTCAACAGCGGACGGAGCGCCATGGCCCTTTACGATCCCACCGCCGCCGCCGCCTTTGTCGCGCCCGACGCCTTCGTCTTCGAAGACGCGGAGGTGACGATGGAGCTTGCCGGCGCGCACACGCGTGGCCGCACCATTGTCGACCAGCGCCCGCATGTGAAACCCAACGCCCTGTGGGGCATGCGCGCCGATGCCGCCCGCGTTCGCGCGCTGGCGCTCGACGCCCTCGTGGAGGCAGCCCGCTTATGACCGCCGAACCCCGCGATCTGAACGATCCTACCCTGCGCGACCGCGCCGTTGCCGCAGCACGCGGCGATGCGCCGTTTGATCTTCTCATTCGCGGCGGCACGTTGCTCGATGCAGTGACGGGCGAACTGCGTCCCGCCGATATCGGCATTGTTGGCGCGCTCATCGCCAGCGTCCACGAGCGAGGCGCGCGCGACGACGCAGCCGAGATCATCGAAGCGGAAGGCCTCACCATCACGCCCGGCCTGATCGACATGCACATGCATGTGGAAAGCTCCATGATCACGCCTGCGGCCTATGCGCAAGCCGTGCTGCCGCGCGGCGTCACCACCGTTCAGTGGGACCCGCACGAATTCGCCAATGTGCATGGGCTCGATGGCGTCAGCTGGGCGCTGGAGGCGGCAGCCGATCTGCCGCTACGCATGATCGTGCTCGCGCCGTCCTGCGTTCCCGCAGCCCCCGGTCTCGAAATGTCCGGTGCGGATTTTGGCGGGGCCGAGCTAGCCGACATGCTGGCGCGTCCCGGCATTGGCGGCGTAGCCGAGGTCATGAACATGCGCGGCGTCATCGACCGCACCGCGCCCATGCGCGATGTGGTGCAGGCCGGCCTTGAAAGTGGCAAACCCGTCTTCGGCCATGCCCGCAGCCTTGCTGGCGCAGACCTCAACGCGTTCATGGCCGCCGGTGTTAGTTCCGATCACGAACTCGTCTCCGGCAACGATCTGATGGCCAAAATGCGCGCCGGCCTCGCCATAGAGATGCGCGGCTCGCACGACCACCTCCTGCCGGAATTTGTCGAGGCGCTGAACGCGCTCGGGCATCTGCCTTCCACGGTCACGCTCTGCACCGACGACGTTTTCCCGGATTCACTTCTCAACGAAGGCGGGCTTGACGATGTGGTGCGCCGTTTGGTGCGCTACGGCATGCAGGCCCCCTGGGCCATTCAGGCGGCAACGCTCAATGCCGCGCACCGGCTCGCGCGCCCCGATCTCGGCCTTGTCGCCGCCGGTCGCCGCGCCGACATCGCGCTGTTTGACGATCTGGAGAATTTCCGCGCCGCCGCCGTCATCGCCAATGGCGTTGTGGTCGCGCGCGATGGCGCTTTGACGGCCCCGGTGAAGGCGCATTCCACCGCGCCGCTCACAGGCTCCATCAAATGCCCCATTTTCACGCCCGATGATTTTCGCCTCCGGGCTGAGGGAGAGCGTGTGCGCGTCGCCACCATTCACCGCCCCCGCTTCACCGAGTGGGGCGAGGCGGAAGCGTCGGTGCGCGGCGGCTTCGTCGTGCCGCCCGAAGGCGCGACGCTCATCAGCGTCATTCACCGTCATGGCCGCGCGGCGGCCATTCCGCGCGTGGGCTATCTCACCGGCTGGGGTTCCTGGCGCGGCGCATTCTGCACCACGGTTTCCCACGACAGCCACAACGTCACGGTCTTCGGCGGCAATGAAGAGGATGTGGCGGCAGCGGCCAACTGGGTGATCGAGGCTGGCGGCGGCATGGCCGTTGCGCAGGGCGGTCGCATCGTCGCCTCTCTGGCGCTGCCCCTGTCGGGCCTCGTTTCCGATGAACCGCTGGCCGATGTGGCGGCGGGCTTCACGGCCCTGCGCTCCGCCATGGACGACATTGTCGCCTGGGAGCCGCCCTATCTGGTGTTCAAGGCCTGTTTCGGCGCGACGCTCGCCTGCAATGCCGGCCCGCACCAGACCGATCTCGGCATTGCCGACAATGCCCGCCCCGCTGTTCTGGAAACGCCAATTCTTGAGGTGCTGGGATAGGTTTCAGAAGCCGGCGCTCGCCCCTCATCCTCACCTTCTCCCCGTGAACGGGGAGAAGGGGGCATAGACGCAGTATTTAAAATACTGAGCGAGAGAAAATCCGCGCTTTCCTTCTCCCCGCAGGCGGGGAGAAGGTGCCGGCAGGCGAATGAGGGGCCGGCGCCCAAGTCAACCAATCAGGCCGCGAGTTCCTGCTCCACCAGCGTCGTCCAGAATTTTACGCCGGTGCCGATCGCCCCGTCATTGAAGTCATAAGCCGTGTTGTGGTGCAGCGCGCCATCCACCGCCGGGCCATTGCCGAGCCACACATAGGCCCCCGGCACGTCCTGGGAGAAGAACGCGAAGTCGTCGCCCGCCGTCGAAGGCGGAAAGTCGGTGCGCACCTTGTCTCCGCAAACGGCCTGTGCCGCCGCCAGCGCACGCGCCGTCGCATCCGCATCGTTCACCACGGGGGGGATGCGGCGGATGAAGCGGTATTCCGCTTTGATGCCAAACATCGCAGCCACGCCATTCGCCAGCCGGCCGATCTCTTCTTCCAACTGGTCGCGCACACGCGGCGTATAGGCGCGGGCGGTTCCTGCTATGTCGATGAAATCGGGGATCACGTTGAGCGCCTTGGGGTCGCCCGCCTGCACCGAGCAGGCGCTCACCACGGCCGGCTGCAATGGGTCCACCACACGGCCGACAATCGTCTGCAGGCTCGCAAGAAAATGCCCGCCCGCCGTCACCGGGTCCTTGCCCAGATGCGGTTTTGCGCCATGGGTGCCGACGCCGCGAAAACGCACCTGCCAGCTGTCGGAAGAGGCAAGCTGCGGTCCGGCCACCACGGCCATCTCGTCGGTGTCGAGGCCGGGCATGTTGTGCAGGCCATAGACCGCATCGCAGGGGAAAAGCTCGAACAGCCCGTCTTCCACCATGCGTTTTGCGCCGCCCCGGCCTTCTTCCGCCGGCTGGAAGATGAAGTGCACCGTGCCGGAGAAATTGCGTGTCCGCGCCAGTTCGCGCGCCGCGCCCAGAAGCAGCGTCGTGTGTCCGTCATGTCCGCAGGCGTGCATCTTGCCGGGCACGGTGGATTTGTAGGGCCGGTCGGCGGTTTCGGGCATGGCGAGCGCGTCCATGTCGGCGCGCAGGCCGATGGTGCGCGGGCCATTGCCCACCGTCAGCGTGCCCACCACGCCGGTGCCGCCAAGGCCGCGATGCACCTTCATGCCGGTCTCTGTCAGATGTTCGGCGACGATCTGGCTGGTGCGCTCTTCCTCGAAGCCCAGTTCGGGATGTGCGTGCAGGTCGCGTCGCAATGCGACGAGAAAATCGAGCTCCGCACGAACATCCTCGTTAACAGCCATCAATACGCCCTTTCCATTTATGCGTCTGCCCGGATAAAAGATGCCTTCCGCAGCAAGGCGGCCGGCGTGGAGATCGTTGCTCTGTCCGGAAACAGAAATCCAAGGTGAAAACAGCTCATTCTTAACGCGGGGCCCTTCGGCAGACAATGACGCATTCCGATTTCCAGATCGATCCCCAGGCATTCTGGCAGGAGCTCGAACCGGCAGGAACCTTTGAGCGCGCCCCGCGCGGCGGCCATAAGGGTTTCTTCCCCGCGGAGCTGCCCGATGGGCGTCAGCTCGGCCTCCCGATCCGCGTTCTTTCGGGCGGCGAGCGGGCGCTTGCCTCGCTCATCGTCAACCAGGCAAGCTTCACCGTTTCCGACGCGCTGGCAAAGGCGCTGGCCGAAAAGGCGTCTGCCTTCAGGCCGGATGTCGTTATCGGCCTGCCCACTCTCGGCCTGACGCTTGCCTCTCAGGTCGCCCGTGCGCTCGGTCACAGCCGCTATGTGCCGCTCAGCACGTCGCGCAAGTTCTGGTATGAGGAAGAGCGTTCGGTTCCGCTGCGCTCCGTCACCAGCCCCGATCAGCAGAAACGCCTTTACGTGGACCCCCGCATGCTGCCGCTCATCGAGGGTCGCCGCGTGCTCCTGGTGGATGATGTCATCAGCACCGGCAGCTCCATTCTGGCCGGTCTGAAGCTCCTCAAGCTTTGCGACATCGAGCCCGTCGCCATCGGTGCGGCCATGCTCCAGACCACGCGCTGGCGCGACGCGCTTTCTGCCGAGGTCGAAGGCATTGCAGACCGTGTGGTCGGTGTGTTTGAAACACCCGCACTTGTGCCAACCCCTGAGGGCGGCTGGTTGCCGGAAGTCTGACTGCCTCTTGCCATCACCGGTTTCCCGCGCCATCATGTTGCGATGCAGCATAACCGGTTCAGCACATGAGAGACACGGGAGCAGAAGCGAGCGCGCAGGCAATGGCGCCCGCCAGATTGCAAAACGGTCTCGGCCAGCTCCTTGGCTCCATATACCCACAGCATGATCGAGCCTTGCTTGCCGAACAGGCGCTGGCGGCTTTTTTCGGTCAGGATGGCAGGCCGCGCAGGCGTGGCCGGGTGCCAGCAAATTCTTTATGGAGCGAAAAGGACAACTACGTCATCACCTATGGCAACACGCTGGTGGATGGCGAACACAAGCCCCTCGATCTGTTGCACGATTTTTCCGAGCGCTATCTGGCGGGCGTCTTCACAGGCATTCACATCCTGCCCTTCTTTCCGTTCACTTCGGATGATGGGTTCGCCGTTACCGACTATCGCGAGGTGAACAGCCAGTTGGGCGACTGGGCCGATATTTCGCGCATTGCGGGCCATTTCCGTCTCATGTCCGATCTGGTGATGAACCATTGCTCCAGCCAGAGCCGCATGTTCTCGGATTTCCTGCAGGGCCACGAACCGTGGGACCGGTTCTTCAAGGTGGCGAACCCTGAAGATGATCTGAGTGCGGTGGTGCGACCCCGTACGCATCCACTCCTGCGCGCCTTTGAGACCGACCACGGCATCAAACATGTCTGGTGCACATTCAGCCACGATCAGGTGGATTTCGATTTTTCCAATCCGCGTGTCCTATTCGAGTTTCTCGACATCATCCGCGAGCATATCGAGCGTGGCGTACGCACCATTCGCCTCGATGCGGTGGCCTTCCTCTGGAAGGAGATCGGCACACGCTGCATCCATTTGCGCCAGACGCATGAGATCATCCGCCTTATCCGGCTCTTGTGCGATTACCGCGTAGAGCCGATCGTTCTCATCACCGAGACCAATGTTCCGAATGTCGAGAACCTCAGCTATTTCGGCAACCGCAACGAAGCGCACATGATCTACAATTTCGCGTTGCCGCCGCTTCTTCTCCATGCGTTGTTGGGCGGCACGTCAAAATATCTCAACGCCTGGCAGATGGCGATGCCGCCGGCGCAGCTCGGCTGTGCCTATTTCAATTTTTCCGCCTCGCATGATGGCATTGGCCTGCGACCCGCCGAAGGTCTCATTCCTGAAGAAGAGATCCTGCAGGTCATCGACACGGTGCAGGGATTTGGCGGCCGGGTTTCCTATTATGCTCGCCCGGATGGCGACAGGCCCTATGAACTGAATGTGGCCCTGTTTGACGCCTTTGCCGGAACCCATGAAGGGACCGACGACCTGCAGGTGGAGCGCTTTCTTTGCAGCCAGGCCATTGTCATGGGGTTGGAGGGCATTCCCGCATTTTACATCCACTCCCTGCTCGCAACGCGCAACGATTATGACGGTGTTGAAAAGCTGGGCTACAATCGCGCCATCAACCGGAAGCGACTGGACTACGCGATGCTGCGCAAGGAGCTTGATGATCCAAACACGCTCTCCGCCCGTGTGCTTTCGCGGCTGAAGGAGATGGTGCGCGTGCGCTCGGCGCAACCTGCCTTCCATCCCAACGCCACGCAATTCACGCTTCAGCTCGGCGAGGCCTTTTTCGGTTTCTGGCGTCAAAGCCTTGATCGGGCGCAAAGCATCTTTGCCGTTTCCAATCTCACGGCAGAGCCGCGCTCCATTCCCTCCATGGCCCTCAATCTGATCGAGGGTGATGCATGGTGCGATCTCCTGTCGGGTGAGCCGGTGGCGCAGCTTTCCGGTGAGATAGCCTTTGCTCCGTATCAGACTCGCTGGATCTCCAACCGGCAAACGGTTTCATGATCATCAGGCCGCGCCTCGTCGTGTTCAGCGACCTGGATGGTACGCTGCTGGATCACGAGACCTATGATTTCACGCCCGCTCTGCCCGCGATAAAGGCGTTGCGCGCGCGCTATGGCGCACTCATCCTTGCTTCCAGCAAAACGGCTGCCGAAATCGCGCCGCTGCGTCGCGCTCTGGATTTTTCCCACTGTCCGGCCATTGTGGAAAATGGGGCTGGCATTCTTGCTTCCGAGCGGGGCAGTCAACATGAGAGCGGTGGCCGCTACGAGGAGCTCATCGGCCATCTCGATGCTCTGCCTGCAGAGCTGCGGCGATGCTATTCCGGCTTTTCGGACTGGGATGAGCAGGAGGTGGCCGCGCGCACGGGCTTGAGCCTGGAGGGCGCGCAACTGGCCAAGCAGCGCGAATATTCCGAACCGGGCATCTGGAGCGGAACGGAAGAGGCGTTTGCCGCGTTCTGTCAGGCACTGAGCAGGAAGGGCATTCACATCCAGAAGGGCGGTCGGTTCGTCACGCTGTCGTTTGGTGGCACAAAGGGGCAAAGGGTCAGGGAGCTTCTGGCTCGGCTTGAAGACAAGCGCGTGCCAGCGATCAGCATCGCACTTGGTGATGCGCCGAATGACAGGGGCATGTTGGAAAGCGTCGACATCGCGATTGAAATTCCCAACCCTGCCCATGCGGGGGTCGGCAAGATTGCCCGTGGTGGAAGCCAGGTGCTGAGAAGAGCGCGTCTTGCGGGGCCGGCAGGCTGGAACGAAGAGATGCTCGCAGTGCTGGAAGAGATCGAATAGCGGGGAGGAACATCATGTCGGATTTCCAGCAGAGCGGCAGCGTCGCCACGCTGCACAATCTCGGCACCATTGCACCCGAAGAGATGGAGCGACAGCTCAACCTCTTCGCCGGCCGCCGCAAGATCACGCTCATCCTACCGTCGCTGTTTTCAGAGCTTGAAGCCCCGGCGCTTGGCAAGATCGTCGATGAGCTTTGCCAGGTGGATTACATCAATCACATCGTCATAGGTCTGGACCGGGCAGACGAAGAGCAATTTCGCTTCGCCCGGGATTATTTCTCCCGTTTGCCGCAAAAGCACTCGATCCTGTGGAACGACGGCCCGCGCCTCAAAGCTGTTCAGGAGCGCCTCGCCTCTCTTGGGCTCGCGCCGGAAGAGCCCGGCAAGGGGCGCAATGTCTGGTATTGCATGGGCTACACGATTGCCTGCCAGGATAGCGACGTGGTCGCCCTGCATGATTGCGACATCACCACCTATTCGCGCGAAATGCTCATGCGGCTTGTCTACCCGCTGGCAAATCCCTCCTTTCCCTATCAGTTCTGCAAGGGATATTATCCCCGTATCGCCGATGGGAAACTGAATGGTCGGGTTAGCCGGCTGTTGATAGCGCCGCTTTTGCAGGCGTTGCAGCGCACCTTCGGCCACAGCGATTATGTCGAATATCTGCAGGCTTTCCGCTATCCGCTGGCGGGCGAGTTCGCCATGCGCACGTCCATCCTCCCGGACATCCGCATTCCCTCCGACTGGGGGCTGGAGATCGGCGTTCTTTCAGAAGTCTGGCGCAATCTCGGTCGTCACTCGGTCTGCCAGGTGGATATCTGCGACCGCTACGACCACAAGCACCAGCCGCTGTCGGCAGAAGATGCCGCACGCGGGCTTTCGCGCATGTCGATTGACATTTCCAAGGCGATTTTCCGCAAACTCGCGACCGACGGCATGGTGTTCAGTCAGGAGCATTTCCGCACGCTCAAGGCCACATATTACCGGCTCGCTCTCGATCTTATCGAGCGTTATTACAACGACGCCATCATGAACGGCCTGCATGTGGATCGCCACAAGGAAGAGAAGGCTGTGGAACTCTTTGCCGCGAATATCGTGGAGGCGGGGCACACCTTTCTGGAGCACCCGATGGAAACCCCTTTCATCGCCAATTGGAGCCGTGTGCAGTCGGCTGATCCGGATGTTTTGAGGCTCCTGCGCGAAAGCGTCATTGCCGACAATGCGGGTAGCCCGTCATGACTTCGCTTGCCGGGGATTACAAAGCGTCATCAGATTTGTAGTCGAGCCGTATTGTGGCGGCATTCGTGGCGTAGCGCGCACTTGAACAAGCGTGCGCACTCTGATTCCCTGATGCGGACGCGCGGGCGGAGCGATTCGTTTTCGCCGCCTGCCCCCAGGAAGGACCAAGGCCCAATGACGGACGAAAAGAAGCCCGAAATCTCTGAAATGCGCCCCAAGATCACCATCGTTGGTGTCGGTGGCGGTGGCGGCAACGCCGTCAACAACATGATCGCGCAAAACTTGCAGGGCGTGGACTTCATCGCCGCCAATACCGATGCGCAGGCACTCACCATGTCGAAGGCCGAGCGCCTCATTCAGCTTGGCGCGAACTCGACCGAGGGGCTCGGTGCCGGTTCGCTGCCGGAGATCGGCCAGGCCGCCGCGGAAGAGACCATCGACGAGATCATGGATCACCTTTCGGGCACGCATATGTGCTTCGTTACGGCCGGTATGGGTGGAGGCACGGGCACGGGTGCTGCTCCCATCATTGCCGCTGCTGCGCGCAATGCCGGGATCCTGACGGTTGCGGTCGTCACCAAGCCCTTCACCTTCGAGGGCAACCGCCGCATGGCCATTGCCGAGCGTGGCATTGAGCTTCTGCGGCAGGCGGCCGATACGGTTATTGTTATTCCAAACCAGAATCTTTTCCGCATCGCCGACGCGAAGACCACCTTTGCCGAAGCGTTCGAACTGGCCGACAAGGTTCTTTACTCGGGCGTTCGCTGCATCACCGATCTGATCGTCAAGGAAGGCCTGATCAATCTCGACTTCGCCGATGTGCGTTCGGTCATGCGCGACATGGGCCGCGCCATGATGGGCACGGGCGAGGCGACGGGCGATGCCCGCGCGATGAAGGCGGCCGAAGCCGCTATCGCCAACCCGCTTCTGGACGAAGCCAACATGAAGGGCGCACGCGGCGTGCTGGTCTCCATTTCCGGTGGCCGCGACATGACGCTGTTCGAGGTGGATGAAGCTGCCACCCGCATCCGCGAGGAAGTCGGCGACGATGCCGAGATCATCGTCGGCGCTATTTTCGACGACAAGCTGGAGGGTGTCTTCCGGGTCTCTGTCGTCGCGGCTGGGCTGGCAAGCGAGACGGATGCGCAGGCTGGAGAGAGCGGTCACGCCGAGGCACTGCGCGCCTAGATGACGCGACGATTTTCCGGGCGGCTACGTGCCGCCCGAATTTCGGAATTTGACCGGTTTTCCGTCATTCCAGAGCGAATTTCAGAATTTCAAACCGGAATTTCCCAAATTTATAAAGGTGCCCTGAAACACGGGTTGCCAACGTCCATCACCATGTTTCGTTAATCCGCGGCTGGTATCCGGAAGGTGCGGTGTTTGCCGCTCGGATCAGGAAACGGGGGCCGCTGGATGGCGAGCAGAACAGCATGGTTGAAGCGCGGGCTGGCAGCGGTCGGTCTTCTGGTGCTGGCCTGCGGACCGCTCGAGGCAGCGACATTCGCACCTGAGCGTGGGCTCAATCTTGACCTATGGGATACCTGGCCGAACGAGGCAGAGTGGTCGCGGGATGGCGTACTCCTGCCATATCCCGAATGGCGGCGGAAACTGAATACGAGCGACCTCACGCGCCTCAAGGAGACGGGGTTCGATTTTCTGCGCATGCCGGTCGACCCCATTCCATTTCTCTCTCCGAAGGCAAGGCATCTGCGTGAGCGGCTTTTGATTTCGGTGCTGGAAGCTGTCAGATCCATCAATGCGGCCGGGCTGAAGGTGATTGTCGATCTTCATCCGATTCCGCGCGGTGCCGACCGGTTCGCCGGTGTTGAAGAGCTGCTGCGCGATGATGCGCTGTTCGAGCGTTATCTGGAACTGGTGCGCGATATGGGCCGTACGCTTGCCGGCGAAGATCCAGAGCAGGTCGCATTCGAATTGATGAACGAGCCGGTGACCGGCTGCGAGGGGGCAGAGGGTGCCGCCTGGGACGAGCAACTTGGACGGCTTTTTGCAGCCGCGCGTTCTTCTGCGCCGCGCACCACACTTGTTTTATCAGGTGCGTGTTGGGGTTCGGCCGAAGGACTTTCGGCACTCAACCCGAACACCATTCCCGACAACAATATTCTCTGGGCGTTTCACTCCTATGACCCCTTTATCCTGACCACGCAGGGCGCGCTTTGGGCGGGTGATTTCATTCGCTATGTCACCGGCATTCCCTATCCGCCCCATGAACACAGGGCCGAACTGGAGCAGGCGGTGAAGAAAGCGCGGGAACGCATCCGCAACAACGCGCCCATGATGCGCCGCTCCGGAATGTTGGACTATCTCGATGAACAGATTGCAGGCGTCGATACGCCCGAGGAACTGGATGCGCAGATGGATGCACCGTTCAAGACCGTGGCGGACTGGGCGGCGCGCTATGGGGTCAATCCGGAGAACATTCTGCTTGGTGAGTTCGGTATGATCCGGCAGGAATACCAGAATCCTGATGTGATTCCCGGCGCGTGGCGAGCGGCCTACATCCGCGACATGATAGACAAGGCCGAGGAGCATGGCTTTGCCTGGTCTATCTGGGGTTATGGAGGAGCTTTCGGCATAGTCGAGGAATTTGGCGGAAACCCCGCTGAGGACGATGTGCTGCGCATGATCCGCTCACTCGAGAAATGAGCTCAGGATCTGAGTGAGGCTTCCAATGACGAAAATCGCTTTTGTGGGTACAGGCTTCGTCGCCGACTACTACATGACCACTCTGGAAAATCACCCGGGCCTGCAATTGGCGGGTGTGTGGGACCGTGACGATGAGCGCCTCGCCCAATTCTGCGCTTTCCATAAAGTGCGCGCCTATAACAACATTGAGGCCCTTCTGGACGACCCGGATGTGAGGATCGTTGTCAATCTGACCAACCCTGAGAGCCATTATGCGGTCAACAGGGCGTGTCTTGAAGCCGGCAAGCACGTCTATTGCGAGAAGCCGCTGGCCATGCATTTTGACGAGGCAGAAGCGCTGGCAGGACTGGCCGAGAGCCGAAAGCTCACCCTTTGCTGTGCGCCGGCCAACGCCTTGAGCAAGGCGCATGGTGCCTTTGCGGAGCTGTTGTCGGAAGGCCGGATCGGCCAGCCACGCCTTGTCTATGCCGAGATGGAGGATGGTCCCGTTTTTCGGGCGGACTGGCAAAACTGGCGCAGCCGTTCCGGCGCGCATTGGCCCGGTGCGGAAGAATTCAAGATCGGTTGTACACTGGAACATGCAGGCTATGCCCTGAGCTGGCTGGCCGCTCTCTTCGGTCCGGCCACGCATCTGTCGGCCTCTTCCGCGCTTTGTTTTCCTGACAAGGGCGTTGCCGATAGCGAAACGCTTGCACCGGACTTCTCCGTTGGGCTCATCACTTTCCAGAGTGGGGTGAGGGCACGGTTGACCTGCGGGCTCGCGGCACCTCGGGATCGTTCGCTGACCGTGCTCGGAGACAGTGGCAGCCTGATCCTGCGTGACCTGTGGGACGACAATTCCCCCATTCATTTGTCTTCGCCGGGAAATGAGAGATCGTTTCTTGAACGCGCTCTCAACTTCATCGAGCACAGGTTCGGGCGCACCCTCCCGGTTCGGGTGCTTCCGGGACGGCGTGTATCCAGCCAACCGGCAGGAAAAAAGCGGACGCTGCCATCGTACCCTTCGCAGATAGACTTCATGGGCGGCATCGCTGAACAGGCTGCCGCGCTGGAAGAGGGACGAACCCCGTTTTTCTCCGGGAAAGTGGCATTGCACCTCACGGAGCTTGTCCTTGCGCTCAATGCCGGGGAAAATGACTACACGCCGAAGACCGGTTTCGATTTCAGCCCGCGCTGGAGCGGATCCTGAGAGATCAGGGCCGCCGGTTTTCTTCCCTTAAAACGGTTTCGATGATCTCCAGCGTGCGGGCGCTGTCGAGCGGGTGCATGACGGGGTGGTATGTCTTGCGCGCACGGATGGCACTGGATGCCGCTTCGATCTCGAATTGAAGACCATGACCACTATAGGGAAAACTGTGTTTGCGAATGCCGGGCAGAGGCAGCCTCGATACGAGTTTGCGGATCGCACGAGCCGAGGCAGAACGTCCCGGGATCGTGGCGAGGCGCGCCGCAAACCCGGCTGAGCATTGCAAAACGTCCCGCGCAGCGATGAAGGGTGCAGGCAGCACCAGCACTCCCCTGCTTCCCTCGACGATGAAGCAGTTGTCGCCCTCATGATCGAACGCGCAGGAGAGAGTGCCGACGACGTCATTTTTGAAACGCAGTGTGAGAGATGCCGCGCGATCCACACCGGTCGGGGCCGCCTGCCATTCCCCGCTGATTTCGACAGGGTCTCCCATCAGAAAGCGGGCAAGCGACACGCCGTAAACGCCCAGATCGAGCATTGCTCCACCGCCCCGCTCTTTCGAATAAAAGCGGCTTTCAGGGTCATAGGGATGGTGAAAGGCCAGCATGCCTCGCAGGCTTGAAACCTCGCCGATGGCGCCATTCTCGATCAGCGTTTTTGCTTTCGTGATGGCAGGCAGAAAGCGTGTCCACATGGCCTCCATCAGGAAAACGCCTCGCTCCGCAGCAAGCGCAGCCAGACGCGTGGCCTCCGCGCTCGTCGCAACAAGCGGTTTTTCCACCAGAACCCCTTTGTCACTCTCGATCGCTGCGCTTGCCGCCGCGAAATGCGTGTCGTTGGGTGTCGCCACATAGACGGCTTCCACCTTGTCGTCCGCCAGAAGGTCCGCATAGGTGTCGTAGGCGGAAACCTGGCTTCCGTGGCGAGCCGCAAAAGCGCCGGCCTTGTCTGCATGTCGTGAAGAAACCGCTGAAAGCACGGCACCGCGGCAAAGGCCGAGATCGCTGGCAAATTGCTGGGCCATCGTTCCCGTGCCGACAATACCCCAGCGAACGGGCTCCACGGATTTTTCGGACATTGTCACAGGCTCGCAGTTTACGGGTGGAGCAGGGGATTTCAGGTTAGAAGCATCAGGTTAACGCCCCTATAAGCCGAGCTCACAGCCGGGCGCGCGTGCTGTGGGGCGTTGCGAGCAACAGGCTTGTTTCGCTGTTCACGATGCCGGGGATGAGCCGGATCCGCCGTAGCACCGCATCGAGATCGGTGAGAGTGGATGCCCCAAGTTCCAGGACGATATCCCAGCGGCCATTGGTGGTGTGGATCGCCGAGACCTCCGGAAATCCTTCCAGCGCATGGATTACCCGGTCAGTGGATCGCCCTTCAATTTCCACCATGGTGATGCCGCGCACCGGGGCCTCTACCGTGTCGGCACGCAGGATGACCGTGTAGCCGACAATGTGCCCCGCCTTTTCCAACCGCTGCATGCGCGCACGCACCGTGGCACGTGAAGTGCCCAGATCCATGGCCAGATCGGAAATGCTGCGTCGCGCATCATGACGCAGCAAGATGATCAAACGTTCGTCCAGCTCGTCCATGATGTCTCAAAACGTTCTCCAGATTGATCAAAATGATAAGCCAATATGCATTTTTTGACAAATTGGCTTGTTCGTTCTGCCGGCAATCCGAGCTCCTATAGTGCTGATTTCCGACAGGGCGGTATTGGTATGCATTGCAAGATATTGGGGGTACCGGTCCAGGACGGCGCGGGGCGCATGGGCTGCGAGATGGGCCCGAGCGCATTGCGCACGGCAGGAATGGCTGCTGCCCTTCGCGAGCTTGGCCATCAGGTCACCGATCTGGGAACGGTGGTCCCAAAGCCACAAGAAATACGCGCACACGGCAACCCGGCCCTCAAGGCTCTGCCGGAGATCGTCGCGTGGACGGCTGCGATCAGCGAAGCAGCCTATGAAGCATCTGCCGATGGCATGCCGATCTTTCTCGGCGGCGATCACAGCATGGCGGCAGGGACGCTCTCCGGTGTCGCGCGCCGCGCGGAAGAGTCCGGCAGGCCACTTTTCGTGCTGTGGCTCGACGCGCATCCCGATTTCCACACACTTGAAACCACCACAAGCGGCAATCTGCACGGTGTTCCGCTGGCCTATGCGAGCGGGCAGCAGGGCTTTGAAGGCTATTTTCCGCGGCTTCACACGGCGATTGACCCGAGCCGCATCTGCGCGATGGGACTGCGCAGCGTGGACCCTGCCGAGCGTGCGGCCCTCCATCAGGCTGGCGTGACTGTCCATGACATGCGGGCGATCGACGAACATGGCCTTGCGCCGCTGCTGCGCAGCTTCCTGGAGCGGGTGGCGGCCGATGGCGGGTGGCTTCACGTCAGCCTCGATGTCGATTTTCTCGATCCGGCCATCGCGCCGGCCGTGGGCACCACCGTGCCTGGCGGCGCCACGTTTCGAGAGGCGCATCTGGCGATGGAGATGCTGCATGACAGCGGCCTTGTCACCAGCCTCGATCTCGTGGAGCTCAATCCCTTTCTCGATGAGCGCGGCCGCACGGCCACCCTGCTCGTCGACCTCACGGCCAGTCTGCTTGGCCGGCGCATCATGGACCGGCCCACAAGGAGCCATTGAAAATGAAATACACACCCGCAAGCGACAGTTTGAACCTCGTTCCTTTCGTCAGTGTGCACCACATGATGGAACTGGTTCTGGAGATCGGGGTCGAGCGCTTCCTGGCCGAATTGACCGATTACATCGAAGAGGATTTCCGGCGTTGGGAGGATTTCGACAAGACACCGCGTGTGGCCTCCCACAGCCGTGAGGGGGTTATCGAGCTGATGCCGACGAGCGACGGCAAACATTATGGCTTCAAATATGTGAACGGTCATCCCAAGAACACGCGTGAGGGCCGGCAGACGGTGACGGCGTTCGGCGTTTATGCCGATGTGGGCAATGGCTATCCGTTGTTGATTACCGAGATGACCATCCTGACCGCGTTACGCACCGCGGCCACCTCCGCGCTGGCGGCGAAATATCTGGCGCCGGAAGGGTCGCGTACCATGGCGCTGATCGGCAATGGCGCGCAGTCCGAGTTCCAGGCGATGGCCTTCAGGGCCGCCCTCGGTGTCGACCGCCTTCGGCTCTACGACATCGATGGTGATGCAACAGAAAAATGTCTGCGCAATCTGCAAGGGTTGGGTTTCGAAATGGTCCCGTGCAGCACACCCGAAGAGGCGGTCGAAGGGGCTGACATCATCACCACGGCCACGGCCGACAAGCAGTATGCCACCATTCTGACCGACAACATGGTTGGCGCCGGCGTGCACATCAACGCCGTGGGCGGCGACTGCCCCGGCAAGACCGAGCTGCATCGCGACATTCTCACCCGTTCCGACATCTTCGTGGAGTATCCGCCGCAGACCCGCATCGAGGGTGAAATCCAGCAGCTTGCGGAGGATCACCCGGTGGAAGAACTGTGGCGGGTGATCGCCGGTAAGGTGAAAGGGCGTCGCGAGCCGCGCCAGATCACGCTCTTTGATTCCGTCGGTTTCGCGACCGAGGATTTTTCCGCACTGCGCTATGTCTATGACCGCGTGCGCGAGACCAATCACTTCATCGAGCTCGACCTTCTGGCCGATCCCGATGAGCCGCGCGATCTTTTCGGCATGCTTCTGCGCTTCCCCGGTTCGTCGCTTCTGGCGGCGAAGAAGGCTGGCTGATCAGGGTGTCGCCACATCTTCCACCGTCTGCGGGGGCAGGTGCAGATAGTGCGCCACCTTGCGTTTTGAGGCGATGTCGCGCCACACAAGGCCCACCTGCCGTTCGCTGAGACCCGTGGCGCAGGCGACCTTCTTGGCCGGAACGTCGTGGTCGAGGCCATAAAGGCACAGGTCCATCTCGCGATAGGGCAGGGCGAAATAGAACTCTTCCTGGGATTGGGCGAGTGAATAAGTGTCGGTTGTCGGCATGCGCCGGCGGATCTCGGCAGGCACGCCCAGATGTTTTGCGAGCTGGTAGACCTGTGACTTGTAAAGATGGGCGATGGGCTTCACATCGGCGGCGCCATCGCCATTTTTCACGAAGAAACCCTGGTCGTATTCCAGCCGGTTCGGGGTGCCGATTACCGCATAGTTCAGCCGGTCGGCATGATAGTATTCCAGCTGCTTGCGGGTTCGCTGCTTCATGTTGGTGGCAGCGACAATGCCGAGATATACTTCGGGTGGAAGCCGGTGTTTTTCGACCGTGCCGTCGGGCCTCCGCACAACAAGATATGAAATATTGTAGGCCTTGGTGGTGAGCGCATTGGCAATGGCGATCTTCATCGACCAGCCCGGCCCGAACTCCGGCACCACTTGGCGGATGAAGGCGTTGCGCCGTTCATAGCAGCCCATGGCTTCCAGCGTTGGGCCGATATCTTCAACGGCGCTTTGCAGCCTGAAAGTGCTGGCCACTTCCTGTCCCAACCGGAGGCTTTCCGGATCCGAGTCATATTCCGGCATGAACAGGCAAAAGACGCGTTCCGGCCCCAACGCCCGGGCGGCAAGGGCTGCGCAGACGCTGGAATCGATGCCGCCCGACAGGCCGAGCACTAAACCGCGTTTGCGCAGGTTCGTTCGGAGCTGTGTACGCAAAGCCGTGATGATGCGGTCGGTTTCGGCAACGACGTCGATTTTCAGAGTGTCTGTGGAGAAGCAGATGTTCATGTGATTCTCATGGCCTCCATGGCGGCAAGGCGGCGGCTGATCTTTCCATTCGCCGTCTTTGGCAACTCCGCCTGAAAAATGAATGATTTCGGCACCATCACGTCCGGTAATCGCTGCTTGCAGAAGCGGGCAAGCTCCTGCTTGGTAAAATCGGGGGAAGCAGGCACCACGAGGGCGTCCAGCCGGTGGCCGGAGACCGGGTCGGGCGTGGTGAAGGCGATGGCCTCGCGAACGCCGGGGCAGGCCGAAAGCACGGCATCCACCTGCCTCGGCGATACTTTCTCCCCACGGATCTTAACCACTTCGTCTTTGCGGCCGATGAAATAGAGGAACCCTTCCGGGTCGCTTTTGAACAGATCGCCCGTGTAAAGAAACTTGCCTTTGCCGTCCGGGCCAGCGCGCAGCGCGCGGGCGGTTGCGTTTGGATCGTTCCAATAGCCTTGCATGACATGAGGCCCGCGGATGATCAGTTCGCCGGGAATGTTTGGCGCGGCCTCATTTCCGTTTTCATCCACGACAAGGGCCTCTGTGCGCGGGAGAGCCTTGCCAACGGATGTGGGACGTCGGTCGAGCTGCTCCGGGTCGAGAAACGTTGCTCTCGCGCATTCCGTGAGCCCGTACATGGAGTAAAGGCGCGCAGCGGGGAAGAGAGCGCGGAGTGCTTCGATATGGGCGGGCGGCAGATGCGCCGCAGCATTGGTCATGTAGCGCAGTGCCGGCAGACGCTCGGGACCCACTCCCTTGAGCACGGCAAGCATAGCCGCCATGGTGGGCACCAGAGGAAAACCGGTGACACCCTCGACACACGCCTTTTCGAGGATTGCATGAGGATAGGCGAAGCTCTTTTCCAGAACGAGCGTCGCGCCACTGCGTATCGCGACGAGGAGCTGATAGAGCCCGTAGGTGAAAGACAGTGGCAGCGCCGATAGCACCACATCGTGATCGCCGTTGCCCAGGTAGCCGGCGATGATTTCTGATGCCGCGTCGACATTGCGGTGGCTCATCATGACGCCTTTGGGCATGCCGGATGAGCCGGAGGTGTAGATCAGAAAGGCGAGGTCGTGGTCATTCTCCTGACCGACGGGTAATGGCGCTTCCAATTCGAGGCAAGTCTCGAACGCAACGGCGTCGTGCGGAACCAAAGCGCCCGACCGCGCTATGATTGAGAGGGGTTTGTGGCCCGCTGCCACAGTCGCCTCATCACAGTACTTGACGTGCCTGGCTTCGCATACCAGGACCTTGGGCAGGCAGTGACTTAAAACGTGGGCGAGGCCCTGCGCCCTCACTCCGGGATTAACAGGAACAACAACTGCGCCTGCCTTTAAACCCGCGAAGATGGCGACGGCCATCTCGGAGAGATTGTCCATGAAAAGGACGATCCGGTCGCCTGGTTCTACCGCATGAAGGCTTAAGGCACCCGCCATGCGCTCGGACAGATGATCGAGATCGGCGAAACTTAACCGCTCAGACCCTGCTACAAGAGCCGTGGCAGAAGGGGCAATGGCTGCCCGGGCCCGCAGGAAAGCCTCGACGCGCATTGGAGTGCCTCCCGACCTAGGTACTCGCGGCGGCTTTCGCCTTGCTCTTCCCGGCGACAAATGCGGTCAGGCGGGCAATCGTGTCAAAGTTCTCGGGCACGATTTCCGGATCCGCCACCTCAACCGAGAAATGCTCTTCCAGAAAAGACACCATCTCCAGAATGCCGGTGGAATCAACAATATCGTTCTCGATGAGAGACGCATCGTCGCCGGGAATCTCGCTCTCATCGCCAAACAGAAAGTTTTCGACGATGAATGCGCGAATATCGGCGTTGATCTGCTGTGGCATGGTGCTTCCTTTCACGGTCAGACAGGAACCGCCAGGGTCTCGTCCGTTCTGCGAAACTGCCTGGCGAAATGCTGGGACCAAAGCTGCGTTGAGAGGATGCCGACAAAAGCGGCGTTGTCACGAAAACCGGTGAAATTACTTAGCCGGCTTTTTTTAAACAATCTGGTCGATTTTTCAACGTCGAAGACGCCGGTTTCTTCCAGGGCTGTTTTTTCGAATGCGGCTTTGACGTAATCGGGTGCCTTCGCCGTGAAGGCATTGGCTTCCGGCGCGCGGTAGGGCTGCTTCGGCCGCTCGGCGATCCGTTCGGGTATCGTGCCGCGCATGGCCTCCCGGAGAAGATGTTTTTCCCGAAGTCCCCGGAGCTTGATGTCGGCCGGAACGCGTGCAGCGTGTTCCACCAGCCGGTGGTCGAGAAAGGGGAAACGCGTCTCGATGCCATTCGCCATGGCCATGCGATCGCCCTGGCTGGAAAGAATATAGCCAGGCAGAAGAAAACGGGTCTCCAGATACTGTGCCTGGTGCAATGGGTGCCATTCGCGAAACGCCTCTGGCAGCGTGGATGCAAGCTCATCGGCGGCGCTGTAGTCGCCCAGCTTTTTCTTTATGGCTTCCGAGAAAAAAAGCTTCGTGCCCGCGGTGCTCCGCAAGCGTGGCCGGTGGGAATAGAGCGGATCATCAAGGCAATCCGTGGTGATGCCGAAATAGGCCGCCAGATAGTCCGGCGTCTGGCGTTTCAGATTGGCGAGATAAGGGTAGATGCGGCGAAACAGATGCGGGCGCAGCTGCGAGCCGGACTGCCGCGCACAAAAACGGCGGATGCGCGCTTCCTTGAAAATGTCATATCCGGCAAAGATCTCGTCGGCACCTTCGCCGGAAAGGACCGCTTTGATCCCCTTTGATCGCACAAGAGAGGAGAGCCGGTAGAGGGGGGCGGGGCCGGTTCTCAGGATCGGCAGTTCGGCGTGCCGGATGACTTGCGGAAAGACCGAGGCGATCTCATCAGTGTTGCAGTCCACCGTATGGTGAGCGGTTCCCAGGACATCCGCCATCTCGTTTTGAAAACCGCTTTCATCGAAAGCGGGGTCGGAAAACGTTACGGCGAAGCTTGATAGACCGGCCGGTGCCATGCGTTTGGCGAGGGCAGCTATGAGGGATGAATCAAGTCCCCCTGAAAGATAGGTCCCGACTTGCACGTCGGCGCGCAGACGTATGCGTGTGGCGTCTTCCAACAGCGCGCGTGTTTCTTCTCTCATCCGATCTTCGGAACGATCGTGATGGATATCGGAGAAATCCAGGTCCCAGTAGCGCTGAATCCGCGCTGCACCGTTATCCACGATCATCCGGTGCGCGGGGGGCAGTTCGCAAATTCCCTCGAATGCCGTGCGTGGCGGAATGGGGGCCCAAAGCGTAAAAATCTGGTCGAGTGCCAGAGGGTCGAGGTGCGCTTCGATACCGGGCACGGCCAAGAGTGCCTTGATTTCAGAGGCGAAGTAGAAGCACCCGCGATGCCATGTGTAAAACAGGGGGCGCACACCGAAGCGATCGCGTGCTAGAAAAAGCCGCTCGTTCTGGGTGTCGTGGATTGCAAAAGCGAAATCGCCGTTCAGCTTTTCTACGCAAGCTGGCCCGAGGTCGCTGTAAAGGTGGAGAACCACCTCGGTGTCGCTTTTGGTGCGAAAATGGTGCCCGCGACTTTCCAGATCCTGTCGCAGTTCGAGGTAGTTGAAGATTTCGCCATTGTAGGTGATGTGCAGTCGTCCGTCGGCGCTCGCCATGGGCTGCTGACCATCGGCCAGACCGATGATCGCGAGACGGCAATGGGCCATGCCGGCACGGTCAGCAATGTGAATGCCAGCTTCATCGGGGCCGCGGTGAGCAATGGCAGCAGACATGGCCGTCAGGAGCATCCTGGCTTCCCGAGGAGGAAGGCCCGCGCCGCAATATCCTGCGATTCCGCACATCGATGTCTTTACCCCCGAGGACTCAACTGCCCAGTCTCCAATTCCTGGATGTGCTTCAGTCGAAGCGATCCCCGAGGAGCCGGGTCCAGGATTCTCCCGCAAAGCCGTTGAGAAAAGCTTGTCCAGTGACAAACGGCTCGAGAAGCGTCCTGTCCTTTGCATGAACAATACTGGAGGAAGCATGAACAAACGCAAAGCGGCGGCCGAGCATGGCGTTTACGAGTGCAGGTTGACCGCGACCGCGCAGAGCGACCAGACCGCGTTTGGTGGCGTCGTCCAGCAGCGTGTCGAGCACGGAGCCTTCGTGTCCCGGCAATGACAGGACCTGAATGACACGACCGATGCCGCCTTTGTTTCCGTAATACACAAAGAACCCGACGGTTTTGCCGCCGCGGGAGAGCACCTTGCGACGCACCATCGTGCCGTAATTGGCTTTGCGTTGTGCTTCAACGACCATCCGTTCCAGCTCGCTTTGCGACCATTCGGGATGAAGGGCGAAAGTGGTAGCGAATGTCCGGATCAGCGACACAGTCTCCGCGGTGTCGGTGTCTTCGCTTACCAGAGCAGTTTGCGCAAATTCGCCATCGGCCACATGCGTCCATTGTGGTGGAGAGCCTCTGCGGCGCAACAGGGCGTCAAAAGGGCGGGCCAATGGACGCGTAAGGGCGGCCGGAGCGAAAGCGTTCGCCGCTATGGCGGCCATGAAGCCGGCCGGGCGAAGAATGCGCAGCCATTCCAAGCTATATTCGGTCAGGATCGTTCCGCGCAGCCGGCGCCACATCGCGGTCGAGACATCATTGGCGGTTTCCGTGAGAGAAAGGTCCTGTGGGCCCGACTGGAAGGCCCGAAGGAGGCGTGCGCCGGCATAGGGGTCGTCTTCGTGTCGGTCGACCATGAAGCTTCCGCCTATAGCGCTTCTGAGTGTCTTTCCCCGATAGGTGAACCGCATGGGAAGCACGCCCATGAAGCCGTTGACCTTTCCATCCTCACGGAGATGGACCAATGAATGGATTCCGTCGGCCCGGCATGGGGGATCGAGAAACAGTTCTCGAAGATAGTCGCGCATGCCCTGTGGAGCGGGGTCACGCCTCTTGCGCAATATGCGCTGAAGCATCTCAGACACCGCAGGAATGTCGTCCTGTTCCAATGGGCGAATATCACTCATGGAAAAAACACGACAATTCGCGCCTCGGTTGAACATTGTGTACTCGGGACACAGTCTGTGACCTAAAGTTGTTTACGAAGTCTTTTGCCTCAAAAAGTTTTGTGCAAGGCGGAACACCGACCGTGTATCATCACAAGCAAGGCAGCCAGAAGACTGCAAACGGGAACACGAACAACAACACCGGGCTTAATGAATCTTCGTCATATAGAGGTTTTTCACGCCATCCGACTTGCCGGCTCCATTAATGCGGCAGCAGAGCGCCTCAACGTGTCGCAGCCGGCATTGAGCCGCACACTAAAACACGCAGAATCTCTCCTTGGCTTCAAATTGTTCGATCGGGTGAAGCAGCGCCTTGTGCCGACCCGTGAGGCGGAGCTGCTCTTCTCGGAAGCCGTGGATGTGCACGGTGCTCTGGAACGGTTTCGCACGCTCGCGCGCAACCTGGGCCGCAATCCGGACGATGTTCTGCGCGTTGGTTTTCTTCCCAGTCTGGGCGTGGGGCTTGCTCCGAGGGTCGTTTCGCATCTTCCCAAGCATTGGGAGGGGTTCAAGGTCGAGCTCTTCACCCATCATTATGATGTCTTGGTCAGACGCCTGCGCGCGCTCGATCTCGACCTTGCCGTGGCTTTCAATATCATGGAGACGCCAGGCATCAATTCCATCCCGGTGGGCACGATGAGCCTCACCTATCTTGAGACTGACGATCCTGCAGTTCCCGCAGCGGCGACACCCGTCTCATTGGGGGAAATCGACATGCAGACCTTTGTGGGGCTGGAGAAGGAATCGCCTGTCGGCACCTTTCTAAAGTCTGCATTCGATGCGGAAGGTGTTCCCTACGAACCGCGCATATCTGTCCATACCTATTCCGTAGCTGCAGCTTGTGTGAGTGAAGGCGTCGGCTGTGCCATTGTGGACGAGTTCTCCGCGCGTTTCACGAGAGGTGTGCGGCTGCGGCCGCTCAAGCCGGACCTGAAATTCACGATTACCGCCCTGACGTCGGAAAATCGTGCTGTGTCCAATGCTGAGGAAATGTTCATCAAGATCCTGAAACTGGCCTGTCAGGAACTTCATCGGGAGACCTGAACAGGTGAGGCGGCTCAGGTCTCTCCGCGCGCCACGAAGTGACCGCCGCGAGCGCCGGTCACTTCACCATTGGCAAGCACCGCCACTCCGTTGACAAAGACATGCTCTATACCGGCTGAAGCGCGGTCAGGCGTGTCATAATCTGCCAGATCGAGGACGGTGTCGGCATTGAAGGCGACGAGATCGGCGTAAAACCCCTCCTGCAGCCTCCCACGACGGGCGAAGCCAAAAATCTGGGCGGGCAGAGACGTCATTTTGCGAATCGCTTCTTCAAGCGGCAACACGCCATCCTCGCGTACATATCGGCCAAGAACACGCGGAAATGTCCCCCAGAGGCGCGGGTGAGCTTGCGGGCCGGGAATGCCGTCAGAGCCGATCATTGTGCGCGGGTGCTGCATGATGCGGTTGATATCTTCAGGCGACATCTGGAAATAGATGCCGCGCGCAGGGGCGAGCCTACGGGCAGCCTCCTCCTGATCGCAGCCCATCTTCTCGGCGACTTTGGAGAGCTCCATCCCATTGCATTCGGGATGGCTCCCTGAATCGATAACCAAAATGCGTTCTGCATGGCGGGTCAACTCGGGCAGAAGCACCGTGGAACTGGCTTCGTAAGGATAGACATCCATCGCGATATCTTGCTGTTGCAGTGCCTTGTCGATCATTGCCAGTGTCTTGACTGACCGGCCATAATTCTGGCGACCGATGCATTTGTGATGTGAAATGACGACCGGAACGCCGGCGGCTTGGCCAATGGCAAGGGTTTCTCCGACGGCCTCCTCGACCCCGTCGCGCTCGTCCCGCATATGCGTGACATAAAGCGCTCCTGGGAACGCCGCGAGGGTTCGGGAGAGGGCTACCACCTCCTCGGTGGGCGCGTGCCGTGCAACGGGATAGGCAAGGCCCGTGCTCAAACCCAGAACGCCCGCCTCCAGCGCCTCTTCCAGAAGTACACGCATGATGGCGATCTGGCCTTCTGAGGCGGGTTTTCCGGTATCTTCGAGCGTCATGGCGCGAAGCGTGCCATGACCGGCAAGAGCGGCAACGTTGACTGCGACATTGGCTGCGTCGACCGCACTGCGATAAGCGGCGAAGGAACCAAAACGGTAGTCTTCCGCTGTGCCGAGAAGGCCAAGCGGCGGCACCAGTTCGGCAGGCTTTTCATAGGGCGCGAGGCTGATGCCGCAGTTGCCGACGATCACACTGGTCACGCCTTGTGTGATCTTGGGTTCCATCGCGCTGTCGTTCAGCACTGCAAGATCGTCATGCGTGTGAACGTCGATAAACCCGGGGGCAAGGCTGAGACCGTCAAGGTCAATGGTTTGGCTGCCACTCCAGCCGGAAACGTCACCGACCGCGGCGATGCGGCCATTGCAGAGTGCCACACCGCCGCGGGTCGGTGGCCCCCCCAGGCCATCGAACAGCAAGGCGTTTTTCAAAAGCGTGTCGCATGTGGTTTGCGTCATCGGGAACTCCTTGCCGATTGTTGTTGCTTAGGCAGCCGAGAGGTCGGGCTGCCGGTTTGTGGTCGAGAGGCTCTTTTCGAGAGCTGTACCCATTGCGAGCAATTGTTCCTCGCCAAAGGCGCGTCCCATGAGCTGCACGGAAAGGGGCAGACCATCTGTGGTGAAACCCGCTGGAAGGGCGAGACCACAAGCTCCCACGTAGTTCGCGGGCCGGCCATAGGCTGCGAGTGGTACCGTGGCCTCGTCCACCTCCGCTAACGGGATCGCGGGGAAGGGGAGCGACGGCGTGAGCAGAGCGTCGAACGGCTTCATGAATTCGGCATAGACCGCTTTCATGCGCCGGTGATCAGCAAGGGTCTCGATGTAATCATTGGCGCTGATGGCTGCGCCGGCAAGTACACGCTGCCGGACATAGGGCCCGATGGGGACGCTTTCG
This sequence comes from Nitratireductor sp. B36, assembly GCF_020833685.1. Classification (GTDB taxonomy): domain Bacteria; phylum Pseudomonadota; class Alphaproteobacteria; order Rhizobiales; family Rhizobiaceae; genus Nitratireductor. The sequence goes on from NZ_JACKZY010000002.1 coordinate 103,981, forward strand.
TCATGGATGTACTCACGGTGAACCGCGTAGGATTCCGCCGCGATGATGCGCCCGTTGCGTTCGGTCATATCGTTGAAGGAAAAGGGCAGATCGGCGGGGACGAGCTTGACGCCTAGCCCTGCCAGCGCTTCCTTTGCACGGTCATAGGCGGCCTGGCTTTCGGCATCGAGCGCAAGCGGAAAATCCTCCTCGCGCATGACGGCAACCTGCATGCCCTGGGCGCGCATTTCCTTCCATGCGCCGGAGATGAGCGGTGGTGCGAGGCGGGTGGCCGGGTCCTCAGATTCGGTTCCGGAAAGTGCTTCAAACAATAGAGCCGCATCCTCGACGGTGCGCGTCATCGGACCGATGGAATCGAGCGTGGCTGAGAGCGGGAAACACCCCTTGAGGCTGATGCGCCCAAAGGTCGGTTTCAGGCCAACAAGCCCGTTGAGGGCGGCGGGGATGCGCACGGACCCGCCCGTATCGCTGCCAAGGGCGGCGGGCGCGAGACCGGCCGCCACCGCCACACCGGAGCCGCTGGAGGAACCGCCGGGAATACGGTGTGTCTTCATGTCCCACGGGTTGCGTGGCGTGCCGCAAAGCGGATTGGTACCCCAGCCGCCGAAGGCGAACTCCACCATGGCTGTGCGCCCGATGGGGATCATGCCGGCGGCGAGCAGCCTGCGCATGACGATGGCGTCGGCGGTGGAGCGTCGGTCCTTCCAGGCCTTGCTGCCCACCGTGCAGATTTCATCCTGCCAGTCGATGAGGTCTTTCACGGCGATGGGGAGCCCGTGAAGAGGGCCGTAGACCACACCAGACGCGCGCAGCCTGTCCAGCCCCTCCGCCATGGATAGCGCCCGATCGGCATCCACATGCACGAAGGCGCCGAGGGCCTTGTCGTGCCGGGCTATGCGCTCCAGAAAATGCCGGGTGATCGTGGTGGAGGTGAGCGAGCCTTCGCTCAACGCTTTTGAAAGGTCTGCAAGGGACGCGAATGACGGATCCATGATGTTCTTTTCTTGGAAAATGCGCCCGACCTCGAGGGAGACGTTTCGAAAGCCGGGCGCCAAGTGGCTAGAGCATCGGTGTGAAAACTGGAATCCGGTTTTCCGGCATTCCGATGCTCCATAGTTAATCCAGATCGTCCTTTGTGTGTCCGGACGGACGCAGGGCGATCTAGTCGCGTTGATCCCAACCAGGGATCGGGTAGATGGGCTCGGCAACGGCGACTTCTTTAGGCCACACGGTCACGAGCCCCTTGCCCGGCTGCAACTGCACCACCGGGAAAGGCATTTTGAGCTGCTTGCCGGTTTCGTCGATCGCGTAGGGACCGGCGAGAACCGTCAGATTGTCGCTGAGTTCCATGGCCGCCTTCTTGAGGTCGGCAGCGTTCAGGCTTTCCGCGTTCTCGATGATTTCTCCAGCGATGACGCCGGCGCCATAAGCGAGAACGGTCTGGAAGTCGGGCTCATAGGAAACGTCCGGGAAGAGCTTTTCGTATGCGGCGAGGAAACCCTCACGATCAAGCCCTGCATCCACTTCCCAGTTGATGGTGGGGTGGAAGTTGGTGTGGCTGTAGATGTACTGCGCATCGTCGCCGATCTCGATGAACTGCGGCGTCGAGGCATAGACCATGAACGAGAACGGAAAGTTCACATTCATCTGGCGCATCTGCCGCACCATCGAGATGAGATCGCCCTCATAGCTGGTCGGGAAGAACACGTCTGCTCCGGCGGCGCGTGCCTTCTGCAGAAGCAGGCTGAAATCCTTCGTGCCCTTCGGATAATCCTCCTTCAGGACCACTTCCATGCCGAGCTTCTCGGCGATGGCTTCGGCACCGTCGGCAAGGCCGGCGGGAAAGGGCTCATCCACATTCACAATGGCAACCTTCTTGCCGCCCAGCGCTGCGGCGGCCTCAAGGCCGGCCGACGGCATGCGCGAAACTGGCATCTGGGTTGCCGAGACGATGTTCTTGAAGCCCTGATTATAGAGTGCATCGGAAGCGGCGGACCAGATGACCATGAACTTGTCGAGCCGCTCGGTCACGGTGGCGGCGGCAGCCGTCAGGGTGGAGCCGAAAGGCGCCATCAGAAGGTCGACGTCCTCATTGGCGATCAGGTCTTCATAAACGCGGGCAACCATCTGTTTGTCGGAGCGATCGTCGCGCTTCACGAGTTCGATGAGGCGCTTCTCGCCATTCACTTCCAGGCCGCCATTGGCGTTGACTTCATCGACCCAGATTTCCACGCCACGCACGCCCGATTGCGATGCGAGGGCGAAGTTTCCGGACGACGAAACCGTCATGCCGATCTTGATCTTTTCCTGCGCCTGGCCGGCCACCGGCAGTGCAAGGCCTGCAAGCAGCGTGCCGGCCATGAAGGTACGTTTGGTTATGGTCCACATGGGCATTCCCCTTTTGTTGCTATTGGAAAGACGACGCCTCACACGTCGATCTTGTAGTTCATCCACTCGGCGACCATCTCCTTGAGTTGTCCGTCGGTGGCAAAATCCTCCCGGCTCCCCTCCGCCTTGTTGCGGCCAAGCTCCAGGATGTAGAGCTTGTCCGAAATGGTTGCGCATTGCCGCACGTTCTGATCGACGAGGATGATGGTTGCCCCCTGGTCTGCGAGATCGCGGGTGAGCGCGTAGATGTCCTTGGAAATCTTCGGGGCGATCATGGCCGTGGGCTCATCGAGCAGGATCACCTTCGGCTCGGTGACGAGCGCACGCGCGATTTCCAGAAAGCGCTGCTGGCCACCGCTCATGGAACCGGCCAGGCTGGAGCGCTTTTCCTTGAGGATCGGGAACCGCTCGAAAATGCCGTCGATGGCGCGGTCGATGCGGGCCTTGTCCTTGCGGAAGGGCCAGCAGCCCAGTAGCAGGTTGTCGTAGACCGACAGACCGGCAAAGGCGCTGCGGTTCTGCGGCACGAAGGACACGCCCTCAAGCGCGCGCTGGAACGCCTTGAGATTGGTGATGTCGCGGCCGCCCATGCTGATCGTGCCGGATCTGGTGGAGAGAAGGCCGAAAATCGTCTTCAGAACGGTCGACTTGCCGGCCCCGTTCGGCCCGATAATGCCGGTGACCTTGCCGGGCTTGGCCCGCAGCGCCACGTCCTTGAGAACCGTGATGTCTCCGTTATAGGCGACGGAGATGTTCTCCATGCTCAGTTCAACGCCATGCATGGTCAGGCTCCCAGATAGGCTTCGATGACGTCCGGGTTCTTCTGGATCGCTTCGGCATTGCCCTCAGCGAGGACATGGCCTTCGTGCATGACCAGAATGTTGTCAGACAGTTCGTAGACGGATGTGAGATCGTGGCTGACGAGCAGCACCGAGCAGCCCACCTCCTGCGGCATTTCGCGGATGATGTTGATGAGGAGTAGCGCGAGGCTCGGATTTACGCCGGCGAAGGGTTCGTCCAGCAGCACCAGCTTCGGATTGGCCACCATGATGCGGGCGAGTTCCAGAAGCTTCTGCTGGCCGCCGGAAAGCTCTTCCGCATAATTGTGACGCAGCCGGTAGAGCTCCACTTTCTTGAGCCAGTAGGCGCTGACCTCGGCGATCTCGGCGTTGCTCATCCCTTTGTTGAGGAGCGCGACCGAGAGGTTTTCCAGGAGCGACATTTGCGGGAAGATCCGTGGCACCTGAAAGGTGCGGCCAACGCCCTCGGAAAAGACCGCATGAGGGGCTTTGCCGATGAGGCTCACACCGTCCAGCGTGATCTTTCCGGATGTGGCGTCGTAAAGACCGTTGATGCAGTTGAGCATCGTTGTCTTGCCGGAGCCGTTCATGCCCAGAACGCCGAGAATTGAGCGGTCGGGGAGGGTGAGGCTGATGCCGTCGAGCGCTGTGACGCCACCGAATTTCTTTACGAGGTTTTCGACTTTCAGCATGACATCACCGCGAGTTCTGCACGCCGAACAGGCCGGCGGGGCGAATGAGAATGACGGCGATCAGGAGCACGAAGCCGAGGAGCATCGCCACGGTTCCGCTGAAGAACACCATGGCCGTCTGCTCGGCGAGGCCAAACAGGATGCCGCCGGCGACTGCGCCGATCGGATGGCCGAGGCCGCCCAGAACGATCACGATGAAGCCGATCAGGGTGTAGTCCTGGCCGATGAAGGGGGAGAAGGAGGGGAAGATCATCGACACGAGGATGCCGGTGATGCCCGCCAGACCAAGGCCGAGACCGAAGGTCAGGGCCGAAAGGTGGTTGAGATCGACCCCGACGATCTGGATCGCGTCACGGTTCATGATGATGGCGCGCAGCGCCTTGCCGGGCAGCGTGCGGTAGAGGAAGAATGCCAGCGCTCCGGTGACCACGACCGCAACCGCAAGGCCAAGCAGCTTGGTGGTCGGCAGGATGATGTTGCCGAACATCAGGAAGGGCGGGTCGAGCGTGAAGTTGAGCGAGCGTGCATCCGCCTCGAAGGCGAGCAGCATCAGCGCGCCCAGCACGAGCGACAGGCCGAACATGACCAGAAGCGACGCGTGTTCGGGATCGTTGGAGCGCGCAAGTCGCTTCACCAGCACGAAGTAGAGCCCATAGCCCATCAAACCGAAGACGATGAAGATCAGCGGCAGCGCAAGCAGGGGGGACAGGCCAAGCCAGGCCTGGGCAAAATAGGCGCCATAGGCCCCCAGCACGATGAATTCGCCATGAGCGAAGTTGACGACGCGCAGGACGCCGAAGATCACGTTGAGGCTGACGCCGATCAGCGCGTAGATCAGCCCGACGACGATGCCGTTGACCAGGCCTTGAAGCAGAAGTTCGTTCATCTTTGTTTCAATCCTGTGGGTCTTACGGAATGAAGCGCCGGAAGCGCGAGAAGCGCTGGGCGAAGGCCCCGACAATGCCCCGCGGCAGGAGCAGCATCAGTGCTATGATGACCACGCCGAGAATGAGCAGGTTGAGGGTCGGGAAATGCCGCCAGATCAGCTGGTCGATACCATAGAGAGCCGAAGCGCCGATGATCGGGCCGACAAGGAAGCCAAGTCCACCGGCCATGGCGTAAACGATGCTCTTGGCAGTGACGAGAAGATTGAAGGAGGAATCGAGGTCGATAGCGTTGGTGTACCAGGCTTCCACGCCGCCCACGAGTGCCGGGAACATGGTGGCCATGATCCAGGCTTTCAGCCGGGTGGCCACCACGTTGACGCCAACCACCTCGGCCGCCTCGCTGTCATCACGGATGGCGCGAAGCGCCGTACCGAGACGCGACATGGATAGCCATGTGCCTGCCGCAAGCGCGCCCAACAACACGATGAACATGGCGTAGTAGGCTGCCACCGGATTGTTTGCCGCGGAGAGAATGAGACCGAGGCTGCCGCCTGTAATCTCACTTGGCATGAGTGAGATCGCAAGCTTCATCGCCATCGCCAGTGCAAGGCTGACAATGCCGAAATAGACACCCTTGAGCCGGAGTGTTGGCGCGACCAGGAGACCGATGACAATGCCGGCAACGGCAGCACCTGCAAGGGCCACGGGTATGGGCAGGCCGAACGTCTTGTAGAGAACGCCGGTGGCGTAAGCGCCAACGCCATAGAACGCCACATAACCAAAAGGCATATACCCAGCCATGCCTGCGACGAAGTTGAACGACGTCGCCATGGTCAGCCACAGCATCATATAAAACAGAAATGACAGATTGCTGGCGAAGAGTGGAGCCGGCAAAAAGATGGCAACAATCACTGCCACCACGATGCCCCATATCAAGAATTTGATATGATTTGATTTTTCAGTACTTCCTTGGGGCGCGGACAACGATACATCTGTACCCTCCCGCGTCTCCTGAGCTTGATCTGTCACTGTGGGACCTCAATAGGGAACGCTTTCCACGACCCTATAGCGCAAGAAAAGCGCTGTCCTATCGCAATTTCAGACTCAATTATAACGAAATGACATAACTGATTTTGACGGCGCGAGAACGCACCGTATCCGGGTGTTGGATACGGCGCTTTGATCTGATGCCCGGCGAAGGCCGGACAAGGGTTTCTTGTAAGCTCCGGTGCTTAGGCCGACAGTGCGTCCCTGGGCAGTTCGGCGAGCGCCTTGTCGAGGCCGGTCTTGAAACGGGCGAGCAGGTCGTCGACTTCACCCTCTGAAATGATTAGGGGCGGGCAGAACGCCATCGCATCGACCATGGCGCGGCTGATGAGGCCGGCCTCCTGAAGATGCGCGTTGACCAGTGCGCCAAGCGCGCCGGGCGTTTCGAGCGCCGTCTTGTTCTCCTTGTCTGTGACGAGCTCGACGGCGGCGATGAGACCGACACCGCGCACTTCGCCGACCAGCGGATGATCGGCAAGGGCAGAAAGCCCGTTGCGCAGGCGTTCGCCCATGCGTGCGGCATTGCCCACCAGATCGCGCTCCTCGATGATCTTGAGGTTTTCAAGCGCAACGGCTGCGACAACCGGATGGCCGCTGGCCGTGTAGCCATGGCCGAGCGTGCCGATGCGGTTGCTTTCTTCCATGATCGGCTCGAACACCCGGTCGTTGATCATCAGGGCCGAAGCCGGCAGGTAGGACGACGAAAGCTGCTTGGACATGACCATGATGTCCGGCTTGATGTCGTAGGTGGTGGAGCCGAACATGGTGCCCGTGCGGCCGAAGCCGCAGATCACCTCGTCGGCGACCAGCAGGATGTCGTACTTGTTCAGGACAGCCTGCACCTTTTCCCAGTAGGTGGCCGGCGGAACGACCACGCCGCCGGCGCCCTGCACCGGCTCGCCGAAGAAGGCGGCAATGGTTTCGGGGCCTTCAGCCAGGATCGTCTCTTCCAGTTCCTTGGCGAGGCGGGTTGCGAATTCTTCCTCGCTCTCGCCAGGCTTTGCCTCACGCCAGTGGTGCGGTGCGGTCATGCGCAGTACGTTCGGCACGATCAGGTCGAAGGATTTGTGGTTTGCCGGCAGGCTGGTGAGGCATGCGCCGGCGATGGTGACGCCGTGATAGGCACGGTTGCGGACGATGATCTTTTTCTTTTCCGGCTTTCCGAGCGCGTTGGAGCGATACCAGATCAGCTTCAACGCCGTGTCGATGGCTTCCGAGCCGGAATTGGTGAAGAACGCCTTGCTCATCGGCACCGGGGCCATGCCGATCAGCTTTTCGGAAAGCTCGATTACCGGCCCGTGGGATTTGTGCGTGAAGGTGTGGTAGTAGGGCAGCTTCTCCATCTGCTCGGTCGCGGCCTTCACAAGGCGCTTTTCATTGAAGCCGACACCGACGCTCCACAGGCCGGCCATCGCCTCGATATACTGCTTGCCATTGTTGTCGTAGACATTGACACCTTCGCCGCGATCGATGATCAGCGGTCCGGCCTCAAGATGTTTTTTCGCATTCGTGTAAGGATGCAGGTGATAGGCGATATCGCGCGCTTCTGGGGAATTGGGCTTGTCGGTCATCGGCTTGTCCTGCGTGTGAATGCGGTTATCGTTGTTGGATGATCCGGTTTCCGGATCTCTTCCCATGTCCTCTAGCGGTAGCACTCATTTTTCGACGAGGCAATTATGTGTTCAATATTTTGAGCGTCATTTAAAAGCCCGAGCTCCAAATTCGAAGAATTTCCGATGTTTTTGCGTTGTATATTGATTTCAAGGGCAATATCTTGAACGATATATCGCGCTGCGCAAAACATGAACAGGTTGGCGCAAGACGAAACGAGCGAAGGACATATGGACGATTTCGACATCGGATCGCGCCTCAGGGCCATGCGCACCGCAGGCAATCTTTCGCAACGCCAGCTTGCCGAACAGGCCGGTGTTCCTCATGCACAGATTTCCAACATCGAGAAGAACAAGATCAGCCCCTCCATTTCGACCCTGCGCAAGGTGCTTGGAGGGATGGGCGTCAGCATGGCGGATTTCTTCGAGCCCGAGCGGGAGGACAATCCCGGTCCTTTTTTTGGCAGGGACGATCTGATCGACCTCACGTCGCGGGTGGCGATCAATGCAAAAGCGCCCGAGAGCGGGCTTCTCGTCCTGCGGCAGATCGGCGATGCGCGGCTGCACAATCTCCAGATCCTGCACGAGGTCTATGAGCCTGGGGCGGACACGGGCGAGACCATGCTCCAGCATGCCTCGAGCGAGGGCGGCTATGTGGTGGAGGGGGAGCTGGCGCTGACCGTGGGGGATGAAATGCGCATTCTGAAGGCCGGCGAGGCCTATCTGTTCGACAGCCGCCAGCCGCACCGTTTCCAGAATCTCTCCGACAGGCGCACAATCGTCGTTTCCGCCTGCACGCCGCCTTATCTTTGATGGTCCGTCTTCAACAGGCTGGACCAACGCAACGCAATCATGGCCCTGTTCGCGCAAGGCGCTGCTTCTAAACTTCGCGCATGACGTTTTCGGGGAACCTGATCCGCCCGGAAATGGTTGGCTCGTAAAACGAGGGTTTCCGATGGCCGGTCTTTTGATCTCGAGACGCAATCTTCTTCTTGGCGCGGGCGGTGTGCTGGCGACTTCCGGCCTGCCGCTGCACATGGCATGGGCAGAGGAAGCACCACGCGGCGGACGGCTGGTGGTGGCGGCTGATTCCGAGCCGCGCACGCTGAACCCGGCAATCGTCGCGTCGAACGGTGTGTTTTTCATCGCCAGCAAGGTGATTGAGCCGCTGGCTGAAGCCATGATGGATGGCGAGGGCGGGCTTGCGCCACGCCTTGCCACAAGCTGGGAAGGCTCCGAAGACGGGCTTTCCATCACCTTCAAACTGCGCGAGGGCGTGACCTGGCACGATGGCGCGCCGTTCACCTCTGCGGATGTGGCCTTCTCCGCGATGGAGGTCTGGAAACCGCTGCAAAATCTCGGCCGCGTGGTGTTCGCCAATCTCGACACGGTGGAAACGCCCGACGCGCATACCGCCAACTTCCGCTTTTCCGCACCCACGCCGATCCAGCTCATTCGCAATGCGCTGCCGGTGGTGACGAGCGTTCTGCCAAAGCATCTCTATGAGGGCACGGACATTGCCGCCAACCCGGCCAACAAGGCGCCGGTGGGAACGGGGCCGTTCAAATTCGCCGAGCACAGGCCCGGCGAATATTACCGCCTTACCCGCAATGACGCCTATTGGGGCGAGGGGCTGCCGAAGCTGGACGAGATCATCTTCCGCGTTCTGCCCGACCGGGCGGCGGCGGCTTCCGCGCTGGAGGCAGGCGAAATCCAGCTTGCCGCCTTTTCGCAGGTGCCGCTGGTGGATCTGGAGCGCATTGCCAATGTGCCGGGGCTGAAAGTGATGACGGAAGGCTATGAGGCGCTGACCTATCAGCTTGTGGTGGAGATCAACCACCGCAACGAGATCCTCGCCGACCGGAAGGTGCGGCAGGCCCTGTCGCACGCCATCGACCGGGATTTCGTGGTCGATACGGTGTTTCTTGGCTATGCGCAGGCGGCCACCGGCCCGGTGCCGCAGAACGCGCCGCAATTCTACAATCCCGATGTGAAGCCGTATTCCTTCGACATCGAGCGGGCGAACAGGCTGCTTGACGATGCGGGCTATCCGCGCGGCGAGGATGGCAAGCGCTTTTCGCTGCGGCTCCTGCCCGCGCCCTTCTTCAGCGAAACGCGCCAGTTCGGCGATTATCTGCGGCAGGCGCTCGGCAAGGTGGGCATCGATGTGACGCTGGTAAACAACGACACGCCGGCGCATCTGAAGGCGGTCTACACGGATCATGATTTCGACATTTCTGTCGGCTCCCCGGTGTTTCGCGGCGATCCGGCCATCTCGACCACGATCCTCGTGCAGTCGGGCATTCCCGACGGCGTGCCGTTTTCCAATCAGGGCGGCTATGCCAATGCCGAACTCGACACGATCATCGATCAGGCTGCAGAGACCATCGACACGGAAGCGCGCACGGCGCTTTACAACGACTTCCAGCGCATCGTGGTGGAAGATCTGCCGTTGATAAACGTTGCCGAATGGGGCTTTACCACGGTTGCCCGTGACACGGTTCTCAATGTAGGCAACAATCCGCGCTGGCCGGTCTCCAACTGGGCGGATACGGCACTCGCTTCCTGAGAACGCAAGGAACACGCACTGGCATGCACCGGGCCCTGACTTTGACGCGGCGGCGTATCGTCAGCAGCATTCCGGTGCTGCTCATCGTCATTATTGGCACGTTTCTGCTTCTGGAAGCCGCACCGGGCGATGCGGTGGATGCCTATCTCTTGTCATTGGGCGGGGGCGATGCGGGCCTCGTGGCGGAGCTTCGCCAGAGCTACGGGCTCGACCAGTCGCTTGTGAAACGGTTGATACTTTATGTGGGCGCGCTGCTGCGGTTCGATCTTGGCTGGTCAGTGGCCTTCGACCGGCCGGTTCTCGACCTGATCGCGGAGCGACTGCCCAACACGCTGTGGCTCATGGGAGCGGCGACGGCGCTTGCCTTCTCGCTTGGCTCGCTTCTGGGCATTGTTGCCGGCGCGCGGCCGGGCAGCCTGACGGACCGGGCGCTTTCAATTGGGTCGCTGGCGCTCTACGCGGTTCCGAGCTTCTGGCTCGGCCTTGTTCTGGTTCTGGTGTTCGCGGTCGCTCTGCGCTGGTTTCCCACGGCGGGCATCGAAACCATCGCCTCCGGCAAGACGGGGCTGGCGCGCGTGGCCGACATTGCCTGGCATCTGGTGCTGCCGGTTTCCGCGCTCGGCTTCATTTACCTGGCACTTTTCCTGCGCATGATGCGAACCGGCATGGCGGAAGCCTGGCGGCAGGATTTTGTGCTTTTTGCGCGCGCCAGGGGGCTGGCGCGGCGGCGCATCGTGCTGCGCCACGTGGCGCGCAATGCGCTTCTGCCACTGGTCACCATGCTCGGCTTGCAGGCGGCGGCCATGCTGGGCGGCAGTGTGGTGGTGGAAAGCGTGTTCGCCATTCCGGGGTTCGGGCGGCTTGCGCATGAAGCGGTTTCAGGTCGCGATGCGCCGCTTCTGACCGGCATCATCATTGTCAGCGCCGTGCTCGTGATCGTCGTCAATCTTCTGGTGGATATTGCCTATGCGGCGCTCGATCCGCGCGTTGGCAGCGGGGAGGCGTCGTCGTGAACCGCGTTGCGGGCCGACTCATGCGTTCGCCCGAAGGGGTGGCGGGGTTTTGTCTTCTGGTGCTGCTTGCCGCCATGGCGCTTGCAGCGCCGCTTCTCTTTCCGGGCGATCCGCTGGTGATTGTCGGGCGACCTTTGACCGCGCCTTTCACCGATCCGGCGCTTCCGCTTGGCACGGACCGGCTGGGGCGGGATGTGGCTGCGGGCCTGATGCATGGCGCGCGGACGTCGCTTCTGGTCGGGCTTGCCACGGCGCTGGTCGCACTTGCCGCCGGGGCGCTTGTCGGCACGGTTGCCGGGCTTGCCGGCGGGCTGGTGGACGAGGCGCTGATGCGGGTGGTCGATGCGTTTCAGATCGTGCCGGGCTTCCTTCTGGCGCTTGCCTTTGTCAGCGTCACCGGGGCATCGCTGCCGGTGATCATTCTCGCCATTGCCCTTGGCGCGTGGACCGGGCCGGCGCGACTGGTGCGGGCGGAAGTCCTGTCGATCCGCGAGCGCGACTATGTGGCGTCGGCGCGGGTGATCGGCATGCACCCGGCCGAGATTGCTTTGCGCGAAGTGCTGCCCAATGCGCTGCCGCCGGTTCTGGCGCTCACGGCGGTGATCGTCGCCACGGCGGTTCTGGTGGAGGCGGCGCTTTCGTTTCTCGGGCTTGGCGATCCCAATGTGGTGACCTGGGGCTCGATGATCGCCGAAGGGCGCAATGTGCTGCGCACCGCACCGCATCTTTCCATCGTGCCGGGGCTGGGCCTCGTGGCCACCGTGCTCGGCGTGTATCTTCTGGGCGAGGGGTTGGCGGATGCGATGGCGGGCCGTGAGGCGCGCGGATGAGCGCGCCGCTGGCCGAAATCCGGGGCCTCTCCGTCTCCTACGGGCGTGACGATGCGCGAAGCTTTGCGCTTCAGGACGTCGATCTCGATATTGCCAAGGGCCGCCGGCTGGCGGTGATCGGCGAAAGCGGATCGGGCAAGAGCACACTGGCGCTGGCGCTCGCCGGGCTACTGCCGCCGCAGGCGCGGATTGAGGGGGCTATCGGCTGGCCGGGTCTTGCGCATCCGCCCGTGGCGGGACGCGATATCGGCATGGTGTTTCAGGACCCCGGCGGCAGCCTCAACCCCGTTCTGACCATTGGCGAACAGGTGGCGGAAGGCGCGGTGCGTCATCTGGGGCTCGACTGGCGCGCGGCACAGTCGCATGCGCTGGCCCTGCTTGAGCGGGTGCGCATTCCCGATCCGCAGGCCGCACTTGGGGCCTATCCGCATCAGTTTTCCGGCGGGCAGCGCCAGCGCATCGCCATCGCCGCCGCCATTGCGGCAAAGCCGGGGCTGCTGATCGCCGACGAGCCCACAAGCGCGCTCGACATGGTGGTGCAGGCCGAGATCGTGGCGCTACTCGACGATCTGGTGCGCGAGGCGGGCATGACACTGGTGTTCATCACCCACGACATTGCGCTCGCCTCCGGCTTTGCCGACGACATTGCCGTGTTTCAGCGGGCGCGGCTGGTGGAGAAAGGTCCGGCGCAGGCGGTTCTGACGAAGCCGACGCATGCCTATACGAAACACCTTCTTGCCGCGCAGATCGATTTTTCAACACCGCGCCTGATCGACGGGGCGGCCGATGCCTGAGCCGCTTCTCGTTGCGCAGAACCTTTGCAAGACCTTCACCAGCCGGGGGCGCAGGGTGACCGCGCTTGACGATGTGAGCCTGACGCTTGCTCCGGGCGAGACGCTGGGTCTGGTGGGCGCGTCCGGCAGCGGCAAGTCGACGCTCGCGCGGGTGCTACTCAGGCTGTTGGCGGTCGACGCGGGGGCGGTGCGGCTTCTCGGCGAGGATTGGCTTCAGCTTCGCGGGCAGCCGCTGCGCAGGCAGCGCCGGGCGATCCAGATGGTGTTTCAGGATCCGCTTGCGGCCTTCAATCCGCGCGCGACGATCGGCGGAGTGCTGGCGGACCCGCTGCGCATCCACGCGCTTGCGGACCGTGCGGCGCGCCCGGTGCGGGTGGGCGCGCTTCTGGAGCGGGTCGGGCTTCCCGCAAGCTATGCCGCGCGCGGCGTCCATGAAGTGTCGGGCGGCGAGCGCCAGCGGGTCGCCATCGCGCGTGCCTTGGCTGCGCGCCCCTCGCTGATCGTGTTCGACGAGCCGGTTTCCGCGCTCGACCAGTCGATACGTGGAGAGATCCTGAAACTCATCACTGATTTGCAGAAAAGCGAAGGCCTCTCCTACCTCTTCATCGCGCATGATCTCGCTGTCGTGCGTCTTGTTTCCCACCGGGTGGCTATCATGGAGAGCGGCCGTATTGTCGAGACGGGTCCGACTTCGCAAATCATCGACAGCCCGCAATCGCCGGCGGGGAGGTCGCTCGTGGCGGCGGTGCCACGGCTGGAGTTTCCTCGCGCTCAATAGGCTGAGGGCAACCGCATATCGCGGGTTGTGCAGTTGTTGCGCCATGCCGCTATAGTGATGCCGAAACGCACAACTCGCGCGAGCCCGGAGTCATCGTTCATGACGATCCGCAATCTTGAATTCGCCGCCCGTCCACGCTCCGTTGCCGTCATCGGTGCTTCAAGCAGGCCCGGCGCCGTCGGTCATATCGTCATGCAGAATCTGCAGGACGGTGGGTTTGACGGCGAGATCTGGGCGGTCAATCCGAAATACAGGGAAGTGGCAGGCCGGCGCTGCTATAAGCGCGCCGCCGATATTCCGGGGATCCCCGACATCGCCGTCATCGTCACGCCTCCGAAAACGGTGCCGGGCATCATCACCGAGCTCGGCGGGAAGGGAACACGCACCGCTGTCGTCATCACAGCCGGGCTGACACGGGAAAACGGGTTGCGTCAGGCCATGCTCGACGCGGCAAAGCCATATCTGTTCCGGATCATCGGGCCGAACACGGTGGGGCTGATCGTGCCGCCGATGAATTTCAACGCCAGCTTCGCGCATATGCAGGCAAGGCCCGGCGGGCTGGCGCTGCTTTCGCAATCGGGTGCGATTGCCACGTCGCTCGTGGACTGGGCGGCGGCGGAAGGCGTGGGCTTCTCGCATATCGTCTCGCTGGGCGATATGGCCGACGTGGATGTGGGCGACTATCTGGAAATGCTTGCCGGCGACGGGCGCACGCGCGGCATTCTCATGTATCTCGAAACAATTCCCAACCCGCGCAAATTCATGACCGCCGCCCGGGCGGCGGCGCGGTTGAAACCGGTGATCGCCATCAAGGCAGGCCGTCACGCGCAGGCCGCACAGGCGGCCGCGACGCACACCGGCGCCCTTTCGGGTGCAGACCGCGTGGTGGAGGCGGCGCTGCGCCGCGCTGGCATTCTGCGCGTGCTCGATCTTGGCGAACTGTTCGATGCCGCGGAAGTGCTAGCCCGCTTCCGCCCGCTGCAGCGGGCCCATGTGGGCATTGTCAGCAATGGCGGCGGGGCCGGTGTTCTGGCGGTGGATCGGCTCAACGATCTTGGCGGCACGATGGCGGAGTTTTCGCCCGAAACCATCGCCCGTCTGGACCGGGCGCTGCCGCCCAACTGGTCGCATTCCAACCCCGCCGACATTATCGGCGACGCGCCGCCGGAGCGTTACAGCGAGGCGGTTCTTGCGGTGGCCGACGATGCGGACACGGACGCCGTTCTTGTCTTCAATTGCCCGACGGGGCTTGCCTCGCCCTCCGATGCCGCCCGTGCGGTCGCGGCCCTTGCCGACCGGGGCAAGATCAACGGCAAGCCGCTGATCACCTGCTGGCTGGGCGAGGAGACCGCGCGCGAGGGGCGGCGCATCCTGCAGGAATCCGGCATTGCCAATTTCAGCACGCCGTCCAGCGTCACGGCGGCGCTTTCCTATCTGGGTGAATGGTCCCGTGCCCAGAAGGCGCTGACCCGTGTGCCTTCGAGCCGCAGCGAGGATGTGCAGGGAGACCGCGAAAGCCTGCGCGCCATCCTTGAAAAGGTCGCTGCCGAAGGCCGTCGCATGCTGACGGAGCCGGAGGCCAAGGCGGCCATTGCTGCCTACGGGATTCCCGTGCCTGAAACCGTGATTGTCGAGACACCAGAAGCTGTGAGTGAGGCCACTGCACGCTTGCTCGAAAGCTCGGAAAGGGTTGTCGTCAAACTTCTTTCCAGAACCATCACGCACAAATCGGATGTCGGCGGCGTGGTGCTTGGCCTCAAGACGCCGGAAGCGGCGCAGAAAGCCGCCGAGAACATCATGAAGCGGCTGGACGATGCGGGCATGGCCGACGGGCTTGAAGGCTTTGCCGTTCAGCCCATGGTGGTGCGCAAACACGCCCATGAGCTTATCCTCGGTGTCAGTCAGGATCCGATTTTCGGGCCGGTGGTGATGTTCGGTGCGGGCGGCACGGCGGTGGAGGTGATGGAGGATACGGCCATTGCGCTGCCGCCGCTCGACGATGTGCTGGCCGGCGACCTGATGGCGTCGACCCGCATAGGCAAACTGCTGGCCGGATACCGCGATCGTGCGCCCGCCGACAGCGATGCGATTGCTGGCGCCCTCAACGCCGTGTCGCAGATGATCGTCGATTTCCCCTGCATCAAGGGCATGGACATCAACCCGCTGCTGGCCGATGCCGACGGTGTCGTGGCGCTCGATGCGCGCATAGAGATCGAGCCGGCGGAAATCGACCGCAAGGGTCCGAACCCGGATCTTGCCATCCGCCCTTATCCGGATGGCTGGGAAAAGGATGTAAACCTCGAGGGGCACCGCTACCATCTGCGCCCGATCAAGCCGGCGGATGTGGCGCTGTTTCCGGATTTCCTGGCGCGCGTTTCGCCGGAGGATATCCGGTTCCGCTTCCTCGCGCCGCGCAAGCACTTTCCAGACGAAATGCTGGAACGGCTGACCCAGCTCGACTACGAGCGTGACATGGCCTTCATCGCGCTCAGGGAAGAGGATGGGGAAATGGCGGGCATTGGCCGTCTTTCCGCCGATCCCGACAAGGAGATCGCCGAGTATGGCCTGCTCGTGCGCACTGATCTTCAGGGGCACGGGCTTGGCTTCGCGCTGCTGAAACAGCTCATCGATTATGGCCGGGAAGAGGGCATTGGCGCCATCGAGGGCATTGTCCTGAGCGACAACACCAAAATGCTCGCCATGTGCCGCGATTTTGGCTTCGTGGTGAAGGACAGCGGCGAGGCCGGCGTGACAACGGTGGTGCTGGAGCTCTAGGCAGACCCACTGTAGCCCCTCACCCGTCTGGCGGATGAGGGGTGTTTGACAGCGGTCAAACGTCAGATACAGGCTTCGAACAGCGCCTTCGTGTTGGCAACGGTGAGCTTCACCGGGTTGCCGCCGGCACTCGGATCCTCCAGTGCCATGGCCACCATCTCATCGATGCGGTCCGTTCCGACGCCCATTTCCCCAAGCCTCTCAGGGATGCCGAGCTCTGCGCGAAGGCCCATGACGAAATCGAAGAAACCATCGAACCCGCCCGCAATGCCCAGATAGGCGGCAGCCGCATCGATGCGTTCCTCGATCTCCGGCCGGTTGAGTTTCAGCACAGCCGGCATCACCACCGCATTCGTGGTTCCATGGTGTGTGTTGTAGATCGCCCCGACCGGGTGCGACACCGCATGGATGGCGCCGAGCCCTTTCTGGAAGGCGACCGCGCCCATGGCGGCTGCGCTCATCATCTGCGCACGGGCTTCCAGATCGCTTCCGTTCTGATAAGCCCGGGGGAGATATTCCTTTACCAGACGAAGTCCTTCGAGCGCGATGCCCTGGCTCATCGGGTGGTAGAAGGGTGAGGAATAGGCCTCCAGACAATGCGCAAAGGCGTCCATCCCCGTGCCGGCGGTGATGGCCTTCGGCATGCCAACCGTGAGTTCCGGGTCGCAGATGACCACGGAGGGAAGCACTTGGGGATGGAAGATGATCTTCTTCACATGGGTTTCGGAGTTCGTGAGAACGCCGGCGCGACCCACTTCCGAGCCGGTGCCGGCTGTCGTGGGAACGGCCACGTTCGGTGCGATTTTCGATGCATCCGCGCGGGTCCACCAGTCGCCAATGTCTTCGAAATCCCACACCGGTCTAGTCTGGCCCGCCATGAAGGCGATCAGCTTACCGAGATCGAGACCGGAGCCGCCGCCAAAGGCGACGACGCCATCATGACCGCCATCCCTGAAAACCTTCACGCCGGCTTCGAGGTTCTTGTCGTTGGGGTTGGGGTCGACGTCCGAGAACATGGCCCGGCCAAGGCCCGCGGCCTCCAGAATGTCGAGCGCGTTCTTCGTGATGTCCATGCCGGCAAGGCCGCGGTCGGTTACCAGAAGCGGCTTTGAAATGCCGGCTGCCTTACAGGCTTCGGCGAGTTCCCTGATGCGCCCTGCGCCAAACCGTATAGCGGTGGGATAGGACCAGTTTCCTTCGAGCTTCATGCCTGTTTCTTTCTCATGTGGTAGGATTTCGGGCGGGTCAGATTGTGGTAGCCGATTTCGGAAAGCGCGCCGCCGCGCCCGGTGTTCTTACAGCCGGTCCAGCAAAGGGCCGGGTCGAGATAGTCGGCGCGGTTCATGAACACGGTGCCCGTTTCGATGTCTGCACCGATAGCCGCCGCGCGCTCGGGATCGGATGTCCACAGCGAGGCGGTCAGGCCGAACTCGCAATCGTTCATGAGGTCGAGTGCCTCGGTATCGTCCTTCACCGGCATGATGCCCACGACAGGGCCAAAGCTTTCCTCGCGCATCACGCGCATCTGGTGGTTCACGTCGATCAGGATCTGCGGCATGAGATAGGTGCCGCCATCATCTTCCGGGAAGGCTTTCGGATCGACCAGCGCCTTTGCGCCCTGCGCCAGCGCGTCTTCGGTCTGGCTGCGCACTTCGGCCGCAAACCGCTTGTTGGCCATGGGGCCGATGGTGGTTTCGGCGTCCAGCGGATTGCCGAGTTTCAGCTTGCCCACCCAGTCCACGGACTTCTCGACAAAACTGTCGAAATGCTTCTCCGCGACATAGATGCGTTCGATGCCGCAGCAGCACTGGCCGGCATTGAACATTGCGCCGTCCATCAGCACATCGACGGCCCAGTCGATGTCGGCATCCTCCATCACATAGGCGGGATCCTTGCCGCCGAGTTCGAGCCCGAGCCCGGTGAAGGTGCCAGCTGCGGCGCGCTCGATGGCGCGTCCACCGCCGACGGAGCCTGTGAAATTGATGAAGTCGAAGGAGCGCTTCCCGATCAACTTTTCAGTACCGGCATGGTCAAGGAAGAGATTGACGAACAGCTCTTCGGGAATGCCCGCTTCATGGAAGGCGCGCACGATGCGCTCACCCACGAGCAGCGTCTGCGTGGCGTGTTTGACGGCAACGGCATTGCCGGCGATGAGGGCGGGCACGATGGTGTTCATGGCCGTCATGTAGGGGTAGTTCCACGGCGCGATGACGCCGACCAGCCCGTGGGGAACGCGTTCGATGCGGCGCGCGAAGCTTTCCGAATCCTCCAGAACGATGGGTGCGAGGGCACGCTCGGCAATCTCCGCCATATAGGCGGAGCGCTCGTTCATGCCGCCGAACTCGCCGCCATAGCGCACCGGGCGGCCCATCATGTGGGCAAGCTCCGGCACCACTTCGTCTTTCATCTCGTTGAGGCGGGCAACGCCGGCATTCACCAGCTTGATGCGCTCATCGAGCGGACGTGCGGCCCAGGCCTTTTGAGCATGGCGGGCATTGGCGAGAAGCCTGGCCGCCTTGTCGGGGTCCATCACCGGGCGCTCGGCAAAGACCGTGCCGTCGATGGGGGAAATGCATTGCAGGGTTTTCGTCATGTCATGCTCTCTCAAAACCGCGCCTGACCTCCCAGTCGGTGACGCGGCGATCATATTCGGATTGTTCCCAGCGGGCTGCGTGGACATAATGATCGACAACGTCGTCACCAAAGGCCGCACGCAGCATTTTTGAACCGTCGAGCGCGGTGGCGGCATCGCGCAGGGTTTTGGGGATCTCGCGGATCCCTTCGCCCTCATACGCGTCGCCGACAAAGGCCGGCTCCAGCTCTTTCTTGTTTTCGATGCCATCAATGCCTGCCGCGATCAGGGCCGCGAAGGCAAGATAGGGGTTCAGGTCGGCGCCGCCGACCCGGCATTCCACACGCACTGATTTCGTGTCCTCACCGCAGACGCGGTAGCCCGCCGTGCGGTTGTCGAACGACCAGATCGCCTTGGTGGGGGCGAAGGTGCCGGCGGCAAAGCGCTTGTAGGAATTGATGTAGGGCGCGAGGAAATAGGTAATTTCGCCGGCATGGGCGAGCAGGCCCGCCATATAATGTTTCATCATGTCCGACATGCCGTGCTCGCCCGAGGGGTCGAAGAAGAGCGGCTTGCCATCGAGCGTCCAGAGCGATTGATGGATGTGCGAGGAATTGCCGGCTGCCTTGTCGTCCCATTTGGCCATGAAGCTGATGGCGCGGCCGGCCTTCCAGGCGATTTCCTTGCAGCCGTTTTTCACGATGGCGTGGCGGTCGGCCATGGTGAGCGCGTCGGTGTATCGGACATTGATCTCCTCCTGACCGGCATCCGCCTCGCCCTTGGAGTTTTCCACCGGCACATCCGCGCCGTTGAGGCCGTTGCGGATCGCCCGCATCACATCCTCCTCCTTGGTGGTCTGGAAGATGTGGTAATCCTCATTGTAGGCGCTGATGCGCTCCAGCCCGCGATAGCCTTTCGCTGCGGCTTCCTCGAATGTGTCGCGGAAGAGGAAGAATTCCAGTTCCGAGGCCATCATCGCCTTCATGCCCATGGCGTCCAGCCGCGCGACCTGCTTTTTCAGGATGGCGCGTGGCGAATGGGGCACGTCTTCATGGGTGTGGTGGTCGAGCACATCGCATAGAACCAGCGCCGTGCCTTCCAGCCAGGGAATGCGCCGCATGGTCGAGAGGTCTGGCTTCATCGTGTAATCGCCATAGCCTGCCGACCAGCTCGTCGCGCGATAACCCTCGACCGTGAACATCTCCATGTCGGTGGCGAGCAGGTAGTTGCAGCTATGGGTTTCCTCGAATGCGCTTTCGAGGAAGAAATCCACATGGAACCGCTTGCCCATCAGGCGCCCCTGCATGTCGACCAATGCCACGAGCACCGTGTCGATCTCGCCGGCTTCCGCTGCCGCCTTGAGGCTTTCCAAAGTCAGTTTGCCCGCCATTCAACTCGTCCTGTTGGTGGTTTTGGATATGGCCCCGGCAATGACGCCGGGGCCATGATTTTGTTCTGATCAACCGTAGCGATAGGGAGGACCGGCCTTCTGCATGAGCGTGCGGTAGTCGCGCAGGATTTTCACCACACGCTCCTTGCGCCCGCCTTCGGCAGCAATCTCGTCCCAGAATTTTTCCGCCTCGGCTTCCACCGTCGCCCATTCGGCGTCGGGGATGGTGGTGAGTTCCATCTTGCCGCCATTGACGCGCAGATCCGCTTCGCCGGCCCAGTACCAGTGCAGGCGATAATAATGCGAGGAGTCCATCGCCAGCCGGAAGAGCTGTTTGAGATGATCCGGCACCTCGTTCCAGCGGTCGGAATTGGCGAAGAAGGAGCCAACCCAGGCACCGCAGATATTGTTGGTGAGCAGATAGGGCGTCACGTCAGCCCAGCCCACCGTGTAATCCTCGGTGATGCCCGACCAGGCGATGCCGTCGAGCTCGCCCGTCTGCACGGCAACTTCCACGTCTTCCCATGGAAGCGTGACGGGCACGACGCCGAAGCGGGAAAGGAACTTGCCGGCTGTCGGGAAGGTGAAGACACGCTTGCCCTTCAGGTCTTCAAGGCTCTTGATGGGTTCCTTGGTGTTGAAGTGGCAGGGGTCCCAGGAGCCGGCGGAGAGCCATGTCACACCCTCCACCTCGCCATAGGCCTCTTCCCATATCTCGGCCAGGCCATGCTTGTAGAAGAGCGCCTGCACATCGAGCGAATAGCGCGTGGCAAAGGGGAAATAGCCGCCGAAGACCGACACATCGACCGGCGCCGCCATGGAATCGTCGTCCGACTGCACGGCGTCGATCGTGCCATTCTGCATGGCGCGGAACAGTTCGCCCGTCGGCACCAGCTGGTCGGCATAATAGAGCTCGATTTCCATCTCGCCATTGGCCGCCTTGTTGAAGGCGTCGATGGCCGGTTTGACGACATGTTCGGCAAGGGCAGCGCCGGCATAGGTCTGCAGCCGCCAGCGGATCGGGCTTTGCGCATGAACATAGGGCGTTGCAAGGGCCGTGGTTCCGGCTGCTGCCGCCGATGCCATGCCCGCTTTCTTGAGAAAGTCGCGTCTGTTTTGCATCTTCGTTCACTCCTCTGGTTGTTGTCCCGGTCGTTGTTGCCGGGCATTGCCGCAGGCTGGTTCTGGTCGTCACCTCCTTGGTTGTGTGGTTTCAGCGCGCATAGACATGCTCCGGGAGCCATAGCGCGATCTGTGGGAAGGCCATGACAATGATCAGCGCGAACACCATGACCGCCACGAAGGGCACAATGGACCGGTATATGTCTCCGAGCTTGATTTCCGGCGGCGCCATGGCCCGCATCAGGAACAGATTGTAGCCGAAGGGCGGGGTCATGTAGGCGATCTGGCAGGTGATCGTGTAAAGCACGCCGTACCAGATGAGGTCGAAACCGAGCAGCTTGACAAGCGGCACGTAGAGCGGCGCGACGATGACCAGCATCGCCGTGTCGTCCAGAAACATGCCCATGATGAGATAGGAAAGCTGCATCAGGATCAGCACTTCCCACGGCGACAGGCCGAGCTGATCCAAGAAGAATCCCTCGATGGCCCTGACCGCGCCCAGACCGTCAAACACCGCGCCGAAGCACAGCGCGGCCAGGATGATCCACATGAACATGCACGAGACGGAAAGCGTCTTGCGCACCGTGTCGTGGATCACCTTCAACGTGAGCCGGCCACGGATGGCGGCGGCGGCGGTCGCCGAGACGGCGCCGATGGCAGAGCTCTCGACAAGGCTGGTAACGCCCATGACGAAAAGCCCAGTCATCAGGAAGAAGATCATGAAGGGCAGAATGCCGGCCGACAGGAGCTTGAGCTTTTCCGACATCGGGATGCGGCGCTCTTCGGCAGGAAGCACTGGCCCGAGATTGGGCTGCAGCCAGCACCGCACCGCGATGTAGAGAATGAAAAGCCCGGCCATGAGCAGGCCCGGAAACACGCCTGCAAGCCAGAGCTGGCCGACCGGCTGGCGCGCGATCATGGCGTAGAGCACCAGCACCACGCTGGGCGGGACGAGAATGCCGAGCGATGAGCCGGCCTGAATGACGCCGGTCACCATGATCTTGTCGTAGCCGCGTCTGAGCAGTTCCGGCAGGGCGATTGTCGCACCGATGGCCATGCCGGCGACGGAGAGGCCGTTCATGGCAGAGATGACCACCATCAGCGCGATCGTGCCGATGGCAAGCCCGCCGCGCACGGGGCCGAACCAGACATGGAACATCTTGTAGAGATCGTCGGCAATGCCCGATTCCGAAAGCATGTAACCCATGTAGATGAAGAGCGGCAGCGTCAGCAGCGCGTACCATTTCATCAGCTTCATGGCGGCGGAAAAGGCGATTTCGGATCCGCCCGTGCCCCATAGCAACAGCGCGAAGGCCACGGCGATGAAGCCGATGGCCCCGAACACGCGTTGCCCCGTCAGGAGGAGGCCCATCATGCCGGTGAACATGAGGATTGCTGTCAGTTCATAGCTCATGACAGCTCCTCCCCGCGTGCCCGCGCGATATCCTTGAAGAGCTGGGCAACGGCCTGAAGCAGTGTCAGCGCGATGCCGATGCACATGATGATCTTGATGGGCGCCATGTAGGGCGACCAGGCCGAATAGCTGGTCTCACCATACTTCAATGCATAGGAGGTGGAAGAAAAACCGCCATAGAGCAGAAGCGAGAGGTAGAAGATCAGGAACAGAACGGTGATGGAATCGACAAGCGCCTTCGTGCGGGGCGACCATCGGGCATAGATCAGGTCCATGCGCACATGCGCGTCGTTCTGCAATGCCCAGCCGCCGCCGACCATGTAGTAGGCAACCATGGCAAACTGGGCCATTTCAAGCGTCCAGAGCGGCGGAATAGCCACGGTTTTCATGATCGACGAATAGAGCAATATGCCGATCATCAGGAAGATCATGTACATGACCACCAGGCCGACATAATGATTTGTACGATCGATCAGCCGCACATAGCGCCTTATGGCATTCGGCATCGCTTCCCGTCTCCCATTTTATCTCCTCTGTCTTCCCGCTCTGGTTCTGCGCCGGCCTTTTCTTGTCAGGCTTGTTGTGGTCCGGCTGCGTGTATGTCGATGTGAAAGCGCTCCAGTGTCGTCTCAAGCAGCTTTGCTGTACGCTTTGCCCATTCATCCTGTCCCTGTTCCGTATCGATCAGATCGCTGCAATACTCGATCATGACGTTGAGGAGGCCGTTCTGGACTGCGTGCAGGCGCAGAGTGTGTGTCACACCATCCTCCGGCCCGTAGGGATAATTGCGCATCGCATTGGAGATGCCTTGCTCTTCTGCCAGCTGCAGCATGGCATCGGCGAGCCGGCGGTCCCGGTCGTGCAGAAGCCCGATCGCGCGATGCCGGGCGATGCCGAAATAAACACGGGTGAAGGAATGGACTGTAACGATGACCGGTTGTCTGGATGGAGCCGTCCGTGCTGCGATGAGCTGCGCAAGGGCCTGACGAAAAGGCTCGTAAATCTCTGTGACACGCTGTCTGCGCGCTTCGTCGGAAAGATTGCGATTTCCGGGGATGGCGTGAATCTCGCTCCTCTCCGGGATTGCATCCTGCGCATCCGGGGGACGGTTGCAGTCGTAAACAAGCCTTGAGAAGCGCTGATGGATGAGGGGAGCATCCAGAAGTTCGGAGAGTTTTCGAGCTATGGCCAGAGCCCCAATATCCCAGGCTGCGTGGCTGGTTAGCGTCTCAGGTTTTGCTCCGAGATCGGAAAGGGTCCGGGGAATGGTGCGAGAGGCGTGTTCACAGACGAGAATGACCGGCGACCGCCCATCGGTACGCTCGATCTCGAATGGTTCGCCCTCGGATGGATCAAGCAGCACTCTGACCATCAAACCTCCACACACCCGCCCGCGCCCCTGCGGTTTATCTGTAATATTGATTAGCATTGCGGATAATTTGTCAATTGTGTAATTTTTATTACGGACACGAAGTCGGCAATGCGGGAGAATGGCGTTTGGGTACGAAAGAGCTAGTGCATGGCGCGCTCGGTCAGATGACCGATGCGGAACGCAAGGTGGCCCATGCGTTTCTCGCCAACTATCCAAGCACCGGCCTCTCCACGGTTGCCGAGTTTGCCGGGCTGGCCGGAACAAGTGCGCCGACGGTTCTACGCTTCGTGTCGCGGCTCGGCTTTTCCGGTTATCCAGAGTTTCAACGCGCGCTGCGGACCGAGATCCAGGCGGAATTGCTCTCGCCCTTGGAGAAAGGAGACAGTTCTGCTGCGCGAAATATGGATGGTTCGGCACTCGGCTCCTACTTTTCCCGTGCCACGGCCAACATTCAGGCGACGCTTGAAGCAATTCCTGAAAGCGAGTTTGAAGCCGCCTGTGCGCTTCTCTCCGACCCGAAGACAGCCTGTTACACGCTCGGTGGCCGTTTCAGCGATGCGATTGCCCGCTATATGGCTTCGCATCTGCGCATCGTGCGACCCAATGTGCGCCGCTTTCAGGACCAGACATCCACCTGGGACGATCAGTTGCTCGACGTGAAGGCGGGTGACGTGGTGGTGTTGTTCGATATCCGTCGCTATCAGCGCGATCTGGTGCATTTGAGCGAGCTTTTATGCGAACGCAAAGCGCGCATTGTGTTGATCACCGATAGCTGGCTGTCACCGATTTCGCGCTATGCGAAGGTTGTTCTGCCCTGCGCCATCGATTCAGGCCGAACCTGGGATTCGGGCGTTGTTCTGCTGGCGCTGGTGGAGGCTATTGTAGATCGTGTAACCCACGGAGATTGGGACACGGCCCGGGAACGCATCCAGGCGCTGGAGCATATTCACTGGAACAAACCGGCTGCAGGGGAGTGAACCGGGGTTTTATCCGTACACGGCTGCTGCAGCGTCCTTCAGCGACGCCATCGCCGCCCGGTAGGGCCCGGGGCCATGGCTGATACGGGCTACCCCCAGCTGCCCAAGTGTCGCGGCATCCGGCGCGCTCTTCATGGCCATGATGTTGACGGGCAGGGGCGAGGCGTCGCAAAGGTCCTCAATCAGCACCTCGTCCACCAAGGCGGGGGCGAAGAAACCGCTGGCGCCCGCGTCCGCAAAAGCCTTCGCGCGTTGCTTGGCTTCTTCGATCAGGCCTGAATGACGGTCACGCTCGCTCTCTTTGAGGAAAAGGTCGGTCCGGGCATTGATGAAAAGGGGCACGCCGCGTGCCTCCGCCATCGCCCGGATGGCTGCAATACGTTTTGCCTGATCGGCGATCGTATGCAGGCCGCTGCCACCGACGATCTGATCCTCGAAATTGATGCCCACCGCACCCGCGTCGAGAATGCGCGAGACATTGTCTGCAGCACCTTGTGGATCGGTTGCATAGGCACCTTCGAAGTCGACAGAGAGCGGCAGGCCGACCGTCTCCACGATGCGGCGGGCCACCTGAGCCAAGAACTCGACGGGGATTTTCTCGCCATCGCCAAAACCATGGGCGGCGGCGACCGACCAGCTTCCGGTCGCAAGGGCCTTTGCGCCAGCCTCGGCTACCGCTGCCGCAGAACCTGCATCCCAGATATTATAGAGGATGAGAGGACTGCCTTTGACGTGAAGAGCGTGGAAGGTATGAGCCTTGTCGGTCTGTTGCATGACCGGTCTCCATGAGAAATGGGGTGGATCCGACTTCAGCTTTTCACATTCTTTGGCGGCGCGCTTGCTCCAAAGCGTGCTGTGCCGCGGGCCAGTGCCCCAAGGTCAGATCAGTCACAAAGCGGACGAAGCAGCGTTTGAGTCGCCTTGATGTCTTCGCTGATGGCATCGCACACGCCCGCTGCATCGCGCTTGCGCAGTGCCGCGATCACATCGTGATGGTGGCGCGCGTAGGTTCCGCCTTCGCGTGAGCGCAGGGTCGGCTCGAGATGACGTGTCAGCATGCGCATATAGGGTCCGAAGCGCAGCCATAAGGACTCGGCCAATTGCAACAAAACTTCAGAGCCGGAGCTCTGGTACAGGGTGAAGTGGAACTCCTGGTTCTTCACCAGCATCGTGTAGATGCTTTCCTCGTGACTTGACGTCTCGTGCGCTTTCACCAGTTCTTCAAGCGCTCCGATGTCAGCCGCTCCGCAGTTTGGGGTCGCGAGCTCTGCGGCCAAGCCTTCGACGGCAATCCGAGCGCGGCAGAGATCGTCAAGCCGTGCCTTGCTGATGGCGGGGACACATGCTGAGCCATTGGGTGCGATTTCCAGCGCGTTTTCCGCAGCCAGGCGACGTAGCGCCTCCCGGACCGGCATGTGACTGGTGCCGAAGGAGTCCGCCAGAGAGGCAATGGTGAGCGTCTGGCCTGGGTCGAACCGGCCGACCATCAGCGCGTGACGAAGTTGCTGGTAAACACCGTCCTGTATGGTGACGCGTCTGGACACCGGAACGAATTCGCCTTCCATCGCCCTGCCACCCCTCGTCGACCTCGCCTTTGCCGATACAGCTTCTATGTGTATCGGTTAATGATCGACTAAGCGCGTACTTCTTGTGATGCAAGGTTTTCGGGTAGTGGAATGCTTTAAGTCACATGATTTCGTCACAAAATGGAACAGTGTTGTTTGGCAGGCGGTGAAAAAGTCCCGCCGCCAATATTGCCTTACCGTCTCAATTGGTGGGGCGGATTGCCTGACCCTTGTCGTCGAAACGGAAGACGCGAGTTTCATCGAACTTGGCATGCACCATGCTGTCGATCTCGAAATTCTGCTCGCCGAAGAGGCGGGCGCAGACCAGCCCGGCGGCACCGCAGTCGAGGTAGACATTGGTGTCCGCGCCCAGATGCTCGACATGAGAGACGCGGCCGGAGATGTCTCCGCCCGAAGGCACGATGGAAATGTGCTCCGGGCGTATGCCGATCGTCTTGGCATCTTCGCGGGAGAGGTGGCCGGCCTCGATGAAATTCATCTGAGGTGAGCCGATGAAGCCGGCGACGAAAAGGTTGGCCGGGTCGTTGTAAAGCTCCATGGGCGTGCCCACCTGCTCGATCTTCCCGCCATTCAGAACGACGATGCGGTCTGCGAGCGTCATGGCTTCGGTCTGATCATGGGTCACATAGACCATGGTGGCGCCCAGTTCCCGATGGAGGCGCGCGATTTCAAGCCGCGTGTTGACACGCAATGCCGCATCGAGATTGGAGAGCGGCTCGTCGAACAGAAAGAGCTTGGGCTTGCGCACCACGGCGCGGCCGATGGCGACGCGCTGGCGCTGGCCACCGGAAAGTTCCGCCGGCCGCCGGTCGAGATAGGGTTCGAGCGACAGCATCTTCGAGGCAAAGTCCACACGTTCGGCAATGTGTGCGGCCGGATACTTTGCCTGTTTGAGGCCGAGGCTCATATTGTCGCGCACGGTCAGATGCGGATAGAGCGCATAGGTCTGGAAAACCATGGCGATACCCCGCTTCGAGGGGGGCGTCGAGCTCACCTCCGAACCGTCGATCTCCACGCTCCCGCCGCTGGCATCTTCAAGCCCCGCGATGATGCGTAGAAGGGTGGATTTGCCACAGCCGGACGGGCCGACGAAGATGACGAATTCGCCGTCCTGAACTTCGAGGTCCACGCCCTTGATGACGTCGACCTGGCCGAACGATTTGGTGATGTTCTTGAGTGCGAGTGAGCCCACGGTTTCGTCCTAGAGTTCGATTTCCTTGCCGCTTCGCACGCTTTCGTCGGCGGCGAGGCAGATGTTGAGGGATTGCACGGCGTCATGCATGTGCCGTGAAAGGTCGATGTCTTCGCGGATGGCTTTCAGGACGAAGGCCTGTTCGCGGTCGCACAGTTCCTGATGCCCCGGCTCGCCTTCCATCGACAGAAGCGTGTCCTCTTGGGCGAAACGACCGCTGGCGTCGGTCTCTGCCCTGTGGATGCGGATGCGCGAGGTCTGTGTGTGCGCGTCGATGTCATCCGACTTCGCGCCCTCGTCCATCACGATGGAAACGCAGCCATTGGGGGAGATGATGTCTTTCACGAAGAAGGCCGTCTCCGACATCATCGGTCCCCAGCCGGCCTCGTACCAGCCCACCGAGCCATCGTCGAAAATCACCTGGAAATGTCCGTAATTGTACATGTCCAGGGCGATCTCCTCGGAAAGCCGGACCCCCATGCCGCGTACCTTGACCGGCTTCGCATCGGTGATCTGGCACATCACGTCCACATAGTGCACGCCGCAGTCGACGATGGGTGGCGTCGTCTGCATAAGCTGTTTGTGCGTCATCCAGGTTGGACCGGAGGATTGCTGGTTGAGGTTGAGCCGGAACACATAGGGGCCACCGAGTCCGCGCGCTTCCTCGATCAGCTTCACCCAGGAAGGGTGATGGCGCAGGATGTAACCCACCACGAGCTTGCGCTTGTGCGTTGTCGCCGTCTCCACCACGCGCCTTGCGTCGGAGACATTCGTGGCCAACGGCTTTTCCACGAACACATGCGCACCAGCCTCCATGGCGGCAATCGCATAGGGGGCATGGCTGTCAGAATACGTGTTGATCGAAGCCAGATCCGGTTGTGATTCGGCCAGCGCCTCTTCGAAATTGGTCGAGTGCCGATATCCCTTCAGCGCATCTGGCAGGTCCGGCTTTGAACGGCTCACGAGCCCCACAATCTCGAAGCCGGGATTGGCGTGATAGGCGAGCGCGTGGCTCATGCCCATATTGCCGAGGCCTGCAACCAGCACCCGGACGGGTTTGTCCTGCGCACTCATTTCACCGCTCCCGACGTGATGCCGCGGATCAGCTGGCGCGAGAAGATCAGATAGAGGATCAGCACCGGCAGGATGGCGAGCGACAAGGCTGCCAGAACCGCGTTCCAGTTGGTGACGAACTGGCCGATGAAGACCTGCGCGCCGAGCGTGATGGTTTTTGTTGCTTCGGCTGGCGCCAGGATCAGGGGGAACCACAGATCGTTCCAGATCGGGATCATCGTGAAGACCGCGACCGTCGCCATGGCGGGCCGCACCAGCGGCAGGACGAGGCGGAAGAAGATGCGGTATTCGCTGAGCCCGTCGATGCGACCGGCGTTTTTCAGGTCGTCCGAGACTTGCCGCATGAACTCCGACAGGATGAAGATGGCCAGCGGCAGCCCCTGAGCCGTATAGACAAGAATCAGCGAGGTCAGCGTGTTGACGAGGCCGGAAGCGGCCATCAT
This sequence comes from Nitratireductor sp. B36, assembly GCF_020833685.1. Taxonomy (GTDB): domain Bacteria; phylum Pseudomonadota; class Alphaproteobacteria; order Rhizobiales; family Rhizobiaceae; genus Nitratireductor. The sequence continues at coordinate 133,306 of NZ_JACKZY010000002.1, forward strand.
CTGGAGGATCGCCACCGTGCCGAGCCGGATCGGGATCATGATGCCGAGCGCCAGATAAAGCCCCATCAGCGTGTTGCCCTTGAAGCGGTATTCGGCGAGCGCAAAGGCGGCCATGGCCCCGAAAAGCAACACCATGAACAGCGATACCACGGTGACGACGAAGCTGTTCTGGAAATAGAGCAGGAAGTCGCCCTGTTTCAGAACCGTCTCGAAGCCGACCAGGCTGAAGGTTTCCGCATTGGGTAGCTCCAGCGGCGTACGGAAGATCGCCTTGCGCGACTTGAAGGCGTTGATGACGATCACGAACACCGGGAAGAGCGCGATGATCGTGTATGTCGCCAGCACCGCATGGGCGGCGATCGAACGGACGGGGGAGTGCCTGGCTGTGCTCATCGGTTTCTCCCCCTCAGAATTGGTAGCGGCGCAGCCGCGTCTGGATGCCGAACAGATAGATCGACACGCCGATGAGAATGATGGCGAACATGGCGGTCGCAATCGCCGCGCCAAGGTTCGGGTCGCCAAGCTGAAGCTGGAAGCCGAAGAAGGTGCGGAACATGAAGGTGCCGAGAATGTCGGTGGAGAAATCCGGACCCGCCAGCGCGCCCTGCGTCGCGTAGATCAGGTCGAACGCATTGAAATTGCCGACAAAGGTCAGGATCGAGATGATGCCGATGGCCGGCAGGATCAGCGGCAGCTTCACCTTCCAGAATTGCGACATGCCGGTGATCCCGTCGCATTCGGCCGCTTCCAGAAGCTCGTCGGGAATGGAAAGAAGCGCTGCATAGATGAGCATCATCGGAATGCCCACAAACTGCCAGACCGAGATAAGCGCCAGCGTGGTCAATGCATAGGCTTCCTTGCCAAGCCAAGGCTGGAACAGGCTTTTCAGGCCAACGAGATCAAGCAGGTTGGGCGCCACGCCCCAAAGCGGGCTCAGGATCAGCTTCCAGGCGAAACCTGCAATCACAAAGGAGAGGATCGTCGGGATGAAAATGGCCGTGCGATAGAAGGAGCGCATGCGGAGCCGCGGGCTCGACAGAAGGGCAGCGAGCAGTATGCCGATCGGGTTCTGCACGATCATGTGCACGATGAAGAACCAGGTATTGTTCTTGAGCGCGTTCCAGAACTGGTCCGACCATTGCGGATCTCCGAACAGGGCCCGGAAATTCTGAAGGCCGACAAAGACCTGGCTGTTTTGCACCTCACTGTACAAGGCAAGTTGCAACGTGCTGAACAGCGGTATGATCATGATCGCCGTGTAGATCAGAACGGCAGGCGCCAGAAACACGGCAATGTGCCAGCGTCGGGGCTTCTTTGTGGCTTGGGCCATGGAACGTCTCTCTATGATCCGGGCCCGCGCGAGAGGCGGACCCGGTTTTGTTCAGAGCTTGCGCTTACTGCTGCGGCTCGTACCAGCCGGCAAGGCCGTCCTGAAGCTGTTTTGCACCGTCTTCAGGTGTCTGGGCGCCGCGCAGAACGTTGGCGGAAACGTTCCACATCTCGTTCCACAGGTTCGGCGTGCCGCGCGAGAGAATCTGGTGCGCGGGACGGATGGTGGACTTGCAGTTCTCACGCCAGGAGACGAATTCCTTGGCCAGCGGATCTTCCATCTCCACGGTTTCGTTGGACAGAGAGAAGAAGCCCGGCAGCGAGTTGGCATACAGTGACGCAAACTCCGCGGAGCCGACCCAATTCAGGAAGGTGCGGGCGGCTTCCGGATGTTTGGTCTTGGCGTTCATGCCGATGCCGATATCCGTGTGGTCGGAAATGTAGCACTCGTCGCCCGCATTCTGCACCGGTGGCGGGAATGCACCCAGTTTGAAATCGGCCTGCTCGTTGAAAATGGCGATTTCCCAGGAACCAGCGGGGAAGATTGCTGCACGACCAAGCGTGAAGAGGTTCTGGCTGTCGGGATAGGCCTGCGCCTCGAAGCCGTCGCCAAGATAGGGAGCCCATTTGGCGATCTCGCGGAGGGGCTGGACCCACTGCTCATCGGTGAGCTTCTGCTCGCCGGCGATCAGGGCCAGTCGGCCTTCCTCGCCCTTCCAGTAGTTCGGACCGATATTGGTGTAGCCCATGGTGGCAGCTTCCCATTGATCCTTGGCGCCCATGGCCATCGGGATATAGGTGCCGTCTTCCTTGATTTTCTCGAGGACCGCGTAGAATTCCTCATTGGTTTTCGGCGGTTCGATGCCAAGCTCTTCGAAGGCATCGGCATTGTAGATGAAGCCGTGGATCACGGAAGCCATCGGTACGCAGAAGGTGGCCGAGCCATCGTCCGTGCTCCATGCTGCCTTGGCCACGTCGGAGAAGTTCGACATGTTCTCAAGGTCCTTGAGATCCGTCAGATGGCCTTTTTCATAAAGGCTGAGCGAGGCATCGAACGGGCGGCATGTGACGAGATCGCCTGCCGTGCCGGCGTCGAGCTTGGAATTGAGAACGGCATTGTATTCGGTAGGCGCGCTCGGAGCGAAGTTCACCTTGATGCCGGGATGCTTGGCCTCAAAGGCCGGGATCAGTTTTTCCTGCCAGATGGTCAGGTCGTCATTGCGCCAGCTTTCGATGGTGAGTTCGGCATCCTGTGCCATCGCCGTGCCGGTTGCACCCAGCATGGTCGCGGCAAGCAGTGCCAGTCTGGTGGATTTCATCATGGTAGTCTCCCTGTTTTGCTCAAGAGGCATCTCCATGGCTCGGCATGCAAGCATGGAGCGCGCTCCGGGCGCTGCTGAACTTGTCCGATGGAGGCAATCTTGGCAGGGCCGTGGACCCTACAAAGCCTTGTCAGCGCTTCCGGGTAGTCTGTGCGTGCACGGGATTCTTCTTGTGTGCCCCTTATACGCGCCGCTCCCCGGACCCCTCTGCATCCTCCAATGGAGAAATTAAAGGCCAAAAAGATACCATTTGTCCAGAGTGAATTCTGAGTATTCCCGAGTGGGCTTTGAAGATTCCCATTTTTAAGCTTTTTTATCATGCACTTAAAGTCAGAATGGTGGGTGTTGATTTTTTGTTGTTCCCTGGAGGTATCTTTTTGGTATTATGTTCCAGAGGAGTGATCATGAGCGAATACGTGATAGCGATAGATGGAGGGGGAACCAGTTGCCGGGCTGCGTTGGCGGATCGCCACGGGCGCGTGGTGGGGCGCGGCAAACAGGGATCCGCCAATATTTTCACCACATCGGATACCATCGGCGCGAACATCATTGCCGCCGCAGGGCAGGCTTTGAAAGATGCAGGCATCGAGGGGAGCAAACTTTCGGAGATACCCGCCTTCTTGGGACTTGCAGGGATCAATGTTGGAGAACGTCAGCGGGAACTCGCAAAGGCTCTTCCTTTTGCGGACACCCGGTTTGTTCATGATGGCCTGATCGCGATGCAGGGCGCGCTGGGCGATGAGGACGGCGTGATGGCCATTCTGGGCACCGGCTCGGTTTACGTTTCCCGGGTGGACGGGACCTTGCGCAATGTTGGCGGCTGGGGGTTTGCCATCGGGGACCAGGCAAGTGGCTCATTCATCGGCAGAACACTGCTGCAACAGACGCTTCTTGCCCATGATGGAATTCGTGAACACACGTCGCTGAGCCGCGCAGTGATGGCGCGTTTCAATGATGACCCAGAAGCCATGGTGGAATTTGCACAGCAGGAAGCGTGTCCTGCCGATTATGGCGCTTTCGCTCCAATGATTTTTGAATACGACACCAAGGGTGACCTGCTCGCCAGGGACATCCTGCTCGATGCCGTGCGGGACATTACCATGGCGCTCGATGCCGTTGTTTTCGAAGGCTGTGAAAGGCTTTGTCTCCTTGGAGGGCTGGCCCACGAATATGCCAAGCGGCTCGCGCCGCGTCATAGAGCGATCCTGGCCGAACCCCAAGGCGATGCCCTTGCAGGTGCGGTGCAATTGGCGTTGCGTACGTTTCCGCTTGAGACGGCAAGGGAGAAGCGGTGATGACAGCCCCGGGCCTCTTTTCCGCAGATCGGGTGGCGGCTACGGGGTCAGGCCCCCTTTACCTGCGTTTGCGGCGTTTGCTCGAAGACGCAATTGCCGGCGGGATATTGCGCGAAGGCGAGGCTTTGCCGACTGAGCGAGATATTGCTGAGCTGACGGAGTTAAGCCGCGTAACCGTGCGCCGTGCCGTCGATGATCTGGTGAAGCAGGGGCGGCTTATCCGCCGGCACGGGTCGGGCACGTTCGTGGCGCCTTCCGTTTCCCGTGTTGAACAGTCTCTCTCCCTTCTGACTTCGTTTACCGAAGATATGGCGCGGCGGGGTCTCACGTCACGTTCTGAATGGCTGGAGCGCATCGTTGCAGCGCCATCCCCTGATGAAATGATGGTGCTGGGCCTTTCGATGGGCGATACGGTCGCAAGACTGGAGCGACTACGCATCGCCGACGATGTGCCGATGGCCATCGAGCGCGCCTCAATCATCGGCAGTTTCCTGCCGGATCCGGCTTCGGTGACAGACTCCCTCTACGATGCGCTTGGTAAACGGTCGGCCCGGCCATGCCGTGCCACTCAGCGAATCTCGGCCCGAAATGTGGATGAGCGGGAAGCTTCGCTTCTTAAGGTCGCTCCCGGGGAAGCCGCGCTCTATATCGAACGCGTTTCCTATCTGCCCAATGGTCGGGTCATCGAATTCACCCGTTCGGTCTATCGCGGTGACGCGTATGATTTCGTCGCCGAACTGAAGATTCCCGAGCGCTGACGCGCTCTGACAATTGGAACGTAGCATGTCTTCTTTCGCACTTGCCGGCGCGCGTATTTTTGATGGGGAAACCTGGTTCGACGATCACATCCTGATGGTCGACGATGGCCGGATTTCAGCCATCGAGACGCGAGAAAACGCCTCTCGCGATCTGCCCGTCCGTGATGCCGGCGGCGCCATGATTGTCCCTGGCTTCATCGATCTTCAGGTCAATGGCGGTGGTGGGGTGATGTTCGACGGTAATTGCGGAGTGGAAGGGCTTGGCACGATCTGCCGTGCGCATGCGCGGTTCGGGACCACCGGTCTCTTGCCGACTTTGATTACCGACACGCGAGAAGCAACAGCCGTTTCAGTCGCTGCCGGGTTGGAAGCTGCACGGTCGCGCATGCCGGGATTTCTCGGTTTGCATCTGGAGGGGCCGCATCTTTCTGTTGAACGGAAGGGCGCCCACGATCCGGCTCTTATCCGGCCGATGGAAGACAGGGATCTTGCCGCCTTGATAGAGGCGCGGAAAGGGCTGCCCTCGCTGATGGTGACGCTTGCCCCGGAAAACGTGACAGCCGACCAGGTTCGGGCCCTGGTGGACGCAGGCGTGAAGGTCAGCCTCGGCCACACCAACACCACTTGCGAAACCGCGCTGGCCTACGCGGAGGCTGGGGCGTCGCTCGTCACACATCTTTTTAACGCAATGAGCCCGCTTGCGCATCGTGAGCCGGGCGTTGTGGGGGCTGCGCTGCAGAGCGGGCAACTCTGGGTGGGAATCATCGCCGATGGCGTGCATGTCGATCCGGTGGCCATCGGTGTTGCTCTGCGTGCCAAGAATGGCCCCGCGCGCCTCTTCGCCGTGACGGATGCCATGTCGACCATCGGGACGGACATGACGTCTTTCACGCTGAACGGGCGGACCATCATGAGGGAAAATGGGCGCCTGACACTGGCGGATGGCACTCTGGCTGGCGCAGATATCGATATGATCTCCACGGTTGTCTATCTTCACCGCACGGTAGGCTTGGCGCTTGAAGAGGCGCTGCGCATGGTGAGCGTTTATCCTGCACAGGCCATAGGGCTCGATCACTCCAAGGGTGGTCTTACGGTGGGAAAGGACGCGGATTTCGTCGTACTCGACGATGATCTAGGTGTCGTTTCGACCTGGATCGGCGGTGAAGCGGTATATTCGCTCCTCTGAGCAGAATCTTTATTTTTCTTCTTGAAGCTCTAGTGACTAGAGCTCCTATCCTTGCTGTCATTGATTGACTGCAAGGAGAATCATCGTGTCCTTGAAACAGGATGATAACGCCGCAAACACCCATTCCTGGACCGTGGGCGGCATGGACTGCGCAAGCTGCGCTGGCAAAATCCGGACAGCGCTTGAGCGCCTTCCGGGCGTAAGCGACGTCAAGGTTTCGGTCATGTCCGAGACGCTGGCGCTTGCCCTTGATGAGGGCAAGACCGGACGGGAAACAATTGAACGCACGGTCGAAAAGCTGGGCTACAAGGTTTCCGCACGTCAAAAGTCTCGGACGGATGCTGGTGGAGATGCCAGCGGGGACGCATGTTGTAGCGGTAAGGAGCGGCAGCCTCATCCGGCTTCTGGGTCATCGGAACCTGGGCATGGTAGCGCCGGTCATGTGCATAGCGCGGATGAGGGCAATAAAAGCTGGTATCGCACCGGGAAAGGGCATTTGGTTATTCTGACCGGTCTTTTGCTGGCCGCTGCCTGGGGCGCTGAATTCCTTCTGCCGGGCGACCTGGGCATGTGGGCTTTCGTGGCCGCCTGTCTGATCGGTGTCGCGCCGGTCGCGCAACGCGCTTTCGCGGCCCTGCGCGCCGGCATGCCTTTCACGATTGAAATGCTGATGACGGTGGCGGCTGCGGGTGCGCTGTTTATCGGCGCGGCCGAGGAAGCTGCGCTGGTGGTTTTCCTGTTCGCTGTCGGTGAATTGCTGGAGGGCGTGGCTGCAAACCGCGCCCGCGCCGGCATCAGGGCCTTGGGAGACCTTGTCCCTAAAACAGCTCTGATCGAAGAGAATGGCGCGACCCGAAAGGTGCAGGCATCAGAGCTCGTTATTGGGCAGATCGTGGTCGTGCGACCGGGTGACAGGATTCCTGCCGACGGCGAGATCGTTGATGGGACTGCAGGCATCGACGAAGCGCCCGTGACGGGAGAATCTGTCCCGAAATCGAAGGGGGAAGGGGAGGAGGTGTTTGCCGGATCAATCGTTACCGACGCGGTGATCAGGGTTCGCGTAACACGCGCGCCGGAAGACAACACCATAGCCCGCATTATCCGGCTGGTTGAGGAAGCTCAGGAGGCGCGTGCGCCCACCGAGCGCTTCATTGATCGGTTCAGCCGCTACTACATGCCCGCGATCGTGGCCCTGGCTGTTCTGGTAGCGGTGGTGCCGCCATTGGCAGTGGCTGCTCCCTGGGATGTATGGATCTATCGGGCGCTGGCTTTGCTTTTGATCGGATGTCCATGTGCACTGGTGATTTCGGTGCCTGCTTCTATTGCATCCTCCCTTTCGGCCGGCGCTCGTCGCGGTCTTCTCTTGAAAGGTGGGGCGGTTTTGGAGGCTGCTGCACGGGTCGATCTGGTGGCGCTCGACAAGACAGGCACGCTGACGGTGGGGCGGCCTGCGGTAACGGATATATGGTCGCCTGACAGCGAAGAACGTCGCCTTCTGTCTCTGGCAGCCAGTGTCGAGGCGGCGTCCAATCATCCCCTGGCGGAGGCCATATTGAGATTTTCTGAGAATCTTGGGGTCTCGTTTGAGCCGGCAAGCGATGCTCGGGTTATTCCGGGTCGCGGGGTGGAAGCGCGTATAGACGGGCAGACTGTGTTTGTGGGGTCGCCGCGGCATGCGGAGGAGCAGGGGGCCATGACACCCGAAGCCAGCCAGCGCATCGAAGCATTGGAAGCTCAGGGCAAGACGGTTGCCGCCGTGTTTCAGGCCAATGAGCTTTGCGGGCTGATCGCCTTGCGTGACGAACCTCGTGAAGATGCCGCTGGAGCGATGCGAGAACTGGCGCAAATAGGCGTGCGGTCTGTAATGCTTACTGGAGACAATGCCCGCACGGCCGAAGCTATAGCCGGAAGCCTGTCTATGGAGTTTCGTGCCGAGCTCCTGCCTGACGACAAGGTTTTTGCCATTCGCGAGCTGACTGCAGATCACACGGTGATGATGATTGGCGACGGAATCAATGATGCGCCCGCACTCGCCACAGCCGATGTCGGGGTGGCGATGGGATCGGGCACTGATGTCGCTCTGGAGTCGGCGGATGGGGCTCTTCTGCGAAACCGTGTGAGCGATGTGGGAGGGATGTTGCGGCTGGCGCGGGCGACGATGACCAATATCCGTCAGAACATCGCCATCGCCCTCGGCTTGAAGGCTGTGTTCCTGGTGACAACGGTGCTTGGCATCACTGGATTGTGGATCGCTATCCTCGCCGACACGGGCGCTACCGTGCTCGTGACGCTCAACGCTTTGCGGCTTCTCGGCTTTCGCGCTGAGCGTTGAATCGAACAGCGGGTTGGAGTGTCTCCCGACTTGCGTACGCCGGCCTTTTGGCCGGCGTTTTCATACGTGGTTGTATACGTATATATCGGGCATTTCAGGCGTCTGGGCAGGATGCGATGTCTCTGGTCTCTTTGGGATTATGTTCTACTATCCTGTTGTAAAATAATAATTATTTTTCTTTCTATAATTTACCGCAGCGCCCGGGGTAGAAAGATATCCACATAAACCACTATAGGTTGTATATGTAATCGGAATACGTTATCGTTTAGCCAATCTGGTGATTGGAGGGCGTTGCGAATTCTGGGGGAAAGAGTGTTTCAGCGGACAAGTGTTTAGCGCTGCGGAGATCTCCATCTGAGGTCATGAAGACCCCGGATCTGGTGGATTGGCGAGGTATTGGCAGAGGTTTCTCTGCCGGTGTCAGGCGTTTCCCGCGGGGCGGCGGAACTGCATTGCGCAGATGAGATGCGTGATGCGGACGGACGGATTGTGCCGTCTTTCAACAGTGTTGCGTGCCGCATTCGCGGCGGCGTCCTTCGGGTCAGATTTCCACTCTTATCAAGCGAGGCGTAGAGCATATGGGCATGCACAAACAGGATGGACTTTCATTCGCTACCTTGCGAGCCGCGGAAGCGGTTATCGACACGCGCAGCCTGACCGGTGCGGCGCAGAAGCTGGGCATCAGCCAGCCAGCGGTCAGTATGCATCTGGGGCGCCTGGAGCGGGCAATAGGAACACCTCTTATCAAGAAGCTCGGCAATCGCATTGTCGTAAAAGAAGAAATATCGGGCCTCATTCGGCAGATGCTCGATCTCGAACGCCGGCTTCGTACGGTCGGGTACGAGAAGAATGTCTCTAAACTCAAAGTGGGGATCTGCACCTATACAGCCCCACTGCTTCTGGGTGGTCTCGGGCGACTGGGCAAGATCAAGGAAACCGTGAGCTGGCGTATTTCCGATTCCAGGCGTCTGGAGGAAATGTACGATCTGGGGCAGGTGGATGCCGCATTCCGCGCGCTCTACCCCAATGAACTGGGTCCCGATCTGGTCTGCGACTACTCCATGCGTTGGATGGGCGCGCGTGAACTGGCCGACCAGGTCAAGCGCAACTCCGCCGCGATACCTGTGGTACTTGCAAATCCACAGTCTCCCTTGGGCATTATGGCGCGTGACTGGCTTCGCCAGCGCAACGTACCCTATGAGGTGATCGGCGAGGTGGATGATCTCACAAGTGCCATGAAGCTTGTGGTCGGCGGTGTTGCCGTGTCTCCGTTGCCGGGTTTTGTCTTCGAAGGAAACTCCTCATCGCTGGAGGATTGCGCAGAGATCATCCCTGGTGGACTCGATATTCGCTACGGTATGTTCTTCGATGACAAGCGTTTCAATCTGCGGCTGGCGATGGATATTTTCGAGCTTCTGCAGGGAGAGCTTCACCGGCTCACACCGCCACCCTCCGCGTATCAGGGGCACAGTCTGGCCCGTCAATAAATTCCCACCCATGCCTGACGCCGCGCAGCCTCCTGCGCGGCGTGGTTATGCCTAGAAACTGTCGTCAAAATTTCACCCAGCCGCCGCTTTGCCGTCAGGTTCGGCGCGCAAGATTCCAAACCATGAGCAGATCGATTCACAACGCCCGCCCGGACGCACAAACCGATGCGCAAATTGAGGCTCTCCTGTCACCACAGGACGAGATATCCATTGTCGATTCTCTCTTCGCAATGTCGAAGGCGCACACGCTGCCTGGATCACGCGATGTGCTTGAACGTGTTCTCGCAGCCCGGCTGGAGGCGCGGCTTGCGCGCCGCATGCGCCAGACAATCGAGCAGTCTCCCGATCAATCTGACAGAGCATCAAGGAGTGCGGCATGACACGCCATAGTCTCCCCGGGCACGAGTTGAGCGCCCGCCACGACAACGCACTACTGCAAAGCGAGAAAGTCTTCGATCTCGCGCGCGCCCGCCCGCAGATGGGGCAGGATTGTCTGCTCCATCTCGACGCAGGTGAACCGGGCCGATTGGGTGGAAACGTTGAGCGCAGCCGCAATGCGTCCCGTCTTGTCGCGAACCGGCACCGCAATCGACCGCAGACCGAGTTCCAGCTCCTGGTCGACAATGGCGTAGCCGCGCGCGCCGGCCATATTCACGGCTTCGGCGAGTGCGGTCCGGTCCGTCAACGTTCGCTCGGTCTTGGAGCTGATCGACGCCTGCGCGAGAAAACGGGTGAGTTCGGCCGCGTCCAGGTCTGACAGAAGGACCCGGCCCATCGAGGTGCAATAGGCCGGCAGGCGTGTGCCGACATTGAGCGCCACCGAAACGATGCGTCGTCCGGCCACCCTGGCGACGTACACCACCTCTTCGCCTTCCAGAACCGCTGCTGAGCAGGATTCGCCAAGCGTTTCAGAAATCCGCCGCATGATGGGCTCTGCATAGCGCCAGAGCGCAGCCCCACCCATCCATGTGCGTGCCAGGCCAAGCAGTCTGGCGGACAGCAAGAACTGTCGGTTCTCCTGACGGGCATAACCGCTCGCCACCAGCGTGAGCAACAGGCGCCGGGCGCCCGCGCGCGTCAGACCCGCTTCCGTCGCCACTTCCGTCAGCGTCATGCCGTCCGGCGCATTTGCCAGAATTTCCAGAACGCCAAGCCCCTTCTGCAGCGATCCCACGAGATCGCGCGAAGCCTGGGCGTCAGCTGCGGCGGGGGCATTTGACTCAGTTTCAATCTCCATCTAATAAGTATCGCATACAAAACTTGTGTTCGCAATACGAACTTTTGAGGAATGCCATGGCGCGTTTTGTTCCGCTGTCGCAGGCGGTCGCGGAGAACCTCGGCAATGGCGACAGTGTCGCTTTCGAGGGGTTCACGCATCTCATCCCCACGGCGGCTGCCCATGAGGCGATCCGCCAGGGTTTTAGAGATCTCACCCTGATCCGGATGACCCCAGATGTGGTCTATGACCAGATGATCGGCATGGGGATGGCCAAAAAGCTGGTCTTCTCTTACGCGGGCAATCCGGGGGTCGGGCTTTTGCGACGCCTGCGTGATGCGGTTGAAAACGGCTTTCCGCACCGGATCGAGATCGAGGAACACTCCCATGCCGCCATGGCCAATGCCTATGAGGCGGGTGCGGCCGGGCTTCCCTGTGCTGTTTTCCGGGGTTATCGCGGCGCGGAGCTGGCCCGTGTGAACCCGAACATCAAGTTCATCGAGTGCCCCTTCACCGGCGAAAGCCTGGCCGCCGTCCCGGCGCTCCGGCCCGATGTCACCTTCATCCACGCCCAGAAGGCGGACCGAAAGGGCAATGTTCTAATCGAGGGCATCGTCGGCATTCAGAAAGAGGCGGTGCTGGCGGCGAAACGCGCTGTCGTGACCGTGGAAGAAATCGTCGACGATTTCTCCGACCTGCACCCCAATCTGACCATTCTGCCGCATTGGACGGTGACCGATATTGCCGTGGTGCCGGGTGGCGCGCATCCCTCCTACACCCATGGCTATTACGCGCGTGACAACGCCGAATATCTGAAATGGGACAAGATCGCCGCAGACCGCGACCTGTTCCGCGACTGGATGCAGAAGAATGTGCTTGATGCGACGCCCGAGGATTTTGCAGGCCGTGTCGAGAAGCTGAGGGACGCATGATGAGCAAGCCCGAATTCACTCCCAATGAAATGATGACGATTGCCGCCTCGCGCGCGCTGAAGAATGACGATGTGTGTTTCGTCGGCATCGGCGCGCCCTCGGCTGCGTGCAACATTGCGCGCCTGACGCATGCGCCCGACATCACGCTGATCTATGAATCCGGCACCATCGGCACCGCGCCGGATGTGCTGCCGCTCTCGATTGGCGATGGCGAGCTGTGCGACACCGCGCTGACCACCGTGCCGGTGCCGGAGATGTTCCGCTACTGGCTGCAGGGCGGGCGCATCACCATCGGCTTTCTGGGCGCGGCCCAGATCGACAGATACGGCAACATCAACACCACCGTCATCGGTGACTATGACAGCCCGAAGACGCGGCTTCCCGGCGGCGGTGGCGCTCCGGAAATTGCCACCTCCTCGCAGGAAGTCTACATCACGCTCGCCCAGTCGAAGCGGGGCATGGTGGAGAAGATCGATTTCTACACCTCCTTTGGACATGGCGATGGCGGTGATCACCGCCAGACGCTCGGCATTGACACCAAGGGTCCCACGCTGCTCATCACCGATCTTGCGATCTGGAAGCCCGACCCGGTGACGAAGGAGTTCACCGTCGTGTCGCTGCATCCGGGCGTGACGCGCGATCAGGTGCAGGAAACCTGCGGGTGGAGCGTAAAGTTTGCCGACGGTGTGGAGGAGACGCCGCCGCCCACCGAACTGGAGCTTGCGACACTGCGCGACTTGAAAGCCCGCACCGATGCGGCCCATAAGGGCGCATGATCTTTTTGGCCCGCGTGCGGCGCGGCAACCGGGCGCTGCCCGGTATTGATGGTTAGGAGACCTTACTCATGGCTGAAGCTTTCATCTGCGATTACATCCGCACGCCGATCGGCCGTTTCGGCGGCGCGCTTTCCTCCGTTCGCGCCGACGATCTGGCGGCCCTGCCGATCAAGGCGCTGATGGAGCGCAATCCGAAGGTCGACTGGTCGGCGCTGGACGATGTGTTCTATGGCTGTGCCAATCAGGCCGGTGAGGACAACCGCAACGTGGCGCGCATGGCCGTGCTTCTTGCGGGCCTGCCCATCGAGGTGCCGGGGTCCACGGTGAACCGTCTTTGCGGTTCGGGCATGGATGCGATCACGATTGCCGCCCGCGCCATCAAGGCTGGCGAGGCGGAGATCATGATCGCCGGCGGTGTGGAATCCATGAGCCGCGCCCCCTTCGTCATGCCGAAGGCCGAAACAGCGTTTTCCCGCAACGCCGAGGTCTACGACACCACGATTGGCTGGCGCTTCGTCAACAAGGTGCTCAAGAAACACTATGGCATCGATTCCATGCCGGAAACGGGTGAAAACGTGGCGGCGGATTTTTCCATCAGCCGCGCCGATCAGGATGCTTTTGCCGTGCGCAGCCAGGACAAGGCTGTCGCCGCGCAGGAAAACGGGCGTCTCGCCAAGGAAATCATCCCCGTCACCATTCCCCAGCGCAAGGGCGATCCGGTGGTGGTCGACAGGGATGAGCATCCGCGCCCTGGCACCACGGCTGAAAAGCTCGGCAAGCTGCCGACGCCCTTCCGTGAGGGTGGTACGGTGACCGCCGGGAATGCCTCCGGCGTCAACGACGGTGCGGCAGCACTTATCATCGCTTCGGAAGAAGCGGCAAAGAAATATGGCCTGACGCCGATTGCCCGGATTCTCGGTGGTGCAACCGCCGGCGTTCCGCCGCGCATCATGGGTATCGGCCCCGCACCGGCAACGAAGAAGCTCTGCGCCCGGCTTGGCCTGAAACCCTCCGATTTCGACGTGATCGAGCTGAACGAGGCGTTCGCCTCGCAGGGCATCGCCGTTTTGCGCAATCTCGGGATTGCAGAAGATGCGCCGCATGTGAACCCGAATGGCGGCGCGATTGCGCTTGGTCATCCGCTCGGCATGTCGGGCGCGCGCATTTCCGGCACGGCAGCACTTGAGTTGCAGGCCACCGGCGGCAAACTGGCACTCGCCACCATGTGCATCGGTGTCGGCCAGGGCATCGCACTGGCGATGGAACGCGTTTAACCACGATGGCGATGGGGCGGGGTAACCCGCCCTGTTCTTTTTGGGGCGCTCAGGTGGTGGGGGCCTTTATCCTCGCTGGGGGACAACATCAGCCCTCACAGCACAGTAACGCCAACACAGCCCTAATCCTGAGCTTGTCGTAGGGCGAGGGCGGCTTGACGCGCTCAGGTGGTGACGTTGGCGCGTGCCTCCACCCCGCCCTTCGACAAGCTCAGGATGAGGTGAAGGCAGGGGGATGTGGGGCGCTTGTCTTGCCCCGCCTTGGGTTGCCTCGCTTGGGTTGCGTTGCAGCGCTTTGTGATGCCGTGGGACGCTTGTTTGTCTCTCCCAGATCATCAGCGCTTCCGCATTGTCTTGGTTTTTGAAGCGCTCAGAGCATCGTCTCGCGCGGCGACTTCGCCAACACAGCCCTCATCCTGAGCTCGTCGAAGGGCGAGGGCGGCATGACGCGCGCAGGCGGTGATGTTGTGCGTGCCTTCACCTCGCCCTTCCACAAGCTCAGGATGAGGTGAAGGCAGGGAGGTGTGGGCGCGTCTAAGCGGTCGGTCGGAGCAGACCAGCCCAGCCATCCCCGTCAGTTCAGCGGAATGTCGTTCTCCGCCTTGCTGTCCTGATAGCGCTTGGAAAGGGCGGCATAGGCTGCGGCGAGCGTTGCGATCCGTGCTTTCACCGCTTCCGCATCAGCCTCAGGCAGTGCGGTAGCCAGAGTGGGCAGGGCGTAGCTTTTCCAGAAGGCGTTTTCGGCATTGTAGCCGCCGGGCTCCAGCGTGAAGACCTCTTTCAAAATCTTCAGATCGTGCGGGATGGCGAAGGCGTCGCGCGAATCCTCGTGGCTGAACAGATAGTAGAAATTGTCGAAACCGGTCCAGGTGATCGCCGAAAGACACAGCGAGCAGGGCTCGTGCGTGGACAGGAAAATGCAGTCTTTCGTGTCCGGGCGCGCATCTTTCGGCAGTTCGTAGAACCGCTTCAGCGTGTGCACCTCGCCATGCCAGAGCGGGTTTTCCAGCTCATTGTTGGTTTCGGCAAGCACCAGCGATAGATCGCTTTTCTTCAGGATCGCCGCGCCGAAGAGCTTGTTGCCATGGGCGACGCCCTCGGCGGTCTTCGGCAGGATGTCCTGTTCGATCACGTCGAGCAGCCGGTTGATGAGATGAATGTCGGGCGCAGTCATGGGAAGGATCGCACCGTGATTTCATAGGGGTCGGGGAAGTGGAATTCTTCGAGATTGTTTCCGTCGCCACCCCGGTCGACCACGACGAAATCCTGAGGCTCGCCGATGGGTGTCAGCACGCCATGCCAGGTGCCGCGCGCATAGTTCACGCCCTGCCCGGGGCGGGTGATGAAGGCGCGGGGTTCGCCGGGCCGCCCGTCTTCATCCGGGCAGACGATCACCAGAAAGGGAGCCGGCGAAAGCGGCACGAAGGCCTGGCTTCCAAGCGGGTGCCGCTCGACCATCGAAAGCTCGAGCGGCAGCGTATAGGGTGTGCCGCGAAAGATGTTGATGAGCACGCGGGCGTTTTCGCCCGCCGCCTCGACCGTCGCCAGATCATGGAAGCGGCGGCACTTGCCGGCATTGATGAGGAAGCTCTCCGCGCCTTCGGTCTCGATCACGTCGCCGAAGGGCGCGAAGGCCGCGCGTGTCAGCTTCTCGGCTTCGATCCGTTTCATCGCGCGAAGCTGCCACCCAGCCGGGCGTGCCGGTTGACATCCTTGTAGAGCAGGTAGCGGAAATTGCCCGGCCCGCCCGCATAGCAGGCCTGTGGGCAGAAGGCGCGCAACCACATGAAATCGCCGGCTTCCACTTCCACCCAGTCCTGGTTGAGCCGGTAGACGGCCTTGCCTTCCAGCACATAGAGACCGTGTTCCATGACATGCGTTTCGGCAAAGGGGATCACCGCGCCGGGCTCTAGCGTGACGATAGTTACATGCATGTCGTGGCGCAGATCGGCCGGGTCGACAAAGCGTGTCGTTGCCCATTTCCCATCCGTTCCCGGCATGGGAGAGGGCGCGACATCGGCCTCGTTCAGAAACAGCGGATCAGGCGTGTCGAGTCCGTTGACGGGCTCATAGGCCTTGCGGATCCAGTGGAACCGCGCGGGTGCATTTCCCCGGTTGTGCGCGGTCCAGCCGCTCGATGGTGGCAGATAGGCGTAGCCGCCGGGCGTCATCTTGTGCGTTTCGCCGGCGATCTCGACGGTCAGCTCGCCCTCGACGATGAAAAGCACACCTTCCGCAGTCTCATCGAGTTCGGCCCGGTCGCTGCCGCCGCCGGGCTGAACCTCCATGATGTACTGTGAAAAGGTTTCTGCAAAACCGGAAAGCGGCCGCGCGATGATCCAGCAGCGGGTTTTTTCCCAGAACGGCAAAAGGCTGGTAACGATGTCCTGCATGACGCCCTTTGGCATCAGCGCATAGGCATCTGTCAGAACCGCGCGACCGGTCAGGAGCTGGGTCTGTGGCGGATGCCCGCCATGCGGGGCGTAATAGGTGCGGGCGCTCATCTTCTTTGTCCTGAACTCATGCGGGAAGGATGTCGTTGAGCCGCAGCCGGGCGATCCGCTCCACCTGCCGGCAGGCGGTGGCGAATTCCTCGTCGCGGCTGTTCTCTAACCGGGTTTCGAAGGCCTTCAGAATGCTGTCCTTGGTATTGTCCTTGACGGCGATGATGAAGGGAAACCCGAATTTCTGCGTATAGGCGGTGTTGAGTTCGGTGAAGCGCGCGCGCTCGCTGTCGGTCAGCGCATCGAGCCCTGCCGAAGCCTGCTCCTTGCTCGATTCCTTGGTCAGCCTTTTGGCTGCCGCCAGCTTGCCGGCAAGGTCCGGGTGGGCTTTGAGAACGCCGAGGCGCTCGTCTTCGCTGGCGGAGCGGAAAACGCGTGCCAAAGCATTGGCAAGGCCGCCAGCCGTGTCATGTGCGGGGCCAAGCTCCAGCTTTGCCGCGCGCTCGGCGATCCAGGGCGAATGCTCGTAGATGCTGCCGAACCGCTCGATAAATTCCGGTTCGCTCATGCGGCTCGGGCGCAGGGCCGGCGCTTCATAAGGGTGCTTTTCGCGCCAGTGCCGGGCGATCTCGCCGCGTGTCGCAAGCCACACATGATCGTGGCTCTTCACATAGTCGATGAAGCGCTGGAGGGCCGCGGCGCGTCCCGGCCGGCCGATGAGGCGGCAATGAAGGCCGATGCTCATCATGCCCGGTCGTCCTGCTTCCCCCTCGGCGTAAAGCGTGTCGAACGCATCCTTCAGATAGCTGAAAAACTGATCGCCCGAATTGAAGCCCTGCGCCGTGGCAAAGCGCATGTCGTTGGCGTCGAGCGTGTAGGGGATGACCAGCTGTGCGCGCGTGCCGTGCCCATGGCCGTCATGGTCGATCCAGTAGGGCAGGTCGTCGTCATAGGTGTCGGAAATCCAGTCGAACCCGCCTTCCTCGATGGCCAGTTTCACCGAATTGACCGAGGTGCGTCCGAGATAGAGGCCGCGCGGGCGCTCGCCCACCACTTCGGTGTGCAGCCGGATGGCCTCCAGAAGGTCGGCGCGCTCGCTTTCTTCCGAGTGGGCGCGGTAGTCGATCCATTTCAGGCCGTGCGAGGCGATCTCCCAGCCGGCGTCCTGCATGGCGGCAAGCTGGTCGGGGCTGCGGGCAAGGGCCGAGGCGACGCCGAAAACGGTGACGGGGATATTGGCTGCCGTGAACATGCGATGGAGTCGCCAGAATCCGGCACGCGCGCCATATTCATAGATGGATTCCATGTTCCAGTGGCGCATGCCCGGCCAAGGGGCTGCGCCCACCACTTCCGAAAGGAAGGCTTCTGAGGCTTCGTCGCCATGCAGAATGCAGTTTTCGCCGCCTTCCTCATAGTTGACGACGAACTGCACCGCGATCTTCGCGCCGCCAGGCCAGTCAGCATTGGGTGGGGTCTGGCCGTAGCCGATCATGTTTCTGAGGTAGCGGGTCATGCAATCTGTCCGAAATTCGCCATTGGCAAGGATAATAGATGGAATGCTGGAGGTACTTTCCTGAAAAATTTGAAAGAGTTTAGTTGTCGATCCTCCGCAGGGCCTCTTATGCTCGCAGCCGATTTGCCCCACAATCAACACTATATATAGGGCAAGTGGCTTGAGCGAATTCAAAGGGAGGCCGCATGAGCAATGCGGGTGAGGGCCGTCTGACGACCCATGTGCTGGACACGGCCAGCGGAGAGCCGGCTGCAGGGCTGGAGATCGCGCTCTATCGTCTGGAGGGCGAGGCGCGGGTTCATGTGAAAACCGTCACGACCAACAGCGATGGTCGCTGCGATGCGCCGCTGCTTGAAGGGGAGGCTTTTCGCACCGGCTTCTATGAGCTGGTGTTCGAGGCCGGTGCCTATCTGCGGGCCCAGGGTTCTAAGCTGCCGGCCCCGGCCTTTCTGGATCAGGTGCCGATCCGCTTCGGAATGGCCGACCACGCGCATTATCACGTGCCGCTGCTTCTCTCGCCGTATGGCTACTCCACCTACAGGGGAAGCTGATGAAAGCGCGTTCTGAAATCCGCTTTCTCTTGAACGGCGCGCCTGTCTCGCTCGCCGACGTGCGGCCGGACGAAACCCTTCTCGATTATCTGCGCCTGCGCCAGCGTCTAACAGGCACCAAGGAAGGCTGCGCGGAAGGCGATTGCGGCGCCTGCACAGTTCTTGTCGGGCGGTTGCGCAAAGGCGAGATCGTCTACGAGGGCGTCAATGCCTGCATTCGTTTCCTCGGTTCGCTCGATGCCTGCCATGTGGTGACGGTGGAGCATCTGAAACGCGCCGATGGCAGTCTACATCCGGTGCAACAGGCGATGGTCGATTATCATGGCTCGCAATGCGGCTTCTGCACACCGGGCTTCGTCATGTCGCTTTACGCGCTCTGGATGCGCGAACCGCAGCCCACCGAGCGTGCGGTCGAAAAGGCACTGCAGGGCAATCTCTGCCGCTGCACCGGCTATGAGCCCATCGTGCGCGCGGCGCTCGCCGCCTCCACCTATGGCGATGCGGCGTCGGATCCGCTGGCGACGGAGCGCGCTGCGGTGATCGCTGCGTTGGAAGGTATGAAGGATGGCGCGCGGGTGGAGATCGGCTCGGGCCGCGAGCGCCTGCTTATCCCGGCCGACGTCGATGATTTCGCCGCGATCCTCGAAAACGAGCCAAAGGCCACCATCGTTGCCGGTGCCACGGATGTAGGCCTCTGGGTCACGAAGTTCATGCGCGAGATTGCACCGGTGGTGTTCATTGGCGGGCTCGATGAATTGCGCGATATCCGCGAAGACAATGGCACGATCAATATCGGCGCTGGCGTCAGCTATTCCGATGCGTTCGCACTATTAGCGAAACGCATTCCCGCGCTGGGCGCACTGATCGACCGCATTGGCGGCGAGCAGGTGCGCAATATGGGAACGATCGGCGGCAACATCGCCAATGGCTCGCCCATCGGTGACACACCTCCGCCGCTGATCGCACTTGGCGCGACACTCACCCTCCGCAAGGGCAAGACCCGCCGCACGATTCCACTGGAAGATTTCTTCATCGACTATGGCAAGCAGGACCGCGCGCCCGGCGAGTTCGTCGAGGCGGTGCATGTGCCGGTGCCCGATGCGGCCTCCCGTTTCGCTGTCTGGAAAATTTCCAAGCGCCGTGACGAAGACATCACCGCCGTTCTCGGCGCGTTTGATCTGCGGATCGCCGATGGCCGGGTCGATGCCGCGCGCATCGCCTATGGCGGCATGGCGGCGACACCAAAACGCGCCAAAGCCGTTGAGGTAGCGCTTGTTGGAAAGCCGTGGACTGAGGAAACTGTCGAGGCAGCACTTTCGGCCTATGAGGAAGATTTCCAGCCGATCAGCGACATGCGTGCCTCTGCCGACTATCGCATGATGGTTGCGAAAAACCTGCTCCGCCGCTTCTATCTTGAAAGCACAGGCGGCTCGGCAAACCTCTCCAGATATGAGGCGGCCTGATCATGACTCGGCACGAAACGCTTGATCTGGACAAGGCAAGGATCGCCGGCGGCGTCGCCAGTGATCAAAAACACGATTCCGCGCACAAGCATGTCAGTGGCGAGGCGATCTACATCGATGACATGGCGGAACCGGCGGGCACACTGCATGCCTGTCTCGGCCTTGCCGAAGTGGCGCATGGCACGATCACGAGCATGGACCTCTCGAAAGTGCGTGCCGCGCCCGGTGTGGTCACCGTTCTGACAGCGGACGACATTCCCGGCGAAAACGACATCAGCCCCACCGGTCTGCATGACGAGCCCATTCTCACAAAAGATCTCGTTCAGTTCTTCGGCCAGCCCATCTTTGCGGTGATAGCCGAAACGCGCGAAGCCGCCCGCCGTGCCTGCCGTCTGGCCAAGATCGAGTATGCGGAAGAACCCGCACTGATCGACATTGCCGATGCGGGCGCCGATGCGCGGCTTGTCACCGCGCCTCTCAAGCTTGAGCGCGGCGACAGTGCCGCGGCCATCGCAGCCGCCCCGCGTTCCATCAAGGGCCAGATGCGCGTCGGCGGGCAGGACCATTTCTATCTGGAAGGGCAAATCGCCTTCGCCATGCCGGGCGAGGATGGCGATGTGACCGTGTTTTCCTCCACCCAGCACCCGAGCGAGGTGCAGCACATGGTGGCGCATGCGCTGGGCGTTTCCTCCCACGCCGTCACCATCGAGGTGCGGCGCATGGGTGGCGGGTTCGGCGGCAAGGAAACGCAGGCCAATTTGTTTGCGGTGATTTCGGCCATTGCCGCCAAAAACCTCAACCGCCCCGTCAAGCTGCGTCCCGACCGCGACGACGACATGACGGCGACCGGCAAGCGCCACGATTTCCTGATCGACTACGAGGTCGGCTTCGATGATGAGGGAAACATTCTCGGCGTCGATTTCACCTATGCCGCGCGCTGCGGCTATGCGGCCGACCTCTCCGGTCCGGTGACCGACCGGGCGCTGTTTCACTGCGACAACACCTATTTCTACCCCGCCGCCCGCGCCATCTCGCGCCCGCTCTACACCAACACCGTCTCCAACACTGCGTTTCGCGGTTTCGGTGGGCCGCAGGGCATGGTCGGCGCAGAGCGCATCATCGATGAGGTGGCTTTTGCGCTGGGCAAAGACCCGCTCGAAATCCGCAAGAAAAACCTCTACGGCACCGACGACCGCAACGTCACACCCTACCACCAGACGGTGGAGGACAATGTTGCCGAACGGGTCATCGCCGAACTGGAGGCAAGTGCTGATTATGCCGCGCGTCGGCGTGAAATCGCGGCCTTTAATGCGAAAAGCCCGGTCATCAAGCGTGGGCTTGCGCTGACACCGGTCAAGTTCGGCATCTCCTTCACGGCCACCCATTTCAACCAGGCCGGCGCGCTGGTGCATGTCTATACGGATGGCTCGGTGCATCTGAACCACGGCGGCACCGAGATGGGGCAGGGGCTCTACACCAAGGTGGCGCAGGTGGTGGCCGAGGAATTCCAGATCGACATTGATCAGGTGAAAATCACCGCCACGACCACCGGCAAGGTGCCCAACACCTCCGCTACGGCGGCCTCCTCCGGTTCCGATCTGAACGGCATGGCGGCGCAGGACGCGGCGCGCCAGATCAAGACCCGGCTGATTGACTTCGCGTCCGAAGCCCATGACGTGCCGAAGGATCAGGTCGTGTTCCTGCCGGGCCGCGTGCGTATCGGAAACCGCGAAATCCCCTTTGCCGACCTCATCCGCGAGGCCTATATGGCCCGCATCCAGCTTTCGGCTGCCGGTTTCTACAAGACACCGAAAATCCACTGGGACCGCGACAAGGGCGAGGGGCGGCCGTTCTACTATTTCGCCTATGGCGCGGCGTGCGCCGAGGTTTCCATCGACACGCTGACCGGCGAATACATGGTCGAGCGCGTCGACATCCTGCATGAGACAGGCCGCTCGCTGAACCGCGCCATCGACATCGGCCAGATCGAGGGTGGCTTCATTCAGGGCATGGGCTGGCTGACGACCGAGGAACTGGTCTGGGACGGCAAGGGGCGGCTTCGGACCCATGCGCCGTCCACCTACAAGATCCCGCTCGCGTCCGATCGCCCAAAGGTGTTCAACGTGGCGCTTGCCGACTGGGCGGAAAATGCCGAACCGACGGTGCACCGTTCCAAGGCCGTGGGTGAGCCGCCCTTCATGCTCGCCATGTGCGTGCTTCACGCGCTGTCCGATGCGGTGGCGAGTGTTGCCGATCACAAGGTCTGCCCGCGTCTCGATGCGCCGGCCACGCCTGAGCGTGTGCTGATGGCGGTGGAGCGGGTCCGGGCGGAAGGTGCGCGCTGATCGATATGGCCGATTCGACCTCCGGTCTCAAAACCTTCCTGCAAGCCTCGCCGTCCGTCGCGCTTGTCGAGGTGCGCGAGGCGAAAGGCTCCACCCCGCGCGAAGAGGGCGCGTGGATGCTGGTTTCGCCAGAATCGATTTTCGGCACCATCGGTGGCGGCCAGCTTGAATTCATGGCGATTGCCAGGGCGCGCGAACTGATCTCGGACAATCTTGCAAACGGGGCTCTCGACATTCCGCTTGGGCCGGAAATCGGCCAGTGCTGCGGTGGTCGGGTGGCGCTCGACATTCGCGTTCCAGATCAAGAGGAACGCAGCGCCATCCTGAAACGCGCCAGCGAAGAGGCGGCTTCCTTCCCGCAGGTGATCCTGTTTGGCGGCGGCCATGTCGGTCATGCGCTGGCGGCAGCGCTGACCCCGCTGCCCGTGCGGGTGCTGGTGGTCGAGACCCGCAAGGAGGCGCTTGAGGATTTTCCGGACGATGTGGAGACGCGCCTTGCGGCCCTGCCGGAAGAGGCGGTGCGTGAAGCCCCCGCCGGAACCGCCTTCGTGATCCTGACCCACGATCATGCGCTCGACTTCCTGCTGGTTGCCGAGGCGCTGGCGCGCGATGACGCGGCCTATGTCGGCATGATCGGCTCGAAGACCAAGCGCGCGACTTTCAAAAGCTGGTATCTCAAGAATGGCGGCGATGAAGACTGTTTTTCGAAGCTCGTCACCCCCATCGGCGGCGATGCCGTACACGACAAACGCCCCGCCGTCATCGCGGCGATGGCGGCTGCGGAGATACTGGTGGCTTTGAACCGCTGACTATTTTACATCGAGTACATCGCCGATCATCTTCTGGCAGCGGCTTGCCATGAAGTCGACCAGCAACCGCACTTTCGGGTCCTGAAATTTCTTGTGCGGGTAGAGCGCGGCTAGTTTCACCGGCACGGGCGGTGTGTCGGGCAAAACCACCTGGAGCCGGCCGTCGCGCAGGAATGGTTCGATCTCGAAGCGCGGCTTGTTGACGATGCCGCGCCCGGCGAGCGCCCAGTCGGTGATCACGTCGCCATCGTCGGAATCGAACGGGCCGCCCACCTCGAACTTTCGCGCACCCTCCGGCGTCTGCAACACCCAGAAATGCTCGCGTGCGCCGGGAAAGCGCAGCATCAGGCAATCGTGCCGCTCATCGATCAGCGCTTCGGGCGTCTTCGGTTCGCCGCGCCGTTGCAGGTAATCAGGCGCCGCCGCCAGAACGCGCTCGCAATCCATGATGCCGCGCATGCGGAAGGAGGAATTCTCCAGAATGCCGAGCTTGAAGGCGACGTCGATGCCCTCGCGCATCATGTCCACCTCATGGTCTGAAAGTCTTAAGCGAACCTCGATCTCGGGATACCGGTCACGAAATTCGGGAATGCCGCTGGCGATCAGCCGCTTGCCGATGCCGAGCGGCGCGGTGACGCGGATCGTGCCGCGCGGCTGGCCGGAAAGATCGGCCACCGAGGCTTCGGCTTCCGCCACCGCTTCGAGAACCTTGCGCGCGCCCTCATAGAAGACGCGGCCCTGCTCGGTCGGGGTCAGTTGCCGCGTGGTGCGGTTGAAGAGCCGCACGCCCAGGTGCTTTTCGAGCTCCTTCACCCGGTTCGAGGCAACGGCCGGTGAAAGCCGCATGTCGCGTCCGGCAGAAGATAGGTTGCCGAGCTCCACCACGCGGACAAAAACAGCGATGTTGTCGAGATAGGCCATGCACTGCCCCCAGAAGTTTCGCGCGCATTATTTTCCAAAAATTTTTGAAAGTCATCGTGATCTTATCCGCTTTCCGTTTATATCGGGTTCCGTCACCCTGCGCCCGGTGGAGTTGAGGAAACTGGCATGAACGAATACGCGGTTTTGTGGGATTGGCTGTCCTTTGGCGTGCGCTGGCTGCATGTGGTCACGGCCATCGCCTGGATTGGCTCATCCTTCTATTTCATCGCGCTCGATCTGGGGCTCGTTAAGCGGCCGGCTCTGCCCGAGGGCGTGCATGGCGAGGAATGGCAGGTCCATGGCGGCGGTTTCTACCACATCCAGAAATACATGGTTGCGCCGGCCTCCATGCCCGAGCACCTGACCTGGTTCAAATGGGAATCCTATTCCACCTGGCTCTCCGGCTTCGCGCTGCTTGCCATCGTCTATTATGCGGGCGCGGATCTTTATCTTATTGACCGCAACGTGCTCGATGTGCCGGCCTGGGGCGGCATCCTGATCTCGCTCGCCTCCATCGGGCTTGGCTGGCTGCTCTACGACCTTCTGTGCAAGTCGCCGCTCGGCAAAAGCGACACGGCGCTGATGCTGGTGCTCTATGTGATCCTTGTGGTGATGGCGTGGGGCTATACGCAGCTCTTCACCGGCCGCGCGGCCTTCCTGCACCTGGGCGCTTTCACCGCGACGATCATGACCGCGAACGTCTTCCTGATCATCATCCCCAATCAGAAGATCGTGGTGGCCGATCTGAAGGCGGGAGGCACGCCCGACCCAAAACTTGGCCTGCAGGCCAAGCAGCGTTCGCTGCACAACAATTACCTGACACTGCCCGTCGTCTTCCTGATGCTGTCGAACCATTATCCGCTGGCCTTCGGAACCCAGTTCAACTGGGTGATCGCATCGCTCATCTTCATCATCGGCGTGCTGATCCGCCATTATTTCAACACCATGCATGCCCGCAAGGGCACACCGCACTGGACCTGGGGGCTGGCCGGCGTTCTCTTCATCATCATCATGTGGCTTTCCACCGTGCCGCAGGTGCTGATGGGCGAGACGAAGCTTTCGGCGACGGGCGAGACCTTCGTCGCCTCGACCCATTTTCCGGCGGTGCGTGACACGGTCATGGGGCGTTGCGCCATGTGCCATGCCGCGGTGCCGGGCTATGAGGGCGTTCCCTTCCCGCCGAAGAATGTTGTGCTCGACACGGATGCCTCTATTGCCGAGCACGCGCGTGAAATCTATCTGCAGGCAGGCCGCAGCCACGCCATGCCGCCCGGCAATGTCTCGGGCATCACCGAAGAAGAGAGGCGGCTGATCGTGACCTGGTTCGAGGAGGCACGCTAGCGCATGGCACAGAAACTCATCCGTGGCAGGCTTCTGTCCTTCAAGACCGAACCGCGGAGCATCGACGACCACGACGCCTATATCTTTGAAGAGGACGGTGCGGTTCTGGTCGAAGACGGCGTCATCCTCGCTGCCGGCAGCTTTGCCGAGGTCGTAGCCGGCGCCGAAGCGGGGCACGCGGTGGTGGATCACCGCCCGCATCTCATCCTGCCGGGCTTCATCGACGCCCATGCGCATTTCCCGCAGATGCAGGTGATCGCGAGCTATGGCGCCGAGCTTCTGGACTGGCTGAACAACTACACCTTCCCCGAAGAAACCAAATTCTCCGACATTCAGCATGCCCGCCACATTGCCCGTCTGTTCTTCGATGAGCTGCTGCGCAACGGCACGACCACGGTGGCGGCCTATTGCTCGGTTCACAAGGAAAGCGCGGAAGCGTTTTTTGAGGAAGCGCTGGCGCGCAATCTGTGTGTCGTCGGCGGCAAGGTGATGATGGACCGCAACGCGCCGGCAGCGCTCACCGACACGCCACAATCCTCCTATGACGACACGAAAGCGCTGATCGGCGCATGGCATGGCAGGGGCCGGCTCCACTATGCCGTCACGCCGCGTTTTGCCATCACCTCCAGCCCAGAGCAGCTGGAAATGGCCGCAGCACTGATGCGGGAGTTTCCCGACCTGCACATGCAGACGCATCTTTCCGAAAACCACGACGAGATCGCCTTCACGCTGGAGCTTTATCCAGACGCGCCGGACTATACAGGCATCTACGAGCATTACGGCCTGCTTGGCCCCAAGGCGTTGCTCGGCCATTGCATTCATCTTTCCGAGCGCGAGGCGGATGTGCTTTCGGACACGGGCTCGGTCGCTGTGTTCTGCCCTACGTCCAATCTCTTCCTCGGCTCCGGCCTGTTCGACTATCAGCGCTATCGCAAACGCGAAAAACCGCTGCGGCTGGCCTCGGCGACGGATGTGGGTGGCGGCACCAACTACTCCATGCTGCGCACCATGGATGAGGGCTACAAGGTGATCGCGCTCAATGGCGAGAAGCTGAACCCGCTCGCTTCCTTCTGGCAGATCACGCGCGGCAATGCCGAGGCGCTTTCCCTGTCGGAGCGCGTGGGCACGCTGGAACCGGGCACCGACGCCGATATCGTGGTTCTGAATGTGCGCGCGACGCCGGTCATGGAGTTGCGCATGGAGCGTGTGGAAACTCTCGCCGAGGAGCTTTTCCTGCTTCAAACGCTTGCCGATGACCGCGCAATCGTGGAAACCTATGTCTCAGGACAGGCGGCCAAAAGCGCCTTGTGAATCAGGGGGGCGCATTTGAACCGCAGCATCGATCCGAAAGCATTTTTCACAACGCTGTTCGAGGCTGCCGTCTCTGCCGCCGACCCGTCCAAGACCATCCGAACGTTCCTCCCGCCAAAGCCGAAGGGCCGCACCATCGTTGTCGGTGCAGGCAAAGGGGCGGCGCAAATGGCGGCAGCGCTCGAGGATGCCTGGGACGGCCCGCTTGAGGGGACTGTCGTCACCCGCTACGGATACGGTGCGCCAACCCGCGTCATAGAAGTGCTGGAGGCAGCGCATCCGGTGCCGGATGAGGCAGGCCTTGCCGGCGCGAAACGTCTCATGGAAACAGTTGCCGGTCTCGGGCCGGATGACTTGGTGATCGCGCTGGTGTGTGGTGGTGGCTCGGCTTTGCTTCCTGCACCTGCAGGCTCCCTGACGCTCGCCGATGAGATAGCCGTCAACGAGGCGTTGCTTGCCTCCGGTGCGCCCATCTCGGCCATGAACACTGTCCGCAAGCATATTTCCACCATCAAGGGAGGCCGGTTGGCGGCTGCCGCACATCCTGCCCGTGTCGTGTCGCTCGTGGTCTCCGACATACCGGGGGACGACCCGGCTCTTGTGTCTTCCGGGCCCACCGTTCCCGATTCTGCAGGCCGCGCCGATGCGCTGGCCATTGTGGAAGCCTTCGGCATGGATCTGCCCGAGGCCGTCATGCAGCATCTTGCTTCGCCGCAGGCCGATGCTCCATCTCCCGATGATGAGGGATTTGCGCAGAATGAGGTCCACGTTATTGCCTCGGCCGCCCGTTCGCTCGAAGCGGCGGCTCGCGAAGCCGAGAAGCAGGGCGTGCCGGCCGTGATCCTGTCTGATGCGATAGAAGGCGAGGCGCGAGAAGCGGGTGGGTTTCACGCGGCAATCGCGCGTGAGATCGCCGCGAAGGGCCGGCCTTTCCAGAAGCCGGTCATGCTGTTGTCCGGGGGGGAGACCACGGTGACGCTTTCTGGCAAGGGAGGCCGTGGCGGTCGCAACACCGAGTTTCTGCTGGCCCTTGCGCTTGGCATCGAGGGTGTCGCGGGCGTTTCCGCTTTCGCCGCCGACACTGACGGCATAGACGGTTCCGAAGACAATGCGGGTGCTTTTGCCGATCACCACACGGTCGTGCGGTTGCGTCAGGCAGGGCACGATCCGAAGGCACTTCTGGCCAAACATGACGCCTGGGGCGCGTTCGACACGCTCGATGATCTGTTCGTGCCGGGTCCTACCGGCACGAATGTCAATGATTTGCGTGTGGTTCTGGTACGCTAATCCCGGCCACTCGACCGGATTGGCCGAAATATTCTACACACGGTTCCGAGGGCGCTCCTCCGGCTGATAGACGGACAGGACATGTCCATCCGGGTCGGCAAACTCTGCCGACCAGCCGCCCGGCGCGTGACTGACAGGCGTGACGATGGTTGCGCCCTTTTTCGCCAGCCCCGAAACCACATCGTCGATGCCGCCTTCGGAAAGATCGAACACCACGATGGGCGTGTTGCCGGGCCGGGATTCCATCTGAAAGAAGATGAGTTCGATATTGTTCTCGATGCTGGCGAGCAGCCAGTCGCCCGATTCTTCGTCTCCTGCCATCCGCTGAACATCGAGCCCGATCACATCGCGATAGAACGCCTCCGTGCGGTCGATGTCGTTGACGTAGTAGCAGATATTGCCGATGCGGATGTTGGAAAGCATGTGGGTCTCCTGATGTTACACTGCTGGTTCTGCTTCCCTATTGCCGCAGAAATCCGTTTCGTGAGCTTTGGAAGAAGAAAAACTGACCGTGAAGAGATGTCCGTCCGGGTCATGGCTTGCCAGGAACGCCCCGTCGCGACGGGTCAAAGGAAGGAGGCTCTGCCGGATGGCGCCGAAAGCGAGCGTGCCTGACAAATGCTCCTTGCCCGGTTGATCACCGTCATCTGCCGCGTTGCGGCAGCGCGCGCGCAGCCCGGCAATGCGCTGTCGCAGACTTTCATCCGAGATACGCAGCAAATGGCGAATTTCCTTACGCGTGTGCCCTCCCAGAGCAAGAAGAGCGACAATTCTTTGGCTCTTCGGCAGGCTTGCGAGGAATTCGGCTGGGAGAAACGGCACGGCGCCGTTCCCGGAAACGTCCGTGGTGCGCTCGCGTTTCATGCGGCGATAGGCAGAGCGCCGCCTTGTCGCTGCCACATTGCGCATCACACCCTGCAGCCAGGCGCCACTGGCCACTTCCGGTCGCTTGGATGCTGTCAGCGCCACGATGAGCGTTTCATGGAGCAGGTCTTCCGCTTCCATGAGCTGTGAAGCGTGGCGACGCGCTGTCTTCAGCAGGTGATTGTAGGTGGCGGTGGTGAGGTCGAGCCGGGCATGCGCGTCCATTGTTTCTGTCCTGCTTTCCACCTGCGGCTCCCATCGGTTCTTGAGCAGATCAACGCTAGAGGTCGTGACGCGCTCTGCAAGAGAGGGTCGTGTGGGGGGCGTGACGGGTCAGCCGGCGATATCGATCACGCCGCTTTCGCCGCTTTCCGTGCCAAAGGCGAGGCGCCGTCCCTCATCGTCCCAGGCCATGGCCGTGATCGCACCCTTGCCCTGTCGGCGCAGCAGCACCTCTTTCTGGTCTGCAAAGCGTCCGGCCAGGATCATGCCGTCGGTATAGCCTATCGCGACGATTTCCTCCGTGGGATGGCAGCAAACCTGCGTCACCATTGTGTCGCCGCGTGTGCCGAGCTCCAGCGGTGCCTTGCCCATCGGGCCGTCCTTGGCCTGGAATGGCCAGATGATGGCGGCTGGGGCGCCAGACGTAGCCAACCATTTGCCCTTCGCACTCCAGGAAAAACTCTTCACCTTGGCTGGATAGCCGGCCATGCGCATGTGCTTTCCGTCGGCGAGTTTCCAGCCATGCAGGGCATTTTCCTGCATGGTGGTGACAAGGAACTTTCCATCGGGGGAAAAGGTGATGCCGGTGTGGGGCCCGGCCCATTCCAGCTCCGTCGGCTTGCCCTCGGTTGCGGGAAAATGCAGCGTTGCGCCATTGTATCGAGCGATGGCGAGACGCATGCCCTTCGGCGCGAAGGCAATGCCTTCCACCGAGCGCGGGTGCTGAAACTCGCGCTGTTTTCCATCGGCAAAGCGCACATGGGCTGAGCGCCCGACCGCGAAACCGACTGCGCCCTGCGGACCAGCCGCTACGCTGGTCACCCATTTGCGCCCGATCTCGGCCAGCGTTTCCATCGCCCCGTCGGATGAAAGCCGCGCCACGCGCCCGTCTTCGCCTCCCGTGATGAGGCAGGCGCTGTCCTGACCGATGCAGGCGGCCAAAAGCCCGTCATGAAGCTCAGTCCATTTGTGGCCATTGTCGAGGCGATGCACCACGCCATCGGCCAGGGCGAAATGCGGTATGTTGTTCAGCCACGCGGCAGCAATGCATTGGCTGTCGAGATCGAGCGGTGCGACTGTTGGCATACATCAGGCCTGACAGGCTTCGAAGGTGCGTTGCAGGCGCTCGGTATCGAGATCCCGTCCGATGAAGACGAGACGTGTCTCGCGTTTCTCGTCGTCGCGCCAGGGACGCTGGTGGTCTCCTTCGACGATCATGTGGACGCCTTGCACGACGAAACGGTCGGGATCGTCCGCAAACGCGATGATGCCCTTGAGGCGCAGAATGTTCGGTCCGTCGATCTGCGTGGTCTTTTCCAGCCATGGAAGAAACTTCTTTGGATCCATCTCTCCCGCACGCAGCGAGAGCGATTTCACGCCTGCATCATGAATGGGCGACGCTTCGCCGTGATGGTGATGATGCCCGTGATCATGATCGTGGTGGTGATGATCGTGATCGCAGTCGGGGCCGCAGACATGATCGGGGTGATCCTGATCGAGGAAGTGCGGGTCATTGTCGAGCACACGCTTCAGGTCGAAGGCGCCCCGATCGAGCACTTCGGACAAGGAAACGCTCGCACGTTCGGAGCGGTGGATGCGCGCCATCGGATTGATCGCGCGGATCGTCGCCTCCAAGGCGGCGAGTTCTTCAGGTGTGACAAGATCGGTCTTGTTCACGATCACGACATCGGCGAAGGCGATCTGGTCTTCCGCCTCATTGGAATCCTTCAGGCGCAGGGGCAGGTGTTTGGCGTCGACCAGTGCCACAACGGCGTCAAGCCTGGTCTTGGCTCGCACATCGTCATCCATGAAAAAGGTCTGCGCCACCGGTGCCGGATCTGCCAGCCCCGTGGTCTCCACGACGATGGCATCAAAGCGCCCGGCACGTCTGGTCAGGCCCTCCACGACCCGCACCAGATCGCCGCGCACCGTGCAGCACACGCAGCCATTGTTCATTTCGTAGATTTCCTCGTCGGATTCCACGATCAGGTCGTTGTCGATGCCGATCTCGCCAAACTCGTTGACGATCACTGCATAGCGTTTGCCGTGATCTTCGGTAAGGATCCGGTTCAGAAGGGTCGTTTTGCCTGAACCGAGATAGCCGGTCAGTACCGTTACGGGGATTTGCTTCGCTTCGGCTTCGCCGGGTGTCTCAGTCTGCACGTCGGACATGATTTCTCGCAAAACTAGAATGGTGTTTCGACTATATAAGATGGAGGCGCATCGATTGCACGGTCAGCGCTCGAAATGACCGATATCGAACCGATGCACATCCTCGAGCAGTTCAAGGAAGCCGGCAACGCTGTGGGCGATGATACGGCGCCCGGCCTCAGCACTCGCTGCAGACGCGTCCCCAGTAACGCCTTCTGGGGCGAGGTCGCGCATCATCCATCCAAAGGCGTGCGGTCCATAGGCCCGCAGATGCTTGAACCGGCTTTGGAATTCTTCCTGGGCGGATTTGAAATCCGCGGCCTTTTGCATGTCCACAAGGTCTGGACGCAGGGCAAGCATGACCGAGGTTTCGATAAAGCCTCCGTGAATGCCCAGAGCTCGCTCCTTATCAGAAACCAGGCCCTGCGGGTAGCCGAACCGAGTCCAGCTTGTGGCGGCAGCCAACATGCCGAATCGCACGCGAAGCTCTGTCGTCACAATGGTGAGCAGCGGCGAGTTCCCTCCATGGGCGTTCAATATGACCAGTTTTCGCACACCGGCTTTGAATTGCCGGGCACCGATGTCGATCCACCGGTTCGCAGCATCCTCGAATGGAATGCTTCGGGTTGAGCTGGAATCGGAGTGCTCGACCGAATAGCCAATCTTCTCGACGGGAAGAAAAACGACATCCAGATGCTCGGGGATTTCTTTTTTGACTTCTTCTACAATGCCTTGCGCGATGATCCAGTCGGTATCCGGGGACAGATGCGGGCCATGTTGCTCTGTCGCTCCAATTGGCAAGACCGCAATTTTCTCTGCGATAGCGTGGGTGTTATCTTGTGTATTCACAGCGTCCCCCGCGATGTATCAAGAAACTTGTCCGGCAAAACTCTTATCCAAAAGTAGTGGATAATTATTTGTCTAAACAAGAGCAATCTATGGTTGCAATGGGAATCGTTAGAGCTATTTTGTGTACGGGGCGTTCTATCTCATCGTTAAGGATGTCTAAAGGGGAGTTTGTATGGCCAAAGCTGCAAAAGGCGCGACAATTGGCTTATTACAGTCGGCCGCCCGGCTTTCACGTACCGCTCTGGCCGAACGGCTTTTAGAGCACGGGCTATATGCGGGGCAAGACAAGCTGATGCTGGCACTGTCGGTGGAGAATGGGCAAACGCCCAGTCAACTCGCCAATCTTCTGGGGGTCCGTCCGCCAACAATCACGAAAACCATCAACCGCCTGACGAATCAGGGGTTTCTCGAAAAGCGATTATCTCAGGAAGATGGGCGCCGAGCCTATGTCTTCCTGACCCGGGAAGGTGAAGAGGCTATTCGCTCCATCGAGAAGTCGGTGCGCAAGACAGAAAAAATCGCGCTCAAAGGATTCGATAAGAAGGATCGTCAGACCCTAACGGATCTTCTTTCCAAGATCGAAGCCAACCTCAATGGTACCGGTTTTGAGGGGGTCGATGACGATGAAAATGTCGACGTTGATGCCTAGCCCCTGAGTTTCCTCTCCATATTCCCACAAAACTGACCGATTTTTCCGGAACAGGACGTTGCGGGCACGCATCCTGATTGACCTTTCAGTCATCCGTGGCGTAATCAGGTCTTTAAACAGTTTAGGCAGGGTGCATTCGCGAGGCCGATCTCCAGATAAATGGAGGGAGTGATCGCGGATCGGCCATGTCTGGCATCGACGGCCATCCGCATGTGGGGGAAATCAGGCTGGCGCAGAAGATCAAGCTTTCTACCATCGCCGAGGCGCTTGGCGTCTCCACGGCCACTGTTTCTCTGGCGTTGCGTGACAGCCCGTTGGTTGCGGATGCCACGCGCCAGCGGATCAAGGAACATGCGCGCGAGATCGGTTATATCTACAATCGGCGCGCCGCCAGCCTGAGAACGTCGCGTTCGGGCATTATCGGGGTCGTGGTGCATGACATCATGAACCCGTTCTTTGCCGAAATCCTGCGCTCCATCGAAACCGAGCTTGATCGATCCCGGCAAACCTTTCTTTTGTCTAATCATTACGATCAGTTGGAAAAGCAGCGCACCTTCATCGATACGCTCCTTCAACTGGGCGCCGATGGTGTGATCATGTCGCCGGCTATCGGTACGCCGCCACAGGATATCCGCCTTGTGGAGGAAAATGGTTTGCCGACAGTGCTTATTGCGCGATCTGTCGAAGGCGCGCGCGTGCCGGTGTTTCGCGGTGACGATGCCTATGGAACCGGTCTTGCGACCAACCATCTGATTTCGCTCGGTCACACACGCATCGCTATGATCGGCGGCACGGACCAGACTTCGACCGGACGTGACCGGTATCAAGGCTATGTGGACGCGATGGGCAAGGCCGGGCTTGAGATCAAACCGCAATGGCGTTTTCCGGGGCCGCGCACAAAGCAGGCCGGTTTTGAGATTGCCGGTGCTTTTCTAGCGCTCAAGGACAAGCCGACAGCTGCGGTGTGCTGGAACGATCTTGTCGCAATCGGCCTGATGAACGGTATAGCCCGTGCAGGTCTGGTGCCGGGAGTCGATATTTCCGTCACGGGTTATGACGATCTCGAAGAGGCGGCGATCGCCACACCGGCGTTGACGACCGTATGGAATGGTCAGCGCGATGTGGGTCGGCGGGCAGCGCGCGTTCTGCTCGACAGGCTCAACGGGGCCGAGGTGAACCCGGCGCAGGAGCTAATCAAGCCGGAGTTGCATGTGCGTCAGTCAACCGGCAAACCTGTCGAGCGCTGATCTCATTGGTGAGATGTTCGCCGGCTTACCCGATCAGGAGAATGGAATTGGCAGAGACAAGCAAAATCGCAATCCTGGTGCCTGGGAAACTGCATCCACACGCGGCAAAACGTATCGATTCACGGTTCGAGCTCCTGACGATCGAGAAGGCCGATCCGTCGCTCGTGACGGGGGAGGTCGCGGCAAGGGTGCGCGGGATGGCTGCAATGACCGTTGTGGATGCGGCCTTCATTGATGCATTGCCCAATCTCGAGATCATCGCCAATTTCGGCGTTGGCTACGATGCTGTCGACGCCGCGCATGCCGGTCGGCACAACATCATGGTCACCAACACGCCCGACGTTCTCACCGAGGAGGTAGCCGATACCGCGGTGGGGCTTCTGCTCAATACCGTTCGCGAGTTCCCCCGGGCGGAGGCGTGGCTGCGTGAGGGGCGTTGGGCGCGGGAGGGGGGCTACCCGTTGTCTCGCGGTTCATTGCGCGGACGGACCGTTGGCATTTTCGGCATGGGACGTATCGGTCGTGCCATTGCCCACCGCCTTTCTGCCTTCGGTTTGCCGATCGCCTATCACAACCGCAGGCGACTGAATGACGTATCCTATGCCTATCATGAAACGCTTGTCGGGCTGGCTGCAGCGGTCGATACATTGATCTGCGTTGCTCCGGGAGGTGCGGAAACGCACAAGGCGGTCAACGCCGACGTCTTGAAGGCGTTGGGCGAGAACGGCGTGTTCGTGAACATTGGACGCGGCAGCACGGTCGATGAAGCTGCCCTGATCACTGCCCTGAAAGAGGGCACCATCTTCGCCGCGGGACTGGATGTATTCGAGAATGAACCTCAAGTGCCGGAGGCTTTAGTCGCTTTGGAGAATGCGTCCCTCCTTCCGCATGTGGGCTCGGCTTCGGTCGTGACCCGCGAGGCGATGGCGGATCTGGTGGTCGACAATCTCATTTCCTGGTTCACGCAGAATTGCGCAATAACGCCAGTGCCTGAAACCAGCCATGTGAAGCGAGAAGGTATTTCCTCATCAGTGGAATGACGCCTTAAAGTTGTATTTTTAGCAAACGATTAACCAGAACATTGGAAGCTCTCGGAAAGACATTCCGTTGGCGATGGAGCTCCCGATTTATGAAACTAATTGCGTCAGGCGCTCTGGTGTTCGCTCTTGTGGGAGCGTTCGGCTATTTTTCTGATGTGCGGGTGGCAGAGATGGCTGCAGCTCCGGGTGAGGAGATGACCGCGTCTCAGAAAGAAGCCGTTTCGGAGTACACCCTGACAGGGGTGGGGCTGAATGACATCTGCCGCGTCCGCCACGCGCCGGGACCGGAGAAGACGCAACTTGATCTTGATGGAAGCTGTGCCCGCTTGATGCCAAGCCTTGTGGAGGCGCGTATCTGGGAGGAGCGCGAAGACGGGACGGTCGCTTTTGTCTCAGCGACCGGAGAGGCTCTGGTGGAATTCTATCCCGGCGACGGCGCAGCCTATGAATCACTGCGGCCCGGTTCGCCGCTGCTCAGCATGTACCCCGGAAACTGACTACTCTGCGGCGATGTGTGCGTTGCTGCGCTTGGCCGCGTGCTGGCGAACCGCGTTGCCGAAGGCTTCGAAAATGCGGGCCGAGGCGCTGTCCTTGTGAGCCCAGTATTCGGGATGCCACTGGACGCCGACGGCAAAGCCCGCCGCATCCTTGACCGAAACGGCCTCCACCGTTCCATCATCCGCCACAGCTTCGATCTCAAGACGCGGAGCGGGCGTGTCCACGCCCTGCCTGTGAACTGAGTTCACGCGGACCTCTGACGTATCGAAGATGCGAGCGAGGCATCCATCCGGCGCCACCTTCACCGTCTGTCGAATGGCGAAACGCGTGTCCTGGTCTGCCTCCTGCGGGCCCCGATGGTCGAACGCGCCTTCGCGTTCGTGGATTTCCGTCGCCAACGTGCCTCCCAGCGCGACGTTCAATTCCTGGATACCGCGGCAGATGGCCAGAAGCGGCACACCGCGTTCAACAGCCTTGCGGATCAAAGGAAGCGTGGTGGCATCGCGTGCGTGGTCGTAGGGGCCGTTCTCTTCGCTGGCTTCGCCGCCGTAGAGCGCCGGATAGACGTTTGACTTCGACCCCGTCAGCAATACGCCGTCGACAGTGTCCAGCAGGCTGTCCAGGTCGAGCTTTTCGCCGAGCGAGGGGAGCAGAACCGGCAGAACGCCGGCGGCGGCGATTGCTGCCTCAAGATATGCTTGTGGCGTGGCATGCCAAATATATTTCTCGAAATCCTTTGCATCGGTCGAGACGGCGATCAGTGGCGTGCGCATTCGAAAATCCATTGGTTTGCAGTCGCTCTTCAGACAGCGAATGTAGAGATTTCTCGCGCCTTTCCAATGGGCAGTCCGAGGATTTCGTTGGGCCTTCGACATTGGTCGCAGACAGGGTCCATTTGCTGGACTTGGGGCGCCATGCATGCATTGATACCAGTGGTTTTCGGCGCCTGACAAAAAGTAAACAGCAGCGGGCGGCGAGGCCGGCATACAGCCGGGTGCCAGCGGCACTGCGGCGGACGGTTCCAGAATGGGAGGAGTACATATGGACCGCAGAACCTTCTTCAAGAAGGCAGGTATTGCAGGGACGGGCGTTGCCGCCGCGTCGGCACTTTCTGCACCTGCCATTGCCCAGTCGATGCCAAAAATCACGTGGCGTTGCACGTCTTCGTTTCCGAAGGCGCTC
The DNA here is from genome assembly GCF_020833685.1 of Nitratireductor sp. B36. GTDB lineage: Bacteria > Pseudomonadota > Alphaproteobacteria > Rhizobiales > Rhizobiaceae > Nitratireductor. Next base: position 169,900 of record NZ_JACKZY010000002.1, read on the forward strand.
GACACGATCTATGGCGCGGCCGAAACGATGGCCGAGTTCGTGAAAGGTGCAACGGACGGCAATTTCGAGATCCAGGTCTTTGCTGCCGGCGAGATCGTGCCGGGGCTTCAGGCCGCGGACGCGGCAGCCGCCGGCACTGTCGAGATGGCGCACACAGCGTCCTACTACTATTGGGGCAAGGACCCGACCTATGCGTTGGGCACGGCTATTCCGTTCGGCCTCAACTACCGCCAGCAGAATGCGTGGTTCTATTATGGCGGCGGCAATGATCTCATGAACGAGTTCTACCACACCGAGGGGCTCCACACATTGCCCTGCGGCAACACAGGTGCCCAGATGGGAGGCTGGTTCCGCAAGGAGATCAACACCGTTGAGGATCTCAAGGGCCTCAAGATGCGCATCGGCGGCATGGGCGGCAAAATCATCGAGAAGCTCGGTGTGGTGCCCCAGCAGATTGCCGGCGGCGATATCTACCCCGCGCTTGAAAAAGGCACCATCGACGCAACCGAGTGGGTCGGGCCCTATGACGATCAGAAGCTCGGCTTCAACAAGGTCGCACAGTATTATTACTACCCTGGATGGTGGGAAGGTGGGCCGGTCCTCAATGCCATGTTCAACAAGGCAAAGTGGGATGAACTGCCCGCGGCCTATCAATCGGTGCTCGACGCGGCATGCCGCGCGGCCAATGCCGACATGATGGCGAGTTACGACTACAAAAACCCGTCGGCTCTGCGGCAGCTGGTGGCGGATGGGGCACAGCTGCGTCCCTTCAGTCAGGAGATCCTTGAAGCGTGCTATAACGCCGCCATGGAGACCTATGAGGAGATCAACGCCTCAAACCCCACCTTCAAGAAGATCTACGACAATCAGCAGGCCTTCAAGAAGGATGCATATCTCTGGGCTCAGTTGTCCGAATATACGTTCGACACTTTCATGATGATTCAGCAGCGGGCAGGCAAACTCTGACCTGTTCTGATGTTGCAGGAAAACCCCGGGGTAGGTGCCCCGGGGTTTTTTATTGGGTGAATGCGTCAGTTGAAACTTGGAGGCTGACTGAGATCTGGCAGTGCCGGCTGTTCAGGCGAGCGTTCCTCTTCAGCGTCCTTTGGTGATGTGCCAAGTGGCGGGAGCCCGCCGAGCCCCGGTAGCTGCAAGCCGTTGTCTTGTTGGTCGTCCCTGTCATCCTGCGGGGACGGTGGGGAGCCGAAGGGTGAGCCACCCAATGCGCCCGGCAGTCCAAATCCCGGTCCCCCGGAACCATTGTTCCCGAAAGAGGGAATGTTGATTTCCACCTCGTTCGGGTCGACCGTGCTCTCCTGCTTGTAGTGCGTGACAAGACCGGGAAACGAAATCACCAGAATGATCATCAGAAACTGGATTATGATGAACGGTATGGCGCCCTTGTAGATTTCCGTTGTTCTGACGGCGGGCAGGATGCGTCCGGAAACCTCGTCTTTCCATTCCTTCATCGGTGCGATGGATCTCAGGTAGAAGAGCGAAAAGCCGAAAGGCGGCGTCAGGAACGACGTCTGCAAATTAATGCCGAGAATGACCCCGAACCAGATCAGGTCGATGCCAAGCGTTTCGGCAGCCGGCACCAGAAGCGGGACCATAATGAAGGCGATCTCGAAGAAGTCGAGAAAGCAGCCCAGAATGAACACGATGACGGTCACGGTCAGAAGAAAACCGATCTCCCCGCCAGGCAGTGCCAGAAGCAGTTCCTCGATCCACACATTGCCGTTGATACCGTAGAAGGTCAGGCCGAACACCCGAGCGCCGATCAGGATAAACATCACGAAGGCTGCAAGTTTCGTGGTGGCGTCGAGTGCCTGTTTGAGGACAGAGAAGGATAGTCTGCGCTTGACCAGAGCCAGAACGAGCGCGCCGGTAGCACCCATTGCACCGCCTTCCGTCGGTGTCGCAATGCCGAGAAAGATGGTTCCCAGCACGAGGAAGATCAGCGCCAGCGGCGGTATCAGGACGATCACCACCTGTTCGGCGAGCCGGGACAGAATGTTCAGTTTGAGGTAGCGGTTGGCCAGGCTGAAGGCGAGCGCGAAGAGCGTGGCAGCCGTTGCTGCCCAGACCAGCCTCACCTCGCTGCGCATGTCGGCGAACAGCGTGTGATAGGTGGCGAAATAGATTGCAACTGATGCAGCAAGAAGGACGACCAGCGAGGTGACGCCGCCACCGAGCGTGCGGGTTTCAGGGGGCAAAGCCGGTGCCCAGTGAGGCTTGACGATGGTGACGGCGAAGACCAGAAGGCAGTAGGCGCCGATGATGGCGAGCGCCGGCAAAAGCGCGCCCACATACATATCCCCCACGGAGCGCCCAAGCTGATCGGCCATGACGATCAGAACGAGCGAAGGAGGCACGATCTGCGCCAGCGTGCCGGATGCGGCGATGGTGCCGGTCGCAAAGCCGCGATTGTAGTTGTAGCGCATCATGATCGGCAGTGAGATGAGGCCCATGGCGATGACCGATGCTGCGACCACACCCGTTGTCGCGGCAAGCAGGGCCCCCACCAGCACGGCCGCATAGGCAAGCCCGCCACGCACCGGGCCAAAGAGCTGACCGATCGTGTCCAACAGATCCTCTGCCATCCGGGAGCGCTCCAGGATCAGCCCCATGAAGGTGAAAAATGGAATGGCGAGCAGGGTGTCGTTGTACATGATCCCGTAGATGCGCTCGGGATGTGACTGGAGCAGGGGCCAGAAAAGACGGATCTCGCTTGAGATGTGCGAGAGTTCAACGCCGAAAACGAAAAAGAGAAGGCCGCCGGCGGCAAGCGTGAACGCTACGGGGTAGCCGATCAGCAGCATCGCCATCACGGTCACGAACATGATGGGCGCGAGATTATGCGCGATCAGGTCAATCATCGCGCTTCTCCTCCATCTCAATGGCTGCTTCAGCGGCCGGATGAATATCGTGTTGAGGGTTGGGCTCGTCGATCAATCCCCGCAGAACCGCGTATCGTTTGACGATCTCCGAGATGGCCTGGGCCGTGAGAAGCACGAAGCCGGCAAGCACCATGAATTTGGCGGGCCAGATGATCAGACCGCTTGCATTGGCTGAAATCTCGCCGGAGATGAAGGAGCGCTTGAACCAGGGCCAACTCAGCCAGACGATCAGAGAGACGAAGGGTAGCAAAAAGAATACGTGGCAGAAGAGATCGATCCAATCTCGGGTTCGCTTGGAGAACAGGCTCGAAACGATATCGATGCGAATGTGTTCATTGCGCTGCAACGTATAGGCTGACGCCAGCATGAACACGGTGCCGTAGAGGTACCACTGCAGTTCAAGCAGGCTATTGGAAGCCCTTGGTATCGGCAGATAGGCAGGCAGGCCGTCGCCGAGAAACCGAATGATGGCGTTATAGGCCGATACAAGAACGGCGACCAGGATTAGCCATGAGACCTGTTTGCCGATGAATTGGTTGACAGCGTCGATCAGGCGCGAAAGGCCAAGAAGCCCCGCCATGCTTTCCTCCCAGCAATGTGTTCCCCCCGGATCGTTTTTGTGATTCTCGGGTTTTATGCTTTGTCTTGCATCTGCAGCCTGCCTTCAAGTGAGCCAAAAGTCGACATTGAAGACGCAGCCAAGGCAATCCAGGGCAGGTTCGAAGCTTGCAACGGGAAAACACGGCCAGATCGAACAGATTGCAAATCGTCTCCCCCCGCAGATAGCGGTCTGGACAGTTGTGCTTGTGCGTGTATTGATAAGTTTCCGCTGCGCCGGGGAGGTTGTTACCGGCGCTGTAGTAAAGTCGAAGAGGCCGTTCTGCGGCCCTTTTTTTCGCTTGATGTTCTTTTGGGAGGTATTCATGGATCGTCGTTCTTTCCTCGGGAAAGCGGGGCTGGCCGCTGCTGGGGCGGGTGCAGCCGCATTAGCGACGCCTGCCATCGCGCAGGGCAACCAGACCTGGCGCATGGTCACCACTTGGCCGAAGAATTTTCCTGGCCTGGGTGTTGGCGCACAGCGGCTTGCGGATCGCATCACGGCCGCTTCCGACGGTCGGCTGACCGTGCAGGTCTATTCTGCAGGCGAACTCGTTCCGCCGCTGCAGTCGCTGGATGCCGTTATCGATGGTTCGGCCGAGATGAGCCACGGTGCGGCGTATTACTGGCAGAACAAGAGCCCGGCCCTGTCATTCTTCACGGGTGTGCCCTACGGCATGACCTCGCGTGAAATGGCGGCGTGGGTCCGCTATATGGGCGGTCAGGAGATCTGGGACGAGATTTATGACCAGTTCGGCGTTCAGGGCTTCCTGTCCGGCGATACGGGCACCCAGGCCGGTGGCTGGTTCCGCGAGGAACTGACGGGCCTCGACTCCGTCAAAGGTCTGCGCTTCCGTACGCCCGGCCTCGGCGGTCGGGTATGGGAGAAGCTTGGCGCGACGGTGACCAACATGGCTGCCGGCGAAATCTTCCAGGCACTGCAGTCGGGCACGCTTGATGCGGCTGAGTTCGTCGGCCCCTACAATGATCTGGCGCTCGGCTTCTATCAGGTTGCCAAGAACTATTATTTCCCGAGCTTTGTGGAGCCGGGTCTGGCAACCGAACTGGTGGTCAACAAGGCGAAATATCAGGAACTGCCCTCCGACTTGCAGGCGATCGTCAAGGATGTCTGCCAGGCGGAATATGACCAGGTGGCTTCGGATTTCTATGCCAATGACCCGCGGGCGCTGAAAACGCTCGTCGATGAGCATGGCGTCAATGTTCGCCAGTTCCCCGACGATATTATCGAGGCAGGTGCGAAGGCCGCGACCGAAATCCTCGGTGAACTGCGCGATTCCGGAGACGCCCTGACGAAAAAGACGACCGAGAGCTTCATCGAGTCGCTCAACATTCTGCGCACCCGTACAGAAGGCACAGACGGTGCCTTTGTCGAGGCACGCAAGAAATACTTCTCGATCTGATCCGGATTGCGATCTACGAAAAAGCCCGGCTTGTGCCGGGCTTTTTTGTTGCCTGTCGTTTGTGATCCTAGCTGTAGATCGCTCTCGGCAACCAGGTGGCGATCTCCGGGAACATGAACATGATGGCGATAGCCAGGAGCTGAAGCAGCACGAAGGGCAGAACCCCCTTGTAGATCATCGATGTCTTCACTGAATCCGGGGCAACCCCGCGCAGATAGAACAGTGCGAAGCCGAAAGGCGGGGTGAGGAAGCTCGTCTGCAGGTTTACGCCGACAAGAACGCCAAGCCAGACCGGATCCACATCAAGAGCCAGCAGGATCGGTGCGGTGATCGGGATCACGATGAAGATGATCTCGAACGTGTCGAGAATGAAGCCCAGAAGGAACATGATGAACATCACAACAGCGACCGCCGCCAGCGTGCCGCCGGGCAGGTTGGCGAGGAATTCGTGCACCAGGTTGTCGCCACCCATCAGGCGGAAAACGATAGAAAACACTGAAGCGCCGAACAGGATGATGAACACCATGCAGGTGATGGAGGCTGTGGCGATTGCCGTTTCCCTCAGCACGGCAAAGGAGAGCCGCCAGCGTAAGGCCGCAAGCACCATCGCGCCGACGGCGCCAACGGAGGCGGCTTCCGTCGGCGTTGCAATGCCACCGAGAATGGAGCCGAGAACGGCCATGATCAAAAGAAGCGGCGGCAAAAGTGCGACAGAGACCTCTCCCAAAAGCTCCTTTTTCTCTTCCGCGGGAACTGGCGTGGCTGGACAGGAGGCTGGATCGAAGATCGCCTTCAGGATTGTCCAACCGAGATAAAGGCCCACCAGCAGCACACCCGGCAGAAGGGCGCCTGCGAAGAGGTCGCCTACCGATACAGGAACCGGGGCGAAGTTGCCCTTGGCCATCTGCACCTGTGCGTTGATGCCCGAAAGCATGTCTCCCATGAAGATGAGAACGGTCGAGGGCGGGATGATCTGCCCGAGTGTGCCAGAGGCGCAAATGACGCCGGTTGCAAGCCGGGGATCGTAGTTCGCGCGCAGCATTGCCGGGAGCGAGATCAGGCCCATGGTGACGACTGTGGCGCCCACCACGCCGGTGGATGCGGCCAGAAGCGCCCCCACGATGATGACTGACATGCCAAGTCCGCCACGCAGATTGCCGAACAGCTTGCCCATGGTCAAAAGCAGTTGCTCGGCGATCTTGGAGCGCTCCAGCATCACGCCCATGAAGATGAAAAGCGGGACCGCCACCAGCACTTCATTGGTCATGTAGCCGATATAGCGGTTTGCCAGGCTGCCGAAGTTCGAGGGGTCGAATACGCCGAACCACATACCGACGAGACCGAACATGAGCGATACGCCCGCCAGTGTGAAGGCTACGGGAAAGCCCAGAAGAAGAAAGCCGATAATGCCAAAGAACATGAGCCCCGAAAGGAGCTCGCCAATCAGAACCGGATCCATCAGACGTTTGCCTCCGGCTGCTCTTCGTCATTGGTTTCGTATCTCAGGTGCTGCGGAAGCAGGTCTTCCCTGTCGCTCAGGACCAAGACCGAACGCAAGGCCATCGCAATGCCCTGCAGCGCAAGCAGAACGGCAAAGCCAAGTATGAAGGCCTTGAGAATGAACAGGCCCGGCATGCCGCCTACATTGGCGGATGCTTCTCCCAATCGCCAAGCACGGCTGACAAAGCCCCAACCGTAGTAGAAGACGATCCAGGAGAAGGGGAGAAGAAAGAGGATCACACCGATCAGATCCACGGTCGCCTTACGCCGCGTGCTGGCCGGCCGGTAGAAAATATCGACCCGCACATGATCATTTCTGAGGAGTGCGAAGCCGGCCACGGCTGTGAACATCGCTCCGTTCAGCCAGATATAAAGATCCTGCATCCACACAAAGCTGGTTGAGAACACGTAGCGTTGCACCACAACGGTGAAGCAAACCAGAACGATGGCCAAGGACAGCCATGAAAAGACATTGCCGACAAGGGCGTTCAGACCGCTGATTGCGCGGACCAGGAAAGCGATCGCGCGCACGGTCAGTTGCCTCCGCCGTTGGCGCGCACGGTGTGCAGCGCTTGATGGTATGCCATGTGGCCCTCTTGCGTTTCCCCGATGCGGGCGGAAGTTGTTTCCTGTCCTACCCTTCAACCTGACAACCAGGCAGCGCCTGATTAGCAGCTTTGTTTCAGGTGAAAAAGTAACCGGGTGGGAAAACTCGCCATTTTGCCTGTCGAAACGCAGTGCCGACCCTAAATAATCAGGTGAATAGGCTCTGTCGCTTGCTGTGCTTGGGTGGGAGGCAGGTATACTCAGGTCAGATTCGTGCGTTGTGTATGCGGTTCAGCTAATAAAATGTCCGGGGAAATACCGGTTCCTGTGTCGGCGTTGCTCATTGTTGCAGAGCTCGCAAATTCGTTTGACGGGATGCCGGGCGGATAGAAAACTACCCTTGCGGAAACGTTTCCAACCGTGATCCGCAGAGGAGGAATTGTTATATGACGCTTCACGACGTCACGCTCGATGACAAGTTCGATTTAACGAAGGAGCGCATCTTCGTATCCGGCGCGCAGGCCATCGTGCGGATGCTTTTGATGCAGCGTGAGCGTGATCGACGTGCAGGGTTGAATACGGCCGGCTTCGTGTCCGGCTATCGGGGATCGCCCATTGGCGGTCTCGATCAGCAGCTCTGGAAGGCGAAAAAGCAGCTCGAAGCGTCGAATGTGATTTTTCAGCCCGGGCTGAACGAGGAGTTGGCGGCCACCGCCTGTTGGGGGTCCCAGCAGACCGAGCTTCTTGGCGAAGGCAAATATGACGGTGTCTTCAGCGTCTGGTATGGCAAAGGGCCCGGCGTCGACCGTTCCGGTGATGTTTTTCGCCATGCCAACCACGCCGGCTCCTCAAAGCATGGTGGTGTGCTGGCGCTGATGGGCGATGACCACACAGCCGAATCCTCGACGGTTGCCAACGCCAGCGAGTTTGCTTTCGTCGATGCGATGATCCCGATCCTGAACCCCGCCGGCGTTCAGGAGCTGATAGACTATGGTCTCTATGGCTATGCGCTGTCGCGTTTTGCAGGGACCTGGACGGCCATCAAATGCGTCAAGGACAACATTGAATCGACAGCCGCCGTGGATGTGTCGCTTGAGCGGCTGAACATCGTCACACCCGAATTCGAGATGCCGCCCGGCGGTCTGAACATCCGCAACGAGATCAATATGCTGGGGCAGGAGGCACGGCTCTACGATTTCAAGCGCGCTGCGGCCGCCGCCTTCGTCCAGGCAAACAATCTCAACCGCATCATCTATTCGGGCGGGGCCAAGGCAAAGATCGGCATTGTCACGCTCGGCAAGAGCTACCTCGACACGCGTCAGGCCCTGGATGATCTCGGGATCGATGAAGCACGTGCCCAGCAACTTGGCATCCGTCTGTTCAAAGTGGCATGCCCCTGGCCTTTCGATGTTGAGCATATGCGGGAATTCGCGCGCGGGCTCGACATGGTGATCGTGGTCGAGGAAAAGCGTTCGCTCATTGAAGTGCAGTTGCGGGAAAATCTCTACGGCACAGCCAATCAGCCGGAAATCATTGGTAAGGTGGATGAAGGAGGCAGTCGGCTTTTTGCGCCCACGGCAGCGCTTGATCCCAATGAAATTGCCATCGCGATTGGCGAGCGCATCCTGCGCGTTATCGGACCGTCGGAGGAAATCTCCGCTCACGTGTCACGACTGCGCCAGTTTCAGGCGATGCTCGCGGATACGCAGGACGTGTCAGGCCGCACGCCCTATTTCTGCTCCGGCTGCCCGCACAACACCTCCACCAATGTCCCCGAGGGCTCGATTGCCGGTGGCGGGATTGGCTGTCATTTCATGGCCACCTGGATGGATCGTTCCAATATAGGCTTCACCGCGATGGGCGGTGAGGGCGCCCAGTTCATCGGCCAGGCACCGTTCTCGAAACGTGAGCATTTTTTCCAGAATCTCGGCGACGGCACCTACAACCACTCCGGCTCCATGGCGATCCGGTTTGCAATCGCTTCGGGCGCAAACATCACCTACAAGATCCTCTACAATGATGCCGTTGCCATGACGGGTGGCCAACCGCATGAGGGTGGGCTCACCGTCGACATGATCGCGGATCAGGTGCGTGCGGAAGGTGTGCAACGCATCGCCGTGGTCAGCGATGAGCCTGAGAAATATGCTGGGGCCGTGAGCTTTCCCCAGGGCACCACGATCAATCACCGCGACGATCTCGATCAGGTGCAGCGCGATCTGCGCGAAGTGAAGGGCGTTTCCGTTCTGCTCTACGATCAGACCTGCGCTGCCGAGAAACGTCGCCGCCGCAAGCGTGGCACTTTCCCTGATCCGGACAAGCGCGTCTTCATCAACGAACTCGTGTGCGAAGGCTGTGGTGATTGCGGGGTCAAGTCGAACTGCGTTTCGGTGCAGCCGCAGGAAACCGAGTTCGGCCGCAAACGCCGGATCGATCAATCGAGCTGCAACAAGGATTTCTCCTGTGTAAACGGATTTTGCCCATCTTTCGTGACGGTGCACGGGGCCAAGCTGAAAAAGGCAAAAGCCGCAACCGGCGCCAGTGATCCGCTGGAAGGCGTTCCAGAGCCGCAACTTTACGGCCTCGCGCGCGGCTGGTCGGCGGTGGTGGACGGGATAGGCGGCACCGGTGTTGTCACCATTGGTGCGATCGTCGGCATGGCCGCACATCTGGAAGGCAAGGGTGCGGGTATCATCGACATGGCGGGGCTGGCGCAGAAGGGTGGTGCGGTTTTCACTCATCTTCGCGTCGCCGAAACACCGGAAGATATCCACGCGATCCGCGTCTCCGCCGGGGAGGCAGATCTCGTTCTTGGTTGTGATCTGGTGGTTTCCGGCGCTAAGAAGGTTCTCGCAGCGGCCCGTCAGGGGCACACGCTTTTCATGGCCAATACGGCAGAAGTTATGCCGGGAGATTTTGCCCGCTCAGCCGATTTCTCGCTCCCGACCGAGCGTCTGAAAAAGGCAATCCGCGCCGCGGTCGGCGAAGATAAGGCGCATTTCTTTGATGCCACGCGCACGGCCAGCGTTCTCTTTGGCAATTCGGTGGGCGCCAATATGCTCATGCTTGGCATGGCCTACCAACTTGGAGGTCTGCCAATCTCTGCCGAAGCCATCGAGAAAGCGATAGAGCTCAATGGTCAGGCGGTGAGCATGAATGTATCCGCATTCCGTTGGGGACGGCGTGCGGCACATGATCCCGAGTTTGTGAATCAACTGGTCGCGAAATCATCCAATGGCGATGTCCGACAACCTGTTTCCCGGTCGCTTGATGAGATTATTGATCGGCGCGCAGCCTTTTTGGCCGGGTATCAGAACCAGGCATATGCCGAGCGCTATCGCAGCCGTATTGCCCGTTTGCGTGCCGCAGAGGAAAAAGCTGTGCCGGGTTCCACCGCCGTGACGGAGGCAGCGGCGCGGAACCTGTTCAAGCTCATGGCCATCAAGGATGAGTACGAAGTGGCGCGCCTCTACACCGATGGGAGCTTCAAACGCCAACTTGCGGCGGAATTTGAAAGCTATGATCGTCTCGAATTTCATCTTGCTCCGCCGATCCTCGGTCGTCGCGATGCTGCCGGCCATCCCAAAAAGTCGAATTTTGGGCCTTGGATGATGACTGCCTTCCGCCTGCTTGCGCGCATGCGCGGCCTGCGGGGCACGGCTTTCGACCTTTTCGGCCGCACCGAAGAACGCCGGATGGAACGACGCCTGCTCACCGAATATGAAGGAGATCTCGATCGCATCGAGGCGCTGCTTTCTCCGGAACGGGCGGATGCCGCGGTGGCACTGGCATCGGTGCCGGCTCTCATTCGCGGGTACGGGCACATCAAGGAGGCCAACGCAGCGAAAGCGGCGCAGGAGCGTGCGAGATTGATCCAGCGCCTGGAAGGTGGTGAAAAGGAAGATCCGTTTCTAAAGGCAGCAGAATAGCCGGCTTTCTTCAAGCAGCCGGCTCAAAAACTTTACTAAACCTTTCTTAATGCTGTTGTGGCATATCTTGCCCGTCAATCGGGCTCATGCGGTGAAAAACAGCAATAACAGCATACCGGAAGACGTCTATGTTGGGTACATCCGTTCGTTGTTTCAAGACGTCGGTGTGCTCCCCGTGGGCGCGGCGTGCTATGGTCTGATTGCAGTTCTTCTTTTTTACAAGACCGGCCAGCCTGCCTTCCTTGCTTTTGGACCGGCGATGTTCATTGCCGGTGTCTGGCGCTATTTCAAGATTACGCGCGTCGATCATGCGTTGATCTTCGACTATCCGTCAGCACTTGCATGGGAAGCGCGATATCTCTGGTGGGGCAGCATCCACGGATTTGTTGTCGGAGCGTTCGGCTTCTTTGCCACGATGTGGTCGAACGACAATTTCAGCGAGCTTGCAGCCGTCTCGGCCATCCTCAGCGGAACGATCACGATTGCCGGACGCAACTACGGCTCCCACAAAATGGTGTCGATCCTGACGCTGACGATTGTGTTTCCAATGGCGCTCGGCCTGATGTTGAAGGGCGATTTATATCATTTCGTGCTTGGACTTTTTATCGCGCCATTCATGCTGGTCGTGACCAAAATGGCAGATCTGGTGCGCACGGTCCTCTTCACTGCCATCAGTGAGGAAAAGCGCTCCACTCGGCTGGCGCAGCGGTTCGATCGCGCTCTCAATACGATGCACCACGGCCTGCTCATGTTGAACAACGAGGAGCGGGTGGTGGTGAGCAACACCCAGGCGGCAGAGATGCTTGGGTTCAAGTCCTCCGAACAGATGCTTGGTCGGACGTTGAAATCACTGCTCATGCGTGGTGTGGCGAGTGGGCTGCTTTCGGAGCGCGATTACGCTTATGCCGAGGAGCAGCTTTCGCGGGCGCTGCGTGAAGGGCGTAACCGCAAGGTTCTGCTGCGCATGACCAACGGGCGGCATTTTGAGTTCGCTGCTCGCGAGGGACACGATGAGGTAGGAGTGCTCACCTTTGAGGAGGTGACAAGTCGCGTCGAAGCAGAAGAGAAAATCCGTTTCATGGCGCGCTATGACAGTCTTACCAGTCTGCCCAATCGCGCATATTTTCACGAGAAGGTAACGGAGGCGATGGCGGCGGGCGATCAGGATCGCCTCTGCGGTCTCGCGGTTCTAGATCTGGATGATTTCAAATCAGTGAACGATACGCTCGGCCACCCGGTCGGGGATGGTCTGATCTATGCCGTGGCAGAGCGCCTTTCTGCGTTTGCGAACCCCAATGTCCGCATCAGCCGGTTCGGCGGCGACGAGTTCATGGTCTATTTCAATCAGGTGGCTGATGAAGAGGAGTTTTCCCGACAGTTCGAGGAAATTTTCGCATCGCTCGCCGGTGAGGTCGATGTTGCGGGACATGCAATGCGCATTCAGGCCAGTGGTGGAGCCGTGGTCGCGCCTGTTCGTGCAAGTGATGTGGACTCCATGATCGTCAAGGCGGATCTGGCGCTCTTCCGGGCCAAGGAATTGGGCAAGAATGCCTGGAGCCTGTTCGAAACCGAGATGGATATCGCATTCCGAAACCGGCAGGTGATGAAAGCGGATCTCCGCAACGCCATTGAAGCGCGCAGCCTGCGTGTCGTCTATCAGCCGATCGTCGACGCTGCCACAATGCGGATTACGAGTTGTGAAGCGTTGTGTCGCTGGGACCATCCGGACCTGGGACTTGTCTCACCAGCAGTTTTCATACCTCTCGCCGAGGAGATGGGGCTCATCTCAGAGATCAGCACGATTGTGCTTGAGGCAGCCTGCCAGGAATGCGTCAAATGGCCAGAGCATGTGGGTGTGTCGGTAAATTTGTCGGCGAAGGATTTTCGCTCTGACGCGGTTATCGGCAAAGTGGAGCGAGCACTCAACGGCGCGGGGTTGAAGCCGGATCGTCTCGAGATAGAAGTGACGGAGACCGCACTTTTGAATGATACGGAAGCGACGGTTCGCTACATCAACAGCTTGAAGACGCTCGGCGTGCGTATCGCTTTGGATGACTTCGGGACCGGGTATTCCTCGCTTAGCTATCTGCATACTCTGCCGCTCGATAAAATCAAGATCGATGGTAGCTTTGTCGCAAATCTGAAGGAAGGCGAGCGCTCGCTTCACCTTCTGCAGGGGGTGGTCGAACTGTCCCGCAAGCTGGGCCTCGCTGTAACGGTTGAAGGCGTTGAGCGGTTTGATCAGCTGAAGCTGCTCGAAAGCTCGGTCAAGCCCGATCTCTTGCAGGGATTTTTGTTCGGCCCGGCCCTGACGGCCTCGGGTATTGAAACCATGGCCGAAATGAAACAGCTTTATTCCCCCGCTCAGCTCGAGCGCCAGGAACGTCTTTCCAACTGACTTTTCGAAGCTTTTTCTTATGCAAGTCCAATGCGCAGAAACCCTTTGTTAAGGTTAATAAAACCTGAACAGTTTGATTACGAGTTTCAGCTTTACATCGCTGGTCATGCGGCTACCCTTGACTATATGAGAGGTGGTAGAAGTCGACGTGGGGCATGCGGCAATGGTCATGAGTACCGGCCTGGTCGGACTGAAACCGGGAGCTGAACGCTTCGTTCGCGAACCGTCAAAGAAATCTTCCAGCTTCATCGATAGCGTCATGGCGCTTCTCGAACGCACGGAGTATCGCCGGTGCGAGACCGGTGAAGATCGTGAAGAGATTTTTCATCTGCGATACCGATCCTACCGCGCGCATGGTTTCGTGCCCGAGACGGAAGGACAAATCGTCAAAGACGATCTCGATGATCTTCCCAATTGTTACAATTTCGCCGTTTACATCGACAAACGCCTTGTCAGCACGGTGCGGCTGCATCAGATCGACCGGGAAAACCCACTCGGTCCGGTAACCAAGGGGTTTGGAGATATTATGTCGCCTCTGATCGAGCAGGGTGACACTTGTATCAACCCCAGCATGCTCGCTGCAGATCCGGAGCTTGCGCGCGATTACCGGGCATTGCCCTACGTGTCCTTGCGGTTGGTGATTGCTGCCTATGAACATTTCCGCTCAACTTATTGCGCCTGTCTGATCCGCCAGGAACACACCGCATTCTACCGACGGATTTTCGGCGCGCGCCAGATGAGCCCGGAGCGCATCTATCCGCCTATCAGCATTCCGCTGATGTTGTTTGGAGGGGTTTGCGCGAAAGAGTTCGGCCCCATCGTGGAACGATTTCCGTTCTTTCTATCGGCGCGGTCGGAACAACGGCTTCTGTTTGAACGTGGCAGCGCCCGTCTTGCGCCCCCTCTGACCATTCTCCCCACGGCCAAATACTCGGCGCACGCGGCCTGACACGCACTCTCGTTACTCCCGACTGCTTGCCGCCCGCGGGAAGCCGGGTTATCGAAGTGGTATGAGCACAAAACGGGACACGGTCGCAGATACCATCTGGGCTGCCGAACTCACCGATGACGAACTCGACCGCGCCCGTCGCGGACTGACGGAACGAACCTTTTCCAAAGGCAGCTATATCTGCCATCGGGGAGACCGGCTCGACCACTGGACGGGTGTTACCGAAGGGCTCATCAAGATCAGTGCCATTTCGGCTGCCGGGAAGGCGATGACCTTCGCCGGCGTGACGGATGGCGGCTGGTTTGGAGAAGGATCGGTGCTCAAGAACGAACCCCGGCAATATGATGTGGTGGCGATCCGCGATACGCGACTTGCCATGCTGTCCCGCTCAAGCTTCCTGTGGCTCTATGAGAACAGCACTGGTTTCAACCGCTTTCTCGTGCGCCAGCTTAACGAGCGTATGGGCCAGTTCATCGCGACGATAGAATACGATCGCATTCTGGGGCCGACGGCGCGTGTGGCGCGCAACCTCTCCTGGTTCTTCAATCGAACGCTTTATCCGCGTGCGGGCACCACGATCGAGATCAGCCAGGAGGAGCTCGGTCTTTTGGCCGGCGTCTCGCGCCAGGTTGTCAATCGCGCCTTGCGTGCGCTGGAAGAGGAAGGTCTGCTGAAGGCCGAGCATGGCCGCATCACAGTGGTGGATGCGGGTGCACTGAGCCATTACGAGTCCTGATCCCGCAGGCTCCATCATTCTTCTAGATTGATGCTTTAGACTTTGGTCGGAGCAGGCGCCTTGCGCCTCTGAAACACTCGCATCCGCGCACAGAATTCCGTTAGTATAAAGGCAAACTGATCGCCTGTCTGTCAAGGGGCGTGTTGATCGGTTGTGGGTTTCGTGGAACCCTCGATCCAATCAAGAACCGGTTCTGGGAGGAGCCGGGAAAACAGCGGGTCTACCGCTGACAGTGGGAGGAAGCGACTTGGCGCATCATGACGCGTCTAAGGATACGTTTGCCAAATATCTGCTCTGGAACGCCGAGCGGTTTCGTGACCGGCCGGCCATGCGCTTCAAGGATTATGGCATCTGGCAAAGCTGGAGCTGGGCGGAGCAGCTTGAGGAAGTGCGGGCTTTCGCGCTGGGCCTACAGAAGATCGGCCTCAAGCGTGGCGACAAGATCGCCGTCATCGGGTCCAACCGGCCAAGGCTTTACTGGACATTCGCCGCCGCCCAGTCTCTGGGTGCCGTTCCGGTGCCGGTCTACGCCGATTCTGTCGCTGAAGAGATGGCCTATGTGCTCAACCATGCCGAGGTCACCTTCGCCGTGGTGGAGGATCAGGAGCAGGTGGACAAGGTGCTCTCCATCTCGGAAGAGGTGCCGCTCCTGACCGAGATCGTCTATGACGAGGAGCGCGGTCTCAGGGATTACGACCACACCCATCTCCATGCCTATGATCATTTGCGCGAAGAGGGCTTTCGTCGCCTTGCCGAGGAACCGGAGGCGAGTGCCAACTGGCTGGTCGAGATCGACAAGGGGCGCGGCTCCGACCTTTCCGTCATGCTCTACACATCCGGCACCACGGGCCGCCCCAAGGGCGTGATGCTGTCGAACGACAATTTCGTCCGTTCCGCCATCAACGGCAATGCCTTCGACAATCTGACCGAGAACGAGACGATCATCGCCTATCTGCCGCTGGCCTGGGTGGGCGATCACCTGTTCTCCTACGCGCAGTCCTACACGGCTGGCTTCTGCGTCGCGTGTCCCGAAAGCCCCGAAACGGTGAACGAGGACCGCCGCGAGATCGCGCCGACCTATTTCTTCGCGCCGCCGCGTGTTTTCGAGGCCATGCTGACCGCGATCATGGTGCGGATGGAAGATGCCGGAAAGATCAAGAAGGGTATGTTCGACTATTTCCTCGCCCACGCCGCAAAGGTGGGCGAGCGCATTCTGAACGGCGAAGAGGTCGGGCTCGTGGACCGGCTGAAATACCGGCTCGGAGAGTTCATGGTCTATGGCCCGCTGAAAAACCGCATGGGCTTTTCGAACATGCGTGTCGGCTATACGGCCGGCGAGGCCATCGGGCCGGAGCTTTTCTCCTTCTACCGCTCGCTTGGTCTGAACCTGAAACAGCTCTACGGCCAGACGGAAGCCACCGTCTACATCACCGCGCAGGAAGACGGTAAAATCCGTCCCGACACGGTCGGTCTGCCATCGCCGGAGGTGGAAATCCGCATCGCCGAGAGCGGCGAGGTGATGTATCGCTCGCCGGGCGTTTTCGTCGGCTACTACAAGAACGACGAGGCCACCCGCGAGACCAAGACCGAGGATGGCTGGGTGCACACGGGTGACGCCGGATTCTTCGACACGGACGGCCAGCTCAAGATCATCGACCGGGCCAAGGATGTCGGCAAGCTCGCCTCGGGCGCGCTGTTCGCGCCGAAATACATCGAGAACACGCTGAAGTTCTTCCCCGACATTCAGGAGGCGGTGGCGTTCGGCCATGGGCGCGAGTTTTGCGCGGCCTTCATCAATATCGATCTGCAGGCGGTCGGCAACTGGGCCGAGCGCAACAACATCGCCTATGCGTCCTATCAGGAGCTGGCCGGGCATCCGCGTGTCTACGAGACCATCGCCGCCCATGTGAACGAGGCCAATCGCAGGCTCGCCCGCGAGCCGCTGATGGCGGCCTCCCAGATCAGGCGCTTCCTTGTGCTGCACAAGGAACTGGATGCTGATGACGGAGAGCTGACCCGCACCCAGAAGGTGCGCCGCAAGTTCATCGCCGAGCGCTATGGCGAGCTCATCGAGGCACTTTACGATGGCTCGTCGGAGAAGTTCGTGGAAACGCAGGTCACCTATGAGGACGGCCGCAAGGGCATCATCCGCGCGACGGTGAAGATCGTCGATGCCGAGATCCACGCGGTTCCGGCCGAAAATGTCCGGGAGGCTGCCGAATGAACCCGCGTCCCGATCCCAACCAACTCACCGCGCCGGACGATGGCATCGCCAGGGGCGGCGTGCTGCTCGACGTGAAGAACGTCTCGCTTTCCTTCGGCGGCGTGAAGGCGATCACCGACATTTCGCTTGATGTGCTGAAGGGCGAAATTCGCGCCATCATCGGCCCCAACGGTGCCGGCAAGACCTCGATGCTCAATGTCATCAACGGGTTCTACACGCCTCAGGAAGGCGCGATCATCTTTCGTGGGCGCGAGCGCCGCTCCATGAAGCCACACGAAGCGGTGGGGCAGGGCATTGCCCGCACCTTCCAGAACGTCGCGCTCTTCAAGGGCATGTCGACGCTCGACAACATCATGGCCGGCCGCTCGGTCATGATGAAGCGCAATATCGGCTGGCAGATGCTCTGGCATGGGCCGGCGCTGCGCGAGGAGATCGAACATCGCGAGAAGGTCGAGGAGATCATCGACTTTCTGGAGATCCAGCACATTCGCCGCACACCGGTGGGCAAGCTGCCCTATGGCCTGCAAAAGCGTGTCGAGCTTGGCCGCGCGCTTGCCATGGAGCCGACGCTTCTTCTCCTCGACGAGCCCATGGCGGGCATGAACCTTGAGGAAAAGGAAGACATGAGCCGCTTCATCATCGACGTGAACCAGCAGCGCGGCACCACGATTGCGCTGATCGAGCACGATATGGGCGTGGTCATGGACCTGTCCGACCGCGTGGTGGTGCTCGATTACGGCAAGAAGATTGCCGATGGCCCGCCCGATGAGGTGAAGAACAATCAGGATGTGATCGACGCCTATCTGGGCGTCCCGCACTAGGGGCAGGACGGAGGAACGCATGGAATTCTTGAACGATGTTCTGGTGCAGCCCTTCGCCGATATGGCGGCGGCCCCCGATTTCCTGCTTCAGGTGCTCTGGGAAGGGCTCGTCGGCGGGGTGCTCTACGCGCTGATCGCGCTCGGCTTTGTGCTGATCTACAAATCCTCGCGCATCTTCAATTTTGCGCAGGGCATCATGGTGGTGTTTGCCGCGCTGACGCTGGTGGGCCTCTATGAAAAGGGCGTGCCGGCCCTGCTTGCGCTGCCGCTCACGCTGGCCGTAATGCTGGTGCTTGCCATGACGATCGAGCGCGTGGTGCTGCGGCCGCTGGTCAACCAGCCCGACATCATCCTGTTCATGGCGACCATCGGTATCACCCTGTTCCTGATCGGCTTCGGCGAACTGATCTTCGGCGGCGAGAACAAGGTGATGATTACAGAGCAGCTGTTCATCCCGACAGGCAGCATTGTGTTCGAGCCATTCGGCGGCTTCGTCTCCATCGAGGAGAAAGACCTGACGGCGGTCATCGGCGCCATGGTGCTGGTGGCGGCTCTTCTGGTCTTCCTCAACAAGTCCAAGATCGGCCGTGCCATCCGGGCGCTTGGCGATGACCATCAGGCCGCTCTCTCGGTCGGCATTTCGCTTTCCACCATCTGGGTGATCGTCTGGTTTATCGCCGGTGTCATCGCGCTTGCCACGGGCATTGTCTGGGGCGCGCGGGCCGGTGTGTCCTTCGCGCTGGAGGTCATCGCCTTCAAGGCGCTGCCGGTGCTCATGCTCGGCGGTCTGGAAAGCGTCATGGGCGCGATCATCGGCGGGCTGGCCATCGGCATTCTGGAAAAGCTCTTCGAGATCTATTGGGGTCAGCCGCTGCTTGGCGGCAACACCGAAGCGTGGTTCGCCTACATGCTGGCGCTGCTCGTGCTTCTCTTCCGCCCGCAGGGGCTGTTTGGCGAAAAAATCATCGAGCGGGTATAATTCATGTTCTACCGCACAGCAGGTCAGTTCAAGACCAGTTACCAAGCCGATCACGCGCTGTTTCCGGTGCGACAGGATGCGTTTCTGCTCGGCGTCATCCTCATCTTCGCCTTTGTCATCTTTCCGCTCACGGCGAGCGAATTCACCTTCCGAGCGCTGTTGATCCCGGTATTGATCTATTCGCTGGCAGCCCTCGGCCTCAACATTCTCACGGGTTATGCGGGACAATTGTCGCTCGGCACCGGGGCCTTCATGGGCGTGGGCGCCTATGCCTGCTACAAGCTCATCACCATCTTTCCGGAAATGAACATCGTGGTGGCGATTGCGATGTCCGGCTTTTTTTCTGCCGCCATCGGCGTGCTGTTCGGCCTGCCTTCGCTGCGCATCAAGGGGTTCTACCTCGCCATTGCCACGCTGGCCGCGCAGTTCTTTCTCGTCTGGCTGTTCCAGAAATGGGCATGGCTCTACAATTACAACGCGTCCGGCGCGATCCAGGTGCCCAATATCGAGATGTTCGGCATCACTGTCGCAGGTCCGCGTGCCACGGCCATCACGCAATATTACTTCGTTCTCTGCGTTGTCTGCGTGATCACCTTCTTTGCCATCAACATCACGCGCGGTCGCATCGGCCGCATGTGGAAGGCGGTGCGCGACATGGATATCGCCGCAGAGCTTGTGGGCATCAATCTGATGCGCTCCAAGCTCATGGCCTTCTTCGTTTCATCCTATGTGGTGGGCATTGCCGGCGCGCTGTTCGTGTTCCTGTGGCGTGGTGCGGCGGAGGCGAACCTGTTCGACATTCCATTGTCGTTCCGCGTGTTGTTCATTGCCATTATTGGCGGGTTGGGTTCGATCCTCGGCAATTTCCTCGGCGCCATCCTTATCGTTGCCCTGCCGGTCATCATCGGCAGTGTGCCGCAGGCGTTCGGCATCCCGCTCGATTCAGCCATGGTCGAGCATTTGAACATCATGATCATCGGTGCGCTCATCATCGCCTTCCTGATCATCGAGCCGCACGGGCTCGCGCGATTCTGGGCGATGATCCGCGAGAAATTCATTCTGTGGCCTTTCCCGCATTAGGCGGAAAAGGTGTCTGAGACGGGGAGTGTTCGCCCCTTCCTTTCGGAGAACGGAACAAGTGGAGGAAAGAGTATGAAGAGAATGCTCAGAAATGCGATCCTGTCGTCAGCCCTTCTTGCTGCCGCCAGCGTCGCCGTCCCTGCTGTTGCGCAGGACGAGGCCATCTACATTCCGAACCTGGCCTACCGCACCGGCCCCTTCGCGGCCACCGGCACACCGCTCATGAATGGCCAGCGCGATTACATCACGCTGTTAAACGAGCGCGATGGTGGGCTGAACGGCGTCAAACTCGAATATGACGAGTGCGAAACCGGTTACAACACCGAGAAGGGTGTCGAGTGCTACGAAAAGACCAAGGCGCGCGCCGTGGTCACGCAACCCTGGTCCACCGGCATCACGCTACAGGTGCTGCCGAAATCGAATGTCGACAAGATACCGATCCTCGCGCCCGGCTATGGCTTCTCGCCCATGGCCGATGGCAAGGTGTTCCAGTGGGCCTACAACCCGCCGTCTTCCTATTGGGATGGCGCGTCGATGATCCTGAAGAACATTTCGGATGGCAATCTCGACAGTCTCAAAGACAAGAAGATCGCCTTCCTGCATCTCGATCATCCGTTCGGCAAGGAGCCTCTGCCCCTGCTTGAAGTGCTGGCCGAAAAGCATGGCTTCAACCTGGTTCCGATCCCGGTCGGTTTGACCGAAATGCAGAACCAGTCGGCGCAGTGGCTGCAGATCCGCCGCGAGCGTCCCGATTTCGTGGTGATGTGGGGCTGGGGTGCGATGAACGCCGGCGCCATCACCGAAGCGGTAAAGACCAAATATCCGATGGACCAGTTTGTCGGTGTTTGGTGGTCCGGCCATGATGGTGACCTCAAGCTGGTCGGCGACCAGGGCAAGGGCTACCGTTCCATTTCCTGGAGCGTGCCGAATTCCGAGGCTCCGCTCATGGCCGACATCAAGAAATATGTTGTCGATGCCGGCAAGTCGCAGATCAACCAGTCTGAAGGCGAGTTCGATTCCGTCTTCTATCAGCGCGGTTTGATGATCTCCGTCATTCTGGTCGAGGGCATCAAGGCCGCTCAGGAAGAGTTCGATGTGCGCAATCCCAGCCCGGAGCAACTGCGCTGGGGGCTGGAAAACATCAAGCTGGATGAGGCGCGGCTGAAGGAGCTCGGTGCCGAAGGCATGCTCGTCCCCTTCAGCACCTCATGCGCCGATCACACCGGCCATGGTGGCGGCTGGATGCTGCAGTGGGACGGTGCCAAATTCGTCAAGGCATCGGATCTGCTGACACCAGACCGTACCGAGATCGAAAAACTGGAAGCTGAAAAGGCCAAGGAATATGCGGAAGCCAACGCGCCCTGGCCGGTCAATGAAGAGTGCAGCATGTAGGCACTTTTTGCCACGGCTCCCCGCCGCGTGCGGGGAGCAATTCTCCGAGACGTCTCCGAGACATGGGAACCGACGGCATGACGACATCAGCGCCCGCGCCGCAGACAGACGAGCAGATCCTCGAAGTCAACAATATCGAGGTCATCTACGATCACGTCATTCTTGTTTTGAAAGGCGTTTCGCTCTCAGTGCCGCGTGGTGGCATCACCGCGCTGCTTGGAGCAAATGGAGCGGGCAAAACCACGACGCTTAAAGCTATTTCCAACCTTCTGCATGCCGAGCGGGGCGAGGTGACCAAGGGGTCGATCCTGTTCGGCGGCGACGAAGTGCAGAACCTCTCGCCCAACGATCTGGTGCGCCGGGGCTGTATTCAGGTCATGGAAGGGCGGCACTGTTTCGGCCATCTCTCGGTGGAGGATAATCTGCTGACGGGCGCCTTCACCCGGCGCGACGGGCAGGCAGCGATCCGCGAGGATCTGGATCTCGTCTACTCCTATTTCCCGCGTCTGAAGGAGCGGCGCAACTCGCAGGCCGGCTACACCTCAGGCGGCGAGCAGCAGATGACGGCAATCGGCCGGGCGCTCATGTCGCGACCGAAGATGATCCTGCTTGACGAACCTTCCATGGGGCTTGCACCGCAACTGGTCGAAGAAATCTTCGAGATCGTCAGAAAGCTGAATGAGGAGCAGGGCGTCTCCTTTCTCCTGGCAGAGCAGAACACCAATGTGGCGCTGCGCTATGCCAAATACGGATACATTCTGGAATCGGGCCGGGTCGTGCTCGATGGTGAGGCGAAGGCGCTGCGCGAGAATGAGGACGTGAAGGAGTTCTATCTCGGTGTCGGCGGCGAGGGCCGGCGCTCTTTCCGGAACGTCAAACACTACAAGCGGCGCAAGCGCTGGCTCTCGTGATTCATGCGTTTTTTGGAGCGTAGCGTCTGAATTGTGGAACACCATTCCACGTCGAACGAACTGATTTTTCCACATTCCGTACCGTTTCCGTGAAATCAGTTCTGTTCTGGTGCCTCAAACCGCATTGGATTGTTCATGCGGCAATCCTCCCATTGCCCTTCCGTCATCTTTTCGCTATCTCCCAAGACCAATTCTATTCCCATGGGGTTTTGAGATGGCAGAGAATTTGCCGGCCGGACCGGCCGAAACGGGCGCGGAAATGGACTACGCCGAACACGAAAAGACCTATGATCTTTTCCTGGCCGTCATCAAATATTCGAGCGTCGTGGTTGTCGCCATTCTGATCGCAATGGCATTTGGTTTCTTCACCTCCGCTGGTTTCTTCTCCAGCACCGTTCTCTTCATTCTGATCTCGGTGATCGGCAGCTGGCTGCTGCGCTAGGAGCCATTCTGCCGTGACGTGACGTGCGGAGCCGCTCCCTCGGCTCCGTGAATTGGGGGGACGGTCCAACCGAAAGGATATGACGGTGGGACAAAGCATATTTGTGCCTAAAGAAATTGACGTAACGGAAGGCCGTGTTGCGGTCTCTCCGGAAACGGTCAAGCGATTTGTGGGTCTCGGTTTCGACGTGATTGTCGAGAAAAACGCAGGCGAACAATCGCGCATTGTCGATAGCGAATTTGAAAAGGCCGGTGCAAAGATCGGCAAGGCGTCCGATGCCGGCAAGGCCGATGTCGTCCTGAAGCTGCGCCGCCCGACACCTGCCGAGGTGAAGACCTACAAAAAGGGTGCGCTCGTCCTCGCCTCCATGGATCCATATGGCAATGAGGGTGACGTCGCCGCGATGGCATCAGCAGGCGTCACCGCCTTCGCCATGGAGTTCATGCCACGCATCACGCGCGCCCAGTCCATGGATGTTCTGTCCTCGCAGGCCAACCTTGCCGGTTACCGCGCCGTGATCGATGCCGCCGCCGAATATGATCGCGCGCTGCCGATGATGATGACCGCCGCCGGCACCGTGCCTGCCGCCAAGGTGTTCGTCATGGGCGCCGGCGTTGCCGGCCTTCAGGCCATCGCCACCGCGCGCCGCCTGGGTGCAGTCGTTACCGCCACCGACGTGCGTGCGGCAGCGGGCGAGCAGGTCCAGTCGCTCGGCGCGAAATTCATCATGACCGAGGCGCTGAAGGATGCCTCGGGCGAGGGCGGGTATGCCCGCGAACTGACCGACGAAGAAAAGAAGGCCCAGGCCGAACTCGTCGCCGAACACATCGCCAAGCAGGATATCGTCATCACCACGGCGCTCATTCCGGGCCGGCCTGCGCCGCGTCTTGTCAGTGCCGATATGGTCAAGTCCATGAAGCCCGGCTCCATCATCGTCGACCTGGCAGTCGAGCGCGGTGGCAATGTGGAAGGTGCAAAGGCCGGAGAGGTCGTCACCACGCCCAATGGCGTCAAGATCATCGGCCATCTCAATGTGCCGGGCCGCGTCGCCGCATCCGCATCGCTGCTCTATGCGAAGAACCTCTACACCTTCCTGGAGACCATGGTCGACAAGGAGAAGAAGGTGCTCGCCGTCGATATGGAAGACGAGCTGGTGAAGGCCACCATGCTTACCCATGATGGCAAGGTCGTGCATCCCAATTTCGTCGACACCGCAAAACCCGCTGCCAAGGCCGCCGCGCCGAAAAAGGCGCCAGCCCGCAAGGCGACGCCGGCGCGCAAGCCCGCAGCCAAGGCTGCTGCCGGCTCCGCCGCGGCGAAGAAAACGGCAGGAAAGCCGGCTGCTGCGTCCAGCGCTGCCGATAAGCCTGCCGCAACCAAATCGGGGGGAGAATCCTGATGGAACCAACCGCACTAGAAAAGGCGCTCGACCAGCTCGAAAGCGCCGCGGCGAGCGTTCGCGCCGCCATTGAAGGCATGCAGGCGGCCGAAGTCGCCGATGCCGCCGGCGCGCTTGCGCATGGCGCATCCGGCGGGGCGATCGATCCGTTTGTCTTCCGCTTCGCCATTTTCGTGCTGGCGATTTTCGTCGGCTACTACGTGGTCTGGTCGGTAACGCCGGCGCTGCACACGCCACTCATGTCGGTCACCAACGCGATCTCGTCGGTGATTGTCGTTGGCGCGCTGCTGGCCGTGGGCATTTCCGCTTCAGGCCTTGCCACCGGCTCCGGCTTCATCGCGCTCATCCTGGCGTCGGTGAACATCTTTGGCGGCTTCCTCGTGACCAGCCGCATGCTTGCCATGTACAAGAAGAAGGACAAGTGACGTGAGCGCCAATCTTGCATCCTTCCTCTACCTCGTTTCCGGCATTCTCTTCATCCTCGCGCTGAGGGGCCTGTCGCATCCCACAACCAGCCGTCAGGGCAATGTCTACGGCATGGTCGGCATGGCCATCGCCATCGGCACCACGCTGCTCTACGCAACGCCGTCCTTTGGCGGTTTCGTGCTCATCGTCGTCGGTCTTGCCATCGGCGGTGGCATCGGTGCGGTGATTGCCAAGCGCATCGCCATGACCGCCATGCCGCAGCTCGTGGCGGCCTTCCACTCGCTTGTCGGCCTTGCCGCCGTCATGGTGGCTGCTGCCGCCCTCTATGCGCCCGAGAGCTTTGGCATCGGCGAACTGGGCGCGATCCACGCCCAGGCGCTTGTCGAGATGTCGCTCGGTGTCGCCATCGGCGCGATCACCTTTACCGGTTCCATCATCGCCTTCCTGAAGCTTGATGGTCGCATGTCCGGCAAGCCGATCATGCTGCCCATGCGGCATGTGGTGAATGCGGGCCTTGCCATTGCGCTGGTCGTCATGATCGTGTTGCTCGTCACCACGCAGAGCACGACCATTTTCTGGCTGATCGTTGCCGCCTCTTTGGTGCTGGGTGTTCTCATCATCATCCCGATCGGCGGCGCAGACATGCCGGTCGTCGTGTCGATGCTCAACTCCTATTCGGGCTGGGCTGCAGCCGGCATCGGTTTCACACTCGGCAATCTTGCGCTCATCATCACCGGTGCTCTGGTCGGCTCTTCCGGTGCGATCCTGTCCTACATCATGTGTAAGGGCATGAACCGCTCCTTCATCTCGGTCATTCTCGGTGGCTTCGGTGGCGAGACGGCTGCTGCCGCCGATGACGGGATCGACCGCACGGTCAAGCAGGGCTCCGCCGACGATGCGGCCTATCTGATGGCGAATGCGCAGAAGGTCATCATCGTGCCGGGTTACGGCATGGCGGTCGCGCAGGCGCAGCACGCTCTGCGTGAATTGGCCGACAAGCTGAAGGAAGCAGGCGTCGAGGTGAAATACGCCATTCACCCGGTCGCGGGCCGCATGCCCGGCCACATGAACGTGCTGCTCGCCGAGGCGCAGGTGCCTTATGACGAGGTGTTCGAGCTCGAAGACATCAACTCCGAGTTCGCTCAGGCAGACGTTGCCTATGTCATCGGCGCCAATGACGTGACCAACCCGGCCGCGCGCGACGACAAGTCCTCGCCGATCTATGGCATGCCGATCCTTGACGTGGACAAGGCGCGCACCTGTCTCTTCGTCAAGCGCTCGCTCGGCTCCGGCTATGCCGGCATCGACAACACGCTGTTCTACAAGGACGGCACGATGATGCTGCTGGGCGACGCCAAGAAGATGACGGAAGACATCGTCAAGGCGATGGATCACTGACACAAAAGACTGGCATCAAAGAAAAGCCCGGCGCGAAGCCGGGCTTTTTTGTTGCCGGGTGGGGCAGGGGATGATCACTCGGCAGCAGATGTGGAGCGCAACTGAAACTCGCTCACGCCCAGCGCGACATTGATGCCGGTCTTGCCTTCAAGGCTCACAGGCTGGAGCATCAGGCTCTGGCTGTCCTGGGTAACGAGAATGTTCGCGCCAGCGCCAAGACCGGCTGCGACCTCCGCGCTCACACCAGCATAATCGCCTTCAAGTGCGCCCGGAGCATAGGCATCAGCCGTGGGAGCCATGACCAGCCACTGCATCTGCGTGGCGTCCTTGACGCCCACATCCAGACCGAACTTGTTCACGACACCCACATAGGTTTCAGGCGGACGGCTGTCATCGACGGGCTCGAATGTGCATGCCAGTTCCTGGGAGGAGGCGATCACCACGCCGGCTCCGCCTTCGATGACACAGTCGAGGACACCGACTTCCACACGCTCTTGGGAAAGGGCAGGCGCGGCGGCTGCGGCCGTCAGGACGGAAGCGAGAATGATTGCTTTTTTCATCACTGGAACTCCTTTTGTGGTCCGGGCTCAAAACACGCCACTGCAAAGAAGGTTCCAGATAAATTTGTGCACACAGTGTGAGGGCAACAAAAAGCCCCGGCTTAGATGGCCGGGGCTAAGATTCTGATAAATATGAGAAATCAGATGCGTGTGCGGGCCAGACCATCGCGGGCGGGCATATATTCCGGATCGAGCTGAAGGGCGCGTGCGTAGGATTTCGCAGCCTTCTCCTTGTCACCACGCTTTTCGTAAACGAGAGCCTGATTTGCCCAGCTTTCGGCCAGATCATCATCAAGCCGAATGGCTGTATTGAAATCGGAGAAGGCGTTTTCATCGTCGCCTTGCGCCAGATAGGAGAGCCCGCGCCCATTATAGCCGTAAGGAGCATCCGGCGAGAGCGAGATCGACTTGGCAAAATCCTCAATGGCAAACTGATGCTGGCCGCTTGCCTGATATAGCAGACCACGACGGTAATAGGCCCGCGGATCCGTCGTGTCCAGCTGGATGGCCCGTTCCAGATCTGCAAGGGCATCGGTTGACCGGCCGGAGAGGCGATAGATTTCTGCACGCCCGATATAGGCGGTGTCATAGTTGGGATCGAGTGAGATCGCCTGATTGTAGTCCGCCAGCGCCTGCTGATTGTTGCCCATGTAGCGATGGATCAAGGCACGATTGGCATACGTGTTCGGTGAACGTGGATTCAGCGAGATTGCTTTGTCGAAGTCCTTCAGCGCGTCCTGGTACCGGCCGGCGCGGCCGTAAGCCGCGCCACGCATGTTGTAGGCTTCCGGTTCATTGGGGGTTCTCTGGATGACCGCACTCAGCGAGCCGATGTTCTCGGCGGAACCCTGCGCAGTGTCGATCCGACTCAGATCGGTGGCTGGATTGGTGGCGGTTTGGCAGGCGGCCAAGGGCAGAAGCGCTGCGAGGGCAAGGCCCGCAAGCATCTTGCGCGAAGTGCGGGACGGGGACGTGTCGAAAGAAGTCATGCCACTTAATGCCATAAGCCGAGTGTCAAACCAAGCCATTGCCGTCCCCATGCAAAAAGTCATCGGATATGCGAAAACGCGGCACGACCAAAAGATCGTACCGCGTCCTCTAAAAGCAAAAATCGTCGAAAGCTGGGCGCTATCAGCGGGCGCCCGGACGTCCGCCGACCAAACCTTCGCGCTGAGCGCGCTTGCGCGCCAGCTTGCGTGCGCGGCGAACGGCTTCAGCCTTTTCGCGTGCGCGCTTTTCTGACGGCTTTTCGTAGTGCCCACGCATCTTCATCTCGCGGAAGATGCCTTCGCGCTGCATTTTCTTTTTCAGCGCGCGAAGCGCCTGATCAACATTGTTGTCGCGGACGAGTACCTGCACGTGGGTTTCCTGTCAGAACGTTGGTCTTCGATATGTTCAGCATTGAATTCAATTTTTCCTTTGCCCATGGGCAAAGGGTTCCGCAGCAGAATTCAGCCACGAATAGCGGTGGCACATAGCAGAAGCATTGCCCGCTGTCGAGTGCTTTCTTGTGGACGCCTCTTTCGAGAGCTTATTCCTTCCTTCGCGTTAACGTAGAGAAAAGGATGCGCTACTACACAGGCGTGTTCTGCATATTGGAGTATATCGACATGGCGAATGGATATGGACGGGCTGTCGCCGGCTCTGGAACGGGCGCCATGCGGCTTGGTTTTGGCGCGGCGACTTTTGCACTGGTTGTCGGCTCGGCTGTCTACGGCGAGGTGGTCCATGGATATGGCTTGTTGCGCAAGGGCGACCCTGATTTCACGCCCTTCGGCCGCGCCCGTATCGGTTTTTCTGCCCTTGCAGCTTTGCTCTTGTACTTTGCTTTGAGACCTGTGATCCAAATTCTTCCAGTCAGGATCGAAGATCGCAATCGGGTGATGGTTGGCATCGTTCTGGCTGCCGCGTTTCTCCTGGCTGTCGCAGCCGCTGTTCTTTTCGTACCCACGGCACTGAATGATTATGTGCGTGAAATGCAGCCGCTTGGCATGGCCACGGAAGTCTTGCTCATTGCAGCCATTGGAAGCCTCTTGATGGCCGCCTGGGGCGCGCGTGGAAAAAGAGAGGGACGTCTGCTCGCCATTTTTCCGCCTGCGTTGGTGCTCACGGGCATGGCCGGCGTGGTGTTTCTTATTCTCATGGAGGAAATGTCGTGGGGACAGCACTGGATTGGTTGGGCCACTCCGGAGTTGTTTAGCCGGAATGTGCAGAACGAGACGAACCTTCACAATTTCTACACGTATCAATTCGAGGCAATCTATTACACGAGTGCTATCTTCTGCTTCATTGTGATGCCGTGGTGCTGGCTGCGCGGTGCCGGCGCGTTTTCCGCCCAGGTAGAGCCTTATCTGCCGTCACGCTTCTTTGCGTTGATGGCGCTTCCGGTCGCTTCGCTGATGTACGAAGCCTGGAACATTGTCCCCTATCAGGTCTGGTATTTTCTGGGCCTGATGATCGGTGTCGACATTGCCCGGCGGATTCAACCTGCAAGACTGCGCGCAGCTGCCTTCGGATTGGTGATCGTCTACGCCCTCACCATGCTGGTGTTCCTCTTTGGCGGAGAGGCGATGGTGGATGGGTACGAACTTTCCGAGGTTCGAGAATTCTATATCGCTTTTCTCTTCCTGGCGTTTGGCGGGATGCTGATGGAGCGTTTTTCGGGCAAGACACCAGTTTTCAGGCAGACGAAAGCCCATCAGGAAGATTGACGCAAAACGGCAATCTCCGTCGCAATCAGTGCAAGGCATTGCCTCGTATTTCGCTACTGCTAGGCTGATGTCCGGGGCGTCCGGTTCCAAGGCGCCTTGATTGTTTGCGGGGAGGCCCATGCGCAAATATTCTGTCTTCGCTATCGCCCGCGAGGCCATGCGTGGTCACAGGGGCTGGCCGCAACAGTGGCCGTCTCCCGAGCCGAAGAAGAACTACGATGTCATCATCGTCGGTGCCGGCGGTCATGGCCTCGGAACGGCCTATTACCTTGCAAAGGAGCACGGCATCACCAATGTCGCCGTGCTGGAGAAGGGCTGGCTCGGCGGCGGCAACACGGGCCGCAACACCACCATCATCCGCTCCAACTATCTCTATGACGAGAGCGCGGGCATCTACGATCATTCCGTGAAGCTCTGGGACGGGCTTTCGCAGGATCTGAATTACAACGTCATGTATTCACCGCGCGGCGTGATGATGCTGGCGCACAATGTGCACGATGTGCAGGTGTTCAAACGCCATATCCATGCCAACCGGTTGAACGGCGTGGACAATGAGTGGTTGACGCCCGAAAAGGCGAAGGCCTACTGCCCGCCGCTCAACATTTCGCGCGAGGCCCGCTATCCGGTCATGGGCGCGGCGCTGCAAAGGCGCGGCGGTACGGCCCGCCACGACGCGGTTGCTTGGGGGTATGCGCGGGCCGCCGCCGCGCGCGGCGTCGACATCATCCAGAACTGCGAGGTCACCGGCATCAATCGCGGGCCGGATGGCGCCGTCACCGGCGTGGAGACCACGCGCGGAACCATCGGTGCGAGGAAAGTTGGCGTTGTCGCCGCCGGCCATTCCTCGGTGCTGATGCAGATGGCGGGCGTTCAGGTGCCGCTGGAATCCTACCCGCTTCAGGCGCTGGTGTCGGAGCCGGTCAAGCCGGTCTTCCCCTGCGTGGTCATGTCCAACACGGTTCACGCCTATATCTCCCAGTCCGACAAGGGCGAACTGGTCATCGGGGCAGGCACGGACCAATACACGTCCTATTCGCAGACCGGCGGGCTGCACATCATCCAGCACACGCTCGACGCCATCTGCGAGACGTTCCCGATCTTCACCCGCATGAAGATGCTGCGGTCGTGGGGCGGCATTGTGGATGTCACGCCAGACCGCTCACCCATTCTCGCAAAAACGCCGGTCAGCGGGCTTTATGTCAATTGCGGCTGGGGCACGGGCGGTTTCAAGGCGACACCGGGCTCGGCGCATGTGTTTGCCCACACGATCGCGCGCGACGAGCCGCATCCCATCAACGCGCCCTTCACGCTGGAGCGGTTCCGCAATGGTCGGCTTATCGACGAGGCGGCTGCCGCCGCCGTGGCGCATTAGGCGCAAGGGGATCACATGCTTCTCATTCACTGCCCCTATTGCCAGGAAGACCGGCCGGAGCTGGAGTTCCGCCATGCCGGCGAGGCGCATATCGCCCGACCTGAAAACATGGCCGAAATGTCGGATGAAGATTTCGAGCGCTTCTTCTTCATTCGCTCAAACCCCAAGGGCATTGTCTATGAACGCTGGCGGCACATCCATGGTTGTGCCCGCTTCTTCAACGCCGCACGCGACACGGTGTCAGACAAGTTTTTGATGACCTATAAGGCTGGCGAGCCAAAGCCGGATCTCGATGGGGAGGGCAAGTGATGACCCAGCCCTTCCGCATCGCCACCGCTGGCCGGCTTGGCAAGGCCGATCCCGTTCGTTTCACCTTCGACGGCAAGTCCTTCGAGGGGCTTACCGGCGACACGCTTGCATCGGCCCTGCTGGCCAATGGCGTGCATCTCGTCGGGCGTTCTTTCAAATATCATCGCCCGCGGGGTATGGTCTCCGCCGGTGCGGAAGAGCCCAATGCGCTGGTCGGCATTCACCGCGATGCGGCCCGCAGGGCGCCCAATGTGCGCGCCACGGTTCAGGAAATATATGAAGGTCTGAACGCGGTCTCGCAAAACCGCTGGCCCTCGCTCTCCTTCGATATCGGCGCGCTCAACGATCTGGCATCGCCCTTCTTCTCCGCTGGCTTCTACTACAAGACCTTCATGTGGCCGAAGGCCGCCTGGGAGCGGGTTTACGAGCCCTTCATCCGGCGCGCTGCCGGTCTAGGAGAGGCACCTGACCGGCCCGATCCGGACTGTTACGCAAACCGATTCGCCCATTGCGACGTGCTGGTCATCGGCGGCGGGGCTGCCGGGCTTTCCGCAGCGCTTGCTGCCGCCGATACAGGCGCGCGTGTCATTCTGGCTGACGAACAGGCGGAAACGGGCGGCGCGCTGCGCTACGAGACCGGCGCGATGATCGACGGCAAGCCCGGCTGGGACTGGGCGCAGGCGGTGGCGGCGGATCTCGTCTCGCGCGAGAACGTCCGGCTTCTCACCCGCACAACGGGTTTCGGCTACTACGCACAGAATATGGTGGGGCTCGTCGAGCGGCTGACCGATCATCTCGCGAGTCCTGCGCAAGACCAGCCGCGTGAGCGGCTCTGGCAGGTGCGGGCAAGGCGCGTGGTGCTCGCCACAGGGGCTATCGAGCGGCACATGGTGTTTCCCGACAACGACCGGCCGGGCATCATGCTGGCGTCCGCCGCCCGCACTTATCTCAACCATTACGGGGTAGCGGTCGGGCGCAATGTGGCGGTTTACACGGCTGAAGACAGCGCTTGGTACGCGGCCATCGATCTGAAACGTGCAGGTGTTGCAATTGCTGCCATCGTCGATTGCCGGCCCGATCCGCAGGGGCCGCATGTGGAAGAGGCGCAACGTCTCGGCATTGAGTGCCTGACGGGGCATGCCGTCAACGGCACGGGCGGGCGGCTCAGGGTTTCATCCATAAAGGTAGGACCGATTTCCGGCGGGGCCGAGCGCAGCATTTCTTGCGATGCGCTCCTGACCTCTTCCGGCTGGACGCCAGCCGTCCACCTCTTCTCGCAGTCGCGCGGCAAGCTTGCCTTTGATGCCGAAACACAGCGCTTCCTCCCCGGCCAGACGGTTCAGGAACTGGTTTCGATTGGCGCGTGTGCGGGCAGCGTCGATCTGGAGGAGACGGTGGCCGACGCCCTGAAGGCCGGTCATGAAGCTGCCGGCGCATCCGGCAATCCACCAAAGCTTTCTTCCAATAGCACCGAGCGCTGGAGCGGCGGCATGCTGGGTGCGGGCGAGGGGGCAGGGGCGGAAAGCACCGCCAAGGCCTTTGTCGATTTTCAGAACGATGTGACCGCGAAGGACATCCGCCAGGCGGTGCGCGAGGGCATGCGCTCCATCGAGCACGTCAAGCGCTTCACCACCACCGGCATGGCGACCGATCAGGGCAAGACGTCCAACATGCACGGTCTCGCAATCGCGGCCGAGATGCTGGACAGGCCGATCCCCGACGTCGGCCTCACCACCTTCCGCGCGCCCTATACGCCCGTCACCTTCGGCGCGCTTGTGGGACACGGCAAGGGCCGTCTGTTCGAGCCGGTGCGGCGCACGCCCATGCACGACTGGGCAGCAGCCCATGGTGCCGTGTTCGAGGATGTCGGCCAGTGGAAACGCGCCTGGTATTTCCCGAAGCCCGGTGAGGACATGCATGCAGCCGTTGCCCGCGAGTGCCGCACGGTGCGCCAGAGTGCGGGCATCTTCGACGCCACCACGCTTGGTAAGATCGAGGTCGTCGGCCCGGACGCCGCGCGCTTCATGGAACTCATGTACACGAACCCGTGGCAGAAGCTCGGCGTCGGGCGCTGCCGCTATGGCGTCATGCTGCGCGAGGACGGGTTCATCTATGATGACGGCGTGGTGGGGCGGCTTGCCGAAGACCGCTTCCACGTGACCACCACGACCGGCGGCGCACCGCGCGTGCTCAACCATATGGAAGACTATCTCCAGACCGAATTCCCGGATCTGAAGGTCTATTTGACCTCCACTTCGGAGCAATGGGCGGTGATCGCCGTTCAGGGACCGAAAAGCCGCGACATCATCGCCCCGCTGGTGGAAGGGATCGACCTCTCCGACGAGGCGATGCCGCATATGTCGGTGCGGGAAGGGATGATCTGCGGCGTGCCAACGAGGCTTTTCCGCATGTCGTTCACCGGCGAGCGCGGTTTCGAGATCAATGTGCCGGCCGATTATGGCTGCGCCGTGTGGGAGGCCGTCTGGGCGGAAGGCGAAAAGCATGGGGCCTGCGCCTATGGCACCGAAACCATGCATGTGCTCAGAGCAGAAAAAGGCTTCATCATTGTTGGGCAGGAGACGGATGGCACCGTCACGCCGCACGACGCCGGGCTTTCCTGGGCGATCGGCAAGAAGAAAACGGATTTCGTCGGCATGCGCGGTCTGATGCGCCCGGACCTCGTGGCTCCCGGGCGCAAACAGCTCGTTGGCCTCAGGACGCGCGATCCGAAAACGGTTCTGGAAGAGGGCGCGCAGATTGTTGCCGACCCGCAAGCGCCGGTGCCCGTGCCTATGCTCGGCCATGTCACCTCCTCCTACTGGTCGGAGAATTGCGGGCATTCCATCGCGCTGGCGCTGGTTGCTGGCGGGCATGAACGCATGGGTGAGACGCTTTATGTGCCCATGCCCGACGGGGTGATCGAAGTGGAGGTCACCTCCACCGTTTTCTTCGACGAGAAGGGAGAGCGCACCAATGGCTGACACGATTGCACGGGCGAACGCGCTCGAAGGCCGCTTTCTCAATGATGAAGGCATCACCCTGGTGCGCGCAGAGCCATCCACGCGGCTTTCCCTGCGTGCGCCGAAGACTGCGGTAAAGTCTCTCTCGAAAGCCCTGGGTCTCGATTTGCCACAGCGCCCGAAGGCGTCCACCGCTAAGGATGGTCGCGTCGCCCTGTGGCTAGGTCCGGATGAATGGCTGGTGATCGACGAGACCGAAGCCGATCTGGTCGGTGTGTGTGCCTCGGTCACGGCATTCCACTCTGCCGTGGAAGTCTCGCATCGCAACACCGCGGTTCTGGTTTCCGGCCCGCGTTGCGAGACTGTGCTCAATGCCGGATGCCCACAGGACCTTTCTCTGGTTGCCTTTCCGGTCGGTGCCTGCTCGCGAACCGTTTTCGGCAAGGCTGAGATCGTTCTGTGGCGCACTGGCAGCGATGCTTTCCGGGTGGAGTGTTGGCGCTCCTTCTCGGATTATGTCTTCATGCTGTTGGAGCAGGCTGCCCGCGACCGATGATCGGCGTAGCGTGGAACCGGACAGGCTGTTCCCGCATTGACCTGAAAAGGGAATACATCAATGCAGCCTGACCACAAGAAACCGAGTTCTGAAACCAAAACCGAGAAGATGGAAAAGGAAGAAGCCCTAAGGGAAGGGCTGGAAGAGAGTTTTCCAGCGAGTGACCCGGTTTCCGTGACGCGCACGACCCGCACCGGAGCGCCGGGGGAGTTCGCGAAAAAGCCTCCGAGGGAGGCGACGGACCCGGAGGAACTCGAGGAAGAGCTGGAAGAAGGTCTCGAGGACACGTTTCCAGCGAGCGACCCTGTGTCCGTGACCTCGACGACCCACACGGGGCGACCCAAGAGAGAGCGCTAGCGGTTTTCGCTTCTAGCGGGCAACCCGCCAGACTGCCGCTGCACCGAAGGCCGCCAGCGGGACAAAGCTGGCAAATACCCAGATCGCCACTGTTTGCATGGTCTCGGACGCGCCGCTCTCGGCGAAGCCGGCCATGTTGGCAACAATGCCGGCAAGCGCCGCGCCGAGCGCAAATGCGATCTGCTGCGTGGTCGGCATCGCGGAGGATGCGCTGTCGCGCTCGGTTTCGGAGGCGGCAGCGACCACGCGGCGGATCAGAAATCCCCACAACATGCCGAAGCCCGCGCCCTGAGCGATTGAGAGCAACACGACCGCCCACACTGGGCCGTCCGCCATTGCGGGACCGAGCAGAGTGACCGCCAGGAGGATCAGCAAGGCTCCGGTTTTCATCACCCGACGCTCTCCCATCTCATTCACCCCGGCGAAAACCACGGCCGTTGTGCTCCAGGCAACCGCTTCAGCCGCAATCACGTAGCCGGCTCCCAGTGCCGACAGGCCGTGGATGCGTTGCAGAAAGAATGGGCCATAAACCGTGAACGACATGGCTGCCGTACCAAGGGCAATATTGGCAATGAAGCCAGCGCCCACAGGCGTGCGGATATCGAAAGCGCGCGTCGGAAACATCTTGTCGCTCTTGCGACTCCCATCCCTTTTAAGAAAGAGAAGAAACAGCACCGCGCCCGCTATCACCAGCGGGAGAGAGATGGACGGCGTCACATAGATCCCCGCTGTCGCTACCGAGAGTACGGCAAGCGACAGGAGCGTGAGCCTCATCATCGGAAAACGCTGCGCGCTCGCCATGCCCGCTTTGGTCGGGCGCAGGAATACTGGAACGAGAACCGCAAGCAGCAACGCCTGGATCGCGAAGGTCCAGAAACCCCAGCGCCACAGGCCGACATCTGCGAAAAAGCCACCAATCATAGGGCCGCAGAAGGCGGAAGCGCCCCAGATCGCCGACATCAGCGCAATCAGGCGCGGCCACATGTCCTTGGGAAAAAGACGCTGGATCGCGACATAGGTCAGCGCCACCAGCAGGCCGCCGCCCACCCCCTGACCGAAGCGCCCCAGCAGCATCACAGGCATGTTGGGCGCAAGTGCGCTGATCATGCAGCCCATCGTGTAGACGAGTGCCGCGATCACAAAGGCCCGGCGCAGGCCCACCGCCGTGGCTGCGAGGGCTGCCGCCGCCGCCGAGATGATCGACCCCAGCAGATAGAGTGATAGCGTCCAGCTCACCAGTCGGTCGCCGCCGATCTCCGCGACCGCCGCAGGCATTGCCGTTGCCACAAGCAGTGTGTCGGCGGCGTGAAGCCAGATGCCGAGGCACAGCAGTGCAAACTGGCCCAATTGTCCGGTTTTCAGGATTGCCGCCCAGCCGGTGTTGCCGAGAGGGCCCTCGGTGCTTGTATCTGTCATAATGACCTCGGCTTTTCAGGTTCAGTCGGCTGAACGTTCTTCTATGCGGTAGGCGCAGCGCCTTGCGCCGGCCAGAATATGATCCGTCCTTTCGACCCGGGTCTCAGGGCCAAGAACGGTTTTGAAAACGTTGAGTTCGGAGCGGCAAAAGCCCTGGCAGGCCATCGCGGCGGCACAGATAGGGCAATGATTTTCAATCAGGAGATAGGCGCCGTCCTCGAGAGGCTCGATTTCGGCCATATAACCCTCCCGCGCGCGGATACGGGCCAGAGCAGCAACACGCTCGGCGAGATCCGAATGTTCCCGGACCGCATGTTTGTAGGAGGTCTGCATTGTCTGTTCACGCTCGCCGATCAGCCTGTCGAGCCCTTCCTCTCCAAACACCCGTCGGATCGAGTTGATCAGTTCGAGTGTCAGGTCCGAATGGCTGTCGGGGAAACGGCCATGCCCCTTCGCCGTCAGGCGCCACACCCGCTCGGGGCGTCCAGGTCCACGTACCTCTTCCTGAAACTGCACCAGTTCACCCTGTTCCAGGCGCGAAAGCTGTTTGCGCACGGCTACAGTTGAGATGCCGAGCTGATGCGCCAGACGCTGGGCTGTCATCGCCCCCTTTGTTTTGAGGGCAAAGAGCAAACGGTCGTCAGCACTTTCTGGTGCGTCTTCGCTCTGAACTGATGCAGCAGGTTTGGTCATGGCACTCTCCGATTGATATTAAATAACCAATTGGTTTCTTTATTGTCAATCGGCTTGTCACCATCCCCAATGCGTGGCATCCCTCCGTCCGTGGGGGCGCAGAACATGATTCTTCGCCGTGAACCAGATAGCTCGCTTGTCCAAATTTGATCGCCTGAGCGACAACGCTCTTCTCACCGACAATCAGCGCCATGCGCTTCTTCAGCGGCACGGATGTTTCGTGCTTGCCTATTCGGTCGCGCATCAGCCGGGAATGCGGTATTTCGGCAATGAGGATGGTGTCATCGCTTACCGGATGGTGGGACGAACAGCCTATGCGCTGGCTGACCCGCTTGCACCAAGAGAACTTTGGCCTGCCCTGCTAGACGCGTTTGTAGCGGTCAAGAACGACGTGACCTTTTGGCAGGTCTCCCGCCCGATGGCAGAGCTTCTTTCGTCCAAGGGGTTTTTCGTCAATGCGCTGGGTATAGAAAGCCTGATCGATCTAAAAACCTATAGTTTCACCGGGCCTTCCAGGCGCAGTTTCCGCACGGCCGCGAACCGTTTCACCCGCATGGGATGCCGCGTTGCGGAGGTTCCCGTGGCATCGCTGCAAGTGAAGCAAGTCGAGGATATCTCTCTCGGCTGGCGGCGCACCCGCACCACAAAACGCCGCGAGCTTTCCTTTCTCGTGCGCCCCATCCAGTTGCGTGATGAGCCCGATGTTCGAAAATTTTTCATACTGGATGGCGATAATCAGCCGCTCGCCTTTGCATTCTTTGATCCGTTGTATGAAGAAGGGAAGCTGATCGGATATCTTTCGGCAACACGCCGCTGGCTGCCGGATACCGATCCTCTGGCCGCTTACTTTCTCGTGCGCCATGCCGTGGAAACGTTTCAGGCTGAAGGCGTGCCGAAGCTTTATCTTGGTCTCATGCCGTTTCACAAGATCGAGGATCAGGAGTTCGAAAAGGACTGGCTGACCCGTCGTGCATTCCGATTCATCTACACCAATCCCCTTGCCCAGAAGCTGGTCTATCCCACGCAGTCGCTTGCAAGGCACAAGGAGAGCTATGGAGGGGAAGCGCGCGAGACCTGGTGCGCGATGAACACGAAGCCCTCCCTGCCGCGCCTCCTCAAGCTTGTTCGGGCGTGCGGAATCGTCTGAGCCCACGCCTCTTCTGTCAAGCGTTACCCGAAAGCCGACCTTGGCTTTGTCCGCCAAACATTGACAATCCACCTTATGCACCGCAGAAACGAGACGCTTGCCGCCGGCGCTCTGACCGCGTGTCCCAGCCATTCAGGGGGTGTTTCCGCCCTTTGCGAGCCATTTTTTGAGAGCGCCAATCGCCATTTCAAAAACGGAAGCGCAGAGAGTATCCCTCATGTTCAAACGCTTTGTTATCAACCCACCGGTCTTTTTCGGTGCGGTATCCATCATCGCCGTGTTTCTTTTGATCGGTATCGTTTTTCCCGGCCGGGCAGGGGAGATGTTCTCCGCTTTGCAGAGCAACATTTTGGCGAGCTTCGGTTGGCTCTATCTCCTCTCCGTCGGTATTTTCCTGGCTGCAGTGCTTCTGTTTTCGTTCGGACAGTTCGGTAGACTGAAACTCGGTCCAGACGATTCTGAACCAGAGTTCAAATATCATTCCTGGGTTGCCATGCTTTTTGCGGCTGGCATGGGCATCGGCCTGATGTTCTATGCGGTTGGTGAGCCCATGACCCATTTTCTGGCGCCGCCCACAGCAGAGCCGGGAAGCATCGCCGCCATGCGAGAAGCCATGACGGTCACCTTTTTCCACTGGGGTATCCATGCCTGGGCCATCTATGCGGTGGTGGGGCTTTCGCTTGCCTATTTTGGCTATCGCTACAATCTTCCGCTCACCATCCGTTCCGGCCTCTATCCGCTGTTGAAGGACAGGATCAACGGCCCCATCGGCCATGCGGTGGATATCTTCGCCATTGTCGGGACCATGTTCGGCATCGCCACATCGCTTGGGCTGGGCGTCACCCAGATCAACGCAGGTCTCAATTATCTGATCGGATTGCCCATTGCGCCTTGGGTGCAGCTGCCACTTATCGCGGTCATCACCGCGTTTGCCACAATCTCGGTGGTTACCGGGCTGGACAAGGGGGTCCGCATCCTGTCGGAGACGAACCTGGTCGTGGCGGTCCTTTTGATGATCTTCGTGCTTGTGGTCGGGCCGACAGCAGATCTCTTTCGCGATTTCGTGCAGAACATCGGGCTTTATCTCGACACGCTCGTTCTGCGCACCTTCAACATCTATGCCTATGAGCCGACGCCGTGGGTTGATGGCTGGACCTTGTTCTACTGGGCGTGGTGGATATCCTGGTCGCCTTTCGTGGGCATGTTCATCGCGCGCATCTCACGCGGCCGCACAGTGCGTGAATTCGTGACGGCCGTCCTTTTTATTCCGGCAGGGTTTACCTTCTTCTGGATGACCGTCTTCGGCAACACGGCAATCTTCGTGGATACGGGCATTGCAGCGGGGGAACTGGGTGCGGAAGTGGCGAAGGATGTTTCCGTCGGTCTTTTCCAGTTTTTTACCTATCTGCCGTTGACGGGACTGACATCGACGCTGGCCGTGGCGCTTGTCGCGATCTTCTTTGTCACCTCGTCCGATTCCGGTTCGCTCGTCATCGATACCATCGCAGCAGGTGGTGAAACGGAAACCACCACCCTTCAGCGGGTCTTCTGGTGTGCGCTTGAAGGCCTGGTTGCCGCATCTCTGCTGCTCGCCGGTGGATTGGGCGCGCTGCAATCTGCCACCATCGCCAGCGCATTGCCCTTCACGTTTGTGATGCTCGCCCTGGTCTGGGCGCTCTATGTGGGCATGCGGGCCGATCTGGCGCAGCGCGAAGCGCATGCCGCCGTGCCGCAGGTTGCTCCCGCTTATCCGGCTTCCGGGCTGACCTGGCAGCGCAGGCTTGGATTGATGCTCCATGCGCCAAGCGAAAAGGAGATCCTTTCCTTCATTCAGAAGGAGGTGAAACCCGCCCTCGAACAAGTGGCCAGGGAGCTCACCGAGCGAGGCCGTGAGGCGTTTGTGGAGGAAGAGGAGAGTGGCGCCATTGCCTTGACCTCGCCAGCCGAAGACATGCGAAACTTCGTTTACGGTGTCGCGCCAGCCTCTCAGAAACTGCCGGCCTTTTCTGCCTTCGATGCGGCAAGATCCGGCCTGCGCTACGAAGCCCGGACCGAGTTCTCGAGCGGTAGCAAGGGGTATGACATCATGGGAATGACGCGCGACCAGATCATCCATGATGTGCTGATTCAGTATGAGCGTTATTTGCTGTTGGTTCAGTCGACAGCCTCAGAGCTCGTCTCTGCTGCACCGGAACATGACGTTCAGGCGCAAAAGGAGGACTAAAAACCTCCCTGGGGCCGGATTGCAGTCGCCTCCGGCCTCATTCGCCGTCCAGGCCTGAGCGGTAGTTCGATCAGCGCGCGCGTATGGCCATGATCGACTTGTTCAGGAAGGCGAACTTCTCGAAAATGATGTTTCCGTCGTCGAAGAGCTCATGCATCTGTGCCGCTGAAATCAGCGTGTTGTGCCTGACCAGCGAGCATGCTTCTCCGCGATCCGGCGTGCGGGGGAAAAAGCCCAGTTGGAACCGCTGAACGAGTGAGACCTTCATGGTTTTGGGCAGGTACTGAAACCCGGGCAGGCGAAAATGCGGCTCGAAAGGAAACCAGTAATTCGGGGTCTGGACGAAGTAACGGCTGGACAGTCTTTTGCTGTTTTCGGCAAACCGCTGCATTCTGTCCCAGCTTCCCATGTGCTCAACCACGGAATTGGAGTGGACAAGGTCGAATCCTTCTCCCTGCAGGAGCTTCGGGTCCGCCGCGTCGCCGGCAATAGCTTCAAATATGTTCGTGTCTTCCACCTCTTCCGCTTCCAGATTGAGAAGCGTGATCTTGAGCTTGTTACGGTGGTGGTTGAGAAAGTCTGCGCCAATCTGCCAGTATTCTTCTGTGCCGCCGAGATCGAGAATGTTGATCTTTTGCTTCTCGTCCAGGGCGTCTTCGATAAGCGGGCGGATATGTTGAAATCGCCTTGCTCTGAAGTTGAACTCTAGGCTTTCGGGATCGCGGTAGGGGTTCTTCCGTTCTTCCTTTTGAAGTGATGGGCTGGAACTGAGCGTCATGGAGAACTCTTGGAGGAACGGTAATGCCCTCCAGAATCTGAAAGGCCGCAAGTATTATTAACGTGAATAACTGCGGAATACAGGTCGAGCAATTGTTGGCCGTCCGGTAACGTTAACGTCTGGCCCGAAACCGGCTTCCTGAAGCCAGCGCCCATGAGCGAGCCACTCTTTATTCATCCCGCCCACGGTCCGGCATCGCCAGTGTCAGCCAGTGTGCTGTAAGTGCTGGCTTCAGTGAATTCTCGATTTCGACGGAAACGTCGTAATTCACCTCGGCGATACCCGAGGGACGTAATTTAATCGCGGCGAGCACGAAACGCGCGCGAATGCGGGCACCGCATCGCACCGGTGCCAGAAAGCGGATACGCTCGAAACCGAAATTCACACCCATCGCCGAGCCTTCAAGACGCGGCACTGCCTCGAACACCATTGTCGAAAGGAGGGACAGGGAGAGAAAGCCGTGAGCGATCGTGCCGCCATAAGGTGTTTCCCGCGCGGCACGCTCGGGGTCGGTGTGGATGAACTGGTGATCATCGGTCGCTGCGGCGAACTGATCGATCATTTCCTGGGTGACGACACGCCAGTTGGACAGGCCGACTTCCTGTCCCACCAGTTTCTCGGCTTCCTCAATGCTGATTGTCCCGGTACTCAACGGGGCACTCCGTGGCTGTTGAAGGGGTCGCGCGGGCTCCATTCGCCCCCGCGCGCCGCGCACAGATACAGTTTTGTACGGCGATTGTCACCCGCTTCAGCCCCAATGTTCAGGAGAGCTTGCCACCGAGGCGCGACGCGTGGTGAAGCTCGCGCTCAAGCCTTTCTTCTTCTTCCACTTTCGGAGTGATGAAACGGCCAAGCAGCAGATAAGCCACCGGGGTCAGGAAAAGGGTGGACAATGTGGAAAGGCCAAGGCCACCCACGATCACCCAGCCAAGCGCGACACGCGCTTCCGCGCCGGCGCCGCTTGCAAGCACCAACGGTACCCCGCCGACGATCGTGCAGATCATTGTCATGGCAACCGGGCGCAGTCGGATGAGCGATGCCTCTTCAACGGCCTGGCGGACACCCATGCCCCGATCTCTGAGCTGGTTGGCGAACTCGACGATGAGAATGCCGTTCTTGGCCATAATGCCAACCAACAACACGAGGCCGATCTGGCTGTAAACATTGAGGCTGGTGCCCGTCAGCAACATGGCGAACACAGCGCAGGCAAGCCCGAGCGGCACCGTTGCCATGATGATGATCGCGCTGGTGAAGCTCTCGAATTGGGCAGCGAGTACAAGGAGAATGATGACCAGCGCAAAGCCGAAAATGATCAACATGGAATTGGCGGTTTCGCCAAGCGCAGCCGCCTCGCCGAGCGGCACGAGGCGCATGCCGGGCTCGAGGAAAGGTTCGGCAATTGTCTGCGCCCTTTCATAAGCTTCGCCCAGCGCCACATTGCCGAGTGCTGCATTGACCCCCACCGAGCGCAGTTGATCCTCGCGCGACAGGGATGGCGGAACGGCCTGTTCCTTGAGCGTTGCAATGACGGACAACGGCACGAAGCGGCCATCGCCTGCCTTGATGTAGATATTTTCCAGGTCGGTCGGATCGTTCACCGGGTTCGTGGTCGAGACCAGTTTCACGTCCACGCTTCGGTCATCGATGAAGACCGAGCCGATCTTGCGGCCATCGAGCATTGCCTGGATGGTGTTGCCAAGGCCATCAATATCGATCCCCAGATCAAAGGCGCGTTCACGGTCGATGGCGATCGAAAGCTGTGGTTGTGTCGTGTCATCGGAAAGGCGCGCCTGGCGGAAACTCGGATCCTCATCCATCGCTGCGACGATCTTCTCCGCGGCTTCCGTCAACTTGGCGTAGTTGTTGCCGGCTATCGCGAAACTCAGGCCGTTGCCCGCGCCGCGAATGCCGAGGCTGTTGGGTTGGAAAACAAAGGCACGCACACCGGGCTCATCGCGCACACGGGCAGAGATATCGGCAACGATCTCCTGCTGGCTGCGCTCGCGGTTTTCCCAGTCGGCCAGCCGCAATACAAGAAAGCCGCTGTTGGAGGAGCCGCGTCCGGCGATGGAAAATGTGCTGACCACTTCGCCGCTTTCGCGCAGTGGTTCTATCAGGGCCTCGATACGACGCATCCGTTCGGCAAAGTAGTCAAGGCTGACGCCCTGCGGTGCTGACACGCGCATGAAGGCGATCGAACGGTCCTCGCTCGGCGTGATCTCGGATTTGATGAAACCGAAGGCTCCATAGGAAGCGGCAGCGAAAAGCACCGAAATCACCACCACCACGGCCGGCGCGTTCAGGCAGGCTTGCAGGCAGCGCCGATAAAGGGTCGACAGGACACGCCCGGTACCTGAACCGCTGCCTTGCTTTTCCTCCCCTTCGGGGTGTGAGGCCAGCATGCGAGAAGCAAGCATCGGACACAGCGACAGAGCCACGATGGAGGAGAGGAACACGGCCATCGCGAGCACGAAACCGAATTCCTTGAAAAGACCGCCTGCCTGCCCGGGCAGGAAGGAAATGGGAACGAAGACCGCTATAAGCGTGGCCGTCGTTGCCAGAACCGCGAAGAAAACCTCCTGCGTGCCGAGCACGGCGGCAGCGCGCGCGCCCATGCCTTCATTGCGCCGGCGCACGATATTCTCCAAAACCACGATGGCATCATCCACCACAAGACCTGTCGCCAGAACCAGAGCCAGCAGGGTCAAGATGTTGATGGAAAAGCCGGTCAGATAAATGGTTGCCAGCGTGCCGATCAGCGCAACCGGGATGGCGAGACCTGGTATGATCGTCGCGCGAACGTCGCGCAGGAAGATGAAAATGACCAGAAGCACCACGGTCACGGA
Organism: Nitratireductor sp. B36; assembly: GCF_020833685.1. Classification (GTDB taxonomy): domain Bacteria; phylum Pseudomonadota; class Alphaproteobacteria; order Rhizobiales; family Rhizobiaceae; genus Nitratireductor. Next base: position 213,874 of record NZ_JACKZY010000002.1, read on the forward strand.
AATCAACAGCGCAATCTCGACTTCGTGTATGGCGCCGTTGATAAAGGTCGCATCGTCACTGGTCACCTCGATGTCGACCCCTTCGGGCAGGATCGCGCGCACTTCTTCCACCGCTTTGCGGACGCCGGTAGAGATCTCGAGCGTGTTCGATTGGGCCTGGCGCACGATGCCCAGTCCGATGCCGGTGCGGCCATTGGCGCGCAACTGGCTTTCCCCGAGATCGCCACCTAACGTTACAGTCGCAACCTCTCCCAGCCGGACATTGTCCTTCAGATAGATCGCCTCGAACTCTTCCGGCGTCGAGATGGCGGCAGTGGCACGCACCGTCAGGTCCTGCGTCGTGTTGCTGAGCGAGCCGGCCGGTGTATCGAACGCGACAGTGCCAAGAGCCTTCGAAACATCGGCCACTGTCAGCCCCATACTGGAGAGCTTCGTCTGGTCGATGTCGACGCGGAAGATTTCCGTCCGATCACCATAAACCTGAACGTCTGCAACTCCGGGCACAGCCGAAAACGCATCAACGACCTCATCCTCCACCAGGGTGGTGAGTTGCTGCACCGGCATGCTTGCGGAGGTCAGCGCAATCCGCATGACCGCTTGCGCGTCGTTGTCGGATTTGATGATGCGCGGCGCTTCGGCATCATCGGGAAGACTGTTCTGGATGCGGCTCACCGCATCGCGCAGATCGGAAGCGGCTGTATCCAGGTTGACGTTATCGCTGAACTCCACTGTCACGCGGCTGCGGCCATAGGAGGAGTCTGAAGAAATCGCCACCACGCCGGAAACGCGAGCGGCCGCACCTTCGATCATGGCCGTCACTTCGCGGTCCATCGTTTCTGCGGCCGCGCCGGAGAAATTGGTGGAGACGGTGATAACCGGGCGATCGACATCCGGCAGTTCCCGAACTTCGATGCCGAAGAGCGCCGCAAGGCCGGCCACCGCGATCAGCGTGTTGAAGACAAAGGCAAGAACCGGGCGCCGGACAAACAGGGCGGTGATGCCGGTTTGGGCGTTCTGAAGCGTTTCCTTCACGACGCGGATCCTCCCGCATTGGCCTGTCTGGCGCCGGCACTGGCCGGCTTGCCGGCTGTTTCAATGGGAGTGCCTTCGCGCACATTGTGAATGCCCTGGGTGACGACGAGCGCGTTCTCGCCAAACTCTGCGTCAACAAGCACACTGTCGGCGTTGCGCTGAACGATTCGAACGGGCTTCTGGCGCGCCATACCGTCTTCAACTGCCCAAACGAATGGCCCGTCAGAGCTCCACTGAATGGCCAGCGGATCAATGGCCGGGTAGGTTTCGCCGGGAAAGCGCATGGAGATGGTGAAGGCCATGCCGGCGCGCAGGCGGTCATCGGGGTTGTCAATCCGTCCCTCGATGCGCAGCGTCCGGCTTTCCGGGTCGATCCGATTGTCGATCGCGCTTATTTCGCCTTCATGAACCGAAGACGCGCGTGCGACCGAAATGGCGGTCAGCGGCGATCCGATATCGATCAGGCCCGCATAGCGTTCGGGAATCCAGAAATCCACCAGGATTTGCGACCGGTCGTCTATGCTGGCGATTTCCGTGCTGTTGGTGACATAGCTGCCTGCGGAAATCGGGAGAATGCCGACCGTGCCGTCAATCGGCGCGGTGATGGATCGGCGTTCAAGGGCAAGTTCCGCTTCGCGTTTGGCCAGCTCCGCATTGCGCAGAGCAAGCTCGGCCTCGTTCTGTTGCACCACGCTCACCGTGTTGGAGGTGCGTAGCGCCTTGATGCGCTCGAGCGTCGCGCGGGCATCCTCCAGTGCGATGACGGCGCGATCAAGTGCGATCTCTTCGGCATCTGAATCGAGTTTGGCGATCAGATCGCCGGCCTTCACCTCCGCTCCCGAGGAGACCGCGATTTCGACCAGCGTGCCAGCGGTGAGCGGATTGACGACCACCGAGCGCCGCGCCCTGCCGGTGCCGATCGCGGTGAGCCGGTCGTTGATCGTCGCATGTGTGATCGGTGTTGTCACCACCGGGCCCGGCGCACCGCCCCCGCCACGGCCTCCACGCTGCGGGCCGCGCTCTGCTGCGGCCTGTTGCGATCCAGATTGGGGTGAGACAAGCCCCGAGCGGGCCAGAACATCCTGTGCGCCGGGGTAGTAAAGGAACCAGACGAATGCTGCGACGATAAGAATGATGAGGCAGGCAACTGCCTGTTTCCAGAAAGACATGCACGCTCCGGCAATTCGGTTTTGGCAATGGAGGCGGCACTGATCAGCCGGTATACCGGTCGCTTCGAGCCTTGCCCTTTATGCCAGCTTCCGGGCGGCTTTTCATCTGTTCTAGTATTAAATTATCGTAAGGCTACGGGAAGCAAACGGCGTTGCTTCCCGGGTTGATGTTGAATGCATCGCCGCTGCCGGCTGTCAGGTCACCTTCGCGCGTCGGCGATATTCTTCCCGGTCCCACAGTTTTTCGCGCATCACACGTTCGAGTGTTTCCGCAGCAGCCAGGATGTCGGTGTGTCGCAAGTAGAGCGGGGTCATGCCGAAGCGCAGAATATCGGGAGCCCGAAAATCGCCAATAACGCCGTTGGCAATCAGCGCCTGCATGATCGCATATCCTTCAGGGTGCCTGAAGGACACCTGGCTGCCCCGCATCGCGTGATCGCGAGGGGTCACAAGCTTCAGTTCAGGGCAGCGGCGTTCGACCTCTAAAATAAAGCGGTCGCACAGTTCCTGCGATTTCTGACGCACCAGTGTCATGTCGACACCGTCGAATGCATCGAGTGCAATGTTGAGTGCGGAGAGGGAGAGGATCGGAGGCGTGCCCACCTTCATGCGGTCAATCCCCGCAGCCGGGGTATAATCCGTTGTGAAGGCAAACGGGGCGTTATGCCCCATCCATCCCGACAGCGCGGGGGTGACGCTCGTCAAGTGCCGTTCGGCGACATAAAGAAAGGCGGGCGCGCCGGGGCCCCCATTCAGATATTTATAGCCGCAGCCAACGGCAAAATCCGCCCCGGCGGAATCCAGATGAACCGGGAAGGCGCCGGCGCTGTGGCACAGATCCCAGATCGCCATCGCGCCTTTTTCATGAATGTGCCGGGTCATGGCCGCCATGTCGTAACGCTCACCGGTACGATAATCGACTTCCGTCAGAAGCACCGCAGCCACGCTTTCGTCCAGGGCGTCAATCATCGTCTCGGCCGTGGCGAGCTTCAACTCGTAGCCCTGCCCGAGGAGACGCGTGAGGCCGTCGGCGACGTAGAGATCGGTCGGAAAATTGTTCCGGTCGGATAGAATAACGCGCCGGGAGGGGCGCAGGGAGAGGGCGGCAGAAAGCACCTTGAAGACGTTGATCGATGTGGAATCGCCAACCGCGATGCAGCTTGCACTCGTCCCGACCAGGGCGGCTAACTTCCCCGCTACCTGAGAAGGGAGGTCGATCCAGCCAGCGTCGTTCCACCCGCGCACCAGACGTTCGCCCCACTGATGTTCAATGATTTCGCTCATGCGATAATTGAGATCAGCCGGCAGCACACCGAGACTGTTGCCGTCCAGGTAGATGACGCCGTCTGGAAGACTGAATCGGGAGCGATAGTCTTTCAACGGGTCCTTGCGGTCACTCTCCCGGGCACTTGCCATCATCGCGATATCCTGATTTTGTTCGGCTGTGCTCATTTGATCAAAATCCTGTTGGCCCGGCAGATTATATATAATATGATTGATTATATGAAATCTGAGACCGAGACAATGCCGAAGCGTGACCTGCAGGAGCCTGAAGACGCGCTTTCCGCCCTAAAGCGGGACATTGTGGATGGAGTTCTGGCGCCCGGGGAGCCGTTGCGCCTGATGACGCTGTCGAAGCGCTACGGGATCGGATACACGCCTCTGCGGGAAGCGCTACCGCGTCTGGAAGAGGCTGGACTTGCGGTTCTCAGCCCCAATCGCGGTTACCGTGTTGCGTCCGTTTCCGTCGCGGAACTGGAGGATCTTGAGCAGGCGCGAGCGGTGGTGGAGACGGCGCTTCTCAAGGACTCAATAGCCCATGGCGATCTGGATTGGGAAAGCGCCATCGTGGCGTGTCATCACCAATTGTCTCGTGCGTCGACCTCGCTGCGCCGCGGCAGCTCCACGGCTTTTACGGTATGGATGGACGCGCATGACGCCTTCCATCAGTCACTTCTTTCGGCCGGCAGATCAGGCTGGTTGAGATCCTTTCAGCGTCAGATCTCCGAGCAGTTGAGGCGCCATCATCAGGCTCTTCTGTTTTTGCCGGATGATGACACGGGGAACCCTGTCGAACACGACGCAGCGACTATGGCGCTCCTTGAGGAAGCGCTGTCTATTTCCAATCACACGCGGTTGATGGATGCCGTGCTTGCCCGCGATGCGGAGCTCGCTGCTAGCCTGCTGCGCGAGCACGTCCAGTTCACGCTGGCAGTCTATCAATCGGTAGCGAAACAATCGGTGGGGGATGGCCCGGCCAGGGCGTGAAGCCAGTCGAGCACGAGAACCGGGAAAGGGGTGCCTGACCCGTGTCTCGGTCAAACAGGATCAACCGGCCATCCGTGGGGATGCGGGGAGTGCCGCGGGAGGATTAAAAACATGCCGGGTTTCGTCGATACATTCCTTAATGCCGAGGTTTTTATCCGTATCTTTCCGATGCTCTTGAAGGGGGTTTGGAATACGATCCTGCTTGCCCTCACAACGATTACGCTCGGAGGGCTCGCGGGGGTGCTCATCTGCCTGGCGAGGCTTTATGGGCCGCGTCCATTGCGCCTTCTCGCTGTTTTGCACGTGGATGTGTTTCGGGCGCTGCCGATTCTCGTTGTCCTCGTACTGATTTATTATGCCTTGCCCTTTGTCGGCATCCGCCTCAACGCGTTCACATCCGCAACCTTGGCGCTCGGACTGGTCTTTTCTGCGTTCACCGCGGAGGTCTTCCGCGCTGGCATCCAGTCGATTCCCGAGGGGCAAACCGAGGCGGCGAAGGCTCTCGGCATGCCGTTCTGGGCGATCATCTACAAAATCATCCTGCCACAGGCATTTCGCGTGGCGATCCCGCCGCACACGAGCAATTCCGTGGCAATTGCCAAGGATACGTCGCTGGCTTCCGTGGTAGCCATGCCCGATCTTCTCAAGCAGGCGACCGATGCCCAGGCGCTGACGGCCAATCCCACACCGCTAATCGCCGCCGCGGTCATGTATCTGATCGTGCTTTGGCCAGCGGTGCGTCTGGTGTCGTATCTGGAAGAGCGTTTTCGCACCGTGAGGCGCTGAGCCGACCGGTTTCCTCCCGGCTCTCGCGGCGCCCACCGGCCGGCTCGGTCGGGCCCGGCAAAAGGCAGGTCGCAAAACACCGAACGCCACCGATCCTGCAGACGAACGCAGCAGATGTAGCGCACCAACACAATGTATTAACTTGAAAGAGGGTTCGGATGGTGGGCGTGACTGGGATTGAACCAGTGACCCCTACGATGTCAACGTAGTGCTCTCCCGCTGAGCTACACGCCCATCCGACGCCGCGCATAGATCATAAAATTGCGGCAGGCGTCAATAGGTAGTTTGGGGATTTTACCGCAATTTCGACACCCGTCTCGAATGCCGCATCTCCCCGCTACGAAACGCCTCTCAGGCTGCCTGCAAAAGCTTTTCCACCTCATTCACGAGATCGCGCAGGTGGAAGGGTTTGGAAAGGACTTTTGCATCCTGCGGAGCGTTCGAGTCGGGGTTCAGCGCGACAGCGGCGAAACCCGTGATGAACATCACCTTGAGGTCTGGGTCGATTTCCGTCGCGCGCCGTGCCAGCTCGATGCCGTCCATTTCCGGCATCACGATGTCCGTCAAAAGGAGAGAAAAGGGCTCTTCACGCAGCCTGTCATAGGCGCCGGCGCCATTGTCGAAGTCCACCACTTCGTAGCCTGCTCGTTCAAGCGCCTTCACGAGAAAGCGCCGCATATCGTTATCATCTTCCGCCAGGAGAATCCGTGCCATTGTGCCGTCCGAATCGTGCGAGAGCGGTCGTCCCGCCAACCGCTTATGTGTTACCAGCTATATGATTCTCGCATGGTAAATATCAAGTGAATCCTTATGGGCCAGTCTGTGGAGCGGCTGGACAGGCGGGGGCGCCGGTGGCAGGCTTCGGAAGAATACAGCGTTGCGGAGGCGCAAAACACGAATGAATGCTGCAGCGGATTTCGGCACGGTGCCCGCCTTCGAGGTGTATGCTCCAGCGTCGCAGGAGGTGCCCTTTGTTTTCAACTCGCCACACAGTGGACGCCATTATCCGCAACGTTTTCTTCAGATGAGCAAGCTCGACGCCAGGGTGATCCGGCGGTCGGAAGACTGTTATGTGGATGAACTTTTTTCCGGTGTTGTCGCCTGTGGCGCCCCTTTCCTGAAAGCCAACTTCCCGCGGGCCTATCTCGATGTGAATCGTGAGCCCTGGGAGCTTGATCCACGCATGTTTTGCGAGCCGGTGCCGCCCTATGCCAATATCCGCTCGCCACGGGTGGCGGGCGGGCTTGGTACAGTGCCCAAATTGGTGGGGGAGGGGCTCGATATCTATCAGGGGCGGTTGCCGCTGGTTGAGGCGGTTTCACGAATAGAATCGATCTACCAGCCTTATCATGAATGCCTCAAACGCCTTCTCATCGACACGCATTGCGCGTTCGGGCATGGCATTCTCATTGATTGTCATTCCATGCCCGCCGGGGTGCGGTCTGGTGACGGCGGTCTGCGGCCGGATTTCATCATCGGCGACCGTTTCGGCGTGTCGGCTGCCCCTGTTCTCACGGAGTGGGTGATCGGGCTTTTAACCGCGCGCGGTTACTGCGTGGTGCACAACAAGCCCTATGCGGGCGGTTTCATTACAGAGCATTACGGGCGTCCCGCGCAGGGGCTTCACGCCTTGCAGATCGAGATCAATCGAAGCCTCTATATGGATGAGCGCACGCTGGAGAAGACGGCAGGCTTTCACGCGCTTAGAGAGGATTTAACAGATTTCGCCCGCGAGCTGATGCTCACCGCCAGCCAGCACTTCAGCGCTTTTCCCCTGGCCGCCGAATGATCCACGATTTTGCGGCAGTGCAGCATATGCTGTTGCCGATCTGCGGAAAAAGACACAAAAAAAGACCGCATCGTTTTGGCGACGCGGCCTAAAGTCTAGGGAGGAAACGCCCAAAAAGGGCATTCGGCAGATAAACTGCCTGATTGGAAGTTTATGTTGCATTGCAGCATTGTCAAGCGTTAACCGTTCCTGAACCGTTGCAAACGGTCGCATTCACAGCGAAAATCGGCTCCCGACCATTCGCCCGCCAGAAAATCCAGTATCCAGGAGTTTTCCATGACCGTCTCGCCGGCTCTGATGCGCCGCATTGCCGAAGCTGCCGCACAACAGACCCTGCCGCGCTTTCGTCAGCCTGTGCTGATCGACAATAAGGTGGATGGTGGTTTCGATCCGGTCACGGAGGCCGATCGGGAGGCAGAGAAAGCCATTCGCGCGCTGATCGGTGAGGCCTATCCCGATCATGGCATACTGGGTGAGGAATTTGGCCTTGAGGGCGAGGCGAGCGATCACCGCTGGATCATCGATCCGATTGACGGCACACGCGCGTTCATCTCGGGCTTGCCGCTTTGGGGAACACTGGTGGGGCTAACGGTGTCGGGCCGGGCGGTTGCGGGCATGATGTCCCAGCCATTTACGGGTGAGCTGTTCTATGCGGTGGGTGAGGGCAGCCACTATGAGGGCCCCGGCGGTGCGCGCCGGTTGAAGACCCGCGACACGACCGAACTTTGCGATGCCACGCTGTGCACCACCACGCCTGCGCTCTTTGATGCTCTGCGTCGCGCGGCTTACGACCGGGTGGAAGAAGCGGTCTGTCTCGCCCGCTATGGCACCGATTGCTATGCCTACGCCATGCTGGCTGCGGGGCAGGTCGATCTTGTCATCGAGTCTGGCCTGCAGCCTTACGACATTGTCGCGCTGGTTCCGATCATCGAACAGGCAGGTGGGGTGATCACGAGCTGGGCAGGGGGGCGACCTGAAAGCGGTGGCGACATCATTGCTGCGGCAACCCGCGAGCTCCACGAAAAAGCGATGGCGCTGCTGCGCTGATCCAGTTCAGTGGTCGATGTCGTCCGCGCCTTCCACAAAGGCAAAGAAAGCTGCAAGCGCCTGCTCGCGAAAGCGATCAGCCTCCTGAAGCAATTCGTGCCGCGCTCCGTCGATCGTCAACAGGGATCCGCTGCGCAGGTGCTGCACATAGGCTTCAATCGCCCTGTTGGAAACGACCCGGTCGCCGCCTGCTGCCAGTGTCAGCGAGGGGATGTGCAGCCGTGCCATGAACTCCGGCTCCGTCACCTGTTCCACCGCGCGGAACATCGCCCGCGTCCAGGCCACTGTCGGGCCATTTATGGCCAGCCCCGGCCAGGCCGTCACAGTCGCGCGGTTGCGGTTGAAGCGTTTCGGGTCGGAACTCAGCGCCGCGGGTGAAAAATCCGGGGTCTTGAGCCGGTTTCGACGGCCCGGCATGTACATTTTGCCCAAGCCGATCGCATAGAGAAACCGGGCGAGACGCCTGACCCACACCGTTGTCGAAGAAGACGCCGCAAGGCCGAGCAGGGGCGCACAGAGCACCATGCGGCGCACGCGATTGGCAAGGCTGGGGGACGCAAGAAGGGCGATCAGCACACCGGTCGAATGCGCAAGGATGTAGTAGGGGCCCCGGCAATCGGGCAGAACAACCTGCTCAAACAGCGCGTCCAGGTCGCGGACATAATCGCCAAAGCTCTCCACATAGCCGCGATTGGCATTCGCCAGAAGCCTTTCAGAGCCACCCTGCCCACGCCAGTCGAGGATTGCCGTCCCATAACCCCGTTGCGCAAGATCATCGACCGTTTCGAAATATTTTTCGATGTATTCGTTGCGGCCGGGAAGCAGCACCACTGTGCCGCGTTTCGTCTCGCCCCGGCCCGGCACGCGGGCATACCGGATCGAGATCCCGTCGCTTGTCCGCAACAGACCTGCCTTAATCCCCTCTGGTGCGGGATTTTCAGGAACCACAATCAGCAGGTCATCCATGCGGAAACATTGGCCTCAAGAGCGAAGATGAGGGGCGGAAGAAGATGATTTTCCTATGGATTGATAGAGCCGGGTCGGCTGAAAGGCAAGAAATGGAAAGGTTTGGGGAAATGAATGCCGGAAGCGACGTCATGCCGCTTCCGGCGTTCCGCACCGGTGGAAGGGACGTTACATCCGGTGCTTCCCCGATGGCAGCGCGAGGCCAACCATCAGGTTCGCCAACCCTACCGTGATCAAGCTGAACGATTCCCGAGTGCACTGTTCATCGGCTGTTCATGTGCCTGGGACACGCTCTTGAACCGGATTTTTGATGTCCCCATATTATCTCTGCGGCCGCCAGGATGGGGCCGTTGGCCACTCAGAAACGCCCAAAGCGGGTTTCGGAACAGGGCCATAACGCAATGTTGCTCAACAGGAGAACAGACCATGCGTCACGTTGATTTTTCACCTCTCTATCGTTCCACCGTCGGGTTCGACCGGCTCTTCTCGATGCTCGATACGCTCGGGCAACCGGATAACGGCCAGACCTATCCGCCCTACAATATCGAGCGCACGGGTGAGGACGCCTACCGCATCTCCATGGCGGTCGCCGGGTTCGGCGAAGAAGATATTTCCATTGAGGCCCACCGCAATGTGCTCACCGTCAAGGGTGAGAAGAGCACCGAACAGAAGGATGAGGGCGAGCTGCTTTACCGCGGCATTGCCTCGCGCAGCTTCGAGCGCCGCTTCCAGCTTGCCGATCATGTCGAGGTGACTGGGGCCAATTTGGAGAACGGCCTGCTTCACATCGAGCTTACGCGCAACATCCCCGAGGAGATGAAGCCGCGCCGCATCCCCATCGCTTCGGTGAAGGATGCGAAGGAGATCGAGGCGAAGGCCCACTAAGGCGAATAATGCCTTGAAGACCTGACGGCGGCGCCCTTGTGGCGCCGCTTTTGGTTCAGGTGTTTGCAATCGCGCGGCGGCGCGAAAGAAGCGCGTCGAGCGAGATCAACCCCGCGCCTTTGACCCCGAGATAGAGAAGCAGGAAAACCCAGAGCGTGCGCTGGTCCCAGATCAGTCCGTCCGAAAAGCGATCGAACCAGGCGCCTGCCGTCTGGGAGCCGACCTTGTGAACGGCGATGTCGACATAGGACTGTACGAGCACAAAACCGATCATGCCGAGCGCGGCGAGACGGGTGAAAAGCCCCACCACGATCAGCAATGGCAACACAAACTCCGAATACGTCCCCAGCCACACGATGATCCCCCACGGGATGAACGATACGGCGGAAACGTTGCCGCCCGCCGCCTCCACTGCCGGCAGCGCGATCTGGTAATAGGCGCCGTCAGCGACGTGAAAGAAACCGAAAAAGCCGTCTCCGACTTTCGTACGTGCCGAGTTCAGGAAGTAGAAATAGAGAACGGCGAAGAAGGAGAAGCGGGCGGTGAGGCCCAGGAACCATCCGTCAAGCAGGCGCTCGACGGTCGAGAATACACGCGCATGCAGCGCCTCGATTGTCTGAAACACGGGCCTTAGTCCTTTTCGTCGATATCGTTGCTTGAACGGCAACCTGCAAAAGCGCCGCTTTCAATGGTCAAGGCAATTGCAGCCTGAAGATCGAATTCCGGAACCGCCTCAAGGGAGAGGCCCACGGCCTGCTGCAGTGGGGCTCCGCGGCTGAGCGCCTCAATAAAAAGAAACTGGCCGTGGTCGATTTTGCGCACCTGCACCGTAAGAGCTGGCCGCGTCACAAGGACTGCCTGCGCGAGACCGGCATTGATGCGTTCGGGCATCGGCCCTTCCCGATGGGCGGTAAAGATCGTGTGGATCGCGTAGGCGGACGAAATGAACCTTGCAGCCGGATGTGGCGTGAAGACCGCTGTCGCCAGGGCCTCCGGCGGCAGCGCACCCAGATCATCTGCGTCAAGCGGTGCATGGTCGGCCGCGTGATAGGCGTCCAGCCAGGCGCGTTCCAGCCGGGCAACGTCAGGCAGGTATTTCAGGTGGCTGATCGGTGCGCAGCCGGCGAGGAACCGAGCAAAATCTTGACCATACTCAAAGACCAGCGGCGAGCGTGGCGGATGCGCACGCACAAAATCTCGTGCGATCATGCGAAAGTTTTCCTTCCCGAGGATTTGCGCCACCGTCGGGAAGATCTCGGTCAGAGCCGTGACAAGACTGTGCGTGACATTGTTGCGGTAGACGTTGAAGCGCTTGTTTGCGGACTTTCCGCAGGGGCCGGTCAAACCTTGGGGCGTGGCGCGCCCGGGATCGAGCAGCACGGAACCAAACGCGCCGTCATACGCTGCTGAATTGCCTTCGGCGGGCATGTCAGGAGTGGAGGGCATGGCGTTTCACGTTCTGCTGTCGACCGCGATGGCGGTCGAGAATGCGCTCGGCAGCAATGGCCTCCGAGCGAAGGATTGGCCAATCGGGCACATCGGAATCCCATTCTACAAGCGTGTCGATCGGTCCACATTGTTCGATCACTGTCTCGTAAAGGCTCCATACGGGATCGGCGACCGGTCGGTCATGGCTGTCGATCAGAAGCGGCGCGCCCTCGTCGTCTTCCTGTTCGTCATGGCCGGCGAGATGAACCTCGCCTACATGTTCAAGTGGAAACTCGGCCAGATATTCGGTGGCGCTGAAACCGTGATTGGTTGCGGAAACGAAAACATTGTTGATGTCGAGCAGCAAGCCGCAGCCCGTGCGCTTCACGATTTCACGCAGGAAATCGGTTTCGTTCCAGCTGGATTCTGAGAAAAGGACATAGGTGGAGGGGTTTTCCAGCAGCATCGGTCTGCCGATGGCTTCCTGCACCTGGTCGATATGCTCACATACGCGCTTCAGCGTCTCGTCGGTATACGGTAGGGGCAGAAGGTCGTTGAAGAATACATCGTCATGGGTCGACCATGCGAGGTGCTCGGACACCTTGAAGGGTTCGTAGCGTTCGACCAGGTTTGCAAAGCGGGACAGATGTTCGGGATCGATCGGGTCCAGACCGCCGATGGACATGCAGACACCGTGCAGCGAGACGGGCAGAAGTGTACGTATTTCGCTCAGGACGGCGTGCGGCGGTCCGCCCGCGCCCATGTAGTTTTCAGCGTGGATTTCGAGGAAGCCCACGGATGTGGGTTCCGCTTTTATCGCATCGAAATGCTGTGGTTTGAAACTCGCGCCGGCCCTGCCGGCGGGATGGAATGCCGGGAAGCGGTTCTGGTTTGCGGATTGAATCGCAAATTTGCGTGTCATCAGGCGCCTCCCGGCATTGCTGGTTCAGGATGCTGTCAGGCCGATCAGGACGGCAGGTCGCGATCGAGCGGCTCAAGCGAACCCATGCGGTCGCCAGGAAGCTCCATCGTGGTGCATGTACCGGAATCGACATACGTCCAGGCATTGCCCTGATAGTCGACCTTCGATGTGCCGGCGCAGGTGGTGCCGGGGCCGGCAGCGCAGTCATTCTTGCCTGCCATGGAAACGCCGTAGCATTTCTCTTTTTCCTGCGCCTGGGCAGCCGTGGTCGTGGCAAGGGTGCCTGCAGACAGGGCGGCTGCAACCGTTCCAGCGATATAGGCAGCGGTCAGTGCGGTTTTCGTGGACATGAAAAGATCTCCTCTAGAGGTCGCGTCGAAGCCGGATTCAACTCCGGCACGACCCGTTTTTTCAGAGGGACAGTTCACTTGGAAATCAAGCGCGCGCGAGCCACCATCACATGGGCGTGAAAGCGTGTTTATCGTCAGGCACGCGCGCGTGAGTTCAGCCTTGCAGCAGGTCTGCAAACCGACTGATTTCAGAAGGCTCGGTTGCGAAGCTGGTCACGAAGCGATGAAGTATGTCCCCCTCGCTGATCTCGCTGGCGAAAGACAATGGTGGTTTCCAGGGGTAGAACCGCGCACCTGCCGCCTGAAGGCTCTCCGCCTTTTCGGCTGACATGAGTGCAAACACCTCGTTCGCCTGCGGCTGCCAGGCAAGGCGTATGCCTTCGGCACTATCGATTGCGGAGGCCAGTTCGCTGGCCATGGCGTTGGCGTGGCGGGCGGTGTTGAGCCACAAGTCGTCCCTGAAATAGGCTTCGAACTGTGCGGCGATGAAGCGTGACTTGGAAAAGAGTTGTGCGGCCCGCTTGCGCAGAAAATGCATCTGCCCGACCTTTGCAGGATCAAGCACAACAATAGCCTCCGCACACCAGCAGCCATTCTTGGTGCCGCCGAAGGAAACAATGTCGACGCCGCGCTTCCATGTCATTTCGGCCGGAGTGGTGTCGAGCGCTACAAGAGCGTTGGCAAAGCGCGCTCCGTCCAGATGCAACGGAATACCGGCCTTGCGGCAGATGCCGGCGATCTTCTCGATATCGTCGAGAGAGTAGAGCGTGCCGATCTCGGTGGCCTGGGTGATGGAAGCGGCCATGGGTTGTCCCGCATGCACGAATTCAGCCGGGTGTTCGTGGATCGCGGCGTCGAGCGCGTTCGGATCCATGCACCCCAACCGACCGGCAACCCCCTTCAGGCGCGCCCCGCCGGTCAGATATTCCGGCGCCCCGCCCTCGTCTTCGATGGCGTGGGCTTCCGTGTGGCAGAAGGCGACCCCGCCCGGCCTGGCCGCCCAGGCAAGCGACAGGCTGTTTGCGGCCGTGCCGGTGCCGACAAAGAAAACCGACACCTCGCGCTCGAAGACGTCGCAAAAGATTCGCTCTACCTGTTTGTCCAGATCGCCTGTCCCATAGGCCGATGCGTAGCCGCCTGCATTGTTTGTGAGCGCTTCGGCGATTTGCGGATGGGCGCCGGCCCAGTTGTCGGAGGCGAAATTCATGCAGTCGATCTCTCTTTTGACCTTAAAATAAGCAGTGGCGGCGCGACATTGCGCGCTTCGCACCCTTCTATCAAGTCCCGAAGATTAGATGTTGCGGTCATTCGGTTGCTTTGCAGGATGATCTGCGGTCATGACGGATAATTTCGATAATACTTGCAGCTTGGGAATTTTCTTTCGCTTTTTGCGCAAAAAATTTGCATTTCCGTCTTGTCTGGTGTTGGTATTTCTGGCATTTCAGCGAATAGGACAGCACTCCTGTCTTATTGCGCGCAGATTGCGCTGCGGTGCATTGCAAACGCCTCCCCGGGTCGTGGTAATGTAGCAGTGATCGGCGCGACACAGGCGGTCCGGCAATGACCGGAGCAAAATCCATAGGCAGGAATGCCCCGCCCAAGAACAAGAAAATGCGCCGGAGCGAACCGGTAGCGTTCCTCCGGCTTCTAAATGGAAATGCCGTGCATACACCCCGGATGGCCGCAAGGGCAGCCCGGCGACTGAACGACCGCTCAGGGAGGAGAGGCTCTGGGCAACAATAGTGAGGAATTGCGATGACGGAAATGACGCCATCTGTTTCGACCAAGTTCGAACCTGCCGCCGAGGCTGGAGCGGCCACCGTCAAACGCACAGAAAAGCACGCTGTACCCGGCCTGCCGGCAGCGCAGGGGCTTTATGATCCGCGCAATGAACACGATGCCTGCGGTGTCGGCTTTGTCGCGCATATGAAGGGCAAGCGTTCGCACAGCATCGTCCAGGACGGGCTTGCCATGCTCGAAAACCTCACCCATCGCGGTGCCGTTGGCGCCGATCCGCTTGTCGGTGACGGTGCGGGCATGTTGATGCAGATTCCGGACCGTTTCTATCGTGAGGAATGGGCCGAACGCGGTGTCGAGCTTCCTGAGCCTGGCCATTATGGCGTCGGCCATTTCTTCATGCCGCGCGATGGCGCGCTGCGCGAAAAGATCGATACGATCATCGCCGATGTGGTGCGCTCGGAAGGGCAGGAGCTGATCGGTTTCCGCGATGTGCCGGTCGACAATTCCTGCCTCTCCAAGGCGCCCGAAATCGTGGCGTCAGAGCCGGTTCATCGGCAGATTTTCATCGCGCGCGGTGCCGGCATCGAAAATGAAGAGGATTTCGAGCGCAGGCTCTACATCCTCCGCAAGGTGATTTCGGGCCGTGTGCGCGAGGAGCTGGAAGGCGGCACGCATGGTTTCTACACCGTCTCGCTGTCGGCGCGCACCATCGTCTACAAGGGCATGTTCCTCGCCTATCAGCTTGGCGCCTATTATAAAGACCTGAAGGACCCGCGTTTCGAGACGGCGTTGGCTCTCGTGCACCAGCGTTTCTCCACCAACACCTTCCCCTCCTGGGAACTCGCGCATCCCTATCGCATGGTCGCCCACAATGGCGAGATCAACACGGTGCGCGGCAACGTCAACTGGATGGCGGCGCGGCAGGCTTCGGTGGATTCGGAGCTCTTCGGCAACGACATTTCCAAGCTCTGGCCCATTTCCTATGAGGGCCAGTCCGACACGGCCTGTTTCGACAACGCGCTGGAGTTCCTGTTCCAGGGCGGTTATTCGCTCGTCCATTCCATGATGATGCTGATCCCGGAAGCCTGGGCCGGCAACCGCCTGATGAGCGACGAGCGCAAGGCGTTCTACGAATATCACGCCGCATTAATGGAGCCGTGGGACGGCCCCGCCGCCGTGGCGTTCACCGACGGTGTCCAGATTGGCGCCACGCTCGACCGCAACGGCCTTCGCCCGGCGCGCTACATCGTCACCGACGATGATCGGGTCATCATGGCGTCGGAAGCCGGTGCGCTGGTGGTGCCGGAGGAGAAGATCGTCAGCAAATGGCGTCTCCAGCCCGGCCGCATGCTTCTGATCGATATGGAAGAAGGCCGCATCATCTCGGATGAAGAGGTGAAGGCGAAGATTGCCACCAAACATCCGTTCAAGAAGTGGCTCGACAACACCCAGCTCATTCTTGAGGACCTGAAGCCGGTGGAGCCCCGCGCCCTGCGCAAGGATGTCTCCCCGCTCGATCTGCGGCAGGCTTTCGGCTACACGCAGGAAGACACGAAGATGCTGATGGCGCCCATGGCCACGACCGGCCAGGAGGGCATCGGCTCCATGGGCACCGACACGCCGATCTCGGCCATGTCCGACAAGCCCAAGCTGCTCTACACCTATTTCAAGCAGAACTTTGCGCAGGTAACCAACCCGCCGATCGATCCGATCCGCGAAGAACTGGTGATGAGCCTGGTCTCCTTCATCGGCCCGCGGCCCAATATTTTCGATCTGGTCGGCTCCTCGCGCCGCAAGCGGCTTGAGGTGCGCCAGCCCATCCTCACCAATGGCGATCTGGAAAAAATCCGCTCCATCGGCCACACCGAGGACCGGTTCGACACCAAGACCATCGACGTCACTTATGCCTCGGGCGAGGGGGCTGCCGGCATGCGCGGCGCGCTGGAGCGCGTGTGCGACCGTGCCGAGGCAGCCGTTGCCGGCGGTTACAACATCATCATCCTGTCGGATCGTCAGATCGGCCCGGACCGCATCGCCATCCCGATGCTGCTTGCCACCGCCGCCGTCCACCATCACCTGATCCGCAAGGGCCTGCGCACGGCGGTCGGCCTCGTGGTCGAATCCGGCGAGCCGCGCGAAGTGCACCACTTCTGCTGTCTGGCCGGCTATGGCGCAGAGGCGATCAATCCCTATCTCGCCTTCGATACACTGCTTGCCATGCACCAGGCAGGCGAGTTCCCGCCGGAGGTGGACCCGCAGGAGGTCGTCCAGCGCTACATCAAGGCCATCGGCAAGGGCATTCTGAAGGTGATGTCCAAGATGGGCATCTCCACCTACCAGTCCTATTGCGGCGCGCAGATTTTCGATGCCGTGGGCCTCGAAAGCGATTTCATCGAGCAGTATTTCACCAACACCGCCACCACGATCGAAGGTGTCGGGCTGGAGGAGATCGCAGCCGAGACGGTGGGGCGTCACACATCCGCGTTCGGTCCCGACCCGGTGTTGAAAAACGCGCTCGAAGTGGGGGGCGAATACAATTACCGCATACGCGGCGAAGCCCACATCTGGTCGCCCGATGCGGTCGCCTCCCTCCAGCATGCCGTGCGCGGCAAATCGTGGGAGACCTATCGCGATTTCGCAAAAATGGTCGATGGCGAGGCGGCAGACGCCAAGTCCATTCGCGGCCTCTTCGCGGTCAAAACCGCAAAGGACACGGGCCGCAAGCCGGTCTCGCTCAACGAGGTCGAGCCGGCGTCCGAGATCGTCAAGCGCTTCTCCACCGGTGCCATGTCCTTCGGCTCCATCAGCCGCGAGGCGCACACCACGCTGGCGCGCGCCATGAATGCGCTGGGCGGCAAATCCAACACGGGCGAGGGCGGCGAGGAGCCGGACCGCTACATGCCCATGCCCGATGGTTCGATGAACCCCGAGCGCTCGGCCATCAAGCAGATCGCCAGTGGCCGTTTCGGCGTCACCACTGAGTATCTTGTCAATTCCGACATGATGCAGATCAAGGTGGCGCAGGGCGCAAAGCCCGGCGAGGGCGGTCAGCTTCCCGGCCACAAGGTGGATGCCACCATCGCCAAGGTGCGCCACTCCACGCCGGGTGTCGGCCTCATTTCGCCGCCGCCGCATCACGACATCTATTCCATCGAGGATCTGGCGCAGCTCATCTACGATCTGAAGAACGTCAATCCGGATGCGGATGTCTCCGTCAAGCTCGTCTCCGAGGTTGGCGTGGGCACGGTCGCGGCAGGCGTCGCCAAGGCGCGCGCCGATCACATCACCATTTCGGGCTATGATGGCGGCACGGGCGCTTCCCCGCTCACCTCCATTAAGCATGCCGGCAGCCCGTGGGAGATGGGGCTTGCCGAAACCCACCAGACCCTGGTGCTCAACGGGCTGCGCTCGCGCGTCGCGCTTCAGGTTGACGGCGGGCTGAAAACGGGCCGCGATGTCATCATCGGCGCGCTGCTCGGTGCCGACGAATACGGCTTCTCCACCGCACCGCTGATCGCCGCCGGCTGCATCATGATGCGCAAGTGTCACCTCAACACCTGCCCTGTCGGCGTCGCCACGCAGGATCCTGTGCTGCGCAAGCGCTTCAAGGGCACGCCGGAGCATGTCATCAACTACTTCTTCTATGTCGCGGAAGAGGTGCGTCAGTATCTGGCCGAGATGGGCTACACGAAGCTCGACGACATTATCGGCCAGTCGGATCTTCTCGAGAAGAATGCGATGATCGCGCACTGGAAGGCGCGCGGTCTCGACTTCACGAAAGTCTTCTACAAGCCCGATGCCCCGCGCGAAGCCTTGCGCTGGACGGAACGGCAGGTCCATCCGATTGATGACATTCTCGACCGCAAGCTGATCGACGCGGCAAAGCCCGCGCTTGAAAGCCGCGAAAAGGTGTCGCTCGATTTCCCGATCTGCAACACCGACCGGTCCGCCGGCGCGATGCTGTCGGGCGCGGTGGCCAAGCGCTACGGCCAGAAGGGCCTGAAGGACAACACGATCGATGTGCGCCTCACGGGCACCGCCGGTCAATCCTTCGGCGCGTTCTTGGCGCGCGGTGTCACCTTCACCCTTTATGGCGATGCCAACGACTATGTCGGCAAAGGTCTCTCGGGCGGGCGCATCGTCATTCGTCCGACGGACGATTCGAAGATCATTGCCGAAGAGTCCATCATCGTCGGCAACACCGTGCTTTATGGTGCGACCGAGGGCGAGTGTTATTTCCGCGGCGTCGCCGGCGAGCGTTTTGCCGTGCGCAACTCTGGTGCCATTGCCGTGGTTGAAGGCGTTGGCGATCATGGCTGCGAATACATGACCGGCGGCGTTGTCGTCGTGCTTGGCCAGACGGGCCGCAACTTCGCAGCCGGCATGTCGGGCGGTGTCGCCTATGTGCTGGACGAGGCGGGCGATTTCGCCGAGCGCTGCAACATGGCGATGGTTGAGTTGGAGCCGGTGCCGGAGGAAGACGACATCCTGGAAAAGCTGCACCACCATGGCGGCGACCTCATGCATAAGGGGCGTGTCGATGTTTCCGGAGACATGACCCGTCATGACGAAGAGCGTCTGGCGCAGCTCATTGCCAATCACCTCCACTATACGGGGTCGTCGCGTGCACGGGCGATCTTGGACAATTGGGCCGACTATCGCCCCAAATTCCGCAAGGTGATGCCGGTCGAATATCGGCGCGCGCTTGAGGAAATGGAGCGCATGAAACTGGGCCTGGCGGCTGAATAGCCGCCACTTTCGAGGTCTGTTGCCAATGGACATCTTCGGCGATCAGAATTCGGGCAATTGCCTGAAGGTGAAATACACGGCCGACCATCTTGGTCTCGCCTATCGCTGGCACGAGCTCGACATCATGGCGGGCGAGAGCCGGACGGAGGCGTTTCTTGCCATGTCACCTTTCGGTCAGGTGCCGGTGGTCCGGTTCGATGACGGGCGGGTGCTCGGGCAGTCGGGCGCGATCATCCGCTATCTGGCGCGTGGCTCGGCCCTCCTGCCCGAGGATCCGTTCGCGCAGGCTGAAATCGACCAGTGGATGTTCTGGGAACAGAATATCCACGAGCCCAATGTGGCAGGTGCGCGCTTCCACGTGGTCTACCGCAAGGAGCCGGTGGAAACACGGGATCCAGCCAAGGTCGCGCGGGGGGATGCCGCGCTGGATTTCATGGATCAGGCGTTGAAGACGCGCGATTTCTTTGTGGGCGCTACGCTCACCATCGCCGACATTGCGCTGCTCGGCTACACGCGGCTTGCGCCGCAAGGCGGTTTTGAATTCGACGGGCGCAACGCGCTCACCCGCTGGATTGCACGGTGCGAGGATGTCCTCGGACTTCCGGCACTTCAATAGAATAACGGGGTTTACTCGATGGGTAAGGTTACAGGTTTTCTCGAAATCGACCGGCAGGTCCACAAGTATCAGCCGGCATCCGACCGCATTCGCCATTTCCGCGAATTCACGCTGCCCATGTCGGACAAGGAAGTCGAGAAACAGGCCGCGCGCTGCATGGATTGCGGCATTCCCTATTGCCACGGGCCGACAGGCTGCCCGGTCCACAACCAGATCCCGGACTGGAACGATCTGGTCTACAATGGCGACTGGGACGAGGCGATCCGCAACCTGCATTCCACCAACAATTTCCCCGAGTGGACGGGCCGCATCTGCCCCGCTCCCTGCGAGGAAGCCTGTACGCTCAATCTTGAAGACATTCCCGTGGCCATCAAGACGGTGGAACAGGCGATTGCCGACAAGGCCTATGAATCCGGCTTCGTTCGCCCCTATCCGCCTGAGCACAAGACCGGCAAGACCGTGGCCATCATCGGTTCCGGTCCCGCTGGCATGGCGGCGGCCCAGCAGCTTGGCCGCGCAGGCCATCAGGTTCATGTCTATGAGCGGGAGAGCAAGCCAGGCGGTCTGATGCGCTACGGCATTCCCGATTTCAAGATCGAGAAGCACTACATCGACCGCCGTGTCGAGCAGATGGAGGGTGAGGGCGTCACCTTTCATTGCGGTGTCAATGTCGGCGTCGACAAGCCGGTCGAGGACCTCCTTTCCGAATATGATGCCGTTTTGTATTGCGGCGGTTCGGAGCGCCCGCGTCCTGCCGGTATTCCTGGCGCCGACCTCGAAGGTGTGCACGACGCAATGCCCTATCTGGTTCAGCAGAACAGGCGTGTGGGAGGCGAGGACATCCAGTCCGTTGCCTGGGCATCCGATCCCATTCTGGCCGGCGGCAAGCATGTCGTGGTGGTCGGTGGCGGCGACACCGCGTCGGATTGTGTGGGCACGGCGTTTCGTCAGGGGGCGGTGCGCGTTACCCAGCTCGACATTCGTCCGCGCCCGCCGGAAAAGGAAGACAAGCTCGCCGTCTGGCCCTACTGGGCAACGAAGATGCGCACCTCCTCTTCTCAGGCCGAGGGGGCGGAGCGCGAGTTCCAGGTCGCAACGCTTGAATTCATCGGCGAGGACGGTGTTCTGACCGGCGTGAAATGCTGCCAGGTGGATGAGAAGCGCAAACCCATCGCAGGTACGGAATTCGTTATCCGCGCCGATCTCGCCTTCATCGCCATCGGCTTTTCCGGTCCGGCGGAAACGGGCGTTCTGTCGGAATTCGGGGATCGCCTGAAGACCGATGTTGATCGCCGCAACTCGGTCAACGTCAATGCCAATGACCGCGACTACAAAACGACCGTCGATCGGCTGTTTGCGGCAGGCGATGTGCGTCGCGGCCAGTCTCTGGTCGTCTGGGCTATCCGCGAGGGGCGTCAGGCCGCACGGGCGATTGACGAGTTCCTCATGGGAAGTTCCGTCCTGCCGCGCTGAGTGCTTCAGCAGAGTTTGAGAAATCAGGGCGTCGCCTGGGCAGATGGGCCAGGCGACGTCTTGTTTTGCGGGGATGTGTTCGTCTGAAGGGAAAAATTGTCTGCCCGACCAGGTGGAGTGGCAGTCTCTCGAGGGCGTTCGCGGCTTTCGATACGCTCTTGACGCTCGATCGGCTTGACCACCGCGCCCATCAGTTCAAGACCGCCGTCGAGAGCGGGATCGGAAAGCGAGATTGGCATTGTCCGGTTCACCGGCGCAGGGTTTTCCGGATGAAGCACAAGGGCCGGGAGGCTCTCCATGCCGAGCTCGCCGATATCCGGAGACACAGCCTCCCCGAGCAGCTTGTTCAGAGGTTTCTCCACATAAAAGGCAACCTTGCGTTTTCCCGCGCGGGTAAGATTGATGCCGTCACTGCCGCGTAGCCGAACGGGCTGGCCGTTCATGTCGGGCCCGGTGAAGACAAAGCCACCATTCTCGTCCACAAAACCGTCCCAGATATCCACAAAAGTGCCGTCGATGGCTTCGACGGCGGTTTTGTAGATATCGTTGAATGCAAGCATGTCCGACGACATGCTCGATGATTTGAATGACGGCAGACCGCTCCAGACGAGGGGAATCTGCCTGTCTTCAACTGCTGCAGCAAAGGTTGCGACACGCTGTGTATATTCCGCGACCCAGGCTTCGGAGCGCGGCGCTTCGCGCTTGCCGTCAACGATGAGTTGCTGGCGATCATTGGAGCCAATCATCATCACCACAACCGCGGGTGATACATCGTCCAGAATGCCGGCTATTTCGCCGTTCCAATCGTAGTAGTCGTCACGGACGAAGCCGGACGACCCATTGCTCCGATTGATCACGCGCACGCCCGGTGATTCTGCGTAGGCTGTGGTCAGCCCCTCGGCAAGTCCGCCTGCAAGGAAGTCCCCCACCACGAGGACGACGCGCGCATTGTCCAGCTTCTCCACTTCCGGGGATGGCGGTTGCTGACGTGGAGCAGAAGGGGCCGCTGAACGGCGCCTTTGTGTCCCTTGCTGCTTTCTGGGTGCGGAACGTTGGCGGGTCGCAGGTTTTTGCGGCTCGCGTTGACGTAGAGCCCCACCGAAAAGAAGGTCGAAAAGGCCACGTCGCTTCTCGCGCTGATAATCCTGTGCCTCGGCGAATGAGGGCAGGGTGATAGAAGCGGGCACGGCAAGAGCCAGAGCAATAGCGACGATGACAACGCGGCTGCCTTTGCCGCTGCCGTCGATACCGCTTCGTGTTAAGCCCATGCCCGCTCCCCTTGTTTCGGCTCAGTTTCCGCGCAGGCGACGCAGGACTTCCTTGCCGGGATGGCCATCCTCCTGCATGCCATTGCGCGCCTGAAACGCGCGAATGGCGGCACGCGAGCCTGAACCGATCTTGCCATCAATCGGGCCATCATAATAGCCGAGGGCGCCGAGGCGCTTCTGCAGTTCCTCGGTTTCAGAATAGCTCAGACGCTCGAACGGACGGTTCCAATCCCGCACCAGACCGCCGTAGCCGGCGATCTCGTCGGCGAGCAGGCCCACTGCGAGGGCGTATTTGTCTGAGTTGTTGTAGCGTTTGATGACCTGGAAATTCTTGGTCACGAGAAAGACAGGTCCGTCGCGCCCGTCGGGCACTTTCAGTTCGGCTGTGTCGCTCGGGCGCGGGAAGGGTTTGCCATTGGCACGGACCACACCGATTGACTGCCAGCGGCTCAACGCCATGTTGCCGCCGGGGAATTTGCGGCCCCCGGGGAGGGCTGCGGTTTCGTAGCCCCAGGTCTCTCCGCTCCGCCATCCGTTGCGACGCAGGAGATTGGCTGCGGTCGCCAGCGCATCAGGAATGGATGTCCAGATGTCTCGCCGCCCATTGCCGTCCATATCGACTGCATAGGCCTGATAGCTGGTGGGGATGAACTGGGTGTGCCCCATCGCGCCAGCCCAGGAACCGGTAAGGTGGCCGACATCGATGTCGCCGGTCTGAAGGATTTTCAACGCTGCGATGAGCTGCTGGCGGGCGAATTTTGCACGGCGCTTGTCGGCATAGGCGAGCGTCGCCAGCGAACGCGGCACGCTGCGCATGATGCGCTCGTTCTTCAACACTTCGCCGTAGTTCGATTCGATCGACCAGATGGCGAGCAGAATGTAGCGGCTGACACCAAACTGGCTTTCAATGCGGTCGAGCCACGGCTTCCACTGGCGGGCAAGTTGGCGACCGCGCTGAATTGCGTCTTCCTGCACACGGTTGTCGAAATATTCCCACGGCTCGGCGCGGAACTCGGGTTGGTAGCGCGCTTTTTCCAACACTTCTGGATCCGGGGCCGTAATGCCACGGAAGGCGCGGTCATAGGTGGCGCCGGAAATGCCGTTCTGGATCGCCACGTTGCGGAACTGTTGAATCCATCTTTGGAAGCCGGCATCCGCATTGGCCGGTTGAAGGGTTACGGTGAAGGCAACCACGAAAGAAGCGACCAATGTCGCGACGAGGTTTCGTGGGGGCAAGCGGAACAACATCACGATCTCCGTTACAGGTACTCCAGCCTATCCATGGCATGCCCCGGTTAG
Organism: Nitratireductor sp. B36; assembly: GCF_020833685.1. Classification (GTDB taxonomy): domain Bacteria; phylum Pseudomonadota; class Alphaproteobacteria; order Rhizobiales; family Rhizobiaceae; genus Nitratireductor. Next base: position 237,661 of record NZ_JACKZY010000002.1, read on the forward strand.
AAAAACGTTTACCATGCTGTTATCCTTCGTGAACGATCTTCTCGCATTTCCGTCACGAAATACGCGAATTCATTATGGAAACATCAATCCGGCGTTGCTAAGGCAGCGCCAAGCTCATTTTCATAAACCTTCGGGGGTCGATTTCTGATGACGAAACTTCGCAAAGCGGTTTTTCCTGTTGCCGGTCTTGGGACAAGGTTCTTGCCTGCTACCAAAGCGGTGCCGAAGGAAATGCTGACCGTTGTCGATAAACCCGTCATTCAATATGTCGTGGATGAAGCGCGCGAAGCCGGGATAGAGCACTTCATCTTCGTGACCGGTCGCAACAAGGCGGTCATCGAGGATCATTTCGACATCCAGGTGGAATTGTATGACACGCTGGAGCGGCGCGGCAAGACCGAGGTGCTTGATCGGCTGCGCAGTCTGCAGCCGCAACCGGGACAGACAAGCTACACGCGCCAGCAGGAACCGCTTGGCCTTGGCCATGCGGTGTGGTGTGCACGGGAACTTGTCGGAAACGAACCATTTGCTCTTCTTTTGCCGGACATGATCATGCAGGCACCGAAAGGGTGTCTTTCACAGATGGTGGAAGTGTTCGAGAAGACCGGGGGCAATGTGGTCTCGGTGGAAGAATGCGATCCGTCCCAGACCCACAAATATGGGATCGTCGGACGCGGCGCCGATGTCGCCGGAGGGTTCGAGATCAACGGCATGGTTGAGAAGCCGAAGCCGGAAGACGCGCCATCGAATTTCTATATCAATGGTCGGTATATTCTTCAGCCGACCATCTTCGATCTTCTCGCCAAGCAGGAGAGGGGGGCCGGCGGCGAAATTCAGCTCACCGATTCCATGCTCACCTTGATGAAAGAACAGCCATTCCACGGGTACCATTTCACCGGTCGAACCTTCGACTGCGGATCGCCTGAAGGCTTCGTTGAAGCCAATCTCGCCTTTGCGCTGGAAAGGCCGGATTTGCGCAAACATGTGTTGAAGGCGGTTGCCGCTTCGGACCGTAGCTAAATTTTTCGAAAACGCCGTCATTTCCCGAAAATGGCGGCGTTTTTGTTTCTTTTCCGGAATTTTCAGGGAAATTCCGGAAAACGGTTTTTAGCGCTGCATCCGGATGCCCATGAAGACACTTGTGGCATCGTAATCACGGTCTGGGAGGCTGCTAGTACGCTTCTCATAGCGGGCGCGACCCGTCAGGCCCAGCGTGCGGTTCAGCCACCATGTCATACCCGCTTCGCCATTCATGGTGAGGTCATGGCCACCGCTCATATAGTCTCGCCATGAAAGGCCGGCCGCTGCCTCGGCGGTGAGGTTGGCGCGAATCTGCCTTTCGACGCGCAGGGTTCCCGCATAAAGGATCGACCCGCTGTCACCGGCATCCGTGGTGCCTTCAATTGTGGTCGAACCATCAAGCCTGACATTCGTGCCTCGTTGCGGAGACCAGTTCAGGGCCGCTGCAAGCGCAAGGCCCGAAACCGTATCGAGGCGTTCGTCATCCAGGTCTTCGGTGATCCAGCCAATGGACGCTTCACCGGCCAGCTTTTCCTCGATATCGACCATGACACCGGCGCGGGCGGCAAGGCGTGTTGCCGAACGCTCATAACCGGCGCTGTCCTGCTTCTGATCGTAGAACCGGCGACCGAATTCACCTTCGATAAAGGGTGTGAGTGCCGGTGAAACCGCATAGCCCGTGCGCAGACGCAGCGTAGCCAGGGTAGAGTTTCGCTCTTCCTGAGAGAGGCTACTGCCATCGATCAGCGTGGCATCGCCATATTGCTGTCGCGACACTGATCCCGTGGCGCTGAGGCGCAGTTTTCCAAGGTCCTTTGATAGGCCAAGGCTACCGTCGATTGTGTGACGCAGCGGACGATCATCCACGCCTGTGATGATCACAGGGGATGAAGCCGATTCGGGGCTGATTGCGTAACCGAGGCTGGCAAGTGCAGTGTAATCGCGCGCGAGATCGAAGCGCAGGCTGCCATCGATGCCGCCCTCGAGATCGGACACCTCTTCGCCGTCAACGGATTTGCGGTAGATGCCATACGCGCCCACGGTTGCGGCATGCCGGGCCCAATCGGAAGCCGCATTCAGGCGTAGCGTTGTCTGTGAAATGACCGCTTCGCTGCCATTGGTGCTGGAATCGGCGTTTGAGGTCCAGGTAAGCCCCTGTTCGAGTGTGGGAGTGACAATAAAGGTGCCGACCCGCAATCCCAGCGCTGCATAGGGGTTTTCATCCGTTGCCTGATAATCGCTTTCTATGGCGCCGGTCCTCGGATTGAGTGCTTCCGCCCGTTCGATGCGTTCAACAGCTGATGGTGCTTCGTCGCTTTCGGCTATCGCGTCGGTGACGACAGGGTCCAACACTGCCGGTTCTCGCGGAGATTGTGTGGGGCTGTTGCGCGCGGCACGCGCGCGTTCCCGCTCGACGGCCGTGGAGGGAGCGCGGGCAGTCCGGTCATTTTCCGTCTCCGCCCGGTTGGCTGGGCTGGGGGTGGCCGGCGTGTAAGCCGGAGCGGAAATTCCGGCACCAGAATCAGCCTGGATGGAGGACGTGATGTCTGTTTCGGATACGAGCCCGCGCAGGCCTTCTGCTTGCTGTGCGCCCGCAATACCGGGTGTCAGCGCAAGCACAGACAGGCCAATCGCGGTCGACCCGTACAATCCGCGTATGCGGGAACCCACTCTGACACCGGGACGAGACATACAGATCCAGACTATCAAGACGCGCCATTCTTATGCTTACCGAAATCTAAACCTGTGTGGTTAACGGAAGGTTGAACACTGCAGCGCTATGCTCACCCACTGAAGAATGGACAATCTGAATGGACAGCCGGTCACCAAGGCGGTAAGGGCATTGCCATGCTGAAAGACTCTTCCATCAAAATCGATCGGAAAAGCGTCGTCGCTTCCGCCGTTCGCACCCTTGAAACCGAACGGGCAGGCCTGAAGGAATTGGCCGATGCGCTCGACAATGGTCTTGCCGATCCGTTTGCAGAAGCGGTGCGTATCATTGCCGGGGTCAAGGGACGCCTGATCGTGACCGGTGTAGGCAAGAGCGGCCATATCGGCTCGAAGATTGCCGCCACACTTGCTTCGACAGGGACGCCCGCTTTCTTCGTACATCCGGCAGAGGCCAATCATGGCGATCTCGGCATGATTGGTGATGACGATGTCATACTCGCCATGTCTTGGTCGGGAGAAACCACTGAGCTGCACGGCATTGTCGCGTATGCGCGACGCTTTGCCATTCCGATCATTGCCATTACGGCGGGCAAATCCTCTGCGCTCGCCAAGGAAGCGACCGTGGTCCTCGGTCTGCCTCGTGCGCCCGAAGCGTGCCCGCATGGGCTGGCGCCGACAACCTCGACTGTCTTGCAATTGGTGATCGGTGATGCGCTTGCGGTCGCATTGCTGGAAGCAAGGGGCTTTACCGCCGATCATTTCCGCACATTCCACCCCGGTGGCCAGCTTGGGGCGAAACTGACCCAAGTGCGCCAGATCATGCATTCGGGCAGCGAGCTGCCACTCGCCAGCAGCGGCGCGCTGATGCGCGAAGCGATTCTGGAAATGACGCAGAAGGGCTTTGGCTGTGTTGGCATTACCGACAATGAGGGTGCATTGATCGGTATCATTACTGACGGCGATCTGCGTCGCCACATTGACAGTGAGCTTCTGTCAATGACCGTGGATCAGGTGATGACGCGCAATCCGAAGACGATTGGGCCGGAAACGCTGGCCGAAAGCGCGTTGCAGATCGTGAATTCGTCGGCCATCACAACGCTGATGGTGGTCGAAGACGGCAAACCTTGCGGTGTCGTACACCTCCATGATCTGCTGCGAATTGGTGCTGCCTGAAACCAGCCCGCGGCCTGGAGCCGAGTGTGAGACTTGACGACGCCCCGTTTTGACGGGGCGCTTTTTGTGGTCTCCCCGGTTGGTCGTGGGTTCATGCTGCCCGTGAGGATGATGCAAAAGGGGACAATTCTTCGATTGGGGGTGTCGATCTCCCATGCCATATTGGCGTTTTGAAACCCGAAGCACTCGCCGGGGAAGCCCGATGCTTGCAGAACACGTTCAGCATCTTCTGGTCGTCTTCGCCGCTTATGTTGTTGTGATCGCCAGCCCTGGCCCCAGCACGTTGGCTATTATGGGGGTGGCCATGAAACAGGGGCGAGAAAGAGCGGTCCTTCTCGCCCTCGGAGTGGTGACGGGAAGCATGTTCTGGGCCGTGTGTGCAGCCACGGGCGTGGCGACGATGTTGACCGCCTATGCCGAAGCGATCTTTTTCATCAAGCTCGCTGGTGGGCTCTATCTACTTTACCTTGCCTGGAAATCCGCGAGGTCGGCCATGTCACCGCAGACTGGAAACACGAAATCAATGGCAGCGGCAAGGAAGATAATCTTCTATCGGAGAGGCGTGCTCTTGCACTTGTCTAACCCCAAAGCTGTTCTCGGCTGGGTGGCGATTATGGCGCTTGGAGTGGGGCCTGATGCGCCATCCCACACCTTGATCACAATCATAGCGGGGTGTGGTGTTCTGGGGCTCACAGTGAATGTGGGCTACGCTCTGCTTTTTTCGACCGGCGCTTTGGGACGGGCCTACCAGAAGTTCAGCAACTGGATCGAAGGAGCTTTGGCACTGGTTTTTGGCTAGGCAGGTTTTAGGCTGCTCTTGGCCAGATCGTAAGTCCCGGAGAAGATTTAAGGCCCCGGGACTCTTGAAAATTCAGACGGCCTCGACGCGGAGGGTTCCGGCGTCTACCGATGCGACCCGGACGCGCGTTCCAGTCGGCAGGTCAGGACCTGCGACACGCCACAACGTGTCATCCAGCCGAATGCGGCCATATCCGTTTTCAATGGGTTCTTCGAGCGTTGCCATGCGGCCGATAAGCTGTTCTCGGCGCCGGTTCAGAAGCGGCTGGTCGGTTTCCTCATTGCGGCGCGAATCCATCAGGCGTTTGCCGGCATAGGCCGAGATGAGTGCCAGGGCGAGGAAAACCAGAACCTGCACCTGCCAGCTCCAAACCGACAGGTCCCACAACTGCAGCGAAAGCGCGCCGGTCAGGATCGCGGCGATCCCGATCCATAAGAGAAAGACGCCGGGCACGAGGATTTCGGCTGCAAGAAGCACGAAGCCGAGCAGCATCCAGTTCCAAGGACCGAGTTCCACGATGACATGCTCGATCATGGGATTACTCCTGCGACGGTCCCGTGCGGGGAGGGCGGGCAGAAGAGACGCGCTGGCTGGTCGCTGAGGCTGCATTTCCTTCGCCAAACACCTCGCGTGCAATCGAGCCGATGCCGCCGAGCGAACCGATCAGTGAGGAAGCCTCGAATGGCATGAGGACGATCTTGTTGTTGCTGGAGGAGCCGATGGTGGCCAATGCTTCCGTATATTTCTGGGCCACAAAGTAATTGACGGCCTGAACGTCGCCGGCCGCAATGGCTTCCGAAACCACCTGGGTTGCGCGGGCTTCGGCTTCGGCGGCACGCTCGCGCGCTTCAGCGTCTCGGAAGGCGGCTTCCTTGCGGCCCTCGGCTTCCAGAATTTCTGCCTGCTTCAGGCCTTCAGCCTCAAGGATCTGCGCGCGCTTGTTGCGTTCGGCCATCATCTGGCGCGCCATCGATTCCACGAGGTTGGCCGGCGGATTGATATCCTTGATTTCGACACGCGTCATCTTGATGCCCCAGGGGCTTGCAGCATCGTCGACGATGCGCAGGAGCTTCTCGTTGATCGCATCCCGGTTGGACAGGAGTTCATCGAGATCCATCGAACCCATGACCGAGCGAATGTTTGTCATAGTCAGGTTCAGGATCGCATTTTCCAGACCCGACACCTGGTAGGCAGCCTCAGCGGCGGTGAGCACCTGATAGAAGGCAACGCCGTCGACTGCGACGATGGCATTGTCGCGGGTGATGACTTCCTGGGTGGGGACGTCAAGCACCTGCTCCATCATGTTCATCTTCGCGCCAACGCGGTCGATGAACGGGACAATGAGATTGAGGCCGGGCGTGAGCGTTCTGGTGTAGCGGCCAAAGCGCTCCACTGTGTAGTTGAAACCCTGAGGGACGGTCTTGATGCCTGCAAAGAGCAAAAGCAGGACAAGGACAACGAGGACGGGAATGATGATGTCAAAACCAGAGAAAAGCATATTCAGCTCCTGGAACCGCTTGTGCGGGAACGGATGTTTAGGCTGGCACGCAGTTTAAGGGTCTGCGCTGTGATGTGAACAGAAAGATCACGGATCCCATTGCCGCGGAAACAGACAGCGCGTCGACACAGGCTGTTTCCACAAAAAGTTGCAGCGCATGGCATATGCTTCGCCAATTATGACACCCTTGTGGCAGGACGTTTCACACCCAGCCAGCAAGTTCCCGGCGCACCAGGGTCTCGATCACAGCCATGCCTTCGTCGGTGTCGTTGAGACAGGGGATGTGCGTGAAATTCTTGCCACCAGCCTCATGAAAGATTTCTCCGGCTTCTCCAGCGATCTCCTCCAGGGTCTCCAGACAGTCGGACACAAAACCCGGATTGAATACCGCGATGGATTTGACACCCTCTTTTGCGAGCTTCTCGACGGTCTTGTCGGTGTAGGGCTGAAGCCATTCTTCCGGACCAAAACGGGACTGGAAGCAGGTGATGAGCTTCTTCTCCTCCCAGCCGAGGCGCTCGCGCAGGAGGCGGGTCGTTTTCTGGCAATGGCAATGATAGGGGTCGCCGCGCCTGAAATAGCTTTGCGGGATGCCGTGATAGGAAGCGATGACAACTTCCGGCTCGAAATCCAGGCTCTCAAGGTGCTTTTCGATGGAGCGGGCCAAAGCCTCGATATAGACCGGTTCGTCCTGATAGGAGGGCACGGTGCGTATGGCCGGCTGGAAGCGCATTTGCATGAGCGCTTCGAAGAATTTGTCGTTCACCGTTGCGGTGGTGGTGGCGGAGTATTGCGGGTAGAGCGGGAACATGACGATGCGGTCGCAGCCGCGCTCCATCAGGCTCCTTGTCACCGTCTCGATGGAGGGTTGGCCATAGCGCATGGCCCAGTCGACGATCACATGCTCATGCCCCGACAGCGCCTGGGCGAGTTTTTCGCCCTGCGACCGGGTGAAGGTGCGCAGCGGCGATTCATTGCGCTCGTGGTTCCAGATTTCCGCATAAGCCGCGCCTGACTTCTTCGGCCGTGTATTGAGAACGATGCCGTAGAGGATCGGATACCAGATCGGCTTCGGCCATTCGATGACGCGGGGATCTGATAAAAACTCCTTCAGATATCGCCGCATCGGCGCATAGTCGGTTCCGTCTGGTGTGCCGAGATTCACAAGCAAAACGCCTACCTTGCCGACATGGACAGGTGGGTGTTCTGCGGGCAGCGGGCCGACGGCTTTCGCTGCTTTGGGGTCGATTGTGGTGGGGAGATTCATGCTTTGGCTCCGATCATGCAAGGGAAGCTAGCGAAGCCGAGCCGGTTTTCAATGGAGCGCGTAGCCGCAGGGGCAAAAAAGAGCCCCGCCGGCTGGCGAGGCTCCGGACCGGTGCCGATGGGGCGGGTCAGTTTGCGGTCGGCAGATTGATCTCCATACCCACATCGATGCGGTGTGGGTTTAGCTGCGGATTGGCTTCCGCGATGGCCTTCCACTTCACCGGGTCGCCATAATGTGTGCGGGCGATCTCCCAAAGCGTGTCTCCGCGCACAACCGTGTGGGTGTTTTTGTCGGCTGTCATGGCCTCTCCGGCGTCTTTTGCGGCATCTTCGGTCGCCTCGGTCATCTTCGCCATGGCTTCGCCGGCGTCGTCGGCGGCCTTCTCGGCCATTTCCTTTGCGCCCTCAGTCACGGCTTCGACAGCCTCGCCTGCCTTTTCCATGGTTTCCTCAACGGCTTTGGGTGCCTCGCTGGCGATTGTTTTCGACATTTCGGGCAGGTCCGGGGTCGTCGCCTCAGCCTCAGCAGCGGCGACGCTCGCATCGATTTTCGTGATGCGGCCGTCGATGGCAGGTTTGTACGGGCTGTTTTCGGCCAAGTAATCGGCAAGCACCTGTTCGAGGCCCGGGCCGTAATCATAGGCGTTTTCGGCATTCTCCGCGAAGAGCTTGTAACCGTCGCCCCCGTTGCGCATGAAATTGTTGGAGGCAACCGTGTAGGTGGCATCCGGATCGATGGCGGTCCAGCCGTCGCCGTCCTTTACCTGGACAGACTTGATGCGGCCTTCGCCGGGCGCGACAGACGGGTCGAAGCTGTACCGCAGGCCCGAAACCTGAGGGAAGCGCCCGGCGCCTTCCTCGATCTGGCTAACGCCGCTTTCGAGTGAGGCAACGACGTCTGCACCCTTCAACTGGAAGGTGGCAAGCGTGTTCTGGAAGGGCAGAACACCGAGCACTTCACCCATGGTGACTTCGCCGGCATCGATGGAGGCGCGCAGGCCGCCGCCATTGGTGATGGCGAACTGCACGCCCTGATCCCTGGCGCGCGCCACCATGGCATCGGTAACGAGATTGCCCATCTCGCATTCGCCGGCACGGCACGTTTCGCGGCTGCCATCGACAGCGGCTGACGTTTCAGCCACGATCTTGTTTTTCAGTTCCTCGATTGGGCCGGCCAGTTCCTTGACACGGGCAACAACGGCTTCGTCCTTGGCAACGGAAGCGTCGATCAGCTTGACGTCGCCCGTGGCGGCGGTGACAACACCCTCATCATTGAAGGTAAGCTTCAGCTCGCCGAGATATTTCGAATAGGACGCGGCCTGCACCACGGGCACCTGATGGCCGTCGGGATTGTCGACCATGGTCGGGTAGGGGCCAGCCGCCCCTTCCACCGTGTTGGACAGCAGCGTGTTTGAGTGGCCACCGACGACCACGTCGACACCTGGGATTTTGGCGATGGCTTCAAGGTCGCGCGGATAGCCGACATGGGTGAGCGCGATGACCTTGTTTGCGCCTTCGGCGGTGGCGGCTTTCACGGCTGCGGTGATGCCGGCCACGTCCTCGATGATTGAGACATTTTCGCCGGGTGAGGAAAGCTCCGCCGTGTCGTTGGCGACCGCGCCGACAATGGCGATCTTCTCGCCGCCCACATCGAGGATGAGATACTCCTTCACCCGGTCACCGAGTGCTGAAGCTTCCTTGGCCTTGACGTTGGAGCCCAGAACCGGGAACTCGACCTTGTCGAGGAAGGTGGCGAGACCGTCTTCGCCATCATCGAACTCATGGTTGCCGACGACCATGGCGTCGGTCTTCATGAGGTTCAGGAACTCGGCTTCGGCAGCACCCTTGTAAGTGGTGTAGAAGAGCGAGCCCTGGAAATTGTCACCAGCGTTCAAAAGCAGGACGTTTTCGCCCTCAAGCGCCTTGCGGGACTCGGCCACGGCGGTGACGAGACGGGCTGCGCCGCCGAAGCACTCGCCGGCTTCATCGTCTTCTGGCGAGCAGGTGGAATCGTATTTGTTGATGGGTTCAATACGGCTATGCCAGTCATTCATGTGGAGAATGTTGAGCGTGTAATCGGCAAAGGCCGCACCGGCGCTCAGCGTCAATGCGGATGCGGTGAGCGATGCAATGGCGAGGCGTTTTCTGAAGGTCGATCTGTGCATGGTGACTTCTCCCGAATGGCTCTTTGCGGTCTCTACCGCCGCATTGTGACGCCCTGTTAAAGGCTTCGACCAGCATGTTTTCACCGGGCAGATGGCGATGCAAGAGAAAGTTGGGTCGCGAACCGAAAGTTCGCTGAAGGTCGCTCAAAGTGCTATTCTGGGCGATGCTGACGAGCCCAATGGGCTCCAGGGAGGTGAATGCCATGGACGCTGCAGAACTGCGCGCCATTCAGGCGCCGATCAAGGACCGCTATCGCGGAGAACCGGGTGCTGCTCTTATCACACTTCGCGCCAGGGGCGCGCTCGACGATCATAACATTGCCTGTAAGGTGGAGACCGGTCGTGCGATCGCCGTTGCCGGGCTGCATCCGGCGACGGGGGGAACGGGGCTGGAGCTGTGCTCCGGCGATATGCTTCTTGAGGCGCTGGTCGCCTGCGCGGGCGTGACGCTGAAGGCAGTGGCCACGGCGCTGGAGATACCGCTCCGGGCCGGCACCGTCTCGGCGGAGGGCGATCTCGACTTTCGCGGGACGCTGGGCGTGGTGAGGGATGCGCCGGTGGGTTTATCGGAAATCCGGCTGTCCTTCGATCTCGACGCGGATGCATCGCAGGAGCAGCTCGATCAGCTTCTGAAGCTCACCGAGCGCTACTGCGTGGTGTATCAGACGATTGCGAACGGCCCTTCGCTCAACGTGGCGATGACGCGGATGTGAGCGCGGGGCGAGGCTTTTCGACACGGGCCATCTCTACGGAAACCGCCTTGAGAAGGGCGTGGACCCGGCCGCCCGGCTGAAGGTCGAGCGCGTCTGCTGATTTTGCCGTGATGCGGGCCAGAAGCTGCTGCCCGCCAAAGCCAAGCGCGACCGTGGCGAACGCGCCGTCGCGGCGAATTTCCGCGACTATTGCGGGAAGCTGGTTGCGGATGGACAGCCTGTCATGGGGCGCAATGGCAATGGCGACATCGCCCGCCCGCACGCGCAGCCGAACCGTCATGCCGGGTGCGAAACCGTTTCCGGTAAGTTCGATGCGGTCATCCCCAAGCGCGATGGTGGCGGTGTGGTAGGAGGGGTCTGTATCTACCACGCGGCCCTCTAGGATGACGCCGGCCTCGTCGGGATCGCTGCCGGCGGCAAGGCCGAGGCGTGCGAGGATGGCTGCGGCGGGGCCGCTGTCGGCCACGCGTCCGTTTTCGATCAGCACGACCGTGTCGGCCAGACGCGCGACCTCCGAGGTTTCGTGGCTCACATAAAGGATGGGAATGCCGGCCTCGGTGCGGATCGCTTCCAGATAGGGCAGGATCTCGTTGCGCCGCGCCTTGTCGAGCGAGGAGAGCGGCTCATCCATGAGAAGCAGTGCAGGGTCGGCAAGCAGCGCCCGGCCGATCGCGACGCGCTGGCGCTCGCCGCCTGATAGCGTGGCGGGTGCGGCGTCGAGGCGGTCTTCAAGGCCAAGCAGGGCCATCACTTCATCGAAGGCGCGGGATGCCGGACGGCGACCGGCCCAGCGGGCATAGGTGAGGTTTCTGCGCACCGAGAGATGCGGGAAGAGGCGCGCATCCTGAAAGACGAAGCCTATGCCGCGTTTTTCCGGCGGGAGGTTCGTGCCCGTGGCTGAATCGAACAGCGTGCGTCCGCCCGCCACGATGCGCCCCGACTGCGGACGGGCCGTGCCGGCGATCATCTTGAGCAGGGTCGATTTGCCGGCACCTGATGGCCCGAACAGCGCGGTGACGCCTGCGCCGGCCTGAAAGGCGGTTTCGATCTCGAAACTGCCGGCGCGGCCCCTGATGTCGACACATAGAGCACTTCCGCTCCTCGCTGAATCGCGAAAATGCTCTAACTCATTGTTTTTCCGAAATTCCGGACGGAAAACCGGTTTCCACTTTTCCCGGAATTTCTTCAGCACGCTCATACGCGTCCTCCGGCGGTGAGCCTGCGGGCCAGATATTCGGACGCGAGGATGGCGGCGAGCGCCAGGGCTATGGCGATTGCGATCAGGCGAAGGGCGGCAGCGTCGCCGGACGGCGATTGCAGCAGCGCATAGATGGCAAGCGACAGGGTCTGCGTTTCGCCGGGAATGTTTGAGACGAAGGTGATCGTCGCCCCGAACTCGCCAAGCGCCTTCGCAAAGCCAAGCACTGCGCCGGCAATGACGCCCGGAAGGGCGAGCGGCAGGGTGACGGTGAAGAACACGGTGAGACGCGATGCGCCGAGCGTGCGCGCGGCTTCGCCAAAGCCCTGATCCATGGCTTCCAGCGACAGGCGGATGGGCCGCACGAGGAGCGGAAACGCCATGACGCCGGCGGCGAGTGCTGCACCCGTCCAGCGGAAGGCGAAGCTGATGCCGAACAGGTTTTCAAAGAGCTGGCCAAGCGGGCCTTTGGAACCGAACAGGATCAGCAGGCCATAGCCGGTGACGACCGGTGGCAGAACGAGTGGCAGGGTGACCAGCGCCTGAGCGACGCCCTTGCCGGGGAACTCCCTGCGGGCCAGAAGCCAGGCGACCGCAAAGGCCGGAACGAGCGCGCAGAGTATGGCGGTAAACGCCACCCTCGCGGACAGGAGTATGATCGAAAGTTCGGTCTCGCCCATGTTGGCAGTCTATTCTGTAGCTTCGGAAAAACCGAGATCGGTGAAGATCGCGCGGCCGGCATCGCTTTTCAGGAAGGTGAGGAAGGCTTCTGCGCTTTCGGCTCCATTCTTCGTGGCGGCGGCGGGGTAGAGGATCGGCGCGTGACTATCTGCCGGGAAAACATAGGCGAGCACCAGATCGCCGGCGGCTTTCTGGTCCGATCCGTAGACGATTGCCGCTTTCACCTCGCCACGGCTGGCGAGCCCCAGAGCCACACGGACGTTTTCACCGAACACGGCGTTCTTTTCGACGTCTTTCCAGAGACCGAGGTTTTCGAGCGCCGTGCGGGCATATTTGCCGGCGGGCACATGGCTCGGGTCGCCCATGGCGAAACGCTGGTCGAGCAGGGCGCTGGGGTTTTCCACCGGCTCTGTGCCTTCTGAGGTTGCGATGACGAGATTGTTGCCGGCGATGATGGTCTCGCTATCGGTGCGGACCAGATCACGTTCGACCAGATAGGCCATCCAGTCGATGTTTGCGGAGATGAACACATCCGCCGGTGCACCAGCCTCGATCTGACGGGCAAGAACGGAACTGGAGGCAAACGAGATGACCACTTCCTCGCCACCAGCTGCCTGATATTCGCTGGCGGCGCGCTCGATGGCGTCCTTCATGCTGGCGGCAGCGAAGACGGTGAGCTTTTCAGCGAGAGCCGCGGTGGAGAGAGAAGCGAGTAGGGCGAGGCTCACAAGAGTGCGTTTGAACATGAAACCACCATAGATCATTGATGCGGGCGAATGCCGCGCCAGTCAGCGAGAATGCATGGTGGTCAGGTCTGGACATTCGCGCCCCGAATGCCGCCCGAACCTTGGGACAGAGGCAGCCATCACGCGCTGCCCGGACCGGATATTAGGAGGGGCGCGACGGTGGGGTCAAGGGAGGATGGGGCAAGGGTCTTGGGGATGGGGGTGGTGGTATCTTGGAAGTGCCGGTGCTCGCCCCTCATCCTCACCTTCTCCCCGCGTGCGGGGAGAAGGGGGCCTTGACGTTGAGAAACGGTCAGGCGGTTGCTCCGGAGACGGTAGCCTCGATATGGTCGACAAGTGCATCGGGCAGCCGCAGGCGGCCGGCGAGCATGTCGAGATAGCCGCGCTCGGCGCGCGTCTTCGGTTCTATGGTAAGCCGTGAAGCTGTGTAGAGCTCGATTTTCTGAGCGTCGGTCTGGGCTGCTTCGACCAAAGCATCGAGATCGACCGGACGTTCGAGCTCCTGGATGAGGAAGGCTTCCGCCTCGCCGTCGATGCCGGAGAGCCTGAGCTTGTCGGCGATCTTTCCGCGCTCGGCCTCGTCAATGTGCCCGTCGGCACGGGCAGCGGCGATCATAGCACGCACCAGTGCGAGGGCGAATTCGCTTTCACCCTGTGGTGCTTGAGCCGGGTTGAAACTCGTGTCTTCCGGCGGTGGAAGAAGGTCACCTTCCTGCGCGGCTTCGGTTGGTTCCTTGCCTGCCTGATAATTCTGATAGGCCTTGTAGGCTAAACCGGCCACGGCGGCGATGCCGCCGAGCTTTAGTGCACTGCCGGTGACCGAGCGTCCTGCGCTGGTGCCCAAAAGAACTGCAGCGATTGCGCCCGTCGCGAGCGGATTGTCCTTGGCAAGCTGTACCGCCTGGCCTGCCTTGTCCCGCACTGTGCCTTCGGTTCCGGGCACTTGCGAGCCCAAAAGGTCGTTCAGCAGTTTCTTGGGGTCGAACATCCGCATCTCCTCGTTTCGCGCAGTATACACCCTAGGGTTGGCAGGAAAGTAGGGATGCATTCATTGCATTGCAATGACAACGCCTGGCATTACCGTGATGGCGCGGGTCATCACGGGCGAGCGAAGATCATCCGAACGGCTCGTTGGGTGCCGTGCCTCCTGAAAGACAGGTCATAATAGCGGGCCGTATGTCTTTTCTATGCCTGGCGGTTTCGAATTGGAGCGCCTCGATCACTCCATCGCGCGGAAACCGCTCAAGAACAGCAGAGAGTGTTGCAGGCGCGATACGGTGCCGACCGGTGCCAAGATGCTGGGCACCGGCTGATTTGGCTTTGACATTTCGCACGTCCGGTGGCAATGGCTCCCGCCCCCTTATTTTTACAGGTATCGACTGTGAACGATGTTGTTTCCCATCGACTGAATCTCCCCGATGGCCGGCGTCTCGGCTGGCACGAATGGGGTGCAGAAAATGGCAAGACGGTGATTTTTTGTCCCGGGGCCGGCATGGCCGGGGCGATCCCGTTCGGCGAGGCGGCGGCCCGGCGAATGGGCTTGCGCATTCTCTCCGTAGACCGGGCTGGTCTTGGAGCGTCAGATGCCAATTCGGAGAAGAGCTTTGCGAGCTGGAGCGGCGATGTTGCTTCCCTGCTTCAGCATCGTGGAGGCAATGAGGCTTTGGCCATCGGATTTTCGCAAGGTGCGCCCTTTGCCTTGGCCTTGGCGGATACCGGTTTGGTCAACGCGGTGTCGGTGGTGTCGGGGCAGGATGAACTTGCATCGCCCGAGGTGTTCTCGCAACTGCCTGAGCCGGTGGCAAACATGGTGCAGCTTGCAAAGGATGATCCTGAACGACTGGAGGCTGACGTCGCTGCCATTGCGACCGCTGAGTGGCTTTGGCAGATGATCGAGACAATGAGCGGGCCGCAGGATCGGGCATTTTATGCATCCGAAACCTTCGCGCCCCTTTATCGCAGGGCGCTTGAGGAAGGTTTTCGCCAAGGAGCCGCAGGATACGCCCGCGACACGCGTCTTGCCATGGCGCCATGGCCCTTCCGGCTCGAGGACATCGTTTGCCCGGTGCAGCTGTGGTATGGCTTGGCCGACACTAGCCCGGTGCATGCGCCGGATTTCGGAGAGACTCTCAACAAGCGTTTGCCGAACAGCAAGCTTATGCGGCTCGAAAATGAAGGAAGCGCGATTTTGTGGAGCCATGCCGAGGCGATCCTTGAGGATCTTGCCGGTATGGGATGAAAGCTCAGGCCTCTTGCTTCCCTGCTGGCGTTCCGATGGGGAAGCGGTCGCCGCGTTTTTCTGCCAGCTCGATCTGACGCTGGCGCTCGGCATAACGGGCGCGGTCCGCTTCGCTGCGGCTTTCGGCGCAGTGGGGGCAGGCAATACCTTCCTGGAACAGGGGTGAGGCGCGATCCTGCGGTGTCAGCGGATGCCGGCAAGCCCGGCAAAGCGTCGCTTCACCCTCTTCGAGCCCATGGCGAACAGAGACGCGTTCGTCGAAGACGAAACACTCCCCTTCCCAAAGGCTCTCTTCTGCCGGCACTTCTTCGAGGTATTTCAGGATGCCGCCTTTGAGGTGATAGACGTCATCGACGCCAATTAGCTTCATGTATGCGGTGGCCTTTTCACAACGGATGCCGCCGGTGCAGAACATGGCGACCTTGCGGCCTTTGAGGCGGTTGAGATTTCGCTCGGCCCAGGCCGGGAAATCGCGGAAGGTTTCAGTCTCTGGATCCACCGCGCGGGAAAAAGTGCCGATGGCAGTCTCATAGGCGTTGCGAGTGTCGACGACCACCGTCTCGGGATCGGAGATCAAGGAATTCCACTCGGCCGGCTCCACATAGGTCCCTGCCTGATTAACAGGATCGACCTCGGGCACGCCCATGGTGACAATCTCTTTTTTCAACCGGACTTTCATGCGGTGAAAGGGCATTTCGGAGGCAGTGCTGTACTTGACCTCCAAGCCTTTAAGCGCCGGCTTTTCTCCAAGATGTTCGATGAGCGCTTCGATGGCTTCGGGTGTTCCGGCCACCGTGCCATTGATGCCTTCGGCTGCAAGAAGGAGCGTGCCGCGAATGCCTCGCTCACAGCAGAAAGCGGCAAGCTCGGAACGCAATGCCTCGTGGTCGGGGAGAGAGGCAAAGCGATAGAGCGCGGCAACGCGAAACGCTTGTTCGGGTGAGGAAGAAATCATGCGCGGTCTCCTACGCCTCTCCTGAACCGCATGCAAGAAAAAGCAGCGTTTTAAAGGTTTGAACGGGATGTGGCAGCCCTCTTCGAAATTGTATGTGCCGCGATTTATCCCCTCATGGTTGTTCTGACGGATAATTGTCCAATGCAACCATGGGCGAGAGCGATGTTTTCAAACACAGCAATCAGGGAAATCAGCGAAGCGGCCTCGAAGGCGGGAATCGAGCCATCCCTTTTATTGGCGGTGGCGCAGGTGGAAAGCGGTGGGAGATCGCATGTGGTACTGCGCGGCCGACCGGAGCCAATTATCCGGTTTGAAGGGCACTATTTCGATCGACGGCTCACTGGTGCCAAACGTGCGGCGGCGCGCGCGGCAGGGCTCTCTGCGCCGGAGGCTGGGAAAGTCGCGAATCCACGGGGGCAGGTGGAGCGCTGGCTGATGTTTGAAAAGGCCGCGCACATCGACCGGAAGGCAGCCTGCGAATCCGTCTCCTGGGGGATTGGGCAGGTGATGGGCGCGCACTGGAGCTGGCTTGGCTTTGCCGATGTGGAGGCGCTGGTCGCAGAGTCCCGACGCGGCCTCGCCGGACAGGTTGCGCTGATGCTGCGATTTATCGAGAAAGCAGCCCTGAAGGATGCGCTGATAGCGCGGGACTGGGCGCGCTTTGCGCGCGGTTATAATGGCCCGGGCTACAGGCGCAACCACTATGACCGGAAACTCGCCCGGGCTTACCGAGCTTATTCGGCAGATGACCCGCCTCTTTCGGAAGCGGTGTTGCGGACCGGCACGCGGGGCGCTGCAGTCGAGAGCCTGCAGTTGATGCTGTGTGCCCTTGGTCGAAGGGTTGCGGTGGATGGCGTTTTCGGTCCGCAGACCGAGCTTGCCGTGCAGCGCTTTCAAACAGAAGCCGGGCTGGTTTCGGATGGCATCGTGGGCCCCGTGACCCTTGACGCGATCACAAGCCGCTTGCCGTATCGAGCCTTAGGTTTCCGTTTGTGGGCGTATTTCCTTCGGCTCGGGCGATTTTTGGGAGCGATGTTTTGAGTTTTGCAACTTGCCAGATTCTGGAGAAAAGTGTTCATGGACTGCGAAATCCGTGTCTTGAACCGTTTTAACGCTGCGATTTCGCTCGGAGATGGAAAATTTTGAGGAGACGTTTGCATATGAACGCTGCGATGCAAAAGAAGAACGAGGTGCTGCTGGCTATCCTGCAAGGTCAGCCGGTGATACCGGTTCTCAAGATCGAGCGGTTGGCAGATGCCGTCCCGCTGGCGCAAGCGTTGGTGAAGGGTGGATTGCCGGCGATCGAGATCACGCTGCGCACACCCGATGCAATCGACGCCATCCGTCTCGTCAGCGAGGAAGTGCCGGAAGCGATTGTTGGTGCGGGCACGATCCTGACCTCGAAGGATTTTTCCTATGCGGTGGCGGCCGGCGCGCGTTTCATCGTCAGCCCCGGCATCACGCAGGAGCTGCTTGATGCGGCCTCGATGTCGGAGGTGCCGTTTCTGCCCGGTGCCGCGACGCCAAGCGAGGTGATGGCGGCGCGGGAAGAAGGGTACAGCCTGCTCAAATTCTTCCCTGCCGAGCAGTCGGGTGGCGCCCCCTTCCTCAAGGCTCTTTCTTCGCCGCTCGCCTCTATCCGTTTTTGCCCGACAGGCGGCATATCGCCAAAGAATGTGGGAGATTACCTCTCCCTGCCGAATGTGATTTGCGTGGGCGGGTCCTGGGTGGCGCCTGACGCAGCGATCGAAGCGGGGGACTGGGCGACCATTGAAGCTCTGGCGCAGGCAGCCAGCCAGCTCAGGGGCTGATGGTCTCCTGAGCAAGGCGCCCAAAAAAAGCGGGGCCGGTTAGGCCCCGCTTTTTTGTTGAACTTTTGCCGTCTCTTAGTTGGTGCGGAAACGGGCCATGGAGATAAAGTTGACAGCTTTTCCGGAGAAGCGCGTGGCGTCCGCCACGGTAATGTCCTGCTGGAACCCAGTCGTGTAGACGGTTTCGGGCGAACGGACGAACTCGCTGTCGAACGCCGGAGGGCGGGCTGGGGGCGTGGCTTCTGTCAGCATCGAATTCTGGCTGAGCGCGCGGGTCGGCGCCTCAGACAAGGTGGCGACGACCACGGGCTGAGCGCCGCGGGCGACATCATTTGGCCCGGGCTTTGCCGATTTACGTGTGCTGCGCGCCCGGCTCTCCTGGCGGCTTTGGGGGAGTTGTTCCGCACGTGCGAGAAGCGCCTTGCGGGGGGAGGCGGAAACGGGCTGGCCTAGCTCCTCCTGGAGTGAAGAAGCGTCAGGAGCTTTCGCATCCACGTCGCCAGCAAGAGCGAAATCGCTCTTCACGGGTTCCGCATCTGCCTCTGGTCGCGGTTCGGGAAGCGCGGCGAGGGTGAACTCGTCAGCTACGGCGCGCTCGGGACGGCTCGAAGGCATTGGCAGATAGGCAGCCGTGGTGATCGGCTGCTCGGTTTCTTTGGCTTCGGCCAAAACGCCTGCAATCGCTTCCGGTGCATCCGTCTGGGCGGAAGCCATCTGCACGAGCGCTTCCTGGGTAGCGGTATCCGGCACATATTCCGGACGACGTGTCGGGATCGGGATGTTGGTGGCAACCAGCATCGCGGTTCCGGCGTTTTCAGGTGTTGCCTGCTCAATAGCAGGAGCTTCCTCCACCGGCTTGACTTCGAAGGGCAGCGGTTGGCCGACGGCAACATCCGGCCTCGGTGCAGCGCGCGGCGTGGGAAGACTGCGTTGTGGAAGGGCGGCCAAGATCGTGCTCGGCGTCTCGGGTTCGGGTTCGGGTTCGGGTTGCGGTGCAGGTGCTGCCGCCGGCGCCTCAGGCTGGCGCGCTGCGGGTTGCTGCCGCGCAACGACCGTTGTGGTCTCTGCGGTATCCTCTTCCTCGTCGGCTCCACCACCAAAGAGTGCTGCCAAGAGGCCTCGGCCATTGCCGCCGCCATTGTCACGTGCGACCTGGATCGGGCTGCCGTTCCGCTTGCGCGATTCATAAGCAGCGAGTGCCTGCTTGTATCCGGGCAGCGGTTTGCCATCCGTAGGAACATGCATGGTCTTTCCATCGGGGAAGACCGCAAGAAGCTGTTTGCGGCTCATGCGGGGCCAATGGCGCACACCCCCCACATCGATGTGAATGAAGGGAGATCCTGAACGGGGGTAATACCCAACACCACCAGCTTGGAATTTGAGGGCGGCGTTCCGCAAATTGGAGAGCTTTACGCCTGGAATGTAGAAATCGATTGCCTTGCCGAGCATGTGTTGGCTTTTTTTGGCAACTCCGCTCGAGCGGCTACGCAGCATCGCATTCGTTTTGGGCGAACGGTAGGCCGAGACGACGTGTATGTAATCGCGCGCGCCGGCGGCGCGATACACTTCCCACAACAGGTCAAGGACCTGCGGATCCATATTGGTGGGTTCGTTCTGGCGCCAGTCGCGCAGGAAGCGGTTCACCTGCTTCAGGCCGCTCTGAATGTAGCGACCGTTCTTTTTGAACGTGATCTCCGCTCGCTCTTTCGTGTGGATGAAATAGAGCTTTAGAGTGCGTGTTTCCGCGTGAGCGGCGGGCGCTGCTGCGACAAGCGCGCCAACTGCTAGCATCAAACCGGCGATAAGCCTCACGCGTATGAGCGCAGGCAAGCGCCACCCAAGAACGTGAACGTCGTTTTGTTTCAAGATCCGTGGCCTTACAGGCTGGTGTTTGTCCCCCGAGCCTGAGGCCCGGACTGTGTGGTTCCCACCTTCCGATTATTCTGTTTAATGGTTAATTCGATCTTATTAAAGGAGGAATGCGCGAAGAGGATGGCGATATCGTGGCAAAATGAGACAAGCCGTCGCAGGGTAAACAGGACGTTAAACTCTGGACTGTGGCTTTGGGGCCTCAATCGTCTTTTGCGCGTGGGCGCTCGGTCGGATCGATGCCCATGTCTTTCAGTTTCCGGTACAGGGTTGAACGGCCGATTCCCAGCCGTCGGGCGATCTCGCTCATCTGACCACCATAGTGATCCAGAGCAAATCTGATGATCTCGCCTTCAATCTCCTCTAGCGGGCGTACGTTGTCGTTTTCGTCCAGAACGGCGACCTGCCCGGGCAGATCGCGGGGGACAGCCGACGAGAGTTGCGAGACCTCCTGCGCCGCCGGATCTGCAGGGCGGGCGCGGCCCGCAGCTTCAATTCCGACATTCAGCAATTCGTAGGGATCAAGTCCTTCGACCTGGGCGAAGATCTGCGGAAAGTCAGCGACATCAAGGACGCCGGTTTCACACAGTACCACCGCCCGGAATACCGCATTTTCCAACTGCCGGATGTTGCCAGGCCAGTCGTAACGCTCAAGGAGTTCAAGCGCGCTGCGCGAAATCCCGGTAACGCGACTTGTTGCATTGTCGCCGAAGCGGGCGATGAAGGTTTGCACCAGAAGGGGGATGTCATCCTTTCTGTCGCGCAGGGGGGGCACCATGATCGGAAAGACATTGAGGCGATAGTAAAGGTCCTCACGAAACCGTCCTTCCTTCACGCGCTCGATCAGATTCTGATTGGTGGCCGAGATCAGGCGAATGTCCACTTTTTGTGTGCCACGTCCGCCGACGGTGTCCACCTCCCCCTGCTGGACTGCCCGCAAGAGCTTTACCTGGACGTCGAGAGGGAGGTCGCCGATCTCGTCCAGAAAGAGTGTACCCGTGTCAGCCTCGGTAAACTTTCCGGCACGCTTTTCCGTGGCTCCCGTGAAGGCTCCCTTTTCATGACCGAAGAGGATGCTCTCCACCAACGTATCGGGGATCGCTCCGCAATTGACCGTGACGAAGGGCTTTCGCCGCCGCCGGCTTTCGCTCTGAATTGCCCGGGCGATCACCTCCTTGCCGACGCCCGATTCACCTTCGAGCAGGATGGGAATGTCGCTGGCAGCTGCCTTCCGGCCCAGCATAATAACCCGCGCCATGGATCGGCTGTTGGTGATCAGTTGGTTGAAAGACGATGCCTCCGCCGGTTTTTCGCCACGTCGCTTGCGAATTTCCATGGCACTGACTTTGAGGGCATTGCTGATGGCAGTACCCAGCCGAGCGGGAGCCACAGGCTTTACAATGAAATCGAAAGCACCAGCGCGCATGGCTTCGACGGCGGTGTCTATGCTGCCGCGGGAGGTCTGAACAATGACCGGGATATCGGTCTCTTCCCCGCGAAGACGGTCAAGCATTTCCAGCCCACCCATCTGCGGCATCACCAGGTCAAGCACGATCGTAGACGGTGGCTTTTCGGCCCGTTCCAGAACCTCCAGTGCTTCCAAACCGTTTTCTGCAAAGAGCGGCGTATGCCCCAATTTCTCGACCGCCGCCTGAAGAAGGCGCCGCTGAACTGGGTCATCATCCACTATGAGAACGGCTTCGGACATGTCGCAATTATGCAATGGCTTTACGATATCGCGCTCAGTTTTTCGGCGCGGGCTGGATCAAAATGGCATAGGCTTCTAAACAAGGGCTCAAGAATCCCGGTGAACGAAACCTTTCGGCACCGCGGGGAGACAGCGATTTCGGCTCAACGAGGTTTATATGGCCAAGAACACTGACAGGGCCTCACACCCTGCGGCAACGGATGCGGCGCTAGCGGCTGAAAACGCAGTTTCTGAACTCGGCAACCTGCCAGAGTGGAATCTGGCTGATCTGTATCCGGCGATCGAGTCGCCTGAATTGAAGCGCGATCTTGATCGCGCGGCGGCGGAAGCTGCCGGTTTTGAGACGGCCTGGAAGGGCAAGCTGGCGGACGAGGCCGCGAGAGGGAATAAAGGCAGGCTTGGCGAAGCCGTTGAAGCCTATGAGTCCATCGAAGAACTGATGGGCCGAATCGTGTCCTATGCGGGCCTTCTCTACGCTGGCGACACCTCTGATCCAAAACGTGCAAAGCTCTACGGAGATGTGCAGGAGAAACTGACGGATGCGAGCGCGCATCTCATCTTCTTCACGCTGGAGCTCAACAAGATCGACGATGCCGTTATCGATGCAGCGCTGGAAGCGGATGCGAAGCTTGCGCGCTACAGGCCCTGGGTGCTCGATATCCGCCGTGACAAGCCCTATGAGCTGGAAGACAGGGTCGAACAACTTTTCCACGAGAAGTCGGTAACCGGGCGAGGAGCCTGGAACAGGCTGTTCGATGAGACCATGACCAGCCTTCGGTTTACCGTGGACGGGGAAGAGCTGGCGCTGGAGCAGACGCTCAACCTGTTGCAGGACGCGAATGGGGAGAAGCGTCGTAGCGCTGCCGAGGCTCTGGCTGACACGTTTTCCAGGAATTTGCGCACGTTCACGCTGATCACCAACACCCTGGCAAAGGACAAGGAGATTTCCGACCGGTGGCGTGGTTTTGAGGACATCGCTGATTCCCGCCATCTCGCGAACCGGGTCGAGCGACCTGTGGTGGATGCTTTGGCCGAAGCGGTCCGAAACGCCTATCCGAAGCTTTCGCATCGATATTACGCCCTGAAAGCCAAATGGCTTGGAATGGATGTTTTGAACCATTGGGATCGCAACGCCCCCTTGCCGGAGACGCCGCAGGCAGTGATCGGCTGGGACGAGGCGAGGAAAACGGTGCTCGATGCCTATCAGGCCTTCGATCCGCGCATGGCGGAGATTGCGAGCCGGTTTTTCGATCGCAACTGGATCGATGCGCCTGTGCGTCCGGGCAAGTCACCGGGCGCTTTTGCACATCCCACGGTTCCGTCTGTGCATCCGTATCTGCTGCTAAACTATCTCGGCAAACCGCGGGATGTCATGACGCTTGCCCACGAAATGGGGCACGGCATCCATCAGGTGCTGGCCGGCAAGCAGGGTGCCTTGATGGCGCCGACGCCACTGACACTGGCCGAGACGGCGTCGGTGTTTGGCGAAATGCTGACATTCCGTTCCCTGCTCGATCGGACGACCCAGAAGCGAGAGCGCAAAGCCATGCTGGCGCAGAAGGTGGAGGACATGCTGAACACGGTTGTCCGCCAGATCGCTTTCTACGAGTTTGAGCGGAAGGTGCATGCAAAGCGCCGCAGCGACGGGGAGCTGACCTCTGACCAGATCGGTGAATTGTGGCTCGATGTCCAGAAAGAATGCCTCGGGCCTTCGGTGAAGCTGCGCGAAGGGTATGAGACTTTCTGGACCTATATCCCCCACTTCATCCATTCACCTTTCTATGTCTACGCGTATGCCTTTGGCGATTGTCTGGTGAACTCCCTCTTTGCGGTCTATCAGCAGGCCCCGGAAGGGTTTCAGGATAAGTATTTCGCCATGCTTGAAGCTGGCGGTACGAAACACCATTCCGAGCTCCTGAAGCCATTCGGGCTTGCTGCCAGCGATCCGGATTTCTGGAGCAAGGGTCTTTCGGTCATCGAGGGTCTCATCGACGAGCTTGAATCGCTCGACGGCTAGGACAGGTTTCTCAGACGCAATGCCCGGGCAATTTCGGGGGCAGGTTCTTATTCGCGATGACGCGGCTGGCCGGGAGCTGCATTTCTCCCGGCCTCGCGCTGTTCTATCCGCATTGGATGCCGAGACATTCGACATCATGCTCGAACGGGCTGAGTTGGCGCGGCGTGAGGGGTTCTGGCTGGCAGGATACATGGCCTATGAGGCCGGATACCTGCTGGAGCCGAAATTAAGACCACTCCTGCCAGAAGGGCGGCGTGGGCCGCTTCTGTGCTTTGGCGTTTTCGATCCGCCCGAGGATCGGCCGATTGGCGCGCCGGTCGTGGGAGATGGCGCACTTTCCGACGTCAGGCCGAGCTGGAGCAGTACGGATTACAGGAGCCGTTTTGAACGCCTACACGCGCATTTGCGGGCGGGTGACTGCTATCAGGCGAACCTGACCTTTCCCATCAAGGCGCGCTGGAGTGGAAAGCCTGCCGGGCTTTTCGATGCGCTTGGCGCACGCCAGCCGGTGCGGTACGGGGCGCTGGTGGAGCTTGGCTGGCCGGTAATCGTCTCCCGTTCGCCAGAACTGTTTTTTCAGGTTTCACGGGATGGTTGGGTCGAGACCCTGCCTATGAAGGGGACGGCGCCACGCGGGGCGACGCCTAAAGAGGATGCGGCGCAACGGACGTTCTTGCGCAATGATCCGAAAAACCAGGCGGAAAACCGCATGATTGTCGATCTCCTGCGCAACGATATCTCCCGCATCAGCGAGGTGGGAAGCCTGGAGGTGCCCGAGCTCTTTCGGGTGGAAAGCTATCCAACCGTTCATCAGATGGTCAGTCGTGTTCGCGCGAAACTACGGCCGGATGTCGATTTTCGTGACATTTTTGCTGCGCTCTTTCCCTGCGGTTCGATTACAGGGGCGCCGAAAATCCGCGCCATGGAGATTCTTCACGGGTTGGAAGCAGTACCACGCGAGGCCTATTGCGGGGCGATCGGCTGGGCCGCACCTGACGGCACCATGCGTTTCAACGTGGCGATCCGCACGGTTTCGCTCTTTGCCGGTGGGGAAGCCGTCTACAATGTGGGCGGTGGGGTGGTGTTCGATTCCACTGCCGAAGGCGAATATGAAGAAGCGATGCTCAAAGCGCGCTTCGCGATGACCTGAAAAGGGGATGGGTGATGTTTATCGTATCGTTGCGCTACGTTGTGCCGGTGGAGCAGGTGGAGCCGCATATGGAGGGGCATATGGCCTGGCTCGAGGATCATTACGCGAGCGGGATGTTCATGGCTTCGGGACGCAAGGTGCCGAGAACCGGTGGCATCATCCTGGCGCGCGGCGAGCGCGAGGCCGTTGAAGCCTGTATCGCCCAGGACCCGTTCGTGGCGAACGGTGTGGCAGAAGCAGAGATCATTGAATGCGCCATTTCACGCACCACCCAAGGCCTTGATGCGCTTAAAGAATAGCAAGGCTTTGGCGAACCGGATCAGCATTTGCGCTTTATTGTGACACGCTTCTGTGTTTTGGAAGCTCTACTGTTCTGTTTAGGAGAGGCGCGCAATGGCTGACAAGAAATGGCCCATCCATGGTGAAATCACCGGTCCGATCGTTATGATCGGCTTCGGCTCTATCGGGCGTGGTACGCTGCCGTTGATCGAGCGCCATTTCAAGTTCGACAAATCGCGCATGGTCGTGGTGGACCCGAACGACGCGGATCGCAAGCTTTTGGATGAGCGCGGCATCCGTTTCGTGCAGGCACATGTCACGAAGGACAATTACAAGGAACTGCTCAAGCCGCTGCTGACCGAAGGTGAAGGCCAGGGTTTTTGCGTGAACCTTTCCGTGGACACGTCCTCGCTGGATCTGATGAAGCTGTGCCGGAAACTTGGCGTGCTTTATATCGACACGGTGGTGGAGCCCTGGCTGGGCTTCTATTTCGATGACAAGGCCGACAATGCCTCGCGCACCAATTATGCCTTGCGCGAGACAGTGCGCAGCGAGAAGGCGAAAAACCCCGGTGGCACCACGGCCGTTTCCACCTGTGGCGCGAACCCGGGCATGGTCTCCTGGTTCGTCAAACAGGCTTTGGTGAACCTTGCTGCCGATCTCGGGCTCGAGTTTGCAGAGCCTGGCGTCAATGATCGCGAAGGCTGGGCAAAATTGATGAAGGCCTGCGGCGTGAAGGGCATACACATCGCCGAACGCGACACGCAACGCACCAAAAAACCCAAACCGATGAACGTGTTCTGGAACACCTGGTCGGTCGAGGGCTTTATCGCGGAGGGTTTGCAGCCGGCGGAGCTGGGCTGGGGCACGCATGAAAAATGGAAGCCGAAAAACGCGCGCAAGCAGAAGAAGGGCAACAAGGCTGCAATCTTCCTTGAGCAGCCGGGTGCCAATACGCGGGTGCGCAGCTGGTGTCCGACGCCGGGTCCGCAGTACGGATTTCTTGTCACCCACAATGAGTCTATCTCGATCGCCGATTTCTTCACGGTGCGTGACAAGAAGGGCAAGGTCGTCTATCGGCCGACCTGCCATTACGCCTATCACCCCTGCAACGATGCGGTGCTTTCGCTGCACGAAATGTTCGGAGCAGAAGGGAAGGCTCAGCCGGAGCAGCATGTGCTTGACGAAACCGAGCTGGTTGATGGCATGGATGAGCTCGGCGTCCTGCTCTATGGCCACAAGAAGAATGCCTACTGGTTCGGTTCGCAGCTTACGCTTGAGGAGGCTCGAGAACTCGCGCCATATCAGAACGCGACAGGACTTCAGGTGACGTCAGCGGTGTTGGCGGGGATGGTGTGGGCGCTGGAAAACCCTGAAGCGGGTATCGTCGAGGCCGATGAAGTGGATTACCGCCGCTGCCTTGAGGTGCAATTGCCTTATCTGGGGCCAGTGAAGGGCTATTATACCGACTGGACTCCACTTGAGGGCAGACCCGGCCTTTTCCCCGAGGATATCGACGAATCCGATCCGTGGCAGTTCCGCAACATTCTCGTGCGTTGATCGATGAAGTGCGTGCTGTACTTGCATTGATGACAAAATCGGGCAATTGGATTGGATCTTGCCGGGCCCTGAACAGGGCTGGGCCCAATTCAAGGCGGGCGCTGCCGGCCATATTCCAGTAGCGCGACAGGAGGCCAGAACCATGAAGACAAGCAAAATTCTGACGCTTGCGACGGTCGTTTCAGCTCTTGCGGTGGCCGGCTGCCAGACGGGTATGCCAGACGGTGGTGGGCAGCGCGCAGCGCGCCAGACCGGCGTCGAAGGACAGTGGATGGGCACGGACGGTGTGGCCGTGTCGACCCTTCAGGGCGGTCGCTTCAGCTCGCGCGCCGTGGAGACCGGCGAGGTCCTGACGGAGGGATCCTACTCGCACCGTGGGGCGCAGACCATCGATCTTTCCTTCTATTCGTTGAAAAGTCAGCGGCAGACCTCAGCAACATGTCTTCTGGCATCGAGCGACCGCATGAACTGCACGCTGGCCAATGGCACGAATTTCGTCCTGACGCGCACTTCTGGCGTTTCCTGATTGCGAACACAATGAAGGCAAGCCGGGACATACGGCTTGCCTTCCTCGTTTTGTTTTTGACCGACTGCACCCCATGACCTTGGTCGGTCTTGCCCGCGGGCGGCGATTGTTGCGATAACATGGTCAAAACCCTTCGGGAGGAGCCATGTCCCCGCATTTCGACGCGCTGGAAATCCGTGACCCAGCCGAGCGCGAACGTGACCTGTTTTCAAGGTTGCCGGATTTTCTGAGCGGTGCCGTGGCCAAGGCCGATGGGCTTGCGAACTGGCTTTCGGGGCACGATCTCTCCGGCATTGTAGATCGCGCAGCCCTTGCGCGCCTGCCGGTCCTGCGCAAAACGGAGCTTCTGGATCGTCAAAGGACCACTCCGCCTTTCGGCGGGTTTGTCGATCCTGACGCGCTGGAGGGCGCGCGGGTTTTCATGTCCCCGGGGCCGATCTGGGAGATACAAGGGGCAGGTGCTGACCCCTGGCAGGCCGCGCGTGCCTTTTTCGCCGCCGGCGTGCGGCCGGGAGCGCGGGTTCACAATGCGTTCGCCTATCATATGACACCGGGCGGGTTCGTGCTCGACACGGGCGCGCGTGCGCTTGGATGCAGTGTATTCCCAGCGGGGACAGGCAATACGGACATGCAGGTGGAGGCAGCGGAGATCTTTCGTCCGGATGTCTATGCCGGAACGCCGGATTTTCTGCAGATGATGCTCGAACGGGCGGATCGCGACGGCAGGGACCTTTCGTCGATCCGGATTGGTCTGGTTTCCGGGGGAGCACTGTTTCCTGCCATGCGCGAAGCGTATCGCGCGCGGGGAATTCACGTTCTGCAGTGCTATGCGACGGCTGAGTTTGGGGTGATCGCCTATGAAACCTCCGGGGCTGACGGGGCACCGCTGCCGGGCATGGTCGTGAATGAAAACCTGATCGTGGAAATCGTGCGTCCTGGAACCGATGATCCGGTTCCGGAGGGTGAGATCGGCGAGGTGGTTGTCACCTCACTTAACCCGTCCTATCCGCTGGTGCGTCTCGGCACTGGTGATCTTTCTGCGGTTTTACCCGGCACAAGTCCGTGCGGTCGGACCAATATGAGGATCAAAGGCTGGATGGGGCGCGCTGACCAACGCACGAAGGTCAAGGGCATGTTCGTCGATCCCAAGCAGATCGCCGAACTCACCCGCAGGCATGCTGAGATTGAGAGGGCCCGGCTCGTTGTGACACGGGATGGCGCGAGCGATGCCATGACCTTGCATGTGGAGGTGCTCGCCGGCGCCACGCCCAACGCCGACGCCATCGAAACGACGCTGCGCGATGTGACCAAGATCGGTGGGCGCGTGGTTCTGGCTGAACCCGGTAGCCTGCCACGCGATGGCAAGGTGATCGCAGACGAGCGGGAATACTCAGACTAAAGCATAAGGGAGAAAAGGGGCTGGCAGTTCCCGTCTCGCTTGATTTCGCTCTGCCTGTATCACAGGATACATTTGCAATGGCGCGTGGGCGCGGAGGATCGCCCATGCCTTGCCAGAAAAGAAACAGGCGGTGACAGGCCGCGATTTTTCGGCCGCAGCATACTGCGGACCGCGGAGTGGAGGAGACCCCATGCGACTTCTGATCGGTGCCGTCTCGGCGCTTTCCCTGACCATGTTTGCAGGGCAGGCCCAAGCCCAGTGCGACGATGGCGAAATGGTTATCAAGTTCAGCCACGTGGTTGCCGAAAAAGGCCATCCCAAGGGAGATGCGGCAACGCTTCTGGCAGACCGGGTGAACGAGGAAATGAACGGAACCGCCTGTATGGAGGTGTTTCCGAATTCGACCCTTTATGATGACGACAAGGTGATGGAGGCCCTGCTTCTTGGCGATGTTCAGCTGGCTGCTCCTTCGCTTGCGAAGTTTGAGGCCTACACCCTCAAATATCGCCTGTTCGATCTTCCTTTCCTGTTTCCCACACTGGATGCGGTGAACAAGTTCACCACGTCAGATGACGGACAGGGCCTGCTGACTGTGATGGAAGACGAAGGCTATACGGGCCTTGGTTTCTGGTCTTCGGGTCTGAAACAGTTTTCTGCCGGCAAGCCGCTTCTGGAGCCGAAGGATGCGGCGGGGCTCAAGTTCCGCGTTCAGACGTCCGACGTTGCCGTTGCCATGATCGAGGCAATGGGCGCGTCAGCGCAGAAACTTGCTTTCAAGGAAGTGTATGGCGCGCTCCAGACCGGTGTCGTGGACGGCCAGGAAAACAGCTGGTGCAACATCTATACGCAGAAATTCTTTGAGGTGCAGGACGGCATCACGGAGACCAATCATCAGCTTCTCGCCTATCTTCTCGTGACGTCTACGGAGTGGCTGGACGGGCTTGATCCGGCGGTGCGCGACCAGTTCGTTACCATTGTTCAGGAAGTGACCGAGACCGCCAACGCCAATGTGGCCGATCAGGAAGGAACTTGCCGCCAGAACATTCTGGATGCCGGGGGCACGATCCGTGAACTGAGCCCTGAGCAGCGCGCGACATGGGTCGAAACCATGAAGCCCGTCTGGGCAAAATTCGAAGGCGATATAGGCAAAGAACTGATTGATTCAGCTGCCGCAAGCGGCTCCTGAGGTTTCAGTCTTTCCCGACGCGACGTCTCCCCTCGTCGCGTTATGCAGGGCCGTCCGCCGTGTGCGGGCGGTCTTGTGGCAGGCGATCTTCGGGAGGGAAATCATGGTTCTGTTATGGCCAGCGCTCGGGCTTGTCGCAATCGTGGCCGTCATGTTCCTCCTGGAACGGCGTTTTCCCGATGCGGTCGGGCGGTTTGAGGAGAATGTGCTTGCCATACTTCTGGCGGCGATCACATTTGTCTCTTTCACCCAGGTTATTGCCAGATATGGCTTCAACAGCGGCTGGGGCGGTGCGCTCGAGTTCACACGTATCCTGTTTGCGTGGATGATCCTGTTCGGGATGAGTTACGGCGTGAAGAACGGCATCCATCTGGGGGTCGATGCTTTCATTCGGCTGCTTCCTTCCCGGTTTTTCAAGGCGGTGGCGATTTTCGGCGCTGTCTGTGTTTTCCTTTACGCCTTCATTCTTCTCTACGCGGGTTGGATGACGCTCGTGGGGGCCGATGTGTCCACCAATTGGCGCCAGACCGGCGCTATCGGATACTGGAAATTCATGTTTGACCGGGGCACCGGGCTCGACGATCTCCGCTACCCGCTCTGGATGCAGGAGGCGTTCGGACTGCAGGATCGCGTTCAGCGTTGGGTGGCCTATCTCATGTTGCCCGTGGGGCTCGCCCTCCTCGCATTTCGCGCTCTTGAGGGCGTGGTGGGTATCGCCAAGGGCGAGCGCGACCTGATCATTGCCGGCCACGAAGCAGAAGATCTCGTCGCCGAAAACAAAGATGCCCTGAAGGAGTAGCGGCGATGGAACCGGCCATTCTTTTCGTCCTCGTTTTGCTCCTCCTGTTCCTCGGGGTGCCGGTTGCGGTGGCCCTGGGGCTCTCGTCGCTTATCATCATCGCGTTCTTTTCCAGCGATTCCATCTCCTCGGTGGCGCTTCAGCTTTTCACGGCTTCGCAGAACTACACGCTTCTGGCGATTCCGTTCTTCATTCTGGCGTCCGCCTTCATGTCGACGGGTGGCGTTGCGCGACGCATCATCCGATTCGCCATCGCTTCCGTCGGCCATTTTCGCGGTGGTCTGGCAATGGCGTCTGTGCTGGCATGCATGATGTTTGCCGCCCTTTCCGGTTCGTCGCCGGCAACGGTGGTTGCGATTGGTACAATAGCCATCGCCGGTATGCGGCAGGTTGGATACTCCAAGGAGTTTGCGGCCGGCATCATCGCCAATGCGGGCACCCTTGGCATTCTGATACCGCCGTCCATCGTGATGGTCGTTTATTCGGCGGCCACGGATGTGTCTGTGGGGCGGATGTTTCTGGCCGGTGTAGTGCCCGGGCTCGTTGCAGGTCTGATGCTGATGGTTGCCATCTATGTGATGGCACGGGTCCGCAACCTCCCGGCCGAGGAATGGAAAGGCTTTCACGAGATCGTCGAGGGCGGCAAGGAGGCGGGCTGGGGCCTTTTTTTGATCATCATCATTCTCGGCGGCATTTATGGCGGAGTTTTCACGCCGACCGAAGCGGCTGCCGTTGCCGCAGTGTATTCCTTCGCGGTGGCCTTGTTCGTTTATCGCGACATGGGACCCATGAAGAACGAGCGGTGGGTCAAGGAGGAAGATGGCCCGCGCGCAAGGGTGGGATTTTCGGCCACGGTCTATGCGCTCGCATTCTTCTTTGTCTGGATGATTTTGAGCTTTTTCCTGACAGCGGACTGGGACGGGGTGACGCTGCAGGGGCGTACGGTGACCGGGGTCGTCCTCTCTCTGGTGGCCATGGTGGCTTATGCAGTGTGGCGCAGCGGGGATGGGCCCGCGGCACTGCCGCGATTGCTTTCGGCGAGCCTGCCGATCTGGCGGCGCAATCTGAGCCTGATGGGACGGAATTTCCTGCGCGCCTTCTTCAACGAAGAGACACGGAAAGTGACGGTCGATGCTGCGCGCACCACGGTCATGCTGATGTTCATCATCGTCAACGCGCTACTGTTCGCCCATGTGCTTACGGCCGAACGGATCCCCCAGGCCATCACAGGTCTCATGGTCGATGCCGGTTTCACCTGGTTTACCTTCCTGATCGCCGTGAATCTGCTTCTGCTTCTGGGAGGGCAGTTCATGGAGCCATCAGGCCTTCTTCTTATCGTTGCGCCAGTTGTGTTCCCCATCGCTATGGAACTGGGTGTGGATCCGGTTCACCTCGGCATCATCATGGTGGTGAACATGGAAATCGGCATGATCACGCCGCCAATCGGGCTCAATCTGTTCGTGACAAGCGGCATAACCGGCATGAGCCTGATCCAGGTGGTGCGT
Source organism: Nitratireductor sp. B36 (assembly GCF_020833685.1). GTDB lineage: Bacteria > Pseudomonadota > Alphaproteobacteria > Rhizobiales > Rhizobiaceae > Nitratireductor. The sequence continues at coordinate 269,594 of NZ_JACKZY010000002.1, forward strand.
GCGGCGGCACCATTCGTGGCGGTTCTGTTTATCTTCCTGATACTGGTTACCTATATGCCGGTTATGTCAACATGGCTGCCATACAGCCTTATGGGGCCTGAGATCGTGACAAGGTAACTGCGATTTGAGGAATTTCGTTAAGTAAACGTTAACGATTGGGCAGTTAGGATTCTGACTGTCGGATCGGCTTTCCTCCTCCCAAGCACGGTTCGAAACGGGGCGGCCGACCAGTGGCCGCCTCGTCCGTTTTCATTGCTCCACTCTGTCCATGCTCGAGTGCTGTCTGGCGCAGGTCTGCATGTCCTGCTGGGCCTTTCGTGCGGCGCGCCACCATGCTTTGCAGAACAATGACAAGGCTGGAGAACATCCGTATGCAGACCGATCTCATCAAATGGAGCACCAGACCGCGCCCGGAACGCGAGGTGCTTGAGGGACGTAACGTCAGGCTCGAGCCCCTTGATCCGGTGCTCCATGGCAATGGTCTTTATGCCGTTTCCACGGTTGCCGATGCGGATGAGCGATTTCGCTGGCTGGCAGAATATCCGCCGGAAAGCGAGGAGGCGTTCAGACCCTGGCTTGAAAAGGCGGCCAAGAGCGCCGATCCGTTTTTCTACGCAGTGATCGACAGGGCGACAGGACATGTCGGCGGCCGGCAGGCACTGATGCGTATCGACCAGGCCAATGGTGTTATAGAGGCTGGAAACATTTATTGGGGACCGGGGATATCGCGCAGTGTGCGGGCGACCGAGGCGCTCTATCTTTTTGCCAGCTACGTCTTTGATGATCTGGGGTACAGGCGCTTCGAATGGAAGTGCAACAATGCCAATCTGCCCTCGCGTCGCGCCGCAGAGCGGTTCGGTTTCAAGTTTGAAGGCGTCTTCCGTCAGCATATGATCGTAAAGGGTGAGAACCGCGACACGGCCTGGTACTCGATAATCGACAGCGAATGGCCGGCGCTAAAAAGTGCATTTGACGCATGGCTTGATCCAGCCAACTTCGATAAGGAAGGCCGTCAGAAGAAAAGGCTGGAAGCTTTCAGGGACTGACCCTGGAGCTCGGCGAGCAGACAGGCAGGGTCCTTTGTCGGAAAATCGCAAGGCGGCGATCGCAGCCGCGCTCATCCTCATCGGTTTTGGTGTCGTGGCCTATCTGATGCCGCGCATCATGCTCGCCATCGGTGCCTATTCGCCCTGGATTGCAGGCGTCGTCGCTGTTCTTTTCGTGCTGGCATTCTTCATGGTCTTCTGGTTGCGCGCCCGCGCTCAGCGGAAACGCAACTGATCCGGCTAGTCACTCAGGCGGCAAGGCTTGCTGCCAGGAGGGTCAGGCCCAGAAGCATCACAAGGGCGGCGCCCCCGATCTCAATCGCAGTATGAATATGGTTGCCCGCGCGGTTGCCGCCCGACAAGGCCACTGCCCAGTTCTTCGCCGTAACGGCGAGGGTCGCCAGAACGGAGACTGTGATCGCGGTTCCGATGGACATGGCCAGCACTGACAGAATCCCACCAAGCCAAAGGCTGTTCAGAAATGCAAAGGTGAGCACGATCAGTGCACCGGAGCAGGGGCGTATGCCCACGGCGGCGATGGCAGAGCCTGCGGTTTTCCAGTCAAAACGTTCTCCCGTCAGCAGGGCGGGGTCCGGGGCGTGAGAATGGCCGCAGCTGGGGCATACCTCACCGGGAGCGTGGCCATGCAGATGGTCGTGCCCGTGATGATGCTCATGTCCACAAGCGTGCTCATGCACCTGGTGGTGATGGTCGTGGCAATCGTCTCCGGGCCGGTGCTCATGTGAATGATCGTTCTTGTGTTCATGGACATGGGCCGCCGAAAGGCTGTGCATGGGTTGCGGGGCGGGGACACGGGTGGGGATGAGGCCTGTGAGCTTGCGCCAGAGGAGCCAGGCACCGAAAGCCGCGATCAGCCCGAAGCTTACAGTTTCAAGAAACCATGCCGCATCGGTCATGGAGATCGACGTCCCACGCAACGCGAGAAAGACGACACCCATCAGAATGATGGCGGTTGCGCCTTGAAGCAGTGCTGAGGCGAAAGAGAGAATGACGCCGCGGCGCAATGCCACCTCATTGGCGAGCATGTAGGAGGAAATGACGGCTTTGCCGTGTCCAGGTCCGGCTGCGTGGAAAACGCCATAAGCGAATGAAAGGCCGATAAGCACCCAGAGCTTGCTGCCATCTTCACGCATCGCCTTCAAGGCGCCGGTCAGAGTGCGATAAAATGCCTGCTGCTGTGCGTTGATCCATTGCAGGGTGCCAGCAAACGGGCCGGTCGGGCTGATCGCCGGTTCGGCCGCTCCAATGCCGAGCGAGCTTTGGGCCAAGGCCGCGCTGCAGATCAGAAGAAGGATTGCAGAGGCGGCAGCGACGTGGCGGAATCGGAGCATGGTTCAGCTATCCTTGCTGCAGATTAGCTCCAGGCGGGTAGCAAAGATCTGACTCATGTCATTGCCGGTTGGATCGTTGAAAAAAGCTTCTGTCAGCGTCTGCTGATTCTGGGCGATCGCTTCATCAGGATCCGGGCGAATGACGCTGCGGGTGCAACCAGCCGGAAGATTGTTGACGGTCATGTAGCTGTCTTCAACGAAATCGATGGCTGTGTAGAAGGTGGGGTCGTAGACACCGAAATGAATTTCACCGCTAAGGGGAAGGGGCGCTTCGGGTGCGGATTCAAACAGGATAATGAGCTGATTGTCGACGAAGTCGGCGACAAGCCGGTCGGGGGCTTGCATGGGGACATCCTTGCCGTCCCGCGTGACCAACTGGAAATAATTGAAATCGGCAAGCGACCCGTGAACGACGCTTGCAACCTCTTCGAGTTCCGCCTGATCGAGCGCGAGGTCCTGGTTCTTGTCGAACTCGACCAGAACCGTGCTGGAGAAAAGGTCGTCGAACCGCCAGACGTGATGCAGGGACGATACGTTTCCAGCGTCATCGACATTCACGTCGAGCCGAGCTTCGGCAAACACGTGTGGATGAGCAAGGGCGGGAACGGCGAAGAGAAGGGCAAGAAGGGTGGTGCCGGTTCCAAACGTGAAATTCCTGCGAATCGGCATACCCAACAGTCCTGCTCCCAGATCGTCTTTGCTGTTATGTACACGAAACGGGCGGAAATTGGACGCGCTGTTATTTGTTGGGATAATTTTCTTTCAGCCACTGGGCGAGAAAGTCCACAAACGCGCGGACTTTTGCAGGCAAATAGCGTCGATGCGGATAGATGGCGTATATTCCGGCGCCGTCGAAGCTGTTTTGCTCGAGCAGGGGGACCAGACGACCGGCACTGATTTCCGGATCCGCGATGAAGTCCGGCAGGATGGCGAAACCCAGGCCGGACAAAGCCGCTGCTCTGGCCGCCATGGGGCTGTTTACCTCCAGGCGCCCGGTGACCGGGACGTTGACGGTTGTGCCATCTTCCAGGCGGAACGGCCAATTCTGACGGTAGCGACTGTTGGTGTCTACAATACAGGGTAAATGGGTGAGCTCTTGCGGCGTGCCTGGTTCACCATGACGGGAGATTAACTCAGGGGACGCGCAAAGCATTACGCGGAATGGAGCCAGCCGCTTGGCGATCAGAGAGGAGTCGGCGAGCTTGGTGATGCGAATGGCGAGATCGAAACCCTCCTCGACCAGGTCCACGAAACGGTCGTCGAGATTGATTTCGAGCGTGACGTCCGGGTGCGCGCTGGCGAAATCGATGAGTGATTGACCGATGGGAGCATCGGCAAATGTACGGGGTGCGGAGAGCTTTATCCTGCCGCGGACATCTCCTGAAGAATCGCGCACCGCCTCGGCAAGGTCCTCGACATCACGCAACAGTTCAACGGCGCGGGCGAAATAGGTGTGGCCGGCTTCCGTGAGGGACAACTGCCTTGTGGTGCGGTTGAGCAGAAGGGCGCCCAGTTCGTCTTCCAGCTCGCGGACATATTTCGACAAAAGCGCCTTCGATTTTCCGACCTTTCGCGCGGCGGCGGAAAAGCCTTCGGCCTCGACTACATCGACGAATGCGCGCATGCGGCTGAGTGTGTCCACGAGAGTTTCCTTCAGCTTCCAGAGAGGATGTCGGCGGCGATGCGGATGAGCTGCCGGTCGCTGCCGGCGGGCCCGAGCAGTGAGATGCCGAAGGGGGCATCATGCACCTGGCCGAGAGGGATGGTGATCTGCGGCCAGCCCAGTAGGCCGGCAATGGACGTAAGCTTCAGCGCAAGGCTTCGATAGCGGTCGAGCTCTTCCTGCGTAGCGTTTTTCAGCGGCGCCACGGTCGGCTGGGTCGGCATGACGAGCACCATGTCGTGATCGAAGAGTGCTGCAAAGTCCTGCTGGAAACGATGGCGCTCAGCGCGCGCCTCGGCCACCGTCGTCGCGCTCAGACGGCTGCCAAACTCGAACCGTTCGTGAACGCCGGGACCGAGTTGCGGGTTTGCAGAGCGGATGAACTCGCCATGCACCTGCCAAGCCTCGAAAGCCTGGATAATACGGAAGCACTCGAACAGCCTGTCCATGGAGCCAGGCAGAGCAAGGAAGGCAGCGTCCCGGTCGAAATGATGCATGACTGACGCAAACATCGCGCCGTAGACCGAGCGCTCCTGCTCCGCGAAAAGAAGGGCCTCGAAATCCGAGATGCGGACCGGGCGCACGAGACGGTCCTTATGCGGATCGTTTCCAAGAAGCACATCGCCGACCCGTGAATAGATAATTGCATCCCGGGAGAACCAGCCAAACGTGTCGAAAGACGGGGCAAGGGGCATGGCTCCCTCGAGCGGGATGCGGCCGTGCGTCGTGCGGAGACCGATCAGGCCACAATAGGAAGCGGGCGCGCGGATGGAGCCATTCGTGTCAGAACCGGCGGCAATGTCGGCCAACCCGCCAGCCACCGCTGCGGCCGAACCGGAAGAAGAGCCACCGGTGAAACGTTGCGGTGCGGCGCGATTGACTGGAGCGGGGTAGTGGGCGTTCTGCCCAATCATCGAGAAGGTCAGTTCATCGGTTTGTGTCTTGCCAATGAAGCGTGCGCCCGCATCAAGAAGTTGCTGGATTGCTGGTGCTGTGCTCTGGGCGCGGGGATAATGCTCAGCGCGGCGCGGATTGCCGCCACCGGTCGGATATCCCGCTACGTCGAAGATATCTTTCACACCAAGCGTCAGACCCGCCAATGGTCCCTCGCCACTGGCAGGAGGAGAAGCGTCTGGGTAATCGAGGAAAGCGTTCAGCGTATCGCGCATCTTGATCATTATCGTCTTCCTCATCGCCCCAGAGCGCCAAAGGTCGGCATTCACGCGCTTTTTTTCAAGGACATAAAATTTTTCATTGATTGTGACAGCCGTTGCGCCTATATCCGCGCTGCCCAAAGTCGCACGTGCCTGTGGGTGTCCGCCGGGCCTCGAAAATGGCGAGGAAACCGGTACGGTACCTGGACCTAACCGCTCCAGTCGGTCTGATGGCCAACCATCAAACCGAGGACATCTTGAAGCAACGACGGTGCGGGCCTTTCTGGTGTCTGCCGGCTGTCCAAAAGCCGGGGTTACTGAAGAGGCACACCTTCATTGCCGGCAGTGCGGTTGGGATCTCCCATCCAAAGCTGAGGCAGACAAAGCGCATCTTCGCCGCGAGGCGGGAATGCATCGTAGCGCGTTATCGCATGACCTGGTTCCGGTGCTCTCCACCTGCCGGCTCCCGTGTGCGCATGCCGCGCCCTTTGTCCACCGCGGAAGCAAGGTTCGCTTTCGCAGTTCGAAGCTTCGGTAACGCGGTCTGAAAGCCGCGATTGGAGAGACACAATGGCCACCCAGCGTATTCTCGATTTCCTCGCCACCCGACGTCCCGAAGGGCCCTGCCTCGTCGTTGATCTCGACGTGGTGCGCGACAATTTTTGCGCCTTCGAAAAGGCATTGCCCGATTCCCGGATCTACTATGCGGTGAAGGCCAACCCGGCGCCGGAAATCCTGCGTCTTCTTGCTCAGTTGGGCTCCAGCTTCGACACGGCTTCGGTGGCCGAGATCGAGATGGCGATGAATGCTGGCGCGACTGCAGACCGCATCTCCTATGGCAACACGATCAAGAAGGAGCGCGATATCGCGCGTGCCTATGAACTGGGCATCCGCCTGTTCGCGGTCGATTGCGAGGAAGAGGTGGAAAAAATCGCTCGTGTTGCACCCGGTAGCAAAGTGTTCTGCCGTGTCCTGACGGATGGCGCCGGGGCCGAGTGGCCACTGTCGCGCAAGTTTGGCTGTGTACCGGGCATGGCTGTCGACGTCTTGCGCCATGCCCGCGCCCTCGGTCTGGACCCCTACGGGGTTTCCTTTCACGTTGGTTCGCAGCAAACCGATCTCGACGCTTGGGATCGTGCACTGGCTGACGCGCGTGGTGTTTTTGGTGCGCTGGCCGACGAAGGTATTGTGCTGCGCATGGTCAATATGGGGGGCGGCTTCCCGACGCGTTACCTGCGGGACGTGCCAGCTGCTCAGGCTTACGGCCAGGCGATCTTTTCGGCGCTTCGCAAGCATTTCGGCAACCGCATTCCCGAAACGATTATCGAGCCAGGGCGCGGCATGGTGGGCAATGCAGGTGTCATCAAGTCGGAAGTGGTGCTGATCTCCAAAAAGGCGGACAACGACAATGTCCGCTGGGTCTATCTTGATATCGGCAAGTTTGGCGGTCTGGCCGAGACCATGGATGAGGCGATCCGCTACCCACTCGTGACGCGTCACGACGGCAGCGAAACGGCGCCATGCGTGCTCGCTGGTCCGACCTGTGATTCCGCCGACGTGATGTATGAGAAGACCCCTTATCCGCTGCCGCTGTCGCTGACCATAGGCGATGAGGTGCTGATCGAGGGCACGGGTGCATACACCACGACCTATGCATCGGTGGCTTTCAACGGTTTCGAGCCGCTCCGATCCTATGTGATCTGACCTAGACTGTGTTGCCCGCGCGCTGCAGCGCGGGCCGGGTTTTCCGGATTTCAGGATCAGGCTTATGGAACAGGCTGTTTTCGGCAGCGCATGTGCGCCTGCCATCTCGATTCTTTGCGAAAAGGCTGGTGATGCGGCCGAGCGGGAGGCTCTGCTGGATCGCGTCATGGGTCCTCGGCGCAAGTCAAAATCTTCGGAGAAGCTGCGCCGCGGTCGTTTGCCGGCGGAAGGTTTGGCGTTCGTTGCGCGTGACTTGGGCGGTCGTATGATCGGCTCTGTCCGCCTCTGGAACGTTCGCCTGGGCGATGCTGGCGCCAATGCGCTTCTTCTCGGACCGCTCGCAGTTGAAAGAGAGTTCGCCGGGCAGGGGGTTGGCGCTGCGCTGATGCGCCATGCGATTGCAGAGGCGCGTCGGCTGGAGCATCAGGCTATCCTGCTCGTCGGTGATGCCGGCTATTATGGCCGCTTTGGTTTCACGTCCGACCTGACAGGGGGGATTTCCATGCCCGGCCCATATGAGGCCCACAGGTTTTTGGCGTTGGAGCTTACAACGGGCGCGATGGCGCACGCGAGCGGCACGCTTTGTCCCACCGGACGGAAAGCAGCTACGCGCAGTCTGGTTGCTTGATGATGACGGAGCGGATCGCACAGGATTTGCGATCCGCTCCGGCAAATCTTTTCTCAGAGCTTATGCGTCTCCAGCTCAGGGGAGTGCGTTACAAGATCTGGCTCAGCTGCATGGCGACAGACATGTCGCCATCAACCTTGAGTTTTCCCTGCATGAATGCAGCTGTTGGGTCGAGGTCGCCCGATATCATTGCTTCCAGATCGTCTTTGGACAGGCTGATGACGCAATCGGCCTGACCATCTTCAGTAGAAACAGCGCTGCCATCCACCACGATGACACCGTCATCCCCACAGTCAAACTTGACCGAACGGCTGAAATCCGAAGCCGCCACGCGGGCCTTCACTTTATCGGCAATTGCGTCCATCCCCATATGGATTCTCCCTGTATGCGCATCTGCGTTGTGTTGTCATTCGGTTGGCAATAGCACATGTCGGGTGCAGTCTGCCGCTGGCGGACAGTAGGTTACACTTGACGTTTACGTCAACGTCTTTCTTGCCGTCAACGTCGTGGTATTGGCGCTCGTTTCTTGCCGACAAGCAGGCGGTCGAGAAGTGCGATCAGAGCGTCTCTATTGTCTTCTCCCCCTAGTCTTTCAATGATCCGCTTCTCATGTTGAGCCCACAATTTCGAGATCTCAGAAACGAAATCGGAGCCCTTTGCAGTGAGGTGCAGGGAATGTGAACGGCGGTCGATGTCGCCTTTGCGACGCTCAGCCAGACCGCGGGTCTCAAGGCAATCCATGAGTGCAACGAAATTGGCGCGCTTGATGCCCAACTGCTCCGCCACCTCTGTTTGCTTTTGGCCCGGATTGGCGGCAATCAGAGACAAGACTGCAAATTCGGTTGGTCGCAGCTTCACGCAGGCGAAGGACTTCTGGAAATCCTGAAATACGACAAGTTGCGCCCGGCGCAGCTTGTAGCCGATGGCGGTCGCCAGAAGCGGTAAACAGGGGCTCTGAGCGTGGCTCTCAAAAACATCAAGATATTCATTCCCGGGGTTTCCGGTGGATATATTGACCGAAGGCTGGGTCATCTTCACTGTAAATCTCCAAACTATACTCTTTCGGCCCGCATAAACCGCATCGTCGAAACAGTGCTTTGCATCTCGACCGATAATTGGCGAGACCACCGAAGTAGCAAAAGACTGTTTGCATACGTTGGCCGTATAAGGCAACGCCCTATATCCACATTAAACAGATCCATTTTGGACAAGAATGAGGCGTTTGGATACAAAAGTTCACATAGAATGAGGTTTTTGTATGTTATGTTTATGGGTATAAGTTTTATAAATAATATTATTTAATACTTCTATTTTTCGTATATGGCTTTGTCTGAATGCTAAAATCAATAAATATTATGTTTCATATGTATTTCTTCACCGCCAAAGCCTTCTTCGGCTCGGCGATCGCATATCTCGCAACAAGTCGGGGGAAGCTCAAGCGGGATGTGAGAGCTTGTCTCTCTGTTCAATGCAATGGAGAAAGATGCGTCCGGAGATTATCTGCCATGCCCACCCCCGCTAGACGCTAGGCTTAGTGAGCACTCTTTTTGGGTGCGGGCGCGGCTTCTGCCGGTCCGAGCCTGCTGCGGGCAGTCTTGTCGCGGATCTCGCTCTTCGACAAATATTCGGCCTGCTCGATGAATACCTCGTGGATGAGCTTATCGCCGACGCGCTCGTTGATGCTGTCGCGAAGCCCATCCCGGAAAGCTACAACGTCGAAGCCCTCTTTGCTTGTGTAGTCAATCGCGGGGTTTGCATAGAGGTGGGAATAAATCTCATCGACCAGCATCGTCTGGACAGGGATGCTGAGCGCGGGCAGTTTCTTCGAATCCACGGAGTAGGAGAGGCGGGTCAGAAAGTAACCATCCACCACCCCGGCCTTGATCACCGGCACAGAGATGACATCGGTGCTCACATAGTCGAGGCCACCGAAAAATGCGGGTGGTGGCTCTGCACTGATCTTGGCCTGCGAGAACTGGAACGAATAGAGCATCGTTCCAACCGTGACGGCACAGATCCAGAGCGCGGCAAAAACGAATTTGATCATGCCGGTGAGGCCTGTCCGAATTCCTGCTGCGAGTAGGTGCCGTCTGTCTGTGCGCGCTGGATGGCGTCTTGCAGAAGATCGGCAACTTCGTTGACCGCACCCATGTGAGCCCGAATGGTGGCCTCGTTGTCGGCGAGCTTGTCGCGCAGGCGAATGAGGGCATCCCGGTGCGCATTGGCCAGCCCCGCCTCATTGGCGCCTTTGAGTGCCCGGGTCAGCTCGTAGAGGTGCCGGCTTTTTCGGGCGTTGGAAGCCTTGAGGTCGAAGGCAGGGTCGTTGCGGATTGCCGCGGTTTCCGCATCGATGGTTTCCTCAATGCGCCGCATGATCGCCAAAGCGCTTGCGCCACCATGCTGGTTCAACATGAGGGAGGCATTGTCGGAGTTTGCTGCGGAGGTCATATCATACATGAGGTTGTTCCGTTCCTGAACTTCAGCTGTCTTTGTCGCCGCCGGCCGGGGCCGTGTTCACGCCCAGCGTTTTGGCTGCTTCCCGTTGAATTTCCTCGACCATGGCAGTGGAAAGAAGCGCGCGTTTTCCGATCTCTTCCTGCTCAGGTGTTTGGGAGACTGCGCCTATCGGCACGGGCTTTTCATTCTCCACCGTGTAGTCGCGCAAGACATTGCGCGCGATGCCGATGCCGCCCTTTTCTGCCAGCGTTTCGCTCAGTTGCTGGGCCAGCATGGAGCGCCACATTTCACCCGCAAGACCCTCGCCGTAGACGGCAGATGTTTCCTCAGGCAGAAGGGACTGCATAAAGTTCTGCAGGACCATCGCTTCAAATTTCTTCTCGACATCGGAAGGCGCGTTTGCGCTGGCCTTCGAAGTCTGGACGGAACTGCTGTCGAACACTGCCGAGAAACTTGCGGTCACACCGGATTTCGCCTGGAGCCGCTCTTTTGCAGCTGCAGCTTTGGCGGGGTCGGCGGCGCGCGCGACGTTCAGGACAATGTCGCCGGGAGGCGATATCGCCAAGGCGTCCTCCATCATTCGTTTCGTAGGCAGCATCTTCCCAGAACAAGCTTGTGGGAGGCTTAAGTCTCGACGGGTTTGCTCCGCTCGATGAACTCAAGACGTTCCCTGTCAGCAGCACTCCGTTCGGAGAGATCTGTGGCTTCGCGATAGGCTCGCGCGAGCGCATTGCCGCGTGCATCAGCCTGCAAGAGGCGCTGTGCTTCCTGCCTGGCGCGCTCGGTGCTTGTGCGGCTGCGTTCGAGCGCACTGGCGACGCGACGGTGATAGAGTTCAGGAAACAGGGCGGTCATGGCCGATCCGGCATCGAGCGTTTCGGTTATGGCTTTTGCCTCTTCGTGTGCGACGGCGGCCTCGGCCATGTGCGCGGCGTGTTGGGCCTGATGAAAATCCTTGAGGCGCTGCATGACCATAACCAGTTTCTGCAGGCGCTTCTGACGGGGTGTCGGCATCGCTAGCGACCTTCGAAGATTGGGAAGAAGCCCTCGGCAAACAGGCCGAGCAATGAGGGAATGGCGAAATAGAGTAGAATGATGCCTCCGGCGATTACGAACGGCAGGGAGATGAAGTAGATCGGGATTTGGGGCGTAAGCTTGTTGATGAAGCCAATCGCGAGGTTCACCAGGATTGCATAGGCCAGAAACGGGCTGCCAAGCCGGATCATCACGAAGAAGGCATCGGACAGCGTGTCGGTAATATCGGTCAGGGCCGATTGCGGATCGAACAGGCTTTCAATCGGGGCCAGCTCATAGGAGACCACAAGTGCGCGGATGATCTGATGATGAAAATCAAGAACGAAAAGCAACATCAGAGCAGACAGTGAAATGAGTGCCGTCAGGGGTGGCTGGGCCTCGGCCTCTTCAATGGCCGTACCACCCGCGGCCATACCGAAGCCGGAAAACATTGCCATGGATGTACCGATAAACTGCAGCGACAGCACATAAAAGCGGGCGATGAGACCAATCAGCGCTCCAATGGCCAGTTCGGAGGCGATCAGCAGGAAGAGGGGCCCAGGTTCATTGGACACATGTGGCGTGATCAGGTCCCATAGATGCGCCAGCAGGGCCAATGTGGCCGCGACGGCTGCGAACAGGCGGACCTGCATCGGCACACGAACGCTTGAAAGCCCCGGCATAAAGAGGAAGCAGCCGCCAATGCGGCAGAAAGCAAGAAAGGCGGCCAGGAGCGGGGTTTCCAGCATGGGCTCACGTCAACGCCGTAATCAATCGGGGGATCAGTCCCTGGAGACCGGAACCGGTCATCAGGAGATCGAGCCCAATACGCTGAGGTCGACCCCTTTCGCCATTTCCACATGGCTGAGCACGGGAAGCGTGGGGAAGAGCCGCTCGGTGATCATGCGCACATAGGGGCGTGCCTCTGGCGCTGTGACGAGAACGAAGCGTTCGCCGGCATCGAGGTGTTTGCGAATGGCGGTGCTGGCTTCCTGCCCGAACTCCTCGAGCTGGCGCGGGTCGATATCGAACTCGCGGATTTCGCCCTTGGCATCACGCTTGAGCGCCTGGTGGAAGGCAAGGTCCCAGCGGCCGCCGAGCCTGAGGACCTTGAGCGTGTTGCCTTCAGTCAGGTCGCCGCAGATCTGCTGCGCCATCCGAATGCGCACATGCTCCACGATCTGCTCGGTGCGGCGGATATGCGGGGCAATCTCTGCAATCGCCTCAATGATCAGGTGCAGGTTGCGGATCGAGACGCGCTCGGCCAGGAGCAGTTTCAGCACCGCCTGCAGGCCGGGATAGGTGATATGGGAGGAGCAGATTTCGTCAGCAAGCTTGCGGTACTCGGGGTCGAGCCGTTCAATCAGCGCCTTCATGTCCTTGTAGGAGAGGAGCTGGGGCAGGTTGTTGCGGATGACTTCGCTCAGATGGGTGAGCAGCACCGACATGTTGTCGGCGAAGGCATAGCGCTCGCGCTTCAGGTCGTCGGCAAACATTTCCGGCACTGAGAAGGCGCGCATACCGAACGCAGGTTCCTTTACTTCCTCACCGGGCATGTCCGGCATGCGGTTATTCCCGACGAGCACCAGAAGCTCTCCCACGCGCATCTGATATTCCGTCACCACGGTGCCGTGGATCTTGATGCGGTAACTCTTGGGCGGAATGGAGTAGTCGTCGGTCAGGCGTACTTCGGGCACCACAAAACCGTACTGAGCGGCGAACTTCTTGCGCATTTTGCCCATGCGATAGGCGAGCTCCTGATGCGATGCCAGAAGCCGCGTCGAAAGCTGTTTGCCGATGAGGAGTTCGATCTCGGCCGTTTTCAGTGAAGATTTGACGGAGTTGCGCTCCTCCTCTTCCTGGGAGAGCTGTTCCTGTCGTTGTGCTTCATTCTCTTTTTCACGCCGCTGTCGGGCACGCCGTGGCAAGGCGTAGCCTATACCACCCATGATGCCGGCCAGTGCGACGAAGGGAAGGAAGGGGAGCCCGGGAACAAGGCCGAGCACGGTCAAGAGCATCGCGGCAACGAAGAGCGCACGCGGGTAGGCGCTGAGCTGTCCGAACACCGCCTGATCGGCAGAACCGCGCGTGCCGCCCTTGGAGACCAGCAGACCCGCCGCAAGAGAGACGATGAGTGCCGGGATTTGCGAGACCAGGCCGTCGCCGACAGAAAGCTTGGTGAAGACATCTGCCGCTTCGCCGATACTCATATCGTGGCGTGCATATCCGATGGCGATGCCGCCGACGATGTTGATGGCGGTGATGATGAGGCCAGCGATCGCATCGCCGCGCACGAATTTCGAAGCGCCGTCCATCGCGCCGAAGAAGGAGCTTTCCTCTTCAAGTTCGGCGCGACGACGCTGAGCTTCCTTGTCGTCGATCGTACCGGCGGAAAGATCGGCGTCGATCGACATCTGCTTGCCGGGAATGGCATCCAGGGTAAAACGGGCGCCGACTTCGGCGATACGCGTCGAACCCTTGGTGATCACGACGAAGTTGACCACCACCAGGATCATGAAGACGATCAGGCCGATGACGAAATCACCGCTCATCACCATGCGCGAGAAGCCGCCGATCACATAGCCGGCCGCGTTGGCTCCTTCATGACCTTCGGACAGGATCACGCGGGTCGTGGCGATGTTGAGCGAGAGGCGCAGCATCGTTGCGATAAGCAGGATGGTAGGGAAGGAGGAGAAATCCAGTGGCCTTTGAATCCATAGCGCGACCATGAGGATCAGCACAGAAAGCGCTATGGAAAAAGCGAGACCGACGTCGATCAGGAATGCTGGAATGGGCAGAAAGAGAACAGCCAGAATGATGACGATGCCGATGGCAAAGCCGATGTCGCGGCCGTGCTTTCTCGTCTCTGCACCTGTGATTGCTTCGCTCAACGCCATGCCGGTATTCCCACTCAATTCAGGACGCGTTTGCACGTCCGTGTGTGGAAGCTAGCGTCTCAAGCTTGCGTGAAAGAGGAGAGGGGCTGAAAAAGCTTCAGAAGCCGCCTTCAATGCGCTGGAAAATGACGTTGCTGAAACCGGAAATCTGCGATGCGACGAAGGGTGCGGAGAAGGCGACAGCGACGAGGATCGCCACGATCTTGGGAACGAAGGTGAGGGTGATTTCCTGCACCTGAGTGAGCGCCTGCACAAGCGCGATCCCGACGCCGACCACCATGGCGACAATCACCGCCGGGCTGGAGGCGACCAGAACTGTCCAGATGGCATACTGAACAATATCGAGAGCGTCGGCTTCGTTCATCGTTCAGCGGATCACGACACCCGGTCCGACAGGAATTTTGTCGCCGCTTTCGAGAATGGCCATGACGCCATCGCTATACAGGCGCACCTCGGCCACCTTGCCGGTGGTTTCGCCATCCGCGGAAGTGATTTCCCGGCCCACTAGGCTGCCGGCCTGGGCAAGGGCGGAAGCCTGCAGGATCTGGTCGAGCTTGGCATTTGCCTGCACCGACTGCTCGACCTGCGAGAACGTGGCAAGCTGTGCCACATAGTCGGTGGATTCCATCGGGCTGGTGGGATCCTGGTTTTTCATCTCCGCGACCAGAAGGCGAAGGAATGCCTGGTAATCGACGGTCTGGGGTGCTGCGGTCTGCTGGGTGCCGTTATTGTAGGTCTGGGCGCCTGATGCTGCTTCCACGTTCATAGCTTACTCTCCTGCAAGGGCGGTGACGGGCTCGCTGGTGGTGGATTGCGTGCTTTGCGTCATAATCTCGTCTTCAACGGGATAGAGCGCACGGATTTCCTTCAGAGCATCATACACCTGGCCGTTCGATACGAGTTCTTCCACATGCTTCAAGCCGGCCCGAATGCGCTCGCTTGTAAAGCTGTTCAAAAGCCGGGGGAGCAACTGAGCGAAGAGCTGACGCGCGTCGTCTGCATTGTCTGGCGTGATCAGCATTATCTGCACGGTGAAGTACAATTGACGCAGCGGCGTGTGCGCATCTTCTGCCTGAAGAACGTGGTTCTCGAGGAGGAATTGTACATTGTTCAGGAACTCGAGCGTGACTTTGCGGTCTGTCTTGATGACAGCGCCGTTGACATAGATCTTCTCGTTCGCTTTGAGTGATATTTTTAAAGTGCTCATTGCTGAATGCCGTCGCGGATGATCTGCGACACCTCGATAAGACCATCAAGGTTCTGCGATCGTCCCTGACGCACCTCTTCTCCCTCGCGCAGCAGCCATAAGCCGATTGAAATCAGATTGGCTCGGAGCTCTTTGGGTAGCTCGTTTTCCGGATTGCCTAAATCGTCGATGAAGGCAGTCCAGACGCGGATCATGAAGTGGATTGCCTCGACGGCTTCCTGCGAGTTCGGGCCCTTGTCGCGCGCGGCCTGAAGAAGATCGATCGAACGGCTCAGAACCTGTTCCTCCCGATCTCGGGCGTCGGCGAGCGAGTCTGTCTGAACTTCGCTGTAGGAAAACTGGTACATGTGCTTCCCGTTCGTTTGGTTCCGGCTGTCTGTCGGTTATCGCAGATAGTTCAAGATGCTGAGCTGCTGCAGGCGTGCGGTCAGTGCGTAGGAGGCGTCGAGCTGGGCTCTCAGATCGTTGACCCGCGTCGCAGCCTCGTATGGATCTATGCCTTCGCTGTCCTTGATGAGCGTCTTGAACAAATCAACCTGTGTGGAAAGCCGCTCGCTGGCTGCTGAGACCCGGTTTTCGACAATCCCGGCCTGAGCCTGCGCATTTGCGATCTCGGCAACGGCTTCCCCAACAAGCGTGAGCGCCCTGTCGTAAAGTACCGTGCGCGCTTCCCCACCGAGCGGGCCGTTGAGGAGGTCGGAAATCGTGGTCGCAACCATGGCCAGCTTACGGATGCCGCTCTCATTGGCCGTCAGAGATGTCTCCGCGGTTTCATTCAGGGTGATACGGCTGGTAATCTTCTGGCTGGAGGCGCTGGACCAGTTGGTCTCCCAACCCGCTCCGACGAACTGGGGTTCCACAAAATTGGTGAGGAAGTCGTCCATGTCGGCTGCGGTGATATTCGCCGCTGCCGGGTCGTTCTGACTGAAGCCGAACTTGGCCATGAAGGCTGCATCAAAGGCGGCTTTGGCTGGCGAAGCCGGGTCGTGGAAGTCGGACATCGGCTTGACGTCGGTGTTGATGCCAGCGAACAGATACTCACCATTGAGATTGGTGTTGAGTATGCCGGTGATCGACCTCAACACGCGCTCGGCTTCTGCCTGGGAAACCGAGACCTGGTCGATATCAGATTTTGCTGCGGTCAACGAGGCAAGCAGGCTTTGCCCGAGATCGCCAATTTGCGTCATAGCATTTTGTGTTGCTGAAAGACGGTTGGCGGCAATCGCGTTTGCGTCGACAAGCCCGTTGAGGCGGTCAATGTTGCGAGTCATCGAAAGGTTGCGGCCGGCATGGGCACCAAGGGCTACGCCAACATCAGCATGCCGTCCGGTTTGCGACTCCTTCAGTCTTTCAGCCAGCTCAGCCTGCATGCGCATGGTCTGGTACCGCAGTGATTGCGACATAGCCAGCGATGAGATGAAGGAGGTTTTCATGGTCGGTCTTTCTACCGGGTCGCCTGCATCAGCGTAGAGAGCATTTCGTCGATGATTGAGATGAGCCGCGCTGAGGCTTCGTAGGCATTTTCGAGATCGAGCAACAACGCCATTTCATTATCGACGTTCACGCCTGTTGCGTTCGAGAGTGCAGTTGCGGTTCGTACGGCCAGAGCTTCCTTGCCTTCAGCACCGCTGGCCGCCTCCTTGCGACTGGCTTCCAGCCAGCCGACGGAATCGAACGAGAACGCGGTCACGCTCCTGTTTGTGTCGAGACCGGCCAGAGGATCAAATGCCATCGGTTCGTCGAGGCGTTGCGAGTAGGCGAGGAGCAGGTCCGAGTAGGATGCCGCGCCGCTTGTGTTGTGCAGATAGGCCGCGCCATTGGCACCGCCGTCACGCAGGAGCGAGGGGTTTCCTCCAGTGCTCTTGTCGAACGCTGTATTGATACGGATTGCTCCGGCCAATCCGTCAATGAGCGTGCCTGCGGGTGGGATGCCGGGGCCGCCGGCCCAGGTAAACAGGCCTGCCATGTCAGGCTGGGTGGCGCTTGGATCCGTCTCGGCAAAGGCCGTGATCAGGCCGCGTGCGACCTCGTCGAGTTGACGCTGCATCTGCAGCGCAGTCTCGTCGCGCAACTGCAGCGCAGCCGCTATCGAGCCTTTTGCACTCGTGTTTCCACCCACGCCGGGCACCAACGGGACGCCGTCAACATAGACAGAGTTTCCGGTCGTGCCTGGCCCATAGCTTGTGTTCGGAGTGAATGTGACAGGCCGGGGAATAGTCTCAAACAAGGTGGCACCGTCGGCGGTGACGATGACCATATCGTTTCCGGAACGCGTCGTCGTCGAGATGGCGACATATTCGGAAATCTTCTTGAGGAGTGCTCCCCGCCTATCCAGCGCGTCCGAAACGTCGCGGCCGCTTCGCGTGCCATTGACGATTTCCGTATTGACGGTTTCGAATTCGCCGAGAAGGTAATTAAGATCTTCAACCGCTGTCGCGATATCCCGATCTGCATCTGCCCGGAAATTCTGTACCGATCTGGCGCCGTCATTGAGTGACCGCACCACCTGCTTGGCAGCCTGAACAGCGCTTTCTGCAAGCGTCGTGTTGGACGGCGTGGCCGCGTAAAGCTGCAAAGCCTCCTGCAACTTGCTGATCGCGGTGGCCGGCGCATTCGCATCGTCAACGCCATTGACGGTGAGGCGCATGGTGTCGAGCCCGCCGGACATGGCCTTCTGACCTTGCCAGGCCGATATCGCGAAAAGGTTTTGTCTGAAGAGAACTTCGTCGGCCGCGCGCCGAATCTGGACGACGCGCGCCCCGGGGCCCATGCTGGATAGGAGCGCGCTGCGATGCGCGTAGTCCGGATTGCTGGCTTCCGAAACGTTGCGAGAGACAACGGTGGTCTGGCGCGAGGTGTTGAAAAGCGCCGTCTGCGCAATGTTCAGTGCAGATGTCAGGGACATTTACGTTCTTCCACTCCCCCGTTCCGGAAACCCAGGCTTAGCGTTTCAGATTGACCAGAAGTTCCATCAGTTCGGAACCTGTCTGAAACGATTTCGAATTGGCGGTATAGTTGCGCTGAGCCTCGATCATGTCGGTCAGCTCTGTGGCGATGTCGACGTTGGAACGCTCCACAGCCCCCGGAGTTACCTTGCCAAGGCCGCCGGTTCCCGAAAAGCCCAACTGCACGCCGCCCGAATCCGCACTTTCGGAGAAGACGTTGCCGGTAATGACCTTCAACTGATCGGGGCTCTGCACATTGGCAAGAGGAATACGGTACAAAGCCCGCCGGGAGCCATCAGCGTATTGCGCGAAGATCGTCCCGTCCTCGGAGATCTCGACGCTGTCGATTGCATAGGGTGCGCTTCCATCCACCTCGCCGGTGACCGAGAACCCGGTATCGAGCTGGGTCATGTCGGAAAGGTCGATGGTCAGCGTGTCGCCGCCAGGCACCGTCAGAGAGATATCCGTGGGGCTCGCGCCATCGAGTTTGCCGTTGGTGGGATCGAAGGTGAGCGTTGTCGTCGCCAATGCCGGATTTGCGTAGGGAAACGACGTGTTGGGTGCCGCATCAGCGCGGTCGTACACAGCGACTTCCCACGTGTCCGCACCTGTCTTGGTCATATAGACGTCGAGCAGTTGCTTGCCGCCCAGGTTGTCGTAGGCGACCAGCGAAGTCTTGTGGGTGTACTGAGCGGTCGCAGCATTGGCAGAAGGCAGATCCGCTGCCGCCACAACGTCAGAGCTTGACGGAAGGTTGGCCGTGAGCGTTCCGTTGCGCGATGGGGTGGCCACCAGCTCCGATTGCGCGATTGTTACAGCCTCAAGCCCGGCGTAACCGTTTGCGGTGACCGCTGGGACGCCGTTGGCGTAGCTGTAGCCCATGAGTTTATAGCCGGCCGCGTTGACGAGCTCACCGTTTGAGTTGGGCACGAAGGAGCCGGCGCGGGTGAGAAAGGGCTGACCATTGGTGCCCTGAACGACAAAGAAGCCATTGCCCTCAATGGCAAGGTCCGTTCCAGACGTGGTGTATTGCAGCGGTCCGGACTTGGAAATTTCATAGCGGATCGACGTGGTCACACCGCCGGAGTTGTAGGAGCCGCCAGAGGACGGCAGAACAAGCGAGGAAAATTCCGCTTTCGCGCGCTTGTACCCATTTGTGCTGGAGTTGGCGATGTTGTCGGCGACGGTGGACAACCGGTTGGATTGTGCCGCCATGCCGGAAACACCGGTACGCATCATGCCGTAAAGGCCCATCGGAAGTCTCCTCATAGTCTACGCCGATCACGGTCAAGGTAGGAGGCGTGACTTGCGTGAAACTGGTGGTGGCACTTTCTGAAGAAAAAAATTGGCGGATCAGATGTCCGCCAGCCGGTAGCCAAGGTAGCGTTTGGAGTCGATCGGGTCGAACCCAAGCTTCTCGCGCAACTTCTTGCGCAATTTGCTGATGTGACTTTCCACCACGTTCTCTTCGACGTCCTCATCAAAGATGCCGTAGATGGCATTGAAGATCTGCGTCTTGGTCACCCGGCGTGTGGGGTTGCTCGCCAGATATTCCAGGATCCTGCGCTCACGGCGGGGCAGGGGAAGCGGTTGCCCCTCGATTTCCGGATCGCGCCCGTCGAAATAGATTCGCATGGTGCCGATTTCCGTGAAGGTGGCCGTTTCCTGCTGGGCGCGGCGGCGGATGGCTGTGATGCGCGCGAGGATCTCGCGGATGTGGACCGGCTTGCGAACAACATCGTCGACACCCCACTCGAACATGCGCAGCGTATCGTCGAGCGAATTGCGTTCACTCAGAGCAATCAACGGTGCGGTGGAGCGCTCACGAATGCGCTGAGCCCGAATGCTGCCTCCATCGCATTGGCCGAGCAAGAAAGCGCTCACGGCCTTGAGTTCATCATCCGGAACAGTCTCGACCCATTCGCCGAATTCGTCTGGTGCGAATCCTGCGCTCGCAACCCCTTCACGATTGAAAAGTGAGTGATAACCTTCAGTCACCAACTCACGCTCGTCTATCACGACAATCACCGGCCCGCCCTCCGAATCAACTTATGTATCAAGTGGTAACTGGTCGGGCGAATCACGCACAACTATGAAATCTCAGGAGTCAATATTGGGGAGTCTGAAAGTCAGGCCTTTTGGATCCTGTTCGAAAAAATAATTTCAATCAGGGATTGCAGAAGCGGCGTGCCTCCGGTGTCCAGGCTCCAAAGCCCGTGGCAACCATATTGGCAATCACACGGCAAACGTATCTTTTCTGCGCTGGATCGTTATCAGGGCCTGCGTGATAGCGCGCGACAGCCATCGACCACGAGCCATGGCGTTGCTTGAGCTGGACCAAAAACCGGGCGGCATAATCGACGTTCTGGCGCGGGTCCAACATGGATCGCAAATTCTGGAATTTCTCGCCATGGTAGTGGTAATTGATCTGCATGCAGCCCAGATCGATAAGTTTCTTACCTTCGCTACGAGCGCGCTCAAAGCTGCGAATTGCATCCCCCGCGCTACGCGCGAAGACTGCCTTCCCCTCGATGTTCAGCGCGTAGGGTTGCAAGCTTCCCTTCACGCCCGTTTCCGTGAGGCCGACGGCATAAAGGATCCCGGGGGGGACACGGTACTTTTCCGCCGCGCGAAGGATTTCACCCTCACAGGCATTGCCGGCGGCCTGGGCACTGCTGGCCATTGCCGAAAGGCTAAATATAAACGCCGCTATGAGACGCATCGGCGGTATCCTGTGCCTGCCGTCCGCCATTGCTGGCCTCCTCACGGGTAGAGCGATCACCGCCGGTTCCTCGCGAGGGATTACCCTCGCCGCGTCCATCGCTCATGGACTGGAACGCTCCGTCTCGCGTGTTGCCACCGGTCGCGGTGTTGGTTTGCCCGCCGGGCGTGGATTGTTGAATGGTGACCCGGTCAATGTCGTAGCCGAGTGAGCGCAGGGCCTTGACGATGGAGTCGCTGTCGGTGCTCAGGCGGTGGCGCGCCTCGGTGCTTTCAACCTGCAGATCAACCATCAGTTGCTCACCCACGAGACGCAACTTGGCCGTTACGGTTCCGAGTTCGGCCGGCTGAAGCTGGATCTTCAGGGTCTGCACCATCTTTCCGGCTTCGCCCTGCTGACTGGTCTGCAAATGTGCGGCCTCGCTTGTTCCGGCGCGCGGGGCCAAAGAGCTCTGGTCGCCGCCGACCGTGGGGGCGGGGGCGGGCGCACGCTGGATGGACACAACGCGGATTTCCTGTTGTTGCTGCTGGGCATTCTCGCGCACGGGCCCCTCATTGCCGCCAAGGCCTCGCAGCGTCGCCTCGGACTTTGCAGATTGTTGGGTGGTCTGCTCAGCCGCTATCGGCGTGGAAGACTTCTCACTGACAGACAATGCGGCTTTGTCAGATGCCTTTGGCAGTCCAGGAAGAGGTTGCTCGGCTCTGTCTACACGTTTGGCTGGTACTACGCGTTCCCGGGTCCGATCGTTCGCCTGAGGAAGAGGTTGGGCTGAAGCCATTTGTGGCGCAGCAGGGGCGTCTTCGGAAACCGGAGTGGCGGCCGTTCGTACCTCGCTGGATTGCACTGCAGGACCTTTACCGCCTTCCAGAAGCTCGTCCGCTGTTGCATCCGCTTCCCCGTCACCCTTGGCGTCACCTGTTTCACCGCTCAATCTACCGGGGACGGGTGCATTCGTTTGAGGAGAAAGTGTCTCGGGAAGGTGCTGCAGTTCGCCGTCTTCGTTTTGCTGTTCTTCTTCGCTGGAAGGCTCTTGCCGTGGCCCCAACCCTTCGGCAAGCGTCCAACGTATCGGCTGCCAACCTGTGGCTTCCTCGCTGGTTTTCTTCTCCTGATTGCCCTTCGTGGTCCGTGTTTCCGTCAGAGCTTCCTCGAAGGCTGACGAAAGAGGCTCTCTGCCCGCACGTTTCTGGAGCCCCGCATCCAGCGTCTGCAGGGTGGTCGGCAAACTCCGGCTTATGGCGGGATTCATTGTGCGGTTTCCTTTCCAAGCAGCGCATCTATGTCGTCGAGTTTGCTGCGCATTTCCTTCAAATAGCTATCGGCCTCGTCATTCTCGGGATCACCGGGAAAAGCGGCGTCGGCAGCCTCCTGCGTCATGAGAGATGCGGCGCTCTCAGCAATCTCAGCGTTGTTGTCGTCTTCAACGGAAATTTCTTCGTCAGGCAGGCGCGCATCCACGAGTTCCGGTTGGGAATCCGGCTCGAGTGCAGAAGTATGCCGTGGCTCGTCAAGAACCGCCCTGGCTATCGCGACAGCCGCATCGAGCAATTCCTGATCGGCTTTTGATAGACGATGACGATCGATGCTGTTCAGGGCGGTCAGGACATCGTTCACATTGTCCGAAGTCACAGAAGCCATGTTCGCGTAAAGAACGGCTCTTGGATCGTTGCGTCCGTCTGCGTCTTGACCATAGGCCATGGCCTTTTGCGAAGCGAAGGCGAGCAGCCGCTCATAACCCTCAATGGCGCTGTTGCGGGCAAGCCGCAGATACACGATCCTCGCCTGTTCATCGGACATCTGTGCAGTCACTTCGTCAACCATGGAAGGGTCGACGGTGTCGTTTAACTCCACCACTGCAGCGACGAATGTGTCGACAAACTGTGTTGCGTAGGGCGAACGTAGAAAACGCCGAACATATTGTTCCGATGCCCGGGCGAGCCGCTCTGTGTCTTTCAGGGCGGCAGCAAGCGGGATGCTACGCCGCAGGGCTGCCTCTTCAATAAGGGTTCCCGGGCTGAGAAGCCGGGCCTCATCAAGCATCCGAACCGCAAAAAGAGGGTTGTCCCGCGCCGTCACGGTCGCGCTGACGAGAGCGACTGGAGGCCCCACTTCCGGTGGAAGAGACTTGGGGTCGATCTCCTGAAGCACAGCGCGCGCCGCAGTGAAGTCTCCAAGCGCATAGCGCACTATTGCTTCGCCGAGCCGGGACTCCTGTGGGCCCAAAGAGAGCTTGGAGAAGAGCAATTCGAGAGTCTTGGGATTGCCGCCGCTTAACCCGTATATCAGCAAAGCCTGCAGGTTCCGCGGATCCGAGAAATCTGCCGGGTCGGCTTTGCGTATGCGGTTGTCAATGATGCCGAGCAGCTTTTGCTGCATGGGCAGGGCCGCATGATCGCCGTCTGCGATGCGGTCTTGAACGCGCTGAAGCGAGCGAACCATCTGATAGGGCTGCATGGAAGCTGCCTGCGCGCCGGTTTCGACGGCGAGACCGGTTATCAGAATAGCGGCGAATCTCGCAACTGCCCTCATCGTGGCACTTCCAGAAGGATTTCGATGCGGCGGTTGGCACTGGCGTACGGATCTTCGGGTACTTTGAGCTTGCGATCAGCAAAACCTGCCACCTGCTCAATGCGCATCTCATCCAGCCCGCCGCGCACAAGCATGTAATAGGCGGCCTGAGCGCGGGCGCTGGATAGACGCCAATTGTCGTAAGTCTCGCTACGGAATGGACGCCCGTCCGTGTGGCCACGAACGCTCACCTTGCCCGATTGTTCGCTCAGGGTCTGGCCGATCTTGTCCATGGCGAGAACGAGCTCCCGCTGCGGCACCGCCGACCCTACCGGGAACATGCCGTTTTCAAGATCATCGGTGATCGAAACAAGCACACCCTCGTCGGTTGCTACGACGGATATGGAGCTCTCGAGCGGTGTTCCCGCAAATTGTGCAGCAAGCTGGGATCGAATCTTCTCGGCCAGCTGCTCACCTCTTTCCAGCGCGTCTTGAGCGGAAGGCTCGGCGGGCGCTTTCGCGGCGTCGCTCTCGCTACTCTGTGATGTTTCGGGAGGAGCGGTTTCCTGTGCGGCAACGTCTTCCCGCTCCAGGGGTTTCAGGGGCTGAACCTCGCGAACCGGCTCCAGAGCGATTTGGGCCCCAGCCTCGGTTTCGGAAGCGTCCCGTGCGACGGCTGGTGGCGGATTTGCGCCGTTGCTTGGGAGATCGACATCGGTTCCGGCAGGATTTTCTCGCGCATTGTCGGGGTCGCCCTGAACACCAATCTGCGGTCGCGCGACCTGCTGCGACCAGAAATCGGGTGCGAATGGATCGCGGTAGGATTCTCCTCCGGACGCGCCCGAGGAAGGGCCCGCAATCTGCGCGCCTCCGTCCCCTTTCTGGGAAATGTTCTGCATCGTGTCGGTGTTGGATGCGATTTCGGCGAGCACGGCATAGGGGTCCGAGAACAGGTTCTCGTCAGACAGTTTCTGGATGTCCGACTGGCCAACGGAGTTCTCGAAACTCATCGGTCCTGATGTCTGCTCCTGGTTCTGCGATGGAGCGCCCGGTGCGTCATCTTCGACATCGTTGGGCGCGCTATCGACCGGATCGCCTTCGACGTCCTCAAGGCCCTTGCTGCTCGTGTTGCGATCGATGAGCTGCACCGGGTTGAAATAACTCGCAAGCGCGGTTTTCGTATCTTCGTCGGTCGCGTTGATGAGCCACATGACCAGGAAGAAGCACATCATGGCGGTCATGAAATCCGCAAAAGCGATCTTCCATGCACCGCCGTGATGGCCCTCGTCTTCGTCGCCGCCGCCACGACGAACGATAATGATCTCCGAGGCGCGATCCTCGTCTTCCGCAACGCTCATGAGATCAATCCTGCAAGTGTTTCCGACCACTCCGTAAGTCGGGTCTCAAAGAGTTCTTCATCGACTGAGATACTGAGGTCGAAGCCGGGGGCTTCCGCGAAATCGACGTGACGCGCTTTCTCGCCAAGCCCTGCCTTCAGACTGTCCCACAATGCGGGCGAACCGCTGGCCCGGATGCGCAGGGTTTCACGGTCACCAACCGCACTGCGTATCACGCGTTCAAGTTCCGCGATCGATCGCTTCTGCAGATCCTCCGTCAGAACGCCGCCGAGGATCCGCGATGTGGCCTGCGAGGTCAGCGCGACCAGGTCGTCTTCCAGAGCGGTAAAGCGCGTTTCGATTGCCAGACCCACCGCTTCGCCCAGTTGATTGCGCAGTGCCTCGAGCTCGTGAGCGTGCCGTTCACGTTCCTGTTCGAGAGCCACTGCATGTTCTTGAGCGAGCTTTTCTGCCAGCGCGGCTTCTGCTGCCGCGATCATCTCGTCGAGCTGGGTCTGCAGTGGAGGAACTGCTTCCTTGGCAGGAGGCTCCGGGCGCTCGATCAGTGAATCGAAATGTGCGCTCTCCGCCCTGCGCGGGGAGGCGGGCGGGGCTGGGGTGCCGAAGTCCGGCAGAACGTCGAAGAGCGAAAGAGCGGGAGGCATCAACCGGCCTCCGCCTCAGCGCGCGCCCATTTGCGCAGAATGTGGGCAGTGCGCTCCTCGTTGAGGTCGACCATACGGGCCAGACGTTCCTGCGGAGCAGGACGGATCTTGAGCCGGTGCGTGCCGTAGGTGTCGTCTTCCTCGAACTCAGGGTCGGAGTACGCGCCGTCGGTCAGACGTGCCTGTTCATCTTCCGGATTGGGCAGAGCCCGCTGCATGTCATCCGAAACCGGACCCTGTGCGATGGCCGGACGCATCAGGTTGGTCCCGATCGGTTTAAGGCCGAACCAGGTGACAAGAAACGCCACGAGGATGAAGGCGGCTGCGTTGATCAGGGTACCGGTGTGCTGTCCGACCGCATCAAGAATGCCCGGCTCCGGCATTGGTGTACCGTCGAGGCCGTCGATGAACTCGACCGATGAGACATTGATCACGTCGCCGCGAGCTTCGTTGAAGCCGGTAGCAGAGGCAACGACATTCTGAATTTCTGCAATCCGGGCATTGATTTGATCGGGTGTGGCGTTGGGACCGAGGATCTCCAGGATCCTTGCCTGATTGACCACCACGGCAATCGACATCTTGTCGACGCTGTAGCCGTTGCTGGTGGTGGCAATGCGCTTGGTGTTCAGCTCATAATTGGTGGTTTCTTCACGACGCTCGCTTTCTTCGGAGGATTTCGGACCCGCCGTTGCGGCCGTCTCGTCCTCGGGAAGATTCTGCGCCACTGAGGTTGGTTGAATGGCTGTTTCGCGATTGGCGCTGTCGCTGGAGCGGACGACCTGAACCGACCGTTCGACGCGTGAGTTCGGATCGTAAATAACCTCCTCGATCTGACGTGCGTCAGTGTTTACGTCTGCTTTGACGCTGGCGCGGAAATTGTCGGGGCCCAGATAGGGAGCCAGCGCGCGGCGAATGTTCTGCTCGATCTGGTTTTCGACCGTGCGTTCGACGCCTATGGAACGTTGTGCGGTGCTGTTGGAGGGATCATCGCCGGCGGCAAGCAGCGTGCCGGTCGAATCCAGAATGGTCACTTTCTCCGCATCCAGGCCGGGGACGGCGGCTGCAACGAGATAGCGGATCGACGAGGCTGCGTTGGTTGCATCCAGACTGGAGGCCCGAATGACGACAGAGGCCGAGGGCTGGCGTTCTTCCGTGCGGAATGTGCCGCGTTCCTGCATGACGATGTGAACCCGCGCTGCCTTAATGCCTGCGAGTGACTGAATGGTGCGGGCGATTTCGCCTTCAAGAGCGCGGACGCGGGTCACCTGCTGCATGAAGGTCGTGAGACCCAGGGAGCCGACATTGTCGAAGAGTTCGTAGCCCGCATTGGTGCTGCTTGGCAGGCCCTTCTCGGCCAGCAACATGCGCGCCTGCGCGGTCTTTCCGGCAGGTACCAGAACCGCCGTCCCATCCGAAACGACATCAAAACCGATCCCTGCCTCACCCAGAACCAGTCCGATCTGGTTCACGTCGGACCTGTCGAGTCCGATATAAAGCGTTTCATAAGCGGGCCTGTTGAGATAGGCCGCGCCCGCCACGATGACGGCCATGAAAAGTGCCAGCATGCCCCCAAGAAGGGCAAGCCGGCGAGGGCCGAGACTTTTCAGGTTTTCAACGACGGTCTGAATCTGCTCAGGCAACGCCCAATGCTCCCATACGAGTTCTGTCCGGGAGAGTAGACGTCGAAGCTTGTGCGAAAATGAAATGGGGCCGCGATGCGGCCCCATTGTGTGAGCGGTTTGGCTGCGGTTTGCGGCCTACTTGAAGAGGGAAAGAATGCTCTGCGCGTTCTGATTGGCGATGGCGAGCGCCTGAATGCCAAGCTGTTGCTGGACCTGAAGGGCCTGAAGCCGCGTGGATTCCTCGTTCATATCCGCATCGACAAGCTGCCCGACCCCGCGCTCGATGGAATCCATCAGATTGGAGACGAAGTCCTTCTGCAGATCGAGGCGTGTCTTTGCCGCGCCGAGGTCGGCAGCAGCGTTGGACATGTTGGACAGTGCTGTCTCAACGTCCGTCAGGTAGCCATCGATATCCGCGTCAGTTCCATTGGTGACGATGTCGATGAGCATGATGTCGTCGGCCAGACCACCGGGAAGTCCGCCCGCCGCAAAGAGTTTCACGCTGGCAATGTCGATTTTGATCGTGTCGACCGACACCGTTCCGGCTGAAGAGCGATTATAGGACGAAACGACTTCGACGTTTCCGGTGTCATCGGTCGCGAGAATGTTGGTTCCGGCATAGCTCGCACCGGTGGCAGCACTCTTGATGTGGTCAAGCAGGATGTCGATCTCGGCCTGGATTTTGCCTTGGTTCTCAGCACTCGCGCCGCGGGCTGTCACCAATTTGGACTTGATCGCATCCACCGCTTCCAGAACGTTGTTCATGGCCGTGTAGGATGTGTCGATCTTGCCGGCGCCCAGTCCGAGTGCGTCCTGAACCGCCGATAAAGCCTTGTTGTCGGAACGCATTGTCGTTGCGATAGACCAATAGGCGGCATTATCGCTCGCTTCAGCAACGCGGTAGCCCGTGGAGATGCGGCCCTGGACCACGTCCATGGCCTTGTTGGTCACCTTAAGGCTCTGCAATGCAACCATCGCAGAAGTGTTGGTCATGATGCTGGCCACGTGATCACCTCTTTGTTCAATCACTCCCGGTGGCACCGCGTGTTCGCGCCGGGTATGGTTAACGATAGGTAGATGCACATGGTTAACAGGCTATTAATGGAGGTTAACTGTTGCTCCAAATATCAAAAAAAGACGGGCCGCTCGAATGAGCGGCCCGTCCATTGTGGATTGATGCCGGCGCTTTGGCGCCGGGATCGATCTATTAGCGGAACAGCGACAGGATGTTCTGCGAGTTGGAGTTGGCGATCGAAAGCGCCTGGATGCCCAGCTGCTGCTGAACCTGCAGAGCCGACAGACGAGCCGATTCTTCGTTCATGTCCGCGTCAACGAGCTGGCCAACACCGCGTTCGATAGCGTCGGAAAGCTTGCCAACGAAGTCTTTCTGAAGATCGACGCGCGACTTGGCCGCACCAAGTTCTGCCGCCTGGTCGGCGAGGGAGGCGAGAGCCGTCTCGACGGTGCCCAAAGCAGTGTCGATTGCAGCGTCACCAACCTGGCCGCCGGAAGCATCGAACAGAGCCGCTGCAACAACGTTGGCTGCGGAACCACCGGTACCAGCCGCGTCGAGCACCAGAACGTTGGCACCCGTCAGCGTGATCTCGTCAATGGTGACGGTCGCGCCGCTGCGGTTGTAGGACGCAACGATGTTCACATCGGTGTTGTCCTGGATGATGTTGGAACCGGCATAGTTGGAGTTGCCGACGACCGACGTGATGTGAGCCTGGAGCGCGTTGATTTCGCCCTGGATCTTCTGCTGGTCTTCCTGAGAAGCACCGCGTGCCGTGACAAGCTTCTGCTTGATCTTGTCGACGGTGTCGATGACTTCATTGATACCCGTGTAGGCCGTGTCGATCTTGCCGGCGCCGAGACCCAGAGCATCCTGAACGCTGGAAAGGGCCTTGTTGTCGGACTTCATCGAAGTCGCGATGGACCAGTAAGCTGCGTTGTCGGAAGCTTCGCCCACGCGCAGGCCCGTCGAAATGCGGGACTGGGTGGTAGCCATGTTCTTGGAGATGGTGTTGAGGGTCTGCAGCGCCGTCATTGCCGACGCGTTGGTCATAAGACTTGCCATGGGAAAAACGCCCCTGAAATACAAAACAAACGAGGGACATACCGGGCTTACCGGTATGACGGAGCGGCATCATGCCCTTGATCCCGTTGTAAGATCTGTCCGCCATGCTTGAAGGCATTTATCGCGGCAAAGTCCTACCAAAAGGATAATGGGCCGGCTTAATTTTGTCGGCTGGCGTTTTTTCTGAAGAAACGAATTGTGGGGCCGCGAAGCCCCTCTAAACGAAAGAGCGAACGAGGCTGCCGACGAGCAGGTTCCAGCCATCGATCAGGACGAAGAACAAAATCTTGAACGGCAGGGAAACGACGGTCGGTGGCAACATCATCATACCCATGGACATGGTGATGGTGGCAACGATCAGGTCGATGACGAGGAAGGGCAACACGATCAGGAATCCGATTTCGAAGCCTCGTCTGATCTCGGAGATCATGAAGGCCGGAACCAGAACTCGTAGGTCTGCAGTCTCCACCGTTACGTCGATGTCTACATTGCCGCGTTCTGCGGCCAGATCGGCGAAGAGTGCAAAATCCTTCTCGCGGACATTGTTGACCATGAAGCCCCGAAAGGGTTCGGCAATGCGCTGGACCGCAACTTCCTCACTGATCTCATTGTTCATCAGGGGACGCATACCCTCTGCCCAGGCCCTGTCGAAGGTGGGCGCCATGACATAGAAGGTCATGAACAAGGATAGGCTGATCAGGATGAGGTTGGCAGGAGTGGTGGGCAGCCCCATGCCGGCGCGCAGGATGGAAAAGGCGATCACGAAGCGGGTGAAGCTTGTGACCATGATCAGAATTCCTGGCGCAACGGACAGGATCGTCAGAAGGCCGAAGAGCTGTATGATCGTTCCGATGGTGGAACCGTCTGCGCCCGTCAATGCCCCAAGATCGATGGATTGCGCCGCCGCAACGGTCGGAACGAGAGATGCGGCGATCAGAAGAGCAAGGCGTCTCATTCGAACAACAGAGCCCTGAAGAGGATTTGCTTGACCGCACCCTCGCTGCGAATGCTGGCGCGTTCTGCAAGATCAGAGCGCAGATGCTGAAGGCCGCTCGCGGTTTCCACCTGACGCAGTTTCACTGTGCGCAAGTATGCAAAAAGGTCCTGGTGGATCGCCGCTGCCATCGCTGGGTCAGGCTCCCCCTCGAACACAAGAGAAAGTTCAGCACGAACCCAGACTTCGCTGGGTTCGGCGAGATTGGTGGTGATGGGCTCCAACATGAAGATGCCGGGCGGGGGGGTGGCGGCGCCATCCTCGTCGGGAGCGTGAGTGGTGGCAACGCTTTCTGATGCCGTAGCAGCGGGCTCCTCGACGCTGCCCGATCTGCTCTGCAGATAGCTGCCGGCGAACCAGGCAGCTCCGGCAGCAAGGGCCGACATGACCAAAAGCATGCCCAACTGGACGACAAGGGACGGGCCCTTTTTTTCGGTGGGTTGCTGTTCAAGCAGCGCCATGCGTCTTCAGGCTCCGGCGTTGGGTTAGAATGGTAGCACCTGGTCGAGGAATTGCTGGCCATAGGGCGGCTGCTGTACCTCGCTGATCCGACCGCGCCCTCCGTAGGAGATGCGCGCTTCGGCGATGCGTTCGTAGGAAATCATGTTCTGCGGATCTATATCGCTTGGCCGAACGATGCCCTCGATGGTGAGGATGCGCAGTTCTGCGTTGACCCTGACCTCCTGGGTTCCTCGGATGCGCAGATTACCATTGGACATCACCTGTGTGACCACCGCGGCCACGAGGAGGCGAATGTTTTCCGAGCGCTCCGTCTGGCCGCCGCCTGCCGTCGATGTGCCGGAACCAATCTTGCCGTTGAGCGCAGCTGATGACCCCGCGCCGCCGATGGAATAGGAGCCAGAAAGACCCAAGCTGCGATCCACATCGCGCGAACGCTCGGATTCGTTCTTGAAACGAGCCTTGTCGTTGATCGATATCTCGACTGTCAGAATATCGCCGACATTGAGCGCGCGCGGATCTGTGAAGAGCCGGCTCTGCTTGTCGTCCCAGAGGGAGTAGCGAGTAAGCGCCGGGGCAGGGCGCTTTGGATAGTTGTAGGCGGCCATCACTTCCGGATCGATGGACGCTCCCACCTGCGTCATGGCCGGCTCTTTGCCAATCTCCTTGAGCGATTGGGAGCAACCGGCGACGAAGGCCAGCGGGAGGAGAAATACGGGCCGGAACGTCATGTCGGGTCCTCCGGACGCGCGGCGCTGGCGATGATGGTCGTCAGTGTCGCTGCGGACTTGCTGTTCATTTCATTGAGGATAATGCCGGCCGTTCGCGGTTCGAGCTTCATCAGGATGGCGGCGGCGAGTTCGACACGGACTTCCGCAAGGCGTTCGGCGGCAGCGTCGGGTCGCATCGAGGCATAGATTTCCACGATGCCGGCTTCGGCCTGCGCGAGAAAGATGTTTCGGCGCTGGAGCCAGCCTTCGTAATCGGCGCGCTTTTGCTCGAGAGCGGCGATGCGCTCGTCCACTTCACCCTTGAGTTTCTCCAGTTCCATCGCCTGGAGAGCGTAGCGGCGGTCGCGTGCTGCATCGGCGATGTTTGCGCAGAAGCGCTCAACCTCGTCGGGCTTCATCGTTGCCGGGTTCTCGTTCGCCAGTGCATGGAGTGGCGCGATCTGGGTAGCGATCACGAGCGCCGCGAATGCGCCAGTGGTGATTTTTCTCAATCGAAGACTGCGGGACATGCGGTGCACCTATTGCAGCACGAGTTCGGCCTGAAGCGCACCGGCGGACTTGATGCCCTGAAGGATGGCGATGATGCCATCCGGCTTCACGCCCAGCCGGTTGAGGCCGGAAACGAGGGTTTGCAGATTGGGACCGTCCAGCAGAGCCACATTGGCATCGGGCTGGTCGGCTTCGATTTCGGTAAAAGGTTCGATGGCAGTCTCGCCGCGAGAGAACGGCTCGGGCTGAACCACGCGCGGGGTCTCGGTGATGCGGACGGTGAGCGTGCCGTGGCTTATGGCAACGCGGGAGATGCGCACGTCATTGCCGATGACCACGGTGCCGGTGCGCTCGTCGACGACGACCCGGGCCGGACCGTCGGACTCCACCATCAGGTTTTCGATCTCGGCGTAGAAGCGGGCGTAGGAAATACCCTTGGGCCTGCGGATCCGAATGGTGCGGGCATCTTCTTCGTTGGCAAGCCGTGCGCCAAAACGGGAGCCGGTGTATGTGTTGATCGCGTCTGCAACACGTACGGCCGTGGAGAAATCCGCATTGCGCAATTGCAGGACAAGGCTGGCGCTATCGGACATGGAGGCCTCGACCTTGCGTTCGATGATGGCACCGTTGGGCACACGCCCCGAGGTGGGTACGCCCTGCGTGAGTGTCTCTGCCTGCCCCTGGGCGCTGAAACCGGAAACGATGACGGACCCCTGAGCCACCGCGTAAATTTCGCCATCGGCGGCGCGAAGGGGCGTCATCACCAGCGTGCCGCCAGCAAGCGACGTCGCGTCGCCAAGCGAGGAGACGCTGACGTCGATCCGAGCGCCCGACTGCACGAAGGGCGGAAGGTTTGCGGTGACAATGACGGCGGCGACGTTCTTTGCGCGGGCGCGACCGCCTTCCGACGCGATACCGAGATTTTCGAGCATCGCGCGCATGGACTGTTCGGTGAAGGGCGAGTTGCGCAGGCTGTCGCCGCTTCCCTGAAGGCCGATCACCAGTCCGTAGCCGACAAGCTGGTTGTCGCGTGCGGCCTGCAGCATCGCGATATCCTTGATGCGCGACGCGGCCTCGGCCGGGAGGCTGAGCGTGACCGCGAAGAGAATGGTGAGGAGGAGGCGATTCATCATATGGCACCGACCTGAACGCTACCATCTGCCAGGACGATCCCCATGAAGGTGCGACCGCTCTCAATGTTGCGCAAACGGATCATGTCGCCGGCTGCTCCGGCTTGAAGCGGTACGGCGCGGAGCGAAATGACGAGGGGGCCTTCGCTGAATGTCACCGTGACAGGGGTGCCGGTTTCCACCAGATAGGCGTCACGCACATAGCTGATGGGTATAAGGCGTCCCGGGAGGAGCGTACGCCGGGCGACTTTTCCGTCGACGTCTTCCAGCATTCGAGCAATCGCGGTGTTGCCGCGCGGGGGGCGTCGCAGAAACACTTCGTCGAGCGCGTCGACAGAAATGGTTTCGCCGGGATAGATGACACGCGTGGACACCACCGCCTGCTCCTGCGCTGCTACCGGAACACCGGTTACCAGGAAGCTGGCCAGCGCCAGGACAAGTGCGGAGACGATGGAGTGCGTGTTCATGCGAACCTACCGGATCGACTGGGTGACGGTTGCGGCCATCTCGTCGGCCGCGCGGATGACCTTGGAGTTCATCTCGTAGGCGCGTTGAGCGGATATCAGCTCGGTGATTTCTTTCACCGGATCGACATTTGAACCTTCGAGATAGCCCTGTTCGATGACGGCGAAGCCGGGATCTCCTGGTACGCCCTGGATCGCAGCACCCGAAGCGGGAGTTTCGCGGAACAGGTTGTCACCGATTGGGTCGAGGCCCGCTTCATTGGCGAAATTGGCAAGGGTTAGCTGGCCAAGATCCTGAAGCTCTGCCTGCCCGTCGATCCGCGCAAAAACCTGTCCGGTCTTGTTGATCACAACCTCTACCGCGTCCTCGGGAATGATGATCGCCGGGTTCACATTGTAGCCTTGGGTGGTTACGAGCTGACCGGTCGCATTGGTGTTGAACGAGCCGGCGCGCGTGTAAAGCGGCTCACCGTCAGTGCCTTCAATTTCGAACCAGCCCTTGCCGACCAGCGCTACATCAAGCTTGTTGCCGGTGTTGTTCATCGGGCCCTGGATATGCAGGTTGCGCACGGCTGCGGCTTTCACGCCGAGGCCGACATTCGCGCCTTCCGGCACGATCGCCTGATTGGCGCGACTGGGAACGCCCTGCATACGCTCCGTCTGATAAAGCAGATCGGAAAACTCGGCCCGGGCACGTTTGAAGCCGGTCGTGTTGATATTGGCGATGTTGTTGGCGATCACTTCAAGATTTAGTTGCTGGGCGCTCATGCCGGTGGCGGCAATCGACAGGGCTTTCATCTATCAGGCTCCTCAGATGGCCATGCGGCTGATGTCGAGATAGGCGGTGACAAGCTTGTCACGTACGGCAATCGCAGCCTGTAGCGCCTGTTCGGCGCTCATGACCGCGTCCACCACTTCCCGGGTTTCTGCTTCACCTTGCAGCGCCTTGATGGAAACGCCTTCGGCATGGTTCAATTTCGCTACCGTATTGGCCGCCGCTTGCCCCAGCATTGCGCTAAAAGCTTCTCCGGTTTCGGAGGTGGGGGCCTGACGAGCCGGCTGCAGACCGGTGGCCTGCGTCAATGTCGAAGGGGCGATGCTGCCCACGGGAGGAATCATGACTGGCTCCGCATCAGATCAATGGTCATGGAAATGAGTTCGCGCGCTTGCTTGATGACCTGCAGGTTCGCTTCGTAGCCGCGATTGGCCTCACGCATGTCGGCCATCTCGATCAAGACGTTGACATTCGGCATCTTCACATAACCGCGCTCGTCCGCGGCCTCGTGACCGGGATTGAACTCGAGGGTGAAATCGGTGGGATCACGGGCGATCGACCCGACCTCGACAACACTGCCGCCAATATTGCGGTCAAGCTCGGCAACGAAGCTGATGGTCTTGCGGCGGTAGGGATCTCCGCCCGGAATGTCGCTGGTAGACTTGGCGTTGGCCAGGTTTTCAGAAACCACCTGCATGCGCTCCGACTGCGCTTGCAGGCCGGATGCGGCGACTTTCAATGAAGCGGAAAGGGGGTCCACAGCTTATCCTCTCGACGTGTTCATCAGCATGCGGTGGAAGGCTTTGACGATTGCCGTGTTGAGCTCGAAGGAGCGGCGAACCTCGCCTGCATTGGCCAGTTCGTCTTCCATCTTCACGGTGTTTTCAGAAGGCAGAACAGACGGATCTTCGGTGCTGTTTACTGAAAAGGAGGCGTTTGTCGCACCGAATTTGAGATGGTTTGGATTGGTGCTGGTCAATGCCACGCGCGAACCGTTCAAGACATTTTCGAAGGGCTCAACCTCCAGGGCCTTGTATCCGGGTGTGTTGATGTTGGCGACATTGCTCGCCACTGTCGTCTGGCGAACGGAAAGCCACTTCGCCTGCTGGGTGGCAAGATCAAACAGGTTGACGGGCTGCATCAGGCAAGTCTCTCGGTCTATGCAAACATCCTGACGGCACTTTATGCAGCCAGTCTTGTGCGGGCCTTACGTCCCGTCTTCTGCAGAAACCTTGACCACCAGTTCACGTGACGTGATCATTTCCCAGTGCCCGTCTTTCCAGACGATCTGAGAGACACGGCTGCCATCGGGCAGACGTGAGCCTCTCTGCACGAGCCAGTATCCGTCCTCATCCTCGATCATGGCGCGTCCGCCCACCACATGCACAAGCCGAAAGCCTGGTTCATCGCCAGGAAAGGGCTGATTTTCCAGTGCTTCGGTGGGGGTGCGGTCGACGGTTCCGGTGGACGTGTAATCAACCTGCGGCAAAGGGATAATCTGCGAGGGGATACGGGCGCCGACCAAAGAGGGAAGAGCTTCACGGGAAGGTCCTTGCGGGGAGGGGCGCCCCGCAAACGTCATGGGTCGAACGCCAAACTGCTCCTGATTGAAGAAGATGTACCAGGGAAACATGGCACAGACAGCGGCCAGCCCGATACCGCCCACCATGATCATCCAGTCGCTGCGGCTGCTGCTTGGCTTGTGGAGAGAAGCCGTCTTTGGAATTCTGCGGGGAAGAAAGACGGATTTTCTTGAAGGCGGGGGCGTCTCGACAACAGGCGTGGCGGTTGGGTTGGGTTCGGTTCGCCGCCCGTCCGGGAGTTCGAGACTGGCCAGTTTAAGCGTCATTGTACCGGTTCTCCGGCTTTCAGTTTCATCGCCAGATCCGTGAAGGGATCAGTCGACCGCGGATCGTTTGGCGATTGTGTGAGGGCATCGTAGATGAGCGGTATCTGGCGCACGGCCTGATCGAGATCGGCATCGTTGCCGGGCTGATAGGCGCCCAGAAGGCGAATGTCGCGGGTGTCTTCGAAGCGGGCGATCATCGCGCGCAAGCGTGTCACCAAACGTTTTTCGTCCGGTTTCCATGCACGTTCGGCAAGCCGCGAAATGGAAGCGAGGGGATTGACCGGTGGGAAGCGGCCCTGCTCGGCTATTGCGCGGTCGAGCACCACGTGGCCGTCGAGAATGCCGCGTACTGCATCGGCAACCGGGTCGTTGTGATCATCTCCATCCACAAGGACGGAGAGGATCGCCGTGATGGAGCCGCGACCGGTTTCGCCGGGTCCGGCGCGTTCGAGCAGGCGCGGCAGTTCTGTGAACACCGAAGCAGGATAGCCGCGCGCCACAGGTGGCTCGCCGGCGCCGATTGCCACTTCGCGCAGTGCATGGGCGAATCGTGTGATGGAGTCGACAATGAGCAGAACCTTGTCGCCGCGATCGCGAAAATATTCAGCGACGCTCATGGCCGTATCGGGTGCTCGGCGGCGCATCATGGCGCTTTCGTCGCTGGTGGCGACCACAGCCACCGATTTGGTCATTCCCTGCTGACCAATCGTGTCTTCCAGGAATTCACGGACCTCGCGGCCACGCTCTCCCACCAAAGCGATGACCACCGTGTCAAACGCATCGGCGTTGGCGAGCATGGACAGGAGCGTTGATTTGCCAACGCCAGAACCGGCAAACACCCCGAGCCTTTGTCCGTGGCAAAGAGGGGTAAAGATGTCGATGACACGAACACCTGTGCGGAAAGCCTCGGAAACCCGTTGTCGTTGCATGGCGGGTGGCGTGACAGGGGCCCCGCCGGTGGCGGAGCTCGCGCCACCGGGGATGGGTTTCCCATCGGCTGGGCGGCCCAGGGCATCGATGACACGCCCACGCCATGCCGGTGAAGGCGCAAGGCTAAGTTGGCCACGATTGAAAACGGCTTCGCCCAGACCCACCGCACCTGCTTCCTCGTAGGGAGCGACGAGCACGCTGTCTTGCGCGATGCGGACAATCTCCCCTGCACCGGCAATACCACCCCGGCGGGCCTGCCGCGAAACGACATCACCGAGCCTTGCCGTTTCAGAAAGGCCGCGCACGCTGTAATGGGTCGGAGAAACCTCGCTGACGCGGCCGCCGTGCCGGACGAGGAAACGCTGATCGCCCGCTATCCGCCGATAGGCTTCTTCGAGAGCGGTCAGCGCGGTCTCGCGCGGAGGGTCAGCCGAGATTGCAGGCTCTGTCACAACTTCACTCATGCGCCGAGAAGCTTAATGGCATCCTTGAGGGCGGTGTCGCTGTCGCTCATCAGGGCCGAAACATGTTCAAAGGTGCGCTGTACCTCAATGAGGTTCATCATTTCGAGAACCGGATTAACATTTGCTTCTTCCACAAAACCCTGGGCGACGCCCACATCCGGCTGGTCGATGACCGGCTGGGCATCATTGGCGACGAAGCCCGAATTGCCGAAACGAGCGTAATCCTGCGATGGAGCAAAGGCATAAAGACCGATAGCGCCGACCAACTGGCCGTTTTGACGAAGCGTTCCATCCGCGCTTGCTTCAGGCGGGCCGGCGAGAGGGTCAAGCAACAATGGCGCGCCTCCCGCATCCAATACCGGATGCCCGTCTATGCTGACCAGTTCGCCGGTCTCACGCATGGTGAAGCGGCCGTCCCTCGTGACCACGGTACCGGCCGGCGTATCAAGCGCGAACCAGGCTTCGCCCTGTATCGCGAAATCGAATGGATTCTTCGTTTCACGCAGTCCGCCGGCATGGGTGGCGATGTTGGGTGTACCCGGTGCGGCAAACGAAACCGAATCCGGACCGTCGCCATTGACCATGTCGCGGAAGTTCACCGACGTGGCGCGGAAGCCGACAGTGCCGGCATTCGCGACGTTGTCGGCCAGTGTTCCAAGGCGTTTTTCGAGCGCTACCTGGGAGGACAGGGCCACGTAGAGTCCGGTCTGCATTGGATCTGTTACCTCTTCAACTGCGCGATGGTAAAAAGCATATCGGTGGAGATGCCGAATTCGGCGGGCTGGCTGAAAAGCGCTGCGATGGAAGTCTGCTGGGAGTTGGTCGGGTTCTCCAGTTCCCACATTGTGGTGAAGCGCTTCAGGAAATCCTCCAGCTTCTCGGGATCACGGAAGTCTTCGATGTCGATGCGCTCCTTGATCATCTCGACCTGCTTATCGATATCGGCCTGAGCAAGCGCTGCAGGGAAGCCGAGCGCCGTGCGCACCACCTCGGCGATGGCCTTGTCTGCCAGCAACTCATAGTAGGAACGGAATTCAGGGGCCTTGCGCTGGAAGTAGAGCGCGAGGCGCACACCCTCGTTTTCACGTCCCGCATCCTCTTCAAGCGTCTGGCGCACATAGCGCTCGACCGCCAGATTGTTGGCGATGTTGTAGGTCGTGGCATCCTCGCCGTAGCGTGCGAAATTGAACGCTTCCGCAAGTGCCCTGTAGCGCTTGTCTTCGGACTGGTTTGCCGGGCTGGCTGGATCGTCAATGCCGCCTTCCAGGACCGAACGAAGGAATTTGACGTCGATCACTTCATCTGGATCGAAGCCGTGCGCAAGCAAGGCGAAAGACAGCATTTCCTGATCGTTCATCAGATCATCGACAGATTTGATGTCAGGGATCTTCGCCAGATAGTTGTTGATGCTGCCGATCAGGGCCGGATCACTGGGAGAAGCGCCGTTCTTGAGTGCGCGGGTGAGATATTTGTCCACCGTTCCCTTTTGGGCGGGATTGTAATTGGTGGTGTCGACGCCGCCGGCGGCAAAGTTATAGGTCCGGGCAAATTCGGCATAACGTTTGTCGGTGAGCTTGTTTGCGAAGCTTTCAGGATCGCTGATGCCTTCTTCCAGCACCTTCACCATGAAGGCCTTGGCGTAGGCCATGTCGTCCAGCCCATGCGCTTTCATTGCGTAGCGGAACAGGCGGTCGTCATTGACGAACTCTTCAATGGAGGTCACTCGACCGATGTTCGCCTGATAGTACTCGGTTTCCCGCTGCACCATGGGCTGCGACTGCACACGCTCCAGCGAACGCGACAGGTCGCGGTTGATGAGATTGTAGCTCGTGAACGTGTTGATCAAGGCGCGCCCTCCGCCATCTTCGGTTGCGCAACCCTAATCCGTCTATCTTGCGCGAGGCTTTCGCGGACGCTTCCGGTATTCAAGCCTCACGCAAGCCACGGCGGGTACACAGGAGAAAAGGCCAAGAAAAGATGGCGGTTTAGATGGGTATTCTGATCGGACTGGTGGTAACGCTCGGCTGCGTGATCGGCGGCTATATGGCGATGGGCGGACATGTGGATGTGCTCTTCCAGCCGTGGGAATTCGTGATCATCTGTGGGGCAGCGTTCGGCACGTTTCTGGTCGCCAACCCGATGTCGACGGTGAAGGATGCGGGCAAGGCCTGCATGGAGGCTTTCAAGGGCGCGGTGCCCAAAGAGACCGAGTATCTTGAAACGCTGGGTGTTCTTCACAGCCTGATGCGGGAGCTGCGGACCAAGTCGCGCAGCGAGGTTGAGGCTCATATCGACAATCCCGAAGAATCGGCGATCTTTCAGACCTATCCAACGATCCTGAAAAACAAGGATCTCACCAACTTCATCTGCGACTATTGCCGCATTATCATTATCGGCAATGCGCGCCCTTTCGAAATCGAGGCGCTGATGGATGAGGAAATTCAGACCATCCGGCGCGATAAGCTTAAATCCTACAACGCGCTCGTGGCGGTTTCAGAAGGGCTTCCTGCGTTGGGCATCGTGGCTGCCGTTCTCGGTGTGATCAAGGCCATGGGGGCGATCAACGAATCGCCGGAGATTCTGGGTGGCCTAGTTGGCGCAGCGCTGGTCGGAACGTTTCTGGGAATCTTCATGTCCTATGCGGTGGTTGGTCCGATCGCGACCAAGATCAAGATTGTTCGCGAGAAGAAAAACCGGCTTTACGTGATCGTGAAGCAGACCTTGCTCGCATATATGAACGGCTCGCTGCCTCAGGTGGCGCTGGAGTTCGGCCGCAAGACCATTTCCGCCTACGACCGGCCGACCATCGATGCGGTCGAACAGAGCACGATGAACGCCGGCGGTGGCGAGAAGCAGGCGGCATGAAGCAGCAGGATCAATGGAGTTTCAGCCGATCATGGCGTTGACGAATGACCCTGAACTGATGCGTGCGCTCGTCGTGGAGCGGCTGGTGGGCGCCACCGGGGATCCGCGAAAGGTCGTTGAGGCGGCGCGTTCATGCGCGACCCGTGCCCTGCCGCGTGTCATGGAAAGCCTGGAAGAAAAGCTGCCTACGCCGATAACGGTGGATCTGGTGGATGTCGAGATCGTTCGCCTTGCCGAGCTCAAGCCTCAGCCAGATTGTTGTGATGCATTGGTGGTGGTTCCTGGCGAAGCCTCCGGTGACGCTCTTACCATGCGGCTCGATCCCACAGCGATCTCCCTTCTTGTCGGAGCCATGTTCGGCGGCAATCCGGAGCTGCCGGCAATTCCTCTCGAACGTCCGCCTTCTGCTATCGAACGCGATGTCGCAGCACACGCCTTCGACATTTTTGCCAAGGCGCTCAACGGAAAGGGGGCCCGTTCGCTTGGATTGCGGTTGCAGATGCCAACCGTGCTGGCCGGCGCTGACTTTCGACGTTTCGTTGTGCGGGATGGGCCAGGTGTCCGCATCAGATTTACCATTGGCGGGGAAGAACACGGTGGTTTTCTCACTGCTTGGATGCCGCAGCGACTTCTGCTGGAAGTTCGCGACCCTGAAGCAGAAGACAATCGCCAGCAAAGTGCCAAGGCTGCCGACTGGCACAATCGCTTCAGCGATGAGGTTATGCGCTCAAACGTCCGCCTTAAGGCGACCATCCCGCTGATGCGGATGGCGCTTGGGCAACTCGCGTCGCTTCATGAAGGTCAGGTGATCGAGTTTGGCGACGGGGCTCAAGCCGAGGCAAGGCTCGCGGTGCGCGACAAGACGGTTTTCACCTGTGATTTTGGAAAAGCCGGACATCACTACACGGTGCGGATCAAACAGCCCTTTGACGCCCGAAAGGACGTCGTCGAGGGGCTTCTGGCACAATGATGTGCCAGACAGGCGGTGAAGGAGAATGACCATGACGAATGCCCAGCCGGAGCCGCAGGAACACGGCGAGGAAGAGCTCAACAAGGCGATAGAGGAACTGAAGGACGTGCTTCACGAGGAGAGCTCCGGCGGCGAGGAACGGGTCGATTCCTTCTCGGGAAACCCCGACCTCGTCATGAGCATTCCGGTCGAGGTCCAGATTGTTCTCGGCAGTGCCGAGATGCCCGTGTCCCAACTCATGGCCCTTAAAAAGGGATCGACAGTTTCGCTCAACCGCCGGGTCGGCGAGCCGGTGGAGATCGTCGTGAACGGACGGCGTATCGCTCGGGGTGAGATCACACTGGTTGACAACGACCCGTCTCGCTTCGGGGTTAAACTCACGGAAATCGCCGGCAAGGCCTCCGTTGAATAAAGCGTAGAACAGTAAGCGGATAGGAAGGTCGGTTCGATCATGACGGAAGCTCTGGCTCTGACACAGGCGCAAAAGGCTGCCACCATTCTTGTGGCGATGGGCAAGCCCTCTGCAGGGCGTCTCCTGAAATTCTTCAAGCAGGACGAGCTCAAGGCGCTCATGGAAGGAGCGCGTCTGTTGCGAACCATTCCACAGGCAGAACTCGAAAAAGTTGTCAGTGAGTTCGAAAGCGAATTCACCGAAGGTGCCGGGTTGCTGGATTCGGCCGACAGCATTGACACGATTCTCAATGAAACGCTTTCCGAAGAGGAAATGAACCTTCTCATGGGGCGCAATGCGCCAGCGGCGAGTGAGGCCGAAGAGGTCTGGGCCGAACTTGAGAAGCTTCCTGCGGAAGAACTGATCGAACTCATCTCCGCTGAACACCCACAGGTGATCGCAGCGATTCTGGGCGGTATCGCTCCATCCATCGCCGCGAAAGTGTTGGTAAGCCTGGACAAAACCCTGCGCACCTCCGTCATCAGTCGAATGGCAGCGACGGGCGAAATGCCCGCCCAGGCGAAGAAGCTTATCGAGAACCGCATGAGTGACCTTCTGCGCAATATGCGTGCGGGCAAGGATTCTGCCGTCGGACTGG
This sequence comes from Nitratireductor sp. B36, assembly GCF_020833685.1. Taxonomy (GTDB): domain Bacteria; phylum Pseudomonadota; class Alphaproteobacteria; order Rhizobiales; family Rhizobiaceae; genus Nitratireductor. The sequence continues at coordinate 311,761 of NZ_JACKZY010000002.1, forward strand.
CGCGCGTGGCGTCTCTGCTCAACGAACTCGACAAGGAGCAGGCCGATGAGGTTATCCACGAGCTGGAATTGACCGGGACAAGCGATGTGAAAGCGATCCGCTCTCAGCTTTTCAGTTTCGAGGAGATCGTTCTGCTCGATCAGAAAGCCCGTGTTGCGCTGTTCGACGGGTTGTCGAGCGAATTGGTCACGCTGGCGCTTCGCAATGCCTCCGAAGCCATCGTCGAAGCGGTGCTATCGGCGCTTGGCCAGCGCACACGCCGCATGATCGAGGCCGAACTCAGCACCGGTTCGGAGGACGTGCCAGAAGCCGATATCATGCAGGCTCGCAGGCGCATTTCCGCAAGTGCTGTTCAACTTGCACAACAGGGCAATTTTGTTCTCCCTAGCATGCAGCAGCAGGAAGCAGCCTGACGCTTTCACGAAGGACAAGCCCGGGTCGCGATCCGGCACACCGGACTACTGTATTTCCAATCGCTTGAGCGAAGGTCCTGATGGCGGAAGGTGCCGACAAGGAAAGCAAGACCGAAGAGGCAACGGAAAAGAAGATCCGTGACTCCGTCGACAAGGGTCAATTGCCCTTCTCCAAGGAAGTGCCCGTTTTTGCGTCTTTTCTTGCCATACTGACCTTCGCAATATTCTTCGCGCAGGACAGCGCGATGCGGCTCGGCAGTTTTCTCTCCATTTTTTTGGAGCGGGCGGATGGCTGGTCGCTGGAGACGCGCTCCGATGCGATGGCGATCTACCAGCTTGTGTTTGTGGAGATCGCGAAGGTTGTCGGCGTCGTTATGGCTCTTCTTGTGACCGCTGGTATTGCTGCTTCGGTTTTTCAGAACACACCGCGTTTTGTCCTTGATCGGGTGAAGCCGAAGCTGTCGCGCATTTCTCTGAAAGAGGGCTGGAGCCGGATTTTCGGCGCCAAGGGTTTCGTCGAGTTCGCAAAATCGCTGGGCAAGATCATCGTTGCCGGCGGCTTTCTCATTCTTGCGATGCGCGAGGCAGAGACGCGACTGCTCGCGGGCATGATCACCAATCCAGTCGAGTTTACCTCGGTCATTCGCGATATCGCGGTTCAAAGTCTCGTCGTTGTGACGCTTGTGGTGGCGGTTATCGCGGTCGCCGACCTTTTCTGGTCTCGCCATCAATGGCGCGTGGACCTGCGCATGACCAGGCAGGAGGTCAAGGACGAGCACAAGCAGACTGAAGGTGACCCGATCGTCAAGGCGCGCTTGCGCTCACTTGCGCGTGATCGGGCTCGCCAGCGCATGATGTCAGCAGTGCCTCAAGCCACACTGGTTATAGCCAATCCAACCCACTTTGCGATCGCATTGCGGTATCGCCGCGATGAGGATGCGGCGCCCGTGGTGCTGGCAAAGGGGCAGGATCTTATTGCGCTTCGCATCAGGGAAATTGCCACCGAGCACGGCATTCCAGTGTTCGAAGAACCGGTGCTCGCGCGCTCCATGTACAAACAAGTTTCGATTGATAGTTTGATTCCGTCACAGTTTTACAAAGCTGTCGCGGAGTTGATCCGTCGCATCTACAGAACCGGTGAGAGACCGTAGTCAGCAGGGATACATTATGGATAAGCAGCCGCATTCGCCTGCTCGCGAAATCATCGTTGCCAATGCCATACGCGCAGTGGCGAACGAGTTGCGTCTTATCGACGTGGCCGACTATATCGCGTTTATTCGGCTGGAGAGCCTGGCGAGTGTCGCTGATATCGTTGAATCTGCTGCAGAGCTTTATTTCATGCCGGGTACGCTGCGTCTGGGGCACGGCTGTGACGCCCATGTGACATGGAGCGGAAGCCCGCGCATTTCGCTCGATCTGGAATTGCGCCCGCAGGGTGCCACGGTCTATTTCACCTTGGAACTCAGCGCCGACAATGCGGGCGTTGAAGTCAATTACGTGGCGTTTGACAATCCGTCCGATGATCCTGAGGTGAACTCACGTTATCTGGCCGAAGCCTTGCAGGCTTCGCGGATCGTGCGTAGCGAAAGGCCGCTCATCAACGGATGATCTTCGGGCTTGCGGGCCAGCATTGGCGCGGAAGATGGCCGGCTAGTCAATCAGTCCCTTGCGAAGCGCCTTGGCAACTGCGTGAACGCGGTTAACCGCGTTGAGCTTTTGCGTCGTGTTTGCCAGATATTGGTTTGCAGTATGTACCGATAGCCCAAGGCGCTTGGCGATTTCCTCGCTGGTCAATCCGTTGGCGGTCAGTTTCAAACACTGCAGTTCGCGTTTGGAAATGGTCGGGCTTGCGCTTTCCGCAGGGTGTGGGTCTCGTTCGATAAGTTGCGCGAAAAGAACGTGACACTGACTATGAAGATCAAAGAGAACATCGCGATCCAGACGGATGTTCTGGCCGAGAATGAAAACTGCACCATGATTTCGCTGATCCGTGGCGAGCGGTAGGATCAGGCCACTCCCCGCGTCAATCGGGGAGATTTCCTCCCAGTGCATGCCCGACGTCTCCTCAGGCATGGCAATCCCCCAGAACAGGGGATGGAAGGTTTCAGAAAGCTTGTCCGCAAAGCGTTTGGGTAATCGACTTGCGAACTCGATACTTTCGCTTCCCTGTTCGGTGGGCTGCCCTGTCAGACACGGGGTCAGGCGGGGTTTTGAGACGCCTTGGACCAGATAAAGATGAAACCGGTCAGCGCCGATGCTTTCGCTGAGCTCCTGCAGCTCGTCTGCGATGTCCGAAAGCATCCCCGTCATTCCGATCTATATGAGTCCGTTGCGAATGGCAGTTGCAATCGCCATAGCGCGGTTCTTGGCCGCCAGCTTGTGGATCGCGTGGGCGACATAACTGTTCACCGTGTTCGATGACACGTTGATGATAAGGGAGACCTCATCGGCCGTTTTTCCTTCAGAAACCCAATAGAGGCACTCCCGCTCCCGTTCGGAGAGCGGCTCGCCGACTGGATTTGCTATTGTCTTGTAGCCTGAGAGAAGGTGACAAAGCCCCATCTGCAATCGACGCAGCTCGGCGAGATCAAGCGTGTCGGTCTGATTGGTGGATATCAGTGCGATGTAGCGCTTCTTGCCTGATGGCAGTTTGAGAAGGAACACCTCTTGCTGCTGATGCAGCGAAAGGTTCGCCACCTCATCGCAAGCCAGGAGCGCAGACAGTGCGAGCGGGTGCCAGCCGCGCGGCATCGCACCCGGAAAGGTTGAAATGGAGCTTTCCACGAGCCGCGTAATCGCGGTCAGCCCCACATCTTCGATCGTGTCGAAGGTCCAGTTGGAAACGAGAATGCTTGCCATGCCCGTGGCACTGTCTGGTGCAGCTTCCGCGATGAGGTAGGAGACAGGCTCGCCAGACCGGCAATACCCGCGCGCAAGGTTGGAGAGATCGCGCCGCGATACGGTCTTGGACAGCCTTGCAGGGCGTTTCTCGCGTGTCTCAGTCGCCATTCGGTTTCACCGCAAATCCGCACCTTCAACGATCGGTGCCAAGGTTTCGCGGATACGCAATACGAAGCCCGCTAAATGCCCGTTCCATACAAATCTGATGGCGAAAGGGCCGGTAAAATGAGAACCGGTCGTTCCATTACGAGCTGCACAAAAGGGACGATCCAAAGTGGACGTTCGGAAGCCCCAGTAACTTCATTATGGTTAGGTAAGCTTTCGATTCGGGTCAAGAAATCCTGCGCGTGCTTCAAACGTTTCAAATATGAAGGAATGAGCGGCCCTCTTCGCTGAAAAGATGCATCTTTTCAGGCGCTGCAGTGATGCGGAGGCGATCTCCCTTGGCGTATTTCTGGACACCCGCCAGTTTCACGACGATCGCGTCATCCACATCTTTCACGTGTAAATAAACATTGGTGACTTCACCCAGCCGCTCGACGAAGTGCACATCGCCTTCGAAAAGGAAGTCGTCCTTATCTGCGATTCGCAGGTCTTCGGGGCGGACGCCGAAGTGGCACCGGGTGCCAGAGAGCGGTTCCGGGGAGGGAATGGGAACCGTGGTCTTCCGTCCACCTAGGCTGATAAGAGTGTTGTCGCCGGTTCTTTCGACCCGGGCCGGCTGGATGTTCATGGCGGGCGAGCCGATGAAACGGGCGACGAACAGGTTTGCTGGTTTTTCATAGAGGTCAATTGGCGCCCCCACCTGCTCGATATGACCCGAGGACAGGACCACAATGCGGTCGGCGAGCGTCATCGCTTCCACCTGATCATGGGTGACATAGATCATGGTCGTTTCGGGCATGGAGCTTTTCAGCTTGGCAATCTCAATGCGTGTGGCAACACGAAGCGCAGCGTCGAGATTGGACAAGGGTTCATCGAACAGAAACACTTTCGGATTGCGGACGATGGCCCGACCGATTGCCACGCGTTGACGTTGACCGCCCGAGAGGGCCTTAGGCAGGCGACCGAGATATGGAGTAAGCTGCAGAATTTCAGCGGCAGCGTGTACGCGCTTGTCGATCTCATCCTTCGGGGCTTTGGCGATCTTCATGCCGAAGGCCATGTTATCGTAGACTGTCATATGGGGGTATAGCGCGTAGGACTGAAACACCATGGCGATGCCGCGCTGGGAAGGTGGGATGTCGTTGACCCGTTCGCCACCGATGAACATGTCTCCACCGGAGATGTTTTCCAGACCGGCGATCATGCGCAGCAGGGTGGACTTACCGCAGCCCGACGGGCCGACGAAAACGATGAACTCGCCATCCTCGATCTTCAGATCGATCCCGTGGATGACCTTTGTAGCGCCATAGCTTTTTTGAATGTTCTTCAAATCGAGCGCTGTCATTTTCTCACTCCCCGACTGCCGAACCAGCATCCATATGGCGGCAATTTCAAAAGGTTGTTCTCCATCACGCCGTCGGCCTCGGCGTCTTCCATGGTCGCATACGCTTCCAGATCCAGTGAAAGCTCGACGGGATGCCCGGTCATGTTGATGGCAATGATGATCGTGTGTGCCGCCATCGAGCGCTCGAAAAGGAGGACGTCCGATCCCGCTTCGCGAAACGTTATGTCGCCCTTGGCGAACACCGGATGCCGCGAGCGGAAGGCAAGCGTTTTGCGATAATGGGAGAGGAGGGAGCCCGGTCTGTCCTGGGCGGAGACCGCCAGATGCAGATGCTCCGGTGGAACGGGAAGCCATGGTTTTACGCCCGAGAACCCGGCGTTAACCTGTGTTTCCGACCACACCATCGGCGTTCGGCAGCCATCGCGCCCCTTGAAGGTAGGCCAGAACTGGATGCCATATGGATCCTGCAGGTCCTTGAAGTCGAGCACCGCTTCCGTGAGGCCCAGTTCTTCTCCTTGATAGAGACAAACAGAACCGCGCAGCGTCAGAAGCAGCGTTGTCGTCATCTTGAGGAAGGCTTCGCGGTCATGCACCTGGTCGGCCCAACGCGAGGCGTGGCGCACCACATCATGGTTGGAAAAGCTCCAGCATGACCAGCCGTCGGGAGCTTTCTCCTCGAAAGCTTCGATGACCTGGCGGACGCGTTGCGGCGTCAGTTTCTCCTGCGACAGAAAATCGAAAGAGTAGCACATGTGCACCTTGTCGCCGCCGCTTGTGTATTGGGCAACGATGTCGAGCCCGCGCTGAGCGTCGCCCACTTCGCCGACGGCGGTAGTGCCGGGATACTCATCGAGCAGGGCGCGAAAACGCTTCAGGAATTCGAGGTTTTCAGGCTGATTCTTGTCGTAGAGATGGTCCTGATAATTGTAGGGATTGACCGCCGGAGCGATGGATGCGTTGCGGCGCTCCTGTTGGAGCGGGGGATTGTCTTCAAGCCCTGCCGAGTGAACGTAGAAATTGATCGTGTCGAGGCGGAAGCCATCGACGCCGCGCTCGAGCCAAAAGCGGACCGTATCGAGTAGCGCATCCTGCACGTCCGGATTGTGGAAGTTGAGATCCGGCTGGCTCGCAAGGAAATTATGCAGGTAGTACTGGCATCGGCTCGTATCCCACTGCCAGGCCGAGCCGCCGAAGATTGACAGCCAGTTGTTCGGCGGGCTGCCATCGGGCTTCGGATCGGCCCAGACATACCAGTCTGCGCGCGGATTGGTACGGTTCTGCCGGCTTTCTACAAACCATGGATGCTGATCGGAAGAGTGCGAAATCACCTGATCGATCATCACCTTGAGATCGAGCCGATGCGCCTCCGTGATCATGGCGTCGAAATCGGCCAGCGTGCCGAACATCGGATCCACTTCCTTGTAGTCGGACACGTCATATCCGAAGTCGAGCATGGGGGATTTGAAGAATGGCGAGATCCAGATCGCATCGACGCCGAGCGAAGCTATATAGGGCAGGCGCTGGGTGATCCCTTTCAGGTCACCGATGCCATCGCCGTTGGAATCCTGAAAGGAGCGCGGATAGATCTGGTATATGACTGCGCCGCGCCACCAGTCGGCGTCTTCCGTGTGTCGGCTCATGGCTCCAGGAGCATGTTCGAAGGGAACATCATGCAGAACATTCATGGGAGCGGTCAGCCTCCTTTGACGGACCCGGCAAGAAGGCCGCGGACCAAATAACGTTGCAATGCGAAGAAAACGAGAATGGGCACCACAATGGCCACAAAGGCCGAGGCGGTAAGAATTTCCCAGTTGCCGCCGCGTGAACCGAGCAATTCGCGCAGACGCCCCGTCAGTACCAGTTGCTCTTCGTTGTTGCCGAGGAAGACGGTGGCGACGAGCAGATCGTTCCACACCCAGAGGAACTGGAAGATGGCGAAGGAGGCCAGCGCAGGAAACGACAGCGGCAGAATAATTTTTCGGAAGATTTCGAAATCCGAGGCGCCATCCACGCGTGCGCTCTCGATGATTTCGCGTGGCAGGCCAGCCATATAATTGCGTAGGAGATAGATGGCGAGCGGCAGGCCGAAGCCGGTATGCGCAAGCCAGATGCCGATGAACGATTTACCGATGCCGACCGTGTTGTAAAGACGCAGGAGCGGGATGAGCGACATCTGAAGCGGCACGACCAGCAGGCCGACGATGGCGGCGAGCAGTAGCGCGCGGCCGGGGAACTCCATCCATGCAAGCGCATAAGCTGCATAGGCAGCAATCAGGATGGGAATGACGGTGGCCGGAATGGTCACGGTCATCGTGTTGATGAAACTTTTTCCAAGCCCCTCCGAGAACAGCACGTTCTCATAATTCTCCGTCGTGAATTTCGGCGGTTCCACGGTGCTTACGAAGATGCGCTGACCGCGCCCGGGTTCGGGTTTTTCCGAGTAAGCAATCGTATAGTCGCCATCGGTGTCGACGGTCAGCATGCCGCCGTCGCGCAATTCGGCATTTTCTCCGACGGCAAACGCAGAGGGTTCACGCGAGGAAATGCCAAAGCCGGTGACCTCGCCACTGTTGCCCTCGAATACATTCCCGGTGAGCACATACCGGCCTTCCTGAAGCCTTGCCTCTTCAGGTGGCGCCGAACGTGCGACGAGATTGCGCTCGGATGAGGTCAGAGCTGTCCACCAGCCACTTACGGCCAGCTGATCCTTGTCGCGCAAGGAGGAAACGAGAATGCCGAGCGTGGGAAGCGTCCAAAGGGCCACGAGGAGGATAACGGAAATATTGACAACCCATGCAAGTGCGGGCCGGGAGCCGACGGGCGTGCTCATTTCATGTCCTTCCGTGCTTCACGGATGTTCCAGATCATGATGGGCGTGACCATGGCCATGATCACCAGCGCGATGGTGGAGGCGCGTCCGAAATCGAGGCCGCGGAACATCCAGTCGAACATGTAGTTGGCAAGAACCTGGCTGCCCCACTGGCCGTTGGTCATGGCGAGCACGATGTCGAAGACCTTGAGGACCAGAATGGTGATTGTGGTCCACACCACGGCGATGGTGCCCCAGATCTGGGGGACTTTTATCTTGTAGAAAATCTGGAAGGGTGAGGCGCCGTCGATGACGGCCGCCTCAATGGTTTCTTCAGGAATGCCGCGCAGCGCGGCTGAGAGAATGACCATGGCAAATCCCGTCTGGATCCAGATCAGGATGACCATCAGGAAAAAATTGTTCCAGAAAGGGAGGGTGATCCAGGCCTGCGGTTCGCCACCGAAAAATGTGACAACGGCGTTGAGGATGCCGATCTGTTCCGACCCTTCAGCGCGGTAATCATAGATGAATTTCCAGATCACGCTGGCGCCGACGAAGGAAATCGCCATGGGCATGAAGATCAGGCTTTTGGCGACATTTCCCCAGCTGATCCGATCGGTGAGGGCAGCGGCAATGAGGCCGAAGAAGGTGGCGGCGGCGGGCACCACGACGAGCCACAAAAGGTTGTTGCGCATGCTCTCGCGGAAAGCCGCGTCCTTGGCGAGCCAGGCGTAATTGGCCCCGCCGACCCAGTGCTCTCCGCTTGGTCCATAGAAAGACAGAACGATCGAGTTGACCACCGGATAGACCAGATAAATCCCCAGGATGATCACTGCTGGTCCAAGAAAAAGCCATGGACGGATGCCGTTGGCTGCATTGATGTTTTCAGCCACGCGGTGGCCGCGAGGCGGATAAATCATATCCAGCAATCGGTTGGAGCCCCAGAAATAGCCGAAGCAGGCCGCCACGCCGAGCACCATGACCAACACCGCCTGAACAAGCTTGATGTCGGGCAGGACAGTGTTGAGCGCGGAGAAGACGGCGACGGCGCAAAGCACCGCAAAGACGATGCCTGCAGCCATGATGCCCAGTGCGATCACGAGATTCCGAAAAAATGCACCAAGACCGGGTGAGCCGTCAGAAGGTCCTGTTTCGGTAGAGGAGATTGCCATGGCTGCCTCCCGGGGCCGCATGAGATGGGTTTGATCCGTCCCGCCGCTCTCGAGGCGGCGGGACCGCCGGATGCTTACGCCTACTTGATGGCGTCCCATTCCTTCTGGATGTCCGAGGCGACATCCTCGGCGGATTTGCCTCCAACATAGTCAATCATGCCGGTCCAGAATGCGCCGGCGCCAATCTTGCCCGGCATCAAGTCGGATCCGTCGAAGCGGAAGGTCGTCGCACTGGTCAGGATTTCACCCTGCTTGCGCAGTGCGTCATTGGAATAGGCGTCTGCATTGACCCCTTTGTGGGGTGTCAGGAATCCGCTTTGCGCCATCCAGAGTTCGTGTGCGATCGGTGTTTTCAGGAACTCGATGAAGGCGCGTGCCACCTCAGAGTCTTTCGTGATCGCAAAGACAGTTCCTGCACCGAGGAGTGGTGTTCCGAGATCCTTCTCCGCATAGGCGGGCAGATAGAAGAAGTCTGCATCGCGGCCAAGTTCGGTGCCTTCGGGGAAAAAGGATGGAATGAAGGACGCCTGTCGGTGCATGTAGCATTTTGGCGGTACGGCGAAGAGACCCTTGGGGCTGTCGCGGAAGTCGGTTGATGCTACGGCGCCTGCGCCACCATCGACATAGTCGTCATTGCGGGCGAACGCACCGAACTCCTCGATTGCGGCGATGACGCGTTCATCGTTGAAGGGGATCTCGTTGCGCACCCACTGGTCGTAGACTTCCGGCGGCTGCGTGCGAAGCATCATGTCTTCCACCCAGTCGGTCGCGGGCCAGCCGGTTGCACCACCCGAACCGAGGCCGATGCACCAGGGTGTTTCGCCATCGGCGACGATCTGCTCGGAGAGCGCTTTCAGCTCTTCCATGGTTTGCGGCACTTCATAGCCCGCGTCTTCAAAGTTTTCGGGAATGTACCAGACGAGCGACTTCACGTCGGCCTTGTAGGGAAAGGCGAAAAACGCGTCCGTCCCGTCGTTGCCCTTGTAGGTTCCAAGGTCGACCCAGGACTGGCCCGCCGCGTAATTGTCCTTCATCCATTCGGCGGTATCGTTGCCAAGCGGTACGAGGAGGCCTTTCGATGCGAGATCGGCAGCGAGGCCGGGCTGCGGGAAAATCGCAATGTTCGGTGCACTCCCAGCCTGTGTGTCGATAACGATCTGCTGTTCGAAGGAATCGGAGCCTGAATAGTTCACCGTGGCACCCGTGGCTTCCTCGAAGAAGGCGGTGATCGATTCAAACAGGTCTTTATCGGCGCTCAGCCACGGGCCGAAGATGTTTAGCTCCTGTCCGGAGAAATCATATTCTGCCTGGAAGTCCTCATAGCTTTTCCAGTTGAAGCGGGCATCCTCGCCGGGGGTGAATTTCAGGTCGGCGGCATGAGCAGTGGTGCCGGCGAGCGCCAGAGCGAGCGCGCCGACAATCATGGACGTTTTCATGGTTCCTCCACATCGCGGCACAAGGCCGCTCCTCCTCGGGGTTCTGCATGTCCGGCGCAATGACAACGTTTTAAACGAAATTCAAAGCGCTTTGGATATGTGCAGCATCAATCCGCAGGGTTTTGGAGTCAAGAGGGTGTTCAAATTGCCCTGGAAAAAACGCAGGAAATTGGAAAAAATACCTTCATTTCTCTTGGTGTCCTAAATTCCGCTGAATGAAGGACTTGATCTGATCGAAGGGCTGTGACACGAATTTTTAAAGCGCTTTGAAAAAAAGGAAGATGCGTTGCCCGCCCGAAAAGCGATCAATCTCAAAATGCTCTCGGAAAGTCTGGGGCTGTCGCAAACGACTGTTTCACGGGCGCTGAATGGTTTTCCAGAGGTGGCAGAGAAAACACGTGCCCGGGTGGTGGAAGCAGCCGCGCGACTGAACTATCGACCGAGCCCAAGTGCAGCGAGCCTTGCGACGGGCAAGTCGCGCATGATCGGTCATGTGGTAAGCCTGTCCGAGCATATCATGATCAATCCGCATTTCGCTGATTTCATTGCCGGGGCCGGGGAAGTTTACGGTGAGAATGGATATGACATCCTTCTTCGGCTCGCGTCCCTTGAAGAACAGGAGCGCATTTATCGGGATCTGGTGGATGACCAGCGCGTGGACGGAGTGGTGGTTCACGGTCCCCTGACAGGGGACAGCCGCATTGCGATCCTCAACGCACTCGGGCTCCCCTTTGTCGTCCACGGACGAAGTGACGAAGAAGGGGCGGATTATTGCTGGATGGATGTGAACAACCGTCGAGCCTTCCATCGAGCCACGAATTTCCTGCTTGATCTGGGCCATCAAAGGATTGCGCTCATCAACGGGTTGGAGACCATGAACTTCGCAGATCGTCGGCGTCAGGGTTATGAAGCTGCGCTGAAGGAGGCCGGCATCGCGCCGGATACGCGGCTGATGCACAGTTCGGACATGGTGGAGCCCTATGGTTACCACGCAATGCGGACATTGATGGAACTTGCCGAGCCTCCGACCGCGATCGTCGTGGCAAGTGTCCTGCCGGCCATGGGCGTGACCCGGGCGTTGGCAGACCTGGGCCTGCGGGCAGGTGAAGACGTTTCGGTCATCGCCTTCGACGATTGCCTGTCGTTCCTGCAGTCCGGCTGCAGATCCGGTTTCGGAGGCAGGGTGCCGGACATCCCCTACTTCACTGCAGTGCGCTCCTCCATCCGCGAGGCCGGTAAGCGTGTGGCGCAGATGCTTCTAGACCGTATCGACAATCCGCATGGCCCGCTCCAAAGCGAATTGTGGGAGGCCGATTTCGTCATAGGCCAGACCACTGCTCCGCCTCGGCGGCGCTGATTCTGGCTCCTCATCCAAGGCAAACCCGGGAACCCCTCATGTCCGCCACAGACACGGAAATCATGGAGCTTGAATTCTCTCGTGCGGATTTTCCGGACGATTTCATCTTTGGAACGGCCACTTCTGGCCATCAGATCGAGGGTAGCCGATTTGGTGGATGTGGTGTGTCGCACTGGGATACGTTCGCAGCAACGCCAGGGAACACGGTGCGCGGGGAAAGCGGGGCGACGGCCTGTGATCACTATCACAGATGGGAAAGCGATCTCGACCTGGTTCGCGATGCCGGGTTCGATTGTTATCGTTTCTCCACTTCCTGGTCGCGTGTGTTGCCGGAGGGGCGCGGCACAGTCAATGAAGCAGGGCTCGATTTCTATGACCGTCTCGTCGACGGCATGCTCGAGCGAGGCTTGAAGCCATTCGCCACGCTTTATCATTGGGACCTGCCAGCGCCGCTGGCAGATCTCGGCGGGTGGCGCAACAGGGATATCGCGGCCTGGTTCGCCGATTATGCCAATGTTGTCATGAAACGCATCGGCGACCGCGTGGCGACCGCTGCCACGATCAATGAACCGTGGTGTGTGGCCTGGCTCAGTCATTTCATGGGCGAGCATGCGCCGGGCCTGCGCGATATTCGTGCGACTGCCCGCGCCATGCATCACGTGCTCCTGGCGCACGGTTGTGCCACGCAGGCGATGCGCGCGTTGGGTATGAACAATCTGGGTCTGGTTGCCAATTTCGAGTTTGCGGCACCTGCGGATGATCGTCCGGAAGCACGAAGGGCCGCGCGTCTCTACGATGGCATATACAATCGCTGGTTCCTCGGAGGTGTGTTCAACAAAGCCTATCCGGAGGATGTGCTTGAGGGGCTTGGACCCCATATGCCAGAGGGTTTCGAGAAGGATTTCGAGACAATTGGCGCGCCCGTCGACTGGCTCGGGATCAATTATTACACGCGCAAGCTGATTGCCGCGGATGAGTCAGACCAATTCCCTGCACTGAAGGAAGTGGAAGGGCCATTGCCCAAAACCCAAATGGGCTGGGAAATCTACCCTGATGGTCTGCATCACTTCATCACCTGGGTGCATGAGAGCTACACCAAGGGGCTGCCGATCTTTGTGACGGAGAACGGTATGGCTTCGCCCGACGAGGTGATGAACGGGCAAGTGAATGATGTTGCCCGCATTGATTTCCTCAACCGACATCTCGGTGCAGTGCGCAGGGCCCTGAGCGCGGGCGTTCCCCTGAAGGGCTACATCGTCTGGTCACTTCTGGACAATTACGAGTGGGCGCTCGGCTATGAAAAACGCTTTGGCCTCGTGCACGTCGATTTCAAAACACTCGAGCGCACACCCAAGGCATCATGGCATGCGCTTGGGCGTGCGTTGAGACGCTGAAACCGGATCAGACCGAACGCGTCGCGCCGCCGTCAATGCGGACCTTGGTGCCTGTCACATAGGAGGCCCGCTCGGAGGCAAGGAAAACTGCCATGTTGGCAAATTCCTCAGGGTCGCCATACCGTCCCATCGGGATAGATTCTGCGGCCGCAGCGGAAACTTCCTCCAGCGGTTTGCCGGAACGGTTGGCCGCCGCTGTGTCGAGTTCGACGACGCGCTGGGTGTGAATGCGTCCCGGCATCAGGATGTTGACCGTAACGCCGTCCCGCGCAACCTCCGTCGCCAGCGTCTTCGACCAGCCGACGATCGCCGAACGGATACCATTGGAGAGGGCCAGAATGGGAATAGGCTGCTCCACGCCGGAAGAGGTGACGGTGAGGATGCGGCCCCATTTGCGCTCGCGCATCGCTGGCAGGAGCCGCCCGGTGAGATGAAATATGTTGGCAGCCATTGTTTCGAAATTCGCGATCCAGTCGCCGCGTTTTGCATCGACAGCCGTAGCGGGCGGAGGGCCGCCTGTGTTGTTCACGAGAATGTCGACGCCCCCTTCGGCCAGGAGCTTGTCGGCCAAATCGTCGATCGCGGCATGATCTGAAAGGTCCAGCTCATAGGCCTGGACGGCGCCTGCGCTTGCCGGCAATTCCTTCGCCCAAGCCTCGATCTTGTCCTTGCTGCGTGCGGCTGCGACCACGGTCGCGCCTTCCTTCGCCAGCCCCTGGGCAATGGCAGCGCCGAGGCCGCGGCTTGCGCCGAGCACGAGGGCGCGCTTGTTTTTAAGTCCTAGATCCATCGGCAAATTTCCCGGATTGATGCACCGCCAACAGCCTTTTATCCAATTCGGCCATGACGGCTTGTGGTGGGTTTGCTCACCTTAGGTGAGACGGTGCGATTGGGCACGATTCAGAACAGGATTGCAAGTCTTGAGGGGAAGCTGTACAGCGATCCGCCGCTCCGCGCTGTGCCTTCAAATCTTGGTAACGGTCAGTCTTCGAATGTTATGTCCAGTGCCGAAACAAAACCGCAATTAATGCGTTGAAAGCGCGTGGTTTGTGCCGCGGCTTCACCCTAAGTTTTCTTGCATACGAGCTCCATATATGGACCGACGATCCTTCCTTGTTTCCTGCCTGTCAGCGTCGCTGTTGGGTACGTCCAGCCTGACGGCTCTTGCAACCCAGGCGCGCGCCGAGAATCCTGCGCCGCAAGGCGTTGACGAGAAAGGAAAGGCACAGGCCTTTTCCTTTGAAGCTCTCACGGAGGCGATGAAGAGCAAAGCTTCCGAGCCATTCTCAAAGGCTGAGTTCAAGTTGCCGGAGCAGATAGCCAGCTTGACCTATGATGAGCATCGGGCGATTCGCTTCCGGCCCGATCACGCCCTGTGGCAGGGGGAGGCCCCATTCGAGCTTCAGGCCTTCCATATGGGCTGGTTGTTCAAGGAGCCTGTTCGCCTCTACGCGGTGGAGGCGGATAAGGCCGAGCCGATCCTCTTCACCGGTCGTGATTTCGAGTATCGCAAGCCGCTCGATCCGGCCCGTTTCGAAGATCTCGTGATGGAGGGTGAGGCCGGCTTCCGGCTTCACTACCCTCTCAACGCTCCTGATGTGATGGATGAGTTGGTCTCATTCCTCGGTGCAAGCTATTTTCGTGCGCTGGGGCGGGACACGCTTTATGGGCTGTCGGCGCGTGGTCTCGCCATCGATACAGCTACCGCGAATGGGGAAGAGTTCCCCCGTTTCACCGATTTTTATATCGAGAAGCCAAATCGGCGCAGCAAGGAAGTGGTTGTCTATGCGGCGCTGGACAGCGAAAGTGTGACCGGCGCCTATCGCTTTGTCATAACGCCTGGGCGAAACACCGTCATGACGGTGACAGCACGCCTCTTCGCCCGCAAGGATATTGGGCGCCTCGGCGTTGCGCCAATGACATCCATGTTCCTCTTTGCTGAGAACAATGACAGCGCTTTCGATGACTATCGCGGGCAGGTGCACGACAGCGATGGTTTGAAGATCGTTCGCAAGGACGGTGACGAGCTGTGGCGTAATTTGAACAATCCCTCCCAGCTCGCAACATCCTTCTTTTCTGAAGACAGCCCGCAGGCTTTCGGGCTTTATCAGCGTGATCGTGATTTCGCGCATTTCCAGGATGCCGGCGCTCACTACGAACGCAGGCCGTCACTGCTTGTTGAGCCGCTCGAGGCCTGGGGGCGTGGCAACATTACTCTGGTGGAGATCCCCACCGACCTGGAAGTCAATGACAACATTGTCGCGTTCTGGGTCCCTGAAAGAGACGTCAAGGCCGGCGATGCCCTGGAATTCAACTACCGCTTGACGTGGGGCGCTATCGACGAACCGACCAACCGGTTCGCCAGAGTTATGGCGCTTCGCAGCGGAGAGGGTGGTGTTTCGGGCGTCAAGAACGAGGACGGGTTGCGCAAGTTCGTCGTGGATTTTGATGGTGAAGTCCTGCGGAACCTTCCCGGCGATTCAAACATTGAAGCAGTTGTAAACGTCAGCCGGGGCGAGATTGCCCATTCGGCGGTTTCCCGCATCGAGAGCAACGGCATGTGGCGTCTGGTGATTGACCTGAAGCCGAACGGTGCGGGTCCTGTCGAAATGAGCGGGCACCTCAAGCTCGATGACAAACGCCTTTCCGAAATCTGGAGTTATCAGTGGAGAGAAACAGATGATGCACGTTCGTGAGACGGATAGCCAGCCGATGACGCCTCTCCGTCACACTCTGCCGGTGGCTCCCATGGCGATGCCCGAGCAGGTGCTTGAACGCCGGCGCGCTCGTCCGGCGCTTTTCTCCATCCTGCTCAAAAGATTGGCGTGGAAGTAAAGCCGGGTACGCACGTGACCCCCGAAAGGGGCGGTCATTGAACGCCGCGAGAGTGTGATGGTCAGCGTAAGACGCGTTTTGTCGATCCTTTTCTGCCTGCTTATGGCGGGGCTCGTCGCTTCGCTTGCGGTCGGCTATTTTTCCGCCGACGGCATTCAATGGATCGACGCCATCCGTATTGTTCTTCTGGCCGCCAGCACAGCCTGGCTGGCCTGGGGCGCAGCTTACGCGTTCAACGGCCTGTTGACCTCTCCCATTTCAGAAAAGCACAAGCCTTTCGAACTGGCGCCGACAGAGGCGCGCACGGCGGTTCTGGTTCCCGTATACAACGAAGATCCGGTCAAAACCTTTTCCCATGTGGCCGCGATGATCGGCAGCCTCCACACGCTGGGTGCCGCCGGTCGATTTGATTTCGCGATCTTATCGGACACAAACGATGATCGCGTTGCGGCTGAGGAGGAGCGCTGGTTCCAGCGTCTGCTGGTGGAGAGTGGGGCGCAAACGGCGATCTATTACCGCCGTCGCGAGAAAAATACCGGCAAGAAGGCCGGGAATATCGCCGACTTTATCCGATCGTCCGGTGCATTGTACGACTATATGATCGTTCTCGATGCGGACAGTCTGATGGAAGGCTCCACCATGGCCGAGATGGTGCGGCGCATGGATTGCGAACCCAGGCTGGGATTGCTTCAAACCCTGCCCAAGATCGTTCACGCACGATCATTTTTCGGACGTGCGATGCAATTTTCCACCAGCTATTATTCCCCGATCTATACACGCGGCCTTGCATCCCTGCAGGGTGAGGCTGGTCCGTTTTGGGGCCACAATGCCATTATCCGCACGCGCGCGTTTGCTCAAAGCTGCGGGCTGCCGGAATTGTCTGGAACCCCGCCTTTCGGCGGGCATATTCTTAGCCATGACTATGTGGAAGCCGCGCTTCTGAGCCGCAATGGGTGGATCGTTCGCGTCGATCCGGATCTTTCCGGTTCCTATGAAGAGGGCCCCGACAATGTGGTGGACTTTGCCAAGCGCGACCGTCGCTGGTGCCAGGGCAATCTTCAACACGCTCGGGTGATGGTGGCCCCCGGCCTGAAGCCGTGGAGCCGGTTCGTCTTTGTCCAGAACATCATGGCCTATGTTGCATCGCCTCTTTGGGCTCTCTTCATCATGGCCTCAATCGCTGCGCCGGTGTTGAAGGGTGTGCCGGATTATTTTCCTGAACCGGGGCTGTTCCCGGTTTTTCCGCGGGTTGAACAGGGACTCGCGCTTACCCTGCTGGTCGGGGTTTTCGGCCTCTTGATCGGGCCGAAACTTCTCATTGTCCTGCGTGGCGCTTTGAGCGGTGTGAATGAGCGGTTTGGCGGCACTGGGCGGGCTTTGCTCAACACGTTGACGGAAATACTATCGACGAGCCTGCTTGCGCCGATCATGTTGATGTATCAGTGCCGTGCGGTGGTGGAAGTGTTTCTCGGTCTCGATGGTGGATGGCCTGCGACTGATCGGGAAGCCGGCTCTGTCAGTCTTTCTGAAGCGTGGTCTGCAAGCTGGTGGATCAGTGCCACGGGTCTCGTTACGCTGGGCCTCGCTTTCCAGTTCGCCCCCGAATATGTGGGCTGGCTTCTTCTGGTGGCCGGACCGCAGGTTTTTTCGCCAGTTCTCATCCATCTCAGTTCGTGGAGTGCGATCGAGGCTGGGGAGACCGGGCTCTTCCAGACAGCAGACGATCGCGCGCCATCGCCGGTGGTCTTGCGTCAGGAAGCAATTCTTTCTTACTGGCGAGGCGCTGCAGAGCCTGCGCCCGCAAATCAGCCGGTGACAGAACCGGCGCTCGAGCCCGCTGACGCGGAGCAGTGAGGCTGCCCTATGAATGCCCCCTTCATCCCCGCAAGCGTTGGCCGTGACCAGCGCCTGGACGTGTTTCGTGGTCTCGCTCTGATCACGATCTTCATCAATCACGTGCCGGGAAATCTCTATGAGAACCTGACATCCCGCAATTTCGGTTTTTCTGACGCCGCCGAGGCATTTGTTCTGATGTCAGGCATTGCCGTGGGGCTTGCGTATTCGCGCGGATTTCGCGAGGGAGCGTTCCTTGCGTCCTGCATGAAGGTCTGGCGGCGCGCAGGACTGCTCTATGTCACGCATATCGTGTCGTCGCTTCTGGCCATTGCGCTGGTCGCTGGCGGGGCGCTGTATTTCGGCGTCTTCGAGATGCTCGGTCGCATCAATTTTGGTCCGCTTCTGACCAAACCATTGCAAACCATGGTCGGTGTGCCGCTCCTTGGCCACCAGCTTGGATACTTCAACATCCTCCCGCTCTACGCCGTGCTTTTGCTAGTGTCGCCATTCTACATAATGATTGGCCTGCGCAGCCCTCGGGCGCTGATCGCAGTGGCCGTTGTTGTCTGGTTGCTTGCGGGAACCTTCCGTCTGAATCTGCCCAATTACCCGAATCCGGGGGGGTGGTTCTTCAATCCGGTAGCCTGGCAACTGATCTACGCGGTGGGGATTGCGGGCGGCCTTTGCATGCTTGAGGGTAGAAAGCTCGTACCCTATCGCGCGTGGCTGTTCTGGTTATGCGTCGCGTTTCTGGCGTTCTCGTGCATCTGGGTGCTGCTCAAGGCCGGTGCGCTGCCGGGGCGCAAGTTTCTGCCATTCTTCATTGCGGGCTTTGACAAGACCTTTCTGGCGTTGCCGCGGCTCCTCCACGCGCTCGCGCTTGCCTATGTCCTGACCAATGTCGCCTGGGTGGTCAAGGCCTTTCAATGGCCGGTTTTCCGGCCGATCGAGCTGATGGGGAGGAACGGTCTCGCCGTTTTCGCCTCCGGATCGGTTCTCGCAATCGTGCTGCAAATCCTGCGCTTGCGTTTTGAGACCAATTTCGCTTCTGATACCGTCTTGCTGGCTGTCGGGATTTGCCTGCAATACGCGCTCGCCCTGTTCCTTTCCAGACAGAAGGCAGAGCGAAAGGAAGCGCGGCGAGCCGCCGAACGCAAATTCATGCCAGGACCGACCGAGAAAGAGCGTCTTCGCGAGAGCGCTTGACCAAATGTGAGGCAGTGCCAGGGCCGGGGGAGTGCCCCCGGCGCTGGTTGCGCTGGATCCCGCCCAGACCCTAAACTGCGGGCGGAATGTTCTGGTTGAGCCGGAAGATATTGTCCGGATCATATCGGTGTTTGATCTGCCGCAGGCGGTTCCAGGTCGCCTCCGGATACGCATGACGGATGCGCTGATCGCCTTCGTCGGCGAGGAAATTTACATACGCGCCGAGACCGTTATCGCCCAGTTCCTTCAGGCACTGAGAGACCCATTCTTCATTTCGCGCCAGTGTTTCCGGGGTATCAATCGCGAGAAACACAGTCATGATCTTTCGCTGCCGATGCGCAAAAGCGGTGGCCTCCGGTGCGATCCGGGCTGCTGCTCCGCCCAGTACCCGGACCTGGATCATGCGAAGAGGGGCTTCGTTGCCTTCGATCAACTCAAGCATTTTTTCCGCCTGCGACTTCGTGATCCCATCCATGAACGTGGTGCGTATGGAGACCGACTGATGAAGGATCGGGTCATCGGGCATATACATTGAGCTGTAAGGGGCCGGCCCAACGAGGTCTGCTATCGGCTTTGCCAGCGCCCTGAAGGGAGCGAGCGCCTTCTCAGCCTGATCGACCGGTCCGGCAAAGGCCATCATGCCCATGAGGACCGTTTTCCCAACCATTTCCGGCGGCAAAAAGGGCATGGGAGGTGCCGGCATCACCATCGCGATGGTCGAGAGTTCATCGGGCGCCGCCTCCGCTGCCGCTACAAAACCGGTTAGTGTCTCAGGCGTCAGGGGAAGGATGAGCGGTCCGCCGGTGAATTCGGGAAGCGGATGAAGTCGGTATTTGAAGCGTGTCACGACACCGAAATTGCCACCACCGCCTCTGAGAGCCCAGAAGAGATCTGGATGATTGTCGGCGTCAGCAATCAGGACTTCACCTGCGGCTGTAACCACCTCGAAGGCAAGGACGGAGTCGATTGTCAAACCGTGCTTGCGAACCATATATCCTATGCCGCCACCGAGGGTGAGCCCACCAATGCCGACCGTGGCCGCGTCCCCAAAACCAACGATGAGCTTGCGCTTTTCGACCTCGACCGTCACCTCGCCAGCAGTGAGACCGGCACCAGCCCAAACCCAGCTTTGATCCTGTGCGAATTCAAGCGCGTTCAGGTCGCGCAGATCGATCACAATGCCCCCGGAACAGGAGCTGTGGCCGCATGTCGAGTGTCCTCCGCTTCGCACCGCTATTTCAATGCCCTGTTCCCGGGCAAAGCGAAGCGTAAGTGCCACATCGCGCGCGTCGGCCACACGCATGATCAACGCGGGTTGGTGGTTCCAGTTGTTGTTTGCGAGTGTCCGAGCCTGTTCATACTCGGCATCCGAAGGACGGATAGGCTTGCCCCTGACTTCACTCAGAAGCGGTTTCAGGCGGAGCCCTGTTGAATCGGATAAATCCGAGTCTGGACGAATGAGATAATTCATTTTGTATATCCTGGTTGAACTATTTCGGTGTCCCATGCGGGTGAGGCGCCCCGTCTTTGGTCGCTACACCGCACACAACAGCTCAGACCCAGCGTTCAGACGTTCTGGGCGGCGATCAGGGAAGGGTTCAGACATGTTCCCAGACCTGCGCATCCCCGCGCCATGTTTTTGGCGAGCGTCTTCGCGCTTCTTCCTCGCGGTTGCTTCGGGTTGATCGCTGCTGTCGTTGCAATGAACGCGGCAGCGAATGGCCAGTCGAATAGTCCACCGGGATTTCCGCAGCCTGCTAAATCTAGCTGCAAGGGATCATAAAAAAATGCTAAATAGCGTCCATGCGCGTCGGGGTGGGCCTTGGGGGGCTGCATCCCTCATGCGATCCAGGGAAGGCGAAACCAAACATGCCGCGCGCACAGCGCCCTCATTCTCCTGAAGCCGAGTTGGCGGCGCTCAGCGCTTGCACTGATGATCTCGGCGCTGGCAGCGTTCTTTCGGCAGAACTCGCGGAGTTCTGCCAGAGCGGTGTCAGTGTGATTATCGCTGTTGGGGGCAGGGGCAATGTGCCGCTGAGCGGTCAAGGTTGCGCTTGTCGTGTTCTGGAAGACGGGCGCATGCGCATCCTCCTGTTACGCAGAAGCAATCATGCGATTATTGCTGCAGCGGATCAGGACGCCCCCATCGCCGTCACCTTTAGCCAACCGCTTACCCATCGATCCATCCAGATCAAGGGGATCAACCCTGCCACTGGCGAACCCACACTGAGTGACAGGCAGGCTGCTGTGGAGCAATCGGCCGGGCTGGAACAGGAACTTCGCGACGTGGATTATGCCCGCAGGTTCACTGAAGCATACTGTGCGGTCGACGTGGATGATCTCGTGGCGCTCGATTTTGATCCGGTGGCCGCTTTTGTGCAGACCCCGGGGCCGGGGGCTGGGGCGGAATTGCGCAAATGACCACCACCTGGCTCCCCGAGATACGCAATGCGCTTGAGGGCATCGTTCCTTCGATACTCGCCACGGCTGACGTTGACGGTATCCCCAATGTGTCTTTGATTTCACATGTGCAATATGTCGATCCCGATCACGTTGCACTGTCCTATCAGTTCTTCAACAAGACCCGCCGCAATCTGCTCGCGACCAGACTGGGTTCCGTCACGGTTGTCGACCCGGATACGAATGCGCAGTATCGCCTCACCTTGGAGTATCTGGAAACGCAGACGAGCGGTCCACTGTTTGAGATCATGCGTGCCAAGCTTGCAGGAATTGCCTCGCATAGCGGCATGCAAGATGTTTTCCGCCTGCTTGGTTCCGATGTGTTTCGTGTGCGTGAGATAGAACCGGTCGCGAGCGAGGTGATCGCCAGGCCCATGAAACGCAATGCGTTGGCGGCCGCACGGCGCAGTTGCGAGCAATTCTCACGCGCCTCGGATATGGGGGAGCTGTTCGATACGCTGCTTGCCTGCCTGCAGCAGCACTTCGGAATCGAGCATGCCATGGTGTTGATGCTCGATCAGGTTTCCAAACGCCTGTACACGGTCAGCTCGCGTGGTTATCCCTTCTCCGGCATCGGTTCCGAAGTTGGCCTTGGGGATGGCGTGATCGGGGTCGCAGCCGCACAGCGCGTGCCCATTCGCATCGGGCATATGACGTCGCAGTATACCTATCGCGCTGCCGTTCTGGATAGTGCCAGGGCGGCCGGGCTCGAGTGGGAATGTGCCAATGCAATTGCCTTCCCTGGTCTTGAGGCGCCGCAGAGCCAGATTGCCGTTCCCATTCTGTGTGAGGACCAAACAATGGGGGTGCTGTTTGCCGAAAGCACAGAGCCCAACCAGTTTGGCTATGACGAAGAGGATGCGCTCACGCTGATTTCGGAGTTGGTGTCTGCACGGGTTGCCCTTTTGCAGAAAGAAGAGACTGCCGAGCGCATGCAGCCGGCTCCGTCCGGCAACGCAACCGCAGGCAAGGCCATCCGGCTCCGTCACTACAGGGTCGACAACTCGGTGTTTGTCGATGATGTCTACATCATTCGTGGTGTCGCGGGCGCGATCCTCTGGAAGCTCGCGCGGGAACATGCGCAGAGTGGGCGTGTCGCCTTCACCAACCGGGAACTGCGTCTCGACCCAGCGTTGCGGTTGCCCGACTACATCGACAATCTGGAGGCGCGGCTGCTTTTGCTTCAGCGACGATTAAGCGAACGTGGGGCCGGTATCGTCATCGACAAATGCGGTCGTGGACGCTTTCGATTTCTGGTGGAAGGCAAGCTTTTACTGGAGGAGACCTGAGAAGGAATTCAAGCATTGCTCAATGCAGCCAGCACAAGAGAGCTGAAATGATATGCTGTTTTGACATCGGCGGCTCCAAAACCGTTGTTGCCGATATGGGAGAAAACCAAAGGCCCGTCATCCGCCACCGGCAGATCACACCCGTGGGAGATTATGGTGCGTTTCGCGAGACCGTGAAGGCAATGGCGGGGAAAGGCACGACGCCTGTTGGCGTCTCGATCGCCGCGGTGATCGACCCGCATACCGGCTTGGCGCGCAGCGCCAATATTCCCTGCATTACAGGCCAAAAACTCGCCAGGGATCTGAATGAAACTTTAGGGCGTCCGGTTCATGTCATGAACGATGCGAATGCATTTGCGCTTGCCGAGGCCAGGGCAGGGGTCGGTGCCGGTCATCGGCATGTTCTGGCGGCAATTATTGGTACCGGTATCGGTGGTGCGATCGTTATCGACGGGAAAGTGATGACAGGTGCAACGGGCAATGCGGGTGAATGGGGGCATGGGCCGGCAAGCGCCATGCGGACAGGAACACTCCTGCCTGCCATTGAATGCGGGTGCGGACAGATGGGGTGTGTTGACACGCTTGGTGCCGCGCGCGGCATTGAGCGACTGCACGAGCACCTCCATGGCCTTGAGAGCGATAGCTATGAAATTCTTGAGCAATGGCATGGCGGAGGAGAACAAGCGACGCGGACCGTTGACGTGTTTCTCGACATTGTCGGTGGAGCATTGGCCAACATGGTAAATATGGTCGACCCTTCCATCGTGCCGGTCAGTGGTGGCTTGGCACAGGACGAACTGCTCATGGAGGCACTCGATGCCGAGGTGCGTCAGCGCTGCCTCATAGAACGCAGTGGCCGATTGTTGGTCCCTGTACCGGGTGGAGTTGAGAGCGCACTGATCGGGGCTGCGATTTTTGCAAGGGAGTCACACGATGCGGGCAACCCTTGAGGTTTGCGTCGACACTCTGGAGGGAGTGGAAGCATGCGTCGAGGGTGGGGCCGACCGTATTGAGTTGTGCGCGGCACTTCCACTTGGCGGGCTGACACCCTCTTATGGCTTGATGCGGGCGGGAGCCAAATGCGGCGTGCCTGCCTACGCGATGATCCGGCCACGCCAGGGAGATTTCTGCTTCAGCATGCGGGAGATCGCTCTGATGCGGGATGATATTGCGGCCGCACAGGAGGCTGGTCTCGCAGGCGTTGTGTTTGGAGCGGCGGCAGTCGACGGGGTGCTTGACAAGGAAGCACTTGAAATACTGAGCGAAGCAAGTGCCGGCATGGGGCGCACGCTCCATCGTGTCATCGACACGGTGGAGGACCGGCTGGTGGCAATTGACCTTGCTGTTGCGCTCGGTTTTGAAAGAATTTTGACGTCCGGCGGTGCTCCGTCGGTTCTGGAGGGGCAGGATGCGCTTGCTGCCATGTGTGCCCATGCAGGCGATCGCATCGAGATCATGGCAGGTTCAGGTCTGACGCCGGAAAATCTGGGCGAGATTGCGCGCTCAACCCGTATTCGCTCGTTCCATGCCTCGTGCAGCGTGCCGCTCAGGAGCGATCAAAAGATTGCCGGCTTGGGCTTCTCCCGCAGCGTGGAGCGGCAAACGTCCGCGCGGACAATTCGTGATATGAAAGACGTGCTGAAACGTCTTGAACTCGCCGAACAGACGGCAAACTAAGGTTTCGGGCTGGGCGAACTATTTGCCGTCCGTGTCTTGCCAGTCTTTTGGCAGGTTTGGTTCCTGAACGAGCGGTGCCAATAGAACCTTGCCATAGATCGGGCCATGGCGTTTGCGCTGCTCGGGGTCTTCCTTGAAGGAAAGTGCATACTGGCCGATCTGGTGGAAATAGGTGAGGCGCGCCCGCACGAGGCTTTCTTCAGGGCCATACCCCATGGCGCGAAAAGCGCGCTGCAGCAGCGTGATGCGCAGGTCATCCATCTCCGCCACTTCGCGTCCCAGCGCCCTTGATGTGCGCGACCAGTCGCGTACGGCAAGGTCCAGCAATGGGCTGAAGGGCTTTTCGTCCACCCAGATATGAACGATCTCGGTGAAGAACTGCAGGCCGTCGATGTCGGTGACGTCGCGCTTTGCCTCGAAGGGCGCGCAGTTCGCGCGGCGCCATTCGTTCAACAGTTCGTCGTGGAGATCCTTCAGGCTGGAGAAGTGAAAATAGAAACTGCCGCGCGTAACCTTGAAGTGACGGGCGAGCCGGTCGATCTTGACCTCGGCGATGCCGCGTTTTTCCAGGACCTTGCGCGCGGCCTTGACCCAGGCTTCGCGGCTCAGCGTCTGGCGCGGGGAGGACTTTGGGTCCGAGGCGGGCTTTGCATTCGTCATTCTTGCCAACGCTTTCTCCACTTCGGATGGGTTGCCGGCCTCATGTGTGACCGGAACCCAGATTTGGACCATGGCGACCCGGCTTCCGCTAGCAGAAGTTGAGCGCGGGGTCATCCCATGCCTTATGGGAGGGCGCTGATGCGCTCGAGCATCAGATCGAAGAACGGGGCCGGGTCGATGCGTCGGAGGACGTTGACATTCTTCTCCTTTCCGGTGACGTGCCACCAGTCGACGACGGTCATGCCTATGGTCTCGGACGATGAAATATCGACGGTGACATAGCACTGGCGTTGTTCATAGATCTCCGGGGAAAGCAAATAGCCCGTCACGCAGGCATCGTGGATCGGCCGCGCCTTGGTGGGAAATTTGTGGTCGCCATACTGGCAATAGAAATCGGCCATGTTGGCGGCTTCCAGGGCCGCGCGGCTGCCTGTGGCGCGCAGTGC
The DNA here is from genome assembly GCF_020833685.1 of Nitratireductor sp. B36. Classification (GTDB taxonomy): domain Bacteria; phylum Pseudomonadota; class Alphaproteobacteria; order Rhizobiales; family Rhizobiaceae; genus Nitratireductor. The sequence goes on from NZ_JACKZY010000002.1 coordinate 337,102, forward strand.
CTGTAGCCACTCCGGTGTCATCTGCGCGGTGTAGGTGCAGTCAATCGGCGCCATGGTGACTGGTGCGCCCGAATGGAAGACTTTGTGGGCCGCATGCGGATCCACGAAAATATTGAATTCTGCTGCCGGCGTGGCATTGCCGCCTTCGAAGAAACCACCGCCCATCAGCACCACTTCGCGAATGCGCGGGATGATGCGCGGCTCCATGGTCATGGCCATGGCGAGGTTGGTCATCGGCCCGAGGGTGCAAACGGTGATCTCGCCTTCGGGCGCGGCCATAATCGTGCGCACGAGCCAGTTGACCGCATGCTCGTTCTGTACGGGGGTTACCGGTTCGGGCAGGTCTGCGCCGTCGAGGCCGGTCTCGCCATGAACGTATTCCGCCGTCATCAGCTTCTTCACCATGGGAGCCGGGCACCCCGCGAAGACGGGGACATCGGGACGCCCCGCCAACTCCACCACTTTGAGGGCGTTCCTGGTGGTCAGCGAAAGGGGGACATTGCCGCCGACTGTTGTGATGCCGACCACTTCAAGCTCCTGAGGCGAGCCCAGAGCGAACAGGATAGCAAACGCATCGTCCTGTCCAGGGTCTGTATCGATGATGATTTTTCTTGGCGCCATGCTCGTTGTCCAATTCCGTCTGCCTCGGCTATTGCCGACCACAATTCGATATGCATAAATACAGTACTGTATGGTATGTTCAAGCTGGGATGGTGGCCATGTCAATGAGTGCACGCGGTGAGTTTTCGGAAATTCCCGTACTCGATGTTTCCGGTCTGTATGACGGCGATGAGGAGGCGGTGCGCGCGGTTGCGTCAAGCCTGCGCGGCTATCTTGAGAATATCGGCTTTCTATACATTGTCGGCCATCCGATCCCCCAATCCGATATCGAGGCGGTTCGTGAGGCGAGCAAGCAGTTCTTTGCTCTTTCTGAAGATGAAAAGCTCAAGCTGCGAATAGACAAGAATTTCCGTGGCTATCTGCCGTTTGCCGGTTCCACGATCGTTACCTCGTCTGTGGCCGCCGTCAGCAAGCCCAATCAGAGCGAATCGATTTTCTTCATGCACGAGGTGGATGCAAACGATCCACGTGCGCTGGCCGAGAAGCCGCTGCAGGGGCCGAACCAGTGGCCGGATGTGGCGCTGTTGCCGGAGTTTCGTGAAACCATCGAGCGCTATGTGGAACAGATGAGTATGCTGGCCCGTAAGATGGTCGCCGCTATCTCCATTTCACTGGGGCTTTCGCCAGACGAACTGAACGCGCATTTTGAAGATCCGACGACATTTTTGAGGCTTCTTCACTACCCGACACAGAAGGCGGAAGAGGGGCTTTTCGGTTCTGCGCCACATACCGATTATGGGTTCATAACGCTGCTCGCACAGGATGACGTCGGGGGACTTGAAGTGAAGAACAAGGCAGGCGACTGGGTGCCTGCGCCGCCGATCCCCAATTCCTTTGTCATGAATGTGGGCGACATTCTCGCCCGCTGGTCGAACGACGTCTTTGTCTCCACGCCGCACCGGGTGATCAATCGTTCGGGCCGCGAACGCTATTCACAGCCCTTCTTCTTCGACCCATCGATGGAAGCGCTGATTGAGGCCCTGCCGGCCTGTGTCGCGGAAGGTGCCACACCAAAATACGAGCCGGTGCTCTATGGCGACTACCTGATGGAGCGGATCGATAAAAATTACCATTACCGCAAGAAGAAGGCTGCGCAGGAAAGCGCCGCTGGCTGAGAAGCGCAGCTGGATACGGTCCTGACGGTTCCGCGGGCCGCAGGGCCGTTTTGCAAAGGGTTAGACAGCCGGGCGCCGGCATATAAGAATAAATCCAGAGGAGAATGGGTATGAACACATATTTTACGCGTCTGACGGGGCTCGGCCTTGCCGCGGTGATCGGTGGCTGGAGCGTTTCGGCAATGGCTGCCGATGTTTCGAAATCGCCGGAGGTCGAAGAGACGGGCAAGCTAACGGTCGCAAACACGATCGACTTCGCGCCATTCGAATATCTCGATGCCGATGGCAAGCCGACCGGCATCATCATCGAACTGGCCGGCGAAGTCGCCAAGCTTGTGGATGCCGAGCTTGATGTTCAGCGAACCCCGTTCCCGTCGATGATCCCGGGTCTGGCTGCCGGTCGCTTCAAGATTGCCTGGGAAACCTTCTCGGCCAATCCGGATCGTTTGAAACAGGTCGATTTCGTGATGTTCATCAAGGCCGGCATTGCCGCCTCCACATCACCGGAAAAGAAGGATGAGTTCACAGGGGAATTGCCTCTTTGCGGCAAGCGCGTCGGCGTTTCGGCCGGCAGTGCGTCTGACTTCCTCGTCGACAAGCTGACCGCCGAATGCACGGAGAAGGGGCTGGAGCCGATCGACAAGTCGGTGTTCAATTCCTCAACCGACATTATTCAGGCCGTGCTTGCCGACCGCGTTGATGCGCGCATGGACGATGCCACCTCCTCCAGCTATTTCGAGGTTACGAGCAAGGGCCAGCTTGTCGTTCTGCCGACGCTCTATGACGTTGCGCCGCTCGGCCTCGCCATCGCCAAGGACGACAAGCCGACCGCCGACATGATGGTTTCGGCCCTTTCCGCACTGTTCGAGAACGGCACCTACAAGTCGATCCTCGAGAAATACGGAATGGGCGCCTATGCGATCAAGGAACCCTATTTCGTCGGTGACATGGAAGCGCTGCGGGCCGAGTGATCGGCCCATAGCGTCATTGCAGTGAATTTGGAGAAACGATGAGCAAGGTCGACGCGAGCGAAACTCGCCCCCAGCCATCCTCCCTGGTCGCGGATGTCGACCGTCTCGTCGTGGTGCCGCGCCGCAATTATGGCATTTGGATCGGTACGGCACTCACCCTGGTGCTCTCGTTCTTCATTCTGCGCGCTTTCGCCGTGAACCCGGCTTTTGGATGGGAGACAGCCGCAGGCTATCTCTTCCATCCGTCGATCATGCGGGGTCTACTGAACACGCTGATCCTGACCGTGGTGATCATGGCGCTGGCCATCATCATCGGCACGGTGGTGGCCGTCATGCGGGTTTCTCCGAGCCCCGTCCTGCGTGGCTTCGCAGGGGCTTATGTGTGGTTCTTTCGCGGCGTCCCGGCGCTGATCCAGCTCATCTTCTGGTTCAATCTGGCGCTTCTGGTACGCGAATTTTCGCTGACGCTGCCGTTTGTCGGCGAGGTGTTCTCGATCCGCACAAATGACTTCATGACGCCGTTCTTCTCTGCCGTTGTCGCCCTGTCGCTCTGTGAAGCGGGGTATATGGCCGAGATCATCCGTGCGGGCATCAAGTCGGTGCCTTCTGGGCAATCGGAAGCGGCAAGCGCGCTTGGCATGCCCTATCGCAACATCCTGAAACGCATTGTCCTGCCGCAGGCCATGCGTTTCGTCGTGCCGCCCACGGGCAATGAGGCGATCAATCTTCTCAAGATGACCTCGCTCGTGACCTTTATCGCGGTCGATGACCTTTTCTATTCGGCGCAGTCGATTTACGCGCGCACCTTCGAGACCATCCCGCTGCTGATCGTGGTCGCGTTCTGGTATCTGGCGGTCGTGTCCATCATGTCGGTAGGGCAGCATTTTCTGGAACGCCATTTCGGGCGCAGCGAGACCCGGACGGATTCTTGGGCTCTGCGCGTCGTTCGCAATGCAATCGGATCTCGTGCCAAGGAATTTTCAGCATGAGCAACACGCCAAGCGAAAATCGCGTGCGCTTTGGCGTGCCGGAGAACTCCATGGTGTTTGCCCGCGGCGTGCGCAAATCCTATGGTCAGCTTGAGGTGCTCAAGGGCGTGGACATCGATGTGCCAACCGGCTCGGTTGCCTGCATCATCGGCCCGTCCGGCTCCGGAAAAAGCACGTTTCTGCGCTGCATCAACCATCTGGAAAAGCTCACCGGTGGCATTCTTCTCGTCGATGGCGCCTTTGTGGGGTACGACCTGCGTGACGATCGTCTCTACGAGGTGAAGGACGACGAGCTATGCCAGCGGCGCGCCGAGATCGGCATGCTGTTTCAGTCCTTCAATCTGTTCTCTCACATGACGGTGATGGAGAACCTCATTGAAGCGCCCATCCATGTGCGTCGGATGCCGGCGGAACAGGCAAAGGCTGAAGCTCTGGAGCTTCTGGCGCGGGTGGGGCTGTCCGAAAAGGTCGACCGGTATCCGCGAGAATTGTCAGGCGGTCAGCAGCAGCGCGTGGCCATCGCGCGCGCCATGGCGATGAAGCCAAAGGTGCTGTTGTTTGATGAACCCACTTCCGCACTCGACCCCGAGCTTGTGGGGGAGGTTCTGCAGGTGATGCGTGATCTCGCCGAAGCCGGCATGACCATGGTCGTTGTCACCCACGAGATCGGCTTCGCCCGCGAAATCGGCGACCAGCTCATTTTCATGGATGGCGGCGTGATCGTCGAGCAGGGGGACCCGCGCGAGATGATCGCCAACCCGCAGTCGCCGAGGACACGGGAGTTCCTCTCAAAGGTTCTTTAGAGACGCCGTTTCCGAGCCTGTTTCAGAAGCGCCCGGTCACCATTCGGCGATTGATCCGTCCTCGTGACGCCACACAGGTGCGCGCCAGCGATGCCCGATCTCCGCCTGCTTTCGCACAAACTCCTCGTTCACCCGAATGCCGAGGCCGGGTCCCCTGGGGATTTTCAGAAAGCCATCCTCCAGTTCAAAACCATGACCCGGCTCGAGATAGTCGGCCATGTCCTGCGTGGCGTTGTAATGAATTCCGAGACTCTGTTCCTGGATGAAGGCGTTGTGGCAGACGGCATCCACCTGAAGGCAGGCGGCCAGCGCGATCGGTCCCAACGGGCAATGCGGTGCAAGGGCCACATCATAGGCTTCGGCCCAGTGTGCGATGCGCAGCATTTCGGAGATCCCGCCGACATGTGCGGTGTCCGGGTTGATTACGCTTGCTGCCCGCTGTTCGAACACCGGCTTGAAATCGAAGCGCGAATGCAGCCGCTCGCCGATGCACAGAGGGATGGATGTCTGACGGGAGAGATCGGCCAGCGTGCCGATATGAGCGGAATCGACCGCGTCTTCGATGAATATCGGCCTGAGATGCTCGATTTCCTTCAGCAATTGCTTCGACATTGGTGCGTGAACCCGGCCGTGGAAATCGAAAGCGAGGTCCATCTCGGTCCCGACAGCAGAACGCAGATCCGACAATTGCTGGACCACGCCATCGAGCTTCTTGTAGCTGTCGATGATCTGCATTTCCGCGCAGGCGTTGAATTTGCAGGCGCTGAATCCACGTTTCATCAGGTCTTTCGCGCCGGAAACGAGATCTGAAGGACGGTCACCGCCGATCCAGCAATAGCTGCGGATCTTGTCGCGAACGGCACCGCCCAGGAGGTCGTGGACGGGAGCGTTGTAATATTGCCCCTTGATGTCCCAGAGCGCCATGTCGATGCCTGACAAGGCGCTCATCAGCACCGGCCCACCACGATAGCATCCATTGCGATAGAGCATGTGCCAGATGTCTTCGATCCGCATGGGATCGGCGCCAATCAGAAAATCGGAGAACTCTTCGATCTTGGCTGCGAGCGTTGCAGCGTGACCTTCCAGAACGGGTTCGCCCCAGCCGGAAATCCCTTCGTCAGTTTCGATCTTGAGAAAGAGCCAACGCGGCGGAACAAGGAACGTGGTGAGCTTGGTGATCTTCATGAAAACGTGTCTTTTTTGGTTATGGTTTAACAGATCGGGCGGCACTCACGTCATGCTTGGCCTTGGCAATGAGGGCGAGGGCGAGCTTGCGTGCACCTTCGCTGTCGCGCAATCGCAGCGCCTCGACCAGTGCCCCATGTTGCCCGATCGATTCTTCGAGATTCTCGGCCGAGTGCGCCGAGGTCGACAGCATGAAGTTCAAAGCCGGGTCCATGAGAGCGCCAAACTGCTGGAAAATGCGGTTGTGGCTGGCTTTCAGAAGGAGCTCATGAAAGACGGTGTCGGCGGCGATAAAGGCTTCGACATCGTTGCCGGCCTTCGCCATCGCCTGCCACGCCGCTTCGATATCGGCGATTTCCTGCATCGTGGCCCGCCGCGCGGCCAGTTCTGCCGCCATCGGCTCAATCGCGCCGCGCGCCTCCAAAATGCAGTCGACCAACCCCATCCTGTCGAGATTGGGGCCAATCCATTCAAGGACCTGGTTGTCAAGAATGTTCCATTCGTCCTGCGGACACACGATGGTCCCGATGCGAGGGCGGCTTACAACCAGACCCTTGGCCTGAAGGATTTTCAATGCTTCCCGGATGACCGTGCGACTGACGCCATATTCTTCGCAAAGATCGTTCTCACGGGGCAGGTTGGAGCCCTCCGCGAACTTTCCCGAAAATATGTCCTGGGCAAGGGACTGCGCCACTGACAAGCGGACCCGTGGGCGGATCAGCTTACCCGCCGGAGCTTCCATGGTTGAAACGGTCACTGTCCTGTTGCCTCCACATTCTCTTTCCCGTCGGCTTTCTGGGAAAGCCGCGAGAGGGGTTCTTGTCGGCAGTCATGGCCGTCTTTTGTTCGTTGTCAAATCAATAGCATTATTTATCATACAAATGCAATTGACTAATATGATAATTGGACGTAATTTTCATCCGCTCTCAGGAGGGCGTCGCAGAGCAACAGGGAGGTTCTCATGCGTTTTTTGAAAACCGCAGCAATGGCTGCGATTGCCGGCACGCTTCTGGCCGGGTCGGCTTTGGCCGACGAAGTGAAGATCGGTTTTCTGGTTAAGCAGCCGGAAGAGCCGTGGTTTCAGGATGAATGGAAGTTTGCTGATATCGCGGCTTCTGAAAAAGGCTTCACGCTGGTCAAAATCGGTGCGGAAGATGGCGAGAAAGTCATGTCTGCCATCGATAACCTAGGTGTTCAGGGTGTCCAGGGCTTTATCATCTGTACGCCCGACGTGAAGCTCGGGCCGGGTATTGTCGCCAAGGCCGCCGCCAATGGTCTCAAGCTGATGACCGTCGATGACAGGCTGGTCGGTTCCGATGGCGAGCCTCTCGCCGATGTGCCTCACATGGGTATTTCGGCCGTGAAGATCGGCGAGACGGCCGGTGAAGCCATCGTTGCCGAGATCAAGAATCGCGGTTGGGATATGAGCAAGGTCGGGGCGATCCGTGTTTCCTACGATCAGCTTCCGACTGCAGTCGATCGGGTCGAAGGGGCAATTGCGAAGCTTAAAGAGGCTGGCTTCCCGGAAGCCAACATCTTCGATGCGCCGCAGGCACGTACAGACACCGAGGCCGCTCTCAATGCAGCCACCGTGGTTCTGAACAAGAATGCTGACATCAAGCATTGGGTCGCTTTCGGCCTCAACGATGAGGCTGTCCTCGGCGCAGTACGCGCTGCTGAAGGCGTGGGAATCGGCGCCGATGGCATGATCGGCGTGGGCATTGGTGGTGCAGATTCGGCGATCAACGAATTCAAGAAGCCCGAGCCAACGGGTTTCTTCGGAACGGTGATCATTTCGCCGAAGCGCCATGGCTATGAAACTGCACTCAACATGTATGAGTGGATTGTCGACGGCAAGGAGCCTGAGAAGCTGATCCTGACGTCCGGCGCTTTGGCGCTGCGCGACAACTACCAGGATGTCCGCAAGGAACTCGGCATCGAATAGCCGACGGCTTCCATGCAGCCGGCTTGTATTCATGCCGGCTGCTTTCCTCCCGCCTGTCGGGCGGGGTTCGACACTGGCTACGCTTTGGAGGAAGCCGGCTTCATGTCTTCCTATCTCGAATTCTCCGGCATCTCGAAGAGTTATCCCGGCGTTAAAGCGCTTTCCGACGTTTCTTTCGGAGTTCGCAAAGGCGCGGTTCACGGGCTGATGGGCGAGAACGGAGCAGGGAAATCCACGCTGATCCGCATTCTTTCTGGCGACGCAGCGGCCGATGAAGGCACTGTGCGCATAGACGGTGAGACGCAGAACTACCAGTCGACCCGCGATGCCTTCGATGCTGGCGTCGTTGTCATCCATCAGGAATTGCAGCTTGTGCCGGGGCTGACAGTCGCTGAGAACCTCTGCCTTGGACGGTTTCCTGCAACCGGCGGCGTCATCGGTTTCAGTGCCATGTATGAGGATGTCCGGCGCAAGCTCGAGCTTGCCGGAATCTCGGTCGATCCGACGCGCAAGGTTGCAGAGCTTTCCATCGGCGAACGCCAGATGGTGGAAATCGCGAAAGCCGTCATGCTGGATGCGCGTGTCATCGCGTTGGATGAGCCGACTTCCTCGCTATCCTCTCGTGAGAGCGAAATTCTTTTCACCCTGATCGACAGGCTGAGGGAGGATGGCCGCGTCATTCTCTACATTTCCCATCGGTTGGACGAAGTCTTCCGCCTCTGTGACAGCCTCACGGTTCTGCGCGACGGCAGACTTGCTGCCCATCACGAGACAATCGAAGGGGTCACGCGCGAGCAAATCGTCTCCGAAATGGTCGGGCGTGAAATCAGCGATATCTGGGGGTGGCGCGCGCGTCCCGTCGGAGCGGTCGAACTGGAGGTGGACGGGGTTCATGGCGAGAAGCTGCCCGTTCCAGCCTCCTTTCAGGCGCGAAAAGGGGAAATACTCGGGTTCTTCGGCCTCATTGGCGCGGGGCGTTCGGAGCTGTTGCGCATGATCAGTGGTGCCGATCCGCGCGCCGGCGGCCAGGTGCGTGTCGGCGGCGTGGACATCGGGTCAGGCCAACCGGCGGAGGCGATCCGCAAGGGGGTCGTTCTGTGCTCCGAGGATCGCAAGTTCGACGGCATCATCCAGGGCCGTTCACTCGAAGAGAACATCCTTATCTCTTCGCGCAGGCACCTGACGCGCTTCGGTGTGCTGGACCTGCGCCAGGAGGGGGAGGTCGCCGAGACCTTCCTGAAGAAGCTCAGGGTGCGCACGCCGTCGCGTAAGCAGGACATCATCAACCTGTCCGGCGGAAACCAGCAGAAGGTCATCCTGTGCCGCTGGCTTTCGGAAAAGGGTGTCCGGGTTCTACTCGTCGACGAACCGACGCGCGGCATCGATGTCGGTGCCAAATCGGAAATTTACGACATTCTCTATCAGCTCGCGGAGGAGGGGATGGCCATAGTCGTCATTTCCAGCGAATTGCCCGAAGTCATGGGCATTTGCGACCGTATCCTCGTGATGTGCGAAGGGCGCATCAGCGCAGAGATCGGGCGGGCTGACTTCAACGAACAATCCATCCTCGCCGCCGCGCTGCCGGACGAGGCCAGCGCCGCGTCGGTCGGTTAAGAGGCTTCACGATGACGACTTCCATCAAAAAGCTCATCCTGGGCGACCAGGGACTGCTTGTAATCTTCATTCTCGCCTTCGCGCTCGTGTCGCTGACGGTCCCCAACTTCCTGACCGAACGCAACATGCTCGGTCTCTTGCAGTCCGTTGTTACCGTCGGCGTGATCGCCTGCACCATGATGTTCTGTCTGGCGGCGCGCGATTTCGACCTGTCCGTCGGCTCCAATGTTGCTTTTTGCGGCATGGTCGCGGTGATGGCGTCGAACGCCACCGGGTCGATCTTTCTGGGTATTCTGACCGCGCTGGCTGCGGGCGCGCTGGTCGGCCTTTTCAATGGCGTCGTCATCGCCAAATTTCGCATCAACGCGCTGATCACCACGCTGGCAACCATGCAGATCGTGCGCGGGCTGGCGCTCATCTCGTCGGACGGGCGGGCTGTCGGTATCGACGATCCCATGTTCTACCAGCTGGCTCTCTCCAAGTTTTTAGGCGTTCCGACACCGATCTGGGTTCTGGCGGCTCTTTTCGTCATTTTCGGTTTTGTCCTGAACCGGACGGTTTTCGGCAAGAACACGCTTGCCATGGGCGGCAATCCGGAAGCCTCAAGACTTGCGGGCGTCAATGTCGACTGGATGCGAATCTGGATTTTCACGCTGCAGGGCTTCATTTGTGCGGTGGCAGGCATCCTGCTTGCCTCGCGCATCACATCCGGACAGCCGAATGCGGCCACGGGGCTCGAGCTCTCCGTCATTTCCGCTTGTGTTCTTGGCGGTGTGTCTCTGGCGGGCGGGCGTGCGACAATGACCGGAGTGATCGTCGGTGTGATGATCATGGGCATTGCAGAAAACGTCATGAATCTTCTGAATATTCAGGCTTTCTATCAATATGTGGTACGCGGGTTCATCCTGTTGCTTGCCGTGTTGCTCGATAATATGCGGTCGAGCGCAATCGGGCGACGCTGATGCAGGATGGCGTGTCGCAGATACTGGATTTGCCATCCTTTTAGCGAGCGTTTGGTAGCGCCTTGGATATCGGGAGAGATCGCATGACATCTGGACAGGGACGGTTGAGCGGCAAGCGCATTTTTCTGACAGGTGCCGCTCAGGGCATAGGGCGGGCGATTGCCGAAGCCTGCCTTCGGGAAGGGGCTTCTCTGTTTCTGGTGGACAGGGATGAAGCACTTCTTGAGCAGACGGTTGACGAACTCGGCGAGGCCGAGGGACGGCTGGCCCATGCTGTTGCCGATATCTCGGATGCCTCTGCCATCGAGGCGGCGGCAGCCATGGCCGGAAACAAGATCGGGACACCCAACGCGCTCATCAACAATGCCGGTGTCAATGTGTTCCATGAACCGCTGCAGACAGACGATGAAGAATGGGCGCGCTGTTTCGACATCAATCTGAAGGGGGCATGGCATTGCTGCCGTTCGCTTCTGCCCGGCATGATTGAAGCGGGCGGGGGCGCGATCCTAAACATCGCCTCGACGCATAGTTTCACAATCATTCCGCACACATTTCCCTATCCCGTTGCCAAGCACGCGCTTCTGGGCATGACAAAGGCGCTGGCGCTCGAATATGCGGGCAGGGGTGTGCGGGTGAATGCCATCGCACCCGGCTATGTGGAGACGCAGAAAAACGTCGATTACTGGAACAGTTTTCCCGATCCGGATGCTGCGCGGGCTGAGACCATGGCCCTGCATCCGGGCGGTCGCATCGCGACGCCCGCCGAGATCGCCATGGCGTCGGTTTTCATGATTTCCGACGAATGTCCCTTCATGAATGCCGCCTGCCTCGTTATTGATGGTGGTCTGAGCGTTTTGCAGCATCCGGCCTGAGTTCACTTTCATGACCGACCCTTCCCGTCCGTTCTGCGCTGCCGTTGACTGGGGCACGAGCAGTTTTCGTCTTTGGCTTCTGGATGATGAGGGCACTGTCATTGCCTCCAGCAGCAGCAATGAGGGGATGATGCACTGCGCGGGCACAGGCTTTGCGCCGGTTCTCGACGCTCATCTTGCAAAAGTGGGTGCGTCTGCCGGCACGCCTGTGTTGATCTGCGGTATGGCGGGTGCAAGGCAGGGGTGGCTGGAGGCACCTTATGTGGAGGTTCCCGCGAGCCTCGAAGCTTTGCCGACACAGGCAATAAAAATTGCCGGTGCCAAGAACGATGTTCGTATCCTGCCCGGAATTTCGCTGAACGACCCGCAGGCGCCGAACGTCATGCGCGGCGAGGAAACACAATTGCTGGGTGCTGTGAGCGAGAGCGGCAATGCGTTGGTATGCATGCCGGGGACGCATAGCAAATGGGTCGAGATTGAAAACGGTGTGGTCACGCGTTTCAGCACGTTCATGACCGGAGAGCTTTTCTCGCTGCTCACGAAACATGGAATTCTGCAGCACGCGGTCGAGGAAAAAGCCGTTGTCTCGTCAGATGACGCAGCATTCCGGTCCGCACTGAAACGCACCGAAGGACAGGCGCACGCTGCTCTTTCCGGCTTCTTTGGAGTCCGTGCTGCACAATTGCTTGGTCTGGAAACTCGTGGCGATGGTGCTGCCCATCTTTCCGGTCTCTTGATCGGCGGCGAGATCTCGGCCGCGCGAGAGCTTTTCGGTAAGGAGGGCAAGGTTACGTTGATCGCATCAGAGCCGATCAATGCGCTGTATTCGGTTGCCTTGGAAAAACAGGGTTTCCAGGTCGTCTCGAAAGATGCAGGAGAAGCCTCGCGGGCAGGGCTTTTCAGATCAGCAAAACGAATTTGGAGCCGATAGACATGCCGGAACGAGATGTGAGCTGGCCGGGAGAGAGGCGTGCGCTGGTAGCGATCCTGCGCGGCATTCGTCCTTCGGAAGTTACGGCCATGACTGAGATGCTCATCGACGAGGGCATCACGTCCATAGAGGTCCCGCTGAACTCGCCGGAACCGTTTCAGTCCATCGAAACGGCCCTTGCGATAGCAGGAGACCGGGCGCTTGTCGGCGCCGGCACCGTGCTCACCGTCGAGGATGTCGAACGGTTGCATGATATCGGCGGCCGGCTGGTCGTGAGCCCGAATACGGACCCCGAGGTTATTCGGCACAGCGTGTCGCTCGGCATGATCTCCATGCCCGGTGTTTTCACACCCAGCGAAGCCCTTCTTGCGCACAAATGCGGGGCTTCGGCGCTTAAGTTTTTCCCGGCATCAGCGCTTGGCGTGTCCGGCATTGCGGCTATCAAGGCAATTTTGCCGAAGGGTGCTGTGGTGTGTGCCGTGGGCGGTGTCTCCGATGCGACGCTGGCCGATTATTTCAAGATCGGCGTGCGCGCTTTCGGTCTGGGAACGGGACTTTATCGACCGGGTGATGCCGTTGATACAGTCAGGGCGCGGGCCCGCAAAACCGTAGAGGCCTATGATCGTGCTTCGAGGGGCTGAATTTTCCACCAAAGTGTCGCGAGAGGCCGGATAGCCGCCTTGGCAGTTGTGAAGGCGGCGTTGCCTTTTTCGATGAAAGGGTGATCGGAGCCTGTTCTTGACAATTGCGGGTGTCTCTTTCACCTCCTGTCGGGTGCGCGGCATCGGCGGCGTTCAACAGACAATCCGGAAGGGGTGGAAAATGTTCGAAAGCGCTCACATTGACGAGGCCATTGCGTGGCGTCGCGACTTGCATCGTCATCCCGAGTTGGGATTTCAAGAAGAGCGTACGTCGAAGCTGATCGCCGGTCTCCTGGAGGGCTGGGGCTGGCAGGTTCAAACCGGGCTTGCGAAGACCGGCGTGGTCGCGCGGTTGGGCGAGGGAGGGCATTCGATCGGATTACGGGCGGATATTGATGCGCTGCCCATCGAGGAAGCGACGGGGCTGGATTACGCTTCGAGCCACCCTGGAAGAATGCACGCCTGCGGGCATGACGGGCATACAGCGATGCTGCTTCTGGCCGCGCGTCAGATGGCGGCTGAAGGTGTGACCGGCGGAAACGTCACTCTGATCTTTCAGCCGGCAGAAGAAAATGATGGTGGCGCGCGCGTGATGATCGAGGAGGGACTTTTCAACCAGTATCCTTGCGACAAGGTGTTCGGGATTCACAATTGGCCAGGTCTCGCTCCCGGGCGCCTTGTCGCCCGCAACGGGGAAATGATGGCAGCCTTCGCGATTTTCGAGATCACCATCGAAGGGCGCGGCGGGCATGGTGCGATGCCGGAGCAGAGCGATGGTGTGGTGGCTGCGGCAGCACGCGTTTCAGCCGCGCTCCAGGAATTGCCGGCGCGGCGGTTGTCTCCGCTCGTGCCGGGCGTCGTTTCAGTGACGCAGATTCACACCGGCTCTGCATTCAACGTTTGCCCCGACCGGGCGGTCGTTTGCGGAACGACCCGCTGGTTCCAGTCTGAGGCAGGGGATGAGATCGAAACCAGGCTGGCCGAGGTGGTCCATGGCATTGCTGCAGCGCATGGCTGCCGGGCAAACATCGATTATCAGCGACGCTATCCCGCGACAATCAACAGTGCAGCCGAGGCGGGGCTTGCCAGGCAGGTGGGGGAGGCTATGGGTCTCGATGCCGGAGAGGCTGGACCGAGCATGGCATCGGAGGATTTCGCCTTCATGCTGAACGAAAAGCCCGGGGCGTATATCTGGTTGGGTGCCGCGCGCCAGGGCGAGAATCCCGGACTTCATTCGCCCAGGTTTGATTTCAACGATGAAGTGCTGCCGACGGGCGCCGAGTTCTGGGTGCGGCTGGTGCGGCAAGCTCTTTCTGTCTGATGGACGCTCTGGACAGCCGCTTCTTGCGGGCGTTTCTGGTCGTTGCTCGTGAGGGGTCGATCCGTCGCGCCGCTGAGCGGCTGAACGTTGCACCCTCGGCGATCAGCCGCAAACTGGCGGAAGCCGAAGCGCGGCTGGGAGTGGGTCTCGTGGAGCGTAGCGCGCAGGGCATCGTGCTGACGGATGCGGGGCGGCTGGTGCGTGAGCATGCACTCGTTCGGCAGGATGAGGAGACCTTTCTGCTCGATCAGCTCGGCAAGTTCAGGGCCTCGGGTGGGCAGGTGGTGCGTATTGCGGTCGGCGAAGGGTTTGCCGCAGATCTGATGCAGAATGGCCTGGCCCCGCTCGCGGCGAACCATCCTCATCTCAGGTTTCGCATCAACATTGCCGGAACGGAGGAAATTCAGCGTCAGGTGGTTGAAGGGGACGCGGATCTGGGCATCGCCTACAATCCTGTCCCCATGGAAGCAACACGCGCAGTGGCGCTTGCAAGGCAGCCGCTCTGTGGTGTGGTCCCGGTCCATTCTCCGCTCGCTGAACGCCGGTCTGTACGGCTTGCTGAAATGCTTGATCACCCCTTTGCCATCCTTGATGCCCGCCATGGCATCAGGGCACTGGTTGCGCGTGCAGCCGGCGATCTTGGGCTTGCGTTGCGGCCCCAGGTGGAGACCTCCTCCATCGCTGCTTTGATTCGATATGTGGGCGCGGGCATAGGGGGGAGTTTTCTTCCCCGCTTCTCGGTCTCCATTCAGGCGGAGCGGGGTGAGGTTGCGATTGTCGAACTTGATGAGGAGAGCCTTCGGCATGTCAGTGCGCACCTCATGGTGCGGGCCCGCCGCCGGCTGCCGCAGTCAGCTTCAACGACGGTGGAGTATCTTGCCGCAAACATGGCGGCATTTCGCGAATAGAGCATTTAGTGTTGCCAAATTTGCAACACCACGTGCCTGAATTGGCGTCTACTCAACAACACCCTGTCATCGCAGTGTCATGAACACCAAGTGGATGGGAGGTGGCATGACGCAGTCGGTTGGCGTGATCGGTCTTGGAGCTATGGGAATGGGCATGGCCCGTTCTCTTCTGGCCGGTGGCTTTTCCGTGGCAGCTTTTGATCTTTCGCCGCAGGCCATGGCAAGAGCGAAAGACGTAGGCATCGGTGCGCAAGAGACACCAGCCGGGGTGATCGAAGCAAGCGACATCATTGTCCTCTCATTGCCCCTTGCCAGCCATGTGGATGCGACGATTGAGGCCGGGCTGGCCGCAGGTGCCTTCAAGTCTCCAAAAATCATCATCGACACGTCGACTTCCGAAGCGGCGGTGAGCCGCAAACTGGCAGCGAAACTCTCCGAAATCGGCCACGGTTTCCTTGATGCGCCCGTCAGCGGCGGTCCGCAGGGGGCGGCAAGCGGTTCCCTTTCGGTGATGCTGGGTGGCGATGCGCAATGGGCCGCGCAGGCGAAGCCGGTTTTGGATGCACTTGCCTCCAAGGTGATCCATGTCGGACCGAGCGGAGCCGGCAATATCGCGAAGCTCGTCAACAATATGCTCGTGGCCTGCCATATGCTGACCACAGCGGAAGGGCTGCGCCTTGCAGAGGCAGCGGGTCTCCCTGCCGAGGACGCACTTTCCGTCATCAACAGCGCAACGGGACGGAGCGCGCTGAGTGAGATTCATTTTCCCAACTGGGTTTTGAGCGGCACTTTCGACAGCGGTTTTTCTGCAGGTCTGATGCGCAAGGATGTGAGACTGGCGCTTGAATTGGCACGGGACAGCGGCTGTTCCATGCCGGTTTCGGAGCTGGTTGCGAAACTGTGGTCCGAGGAAAGCTCGGGCATCGCCGACAATCAGGATTTTATGCTGCTTGGCCGTGTTGCGGCCAGTACAGAAGAGAAGACGAATGGCTGACGACATACTCCCTGCAACCGACACGCGCACAGAAGTCGCGCGGCTGCTGACCGAGCTGCTTGGCAGTGCCGAGGTGCAAAATCACGTCGCCGGACGGTTGATGTCGGGCGATGGCGAGACCCTGGCCTTGACCGATCCGGCCACCGGCAAGGCCTTTGCCGAGTTCTTCGATGCCGGTGCAGCCGTGGTGGACAAAGCCGCCGAGGCAGCAGTCGCTGCGCAGCGTGAATGGTGGGGCAAGACAGCTTCGGAACGCGGGCGCATCATGTTCGAGATCGCGCGCCAGATTCGTGCTCATGCGGAACCGCTTTCCCGTCTTGAGGCGATCTCGGCCGGCCGTCCCATCCGCGATGCCGCGGGCGAGCCGGCTCGCATGGCTGAGATGTTCGAGTATTATGCGGGCTGGTGTGACAAGATCAGTGGCGACGTGATCCCGGTACCGTCAAGCCATCTCAACTATACCCGCCACGAGCCGATCGGCGTGGTAACCCAGATCACCCCTTGGAATGCGCCGCTTTTCACCTGCTGCTGGCAGGTGGCACCTGCGATCTGTGCGGGCAATGCAGTGATGCTGAAACCTTCTGAGCTCACTCCATTGAGCTCGCTTGTCATTGCGGCCTTGTGCGTCAAGGCAGGTGCGCCGAAGGGGCTCGTCAATGTGATTGCAGGGCAGGGGCCGACGGCCGGCCAGAAGATGATCGAACACCCAGCGACGGGTCTGGTGGTGTTCGTCGGCTCGGCTGCGGGCGGTGTGGCGATCGCATCTGCCGCGGCGCGACGTCTTATCCCGTCAATCCTGGAACTGGGCGGGAAATCCGCCAACATCGTGTTTGCCGATGCAGATATCGACCGTGCCGTGGTCGGTGCGCAGGCGGCGATCTTCGCCGCGTGCGGTCAAAGCTGTGTGGCAGGTTCAAGGCTTCTGGTTCACCGCAGCGTGCACACGCAGATGGTTGAAAAACTGGCGAAGGCCAGTGCCCGAATTCCAGTCGGCATGCCGCTCGACCCGTCCACCCAGATCGGCCCGGTCAACAACGCCCGCCAGTGGAACAAGGTGGACACTATGGTGCGCGCCGCCGTTTCAGAAGGTGCGCATCTGGCAAGCGGTGGCGGAAAGCCAGAGGCCCTGAGCGATACCGATGGTTTTTTCTATGCTCCGACAATTCTCGATCAGGTCTCCCGCGAGATGGAGATAGCGCGTGAGGAGGTGTTTGGCCCCGTGCTCTCCGTTCTTTCGTTTGAGGACGAGGAAGAAGCAGTGGCCCTTGCCAACGACACGCCCTATGGCCTGGCGGGAGCGGTCTGGACGCGGGATGTGGGCCGTGCACACCGCGTTGCAGCAAAAGTTCGCGCTGGCACTTTTTGGATCAACAGCTACAAGACAATCCATGTGATGTCGCCTTTCGGCGGCTTTGGCCAGTCGGGCTACGGGCGTTCCTCCGGCCGGGAGGCGCTTGCCGCCTACACGACCACGAAATCAGTCTGGGTCGAAACCGCAGCCGATCCGACAATCGGCTTCGGTTACGCGCCGGGCTGAACCGCATGGGCGGTCCCTCGGGGCCGCCCTTTGTTCCATCCCGGCCCGCGTTAAGAATGGGGCGGGCTTAAGAGAGGGGATCTCAATGGAGAAGACGAAAGACATACTTTTGGACTGGCGCCTTCATCTGAGCGTGCTGGTCATCACGGTCATCGCAGAAGCCGTCGGCGTAATCGCGGTGCCGATCGGCATCGGTTCGATCCTGCTTCTTCCACTGCTTTATGCCTTTGTGATGGGGCTCATTCTAAACCCCAACGTCATTCGCAAGGTGGAAGGCTGGATGGGGCAGCGCGAGGTCCGTGCTGCGTCACCGTTGATCGTGATCGCGATCATGCCGTTCATCGCCAAATTCGGTACGATCATCGGGCCGTCGATGGAGAAGATCATTGCTGCCGGGCCGGCTTTGATTTTGCAGGAACTCGGCAATCTGGGCACGATTTTGCTTGCTTTCCCGGTTGCCGTTCTGGTGCTCGGCATGGGGCGGGAAGCAGTGGGAGCCACTTTCTCCGTCGCCCGTGAACCCAACATCGCGATCATCGCCGACAAATACGGGCTGAAATCCGCCGAGGGTGCCGGCGTCATGGGCGTCTATGTCATCGGTACACTTTTCGGGACATTCATCTTCGCCATTCTCGCGTCGCTTCTGGCGACATCCGGCTGGTTCAGCATTGAGGCTCTTGCCATGGCGTGCGGCATCGGGTCGGGCTCGATGATGGCGGCCTGCTCCGGTGCGCTGTCTCACGCCGTGCCGGAGATGAAGGAGCAAATCCTTGCCCTCGCCGGGGCCAGCAATGTGCTGACATATGCAACAGGCCTTTACCTGTGCATCTTTGTGGCCTTGCCGGTGACCGAGAAACTCTATGACCTTCTGGGCCGTAAAGAGCCCGTGGCCAGCAACGCCGGAGAATGATCATGAGCACTGCTGAACTTCCTGTCGATTACGAAGCAAACACGAAGCCCGACCTCGGCCAGCATGCCGTGCTGCTGGCCGCCGTGTCCCTCATTGCGCTGGTGGGGAATACGGTTGCGACAGACGCTACGGTTATTCAGGGGCTGGTCGGCCTTGCCGTCCTTTACGTCATTGCGATGGTTGGCCTGGTTCTGACACATGTCGTTCCAATCAACCTGCCATCGGTCGCCTGGATCTCGCTCGTGGGTATACTCGCAACCTTGCCCTGGACACCCGGGAGCGCGTGGGTTCTGGACAAGGTGAGCCACGTGAACTTCCTCACGCTGGCCACGCCGTGTCTGGCTTACGCAGGTATCGCGATCACACGTCGCGAAATCTCAATCGCCAAGTCCTCGGGCTGGAAGCTCTTCATCGTGGCCGTTCTCGTGATGACGGGCACTTATGTCGGATCGGCAATCATCGCGGATCTGTTCCTCTGATAGGATCTTGGGGCTACCGCCCGAATGCGTGGTAGCCCCAGGGCGCTGGGTGCAGACTTGCTGCATTCGTTCAAAGATGCACTATGAGCGCCAGTGGCACCGTGTGTTTCTGCTGTCGAGCGTCCGAGCGCGATCTTCTGCGCCCAGCGTTAGAGGCAACGGCCGGTTCGGTGTCTGACTGGAAGGTTTGGATGGGAGCGGCGAGGCATGCCATTGACGGCCACGAAGCTTGGACCGGATGGCCCCGAGGTCTCACGCCTTTGTCTCGGCACGATGATGTTCGGGGACCAGACCGACGAAGAGGCTTCCGCAGCCATCCTCGATTGCTATCTGGCAGCAGGCGGCAATTTCATCGATACGGCGGACTCCTATGCCGGAACCCGATCGGAAACCATTCTTGGAAAGCTTCTGAACGAGCGCGATCTGCCCGTTTATCTTGCCACAAAGTGCGGCAATCCACTGCCGGGGATGAACGGAAGCGGCGGCCTCTCGCCTGCGTGGATTCTTCAGGCGGCCGAATTGTCGCGGGAGCGTTTGAAGCGGGATTCGATCGATCTCTACTATTTGCACCACGATGACAACTCGACACCGCTCAATGAAATTGTCGGGGCGATGGGAGAGCTTCTGACCAGAGGCACCATTCGCGCTTGGGGTGTCTCAAATTTCCGACCATGGAAGATCGTTGAGCTTGTCCATCTGGCGGACAGGTTCGGGATCACGAGACCGATCGCTGCACAGCCCTATTACCACATGCTCAACCGAACTGCGGAAGCAGACTATCTGCCAGCGTGCCGCCATTTCGGCATTGGTGTCGTTCCCTATTCACCGCTTGCACGAGGTGTTCTTACGGGCAAGTATCGCTCTGGCACACCCCAGGGTTCGCGCGCGGCGCGCGGAGATACCCGCATGCTGGAAACGGAGTTTCACCCTGCAACACTGGAACTTGCGGCTAGAGCGGCTGCGTATTCCGATCAGAAGAAGGTGCCGCCGGCGCATCTTGCGCTCCAATGGGTGCTGGCCAATGATGCTGTTAAAAGCGTACTCATCGGCCCGCGCACCGTCGGTCAGCTCAATGATTATCTCAATGCGGTGAAAGCACCCTACGATGCCGACGATGAAGCATTCCTGAGTGCGCTTTGCACACCAGGCACCACACCCGTGCCAAACTATTGGGACCCCCGCGCGCCTTTGCAGGGCAGGCGAGCTCGGTTTGAAACGTCATTTTTCCGCTGACATAGACAGACCCGTTGGTTCGATAAGGCTCCTGTAAAGTCTGAATGAGCGAAATACCCCGTGAGCCGATGAGCGGAGAGGAACGGAAAATCGTCCTCGCGGTCATGGCTACTAAATGCAATCGGCGTCGGGCGATTTTCAGCCGCAACCTGGACAACGCCTTCAGGGCTCTTTCCCATCGTTGCAGAAAATGGAAAGCTAGCAGGCAACGGGCCCCAGGGAGGGCTTCAACTGTGTCCAACAGGCGGGGCAGGCATAAATGAAGCTTGGCTGTATCGGGGACGACTTCACCGGGTCGTCCGACCTTGGCAACACGCTTGCGAAAGCCGGTATGCGGGTCGTTCAATATAGTGGGCTCCCCAGTTCACCTGCCGCACCGGATGTGGAGGCCGGCGTCGTTTCATTGAAGACGCGGACAGTGCCCGCCGATGAGGCCGTCCGACAGTCGCTGGAGGCATTGGAGTGGCTGCGCGATCAGGGTTGCAGTCAGTTCTTCTTCAAATATTGTTCTACATTCGATTCAACATCTGAAGGCAATATCGGCCCTGTCGCGGAGGCCCTGAGTGAGGCGCTGGAGGCGGGACCAGTGATATTCTGCCCGGCCTTTCCCGCGACAGGTCGCTCCATCTATCAGGGACATCTTTTCGTCCATGACCGGTTACTCAGTGAATCCGGTATGGAAAACCACCCCCTGACGCCGATGCGGGATGCGGATCTGCGCCGGGTGTTGGCTTCGCAGACAAAAAAGCCTGTCGGCCATGTGGCGATCGGCGATGTGTTGGCCGGGCATGAAGCCATTCGACGCGCAATCACGCGGGAGTTCGAGGCGGGGCGGCCCTTCATCATTGTCGACGCGGTCACCGACGCACATCTGGTGGAGACCGGCAAGGCGGTGGCCGATCTCCCGCTTGTGACCGGCGGCTCAGGGATCGCTCTTGGCCTTCCAGAGAATTTCGGCTGCCGCCCCGCCCGGCTCGCCCGTGCGGAAGGGTTCGGGCCGATGGCATCGAAGGCGGTGGCACTGGCGGGCTCTGTCTCCCGTGCCACATGCGGTCAGGTGGAGGCGCACCGAAGGGCAGGCCAGCCCGCCTTCGAGATTATCGCTGCCGATGTGCTTGAAAAGCGGCTCAATGCGGACTCTCTGGCTGGATGGCTGATCGAACAAGAGGGCGTTCCGCTGGCCTATTCTTCCGCCGATCCAGAAACGGTTTTGGAGAATCAGCGCCGGTTTGGCCGGGACACGGTGGCGCAGGCCATCGAACAACTGTTTGCAGAGACCGCACGTGCTCTCGTGGAGCGTGGCGTGGACATCATCATATCCGCCGGGGGCGAAACCTCCGGAGCGATCGTGTCGGCGTTGGAAATCGAGGCCTTCGAGATCGGGCCGGAGATTGACCCAGGCGTTCCAGCGCTTCAGGTCGTTGGAAGATCGCTGAGACTGGCGTTGAAATCCGGCAATTTCGGAGGACAGGATTTTTTTACCAAGGCAGCAGGGATTCTTGGAGCAAGTGCATGAGTGAAGAAACACGTCTGCGAGATGAAATCGCACTTTTGGCGAAATCTCTCTATGATCGCGGCCTGACCCATGGGTCCACCGGCAATATATCGGCGCGGCTCTCCGATGGCAGTTTGCTTGTGACCCCTACGGGGTCTTCGCTCGGCATGCTGGACCCGGCTCGCATTTCCCGTCTCGATGGATCGTTCAACCATATTGACGGCGATCTTCCAACGAAAGAGGTTCCCCTCCATTCAGCCTTTTACGAAACGCGTCAGGCCCAGACCGGCGCGGTGGTCCATCTGCACTCCACCCATTCGGTGGCGCTCTCGGTGCTGCCTGAAACGGATCCCGATAATGTGCTGCCACCCATCACACCCTATTCGCTGATGCAGCTGGGCAAGGTGAAGCTTCTTCCCTACTTCATGCCTGGAGACGCGGCGATGGGAGAGGCGGTACGGGGCCTTGCAGGCAAGCATTCAGCAGTGCTTCTGGCCAATCACGGGCCGGTGGTGGCGGCAAAGAACTTGAGAGCAGCGGTTTTCGCCATGGAGGAGCTCGAAGCAACGGCCCGTCTGGTTCTGCTTACGCGCGGCATGAAGGCGAACCTTCTCACCGACAATGATGTGGCGGCCCTCGCGAAGCGGTATCCGGTCGAATAAAGGATTTTCGCGCATGCGAAATTGGGGGAGGCGGAGAATAGAGTGATCCGGCCTTTGTTTTGACGCGTAGTTTCTGGCAACAGAGGAGTTTGGGCGTCATGACAGGCAATACCGCAAAAGGCACGGTGTGGATCACGGGTGCCAGTTCCGGCATTGGGCGCGCGCTGGCGTTGCGTCTCGCGCGTCGCGGATGGCAGGTGGCGGCCAGTGCCAGACGTATGGAAGCGCTGGAAGAACTGGCGGCCGAGCAGACGGGGCGCATCTTCCCCTATCCGCTCGATGTCACCGATTTAGCGTTGACCAGGCGCGTTCACCGACAGATCGAGCATGATCTCGGGCCGCTCGATATGGCTATACTGGCGGCAGGCACCTACAAGCGCGATGGTGCTTTTGACTTCAGGGCCGAAACCGCGCAGGCAATGATTGCAGTCAATCTGCAAGGCACCTTGAATGCGCTTGAGCCGCTGCTGAAATCGATGATGCAGCGCGAGCGGGGCAAGATCGCCATCATGGCTTCAGTGGCGGGCTACAATGGTTTGCCTGGTGGCGCAACCTATGGCGCGACCAAGGCGGCGCTCAACAATCTATGTGAGGCAATGAAGCCGGAGGCCGAGCGCAGGAACGTTTCGCTGAGCATCATAAATCCCGGTTTTGTGGATACGCCGCTTACGGCGCGCAACGATTTCCCGATGCCATTCCTGATCTCTGCGGAGGAGGCCGCAGACACGATCGAGAAAGGGCTCGATTCCGGGAGGTACGAGATCATATTCCCCTGGAAAATGAAGATGGCAATCAAGGTGTTGCACGCCCTGCCAGCGGCTCTTCGCTTTATGATTACCCGCAGGCTCGTGCGCGCCGGAGACTGATCCTCTCACTGTGGCAGGTTAAGCAAGTTCGTATTGAACCACGTCGATACGACCGTTGCGAAAGCCTGCCCGGCAATAGGCGAGATAGTAAAGCCACATTCGGCGAAAGCGCTCGTCGAATCCGAGTGACGAAATGGCCTCCCACCCTCGTGCGAAGCGCACTTCCCATTCGGTCAATGTACGCGCGTAGTCCTTCCCGAAACAATATCGATCCGCGAGTGTCAGGCCGGCATTGAGAGCGGCATCTTCGAATGCGCGTTGGGACGGCAGCATGCCGCCGGGAAAAATATAGGTCTGGATGAAATCCGCCTTCCGTCGATAGATCTCAAAGCGACTTTCTTCCACGGTGATCACCTGGATGAGAGCACGCGCACCCGGTGCCAGGAGGGCACGGACACGGTCGAAATACACAGGCCAGTTCTCCTCGCCCACGGCCTCAAACATTTCGATGGAGACAATCTTGGAGAAGGTGCCGCGGCAGTCGCGGTAGTCTTGCAGACGAGTTTCAGACCTGTCGGACAATCCAGCTTGCGCAAGTCTTTCCCGGGTAAAATTGGCCTGCTCGCGCGACAGGGTCAGTCCGGTCACGCGGCAACCCGTCTTGCGGATTGCATGTTCAGCGAAGCCTCCCCAGCCACAACCAATTTCGAGAACATGATCATCAGGCCCGATCTTCAGGCGATCGATGATGCGATCGTATTTGGCAGCCTGGGCTTCCTCCAGGCTCTGTGTTTGCACGTCGAAGATGGCTGACGAGTAAGTCATGCTCTTGTCGAGCCACTGACTGTAGAATTCGTTGCCGAGATCGTAGTGGAAGGCGATATTGCGCCTGCTTCCTGTACGCGAATTGCGCCGAAGGCGATGCCTCAGCACATCGAGTTTGGAGATCAGCGACGAACTTTCCAACACGGCGCGCCAGCCTGTTTCATTGGCCAGTGCCAACTCGAGAACAGCGTCCAGGTCGGGCGTTTCGATATGGCCGTCGAGAAAGGCGCGTGCAAAGCCGTTGCTGCCTCCTGTCAGGATCTGCATGAATGCCCGCCCGTTCTTGAAGTGGAGCACGGCGGTAGGTCCTGGCCGTGTTCCGGCGGCTGTATGACGCCCGCCATCGGGGAAACGCAGAGTGATTTGACCGCAATCGATGGCGTCTGCCCAACGACAGACGATGCGCTGCCACAGAGGGCTCGATGACTGAGCGTGCAGTCGTCTGGAGGCATTTTCAATATGACTCATGAGGATCTGCCTTTCGATCGGATTTGACCAGAGACTGCGTGACCCGGTGCGGGGAAGGCACGTGCCTGTGGAAGGGGACCTTTTTCAGCCAGAGGCGTACCGCCTCGAGATGGATTGCACCGGTGATCTTAAGTGTCATCAGCGGGTGGCTGAAAAGCAGTCCGAGCAATGCCTTGTCGGTTAGGTCCTGTCGTCGCCCTGCAAAGGAGGCATGCAACACCGGCGCGTTCTCCTCTGTCTCGTTGATGGCGACCAGGACATCCTCTGTCGGCGGCAGGATACGGAAGTTGTACCTGCAGTTCATTGACAGGAAGGGTGATACGTAAAGCGCCTTGTCGCAGGCATGGCGAATGCCTTTCGCGGAAAGGTTCTCCGCAGGGATCACATAGGTGTGCCGTTCGCCGAAAGTGTTGCAAACTTCGTAGAGTATAAGCCGGACATCGCCCTGTTGATCCGTGCAGAAATACACGGACAGAGGGTTGAAGACGTAGCCAAAGATCCTCGGATAGCACAGCAGGCCCACCCGCATTGTCTTGGCATCGAAACCGGCCTTTTCAATCTGAGTGTTTACCCAGCGGCGCAATCCACCCCGAGTGCCATCGCCATGATCCGTGTCGTGGAAAGAGAACACGCCGGCGCGATTGTAGCTGAAGAACCACATGTGCTCCGACAGACAAGGCAACGCATCGAGATCGAGGTACAGAGCGAAAACCCGGTAACTCAGCCGGTGCGCCTTTGGGCGGTGACGTCGATGGACGACCTGTCCGGAATATATGGCGGAATCCCAGCTCATTCTGCGGCCACAGCATCCTGACTGAACGGCAGTGGCTGGTCTTGCCGATTGGCCCGCCATGGCGGAGAGACGCCGGCCAATTGCTCTGCCACGCCCAGGCCCGAGCGGATGCCGTCTTCATGAAATCCGCTCCCGAAATAGGCACCGCAAAACCAGGTTCTGCGGGTGCCCTGAAGGCGCCAAAGCTGCTTTTGTGCCACGAGCGCTTTCGTATCGAAGAGGGGATGCGTGTAGGAGAAGGCGGCAATCTGATCTTGCTCGGGAACCGCATAGACCGGATTGAGCGTCACGAAGAGCGGATGGGCCTGATCGAGATTCTGCAAACGGTTCATCCAGTAGGTGACACAGAGCTGGGGTTCCGCGAATTGGCGCGCTGCCTCGATGTAGTTCCAACTCGACCAGACACTGCGACGCTTGGGCATGAGCCCCGTGTGCCGGTGCAGCACCGCCTCATTGGGCGTGTAGGCGAATTGGCCCAGGAGGTCATATTCATCCTGACTTGGGTCTTCGAGCATGCGCAGCGCTTGGTCCGCGTGCGTGGCAATCACGACGTCGTCAAAAATGTCGGTATGCCCAGAAGCGTCGGTCACCTCCACCCCGCGATCCCGACGTCGGATCTTCGTTACGGGCGAGGCGAGGCGCACCTCGCCGTCGAAATCTTTTAGAAGTCGCTCGACATAGTTTCGGCTGCCCCCCGTGACAGTGCGCCAACGCGGACGGTGGGTGAGTGTCAGAAGCCCGTGTCGTTCGAAGAACCCGATAAAGGCGTGGAGTGGATATTCCCGCATCTGCGCAGCTGTGGTTGACCAGATCGCTGCGCCCATAGGCAAAAGATGGTTGTTGATGAAGCTATCGCTGTAGCCCGCCCTTGCAAGAAATGAGCCGAGCGTTTCGTCCGCATTGCCGCGTTCGATCAGAATGGATGGGGCCGTGCGGTAAAAGCGCATGATGTCGGCGATCATGCGCCAGAAGAACGGACGCAGGATATTTGCTTTCTGACCAAGCAGCCCCTTGAGCCCGGAGCCGGAATATTCGAACCGGCCGCCATCCAGCGATGCCGCAAAGGACATGTCAGAGGGTTGGGTGGAAACGCCCAGATGTTCAAAAAGAGAAACCAGTTCAGGATAGTTGCGGTCATTGTAGACAATAAACCCAGTATCCACTGCGGTGAGGCCGTTGGGGGTGATCACGTCGATCGTGTTTGCGTGTCCGCCAGGGCGCTGGTCCGCCTCATAGAGGGTTACCTGGCGAGAGCGGGAAAGCAGCCAGGCAGCCGAAAGCCCGGAAATGCCGCTGCCGATGACCGCCACGCGACTGTCGGTCGGTCTGTGTTTTCGTGTCAGCAACGGGAAACCCTCCATGGATGTTATTAAGGGTTACGGACATGGAGTCCGTTTGGATCTCCCGGCATCAAAAAATTTTGCTTGTTGTGATCCGGAATGCTCTAACTGTCGTAGCTCAGGGCATGAATCTCGATCTTTGCCCCACATTGCCTGCCGAACAGGCGCTTGCAGCGTTTCGCGCCGTTCACGACATTCGGCACCACACACCAGTCTTGCGGGGTTTGATGAAGGATATCTCCAGACCAGAGCCCAAAGACGATGTTGGACGGATGATCGTCCGCGTTGGTATGAGCGGCGACATGGAGGCTTTCGAACAGATTTTCCGCGCCTACGCTCCAAGGGTGCGCGCCTTCATGATGCAGCGTGTCCGGGACCCGCAAATCTCGGAAGAACTGATGCAGGAAACGATGGTCATGATCTGGCGCAAGGCCGCGCAATTCGACCCGGTGAAAGGCTCGCCCGGTGCCTGGATATTTACCATTGCCCGCAACTTGCGCATCGACAGCTATCGTCGTAGTCGGCAACCGGACTTCGATCCGAACGATCCGGCGTTTGTACCGGAAGCGGGCCCCGCAGCCGACGATTTCGTCGAAACGCAAGACCAGGAACAACGGCTGCATGCTGCGCTGACCGGTCTGCCTGCCGAACAGCATGACCTTCTGAAACTCGCATTCTTCGAAGAGGTTTCGCACAGCGAGATCGCGGCGCGTCTTGGTCTGCCGCTGGGCACGGTGAAATCGCGCATCCGGCTCGCCTTCTCAAAATTGCGTGCGGCTCTGGGAGACCGGCCATGAAAATTCGGCACCAGGTCAGCGACGCGCTTCTTCTCGATTACGCCACCGGTGTGCTTTCAGAGGGCTGGCGCATCGCGATTGCCACCCATCTTGCTCTGTCTCCCCAGAGCAGGCGCCGCCTTGCGCTGATGGAAATGGCGGGTGGAGCTTTGGTGAGGGATCTTCCGCCTGAGCCTTCGCCGCTCGATGAGGAGCGCAGCTGGATGGCACTCATCAGGCGGTTGGAGAACTCAAAGACGCAAGATGAGGCACCGCCGCCTGGCCGAAACCCGCAGAACGCTGCCTCTGTTGTCCTGCCCGAGCC
This sequence comes from Nitratireductor sp. B36, assembly GCF_020833685.1. Taxonomy (GTDB): domain Bacteria; phylum Pseudomonadota; class Alphaproteobacteria; order Rhizobiales; family Rhizobiaceae; genus Nitratireductor. The sequence goes on from NZ_JACKZY010000002.1 coordinate 364,623, forward strand.
TCTGCGCTCTTATGTGGGGGGAGACGTGGCATCTGTGAAATGGCGGCCGCTTGGTCGCGGTGCCTATCACCTGCCCATTGCAGTGGACGACAAGAACACCATGGTCCGGTTGCTGCGCATTCCGGCGGGCAAGCCCGTGCCTGAGCACGGGCACCGGGGCCGGGAGTTAACGCTTGTTCTTTCCGGCAGCTTTCGCGACGGCGAGGCGTTATTTGCACGAGGCGATCTGGAAGAGGCCGACGAGACCCTGCAGCATCAGCCGGTGGCGACGGAAGGCGAGGACTGCATCTGCCTTGCCGTCACCGACGCCCCGTTGAAATTCCGCAGCTGGCTGGTGCGCGCCGTGCAGCCCATCCTTGGAATTTGACGTGCGCGAATGACCAAGCACCGGAGCGTTCAATGACCTACATCATCGCCTATATCGCAACGGCCATCGTGTTTTTCGGGCTGGATTATGTCTGGCTGTCGCGTGTGGCCACGGGCTTCTATCGAGATCGCATGGGGCATCTGCTTCTGGATCAGCCAAACCTTGCTGCCGCCGGGCTTTTTTACTGCGTATATGTGGCAGGTATCGTCTACTTCGCCGTCGCCCCCGCACTTGGCAACGGTACTGCAACCAGTGCCCTTATTGCCGGTGCACTCCTCGGCCTGATTGCCTATGGCACCTATGACATGACCAATCTGGCAACGGTGAAAAACTGGTCCGTGGCGGTGACGATCGTCGATATGGCATGGGGCACTGTACTGACAAGCGCGTCGGCCTGGGCCGGCTACATGGCGACGCTGCGTCTGGTCGAAAGACTTTAGCTCCTGCACGGGGCCGCCCACGTGTCCGAGACAGCGTTTGAATGTATAAAAGCGGTTGTGAAGGGTGGTAACGGAAGGCCGTCGCCACCATTCTCACAGCTAGAAATATGCTGCAGCTACCCGTTTTCTTGGGGCATTCATCGCTTGGTTCTCAGCACCTGCTTCAACAGCGAAGTGGTTTCCGCGCTCGGGCGCTTCAGCCGTACGATACGCAAAGCTGCTTTTGCTTCCCAAGACCCTCAATGCCAAGCTCTACTACATCGCCTGCCTTGAGATAACGCTGGGGGGAGAGACCCATGCCGACGCCGGGCGGTGTGCCGGTCGAGATGATATCGCCCGGTTGCAAGGACATGAAATCGGAGAGGTAGCTGACGAGTTCCGCCACCCCAAATACCATTGTCTGGGTGGAACCAGATTGCATCATTTCACCGTTCACCGTGAGCCACATGGAAAGGTTTTGAGGATCGGCGATTTCGTCTCGGGTTACGAGCCAGGGGCCGGTAGGCCCGAAGGTGTCGCAGGATTTCCCCTTGGTCCATTGTCCCTGACGCTCGTTCTGGAAAGCGCGCTCGGAAACATCGTTAAGGACGCAATATCCGGCCACATGTTCGAGTGCATCTTCCTTGCCCACATGCTTGGCGGTTTTGCCTATGACAACACCCAGTTCCACTTCCCAGTCGGTTTTGGTTGCGCCGCGCGGGATGACGAGATCGTCGTCGGGGCCGCAGATCGCGCTGGTGGCTTTCATGAATATTATAGGCTCGGTGGGAACGGGAAGTCCTGCCTCGCGCGCATGGTCACTGTAGTTCAAGCCGATGCAGATGAACTTTCCCGTGGCGGATACGCATGGCCCAAAGCGCTGTTCGTGGGGGATGCGAGGCAGTGAGGATGGATCGAGCGCTGCCAGTGCTGTGAGCCCTTCAGGCGAGAGCGTTTCACCGGCTATGTCCATGGTGTGGGCGGAGAGGTCGCGCAGATCGCCATTGTCGTCGATTAGGCCAGGCTTTTCCGCGCCGGCCGCGCCAAAACGTACGAGTTTCATCGTGTTTTCCTACCGTTTCAGATCGTCCAGCCGCCGTCGATCACATGGATCTGGCCCGTGGTGTAGGTGGCGCCTGCCAGATGTACGACGAGGTCGGCGATTTCTTCGGCGGTCCCCAGGCGCCCCATCTGCTGGCGCCCCACGAAAGCCTTGCGGGCAGCTTCGTAGTCACCGGTCGCTTCCAGTCGCTGGCGCAGCGAAGGGCTGTCCACCGTGCCGGGGCAAATCGCATTGCAGCGAACTCCGCGGCCCACATAGTCGGCGGCGACGGATTTGGTCAGCCCGATCACCGCAGCCTTGGTGAGGCCGTAGACGCATCGATTGGGCGCGCCCTTCACGCTCGATACGACCGACGCCATGTTGATGATGCTGCCGCTACCCCGGTCCAGCATGCCGGGCAGCGCAGTCTTGATGGTGTGGATCATCGCCTTGACGTTGAGATCCATGGCGAGGTCGATGTCCTCATCGTTCGCCTCAAGAACGGTTCCGTTGTGAACGATGCCAGCGCAGTTGAAGAGAATGTCGACCCCTCCGATCTCCGAAACCAGCGCGGAGATGGCGTTCTTGTCGCGGACATCAAGCAGGTGCGGTTCGATTAAGTCCGTCTGCCGAACCAATGCCAAGAGGCTTTCTTCGTTGATGTCCGTGGCGTGAACCTTTGCACCGGCTTCGGCTAGGGCGCGGGCGCTTGCAAAGCCTATTCCCTGTCCCGCTGCGGTGACGAGGGCGGTCATTCCAGTGAGTGAACCCATTTTCCATCCTTCATCGTCTTGAGTGGCGGCCGTCGAAATTGACTATTGACTCGGCACAGCTTTCGCATATGATTTAACGATAAACCTAATGCAGTTCAAGCATACAATCACTATGAAGGCGACCGCACCGATGGCCACCCTGGAAACCGAACCGCAGCCGTCCCTGATCGAACTCAGGGAACGCTTCTTCACTGCTCTTCTCTCCGATGTTCTGGACGATCTCGGTTACATGAACCAGGCCATGCATCACACGATCCGCCCGCTCGATAGTTCTTTGGTGATGGTGGGAAGGGCGCGCACGGCGCTTTGCATGGATGTCTATGAACGTCCTGCACCGGGTGAAAACCCCTATGAGCTCGAAATCAAGCTCGTGGACGATTTGAAGGTAGATGAGATTCCGGTTTTTGCATGCGGAACCTCGGGGCGCATGGCGCCATGGGGTGGGCTTTTGAGCACAGCGGCAAAGTTTCGTGGCTCAGCAGGGGCGGTTATGGACGGTCTGGTGCGCGACACGCGTGAAATTCTCGCCGCGGGCTTTCCCGTTTTCCACGGCGGCATTGCGCCGCTGGATTGCAAGGGGCGCGGCAAGGTCGCGGCGCTTGACGTCGGGATCGAGTGCTCCGGTGTGAAGGTCAATAGCGGCGATCTCGTCTTCGGCGATGCCGATGGTGTCATTGTCGTGCCGCAGGAAATAGAGGCCAAGGTTCTTGAGGTTGCGCAGGAACGTCTGCGCGGCGAGCGCAATACACTGGCCGATCTCGAGGCGGGAGAACGCCTCGCAACCGTGTTCGCGAAATATGGCATCCTGTAAGTCGTCGTGACTCGCACTTGCCATAAAGCGAAACTCTCGGACGCGGCGCGAAGCGTGCTTTCGGGGGAATGCTGACAAGAAAAACAGAGGGGTAGAGTGAAATGACGCACAGAAACTCAAAAAACCGGTTGCGTGGCCTGCTGGTTGCAGGCGCAATGGCGGTCGCTGCCGGGCCGGCTCATGCTGAACTTTGCGGTCAAGTGGGGGGCGACCTGGTTTTGGGTATGGAGGCCAAACTCGGGACGCTCGATCAGCATGTGAACGCAGCCAATGCGACGCGCAATGTCGCCATGAACATTTTCGAAACGCTGATGACGCGCGATGAAAATATGGCGCCAATCCTTGATCTTGCAGAATCCCTCGACGTCAGCGAGGACAAGCTGTCCTACACCTTCAAGCTTCGCCCTGGTGTGAAGTTTCACAATGGCAAGCCGCTGACCTCGGCGGATGTGGCTGCCTCCTTCGACCGATACAACCGCATTGGCGTCGATCGTTCCGCGCTTGGCAGTGTCGATCGCTGGGAAACACCGGACGATGCGACCTTTGTGATCTTTCTAAAGGAACCGCAGGCAAGCTTCCTGGAGAGCATTTCGGCATCGACAGTGCCGATCGTCATCGTCCCCTCGGAACAGGCGAGTGCGGAGGCGACCCGGCTGGAGCCCATTGGCACTGGACCTTTCCAGCTTGAGGAGTTCGTGGCCGACAGCCATGTAAAGCTGAAGCGTTACGAGGATTACAAGCCCAACGAAACGCTTGACGCCATGTCGGGCTTTGCCGGCCGCAAGCAGGCCTGTGTCGACACCGTCACCTTTCGCACACTCGCCGAACCTGGCGCCCGGCTTGCCGCTCTCGAAACGGGCGAAGTGCATATTGTCGAGGATGTGCCGACGCTCTCCAAGGAGCGCCTTGTCGGCAATGAGGACATCGTCCAGACACAGCTCAAACATGCTGCCCTCTGGCTGAACTATCCGAACCTCTCCGAGCCGCCGACGGACAATCTGAAGGTCCGACAGGCGATTCAGGCAGCCATGAATCTCGATGAAATCATGGATGCGATGAGCGATGGTTCCTACAGCCTCAACCCGTCATTCCAGTTTCCCGGCCAGACCTATTATACAGAGGCCGGCAGCCAGTATTACAATCAGAACGACCCGGAGAAGGCCAAAGCCTTGCTCAAGGAGGCTGGCTACAATGGCGAGGCAGTCAAACTTTTGACGACACGGGATATTCCTCGCCTCTACACAGCTGCGGTTGTCATGTCAGAGCAGTTGAAAGCGGTGGGCATCAATGCCGAACTGGTGGTTCTGGACTGGCCTACTGCGCTTGGCATGAGCGTGAACGAGACGGAAGGCTGGAACTTCTTCTTCACGGGCTGGATCACGGTCACCGCTCAGGGCGGCGCCCAGTCGCTGCGCAACCTTGCCGATCCGTCCAATGTGCACAAGCCGAAGGACAACAAGTCCGACGCCGAGTTCATGAAGCAATTTCAGATTTTGAGCACGAGTCCTGATTTGGAAGAGCGCAAAGCCGCTTTCGCTAAGGCTCAGGAGCGAGTGTTCGAGCAAGTGATGGCGATTCCCTTCGGCGTGACGCCGAAGAACCAGGCGACGCGTGCCAATGTGAAGGGCTATGTGCCATTCTTCAACACGCGGGTTTCTAACGTCTGGTTGGCCGAATAGCCAGCCATTCCGACCCATGTTCCGTCATGTATGAACCGGCACGGAAACGTTTGGAGGTCACATGCTTGCTTACACGCTGAGGCGCATAGCCCAGGCCGTGCCGATTCTTCTGCTCGTCAGCCTGATCTCCTTCGGGATCATGCAACTGGTACCCGGGGATCCCGCCGCCGTTCTGGCGGGCCCCAACGCCACGCCTGACGAACTCATCAAACTGCGGCAGACACTGGGGCTCGACAAATCCCTTCTGTCGCAGATCATGATCTTTTACGGAAACCTGTTCCAGGGCGATCTCGGCTACTCCATTATTCTGGGCGAGCCGGTCCTGAAGGTGGTACTGGAGCGATCTCCCATCAGCATTTCGCTCGCGCTCTATTCGCTCGCACTGACGGTCATCCTCGGGCTTTCAATCGGGGTCATTGCAGCGATGAAACACAATCGCTGGATCGATCAGGCAGCGATGACCTTTGCACTGATCGGGGTTTCCGTCCCCAATTTCTGGCTGGGACTTGTGATGATTGTCCTGTTTTCGGTGCATCTTGGTTGGCTGCCAACGGGCGGCTATGTGCCTTTCTTTGAAGACCCGGTTGGCTGGTTTCTCGCCGCAACCATGCCGGCGCTTTCGCTGGCGATGATGCAGATCGGACTTCTCGCCCGTCTGACCCGCTCTACCATGTTGGAAGTGCTGGGCCAGGATTATATTCGCACGGCCCGCGCCAAGGGCGCGAGCGAGCCACGGGTGATCATCAAGCACGCGATGAGCAATGTGCTGATCCCTGTCGTTACCGTGCTCGGAATGATCCTCTCGGTGCTTCTTTCCGGTTCGGTAATTGTTGAAACGATTTTCGCGGTGCCGGGGATCGGAGCGCTCCTCGGTAATGCGATCCTTGGACGGGATTATCCCATGATCCAGGGAGGTCTCATTTTCGTGGCGGCGGTTCTTCTGATCCTGAACATCGTTGTCGATGTGCTCTATGCCTGGCTCGATCCAAGGGTGCGCGTCCAATGAGCCATCTCGAAATCTCCAACAATCCGAGCGCGCTGACTTCCCTGCGTCGGTTCCTTGGAGGGCGGCGTGTGCGCCGCCTCATCCGGCATCGATCCTTCATGATCGGGTTGTGGTTGTGTCTTTTCGTGACGGCCATAGCCATTTTCGCTCCGATAATCTCATCGGTCGATCCGAACAAGATGGCCATCCGTTCACGTTTCCAGCCGCCGTCGCTCGAATTCCTTCTCGGCACAGACAATCTGGGCCGTGACCTTTTCAGTCGGGTGGCGTGGGGCGCGCGTCTGAGCCTTGCCATCGGTCTGGGCGTGGTTCTCCTCAATGCCGTGTTCGGTGTGCTTCTTGGGGCGCTTGCGGGTTACTTCCGGCGTCTAGACGGTATTCTCATGCGTCTTTCGGATGCGCTCATGGCCTTTCCGTCGGTGCTGCTTGCCATCGGAATTGCCGCGGCGATGGGAGCGTCGGCCATGACGGCGGTGATCTCGCTGGCGGTCGTCTATATTCCACGCACGGCGCGTATCCTGCGCGCTTCGGTTCTGCAGGTGAACGAGCTCGAATTCGTCAATGCGGCGCGAGCGGCGGGTGCGGGCGACTTCCATATCTTACGGCGTCATATCCTGCCCAACTGCATGGCACCTCTGGTGGTGCAGCTCAGCTTCGTCTTCGCCTATGCGATTCTCTCGGAAGCAGTGCTGAGTTTTCTCGGGCTCGGGGCGGCGCCCACCGATCCCAGTTGGGGCATCATGATCTCCGAAGGCCGCAGCTACATCCGAGAAGCGCCCTGGATGACCATCATCCCGGGTATGGCGATCGCCATCACGGTGCTTGGCCTGAACCTTCTGGGGGACGGCTTGCGGGACGTTCTCGACCCTCGCGTGAAGATGGAGCACTGACGATGCAAAGAAATCCAATTCTGCGCGTTGAGGGACTGCGCACCACGTTCACGAGCGACGATGGTGAGGTGGTCGCGGTGGATGATGTCAGCTTCGACGTGAACGAAGGCGAGATCGTTGGCCTTATCGGCGAGAGCGGCTCCGGCAAGAGCGTCACTGCGCTCGCCGTAATGGGGCTTTTGCCGAAGACTACATCGCACGTTACAGCAGAGCGGATCATGTTCGATGGTCGCGACCTTGCGCACGCTTCCGAGCGGGAGTTGCGGCGGTTGCGCGGGGGCTCCATCGGTATGATCTTTCAAGAACCGATGAGCTCGCTCAATCCGGTTCTGAAGATCGGCGATCAGCTCATCGAGCCGATCCGTATTCACGAACGCATCAGCTACCGTGCAGCCTTCGACCGGGGGGTGGAGCTTCTAACCAAGGTCGGCATTCCGTCGCCTGTGCAACGCATGAATGATTATCCGCATCAGCTTTCGGGCGGTATGCGGCAACGCGTCATGATCGCCATAGCACTGTCTTGCTCTCCCAAGCTGCTTCTTGCCGATGAGCCCACCACGGCGCTCGACGTGACCATCCAGGCCCAGCTCCTCGACCTTCTTCTGGAAATCCAGGCCGAGACAAAGATGGCGATCGTGCTGATCACGCACAGCATGGGGGTCATTGCTGAATGCGCCGACAAGGTGGTGGTGATGTATTCCGGCCGAATCGCGGAACAGGGCCCGGTCACGGAGATATTCGACAGGCCGGGGCATCCCTACACGAAAGGTCTCATGCAGTGTACGCCGGAACTGACCGGAAATTCCCGTCGATTGACCACCATACCGGGTACGCTCCCAAGCCTTAGCGCGCTGCCACCCGGCTGTCGTTTCGCGCCGCGCTGTGACCTCGCACAACCGGACTGCGTGGCCGGTAGACCGCCAATGATCGCTATAGGAAAGGAACATGCTTCTGCCTGTATCCGGGCGGATGAACTCGTCGTCTCGGCAGCACAACCAGAGGGAGCCGAGGTATGAGCAAAGCACCGCTTCTATCCGTTCGGGATCTTTCCAAATATTTCACCATCCGCAGCCCTTTCAGGGGCACGACCGTTGGCACAGTGCAAGCGGTCAATCGGGTGAGTTTCGATATCGGCGAGGGAGAAACGCTCGGGCTCGTTGGAGAATCCGGTTGCGGAAAATCCACGACCGGGCGGCTGCTTCTGCGTCTTATCGAACCGGACCGCGGGGAGGTCCTTTTCGAGGGGAGGGACCTCTTGAAGCTTGATGCCGGTGAACTCAAGGCCATCCGCAAGTCGATTCAGATCGTCTTCCAGGATCCGTTCAGTTCCCTCAACCCCCGTATGACGGTCGAAGACATTATCACCGAGCCGCTCTATGTGCAGGGAGGCATGACGCGACATGACATGCGCGACCGTGCCCGTATGCTGCTTGAGCGGGTGGGGCTCAATGCGGCGCATATCACGCGTTACCCGCATGAATTTTCGGGCGGGCAGCGGCAGCGGATCGGTATCGCGCGCGCTCTTGCGGCAGACCCGCGCTTCATCGTCTGCGACGAGGCGGTCTCGGCGCTGGATGTCTCGGTGCAGGCGCAGGTCATCAATCTGCTGCAGGATCTTCAGGAGGAATTCAACCTTTCCTACCTGTTCATCGCGCATGATCTTTCGGTCGTGCGACATATCTCGGACCGGGTTGCCGTCATGTATCTGGGTGAGGTGGTGGAGATCGCGGGAAAGGATGCGCTCTACGCCTCTCCACGTCATCCCTATACAAAGGCGCTTCTGGAGGCGATTCCGGTTGCCCATCCACGTCTCCGAGGCAAGCGTGCGCGCCTTGGCGGTGAGGTATCCAGCGCTCTCAACCCGCCTCCGGGATGCCGCTTCAGCCAACGCTGTCCTTTCGCACAAGACGTTTGCCGAAGAGAGGCGCCGGCGCTCAGGGAGTTGGGCGAGCGCCATCAGGTAGCGTGTCATTTTGCAGAGGAATTGCAGGCCGTCGCAGCCTGAAAACAAATTCCGCTGTCATGACCGGAAGATCATCAGGGCCATTGCGCCAATCTCGCGAGAAACGAAATGACCAGCAAAAAAGATCCGTTGCGTTCCACCGAATGGTTTGGAGGGCATGAAAAGGGAGCCTTCATTCACCGAAGCTGGATGAAAAACCAAGGCTTTCCTCAGCATCTTTTCGACGGCAGGCCTGTCATCGGCATCTGCAATTCATGGTCGGAACTGACCCCTTGTAACGGTCAACTGCGCGATTTGGCCGAACATGTTCGGCGCGGCATCTTCGAGGCAGGCGGTTTTCCCGTCGAATTCCCGGTGATGTCGCTGGGTGAATCAAATATGCGCCCGACCGCCATGATGTTCCGCAACCTGGCGGCGATCGAGGTGGAAGAAAGCATTCGCGCGAATCCCATTGACGGGGTGGTTCTTTTGGCGGGCTGCGACAAGACCACACCGGCTCTTCTAATGGGGGCGGCGAGTTGCAACCTGCCGACACTGCTGGTTTCTGCCGGCCCCATGCTGAGCGGCAGTTTCAACGGAGAGGTCCTGGGATCGGGGACGGACGTCTGGCGTCTCAGCGAGGAGATGCGGGCCGGAACGATCTCGCCAGACCAGTTTTCGGCGGCGGAGGCCGCCATGAGCCGGTCGCCCGGCACCTGCAACACGATGGGCACTGCCTCCACGATGGCCTGCCTTTCGGAAGCAATGGGGATCACGCTTCCAGGAAACGCGGCCATCCCTTCTGTGGATGCGCGGCGGCGCGTGCTGGCGTTCATGAGCGGCAGGCGCATTGTCGAGATGGTTCACCAGGGACTGGGCATGTCGCAAATCCTGACGCGCAAGGCGTTCGAAAATGCAATCTGCGCAAACGCTGCAATCGGTGGATCGACCAATGCGGTTATCCATTTGCAGGCATTGGCGGGGCGGGTCGAGGTGCCATTCTCGCTCGATGACTGGAACCGCATTGGCCGCAACATTCCGACCATTGTCGATCTGATGCCTTCGGGCCGCTTTCTGATGGAAGACTTCTTCAATGCCGGGGGCATGCAGGCAGTGCTCAGAAGGCTTCTCGATGCGGAGCGTCTTCACGCGGATTGCCTCACGGTGAATGGCCGTACGATTGCCGAGAACAACAGCGCGATCCGGGTGCTCAATGAACAGGTCATTCGTCCCTTTTCCGAACCGCTTACCGCGGATGGGGGGATCGTGGTGCTGCGAGGCAATCTGGCTCCCAATGGGGCGATTATGAAGCCTTCGGCCGCGACAGCGTCGTTGATGACGCACCGCGGCGCGGCGGTGGTGTTCGAGGACATCGATGACTACCACGCAAGGATCGATGATCCCGCACTCGACGTCGACGAAACCAGCGTTCTTGTGCTGAAGAATTGCGGCCCGCGCGGGTATCCGGGCATGCCGGAGGTGGGGAACATGGGGCTGCCCCGCAAGCTGCTTCAGAAAGGCGTGTCTGACATGGTGCGCATATCCGATGCGCGAATGAGCGGCACGGCCTATGGCACGGTCATCCTCCATGTATCACCGGAGGCGGCTATCGGCGGCCCCCTCGCGCTGGTGGAAAACGGTGACATGATTTCCATTGATGCATTGACAAACTCCATAGTGCTTGAAGTGCCGGACGAGGAGCTTGCCCGTCGTAAGGCAGATTGGGTGCCGGCCGCGCCGCCCGCCAGCGGGTTCGAGCGGATGTTTTCCGATCACATCTTGCAGGCGGATGAAGGGTGCGATTTCGAGCTTCTCAAGGGTCGGCGCGGGGCCGCGGTGGCGCGGGATTACGTATGATGAAGGAGGGAACCTTGTTGAATTGTGGAGTGGGCCGCGCGGACATGACGCCGCCGGTGGGCATCCCTCATATCCTGTGGGGGGCGCGTACCGTTGATCTGGCCGAGAGCATTCACCTGCCGCTGCATGCGACAGCACTTTGCCTTGAAAACGACGGAACGAAAATTCTGGTCTGCGATCTCGATCTGACGGGATTGCCCACACGTGTCTGTGATGAACTGCGTTCGGAAATCGAGCGTGAAACCGGCGTTCCGGCTGCTCACGTTTCGATAGGGGCAACGCACACACACAGCGCCCCCGTCTGGGATGCGGAGACGACCAATGGTCTGTCGCCGGACATGCCCGGAATGAAGCTGATGCCATCATGGCGCGAAAAGTGCCGGAACGCTGTTCTTTCAGCTTGCCGCACGGCGGTGGAAAGCCTGCAGCCGGCGCGCATCGCCTCTGGTTATGGCACAAGCGAGGTCACACTGAACCGGCGTTTCTCCACGCCGGAGGGACGGATGGTGGTCAGCCCGCATCAGGGCGGGTTGCGCGACACCACGATAGCGCTCCTGCGTTTCGACGATCTCGACGGCAATACGATCGCAAGCGTGGTGGGTTACGGCACGCATCCAATCGTGCTCGCTCACCAGAATACGGCGATCAGCGCCGAGTTTCCGGGAGCTCTGAAAGAAGGTGTCGAGAAGCTCGTCGGCGGTATCTGTCTGTTCCTGCAAGGCAGTGCGGGTGATCAAATCCCGTTCGAGGCCCTGAGCGGCGATGTCCGGCTTGCCGAGCGGATCGGCAACCGGATCGCGGCAGATGCAGCCGCCACGCTCACCGCGATGTCTCCGATGAACTACCGCACGGAATACAGCCATGTGGTGGAATCGGGTGCTCCGCTCGGCGTTCAAAAGAAGACGGTGCTTGCCGACAACCCCGCGACAATCCGCGTTGCCGAAGCCGTGGCCGAGCTGCCCGTCAAGCCGTTCGAGTCCATCGACGTTCTTGAAGAACGCGCGGCCGCGACGAAGGCGGAGCTCCACGCGTTGAAGAATGAAGGCGTGGACCATGACACGCTTGCCGATATTCATTTCCGGGCACGGCGCGACGATATCATGCTCGTCATGGCCCGGCGCGTTCAGGGCGTTTCGACGGTGCCCATTCCGATACGCGCCCTGCGCATCGGCGATGCGGTTCTGGTGTCGGCTCCGATGGAGATCTTTTCTGCCACGGGACTAGCCATCCGGGAGGCGTCGCCCTTCGGGATGACTTTCGTAGGAGGGTATACAAACGGGACCGAGGGGTATTTGCCACCTGCCGATTGCTATGCTGAAGGCGGCTATGAGGTGGAGCTTGCCTGCTATGTTTCGAAGGATGCAGAAGCGGTTTTCCGGCAATCTGCGATCGAACTGGTGAAAGCACTTTACACGGAGTGAAGGCGCTGAAGTGCCTAGAGTGGCATCCGAGAGAGCAAATAAACGCATTTACCGTTGCTGAAGCTTTCAGTTGTCCACAGTCTCCAGACCCGCCAGGCCGCAATTCGGCGTATATCAATCACAGCAGCTTGTAGGGCCGCTGTGACGGGGCAATTGGGTCGAACGCGATATGGCCAAGAAGTCCGCCGTGGGGCGGTCGTCAAAACCGAGCCTTAAGGACGTGGCAAAACTCGCCAATGTCTCCGTGATGACGGTCTCCAATGTCATCAATGGACGCATGGCGCGTGTCGGCGACGAGGTGGCCGCGCGGGTGCGCGAAGCTATCCGCGAACTCAATTATCGCCCTCAGCGCAGTGGCCGCAGCTTGCGGCTGCAAAAGGAATTCGCGCTTGGACTGACGGTATTGCATCCTGATCGGCGTTTTCTCGACGATCCATACATCACCCAGGTTGCAGCGGGGATGAGCAATTATCTCGCCACCATCGGCTACAGCCTCATGGTGAACGGGTTGCGCAACCTCGAAGCTCTCGACACGTTGATGGAGCGCAGCTTCGGCTATGACGGTTTTGCGGTGATGGTCTCAGGTGAGCGTGAGCAGAGGGTGCAGGTCTATAAAAAACTCGCACAGCTCAAGCTGCCGATGGTCGTCATCCAGGACGCTCCACCATCTGATCTGCCTGAAGTCTCTTCGGTCTGTCAGGATGATGGTGTAGGGGCGGGGATGCTTGTCGAGCGCCTGATCAGCAAGCGAGCCAAGCGAATTTTGTTTGCCGCTTCCCGCCAGGTCTGGCCGGCTATGGAGAGACGGGCAGCCGCCGCCGTTGCCGCTGCGGGAAAGCGGGCACATATCGATCACCTGTCGTGCAGCGAAGATGATTTCGAATTGTCCATCCGCCAGATCGAAGCCTGGTTGCGAAGTCATCCTAACACCGACGCCGTTATGGGTGGCAACGACCAGCTTGGCCTTGCGGCGATGCAGGCTGCGGAGCGATGCGGTCTTTCCGTGCCGGCGGAACTGATGGTGACCGGCTATAACGCCTTCCTTTTCCAGAAATTCTCCAAGCCCACCCTGTGCAGCGTTTCCTCGCCTGCTTACGAAATCGGCCAGGAGGTTAGCAAGATGTTGATCGACCTGCTCAATGGAGATGGGGGCGAGGCTCAGCATCTTCTGATGCCAGTAAGTATCGTCGAGGGCGGCTCCATCGGCTGATCTGAAATACATGCCCGACGATATTTGTTGGCTCTTATAGAGAGTGGTTTGAGTTGCTTTCCGAGAAGGAAAAAGGTGAAGGAATCCATACGAACCAAGAAAGAATAACGTTCTGCTTGGCTAAATAGCTAGGAAGTCGCGGCCTTGGGTATCAGAGGCACATCTTCTCGATACGTAGCGCACAGTGAGAGACAATTGCTTCTTGGGGCCGGTTAATACCGCTCGGCGGGTCGGAGTGGCCCCCCTGCATGAACTGGTAGCGGAGGAGGGTTACCGCCAATCCCCACACCTACCGGATATACGCTACAGGCTTCGATTATACTCCAGGGTTCTGGCGGCATAGTCACGCAGTGTGTTTGATCAGTTTGGCGTCGGCAAACGGCGCTATTCTCGATCAGTGTTTGCAGCCAACTTGTATGGGGCGGCGAAACCTTCGCGCGGTAGGCATATTCATCCATCGCCGCTGATCGTAGTTCGCTTATTCTTTGCATGAGCGCATTCGGTTTTTGGTCAAGCTACGGTGAGCACACCATTCGTGAAATCGGCGCCTACCCTTCGTCCTCGAACTCAAACCACAGAGGGAATGATGCGCGAGCATACCGGAAGGAAGTTCGATTGGGTGGCGGCGCTGGCGTTCGGCTCTGGCGCGGCGGTGATGATTCCGAGCATGATCGCTTTGGCAGTCTCGTTGATGGCTGTGTTCGTTTTGCTGTTCTGAAACCGTAGCAATGCGGGGAATTGCGTCTTGATTCACTGGTCTAAGCCGCCTGGTCATTGCAAGCTGTGCGGGCTGCGCTATTGTGCGGCTTGGAAAACGATTGAGTTCGTAACGTGCCTAATTCTCGAATGGACAGGACATCGTCGCGGACCCGCATCCGGTTCATGAACCACGCGGGCAGTCTTATCGCATGCATCTAGCCCTGGCGCGGCCGCAAGGCCGTCGACCGGGGGCCGGAAATCCAACCAAGTCACAAATTCGGTTCTGATTTCCGGGTCCGCAACCGCTGGCCCGGTGGAGATGCATGATGATCGACAGACTTCCCAGCCGCTTGTGCGTGGCTTCCGATATTGTTGTCCGCGGGAGGCGGACATGAGGATCCTGATCGTAGGCAGCGGGGTCATCGGCGTGACCTCCGCATGGTATCTGGCGCGCGCCGGACACGAAGTCACCGTCCTCGACCGGCAGTCGGGTCCCGCGCTGGAGACCAGCTATGCCAATGCCGGAGAAGTGTCGCCGGGCTATTCGTCTCCTTGGGCAGGTCCGGGAGTGCCGTTGAAGGCGCTCAAGTGGCTCCTGATGAAGCACGGCCCTCTCGCCATCCGTCCCCGGCTCGATCCGGCGATGTGGTCGTGGTTGTTGCAGATGCTCGCCAACTGCACGTCGCGGCGATACGCCGTGAACAAGGCGCGCATGGTGCCGATCGCGGAGTATAGCCGTGACTGCCTGCGGGAACTGCGGGCCGGGACAGGTATCGCATACGACGAGCGGGTGCGCGGCACCCTGCAACTGTTCCGGACCCAGAAGCAGCTCGATGGAACGAGCGGAGATATCGAGGTCCTGAAGCAGTTCGGCGTCGAGTTCAACGTCCTTGATCGCCGCGGCTGCGTCACTGCCGAACCGGCGCTCGCGCGGGTAACCGAGAAGTTCGTCGGCGGCTTGCAGCTTCCTGGCGATGAGACGGGGGACTGCCGCGTCTTCACCGATAAGCTGGCGGCTCTCGCCTCTGCCGCGGTCGACTTTCGTTTTGGCGTCTCGGTTGAAGGACTCGTCCAAGAAGGCGGCAGAGTTTCAGGAGTCCTGACTTCGGACGGGTTGCTTCCAGCAGAAGTCGTCGTCGTCGCCGCAGGAAGCCACTCCCCCCGACTTCTCGCTCCTGTGGGCATCCATGTCCCTGTCTACCCGGTCAAGGGTTACTCGCTTACCATGCCCATAATCGATGAAGCGGCCGCGCCCGTATCGACGGTGATGGACGAGACCTACAAGATCGCCATCACGCGTCTGGGCGACCGCATCCGCGTCGGCGGCACTGCCGAGATATCGGGCTTCGACCTCTCGTTGCCGAGTTCGCGTCGCGCGCCGCTGGAGCATTCGGTCATGGACCTGTTTCAAGGGTCGGGCAGCGCCGCGGACGCATCCTTCTGGTGCGGCCTCAGGCCGATGACCCCGGACGGTCCGCCGATCGTGGGGGCCACATCGGTGGCCGGCCTCTACGTGAACACAGGGCATGGAACCCTCGGATGGACGATGGCCTGCGGCTCGGGACGAGTCCTGGCGGACCTCATTTCGGGCAAAATTCCCGATATCGACGTCTCAGACCTCGGGCCAGCGCGGTATCGGTCATGAGCGCGCAGGCGATGCGGGCGGGCGCCATCCTTACGATCGATCTTGAGGCGATCGTTTCCAACTGGCGGCTGCTGTCGAAACTGGCGGAGCCCGCCGAGTGTGCCGCTGTCATGAAGGCGGACGCCTACGGACTCGGAGCGCCCGAAGTCGCGGCCGCGCTTCAGGCGGCAGGGTGCAAAGCCTTCTTCGTCGCCCATCTCGAAGAGGGACTTGATCTCAGGGAGGCGATCGGTTTCAGCTCCCGCGTCGTCGTTCTGAACGGCACTCCTCCGGGTGCCAAGAACGAGTTCCTGCGATCGGTCTTGATCCCGGTCGTCGACACGGCAAGAGAGCTCGCTGCCTGGCGAAGTCGCGCCTGCGAAGCGGGACGCGGCGTGCCTGTCGCACTCCATCTCGACACGGGTATGTCTCGCCTCGGACTGTCGCCGGGCGACGTCGCCATGCTGGTAGACGATCCCGCCCTCATGGAGGGGCTTTCAGTGGAGCTGATCATGAGCCATCTCGCCTGCGCCAACGAGCCGACGCATCGCGCCAACCAAAGTCAGCGGCGCGAGTTCGCCTAGCTCCGCTCGGTCCTCCCTCGCGAACTCGTCGGGTATCTTCCTTGGCAAGGGATTCCACAGTGACCTTGTGAGACCGGGAGCCGCGCTCTACGGGATCAACCCGGCTCCCGGGGCGCCAAATCCGATGCGTCAAGTCGTGAGGCTGTCCGTGCGCGTCCTTCAGCTATAATCCTCCAGCAAGAAGCTGGAAAGGGGCGTGTGTTACATTGTCGTTCTGGCCAAAGACGGCGAAATTCTTATACACATCGGCGTAGATCCTGTAGTTGGATTCGACGAAGCGGGCTGACGTTCAGAGCAGGCTGGCTGGTTTCAGAATGGAACGCTGGCCGCCATCCGCACTAGCCGCTGAATTTCGGCGTGTGCTCACCGCTTGCGAGGATGTCGAAGATTCCGAGTGATCTAGTCAATCCGCCCGCGGGCTAAGATGTCCTCGACTGACGGCAGGGCCGACATCACCTCAATCGTGATATCGCTTTCTGCCGGCGTCGTTCCTTCCCAGCCGGCGTCGCTCGGCTTTCCCACGACGATCCGACCGACCATTGCCGCCATCTCGTGCGGGACACAGTAATAATCATAGACACCCGGTACCTTGAGAACGATCTCTGCGCTTTCTCCCGGCAGGAGAAACCCGGTATCCCAAGGCTCCGCATTGGAGGGTATGCGGCGCGAACGGTCGTAATTTGCCGGGTGATAGGCTGTGGCGGTATGGCTATTGCCGTTATCCCGGTTGATGAACCGCAGGGCCGTGCCAGGCGAGACAGCAAGTCCGACAGGTGTGAACCAGATGCGCTCGCCGCGCGACGTGCCGCGCATTTCTATTGTCACGGCAGGTGCAGCCTTGAGCGAAGGCGAAAAGAGGAATGCGGCGCCAAGGCCGCCTCCCATTGCAAGGAATTGTCGACGCGGGGTGATCATTCTGCCAGACGTCCCTTGGCGTCAGCGTCATGGTAAAGAACGACATGCGCGTGTGGCTTGTCCACGCCCGGATGGCCGGCATTGTAGTAGATGTCGACGCCACTCACCGTGTGCGAGCCAATGCTCAGCCCGTCATAGGCGGTACCATTCTGCAGTTCTTCGAGGGGCGTCATGTAGACTGTGGCGGATAGTTTGCCATCGTGATCATAGGCCAGGAACGGGCCGGCGGGCAGGGTTTCGGGATCGACGAACAGCGTGCCGAGACTTGGGATAAACTCCGGCAGGGGTAAAGCATCGCTGACTTTGACGTAAGGTTCTCCGGGCGGTGCTTCCTTCAGGGTTTCCTCGTCATGCGCGACTGCTGGAGCTGCTGCAAGAAGCGATACGGTGGTAAACAGTATATGCAGAAATTTCATGGGGTTGTCCTTTCCTGTTGGATGGAGGCCCTTTGGAGGGTGCTCGATCCATTGGATGCGCGCCGCTGCAAAACGTTCCCGAAATTGAGCCGCCCTGGCCGAATAAAAATTCTACGACGTTTCGGGAACGCAGCGCCGGGTCCGCGCATCCAATGGTCGAATGGAGCGATTGCCCCATCCCGCCGAGCGGCCGTCTTGCCGCAAGAAGGAGTTTGATTGTGCTCAACACGATGTTCCCCCCCGATCACACCTGCGACAGCGTCCCGGTATCTGCCCGAATTCGCGCACGTTTGAGGGATGCCGGC
The DNA here is from genome assembly GCF_020833685.1 of Nitratireductor sp. B36. Classification (GTDB taxonomy): domain Bacteria; phylum Pseudomonadota; class Alphaproteobacteria; order Rhizobiales; family Rhizobiaceae; genus Nitratireductor. Next base: position 382,583 of record NZ_JACKZY010000002.1, read on the forward strand.
CACACCTTCCGGGCCAATGACAACATTGCGGCTTTCATCGAGGATGGTGAGCTGGAAGACCTTTGCCTGGAAGTCGAGAACCGGATGAATGCGGTGCTCGACGCACTCGTGATCGACACGGAGAATGATCACAACACCGTGGGCACCGCGCGGCGGGTGGCGAGGATGTTTGTCGATGAGGTGTTTGCAGGGCGGTATCGCCCGGCGCCGCCCGTCACCAGCTTTCCCAACGTCTCGCAGCTGAATGAACTGATGATCGTCGGCCCGCTCACGGTGCGCAGTGCCTGCTCCCACCATCTGTGCCCGATCATGGGAAAGATGTGGATCGGAGTCCTTCCCAGCAGGGAGGCTGAACTGATCGGTCTGTCCAAGTTTGCCCGCGTTTGCGACTGGATCATGAGCCGCCCGCAGATTCAGGAGGAAGCTGTGATCATGTTGGCCGATGAACTCGAAAGCCGTCTTCAGCCTGAAGGGCTGGCCGTCGTGATGGAGGCGGATCATTTCTGCATGCACTGGCGTGGCGTGAAGGATGAGCAGCCGGTGATGACGACGTCCATTATGCGCGGCGCGTTTTTGCAGAACGAGGCGCTGAGGCGTGAATTTCTCGACCTGCGAAAAGGGGGTGACAAGTGATCCTGATCAGACGTTCAAGATCAAGTCCGACAAGTCTATTCTGTTGGCTCGGCAGTGGTGAACCTTCGATGCCAGGGAACGGGATGAAGGGTGCTGGTGTTAGTCAACTCCGAGGAGGCACAAATGCATGAAGCCATCGAACGGGCTGCATCTGTATTCACTGAAGATGTTCCAGATACCGAATTGGCCAGGCGTGCGGCCCGAAAGGACGGCGCCGCCTTCGAGGCGATCATGCGTCGCCACAACCAGCTCCTGTTCCGAACGGCCCGGGGCATCGTGCGCAGCGACGGTGAGGCAGAGGATGTCGCGCAGGAAGCATGGATGCAGGCGTGGCGCGCGCTGTCGGGCTTCCGCGCCGAAAGCAAGCTTTCCACCTGGCTGGTCCGCATCACCGTCAACGAGGCGTTGGGCCGGTTGCGCCGGAAAAGCGCGCAAATCATTCCATTGGAGACAGCCATGATGTCGTCCGACAAGGACACACGCTCGGCACTGACGGAAGCACCTGCTCGTGGACCGGAGCATTCGGTCGAACGGTCCCAGCTCCGCGCTCTTATAGAGGCGCGCATCGCGGTGTTGCCCGAAGCATTTCGCAGCGTCTTCATGCTGCGGGCAATCGAGGACATGAGCGTTGATGAGGTGGCGGAGGTGCTGGACATTCCCGCAGCCACAGTCCGCACACGCTATTTCCGTGCCCGTGCCCTTCTGCGCGAAAGCCTCGCGCAGGAGATGGACGTTGCCATCGGCGAGGCCTTCAGCTTTGCCGGTGAGCGCTGTGATCGCATCGTGGCGGGCGTGTTGGCTCGAGCCCGGGCGGAAGGTCTTTGCGAGTAGGGCTGCTTGCTGAGCGGAAACAATCTGCGCTCTGCGGGACGAATGATACGAAGGGAGACATGGCATGGGCAATACGCAGGACGTGGATAGGGGCCCGGACCTCACTGAGGGGGTGACGTTGGCTGACTTCAACGACCGACAGATGTTGCGTGGGCATGTGGGGAAGGCCTCCGTTCTGCTTGCACGTGTTGGTGAAGAGGTTCTGGCGGTCGATGCCAGTTGCACGCATTACGGAGGTCCGCTGGACGAGGGACTGATCACCGGAGAAACCGTTCGCTGTCCGCTTCATCATGCCTGTTTTTCGCTGCGCACCGGCGAGGCTCTGGCCGCTCCTGCCTTTGACCCATTGTCATGCTGGAAGGTGGAGCGTGATGGCCAACGCATTTTCGTTCGCGAGAAGGCGGCGCCGCCGCCGCGCGTGATAGCAAACACGGATGAACCGCGCGCCATCGTGATCATTGGCGCTGGAGCTGCCGGATTTGCTTGCGCCGAAATGCTGCGCAGAAGAGGCTATGATGGGGCACTCACTCTTCTCGGCGCCGACGAGGATGCGCCGTATGACCGGCCGAACCTGTCCAAGGACTATCTCGCCGGAGATGCGCCGCCCGAATGGATGCCGCTCAGGCCGGATGAGTTTTACCAGAAGAACGACATCGATCTGCAACTGGGCGAAACGGTTTCCTCCATCGACGTGCCGGCGCACCGCGTGGCGCTGGAGGGCGGGCGTGTTCTGGAGTTCGACCGCCTTCTGATCGCGACGGGAGCGGAACCGGTTCGCCCACCGATCCCCGGTGCCGACCTGCCGCATGTCTTCACCCTGCGCAGCTTTGCTGACGGACGTGCCCTTGCCGATGCGGCAGAGAGAGCGAAAACTGCCGTTGTGCTGGGCTCGGGTTTCATAGGACTCGAGACGGCGGCGGCGCTCAGGCAGCGCGGACTGACAGTGCACGTGGTCACGCAGGATGCCCGTCCGCTTGAGAAGGTGCTTGGGCCTGCGCTGGGAGATTTTATTGCCGGGTTGCATGAAGACCATGGTGTCACTTTCCACATGCGGACTTCGATCAAGGCGATCTCCGCGAATGCGGTGACACTCTCTTCAGATGACACGATTGATGCGGACCTGGTTGTCATCGGTGCAGGTGTACGCCCGCGCACCGCACTGGCGGAGAAGGCGGGGCTGTCGGTCGATGATGGAATTCTCGTCGACGAACGGCTCCAGACGTCTGCCCCCGGCATTTACGCGGCGGGTGACGTGGCGCGCTGGCCGGGGCCGCAGAACCGAGAAACGATGCGCATTGAACACTGGGTGGTAGCAGAGCGCCAGGGTCAGGTGGTGGCTGCAAACATGCTTGGTGATGATAAGCCGTTTGACGACATGCCTTTCTTCTGGAGTGCACATTACGACATTCCCATTCGCTATGTGGGCCATGCCGAACACTGGGATGTTGCGGCCGTTGATGGCGATATTACAGCGTGCGATGCCAGCGTCAGCTACCGGAGGGGCGGGCGAACGCTGGCCGTAGCCACCCTTGGGCGAGATGTGGAGGCGCTGGTCAGAAGGCGAACCCTGCCAACCTCCGAATGAGGCCAGCTGGCCTCTACCGAGCTGGGTAGCGAACACGCAGGTCGGGGTCGATCACGGCGCCGTCGGACAAGTGCGCCTTGGTGAGCTTTCCGATGTCCATGACATGATAGACGCTCACGCCGCGTGCAATGAGGTGGTCGGTGATAATCCGCCGATGGCAGCGCCACCAGACCGCTTCTGCACACATGAGGGCGCATCGCCGCTCATGGCAAAGATCGAGCAGCTTGAGCAATGCTGATCGAAACGTGTCGGTGAGGGCGAAATCCGCGTAGTTGTGAAAGCTCTTGTTGCGCCAGAAGCCGTTTTCATCAGGCGGAATTTCTGCGACCTTGGACCTTAGACCGCCAAGGGGCGGGCAATGGATGTAGCCGATTCCATCAGATTGGAGCTGTGGCTTGAGTAACTCCGAATTATAGGACGGATTGGTCCGTGATCTCGGAAACCTGCGCACGTCGACAACCATGTCGATTGACGCTTCCAGAAGCATTGCCTTGAAGGTTTCCAGTGTCCGGTTCGAATGGCCGATCGTGAAAGCCACTGTTTCTGACTGGACCGCCTCATCCATTTTTTGAAAGCGCCGATTCCTTGTGAGCGGCGATATGATCGGTCTTGTCGCTCTTGATCTCGTACTGGGGCTCGTCTGGCGATGCGCGCCGCCTGTGCCCCTTGTACTCGAAGTCGCTGTCGTGGATCTTGATGATCTTTCCGGAGACCCGTCCGGCCTCCGAATTCCAGCTCACTGAATCACCGACATCGAACCTGGCCATTGGACTGTACTCCTCGTCTGGGCATTGCCAAGAACAACGCGTGGTGGATGAAGGACGTTCCAAATGCGAAGTGGTGTGGCCGTCCCGAGGGCCGCGATCGGGAACCCAGATCACCGAACCACCTGTTTGAGACCGTCCAATGCTATCGGCAATTCAGCGCGGGCCGTGCCCGCCTCTGCGTAGATAGCATAGGCGGGATAGGTGAAGCGGGGAGCTCCTGCAACGAGTTCGAGTTCGCCGGTTTCCAGGTGTGGTTTGACAGCACCTTTTCGAAAGTACCCGCTACCTCCAGCGCGAAGGATGTAACTCAGGCCGAGGGGGCCTAGGCCGACCAACAGCCCGTGTGGGTCTGTTGAAAGTGTCGCCGAAGCCTGTGACGCTGCAAACTGTGGCCCCCAGTCGACATGGACATAGTGCGGTTCTTCCGACGCAGCTTTCTGCACGGTCCGCACGAGAACGAGTTCTTCTTCCTCGATCAGTTCAACCTTGAAACCCGTCAACATCGGCGGTGCGTAAAGCACAGCGATGTCGAGCACGCCGGTCCGCAATTGCTCAATCAACTGGTCCGGCAAGCCGACATTGGCGCGAATGGCGATTTCCGGCCGGTTCTGCTTCATCCATAGCAGCCAGTCGAGCAGCACGGGGTTCCACAGGCTGAGTTCGCCCCCCAGAGCTATGATGCCGGTCTTTCCTGCCGGAATTTTGAGTTGCTGGCGAGCGCGTTCCCACACCTGGAGAAAGGACAGTGCGAAGCGTTCGAACTCACGGCCGGCCGATGTCAGAACCGCTCCGTTCCGGTTTCGTATGAAGAGTTTGCGTCCGAGTTCGTCCTCGAGCGTGCGGATACGTGCGCTCACCGTGGTTTGGGTGACATGCAGCCGCTCCGACGGTTTCAGGAAGCTTCCAGTGTGCACAATCTCCAGAAACGTTCGCGCGCGTTCAATATCCATCACGATCTCCGATAAATGCAATTTATTTGCACTGATACACCATTTAATTCCGTTTGCCTTTGATTTTCGAAAGGCGCAGCCTGAGCGTGGTTCACGAGGAGTCCGCCAATGCAGCATTCGTCAAAGCCCCCGCAATATGCGTCCCCGCCATGCTTCATGCATGAGCTGTCCGCCAGCGGTGGCGGTGAAGATGTTGCCTCAAAGGACTGGACGGAGGTTCGACGCTGGCGAAAGGAAAAGCGCAAGCTCCTGATTGCGGCTCGGATGGCAAAGAGCCAAATCGAGCGGCAAGCCTGTTCCGACGGGATCGTTCGGAAGTTGGATCGGACGATCAAACAGTTCGCAGGCAAGGTGATCGGCATCTATTGGCCGGTACGAGGAGAACCGGACCTGCGCAACTGGGGCATCGAAGCCATCGATCGTGGTGGGCGGCTGGCGCTGCCGGTCGTCACTGAGAAGGGGGCGCCGCTTGAATACCGGCTATGGACTCCCGGTGATCCTCTGGAGCGGGGTGTCTGGAACATTCTCGTGACAGCAGGGGGATCTGCAGTGCAACCTGATGTTGTCATCGCGCCACTCGTGGGTTTTGACGCAAGGAGCTACCGGCTCGGCTATGGCGGCGGTTATTTCGACCGCACTCTGGCGGCGATGTCCGCGAAGCCGCGGACGATAGGCGTCGGTTATGCCGACTACGCGCTGACAAGCATTTTCCCGCAACCTCACGACATACCAATGGATGAGATCATCACGAGTTAACCGCTGAAGACAGGCAGTCGATTTTCGGACAAAGCGACGTGTCCTCGCCAATTCCTCGAGACCACCGTGCCTGTCGCATGAAAGAGGGTCCTGCACATGTTTGCGAATGCGCATGAGAAAGAGTTGGAGCGAGCCGCCGACACTCCACCATTCGTTCGCCGTTGGTTATTCTCGACCAATCACAAGGATATCGGAACACTCTATCTGATCTTCTCGATCCTTGCGGGCATTCTCGGCACTGCTTTGTCGGTCGCCATTCGTATGGAGTTGCAGGAGCCGGGCTTGCAGATATTTGCCGCCTCCGAAACCTTCAACGTGTTTGTAAGCGCCCACGGGCTCGTGATGATATTTTTCGTCATCATGCCGGCGCTCATCGGTGGCTTCGGCAACTGGTTCGTGCCGATCATGATTGGCGCGCCGGATATGGCCTTCCCGCGAATGAACAACATTTCGTTCTGGCTTCTTGTCGTCTCGTTCCTGCTTTTCCTCATGTCGCTGTTCGTGCCGGGTGCGCCCGGTTCGTTTGGCCATGGAGGCGGCTGGACGCTGTATCCGCCTTATTCCGTGTCCGGACAGCCGGGGCCGGCGGTCGATCTCGTCATCCTGTCGATCCACCTGTCGGGCGCCTCATCGATCCTTGGGGCGATCAATTTCATCACGACGATCTTCAACATGCGCGCTCCGGGCATGACGCTGCACAAAATGCCGCTTTTTGCATGGTCCATGCTGGTCACTGCATTCATGCTCCTGCTGGCGCTACCGGTGCTGGCAGGCGCCATCACCATGCTTCTGACCGACCGAAATTTCGGCACGGCTTTCTTCGATCCGGCAGGGGGTGGGGATCCAGTCCTTTACCAGCATCTGTTCTGGTTCTTCGGACATCCGGAAGTCTACATCATGATCCTTCCTGCCTTCGGCATTATAAGCCACGTCATTGCGACCTTCGCCCGAAAGCCGATCTTCGGCTATCTCGGCATGGCATACGCCATGGTGGCCATAGGCGTGATCGGCTTCGTGGTGTGGGCGCACCACATGTACACCTCTGGCATGTCTATTGACAGCCAACGCTATTTCGCCTTCGCCTCAATGGTGATCGCGGTGCCGACCGGCGTGAAGGTCTTCTCCTGGCTTGCCACCATGTGGGGTGGCTCCGTCACCTTCCGTGTGCCGATGTTGTGGGCGACCGGCTTCGTTCTTCTGTTCACGATCGGAGGCGTGACCGGCGTGGTCCTTGCCAGTCCCGGCGTCGACCGGATGTTACACGACACTTACTATGTCGTTGCGCATTTTCACTACGTTCTGTCACTGGGTGCAGCGTTCGCCATCTTCGCGGGCTGGTATTACTGGTTCCCCAAGATGACCGGTTACACGATGAACGAGACGTTGGGACGATTGCATTTCTGGCTCACCTTCATCGGCGTCAACCTGGTCTTCTTTCCGCAGCATTTTCTTGGCCTCGCCGGAATGCCACGCCGCTATGCCGACTACCCCGATGCCTTCGCCGGTTGGAATTATATCTCCTCGGTCGGATCTTATGTTTCAGCGGCAGGTCTTCTGGTTTTTCTTTTCGCTGTAGGTGAAGCCTTTTCCCGCAAGTGCCTTGCTGAAGCCAATCCATGGGGTGAGGGAGCGACGACGCTCGAATGGACGCTGACCTCGCCGCCACCGTTTCATCAGTTTTCGTCGCTCCCGCGTATAATGTGACAGGAGGCATGAATGAACGAGGTTATGGATGGAGCAACCAGCCTGCCCGGGATCATTCTGTTCTGGTTGTGGTGGGTTTTTCTGACGTTTCTTGAAGCTGCGACACGGGTCAAGGATACCGAACATCAACCGCAGCCGACACAAGCCATGGCAGATGCCGCAATCGAGGATGGCACGACCCACACCGGCATCGCCAGAATTCTGCGCTTCGATCCCGCATTCGACCTCGACATGTTTCTGTACGGTGCGCGCCATGCCTACGAGACCATTGTGGAGGCGTTTGCGGCGGGGGACATGGAGAAACTTGAATCTTTGGTTTCGAAAGAGGTTCTGGCAATCTTCGTAAAAGACTGCGCCGCGCGCGCCAGTCGAGGGGAGAGTGTCGACCTCACCCTGATCGGTGTTAAAAGCATCGACATTGCGCAGATGGACGTGGCCGAGACTGCGATGGAAGTGACGCTACGCTTCCACGCGCAAATGATCTGGGTCGAACGCAGCGCCGAAGGTCTGATCGTCAGTGGGAATCCTGCGGAAATCATCGACGTGGTCGAAGCATGGACGTTCGCCCGCCCCATCCCGGTCCCCGGCAATGCATGGGTGCTCGTGGCCACCAGCGGTTGAACGGAGCAGGAAGTGAGGGGCGGGTTCTGTCTGCGTGCTTCAGACGCACCCACGACCCCTTGAAACAATGGGTTGAGTGGCTAGATTCATTGCATGTGTAACCTGTTTCTCTCATTGACGCTCAGGATAACCTCGCAAGCCCATGGGCTTGCCGGGGCGGCTTTGCGTTGATGTAAAGACATCGGCTCTTTTTCCGCTCCGGGTTCCTCGCACAGGTTCTTTGAGGTGATCCGCCGGTTCTTCCCGGTGTTGGAGAGAGACATGTTCATAATTGCCCTGCCCCTGCTCTGCAGGCGATGCGGTGATATTTCGCCGCGCGCAGCCACACGCTGCCTTCATTGCAAAACTCTGTTCAAGGCTACCGTTCGATCATCGCCGTCTTCCTATCAGGGATGCAGCCGATCAATGCGCAGCCACAAAGCGCATCGCTTCGACATGGTGCGGATGTGAATAACCTCCGCTCGACACTGACCCGTGTTCTGCTGCCGGTGCTGTTCACATCGGCGGCAGTTGCGTCATACATGCTGCACCCTCAGGCACTGGCTTGGCTCGAATTCGACGTGTCGGAGAAACCGATCCGTGTCCTGACGGGCGGGGCCGCCTATTTTTCGGCAGCCTGGCTGGGCGGTCGGCTCGTTGGACTTGCACTGGAGCGTGCTGGTCGCAAACGCCGTCAGGTGCCAAAACTTCTGCTTGAACTGGTTTCAGCGGCTCTTTTCATTGCCGCGACCATTGCAACTGTGATGCTGGTGATCGGCCAGAGCTGGAGCGGTGCCATCGCCGGTTCAGGCCTTGTGATCGCCGTCATCGGCTTTGCTTTGCGGAGCACGCTTGCCGATGTCTTTGCGGGGATCGCGGTTGGACTGGAAGCCCCTTACCGGATCGGTGATTGGATCTCCATCAACGATCGGACAAGAGGGCGGGTGATCGAAATCGGCTGGCGGACGACGCGGCTGTTCACACGCAACGACACCTATGTGATTCTTCCCAACAGTCAGATCGCCCAGCAGGCATTGACCAACTACAGTGCGCCCAATCGCAAGTATCGCGCGCAGGTTGAAGTTGTGCTCAGCCATGAGCTTCCCGTTGCGGTGGCGCGTGAGTTGCTGGCCGACGCGGCGGCCCGTTCGCCGATCATTGTCAATGTCCCGAAGCCGGATGTGCGGGTCGCTTCCTACGATATTGACGGCATCCGTTATCATGTGCGGTTCTGGGTGCCCAGTTTTGCCGACGATATCGATTGCCGTGACGCCATTTTCGGCCAAATCGACTCCGCGCTTCGCGACGGCGGATTGCCGCTGCCTGCTACAGGTTTGCGGTTGTTGAGCGAACGGGTAACGGGAGGCGCTCAGAGGCGGGAAATCGGCGATGCCTGACCGTCGGCCTCAATGCACGGAGTCAGAATTTTCTCATAAGAAAATTTTGTAATAATAATATGATTTGTTGCGTCTCTGAGGTCTTGTTTATTTATTTCTTTGGGCTATATTAAAGTCATGGGTAAGAAAATTTACAAAATATTCTGCACCGGCCTCCGGGAGATTCATGTAATCGCCCGGGGCTTTACGTGCGAATCGTAGAAAAAACGCCTTCAGGCTCCGGGTTTTCTTCAAGAAAAAATGTCAATTCTTTTGCGAAATTTCTTGCGGAAGCGGAGCGTAGAGTGTCCATTCGTAATACATTGCTGTTATGTCAAAAATGCCGCGCCGGTATTCCACGGGCTGCAGTGCGTTGCCCCTGGTGTTCTGCCTCAGTGCGCGTTTTCGCGAGCACGAGATATCCTGCTGACCATGAACTCCGACTTCGGAGTACGGGATACACCAGGAACCGTAGATACGCGAATGATGGTCGGAGTGACCTTGAGCCAGGAGGCTGAGATGTCGCAGTCGTCCCACCAAACTGAAGGAGCGCATATCCAAATCGGAACACCTCCCTGGCGCTGAATCCTCGGCGCCAGGGGACGTGGAGGGCGAACTCGGTTCGTCAATGCCTCATTAAATTTGGAGAAGCGCATATGGCCAAGAGAAAAGGCGATCAGAAGCGAAAGCAACCAAAGGGAAAAAAGAAGAAAAACATCCAACAGCCCGATGCGGTCACAGAACAGTTGGCATCCGCCAATCGGAAGCCACCTCGATAGACTGACCTTATGACATGAGGAAGTGAATGGCCGCCCAGGCAGTCAAAATCGCTTCCTTGGTCGGGTAACCCACGCTCCCCGGGCGGACAGACGTTCCCGCGCGGGGAGTTTGTTTGTCGTCCGGTATGACGGAGCGACTATCTTGGATCCCAGGAATAATGGATGGCGTGCGATGATACCCGCTCGTGTTTCCTTCGTGGTCGATTTCGAGATCGATGCAAATTCCAACGGCAGGAGAATGGCGCTGTGGAGGGTTGCTGCTCGAACTGCAGAACTACTGCCTAACAGCAGCAAGGCCGACGTCGCCAGCGCGCTTTATGCACGTGAGAGGCTGGGCACCACCGCGGTCGGCGGCGGCATCGCTTTCCCGCATGCTGTTGTGGAGGGTTTTCCGGAGCCGTTGATTCTGGTTCGGCGATTGAAAAGACCCATCGATTTTGGTGCTCCGGATGGGCGCGGAATCGATATTCTCGCGGCAGTGCTCGGCGACACAACCGATATAAAGTGGCTCCGCTCGGCTTTGATAAGGCTCGAGCGGCTCGCCCGGGATAAGAAACTGCTCACGCAACTGCGCAGTGCCGATAACTCAAATGAGGTCAGGGCGATATTACTGGAAAGCGGCCTTGAGGTTCGTATCGCTCGAGACATGATGACAATGGGTGGGGCGATGCGTTGCAAAATGCACGCTTTGGGTTGAGCTGGATCGATGTCTTTGAGCGCAGGCGCGACAGTTGCGCACTGGGGCTCGGGACGGTTGCCGCAAAAAACGCCATCTTTCCTATTGCACCGGAAGTGTCGCGACCGGTGTACAGGATTCAACCCGGTTCCGTACGCGGATCGAGCCCCAGGGCAGCTGAGGAAGTATCGGGAAGAGGAACGAATTTCTCCCGCTCTTCTTCTGCAGGCAGACGCCCGTCGGCTTTCATGCTGAGCAAGAGGAACAGGGCGTATATCACGGCTATCGTGGACTCGAATAAAAAGAACGATGCCGGTCCGTAAAGCGACATGAGCGCGGCAGCGAGAAGCGGGCCGATCGTTGCGCCGATGGAGTAGACCATCAAAAGGCGCCCGGATGCCGCGACATAATATTTGCGTTCCAATCGATCGAAGACCTGAGCGACGCAAAGCGGATAAACGCTGCTGATCGCACCTCCGAATGCCAAAGCCATGACGATCAGAACGGCGCGCGGAAGTTCGACGGCAAGCGCGCCCGACAGTAGCCCCCATGACGCGCCGACTGCAATCAATATGCAGGACATGACGATGCGCCGGTCAAACTTGTCCGCCAGCATGCCCACGGGAACCTGAAGTCCCAGCCCTCCCAGCACGACGGTGCTCACGAACAGAGCCGCTTCAGAAGCGCTCAAGCCAATCTGGCGAGCGAAGACCACGCTCAGCGCATAGAAGGAACCGACGAGGATGCCTGCGACGCCGGCTCCCGCCAGACCGATCCGTGATACCTCATACAGTCTTCGTACGCCGAGCACGCGCAACTCACCCAAATTCGGCTCTCCAAGGCGTGTCATGGCGATGGGAACAAGGGCCAGCCCGGTCAGTGCCGAGGCCAGCATCAGATGGCCGCTGGAGTCGTCCGGGGCTAAGCTGATCAGTGTCTGACCCGTTGCGACGGCCAAGTAGAATACCAACATGTAGAAGCCGAGGACGCGCCCCCTGGTCTCATTGTTGCTGCGCTCATTGAGCCAGCTCTCAATTGCAGTGGTCATGCCCGCGATGCAAAAACCGTTGATCACCCGCAGAATGATCCAGACGATAGGCGTCGGGAAGAAACCGTAGGCAAGGCAGATTGCGGCGGTCAATGCGGCGAATGCCGAGAAGGCTCGGATATGTCCGATTCGCATGATGACCCGTTTCGCGCGATAGCCGCCGAGCACCAGGCCCAGATAATAAGACGCCATCACGACGCCTGTCAGAGCCACCGGGTAGTCTGCAGCCTCCATCCGTAGTGGGTAAAACCACGCCAAGCAAGCTGTTACCAGCCATGACGAGGATGGTGCCTCCCAGGAGGGACTTCACGGGAGCCAGCGATTCTACGAGGTTCCGAGGCATCGTTTGAAAATGCTCTCCTCCTGTGCCCGCATGATTGACGGACAGGTTGTCGCCCACCACCAGTATCAGAAACGAGCTTGTTCAGGCAGTTGGCGGAAGAAGAGCCTCGCCCGAAACCGCTTTTCAAATATTTTCCTCAATGAACGCAAATCAGCTTTGGCGATGGTCGAACCGCATCCAGCCAGCGTGGTTTGAGTCGCTTGGCTCGGCGTCGCGAATCCATGCAGATTGGGGGAACTGGCAAGAGCCTTGCGCAGGCACACCAAGCGGGTTTGCTTCGCATTCATACTTGCCAGCCCCTTGTGCAGAGCAATGGTGAGAAAAATTCTACTGTCGCGCTGTGAGCGACTGTATCATCATATCTAGGCAGCAGGTTTTACCACCCGCAGCCTAATACCGGTCGAACTCTCCCGCATCACCCCTTCAGCGTAGTGATTCAGATGCGGCGGTGCAGCCCGCCCCCCGTCATCCTCCCAGCGCGCCAGGCATTCAGAGCTGGGCTCACCTGCATAGCCAATGCTGGCTGCAGGTTCGAACGTCTTCGGAAACAGTTTGCCGAAGTGTTCACTACGCATCATCATGTCATCGATCCTTCCATATTTGTCGTGGCGGCGGTTTGCTGATCTCTCCACGAATTGTACTCGCGCTTTTCGCCAGATCACGAAGCCAGAGGATTGCCCGACGCGCTCTGGCGCTCGACCTCTGGTGAGACCGGCCACATTCGCAATTCGCGATCGTCGAAGCCGTTGACGACGCGCGGAATGTCGTTTCGCGAAATCCCAATATCATCGAGCAAATTGTCGTCCATGGCCCGCAGAGCCGCGATCATCCTGCGGCGTTGCCAGTTTCGAACGACATTTCGAGCCAATCTGCGCAACCTGCCAGGTATTCTGTCTCTATTTGACTGGCCGAACTTGTGGGTCTCGGGAGACAAGGAAATGTCGGGATTGATAATTTCAGTGTGCATGACGCGTTCTCCAGATTGAGGAGGTTGAACCGGCACGTTTGCGTCCTACTTTCGAGCCGTCCGCATATGAGCGGAAGCGGGCCCTTCGGCGCATTCGTGACTCAGAGTATCGGTGTGGAGATCAGGAGTACCCCGCAGCGCAGACAGGCAAACGCCTTGTCCCGCCCGGGGTCACCGGCGGTTCAGATTGTTTCCTGCAGTGAGCAGGAACCTCATATGGAGACTGAACTTGGTCATGCTCCGTATTTGGGTTTGTCGGCGCACCTAATCAAGTGCGCAAGGTGCGCTGCGACCTTCTGGCGCGAGCTATGGTAGCTTGAGTCAATCGTGAACAGTTCGAGCAGGTTCAAACGCGTAATCGCGGACGCAGCCTTGACTTCCCGCACTGTCACAGACGGCTGCGCCACATGCTTTCTGGGTGTCTGAGATGAAGCGCTGATGGATTGGACTTGTCACAAGGACAAATCGGGATGTATCCGGATCAGATGCTCGGAGGCAATGGAAAGCGGACGTGTCCCGACATTAATGCCTTTTATCTCGAACCGTGGAAACCGCGATCCTGGCTGGAATGTGCGCTGAAATGAAGAACTCTCCAAAGTGCTCGCCGAATAGGTAACGACCCATCACGAGAGCGCGAGCGACCATCGCGGAGGCCACTGCCACTCGAACTCGGCTTACTGACGTGCCGCTTCGGGATATGTCGCGGTCGCTTGAGGAGTATGATGCCGCTCTGGCGTGTTCCAACACACGAGATGTAGTGTTATGGATATCGAGTCTTTGGACCGCTACCGTCAATCCCCACACCTGCCGGAAATACGCTACAGGCTCCGATTGTTCTCTCGGACATTGGCGGCCTAGCCATACTGACAGCACTGGAGCTTCCAGACCGTCCCGTCATAGCGAAAAAGCGGTCGATCAACTCTAGCCGCCGATGGAGTCCTCGGTCTTATCTGAAACTGCCAATCGCTTGGCGTCCGCCAAACGAAAAGCATGTCAGGTTTTGACACCCCAACGTGCCAGCCTCCATCTGAAGGACCGGTGGTTCACGGCTGAGCTCGATGAATTTTACCCATTACAATCTGGGGCACGTCGAACGGGGCAGTGTCGTCGTGGTGACGCTCAGCGGCAGCGCGGCCAACGTTCGCCTCATGGATGGCTCAAATTTCAGCAACTACAAGGCGGGCCGCCGCCATCGTTACGTCGGAGGACTTGCCAAACGTTCCCCCGTGCGCCTGCCGGTGCCGCATTTCGGCACCTGGCATGTTGCCGTCGACATGCAGGGGTTGTGTGGTTCGGTGCGGTCTGGTGTTCAGGTGATCCGAGGTGATGCGCTCAAGCCTCTTCCTGCAATCAACGAGGCACCGCTGCGTAGCGTCCCCACACTCGTTCGCAATGCCGAGGACGAACTCGCTCCCACGACCGAGGCCCCCGATGGCCGGGTTTTCGATGTTTTCATCTCCCACGCATCGGAGGACAAGGATGAAGTCGTGCGACCGCTGGCGAATGCACTGCGCGAAGCAGGATTGTCGGTCTGGTACGACGAATTCGAATTGCGGATCGGCGACAGCCTTCGCCGCAAGATCGACCGCGGTCTGGGAAGCAGCCGCTTTGGCGTGGTCGTGCTGTCGCAGGCGTTCTTTGGCAAGGGCTGGCCCGAATACGAGCTCGATGGACTGGTAACCCGCGCCGTGTCGGGCGAACAGGTCCTGCTGCCGATCTGGCACAACGTCTCCAAACGCGAGGTGATTGGCTACTCGGCTTCGCTCGCGGATCGACTGGCGCGCAGTACCGCCACTCACACCGTCGAAGAGATTGCCGCGGAAATTGCCGACGTCGTGCGCCTGCCGAATGCAGCGTGACCCCGGACGCCCCAGGAGAGACCCAAATGAGAAAGCAGATTGAAGATGAATGGACAGGTTGGGACGGCGACACCATCGTCCGGCTGACCGACGGTTCGGTATGGCGCCAGGAGGAATATCACTATGAGTATCACTACGGGTACCGCCCCTCCGTGACCCTGTCCGGCAATGTCATGCATGTCGAGGGCATGAGCCGCGGCATTCGCGTCCGCCGGATCGACTAGGAGAACAGGGGAATGCAGACACGCATTGCAGGAGCCTGGACGGGCTGGAGCGGCGATACCATTGTCAAGCTCGCCAACGGAACGGTCTGGCGTCAGGATCAGTATTATTATCGCTATCAGTACAAGTACCGGCCATCCGAGACGCCAAGTTCCTTCGCCACCTCTTGCGTCGGCTTTCCCCAAACCAGCGCGAACAGTTCCTCGCGCGAGCTCTTGTGACGGCATTTTGGCTCCTTTCTGGTCAGTGGCCGGCGGGCATGCTTCGCTTACTTATCGACACTTATATCTAGCTGTGAACGATTTTCGACATTGGTGATTGTTTTTCAATCGTTCGGACTGTAAGGCTCTTTCGATCGACGGGCGATGTATGATCGCTTTTCGACAGCCATGAGGGAAAGCCGACATGAAGCTGGATATCGGGAATCCTGCCCATTTTCAGAACGAACCCGTTCCAGAGGGCGCCCGGCTCGCAGGGTGGGCGGCCCTCGTTCACGCGCTCGACGTGAAAGCACCGGTGCGAAGCCCTTCCTGCATCTCCGAACGGCACGTGCGCGGCAATCGTCGGGGGGAGGGCATCTGGGAGATCTATGACAAGCGGTATCAGCCGGACGATACCCTTGATGGGCATCTCGGCTTTGCCCTACGCCATGAGCCGATCGATTTTCTGGTTCTCAAACGCATCCTCGATGCACTGCCAGAACAGGACCTCATAGACTTCATCCAGCGGACACCGACCGGCGCGGTCACACGCCGCGTATGGTTTTTTTACGAAACCCTGACGGGCAAGCGCCTCGATATCGACGACGCCCCCACAGTTACCGCCGTCGACGCACTTGATCCGGAAACATATTTCACCGGTCCAGCGTCACTGTCCCTGCGCCATCGTGTGCGCAACAATCTGCTTGGCACGGGCGCGTTCTGTCCGATCATCAGGCGCACCGAAAAGCTGGAAGCATTTCTGGCCCTCCACCTTTCCAGGAAGGCCCAGGAGACGATAGGGCGGACAGGTGCTCATGTCGTCTCCCGGGCCGCGAGCTTGCTCCTGCTGGCCGACAGCCGCGCGAGCTTCGAGATCGAAGGGGAGCGCGCACCTGCCAATCGGCTCGAGCGCTGGGGACGCGCGGTTCTGGAGGCCGGCAAGCGTCCACTCAATCAGACCGAAATCTATCGCCTGCACCGCATCCTGATCGGCGACGACCGGTTCACCGAGATTGGATATCGCAGCGAGGGCGTGTTTCTGGGCGAGCGGGACCACAACCATGATCCGTTGCCCGAATTCATCGGAGCTCGCCCTCAGGATGTTCCCGACATCATGACCAGCCTCAATGAATGCAACAACAGACTGCGGATCTCAGACGTCGATCCGGTCCTGCAGGCCGCGGCAATCGCGTTCGGGTTTGTATACGTGCATCCGCTGGCCGACGGCAACGGGCGCCTGCACCGCTGTCTCATCCACCACGTGCTCGCCGAGCGCAAATACACCCCGCCCGGCATGGTGTTTCCTGTTTCTGCGGTCATGCTGGATCGTATCGACGACTACACCTCGACCCTGAAGCGGCACTCTGGCCCCTTAATGGAGTTCATCGACTGGCGCGCGCTGCCCAATCACAATGTCGAGGTCACCAACGAAACGGCGGACCTCTATCGCTATTTCGAGTGTACCGAGGAGGCCGAGTTCCTCTATAGCTGCGTGCAGCGGACAGTCGAAATCGATCTGCCGCGCGAGATCGACTACCTCAAGTGCCGCGATCAGGCGCTGACCGCCATCATGAATCTGGTCGAAATGCCGGACCGTATGGCGCAGGACCTCATCATGCACATCCGCCAGAACGGCGGCTCCCTCAGCAAACGCCGCCGCACCGGCGAATTTGAGAAGCTGCGCGACGACGAAGTTCAGCAGATTGAGGCAATTGTCGCGGATGCCTTCCAAGATTTTGACAACAGCTACAGCACAGAACCCTAAGCTTCAGCCATCGTATTGTTCGGGATCGCACTTCGGTTCGAGCCGACAGAGATCGGCCACGACGTGGCGTGGCGGACGGGTGCCTCGGCGAAAGATGCAGGCAGGCGTCAGCGCGGAGTTCGAATCCCTCTCGGGGCCTCAAGTCGGAATGAACCTGAGCACCACATCGAAGGCCGGCCGCCGTGTGTCTCGCCCCAATCCGAAAGAAGAGTGGCAGTCAGCCGACGTGCCCGAACTCGCTATTGTCAGCCGCGAACTGTTCGAGCAGGCGCACGCGCGCAAACGCGAGCGCAGCCTTGACTATCCACACCATCATCGCCGACCGCGTCATATGCTTTCGGGGCTGCTTCGGTGCGGTGCGTGCGGATCAGGCATGTCGACCAACGGCAAGGATAAATCAGGCCGTATCCGGATCAGGTGCTCGGCCGCGACGGAAAGCGGGTCATGTCCCGACCCGAAAACCTTCTATCTCGAGACCGTGGAGACCGCCGTTCTGTCTGGCCTGCATGCCGAGATGAAGAGCCCCAGGGTACTCGCCGAATACGTGAAGACCTATCACGAGGAACGCAAGCGACTGTCCGCAGAGGCCGATGCTAATCGAATTCGGCTTGAGCGCCGCGCCGAGCAACTCAAGCGCGAGATCGACCGTTTGGTCGATCATCTCGCCAAAGGTATTGGCGATCCGTATGTGATCGGTCCCCGCTCGACTGAACTCTACCATGAGCGCGAGGCGGTTCTTGCAGAGTTGGAGAAAGCTCCACCTGCCTTCGAGGTCGTTTCGCTGCATCCCGCCATCCTGAAGCGCTATGAGGAGCAGCTCGAAGTCCTTCAACACGCACTGGCGGAAGGCATCCGGTCAGGCGACCGGGAATGTGCGGAAGCAATACGGGAACTGGTCGAAACGGTGACCGTCTACCGCGATCCTTCAGAACCCGGAGCGGTCGAGATCGAGATTGCAGGACGGCTCAACTCGATCCTTGGCGAACGTGCCTACCCCAATGGCGTCAAACGGGTGTGGGGATTGATGGTAGCGGAGGAGGGATTCGAACCCCCGACACAAGGATTATGATTCCTCTGCTCTAACCGACTGAGCTACTCCGCCGCCTGGAGGCCGGGGAACCTGTTTCAAACCGGTCCGGTGCCTCACGAAGACGCGCGGATATAAGGGGGCGGTGTCTGTCGTGTCAAGCGGGGTTCACCGTTTCTTGGGGGAATTTGTCGAGGCTAACGATTTCCCTGAAGAAATTGGCGGGATTTCACGGGCAGGGTTGAGTCGTGAGGGCCGCGTCTGTATGTGTTTTCTGCGCCAAAATCTTGGGCGAAGGATTTTATGAAACCGCGTATTGCCGTACTCGGATGTGGCTACTGGGGCTCGAACCACATTCGCACGCTTAAGTCTCTGGGAGTGCTGGCTGCCGTGTCCGATGCCAATGAGGCGCGGGCTGAAGGCTTTGCCAGCGAACATGAATGCGTGGCGATCTCACCCGACGCGCTCTTCGAGCATGCCGAGATCGACGCGATCGTGCTGGCGCTGCCGCCGCAGTTTCATGCCGAATATGCCATTCGGGCCATGCGTTCGGGCAAGGATGTCCTGGTTGAAAAACCCATAGCGCTGACTGTCGAGGATGCCGAGCGCTCGGTCTCCGTGGCGCATGAAACAGGGCGCATTATCATGGTCGGCCATGTGCTGCGCTTCCATCCGGCTTTCGAAAAACTGAAATCGCTGATCGACCAGGGCGATCTTGGTGACATCCGCTATATTCATTCGCACCGGCTGGGGCTTGGCAAGTTTCACACCGAGAACGACGCTCTGTGGGATCTTGCCCCACACGATCTCTCGATGATCCTGGCGTTGACGGGAGCAGCTCCCGAAGAAGTGCGCGGCGAGGGAGCGGCGCTGCTCGACCATCTGAGCGATTTCGCGCATTTGCACATGCGTTTCCCCGGCGGCCTGCGCAGCCACCTCTTCACCTCTCGGCTTAACCCCTATCGTGAGCGTCGCCTGACGGTTGTCGGCGACAAGGCGATGGCGGTTTTTGACGACGTGGAGCCATGGGGGCGCAAGCTCGCCGTCTATCGTCATGCGGTCTGGCAGGATAGCGGCCACTGGGCGTTCACCACCAACGAGCCGACCTATGTGGATGTGGAAGAGGGAATGCCGCTGACGCGTGAGCTGCAGCATTTTCTCGACTGCATCGAAACAAGAAGCGAGCCGCGCACGACAGGCGAAGAAGCCATAGAGGTTCTGCGAATTCTGACGGCCGGTTCTGTAACACATGGCTGAGGCGTCACATCAGCGAGCGTAAACTGCCGGCCTATTGCCCATTTTGCGTGCACGCATGCTCTTTGCAGGCCGGGCGCTGCTGGCGCGGGCGATCTTATCGACCTTATGCGCTGTGGGCGGCTGCTGCCAGACGCGTGAGCTGAGCTTCGGCTTCCCGCCCTCTTTCCGAACGCTCGATGAAGCCACCGCCAAAGACGCGGGCCTCATTGCCGTCATCGGAGTAAAGCACGCAGGCCTGCCCGGGAGCGACGCCTGCCTCGCCCTCGGTCAGTTCAACCCAGGTCTTGCCGTCTGCGTGATGCAGCACGGCAGGGCGTGGTGGGCGGGTCGAGCGAACCTTGGCAAAGACCTCCATCCCATCTGCGGGCAATTCGTCAAGCGGCCCATCGCCCAGCCAGTTCACCTGGCGCAGGAACACCTTGTGCGTTTCCAGCGCCTCTCGCGGGCCGACGATGACACGCGCATTCTCGGCATCCAGATGCACCACGTAGAGCGGTTCTCCCGTGGCAACGCCGATACCGCGCCGCTGGCCGATCGTGTAATGCATGACGCCGTCGTGGCCGCCGAGCTTGCGCCCGTCCAGATGCACGATCTCACCCGGCGTTGCGGCTTCCGGCTTCAGCTTGCTGATGATGTCGGAATACTTGCCGCGCGGTACGAAGCAGATGTCCTGGCTGTCCTGCTTGGTGGCAACGCTCAGGCCCATCTCCTCCGCAATGGCGCGCACCTCCGGTTTGGACAGACCGCCCAGCGGGAAACGCAGATAGTCGATTTGCTCCTGCGTGGTGGCGAAGAGGAAATAGCTTTGATCGCGATCTGCATCCACCGGCCGTGTAAGGGCCCGGTGGGCGCCATTGGCGCGGCTGCGGATATAGTGGCCGGTGGCGAGTGCATCGGCGCCGAGATCACGTGCCGTCTCCAGAAGATCGGCGAATTTCACGGTCTGATTGCATGAAACGCAGGGGATCGGCGTTTCGCCGGCGACGTAGCTTTGAGCGAAGGGGTCGATCACGGCTTCGCGAAAGCGCTGCTCGTAATTCAGCACATAGTGGGGGATGCCCAGCGTCTCTGCGACACGGCGTGCGTCATCGATGTCCTGACCGGCACAACAGGAGCCCGGACGGTGTGTCGCCTCGCCATGATCATAAAGCTGCAGCGTGACCCCGACGACGTCATAGCCCTGTTTGGCGAGGATGCCGGCGACGACGGAGGAGTCCACGCCGCCCGACATGGCCACAACGATTCGGCAGTCCTGCGGGCGTCCGGGCAGGTCGAGGCTGTTCATTTGCTTGATCTTCTTTGTGTTTGATCGTGGCCGATTACATGCCAATGCGGCGAATATAGGTCAAGGATCTGCGTGCTTCCAGCCCGAAGGTTAACGAGAGCCATCAGGAGCCAAGCCTTGGTTTCCCGGAGGTTTGCCGTGCGGGTCGACGCAATTTGAAACAAATCGGCGACAAATTCCTAACGCGGGATTCATGTCCGTTACCGTATGCTTACCATGTGTTTAGGCAAATTTTAAAGCCGGCGCAGTAGCTTGTGTATCGGGTCTTGAGTTCAGGTAGAGAGTACTATGACCGAAATGGTTCGACCGCGCGTAAAATATGTGATCGGCCCGGATGGCAGCCCGCTGACAATTGCGGATCTGCCGCCGAGCAATACGCGCAGGTGGGTAATCCGTCGCAAGGCGGAAGTGGTGGCCGCAGTGCGCGGTGGGCTTTTGAGCCTCGAGGAAGCCTGTCAGCGATATCGTCTGACGGTGGAGGAGTTCCTCTCGTGGCAGGCTTCTATCGATGATCATGGCCTGGCGGGGCTGCGGACAACACGTATCCAGCAATATCGACATTGATCAGGTTTCGGCGCATTTCCACGAAAACTGGAAATTGCGTCGACTGCCGTTCAAACCCGAAAGGGGCCGGTGTTCTGCGCCGGCCCCTTTCTTTACGGGCTCAGTGCCAGCTCGGTCCTATACGGTTACCCGGATCGGGGGTATCTTTTGAGAAATGCTTGAAAACATGGCTCTTTTCCTCGGTCACAGGAACAACGCAAAACGGCAGGGAAATCCCCGCCGTTGAAACCGGTTCAGCGCTCAAATGTGGTCGTGGGGGCGGTAATCAGCCAGTCATCGCGCGGGATGCTGCTGCGTCCTGACGGCCGCGCCCGTCACGGTTCTCCAAAGCTTCGGCCTTGGCAAGTTCTGCTTCCGCTTCGGACAGTTCCGCCTCGGCGGACTTACGCTGTTCGACAAGCTCTGCTTGCGAGGTGCGCAGGTTGTCGCGGCGCAGGCGCGCGGCCTTGGCAAAGGTTGGGTAGGCGAAATGGTTGAGATCGGTGATACCGGCCTTCGTTTCTTCCGAAATGATCTGCGCATCCAGCTCCGCAGCCATGCGGTCGAATTCGGCGATCATTGAATCCAGCTGTGCCATGCGGCGGCGCTTCTCATTAACCTGAAACTGCTTCAGTCGAACGAGGTTTTCACGCGGCTTCATACTCGATACTCCCACAATACGCACACACCAGCGCCCCTCGGCGGCTGTCCGTCCCGTTTACGCCGGGTCAGTCCTCGCAGGGTAAGCGCACTTAGGAAACAAATTCCTAAGATTTGGCCCCTTCGGTAACCATTCGTTTACGGGCATTGTTAATCATAAGGACGATGGCTTAAGGCACGGTAAAGATTGTGCGTGAGAAAGCCGTAATTTGATTGCGGGGAGAGTCGGTTAGCATGAATTGCTAATGTGATTCGATCTATTCATAGGCGGATATTTCACCATTGGAATCAAAGCGGTGCTTTCAAAAGCTGAAAAGGGAATCTGGTGCTTGCCAGACCGAATTAGATTTTGTTAACCATTAACTGGCAGCCTCCGATTCAGGCAATCATTGCTTCGGTGCCGGGTGCCTGCCAGGCCGGGTCGGCGGCGAGAAGGGGATAAAGATGCGCGTTTTGCTGATTGAAGACGACAGTGCCACGGCACAGAGCATCGAACTGATGCTCAAGTCCGAGAGCTTCAATGTTTATACGACGGACCTCGGAGAAGAGGGCGTCGATCTGGGTAAGCTCTACGATTACGATATCATACTGCTTGATCTCAACCTGCCGGATATGTCGGGTTACGAGGTCCTGCGGACACTGCGCCTTTCGAAAGTGAAGACGCCGATCCTTATCCTCTCCGGCATGGCCGGCATCGAGGACAAGGTGCGGGGCCTCGGCTTCGGTGCGGATGACTATATGACCAAGCCCTTCCACAAGGACGAGCTGGTGGCGCGTATTCACGCCATCGTGCGTCGCTCCAAGGGGCATGCACAGTCGGTTATCACCACCGGTGATCTGATTGTGAACCTGGATGCCAAGACGGTTGAGGTCGCTGGACAGCGCGTCCACCTGACGGGCAAGGAATACCAGATGTTGGAGCTGCTTTCGCTCCGCAAGGGAACGACGCTCACCAAAGAGATGTTCCTGAACCATCTTTATGGCGGCATGGACGAGCCGGAATTGAAGATCATCGACGTCTTCATCTGTAAGCTTCGCAAAAAGCTTGATGCAGCATCCGGCGGTCAGAACTTCATCGAGACGGTGTGGGGGCGCGGTTACGTATTGCGCGAGCCCGAGGAAATTCGCGAAAGCGCCTGACACCTTCTCGAATCCCCTTCAAAAACGCGCAAACCCGGCCGCGAGGCCGGGTTTTTTGCTTTGCCTGGATCTATTTCTATTGTGGCCGGGTGCTATGCGGCGGTCTGAAACTCTCGGAACTGCTCGAGCAATTGCGCGCGCGTAAAAGGCTTCAACATGTAGCCTTGGGCACCAGCCCGCTTCGCGCGCATGATCGCGCCGAGGTCGAGCTCAGCCAGACACAAGAGAATATAAGGCTTGAACTCTGCCGGCAAAGCCATCAACCGGCGAACGAGATCGCTTGAATCCATATCCGGCAGAGAGCTGTCGATGATGATGATGTCGGCCATATCATGGGCAGACAGATCGAGGGCCTCCTGCCCACTGGCCGCCTCAGTGACCATCATTTCCGCGCTGGCGAGTATCCGTTTGGCGACCTTCCGGATGACGCTGGAATCGTCGACGATCAGGCAGCGAGCCATTTTCCACATCCTTTCGTGCAATGCAGTTGCCGCTGTCAGGCAAGCAGGAAGGATTATGGAGCACGGCTGGTAAAGCTGCCGCAAAGACTTATGGTTAACGGACTATTTCCCTGCAGACAGGATGATCTCATCGGCCGTGGCGCGAATATTGACGGTCATGCCGGTATCGCGCGCCAGAAGCAGCGTGTAGTAAAACTGAACGCTGTGGGCATCGATGGGCTCTTCCGGTTTGCTTCCAGAGTGAAGCTCAAGAAATTTTGGGGGAACACGGAGCATTGGCCCCTCGGCCTTGATCTTGAAGGCAGGCGCGCTTTCAAGATTTTCTAGGTAAACACGCAGTTTGCCGCCGCGTGGGATAGCGGAATTGGCAACCAGCAACAGGTTCAGCAAAAGCTTTACCTGGTTCTTGGGCAGAAGCGCACGCGCGCCGTGCCATTCGAGGTCGGGCTTTTCGTTCGCGATGAACGCCGTGGCCACTGCCTGTGCATCTCCTGTATCGATCTGCATGCCAGCCGAGCCGGCGGCGCCAAAAGCGATGCGCGCAAACTGAAGGCGTGCCGAGGCGTTGACTGCGCTGGCGCGGATCAGGGCCATGGCATCTTCGTCAGCGCCGCCCTCATCTAACAGTTCTAGGCCGTTGTTGATCGCACCCACCGGCGAAATGATGTCGTGGCATACGCGGCTGCACAGAAGAGCGGCGAGATCGGTTGCGCTCAATGAGAAAAGTTCGGACATAGGCATCTGTCCTCCAGACGTTGTTGCCGATCGGGCCATCGCCGCCTGTGGACGCTGCGGTGCCGGCCGGTCTTTGCTCTTGTGGTTCCGACTTCGAACAGGCTCCAGTCACCAACCGAATCAGATCATGGAACGCGCTGCTTCTGGTTACACAGGCGCGCGAAAACCGGCAACAGTTTGGCCTGAAATGGCGCGGGCGGCAGACGCTCATCCCGGGCGTGGGGCCATGCGCCGGCCATGTTTCAGGTTGAGGTTAACAGTTGGAAAAGATTCACGGCCTATTTTGAAGCAATCGTGGCTCTTGGCGGGGTAACGGTGGGCGGTCTGGGTCTATGACAGCCACTCATGGATGGAGAATGAACAATGCCTGCACGGCTTTTTGATTGGACGCGGTTTATCCAGGTTTTTCTGGTGGTTTTCGCGGTCGGCCTGGGCGCCATCTCCGTGACCACCAATACGGCACGGGCCAACAATGGTTACACGGCTCAGGAGATCGTTGACGCCGGACACGGATTTTTCGGTGCCACCACGGGTGGTCTGGCAACCGTGGTGGAGAAGGTCTTTTCCAATTACGGCTTGCCGAACGGATATGTTCTTGGCGAGGAAGGCTCCGGAGCGTTCATCGGAGGCCTGACCTATGGCGAGGGCATGCTCTATACCAAGAACGCTGGCGACCATAAGGTCTTCTGGCAGGGACCATCTATCGGGTGGGACTATGGCGGTCAGGGATCCCGCGTCATGATCCTCGTTTACAACCTCAACTCCGTGAACGATCTTTACCGACGTTTCGGCGGCGTTGCGGGCTCTGCTTACCTGGTGGCGGGTCTTGGCTTCAATGCGCTGACCAATGACAACATGATTTTGGTTCCGATCCGCACCGGTGTCGGCGCGCGCCTTGGCATCAATCTGGGTTATCTGAAAATGACCCCGCAGCCGACCTGGAATCCTTTCTAAGGTGGCTCTCCCACGGTGGCGGGCAACTGATCGGTCCGCCGTCCCCAATGGTCAAAACGGCTACCTGAGCGTATCAGCTTGACGTGCGTGTCGTTTTGCGTGACCCAATGAGGTAACAACTGCACATGCAGGGTTTCCTCGACGAAATGGGTTTCATGCGGTGATCACGACGATACTGCTTATTCTTCTGGGCTTTTTTATCGCAGGGTTTCTCGCTCTTGCTTTGGCGCCGCTTGTGTGGCGCAGGGCGGTGCGGCTTACGACAAAGCGGATAGAAGCCAGCATGCCGCTTTCCACCAATGAACTCGAGGCGGAGAAAGATCGGTTGCGCGCCAGCCATGCCATGGCGGCCCGCCGGCTCGAGATGAACATCGAGTCCCTGAATGCGAAGACGTCTTCGCAACTGGTCGAAATTGCCCGGTTGAGCGATGAGGCCCGGCAGCTTGCCGAGGATCGCGACGCACAGGACAAGGTGATTGCCGAATTGCGCAGCGAGACCGAAAAACAGCGCACGGCCCTGGCGGAGAACGCCGAAGTCATTTCCATGCTGGAAACCAAGCTGGAGGAAGCGCTCTCGGAGCTTGAAGTGCGCGGCAGCGCGCTGACGGAGCTCAATGACCGCTATGAGGAAGAGCGCTTGCTGGCGAGCAGCCGGCAGATCGAAATGGTCGCTCGCGAGACGGAACTGCGCAAGGTGGAGGATGATCTGGCCGAACTTCGCCGTGATCGCAAGGATGCCGTTCGCGCAGCACGCGAAGCCGAAACCGCTCGCAAAGAGGCTGAAGCCGGCTTGAAAGTGGCCGAGAAGCGCAACGCGGATCTTCAGAAAAAGCTGGAGGCACAGATGAGGGCCCTTTACGAACACGAGGAGAAGCTTGAGCGCCGTGAAGCCGAAATTGCACGTCTCCGCAAGGAGAAGAATGGGGCGAGCGAGGCCAGCTTGTCTGAGGAGGGTGCTCGCCGGCTGAAGGAGGCGGAGGCGGAATGCGAGCGCCTGTCACGTGAACTTGCAGACAAATCCCTGCAATTTCATACGCTTTTGGCCGATGGAGGTACAAAGACGACGGTCGTTCAACAGTCTTCCGACGGTGATCAGGAAAAACTCAAGACACGGATTTCCAGGCTGCTTCAGGAAAACAAGAAACTGCGTGCGGAGCTTTCTGAGAGCAAGAAAAACGGAAAGGCTCCGCGTGCCATGGCAGCCGATGATGCGCAGGCGGATGGAGCGTTGCGCGAGCAGATCCATAGCCTGGCGGCAGAAGTGATCGGTCTGACGGCATCCCTGGAAGGGGAGAGTTCACCAATCGCCGAAGCACTTCGGTCTCAGGAGACAGGAGGCGACGGTCGCCCCATGAGCCTTGCCGAAAGAGTGCGCATTCTGCGCGAGCGTGCATCCTAGCATCACACCGGGCGCCAGAGCCGGTGTAGGGCAATCGCAGAGGCTGCGGCCACGTTGAGGCTGTCGAAATCCGGGGCCATCGCAATGCGTGCGGTGGGAAGCCGCCTCATGTCCTCTTCCGAAAGTCCATGCCCCTCGCTGCCAAGAAGCAACGCATGGCGCGGGTCGCGCTCTATCTCCGCAATGTCCCTCTTTCCTTGTGGGCTCAGCGCGAGAATTGAATAGCCCCGATCCTGTAGTGCCGCTGCAAGACTGGCTGTATCGCTGAACCGTGCGAAGGGAACTTTCAGCGTAGCCCCTACCGATACACGGATAGCCTTGCGGTAGAGCGGATCGCAACAATCGTTGGTGAGAAGCACGGCGGCAGCGCCGAAGGAAGCTGCGTTGCGGAAGATCGAGCCCATATTGTCGTGATTGGATATGCCTGCGAGGGCGACCACCAGCGCCGCGTCGGGCAGCGTATCGAGCAGCGCTTCGCCGCTTGTTTCGCGCTTGCGACCGATTGCCAGAATGCCCCGATGGATCTCGAAACCGGCGATCTCGTCCATGATCGCAGCGCTGGCTGTATAGATTGGAACGTCTTCGGGAATGCGCTCAATCAGGTCGCCGAGCCCGGCCACACGGTTTTCGCGCAGAAACACGCTTTCGGCTGTGAACCGGCTTGTGGAGAAGAGCACGTTGAGCACCACCCGCCCTTCGGCCACGAAACGGCCCTGCCTTCCCACGAGATCGCGTTCGCGAATATGGCGATAGGCAGCGATGCGAGGATCTTCGGCGCTTGCGATAGATAAGAGCTTCCGTTTCAACTGGCGAGCCCCATGCGCGCTTCCTTTGCCATCGCCACAAGGGTGTGGCGCATCTGTTCCGTGTCGCTTAGCGGAGATTTGAAGAAAATGCGGCACGTTCGGTCGCCGAGTGCCAGGTCGATCCCCTCGGGGTCGATCCCGGTCAGTTGCCATTTTCCTGACGGAGCATTCGCAAAATGGCGGGCGTAGTTTTCAATCGCGTCTGCATGGTCGCTGTTCATATGGGCGATGGCACCCGCTTCTGCTTCGGCCAGGCCGGTGAGTGCCGGGCTATCGATCACAAGTTCCGTTCGAGACAGCTTGTAGGCTCGTGCAAATCCTCCATTGAGAAGTGCCGTCTTTGGCTCCAGCCGGTAGAGAGAGAAATCCGGGAAATCGATATACAGCTTGGCCTTGGGATGGCGTGCGAGATAGCGACGCTTGGCGCGCGCATGGTCTTCGCTGTCGTGCTCCAGCCGCAATGCGGCAACCTTGACGGAAAGGCGTGGATGCGCCAGCGGGTCGCCTTTGCCGGGTTCGCCCAACAGGAGGGAGCAGCGCGGATCGGATTCCAGCCCCTTCGTATGAGCGGACAGTCCAGACACCAGGATGAGCGGTGCTCCGTCCAGATCGGTTGCGGTGGCAACGCGGGTGGCGAAGGGCGCGCCGTCTTCTGGATCGATTGTCGCCAGTCCACCGAAGCGCGCAGCGCGCATAAGCGTCTTCGCAAGACGAATGGCATCCGCATCCGTTTCGAGAATGACGTCTTTTGTTTTTCCTTCGCTCATCGATGCCTCAATCCGTTGAAGCATCTCCTTCGCCGATCATGCTTTCGGCTGCAAGCGGCGACGGTGGATTTCCGTAGTCTGCTATTTCGGCGCCATGCGGATCGCGCCGTCGAGGCGGATGGTCTCGCCATTCAGCATCTGGTTCTCGACGATATGGCAGGCAAGCGCTGCATATTCGGAAGGTTCACCAAGGCGCGGCGGGAAGGGCACCTGTTGGCCGAGCGAGGCCTGCGCCTCTTCCGGCAAGCTCGCCATCATCGGCGTCTTGAAGATGCCCGGCGCGATGGTGCAAACCCGGATGCCGGAACGTGAAAGATCGCGCGCGATGGGCAGTGTCATGCCCACCACCCCGCCTTTGGAGGCGGAGTAGGCCACCTGGCCGATCTGACCGTCGAAGGCTGCCACCGACGCGGTGTTGACGATGACCCCGCGCTCGCCACCCTCAAGCGGTTCGAGTTCCTGTGCCTGGGCGGCAAACAGGCGGATCATGTTGAACGTACCGAGGAGGTTGATCTCGATCACCTTGCGATAAAGATCGAGCGGGTGGGGCCCATCCCGGCCGACGGTCTTAGTGGCCGTGACAATGCCGGCGCAATTCACCAGTATGCGGGGCGCACCGAGCTTTTTCGTTGCTTCATCCAGAGCCGCCAGACCATCGGCTTCGCTGGTGACATCGCATTTGACCGCAATGCCGCCGATATCGGCGGCCACCCCTTCGGCTC
Source organism: Nitratireductor sp. B36 (assembly GCF_020833685.1). Taxonomy (GTDB): domain Bacteria; phylum Pseudomonadota; class Alphaproteobacteria; order Rhizobiales; family Rhizobiaceae; genus Nitratireductor. The sequence continues at coordinate 411,400 of NZ_JACKZY010000002.1, forward strand.
TCTCCATGCCGACATCGGCGATGGCGATCTTTGCGCCTTTGTCGGCGAGCGCGCGCGCGGTCGCTTCACCAAGACCTGAGCCTCCGCCCGTAACGAGTGCAACGATGCCGGATGGGTTCATGAGACTGCCTCCCTCGATGTGTCGTCAAGACACTAGCGAGGGAGGCCGGGCTGGAAAAGCGGCATCTGCGCAATGCCGCTGTGTGTGAAGATGCTCAGCGCCGGATGATGGCGCCAAGCACGTCGCGTATGCCAATCGCCCCGACAAAACGTGAGGCCTCGTCAAAGAGCGCCACCGGAGCCGTCTGGGATTGCTGCATGGCCCGCATCACAGTGCGCAACGGCGTACCCGCCGTCGCCCAGAAGACCTTTGGCCTGTCCTCGGGCAGGTCTTCGATATTGTCGCAGGAGACCCAGATGGCAGGCTTGCCGTTTCTCTCAGCATCGATGACCAGCATGTTGTCGTCGAACTTGAACCGGGTGGTCTTGCGCCGGTCGAGCCACAGCCAGCCTTCGCCGGCCGCCTCCAGGTCGCGAACATCGCGCATCACGTTCCAGGCGGTCAGCACAGAGAGCGGATTCACATTGGAAATGAAGTCCCGCACATAATCGTTTTCGGGTGCAAGAACGATATCTTCCGGCGTGCCCGTTTGCACGATCCGACCGCCTTCCATGATGGAGATGCGGTTGCCGATCTTGAGCGCTTCCTCAAGATCGTGGCTCACGAACAGGATGGTCTTTTTCAGGCGCTCCTGGAGCTCGAGCAACTCGTCCTGCAGCTTGGTGCGGATGAGCGGATCGAGCGCGGAGAAGGGCTCGTCCATGAGCAGGATCGGCGCTTCCGTGGCAAAGGCGCGGGCAAGGCCCACACGCTGCTGCATTCCGCCCGAAAGCTCATGGGCATATTTGTCGGCCCAGTCGGTCAGATGCACCAACTCGAGCTGCGCCATCACGCGTTCCTTGCGCTCCTTGGCGGGTACGCCGGCCAGCTCCAGCCCGAAACCAACATTCTCCGCCACCGTGCGCCAGGGCAGGAGGGCGAATTGCTGGAAGACCATCGCCACGCATTCGCGGCGGATCTTGCGCAACTCGGCTTGTGAGCAGTTCACCACGTCCGCCTGCCAGTCGCCGTCGTGAACGACGACATTGCCACGCGCCACGGTGTTTAGCCGGTTCACCGCACGCAGCAATGTGGACTTGCCCGATCCCGAAAGCCCCATCAAAACGGATATCTCGCCGCGCTCGACGGTGAGGTCGCAATGGGCACAGCCGAGCACCGCGCCGGTTTCGGCAAGGATTTCCTCGCGGTTCCTGCCCGCATCCACCAGCGGAAGAGCTTCGGCCTTCTGGCGATCCGTCCCAAAGAGGATGTCGACCTTTTTGAAATCGATGGCCACGCTCATTTGTCGCTTCCCCGCTCGATGCGCGCGATGCGGTCGAGAATGATCGCCAGCACGACGATGGCGAGGCCGGCTTCAAGCCCGAGAGGAATGTTGACCGAGTTGAGCGCGCGCACCACCGGTTTTCCGAGCCCGTCGGCGCCGATCAGTGCGGCGATGACGACCATGGAAAGCGATAGCATGATGCATTGGGTGAGACCCGCCATGATGGAGGGCAGGGCAGCCGGCAGTTCCACCTTCCACAGGAGCTGCCGTTTTGTAGCGCCGAAAGCGTGGCCGGCCTCAATCATGGGCTGGGGAACGGAGGTGATGCCGAGATAGGTGAGCCGGATTGGGGCCGGTGAAGCGAAGATTACGGTCACGATCAGGCCGGGTGCGGCACCCAGGCCGAACAGGATGAGAACGGGGATGAGATAAACGAAGGTCGGCAGTGTCTGCATCAGATCGAGCACCGGTCGCAGAAACTGATAGACGCGAGGATTGTGCGCTGCCCAGATGCCAACGGGAACGCCAATCGCCATGGACACGGCGGCCGCGGCCACGACGAGCACCAGCGTTTCGACCGTTTCTTCCCATAAACCCTGATTGATGATGAAAAGCAGGCCGAGCGCTACCGCGACTGAAAGCTTCCAGGAACGTTGTAGCGCATAGGCAAGTGCTGCAATGGCAAGCACCAGTACGATCGCGGGAACGGCCAGCAAAATGTCCACCATTCCGTCGAGCACGTCGGCCAGAACATCTGCCAGTGTGTCGAACAGCCAGGCAAAATTGGTGGTCAGAAAGTCGAAGAAGTCTCGGCCCCACCGGCCGATGGGAATTTTCCAGTCAGCGATCCATTCTGAAAGAGGGTCCATGAGCCCGGGGATTTCCTTTTTTCGGATTTCTTCTTATGCGTTGCGTCTGCCGTCGGTGCGGCGGGCTTTCGGCCTTCAGGCCGAAAGGGAGACGCCGCGGAGTGCCTGCCCGGGCACCCCGCACCGTCCTGTCGTCTACATGCCCAGATGCGCCTTCACGGCATCGAGACCGGGCTCGCCCTCAAACGTGGTGACACCTTCGAGCCAGGGGCCGAGCGCGTCGGGATTGGCCTTGAGCCATTCTTCAGCGGCCTTTTGTGGTTCGGCACCGTCGTCAAGAATCTTGCCCATGATCTCGTTCTCCATCTGGAGAGAAAAGACCATGTTCTTCAAAAGTTTGCCTAGGTTTGGGCATTCTTCGGAAAGGCCTGCGCGGGTGTTGGTGTGCACTGTTGCGCCGCCATAATTGGGGCCGAACACATCGTCACCGCCTTCAAGATAGGCCATCTCGATATTGGCGTTCATCGGGTGCGGTTCCCAACCGAGGAACACCACGTGCTCCTTCGATCCCACAGCGCGGCGCACCTGCGAGAGCATGCCGGCTTCCGAGCTTTCCACCACTTCGAAATCCTTGAGACCGAACGTGTCGTTCTCGATCATGTCGAGGATCAGACGGTTGCCGTCATTGCCGGGCTCGATGCCATAGATCTTGCCGTCCAGCTCGTCGGCAAACTTGGCGATATCGGCAAAGCTCTTCAAACCCGCATCATAGGTATACTGTGGAACCGCCAGCGTGTATTTCGCCCCTTCCAGATTGGTGACCACGGTTTCCACCGTGCCATCCTCGCGGTAAGGCGCAATATCGGCCTCCATGGTCGGCATCCAGTTGCCGAGGAAGACGTCCACGTCATTGTTCTTGAGCGATGCATAGGTCACCGGCACCGAAAGGACCTGCGTTTCGGGCTCATAGCCAAGCCCCTCCAGCACCACCGAGGCAGTGGCCGTTGTTGCGGTGATATCGGTCCAGCCGACATCCGAGAAAGTTACGGACTGGCAGGACTCCGGTTCGGCGGCGAATGCGGTGCCCGATGCGAGACTTGCGGCGAGCGCAAGGACCTGGGACGTTTTTCGGCTCGGTAACATTGACGGCTCTCCTCTGTGTTTGTTCTTGGCTGAGCGCGGGTCTTAACCGGCTTTGCGCGTTATTTCAAAGGCAAGCACCAATTCAGGGGCGCTGCAAGCACAAACAGGTGTCTGTTTGCGCCATGCAAGGTGTCGTATGCGACGGTATTTGGTGGAAGAATGGCGTTGCGGCGTTTTCTAAAGTCTGCTGGTGGTGTTTAAGAGCGCGAACGGCACAGGCAGCGCAATGGCAAAGCTCTACTTCCACTATGCGACCATGAATGCAGGCAAGTCGACCATGCTCCTGCAGGCATCCTATAACTACCGCGAGCGCGGGATGAACACGATGCTGTTCGTCGCGGGCCACTACCGCAAGGAAGATGGCGGCTATATTTCCTCGCGCATCGGGCTCGACAGCGATGCGGAAATGTTCCGCGATGGCGATGACCTTTTTGCGCGCATCGCCGAGCACCATGACCACACGACGGTTCACTGTGTATTTGTCGACGAGGCGCAGTTTCTGGAAGAAGAGCAGGTTTGGCAGCTCGCCCGCGTGGCAGACAGGCTGGGCATCCCGGTCATGTGCTACGGGCTGAGGACCGATTTCCAGGGCAATCTCTTCACTGGTTCGCAGGCGCTTCTGGCGCTGGCGGATGAACTGCGCGAAGTACGCACGATCTGCCGCTGCGGCCGCAAGGCCACCATGGTGGTGCGTCTCGGGCCTGACGGCAAGGTCGCGAAAAAGGGCGCGCAGGTCGCCATCGGCAAGGATGTCTATGTCTCGCTTTGTCGAAAGCACTGGGAGGAAGAGATGGGGCGCTGGAAGGCGGAGGATCTTGTGGGGTTTGCCGGGAGTGCTGCCGACTAGTCTGCTCGTTCAGGCGATACCCAGAAAGCGGATGAGCGCATAGCTCGCCACACCCAGCGCAGTCAGCGACAGAAGGGCTGCGACGATCACCCGGCCACCGCTTTTCATCACGCTTCTCATATCGACTGTCAGGCCGAGTGCTGCCATGGCGACGATCGTCAGAAGCCCAGACGTTTCATGCATGACTGGAAGTGCCGGAGCCGGTATGAGATCTGCCGAGCGCAGCCCCATCATGGCCAGAAAGCCGATGATGAACCAGGGCACCATCTCGAAGAACCCAAGCTTGACGCCGGTCTTGCGCCCATGGGTCAGTCCTAAAAGGAAGATCACCGGCCCGAGCATCAGCACACGAACCAGTTTGACCAGTGTTCCCACCTGAATGCCGATTGCGCCGGCCGGCGCGGCGGCGGCCAGCACCTGAGGCACCGCATAGACAGTGAGGCCGGCAAGCACGCCCGACTGGACCGGGCTCATGCCGATGGCCGCATAGAGGACGGGCAAGAGCAGCACGACAAGAATGCTCAGGAATGCCGTGAAGGACAGGGAGGCGGCCACTTCCGATGCTTCGGCGCGGATCACGGGTGCCGCGGCTGCAATCGCCGAATTGCCGCAGATGGAGTTTCCGCAGGCGACCAGCGTTGCAAGGCCGCGCGAAAGGCCGAGCGCGCGGCTGATCGCATAGCCTGCAACGAGCGAGAGTACGACCACGCCCACAATCCCGCCCACAAGTCCGAGGCCCGCGTCGCCAAGGGCTGCGAGACTGATCGAGGCACCGAGCAAAACGATCGCCACTTCCAGCACCGCCTTGGCACAGAAATCGATGCCGGGGCGGAAGGCAGGGCTGATGCGGGCGATGGAGCTTATCGCGGCGCCGAACAGAATGGCGAGAACCAGTCCTTCGAGCCACGCCTCGCCGAGAAATACCTGTTCTGCCCACGCGGCCGCCAGCGCTGCTGCTGCGACGAGAACAGACAGAACAATGCCGGGAACAAGCTGTAGCGGGTGGCGAAGTGCGGACATGAAGGCGACCTGATGCGATGACCCATTCTTGGTCGCATGGCGCTTTATCGACTTCTATCGAATAGTATGGCATATATTGTTCGTATAAATCGAATGATACCATGACCTTTGAACAATTGCTGATCTTTGTGGCCGTCGCCGAGCGGGAGCACCTGACCCAGGCTGCCGCCGCTGTCGGGCGTACGCCCTCTGCCGTCAGTGCATCGATCAAGGCGCTTGAGAGCTATTATGGTGTCGAGCTTTTTCACCGCGTTGGCCGCCGCATCGAGCTGACACGTGTCGGCAAGGTGTTTCTTGGCGAGGCGCAGGCGACGCTCGCGCGGGTGCGCTCGGCCGAAACCATGCTTTCAGAGCTTGGCGGGCTGCGGCGCGGCACGCTCAATGTCCACGCCAGCCAAACGGTGGCCAGCTACTGGTTGCCGCCGGTGCTCATGCGGTTTCACAAGCTTTACCCCGGCATCTCGTTGAAACTCACTGTGGGCAACACCCGCATGGTGGCAGACGCAATGCTGGAAGGCGTGGCCGAGGTGGGGCTGGTCGAGGGGAGGGTGGATGAGCCGGCGCTCACCGTGCGCCGTGTGGATCGGGATGTCATGGCAGTCGTGGTCGCACCAACGCACCCATGGGCCTCAGGCAAGCCGCTTGCGCCGCAAGATCTTGTCGAGGGCTCAACATGGATCATGCGGGAGGAGGGATCGGGCACCCGTGCCGCCTTCGAAAGCACATTGACCGAGATGGGCGTCGACCCAGCCGGGCTCAATCTGGTCATGGAGTTTCCCTCCAATGAGGCGGTGCTTTCCGCCGTGCGCGAGAGCGGCTGTGCCGCAGCCATTTCCATGTCTGCTGCAGGCCCCCTGGTGGAGCGCGGTTTGCTGAAAGTCGCGAATATCGATCTTGGTGCACGCGATTTCAGCCTGCTTCGTCACAGGGAGCGCAGGCAGAGTGGTGCTGCCACCGCGCTTGAGGAATTGTGCGTCGAGGCCGGTAACGTCTTTCAATCGTCAATCGACCCACATATATTTCCGCAACCCTGACCTTTGCGGAGCGTATCAACATGGCCACCTTGCAGAATTTCGACACGGAGATCGCGAAGACCCGTGAGGTGGTCGACGAGATGCGCTCGAAGATCGAGCAGTCGGGCACCGTGCTCGACAAGCTCGCCCGCACTGACGAAAAGATCGGCCAGGCCGATTTCGACATTGAGAATGCCCGCATTCAGGATGTCTTGACGCAGCAGAAGGTGATGGAAGCAAACATCGCCGACCTGATCATCGGCCTTGAGGATGCCACCAATGTCTTCGGCTCCGAATTCGAGAGCATGAAGAGTTATACGGGCTGGGAAAACTTCATCGGCATCTTCTCCAAGCAGAAAAAGCAGCGCATGCGCACCGAGCGTGTCCGCAACATGTCTCTCGCGGGCAATCTGCAGGAACTGCTTTCAAAATCGGACACCATCACCGGTATTCTGAAGGATCAGAAGCAGGTGCTCGAAGAGCGCTACCAGACCTCTGAGGCCAGCCTTGCCAAGGTCATCGAACGGCGCAAAACCACGATGGAAACCTTGGAAGCGACCCAGAAACGCATCGAGGAACTCAACCCGATGCTGCTCGACATCGAAAACCGGATCGCCGCGTCCACAAGCCAGAAGGAGCGTGCGAAGCTCGAGGGAGAACGCTCGAAGCTTGCCACCGAATACAATGAGGCACAGGCGAAGGAGCAGGAGCTTCTTGCCGAAAGCCAGACGCTCGAGCGCTACACCTCCATGTTCCAGACCTTCGTGGATTCGCTCAACAACCAGATCGCGGCCCAGTCGACGCTGATCAACAAGCTCACCATCGACACCGAACAGCGCATCGTTCTCTACAAGGCGCTCGAAGATTCATTGAAGACCGCAGCCCAGCAGGATGTCGCCCACCGCATCAACACGCTTGGCTCGAAGGTCGACAACACCGCTGAGGAAACCATGGCCGGTATAGGTGCCGCGGCACAGCGGCACATTGGCGACCTGCTTGAACTGCATGAGAAAAACATGGTCACCACCGCCGACATCCAGCGCCGCAAGAAGCTTGCCGACGATGCCTTCGCCCGCCGCTTTGAGGACGTGATGAAGAAGCACGACGCCGCGAATTACGTTCGGGCGTGACGAGATACGGTGTGCGCACCTTCAATGCCGATCCGCACCCTTACCCTCTCTCCGCTCGCGGGGAGAGGGGGACGTTTACGTGGCGGTCGTCTTCCTTCTCCCCGCGAGCGGGGAGAAGGAGCCGGCAGGCGGATGAGGGGCGGGCGCCAAGGTCCCAGAACAGGTCTTTTGCATGAATACCGCTCCTGACGCCGCATTGCGCTATTTCGACGCCATTGCGTCCGCGCTTGAAGGGCTCGGCGTCTATTTCGGTGACCGCTCCGCATCGCCTTTCCAGTCGCACGGTCTCGTGGCGGAAGTTGTTTCACCCTATATCGGTCGCCTGGAGCGCTCCTTCGAGTGCTGGCAGAACCGTCTCGGTTTCATGGAAAAATTCCGCATCCAGCGCGCCGAGAGTGGTTATCCGGTTTTTCAGAGCGTGCTTGAACTGGAAAACGACCGGCGTCAGGCCGAGAAACGTCTTGCCGGCATCTCCGGACCGGATGAACTTCGCGCCGAGATGGTCGATTTCATCCTGCGCCACCGGGAATTTCCGGCTGACCTCCAGCGCTCCATGGCCGAGCGCCTTTATCTGGAGCAATTGAAGGCGGGCAATGTGTTTTCGCCGTTCATTTTGCCGGAAACGGTGCGCGTTTCGGTGAATCCCAAGACAAAACGGCCGTATTATCTGGTGCATTGGGGCGCTTTTGACGGAAATTCGAGCCTTCCCATGGTCTATATGGCAGCGGTCGAGGATTCCTCGCCCGGCATGGTCAAGGCGCTTGTTTCCGACGATGGCAGGCTCAACGAGGATGTCGAGATCGGCCTGCCGGTGGGGGGGCTGCTCAATCCGGAGCTTGCGCATCAGTTCGACGATTTTGCGGAAAAGAACTCCGCCTATTCCCTGTCGCCGGCCACGATTGCGGGTAATCTCGACAAGGATTTCGACCACCTTCACCCCAAGCAACTGCGCCGGGTGGTGCTGGGACCGTTTTACACGGCCGGCATCACGGAGAACAATTCGACCGTCTCGGAAGTGCTTGGCAAGGTGCGCCGGCAGGAAAATGCGTGGCTTCTCACCTGGACGGTGCAGGAGGTCTATTCCAAGACCGAGCGCCCGGCCCGCAAGGGGCTGTGGTCCAGCCAGCCGGCGCGCGAGGAATTTTTCATTGACACCGACGACCTCGATGCGGCCCGCATGGGCGTGAGCGCCTATGAGCAGCACGCGCTTGTGCCGCACGAGGCCTATCAGGCGCTCTATGCCGCCGGCGAGGCGCAGAAGATTTTCGATGGCTACGACGTGCACGTCATTTCGGGCGGGCGGGTGATCACGGATGTGTAGCAGCTTCGCCCAGGCAGAAGACTATGCGCCAGCGTTTGTGCCCCCTTCTCCCCGCTTGCGGGGAGAAGGTGAGGATGAGGGGCGCGCGCCAGGGGTGAAAGTTTTGCAAGGCATGGGCGCCTTTCCGCCCGAAACGCCGCATGCCCCTCATCCGCCTGCCGGCACCTTCTCCCCGCAGGCGGGGAGAAGGGCGATGGCCGCTGGCGTTGTGCATCAAGGGCGGTTCCACTGCCCGACAGATCAGGAGTTTCCATGGACACCGGCCTGACGACCATCGACGAGAAGGACATCGAAAAGCACCGGGCGACGGCGCAGAGCCTTGTGACGCGCTTTGTGGTGCTTCAGTCTGATGGCGGCCGCTCCGGCACCGAGCTTGCCGGCACCGGGCGGCGTTTCGTGTCGACCGTCTCCACCGGCGCGTTGCGTCGCACGCGTGAAGTGGAACTTGCAAAAACCATCGCCGCCATCCGGCAGGGCGACCCGATGCTGTCCATTCCACAGCACACGCTTCTCTATCGTACGCGTCGCGGGGTGGCCGTGGCGCTGGCCGTCGCCGATGTCTTTGCGCGTTCCACCGAACTTGAAAGCCTTCAGGAGCGCAACGCCCGCAGCCCGCTTGAGGGCGATGCGGCGCAGACCTATCACGCGCTTCTGCAGGCATCGGCCTATGTCGCCGCCTTCACGCTCTCATCCTATCTCCTCCAGATGCTTGACGCCGACAGCGAGCCGGTAAACGACACGGATGAGCCGGATTTCCAGTTCGATACACCGCAGGACGCGCTCAAAAGCGTTCTTGCCGCGCTCGAAGGCGCGATCTCGGGTGCTGCCGACGACACGGCGATGACGGCGCGCGCCCGCGCGCTTGCCCGCGTCGCAATCGAGGGGCTCTTGCAGCGGCGCAGCCGTTTCACCGGTCTCGGCGCGTTCGAAGACACGCATATGCGGCTTGAGACCGACGATTTCACGCTGGACGGGTTCGATGTTGCGCCGGGCAGCCGGCGCAAGCCGCTCGTCATGTCCTTCAAGAAGCCCAACGAGATCATCGGCAATCACATCGCCAAATATCAGGCCATGAAGCTCGCCAAGATGCTGATGGCCTATGATTTCGACCGTCAGCTCAACCCGTTCGTGGAGCTGGGGGGCTTTCTGTTCACCTTCATCGGCGATGGCGCGCCGGGCACCGGCAAGACCATCCTCATTCAGATGACCGCCGGACTTTTGAACGATTACTGCCAGATCGCGGGCGTGCCGTTCCACTACGAGAATTTCGGCGTCGACCAGATTTCCTCCTATCAGGGCAAGTCGGGGCAGAACTGCAAGCAGTTCGTGGAAAATGTTCTGAGCCCGCGCGCCATCGGCTTCGGCACCATCGACGACATCGATCAGGTGGCGGCCAAGCGCTCCGACGACCGGGCGTCTGCCGGCCAGCAGGAGGTGACGGGCGTTCTGATGGAGAGCTTTGCAGGGGCGGGCACCGTTGTGCGCGGCAATTGCTCCTTCGGCATGTTCTCCAACTATCCGGAGAATGTGGACGACGCGCTGCGCCAGCGCGCCGGCGCGCGCTGGCTTGTCGACGGGCCGCAGACATTTGAGGACTATGTCGACATTTTCGTGCTTCTGGCCGGCAAGAACCATTCGATCCCGCTTGGCGAGCACGAGCCGTTTGCAACGCAGGAGATCAGACGCGCGGTCGAAACCGCCTATGAGGCGCATTCGAAACCGCAGGAAGAAGGGCTGGCGAAGGTCTATGAGCGCTTCCTGAACGATCGCGGCGAGCCGAAGACGCTTACGGATATCGGCGCTTATCTGCACGAGATCAAGCTGGCAGAGCCACGCTTCACCGGCCGCGCCATCAAGAACATCACCGACGCCATCAAGATGCGCGCCATGGACATCGAGCTTCCGGACGAATGGTTCGAGACGCCCGACGCTTTCATGCGCAAAAGCTATGATGAAAAGAAAGCGATGATCGCCGAACTGCGCCGGCCATTCACGATGGACATGGTGATGCAGGAAATCAATCGCTACGCGGATTCGGAGTTCCGCTATTCGCACCGGTCCGACGATGCGGCGGTTTCCACCATCGTCCGCGACCAGCGCCTGCGCGAACGCGCGCTGCGCGAGATCGAGGACATGAAGGCGAGGGGGACCTGGTGAACCTCCTCCGCGAAAACGATCTCATTTTCGGCCGCCTCCTGAAGATTGAAGAACCGCATCTGATCGCGCGTTACAACAAGGCGCTGGATGCCTTCGGCGTGCCGCAGACGAAACTCGCCTCCTTCGAGATCGACCGCACCGGCTTCTCGCCGCAGATTGCCGAGGAGCTGGACGACGAGCAGTATCTCGATCCCAACGGCGTCAATCGCCGCTTCATCATCCTCACCCCGGCGCAAATCGAATTGCCCGTGGTGCACACGGCCTTCTCCAACACCTCGCAGCTCGTCTACGAATTCATGATGGCCAATGCGCGCGCCATCAATGCGATCACCATCAAGGATGTGGTCTATGGCGAGATCGAGGAGCAGGTGAACCAGGTGCGCGATATCGAGGACCTGCTGTCCATCGCGCAGGTGGAGTTCAAGGTTCTCTCCGCCGAAGACCTGCTCGGAAAGGCCGCGGAGCTTGGCCGGCTTGCCGACCGTGTGAAGCATGAACCCGACGCCTGGCGCGACGACGAATTGCTCAACCGCATGGTCGCGCTTGCGCGGGAAACCGGCGACATCCGCGAAAACAGCCTCGTGCCCGAACAGGTCGTGTTTCGGCATGATGCCTATTGGACGAGCCATTTCGGCGGCGTCTACATATTCGCCGATACGGACACAACAACGGTGATCGCTGATCCGGCGACGCCGGGCTTCCGCCGCTCGCGGCCCTGGCAGGTGAGTTATCTGTCGAAGGACGATCCCGCGCGCATCTTCCGATTTCTGGCCGAGACGGGCCGCATCCAGCTCCCCCGCGCCTCGTGGATCGAGCGCTCCAATTATCTTGCCCATCGCGGCGAAATGGTGCTGCTCGATCTGATCCGGCGCGAGGAGCCGGATACGGATTTCGCCCGCGTCGATCCGGTGTGGCTGCAGACCTGGACGCACCGCAACGCGAAACTGGTCGCTGGCGAGGGGAGTGTTCCGCTTCTCAACGCCGCCGTGCGCGAAATCAGCCAGACGGGGACGCTCAAGATCGAAGAAATTCCGGCGCGTGAACGCTTTCTCGTCACCCGCGCTGACCCCGCGCACAAGGATGCCTGGCTCACCAACCGGCTGATCTCCGATTTCGTGCCGTCCGATTTCATTGCGCGCTACGTCTTCAACAAGCAGGGTTTTTACCGGGATTACGAAACCTGGCCGCAAGCCTGGCGCGAATATGTTGTGGCGCGGCTGAAAACCGCATATCTCATGGACAAACCGGCGCTGCGAAAGCGCCTCTACGGCCTGGAAAACTGATCCAGGCCCCAAACGCCTGAGGGAGGCGCTTCGTGCTCGATCCGATCGTTGAATTCTTCACCCGCGTGTTTCACTGGATCGGTCGCGGTATCGGGCTGTTGATTGCCTGGATCCTCTGGCCGTTCATGGCCGCCGGCCGCTGGTATACAAGGCGCGGCTGGATCATTCGGGGTTCGATCGGACTTGTGCTGCTCGCGATCGTTGGCTTCTACGGCTATTTCTTCTGGCAGACACAGGTCTGGACGGGCTTCAATCCCGATTACGTCGCGGAATACAATCTTGACGCGCGTGGCGTTTCCGCCGGCGAGCAGACAGCAGCCACGCAGGGCGGTGAGACACGGACCTGCGGACGGTCCGCCATCGTCGACGTGACCGGAGATCTCACCGACTTCAACGTCAACGACAATGCATGGATTTCCTCCATGCTGCTCTACAAGCTCGGCTTTTTCTTCGTGCTCGACTGGGACGACACGCCCTTCTTCGACAACAAGGCATCGTTCCAGCGCGGCATCAATCAGGCGACACGCCGCAGCGCCATCGAACTCGTTGATGCGCTTGGCCGTGTGCGCGGCACATCGCAGATCGACCGCGATCTGCAGAATGCGCGCGGCGCGCTCACCTTCGATGAGGAAACCTGGTATTTTGGGCTGAGCCCCTTTGGGCCCAAGACGCCCACCCCTAGTTTCTATCGCTCCGCCATCCGCGATCTGCGCAGCTTCAACGACCGGCTTGAGACTTGCGAGGCCGTGTTCGATGCGCGCGCCGACAATCTGATCCAGTATCTCGACCGCATTGCGAGCGATCTGGGTTCGACCTCCGATCTTCTGCGCCAGCGTTCGGAAAACTACAATTCCGGCTGGTTCGACACACGTGCCGATGATCGTTTCTGGTTCGCCTATGGCCAGCTCTACGCTTATTACGGCCTTCTGAAAGCGGCGGGTGCCGACTTTGAAGATGTCATCAAGCAGCGTTCGCTGGGCTCGCTCTGGGACACGACGGAAGAGCAGTTCCGCGCGGCGCTGAATGTGCAGCCCTTCATCATCTCCAATGGGCGTGAGGATGGCTGGATCATGCCGACCCACCTCGCCACGATGGGGTTCTACATCCTGCGTGTGCGCTCCAATCTCGTGGAACTGCGCCTCGTTCTGGACCGGTAGGTCATCCGGTCTGCGGGTCAAACGCCGATGTCTGCCCCGCCTGCTGCTTCATTGCCACCGTCGCACATGCCCTGTCGCATTTCACGCATTGCGCGCCTCTTTTGCGACGGTGGACGTTTAGAATTCGCGGCTTTATGCCAATCGGCAAACGTTGCGGACCACCGGGAGAGGAAATCATCGTCATGGCCGAAGTGAAATCCGACATCGAGATCGCCCGCGCGGCGAAGAAGAAGCCCATTCAGGAAATCGGGGCGCGGCTCGACATTCCATCCGAGCACCTTCTTCCCTATGGCCATGACAAGGCGAAGGTTTCGGCCGAGTTCATTGCAGAGGCCCGCAAGAACGGGAACGGCAAGCTGATCCTCGTTACGGCGATCAACCCGACCCCGGCGGGTGAGGGCAAGACGACCACCACGGTCGGTCTTGGCGATGGTCTGAACCGCATCGGCAAGAAGGCTGCGATCTGCATCCGCGAGGCCTCGCTTGGCCCCTGCTTCGGCGTCAAGGGCGGGGCAGCCGGCGGCGGCTATGCCCAGGTGGTTCCGATGGAGGACATGAACCTCCACTTTACCGGCGATTTCCACGCCATCACCTCTGCCCACAACCTGCTTTCGGCGCTGATCGACAACCATATTTACTGGGGCAACGCGCAGGAGATCGACATTCGGCGCGTGGCCTGGCGTCGCGTGATGGACATGAACGACCGTGCGCTGCGCGAAATCGTCTGTTCGCTCGGCGGCGTGGCCAATGGTTTCCCGCGCGAAGCGGGTTTCGACATCACCGTTGCCTCCGAGGTCATGGCCATTCTGTGCCTTGCGACGGACCTGAAGGACCTCGAAAAGCGGCTCGGCGACATCATCATCGGCTATCGCCGGGACAAGAGCCCGGTCTTTGCCCGCGACATCAAGGCCGATGGCGCCATGACGGTGCTCCTCAAGGACGCGCTTCAGCCCAATCTGGTGCAGACGCTGGAAAACAATCCGGCTTTTGTGCATGGCGGCCCCTTCGCCAACATCGCCCATGGCTGCAACTCGGTGATGGCGACAACCACGGCGCTGAAGATCGCCGACTATGTGGTGACGGAGGCCGGTTTCGGCGCCGATCTCGGTGCGGAAAAATTCTTTGACATCAAATGCCGCAAGGCAGGCCTCAAGCCCGCCGCCGCCGTGATCGTGGCGACCGTGCGGGCGCTCAAGATGAATGGTGGCGTCAGGAAGGAAGACCTGGGCACCGAGGATGTCGCATCCGTCAAGGCAGGCTGCGTCAATCTTGGCCGCCACATCGAAAACGTGAAGCAGTTCGGCGTTCCGGCCATCGTCGCCATCAACCATTTTCACACGGATACGGATGCCGAGATTGAGGCGGTAAAGGCCTATGTGGCCGAGCAGGGGGAAGAGGCCGTTTTATGCCGCCACTGGGCGGAAGGCTCTGCCGGGATCGAGGAGCTGGCGCACAAGGTGGTGGCGCTGGCCGAAAGCGGGGTCTCCCAGTTCGCACCGCTCTATCCCGACGACATGCCGCTCTTCGACAAGATCGACACGGTGGTGAAGCGCATCTATCGCGGCTCCGAGGCGATCGCCGACAAATCCGTGCGCAATCAGCTAAAGCAATGGGAAGAGCAGGGATACGGCCACCTGCCGGTCTGCATGGCCAAGACGCAGTATTCCTTCTCCACCGATCCCAATCTGCGGGGCGCACCCACCGGCCATGTGGTGCCGATCCGCGAGGTGCGGCTTTCCGCCGGCGCCGGTTTCGTGGTGGCGATCTGCGGTGAGATCATGACCATGCCGGGTCTGCCGCGCGTGCCGTCCTCCGAGCATATTTTTCTCAATGAAAACGGCCTGATCGAGGGGCTTTCCTGATAAGTTGAGTCTGATGGCTGGGCGGGCTGCAGGCCCGCCAACTGCCTGCACGGGGACAGAGGGCAGGCCCGTATGTGGTACAAACTCAAGTTCACTTGAAGTTTAATCCTGGTCATGAGATTTTAGCCTCAACAGGAGAGGCTGCCGATGCTCACCATCAATCAGGTTTCAAGGCGCAGTGGCGTGGCCGCATCCGCACTGCGATATTATGAAGAGCGGGGATTGATCACCTCGGAGCGTGCAGGCTCTGGCCATCGGCGCTACCAGCGCGCCGTGCTGCGTCGCGTGGCCTTCATCGTTTTCGCCCAGCGGGTGGGGCTGTCGCTTGATGAGATCAAGGCGGAACTCGACAAACTGCCCACCGACCATGTGCCGAAGGGTGATGACTGGGCGCGGCTTTCCGAGCACTGGACGAAGCGCATCGATGAACGCATCGCCGAGATGGAGCGGTTGAAGCACGGCCTAACCGAATGCATCTCCTGCGGATGCCTCTCTCTGGAGACCTGCGCTCTGACGAACCCGGCCGACCGGGCAGGCCGGATGGGGCCGGGTCCGCGTTATTGGGTAGGTGCCAAGGCGTGAGCGACGTTTTTCAGCTTTCCTTCACACGCCTTGTCCAGCTGCGCATGGCAATCGGTAGCCATTTGGAAAAGCCGGGCGAAAGCGTTTCGTATCGCTGCTTGAAGTCATCGTGGCTTTCATAAATGTCGGCAAGCCCGGCGTAAGCGTCGTGTGAGCAGTCTCTACCCCACATCTGTGCCACCCAGGCATGGTGTCGTTGGATCAATGGATCAAGCGCCCGTGCTTGCGGCACTGTGCCGTCCTCCATTGTCTTCACTAGGTCCGCCTCGATCCCCGCGAGCGCACTCATTCGCTCTTTCATATCCTGATCGCTGATTGCCTTTGCTGCCGAATCGCTTGCGGTGACTTTCTCGTGTGTTGAATCACCAAGGCGATCTTTCAGCCATGCTTCGTATTCGGCCTGTTTTTCGGGCGTCACGAAGCCCTTGTACAAATTCTCATATTGCATCGCACGTTCTCCTTTCAGATGGGCGATCGTGCGGTCGATCGTCCTGATGAGCTGGCGATAGCGCTTGGCTTCGGCCGCGAGATGGCTGCGTTGTTCATTCAGCGCTGCCAGACTGTCGAAGCGCGGATCGTCGAGAATGGAACCGATCGTCTCGAGCGGCATCCCAAGCTCGCGATAAAGGAGGATCTGCTGCAGGCGCAGCAATTCCGCCTCTCCGTAGTAACGGTAGCGGTTCTCGCCGACACGCACAGGTGAAAGAAGGCCTATGGCATCATAGTGGTGAAGGGTCCGGACCGAGACGCCGGCAAGCTTCGCCAAATCGGTGACCATCCATTCTTTCATCGCGCACGCCTCCGCAGGACCAAGGGATTAATCCCTCCCCTGTCGTGAGGGTCAAGCGGCACTGGGCCCCGGGTCATCGCCGTCGGAGTATTCGGGGGAATGTCGCGCAATCGCATCCGCATTATGAACAAGGCGCAGCGCCGGGCGCGCCACCGCGCGCATCTTTCGACGTGCTGCTTCCGGCTGATAAAGCACGTCTTCGAGCATGAGGTGCTCCGGGTGAGAGTTGCCGTGTCTTGGAAGAACGATGCTCTCGCCTGCAGCCAGCCCGATAAGCGCCAGCCCGCGCAATGTTGTCAGTGGCAATGTCAGCCCGACGAAGCCTTGTAGTTCGTCGTGGCTGATGATGCGTGTTTGCGGGTGTTCATCACCCGTGCGGAAGCGCACACGGCTGTTCAACGTCGCCACATGGGCTGGCGCGTCTTCGCGGAGCACGACACGCGCTCCATCAAGCTTCGCGCGCAGAAGTGCCGCATAGGCTTCACTGAAGTGGTGCCTGCGCTCCTGCAAAAATTCCAGAATGGTGAAGTCCTTGGTGGTGAGAATACATCCCTGCCCGGTCCACACGGCGATCTCCTGCTGATCTCCAGTACGGCCCTTCGCATGGGTGGTCGAAAGGGCCGTGAACAAACAAATCCGCACGCCACTTGCGTGGTTGTGCAGCCTGCATTTGGGTGGTTTCCCCTGCGCCCAAGGCATGGCGCAGGGGTCAAACTCCCGTCAGGAGATGTCCCGTGAAAAAGCGGAGATGCGGGCTCGTCATGATTGTAAGCTCAGGCGTTTTCTTCCTGGGTCACGCGGACCACGGTCAGCTTGTGAGTCTGACCCGTACGCGCGGTCCAGTCGATTGATTGGCCCTCCTTGAGGCCGATAAGCGCCGTGCCCACGGGTGTCGTGATGGAGATGCGGCCCTGTTCGATATCTGCGTCGCCGGGGTAAACCAGGGTCACGGTTTTTTCGGGCCCACCGTCGGCGGTATAGACGACGGTCGAACCCATGCGCACAATGGTAGCGGCAAGCGAGCCGTCGCGAACGACGCGAGCCCGGTCCAGTTCGGCCATCATGGTTTCCGATACGTCCGGATTGCGATCTTCCAGCGCTTCGGCCAAGCCGGTCAGGCGTTCGTAGTCGGTTTCGGAAATCGTGATGCTCGGCTTGCGCCCTGTCTTCTGCTGCATTGGCTTGTCCATGCGTGTCATCCGGGCATGCAACCATGCACGCCACGAGGCTTCGATTGTCGTACGAAATTCTGGTGATGCGCCTTAGAACCGTTTCCGCCGTGCGATCTGATCGTGTCGATCAACAGGCGGAGGAGCGCCCCTCGGTTCGGAGGCGCACGGCACCGAACCGGGGGTCAGTATCCCGCAATGGGACATACCCGGAAAAAAACGGACATGTGTTTTCGGTTCGTGCTCATTGTTTAAACGTGGTGCGTGGATCAGGCGATGTCAAGACGGTTGCAGTAAATGCTGGAGTAATGCGCAGGACCATATGAACCCGCCAGTTGCGCGCTCACAGCAAATCTCCGAAGGTTTCGAACCTTCCCGAATTCAATCTTAATTACGCAACAATCATGGTGTTCGCATCCAGCGTGTTGCAAAACCGATCAGTCAGGCGGGGGCTATTAGGCAATGACAGGTGAGCAGGACGGATTCTTTCGACGGGTTGCGCGCCAGCGCGGGGCACTTGCACCGGTGCTCCTTCTCCTCGTGCTGACACTTGGCTCGTTCGCCTTTTTCGCCATTGCTGATGAGGTGGCGGAAGGGGAGATCAAGGCTCTCGATGAATATCTGCTCCTCTCCCTGCGTAATCCCATGGATGCGTCTGATCCGCTCGGCCCACCCTGGCTGGAGGAAACCGCACTTGAGATCACCGCCATCGGCGGTTATCCGGTCATCGTACTTTCGCTTCTCGTGTTGACAGGTCTGCTTCTTGTAACACGCCGTTTCGGTGCAGCCTTCTATGCGCTTTTGTCCGTGGGGTCTGGCGCGCTTGTCTCATATCTTCTGAAAAACCATTACGAGCGTCCGCGGCCGGATCTTGTCGAACATCTCGACGTGATCCACACGGCCAGCTTTCCAAGCGGTCACGCAACGGTCACCACAGTCGCTTATCTGACGCTGGCTGCTCTTGTCGTGCGTTTTTTTCCGGACTGGAGGGTCAGGCTTTATGTGCTTGCTGTCGCGGTGTTCATTTCCTTTATCGTCGGAGCAAGCCGCGTTTACCTTGGGGTTCACTGGCCGAGCGATGTTGCTGCAGGCTGGGCGCTGGGCGCTGCCTGGGCAAGTTTCATATGGCTGTGTCTGAGTCTCCTTGCGCTTTATCGCGGCAGACGGGCGGGCAATGGCTCGGGAAAGCGGTTGCGCGAAAGCGCTGTCGAGGTTATGGAGAAACCATGATGATGATTTCTTGCGCAAAACTCTGGTGGTGGGCCCGCTAACAGCGGCCAGCCGTGCAGTGTGCGCGCAGAAAAGACCATGGCCGCAGGTGAAAACCGGGCGGCCTTTTTTGTCTGCGCTTCCCGGCGGTGCCTGAAACAGGGAGCATGAAATGAGCCTGGAAGTTCTGGATAACGGTGCTGAGCGTTTTACGACCGCTGGCGGTGTGATGATCACGCGAAGCCGTGTGGAAACCGCCTATGAAGGCGCCATCGACGCCTATATCGATGCGCTGGATGAGCGCCGCGGGGCAGTTTTCTCCTCCAATTACGAGTATCCGGGTCGCTATACCCGCTGGGACACGGCGATCATCGATCCGCCCCTGGTGATCTCGGCCCGTGGCCGCGACATGAAGATCGAGGCGCTGAACAGACGTGGCAAGGCACTTTTGCCCATCCTTGCCGACCGGGTTGCTGCACTCGATCCCGTGACGGTGAAGCAGCGCGATGATGGGCATCTTGAGATTTCGGTGGCAGAGCCCGAGCGGGTCTTTTCCGAGGAAGAGCGCTCCCGTGTGCCCACGGTCTTTACTGTGCTGCGTGCCGTTACGGAGCTTTTTCACACCGATCACGATGCCAATCTGGGGCTCTATGGGGCGTTCGGCTACGATCTCGCCTTCCAGTTCGACCCGATCAGGCAGAGCCTCAAGCGCCCCGAAAGTCAGCGCGATCTGGTCCTCTACCTTCCTGATGAGATCCTGGTGGTCGACCATCACGCGGCCCGAGCCTGGCACGACCGGTACGACTATTCGGGCGAAGGCTTCTCGACGGCGGATCTGCCGCGAGATGGCACGCGGGAGGCCTTCAAGACAGCCGATCATGTTCCACCGCGCGGCGATCACGAGCCCGGTGAATATGCCCGTCTGGTGGAGAAGGCGAAGGACAGTTTCCATCGCGGGGATCTGTTCGAAGTTGTTCCCGGGCAAATGTTCATGGAACGCGCCGAACGCCGACCCTCGCAGATTTCGCGTCGTCTGAAGGAGATCAATCCCTCACCCTACTCCTTCTTCATCAATCTGGGTGAACAGGAATATCTTGTCGGCGCCTCGCCGGAGATGTTCGTGCGGGTCAATGGAAGGCGCGTCGAGACCTGTCCGATATCCGGCACGATCAGACGGGGCGATGATGCGATTGCCGATGCCGAGCAGATCATCAAGCTTCTGAACTCCAAGAAGGACGAGTCCGAACTCACCATGTGCTCTGATGTCGACCGCAACGACAAGAGCCGTGTGTGCGAGCCGGGGTCCGTGCGTGTGATCGGCCGCCGCCAGATCGAGATGTATTCGCGCCTCATTCACACGGTCGATCACATCGAGGGGCGGCTGCGCGAGGGCATGGATGCCTTCGACGCGTTTTTGAGCCATGCCTGGGCCGTCACGGTGACGGGTGCGCCGAAACTCTGGGCCATGCGGTTCATCGAGGAGAACGAGAAGAGCCCGCGCGCCTGGTATGGCGGCGCCATCGGGATGGTGCATTTCAACGGCGACATGAATACCGGCCTGACACTTCGAACCATTCGCATCAAGGATGGTGTGGCAGAGGTTCGGGCGGGTGCGACGCTACTGTTCGATTCCGATCCGCAGGAGGAAGAGGCCGAAACGGAGCTCAAGGCGTCGGCCATGCTTTCGGCGATCCGCGATGCGGGGAAAGCAAACATGGAAAATGAAACGCGCGCCGGTGCCCGTGTGGGTGAGGGGGTGAAGATCCTGCTTGTCGATCACGAAGATTCCTTCGTGCATACGCTCGCCAACTATTTTCGTCAGACGGGCGCGGAAGTGGTGACGGTGCGCTCGCCGGTCGCCGATGAGGTGTTTGACCGCGTTGCGCCGGATCTGGTCGTTCTCTCACCCGGACCCGGCCGGCCGGAGGATTTCGACTGTAGGGCCACCATCGCCAAATCTCGCGCGCGCAATCTGCCGATGTTCGGTGTTTGCCTTGGTCTTCAAGCGCTTGTCGAAGCCTATGGCGGCGAACTGCGCCAGCTCGCCGAGCCTATGCATGGCAAGCCTTCGCGCATTCGTGCCAGTGGAAACAGCCTTGTGTTCTCGGGCCTGCCTTCGGAAGTGACGGTTGGGCGCTATCATTCCATTTTTGCCGATCCGGTGCGCATGCCATCCGCCTTCGTGGTGACAGCGGAGACTGAGGATGGTGTCGTGATGGGGATAGAGCATGAGGAAGAGCCGATTGCAGCCGTGCAATTCCATCCCGAATCGATCATGACGCTTGGGCAGAATGCAGGGATGCGCATGATCGAGAATGTGGTGGCGCATCTGCCGCGCAAGGCACGTGTGAAAGCGGCCTGAAAGATTGAGCTTTTGTGTTCCCGTGGGGTTGGCCGGGAGCCGTGAAGGGGAACCGTCATGCCATCCAACGGCAAGCTTCAACGCATCGCAATGTGGTCCATTGTTGTTGCGCTGGGCATTTTTGCACTCAAGCTTGCCGCGTGGTGGCTTACCGATTCTGTGGCGTTGTTTTCCGATGCGATGGAATCGGTGGTCAACGTCGTCGCCTCATGCGTGGCATGGTATGCGCTGCGCATCGCCCACACACCGGCGGACGACAACCACCCTTTCGGTCATCACAAGGCGGAGTATTTCTCCGCCGTTCTGGAAGGCGTCCTGATCGTTGTTGCTGCGCTGCTGATCATCCATGAGGCATGGACGGTTCTTTTCGACCCGCGCCTGCTCGATGCTCCGGTTCTCGGATTGCTGGTAAACGGGCTGGCTGCGGTCGGAAACGGCCTGTGGGCGTGGCTGCTCATCTCGACTGGGCGCAAGGCGCGCTCGCCGGCCATGGTGGCGGACGGCAAGCATCTATGGACCGATGTGGTAACCTCGGCCGGGGTGATACTAGGCCTCGTTCTTGCGGTTGCCACCGGCTGGTATTGGCTTGATCCGGTGATGGCGCTGGTGGTTGCGGTGAACATTCTGTGGCATGGCTGGCATCTGGTCGGCGATTCCGTCCAGGGGTTAATGGACGTGTCCGTGGAGCCGGAGGAACTGGCCAGAATCGAGCGTGTGATCGCCGACAATGATGACGGCGCACTGGAATTTCATGATCTCAAGACGCGTGAAGCGGGCAGGGCCCGCTTCATCGAGTTTCATCTGGTGGTTCCCTCGCAAATGACGGTCGAAAGCGCCCATCGCATCTGTGACCGTATCGAGGGAGCGCTCGCCAAAGCCCAGCCCGGCGCGGAAGTCACCATTCATGTGGAGCCGGAACACAAGGCGAAATTCTGCTGATCAGGACCGTTTGATGCCTTTTTCCAGCACATCAGGATACGTCTTCACGATCTCCTGAATCTCCTCGCTATAGTCGTCCATTTGCTGGATTTTACGCACCTCGATCGTCTCGTTGGGCGAGGCAGGGCAGCGTTTGGCCCACTCGATGGCATCAGCCATTGTTGGAACATTGATGATCCAGAAGCCGCCGAGCACCTCCTTGGCCTCGATGAAGGGGCCGTCGATCACCACCGGTTCGCCGCTGGCGAACGAAACCCGCGCGCCTGCAGACGGCGGATGCAGGCCTTCCAACGCTTCCAGAACACCGTCGGCACGCAATTCCTCATTGTAGGCCATCATCTTGGCCACCGCGTCGGCGGGTAGATCAAGCTCGGGGCCGGCCGTCTCATATCCCTTGGGGATCATCAGCATCATGTAGCGCATTGCAGGTTCCTTTCTCGCTTTTGCTCCCATCTAGGACGGACAGGGAAGGGGCGATCCGACAGGCCCATCGATTTCGTTTGGTGAACCCGGACCCCTACGACGCTACCGCGAGCCTGATTTCCGCGCCAGATAAAGCTTTTTGCCGATCCGGTTGCCGATCCGGGGGCAGGGCCTAAGCGGCCTTGCGTTCGGCAAGCTGGCGATCGAGGCGGGCATAACCCTGTTCCATCCCGTCGGACATGGGGGATTTCAGGATCATGTCGCGTGCTTCCTTCGATTTGCAGCGGATCACCATTTCCATGCGTGTGCCTTCGCCGTCTTCCTCGAAGGTGGTGGTGATTTCCGTGCCGCCGCCGGTCCAGTCCTCGTCAAATATTTCCTCGTGAACAATGCGGTGAGGGATGTCGATCTCCCGGTAGGTCGCCGTCATGCCCATATCGGCGCCATTTTCGGTGTTGTGCCAGACGTAGCGGCCTTTGCCGCCTTCCTTCAGGTCGATTTCGCAAACAGGCAGGGTCCAGTTTTCCGGGCCGGTCATCCAGCGCTTGATAAGCTCGGGTCGCGTGTGGGCATCGAAAACCATTTGCCGCGGAGCGTTGAAATGGCGGGTAATCAGCAGCTCGTTATCACCGCGGGTGGTGACTGTGAGAGTGTGGGGTTGTGGCATGCTCTTACCTTTTCGGAATTCGAGGGGGCTGACGCCTGTTCAGCCGGTCCCGGCCGGCGGTTCATTCACGGTCT
Organism: Nitratireductor sp. B36; assembly: GCF_020833685.1. Taxonomy (GTDB): domain Bacteria; phylum Pseudomonadota; class Alphaproteobacteria; order Rhizobiales; family Rhizobiaceae; genus Nitratireductor. The sequence continues at coordinate 434,742 of NZ_JACKZY010000002.1, forward strand.
TCAAGGTGTCGAGGAGTGCGTCGAGCTTTGCGTAACGCTCTTCCAGGAATTGACGGTACTGAGCGAGCCAGTCGATGGCATCGCCCAAGGGTTTGGCCTCGAGCTTACATGGACGTTTCTGGGCATCGCGGCTGCGCGACACGAGCCCCGCCTTTTCCAGCACCTTGATGTGTTTGGAGATGGCGGGCTGGCTGAGTTTGAACGGCTCAGCGAGTTGCATCACGGTTGCTTCGCCTTTTGCCAATCGGGCGAGAATGGCGCGCCGTGTTGGGTCTGCCAGAGCGGCAAATGTCGCATCCAACTGGTCTGTCTGCATGATGCTCACTTTAATTCTATTTTAGTTATATAACTAAATGGAAATATATAGTCAATGCCTCCTTTGGAGCCACACCGACCTGAAGTGAACATTCCCATCCGGGGTCTCATCCTGTATGTCGTGACGGCAGGCAGTCAGGACACTCATTAATGGATTCCACACCGCAACCCTCTTTCGAAGGCCCGCTCACGCGCCTTGCTCCGGTTGCACAATGGCTGTTTCTCGTCGCGCTCACAGTGGCTTTCGCCGGCATCATGCTCTACGGGACGCTGCCGGCGGCGCTGCTGATTGGCCCCATGCTGGCAGCTGTTGCCACCGGGGCAATGGGTGCGCGCATTCGTGTTCCGGGTCTAGGCTTTGCCTCGGCGCAGACGCTGGTGGGGCTTCTGATCGGCGGTTCACTGGAGCCCGCGATCATCGCGTCCTTCGCTGATATCTGGCCCATTCTCCTGCTTACGGTTCTGGTAACGGTCGCGGCCAGCAGCTTTCTCGGCTTTCTTGTCAGCCGCTGGAGGATCCTGCCGGGCACGACGGCCGTCTGGGGGTCTGCGCCGGGTGCAGCTACGGCCATGGTTCTCATGGCAGGTGCTTTCGGCGCGGATGCAAGGCTCGTGGCGTTCATGCAATATTTGCGCGTGATTTTCGTGACCGTTGCCGCGGCGCTCATTGCACGGCTATGGGTGGACACTTCTGGTGTCGAAATGCCCGCAACAGACTGGTTTCCGCCGATCGGTCTTGCCGCCTTCGCGATTACGCTGGTCACTGCGCTGGCGGGAGGGCTTTTCGGCAGGCTGGTGCGCTTTCCGGCGCCGTTCTTTCTTGGAGGCATGGTTGCCGGAGCGCTGGTGCATTTGGGCGGCGGTCTTGCGCTCGAGCTCCCGCCCTGGCTCATGGGCGCCTCCTATATGATGGTGGGTTGGACCATCGGCCTGAAATTCGACCGGGCGCTCCTGCGCACCGCCTTCAGGGCGCTGCCTCAGGTGGTGTTGTCTGTTCTCGCCCTCATGGCATTGTGTGGCGCGCTTGGGTGGTTTCTTCATGTGGAATGGGGCATCGACCCACTCACAGCCTATCTGGCAACGAGCCCCGGCGGCATGGATTCGGTCGCGATCATTGCTGCCGCTGCCTCGCAGAATGTGAACCTCTCCTTCATCATGGCGGTGCAGATGGCGCGTTTTCTTTTCGTGCTTCTGGCCGGCCCGCCCATCAGCCGCCTGGTGGCGCGGTGGGCAGGGCCTTAGAAATCGCGGTTATGTGTCCCCATAGACCTTGCTCCAGAAGTCCATATAGGTCGCCGGCGGCTCGGGAGACGTCATCATTTGCTGGCTGAGGAAGATGCCGATAATTCCGTTTTCCGGGTCGGTGTAGGCAGTTGTGCCGTAGCCGCCGTTCCAGCCGAAGCTGCCGGGCGCAAGCCAGGGCCGCGTCCTTTTCACACTCACCGAGACTCCAAGGCCCCAACCTGCTCCTCCGTCCTCCATGAACATATCGGCATGAGGGCCGGTCTTCTGATGGGGTGTGAGTTGATCGCGCGTCATCTCCGCGACGGATTCAGCCTTCAGGTAGCGCCTGCCGTTCAGTTCGCCGCCATTCATCATCATCCGGCAGAATGCGAGATAATCGTCGACGGTGGTGGCGAGACCACCGGCCCCGGAATCGAGCGGTGGCGGAACGCTGAAATCGATACCGTCTTCCGGGCCGTACGTTTTGATTTCCATGGCGCCGCCCGTGAAATCCGGACCGTAGAGGGGTGGCAGGCGATGCTGTTTTTCGGGCGGCACGAAGAAAGCCGTGTCCTTCATACCCAGTGGTTCAAAGAGACACGCCTTCATCAGGGTGCTCAGCCGCTCCCCCGTCACCCGTTCGATCAGAATGCCGGCCACGTCTAGACCGTTGTTATAGAGAAATTTTTCTCCCGGATGTGCCGCGAGCGGCAATGCGGCGAGCTGCTGCATATATTGATCCGGCGACATTTTCGGCAGAACCCAACTCGGTGCGATTCCGGCTTTGCGCATCGCCTTCTGGATTGGATAGGCATCCGGAAACACCATGATGGCGCCGAGGCCGAAGGTCATGGTCAAAAGATGGCGCAGCGTCACCGGCCGGTTTGCCGGTACGGTGTCGTCGAGTGGCCCGTCTATCCGTTTCAGAACCCTGCGGTTTGCCAGCTCAGGCAAAAAGTCATCCACGGGACGATCCAGCGTCAGCAGACCTTCTTCCACCAGCATCATCGCAAGCGCTCCCGTCACCGGTTTGGTGATGGACGCCACGCGAAAGATCGTGTCGCGCTCCATTGGCGCACCTGAACCGTTCATTTCGAAGGTTCCGGCGCTGGCCACATGTGTCCGTTCTCCGTGGTGGACCAGCCAAGTGGCTCCGGCAATTTCGCCCGTATCCACGCGGGCGTTCATGGAATGTTGCAGTGCGGCCAGGTCGGGAGTCACAGTGTGCATGGTGTTGGATCTCGAAGGCAGGGAGGAGGAGGCAAGTAGAACTCCGGCGCTGGTCAGCAGGGCGCGGCGGGTGCGGTCAATCTTTCCTCTTTCGCTAATCGGCATGGTCCCTCGCTCCCGGCGGCGCCAGCGTCGGTTTCTTGTCGAGCGGAACCATGTGGAAATAGGGTTCGGCCTCCGCCAGCGTTCGCGCATAGCTCGGCCGCTGCATGAGGCGGGTGAGATAGGCTGCCAGTTCCGGATGCCCGTCGTTTATCGCAACAATGTTGTTGGCATAAAACAGCGCGGGCGCTGCGGAGCAGTCTGCAAGCGAAAACATGTCCCCGAGCGCAAAGCGTTTTCCCTTCAAGCGCTTCTCGAGGAAGGTGTAGGCCGTCTTCAGCCCGTCGATTGCTTCTTCAACCCCAAAAGGATCGCGTTTCTCCTCGGGTCGAAGCTGATCTCCGACGACCTTCTGCAGGTTCTGGTGAACGTAATTGTCGCACAGACGGTCGATCATTCTAGCCTCGAGCGCCTGCTCGGGATCTGCCGGCACGAGGCGGGTCGGGCCGGGATGGAAATGGTCGAGATATTCGATCACGGTGGTCGATTCCACCACAACGCGGTCGCGCGCCTCATCCACCAGGGCCGGGATCTTGGTTGCTGGCGAAATGCTCTGGTAGGCTTTGCGCTCGCTCGGGTCCATCAGGTTGGGTATGACCGGCTCAAACGGCGTCTCATTCTCATAGAGCGCGATCAATGCCTTGTGGGAGTACGACGAGAGAGGGTGGGAATACAGTTTCAGGGTCATGGCTCAACCTCGCTTTTCTCCGGGCCGTGTGGCTCCGTGCCGGTGTGGTCGCCCGGCGCATAGCGCAGGATCAACGTCCCGTTTGGCAGTGGGCGTGTCTCGATCAACCGGAATCTGCGTGGGGCACTGCCTTCCTTGAAGAACGGCGTGCCTTTGCCGAGTTGGATCGGGACGATTGCAAGCATCAGTTCATCCACGAGACCTTCGCTCATAAGCGCATGTGAAAGCTTGGCGCTGCCGAAAACATAAATGTTCTTGTCGGGTGCAGCGTCGGCTTTCAACGCCCGTATTCCCGCGGCAATATCGCTCATCACGCGTGTGTTGTTCCAGTCGGACTGGGGCAGTGTATGTGAGGCTACCAGTTTGGGCAGCGCGTTCATGAACGTTCTGACCTCGGACGCTTCCGACTCGTCAGCAGTCGTCCAGTAGTTCTTCATTCCTTCATAGGTGGTGCGGCCGAAGACAAGGCAGGACGCATTCTTTCCGAAACTCCGGCTGAGGGCATCCAGCTCCTCGCACCAGGCTTCGCCATGGAAGCCGAGGTCCCATTTCTCCTCACCCTCAAAATAGCCGTCCAGTGTCACCAGCACCCAGATAATGACCTTGCTCATCTCGATCTCCCTTGAAGAGCGACGGTTTTCGATATCGAATTAAAACTGGTTTCATTTTCTAACTGGTTGCACCATATGCTTACTGGTGGCATTCTGCAATCAGAATTTTCAGGAGGCTTTCTTGCAGGACCAGCATCGCTCGGGTTGCCCGATCAATCTCACGGTCGAGGTGATTGGCGACAAATGGAGTTTGATTGTCGTGCGCGACATGATGTTCGGGAACAGGCGTCACTTCCGCGAATTGCTGAACAATTCAATGGAAGGGATTGCTTCAAACATCCTCGCCGACCGTTTGCGCAGGCTCACATCGGAAGGCGTGATCTCAAAGGCGGACGACCCCAGCCACAAACAGAAGGCAATCTACAGTCTGACGGAAAAAGGCATCGAGTTGGTGCCTGTCTTCGCCATGATCGGCGCTTGGGGCAGCAAATGGCTTCCGGTCACCGAGGAGTTGTCGATCCGGGCGAAGATTCTTGCGGAGGGCGGACCGTCGCTCTGGGAAGATTTCATGGATGATCTGCGTGTGACGCATCTTGGGGCGCCACCCAATCGGGACAAAAAAGGGCCGGGTGTGGGTGAGCGGCTCCAGGCAGCCTACGAGGCCGTCGTTGCCCGTCAGTCTGAAGCGGATCAAAGCTGAGGCTTTGAGAGATATTCATCGTGCAGTCGCCACCATTGATAGGGCTCGGTCTGCGGAGTGCCTTCGGGTGACGCCTCCCATGTCTCCTGTCGTCCATAGGGTGTCAGATCAAGCAGGGTCCAGCTTGTTCCAAGCGCTTCCACGCCCCGGCCGCTGGTGTAATAGGTGTGGTAAATCGAACCGCCCTCGCGCAGGAAGACATTCAGGCCGAAACCTCCGCCCACGCCGTAATCCGCGTTGAACGTCGAGTTCATCACCGAGTACCACGGCAACTTCCAACCCATCCGCGCCTTGAACGCTTCAATCTCTTCCGCCGGCGCGCGTGAGACGAGCACCAGAGTGGTGTCGCGTGCGTTGAGGTGGGCCGGATTGCCGAGATTGTCGACAAACATGGCGCAGCCGCGGCAAGGAGCGGGGTCTGCAGGCTTCAGCATATGATGATAGACAATAAGTTGCCTGCGGCCTTCGAAAATCGCCTCGAACCCTTGGCTGCCTTCGGTGGTCTCGAAGCGATAGTCTTTCTCGACCAGGACGCGGGGAAGCCGGCGCCGTTCTGCTGCCAATGCGTCACTTGCCCGCGTGTGGGCTTTCTCCTTGGCGAGCAGGCTTTCACGGGCCTTTTGCCATTCCTCTCGGGATACGGTCTGCTGTCCCATATAACCCTCCGGTCCAAGTTGGTTGTGCTTTTAAGCGGCCTTTGAAAGAAGCGCGTCGAGCTTGTTGAAGGAGGAGGTCCAGCCTTCCTCATGGCCGTCACGCGATGCGGTCGAGGTGAAGAATGCCTGGTGGAAATGCATGTGCGTCTTGCCATCATCGGTGTCGCTGAAAACGATCGTGACCACAGTTTCGTGTCCGCGCGCTCCGTCTTCCTCCTCCCAGGCATGGGTGAACACAATCCGTTCGGGTGGTGAGACTTCGTGATATGTCCCGCTGACCCAGTGTTCTGAACCATCACTGCCGCGCATGCAGGTGCGAAACCAGCCGCCTGCGCGGATGTCGCCTTCCGAAACCGGTATCGTCATCCCCTCCGGGCAGCTCCAGCGGTCCAGATGTTCCTTGCGGGTCCACATCTCGAAAACGAGATCACGCGGGGCATTGAATACCCGTTGAATGGCCAGCTCGGCATCGGCTTTCTGCGTGGTCTCCATGTTCATCGTGGTTGCTCCTTCTGTATTTCTTGCAGGTAGCTGTCGAGGCGGTCGAAGCTCGCCTCCCAATAATGGCGGTAGGCTTCCACCCAGCCGGCGATATCCTTCAAGGGGGCGGCTTCGAGCCGGCAGGGGCGAAATTGGGCATGCTTTCCGCGTGAAACGAGCCCAGCTTTCTCCAGAACTTTCAGGTGCTTGGAGATGGCTGGAAGTGTCATCTCGAATGGTTCTGCCAGTTCGTTGACCGTGGCTTCGCCTTCCGCCAGCCGGGCGAGCATTGCCCGGCGGGTTGGGTCGGCGAGGGCGGAGAAAGTGGCGCTCAGTGCGTCGGTCTGCATTGCTTCACCAGTTAGTTAATTAACTAATTGGTAAAATACAGTTTGAATGTGCCTTGTCAAGCTCTCCGTTCCGCCTGCATGACGATCCACTTGCCAGCCGCGCCGGCGTCGTTTAAGGAAAGCTCCATGATGACGCGCCAGACAGTTTCCCGTTCCGCTCGTGCCGCCTTTTCCGGCGCGACTGTGCGCGCGCTAGCATCCAGCCTTCTTCTTCTCGGCCTTATCGGCGATCGCCGGGTCCGTTGAAGGAGCGCCCGGCGATCGATGTCGCCGGCTGGCAGAAGCTCTTTCTCCAAAACTTCACTTTACTGTTGACAGGCCCGCCGTGCGAAGCGCACGCAACCGGTGCCGGGAGAAAATGGAATGGACGCGCAGAACACGATGACTGACATGGAAAGAAACCGAGTACAGGGAGAGAAAGCCGCGCAGGGCCGGAAAGGCATGCCGGACGCTTCGGTCAAGTATCAGCCTTATCCGCAGATCGATATTGCTGATCGGACATGGCCTTCGAAGCGCATTGAAAAGGCGCCGATCTGGTGCTCGGTCGACCTGCGCGACGGCAATCAGGCATTGATTGACCCGATGGGGCATGAGCGCAAGGCGCGTATGTTCAAACTCCTGCTCGACATGGGCTTCAAGGAGATCGAGATCGGGTTTCCCTCCGCCTCGCAAACTGATTTCGATTTCGCCCGCTGGTGTATCGAAGAAGGTGGAGTGCCCGATGATGTGTCGCTGCAGGTTCTCGTGCAGTGCCGTCCGGAATTGATCACCCGCACCTTCGAAGCGCTGGAGGGCGCGAACCGTCCGATCGTCCACTTCTACAATTCCACCAGCGAATTGCAGCGTCGCGTTGTGTTTGGCAAGGATGTCGCCGGCATCAAGCAGATCGCCACCGATGCCGCCAAGATGGTGATGGACATGGCCGCCAAGGCAGGTGGTGGCTACCGGTTCCAGTATTCTCCGGAGAGCTTCACCGGTACAGAGCTCGACGTCGCGCTTGATATCTGCAATGCGGTGATCGAAATCATCAACCCCACTCCGGACAACAAGCTGATCATCAATCTGCCGTCCACGGTCGAGATGTCCACGCCTAATATCTACGCCGATCAGATCGAATGGATGTGCCGCAATCTCGACCAGCGCGAGAACCTGATTGTCTCGTTGCATCCGCATAATGATCGCGGAACCGGCATCGCCGCCACCGAGCTTGGCCTGATGGCCGGCGCCGACCGTGTCGAGGGCACGCTGTTCGGAAATGGCGAGCGGACCGGCAATGTCGATGTCGTCACCCTGGCGCTCAACATGTATACGCAAGGGCTCGACCCGGAGCTGGACTGCACCGACATCAACCGCATGAAGGATGTCTACGAATACTGCAATCAGCTCGTCATCCCCGAGCGGCATCCTTATGTGGGCGAACTGGTCTACACCGCGTTTTCCGGCTCCCATCAGGATGCGATCAACAAGGGCATGAAGGCTATCAAGACGGCGAACAAGCCGCTCTGGGAAGTTCCTTATCTGCCGATCGATCCACAGGATGTGGGACGATCCTATGAGGCGATCATACGGATCAACTCCCAGTCGGGCAAAGGCGGCATCGCCTATGTCATGCAGGCCGATTACGGGCTTAACCTGCCGCGCAATCTGCAGGTGGAATTCCGCGAGGACATTCAGGAGATCACCGACCGCGAGGGCAGGGAACTGCCTGCGAAGCAGATCTACGAACGTTTCATGGAACTCTATGTCGACCAACCCGGCGCGCGCCTCAAATTCGTCGATCACCAGACCTTCCCCGACACCAGCGTTAAAGGTCAGCGCATCGTCGAGGCGACGATCATGGACGGGGGCAGGGAGACGGTGATCAAGGGCGTGGGCACCGGCCCTGTAGACGGTTTCATCGACGCCCTGTCCAAACATCTGGGCGTCGCGATGTCGGTGGTCGATTATTCGGAGCACTCCATGCAGCAGGGCTCCAATGCAGCGGCCATCTGCTACATGGAAGTCCAGCATCCCGGCGGCAAGCTTTTCGGTGCGGGCGTCAACACAAACATCGTCACGGCCTCGCTCGAAGCGGTGGTGTCGGCGGCCAACCGGATCGTGGGGTGACCGGCACTCTTTTTCGTGAAGACACGGGCGAGGGGGATCCTACCCTCGTCCTGCTGCACGGCTTTGCCGGCAGCCACCGTGTCTGGGAGCATGTACGCCGCGCACTTCCCACCGGTCTGCGCATCCTTGCATACGATCTTCCCGGCCATGGCCGCTCGCTCGATTGCCCGGGTGCAGGCAAGGCGAAGGCCACCGCGCAGGCTGTCATCGATGATCTTGAGGCGCGCGGAATCGGGCGCTTTCATATGGCCGGCCATTCCTTCGGCGGTGCCGTCGCAGTCCTTGCCGCCCATCTCGCACCCCATGCCGTTGCTTCCCTGGCGCTGTTCGCGCCGGGCGGCTTCGGGCGGGAGATCGCCGGCGATCTGATGGTGGCGCGAGCACAAGCCGGCACCGACATCGAAATCGCAGCCGCCATGCAGGGCATGTTCGGGCCACATCGCACCGTTCCTCCTGAAAGCGTGGCTGAAGCCATCGCACTGAACGCCGTGCGGGGACAGCGCGAGAAGCTTGTCGAGATAGCAGCCCTGATAGTTCGCGATGGCAATCAGGGCGTTTTTCCAGCCGGTATGCTTGAGAACCTGACGATGCCGGTCCATCTCGCATGGGGGGCGCTGGATTCCGTGTTGCCACCTCGCCAGGCGGCACGCGCGCCTGGCTCTTTCACTCTTCACCATCTGGAAGGGGCTGGTCACATGCTACCGGAGGAAAGGCCAGAGGCAGTGGCCCGTATCATCGCCCGGAGTATCGGGGCGGTGTAAGGTTGGCAAATCCCTCAAAGTCCCCGGTTTTTCACAAATTTACTTTGTAAACGCTGCTTTCTAAAGCGGAACAAAACGTGATGATTTTCTGTTTTAGCCATGTTAACGATGGGTTAACGCTAAGTTTCATCAGGAGTCCTGCCCATGAGTGAGGCTGGTCAGTCCGCAGCTTCGGTTACCAATGTGCGCAATCTTTCCGAGGCTATGCGCGAGATGAAAAACGCGGCTGCCGACAGGGCGGATGTGGTCGTCGAGATGCGGGAGGCAAGTCGAACGCGCCTCGAATTGCTGGCTCAGGAACTTCAGCCGGTTTTCGCTGATGTGCCGGCGGATGATCCCTCTTTCGACTTTGTCATCTCTTCCGGGGAGCAGCCGAGGCTGTGGATCGACGCCGTCGCTCATGTGGTGATGGGGCGGGACCGCCGCACCTATCGGTTCCTGCGCGACACCCGCCTCGGTCGGGTGGTTCTGGCCGAGAGCACGGAGATCGCGCCGGTGGCCGATCAGGTCACACGCTACATCGCCGAACGCATGGTCGAACGCCAGCGCGCTGTGGAGGGTGATGTCGAAGTGTTTCGGCGCCCCGAAGCAATTGATGAACCCATGGCCGCCGCCACCTCAGAAGGCTCCGCCTGGCGCAGCTTTCTGAGCGGATTGGGCCTTGTGGTTCTGGGTGGCATCGTTGGTGTCGTGGGCGTCGCCATTGCCATGTGGGATCGGTTTCCGGAACTGGAAACGCTATTGTCCCGTTTCTGAAGCTTCAAAATTTCGCCTCGTTTTCGGATCAACTTTTGGTTGAAGGGCCGATAGCGAGTGATTGTGATGAAGTTTCTGTTTTTTTGTGCCTTGCTTCTGGTCTCGACCGGTGTCTTCTCTCTGATCGCAGTGGTCATTATTGGCAGTTCCGTCGATGCCGCGGGTGTTCTCCACGAGCCGGTCGCCCTGATGGACCTGTGCGTCACGTCTTTGGTGTCGGGGCTCGCTCTTGGGTCGGTTTGGGCGTTCCTGGTCTTCTACCGGCGCGTACGCCCGTCCTGACCGTGCTCAGCCAGCCGATGTCTCCCCACTGGTAAGCAGCGCCCCGGAGACCTCACCGATGGTGCCGTTTCCATCGGTAACACCGCGCCGGGAGAAGCGGATTTCCCAGGCCCCCGGCGCGCCGTCAATTTCGAAGAGATTGTAGTGGGCCGGCGGTTTGGCGCTACCATGGGACTGCCCAGCAGCGGCAACACCGACCACCGGCACCGTTTCCTCATTGGGGCCGTCGATGCGATGTACCGTCGGTTTGTGCGTGTGCCCGTGCAGAACGAGTTCCGCGCCGTGCTTACGGATCAGCTTCTGGAACCGTTTGATGCCGTAGAGCCGCTTGGCTGCGTGGGTCGCCCCACGCACCGGAGGGTGGTGGATCATAATGACCCGAAAAAGTCCGGCTTTCCCGGTGGCATCAAGCATCTTTGCCAACCGTTTTGCTTGCGCCTTGGAGAAATGCCCGCTCGCGAGAAAGGGCGCTGTAGCACGTGCCGAGGAAACGCCGATGATGGCCATCTTCTCCCGTACACGAAGATAGGGGAAGCCACCCTTGCCTTTTGGTGCCTTGCCATCGTCTCCTGTCATGTAGGCAGCCCATGCCTTGCAGCATCGCGCCAGCGCGCCTGGCACATAAGCATCGTGGTTGCCCGGGACCACGGAGATCTTGTCAGCCGGCCCGAGGCTTTCCAGCCACAGCCGTGCCATCTCGATCTCCTTGTCGAGAGCTAGGTTGACGAGGTCTCCGCTAAGCGCGATGTGGTCGGGTTCTGCTGCCAGCATGTCGTCGGTAATGCGGTCGATCAGACCATGATCGAGATTGAGCCTGCGGTTGCGGCGCCAGTTGATGTAACCGGTGATACGCTTGGAAGCGAGCTCCCGATAGCTTATGGCGGGGAGGGGGCCCAAATGGATGTCGGAAAAATGCGCAAGGCGAAACATGCTTTCGTGTGTAGAACACCCAAAACGCCCTGACCACCCCGCAGGATGCTGCATATGAATGAAACACCTCCTCAGCGCCCTTCCCCGCCGTTCAATGCCCGCCTTTTTCATTTCTGGTTGCGCCTGAGCCGCCCCATGACGCTCGGCATGCGCGGTGTGGTGTACGATCAGAAAGCTCATGCAGTGCTTCTGGTGCGCCACACCTATGTGAAGGGTTGGCACTTTCCGGGCGGTGGTGTCGAGCCAGGCGAAAGTACGGAGGCTGCCCTTGCCCGCGAACTGATCGAGGAAGGCAACATCGAGCTTATCGAAAGGCCGGTCCTCAAATCACTTCATTTCAATCGCATCGCCAGCAATCGTGACCACGTAGCGGTTTACCTGATCACACGATATCGCCAGACACATCCACATGTGCCCGACCGGGAGATTGCAGAGGCGCGCTTCTTTCCGCTCGATGGCCTGCCTGAGGGAACAACTGGGGGCACCCGCCGCCGTATCGCTGAAATATTCGAGAATGCCCCCGTCTCGGACGAGTGGTAGAGACGCAATACGGTTTGGTCAGAGAGGGTACTGTCGGTCGGGCCATCCTCCTCCCCATCCGACGTGGCGAGAAGGAGGATTGGCGGCTGCACCTCAGGCAGCCTGCTCCAAACGGTCGCGATTGTGTGGTGCAGTCAGATCGAGCTCCGGTCCCAGTGGTACGACCCCTGTCGGGTTGATCGTGCCGTGGCTGCCATAATAGTGCGCCTTGATGTGAAGCATGTCGACAGTCTCCGCCACGCCTGGCACCTGGTAGAGTTCTCGCAGGTAATTGGAGAGCTGCGGGTAGTCGGCGATGCGGCGCAGATTGCATTTGAAATGCCCGACATAGACCGGATCGAAGCGTACGAGAGTCGTAAAGAGCCGCCAGTCGGCCTCCGTCAGGCGGTTGCCAGCAAGATAACGCTGGCGTGAGAGCCGTTTTTCCACGTCATCAAGAGCTTTGAAGAGTGCCTTGAACGCTTCTTCATAGGCTTCCTGCGTGGTCGCAAAGCCCGCCTTGTACACGCCGTTGTTGATGTTGTCGTAAACAAGCGTGTTGATGCTGTCGATCTCGCTGCGCAGATCTTCCGGGTAAAGGTCCAGCGTCGCATCGCCCCACTCGTCAAAGGCATCATTCAACATGCGTATGATTTCCGCCGACTCGTTGGAGACGATCGTCTCGGTCTTTTTGTCCCAAAGCACCGGCACGGTCACTCTGCCCGAATAGGCGGGATCTGCCTTGGTATAAATCTGGTGCAGAAAGTCGAACCCATAAAGATCGTCGCCGGTGGCGCCGTCTTCCTTCAGGAACGTCCAGCCGTTTTCGCCCATGAAGTGATGGACGACTGACACGGAAATAACGTCCTCCAGCTTTTTCAACTTTCGGAAGATCAGCGTGCGGTGCGCCCAGGGGCAGGCAAGCGAGACATAGAGATGATAGCGACCGGGCTCGGCCTTGAAGCCACGCTCACGGCCTTCTGCGGGCGTACCGTCCTCGGTGACGAAATCCCGGAACTGTGATTTGGACCGCTGAAAGCGGCCGCCTGTTTTTGACGTGTCATACCACTTGTCGTGCCAGACACCTTCTACGAGCAAACCCATTCAAATCTCCTCTGTTTCGATGGATGTAGGGCATTGGTCGACCGATCCCAACCGTTGGGAGCGTAAACGCTGCGTCAACAAATTCCGTTCAGTGGCAAAGTTGCAGTGGACGAGGCGGAAAAATGCTGGTAGCGGGAATTCCCTTCAGCGAGGAAAATGCACGGCAATGATCCGGTTTCTGGTGGAGCGACGACGAAAGGACTGAAGGCCCCTGGCATGGGGCAGGCGCGCCTGCGGCCGCCTCCACCTTTCGAGACCACCGGAATAACTGCTCATGTCTTCTGCTGACATTCACTACCTGCCGGAAGAGCCGGCACACGACGCTGAAATCGAACTCATCAACGAAGAAGCCTTCGGCCCTGGCCGTTTTACGCGTGCTGCCTACAAGATTCGCGAAGGCGGGCCGCATGATCGCTCACTGTCCTTCGTGGCCGTTCATCAAAACCACGTCATTGCCTCGGTCCGCATGACATGGATCGCAGCCGGCGAGGGGCGGGCGCTCCTGCTCGGCCCGCTTGCGGTGCGGCCCGCCTTCAAGAGCATAGGCATAGGCCGCAAGCTTGTAGCCATCGCCGTCGAGGCTGCGCGCGAAGCTGGCGCCGGCTCTGTCGTTCTGGTTGGCGATGCCCCGTACTATGGACCGCTCGGCTTTGAAAAAATTCCCCAAGGTCAGCTTTCCATGCCGCGCCCTGTCGATGCGGAGCGTCTTCTGGCCGTCGAATTGAAAGAAGGTGCGGTGGCGACGCTGAAAGGTGACGTTACTCACGCTGCACTTTCAAGATAATCTCGACTCCCGGAAATAATTGTGGAATATAGATTGCCTATCCAAAGGTGATTTATGATTATATTTGTTATTGTAGAAATTTGTACAGAAAAGAATAAGTGCGTTATTTCATAATATTTCCCTTCCTCTCTCTATTTTTGACGGGGTGTGTTTCTCCCGAACCTTACACCGTGGAACCTCGCGGACCGGGAGCGCTGACAGGGAGCGCCACGCCGCCGCCCTATGTGAAGGGCGGCTTTCCGGGAAAAGGGCGCCTCTGCGAAACACGGAACGGCGCCGGCGAGCCGGTGACCTACAATTGCTGAAGTCGGTTGGGCGCTGGCTTTCAGCGCCCCTCGCGATACCACATAGCGCCAAAAGCGAAGAGCAACAGCGCCAGTGCCAGAAGCCCGGTGAACACAGGAACCCGGCGCACGGCTTTCAGAATACTGTCGTCAGTGGTTCTGAATCCGATCCAGTCATTGCCCGATGCGCTGCCGGTGCGGCGCACGGGTACGATATTGGGCAGGTCGCTATCGGCAATTCTGCGCACCGAGCCGCCTGTCGCATCGGCGGCCGGTGCAAGCTTTTCCTCTGTGGAGATCATGTCGCCGAATTCCGGCGCGTTCACCGGCCCCACATGGGCAAGTGTCGTCAGGTCACCATTGGCGATGCTGTAAATGCCTATTTCATTCGTCTCCAGGCTTGTGGAGAAGCGGCCGGGTCCGGCGGGGCCAAGATCGGTCGATAGCGTGTTTCCCGAAGGGGTGGTGATCTCGGCCTGCGGCGCGCTTTCTTCCATTGTCTGGCGTGTGATCTCGAGCCGCATGCCGCGGCCCGCCGCCGAAAGGCGCTCTTCCTCGAGCTCCGGCTCCTTCATCAGCCAGTGGGCGATGCGACGATAGAGAGCCACATGCGGGCCGCCACCCTCGAAACCGCGGGCCCACAGCCAGCCCTGATCGGAGAGGAACATGCCGACACGACCCTCGCCCTTGCGGTTCAGAATGAGAAGCGGCTGCTCGTTGGCCCCCTGCATGACCACCTGACCGTCTGGCCGGTCGATGCCGATCAGGCGGAACCAGCGGCTCCATGCCGGAGGCTCGGAGCCTGCTCCTTCAAGGCCGCGCGTCACGGGGTGGCGTTCGCCGGTCTCTGTCAGGCGCGGATAAAAACCCTGTTCCACCACATCGCCCGTCGGCAGGCCGGGCAGGGCAGCGATCAGTGGCGTGCGGGCGATGGACTGGTTGCCGGCGAATTCCGGCCCCGCCGCGATCAGCAGCGCACCGCCATTTTCCACATACTCTGCGATATAGTCGTAGTAGAGGATAGGCAGCACATCGCGGTGCTGGTAGCGGTCGAAGATGATCAGGTCGAAATCGTCGATCTTTTCGACAAAGAGTTCGCGCGTCGGAAAGGCAATCAGCGAAAGCTCGTTTATCGGCGTCCCGTCCTGCTTTTCCGGCGGGCGCAGAATGGTGAAGTGAACGAGATCTACCGAAGCATCGGATTTCAGCAGGTTCCGCCAGGTGCGCTCGCCCGAATGCGGTTCACCTGAAACCAACAGAACGCGCAGGTTTTCGCGGATGCCGTCGACCAGCGCGACCGCGCGGTTGTTCACGTCCGTCAGTTCGCCCTCAACCGGGTCAATCGCCAGTTCGATGATGTTGCGTCCGGCATTCGGCACATCGATTTCGAGCAGTGTTTCCCGGCCGATCAGCGCCTCTTCGATGAAGAGCTCCTCGCCATTGATGATCACGCGCACATCCACAGGGCCGCGCTGGTTGCCTGTGGCGACCACGCGATAGGTCATTTCCAGGGGCTTGCCCACTATGCCGAAACGTGGTGCGCGCTCGAAACGTATGCGGCGGTCCATCTCGTCGGCCTTGCCGGTGATCAGGCCATGGATCGGCGCGCCAATGCCTGCAGCATTTTCAGGGACGTCGTGCACCTGACCGTCGGTGATCAGCACGGCCCCGCCCACGCGGGACGGCGGTACATCGCGCAGGGCACCATCGAGCGCCTCGAAAAGGTGTGTCTGGGCATTTTCAGTTGCCGAAGAAGACCGGCCAGTGCGCACCACGCGGGTTTCGAATTCCTTGAAACGGGCAAGCCTCGCTTCCAATTCGGCGGCGGCTTCGTCGGTCGTCTCGCTGCGTCCGTCGATCGTGGTCTGGCTCTGGCTTTCGTCGACCACAAGGGCGACCACGCTTTGAAGCGGCTCGCGCTCTTCATCGAGAAGCACCGGATTGGCCAATGCCGCGGCCAATGCGGCCAGCGCAGCCAGCCTAAGCCACGCGCCGCGTTGCCGCGTCCAAAGTCCGAGGAGCGCCAGAAGCGCAACGGGGATGAGCAGCGCTGCCAGAACAGGCCAGGAAAAGAAGGGTTCGAAACTGAGCGACCAGTTCATCCTATTGCCCCAACCGTTCCAGCAGGACCGGCACATGAACCTGATCCGATTTGTAGTTGCCCGTGAGCATGTACATCATGATGTTGACGCCCGCGCGGTAGGCATAAAGGCGTTGCAGCGGGTCATTGGGCACGGTCGGCAGAAGCGGTTCGCCGCTGGCGTCCAGCGCCCACGCCCCGGCCAGATCATTGCCGGTGATCATGATCGGCGTCACCCCGTCACCCACCCGGACGGGCCGGTCGGTGCGGGTGGAGGAATCGAGCGATGCTTCCACCCAGAGCGGGCTGCCGCGATAGCGCCCCGGAAACTCCGGCAGGATGAAGAAGGATTTCGTCAGCACATGGTCTTCGGGTACCGGTTCCAGCGGCGGCACGTTGAGGCCGGAAAGGATATCGCGCAGGCGTTGCGTGGCGGGTGTCACGGCATCCGAGCCGAACCCGCTTGAATACTGATCGCGCGTGTCGAACAATACCGTTCCGCCAGACTGCATGTAGGCGTCTATGCGGGCGATCGCTTCTTCGCCGGGCATTGGTGCGTCCGGGTCGATGGGCCAGTAGATCAACGGGTAGAAGGAAAGCTCATCGGTGGCGATGTCGACCCCCGCAGGTTCGCCAGGCTCCAGCGCGGTCTTCGCTGCAAGGAAAGCCGACAGCCCCTGAAGTCCGGCGCGGCTCGTGGCGTCGAGCGAGGAAAGCCCGGTGATCACATAGGCGATGCGCGTCTGCGAAATCGCCTCGATCGCCTCTGCCTCTCCGGCTCGCTCGTCCAGCGCACGGGCTGCGTTTGGTGACATCATGGCAAGCATCAGGCCCATGGCCAATAGGGTCGCCGCACCCTTTGCCAGTTGCGGTTTGCGGCGAAGCCGTCCCCCGAGCCAGAGTACGGCGAGTGTGTCCAGCGCCAGAAGGGCGAGGGCGGCGGCAAAGAGTGGGCCTTTCAAGGGCTGCTGTTCGTCCAGTCCGTAGGAAATGGCGGTCATCGGGGCAGGGGCCTCAGGGCGCGTGATCGGGATCAGCTCCGTGTCGGGCGCAAGCAGGTTGTGGGCCACGACGCCTTCCTCGCTGCCATAGAGGCCGGGCGGATGTTTCAGCGTCACGGCGTTTGTGTCTGCGGCAAGAGCCTCGGCCTCGCCGGAGGGCGGTACAAGGCGCCCCTCCGCCGAAATCAGGCGATACGGTGCAAGCGCTCGCCCGCCTTCTGCTCCCGCAGTGTTGAGCGTCCCCTGATTGCGTGAGAGCTGGACGATCCGGCGCAGCATTTCCACGAAACTGCCGGAGATCGGCAGGTTCGACCAGGTCGCCTCAGGCGTCACGTGAAAGAGCACGATCTGGCCTTCGCCCCGCGAAACGCCGGTGACGAGCGGCGTGCCATCGGCCAGGTTTGCCCAGCTCCGCTCCACGATGTCGGGCGAGGGTTCGGCCAGAACCTGCCGGTTTACCGTCACGTCGCGTGGTGGCGCGAGATCGGAGAAGGGACCATTGCCCGGAAACTCAGCAACGGGTTGCGGCTCTGTCCAGGAGAGCGCACCGCCGAGCGACCGTTCGCCCAGCCTGAGCCGAACGGGCAACAGATCCTCGTCATTGTCGGCCGCTGCCAGTCTGGGCCCGGCAAACCGCACCAGCGTGCCACCGCCATTCACCCAGTCGATCAGCGCCTGACGTGGGGCTGCCGGCAGTGTACCAACATCGGCCATGATGATCACCGCCGGCTTCTGCTCCAGCAATTCCGGCAGCGCTTCGGTCAGTTCGGCGCTCGATGGCTCCATGAGGTCGGCGAATGGCGCAAGCGCCCGCTCGATATAGTAGAGCGGCGAAAGCAGCGGCTGTGCCTGATCCGCTTCGCTCTGTGAAATCAGGCCGATGCGCCGGCGCTTGCTGTTCTCATCGAGAACCCTCAGGCCGGCGGCCTGGTTCTGGCCCTCGATCCCCACAGACACGAAGTCGTTTCGCAGCTCGAAGGGAAGACGCATGGCGCCCGTCGCCCGGGTTTCGCCCGCGCCGAACGTGATTGTCGTTTCGGCGATGCGTCGGCCTCTCTCGTCACTCGCATAGGCAACGGCCTGACGCGGCCCTGTATCGTTTTGCGGGCGTGTTGCCGTGATTTCGAAGGCCTCCGCCGTGTTTTGCGTATCCGTCGCTGCGAGCAAGTCGAGCCGATCTGGTTGTGCCCACAAGGCCTCTCCCGGGCTGCCGGAGAAAAGCGCGCTGAAGGCGGCTTCATCCCCACTCATGGCCAGACCGTCGGTCAGAACAGCAACAACGGCGCCCGGAAAATCATCCAGCGCTTCAGCGACCCGGCCATAGGTGGCCGGCCGATTGCCGGGGACGGGACGCGGTTGCGCTGCGTTGAGACGCTCCAGCGCCGTATTGGCATCGAAAGGTCCGATCTCCTGGTTCTGCTCTTCAGCTGTCAGGGCCAGGACGACTGGCTGTTGATTGACGCGGGCATCCTCGATCAGACGCGCCGCCGTGGCCACACGTTCATCCCACTCAGGAGCTGCAGCCCAGCCATTGTCGAGCACGACGGCCAGTGCCGAGCCTTCGCCCGCTGCCTTCTCGCGCGGGTTCAACACCGGGTCGGCCAGGGCGAAAATCACCAGTGCGGCGAGCATCAGCCTGAGCAATGTCAGCCACCACGGACTCTTGTGCGGTGTTTCCTCGCGTTTTGCGATTCGCGCCAAAATCTTCAGCGGCGGAAAGGTTTCGGTCTGTGGCCGTGGCGGTGTCAGGCGCAAAAGCCACCAGATCACCGGCAGGGCGATCAGCCCCCAAAGCAGGAAAGGTTGCGCAAAGGAGAGAGAAAGCCAGTTCACAAGCCCCTCTCCATTCCAAAGCCGGCATCGGCGCTCATGGCATTGTGTACGGTGACCAGCGCCTGCGCAGCAGGCTTGTCCGTGTGGTGCACGGTATAGCTCCAGCCGAGCCGCTTGCACCAGAAAGCCAGTTCCTCACGTCGAGCGTGATAAAGTCGCCGATAATCTTCTGCCAGTGTTTCGGCGCGGCCCGCAGTCAGTTTTTCGCCCGTTTCAGGGTCGGAAAATTCAGTGCGACCGGTGTAGGGGAAGCTTTCTTCCGCCGGGTCGACCACCTCGACAAGATGGGTGCGTGCGCCCCGGCTCGCCAGTTGGTCAAGCCAGGCGATGGTTTCTTCCACCGGATCGAGAAAGTCGCTCACCAGCACCACGTCCGAGAAACGGCGGATCTGCAGAAGGTCGGGCCGGGCCGGCAGGTCGGGGGTGTGCATGATCTGGGCCGCCAGCCGCTCTGCTCCATTTCGGGCGGAAAACGGATCGGTGACGCCGGGCCACGCGATTCGCTCGCCGCTTCGCGACAAGAGTTCTGCCAGCGCAAAGGTCAGCACGAGCGCTCGCGCTTCCTTGGGCGTTGGCGCCAGGGATGATTTGTAGAGCATGGAAGGCGATGGGTCGGCCCAGAGCCACACCGTATGAGCCGCCTCCCATTCGCGGTCCCGCACATAAAGATGGTCGTCGCGTGCGGAGCGCCGCCAGTCGATGCGTGAAAAAGCCTCGCCCTCCACATAGGGACGGAACTGCCAGAAGTTCTCGCCTATTCCGCGTTTGCGTCGTCCGTGCCAGCCGGCGATCACGTTGTTGGCAACGCGCTTTGCATCCACAAGCAGGTCAGGCATCAGCGCGGCTCGCGCACGCGCGCGAACCAGCGCATCGCTCGATGCGACCGGTTTGGAAACTTCGCCGATCTTTGCCATCAAGATCCTATCTGGAGCGCGGTGCCCATCAATCGAGCGCCTTCACGAGGCGCCGGATCACGTCGCGCACGGTCATGCCTTCCGCGCGCGCCGCGAAGGTCAATGCCATCCGATGTTGAAGCACAGGTTCGGCCAGCGCCCGCACGTCATCCACGGAGGGGGCGAGCCTGCCATCATAGAGCGCCCGGGCACGGGCACAGAGCGTCAGAGCCTGGCTGGCGCGAGGGCCTGGGCCCCATGCCACATGGCGGTCCGTGTCAGGGTTGCCGACGCCGGGCCTCGCCGTGCGCACCAGTTGCAGAATCGCATCGACCACGCTCTCGGGCACGGGCATACGGCGGATCAGCATCTGGATTTCCTTCAGCCGCTCCGGCGAAAGCGCGTTCTTTGCCTCAGCTTCATCCGTGCCCGTGGTTTCGAGAAGGATGCGTCGCTCGGCGTCGAGCTCGGGGTAGAGAATGTCCACCTGCATCAAAAAGCGATCAAGCTGTGCTTCCGGCAAAGGATAGGTGCCTTCCTGCTCCAGCGGATTCTGCGTCGCGAGCACATGGAAGGGCGAGGGAAGGTCGTGCCGGTGGCCGGCCACAGTCACGTGATATTCTTGCATCGACTGGAGAAGCGCGGATTGGGTGCGCGGGCTGGCACGGTTGATCTCGTCCGCCATCAGAAGCTGTGAGAAGATCGGACCGGGCAGAAAGCGGAACGAGCGCTTGCCCTTCTCGTCCTGCTCCATCACTTCCGAACCCAGAATATCGGACGGCATCAGATCCGGTGTGAACTGGATGCGTCGTGCATCGAGACCGAGCACAACGCCGAGTGTCTCCACGAGTTTCGTCTTCGCGAGCCCGGGCACTCCGACAAGCAGTGCATGGCCGCCGGCGAGGATCGCCACAAGGGTGCGTTCCACCACCGCTTCCTGACCGAAAATCACCTGCCCGACGCCTTCGCGCACCTTTGCTATATCTGATAGCGCACGTTCGGCTTCAGCGACCATTTCCTTGTCGCTCATGGGCTTTTTGCCCGGAACTTCGTTTTTGGAAACAATGGTCATGCCGTCTCGATCCTCGTTAAAGGCCCCGGGGGACTAAAGGGCAGCAGGAACGGACCACACCGGCACGTGTCTGGAGCGATTCGTGCCTTCACGTCCCTTTGGCAAACTTAAAACACTCAACAAGGCTGACAAGCGAAACAACAGTGACTATTTCGTGACCATGAACAAGAAAACGAGCAAGAGCCCGTCAAGCCTCGCGGGAGCCGCCGACACTGCCAGCCTGGAAGCCATGATCGCGCGCGCTGCCCGTTCGGGCAAGGGCGTACCGCCGGTGGAGCGCTGGAATCCCGAGTTTTGTGGCGATCTCGATATGGAGATTCGCGCCGATGGCACCTGGTTCTACATGGGAACACCGATCGGACGACCGGCGCTGGTTCAGCTTTTCTCCTCCGTTCTGCGCAAGGACGAGGACGGCAAGACCTATCTCATCACTCCGGTGGAAAAAGTCGGCATTCGTGTTGAAGATGCGCCGTTTCTTGCAGTGGAGATGGTTGTAACCGGTGAAGGGGAGGCACAAGCGCTTACCTTCCGCACAAATGTCGGTGATGTGGTCGAAGCTGGTCCCGGGCACGAATTGCGCTTTGTGGATCAGCCGGATACAGGCGGATTGAAGCCATATCTGCATGTGCGCGGAAGGCTTGAAGCTCTTGTCGCACGCTCTGTTTTGTATGAGTTGGTGGAGGTCGGGGAGGAGATCGAGATCGACGGGCGCATGATGTTCGCGATCCGCTCGCGCGGCGCAGTGTTTCCTGTCATGCCCGCTGACGCGTTGCACAGGCTGTCGCAATGACCATGAGGAGTATCTCGAAAACTCT
This sequence comes from Nitratireductor sp. B36, assembly GCF_020833685.1. Taxonomy (GTDB): domain Bacteria; phylum Pseudomonadota; class Alphaproteobacteria; order Rhizobiales; family Rhizobiaceae; genus Nitratireductor. The sequence goes on from NZ_JACKZY010000002.1 coordinate 456,258, forward strand.
TTATTCGGCGGAAGAATTTCGCCGTCGCGCGGCGCGCCAGCAGGGACCCGCGGGAGCGGAAGATTACGGCGATCACAGCCTGAATCCCGACCTACGTGAAATGATCGTGCGACCTGGGCTGCGTGATGCCGCCGTACTCATACCGGTCGTTGACCATGCCGATGGCGCGTCGGTGATCCTCACCCAACGCACTCAGTCGCTTCGCAGTCACTCAGGCCAGATAGCTTTTCCGGGTGGGCGTATCGATCCGGAGGACGCGTCGCCGGAGGCCGCGGCCTTGCGCGAGGCAGACGAGGAGATCGGCCTTCTTCCCAATGCGGTCGATGTGGTCGGCCGCATGCCGGACTATTCCACCGGGAGCGGATACCGTATTGCTCCGGTGCTTGGCATCGTGCAACCAGGCTTTGATCTGCGCATCAATCCTGACGAGGTGGATGCCGCTTTCGAAGTGCCGCTGGCCTTCTTGATGGACCCCGCCAATCATCGGCGCGAAAGTCGTCTGTGGCAGGAAAAGGAACGGTTCTATTATACCATGCCCTTCGGTGAGCGCTTCATATGGGGTGTTACGGCCGGCATCATTCGCACTCTTTACGAAAGACTTTATGCTTGATGGACAAGCGATTGATTTTAGATTCGGAATGGCTGTCCGATAAAAAGCTACAGGCGCTGCTGGAAGCACTGTCTACGGGCGGTGATGAGGCGCGTGTCGTTGGCGGAGCTGTGCGCAACACGCTGCTTGGCCAAACCGTCACCGACATTGATATCGCCACCACCACGCAGCCGGATGAGACGGTGCGTCGGGCGCGCGGCGCCGGCTTCCGCACCGCGCCCACCGGCATCGACCATGGAACCGTTACGGTTATTGCGGAGGGGCAGGCCTACGAAGTCACCACGCTGCGCGCGGATGTGGAGACCGATGGCCGGCATGCGCATGTCACTTTCGGCCGCGATTGGCGCAGCGATGCCGAGCGGCGTGACTTCACCATCAACGCGCTTTATGCGCGCGCGAATGGCGAGATCATCGATCTGGTGGGCGGCCTTGAGGATCTCGAAAGCCAGACCCTGCGCTTCATTGGCGACGCCGATACCCGGATCACTGAGGATTATCTGCGCATCCTGCGGTTTTTCCGTTTTTTTGCCTGGTATGGGCGAGGCCGCCCTGATGCGGCGGGGCTCAAGGCCTGTGCACGTCATCGCGATGGGCTGGAACGGTTGTCGGCCGAACGTGTCTGGGCGGAGCTTAAAAAACTCCTCTCGGCGCCGGATCCCTCACGTGCTCTCCTGTGGATGCGCCAGACAGGGGTTCTGACGAAAATTCTTCCCGAATCGGAAAAATGGGGAATCGACACCATCGCTCCGCTGATCGAGGCGGAGCAGACGCTCGGCTGGCGGCCGGACCCATTGCTTCGGCTTGCTGCGATCATCCCGCCCCATGAACCTCGAATTTTGGAACTGGGAAAGCGTCTGCGCCTGTCCAATGCTGAGAAGAAAGACCTTTCGGATTGGGCGAGTGCACCGGTACCCTCCCCGGATTTGAGCGAGAGCGGTTTCAGGAAACTCGCCTACAAAGCAGAACCAAATGGCCTCTGGTGGCGTCTGAAGTTGGCTTTGGTGAGTGCTCGTGCGCGAGCATCGGAAGACGACAAGGCGCTGATGGAGGCAGCCGGTTATACTCGCCTCATGAAGCTCGCTGAAGCATGGCAAAAGCCATCACTCCCGGTCGATGGGACCGATCTCGCAAAACTCGGGCTGCAAAAAGGGAAGGCCGTTGGAGAGGTTCTCTCCCTGCTGGAGGAAGAGTGGATCGCGTCTGATTTTTCGTTGAAACGCGACGCGCTGCTTGAGCGCGCCGCCTTGATGATCTCGTCCACCGGCTGAAAAGGTCGGTGAAACAAGCGTGGTCAGGCCGCGTTGCGCGCCTCTGCGATGCGTGAGCGAATGGCTTCAACCATGCTCTCGCGGATCACGGTTTCGCCGTGAGCTTCGCGCATATGCTCGGCTGCACGGCGAATGACCTCCGCCTCTTCTTCGTGGCGGGTGTGCCAGTCGCAGCCTGGAACGAGCGAGCCGCAATGAAATTCCTTCATGAGACGATCCTCCTGTTCTCAGTTTATGCGTGCCATGAACTATAACACGGAATGCGGCAAGAGGTTGCCGAAGGAAAAACCGTCAGCAGTCCGCGTGGATTGTTACTGTAAACCCAACGGTTATTCCGCCAGCATCCGTTCTATCTCGCTTCGTAGCCACGTCTTGAAATTACGGACCTTGGCTGGCTCAGGCCTGTTTTGGGATGTGATCAGCCAATAGCTAAAGCGTGTCTTGGCGCGTTCGCGGAAGGGGGCGACGAGTTGACCACCGCGCAGGGCATCATGGGCAAGCGTGTGCCAGGCAAGCATTACGCCTTGTCCGGCAATAGCCGCATCAAGACAGAGCGCTGCGTCGGTAAACGTATCGCCTTCCGCCAGATCCCGCTCGTCCAGGCCAAGCGGTTTTAGCCACACATCCCACTCGATGTTGGAATTGGCGTCACGGATGATGGGGGCGGTCAGGACGTCTTCCGGTGTTTTCAGATGCCTGGCGATCGAAGGGGCACAGACGGGAAAAACTTCCTGTGGCAGAAGATGTTCTGCGCGCACATCCGGCCAGTTTCCCTCGCCGACACGGATCGCAAGGTCGATGTCCGTGCTGTCGGGATGTACCAGACCGATTGAGGCTTCAAGTCGGAGCTTGGTTTCTGGGTGTGCTCTTGCATAGCGGGCAAGTCGGGGTACCAGCCATTTCGCGGCAAAGACCGGGGCGACGGAAATCGTCAGCACTGAATCCGTGTCATGGCGCGTTAGCGCTACAGCTGAATCGAGCGCTTGAAACCCCATGCCCAGTCGCTCGATGAACTGGCGTCCCAGCGCAGTCGGGCGAATGCCGCGTCCCGTCCGCTCGAAAATCGCGACGCCGAGCTGTGCCTCGGTCTTCACCACCTGTTGGCTGACGGCTCCGACCGATACGCCCAGCTCTTCTGCGGCAGCGCTTAATGAGCCGCCGCGACCGACCGCTTCGACGGCGCGTAGTCCGTTCAGGTGAACCCTTGGCAGATGTTTCATGCAGTTTTTCTAAAGTATCCGATAGGCAATCTCCATTGAAAATCATTGCATCCGAGCGGATTCTGGGTCCTGAACACGCCATTCCTCGAGAAAGGGAATGCTATGATACAGTTTTTCTGGATAAGAATTCAGGCTTTCAGGACCCGTTACCGGCGGGCGCGCAGGGCGCTCGCAGAAGCTGAATGGCAGCACGATCCGCTGGCTCATCCGGTTTTGCGCACAATGTCGATGGAGGAGTTGGCCGACTTGCCCATGGACAGGACCGCGAACGCAAGGATGGCGGAGCCTGCTCGACACTTTGCGCCTGCGACTGCTGGTGCCGAACTGCCTACTCCGCCGCCATCCTTCCGCCCAGAAAGCCGCCTGACTGGCGTTTCCAAAGCTGTGCGTAAAGTCCGTCCCGTTCCACCAACGCCTCATGGGAGCCTTCCTCCACGATACGCCCCTGATCAAGCACGATGATCCGATCGAGGGCGGCGATGGTCGAAAGACGATGAGCGACAGCAATCACCGTCTTGTTCTCCATAAGTCGCTCAAGATTTTCCTGGATCACGGCTTCGATCTCGGAATCGAGCGCCGAAGTCGCTTCGTCGAGGATGAGGATGGGTGCATTCTTCAGCATCATTCTTGCAATCGCGATACGCTGGCGCTGACCACCCGAAAGTTTGACGCCGCGCTCGCCCACCACCGCATCATAGCCGGTGCGCCCTTTCGGGTCCGACACGTTAAGGATGAACTCGTGAGCCGAGGCGCGCTTCGCCGCGGCAATGATGTCCTCTTCGCTGGCCTTGCCCCGGCCATAGGCGATGTTGTCGCGGATTGAGCGGTGCATGAGCATCGGCTCCTGGCTCACCACGCCGAACTGGGCGCGAAGCGAGGCCTGTGTCACCTGGGTGATGTCCTGCCCGTCAAGCAGGATTTTTCCATGCTCGGCCTCAAAGAGCCGCAGCATCAGATTCACAATCGTGGTTTTGCCGGCGCCCGAGGGGCCAACCAATGCCACCCTTTCCCCCGGCTTGATATGCAGATCGAGCCCTTCGATTATGCCGCTTTCCTTGCCATAGTTGAACGTGACGTTGTCGAAACGGATGTCTCCCTTGGCACGCTTCATCTCTTTGGCATTATCAGCGTCGCGGATAGCCGGTTCCACTGAAACGACCGTGGTGGAATCCTGCACGGTCGCATAGTTGCGGATCAGCCCGTTGATGTTGAACATCATCCAGCCGGACATCTGGTTGAGCCTGAAGACGAGGCCCATCGCGGCAGCGATCTCGCCGGTGGTGATCGCGCTGTCCAGCCAGCGCGATACGGCAAGAACAAAGATCGCAGCCATCATGAAACCATTGACGATAGCCACCGTCACGCGCACCCGGGTGATGGCGCGCGTCAGTGTTTGAACGGCACTCAGAAAATGCGCCATGCCCTCGCGCACATAGGAGTGTTCGCGCTGTCCGCTGTCGAACAGCTTGACGGCCAGGATGTTGGTGAAGGCATCCACCATCCGCCCGTTCAGGATGGAGCGCTGGTCGGCTGTACGACGGCCCGCCCGCCTGAGCGGGGGCAGGAGGTAGCGCGCGATCGCCACATAGGCCACGAGCCAAAGCAGGACCACCAGTCCCATGAACGGGTCGAGCACGGTGAGGATCGAAGCGGCCAGCACGACGAAGGTGAGGAAGCTCCACATGGTTTGCAGAACGTTGATGATGAAGTCGCCGGTTGCCTCACCGCCCTGCAGAATTTTGGTCGCGATGCGGCCTGCAAAGTCGTTCTGGTAGAATTCATAGGGTTGTTCGATCACACGGCGAAACGCCTGCCAGCGCACACGCTGATAGAAGGCCGGCGCGATCACCTGTTCTTCAAGGATGGTGTTGCCGATGATCACCACTGCACGGATGATGAGAAGGAGCGCAAGGAAACCGGCAAGTTTTTCCCAGTGGTCGGCAATCAGTGTCTGTGGCGAAGAGGAGTCCAGAAGGTCGATCAGCCAGCCAAGCGCCCAGTAAAGCCCTGCATCGACGGCACCCATCAGGCCGCCGGCGATCAGAAGCAGAATGAAGGGCCACTTGGCTTGCCGTGCGAAGAAAAGGATGAATTCATGCGCCTTAACGGGCAACACGGAGCGCCCGGTGTCGCCGAAGGGGTCGATGACCCCTTCGACGCTGCGCCACCAGCTTTCAGACCTGCGCGGTTCTTTGCTTTTCTCGTCTACGCTCATTCCGCAGCCTCATTTACGTCCAGATCGAGGAAACCGCCGGACTGGCGCTGCCACAGGCTTGCATAGAGCCCTCCGGCAGCCACCAGTTCGTCGTGCGTGCCTTCCTCGACGATGCGGCCCTTGTCCATGACGACCAGGCGGTCCATTGCAGCGATGGTCGAAAGCCGGTGTGCAATGGCAATCACCGTTTTGCCCTCCATCAGGCGATAGAGGTTCTCCTGAATTGCCGCCTCAACTTCTGAATCGAGCGCTGAAGTCGCCTCATCGAGGATGAGGATCGGAGCATCTTTCAGCATGACACGGGCGATGGCAATGCGCTGGCGCTGGCCGCCGGAGAGTTTCACGCCCCGCTCACCCACATGCGCATCGAAGCCCTTGCGTCCTTTCGGATCGCTCAGCCCGCCGATAAAGCCCATCGCTTCGGCGCGCCGTGCCGCTTCCAGCATCATCGCTTCGGTCGCGTCGGGTCGACCATAGAGGATGTTGTCACGAACAGACCGGTGTAGCAGGGACGTGTCCTGTGTCACCATGCCGATTTCGGCCCGCAGCGAATCCTGCGTGACCTCCGAAATATCCTGTCCGTCGATGAGGATACGGCCACGCTCCAGATCATAAAAGCGCAACAGAAGATTGACGAGGGTGGACTTACCGGCGCCCGAACGGCCCACGAGCCCGACCTTCTCACCGGGCTTCACCGAAAGTGAGAGATCTTCGATGACGCCGCCCTTCTTGCCATAATGGAAGCCGATCCGATCGAACTCGATCCGGCCTTTCGGGACGACAAGCGCTTTCGCGTCCGGCTTGTCATCCACCAGACGCGGCAGCGAAATCGAGCCGATGCCATCCTGCACGGTCCCGACATTCTCGAACAGCCCTGTCAGCTCCCACATGATCCATTGCGACATGTTCCAGAGCCTCAGCACGAGGCCGATGGCAACCGCCACTGCGCCCACCGATATTTCCCCGCCGATCCATAGTGTGATCGACAAATATCCCACCGCGACAAGGCAGGCCGAGTTCAGGAAATAGAGAAGGCCGTATAGACCGGTTACATATCGAAACTGAGCGTAGACCGTCTGCAGAAACCCATTCATCCCTTCGCGCGCAAAGCCAGCCTCGCGCTGTGCGTGCGAGAAAAGCTTCACCGTCTGGATGTTGGTGTAACTGTCCACCACGCGGCCGGTCATTATCGATCGGGCATCGGCTTGCTTTTCGGCGATTTTGCCGAGCCGCGGGATGAAATAAGCCATGAGGGCAATATAGCCGCCGAGCCAGAAAAGGATCGGAAGGGACAGACGCCAGTCGGCAGAAGCTGTCAAAAACAGAATGCCCACGAAATAGATCACGACGTAATTGAAGACGTCGAAGGTCTTGACGACGCACTCCCGCACAGCAAGTGCGGTTTGCATCAGCTTGGTCGCGATGCGGCCGGCGAATTCGTCCTGGTAGAAGCTCATCGACTGCTTGAGCAGATAGCGATGCACTTGCCAACGGATTCGCATGGGGTAGTTGCCCATGAGAATCTGGTGGTTGTTGAGACCGGCAAGCAAGATCAGTCCGGGCAGGATGATAAGGATGAAGCCCGCCATGCCAATAAGCCGCATCCCTTCCTCATCGAGGAATGTGGCCCGGTCGCGGTCCGATAGCCAGTCGACGATGTCGCCCAGAAAGGCGAACATCCAGACTTCCGCCAGGGCGATGGCCGCGACAAGAAACGTACCCAACAGGACATAGGGCCACGCGCCTTTCGTGAAATGCAGGCAAAAGGCGAAGAATGTGCGGGGCGGCTCCTGCGGTTCTTCGTTGGGAAAAGGCTGAAGCCTTTGTTCGAACCATTGAAACATTGTCTCAGGCGTCTTTCATTCTGGAGCCCGCGAACGTGATGTGTTGAATCATGTTCGCGGGATAGTTGTCTGTGTTCAAAAAGCTTTTCCGCGGGCGGCGGCTGGCGGAAAAGCGATGATTGCCGGTTGCCCGGCTATCTGTGACCCTTGCGCGGCACGGATGCTGCAGGGCTGTTCGTTCGCGGCTTGCCCGGTCCCTTCAGGGGACCTGTACTCAGCGGCGCGGCGTGGCCGATACCGCCCATGTCACGAGCGATACTATGCGGCGGATCTGCGGGCTTGCCGAGAGCGGCCTTGAAGGCTCCTGAAAGCAAGGTGGCAGGAGCGCCGTCGTTTCCGCGCTCGAGTGCGCGGGTGGCCGGGTCGGCTTTCGCGAGCTTGTTCTTGCGGGGCGGGACGCCCCCTTTTTGAAGGTGTGCAGTCATGATGCAAATCCATTGTGACAACCGGAAGAAACGGTCGGCGGATTCGCTCGGCTGCGGCTTTACCTGTGCTGAAAAAGCTGAAGAACGAAACCCGCCGTCAGGCTTGGTGCGGCGCCGTGTTCCACGGGCGCAGGCCTGCGAAGGAGGTAAGCATCGAATTGTCCATTGCCGCCTCCAGCGGTTTTCGTTGATAGGGCGCGTCTTATAGCGTTCATAGCCGGGTTTGGCCAGATGGTTTTTGACCAAAAGGCCTACCAGGGGTTGTAGAAAAATTGATCTCCGTGGACCCACCCCACAGGGAAGCGGGGCGGGTTTCGATGAGGGCTGCATGGTCCGCTGTCTTGTCATTCGAACAGCTTTCGCAGCATCGTCCAAAGGGCGGGGCGCTCCGGCATGGAAAACTTCATGTCCACGTCGGGAAGCTGACCTCGATGAGGCCTCCTTTGTTCAGTATGTCTATCGGGCGATATCGTAGCGCCGATTGTCAAAGCCCATGCCTCCAACCGGCGATCCTGCAAGGTGGGGCGGTTTGGGTCTATGTGCGGAACGACAAAGTCGTTGTTGCGGCCGAACGGCCGCCGGGGGAAGCGGTTATGCATCGCGAACGTCCTTGAAAAGCGGGAGGAAATCCCGACGGACCGCGATACGTAGCTACCTGAAAAATTGGTGGGAGCGAGCCGAACCGAGTCCGCCGTCAGGCCTTCAGGCCAAAGGCGCGGAGCCAAGTCATGTAATGTCGATGCGTATCCATGCTTTTCTCCTGTGGTTCGCGTTGACAATGGTTGGCTTATACTCACAGTTGCAGAGAACTGCCACCTGTTTTTGTGCTCTTTCGTTCGCCCGCTGCCTGGTGTAACCGGAAAGCCACAGCCAGCCATGTCGAGAGACACAGCCAGATGCGTATCGCGCTCTATCAGCCAGACATCCCGGGCAATACCGGGGCCATACTTCGCCTCGCCGCCTGCCTGGGCTTTACCGTCGACCTGATTGAGCCGGCCGGATTCGACCTTTCCGACAAAAACCTGAAGCGGGCGGGCATGGATTACCTCGAGCGTGCCGCTCTGGTCCGTCATTCGTCGTGGGAGGTTTTTGACCGCTGGCGTCGGGAGGAAAAGCGCCGTCTTCTGCTTTTCACCACCAAAGCCCAAATGCATTACACCGAGGTTTCTTACATCGAAGGCGACATTCTGATCTTCGGACGCGAATCTGTTGGAGCACCGGATTTTGTTCACGAGGCGGCTGATGCCCGTCTGGTGATCCCGATGGAGAAGGGCGCGCGCAGTCTGAATCTGGCCATGAGCGCGGCGATGGCTGCCGGCGAGGCGTTGCGTGAGTTGCGCTAAAGCTTCGAACCGGGAAGATGAAACCGGCTTTTCGTTTCCCAGGCAGCGCATCGAAGGGCCGGGTTGTTCTTTGTGCGCCCGCCAGGATGCATGGCGATCCGGCGTGTGTTTTTGATAAATCCTGGGTGGCATCATTTCACTTTCCTTTTCGGGAAAGGGATGCCTAAAAGTTCAAGTGAACTTTAAGTCAAGCTTCGTGTGGGTTGGCGTTTTTTGCTTGAGAGCAGTGGTTTCTCAGTCCGCGCTCGGTAAACGGCGCATCGTGAATTCGATCACATCGCCTGGTCGCTCGCACCAGCTTTCTATTTCGGTCCAGTAGGCTTGCTTGGGCCACCGCTCCAGCCATTCCCGTGCTTTTTCCCGGGCTTGCGCGCGGGGCAGGGAAAAACTCTCCCGCAAAAAACCATCGCGTGGCAGGCGGCTTGCCCTGGCGCGGTGTTTGTCGAGGCTGCGTTTCAGCCCCTCCAGCGGTGGTTTTGCGGGCACTCGCACAAAAGAACTCCTTGACCCGATGGATAAGAAGCTTAGGCAACGCGGTTGAAAATTGCGAGTCATTTGTAGGGCTGTCCGCCTGCCGCAGCGTCGCGTAGGATCGGGCCAAAGGGAAGATGATGGAACGACCAGAGCTGCCTGCCGGTTTGCCGGAGAATATCGAAGAAAAGAAAGTCGCTGCGCGCGCCTGGTTCGAGGAACTGCGCGACAGGCTGTGCGCTGCCTTTGAGGAACTCGAGGACGCGCTGACCGGTCCACTGTCAACACGCACGCCCGGCCGCTTTGAGCGCACCCCCTGGGAGCGGGAAGGCGGTAAGGGTGGTGGTGGCGTCATGTCGATTATGCACGGCAGGGTGTTTGAAAAGGTTGGCATTCACGTGTCCACCGTCCATGGTGAGTTTTCGCCCGAATTTCGAAAGCAAATCCCGGGCGCGGATCGCGATCCGAGCTTCTGGGCCTCAGGGATTTCGCTGATCGCCCACCCGCAGAACCCGCATGTGCCGGCCGTTCACATGAACACCCGTATGGTGGTCACCACCAGCCAGTGGTTCGGGGGCGGGGCTGATCTCACACCGGTTCTCGACCGTCGCCGTACTCAGGAGGATCCTGATACGGAGGCCTTCCATAAGGCCATGCGTTTCGTCTGCGAACGCCACGCAGCCATCGTCGATTACGAAAAGTACAAAACCTGGTGTGACGAGTATTTCTACCTGCCGCACCGTCAGGAGCCGCGCGGCATTGGCGGTATCTTTTACGATTGGCTGCGCTCGCCGGAGGATAAGGGGGGCTGGCAGGCCGATTTCGACTTCACCCGTGATGTGGGACGTGCCTTCGCAGTCGTCTATCCGCATCTGGTGCGCAAGAACTTCAACACCAATTGGACGGAAGCTGACCGCGAGGAGCAACTGGTGCGGCGAGGCCGCTACGTGGAGTTCAACCTGCTCTATGACCGGGGCACGATCTTTGGTCTCAAGACCGGGGGCAACGTCAATTCCATCCTGTCCAGCTTGCCGCCCGAGGTGAAATGGCCCTGAGCCAGTATGGGGTTCAATCTCGCTGATCGATAAGCGGCAGTGTTTTTGATTTGAAAGTTGTGAACGGGTGGGGTCTTTAGCGAAGGCTGCTTCCCCGCCCGAGGACAATGTACATGAAACTGCCCCATATCCTGTTGGCGCTTCTGGTGACTGCCGTCTGGGGCTTCAACTTCGTCGTCATCAAGGTCGGCATTGACAATTTTCCGCCAATACTTTTTTCCGCGTTGCGGTTTGCGGCGGCGGCTTTGCCGCTTGCCTTTTTCGTGCCGAGACCTGTGATCGCCTGGCGCTATGTCATCGCCATCGGGGTCGTGCTGGGCATCGTCAAGTTCACGCTCCTGTTCTTGGCCATGGATGTCGGGCTTTCTGCCGGATTATCCTCGCTCGTGCTTCAGTCACAGGCGTTTTTCACCATCATGCTTGCGGCGTTCGTGCTGGGTGAACGGCCGACACGCATGCAGCTTCTCGGTATCTTCGTCGCCTTTTGCGGGATTGCCCTGATTGCGCTGACGGTGGACGCAAGCATCACGATCATGGGCCTGGCGTTGGGGATCGCCGCCGCTTTCATGTGGGCGATTTCCAATCTTCTGATGAAGCAGGCAGGCAAGGTCGACATGTTTCGCCTGATGGTCCATGTGAGCCTCATTCCGCCGCTCCCGCTACTTGCCCTTTCTCTCATGATCGAAGGCTGGGAGGCGGATATGGCCGCGCTGTCCAGCATCAACTGGACCGGCGTTGGCGCGGTTATCTATATCGCTTACGCCGCAACGATCTTCGGTTTCGCTGTATGGGGAATGTTGATCAGAACCTATGGTGCGGGGCGGGTTGCGCCATTTTCCTTGCTGGTGCCGATTTTCGGGATGAGCTCGTCAGCCCTGTTTCTCGGCGAAACTTTTGGCCCGATGCGCATGGTGGCTGCAGCACTTGTTCTCGCTGGGCTCATGCTGACCCAGGTCAGGCAACGCGCGCCGCTGGCCCAGGCGGGCGCTGCCTGAGACAGCCCTATGGGCGCATGGTCGCGAGTTTCAGGCCGAAACCGATAAACACCGTTCCAGTGAGCGCTTTCAGCCCGCGCTGCATGCGGACATTGCTGCCGATCGTTTTGAGGCCCGAAAACAGAAGCACGAGCGAGGAGAACCACACAATGTTCAGAAGCGAGTGGATCACCACGAGCGCGAAGGCCCAGAGGGTGGCGTCGGCATTGGCCGGAATGAACTGCGGAAATGCCGCCAGGTAGAACATCGATACTTTTGGGTTGAGCGCGTTGGTCAGAAACCCTTCGAATGCCGCGCGTATGAGTGTGCGCCGGCGTTTGGCAGGGGTCACCTCAAGCGGTGACGCAAAGCCATGCCAAGCCTGCCAAAGCGCTTTCATACCGATATAGCAGAGATAGGCCGCACCCAGCATTTTCACGATGAAGAACAGCTGGGCTGACTGCACCAGAATGATGGAAATGCCGAGGATCGACAAAGCGCCATGAACGTAGAACGCTGCGAAGAACCCGGCGATGTTGGCAAAACCGGCCGCTTTGCCTGAAGTGGGGACTGTCTTGGCAATCAACACGCCATTCGGGCCCGGCGACATGACAAGAAGTGCGGCAACCAATGTGAAGGTTCCAAGCTCGATCAGCGTCATGGTTTGTGCCCTGAGTTGAACGCGGTTGTGAGACGCGGCAGAATACTCGGCAAACGTTTTGATTGTCGAGCGATACAAGAGCGGCTCCTGACATGCTGAAACCACCCAGCACCGTGACCGGCCTCATGGTTCATCCCGTCAGTGGCGATACAGTGCTGCAAAACGAGATTGTGGCCGAGCAGGCGTCATCGCTCGGCCATGCCGGTCGAATTGCCGAAAAGGCACTCATGCATCTTGCCGCGGCAGATCCCGCCGATGGAGAGGATGTGGACCGCCGTCTTCACGCCGCCGCCGAAGCGGTGCATTTTTATTTCATCCAGCGTGAGCTTTGTGGCATGCGCAGACACGAAGACGTGATTGCGGAGCTGTCGATCCCTGGCAGGGTATTGGTGCGCCTTGGGGCGCGTATAGGAACACGTTGAGCGCTGGCCTGCTGGATGTCGCGGTCTGGCCCGCTTGCTGCCGTCAGGGGTTCGTGGCACTCGCCTGCCAGCAATGGCAGACAGGAAAGACGGCGCCATGGAAAACGCTTACGGTACGCTGGCCTCGTGGGTTTATCATCTCGACAAACCCATAGGCCGCTCTTTCGGGGATATTGAGTTCTATCGCGACCGCCTGGCGGGCTGCACCGGTCCGGTGCTCGAGCCTGCAGCCGGTAATGGCCGTGTTCTCATCCCGCTTCTTGAGGCCGGGTTTGATGTTCGCGGTTTCGATGCTTCCGAGGAGATGGTGGCCTACTGCCGTAGGGAATGTGAGGCGCGCAGCCTGCCGTCACCGGTCGACATCGCACGCTTCGAGGATTTCGAATATGAAACGCGGTTCGGTGCCGTCATCATTCCTGCGGGTTCCTTCCAGTTGATCACGGAGCCGCGGCAGGCGCTGACCGTGCTTGAGCGTTTCCGCAAGGCGCTTCTCCCCGGCGGCCGGCTGATCCTCGATCTCGATGCATTGGCATGTCTTGCGGACACCGCGCTCGCGGCGCGGCACTGGCAGACGAAGGACGACCTGCTTACACTCGTCGAAAGCCGGGTGGAGACCTGTTTCCAGCGCCAGACAACGCTTTCGCAGCTGCGTTACGAGCATTGGCGCGAAGGCCGACTCGTGGCCAGCGAGATCCAGCTTTTTCACCTGCGTCTCTGGGGGCTCCTGGAATTCGAGCTGGCATTGCGCTCTGCCGGCTTCGCCGAGGTTGATGTCTTTGCGGACTATCGGACCGAGAGCGCTTTGGCGGCGGGTGCTTCCGTCTTTACCTTTGAGGCAGCCGCGCCGCTTTGAGTGTGAGAGATCGTCGACCGAAACTTGGCAAAAGCGCCTGTATTGAAAAACAGGAGTTTTTAAGTCATCTTTATTCGCTGCGTTTTCCCCGCGACAATCTGCCCTGTAGGGTCGCCCCCGTCTGGACAAGTTCCTGCGTGGCGCATAGAAACCATCGAAAAATGCCGGGGGTAGAACCGGGCAGTTTCCGTCATGCGCGGGAGTTTGCTTGGGTTCGAGTGCAATAAGGCGTCCCCACCGGCCGACTCAAGGTGAAAGGATCGCAGTCCCGTGAGCGCTACCGATTCGACCGAACATACAAGGCGTGACTTTCTTTACGTCGCAACAGGCGTTGCCGGTGCCGTCGGTGCGGCTGGTGTTGCATGGCCGTTCATCGACCAGATGCAGCCCGATGCCTCCACCCGCGCACTGGCGTCAATCCAGGTTGATGTGTCCGGCGTTGAGCCTGGCATGTCCCTGACCGTCAAATGGCGTGGCCGGCCTGTGTTCATCCGCAACCGGACGGAAAAGGAAATCGAGGAAGCGCGGGCGGTCGCACTGGAGGATCTGAAGGATCCAGTGGCGCGCAACGCCAACATTCCTGCTGACGCGCCTGCCACTGACATCGACCGCTCCGCGGGCGAGGGCAAGGAGAACTGGCTGGTGATGGTCGGCGTCTGCACGCATCTGGGCTGTGTGCCGCTTGGCCAGGCCGGCGATTTCGGCGGCTGGTTCTGCCCATGCCATGGTTCGCACTACGACACCGCCGGCCGTATCCGCAAAGGCCCGGCTCCGGAAAACCTTGCGGTTCCGACATTTGAATTTGTGTCCGACACCGTCATTCAGGTCGGCTAAGGCTCGGCGAGAGGGGATTTTCTATGAGCGCTGGACATTCGACCTATACGCCCAAGAGCGGCCTCGGCCGTTGGATGGATGCGCGTTTGCCGCTTCCGCGTCTGGTCTATGATTCTTTCGTGGCCTATCCGGTGCCACGCAATCTCAACTATGCGTACACATTCGGCGGTATTCTGACGCTGATGCTCGTTGCGCAGATCGTGACCGGCATCGTGCTGGCGATGCATTATGCCGCCAACACCGAGGTGGCCTTCAACTCGGTCGAGAAGATCATGCGTGATGTCAACTCCGGTTGGCTGATCCGCTACCTGCACTCCAATGGCGCGTCGATGTTCTTCATCGCCGTCTACGTGCACATCTTCCGCGGCCTTTATTACGGTTCCTACAAGGCGCCGCGAGAGCTCCTGTGGATCCTCGGCTGCATCATCTATCTCCTCATGATGGCGACCGCTTTCATGGGTTACGTGCTTCCCTGGGGCCAGATGAGCTTCTGGGGCGCGACGGTGATCACCGGCTTCTTCACGGCCATCCCCGTTGTAGGTGACTGGATTCAGCAGCTCCTGCTCGGCGGCTTCGCGGTCGACAATCCGACGCTGAACCGCTTCTTCTCGCTGCACTACCTTCTGCCCTTCATGATCGCCGGCGTCGTCGTGCTGCATGTCTGGGCGCTGCATGTCACCGGTCAGACCAATCCGACCGGCATCGAAGTGAAGCAGAAGACCGACACCGTGGCCTTCACGCCCTATGCGACCGTCAAGGATGCGTTCGCCATGGTCGTGTTCCTGGCTCTGTTCGCCTATTTCGTCTTCTACATTCCGAACTTCCTTGGTCACCCGGATAACTACATCGAGGCTGACGCGCTGAAGACCCCGGCGCACATCGTTCCGGAATGGTACTTCCTGCCGTTCTACGCGATCCTGCGCGCCATCACCTTCAACATCGGGCCTATCGATTCCAAGCTCGGTGGTGTTCTGGCCATGTTCGGCGCCATCGCGGTCCTGTTCGTCGTGCCATGGCTCGACACCTCGAAGGTTCGTTCAGCGGTTTATCGTCCCTGGTACAAGCTGTTTTTCTGGCTTTTCGTCATCAATGCAATCTTCCTGGGCTGGCTCGGATCTCGTCCTGCGGAGGGTGTCTATGTGGCGATGGCTCAGGGGGCGACGCTCTACTACTTCGCCTTCTTCATCGTGATCATGCCGGTTCTGGGTCTGGTCGAGACGCCCCGCCGCCTGCCCAATTCCATCACGGAAGCGGTGCTGGAGAAGAAGTCCGCCGGCGTGCCGGCCACAGAACAGGCAAAGGGCTGAGCGAGAGAATGCGCAAAGGGATTTTCGCAATGAAAAGCATCCTCAACGGATTGGCTGCGCTCGGCCTCGGCCTGGCTGCGGTCACGGCAGCAAACGCGGCCGAGTATCCGATCAAGAAGCCGGTCGAGCAGGACTGGTCCTTCGCTGGCCCGTTCGGAACCTATGACAAGGGCCAGCTGCAGCGCGGGTTCAAGGTTTACCGTGAGGTCTGTGCGGCCTGTCACTCGATGAACCTTGTGGCGTTCCGCAATCTTGAGGATCTGGGCTATTCCGAGGCCCAGGTTCGTGCGATCGCAGCCGAATACGAGGTCGAGGACGGCCCGGATGATTCCGGAGACATGTTCATGCGTGCTGCAAAGCCGTCTGACCGTTTCCCGGCACCGTTCGCCAACCCGCAGCAGGCCGCCGCCTCCAACAATGGAGCGGTTCCACCGGACTTTTCGCTGATTGCCAAGGCGCGCGCCGTGGAGCGGGGTTTCCCGACCTTCGTCTTCGACATCTTCACACAGTATGCCGAAGCTGGTCCGGATTATATCCACGCTCTTCTCACGGGCTATGAGGAAGATTCCCACGGGCACGAGGTTCCGGAAGGCACCTATTACAACCCGTATTTCATCTCCTCAGCCTCGCTTGCAATGGCACCTCCGCTTTCTGAGGGCATGGTCACCTATGATGACGGTGCGCCCGAGACTGTTGACCAGTATGCCCGTGACGTTGCAGCGTTCCTCATGTGGGCAGCCGAGCCCCACCTGGAAGCCCGCAAGTCCACCGGATTTGTGGTCATGGTCTTCCTTCTGCTCTTTGGTGGACTGATGTATCTCACCAAACGCAAGATCTGGGCGGACGTCCATTAAGGCGCCTGCAAGGCAAGAAAAAACAGGAAGGGCGCTTGAAGCGCCCTTTTCTTTTGCTTCGCAACGCGGCAAGAACTATCTGAACCGGGGCAGGGTACATGGCAGCTTCTCAGACACTTCAAGACACGCTTCTTTCCGCGATCCGCACCATTCCGGATTATCCGAAGCCGGGCATTCTGTTTCGCGATATCACGACCTTGCTTGGCAATGCGCGCGCATTTCGCCGGGCCGTGGACGAACTGGTCCATCCCTATGCGGGTGCCAAGGTCGACAAGGTTGCTGGGATCGAGGCACGCGGCTTCATCCTTGGAGGAGCGATTGCGCACCAGCTCTCTTCGGGTTTTGTGCCGATCCGCAAGAAGGGCAAGCTGCCGCACGACACGGTGCGCGTTGCCTACAGTCTCGAATATGGCATCGACGAAATGGAGATGCACAAGGATGCGGTGACGCCGGGCGAAAAGGTCATTCTGGTCGATGACCTCATTGCCACCGGTGGAACCGCCGAAGGTGCGGTCAAGCTCCTCACGCAGATGGGAGCCGACATCGTGGCAGCCTGTTTCGTGATAGACCTGCCTGATCTTGGCGGACGGGCCAAGCTGGAAGCGCTTGGCGTCGATGTTCACACACTGATCGCTTTTGAGGGCGAGTGAGACCGGTTCAGCCGGCTTTCATCAGCACACCGTTTTCAAAGCTCATCACGGGCTCGCCATCTGCGCCGTGTGCCGCAGCGGAAAGCGAGACCAGATGCCAGCCGGGGCGGGAGGCCAGGGGACGATGGCCGGTCACGGCCCGCGTGAACGTGATCGTGTCTCCCTCGTAGACAGGCTTCAACCATTTCAGATTGGAAAAGCCGGGCGAAGGGCCGAATTCGGGTTTCTCGCCGGGTCCTTCCCACGGGCCGAACGCATCGCGTTCGATGCCGATCAGATTGTACCGCATCCACATGGCGCATGTATGCCAGCCGGAGGCGCATAGACGGCCGAACACGCTGTCGCGCGCTGCCTCTGCATCGGTGTGAAACGGTTGCGGATCGAACTGGCGACCGAACGCTATGATCTCGTCGGCTGTAAACGTATGAGTGCCCAGCGTTATTGTTTCGCCTAAGCGGAGAAACCGATCGAGGCTCATGCCGGGTCTCCCGTATTGCGCATTCTGAACATGATCGGGTTCTCCATCTCCATCACCGTTTCGCCGCGCTGGTTGGTGATCAGATGCCGGAAAGTGACGAGACCGATGCCGGGCCGCGATTTCAATGCCCGCCGTTCGAGCACGGTGGCTTTCCCCGTCAGTGTGTCGCCGGCGATCACAGGACGCCTCCAGCGGGCCTCGGTGATGCCTGGAGAGCCCTGCGAGGTGGAGTCCACCAACAACGCGTCATAGAGCATGCGCATGAAGATGGCGCAGCTATGCCAGCCGGAGGCCGATAAGCCGCCAAGAATGCTGGCTTTCCCCGCTTCTTCGTCCAGATGCATGGGTTGCGCGTCGAACTGGCGTGCGAAGTCCTTGATCTCTTCGGCACCAACGGTTTTTTCGCCGAAGGGAATGGTCACTCCGGGCTCAAGGTCTTCAAACGCCCACTTTTTGTCAGTCATGGTTCAATCCTGTTCAGGCTTGAACCTTATGGCCGCAAGCAGTGCATTCTTCAAGCACCGGATGGAGAAGATTGCCAAGCTTGGACGCTACAGAGCCGCGCGTCTTATAAGACGCGCAAAGGACGCTGTAGTACTTTCAAATGAATTCATTTGAAAGCGACATGCATTAGATCGCCGTGCGTCCATTCGGACGCACAAAGGAGGATCTAAACTATTGATGGAGCATCGGAATAATCCGAAAACCGGATTCCACTTTTCGGTTCGATGCTCTAGAGCCAGCCGCGGCGTTTGAAATACCAGAAGGGCAGAAGAGCGGAGAGCACCATCAGCCCAAGGGCGAAGGGATAGCCGAGCGGCCAATGCAGTTCCGGCATGATATCGAAGTTCATGCCATAGACCGAGGCGACAAGCGTCGGCGGAAGGAAGATGACGGCCACCACGGAGAATATCTTGATGATGGCGCTCTGTTCGATGCTGATCATGCCAAGGGTCGCATCAAGCAGAAAACCGATCTTCTGTGAGAGCCCTGTCGTATGATCGGCAAGCGAGGCGATGTCGCGCGAAAGGGTTTTGATGCGCGCGCGTTCGTCCTTGCCGCTGCGGCCCGAGACCGCGCTCAGGAAGCCGGAAAGACGCTGCATGGTGAGAAGACTGTCCTGCAGTTTTGAGATCAGATCCTCTTTGCGGCCAATCCGGCGGAGGAGGATCTGGAAGTCACGGTCGCGTTTGGAGGCCTTCTTTTCGGAAGGATGAAAAATGCCTTTCGAAAGTTCTAGAATTTCGCGGCCCGCCCGTTCCAGAATGTCGGCAAGCCGGTCAGTGATGACTTCCAGAAGATTGATCAGCACCGCCTCACCATTGGTACACCCAAGGGCGGCTTTCGCCGCTCTCTGGGGGAGGATCTGGAAGGCGCTGGGTTCGTGGAATCGAAGTGTGACCAGCGTGCCCGCGGGACTGAGAATGAAGGTTACGGGCCCCATCTCCGGCTGGTCGCCGTCTGCCCTTGCCGGCAGGGTTGCCGTCATGTAGTGCGCGCCGTCTTCGCTATAGAGCCGGCTTGAGATTTCGATTTCTTCCATGTCGGCACGCGTCGGAATTGCGATCCCGAACCATGCTTCGACGGTCCTCTCTTCCTCCGGGGAGGGGGAAAGCATATCGACCCAGACGATTGAGTCCTGGTCAACAGATGCCAGTGCGACTGAATTCAGACGTTCGTTCTGGAGACTATAGGCCTTGATCATTGCTTCGTTCCCTCAAACCGGGAATGAAGATTTCCGGCTATTGGCGCGCCGTCAAGACCAGGTCCTTCTGGCCAGTCGGTATGCGGTCAGGTGTTGAACTTGAACAGCATCACGTCACCGTCCGTCACCACATACTCCTTGCCCTCATCGCGCGCCTTGCCGGCCTCTCGGGCAGCCACTTCACCGCCGAGAGTGACAAAGTCTTCGTAGCCGATGGTCTGCGCACGAATGAAGCCGCGTTCGAAATCCGTGTGGATCACGCCGGCGGCCTGCGGAGCCTTTGCGCCCTTCTGCACCGTCCAGGCCCGGGTTTCCTTGGGGCCTGAAGTAAAGAAGGTGATCAGGTCGAGCAGTTCGTAGCCGGCACGGATCAGACGGTCGAGGCCGGGCTCTTCCAGCCCCATTGCCTCCAGATATTCAGCCGCTTCCTCATCGGCAAGCTGGGCCACCTCGGCTTCGATGGCGGCGGAAATCACCACCGTCATCGCACCCTGCGCCTTTGCCATTTCCTCCACGCGCTTGCTCTGGGCATTGCCTTCGGCAGCGTCGCCCTCGGCCACATTGCACACATAGAGCACTGGCTTTGAGGTCAGCAGGTTGAGGCCGCGCAGGATCTTCAGATCCTCCGCCGCGATGCCGTCCAGAAGCACGCGCACCGGCTTGCCGTCCTGAAGCAGCGCCAGTGCCTGCTCCATCATGGGCAGAAGCGTCTGGGCTTCCTTGTCCTTGCCGGTGGCGCGCTTCTGCATCTGCAGGGTGCGCCGTTCCAGGCTTTCGAGGTCGGCGAGCATCAGCTCCGTCTCGACGGTCTCGGCGTCCGCCACCGGGTCGATTCGACCCTCCACATGGGTGATGTCGTCATCCTCGAAACAGCGCAGCACATGCACGATGGCGTCTACTTCGCGGATATTGGCCAGAAACTGATTTCCCAGTCCTTCGCCCTTGGAAGCGCCGCGCACGAGGCCGGCAATGTCGACAAAGGAAATGCGGGTCGGAATGACCTCCTTGGAACCGGTCACACCGGCAATCTTCTTCAGACGCGGGTCCGGCACGGCCACTTCGCCCGTGTTGGGCTCGATGGTGCAGAACGGGTAGTTGGCAGCCTGTGCGGCGGCCGTTTTGGTAAGCGCGTTGAAGAGCGTCGACTTGCCAACATTGGGCAGACCGACGATGCCGCATTTGAAACCCATTTCCTATTCCTTCTGGCCGAGGAGTTTTTTGAGCATGGCTGCCATCGGGCCGCTCTCGGGGAGGGAGGCGGAAGGCCCCTTCTGCCGCGCCTGGCGGATGTGGCTCTGTTGTTTGGCGGGCTTGCTGTCCCGTTTTTCGGCCGGCTCTGCGCCGGCACCCTTCACCGCAAGGCTGACCCGGTTCATGAAACCCGCTTCGTCGCCTTCGGCAAGCATTGCGATATTGTCTGCGATGGCGTCCAGCATCGGTTCAAGCCAGGCCTGGTCCGCCTTGGCGAAGTCGCCCAGCACATGCGCGTTCACACGCGCCTTGTCGCCCGGGTGGCCGATGCCGATGCGCACGCGGCGGTAATCCTTGCCGCAATGGGCGTCGATCGACTTGATGCCGTTGTGGCCGCCCGAGCCGCCGCCCGTCTTGATGCGCAGCTTGCCGGGCGCGAGGTCGAGCTCGTCATAAAAAACGATCAGATCGTCGAGATCGATCTTGTAGAAGCGCATGGCTTCGCCAATCGCCTGGCCTGAGAGGTTCATGAAGGTCTGCGGCTTGATGAGCAGAACCTTCTCGCCGCCGATGCGGCCTTCGGCCACCAGCGCGGTGAACTTCTTCGACCATGACGAAAAACTATGGCGGCGCGCAATCGCGTCCGCCGCCATAAAACCGACATTGTGCCGGTGCCGTTCGTATTGCTGGCCGGGATTGCCGAGCCCTGCAATAAGCAGCATGAGGTTTCGCAGGAAAGGGGAGGATTACTCCTCGCCCTCGCCCTCCTTCTCTTCAGCCTCGACTTCAGCTTCGTCCTCGTCAGCCTCGGACTCTTCCGACTTGAGGCCGGCAGGGGCTGCGATGGTTGCGATGGTGAAGTCGCGGTCTGTGATGGTCGGCTGAACACCCTCGGGGAGTTTGACGGTAGAGATGTGAGCGGAATCGCCGATATCCATACCGTCCAGATCAACCTCGATGTATTCGGGGATGGCCGTAGCGGGGCAGGTGAACTCGACCTCGTGGCGCACAACGTTGAGAACACCGCCGCGCTTGATGCCCGGAGCGGTCTCTTCGTTGATGAAGTGAACCGGCACGTTCACGGTAACGACCGTTCCCTTGCCGATGCGCAGGAAGTCCACATGCATGACGAAATCGCGGACGGGATCAAGCTGATAGTCCTTCGGAAGGACCTGAATCTTCTTGCCGTCGACGTCGATGGTGGCAATCGTGGTGAGGAAGCCGCCGCCGAAAATCTTCATGGACACTTCCTTGTAGGGAAGCGTGATGGAAAGCGGGGCATCCTTCTCGCCGTAGATCACGGCAGGAACTTTACCGTTGCGCCGAATAGCCCGGGCGGACCCCTTACCGACCCGTTCGCGCGCCTCGGCCTTCAGCTCGTAGCTCTGATGGCTCATGGCCTATCCTTTCATGTTTTGGAGCGCTCCCGCGCAATCGGGGAACGTGAAAGCCTTCCGAATAAGAAACAGGCGGCGCATGATGCACTGCCTGAATACCGAAATCGCTCGGACGGACTTCCGCCCGCGTTGCCTCCAAGGGTGTCTACGCGGACGGCGGGTCTATAGCCGATGCAAGGGGTATGTGCAAGGGCGCAAGCCCTTTCAGCCCATGGCCGCCGGCTGGATGGGCTGCGGTGGCCGGCCGCTGGTTTTTTCAGCGCTGACGCGTGCGTCATACATTGCCCGGGCCGCTTCCATTCTGCCGGCGTTGGCGAGGGCAAACTGTTTCAATGCCGAAAGCGGTTGAGCAAGCTCATGCCCGAAGGCAGTCAATCGGTATTCCACGCTCGGGGGCACCGTCGGATGTTCGATGCGCTCAAGAAAGCCATCGCGTTCGAGGGCCCTGAGCGAACTTGTCAAAACCTTCTGCGAAATTCCATCCACGCGCCGTTTCAGCGCGTTGAAGCGCAACGGTTCCTCGTTGAGGCGCTCAATGATCAAAGATGTCCATTTGTCTCCGATCAACGACAGAACCTCGCTGATCGGTCGGCAGTTTTCAGAGATGTGTCCGTGACGTGGTTTCATAAAGGTGCCTTCTTGCAACCCGCTTTCCTCTGCCAGATATAGGGGCGGTTACTAAAAGATACCACCGGGAAATTGAGCCCGGGCGGACAGAGGAATGATGCTATGAAAAAAATCCTGGTTCTCGTTGGCTCCAATCGAAAGGAGTCGATCAATCATAAATTTGCACAGGCTTTGGAAAAGCTGGCCGACGGACGCCTTGCGTTCGAATATTTCGATCTCACCACATTGCCGATGTACAATGATGACGACGTGGGGGCGTATCCGGCCGCCGCGCAGCAGCTTAAGGACAGCGTTGCGGCAGCCGATGGCGTACTTTTGGTGACGCCCGAACACAATCGCTCCATACCCGCGGTTTTGAAAAATGCAATCGACTGGGGCTCGAGGCCCTGGGGACAGAATAGCTGGACCGGAAAGGCCACCGCCATCGTGGGATCCAGCCCGGGCGCCATGGGAGCAATTGCGGCTCA
Organism: Nitratireductor sp. B36; assembly: GCF_020833685.1. GTDB lineage: Bacteria > Pseudomonadota > Alphaproteobacteria > Rhizobiales > Rhizobiaceae > Nitratireductor. The sequence continues at coordinate 479,129 of NZ_JACKZY010000002.1, forward strand.
GATACATCTTCGTTCGATCATGGTCAGCCTTGGAGCCACGCTGTTGACCAGCCCGGAAGTCTATCTGCAGATGAAGCCCGGCCTTATCGACCAGAACAACGACATCACCAATGAAGAAACGAAGGCCTTCCTGACAGGCTTCATCGATAAATTCTCTGCGTGGGTTGGCTCGGCTCAAGATCGCGTCGCTGCCTGAGCAAAGAGGCGCGCGAACAAAAAAGCCGGCTCTTGGAGCCGGCTTTTTTATTTGGGAATCTGTTTTTGTCAGTCAAACAGGCTCGAAACCGATTCTTCCGTCGCCGTGCGTGAGATCGCCTCGCCGATAAGGTCAGCGATGGTGATCGTGCGAATGTTCTCCGCCGCTTCCACTGCCGAACTGGGTTGGATGGAATCGGTGATCACCAGTTCCTTCAGGCGCGACCCGGCGATGCGCGCTGCGGCACCGCCCGAAAGGACGCCATGCGTGATATAGGCTGTCACACTCGTGGCACCGTTGTTGAGCAATGCGTCGGCCGCGTTGCACAGTGTCCCACCGGAATCGACAATGTCGTCGATGAGCAGGCAGTCCTTGCCGCTGACGTCTCCGATCACGTTCATCACTTCGGATTCGCCGGGCCTGTCGCGGCGTTTGTCGACGATGGCAAGTGGCGCATCAATGCGTTTGGCGAGCGAGCGGGCGCGCACCACACCGCCGACATCTGGCGAAACCACCATGACGTTGGAGAGGGTGTAATTGGCCTTCACGTCGCGCGCCATCACGGGCACGGCAAAAAGGTTGTCGGTCGGAATGTCGAAGAAGCCCTGGATCTGCCCTGCATGAAGATCGAGCGTCAACACGCGGTCGGCCCCTGCCTGGGTGATCAGATTAGCCACCAGCTTGGCCGAGATCGGTGTGCGGCCGGATGTGCGTCGGTCCTGCCGGGCATAGCCGAAATAGGGCAACACGGCGGTGATGCGTCGGGCGGAAGAACGCCGGAAGGCATCGATCATGATGAGGAGTTCCATCAGGTGATCGTTGGCCGGGTAGGCGGTCGACTGCAGAACGAAAACGTCCTCGCCGCGTACATTTTCCTGGATTTCGACGAAAATCTCCTGATCGGCGAACCGGCGAACGGTGGCTTTGCCAAGAGAAATGTTGAGATAGCGGGAAACGGCCTCTGCCAAAACCCGGTTGGAATTGCCCGCAAAGAGCTTCATGGAATGTCCTCGGAGAACGCCTTGACGCTTGACCGCGCTTTTAACGGGGTGAGGCTTTATTGCAAGCGCCTGAGGAAAGAATCACGATGAAATCCCGAAAAAATCAGCTCTGCCTTTGTACAAGCCAGGCGGATAGCTGACTGATGGTTGCATCGGCCACGGCTTCCATCGTCGCGTTGGTGACTGAAGACCAGCCGTCGCCTTGCCCCCCAGGTGCGGCTTGCTGCCCCTGAAAACGGTGCAGCCGGTTGCCTGAAGGATCGAGCACGTCCCAGACATAAATCACGGTCGTCTTGCCGCCATCGGCGATGGCTGAAAAATAGCCCTTCATCACCATGGAGGCGCTGCCGCCCTGGGGCACGATGGCAATACCGCTTTGTCGGGCTCGGGCTTCGAGGCGGCGGGAGAGCGCCGGGACGGCCTCTGCCGTTGCACCGATCACCGGGGCAAACTGTATGCGCTCACTGGTGGTCACGGCCTGCAGGGGGGCTGCCGCAGTCTCGTTCGCCGCGTCCGTCTGCAAGGCGAGGGCGGTTTCGGTCGGCTGCTGCTGAAGCCCGGTCTGCCCACCGGGAACAGTGCCCTCCGGTGTCGGCCCGGAATTCAGATCGAGCGGGGATCCCGTGTTGCAGCCGGCAAGACCGACAAGGCTCAACATGGCGATGCCCGTTATGGCGCGTTTAGTCAAAATACCGCAGCCCCCCTCAATGGCTTCGATCCTGCGCGGCATATTGCCTTCACCTCGTTATAAGGTCCAGCCCGTAGCGCGAAAGCGGCTCGGGTGCGTCTTCGGTGGTCAGATAGGTGCGGCCGAGACACATGGCGCTGCCAGTGTCGGAATCCATGATGATCATGTGTGCGAACAGCGTCATGCCTGGCGCGATGGGCTCTTCATTGCCGGCGTAGAACATCTGCGGATCCATCCAGGACGGCGAGAACCGCGCGCCCAGTGAATAGCCGCAGGCGTTCAACCGGTGCTTTGTCAGGCCATGGGTTTCCATCACGCGTGCGTGCGCATCGAACACGTCGCCGAATGTGCTGCCTGGCGTCATCGTCTTCTGCACTGCATTCAGCGCATCACGTGCCGCCTCGAAAAGCTCCTGATGTCTTTTGGAGACCTTGCCCGTCAGCACGGTCTGCATCATTGCTGCATGATAGTGATGATAAACACCGGCCCATTCGAGCGTGATCTGGTCGTTCTTGTTGAGCTTGCGCCGGCCCGCCTTGTAGCGGCACAGAAGCGCGTCCTCGCCCGAACCGATGATGAATTCATTGGCCGGATAGTCACCACCGCCGGCAAACACCGCGCCCTGCATGGCGGCCAGGATTGCGGCCTCGTCTCCGCCCTGCTTGATAAGTGGCAGCGCGGCGTCCAGTGCCTCATCGCCGAGCTTCGCAGCGCGTTTCACCTTCTTGATCTCCGCCTCGCTTTTGAACAGCCGCAGGCGGCTGACGAGATCTGACGCGTCCTCGATCTTGCCGAATGTCTGCAACTGCTCGTCGAGCAGGCGGGTGCTGCGGCCCGTGAGGCCATGCGTGTCGTATTCGACACCGATCCTGGCACCCAGCAGGTCGAGATCGTTAAGCAGATTGCGCAGGTCGACGGCCGGGTTGGCGTCGTGCCTGTCTGTCCACAGGACGATGTTTTCGATGGTGGAGGTGTGCCGCGCCTGACGCAGATCGGCCGAGCGTGTCAAAAGCACCATCGAGCCATCGGCTTTCACGACAAGGCACTGGAAGAAGCAGAAGCCGAACGTGTCGTAACCCGTCAGCCAGTACATGCTCTCCTGCGCGAAAAGCAGCATGGCGTCGAGCTTGCGCTCGGCCATTTCGATGACGAGGCGATCGCGCCGGGAATCGAATTCTGCCTGGTCAAAATGAAGCGCCATCAAATGTCCTCCAGGATGATCGCTGAAATCTGACGTCCGTAGTCACGTTCACCACGATGCGTGGCGCGGCGATAGGAGTAAAAATGCTCTTCTTCTTCATAGGTGCAGCGCCCGATCTGCACGGCATGGACGCCGGCTGCCGTCAGCCGAGCTACCGTGTAGCCATTGAGATCGAAAAGCGCATGCCCGGCCTTGGGCGACGGGCGAAACCAGTCCCGGTTTGCCGGGTTGTGGTTGACGAAACGCTCCACGAATTCCGGCCCCACCTCATAGTTTTCCTGGCTTATGGAGGGACCCAGAACGGCGGTGATGTTTTCCCGCTCCGCGCCCAGCAGTTCCATCGCCGCAATGGTGTTTTCCAGAATGCCGGTCAGAGCCCCTTTCCAGCCGGCATGGGCGGCTGCGATCACGCGCGCCTTGCCGTCGGCGAGCAGAATGGGCCCGCAATCGGCAGCAAGCGCGCCAATCGCCAGCCCCGGCCGGTTGGTCACCAGCGCGTCGGCCTCGGGTCGCTCTCCTGCAAAAGGTTCATCGACAATAACGGCATGGGGCGAGTGCACCTGGTGAACCGTCAGAAGATGGTCTGCGTCGACGCCCAGCCATTCGGCCACGCGTCGTCTGTTCTCGGTCACCGTCTCGCGGTCGTCGCCCGAGCCATAACCCACATTGAGCCCTTCATAGAGCCCCGTCGAAACGCCGCCCGCCCGGGTGAAGAAGCCATGCTTCACACCATTTTCCCGCTCACGGTCCAGTAGCGGGGACCGCAGGGGTTCCGGCCTCGTCGTGTCCAGCATGCGCCGCCTTTTCAGATGTTCTCAAGCGGCGGGATGGTGGGGCAGGGGCGAAATCAAGTCAATGCGCTGAGAGGAAAGGGGGAACCGCCACTGTGGATGGCGTCACGGCCAATACCTTGAACAATGTTCCCATCTGGTCGGGGCTGGCGAGCCGTTCCACATCGTTGCGAATGGCTTGCTGCTCCGTGGCGTTCCTGCCGGCACCCAGTCGTCCGGCGCGCTCCAGAAGGCCGAGCCCGATGAGAAAGTCACCCTGGCCCATCAGTTCGGCGGTCAGGCCCTGCTCCTTTGCTGCACCTGCCAGAGCGGAGAAATCCACATGCGCCGTCAGGTCGGCTTTGCCGGGCTCCTTCAGCAAGTCCTGATAGGCGTGGCCGCGCATCGCCTGCAACGTGTCGCCGGGGGCGGGGGAGGCATAACCATAATCGATGAAAAGCCCAGCTCCGCCCTCTCTGCCGATGCGTTCGGCGATGCGGGCCATCAGGGCATTGCGAGCGGGCGCGAGTTCCACGATTGCTCCCTCGGGTGCGTTATTTGCACCCGGCGGCAGTAGAGCGGGGTCCGCAGAGCCGGCCCCTGCCATGAACGCAAGCCGTTCTTCCGCATCGAGGCCAACCACGCGTTCGCGCCAGGCATTTCCGATCTTCACATATTGCCGGATGGGAATGGCGTCGAACAGCTCATTGCCAACAATGAAAAGCGGCCCTTCCGGCAAAGCGTCCAGATCGGCGATCCATGCCACTTCACCTTCCGGAAGCCCAAGCGTCGTACGCTGCACGTCGCTCAGCCGCGGGCTCGCTTCGATCATGAAAAGCCGCATCTGCTTTCCGAACGCCGGGTCGATTTTCGCCCAGGTCCGGAGCATGTCCTTCATCAGCGTTCCGCGTCCGGGGCCAATCTCGGCCACAACAGGCGTTTTCGGTGCGCCGCTCGCCTGCCACGCCGTGTAGAGCCAGATGGCGCACAATTCGCCGAACATCTGGCTGATCTCCGGCGCGGTCGTGAAATCGCCATCGGCGCCAAAGGGCTGGCGCGTCGTGTAATAGCCCTCGTCGGGATCGAAAAGGCAAAGCGCCATATAGTCGGCGATGCTCATTGGCCCCGCCGTTTCGATCTGCGCCCTGATGCGATCCTTCAGTGTTTTCATCGGGCTGCGGCCCGCGCCCTCAGCATCGCCCACACGCCCACAAGCACCATGGGCAGCGAAAGCACCATCCCCATGGTCAGCCACCCGCCGGCCAGATAGCCGATATGCGCGTCAGGCTCGCGGAAGAACTCGACCACGATGCGCGATAGGCCGTAGCCGCACACAAACGCGCCGGCGACGAAGCCCGGCATCTTCAGCTTCAGCCCCTTATGGGTGAGAAAGCGCAGCACCACGAAAAGCACAAGCCCTTCGAGCGCTGCTTCATAAAGCTGGCTCGGATGGCGCGGCTCCGGCCCGCCATTGGGAAAGACAAAGGCCCAGGGCACGTCCGTCACCCGGCCCCAAAGCTCCGAGTTCACGAAGTTGGCCACACGCACCAGACCGAGACCGATCGGCACCACCGCCGAGACCGTATCGAACAGGCTCCAGGCATTGATGCCGCGCTTCTTCGCAAACAAAAGCATGGCGAGCGTGACGCCGAGCAGCCCGCCATGGAACGACATGCCACCCTCCCATACGGCGAGAATGTCGAGCGGGTTCGCGATGTAGCGGGGAAGGTCGTAGAAGAGAATATAGCCGATGCGTCCGCCGGCCACGATGCCGATCGCGGCCCAGAGAACGAAATCGTCGAGATCCGTGACGGTCATCGCCGGCTTGCCGCCTGCCCACAGGCGCTCGTTCGAAACCAGCCGGCGCGCATACCACCAGCCGGTGAGGATGCCGACCACATAGCCAAGCCCATACCAGTGGATTGCGAGCGGTCCGACCTGTAGCGCCACCGGGTCTATGTTGGGAAAGGGCAGGGCGGCGAGAGGCGTTAGCAGGTAATCGGTCAATCGGGCCTCCCGGCGCATGAAACATAGTCGCCGCAGGTATTGCGAAGCATCGGGGCGAGGTCAAGGCGCGGTTTGCCTTGCAATCGGCCGTCTTGCCCACTAGGTCAGAGGTTCAATCTGGGAAACGAGCCATGACCAACGGAAGCAACCGAATCCTCGACGAGTTCGCCAAGCTGATGACCGATGCCGCAGGTGCCGCTCAGGGCGTGCGCCGCGAGGTCGAGACAGCCTTTCAGGCACAGGCCGAACGCATTCTCAGCTCGATGGACGTCGTCCAGCGCGAAGAGTTCGAGATGGTGCGCGAGATGGCTTTGAAAGCGTGCGAAGAAAACGCGGCGCTCGTTGCGCGCATCGACGCTCTGGAAGCAAAACTTTCGGAAGGCGGTGCCGCAAAAGCTGCGAAATCCGATTCGAAACCGGCGTCATCCACCCGGACGAAAAAATAATTTTTTATTACCGGCGCCTGTGTATGGCGTCGAAAAATCCTTGTCCGAGAGTCGCTTACGTCGCGCCGCTCTGTGCCGCGCGGCGTTTCTATCCACACGCTCCACAGGCTTTCGATAAAAAAGGTCTGGTCACGCGACTCTGCATCAATACACTGAATTTACAGCGTGATTCGTAACTGGTCATGCAGTCGGGCAGGGGCGGGCCCGCGTAAGTTCCATGCGTTGTCGTTGTCGCTCCACATTGTGTTTCAGGTCTGAAACGACTTGCGGAAGAGCATTTCCGCTGTGGATTCTTGCGGGGTGTTGCGGCGCCTCCAGATACGGGAAAGCAGATTAATGAGCCTTCTTGAACTCGACATGACCCGTGATGCGCATCCCGTTGATGTCATCGAACATGTCGCGCACACCAATGACTGGAGCTTCGAGCGTAATGGCGACGACGAGATCGCCATCGCCGTGGCCGGCACATGGACCGACTATAACGTGTCCTTCTCCTGGATGGAGGAATTCGAGGCGCTGCATGTTGCCTGCGCCTTTGATCTGAAAGTGCCTGCGAAGCGTACCCTGGAAGTCATGCGGCTCCTTTCGCTCATCAACGAACAGATGCTGTTCGGCCATTTCGACCTGTGGGAGCGCGAGAATGTCGTGATGTTCCGCCAGGCGCTGGTTCTTGCCGGCGGCGTCGAGCCTACGGGCCAACAGGTCGAGACCATGCTGAACAGCGCTCTGGAAGCCTGTGAATGTTATTATCAGGCTTTCCAGTATGTCATCTGGTCGGGCAGCACCGCTCAGGATGCATTGAACAGCGTGTTGTTCGAAACCTACGGAAACGCCTAGGTCGCAAGAAGGGGAGCGGGCATGTCATCGGAGAAGGCCCCGGAAATCACATTCGACGATTTCCTGAAGGTGGATATCCGCATCGGCACCGTGATTGAGGCTGAACCTTATCCGGAAGCCCGCAAACCTGCCATCAAGCTCAAGGTCGATTTCGGTCCGGAGATCGGTATCAAGAAGTCGTCCGCGCAGATCACCGTGCATTATACGCCCGAGACTCTCGTCGGGCGGCAGGTGGTGGCGGTGGTCAACTTCCCGCCGCGCCAGATCGGAAAATTCATGTCGGAAATCCTCGTGATGGGGTTTTCAGACGAAAATGGCGCCATCGTTCTCGCTGGATGCGACGGGAAAGTGCCAAACGGCAGCCGCCTTCACTAAACAGCCTCAGCAGGCCTGATCCGGGTTGTATAAATTCGGCCGTCCGTGCCTCAATCCAGAAAACCAAATGTCTCCGCGCCGTCAAAGTGGCGAATACGCAGACCGACAATCGCACCTGTTTCCATCAGCCGTGCGTTGATGGCCATGCGGTTGCCTTGGTCTCGTGGGCGCCAGTGTGTCGTGCATCCGCAGGTGGGGCAGTGGTGCATTGCAAGCGTCTTGTCGCCCTGCACGTAGGCCACGGTTGTGTCTTCGCCGCTTGGAAAGCTCACCTCGGCAGGGTCGCAATGAAGCCAGAGTGCGCCGAGCCTGCGGCAGAGCGAGCAGTTGCAGTCGGTCAACCACAAGGGCCGTGCGGACGTTTCCATCCGCACGGCCCCGCAATGACATACCGCTGTCAGGATCATATCCGTCAGGCGACTTCGTCGTCGCGCTGGTTGACGAAGATCAAGACGCCGATGATCGCCATGTAGAACTTGAAGGCCGCGTCCTGTCCGTTCCACGTGTCGGACTGCCACATCAGGAACCATTCGCCCCCGACGACCATGAAGCCGAAGAACCAGACGAGAAAGCCGATCGTTGCACCCGCGACCATCAGTTTCTTGGATGCGTGGAACTCTGCAGCCGAAGCGTTGCGCGCACCGAGCATCCTGAGGCCGCCGAGCAGCAGAAGCACAAAGGTAAGGCCTTCACCGGCGATGATAAGCCAGTATCCGGCATGCCACAGCGCCGGCGTGGTGATAGCGCGATACATGGCTGAATTGCCGGGGAAAGTGGTGTCCATGCTGAACACATGCTGCACGAAGGCGAAGTTCGAGCCGTAATCGGTGATGTTGTTGAACGTCACCATGAAAGCAAAGGCAGCGAGTGCCAGCGTCATGGCGATTTTTGCGTAGCGTGAAGTCATGGGCCCCTTCCTTGGATGACCGGTCGGGCGAAATAAGCGTGTGTAGCCCGGTTGCGACTCAGTGTGTTAGACGAAAGGATAACGTGCAATTTACCGCAGGCGAAGGGTCAGGAGACTGCCCGACCCGCGATATCGGGAGACAAGTCTTGAAGACGATCGTCGAACTGACCAGCGCCGCGCGCCGCAAGGCTGAAATCGCCGGCCTCGACAGGCAGCTGGACAGGCTCTGTCTGGGTGACTGGGCCCGAAAGGGAGATTTTGTTGAACTGGCGGGGCAGGGGGAAATCATCGTCTTCATGATCCGTGCCCGGCGCATCCGCGTGGATGCCGATGGCGTCCAGACACTGGTTTTCGAGTTGGATCACCCACCCCGCCCGGCTGTACGTTGACCTGGTTGAAACGCTCTATGAGGGCACGCGGATAACGGCCCGCAGACCGCCGAGCGGACTGTCGTCCAGAGTCACGTCGCCCCCGTGGCTACGGGCGATATCGCGGGCAATGGACAGGCCAAGCCCTGTTCCGCTTTCATCCTGATTGCGGGCTTCATCAAGCCGCACGAAGGGTTTGAAAACATCCTCGCGCATGTCGGCTGGGATGCCGGGCCCGTCATCGTCCACGGTGATGGTCAAGGTCCCATTGCTGTTGCGGGCGGTGATCTGAACATTGGAGGCATAGCGGAAGGCATTGCCGATCACATTGTTCAACAACCGGCTGAAGGCGTTGGGCCGTACATGCAGATACGTGTTGCCGTTGGTCCCGATCTTCAGCGTGCATCCGCGCAGGCCGGCTTCTTCCGCAGCGCGTTCAAAGAAAGCAGCGAGGTCGAATTCACCCGGATCCTCCGCCGCTTCGCCGCGCGCAAACGCGAGATATCCTTCCAGCATCGAGCGCATATCCTCGATGTCCTGATTGAGTGCCTCGATGTCCTCTTTGCTGCCAGCCACGGCCAGTTGCAGCTTGAAGCGGGTCAGAATGGTTCTGAGATCGTGGCTCACCCCCGTCAGCATGGCGGTTCGCTGCTCGATCTGCCGCTCGATCCTTTCACGCATCAAAAGGAAGGCACTGCCGGCACGGCGAATTTCCTCCGCACCGCGCGGCCGGAAATCGCTCGGTGTCGGCCGCCCCTTGCCGAAACTGTCAGCAGCGGCGGCCAATTGCAGGATGGGGCGGATCTGATTGCGCAGGAAGGCCACAGCAATGGCAATTAGCACCAGCGACGTGCCAACCATCCATAGAAGAAAAATATGCGTGTTGGATGCATAGGCCTGGCTGCGGCGGGCAAATACACGCAGGACCTGGTTCTCGAGCTGAATGCGAATTTCGATGATGTTTGAATTGCCCACCGTGTCGAGCCAGAAAGGCCGGTTGATCTGCCGGGTGATTTCTTCACCCAGCGTTTGATCGAGGATGGAAAAAAACGGTTTGGGGCCGGGAGCTGGCAGAGGATCGGGCGGCAGAAGGTCGATCTTCAGAGCCAGCCGTTCCTGCGCAATGCGAATGACCTGCGCATAACCGTCATTGCCCGGATAGGTCTCGATCATGTCGATAATCGCAGAAATGTCGCGCGTGACAGCCTGGCTCAGACGCTGCGTGACCGTTTGCCAATGGCGCTCCATGAAAACGAAAGCGATGACGGACTGGAGAAGCAGCATCGGCGCGATCACGATGATCAGCGAGCGCGCATAGAGTTGCTTGGGCATATAGCGCGAAACGATGCGCCAGAACCGTCGCCAGGGCCTGCGCATGGCACCCAATGCCTGTTTGAAGTGCGTCAACGACGTAATCTTCCTGGCTGCCGTCTTCTGTTCTGAGTTGATGTTCAATTCCGCCATTCGCCCTTTCGGGCATCCATTCCCGAACTGCAATCCGGTCCGATCCTATGCATTGCGTGCGAAAGAGGGAACCGCTTTTACGCGCGGCGTTCTCGCGGCCGCATTGTGCTGGCCTGTACGCGGATACAACGTCAGCAACCGCAAGTGCGAAGAGCCTCTTGACTTAAAGTCAACTTGAACTTCGAAAGTGTGTGGCATGTCGGTTCCCATTGATTTTCCAAGGAGACACCATGCCCGCGCAGTCACAAGCAAGTTCCAACCCCGGCGCGATCTATCGCGTCGATAAATTCACTGTTCCTGTCGCGGCCCGGGAGGAATTTCTCGATCGCGTCTCCGCCACGCACGCGCTTCTGCGAGAACAGGTGGGTTTCGCGGGGGACATCATTCTCGAGCAGGCCTCAGGCCCAGGCGTGTTCAATTTTGTCACGATGGTGGAATGGGAGGGGCCCGAGGCAATTGCGCGCGCAGGTGAGGCTGTGGCTCGGATGCATTCCGAAACGGGGTTCGACCGCCTCGAGATGATGGATCGCCTTGGCATAAAAGCGGATATTGCGAACTACCGGCCGCTTTCGGTTTGAGATACGGGCTATTCCACGCTTAGCCGATACCCGATGCCTCGCACGGTCTGCAGGTAGACGGGATTGGAAGGGTCGCGCTCGATCTTGCGGCGCAGGCGGTTGATCTGAACGTCGATCGTGCGCTCGCCCACCTCCGAATCCTCTCCCACCAGTTCATGCCGCGGCACAGTTTCGCCCGCCCGCTCTGCGAAAATCACCATGATATCGCGTTCGCGGTCGGTCAGCTTCACCAGCTTGCCGCTGTGCTTGAGTTCTCGTTTGGCGATCTGGAATGCGTATGGGCCGAACACCACTTGCTCGACCTTGGGAGTGGATTGCGGCGCGCTGCGGCGCAAAATGCTGTTGATGCGCAGCACGAGTTCCCGAGGATCGAACGGCTTTGGCAGGTAGTCGTCGGCGCCGGCTTCAAGTCCCGTGACGCGGCTGTCCGTTTCCGAAAGCGCGGTCAGCATAAGGATCGGTGTGTCCTTTTCTTCGCGCAGTGATCTGGTGAGCGAGACACCATCTTCTCCCGGCATCATGACATCGAGAACGACGAGATCGAAATCGAGTCCCACCAGTTTGCGGCGTGCTTCGGCCGCGTTGCCGGCAATGGTCACGCGGAAACCGTTTTCCCGCAGAAAGCGGTTGAGCAGGCTGCGAATACGCGTGTCGTCGTCGACCACCAGCAAATGCGGCGCATCATCGCTCAGGACAGGTGGGTCCTTTTCGAGATTGCCGGTTTCGCTCATCGTGACGACCTCCTCAAGAGACGTGGACGCATTGCTCATTTAGAACGCCCGTTGGGCAGTTTGTCCATCTGAGCGCGCAATTCCGGGTTCACCATGGCGCGCAGAAAGCGTTCTACCGCCGTGCTGTCGCCCGGCTGAGCTTCTTCAAGTGCCGCACGGATGCGGCGGGACTGTGGCAGCGCCAGCGCCAGCGCCAGGTCGCGCCCCTTCTGCGTCGGGTAGAGTTCGCGTTGGCGGCGGTCGCGGGGCCCTGGGACCTGGACAATGTATCCATCGTCGATGAGCTGTTTGAGCACCCGAGCCAGGCTCTGCTTGGTGATCCTCAAGACTTCGAGAAGTTCCGCCACGGTCAGGCCGGGCAGCCGGTTGACGAAGTGCAGAACCCGATGGTGCGCTCGTCCGAAACCATATTGGTCAAGGATGGCGTCAGGATCGGCCGTGAAATCCCGGTAGGCGAAGAACAGATGCTCGATGATTGCGAAGTCAACGCCATCATCCAGTGTCAGCGGGGTTTTGATCGGGTCGGCGTCTGTCATGCTTGTTGGCTGCTTCCGGTCGTTTCGGTCGAGTGATGAAGAAATTATGTCAGCCTTATTGACATAATTTCAAGGCATGGTAATTTTTGACAATGTTTTCGTCCTGACGCGAACAAAAAGGTATCCTGAAGGTCATTTTTCGGAACATCCTTCAAATTCCTTTTGGTAACGCTTAGGCTGAGATGGATGAAAGCGTCGTCCTCAGGGCGGTATTTTCGATTTGCCCGGTTCCACGGAAACGAACCGGCGGGAGAGGTTACATGGCAGCGGTTCCTTTTGATCAGCTCGAGGGCTTTATCTGGCTCAATGGTGAATTCGTCAAATGGGCGGACGCGAAGATTCACGTATTGTCTCATGGTCTGCACTACGCCAGTGCCGTGTTCGAGGGCGAGCGCGCTTATGGTGGCGAGATCTTCAAGCTCACCGAGCACACCGAGCGCCTTCATGAATCCGCACGTATTCTTGGTTTTACCATTCCCTGGTCGGTGCAGGAAATCGATGATGCCTGTCGAGAGCTTCTGGCGCGACAGGGCTTCGCCGACGCCTATGTTCGGCCGATTGCCTGGCGCGGAAGCGAAATGATGGGCGTGTCGGCGCAGAACAACCGCATCAACCTCGCCATCGCGATCTGGCAGTGGCCGAGCTATTTCGATCCCGAGCAGCGCCTCAAGGGCATCCGTCTTGACATGGCCGAGTATCGTCGGCCGGATCCTCGTACGGCCCCCTCCAAATCCAAGGCCGCCGGCCTCTACATGATCTGCACGCTTTCCAAGCACGCGGCGGAGGCCAAAGGGTATGCTGATGCAATGATGCTGGATTGGCGCGGCCAGGTCGCTGAAGCGACCGGAGCAAACATCTTCTTCGTCAAGGATGGCGTCCTGCATACGCCGACGCCTGACTGCTTTCTTGATGGAATCACCCGTCGCACGGTGATCGATCTTGCCCGCCGTCGCGGCCTGGAAGTGGTTGAGCGTGCAATTATGCCGGAAGAGCTGGAAGGTTTTGAACAGTGTTTCCTTTGCGGTACCGCTGCGGAGGTCACACCTGTCTCCGAGATAGGCCCTTACCGCTTCGAAGTCGGTGAAATCACGCGTTTGCTGATGAATGACTATGCCAACGAAGTGCGTCCGGAGTTGCGCGTGGCAGCGCAATAAGTAGCCGCAACCGCAGGTTACTTCCTGAAATATTCACAGCCTCCTGTTTGACAAGGGCCGGAAACGCGCTTTCATGTGCGCGCCGGCCCTGGGAGGTCGGTGTTTTGAGAGGGACCGGATATGGAAGCTCTACTTCCTATTATTGTGCAGGCTGTGACTGGTGTTCTTGGCGGCGAGGCGATCGGCGCTGTCGTGAAGAAGGCGGCAATGGGTCACGGCGCCAAGATACTGAGCGGTATCATCGGCGGCGTCGGTGGCGGCGCTCTGCTGTCAAGCATGGGCGGCGATGCCGGTGCGTTGGGCGGTCTGCTTGGTGATGCTGTTGGCGGCGCTGTCGGTGGCGGCGTGCTCACCGGCATTGTCGGTGCTGTCATGGGCGCCATGAACAAGAGCTGATCTTCATCAATTTCATGAAGCGGGCAGCCGGGGGTGGTTGCCCGTTTCCCGTTTCTGTACCGCGTTTTCAGGTCATGACCACGAGGTCTTTATGGGCAATCTCCGGGCCGGCATCATCCCCGTGACGCCATTTCAGCAGAACTGCACCATTCTTTTCGATGAAGAGACCAAGAATGGGGTGGTGGTGGATCCAGGCGGTGAGGTGGACCGTATTCGCGGGGCTATTGACGACAATGATATCTCTGTTGAGGCGATCTGGCTGACCCATGGTCATATCGACCATGCTGGTGGCGCGATGGATCTCAAGGAGGCACTTGGTGTCCCCCTTATAGGGCCGCATGAGGACGACCGGGAGCTTCTGGCCAATCTTGAAAACCAGGCGCGCATGTTCGGCCTCGATCAATCCGTGCGCAACGTTATCCCCGACCGCTATCTGAGCGAGGGTGAAACGGTCTCCTTCGGTGAGCACGAGTTCGAGGTTCTTCATTGCCCGGGCCATGCGCCGGGGCATGTCGTGTTTTTCAATCGCAAGGCCCGGTTCGCTCATGTGGGCGATGTGCTCTTCAACGGTTCGGTCGGCCGCACCGACCTGCCAGGCGGCGACCATGATGCGTTGATCTGCTCGATCAGGGAGAAGCTGCTGCCGCTCGGTGACGATATCGGCTTCCTGTGCGGTCATGGCCCCGGTGGGCGTTTTGGCGACGAGCGGCGCTCCAACCCATTTCTCGTATAGTTGCGCGTTCAGTCTGTGCGCAGCCGGGCAATTCCATAGCCGGCAAGCGCCAGTGCCACGGCGGATGCGGCCGTCCGCGCCTGGTTCCAGAACTGCCATCTTGAAGAGTATTCGGACCAGATTGCTTCCGCCGCTTCGATTTCTTCCGGTACCGAAACCAGCGCCAGCGCCTCGTTCATCGGCACGTTGACTGCCATCGTAAGAATGAGGCCGAACACCAGGTAGGTCGCGGCCCCTGCAGCGATCCAGAAGGCTGGAGCCTTCTGCCCCTGGACCCGGATCATGAACGCTGTCAACGCAAGGACCACAGGTGTCAGAAAGAATGCAGGAAAGAACACCGCATTGCGCACCGAGGCGTTCATCGCCTGCATGGCCGCGATCGCCACACGAGGGTCTGTCTGGTCGAGGCCCCACATGGTTGAGCAAACCCACGCATAGAAGAACCCGAAGATCGCCCCGGAGAAAAGAATAGCCACGACCGAGAGGCCGGTTGTCACGCTGCGCATCGCCTTGTCTCCAAAATCGTACATATCTGTACGCTTTATATTTTCGTACATTTGTGTACGGTGCGTGTCAAGGCAGTCGGAGATGTGCATGCGTGAGGAAACGAGGGTTGAACGCCAGGCGCAGATTGAGCGTGCCGCCTATCGGCTTTTGCACGAAAGGGGCTATGGCGGAACGTCGATGCTGGCCATTGCCAGGGAGGCGAGGGCGTCAAACGAAACGCTCTATCGCTGGTATGGCGACAAGAATGGTCTCTTCAAAACGATGGTCGAGGCGAATGCGCAGGAAACGCGCGAGGCTCTGCAGCGAGCGATTGAGACAGGGGAAGATCCGCTGCAATGTCTGGAGAACGTTGCCCCGGTTCTCCTGTCGATGCTTCTTGGCGAGAAGGCGGTCCTTCTCAACCGTGCTGCCGCTGCCGATGAGAGTGGAGAATTGGGCCGCGCCATCGCCGCTGGCGGACGCAGCGCCGTGGCGCCACTTGTTGAACAGTTGCTTCGCCAGGCCTGTGAGGATGGCAGTCTTGATGTGCTGTCGCCGTCGGCCGCTGCGGAACAGTTTTTCAGTCTTCTGATTGGCGATCTTCAGATCAGGCGCGTGATCGGTGTATTGCCGGAGCCGCAACCTGACTTCGTTGTAGAACGGGTGTCCAATGCCATGATGGCTTTCAAAACCCTTTGCGTTCGCTCCTGCTCTGATTGACATCACGGCGATGAATCAACTACAGATTGAATTTCGCGTGAGGCGATCGTAGGCTCAGCGGGTGGCTGCGATCCAGGTCTGGCGTTCGTTGCTTGTGTCCGAGGACCGGTTCTTCATTTTCCAGAGTGTCCCTTGGAGGCGTTCTTTATCCCCACATCCAGCTTTTCATGAAGAAAGGCCGGGCTGAGCCCGGCCTTATTTCAACTCGGGGCAGGGAACCCTGAGGTTAGCGCGGCTGGCAGAAATGGCGCTGACCGTCATAGCCCATGAACGTGCCGGTACGCCCGTCGAAGCTGCGATAGCGGTTGGAGCAATAGCGGAACCATTCGCGCGACCATGGCTCCATCGCGGGGCGATAGCGAACCGGGTGTTCGCGATATACCGGGCGTTCCCGGTAGCGGTATGCTGGGCGCTCTCGGTATTGATAGACAGGCTGGTAATCGGGACGATAGGGCGGGTCGATGTAGACACGATCATTGTCGCGGCGCGACTCCGAGAGAAGCCCACCGACAATGGCGCCTGCGGCCAGACCGATCACTCCGGCGGCGATCGCATCATTGTTTTTGTGCCGATGGCGATGGCCGGCATCGGCGGTGGAGATCGCTCCGAGCGTTGTGGCTGCGACGGCAAGGGAGAGAATTCCCGTCTTCAGGAAGCGTTTCATGACTTTACCTCTTCAAACACGAGCTACGGTTTTTTCAGGGGGATCCGCAGCTTTCGCCAAGGATTTACCCCTTCGCACCTGAATGGCACCTGAATGAGGCAGGCAGCCTGGGTTCAACCGTTATGAAACATTCCAGAAGCGTGGACCGCGTTGCGGACATGCCGCTCAAACGCTCTGCCGCGTCTTGCCTGCAAGCGTAATTGCCAGAGCTTCCTACAATGGATTCCAGCCGGGCTTGCGCCTTTCGCCGGTCTCTCTGTGGGTGAGGATGCGCGGATCAGGCTGGAGAATGTCCGGCACTGACGATTGAGGCATTGGATCCCGCCATATCGGATCGCCGGGGCGCAGGTTAAAGGCAGACACCGGCGGGCAGGGCTTCGTCTCCGGGCCCACGCCTTTTCAGCACCTTTGCCTCCCATACAAGCTGGCGCAAACTTAGAGTACGTCCAGCGATCGCTGGACGTTTCAGGGCAATTCCGGAACCGCCATAACGGCTCATTGCCCGGAACTGCTCAAAAACAGGGGCTTTGCCTCAATCGTTGTTGCGCGACACCGGCAAAGCTGTTCTGCAGGAATGCTGCGCCCCCCTCAGGGCGCAACCTCCAGGTTGACGGCTTTCGGGCCTTTGCCGCGCTTGTCCGGCTCGGTCTCGAATGTAACCTTCTGTCCGTCCTCGAGGCCCTGCAGGCCAGATGCCTGGACAGCTGAAATATGAACAAACACGTCCTTCTCGCCATTGTCCGGGGTAATGAACCCGTATCCCTTGGCCTGGTTGAAGAACTTGACGGTACCACTCTGCGACATAGGAAGGAGTCCTTTCTCCCTTTATGCTGGTTTCGGCGGGCCAACCTCTTGGCGGGTTTTGGCCCATGGCGTCATCGGTCGTTTACTGGGGGAGAAGAAACAGTCAGCTTCGCGCCTCTCATCGGGACCAATGTTGCGGGCTTCTCGCCCGGACAAATCTTTTGTCCTCATTGCTTCGACGCGACTTCCCGGAAGGGGGATTTGAGCCCCCGCCAGGGCATGCCATTCCAGTCTCCGGGCCGGCAAATGCCCGAATGGCAGGGAGCTTGTTCGATTTTTTTTAAGGGGGCAAGCGAAAGTTTTATGAATAATACGAATTGCGAAGAGCCATGCTTCTGCAATCTGTACGGGCAAACAAAAAGCGCGGCGAGTGCTCGCCGCGCTTGAAATGTGCATCCGAGAATGTCTCGAAATCAGGCTGCGGACAGATTGACTGCCTTCGGCCCCTTACCCATGCGGTCGGGCTCGACCTCGAAGGAAACCTTCTGACCATCGCTGAGCGTGGTCATGCCGGAACGCTCAACAGCCGAGATGTGAACGAACACGTCTTTCGCGCCATCATCGGGGGTGATGAAGCCGAAGCCTTTGCTCGCATTGAAGAATTTAACGGTGCCTGTCTGGGCCATTGGGAAACTCCTTTTCCCTTTGAGAAGTCGCGTCTGCGCAACGTGCACAGGTTAGCGGTGGTTCGAGAGTTTGAAGAAAATCGGGGAAAGGGGCCGTCCAAATCATAAAGCTTCCAGTCTCCGGGTCTGCAATCACCCGAGCGCGGATGAATCTATGACACGAAAGGGAAACAGCTACAAGACTGTCCGAAACGCCCTGTTGCGTCCCATCTGAGGCGTGCCGCAGCGCGGTTTCTCGCAATCGCCCCTTTTTTCTTTGAACCGCACAAACACCAGTTTCAGCCACTTTTCAGCGCGTTTTCCGATCAATCTTCGACTAAGGTATAATATCCTCATCCTCTCGCAGCCGCTTCCAGTGCAGCAATATCGAGCTTTACCATTTTGAGCATGGCCTGGGTCACACGTTGTGCCTTGGCGGGGTCTCGATCATTTATCAGTTCGCCGAGCTGTCTTGGCAAAATCTGCCAGCTCAGCCCCCATCGATCCTTCAGCCATCCGCATTGCTCGATCGTTCCATCTTCTCCGAGTGCGGCCCATAGCTTATCGATCTCGCTCTGACTGTCGCATTCGACGATGATCGAGAAGCTGTGGTTGAAAGCATCGAGCGGCCCGGCTTCGAGGCCTCGGTAGTGTTGATCACCGAGCATGAAGCTGGCGATCTTTACGCTTCCCGGCGGCCCGCTCGGGGTTTCAGCGGGTAGGGTGCTGAGGCTTTCGATCTTCGATCCCGGGATCAGTGACGTGTAGAGTCGGAGTGCGCTTTCCATGTCTTTTTCGAACCACAAATGCGGTATGACTTTCATGGTCGTGCCCTTTCGTCTGGCTGAATTTCTCCACGCAGGACGAGGGCCGGTGTTGAATTCCGACACGCCGGTTAGGTTTTTTCGGCAATCGGCCTCCAGCCGTGCAGGATCCGCATGTCCGGCAGTGTCGCGCACCAGAAATGCCCCTGAAAGGGCTGGTCATGGACGCGGGCGATCGGCACACCGCGCAGGCTGCACAGGAGCAGCGTGCCAACAGCACCATGGGCGATGACAGCGATGTCTCCGGTTCCCTCTTCCATCCTGATCCTTTCCACGGCTGCAAGAATCCGGTGCTGCGCATCGATGGCGCGCTCCCATCCTCTCACGCTTATGGTCGGCTGGGCGAAGAACGCATCGGCCGTGCGTTCAAATTCCTCGGGTGGAAGAAAACCGGTCGCTGAGCGGTCATTTTCTCCAAGCATGGGGTCCGTTTTGACGTCGAGGTGGTGCCGGGCACCAAGAATGGCAGCCGCTTCAAGGGCTTTCTTTTCCGTGCTGGACCAGATTGTGCCAATGTTTTGCGCTGCGTCGCTTTCGGCAAAATGCTTCATACGTTCGCGTCCGGTGGTGCTTAGCCCCCAGTCTTCCACAGCGATCGAGGGGTCAATGATGACCTCGGGGTGCGTGATGAAGAGAAGTTTTGCCATTGGTGCAGGTTCTGACACGGGGCGTGTCCGGCGTCCATCCTGCGGTTTGAAACGTCATCTGTGCTTATCTGGCGCCAGAAGTGCGCCCTCAAAGTCCTGTCGGGCAACGGTCGAGCACAAAGTAAGCCATTCACAGCCAACACACGCCTTCCGGGTCTTGCCACGGGCAAAGGCGGTGCGCATCCGCTCGATCAGTCTTTTGTCGGGGCGAAGCAAGCGGCCTGTCTCTGTCGCTTGGCCGAGCCAGTGTGAGAGTGCATGTGCCGCACGGGCATCGCGTTGGTTCACGCGCGGGTTGAGGCAATGTGGGTGCGAGCTTTCGTGAAGGAGCGGACGGCAAATGTCATCAGGACCTTCGACGAGAAGCAGATCTTCACCTGCATTGAGACGCGAAATGATTTTGTCGTAATTGGCGGTGAAGGCGGGGCTGTAGCCCCGCCCGACATAAGTGAGCATGCACAAAAGATGATGCGCACGCAGCCGAACTGTCATTTTGTCTCGCCGCGCTTTGCAAACCGCGCGAGCGCGACAAGGGATGCTGCTCCCAATGCGGACTTCAGAATGCCGCCGACAACAAAGGGGGCAACGCCGAGCAGGAACGCCTTTTCCATCCCGATCATGCCGGCAAGCCAGATGCAGCCCATAGCAAGACAGAGTCCGTTCGCTGCGAGCATCGAGCTGAAGGCAAGAAGCGGGCGCTGGGCGTTCCATCCGCGCTCAGCCAGAAGGCCGACGAGGTAGGCCATGACCGGGAATGAGGCAAGATAACCGCTAGTCGGTCCTGCGAAGTGAGCAAGGCCGCCAGCACCTCCGGCCAAAACAGGCAGACCGATCATCGCCTCGCCGAGCCAGGCAAGAACAGTCAGCGTGCCCAGGCGTGCGCCGTAGAGTGCACCAATCATCGCGATCGCGAAGGTCTGCATGGTCACCGGGACGGGCACCATGGGCACCTCGATGCGCGAGGCGAGCGCGAGAGCGAGGGTTCCAAGCACAACGGCGCTGACCTTGTAAGCAAGCGACTTCTGGTCAAGCTGCAAGACGCCCGCACTGCCGATCAGACCAGGGGTGTTCAGGGGGACGGTACTCTGTGACATTTCGCACCTTTCAAATTATAGATAATTTTTAATATTGATCTATTATTGAGTCCATATTCGAGCGGCTTTGGCAAGAGGGTGTGAATAATCCCTGCCTGTGCATCGGTTTCAGCGCATGTGAACGGGGATGCGCAACGAAGATGCGCGAAAGACATGGAGCCATATCCGCCCCATCTGAAAATGAAGCTTCCGAGGCTGGTCAGCCCTCGATCACAAATGCCTTGCGCTGTTTGCCGGATGCCGTCTCGACTGGCTTGTGTCCGACCCATTGCACATGCCGGGAGAGGACCGCGCATGCCGCGTCCGTTTCTCCACGCCGCAGGTGTTCGAGGATCGCACGATGATCGCGGTCCGTACGTGTTTCCCAGTTGGAGCGCCATGCGGAGAACAGGAACCGGGCGCTGGCCGCATGGAGATCGTCTATGGCGGCAAGCAGGCGAGGCATGCCGCATGGGGTTACGAGAAGTCGGTGAAAACGCCGGTTTGCTGCTTCCCAAGCAACCACGTCCTCAGCCTGATCGCCTTCGAGTGTCGCCTCCTCAGCTGCGTTGAGGATAGCCGGGGTCAGGTGCTGCGCAGCGTTGCGCAACGCCAGCACTTCCAGTGCCGCGCGCATCTCTGCCACTTCGCGCACCTGATTGAGATCGAAGGCCGCCACCCGGACGCCGCGGCGCGGCTCGTTCTTTGCCAGGCCCTGAGCTTCCAGCAGCCGGAATGCCTCACGCACCGGCACATGGCTCGTAGCGAATTCCTCGGCGATATGATCCTGCCGCAACCGCGCGCCCGGTTCCAGTTTGCCTGAAACGATGCGCTCGGCCAGCGTGCGGGCAATCTGAGTGGCTTTGGTCTCTTTGCGTGCGGTCATAATTATAGATAATTTGGTTCGTGCTCTTTTGTCGAGTGCCGGCCGGCCCTTCTTTTGAGGGGCGTGTGGAACTGTGGTGCTTGACGATTTTCATATATGGGATATTTTCTCAAATATGGATTCTGGATCGCATGGACCCTCAAGCGTTGACCGACGTATAGCCGAGCGCCTCCGCACACTTCGTCAGGAGCGCGGTTGGTCTCTGGAAGATCTTGCCAGTCGGAGCGGTGTGAGCAGGGCGACCCTTTCGCGACTTGAAAACGCCGAGGTCAGCGCCACTGCCAATGTGCTGGGCCGTCTCTGCCAGGCCTATGGCATCACGCTTTCGCGTCTCATACACCTTGTGGAAGATGATTTTCCTCCACTTGTGCGGCGGTCTGCTCAGACGGTGTGGGAGGATGCGAAGTCTGGATTTAAGCGCCGGATCATTTCACCTCCGGCCCGTGCGCTTGCCGGGGAGGCTATGGAGGGCCTGCTACGCCCCGGAGCGCAGATCACCTATGAAGGGCCACCGCGGGCGGGGTTGGAACACCACCTCGTTTTGCTGGAGGGTGCCTTGCATATCATGGTCGACGGGGCGTCTCACACACTGCATCCCGGCGACTGTCTTCGCTATCAGCTTCGCGGCCCAAGTCGGTTTGAGGCCGATGTGACCGCGGGTGCGCGCTATCTCCTTTTCACGGTCTGACCATGCCGAGCACTGCCACATTTTTCATAGAACGTGTTGATGCTATCAAAGCGCAAAGCCTCCTGCCTGAATTGGCTGCTTTGCTTCACGCTTGTGTCCATGACGGGGCGAGCATCGGTTTCATCTTGCCGTTCGGTTTGGAGGACTCTGCGCATTTCTGGCGCGAGAAAATTCTTCCAGCGCTTGGATCAGGCGGGCGCATACTGTTCGTCGCCCGGCAGGGCGGCAGGCTTGCGGGGGCCGTTCAACTTGTCGTCGATACCCCGCCCAATCAGCCACATCGCGCCGAAGCTTCCAAGCTGCTCGTTGATCCCGCCTGTCGCCGGCAGGGCATTGGGCGGGCGCTTATGAGAGCACTGGAAGCTGAGGCGGGAGAGCTTGGACGCAGCCTTATCACGCTGGACACCAGGACGGGCGACAAGGCCGAGCCGCTTTACGCTGCACTGGGCTTTTCCGTTGCGGGCGTCATCCCGGATTATTGCCGTGATCCGTTTCTCGATCGTCTCGACGCCACGACGATCATGTACAAGCGGATCGATGCCGTGCGGGCTTTATGACCCCGCTCGACTTTCGAAGGCCGGAGCCGCAAGACGTTCCGCGTGGGCCCGCAGGTCGGCCGGCCATTTGCCTGTTCTCCGTCGGAAGCTCTCTGCATCACCGGCATAAAGGGCGCGTGCCGCGTCTTCATATCCGGGTTGGTCGCCCAGCATCGCCATCATGAATGCATCGGCCGCCGATTTGGCTCTGCGGACTTTTTCATGGGGCGCATCCGCGGTGCGGGCGGCATCGACCAGCTTTCGCAGTGTTGCCGAAGCACCGCCGGGCTGCCCGTTCAGCCAGTCCCATTGGCGCGGCAGCAGGGTCACCTCGCGCGCCACCACGCCCAGCCTGGGTCGACCGGGGGCGCGCTTCGGGTGCGTCTCCTGTTCCTTCGGAGCCAGCCTTGCCGCCACATCCTCGCAGCTTCCTGCAAGGTTGAAGTCGATCTGTCTGCCCGACAGGTCATCGAAGATCAGCACATCGGCACCGGAATGCTCATCGAGCAAATGCTTGGCCGCCAGCGCAACCTCGACGGCGCTGCCTCTGGCGAGAAGCTTCTTGCTATGAAAGGCGGTGAAACTGGACATTGGGGTTATTCCTTTGAGTTGGGTGTTTTTACCCGGGTATAATAAATCTGTCAATATACCCGGGTAAATTCCTGATCGAGACGGGAGTGCGTATGAAAGAACTTCTGCTGTTGCGCCATGCGAAGTCGAGCTGGGAGGATCCGGGGCTGAGCGACATTGCACGCCCGCTGGCGTCGCGGGGGCGTCGTGCTGCTCCGCTCATGGGGCGGGAGCTTGTGAGGCGGGGCTGGCTGCCTGACCGGGTTCTGGTGTCTCCGGCCCGTCGTGCGCAGCAGACATGGCGCCTGGTTGCCGCAGAGCTTGGGGGTGCCGAACCGGAACTTGGCAGCGGGGAGGGGCTCTATATGGCCGCTCCCGAACACTTGCTTACCGTGCTGCAAGAGGTGCCGGAGCAAGCCCGGCGCGTTCTCCTTGTCGGTCACAATCCGGGCATGCAGGATTTTGCTGTTCGTCTTGCCGGCCCGGGGTCCGAAGTGGATGCGCTTGAACGCATGCGGCAGAAATTCCCCACCGCCGCCATCGCCCGCTTTGGCTTTGAGGAAGAGTGGGCGGTGCTTGCGCTTGGCGGTGCACGGCTGCTTGATTTTATCAAGCCGAAGGATTTTTCCCCAAAATAGGTTTGCGGGCCGAGCTTGCGACAGCGGCGCATCCGCGCTAGCACATTCTCAAACGTCTGGAGGTTTTATGTCCCGGTGAAGGGGGGCGGTTTGCGCCCCGGAAATGGATGCCGGAATTGGATAATTGCCGGTTTATAAGCGGCTCGCGCATCCGTTTCGCTTTCTTCAATGCAGTTTTCCTGCAGTCAGCGTGCCTCTGGCAGGCGCGTTCAATGCTGCACAACCGGACATGACCGAAAATGATCAAGACCTATCAGCCCGGCGTCGATGACGACGCCATCGTCGATATCTGGCTTCGCGCCAGCCGGCTCGCGCACGCCTTCCTTGGCGAAGATTTCATCGCCGGGGAAGCTGACAATATCCGCAATGTCTACCTGCCTATGGCCGAGACATGCACCATCTGGGTGGATAACCGGCTCGTCGGCTTCATCTCGCTGCTCGGCCACCAGGTGGGCGGTCTTTTCCTCGATCCGGCGTTTCATGGCCGCGGTCTCGGACGAGCGCTGATGGATGATGCCGTTGCCCGCATGGGTACGCTCGAACTCGACGTGTTCGTGAAGAACGATCTCGGCCGACGCTTTTATGCGCGCTATGGCTTCGTTGCGATCGAGGAGCGTATCGACGACCCCACGGGTGAGCCGGTGCTGCATCTTCGCTATCCTGCCTGACATGATGGCGGATGATGAATCCTGACACCCTTCTGTCAGGATCTGTGAGGGGTGACGCATTCCCTGTGCGTCACCCCTTTCCATTTCGGGTTCGCGGTTCCATATTCAGCCCCATGGCCAGATCACCCGACAAGAAGAATGGCGGCTTCGCCGAAGCCCCCCAGCCCGCGCTTTCGGGCACGCCGCTTTCCGGTTCCCCCTCCGGTTCTATCGCGGACTGGGCGGATGAAATCGCGCAGGAAGCCGAGAAGCCCGCAAAATCGAAAAAGCCGAAGGCACCCGCCGGACGCTCTTCCGCCGCCACCAAGACTTCGCGCGGCACCTCCATGGGCGGCGCGGCCTCGGCCAAGGAGCGCGCTGCTGCCGGCCTCATGCCGGTTGCCGGGCTCGATGTCACGCTGGAAGAGGCCGAAGGGCTGTCTTCCTCCGGCGTCACGGCCACGGTTGCCGCGCTTTCGAAGCTGATCGAAGGCGGCGATCCGAACCTTCAATCCACATGGACACCGCACCGCCCCGCGCGGCCGGAAAAATCCGAGGGCGGCATTCCGCTCAGAATGTCGACGGAGTTCAAACCCTCCGGCGATCAGCCCACGGCCATTGCCGATCTTGTCGCGGGCGCCCACGAAAACGAGCGCACCCAGGTCCTTTTGGGCGTCACCGGCTCCGGCAAGACCTTCACCATGGCCAAGGTGATCGAGGAAACGCAGCGCCCGGCCATCATCCTCGCGCCCAACAAGACGCTGGCCGCCCAGCTCTATGGCGAGTTCAAATCCTTCTTCCCGGACAATGCGGTCGAGTATTTCGTTTCCTATTACGACTACTACCAGCCGGAGGCCTACGTCCCGCGCTCCGACACCTATATCGAGAAGGAGTCCTCCATCAACGAGCAGATCGACCGCATGCGCCATTCGGCCACGCGCGCCCTGCTTGAGCGCGATGACGTGATCATCGTTGCGTCGGTCTCCTGCATCTACGGTATCGGTTCGGTCGAGACCTACACGGCCATGACCTTCCAGATGCAGATTGGCGACCGGCTCGACCAGCGCCAGTTGCTCGCCGATCTCGTGGCTCAACAATACAAGCGCCAGGACATCAATTTCGTCCGTGGCTCCTTCCGCGTGCGCGGCGACACGATCGAAATCTTCCCTGCTCACCTGGAAGACCGCGCCTGGCGCATCTCGCTCTTCGGCGACGAGATCGAGACCATCACCGAGTTCGACCCGCTCACCGGCAAGAAGACGGGCGATCTGCAATCGGTCAAGATCTACGCCAATTCGCACTATGTCACCCCGCGCCCCACGCTCAACCAGGCCATCAAGGGCATCACTGCCGAATTGAAGCAGCGCCTTGCCGAGCTGGAGCGCGCCGGTCGTCTGCTGGAAGCACAGCGTCTCGAACAGCGCACCCGCTTCGATCTCGAAATGCTGGAAGCCACCGGCTCCTGCGCTGGCATCGAGAACTATTCGCGCTATTTGACCGGCCGCGCGCCGGGCGAGCCGCCGCCCACCCTGTTCGAGTACATCCCCGACAATGCGCTCGTCTTTGTCGATGAGAGCCATGTCACCATCCCGCAGATCGGCGGCATGTATCGCGGCGACTTCCGCCGCAAGGCCACACTCGCTGAATACGGTTTCCGCCTCCCGTCCTGCATGGACAACCGGCCGCTCCGCTTTGAGGAGTGGGACGCCATGCGCCCGGCCACGATCGCCGTCTCCGCCACGCCCGGCAATTGGGAGATGGAGGCTGCCGGCGGCGTTTTCGCCGAGCAGGTCATTCGCCCCACCGGCCTCATCGACCCGCCTGTCGAGGTGCGCCCGGCCAAGACCCAGGTCGACGATGTGCTGGGCGAAATCCGCGAAACCGCCGCCAAGGGCTATCGCACGCTCGTCACCGTGCTCACCAAGCGCATGGCGGAGGACCTCACCGAGTACCTGCATGAGCAGGGCGTGCGCGTGCGCTACATGCACTCCGACATCGACACGCTGGAGCGCATCGAGATCATCCGCGACCTGCGCCTTGGCGCCTTTGACGTGCTGGTCGGCATCAACCTTCTGCGCGAAGGGCTCGACATTCCCGAATGCGGCCTTGTGGCCATTCTCGATGCCGACAAGGAAGGCTTTCTGCGCTCTGAAACCTCGCTCATCCAGACCATCGGTCGCGCCGCGCGCAATGTCGATGGCCGCGTCATGCTCTATGCCGACCGCATCACCGGCTCCATGGAGCGCGCCATGGAAGAGACCAACCGCCGCCGCGAGAAGCAGCTTGCCTACAATGAGGAACACGGCATCACGCCGGCTTCCATCAAGAAGAACATCGCCGATATTCTCGATTCCGTTTATGAGCGCGACCATGTCCGCGCCGACATTGGCGGTGCGGCGGGCAGGGGCGACGACCTCAACAATCTCGTCGGCAACAACCTCGCCGCCCATCTCGAACATCTCGAAAAGGCGATGCGCGACGCTGCCGCCGATCTCGATTTCGAGGAAGCCGCGCGCCTGCGCGACGAGATCAAGCGTCTGAAGGAAACCGAGCTTGCCATTCTCGACGACCCGCTCGCCCGCGACGCCGGCGTGGAAAACACGCAAAAATCCCGCCGCGACAAGGCGCGCGGCCGCAAGGGGCCCCTTCGACAGGCTCAGGATGAGGGGGCTGGTGGACACAAAGCCCCTCATGGTGAGCCTGTCGAGCCACGAGAGGCGGGCAGCAAAGCTCTGGCCTCATCGCTCTTCCACAAGCCCGATCTCGACGAAATGGGCACCTCCGGCGCGCATGCCGTGCCTGCCGGCAAGAGCCTTTTCCGCAAGAACGATCTGGACGAAATGACGGTCGGCCGCACCGAAAAGCCGGTGCGCAAGCCGCTTCCGCAGAAGCCGGAAGACGACCCCAAACTGGTGAAACGCCACCGGCCCGGCATCGGCTCCTACGAAGATCCGGCGGACGAGCGGCGCGCGAAGCGCCGGCCCGGAAAGACCGGGCGGCCGGGGCGGTAGATAAACTCCGTCATCCCGGAAGCCGTAAGGCTATCCGGGACCTATTGGCAGAATGCCGTAGAGCGCGGTCGGGTTTTCGCCGATGCACTTCTCAGTACTGTCATCTTCTTCTGTGGAACTGGGCCGCGCTTACCCAATAGGTCCCGGCTCTCGCTCCGCTCGGCCGGGATGACGGGTGTGGATTCTCGTTGTGAGCCACAACCAATACGTGCATATTCGTTGCATGGGTGGTTATGTCTACATTCTCGCATCGCGAAAGAACGGGACGCTTTACACCGGCGTCACTAGCGATCTTGAGCAGCGTATTTGGGAGCACAGGGAAGGCATTACCGGCGGCTTCACCAAGAAATACGGGGTTCATATGCTCGTCTGGTATCGTGACTATCCCGATATCCGCGATGCCATAGAAGAAGAGAAACGCATCAAGCGTTGGCGCCGAAAATGGAAGCTGGAACTGATCGAAAGAATCAATCCCGACTGGGACGATCTCTCCAGCGCTCTGAACCATTAACCTCCGTCATCCCGGAAGCGAGCACTGTTCGGTCCTGGGGGCGCGCTTTTCAATACGGAGTTCTTTCTGCGGATACCGGCCGTGCTGGCCCAATGGGTCCCGGCTCTCGCTTCGCTCGGCCGGGATGACGGATGAGCGCTGGCTTCCGTAAATACGTCATCCCGGAAGCCGCGAGGCTATCCGGGACCCATTGGCAGAACGCCGTGGGGCACGGCCCGGTTTTCGTAGGAACGCCCTTAAGCTTCCTCGCCGTTGAGGCGGATTTCCCTCACTCCCGATCCCGCTCAAACCGCGCTTTCACCGGAAATTCTGGCAGCCATTTCTCGCGGCGTGAAGCCCACAGCTCATAATCCGGCACAAGCTGGTCCGGCGCGTCCAGCGTGCCGAGATGCACTTCTATCTCGTCGCCGGTGCGGGCAAAGACCGAAGAGCCGCAGCGCGGGCAGAAGTGGCGGCCCTCAAAGGCGCTCGTCTCGCCGGTGATACGCACCGCCTCCGCCGCAAAGACGGCTGCCGCATAAAACAGCGCGCCATGGTGCTTGCGGCAGTCGAGGCAATGACAGATGCCCACGCGGTCGGGCTCTCTCGAAACCTCGATCCGCACCGCGCCGCACAGGCATCCGCCGCTCAACCGCTTCATTCCCTGCTTCCTTTTCTGCTTTTGGTCGGGTGCACTCTGCCGCCTGAAAGGTGCGACGGCAAGGAACACAGGCGCAGAGGGAGTGAGGCGGCTTGAAGAGTCCCGACAGCATCCGTGTCGCCTTCTCCTCGCGAACGGGGAGAAGGAGGCCGTCAGTCCCTACAGCTTCGTCATCATCGGACCTGATCCGAGGACCCATGCCAAAACGCCGGGGATAAACCGCAGCCCTTCAAGGCGAAACGCAATTTTTCTCACTCCTACCCCGTCACCACCGCAACGGCATGGATCCTATGGTCAAGCCATAGGAGACGACGTTGGCGAAGCGCATTCCCTACTCGCTATTCGCTACTCCCTATTCGCTCTTTTCTCCCCACCCCCAAAACCTCCACTACACTTCCCCCATCACCCCTGTCGGGAACCGGGTCCGGAGCCGGGGATCAGGAGGGGCGACGGCAGCCTCCCCCTCGGGTTCGGTGACCCGGGGCCTGTGAGGGCCCGCGAAAGGCCGGCGGCCGGCATCATGTCGGTTGCGGAAAAGCCGCTAGGGCGACGTTTGCCCGAGTGACCGGTCGGCAGACGGGACAGCGGCCGGCGGGGCGCGCTTTTCGCGCCACTTCAATTCCAACAGAGAGGCACGAAAAACGCGCCCCGTTTCCCGAACCACGCAAACCCCGGCGGCAACCCCGCGCGGCAACGATGGAGCCTGCCCGAAATGCCTGCCCCCTCTGCAGAATGCCCGCCAACACCAAACGCCCCTTCTCCCCGCAGGCGGGGAGAAGGTGAGGATGAGGGGCGAGCGCCGTGAGTGGCCGGGATACCGACAGCGGTGGAAAAGCTCGCAAGGCCCCGCCCGCCCCTCATCCCCTGCCGGGACCTTCTCCCCGCAAACGGGGAGAAGGAGGCCGTCATCCCGAAAGTCGCAGGCTACCCGGGGCCCATTGGCAGAATGCGCAAGCACACGACCGGTCAACAGGAACCCGCAACGACCTTTTTCTCAAATCGTCAACGCAAAAGAAGGGAGGCCCCAAATGCAACGCAAAACCAGAAAATCGCCGGCGAAGACCGACGCCAATGAGCAGCTGCTCGAGATCATCCGCAGCCTTGTGAAGATTCGCGACACGCTAATGGATGAGAAGGGCATCAAGCCACTTTTGCCCATTTGCCCGCCCGAATGGCCGCACGAGGAAATGCAGGTGGTGTTCCGCTATCTCGCGGGGCAGGCCGAGAGGCCGCAGCATTGTTCAAAACGGCGGTGCCGCCGCGCTGGTATGTGTCAGGCAGGGGCGGATGCGCCGCTGGACGCGGACTGTTTTTCGAACTGGAGCGATAGCGAGGTCTCGCGGCTCCATGCTGCCTGGCTGGGCGTCGTTTTGTGCTGGATCTATGATTGTGAGCGGTCTTTGCATTTCATGGAAATGACGCGGTATGGAACGCAGGCATGCAGCGTGCCGACACGGAAACAGGGCCTCGAGGAGGCCGGCAAAAAGCTTGCATCAAGAACCGTCTGACAGGGAAACGCCAGCATGTCTTTCTGCGCGTGCGGCTCTCAGGTCCGGGTGGATGTGCCTCTTAGGCTTCGAACCTGGCGGCGCTGTCCAGTCCGGCCTGAACCAGGTTCAATGGCAGGCGGTGTCCGCTCGCCCACGACCGCATCACATGTCCGGCGACCCGTTCACGGGAGGCGCTATCGCTCCGTCTTATGCCAAGTTCGGCACACACGGCCTCAATGGCATTCTCCATCGCGGCCATTTCCTCTGCATCGAAGATGCCAGCGCTTTTGTGCAGTACTCCAGGCTTGGCCATGTCCGGCCCTCCTCTGCCGTGGGAAGTTGCAGTCAGCGTGTGACACCTCCAACGTCGCCGTCTGCTCGTCCTTCGCCTTACACGGTAACAGGTTTATTTCCCGTGTCTATTATGGCGAATCTATGTTGCGAGGCCGCGACGGGCCCGCAGAAAAAAAACAGCAAGGCGTGAACCTTCCTCGTTCCTCCCGCGACAGAAGGGTATCGGACGGCCGAAGTGGCCGGCCATCAATCCCAAAGGAGGATGATGAAATGTCCCTGAAACGCACCATTGCAAAAGGCCTGATGGCCATCACTCTTGCCGCAACGGCACTTTCAACCGTCAGCGTGGAAAGCCGCGCAGGCAGTCTGTCTCCGGGCGAG
The DNA here is from genome assembly GCF_020833685.1 of Nitratireductor sp. B36. GTDB lineage: Bacteria > Pseudomonadota > Alphaproteobacteria > Rhizobiales > Rhizobiaceae > Nitratireductor. The sequence continues at coordinate 509,632 of NZ_JACKZY010000002.1, forward strand.
GCTGCGGCCATCGCCGGGCTTGGCGGTTTCATCGCCGGTGGCCTGATCGCGGACTCGCGAGCCCGGTACTACGGTCCTGCGCCGGTCTATGGCCGTGCCTCGGCCTGGGATCGGCATGTGGCGCGCTGCTATGCCCGCTACCGCTCCTATGACGAGTACAGCGACACCTTCCTTGGATATGACGGCTACCACCATCGTTGTCGCCTGTGAACGGTTCACGCCGAAATGCTGCGCGGTTACTCGATTTGACCGCGCCGCCGCCGCGTGCGTTGAAAATTCGGGCAGGTCGTGAACACGGCTTGTCCGGATTTTGTCGGTTTTTAGCCGCTGGAGGATGAACCAATCCGGGGATCCTGCGTTATACGACCGACGATGGCCGGCGGATCGGGAGATTGCGGCAAAGCTTGGGCAGGCGACGTGTTTAAAGCGGTCACCCCGTTTGATTTGAGATTTCCGGCATCCCGCACCACCTTTTTCTCGCCGACCTGGTTTCCGGCTCCCCCAAAACTGTCAACGGGGATCGGGTCGGCATGTACACAGCAAAGGAGTTCCCTCCATGAAAAAAATCCTCGCAGCCCTTGCCGCAACCGGTTTCCTCACGCTTTCGGCCTACGCCGCCGAAGTTCAGGGAACGGTGGCTTCCATCGATGTTGCGACGAGAACGATCGCTCTCGATGACGGTACCGTCTACACCGCCGGTGAGGGCGTCGATCTCGCCAATGTTGCTGCAGGCGCCACGGTGACGCTGACAATTGACGACACGACAAATGAGGTGACCTCCGTCGAAGCGCAAATGTAACCCTGCCCGTTCGTCCCTCCGGACGGGAGCCGGTCTCCACAGGAGGCCGGCTTTCTTGTTCGGGTTTGTCCTTTCGGAACAAACTGTCATAAAACAATGCTAAGGGGGCTTTCGAGAAGGGAATCGGTCCGGTTCCCTTGCCTTATGCATCGATGACCGGAGGCGGAATTTCATGAAGATTGCAGTTCTTGGCGGCGATGGGTTCGTCGGCTGGCCGACCTCGCTTCACCTGTCGGCCCGTGGGCACGAGATCCACATCATCGACAATCTGTCCCGGCGGTGGATCGATACCGAGCTCGGTGTCCAGTCGCTGACGCCCATGGACTCCATTCAGGAGCGCACCCGCATCTGGCATCAGGAAACGGGCCGTCGCATCCGCTTCCATCTGATCGACCTGGCGCGCGACTATGATGTGCTGAAGGCATGGCTTGCCGAGCACAGGCCCGATGCCATCGTGCATTTTGCCGAGCAGCGCGCCGCGCCCTATTCGATGAAGAGCGACCGCCACAAGAACTACACTGTCAACAACAACGTCAACGCGACCCACAATCTGCTCAACGCAATGACGGAGATAGGCCTCGATGCACATCTCGTCCATCTGGGCACAATGGGCGTTTATGGCTATTCCTCGGTTGGCGCGGCAATTCCGGAAGGCTATCTCCCGGTGGGCGTGGAGACGCTTTCGGGCGAGACGGCGTCGCAGGAAATCCTGTACCCGACCAATCCGGGCTCGATCTACCACATGACGAAGTCGCTGGATCAGCTTCTCTTCCAGTTCTACGCCAAGAACGATGGCGTGCGCATCACCGACCTGCATCAGGGCATTGTGTGGGGCACGCACACGGAAGAAACGAAGCTCCATGCGCAGCTTATCAACCGCTTCGACTATGATGGTGACTACGGAACAGTGCTGAACCGCTTCCTGATCCAGGCGGCGATCGGTTATCCGCTGACTGTGCACGGCACGGGCGGCCAGACGCGGGCGTTCATCCACATTCAGGATTCGGTGCGCTGCGTCGAGATCGCATTGAACAATCCGCCGAAGCGGGGCGACCGCGTGGAAATCTTCAACCAGATGACGGAAACGCACCGGGTGCGTGACCTGGCGGAACTCATCGCGCGCATGACGGGCGCGAAGGTCGCGTACCTGCCGAACCCGCGCAAGGAAGCGGCGGAAAACGATCTGGTCGTGAGAAACGACAAGTTCCTGTCGCTCGGCCTCAACCCGATCACGCTGGAAGAAGGGCTTCTGGCCGAGGTCGTCGATGTGGCGAAGAAGTTCGATTATCGCGTCGACCGCTCGCGCATCCCGGCCGTGTCCGCCTGGACCAAGGACATCGCGCCCACCATCGAGCGCGATCCGGAAGGCAAGCGGCTCAAGAGCGTGGGCTAAGCGACGGCTTTCATGTCGAAACACGCCTATGTGACGCTTGTCACCAACGAAGATTATGCGATGGGCGCGCTGGCTCTGGTGCGCTCGCTGCGGCTGACGGAAACAGATGCCGATCTCGTGGTGATGCACACCGGTGGAGCTCCCGCCCAGGCGCTGAAGCCGCTGGCTGCGCTCGGCGCGCGTCTGGTGCCGGCGGAGCTTCTGCCCACTTCAGATGCCTTCAACGAGCGGCATCAGCGCGCGCGGCTTCACGCGAATGCGCCCTTCACCAAGGGCAACAAGCCGAGTTTTCACACCCCGCTCGACAATTTCGCCAAGCTCAGGCTGTGGCAGTTGACCGAGTATGAACGGGTCGTGTTCATCGACGCCGACGCGGTGGTGGTGCGCAATATCGACCGGCTGTTCGGTTACCCGGAATTCTCCGCCGCGCCCAATGTCTATGAGAGCCTTGCGGATTTTCACCGGCTGAATTCAGGCGTGTTTGTAGCAACGCCTTCCGAAGCGAGTTTTGCCGCCATGCTTGCGCGACTGGATCAGCCCGAAGCGTTCTGGCGGCGGACCGACCAGACCTTCTTGCAGGCGTATTTTCCGCACTGGCACGGTCTGCCGGTGTTTTTCAACATGCTGCAATATGTGTGGTTCAACCTCCCGGCGCTCTGGGACTGGAACTCTGTTTCCGTGGTTCACTATCAGTATGAAAAGCCTTGGGAGCAGGATCATCCGAAAGCCGCGGAGCTGGGTCCTCTGATCGATCTTTGGCACGCCTTCCATTCGGGTGAGAACATCCCCGATGTTGAGACGCTGGCGAACCCCTCGCCATGAGTGGGCCCCACAGTATCGTTTCCGGCGGGACAGGGCTGGTCGGCCGTTTCATTGTCGAGGCGCTGCTGGCCGCAGGTCATCGGGTGACGGTGATTGGCCGAAACGCACCTCGGGAAGGTCTTTTTTCAGGGGCGGTCGCATTTGCGCCCATGACGCTTGAGCCGACATCCATCTTGACGACTCTGTTCGAGGGGGCGGATTTCTTCGTGCATGCGGCCTTCGACCACCTGCCCGGCCGGTACCGGGGCGGGGAGGGCGATGATGCGGCGGGGTTTCGTCGACGCAATCTCGAGGGAAGCATTGCCATGTTCCGCGCTGCGCGGGCGGCGGGTGTGGCGCGAACGGTGTTTCTTTCGACCCGGGCCGTTTACGGGCCCCGCAAGCCGGGAGCGATGCTCGATGAGACCGATGCCTGCCGTCCCGACACGCTCTATGGGGAGGTGAAACTTGCCGCCGAAGAAGCGCTTTCCCAACTTTCCGGAGACGGTTTTTCCGGCGTAAGTCTGCGGGTTACCGGTGTGTACGGGCCGGCCGGAACTGGACGATCTCACAAGTGGGAGAGCCTCTTTGAGGACTATTTGTCGGGCCGTGAGATCACACCGCGCATCGCGACGGAGGTTCATGGTGAGGATGTCGGATCGGCTGTGCGCATATTGTTGACCTCGCCCGCGGAAAAAATCGCGTCGGGTCTTTTCAATGTGTCGGATCTGACCCTCGATCGCAGTGAACTTCTAGCGCTGGTCGCTCGCGAGACCGGCAGTGAGAATCCACTGCCGCCCGCCGCCGATCGAGATGCGGTCAACGCCATGAAAACGGAACGTCTTCGTGCACTTGGATGGGCGCCAGGTGGGTGGGCGTTGCTGGAACGATCTGTGCCCCTTCTGTTAGGCAGACGTTAACTGCTCCGTGGTTTGTGGAGCGGGGCTGCAACGGTCAACTTCATGTGTTGATTCAACTTGTTCACGTGTTGATTCAGGTTGTTCCTGAGATGAGTCCGTTTGCGGCGGCAAGTGTCTGAACAAGAATCGAATTCTTCCGTTCTGTGCGGTGAGCCAACGCTTCTCCAAGCGCTGAATTTCACTGTGCCTTTGCCATATATCTCCAAATCCGCAACGCGGGCAGGGCAGCCATCTTTTCCAATGAATTGCCTTCGCTAAAGCGGCGTCTGCTGCATTTCCAAGTGCAAATCAGTCCCGTTGTAGGGGTTGGCCTCTGCAATGGTTTCATCGAGTTCGACGCCAAGGCCGGGGTCGCGCGACGGAATGACAAAACCATCCTCCCAGGTGATTTTCTTTTTCAGCAGTTGCGCGTGGAAACCATCGAAGGTTCGGATCGCTTCAAGGATCAGAAAATTGGGAAGTGTGGTGGCGAGCTGAATGTTTGCCGCGGCAATGATGGGGCCGCAATAGCAATGCGGTGCGATCTGGACGTGGTGGGCTTCCGCCATCGCGGCGATTTTCTTCGTTTCAAGCAGGCCGCCTGACCGGCCAAGATTGGGCTGAAAGATGCCGGCAGCGCCGAGGCTGAGAAGCTGTGCAAATTCATACTTCGTGGTGAGTCTTTCCCCCGTGGCGATTGGGATCGTGGTTGCACGTGCGACCTGCGCCATGGCTTCGGGACTGTCCGGAGGAACAGGCTCCTCGAACCAGAGCGGATCATAGGGCTCGAGCGCTCGTGCCATGCGGATCGCACCCGACGGTGTGAACTGGCCGTGGGTGCCGAACAGGATGTCGGCGCGCGTGCCGACAGCTTCGCGCACCGCGGCAACCATGCGTATGGAAAGGTCGATATCGCTCTGGCGCGGTTGATGGCCGCCGAAGGCGGTGTATGGGCCCGCCGGATCGAATTTGACCGCGTCAAAACCCTGCGCAAGGCAGGCCAATGCGGCTTCGGCGGCAAGGTCGGGATCGTTGTAGACATTGCGTTCGCTATCCGTCTCGTCCGGTACGGCGCTGCCCGTGGCAGGGTAGAGATAGGTGTAGCTGCGCAGCCGCTCTTGCACCTTTCCGCCGAGCAGCTTGTAGACCGGTTTGCCCGCCTCTTTGCCGATGATGTCCCAGCACGCCATTTCCAGGGCTGACACGCAACTCATCAAAGTCGGATCGGGCCGCTGACTGAAGCCGGAGGAATAGGCACGGCGAAAGAAGGTTTCGATGTCGTGCGGGTCGTAACCGATCAGGTATCGTTCGGCCACGTCTTCGATCATGCGCGCGGTGAGGTGTGGACTGAAGGCGGCGGAATAGGCTTCGCCGTAACCAACCACACCGCCATCGGTGACGAGCTTCACGAAGATGAAGTAGCGACCGCCCACATACGGAGGCTGGTTTGCGGTGACGAAGGTTTTGGCGTCCGCGATCTTCATTCGAAAACCAGCACGTTGCGTAGGGCCTGGCCATTGTTTACTGCGGCAATCGCCTCATTGATGTCTTCAAGCCGGTAGCGACCGGTGATGAGTTCATCGAGCTTCAACCGGCCCTTTTGATAATGCTCGACAAGGATGGGTATGTCGTGTCGGAGCCGGGTTTCACCCATCTTGGAACCGATGATTTTCTGGTTGAGGGCCGCCAGCTTTCCCGGGTCATAGGGGATGCGCACGCCGTTGGCCGGCATGCCAACCACGATGACAGAGCCGTTGCGGGTGATATAGCGCGGGGCGCTTGCCAGGGCTGATTCGACGCCGACTGTAACGAACACGAAGTCCACGCCGCGCCCCTGTGTAAGCGCTTTGATCGCCTTCGTGTGATCGGGGTCAGCGGGGCTGAACGCGTGGGTGGCGCCGAAATCGCGCGCTGCCGCGAGTTTGTCTTCACTCAGGTCGAGCGCGATGACCGGGCTCGCGCCGGCAAGTGCCGCACCCTGAACGGCATTGAGCCCGACGCCACCACAACCGATGACAGCCACAGCATGGCCAGCCGACACCCGCGCTGTGTTGGCGACTGCGCCAAAGCCGGTGATGACGCCGCAGGCAAGAAGCGACGCGACGTCGAACGGCATATCGGTTGGGATATGAGCGAGTTGACTTTCGTGAACGACCACCTTCTCGGCAAAGGCGCCGGTGCGCAGCCCCTGTTCACATGCGTCGCCATTGGTGAAGGTGAGTGGCCCCTGCTGATCGAGCGGGAACACCTCTTCGCACATGACGAGGCTCTGACGCGCGCAATAATGGCAATGGCCACAGGAGCGGATCAGCGTGACGACAACATGATCGCCCGGCGCCACACCAGTAACTCCAGGACCGATCGCTGAAACCACGCCGGCGGCCTCGTGACCATAGACTGCCGGAAGATCGCCGCCCCAGGCACCTTCGGCATAGGAGATGTCGGAGTGGCAGATTGCGCAGGCCTTCAGGTCGACGAGAACTTCACCCTGGCGGGGCGGGGAAAGTTCAAGCGTTTCAATCGAGAGGGGTTTGCCGAACTCCCGGCATACGGCGGCCTTGATCTGCATGGAAACCTCGCTGGAATGCGTGCAAACCGGATTAAAGCCGGAAGTTTGTCTTTGGTGCAACGCAGATGCGACATCGAAGCGAAACCATGCGTCATTGGAAGAGGTGCCATGCGCTAGCGTTTGTTGACCGGAAGCGGGCGTGGAGATAGGCCGGATGTAAATCAAAAAGGGGAACGACAAACGATGAATGCACCGGAAACACCCACTGGAGATTTGACGCTACGCACGCAGGCGATGCCCGGTGACGCGAATGCCGCAGGCGATATTTTCGGCGGCTGGGTGATGGCGCAAATGGATCTCGCGAGCGGCATTCGAGCTGCCGAACGCGCCCATGGACGCGTGGTCACGGCCGGCGTGAAAGAAATGGCCTTCGCCAAGCCGATGAAGGTGGGCGATACCCTGTGCATCTACACCCATATCGAAGGGGTGGGGCGGACATCAATCCGGCTCAAGGTGGAAGCGTGGGCACAGCGTTATCTGTCACCGACCATGGAAATGGTCACCCATGCGGATTTCGTCATGGTAGCGCTTGATGCCAATGGCAAGCCCACACCGGTTCCGCCGGAAGATTGAGGCTTACGCCTCCGTCGATGCTTCGATTTTTGTGGCGAGCACGCGGTCGATCCGGCGGTTGTCCAGATCCATGACTTCGAAACGCCAGCCCATGGCATCGACGCTTTCACCGGTCTTCGGCAAATGCGTGAATTCGTTGAGCAGGAAGCCGGCGAGCGTGGTGTAGGTGCGCTCGGCCGGGAGATTGAAGCCAAGATGATCGGCCATCTCGTCGGCAGGCATGGAGCCGGGAAGCAGCCAGGAGCCGTCGGCGCGCTCAACGATGTCCAGCTCACCTTCCTCGGCATCCGCACGGAAAATTCCGGCGATTGCTTCGAGAATATCGGATGGGGTGATGATGCCTTCGAAATGGCCGTGCTCATCGTGCACCAGCGCCATCGGGATAGCGGCCTCTCGAAGAACGGAAAGTACATTGAGCGCGTCGGCCATGTCATGCACGATCGGGGCGGGCAGAACATGCGCCCGGATGTCCAGCGCTTCCCCCGATAGCTGGGCAGCAAGAAGATCGCGCAATTTGACGACGCCTTTTATCTCGTCGACCGAACCATCGCCAGCGGGCAAGAGGGAGTGGCCGGACCTTTTGACATCCTCCGCCAATGCCTTTTCATTCGCTGTAAGATCCAGCCAGTCGATCTCACCACGCGGGGTCATGATGGCGCGCGCCTTGCGATCGGCAAGCCGCATGACGCCGGCAATCATGCGGCGTTCATCGGATTCAATGGTGCCGCTGGTTTCGGCTTCGGCGATAAGCGTGCGGATTTCCTCATCGGTCACCCGTTGTTTTGACTCCGCGCTCTGGCCGAGCAATGCAAGGACCAGCCGCCCCGACACATCCAGCAGCCACACGAGCGGCAGGGTGATGCGTGACAGGAGACCCATGATCGGCGCAACCTTGACGGCGATGCCTTCAGCGTTCTTGAGTGCGATCTGCTTTGGAACAAGTTCGCCGACGATCAGCGACACATAGGTGATGAGAGCCACCACAAGGCCTACGCCGAGCGGATTTGCCAAGCCTTCCGACACACCTTGCAGGATAAGCCAATCGGACAGACGCGTGCCGAGCGTCGCGCCGGAAAAGGCGCCGGAGAGCACACCCACGAGCGTTATGCCGATCTGGACCGTCGAAAGGAAACGCCCCGGATCAGCCGAGAGGGCGAGGGCCCGTGCCGCACCGCGCTGCCCCTGATCCGCCCGGGATTTCAACCGGGCAGGTCTGGCGGAGACCACGGCCAGCTCCGACATGGCCATGAAACCATTGAAGAGAATGAGGACGAAGAGTATGGCGATTTCTACAATGAGCATGAAAGCTCTTTAGCACTCCGGGATGAACGGCGCGAGACTGCCTTGTGGGCAGTGGAAGCCCTATTTACAGGCGCGGTAGCCGTTGCGGCGGCCTTTCAGATCGAAATGAAAGTGATCGCGGTGATCGTAGTTGTAACCGGGGCCGAGAACGGTGGTGAAATAGTCACACCCCTCGGCACGCACAGAGTTCAACAGTCCGCGTTCGCGGAAGGCGAAAAAGCCCGGCTTGCGCACATCGATTTCGCGGCCGCTTTTCAGCTCGATGCTCATTACGTCAAGAGCGTTGCCTTTGGAATGCTCCGAAGCAACGCTGGTGCCGGCAATGCGGCGACACGAATAGCTTGAGCCTTGCCGGATTTTTCCGATGCCGGTGAGATAGCGTTTGCGGGCGGCAGGAGCGAGCTCGTTTTTTGTCCAGCGGGCGAATGTTTCCGCCATCTGGCAATTCAGCGTGGCGGCTGGCGCCATTTCGATGTTGCCGGAAAGGCCACTGACTTTGACGGGCCAATCGATGCGGCAAGCACCACCGTCGTTGATGGGCTCCAGATCCTGATACTTGACGCCAAGGCGCTTGAGCCGACGTCGACAGGCGATTTCTTCTGCTGGCATGACACGCGGCGAGCTTTCGCTGCGCGGCAGGGTCATGCGCGGATAGGAAACCATCATCGGATTCGACGGAACCAGCGCCTGCAATCCCCTCGCATTTTCAGGTGCGGGAGTGGAAACAGAGGGTGTTGCCACCTGTGGAACCGGTGCGATGGGAGCAGGTGCCAGTTGCGCGACCGGCACCGCTGCAGTCTGAACACCGATATCTACCGATGGGCGCGGGGACATCACATCGCTGACGGAGCAGGCAGAAAGAACCAGAAATGTGGCAGCAACCGCTGCGCGCCGCAGAGGTGCACGTAGGGGTGTTGCAACCGGGTTGCCAACACGAATACCGACCATGAACACGCCCCGTCGACCTTATACGCTTCCAGAAGGAAGGTACCGTAGCCCGACAAGGTAAAGGAAAGGTCAGCAGGGGCATTCAGACCTGTGACCTCATTGTGACGCGTCGAGCAGGCAGCTATTTGCAGTAGAGGCTGTCGTTCCGACGTTGAGCCAAGTCCAGATGAAAATGGTTGGCGTGATCTGCATTGGCGCCTGGGCCGAGAACGGTCTTGAAAGGGCCACAGGCGGCTGTGCGGAAGGCATCGAGAAATCGTGCGCTTCCGCTTTTGGGGTTGGGCTTTTTCGCGACATCGAGTTCAGTGCCATCGGCCAAAGTGAAGCTCATGATGTCGAAGGCGTTCCCGTAGGCGTGTTCGGAAAGTTTCCGGGTCCCAGCGCGTGACCGGCAAACATAGGCCGAGGCATGCCGAACGGCTGTGATTGGCTGTTTGAGGTGACGCCTGGTGAGGGGCGGCGTTGTGTCCGTGAAGAAACGAGCGAGTGTGAGAGCCATCGCGCAATTGAGCGTTGCCTTGGGCTGTAATGCGATCTTCGCGGAAAGGCGTTCGATCTCCAGCGGATGAGCGATTGCGCAACCGGCAGCCTCTGCTATGGGCTTGTGCTCAGAATACGAAACACCAAGTTTTGTCAGGGCGCGGCGGCAGGCGACCTCTTTGGCGGGCATCCGGCCTGGCTTCCGCGCGGGCGGACGTTTCTGGGGTTCGGTTTTTGCTGGTGGACGAGGCGAGGGGATGGGGACGATGACCGACATCTCCTCGCGCCGCACTTCTCCGCGGCTGTTGGGTATTGGGCCTGTGGCCGGTAGGGGAACGGAGGCGGTCGGCTCAGCGGCACGTGCGTTGCTCGGGAGAGGAGGCAGGAACAGAGCGCAAAGCAGTATTGCCGGCAGCGCGTGTCGAACAGCTGAAAGAGCGATCATGCCGGATGTTTGCCGGAACTTAGGCTTATCGGGAAATAACGGTATGTTTCGAAGTGTTCACGATACGCCGAGTGCATCCAGGCCTTCTATCAGCCAATCATAAAGCATCGGCATTCCGAGCAGATAGGTGGCGACATGCTTCGCGCCGTGCTGGCGGGCGTCCCTGACGGCTGTTGACCACTCCTTCACGTCGTAGTCGCCGCGCCCCACCCATGCCAGCGCTATCAAATCAGCAATCTCATCCACATTGAGATCACCCACCAGTTCTCGAAATTCCTCTTCGGTGAGGTCTTCTTCCTCTTCTTCGATCAGCCCGTCATGCTGATGCCGATCACGAGCATCGCCATCGATCTCGATTTCGCGCTCGTGACCATCATCATAGTCTGCGTTCAGCGCGGCGCTTAATATGCGCGCTTTGCCTGCCAGCAAGCGCACGGTTTCCGGGTCTATGGTCAGCGCCCATTCGCGCTCAACAGGCTTCTGCATGCGCTTCTCCTCCGGCACTTCGGAGATATGATAACGCAAAACGTGCGGAAAGCACGACGGATTGTTGAGCTCCTGTTCAGGCCACGCTGCGTTGCCTGTTGCGCAGAGCCGGAACGATTTCGACTGCGAGGATCGCGGCAAAGATCAGACCGCAGCCGGCGAGACCGAGCGCCGGCAACCGTTCTCCGAGAAAGATCGCACCGAAAAGTGCGGCGAAGACTGCTTCCGTGGAGAGGAAAATCGCAGCTTGCGGGGCTGTGGTGTAGCGTTGGCCGATGACCTGCAGTGTGAAGGCAATGCCACCGGAGAAAATGCCGGCGTAGAGGATTTCGGGCAGGGCGGTGCGAATGGCGGACAGGTCGACCGGCTCAACAAGGCCCGCAATGGCGAGGGCTATGACTGCGGTGATGCCGAATTGGCTGACGGATAGCGTGACAGGCCGGCCGGTATGACTAGCACTTCTTCCGATCATGATCACCTGAAGCGCCCAGAAGAGTGCGCAAAGGATGGTCAGCCAGTCGCCGGTGGTCAATGCCACGCTGCCTGCACCTGAGAGCAACCAGATGCCCGCGAGAGCAGACAGGGCTGCCGGCCAGACGACGAGGTGCGGCCATTGGCGGAACAGAAGAACGGCCAGAAACGGCACCATCACAACGTACAGGCCAGTGAGAAAGCCGGAATTGGTGACGCTGGTGGTCAGAAGCCCGACCTGTTGTGCTGCCATGCCAGCGAACAGAAGCAAACCAATAAGCAGGAAATTCCGCTTATCAGTGAAGGTCAACGACCTTGTGCTGCCTCGGGATTCCCATATTGCGAAGGGCAGCATGGAGAGGCAGGCGATGGCAAAGCGCAGACCGATGAACAGGAACGGGCCGATGGCATCCATCGCGGTCGACTGGGCGACGAAGCCCATGCCCCACATGGCGCCTGCAAGAAGCAATACAAGATTGGCCTGAACCCGTGTCATACGCCTGCCCGGAATGAGGAAATTGCGCATGTCTTACGGAGCCGCCGCCTGCCGCACAAGGGCCGCTCCACATGTCTCCTATGGGCCAGCCTGGCGATGCATCACTCCGAACGGAAGATGCGGATGATCTCGCCCCGACGCTTGTCTGTCAAAAGCCATATCGAGCCGTCAGGTGCGACATTGACATCCCGTATGCGCCCGAAGGCTCCCTTGAAAAGGCGCTCTTCACCGAGGATTTTGCCATTTTCGTCTCGATCAAGTCGGGCGACGAGGTGGTATTTCAGCGCCGCGACCAGAAAATCCCCCTGCCATTCGGGAAACATTTCGCCCTGATAGACCGCAGTGCCAGACGGTGCGATGGACGGATCCCAATAGAATTCGGGCTGTTCATATCCCGGCGCTTCGTTGCCGACGCCGATCTTCGTGCCGCTGTAGTTGACGCCGTAGGAAATGACCGGCCAGCCATAATTCTTTCCGGCTTCGGGGCGATTGACTTCGTCGCCGCCGCGGGCACCATGCTCAACCGTCCAGACCACGCGGGTTACAGGGTCAAAGACGGCACCTTGCGGGTTGCGATGCCCCATAGACCAGATTTCAGGCGCGGTGTCGGCGCTCCCGGCAAAAGGATTGTCCTTGGGAACGGTCCCGTCGGGGTTGATCCTGAGCACGGATCCGGCGTGGTCGGTGGGATCCTGTGCCCGATCGCCTTCTCCCCGGTCGCCAATGGTGAAGAACAGGGTACCGTCTGGATGGAGCACGATGCGCGAGCCGAAATGTTGTCCTGCTCCAGACTTGCGGTTCATGGAAAAAATCGTCGCGACATCTTCAAGGCGCGCATCTGAGCCGTTTCGTACAAGCTTGGCCCGGGCAATGGCTGTGCCGGCTCCGCCCTCGCCAGGCTCTGAAAAAGAGAGAAAAATCGTTCCTGTCTCGGCGAAATCCGGCGAAACGGCAACATCGAGCAATCCACCCTGGCCGACAACGGCGACCTCGGGCACGCCAGCGATTGGGGCAGAGAGAGAGCCGTTGGAGAAAAGGCGCAACTGGCCCGGGCGTTCCGTGACGAGCGCGCTTCCATCGGGCAGAAAATCAAGCCCCCAGGGATTGGAGAGACCACGGACAAGGGTTTCGGCCTCGACCGTCACTGCCTGGGTGGTGAAGGTTTTGGCGGCGGCGGCGCCCGGGCAGGCAAGGAGACCGGCGGCGAGGGCGGTTCGAAGGATCTGGTCTTGCATCAGCGGGTCTCCCATTGTCTCTTTCATCTTGAGATAGGTTATGAGGGCTGTCGAACAAGGCGAGACAACGGGGCGCAACAAGAGGGGAAGAACGGACGCGCAAAAATTTGCGTGAAAATCGTCACCGGCTTGTTATATTGGGAGAGGTCATACGAAACGGTTCCGTAGGCAGACGCTTTCGGACCGTTTCTTTTTATGTCTGCACCGGCGGCAGGACGACGCTTCGCGTAAGGCGTGTGGGGTCTTCCTGCCTTCATGTCTGGAAGGTGAATGAAATGAACAAGGTCCCTATGACGCTTGCCGGAGCCGCGGCGTTGAAGGAAGAGCTGCGTTGGCGCCAGCAGGAAGAGCGGCCACGCATCATTGAGGCGATCGCGGAGGCGCGCGCCCATGGCGACCTTTCGGAGAATGCGGAGTATCACGCTGCCAAGGAGGCCCAGAGCCTCAACGAAGGCCGCATTGGCGAACTCGAAGATCTGATCGCGCGCGCCGAGGTCATCGACGTCACAAAGCTTTCCGGCGACACGATCAAATTCGGTGCCACGGTGATGCTGGTCGATGAAGACACGGAAGAGGAGAAGACCTATCAGATCGTCGGCGATCAGGAAGCCGATGTGAAGGCGGGCCGTATCTCCATTTCCTCGCCCATCGCGCGGGCACTGATCGGCAAGGCGGTGGGCGATTCCATCGAGGTCAACGCACCAGGCGGCGCGCGCGGCTATGAAGTGGTGGAAATCCGCTACGGCTGACCATCATGTCCGGTAAAACGCCCGAAAGCGGCCTGCGGCTCCGCGTCCGTGATGTGGACGTGGTGGCCCCCAACTTCAAGAAGCGGCTTTCGGGTGTGACCAGCACCATCGTGCAGCTTGTTCCAGAACAGTCGAAGACGCTTGCGATTGCGACGTTGGGGCCGGGACTGCCCGACACGCTGCCCAAATTGCGCTGGTGGCAGGTGCCAGGGCTTCTGCGAAAGCCGGCGAACCGACCCTTTCGGATATGGCATGCGCGGCGCAATCCGGAGATGCTGGCTGGGGTGGTGTTGCGGGACGTGTTTCGTGCGCCGCTGAAACTCGTTTTCACCTCCGCTTCGCAGCGCGAGCACACGCGTTGGACCCAGTTTCTGATCCGTCGCATGGACCGGGTCGTGGCCACCAGCAGGAAATCTGCGGGTTACCTCAAGGTTGAAAGCCGTGTGATCATGCATGGGATCGACACGCACCGTTTTTCGCCAGCGCTGAGCCCAGAGGCCGGGGCGGTCGCGGTGGGTTTGCCGGATGAAAAACGGTATGTCGGGTGTTTTGGTCGCGTACGGCACCAAAAAGGAACCGACCTCTTTGTGGATGCGATGATCGCGCTTTTGCCGGATCGTCCCGGCTGGTCTGCGATCATCGCCGGTCAGGCGACCGGGCCGCATATTGGTTTTGAGCGGGAGCTGAGGGAGCGCGTTCGCGCAGCCGGGCTCGCAGACCGAGTGCATTTTGTGGGCACGCGTCCGCAAATTCCAGCCTGGTATCAGGCACTTTCACTGTTTATGGCGCCGCAGCGCTGGGAAGGTTTTGGACTGACCCCGCTTGAGGCTATGGCCTCAGGAGTTCCGGTTGTCGCTACGGATGTGGGGGCTTTTTCGGAGCAACTGGAGGGCAGCGGGGCAGGTATTCTGGTGCCGGTTGACGATCTTGATGCGATGATTGCCGCTGCGGCGTGCTACATGGATGATGAAAAGCGGCGCAGTGTGGCGGCAAGCGCGGCGCTTCAGCATGCGCGCTCGCGTTTTCCGCTGGAGGGTGAAGCGAATGCGCTCAATGCCCTCTACGAAGACCTTTGGCATGAGGCCAGTACGTGAAGATCGAAGGATTCATCGTTCACCTGAAGCGCGCTACGGCGCGTCGTTCACAGGTGGAGCATCTGTTGGCGACGTTGCCTGTCGCAAGCCATGTGGTGGACGCCGTCGATGGTCAGGAACTCGGCGACGAGGAGATCGGGCGGCACTATGTGAAGGGACTGCATCAGCCGGTTTATCCCTTTGTGCTGAAGCAATCCGAGATCGCCTGTTTTCTGTCTCACCGCAAGGTGTGGCGCATGATCGTGGAGCGTGGGCTCGATGCGGGGCTTATCATCGAGGACGATGTGGCTCTCCAAATGCCGCTTTTCCGAAGGTGTCTCGCGCTTGCCAAGCGGGGCTGCACGGGAAAGGCATATGTGCAGTTTCGCATCAGCCCTGTTCGGGGCAGGGTGCGGGAGGTGGCAGGGGAGGACGATGTTCGCCTCGTGGCGCCGGAGGTTTCGCAGCTCGGCACGGTGGCACAGCTTGTGACACGCGAGGCGGCTGAGCATCTGCTTGTCCTGAGTGAGCGTTTCGACCGGCCGGTCGACACGTTTCTGCAGATGCGCTGGGTGACAGGGATCGCACCCTGTTGCGTGGTGCCCTCAGGGATCAGTGATCAATCAGCCCAGATCGGAGGCAGCACGGTCAGTGTGTCGGGCAAGGTGAAGCGCAGCGCAGGCGAACGACTTTGCAGAGAATGGAAGCGTTTCGTTTATCGGAGCGAGGTGCGAAAATATTCTCGTGCCTGGCAGGCGCCCGAGGTGAAGCGGTGATGAAGACGCTGGTCATCAATCTGGAACGTGAAACGGCCCGGCTTGCGCATATGCGCAAGGTGTTTGGTGAACAGGGGCTCGACTTCACGGTGGTGAAGGCGGTCGATGCCAAGCTCCTCTCACCGGAGGACCTGAAGGCCGGGCGCACTGGAAAACCTCGATTTTACGAGTTGGGCGCAGGTGAAATAGCCTGTTTTCTCTCTCATCGGAAATGCTGGGAGATCGCGGCTCAGAGTGAAGATGCCTACACGATCATCTGTGAGGATGACATTTTCCTTGGGGAGAACGCATCGGCCATTTTTGGTGATGCAAGCTGGATACCCGCGGACGCAGGGGTTGTGCGACTGGAGGCGTGTCGGCCGAAGACGCTGATCGCCAAGGCGGCAGTTTCCACGGTGGCCGGTCGTAAGGTGCATCCTTTGCGCTTGGCACATGCTGGCTCGGGTGCATATGTCGTTTCCCGAGATGCCGCCGTCAGGCTGCTTCGTGAAACCACCGAGTTTTGCGACCCGCTCGATCAATTCCTTTATAGTTCTGAAGAGCCGGCAACCGGTGCTCTGGAAAAATACCAGATGGTTCCCGCGCCTGCTATCCAGGAAGTATTTCTTCGAAAGGATAAATTGCTCGGAAGTTCATTGCTGGATGAACGTTACTCGGTCCAATCTACCGGGAAGCCGAGAGGTGTTGGGAAAAAGATCCTTCGTGAGATTGGACGCTCCAGGAAGAAAATCGCACGCTTTTTTGCCAACGTCTGGACTTATATAACCACCGAGAACATGTGGGTTCGTGTGCACTTCAAATAGTGGTAAGCGCCGCGCTGCTCACCTTTCTTAGATGCCGAAACGATGCATGAGTTCCGCAAGAGGAGAACCCTTTGGCGGTCGGGTGCCTTTCAAGCCGGCACTTCTGAGAACTTCATTCCACAGGTGAATGGTTCTGGTCTTCTCCGTGCAAATTTCTGCGAGGCTTTTTCGGCTATCGTAGAGCAGAGGGGCGTCCTTGAAGTTCAGTGGGTAGAAGACCTCTTCTGGCTCTGCCAGATCAAAAACACCGTGTTTCTTCGCGAGATAAGTAATAGCCTTTGGGCCAAATGTTCCCCAGGGAAGGGTTGCGGGTTCGATCTTCTTCCCGAGGAACCAAGATTTCAAGCGAAGGCGATTGGCGTCACGACCGCGCGTCCACGGCGGGATCGCATCCCGGTTAAAGAAAGAAAGGACCTCTTCAATAACTGGGTGATCCGGTTTTGCGTAGAGGAGGGCGCCATTGATGTAAGTGGCGCTTTCTCGTCCGAAAACGATGTCTTTTTCAAAGCTCACTGGTCTGAGGCAGATCATGTCCAAATCCGCCCATGCACCACGCTCCTCTTTTTGCAGTAGGAAACGAAAGTAGTCAGATGCGAGCGCGTAGGACCCCGTTTTTCTATGGCGTAGCCGATCGACTTCCAAACGGGAAAGTATTTTATCAGCGTCCAGATTTTGCACGCCTGGTGGGGTGTTTTTTATCTCTTCGAATGAATAGAGATTAACATCGTGTCCGGCGTCGACAAAGCTCTTTGCGGAAAGAACCTCTATCTCGCCAAGGTTTCCTCCGATCCAAAGAGTGTTGATTTTCATCTAATTGCTTTTTCTACTCTTGATTTCAGGCTTGTTGAAATCTGGTTTTTGAATTTTTCGCTAACTTTGTTTTTTGTGAATATCTTTTTCTCTCGGAAGCCGAATAACTCTCGAAGGCCGTTCTCAAATGCTTGGGTCGTTGGGGCGCCGAATTCGTTGATGATGTTGGTTCGCCCGTCTGGCTTCTTGGGCATATAGAGCGTCGGAATACCCATTGCCATGCAGGGCATGGCTGCATGTATGCGGGACGTGACAACCAGACTGGCCGTGTCTCTGTACAAGGCGAGGAGGTCTTTCGCGAATGCCCGTTGAACAGGCGAAGTGACCGGGGCCACCTCATGCTGGATGGCAAGTTTGCTTTTCCAGCGTTTTACTCGGTGTGCGGGTTTGGGAGCATCCACGAGAACAACAAGCTCTTCCTCGGGCTCCTGTGTGCGGGTCGGGAAAGTGAGCGTTGTACAGTAAGAAAGATACGCCTCCACACCCCAACTTTGAATGATCTCCAAAGTGCTTTGATCGCGGCAACCGATCGGAGCGTGTTTTTTGAAGTAATCTAAGTGTTTCCGGTAGTATTCTGCCGCCCCAGGGGTGATGTGGAACCCGTGAAAGATCGGAGTGATTTTTTCGCTGGGCGGCCATGCCTGAGGGCGGTGGCTGAACCATCCATTCATGACAAGCATACACTCATCGCCGTCATAAGTGTTTAGAGAATCACGATCCAGATAGAAATCGACTTTGGGTAGATGCTGTTCGACCGCCAGTGTCTGAATCCAATCACCGATATTGGCAAGAATCCCGGTGGGATATTGAAACGAAAGGGCGGCGATCTTCATTGGAGTGTCCCCATCCTGCTGCTGGGGACGGTACGGCAAGAAAAGGGCTTATCTATGGCCTAGTCGATCGCCACCAGGCCTTCGTCCTTCACCTGGCGGATGGTGAGTGCGGTGCGGACCGTGTCTACATTGGGCGCGGAGGTCAGCTCTTCAATGACAAAAGTCTGGAAGGTGGTCAGATCCGTTGCCACGCAATGCAGCATGAAATCGGAATCGCCGGAGACCATCCAGGCGCGGCGTACGATGGGCCATTTCAGCGTTCGCTGAGCGAAAGTCTTCAGCTCGGTCTCCGACTGATAGTGGAGCCCGATCAGGCAGAAGGCGACCACATCATAGCCAAGTGCCGGGGAATTGAGCAGGGCACGGTAGCCCTTGATGATGCCGCCTTCCTCCAGCCGCTTGACACGCCGGAGGCAGGGTGGGGCGGAAATGCCGACGCGGCGCGAAAGCTCGACATTGGTCATCTTGCCATCGGCCTGAAGCTCGCGCAGAATTTTCCAGTCGATTGCGTCAAGATCGGCCTGTAGCGGCATAGTGTTTCCCATTTCTGCTCTAAACACGCGAGAATCTTTCATGCGCGCAGACCGAAATTAGGGCAAGCGTCCTGCCAAGCCAAGCAATGCATTCACCGGCAAGGTGGACTATCCACCGTGTTTGGAGCCCTCGCGAACGCGCAAATGCGGGGCAGCGGCATTCGGTAGCTGTTGGAAACCTGTTCCTCGCCTTGCACTTTGCGGTGGTGAATACTTAGATCATGTCACCGGATTGTTTTGGATGGTGGCCCAGGGGTGATGCCGGGGGTCTGCTGTTCGGTTTCGCGTTTTCTGCCCGCTGGTGGTTCCAACGCGCTTACAAGTCAAGAATGCCCGATGGGGTGGGAACATGCCCGCGGTGCTTTTAGGAAGAAAGGATTTCATCCATGTCACGTCGTCACGCGCCCGTCCTTATCATCGGCTCGGGTCCGGCCGGATACACGGCGGCGATCTATGCGGCGCGCGCCATGCTGAAGCCTCTTCTTGTGGGTGGTCTGGAACAGGGCGGACAGCTCATGATCACCACCGATGTGGAGAACTATCCGGGCTTTGCCGATCCGATCCAGGGACCGTGGCTGATGGAGCAGATGCGTGGCCAGGCGGAGAATGTGGGCGCGGAGATCGCCAATGACCTCATCGTCGATGTCGACCTGTCGTCGCGCCCCTTTGTGCTCAAGGGCGATTCCGGCACGGAGTACAGCTGCGATGCGCTGATCATCGCCACCGGCGCCAAGGCGAAGTGGCTTGGCCTGCCTTCCGAGCAGACCTTTATGGGTTTTGGCGTCTCGGCCTGCGCGACCTGTGACGGGTTCTTCTATCGTGGCAAGGATGTTGCCGTCGTGGGCGGCGGCAACACGGCTGTGGAGGAGGCGCTTTACCTGTCGAATCTCGCAAAGTCGGTGACGCTTATCCATCGCCGCGACGAACTGCGTTCGGAACGCATTCTTCAGGAACGCCTGATGGCCAAGGAGAATGTAACGATCATGTGGGATACCGTGGTGGAAGAGATCACCGGGACGCCCGCAAAACCGCCCATGCCCGCATCTGCATCGGGCGTGCGCGTGAAGAACGTGCATTCGGGGGCGGTGTCCGACCTCGCCGTGGATGGTGTTTTCGTGGCGATCGGCCATGCACCCGCGGTCGAGTTATTTGAAGGCAAGCTCAAGCAGAAGCCCAATGGCTATCTGTGGACGCAGCCCGGCACCACGCAAACGGATGTTCCGGGGGTGTTTGCTGCAGGTGATGTGGCAGACGACATCTATCGCCAGGCCGTGACGGCAGCGGGGCTCGGCTGCATGGCGGCGCTGGAAGCAGAGAAGTATCTGGCAGCCATGGAGACAAAAAAAGAAGCTGCCGAATAGACGGGAACGACGCAGCGACAGGAACGGGCGGCAACGCCCATGACGGTACAAGCGCCTGACAGAGGAGAACGAGGCGTTGGACTGGGACAAGCTCAGGGTTTTTCACGCCGCCGCAGAGGCTGGCTCGTTTACGCACGCCGCTGAAACGCTGCATCTTTCGCAGTCGGCCATTTCACGCCAGGTGAGTGCGCTCGAACTCGAAGTGGGGGTGCCGCTTTTCCATCGGCACGCTCGCGGGCTGGTGCTGACGGAGCAGGGCGAGATGCTTTATCGCACCGCTCATGACGTGCTGATGCAGCTGGAAAGCGTGCGCGTGCGGCTGACCGAGGCGAAGGACCGTCCGTCCGGTCTGTTGAAGGTTTCCACCACGGTGGGGCTCGGCACGGGCTGGCTGACAGAGCGGTTGCCGGAGTTCATCGAGCTCTACCCGGACATAGAATTGCAACTCATTCTCGACAATGAGGAGCTCGACCTGACCATGCGGCAGGCTGATTGCGCGATTCGGATGCGCCAGCCGCAGCAGCCGGATCTGATCCAGCGCAAGCTGTTTACTGTGCATTTTCATCTCTTTGCGTCGCCTTCCTACGTGAACAAGCATGGAAAACCGTCGTCCATTGCCGATCTGGACAAACATCGGATCGTGACATTCGGCGAGGCGGTGCCGCCGCATCTCAGCGATATGAACTGGCTGGAAACAGCCGGCAGACCGGAAGGGCAGAAACGCCAGACGGCGCTGCAGATCAACAACATCCTGTCGATCAAGCTGGCGGTGCAGCGCGGGGCCGGCATCGCCATGCTGCCTGATTATGTGGTGGGCAAGAGCAATGATCTGGTGCAGCTTCTGCCGGAAACCGCCGTGCCGTCATTCGACACCTATTTTTGCTACCCGAACGTGATGAAAAATCAGGCAAAGCTTCACGCTTTCCGGGATTTCCTCATCTCAAAATCAAGGCATTGGGCATTTTGACGCAGTATTTCCCAAGAAATACGGGGCGTTATGCAAAATTGCATGGGTGAATTGCAAAAACATGTGGTTGTTATTTAGGCTGTCATTGCCCATATGAGAAGCACTCCCGGGGGCGTTCTCCTCCCATTTGCCCCCGCGAGTGTTCCCCTCTGGAGGTTTCGCCTATATGGCACTTCCAATGACTAAAGCCGGATCTCCGTGATCCGGCTCTTTTTTTATCTGCCAGAGCTTTATGTCATTCCAGGCTATGGTGCTGAGCGGGTTGCTCTGGTGAAAGTCAGCGAAAGAGCGTTTCGTTTTCCAACCCACTATAGAGGCTGGCGACCTCCTCAGCATAACCGTTGAAGAGCTGCGTCGGTATGCGCTCGCCCGTATGCAGTACCTGCTCCTCGGCCTGACTCCAGCGCGGGTGGGGCACGTCAGGATTCACATTTGCCCAGAAGCCGTATTCACTGGCTGCGATCTCCTCCCAAAAACTCACCGGCCTTTTTTCTGTGAAAGAGATGCGTCGGATGGATTTGATGGATTTGAAGCCGTACTTCCATGGCAGAGCCAGACGCAGAGGCGCGCCGAATTGCTTGGCCAAGGGTTTACCGTACGCGCCGGTGACGAGGAAGGCGAGGTCGTTCGAAGCCTCTTCGATGGTCACGCCTTCGACATAGGGCCAAGGATACCACACCTGCTTCTGGCCCCCGGCGACGGAGGGATCATTGAAGGTTTCAAAGCGGACATAGCGCGCGGACGAAAGCGGATTCGCCATCGCCAGAAGAGCGGAAAGCGGAAAGCCGGTCCACGGCACTGTCATAGACCAGGCTTCGACGCAACGATGCCGGTAGAGGCGCTCTTCCAGTGGCATACGCTTTATCAAATCCTCGAAGGCAATGGTGCCGGGCTTTTCCACCAGACCATCAATCTCGATGTCCCAGGGGTGAGTCGAGAGCGCCTGAGCCGCGCGCGCGATCTGCTTGTGCGATCCGAATTCGTAGAAATTGTTGTAGGCGCTGCTCACATTCTCCGGGGTGAGCGGGCGTTCGATCCGGTAGGCTTCGTTCCGCTCCGCTGGGTAAAGGGATGCGGTTCGCGACGCGGCGTCTTCGTCTGCCTGCGCTTTTGCCGGCCGGGACAGCAAGCCTGGACCCGCAATCGCCCCCAGACCAAGTGCCGCGAGCACCGCACGGCGATTGGCGAAAACGCATTCGGGCGTCGCCATGCTTTCAGCTAATGCCCAGCGCGGGCGGCGGAAGATCGTGGGCATAGCTTTCTCCGGCGAGTTCCTGATAGCATCACCTTTGGTAAAACCGCTGGCCAGCGGTTCAAAATCACGGTCCTTCACGATTGCGTGGCGATCTTTCAGATTGATGCTCCCATCAAGCCGCCTTGCCCTGCGCGCTCATCGCCGCATCCGCCAAGCGCCCGGTCAGTTCAGCCATGTGATCAAACGTGGCGCGATAGCTGGCGACACCCGCCGTGGCGGAACGCAACTCGATGATCAGATCGTCTGTTTCGGACGCGGGGATCGTCGCCTCGACAATGTCCCAACCTGTCCAGCCGGGGCGTGCGTCGAAGCCAAGAATCTGCCCGCGCCGTTGTGACAGAATGGCGGTGATGCGGGCAGTGGCATCTGAGGGGGTGTAAACCTCGACCTTGAGGACGGGCTCGAGGAGAACAGATGAGCACTCGGCAAGTCCTTCCTTCATGGCAAGTCGCCCGGCAAGCTGGAACGCCATGTCTGAGGAATCCACCGAATGGTAGGAACCGTCCGAGAGGTTGACGGCGAGATCTATGACCGGAAACCCGAGCGGACCGGATTTGAGATAGTCGCGAACACCCGTTTCGACCGAGGGTATGTATTGCTTCGGAACGACGCCTCCGGTGATCGTGTCGGTGAACTCGAAACCGGAGCCGCGGGGCAGGGGGCGTATCTCGAGCACAACATCGCCGAACTGGCCGTGACCGCCCGATTGCTTCTTGTGCCGGCCGCGTTTCGTGGTGCTCTTGCGGATCGTTTCGCGATAGGCAACGCTCGGCACGGTGGTGTCCACAGGGATCTGGTATTTGCCTTCCAGGCGCTCGCGGGTGACGCGCAGATGCATTTCGCCCTGCCCGCACAGAACGGTTTCTCCGGTCTCCTGCCTCTGTTCAAGGCCGAGCGAGGGGTCTTCTTCCATGAGCTTCTGCAAGGCGATCGAGAGCTTTGCTTCGTCTTTGCGCTCGCTTGGATGTACCGCCACCGAATAAACAGGCTGAGGATTCTCCAGTGTGAGGAGCGGCGGCTGCGGTGTCTTGGCTGAGGTCAGCGTGTCCCCCGTCTTTACCCCCTCAAGCTTGCCCAGTGCCACTGTTTCGCCGGTCCCCGCATTCGTGACTTTGGATTGTTCTCGCCCGAGAAGCGTGTACAGGCCGGAAACCTTGTCGATAGTCTGGCTGCTGCGCAGTTCCATGCCATCGCTGACCGAGCCGGAAAGCACACGTGAGACGGACAGCTTGCCTCCATGCGGTGTGTGGATTGTTTTCAACACCTGGAGGACTGGCTCACCAGATGCGTCCAGACCTAGCCGCCTTCTTGTCGCTTCAACATCTGGCGCATCGTGGCGAATTGCCTTCAGAAGCCGCAATATCCCATTGCCTTTTTCTGCTGAGCCGATCAGCACCGGTGTTACGGCCCCATCGCGCAGATCGGCCGCCAGGTCGTCGAAAATCGCATCACGGGGTGGCTCTATCTCCTCGAGCAGTTGCTCCATCAACCTGTCATCGTGATCCGCCAACGTTTCAAGCATCGAGAACCGCGCTTCAACCTCGCGTGCCCTGTCATCGTCAGAGATGGGTGCGATCTCGCTACTTGCGTGTTCCCGGTAGATATAGGCGCGTTCCAGGGCCAGATCGATCGATCCGATGACGATGCCGTCCTTGCGCAAGGGAATCTGGCGCAGAAGCAGCGGGGTCTCGCTGGTTGGCTGCAACATCTTGAGCATATCGCGCACGCCCATGGTGGCATGCTCGATCTTGTTCAGGAAGATCATGCGCGGAATGCCGAGCTCGTCGAGCCGATGGAGGGCGAGCTGCAGGGCGGGGATTTTTTTCTCGTCGGGTTCGGTGACGACGATGGCGATGTCGGCTGCAGCGAGAACCGGATCCGCCTCAAAGGCAAATTCAACCGATCCGGGACAATCCACGAAAGTCATGCTTTCATCAAGGAAACTGGTGGTGGCGACACAAGCCTCGACACTCATCTGATGGGCCTTGGCTTCAGCGGAGTGATCACCCACGGTTCCGGAGCCAGTGCTGGCCTGCTTGGTTATGGCGCCGGTGCGCTCCAGAATGGCTTCAAGCAATGTTGTCTTGCCACTCGCAAACGGACCGACAATGGCGATGCACTTCGGTCCGCGACTTCTCTCTCCCGAGCGTTTTCCCATGGTCGGCGGCCTCCTCACACGCGTTTACTTGCACACGTTTCATGAGCGGCGGCCGGCCTGTGCGGCCGTCGCGCGGTCGTAGCGCGTAGACGGTGATCCGGAGCATTCTCCGCCCTTGAAGAACCCGTTTGCGGCACTCACATGCCGGTGCGCCAACGTTTCCCGTAGAATATGGTCACACGGCTTTGGGTTTTGGGCAAGGGGTTCTCAAGCGCTCAACGCCAGGGGTTCGAGATGCT
Source organism: Nitratireductor sp. B36 (assembly GCF_020833685.1). Taxonomy (GTDB): domain Bacteria; phylum Pseudomonadota; class Alphaproteobacteria; order Rhizobiales; family Rhizobiaceae; genus Nitratireductor. The sequence goes on from NZ_JACKZY010000002.1 coordinate 534,086, forward strand.
CACTCTTGTGCCGGACCATGGGAGCGGGCTGAGGGCGCCCGAGGAAATAGCCCTGGAACCGATTGCAGCCGGCAGCGCGTGCGAGCTCGAACTCCGTCTCGGTCTCGATTCCCTCAGCAACGATTGTTAGCCCTTGAATGCGCGCGATCTGCGTCAATGCCGAGACGAAGACCTGTGCGATACGATCATGTCCGAGGTTTCGGATGTAGCTGCGGTCGATCTTGATCGAGTCGATCGGCAACGTCTTGATATAGTTGAAGCCGCAATGGCCTGTTCCAAAGTCGTCAAGTGCGATGTGGAACCCCATTGCGCGCAACCGTTCGATACGGGCGATGATTTCGGGTGTAGCCGCCGTGGCGACGGTCTCAGTGATCTCGAGAACGAAACGGTTGGCCGCCTTGCCGGTCTCTTGCAGAACGCGATCCAGCATGTGCACCAGGCCATCACGCTTGAGCTGTTCTCCCGAGACATTGATGCTGATGCGCTCACATGACAAACGGTCAAGATCGAGGCAGGCGCGGCGGAACACCCATTCGCCGACCATGTCGATCAGGTTCGATCTCTCGGCAACAGGGATGAATTCGGCCGGTGAGATCATGCCGCGCACAGGATGACGCCAGCGCACCAGACCCTCCAGGGCCGTGCAGTTGCGCTCGGCATCGGTCAGCGGCTGATAGTGAAGTTCGAGCTCGTTCAGATAGATTGCGGCGCGCAATTCGCGCTCCATAAAGCGACGCTGGCGCTTCTCCGAGAGCATGTCGGGATCAAACACGGTTATACGCCCCCGTCCGGCTCCCTTGCTTTCATACAGCGCGAGATCCGCGAGCAACGGAAGCTCTTTCGGGCTGCTGGCATGTTCGGGTGCTATGGCAATGCCGATCGAGGCGCCAAGCGGTATCTGATGTCCTTCGCACACGCGCCCCTGCTGAAGCATTGAAAGCAATTTTTCGGCCCGGGAGCGGCAACGATCGAGGTCATTTCCGTACATGAGGATGGCGAATTCGTCCCCGCCCAACCGACCGATCGTGCAATCGGGGAAACAGTGTTTCGCGCAGGCAACCAGATGGGCGAGCGCCTGGTCGCCAAACTGGTGACCGAATCCGTCATTGAGCTGTTTGAAATGATCGAGGTCGACGAGCAGCAGCATGATGCGGCGCGGCTTTGAAAGCGTGCCGATGCTGGCGCTGAGTTCATCGAGGAAACGCCCGCGGGTGAGCGCGCCCGTGAGAAGATCATTTTCAGTAAGCCGTGTCCGCTCGGCTTCAATGCGTACGGCATCCTTGAGTTGGTCGGTCACGGTGCGTTTCAGGTATTCAAGCAAACCCAGGCCGGTCGCGCTGAGTACGAAACAGGTGAGCAACAGCCAATTCGGCACGCCACTTTCGCGTGGCACGATGAAATAGGCCACGGCGACGAGTGCCGTTGCTGTAATCAGAAGCGCTTGAACGCCTATGTAAACACGCGCGCCATTGCGGCGAACGGTGGAGAGGATGCTCATGCCCCTGGTGTCTCCCCGAATCCCTTGGAAAACGAGAGAACAATGAGAAGCTTAAAGAGTGCGTTAAGACTATTGCGCCGCAGAAGATTATTTTGCGGCGCAATAGTCCGGCTGTCGTTCGGACAGCTACTTGAGTGATGCCGTGAAGCGCTGGATGCGGTTGCAGGCTTCTTCGAGGAGCGCCTCGGACGTGGCGTAGGAGATACGGAAATTGGGTCCGAGACCGAAGGCCGACCCGTGCACAACCGCAACACCTTCCGCTTCCAGAAGCTCCGATACGAAGTCCTCGTCAGTGTTGATGGTTTTGCCGGACGGTGCCGTTTTGCCGATCAGTTCCGCACAGGACGGATAAACATAGAATGCGCCTTCGGGGACAGGGCAATTGATGCCCTTAGCCTGATTGAGCATCGACACCACGAGATCGCGGCGGCCCTGGAATATCGCCTTGTTCCTGGCCACAAAATCTTGCGGACCATTCAAAGCCTCCACGGCGGCCCATTGAGCGATGCTGCAGGCACCCGAAGTCTGCTGACCCTGGATCATATCCATGGCCTTGATCAGCTCGATGGGACCTGCCGCGTATCCGATGCGCCAGCCCGTCATGGCGTAAGCCTTGGAAACCCCGTTCATTGTCAGGGTGCGCTCATAGAGCTTCGGCTCCACCTCGGCGATGGTGTGGAACTTGAAATCGCCATAGGTCAGGTGCTCATACATGTCATCCGTCAACACCCAGACGTTGGGGTGGGCGAGAAGAACTTCGGCAAGAGCTTTGAGCTCTTCAGCCGTATAGGCCGCCCCTGAAGGATTGGACGGCGAGTTCATGATCAGCCATTTGGTCTTAGGCGTAATCGCCTTTTCCAATGCCTCGGCGGTGAGCTTGAAGCCGTTCTCGATGCTGGTTTCAGCAGCTACCGGCGTGCCGCCGCAAATGGACACCATTTCGGGATAGCTCACCCAGTAAGGGCTCGGGATGACCACTTCGTCGCCGGCGTTGAGCGTCGCCATCATTGCATTGAACAGAACCTGCTTGCCGCCGGTAGCGACAATGGTCTGCTTCCAGTCGTAATCAAGGTTGTTCTCGCGCTTGAACTTGGCGGCAATCGCCTCACGCAGCGGCTGGATGCCGGAAACGGGTGTGTATTTCGTCTCGCCTCGGTTGATGGCCTCAATCGCTGCTTTCTTCACATTCTCCGGCGTGTCGAAATCCGGCTCGCCTGCACCAAGACCGATCACGTCACGGCCCTGGGATTTGAGTTCGCGCGCTTTCTGGGAAACCGCGATGGTTGCGGAGGGTTTTACGCGTGAAAGGGCATCGGCAAGGAAAGCCATAATGGAGGACTCCGGTTCCTGTGAGAATTACGCTGCACATCAGCGTGAACCTTCATGTCCGATCGTGCGCAGAATCGCAAGCGGCCAGCCAATTTGCGGCATTAAACCAGTCGTTAACGGCGAATAAAGGCGTTGGGTGGCATTTTGCGCACCATGAAAGAGACGTCTCAAGGAAGCGCAGCATGCCGCGCAGCATAGGCCTCGGCCACATCGCCCGCCAGGACGACGGGATCGCTGTGGGTATCTGGGGCGGCTATACATTGAAATCGGCCTTTCAACCGATCTTCTCCTTTCGTGAAGGCCGTCTCCTGGTCAGCGCGTATGAAGGCCTCATTCGCCCCTTTCGAGATGAAAAGCCTGTGGGCCCGGGCATCTTCTTTTCCAGTATTCCCGACATTGACCGGTTTCAGGTCGAAACGCTGGCTAGAACCCTGCACCTGTTGAATGCAGGTGTCAGTCTCGGCGAAACGGCTTCGCTTTTTGTCAACTTCGACCCGTCGCATTTTGTGGATGCCGCGTCCGCGGCGAGCGCGTTGCGCGACGTGCAGGGGGTGCTGAGGGAGGCAAATATCTCGGCTGAGCGTGTCGTCTGTGAAATTACCGAGCAGGAGACGGGGTCTGACGAGACACTCATCAGATTTGTGCAGGCGCTCAAAGGGTATGGACACCGGGTTGCGGTTGATGACTACGGAGCCGACAGTTCTGATCTGAAGCGGATTGAGGCTCTGGGGCCGGATATAGTCAAGTTCGATGGCGCCTGGACCGGTCGCCTTCTTTCCTCAGGACCTGGTGTTGCAATGCTGACCGATATGGTGCGGGCATTCGCGCAGAAGGGGATACGAACCGTTTTCGAAGGCATTGAAACCGGTGATCAGCTTGAATTGGCCGAAAGTTGCGGCGTCTCCATGGTGCAGGGGTTTGCGCTCGCCCGTCCGCAATTGGCACCCGGCGCTTTTGCCGAATTTGAGGCGGCACGCGAGAGCGAGCGACGACGGGTGCTGGCGGACACTGTAGAGCATCTTGAGCGAGGCAAGGTCGAAACGGCCAAACGCGACGTTTCCTCCAATCGGAGCGGACGCACCTTCGGGCGCCGTGGAACCTGAAAACATGAGCAGGCAGCGAAGCGTCGAGCCGGTCGCGGCCTCGATCCTGGTCGATGAGATCGGTCTGGAAACGGGGGTCTATGGCCGGTACCGGCTACGTAGCCTCTATCAGCCCCTCTTCCGCATTGCATCAGATATGCTGATACCCGAGGCGCTGGAGGCCTCAGTGTTGCCCATGCTCAAATCTCTGCCGGTGGACAGGGATGGCTTTCTTGCCTCGGTCGACCCTGCCGCGCAAGCTGATGTTCTGTCGCTCTGCAATCTCATGCATATCGGAAATCATCATCATGCCAGGCATGACAGTCTTTCCCTCCACGTGCCCTTCAGGCGGTCGATGCTCTGCGGACAAACGGCGCTGGAGCATCTTGCTCTTACCTTCGCGCGACTTGCGGAGACCGGTTTTCCTCCCAAATCCCTGGTGTGCAGTGTTCAAAATCCCGAACCCTGTGACCTGGAAGCCGTCGAGCGCTCGCTGGCGGTTCTGAACGCAGCTGGCGTGGGGGTGGCGATGGAGGGGTTCGGCTTGCATACGGAAACGGCTGAACTGTTGGAGCGTCTCCAGCCGCGCATTGTGAGCGTCGATGGCTCCTGGTTTCGACGCATTGCCGATGAACGTGCTGCATTGCGGCTCATGCGTCAGGTAATAAAAAGCCTCAAGCGCCGAGGTGCAAAAGTGCTGGTAAAAGGTCTCGAGAGCCCGGCTCATCTCCTGGCGGCACTATCCGTCGACGCCGACCTGGTTCAGGGCGATCTGCTCGCCAGAGCTGAAGAAGCGGGGTGTGTGGCGGATGTGAGACCGCTGGATATCGGGCGTATATTCCGCGATCCGGAGACGGTCGTGGTTTCGCTTAAATGAAGCTCGGAGTGATTTGATCCAGCGTGGCTGGCCATGTTGTCAAAGGTCAGGGCCCGATACTGTCAGGCCCTGACCCTATCTTTAGTGTGCGGAATTGCTGTTTGCTGCCGTAACCGGCTCCTGGCTTTCGCCATAGGCGGCAGTCGCGGAGCGGAGATCGGTTCTGTTTTTGGTGTCATTTTGAAGCAGAGCGATATGCGCTGCGGCTTCCGGCTTGGAAATGCGCTGGAGCATTGATGCGAATTGCTCATGCTTTTGCACTTCAAGCGCTGCGCGTCTGGCCCAGGCCTCGATCGAGACGACGTCTGTTGGTTCCTCGGACACCATGGTCATCGACGAAAGCCGGTACTCGTCATTTATCGCTGTCGTCTTATTGGGAGCGCCGGGCGATGAGCCAGTTGCAGGGCCCGACGGGTTCGAGTTGCCGTTCGAGCCTGTCGGCTGATCTTCGTTCGGTTCGGGTTGGGTTGCCTCGTTAGGCGGCGAAGCCGGCTCCTGTGGCTCAGGCCGGTTTGCCGGCGGTCTGACCCTGTCGAACAGAGGCAGTTTGTACAAGTTTCCGATCAGCACGATGCGTCCTCTCCTGATTAAAATTTGTGCAATTGGTTGTAGTTGAGTTTCAATTGCTACCAGAGAGGGATTTTAAATCGGTGTTCGAGACCGGAAAAATTCGAGGTAAATTTTGTGAAAACCGTATCGACTTGTATTAGGCCGCAGCCCTGTCGCTGGTGCCGGGCGCTGCTTGTTTTGAGGGGCTTTCGGACGATTTGCGCTCCTGCATTTTCTTGCGCATCACACGCAAAACTGCATTGAGAAGATCAATATCGATATAGAACTGCTTCGAAAGTTCGGGCGCTATCTGATCCATCTCTACGCCTTGTGCGATAAGGCGCTTGACCTGGGCAATCATCGCTGATGGCTCAGTGAGACGGTTTTTTATGCCGTTGTCGGCAGATGGAAGCATGGAATTCCCGCCGGTTGAAAATCACGGACGCAACGAACTCACGCTGAACAGAAATACCGCCGATAAATCGACCGATTGACGGCGAGATTGTGGCTGTCCCCGTTAATCACCGGCAGCCTACGAATCGACACTATTATGCGCCCGCTACGCTTGAGTGCAAGATATAGGGTTCAACCGGGGCTAGAAGGCAAATGTGCCCTGTGCGTCGATGGCATCGGGTGAGCGCGCGTTTTCCAGTGCAAGCATTTTTTGCTTTGTCGTGATGCCGCCATGGGCGGAAAAGCCGCCTATCTTGCCGCCCGCGGCAAGGACACGATGGCAGGGGATGATCAACGGGATGGGATTTCGGCCCATTGCCGCGCCGGTCTCCCGGGTTGCTTTCGGGAATCCCACGCTCTCGCAGAGAGCACCGTAAGTCGTCGTTTCCCCATAGGAGAGATGTCTCATGGCCGTGTAAAGGGTCCGATGAAACGGGCTGATGCCGGAAAGATCGAGAGGAACCTTCGAGAAGTCCTCCTGATTGCCGTTGAAATAGCTTTGCGCGGCCGCGATCAGATTTGCCATGGCGCCTGCCGCTTGTGTGGCTTTGCAATCAGGAAACCGCCGTTTCAGCAAGCGCTCGACCGCTTTTGCGTCCGGTGCAGGAAGAATGAAACGAGCAAGCCCGGACGCACTCCAGCCTGCACCGCAGAAGCCGAAAGCCGTTTCGAAAACCTGATAACCACTGGATGACATGGGAGCCTGATCACGCTGCTATCCAGCTTGCTTCTAACATGGAAACATTATGGTACGAAGAGTGAACGGTGACTGTCCTGACATGAGATTGCCACGCTTTGGTTTGCACGATAGAAGGCGCACGGGTGGGGATGATCTGATCAAAGGAATGCGCCTTGCCGTTGTTTTCCCGTCTTTTGGCCGCCGGTCTCGTACTTGCCCTGCCTTCTCTGGCCGGTTGCGCAACGACTGGGAGCGATGGTCAAGCCAAAGTCGAGGCAGCTGAAAATCCTGCCGATGCGGCAGTGATTGCCAACAGCCTGGTCGCGGAACAGGACGCCGCGATTTCGGATGAGGATGTCAGCCCGGATGCATTTGCGGGGCAGCGTCCGCCGTCCGCCGCGCTCACGGCACTGGAGGCCGGGGCAGGCGTAAAGCCGGTGGCGCCGCGTAGCGCTGAACTCGATGCGCTGATCGCTCGCTACGCGACCGTCTATGAGGTGCCTGAGCGGCTTGTGCGCCGGGTGGTCAAGCGGGAGAGCAATTTCGATCCCTCGGCACGCAACCGCATCTACTGGGGGCTTATGCAGATCCGGCACGATACGGCACAGACCATGGGATATCGCGGCCCCGCATCTGGTCTTCTCGATGCAGAGACCAATCTCAAATATGCCGTCAAATATCTGCGTGGCGCCTACATCACTGCCGATCGAAACGAAGATCGCGCGGTGCGCTTCTATGCCAGCGGTTATTATTACGACGCCAAGCGCAAAGGCTTGCTCAAGGAAACCGGTCTGCGGAATTGACGCGCTGGCTTCGGCGGGAGCTGTCAGCAGGCTTTGACGCAGGGCGATAAACCCGTTCTGAACGATCTTCTATTGGTGTATGTCTGCACCCTGCGGGATGCTGCTCGGCGGCTCCTGCTTGCAGTCATGGGAATGCGCTTGAACCGGCCGCCTCGGAGGATTGCAGATGAACGACATGAAGCCGGTGGGTGCCAATGAAGCTGCACCTGTCTTGCCATCCCTTGCAATTTCCGTGCGCGGGCTGACCAAGCGTTACGGGACCGTTCCCGCGCTGGACGGTATTGATCTGGATGTTCCGCGAGGCATGATTTTTGGCATTCTCGGGCCAAACGGTGCGGGAAAGACCACGTTGATCCGATTGCTTGCAACGCTTGCGCGTCCCGACGGGGGCACTGCTTCGGTCATGGGGCACGATCTTGTTTCAAGCCCCCAAGCCGTAAGGGGTCTTATTGCGTTGACGGGTCAGTTTGCCTCCCTCGATGAAGATCTGACGGGGCGTGAAAACCTCATCATGCTCGCGCGCCTGTGGGGCTTTTCAGCCAACGCAGCCAAGGAAAGAGCAGATGAGCTGCTTGCGGCTTTCGAGCTTTCGGACGCCTCCAGAAAGCAGGTGAAGTCCTATTCTGGCGGGATGCGCAGACGGCTCGACATTGCAGCGTCGCTGATCGTGACGCCGGGCGTCCTGTTCCTTGACGAGCCAACGACCGGTCTCGACCCCAAAGCCCGGCAGGGCGTCTGGAAGATGATCCGCTCACTGGCTCAATCCGGTGTGACAATTCTTTTGACCACCCAGTATCTCGAAGAAGCGGATCAGTTGGCCGCACGCATTGCAGTGATCGACCGCGGCCGCAAGATCGCTGAGGGAACGAGCCGGGAACTCAAATCGGCCATTGGTTCGGGGTTCCTGCATGTCGCTCTTGGTGATCATGCGCGGTTGGGCGAAGCGGAAGCGATTTTGGAGCAGGCTCTGGGAGCGCCCGTTCAACGCAGTGCCGAAGGCGCACAGCTTTCTGTGGTTGCAGGATCGACCAGAGCCGCAAACGAGGCGCTGGGGCTGTTGATTTCAGCAGGAATAGAGCTCTCCGATTTCTCGATGGGCTCTCCCAGTCTCGATGAGGTGTTTTTCGCTCTCACCGGGCAACCGATGGATGAAGAAGCGGGGGGAGAGACGTCATGAGTTCCGTAGAGACCGGCCCGGCGCTGCTATCCCACGCGGCTCGACCGCCCCGACCGTCAGCACTTGCCAATGCGCTGACCTTTGGTTGGCGGGCGGTGTTGAAATTCAAGCATGTGCCGGAGCAATTGTTTGACCTGATCATGACACCGCTCATGTTCACGCTGCTGTTCACCTTTGTCTTCGGTGGCGCCTTGGCGGGGTCGACGAGCGACTATCTACAGTTCTTCCTCCCCGGCATTCTTGTGCAGACCGTGGTGTTCAACTCGGTTTATTCCGGAATGGGGCTTTCAACGGATCTGTCAAAGGGATTGTTCGACCGTTTCCGCTCGTTGCCGATATGGTCTCTTTCGCCCTTTGCAGGCCTGATGGTCGGAGATGTTCTGCGCCACACGATTGCGGGGTTGATCATCCTGTCCGTCGGGCTGGCCTTGGGCTATCGCCCGGAAGCGGGGATCGTGGGGGTTCTATTCTCATTTTTTCTTCTGATTGTCATTGGCTTCGGTGTCGGCTGGATTTTCATAGTGCTCGGCCTGCTCATCCGTACACCCATGACCGTCATGACGATCGGTTTCACCTTTATTTTTCCGCTTGTATTCGCCTCCAACATCATGGTGCGTCCCGAGACGATGCCGGAATGGCTCGAAGCAATTGTGGTGCGGAACCCGGTGACGCACATGGCGACGGCCCTGAGGGGGCTGATGAGCGGAACGGCCACAGCAGGCGATGTGGTGCTTGCTTTGACGGCGCCGGTGCTTTTGACGATCGCTCTGTCACCTCTCGTTTTGTGGCTTTATCGGCGCAATTAGCGAGTGTGTTCCGGATCGCAGAAAAAGAGCGCGCCCCCGTTGGGAGGGCGCGCTCGGAGTTGAGCAAATGAGCCTCGTTCTCTTCCCGGTATGGGACAAGGTCGAATCCTTTGTCCTGATACTGGAAGAGGAGGCAGTCGATGCCCTCAGCGCAACCGCTGAAGTGCCTCAGGTGCCCCGGTAACTCATAATACGAGCCTTTCGGGTACGCCGTCCGCCGGCCGTCGACCTCAATTAAAAACGTGCCCTGCACAACCACGGTCCGGATGGACTGGCTGTGATAGTGATACGGGTTGTCGTTCCCGGCGGGGTACAGAACGAAGGCCTCATAAGGGGCCTCTCCTGCGAGGTCGCCGCGAACATTGGCATATTTGATGCCACCCGAATCCGGGATCTCGATCCACTCGAGTTCCGACGCGGGGAAGGATACGATCCTTTCCTTGAGCGATGCGGGGCCCGAGCAGGCGACAATCACGGCTGTCACTGCCGCAAGCGGCAGGGCAATTCTCAAAAAGAACTTCATCGCAAAAAATCCCAGGTGCTCGAAACTGCGCACAGGGCCTTAAAATATTTGGCCCCGATATCTTGCTTCAAAGGTGGGAAAAGCGCCGATATTCCAATTTTACCAATGTCCTTCGAATGCTTTCGATGTTCAGTTTCCATATCCGGCGCAGGAATACTGTTTACTCTGTATATGACTAAAACATTTGCTATTATGCGCCGTTGTTTATGCGTTTAATATCGTCGTTTACTAGGGGCATCCAGTCGAACTTTATCTATTCGACAGCGCGTTTTCATCGCCTTCGCTGTGGCGAATGCCTGAGATCAATGTAGGAAATGTTAGACGGCGAGGGACATGCTTTCCCGGTCGGTGGTGTCGGCACACCGAGCGCTTGCACCATGTGGCATGGGGCGTGGGGAGGCTGCAGCCGCCGGGTCGGTGTGGCGGCTGCGCTCGTCTCGTCTGACTGCTTAGAGGAAGTAACTCTGCAGTGGCCGCACCTCGAGGCTGCCGGCCTTCAATGCGACAATGGCTTCGGCGGCAGCTTCCGCACCTGCCATGGTGGTGTAATAGGGCACTTTCTGCATCAGGGTCGCGCGGCGCAGCGACTTGGAGTCCGACATGGCTTTCTGGCCGTCCGTCGAATTGAACACGAGCTGCACCTGGCGGTTGCGGATCGCATCCTCGATATGCGGGCGGCCTTCCAGAACCTTGTTGATCTTCTCGGCCTTGATGCCGTTTTCGCGCAGGAAACGGGCGGTGCCGCCGGTGGCCAACACATGCCAGCCGGCGTCGGCGAGCCGCTTGACGGCGGGCAGGACACGGGCCTTGTCATCGTCGCGCACGGAGACGAAAAGCGTGCCCTCGCGAGGCAGATCGACGCCGGCACCGAGCTGCGCCTTGGCAAAGGCGAGCGCGTAATCGGTGTCGAGACCCATCACCTCGCCCGTGGATTTCATCTCTGGTCCAAGCAGCGTGTCGACGCCGGGGAACCGGGCGAAGGGGAAGACGGCTTCCTTGACCGCGATATGACCGAGGTCGCGCGCGTTCGGCATGGCGCCATAATGGGCGAAGGCGTTTTCCAGTGTTTCACCTGCCATGATGCGGGCGGCGATCTTGGCGATGGGGCGGCCGATGGTCTTGGCCACGAAAGGCACGGTGCGCGAGGCGCGCGGATTGACCTCGAGAACATAAATCTCGCCGTTCTTGACCGCATATTGCACGTTCATCAGCCCGCCGACCTTCAAGGCGCGGGCGAGGGCTGCGGTCTGCTGTTCCAGTTCTGCGACAAGGCCTTCGTCGAGAGAGTGAACGGGCAGCGAACATGCGGAATCGCCTGAATGAATGCCCGCTTCCTCGATATGCTCCATGATACCGGAAACATAGGTCTGGTTGCCATCGGACAGGCAGTCCACATCCACTTCGACGGCCTCTGTGAGATAGGTGTCGAAAAGGAGCGGGTTCTTGGAAAGGAGCGTGTTGATCTGTCCGGTCTTGTCGGCCGGATACTTCTGGCGGATTTCTTCCGGCACGAGGCCCGGCACCGTATCGAGCAGATAGGTCTGCAGCATTGTCTCGTTGTGGATGATCTGCATGGCACGGCCGCCCAGAACGTAGGACGGGCGCACGACCAGCGGAAAACCGAGTTCGGACGCCACCACACGAGCCTGCTCAACGGAGTAGGCGATGCCGTTTTTCGGTTGCTTCAGGCCGAGCTTGACCAGCAGCTTCTGGAAGCGGTCACGGTCTTCGGCAAGGTCGATCATGTCGGGCGCGGTGCCGAGGATCGGAATGCCGGCCTTCTCCAGCGCGTCGGCAAGCTTCAGCGGCGTCTGCCCGCCAAACTGCACGATCACGCCGTGCAGCGTGCCGGCAGCCTGTTCGGCGCGCAGGATTTCCAGCACGTCTTCGGGCGTCAGCGGCTCGAAATAGAGACGGTCGGAGGTATCATAGTCGGTGGACACGGTCTCGGGGTTGCAGTTGACCATGATCGATTCATAGCCGGCATCGGCCAGCGCGAAGGCGGCATGACAGCAACAATAGTCGAACTCGATGCCCTGGCCGATACGGTTGGGGCCACCGCCGAGGATTACCACCTTCTTGCGGTCGGAAACGCGGGCCTCGTCGGCGACTGAGCCGGCGAAAGGCAACTCATATGTCGAGTACATGTAGGCGGTGGGGGCCGCGAACTCCGCCGCACAGGTGTCGATGCGCTTGTAGACGGGATGGACGCCAAGGGAATGGCGAATCTTTTGAATCTCTTCCGTCTCTTTCTTCGTGAGCGACGCGAGGCGCGCATCCGAGAAGCCCATGGACTTCAGAAGGCGCAGGTTTTCAGCATCTTCCGGCAGGCCGTGCTCGCGCACACGCTCTTCCATGGCAAGGATCGCTGCGATCTGCTCCAGGAACCACGGGTCGATGCGGCACATCGCGTGGACGTCTTCGAGGCTCGTGCCGAGGCGGATGGCTTCGGCCACCATGCGCAGGCGATCGGGCGTGGGCGTGCCGAGGGCCGCGCGGATGGCGTTCTTGTTTTCAGACGGATCGCCTTCCGGATCGTATCCGGGGATCTCGATCTCATCGAGGCCGGTGAGGCCGGTTTCCAGGCCACGCAGGGCCTTCTGGAAGGATTCGGCAAAGGTGCGGCCGATGGCCATGACCTCGCCCACCGACTTCATGGCCGTGGAGAGAACCGGTTTGGAGCCTGGAAACTTCTCGAAGGCGAAGCGCGGGATCTTGGTGACAACATAGTCGATGGACGGTTCGAAGGAAGCCGGTGTGGCACCGCCGGTGATGTCGTTTTCCAACTCGTCCAGCGTGTAACCGACGGCAAGTTTCGCTGCGACCTTTGCAATGGGAAAGCCGGTTGCTTTCGAAGCAAGTGCTGAGGAGCGCGACACGCGCGGGTTCATCTCGATGACGACGAGACGGCCATTCTCCGGGTTGACGGCGAACTGAACGTTGGAGCCGCCCGTTTCGACACCGATCTCGCGCAGCACCGCAATCGATGCGTTGCGCATGATCTGATATTCCTTGTCCGTCAGCGTCAGGGCAGGGGCCACGGTGATGGAATCGCCGGTGTGCACACCCATCGGATCGACGTTTTCAATGGAGCAGATGATGATGCAGTTGTCCGCGCGGTCGCGGACCACTTCCATCTCGTATTCCTTCCAGCCGAGAACGGATTCTTCGATCAGGACTTCCGTGGTGGGGGAGGCATCGAGGCCTGAGGAGACGATCTCGAAGAATTCCTCGCGGTTGTAGGCGATGCCGCCGCCCGTGCCGCCCAGCGTGAAGGAGGGGCGGATGATGGCGGGCAGGCCGACAAAGTCGAGCGCCTGCGCGGCCACGCCCATGGCGTGGTTCATGTAGCGCTGCTTGCGGTCGCTCTCGCCGAGGTTCCATTCGTTTTCGAGATCGTCCAGCGCCTTGTCGAGAGCGTCGCCGGAGAGCTTTTCCTTGAGCTCTTTGCGCTTTGCCTCGTGTTTTTGGCGATCGGCGTTCTTGACGTCGGAGGCGTTGGCGAGCATCGAGCGCGGCGTTTCAAGCCCGATCTTGGCCATGGCCTCGCGGAACAGCGAACGGTCTTCGGCCTTGTCGATGGCCTCGGGCTGGGCGCCGATCATCTCGACATTGTAGCGCTCCAGAACGCCCATGCGGCGCAGGCTGAGAGCGGTGTTGAGCGCCGTCTGGCCGCCCATGGTGGGGAGCAGCGCGTCGGGTCGCTCCTTGGCGATGATCTTGGCGACAACTTCCGGCGTGATCGGCTCGATATAGGTCGCGTCGGCAAGCTCCGGATCGGTCATGATCGTGGCCGGGTTGGAGTTCACCAGAATGACGCGATAGCCTTCTTCTCGCAGCGCCTTCACGGCCTGAGTGCCGGAATAATCGAACTCGCAGGCCTGGCCGATAACGATGGGGCCGGCCCCGATGATCAGGATCGACTTGATGTCGGTGCGTTTTGGCATGGAAGATCACTCGCGCGTGTGAGCCGACGCCGCACGGGCGTATGCCGCGCGCAGGCCGGGCAAAAATTGTCGGGCTAGGCGCGCCTTATAGGCAATGGGCGAGACTTACGGAACCCCGAAAATGAGGATTTCAACGCTGCTTTCGCCTGAAACGCTGTTTCGTGGTGGGGGTGTGCATTCATCAGGGCCGAATGTCGTTTCCGTGGGGACGCGACCGGGCCGGTTGGTTGCCTGCGGCATGGAGACGGTTTTCCATGATACTCGGATCTACCCGTTTTCGGCGGAATTGAAATTCCCGGAAACCAACAATTCCTTCCGTCACGCAGGCGGGCAAACAACCTCTGGCCTTGTGGCGTATAAGCCGATAACTAGTATTTATTGGAAGCAATCGGGAATTTTGCGCATGCGCTGGAAGGGTCGTCGCCAAAGCAGCAATGTCGAGGACCGTAGGGGTCGGTCGGGGAACGGGGGGATGTTCCCGGGGGGATTTGGTCGGTCAGGCGGCCGCGTGAGGCTTCCTGTCGGCGGCGGCAGACGCGCCGGGGGCGGGCTGTCCGGTATCCTTGTGCTCGTGGTTCTTTTCTTCGCTTTGCGTGCCTGTGGCATCAACCCGTTGGAGATGCTTTCTGGTCAACCGGGTGGCGGCGGTAGCCAGACCACCACAACGCAGCAGCAGTCTCCGAGCGGCGCCAGCGATCAGATGAAGCAGTTTGTGAGTGTCGTGCTGGCCGAAACGGAAGACACCTGGAATGGCATATTCGAATCGCAGGGGCTCGACTACAAGGAACCATCCATGGTCCTCTTCACCGATTCCGTGCGGTCAGCCTGTGGCTTTGCTTCCGCGGCGACGGGCCCGTTTTATTGCCCCGGCGATCAAAAGGTCTATCTCGACCTCGGCTTTTTTGATCAACTTTCACGCCGTTTTGACGCATCGGGCGATTTTGCGCAGGCCTATGTGGTGGCCCATGAAGTGGGGCATCACGTGCAGAACGTCACTGGCATTCTGCCGCGTTTTAACCAGATGCGCCAACGTATGAGCCAGGCTGAGGCGAATGCGATGTCGATCCGGGTGGAACTGCAAGCGGATTGCTTCGCCGGCATCTGGGCACATTACACGGCCCAGAAAGGACTTCTCGATGACGGCGATATCGAGGAAGCGTTGAACGCTGCCAACCAGATTGGCGACGATACGCTGCAACGCCGCACACAGGGTTATGTGGTGCCGGAAAGCTTTAACCATGGTACGTCCGAACAGAGGCGGACATGGTTTGCGCGGGGGCTTAAGAGCGGACGGCTGGCCGATTGCGACACGTTCAACGAGCCTATCTAGAAACGCGCCAATCCAGACCTGAGCCGGTCGTTCCCTTACCACGCACGAGGTGGATCGGAACATGTTTGGACTAGGAAGAATACTGGGCCTCGCCTTGACGCTGGGCTGCGGCTTGGTCACGTCGCAGGCTCCCGAGTTTTCGCAGCAGTACCGGCAACGGCTCAACGGCGCTCAGGATGAGTTGAGACAAGTCGTCGAAGCTTTTGACGCTGATGCCGCAGATAACAATCTGAACCGCGAAACTGCGATACAGGTATACGAAAAGACCGGTAGTGCTTTCCTTCAGGACCGTGCCGAGTCCGTTCGGGCGGCGATCGGAAGGTTGGGGGATCTGGAGCGGCAATCTCAGGCGTTCGATGAGGCTATGCCAGTGCTCAGGCCCCTGGTTGTGGCGCGTGCACCAGACGGTCCCATCCTTCAGGGGGCTTTAAGAGATTTCGAACCCGCCATACCGGTCACATTGCACGGATTTATCTGGGCAGGCGCCGGGCTGATACTCGGTTTCTGTATCGCTTGGCTCATCGGTTTGCCATTTCGGCGAAGGCAACGTTATTCAACGCGCAATCTTCGCGTGTAGAATTGCAACTACCCGTTTAACGCGTTTTTAAAACCCGCGAAGTAGTTTGCCGCCAACAAATAAAGCTTGGGTGGGCAACATGGTTTCTCGGTTTGGACGCGTTTTGCGCTCTGGTAGGCGGCTGTGTCAGCGTTTCGGTGCTGACAGGTCTGGTAATTTCGCAATGATGACCGGCCTGTCGGCCATGGCATTGATCGGCGCTTCCGGCTTTGCTGTTGATTATTCGAATCTGAGCCGGGTGCGCTCTGAATTGCAGAACGCACTCGACACGGCTGCCTTGGCCGTGGCCCAAAAGGGCAAGAAAATCTCGGATTCTGAAGCGAATTCTATCGCTTACAACTATCTCAAAGGGAATCTGGACAGAAACTTCGATGCGTTGAATGTTGAACGCGATGGTCGTTCTGTACGTGTTACGGCCAAGGTCGATGTGGATCTGATGTTCGGCGGGATACTCGGCAAGGACACCATGCCCGTCGATGCAGTTTCGCAGGCCGACGTCGCCCTGGTGTCTTATGAGATCGCTCTGGTGCTCGATACGACGGGTTCCATGCAGGGCAGCAAACTGCGCGACATGAAAAAAGCCGTCGAAGAAATGATCGACAACATCTCCGCGCAGGTAGACAACAAGGATCGATTGCGCTTTGCGCTTGTTCCCTTCTCGACCTTTGTTAACGTCGGTCCGCAATATGGGCCGGAGTTCGACGAAAAGGGTAAGATGAAGGAGGGAACTGGGGCGCCTTGGCTTGATCTCTACGGGGAAAGTGAGATTCCTCAGCTCGAGCTCCAGACCGGCATTAGCCGCTTCCAAGTCTACAACACTCTGGGTTACGAGTGGAAAGGCTGCGTGGAAACCCGCATGCGCGATGGCAACACGCGGCATGATGTGGCGGCAACGCCTGCAGATCGTCGAGACCCCGCCAGCCTTTTCGTTCCTGCATTTGCGATCGATGAACCGAATACACATTGGTCAGAGCGCTTTTACAATGATTACCTCGACTCGTCGGTCGATCCTCTCGACAACAGTCTTCTGGGCAAAGTAAAGAAGGTCGGAAAATACGGTTTTGATCTTTTGGGGAATGTGCTGGGCGGCAAAAAGCCGAAACCCAAATACGATGCACCGGGGCCGAACTATATGTGCAGTTCGGAGCCACTGACACCACTCACCAACGATTATGCTTTGCTCAAGTCGAAGGTAAAGCAGTTCGAGGCTGAGGGTAACACCAACATCATGGAAGGCGTTTCCTGGGGGGCACGTGTTCTTTCACCGGACGAGCCTTTCCCCGCAGGGAATTCGGAGGATGGCCTGGTTAAGGTCATGGTCGTGCTAACGGATGGTGCAAACACGTTTGGTGTTTTGAATAACCGTCTCCGGTCCCGCTATACGAGCTTTGGCTACATGGTTGAAGGTCGCCTCGATGGAGAGGTCAATGCAAGCTCCAGCAAATCCACAAGGCTGATGAACGACAAGACGATCGAAGCCTGCGATTTTGCAAAGGAAAGCGGTATCGACATCTACACCATCAGGCTTGAGGTCCGCGATACCGGCACGGGCGACATGATGCGTTCCTGCGCCAGTCGGCCAGACCAGTATTTTGACACCCCTTCCAGTCGCCAGCTCAAGGAAGTGTTCGACAAGATCGGTGAGCAGATCGTCAAGCTGCGTCTTTCTTCCTGACCGCTGCTGCGGACGTGCAGAACAAAAAAGGGCGGCACGAGGCCGCCCTTTTTGCTTATTCAGCGAGCGCTGGTTCGCCGCGCCGATCACGAATGAGATTGGCGAAACGACGGAAGAGGTAATGGGAATCCTGCGGGCCGGGTGAAGCCTCCGGATGATGCTGGACCGAGAAGACAGGTTTGCCGACGACTGTCAGGCCGCAATTGCTCCCGTCGAAAAGAGAAACATGTGTTTCCTCGACGCCTTCCGGCAGAGTGTCTCCATCCACCGCGAAACCGTGGTTCATGGAGACAATTTCCACCTTGCCGGTGGTGAAGTCCTTCACTGGATGGTTCGCACCGTGATGACCCTGGTGCATTTTAACGGTTTTCGCACCGAGCGCGAGCGCGAGCATCTGGTGTCCGAGGCAGATACCAAACAGGGGAATTTCGGTTTCCAGCAACTCCCGGATCATCGGTACGGCGTATTCGGCAGTGGCGGCGGGATCGCCGGGCCCGTTTGACAGAAACACCCCGTCGGGCTGCAGGGCCAGAATGTCCGCTGCACTTGTCTTTGCAGGGACCACGGTGACTTTGGCACCGAGGCCGGCAAGAAGGCGCAGAATGTTACGCTTTGCACCATAGTCGACAGCGACAATGTGATGGGTCGTGTCCTCCACAGACCGGTAACCTTCGTCCCAGACCCAAGGGGTCTCCGTCCACGCCTGCGACTGGCCCGAGGAGACCTCTTTTGCCAGATCCAGCCCGACGAGACCGCTCCAGTCACGCGCCTTGGCCTTCAAGGCGTCGATGTCGAAATTTCCCTGGGGATCGTGCGCTATGACGGCATTCGCTGCACCCTTTTCACGCAGGAGCGCCGTCAAAGCACGTGTGTCAACACCGCTGATGGCCACGATGCCGCGGCGCTTCAGCCAACTATCCAGATGGCCGCTCGCACGATAATTTGACGGGTTGGTGATATCAGCGCGGAACACGGCACCGACCGCGCCAGCGCGGGCAGCAGGATGAAGATCTTCAATGTCTTCATCATTGGCCCCGACATTGCCGATATGCGGGAAGGTGAAGGTGACGATCTGGCCGGCATAGGAAGGGTCGGTGAGAACCTCCTGATAACCTGTAAGCGCCGTGTTGAAGCAGAGTTCGCCGATCGCTTCGCCGCCGGCTCCCACGCCCTTTCCCTCGATCACAGTGCCATCAGCCAACACGATCAGGGCTGTTGGCCGGCTCGTGCTCCAGGGGGCGGTTTTGGTCGCCATTGGGGTCTCCATCATTCGTGTGCCTGACCACCATCGCAGGCAGAGGCCTGCGCGGGCTTCAGGTTTTCTTAACATGATCTGCGAGCAGACCGGTTCTCACTTTTTGCCGTCAAACGCAAGGGGGCATCGGCATGGGGGGCTTGAAAGACACTCGCACATGGGCCATATGCCCCAGCGAATTGGGTCCGCGGAAAGGCAAAGGCTGGCGGATTCAGGCCGAAAAGGAAATTGTCCATGCAAGCCGCGGACAATAGGCAAAGGCTGCAAATCGGTCAATCACTCGCAATTAATTATTTATGTCAATGTTTCCAATGGTTTATTGGGGCATTGTCGCTTGCTTCGTGAGTTGGCCGGAGCTATGTTCGTCCTAGCGACGGGAGACAGGTGTTATGATGCGCGAGAAACTCGCCAAGGCGTTGAACGACGCCGTCAAACAGAAAGACAAACGCCGCATTTCAACGCTGCGTCTGGTTCAGACTGCGATCAAGGATCGCGATATTGCCAATCGTGGAGCCGGCAAGGACCCGGTTAGCGATGAGGAAATCTTGCAGATCTTGTCCAAGATGGCCAAGCAGCGGCAGGAATCCGCGAAAGCCTTTGAAGAGGGCAACCGGCTGGAGCTTGCGGAGCAGGAGCGCGAGGAAATCGCTGTCATTTCCGAGTTCCTCCCCAAACAGCTTGGTGAAGATGATCTCAAGCAGGCCTGTGCGCAAGTCGTGCATGAAGTCGGTGCAGACGGGCTTCGGGACATGGGCCGATGCATGAATGTGCTCAAGGAGAAATTTCCAGGGCGCATGGATTTCGGCAAGGCCAGCGGCATTGTCAAAGGCATGCTGCGCTGATCGCGTAGGCGGCTTTTTCTGAGAAAAACTTGCAGGCGGCTCAACCGAGCCGCCTTTTTTGCGTTTGGGAGTTAAGGAGGCTCGGTTCTTGACCTTCCAGTTGCTGGAAGAGTTACCACAGGGTCCGGATTGTTTCAGGAGTTTTCGGATGGCTGACGACCAGAAACATCATGCGCACCGGGCGCACGGGGCGCACGGCAGCTGTGACAAGCCGGCGTCTGGTGAAAAGAAAGCCGCGCCGCAGGGAACCAAGTATACCTGTCCGATGCACCCGCAGATCGTGCGTGACCAACCAGGATCCTGCCCGATCTGCGGTATGGCCCTTGAACCCATGGGGGTTGCAGACGGGGAAGGACCAAATCCGGAGCTGGTGGACTTTACCCGCCGTTTTCAGGTTAGCGCTTTTTTGGCCATTCCGCTCCTCTTGGTCGCCATGGGGCCGATGGTGGGGGTGCCTTTTCGACACTGGATCGGAGAGCAGGCGGCCGTATGGCTCGAGTTCGTGCTGGCCACTCCAGTTGTTCTTTGGGCGGCGCTTCCATTCTTTCGCCGCGGTTACGAATCTTTCCTCAATCGCAGCCCGAACATGTGGACCCTGATCTCCATAGGCGTTGGAGCGGCCTATGCTTATAGCGTGGTGGCGACGTTCGCGCCGGGCCTCTTCCCCGCCCAATTTCGGGGCGAGGGGGGAGCCGTGCCGGTTTATTTCGAGGCTTCGGCGGTCATCGTTGCATTGGTTTTCCTTGGTCAGGTGCTGGAGCTGCGGGCGCGGGAGCGAACTGGTTCAGCCATCCGCGCGTTGCTCGATCTTGCTCCCAAAACAGCACGACGCCTCAAGGAGGATGGGGCCGAAGCGGATATACCGCTTGAAGAGGTTCGTGTCGGGGACCGGCTGCGGGTCCGCCCCGGTGACAGTGTGCCGGTCGATGCCATGGTCGAAGAGGGGCGGTCGTCGGTTGATGAATCGATGATCACGGGCGAGCCGGTTCCGGTTGAAAAGTCAGAGGGTGATCCGGTGACTGGCGGAACCATCAACAAGAACGGCACGCTGATTGTGCGGGCGCAGCGCGTCGGCTCGGAGACTGTGCTTTCGCAAATCGTTGACATGGTCGCCAAGGCGCAGCGTTCCCGCGCGCCTATCCAGGGCCTTGCCGATCGGGTTTCCTTCTATTTCGTGCCAACTGTTGTGCTGGTGGCAATACTGGCTTTCGTCGTCTGGGCTCTGTTCGGACCAGAACCCTCAATGGTTTTCGCGATAGTCTCTGCGGTTTCGGTGCTCATCATTGCCTGCCCCTGTGCGCTGGGACTGGCAACTCCGATGTCGATCATGACAGCGACGGGACGGGGGGCGCAGAGCGGTGTACTGATCAAGGACGCCGAGGCGCTGGAACGGTTCGCCGGTGTGGACACGCTCATCGTCGACAAAACGGGGACGCTGACTGAAGGACGTCCCAGACTAACAGACGTCGTCGTGGTCGGAACGTTGGACGAGAAGCAGCTTTTGATGTTCGCTGCCAGCCTGGAGAGGGGATCTGAGCATCCCTTGGCTGAAGCGATCGTCGCCGGCGCGGAAGATCGTGGCATTGGGCTTGAAAAGGTCAGCAATTTTGATGCGGTCACCGGCAGGGGGGTGGTCGGTCGGGTCGCCGGTCGCCAAGTGGTGCTCGGGAACAAGGCGATGATGGAACGGGCCGGAGTCGCGATCGAGCGTTTGATGGAGCGCGCTGATGCGCTTCGTGCGGAAGGCAAGACGGCGATGTTCGTATCCGTGGATGGCGAGGCGTCGGGTCTGGTCGCTGTGGCCGACCCGGTCAAGGAAACTACCTCTGATGCCATTCGTAAGCTTCACGAACTCGGGTTGAACATCATTATGGCGACGGGTGACAACGAACGAACGGCGAAAGCGGTGGCCGCGCGGCTGGGTATTGATGAAGTGCGGGCCGATATGTTGCCGGAGGATAAGCAGAAGCTGATTGAGGAACTACGAGAAAGAGGTGGTCGCGTTGCGATGGCCGGTGACGGGGTGAATGACGCGCCCGCACTTGCTGCTGCCGATGTCGGGATTGCTATGGGGACGGGCGCTGATGTGGCAGTGGAAAGTGCCGGGATAACGTTGGTGAAGGGTGACTTGAAGGGGATCGTGCGCGCTCGCGCGCTTGCTCAGGCAACGATTCGCAACATCAAGGAGAACCTCTTCTTCGCCTTTGTCTACAATGCTCTAGGTGTTCCGATCGCGGCCGGCATACTTTATCCTGTCTTCGGCACCCTGCTGTCACCGATGATTGCCGCAGCCGCAATGAGCCTGTCCTCCGTTTCGGTCATAGCGAATGCGTTGCGGTTGCGTACTGTCAAGCTTGGATAGGGTTTGCTGCAGCCCCTAGGGGTCACGCGGCGTTGGCATCCGTGCTTTCTTCTTTCGTGCGGACGCCATCTTCGCGCAGCTCCTCGAGCGGGCTTGGGCGTCCCAGATAATAGCCCTGACCGATCTGGCACAATTCATTCGCAAGGAAGCTTAATTCGCCCGAGGTTTCGACACCTTCGGCCAGGACCGGGAGGCCGAGACCACGGCCGATGCCCAGCACCGCGCGAACGATGGTGGCAGCCTGTTCGTTTGTATCGACCTGCCGAATGAAACTTCCATCGATCTTGATCTTGTCGAAGGGGAAAGCGCGTAGATTGGAGAGCGAGGAATAACCCGTCCCGAAATCGTCCATTGCCACGCGGATTCCGAGTGTTTTCAACTGACGGAGTGTGGTCAGCGCGCGATGCATATCGCGGACAAGAGCGGTCTCGGTGATTTCAATCTCAAGGCGATGCGGTGACAACCCGGTCTCAAGCAGGATGCGATGAACCGTTTGAGCGAAGTTCACGCTGTGAAGCTGGATCGCTGAAACATTTACCGCGACCATCAGGTTGCTTTTCCAGCCAACGGCGGCCTGGCACGCTGTCTTGAGAACCCATTCACCGATCGGAACGATGGCGCCGCTTTCTTCTGCCACAGGGATAAAAATACCGGGCGAGACGTTGCCTCTTTCGGGATGGTGCCAACGCAGAAGCGCCTCGTAGCCGATCAGTTCGCCGCTATCGAGCTTTTTCTGAGGCTGATAGACCAGGTGAAATTCGTTGCGGGTCACTGCATGGCGCAATTCGTGTTCCATTATTCTGCGGGAACGGGCTTCGATGCCCATGGCGTGTTCGTAGAATCTATAGGTGTCGCGTCCTTCGGATTTGGCGCGGTAAAGTGCCGTGTCGGCGTGGTTGATCAGTGTCTCCTGATCCTGAGCATCGCGTGGATACAGGGCAATGCCGATGCTGGTTGACATCAGACCGTCGCTGCTTGCCCGCGCGTTCTCTGCCCGGAAAGCTTCAAGCACCCGTTCGGCGAGTGTTGCCGCGTCCTTCTGATTGGAGATACCAGGAGCGATGATGGCAAACTCGTCACCACCGAGACGTGCCAGCATTTGCCCCTCGCTCAGAACGCTGCCGGCGTTGTCTGCGACCTTGCGCAGCATCGCATCACCTGCGGCGTGGCCGAACAGATCGTTGACCTCTTTGAACCGGTCAAGGTCAAGGCACAGCAACGCTATCGACTTTCCATCGGCGAGTGTTGCCATCTCTTTTTCAAGCTGGGCTGTGAAGCTCCGCCTATTGGGCAGATTGGTCAGCGTATCGTTCATCGCCAGGCGACGGATGTCGGCTTCTGCCTTCTTCCGCTCGAAGAGGTCGCGTACCGCAATCACGGTATGCGGTTTGCCGCTGTAGTCGATGGTTCGGGAAAGAAGCTCAACCGGTCTGCTCGTTCCATTGGCGTTCTCGAGCGTGGTTTCCCAGACAGGTTCTTCGGCATTGGCGCCGTCGAGCTGGATGGCGCCGAACAGCGTCGTAAAATCCATCCCCACCAGTTCCTCGATGGTCCGCCCACATAATCTTGCCAGGCTCTGATTGGCTGTAACGATAACTGTATCATCACAAACCAGAAGACCTTCGAAGGCAGCGTTGGCGAGGCCACGCATCCGGCGTTCCTCCGCGACGGCACGCCGCTTGTCACGAATGTCTACCCAGAGGGCCAAAGCCGTCAACGCGAAGATCAGCACGGCTGCGAGAGACACTGCAGCTGCCAGAATTGTGGAAGGAACGGAAAATTGGGAAATGGTGATGGCTGGATCAGGAATGATCGAGGCGGCGCCCATCGCTGTGAAATGCATGGTGCAGATTGCAACGGTCAGCGTCAGGCTCGCCAGGAAGTTTCGTGTCTGCGAGGTTCGTGCGAGAGCAATCTGGATGGCGAGGGCACCAAGAACAACACCGGCGATCACGGAGGCTGCCACCAGCACCATGTTCCACTCAAGCCGTCCCTCGACTTCGAACGCGATCATGCCGGTAAAATGCATCACTGCAATTCCACCTCCGATGATCGACCCTCCAACGAGTTGATGGTCCCTGGTGGGGCGTGCCGTGGCAACGGACATTCCCAGACCGCTACACAAGATTGCAAGGATCAGGGACAGGGCCGTAAGCGGGACGTCATATGCCGTGGGCATGCCGGGGGAGAAGGCCAACATGGCGACGAAGTGCGTGGCCCAGACACCAAAACCGAAGCAAATGGCGGCTACTGTCGTCCATAAGAGGCGGGTTTGGCCCGTCGATTTGCGCAGATGCCTAAGAAGCGTCACCGCCGCAAACGAGGCGATCGCCCCCAGAACGCCAGCCAGCACAACCAGCCGGAGATCGTGTTCATTGACAATGCAGTTGTAAACCGTAAGCACGTGTACCGCCATCCTGATGCTTGCAATGCCGGCCTTGTTGGCCGGTCCGTATCCAATCGATCTCCGGGGTTTAGCATCTGCGCTTGAACAATCGGTTAAGTTGTATGATGGGCGGCTCCCTCTCTTGTCTTTTCCGGCTGTGAATACCGTGAAGAAGCCTCTTCAAGAGTCGCGGTCGCCGACGATCGTGCTTATATGATCCGGTAGGCAGGATAAAAATGCGCTTTCCGAACTCCTTTCTCGATGAACTCCGTGACCGCGTGCCCATATCGCAGGTGGTGGGAACGCGCGTCACGTTCGATCGCAAGAAGACAAATGCGTCGCGTGGAGATTACTGGGCGTGCTGCCCCTTTCATGGAGAGAACACACCGAGTTTTCATTGCGAAGACAGGAAGGGGCGCTACCATTGCTTCGGTTGCGGGGTTTCGGGAGACCACTTCCGATTTCTGTCAGAACTCGATGGCATTGGTTTTCCAGAAGCCGTGGAGCGGGTGGCCGACATGGCTGGCGTGCCCATGCCGCAGCGCGATCCGCAGGCCGAGCGGCGCGAGCAGCAGCGCGCGTCCCTGTCTGACGTCATGGAGATGGCGGCGGGTTTCTTTCAGAGCATGCTGCAGGAGCAACAGGGGGCGGAAGCGCGCGCCTATTTGCGCGGACGGGGGCTTTCCAGCGCTACTCAGCAGGCTTTTCGCATTGGCTTTGCTCCTTCCAGCCGGAATGCCCTCAAGGAATACCTGGCTGGCAAAGGGGTAACAAAGGACCAGATCGAGGCTTGTGGTCTTGTTGTGTTCGGCCCCGATATACCGGTTTCCTATGATCGCTTCCGTGACCGGATCATGTTTCCGATCGAGGACGCCAGAGGGCGTGTGATCGCTTTCGGCGGGCGCGCCATGTCGAAAGACGTGCCGGCCAAATATCTGAATTCCCCCGACACCGAGCTCTTCCACAAGGGAACGGTCCTTTACAATCTCGCCCGCGCGCGACGGTCGGCAGCCAAGGGCACCCCCGTGATCGCGGTGGAAGGCTATATGGACGTGATCGGGCTCGCACAGGCTGGCTTCGAGAATGCCGTTGCGCCATTGGGCACAGCCTTGACCGAGAATCAGCTGGATCTCCTTTGGCGCATGTCAGGAGAGCCGGTTCTGTGTTTCGACGGGGACGAGGCTGGCTTGCGGGCCGCCTGGCGTGCGGCAGATCTCGCGCTGCCGCTTGTGCAGCCGGGGAAAAGCCTGCGCTTCGCGCTCCTGCCTGAGGGCAAGGATCCCGATGATCTCGTGCGGGAGGAGGGGCCTGATGCGTTTGCTGCAGTTCTTGCCGGAGCGCGGCCGCTTGCCGATATGCTTTGGATGCGAGAGACGTCCGGCAAAGTGTTCGACACTCCAGAACGCCGGGCCGAACTGGAGCGCAACCTGCAGGCATTGACGGGGCGGATCGGTGACGAAAATCTGAGGCGCCATTACAGTCAGGACATGAGGGAGCGCGCGCGTGCTTTCTTTGGCGGAAACCAGGCGCAACGCGGCGGTGGGCGCGGGTTCCGTGATGGTGGCACAGGAGGACGAAGCCGCGGCTTCGGTGGGCGCCCTGGTGGCGCATCCGGGCGATTGGCTGTCTCGGAGAGCCTCGCCCGTTCTGCGCTTGTTCGCAGCTCATCACCGACGATGCCGCTGCGTGAGGCAACGCTTCTTGTTTCGCTCGTCAACCATCCGCCCTTGATTGATGAGTATTTCGATGCGCTGGATCAGATGCTTTTGGCTAGCGCTGATCTCGGGCGGTTGCGCATGTCGATCCTCGATGCAGTCGCGCATAATCCGGCGCATGATCGCGAGGTTCTTCTGCGAAAGATCGAGGCGGATGGGCTTCTTCCAATCTGGCAGCAGGCCGAAGCGCGGGTGAAGTCCGCCTATATGTGGCCAGCGCTCGAAAATGCTGCGCTGGATGACGCTCGGGAAGCCTTTGCACAGACGCTCCACTTGCACCGGCGCGCAGGCTCTCTACATAAGGAGCTTAAAGCGGCCGAACTGGCGCTCGCCAATGACTGGAATGAAGAGGATGCGCGGCACTTGGTGGAAATCCAAGCCGAGCTGAGCAATCTGCAGGCAACCGAAGCGCTCATCGAAGGCTTTGGTATTCTATCGGGGCGTGCGAATCGGTCCTGACGACGAAGGCGCATCGCTGTGGGGTTTCGGTCTGTGAACGTCGAAAAAGCACCTGAATCACTGTTTGATTCGCTTTTTTGACACAAATCACCATGCTTCGCCTTGACGCCGCGTCGGAATACAGGAATCAGGATCGATTCGAGAATGAGCCGTGCTGCCGCGGAAGATCGGACAGCACGCAAGAACAAGATACCGAAATTGGACGAGACAGGGAGTCCACCTAAGTATCAGGGTTAATCCGGCATTAACGCGGCCAGCGCTAGATCACGAATCAGGTTGCGAAATGCCGCGACGGACAGCCGTTGCAGCGGCGGCGACGGGGTGGCATGGAACCCCGCTCGGTTGGAGAAGGCAAAGCATGGCGACAAAAGAGAAGGAAGAGGTCGAAACTGAACGTGAGGGCTCCGATGGTCCCTTGCTCGACCTCTCCGACGACGCAGTCAAGAAGATGATCAAAGCCGCCAAGAAGCGCGGCTATGTGACGATGGACGAGCTGAATGCCGTCCTTCCTTCCGGCGAAGTCAGTTCCGAACAGATCGAAGACACGATGGCGATGCTCTCGGATATGGGCATCAATGTGGTGGAAGAAGATGAGGTCTCGGAAGACAATGATTCCAGTGATAGCGAGGAAGGCGGCGAGCTGACCACGCAGTCGGGAACCGCTGTCGCGACGACCACGAAGAAAGAGCCCACAGATCGCACCGACGATCCCGTGCGTATGTATCTGCGCGAGATGGGTTCGGTGGAGCTTCTGTCGCGCGAGGGCGAAATCGCCATTGCGAAGCGCATTGAGGCCGGCCGCGAAACGATGATCGCGGGGCTTTGCGAGAGCCCGCTGACCTTCCAGGCGCTGATCATCTGGCGTGACGAACTGAACGAAGGCAAGATCCTGCTGCGCGAGATCATCGATCTTGAGGCCACTTATGCGGGCCCAGAAGCAAAGCAGGCGCCGGTCGTCCAGCGTCCCGATGAAGAAAACAAGCCGGCGGCTGAAGAAAAGCCAAAGCGTACCCGCGGTGACGACGTCACGGACGTGGGTGGTGAAGGACAGCCGGAGGAAGAGGACGACGAAGAGGATGAAGCCAATCTGTCGCTCGCCGCGATGGAGGCTGAACTCAAGCCCGGTGTCATGGAGACGCTGGACTTTATCGCCGACACCTACAAGAAGCTGCGCAAGCTGCAGGACCAGAAGGTCGAGTCGAGCCTCGCCGACGGCGATAGCCTGTCCAGCAGCCAGGAGCGACGCTACAAGCAGTTGAAGAGCGAGCTGATCACCTCGGTGAAATCTCTGTCTCTCAACAATGCGCGTATCGAGACTCTGGTCGAGCAGCTCTACGACATCAACAAGCGTCTCGTGCAGAATGAAGGTCGTCTGCTGCGGCTTGCCGAAAGCTATGGCGTCAAGCGCGAGTCGTTCCTCAAGGAGTATCAGGGCTCGGAGCTCGATACGAACTGGACCGAGCGTGTTGCGACGCTTTCCGGCAAGGGCTGGAAAGAGTTTTCGAAGAACGAGGCGAAGGCGATCGAGGATCTGCGGGCCGAGATCCAGAATCTTGCGCAGGAGACCGCGATCTCCATCGGTGAGTTCCGACGCATCGTGAACCAGGTGCAGAAGGGTGAGCGGGAAGCGGCCATCGCCAAGAAGGAGATGGTCGAGGCCAATCTGCGCCTCGTGATCTCCATTGCCAAGAAGTACACGAACCGGGGCCTTCAATTCCTGGATCTGATCCAGGAGGGCAATATCGGCCTGATGAAGGCGGTGGACAAGTTCGAGTATCGTCGCGGCTACAAGTTCTCCACTTATGCGACCTGGTGGATCCGGCAGGCGATCACGCGTTCGATCGCTGATCAGGCCCGCACGATCCGCATTCCGGTTCACATGATCGAGACGATCAACAAGATCGTGCGCACTTCGCGCCAGATGCTGCACGAGATCGGGCGTGAGCCGACGCCTGAAGAGCTGGCCGAGAAGCTCGCCATGCCGCTCGAAAAGGTGCGCAAGGTGCTGAAGATCGCCAAGGAGCCGATCTCGCTCGAAACGCCTGTGGGCGATGAGGAGGATTCGCATCTCGGTGACTTTATCGAGGACAAGGGTGCGGTTCTGCCCATCGATGCGGCCATTCAGGCAAACCTGCGTGAGACGACGACGCGCGTTCTTGCCTCGCTGACACCGCGCGAGGAACGCGTGCTGCGCATGCGTTTCGGCATCGGCATGAACACCGATCACACGCTGGAGGAAGTTGGTCAGCAGTTCTCGGTGACGCGTGAGCGTATCCGCCAGATCGAAGCGAAGGCGCTGCGCAAGCTCAAGCACCCGAGCCGGTCGCGCAAGTTGCGGTCGTTCCTCGACAGCTGATCGACAGTCCATTCCGATCGAGAAGAGCCGGGCGAGGAGCCCGGCTTTTTCTTTGCGTTTTGGGCGGAACGGCCAACCCGCTTGACAGGCTGGCCTGACCCGGGCACCACGACACGATGCAACAACGGCTGCTTTCCGTTTCGACATCAGGTCCGGGTCTTTACGAGTTCACCGATCAGGTGGACCTGTTCGTAAGGCAAGCTGGGATTGATGCCGGCCTGCTTACGGTCTTTGTTCGTCACACCTCTTGTTCGCTGATCATTCAAGAGAACGCGGATCCGGATGTGTCACGCGACCTGCAGACCTTTTTTTGCAGGCTCGTGCCGCCATCCGATGATGCGTCGATGACCTGGGTGACGCATCGTCTGGAAGGGCCCGACGACATGCCTGCTCATATAAGGGCGGCGCTGACACAGACCTCCATCGGCATACCGGTGATGAACGGCCGCCCGGGCCTCGGAACCTGGCAGGGCATTTACCTTTATGAGCACAGAAGACAGCCGCATCGCCGAGAGGTGATTCTTCATCTGGCCTGAGCAAAACGCTGAGTTCCGGTTTCGCTGGCAGTCGGGTAGGGTTAAGTTGCTATAGAGTTTTGACAGTGAGGGGAGTACGGGCATGTCATTCCTGAAGCGCCTGTTCGGAGGAGGAACGGACACATCCACCGCGGGGGAAGGAAAGCCGGTAGGGGATGCTGTTGAGCACAAAGGTTTCATGATCCAGCCCACTCCGTTTTCTGAAGGCGGCCAGTTTCAGACTTGCGCGGTGATCTCCAAGGAGGTGGATGGCGTTCGCAAGGAGCATCGACTCGTTCGGGCAGATCGCTTCCCAAGTGCAGATCTCGCCGCAGAGCAGGCGATCCGCAAGGGACGGCAGGTGATCGATGAGCAGGGTGACCAGATTTTCAGCTGATCCGGTCGTCCTTTGCTCTTTATGCGCCTTCACACAGCAATGGCTGACTGGACCAACAGCGAGGCTTCGGTCAGACTTGCAGTCTGTGATCTACAGGCTGAAAGGCATTTACATTGACGCTCGCAGCTTCGCTCTTTCCCATCTTTTGCTGGGGGTTCTACACCGTTTTTGCCAGCTGGTTGGAAAAGCGCCGGCCCTCATTGTCCATCATCATGGGAGCGCAGCGCCATCGGTGGGTGCGCAACGCGGTGCATCGCGAGACACCGATGGATGCCATCCTGTCGGGCAATTTGATGGGAGCGGTGTCATTTTTCGCGTCCACAACCGTGCTGATCATTCTGGCCATCATCGCTGTGTTCGGGCAGATCAGTGCTGTGGTGGAGGCAGTGTCCGTCATGCAGCCGACGCTGGATATCTCGAAAGCGGCCGTCGAGCGGCATCTGGTCCTGTTTCTGGTGATGTTCGTGATGGCATTTCTATCCTTCACGCTGTCGCTGCGGCAGTTCAACCACTTCTGCATCATGCTCGGCGCAGCGGACGAGGCGGATGAATGCGACCCTGAGGAAATCTATGTCATGGCCGCGCTCAACACCATCGCGGCACGCAATTTCAATCAGGGTATTCGGGCCTACTATTTCTCATTGGGTATGATCGCCTGGTTCGTCTCCGTGTGGGCGGCTATCGGCGTCAGTGTTTTGCTGTTTGCGTCGATACTCTACCGAGAATTCTTCTCCGCGGCCCGTGAACTGGTGGCGGGTCTCAAGGTTGAGGTCACCAATCCTGCACAGAAGGGGATGGCCAGGAAGAGGAACTCGGACAAGCCATAGACTGCCCACGCCTATGGCGTGGGAACCAGCCCCTCAATCAGCCCAGCGAGAGCTGTACGGTAGGGTTCGGCATCCGCACCAGCGTCAATAGCCAGCGCTGCCCGATCGAATGCCGCGCCTAGCAAGCCGGTAAGTGCATCGAGCGGCAGATCGCGGATCTGGCGGGCCTTGATGGCGGCCTCCAGCCCCTGCTTCAAGGTTCTGTTGCCGTGGCGGTTGTCCACCTCATCCATTCCGCTTCTTCCGAGAACAGCAGGACCATCAAGCAGCAAGAGGCGTGTGCGTCCGGGCGCAGCCATCGCTTTCAGATAGGCTTCGCCGCCTTCGATCAAGGCGATAGTGGCGGTCGAAGATGTGGTTGTGTGCCTCTCGATTTCATCCGCCACTGTGCTCGCTTCACGTTCAACCACAGCGGCAAACAGAGCCTGTTTGTCCGCGAAATGATGATAGAGCGCTCCCCGCGTGACACCGGCCTCCCGGGCGATCTCCGGCGTCCCCGTCTCCGCATAGGACTTGTCCACGAAAAGACGCCGCGCGGCCTCGATGAGCCTCTCGCGTGTTTCATCACTGCGCTCGCGGTTGGAGCGCCGACCTGTTTCCTGTTGCATACATGCAGCCTGTATGTTATTTATCAATACATGCAGTCTGTATGTTTATAGCGGCGGTCGCTGATTGCAAGTGTTTTGGGCGTCGCGGGAACAAGGCATGCAGTTGTGTCCAACGCGTCAACAGGAACCACACCGATGAAAACCACCAGCTATTACCCGGTTGTCATGACGGAAAAAGTCGCCGAAACCGCAGCGTTTTACTGCGCCCATTTCGGCTTTCATCCGGCGTTTGAGGCGGACTGGTATGTCCATCTTCAGTCAAGCAGCGACCCAAGCGTCAATCTCGCCATACTGAACGGAAACCACGCGACCGTGCCGGAGAGCGGCAGGGGTCAGGTGTCAGGTCTGATCCTGAATTTTGAGGTCGATGATGTAGACACCGAATATGAGCGGCTGAAAGGAGCCGGGCTTCCAATGCTGCTGGAACTGCGTGACGAAGCGTTCGGGCAACGTCACTTCATCACTGCCGATCCTAATGGTGTGCTGATCGACATCATCAAGCCGATCCCACCCTCTGCGGAGTTTGCAGATCAATATTCGCCTGATGCCGTTCCCCAGTAGGGTTGCTGGTGAAGGGAGATCAGATTGGAAGCCGCGGTGCGATTGCACCAGCGGCTTCCGCACTGTCGTGATCAGGCGCCAACGATTTCGACGACTTCAATGTCAAAAATCAGATCGTGTCCGGCCAGCGGATGATTGGCGTCCACCGTGATTTCATCATCACCCACGCCAACCACGGTAAGGGAAATCTGGTTTCCGTCCTGCGTGGTGGCCTGGAGGTTGGAGCCCACCTTTACGTCCAGCTCCGGGGGCAATGCCGAACGTGGCACGGCCTGAACCTGGTTTTCGTCTCGGGCACCGTAGGCCTCAGCCGCGGGGATGTTGAGCGTGCCGCTCTCACCCTGCTTCATACCCTGGATCTGCCGGTCGAGGCCGGAGATTATCTGGCCGCTGCCTACCTTGAACTCGAGTGGTTCGCGTCCGGCCGAGGAATCAAACTGCGTGCCGTCGGCCAGCTTGCCTGTGTAATGGATGCGCACGACATCGCCGCTTTTGACCTGGCTCATGTCTGTCTCTCAATCGCTTTCGTGTGAGAAGATGTTGACGCGGCATAGCGCTCTGCGTCGGCGAACAGGGATGTGGCAACGCCTCTCTTTCCCTTGTCGACACAGCCTAGTGCGTGCGGGGCACTCCTGTAAAGCGATGGAAGACAAACGGCCGGGGATGTTTTGTCCCCGGCCGCCTTCCGCAGCGTGGAACGGCCCTGGGGCTTGGGGAGCACCTGGGGTGGGCCAAGCGCCGCGAAAGAGCGTGTGTCTTGCAGAAACCGAGCGCCTTTATTTGCCGACGATCGCCCAGGCCACACCAAAGGGATCGACGAGTTGCCCATAGCGATCCCCCCAGAACATCCGCTCCAGAGGCATTGTTACCTTCATGCCGGCGCCCACCGCGCGTGCCCACCAACCGTCGACATCGTCAACGTTCAGGGTCAGCGTGTACCCGGCATGTTCCTGCAGAGGCTGGCCATACTCAGGGTAAGCGTCGCACAGCATGAGCGACCCGCCGTGAACGTAGAGATGAATGTGCATGGTGCGGCCATTGTCGTCTTCCGGTTGTCGGAAAACCTCTTTTGCCGCCAGGGCCTGTTTGTAGAATTCGGCGGCTTTTGATGCGCCATCGACGATGAGATAAGGGACTACACCACCCAGAACCTCGGGCATCTCCTGTTCATCTGCAACGTTGTGGGTTTCGGACATGATTTTCTCCTAATAGCAAGCCCGCGATGTCGGGACTTGTCATCAGGACGAATAGTGGTGGGCAACTCCGACAGGCCTACCGATTTTTTGTTCAATCCACCCGGTTCTTCACGGCCAGGCGGTCAAGATGCTGACGTATATGCGCAGCTTCGGCTGGCGTGCGCGCTAAAGCTATGGCGCGGGCAAACGCTTCGCGGGCTTCTTCCGCACGACCGATTTCGCTCAGATAGGCACCGCGCACACCATGATAATAAAAATAGCCGGAAAGGCGCTCTGCAAGCGGCGCGATCAATTGCAATGCAGTTTCGGGCCCGTGCGTTTTGGAGACTGCAACTGAGCGGTTGAGCGTGATGACGGGTGACGGAGTCTGGCTTTCCAGCATCTGATAAAGAAGGTCGATTTCTTCCCAGTCGGTTTCCTCCGGCGTGCGGGCGCGGGCGTGAAGCGCCGCGATCGCCGCTTGTATCTGGTAGGAGCCGGGCCGTCCGTGACGCAGAGCCTTGTCCACCAGGGCCAATCCCTCTTCAATGCCGGTGCGGTTCCAGAGCGAGCGGTCCTGGTCATCAAGCAGAACGGCGTTGCCATCCGCATCTGTGCGGGCGGCGCTGCGGGCATGCTGGAGAAGCATGAGGGCGAGGAGACCCATGATCTCGGGTTCGGAGGGGAAAAGCCTCAACAACAGGCGGGCAAGCCGGATCGCTTCATCGCATAGCGAGGCGCGTACGACGTCTGTGCCGCTGGTCGCGGAATATCCTTCGTTGAAGACCAGGTATATCATCGCAGCGACCGCACCGAGCCGCTTCGAGCGCTCGACGGCATCGGGGGCCGCAAAGGGTACATTGGCCTCGGCGACCCGACGTTTGGCGCGGGTGATGCGCTGTTCCATTGCCTTTTCACCAACCAGAAAGGCGCTGGCGATCTCTCGCACGCTCAGACCGGAAACAATACGCAACGCAAGCGCCACCTGCTGGGTTGCGGGGAGGTCGGGGTGACAGCACACGAACATCAGCCGAAGAATGTCGTCGCGGTAGTGCGCATCGTCCAGCCGCTCTGCCATGTCGCCTTCGACATCGTCGAGGTCCGATATCCTGTCTTCGGGGGGAAGAGCGGTGTTGCGACTGTCCCGGCGAACACCGTCTAGCGCTGCATTGCGGCCGACGAAAATCAGCCAGGCGGTCGGGTCGCGCGGCGGGCCCTTAAGGGGCCAATTCTTCAAAGCCCGCAGACATGCTTCCTGAAAAGCCTCCTCGGCCCGGTCGAGATCGCGGAAATAACGCAGAAGCGCGCCCATAGCCTGCGGGCGCGCGCTGGTCAGTGCATTCTCGATCCAGGCCAGTTCGGTCATTTGGCGGACGGTTCCCTTTCAGGCAGGTTGCCTTTCTCAAAAATCTGTACCGGACGGATCTCGAAGGTCACGCTCTCGCCTTCCTTCATGCGTTTGGCGAAATCGACAACCTCTTCCAGGTTCTCGCAATCGACGACGTAGAAGCCGAGTAACTGTTCCTTGGTCTCTGCGAAGGGGCCATCGAGCACCAGGTGCTCGTTGCCGGAAGCGCGGAGCGTCGTTGCCGCTGAAGTGGGCATCAACCGGATTGCCGGCCCCATACGGTCCGTATCGACAAGCTCCTTCTGAACCCGCCGACGCTTGGCAAGCACTGCATCGTCCTCTTCCCGGGACCAGGACATGACGACGTCTTCATTGTGATAGCAGAGAATCGCGTAGAGCATTCCGGTTCCTTTCTCGATTGGAAGACGGCGAACCTTGCCGCATTCCGACACGATGCGTCGAGAAAATTGTGGGACGGATGGTGCAAAGCCATCCACCGGAATATTGTCGGAAAAACTTCCGCCCGGCGTTCAATCCTGATAGCTGAAAGCCGCGTCACCAAACGAGAGCCAGCCATGTTCGCCAACACATTCCCCGACCGCGCCCTGATTGCCGAGACCGTGGCCAAGATGCTGATCGAGATCAAGGCGGTTCATTTCCGGGCTGACGAGCCCTATACGTTCACCTCAGGCCTGAAGAGCCCGGTCTACATCGACTGTCGGAAGCTCATCTCTTATCCGCGCATTCGCTCGGCCATCATGGACTTCGCGGCCTCAGTCGTCTTGCGCGATGCCGGCTTTGAAAAATTCGATGCGGTGGCCGGCGGCGAGACGGCGGGTATTCCCTTTGCTGCCTGGCTCTCCGACAAACTCGGCCTGCCCATGCTCTACGTTCGCAAGAAGCCTAAGGGATTTGGCCGCGATGCTCAGATCGAAGGCAATCTGAATGAAGGGGCGCGGTTGCTTTTGGTGGAAGATCTGACCACGGACGGTGGGAGTAAGCTCAAATTCGCCGAGGCCGTCCGCAAGGCGGGTGCCGAGGTGACCGACACTTTTGCCGTTTTCTACTACGGTATTTTCCCCGATACCCCGAAGCGTCTGGAGGATGCCGGCATGCGGCTTCACTATCTCACCACTTGGTGGGACGTTTTGCAGGTAGCGCGTGCGGACAAGCTTTTTGACGAAAAGACGCTCGATGAGGTGGAGAAGTTTTTGAACCAGCCGCTTGAATGGTCTGCTGCCAATGGCGGCATCTCCGAGATCGGCGAAAAGGCTGGCTAACAGACGATCAATCGAACATCAGCAACAAATGGCAGGCGGCGGTTTCGCAAAACGAAACTGCCGCTTTTCTGTTTTCACAAGGGTATCTCGTCGAGAGCCGTTTTTTGTTCGTCGGTGAGCGGCATATGCGGCGGTAGCGGCGTGGCAAAGTCTGCGTCATCGTGCAGTCTCGCAGTCAGGTATTTCACCGCGGGAATAAGCGGGTGAGCAGAAATCGCGGTGCGTGCACTGGACGCCGCCTCCAGGGCATCATCATTGGTGGGTTCGGCCCAAAGTTTTGCAACAAGCGGCGCGGTCACGCTGGCAGTTGCCGAAATGCATCCGGCGTAATTTTCAGATTCCGCCTTCGAAATTGAGGCTTCGTTGCTCGGGAAGACGGCAAAGTCACTGATCTTTGCCAGTTCGGAAGCATAGTCGAGATCGCCTGAACTGTCTTTCGCACCGGTTATGCGATCAGGGAAGGCTTCTTTCAGACGGCGGGCAAGGGCCGGGGAGAAGGTAAGGCCCGTCATCTGGGGGAAATTATAGAGATAGACGGGGATGGGGGTTCCGGAGGTGCCGGAGATCAGCCGCTCAAACCAGGCGAACAGGCCCTCATCACTCACTCCCTTGTAATAATAAGGTGGCAAGACCAACGCTGCGGCGAAGCCCAATTCGTGGGCGCGGCGGGTCAGCGCGATTGTTGTCTTCAGGTCTGGTGTGCCGGTACCAACCATCAGTCTGGTGGTGTCGAGGGCGCCGGCGGCGGCTTCCATGAGGGTAGTGCGCTGTTCAGGGCCGAATGAGTTGGCTTCGCCCGTGGTGCCGAGCACGTTCAGCGCATCGCATCCATTGTCCAGCGCCCATTGCGCGTGGCGCAGAAAACGGGCCGTGTCAGGGTCTCCCGAAGCTGTCACAGGTGTTGGGACGGCGGCGATAACACCACGCAGGCCGTTGCGCGTCATGAAGGAACTCCTTTGAAGCCGGCGATGAATTCGAAGGCATCTTGCAGATTTCGCAAACACAGCAAAGCCCGGTCGGAGGAGGGAACATCCGACCGGGCTCCTTTCGCCAGCCCGCAGCCAGAGCATGGGGCGGGCAGAAAGGGGTCAGTGCCTATCTGGCGCTGGCCACCGGAGCGACAAGCGGGGTGATACGCCGCAGTGCCACACGCCTGTTCTCGCGTTCGCGCTCCTG
This sequence comes from Nitratireductor sp. B36, assembly GCF_020833685.1. Taxonomy (GTDB): domain Bacteria; phylum Pseudomonadota; class Alphaproteobacteria; order Rhizobiales; family Rhizobiaceae; genus Nitratireductor. The sequence goes on from NZ_JACKZY010000002.1 coordinate 570,653, forward strand.
GGTATCGATTTTAAGGTAGCGCTCGCCATAGCCCTGAGTGACCAGGTTTTCCGGCGGGATGCCGAACACATCCGTCAGCGCGCGGGCCACCGATTCGGCGCGGCGATCCGAGAGCGCCAGATTGGCGAGATCCGAGCCGACAGCATCCGTATGGCCTTCGATCAGAAAGGTCTCGGCAGGATTCTCGTCCAGCATGCGCTCAATGGCGGTCGCAATCGCTTCGAGCTCGTCAATCTCGCTCTCTTCGATATCGGCCGAGCCGAAGGCGAATTCGACTGTATCGAGATCGATGCGACGAACCATATCGCGTAGGCGCGCTGAGCGTTTGACCTCTTCAAGCGAGTATATGCGGCGCACGGGTTCTACCGGAGGCTTTTCCAGGAAAGTATAGTAACGCTCCGGATCCTCCACACGCTCTGCCTCCAGAATATAATCGCTGACGGGGATCGTCAGGCGAAGTGGTGGCAGCTCGCGAGCGGGATCATGCCACCGGTCGACGGTCTCGAGGCGCTCGTCTGGTACGAAGACGAGGACCTGTTCGCGGCCATCCGGCGTAACCCGCACACGGCGAATGACGTCGCCATAACGGTTGCGAACGGTGATCAGGCGAACACCATTTGGACGCGTGACAACCTCTCGCACACGGCCGCGCGGCAGCTCCTCGTAATAAACTTCGTCATCCTCGCGGATAAGGCGGTCGCTGTCCTGGCTTTCGACGAAAACCTGATTGTTGATCTGGATGATCGTTCGATTGTCATTGAACTCGCGTACGACCTCCGCAGATTCGCGGCGCTCTCGCAGTTCACGCCGGCGCTCGCGGCGTTCCTCACGCGTTTGACCCAGTTCGATCCGTTCGCCGCGCTCTTCAAGAATGTTGCGGATTTCGCTGCGAAGCGTTTCTGGATTGATCGCGTCAGCCTGCGCCTCGGCGTCGCTTTCAGGCATGGGGGCCTGTTGTGGTTCTGCCTCGGCGTTGGCATTCTCCTCTTCCGCGGCGCTCTCCGCCTCGGATGCTTCGGCTGGAGCGGAGGACTGCGCTCCTCCGTTGGCCTCTGGCTCCTTTTCGCTATCCAAAACAGGCGCGGCGTTTTCAGGGAGAGGCTCGATTTCCTGCGCTTCGGGCTCGTTGCCGCTCTCTGGCTGAGTTTCAATCACTTCATTTGTACGCTCTTCCGCGGGCGTGGGAGCAGCGTCCTCCGCTTTTCCGGAAGGCTCTTCTTCAGCCGACCGTTCCTCGGCGGGCTGCTGAGCGGCTGGCGCCACCTCTTCAACAGGCTGGTCTTCTGCGGGTTCTTCCGTGCTAGGCGAGGGGGTGGCTTCTGCCGGCAGATCTGTGTCGTCGGAAGCTGGTTGAGAACCTGCCTCAGGCTGAGAAGCGGTGCCTTCCCCGGCGTCCGGAGTGCCCTCTTCTGCACCAGAAGTCGATTCTCCCTCGGCAGGAGCGCTTTCCGCAGGAGCCGTTTCTTCAGCGGCTTCGGGCTCGACGGGGGGCGTAGGCTGCTCTTCCGGTGCTTCAAGACCGGAGGGGGCGTCCTCAGGCGCTCCTGCGTTGTCGGTTCCAGGCTCTTCCTGTGTGCCCGGTTCGTCGGCGGCTGCCGGCTGCTCGGCTTGAGTTTCGGCAGCAGGTGCAGTTGCCTCAGGCTCCGATGTCGGCTCGGGTTTCGACGCTGGCGCGGCCTCGTTCTCAGCTGGAGCCTTGTCCTTGTCCTTCTGCTTTTTTTCGCCGCGCTTTTTCAAGAGCGCCCGCCAGGCTTCTTCGGTCATGCCTTTGGGCTTTTCGGCCTGTGCCAGAACCACCCCGGAGGAGCGCTCCGTTGCGATGCTCGGCTGCGTTGCCAAAGGTGCGGCAGCAATGAGCAGACCGAGGGCAGTTGTCGTCATGATCCGCTTTCGCGTCGTCATAAAATCTCTCCTGTATGCAGGCGTCCCATCGCCGCTTTAACCGCTTCGATGGCGTTCGGTTCCCTTTTTCCCGCAATTGATACTCCTGCGTGTGGAAGCGTGACTGCGAAGTGACGAGAACGTGTCTGAAACGGGGCCCTTACGATGCTTGACGTGCGATCCTTGGCGGTTCAAAGCTCGAGCATGACGACGAAGAAATTCTGGAAGACCAAGACGCTGGCAGAGCTCAACGACCAGGAATGGGAAGCTCTTTGCGATGGCTGTGGCAAATGCTGCCTCGCCAAACTCGAGGACGAGGACACCGGTGAGATTTACTGGACGAGTGTGGGATGCCGCTTGTTCGACGGCGAAACGTGCCGATGCAGCGACTATGGGAACCGGCTGAAGCGCGTTCCTGATTGCGTGCGGCTTACACCGGACAATGTGGGCAATATCCCCTGGCTTCCCAGCACTTGCGGATATCGCCTCGTGGCAGAGGGCAAGGAACTGCCATGGTGGCATCCGCTGGTTTCGGGTGATCCAAACACTGTGCACGAAGCCGGCATTTCCATTCGTGGCCGGGTGAAGACCAACGAAGATCAATTGGCAGAGCCGGAAGACTATTTTGCCTTCATCCTGGATGAGGAACCATAGACATCACACGATGTTTCCTTCTGGGGCGCTTTACGAATGAGGAGTTATGCCGATGTCCGATGAAAAGGCGCTGAGCCTTGTGCAATCCTTTCTGAATGCCCTGAACGCCAGCGATCACGATGCTGCTCTGGCATTGGTAAGCGATGATGTAGCGCACGATCCGTTCGACGGAGAGCGAGAGATCGGCCGAGAGAAACTGCGTTGGCGTCTCGGATTGAGGACTCGGCATTTCGACGAGCGCCTTGCAGATATCACCGTCATGAATGCCCCAGGTGGCATTCGTGCGGCTGCGGAGTTTACGGTTCGCGGCACCTACCGAACAACTGCAGAAGGCCTGCCGGAGGCGACAGGGCAGACTTATACGCTCCCCGGCGGAATGTTTTTCGAGATCGATGGCGGCGAAATTACGCGGATCAGCGAGCATCGAAATCCGGTCCAGTGGAACGCGGCTTTGTCGGCCATCGGCTGAATGCGATATGAACAGCCCATTCCTCATTGGTTCAGGAGTGTTTTGAGATTGTCATCTCCATCAGGGGCGCGAGAGGGTCCCAAACACCAAGGAGAGCACAATGTTCGAGAAACTCAAGATTGCCACGCTGTCAGCCATGATCGGGTTGGGCACGCTGCTTGCGGCGCCGGCAACAGCGCAGGCGGACAGCCTTTATTTCGGCTTTGGCATTGGTGGCCCCTCGGGCGGTTATCTTTACGGAAATAGCGCCCGCAGTCATCGTGCCGAGCGTCCTCGTCGCCATCACAGTGCGTGCACCCCTAGACAGGCGGTTCGCAAGGCGGAACGCATGGGTATCCGTCGCGCCCGGGTGGTCAGGGCCAATCGGAACATCATTCGCGTTGCAGGACGCACCCATTGGGGGCGGCAGCATGTTGTTTTTGCTCGCGCCCCACGGTGCCCGGTTATCCGTTGAGTGCGGATTGACCGAGATAAAACACGAAAGCCGCCGGCGAGCGCCGGCGGCTTTCCATTTCTGATATTCGATCGTCGGGTTTACCGGTCGAGTTCAAAGGTCACATTGACCTGTACCTGATAGGCGTTCTCGCCTGCTTCCACGGGGACAGCCTCGGCTGAGGCCTGCATCCGAACAGCCTTGCCAGCATAGGGCATCGGGGGGCGCTGATGCATCTGTTCGGAGATCTCAACGATGTCGCCCAATTTCACGCCGGCAGCCTCTGCCAATGTCTTGGCCTTGTCGAGTGCATCCTTCACGGCGCGCTTTCGGGCCTCGGTGATGGCCTCGGATGGATCGTCGTTGGTGAAAGTAAGTCCGCCGCCCTGATTCACACCAAGACTTACCGACCGATCGAGAACAGTCCCGACTTTAGCGAGATCGCGGATGCGTACCGTGAGCGTATTGCCGACCTCGTAGCCCACGATGCGTGGCGTCTTTTCCTCGTTCTTCTCGTTGGGGTACACATAGCGCGGGTTGATGGACAGACCGCCTGTCTGCAAATCACGCGCTTCAATGCCGTCTTCCTTCATCGCATCGATGACTGCGGTCATTGCCTGATTGTTTGCGTCGAGAGCGTCGCGTGCCGTTTCTGCTTCACGCACCACGGCGATTGTGAGAATTGCCATATCGGGGCTGACAGCGGCTTCTCCCTCGCCAGTCACGATGATTCGCTTATCCCTATCGTCTGCCAAAGTTGGAACAGCGCTGAGCAGGGAAGCAGCAAGCACGGGAGCAGCGAATACGGCGGGGAAGACGGATTTGGTCATGGAAATCTCCTTTTGCGATGTCCCGAAAAGCGACCTAGCTATGGATTGTGTGTCGATTGCGGCAAGATGGCTTGTGCGCGGCGAAAAAAGCAATTAATCCATCGGCCACCGGGCCTGTAGCTCAATTGGTTAGAGCCGGCGGCTCATAACCGCTTGGTTGGGGGTTCGAGTCCCTCCGGGCCCACCATCGACCAGACTTTTGGTGGTGCAGGTCTATCCCGGCTGTTTGATCCGGTTTTTTTATCATAACTGATTAAGTTTTTATTAATCCACGGATTCCCCAAGAATTGGTGTTTCCGGTGGAGAACCTACTACTACGATCTATATTTTTATTCGTACTTTGTCTTTTTCCGGACTTTGCCTTTTCCCAAATCGGCATCGGTTTCCGTGGAGATGGCAGTTATGTAGGGACGATCGGATCGAACAAGGGATCAGTCGAAGCTTATAAATGTCCGGCCGGAACAGTGCTTCGAGGTCTCCACCACGCCGACGTCTCCATGAGCGCAAATGCTTCCAGCGTTCGCGGTATGACAGCACAGGTGGGGCTTTATTGCGCGTCGATATCTGTTCTTCCGAACGGAACGGTTGAAACCATCAACACGTCAGCCAATGGTACCCCGGAAGTCTCGGGTTACGGCTATCCCACTCAAGGAACCCAACGGCACGGATATTGTCCGCCTGGACAGATTGTTCAGAGGCTGGGTGGGTATGACCGGGTCGGGCCTGGGGCTACTATCCCCTGGGCTTCCAGTCTGCGAATGGCGTGTCGTCCTCTTCAACTCGGTGCATCGGATTGGGTTTCCGTCAATACGGCTGCTACAGCTGGCGTTCAGACCGTTGGGGTGAATGAGGGCAATGCCACGCACACTTTCCGGGGCTGGTTTTGCAACAATGAGGCCTATCGAGCAGCCTCGGGTATTCATAGGCAGGCTGGAGGGAGGGGCTACGATGGCATCAATGTCTATTGCGGCCAATTGGAGCAAGCGCGCCACTCGGCGGCTCTGAATTTTTCCGACTTTGCTTGGGATCAAACGATTGGCGGCACAGGCTGGCTGCTCAATTTGACCAAGGATGGCATTCTTCTCGACAATGGAAGCGGACTTTCGGGAGAAGATGTTGAGCCATATCTCGCTGCTTCCGACAACGATACGGCTGATTACGATTCCAGCAAGGAGGTTTATGTTCTGCCGGGATCCGGCTATGGGGCCACGGCCTCACAAAGACCGGCAGGCATTCCTGAAAACTCTTTTGCGGAAACAGGCAGTTGCGCGAGCAACATCCTAAAGGTCGACCAGGAAGACAGCACCTGTTCTCTCACGGTTACGGGGCGACCCGATCTTTCGATTTCCATCTCAGCGCCGGCGGGTGTCTACCACGCGCCAGGCGACACGATGGATATGAGTGTGAGTGCCACCAATCTTGGCCCCGGTACTGTCCAAACCTCTGATGGATTCGCCATCACGGTTTCCGTGCCGGCAGGGTGGACAGCCAGCCCGGTTCCCGGGTGTACGGTCTCAGGGCAAACGGTGTCGTGTGTTATAAACACGCCTCTTTCGCCCGCTCCAGTCCCTGGAGGCAGCGGCGGAAACATAGGCTTCACAATCCCGCTGGTCGCAAACTCGGATGCCGTTTCAGGAAGCTATCCGCTTGTTGCCTCGCTTGACCGGTCTGTCTCCGACGGAGACACCGACCCGACGAACGATGATTTTGTTCTGTCAAACGATCAGGCGCAGGGGACTGTGCAGTTCGTCAAATTGCCCAGACTCACGCTTCGCAAGACCACCTTGGATGATGTCGGCAGCTTCACCTTCACCGGCAACAATGGGTGGGAAACTCAGACGATCACCACTGTGTCCCAGGGCGTTGCTCAACCGGGGGTCACGCAGATCCTGGCAGAGGTCGACGTCCAGACGGTCATTTCAGAGACTTTGCCGCCCAATTGGGTTCTCGACGACGTTGTCTGTTTGGGAATGGGGACAGGGGGAACAGTGTCGTTTGATGAGAATTCCTTCACACTTTCTCCTGAGGCGGTGGCGGTCGATAGCGAGATCGACTGTGCGGTTATCAATCAGAAGGTTCTGTTGAATACTTCGAAGAGCTCGGATGTTGGCAACGGTGTCGGCGTCCAGGCGGGGGACACGATCACCTACACGCTGACGACCCAGGTGACCGGAGGGACGACCTCTCAGGATCTGGTTTTATCAGACACGTTGGGGGCGGGGCTCGACTTTGACAGTGTCACGGCGCCGGGGGCTTTCGTTGCAGATACTAGCGGCGCGCCGAACCTGTCATTCACGCTTCCTGCAGGCACAGCAGCGGGAACCTACAGCGTGTCCTATACGGCCACGGTCTCTGATGGTGCTTCGGGATCGGTTTCCAACAGCGCTGTGGCCAACATCGGCGACTGCTCTCCCTGTGCGACCACGAACCGGCTGGTGGAACTGAGCACGTCGAAGGCTTCGGATGTGGGCGATGGTGTCGGCGTCCAGGCGGGGGACACGATCACCTATACGCTGACGACCCAGGTGACGGGGGGAACGACGACACAGGAGCTGGTTCTGACCGACACGCTGGGGGCGGGGCTCGACTTTGGCAGTGTCACGGCGCCGGGGGCTTTCGTTGCAGATACTAGCGGCGCGCCGAACCTGTCATTCACGCTTCCTGCAGGCACAGCAGCGGGAACCTACAGCGTGTCCTATACGGCCACGGTCTCTGATGGTGCTTCGGGATCGGTTTCCAACAGCGCTGTGGCCAACATCGGCGACTGCTCTCCCTGCGCGACCACGAACCCGCTTGTTGAACTCAGTACATCGAAGGCTTCGGATGTGGGCGACGGTGTCGGCGTACAGGCGGGGGACACGATCACCTATACGCTGACGACCCAGGTGACGGGAGGAACGACGACACAGGAGTTGGTTCTCACCGACACGCTGGGGGCGGGGCTCGATTTTGGCAGTGTCACGGCGCCAGGGGCCTTCGTTTCAGATACGAGCGGCGCACCCACCCTGACCTTCACCTTGCCCACCGGCACGGCAGCGGGAACCTACAGCGTCTCCTACACAACGACGGTATCAGACAGTGCGTCGGATTCGGTTTCGAACGCAGCGACTGCTGATATTGGCGAATGCAGCCCCTGTTCCACAAACAATCCTCTTGTGACGACCAGCACCTCGAAAGCTGTCGATGTGGGCGATGGTGTAGGCGTTCAGGTTGGAGATACGCTCACCTATACGCTAACGGCCGTTATTGCAGCCGGCGTCTCAACACAGGACCTGGTTCTCAGTGATGTTCTGGGGCCGGGCCTGGAGTTTGGCAGCGTTACGGCGTCGGGCTCGTTTGTTCCAGACACAGGCAGTGCGCCCAATCTGTCATTCACGCTTCCCTCAGGAACACCTGCAGGAAGCTATGCCGTTTCCTACACAGCGACAGTGACCGATTTGGCTTCGGGGCAGGTGTCAAACGCGGTGAGTTCAAATTTTGGGAGCTGCGCGCCCTGCGCTACGACGAACCCTTTGGTGGAACTGAGCACATCGAAGGCTTCGGATGTGGGTGACGGTGTTGGTGTTCAGGCGGGGGACACGATCACCTACACGCTGACCACACTCGTGACTGGAGGGACCACAACACAGGATCTGGTGCTGACCGATACGTTGGGACCGGGGCTCGACTTCGGCAGCGTCACGACGCCCGGGGCTTTCGTTCCAGATACGGGAAGCGCGCCGAACCTGTCGTTCACGCTTCCTGCCGGCACGGCAGCGGGAACCTATAGCGTGTCCTATACGGCGACGGTGTCCGAGAGTGCATCGGGCTCGGTTTCCAACAGTGCAGTGGCCGATGTGGGCGAGTGTTCGCCCTGTGCAACCACGAACCCGCTTGTTGAACTTAGTACATCGAAGGCGTCGGATGTGGGTGATGGTGTTGGTGTTCAGGCGGGCGATACGATCACCTACACGCTGACCACTGTGGTGACGGGCGGCGTGACGACACAGGATCTGGTGCTGACCGACACGCTGGGGGCGGGGCTCGACTTTGGCAGTGTCACGGCGCCAGGGGCTTTCGTTCCAGATACGAGCGGAGCACCGAGCCTGTCGTTCACGCTTCCTGCCGGCACGGCAGCGGGAACCTATAGCGTGTCCTACACGGCAACGGTTTCTGACAGTGCATCGGGATCGGTTTCGAACAGCGCCGTCGCCAACATCGGCGACTGCTCTCCTTGCGCGACCACGAACCCGCTTGTTGAACTGAGCACATCGAAGGCTTCGGATGTGGGTGACGGTGTCGGGGTTCAGGCAGGGGATACGCTTACCTACACGCTGACCACTGTGGTGACGGGGGGCGTGACGACGCAGGATTTGGTTGTGACCGACACGCTGGGGGCGGGGCTCGACTTTGGCAGTGTCACCGCGCCGGGGGCTTTCGTCTCAGATACGGGGAGCGCGCCCAACCTCTCCTTCACCTTGCCTGCTGGCACGGCAGCGGGAACCTACAGCGTCTCCTACACAGCGACGGTATCAGACAGTGCATCGGGATGGGTCTCCAACAGTGCGGTGGCCGATGTGGGGGATTGTTCTCCCTGCGCGACCACGAACCCGCTGGTGGAATTGAGCACGTCGAAGGCTTCGGATGTGGGTGACGGTGTCGGCGTACAGGCGGGGGACACGATCACCTATACGCTGACCACACTCGTAACCGGAGGGACCACAACACAGGATCTGGTTCTGACCGACACGTTGGGGGCGGGGCTCGACTTTGGCAGTGTCACGGCGCCGGGTTCGTTCGTTCCGGAGACGGGAAGCGCGCCGAACCTCTCCTTCACCTTGCCTGCCGGCACGGCAGCGGGAACCTATAGCGTGTCCTACACGGCAACGGTTTCTGACAGTGCTTCGGGACCGGTTTCCAACAGTGCGGTGGCCAACATCGGCGACTGCTCTCCTTGCGCGACCACGAACCCGCTGGTGGAACTGAGCACGTCGAAGGCTTCGGATGTGGGCAACAGTGTCGGGGTTCAGGCGGGCGACACGATCACCTACACGCTGACCACACTCGTAACCGGAGGGACCACAACACAGGAGCTGGTTCTGACCGACACGTTGGGGGCGGGGCTTGACTTTGGCAGTGTCACGGCGCCGGGTTTGTTTGTTCCGGAGACAGGGAGTGCGCCGAGCCTGTCCTTCACCTTGCCCGCCGGCACGGCAGCGGGAACCTACAGCGTGTCCTACACGGCAACGGTTTCTGACAGTGCTTCGGGATCGGTTTCCAACAGTGCGGTGGCCAACATCGGCGACTGCTCTCCCTGCGCGACCACGAACCCCTTGGTGGAACTGAGCACATCGAAGGCTTCGGATGTGGGTGACGGTGTCGGCGTACAGGCGGGGGACACGATCACCTACACGCTGACGGTCCAGGTGACGGGTGGAACGACGACACAGGATCTGGTTGTGACCGACACGCTGGGGGCGGGGCTCGACTTCGGCAATGTGACTGCATTGGGGCCATTCGCAGCCGACACCGGCAGTGCGCCCGAGCTCTCCTTCACACTTCCCGTTGGAACGTCGGAGGGGACCCATAGTGTGTCCTATACGGCGACAGTATCGGACAGTGCCACTCTGGAAGTACAAAACAATGCAGTTGCCAACATCGGGGATTGCTCACCCTGCACGACCACAAATCCACTTGTTGAACTGAGTACCTCGAAAATCTCGGATGTTGGCAATGGCGTTGGCGTCCAGGCGGGCGACACGATCACCTATACGCTGACCACGGTGGTGACGGGCGGCGTGACGACACAGGACCTGGTTGTGACCGACACGCTGGGGGCGGGGCTCGACTTTGGCAGTGTCACGGCGCCGGGGGCTTTCGTTCCAGATACGGGAAGCGCGCCGAACCTCTCCTTCACCTTGCCTGCAGGCACGGCAGAGGGAACCTACAGCGTGTCCTACACGGCAACGGTTTCTGACAGTGCATCGGGATCGGTTTCGAACAGCGCCGTGGCCAACATCGGCGACTGCTCTCCCTGCGCGACCACGAACCCGCTGGTGGAACTGAGCACATCGAAGGCTTCGGATGTGAGTGACGGAGTTGGTGTTCAGGCGGGCGATATGATCACCTACACGCTGACCACACTCGTAACCGGAGGGACCACAACACAGGATCTGGTTCTGACCGACACGCTGGGGGCGGGGCTCGACTTTGGCAGCGTCACGGCGCCGGGGGCTTTCGTTCCAGATACGGGAAGCGCGCCGAACCTGTCCTTCACCTTGCCTGCTGGCACGGCAGCGGGAACCTACAGCGTCTCCTACACAGCGACGGTATCAGACAGTGCATCGGGATCGGTCTCCAACAGTGCGGTGGCCAACATCGGCGACTGCTCTCCCTGCGCGACCACGAACCCGCTTGTTGAACTGAGCACATCAAAGGCTTCGGATGGGGGTGACGGTGTGGGCGTACAGGCGGGGGACACGATCACCTACACGCTGACCACTGTGGTGACGGGTGGCGTGACAACACAGGATCTGGTTGTGACCGACGCGCTGGGGGCGGGGCTCGACTTTGGCAGTGTCACGGCGCCAGGGGCCTTCGTTTCAGATGCGAGCGGAGCACCCGTCCTGTCCTTCACCTTGCCCACCGGCACGGCAGCGGGCACCTACAGCGTCTCCTACACAGCGACGGTATCGGACAGTGCGTCGGGATCGGTTTCGAACAGCGTCGTGGCCAATGTGGGCGATTGTTCGCCCTGCATGACCTCCAATCCACTCGTTGAATTGAGCTCATCCAAAACATCGGATGTAGGGGACGGTGTCGGGGTTCAGGCGGGGGACACGATCACCTATACGCTTACGGCCGAGGTGACGGGAGGAACGACAACACAGGATCTGGTTCTGACCGACACGCTTGGGCCGGGGCTCGATTTCAACACTGTAACCGGGCCTGGCCCATTTATTGCCGATGCCGGTTCCGCGCCGGTGCTGTCCTTCAGGCTTCCCGCGGGATCGGCAGCGGGGACACACAGCGTTTCCTATACGGCGACGGTCTCCGAGAGTGCTACCGGACCCCTGTCCAACGCGGTGGTCGCGAATGTGGGAGAATGCAAATCCTGTACAACGGCAAATCCGCTGGTCCGGCTTGGTACGTCAAAGACGTCGGATGTGGGCGACGGTGCGTCCGTCGAAATCGGAGATACGCTGACCTACACATTAACGACGGTGGTTGCAGACGGGAGGACAACGCAGGATCTCGAATTAACCGATACGCTCGGGCCCGGGCTCAAATTCGGCAGTGTGGTCAGTTCCGGCCTGTTCGAAGCAGAAACAGGTGCAGCACCGGAGCTTTCCTTCAAGCTTCCCGCGGGAACGCCGGCTGGAACTCACAGTATCACCTATACGGCTGTCGTTGACGAGGATGCACCGGTGACCTTGTCCAACACAGTGGTTGCCAGCAATGGGGCGTGTGCACCTTGCCGAACGGAAAACCATATTCCTCCGGATGTGAGTGTTGCAAAATCGCTTGTGACGGAGGGAGGCGTGGTTCCGGGGCTCGCCGAATTGGGAGAGCCCCTTACATTCGAGATCGTGCTGACCAATGTCGGTAGCGCTGCCATCGACTTTTCCGTGCTCGATGTTCTGGACCCGCATTTGCGGTTTGTGGCCGCCAGCCACGGTGGACGCCACAGCAGCGGTACTGTCGAGTGGACAGGCTTGACTGTCCCGCAGCGCGAGGGGAGCACCAACGGTCAACTTGTTCTGAGGGTTGATGCCTCTGTGGTCGAACGACTGGCACACCCGGCGGATACGGTAGTCAACTTTGCCAAAGTCCCCGCTGAAGCGGACCCAGATTGCCCCTCCGAACAATGCGTTGTCCTGCCTCTCCAGTTCCCCGGGCTTAGCTTGGCCAAAACCGGTGGATTCTCGGATATGGATGGCGACGGTCTGGCTTCACCCGGCGATGTTCTCCTATACGAGTTTGAAGTCACCAATACCGGCAAGCTTCCGGTCACCGACATTCGGATCGAGGACCATGGCCCTAAGTTCAACGGGCATGCTGCGAATGGCCGCCTGTCTGATGTACAGCCGGCAACGTTAGCGCTGGAGGTAGGGGAGACGGAGCGCTTTTCAGCCAGCTATCTGCTCACGCAGGCTGATATCAAGAATGGTGCGGGAACGTCCGAGGCGGTTGTGAACACAGCAATTGCTTATGGCTCAGTTTTGGATGGCGGCGGAGCGGTGTTTTCGCTCGCTTCGAACGAAAGCACGCTGCCACTGACATTACCGGCTGGGGCCGGCAACCTTACAATCAGCAAAACTGCGGAAAGAACGACAATCCGGCGGGGTGAGCTGGCGCCATTCACGATCATCGTAACCAACAATAGCGATGGGCCCGTTCGAGGATTGAAAGTGGAGGATCGGCTTCCGCCGGGGTTTCGCTTTGTTGAAGGTTCTGCACTGGTGGATGAAGCGCCGGCAGCCCCGGTCGTGAATGGCCGCTTGTTGCGCTTCGATGACATTTCGCTGGCGGCACGCAGTTCCATTGAAATCCGCCTGAGCATGAACGCCCCGGCGTCTATAGGCCCAGGAGTTTACATCAACACAGCGGTGCTGACCGATCCCCTCGGGCGCCGGATATCCTCCGAAGCTCAAGCCAGTGTCCGGATAGAAGAGGAGCCGGTTTTCGACTGCGGTGATGTGATCGGTAAAGTTTTCGATGACACAAACCGAAACGGGTATCCGGACGATGGTGAACCGGGACTGCCGGGGGTGCGATTGGCCGCAGTAGAAGGGAAGTTGATAACAACCGATGCGGCGGGTCGCTTTCATATTCCATGCGCGTCGCTGCCAGATCAGCGATTGGGGACCAACTTCGTTGTCAAGCTCGATGCTCGAACCCTGCCTTCCGGCTATCGCCTGACGACGGAACATGTCCGGGTGGTTCGTTTGACGGCGGGCAAAATGACGAAAATCAATTTCGGCGCATCGATTCAGCGCCTGGTGCGGTTTGATCTTCGGAGCGACGCCTTCGTACGAGGGAAAAATACGCTGAAACAGGACTGGCTCTCCGCTGTCGACCAGCTGATTGAGATTCTCGACAGGGAGCCCTCCGTCCTGCGGGTGAGCTATCTGGATGAAGAAGGCAGCCATACGCTCGCGAGACATCGTCTTGCATGGGTTGAAAAACGTATCACGAACCATTGGCGCCGGTGGGGCGGCCGGTACCGTCTGGACATTGAAACCCGTGTTCTCACCGGGAAAGTCCGACCCCCTGGATATTCGGGGTTTGACCTGGACCAGGCTATCGGTGAGTGAAGTTCATTGAGGAAGGATAAATGCCCCGCCGGCAAAACCGGCGGGGCCATTTTCGAGAGGTGCTCCGACTACTGGAGCTGATTGCCCCTGTCGCGCGGCCGCAGGAGTTGCGGATTGATGCGCAGGGGACGATCAAGCTGCTGCCGGGGCACCCGGTTTACCGGTGGCGTCACGCGGATCTGCCGGCAATTCGGGTATTTGCCCGTGGTGCCCGGCGGGCAGCGGCGCTGCACGACCGGACGACAGTTCGGGAAGGTTCCCGTTGTGCCCTGCGGGCAGCGGCGCTGCACAACCGGGCGGCAGTTGGGGAACGTGCCAGTCGTTCCACGCGGGCAGCGGGGCCGCACGATGGGTGCGCAGTTGGGATAGCGCCCCGTGGTTCCCGGCGGGCACTGACGCTGCACCTCCGGCTTGCGGCAGGCACCGGCCACCAGACGTGTTCCACGCGGACAGACGCATTGTCCGTCCTGGGTGCGGATCATGCCCGGAAGAAGCCGGCATTGCTGGCGGATTGGCCGGCAATTGGGCGGCGTGCCCGTCGTGCCGCGCGGGCATTCGCGCTCGACCTGCGGCTTGACGCAACGGCCGTTTGCCAGGCGCGTTCCGCGTGGGCAGACACAGCGGCCATCGCGCGTGCGGATCTGGCCCGGCAGGAGCCGGCATTGCGGCCGGGGATCTGCCTGCGGCTTCGGATCGGGCTCGCGCGGCGGTGTTGGCCGCGGCGTGGGCAGCGGAACCGGAGCGGTCTGCGTGCCGACGCACTGGCCATTGCGGAAGGTGGTGCCTTCCGGACAGACACAGCGCCCGTCATTGTTGAGAACGAGACCCGGCGAACATTGCTGGTCCTCATCCTCATCCGCCAGAACCGTGAAGTCATGGCAGTCATAGGCACGGCCATCTCCAGCACCATCCGGCGCACCTGAGAGCGAGGGCGCGGTGCGCACATCCGCTTCACGGTCGATCACCGCAGCGCAGTTGCGTCCCGATGCACCATTGCCCACTGCGTTGGCGAGACCGCCATCTTCCGGCAGCTCGACAACCACCTCATGCGTGCGGCTTTCGCCACTGGCAAGGGTGAGGTCGGCTTCGCAGGCGAAGGGAAGCTCGGACGGCTCGGGCGAACAGCCGAAGGGCGGATTTACCGAGACGATCCGGGCCGGAACGCCGCCAAACCCTTCGACCCGAAGCGCATCGCCGATGCGAACCGGACCGGAGATCGATGACGGACCTTCGTTGCGGATGGTGATCTGGAACGTGCAGGGCTGGCCAAGCAGGCACTCTGCATCGCCGGCCTTCTCGACCGTGATCTGCGTGCCGCCCTGAGCACAGGCCTCGCCGATGGGATAGACGATGTCGTCTCCCGGAGCCGGGCCGAAGGAACCGCGTGCGCAGTTCTCGAACCGCTCATTGGGTGAGACATTGACCGTCACATCGAAGTGCCGCGCGGTCCCGGGTGTCATGACAGCGCCGGGGATCTCACAGGTGAGATTTGCCGCAGGCACCGCGCTGCACGACCATTCCGGGCCGTCAGGCGTGACAGTCTGGATATTGACCGGTGCACCGCTGCCGATGATCTTGGCGGCGTCGTTGACGCGAACCGGACCGACGGGTGCTGCCGTTCCGGCATTGCTGACCGTGATCCGGCAGGCCACACCTTCTGCGAGCGACACGGTGGGCTCACAGGTCTTCTGGATGCGCATTTGCGGCTGGCCGCCCGGGATGCCCGGTATGGTCGCCGTTGCACAGGCCTCGTTGTTGGCGAGATTGGTTTCGCCTTCAAGCGCGGTCACCTTCGCACAGTTCTCGACCTCGCTTGTCGGATAGTCGCCAACAATCGTGGTCACGAGAATGTCCGTCGATGCGCCCGGCACAAGGTTCAGGCCCGGATGATCGCACTGGAACGTGTTGCCGGCGAGCGGCGCGCACGACCAGGGCGGTGAGGGGCTGAAGGATGCCGAAGCGACATCGCCGGCCGGGAACGTGTCCACGAAGCTGACGGGACCGTTGATCGGCGTGGCACCGGCATTGAGGATGGTCACGACATAGGTGCAAAGACCATCCGGCGTGCAGACCGTGGGTTCTGCGCGCTTGCGCACGGCGATATCCGGAATGTCGTTCTCCGGCGGCGTGCAGGCCGGATCGCCCGGCAGGCAGATCGCGATTGTGGCGCAGGCCTTGTCGTTGGTCGGATCGCCAAACGGATCCTTGCCGCTGGCCGTGTAGTCATATTCGGCGCAGTTGCGGATCGCGCTCCAGCTCCATGCCGGCCCCGGCTGGAAACCGAGTTTCAGCTCCACGAATTCGCCCGGATTGAGGGTCGTTTCGGGGTGCTCGCACGACATGGGGCTCATCATCGGCACGCAGGTCCATGGCGCATTTGGCCCTGAGACCACCGTTGCATTGCCGGGCGTCGTCACCTCATCCAGTACGATCTTGCCGGTGTAAGGAGCGTCACCCGCATTGGAGACGCGAATGGTGAAATCGCATGAACCGTCGATCTCGCATTCGGCCTCATCGGCGCGCTTTTCGACCTTGATGTCGGGCTTGCCCTCATCGTCGGGCGGGCATTCGAGGTCTTCGGGGATTTCAATGTCGACCACCTGTGAACAGCATAGCCCAACGCCCTCGGCCGGACCCGCATAGGTCTCGATGCCGGTGACGAGCAGATGAACCGTATCGCCAGGCAGCGCGCCGGTGATTTCCCATTCCAGCGTCCCGCCGCCGGCCGGAACGGCCTGGCTCGGCGGATCGATGATGATGCCGGGCGTGGTGGAGGTCACGGTGACGACATTGCCTGCCATCTCCGGGCCGACATCCATGCGGTAGATATAGGCGCCACCGCCGGGAAGGCAGTCCAGCTCACCGGTCTCGACCGAGAAACAGGCCTCTTCCGGCCCGTCGCCGGGCGGCGGCGGCGGCGGATCGCAATCCGTTACATCGATGGTGATGGTGGTCGGGTCGCCCGTCTTCCAGTCGCCATCGTCCGGCAGGGCGGGATCGTGCGACGGAATGGTGGCGACAAGCCCGCCGGTTGCCGTGCGGATCACGGCCACGTTGGCCTGATTGTCGACATTGGTTGCGGCAGGGAACGCCGCCTGGTCGATCTTTGCCTTGATGGTGATGTCGATGGCGCGCTCAGTCAGGCTACCGTCGCCGTCGAGATCGGCGGCGGAAAGGTGGAAGTCCGA
Source organism: Nitratireductor sp. B36 (assembly GCF_020833685.1). Taxonomy (GTDB): domain Bacteria; phylum Pseudomonadota; class Alphaproteobacteria; order Rhizobiales; family Rhizobiaceae; genus Nitratireductor. The sequence continues at coordinate 587,404 of NZ_JACKZY010000002.1, forward strand.
CTGGGTGAGCGTGTCGTTTAGGGTTGCGGTCGTGCTGACCACATGGGGTGGAACGGCTCCACCGCCGACACCGATGATGTCGCCGCTGAACGTGGCGTCGACAATCGACAGATTGGCGGGAAGTTGATCGGTAAACTCGAAGGTCACATTGGTGAGAAACGCGTCGAGGCCCGGGTGGGCGATCATATCAGGTGTGCCGCGCACGCCGAGGCGCAGGCGGTATTCCACATAATCGCAATTGAGCTGTGCTCCGCGCTTTTCAAGGAAAGGCGTCAGATCAGGCTCGACTTCGGGCACTTCCGGTTCAAGTTCAATGCGTGGGCCTTCGGCGTCGCCCGGCGTTTCGAGAACCTCAAGCTCCTCGATCGTCCGGTCCTGTGCTCTGGCCTGATTGATGCCGGAAAGCGGTATGAGCGCGGTGGAGAGCGCCATGCCCGCCACCAGCAGCCAGCGCGGCGAGCGCGCTTTTTCTGCAAGGGGTTTCATGATCGTCTCCATGACGTTGTTGACCGTGGTCCGGTCGGTGGGAAAAGTGAACATGATCATCTCTCCCTCCTCACGGCGCACAGGATTCAAGCGGCGTTTCAAGCGGCAACGTCACCTTGCAACAGGGGAAGTAGCCACCCGCCTCGGCGTCGGACTGCTTATAGAAGCACAGGCCGAGATCGACGGTTTCGCCAGGGATGTGGCCGTTGATGCCGAGAGTGAACGGCGTGGCCAGGCTGGGGACCGTCTGCTTGGACGGGGAAACGCCGACGCCGGGCGTCAGCGATTTCGCGGAAAGCGAATCGCCACCGATGCCGGCGCGGTCATGGATATAGAGATCGGCTTCAAGCCCCGCGGGCGTACAGAAATACGCTGCAGTCTCCAGCTCGATACAGGGCGGGAGATCGTTGGGCGGCGGGAAGCCGGGCGGCCAGCCGGGGACGGGAATGTCGCCCGGATAGGGGATAGGCTCGTAGTAGCCTGCGCGGCCCTCACAGGGACGCCAGACCTCCACGTCGCCGACATGCCCCTTGACCTCGGGGTCTTCGAAGAAACCGTCGTAATCGGCAAACCACGAGCCGAAGGGCGGTTCGTTTTTTGGCCGCACGAGCGTGCTTCTCGTAAGCTGTACGCCATGAACGGCAAGCGGCCCGCCTTCGATGAGCTGGTCTTCAAGGGCGGGGTTGTCGCGCAGCCTGTCGCCGGTTTTGACCAGCGTGGCAGCGCAGGCATTGCGATTGAAGAAGCCTTCGGCGTCATAGCCATATTGCAGATCGATGCCGCCGGCTCCCTGTCGGTATGGTTCGGGAAAACCGACTGCATATTCCTGCGGTGCCGGCACCCAGATGCTTTCGGTTTCGGGATCGTCGGGGCTTTCACGCCAGTAGCGCAGCACCGACGCCTCGCCGCTGTCGGCGAAGCTTGAGTAGTCATAGCGGTTTTCGATCTCGCCCCGCTGGGCAAGGTACATGAAGCCGCGCGTGTCGAAGGCGATGTCGGTGACCGGAAGGTCTTCGTCCGCTTCCACCGTCAGCTCCCAGCGCGGGTCGCCGGCGAAGGTGCCGTCGCGGGCGATGCCCACGGACCAGATTTCCGCTTCCTCACCGACTGCGTAGTAGAGGCGTCCGCCATGCATGGCGAGGCCATGGACGCGACGCTCTTCCTGCGTGTAGCCCCAGCTTTTGGGCTCTTCCGCGTCGAAAGCAGCACCCTGTATATCCATCACGGCGCCATCGTCGCCCACCGGATCGAGCCCGCGTGCCGGCCTGCCATCGACACCATGATCGAACGTGTCGATGAGATTGCCGTCGATGTCGATGCGGTGAATGAGACCGCTGTCTAGATCGGAAGCGAAGAACTGGCGGTGTGACCGGTCAAAGGCGATGTTGCCGATGCCGGGTCCGCTGTTGGTGTCGATATTGGCAAACAGGGTCACGGCACCGGTGATACCGTCGATTTTCCAGATCGAACCGGGGCCGCCGCCATTCTTCTCGCCGAATTGCCCATCCATGAAGCGTGCGCCGGCTTCGCCGCGGCGCTGCCGTTCGGGCCGCCCGTCCTCGTCTTCGTCTTCCGTGACGATCTGAAGGCCGTGCAGGGACGTGGCCGCCGCATAGAGGTTCGGCACGATGGCTGTGGTCTCTTCGCGCTTGCCGTCATCATAGGCAAGGCCGAACACCTGGCCGATTTCGGAGGCCGGCACTTCGAAGGGCGGTGGCGTAAAGACCACCTGCCCGCTGGGTGGGGCGCCGAGCCAGGTCATGTCGAAGATGCGCAGCGAGGCGCGCTCGGTGTCGATGAAGGTTTCGTCGACCGGGTCGACGCCGGGCAGGAGACCTTCCTCGAAACCGGGGATGAGCGTGCCGGGAAAACCGGTCACGGCCATGAAACCCGGCTGGATGATCGCGTTTTCCTGCGCGCTCGCTGGCGCATGTGTTGAAAAGCCCGCCATGATTGCGAGCGCTATGGCGGCGGTGCTTTCAAGAAAGCGTTTGGCGATTCTGCCAGAACGCGCATGTGCGTTTTCTTCGCACCGTGCCGGGAACTGCCGGTTATGCCCCATAACGTGCCTCCCGAAGCCGTTTCGGAAGGTTGCCGGATGGGCATCTTTCTCGAGCCCTGTTCCCCTTGTTCCGGTGTATCCCCCCGAAGCGAGGTTCATTTCAACCCCGTCATGGGAGAGCCTACGCCTCGGCTTACGCAAGGTCAACAAAACCGCCCCAGCCATGCGCCGCGGCGGCTTCAACGACCGTTTGCAGTCGATATGCCGTGTCATCAGAACACTCCTTTCCGGGTGCGCACCATGCGTACCCTGCAGGGTTTGTCTGACGAGGCTGTGAAAAGGTTCACACTGAAGAGCGCCGTAAAGCCGATAGAGGGAGGCAATTCTGTTTCCACCGAACCGCAAATGGACTAGCTTTTCAGAAACTGGGGGAAGCGATGAACCGAAACGCACCGTCGCGCAACACACTGCCGAAGAGCCAGGCATGAGTGGTGCGGATCAGACATCCGATGCTGCACTCGTGGCCAGAACGGCGCGCGGCGATAGGGCGGCGCTCCGGCTCTTGTTCATGCGGCATCACACGCGGGTGTTCCGTTTCGTGATGCGCCAGACGGGATCGGAAACCATGGCGGACGAGATTGCGAATGAAGTGTTTCTGGAGGTGTGGCGCCAGGCGCCGCGCTTCGAGGCGCGCTCTCAGGTCTCCACCTGGCTGCTTGGCATCGCCCGTTTCAAGGCGCTTTCGGCCTTGCGCAAGCGTTGGGAAAGCACGCTGGATGACGGGCAGGCGGAGGCAATTGAAGACAGCGCCGACACGCCCGAGGTCACCACAATGAAGGATGACAAGGCGGCGGCGCTGCGCTCATTCGTCAACGCGCTGTCCGAGGAGCATCGCACCGTGGTGGATCTCGCCTATTATCACGGCAAGTCGGTGACCGAGATCGGCGAAATCCTTTCCGTCCCCGTCGCCACCGTCAAAACCAGAATGTTTTACGCCCGCAAGAAGCTTGGAGAAGCCCTGCAGGCGGCAGGATATGATCGAGGCTGGCCATGAGCGAGAACGCACAATCAAACCGCCGCGACCGGCTTGAGGCGCTGTTGCCCTTCTTTCTGAACGGCACGCTTTCGGGCGCGGAACTGCGCGAGGTCGAGGAATGGCTCGCTTCCGACCCGCAGGCCATGGCCTCGTTGGCTGAAGCTGAGGGTGAATATTCGGCAACGATTGCCGACAATGAGGCGATCCGTCCGCCGGACGATGCGTTGACCCGTTTTTCCAGAGCGTTGGCCGAAGAAGCAGGGCCTGAAAGGGCCGCGAAATCCTCGCTGCGTGAAAGACTGGCCGGTTTTCTGCCTTCGCTGCCGGTGCAGGCTGCGTGGGTGGCCGCCGGGCTTGCGCTCGCCATTCTTGTGGGCCAGACGGTCTGGCTCAATCTTTCGCAGACCGAGCAATATTCCGTGGCGGGTGCGGATCGTGAGGATGCACCCTTCGCCTTCGTGACGTTTGCGGCGGATGCCTCCATGGCCGATGTCTCGGCACTATTGGAGGAAAGCGGTGCCGAGATCGCCGCCGGACCGTTGCCGGGTGGGCTCTACCGTGTTCTTGTGCCCGCAGAGACGGCGGAGCAGTACGACGCAATTGTTGCCGGGCTCGAAAAGGCTGAATTCGTGGAAACCGTCGTCATCGGACGCAGACCCGGCGATGACTAGGTTGGTTTCGCGCATGCTGGCGGCTATCGCCATCACAGCCCAACTGGCAATGGCCGCGCACGCTCAGACCACCGCACCAGCCGAGGCTGGGGGCGGTGAAACGCAGGCTCGCGCAGCCTCCGGCGAACGGCGCGTGGTTTATCTGCCGCAGATGCTGGCGGAGCTTTTTGGTCCGGGGACGGGCGAGGCTGCACTGGCGCAGCCCGCGGCATCCGGCGACGCGCCTGAGACAGATGGCAATGCTTCAGGCGGCGGGGCTGGCCAGACCGTTCCTCCTCCCACAACGGCGGGAGCGGGCGCCAATGCCCGGCCTGTCGCGCCGCAACGCGCCATCTCCGGGGCTTTTGTGCCGGACGAGGTGCTTGTCACTCTTGACGGCGATGCGGATGTGGCCGCCGCCGTGGCCGCACAGTTCGGCCTGGAGCTGCGTTCGGCCCGTGGATCGGCTTTGCTCGGGCGCACCGTTGCCCGGTTCGGCATCCCCGACGTGCGTCCGGTGGCCTTTGTGCTTGCACAGCTCGAGGGTGACGGCCGGCTGTCAGATCGTGTGCCGAACCACGTGTTTCAGCTTCAGCAGGCGGCAGGCGTCGTCAATTATGCGTTCGAACGGATCGCACTCGATGCCGGTGCGGCGAGCGGCGAGAATGTGAGCGTGGCCGTGATAGATACGGCGCTGGATGAGGCGCATCCGGCCCTTGTCGACCGTGTGGCACGCGTGTTTGACGCGCTCCCCGACATGGCGGTGAAAGACCGGGAGCATGGCACGTCCATCTCTGGGCTGATTGCTGGCGATGGGCCGTTTCGCGGCATGGCGCCCGGCGTGCGGCTCCTCCATGCACGGGCTTTCGAGGGCGGTATCTCCAGCACGAATGTGCTTCTGGCCGCACTCGACTGGGCGGTGGAAGAGGGGGCGCAAATCGTGAATATGAGCTTTGTCGGGCCGGAGAACCCGCTTTTCTCGTCCGCCTGCCGCAATGCGATGGCGCGGGGTGTCGTGCTTGTTGCTGCGGCCGGCAATAACGGACCGGGCGCGCCTTTCGGCTATCCTGCGGCCTATGATGGCGTGATCGCCGTGACGGCAACGGATGTGCATGACCGGGTGATGGGAAAGGCCAATCGCGGTCGCTATATCGATCTTTCAGCACCCGGCGTGAACGTGGTGGCGCCAATTCCCGGCGGCATGGATGTGGTTACCGGCACATCTTTTGCCGCTGCAATCGTCTCAGGTGCGATTGCCAATCTGATCCATGCCGGCGAGGACGCCGAACCAGAGACGCTTTCGCAACTGCTGCGGACGACTGCGGTGGATCTGGGCCGACCTGGACGGGATGATGATTTCGGCGACGGACTTCTGAACACACGGGCGGCAATGGAAGGACGGACTGCCAATTAGCCGCCTGTGGAAGCCTTCCTGAGACCTACAGGCGCGATGACCAGGCCCTGATCGTCCTGGGCACGATGGGCTGTCACGCCGTAAATTATCGCAAGGTTTTCATCCGAGAGCACGGTTTCCGGCGTTCCAAGCGCCGCCAGCTTTCCTTCGTTGAGAAGCATGACCTGGTCGCACCATCGGGCGGCCAGTGTGAGATCGTGGAGCGAAACCAGAACGGTTCTTCCTTCGGCGGCCAGCCGTTTCAGCGATTGCATCAGCATGATCTGGTGCGCTGCATCCAGGCCCGAGGCTGGTTCATCGGCCATGAGAAGCGGTGTTTCCTGCACGATTGCACGCGCCATCAGAACGCGAGCCTGCTCGCCGCCCGACAGCTCCTTTGCGACCCGGTCGGCAAGCGGTGCAATGTCTGCCATTGCCATGGCGCGGGCGATTGCGGATTCGTCCCGGGCGTTCGGACGCTGACCGAAGGCTCGCCATGGCAGGCGGCCAAGGGCCACCAGATCGCGCACGGACAGACGCCAGCCTATGGTTCTCTGCTGCGGCAGATAGGCGATGAGGCGGGCGCGTTGGGCTGGGCCGATCGCCGCGAGATCGTGTTCGCCGAGCTGCATGGCGCCCGCGGCGGCTATGTGCCCGTTGAGCGCGCGCATGAGCGTGGATTTACCGGCGCCATTCGGCCCCAGTAGACCGATCACCTGTCCGGGTTCAATATCGAAGCTGATGGCATCAAGGACCTGCCTCTTTCCAAGTACTACGCTCAGATTTTTGACTTGGAGGTTCATCACAGCATCTCCCGGCGGGCGCGGACAACGAGCCACAGGAAGAACGGTGCGCCGATAAGCGCCGTCAGAACGCCGACATTGAGCTCGCCGGCTGGCAGAACGATCCGCGCGGCGATGTCTGCCGCGAGGAGCAATGCTGCGCCGCCAAGGCCGGCTGGTAGCAGGAGACTGCTTGGCATCCTGTTGGTGAGCGGGCGGATAAGATGAGGCACAACCAGGCCGATGAAGCCGATCGTGCCGCTCACCGCAGTGGCCGCACCGACGGAGAGTGCGACACCGGCTACAATCATGAAGCGTGCGCGGCCCATATGAATCCCGAGACTGGAGGCTGCTTCCTCCCCAAGTGAAAGCGCGTCTATCGCGCGGGCTGAGAGCGAAATCAGGAACCAGCCCACAGCCATCAGCGGCAAGGCGATCGCCACAAATTCCATGGACCGGTCTTTGAGAGACCCGAGCAGCCAGAAGATGATCTCGTAGGAGGCAAAAGGGTTGGGCGACAGGTTGAGAACGAGTGAGGTAAGCGCTCCTGCGAGACTGGAGAGCGCAACGCCCGCCAGAATAAGTGTAAGCGTTGAGCCCTGGCGGGCGGCGATCGCAAGCAAGATGAGAACTGCGAGGAGTGCGCCGAACAGCGCACCGGCGGGGAGGGCGTAGAGCGAGCTTCCGGCAAGCCCCGAGTAGAAGACCAGCACCGCTCCGAGCGCTGCCATGGAGGACACGCCGATCACGCCGGGTTCGGCCAGCGGATTGCGCAAAAACCCCTGAAGCACCGCGCCGGAAAGCCCGAGTGAAATGCCGATGGCGAGACCAAGAATGGCGCGCGGCAGGCGAATTTCGCGCATGATGATGGCCGCTGCCTCTCCTCCGCCAGCAAAAAGGCCGGCAACGCTGTCTCCTGAGGACAGTTCAGCTGGGCCGACCAATAGCGACACGACGAACAGCGCGAGAGCCAGGAGTGTAAGCGATATGGAAAGCCTCATGGCGCGGCGCTTTCGGGGCAGGGGGCCATCGTGGAGCGGAGCGCTGCCAATGCCCGCACGGCTTTGATCACCAGGGGCGTTCCGCAAGACAGAGAGCCTTCAGGCACGAATGCGCCGACGCGCGTCTGCGGAAGAGCGGCTATGGCGGGATGACGTGGTACGTATTCTCCAAGCGTTGGCGCCGTTTGAGGTGTGCTCATGTTGATGACATCAGGTTGTGCGGCGATCACCTGCTCAAGCGGAAAGGGTGCTACGCCAACGATGCCCATTTCGGCGGCAAGATTGACAAAGCCCGCAGCCTGCATCACGGAATCGGCCAGCGTGCCGCGCCCCGAGGCGATGCCATTCTGATCATAGGCGATCATCGTCGGGTGCTTGCCGCATTGTCGGGCGGCAATCGCTTTGAGTTCGCTGTCGAAATCGTTTGCTATGGTTTCGGCTTTTTTCTCCTGTCCGATGAGCGCACCCATGCGCCGGATTTCACCGGGAATGGTTTCAAGTGTCTGCGCGAAGGAAAACTCTTCGACATGAAAGCCGAGACGTTTCAGCAGCGCGGTGGTGTTGTGCAATGAGTAAGTGCCGGTGACGACCAGGTCGGGATTTTCCAGAAACACTTCTTCTGCAAGCCCGTGATTGACCGGGTAGCCCTGCGCTTTCTCATGCAGCATGGAGAGGCTCGGTTCGCGCGCCAGAAAAGAGACGGACACCAGCTGGCCCGGTTCTGCCAATGTCATGGCAAGCTGGTCAGTGCACAGATTGAGCGACATGACCCGTTTCGGCATGGCTAGGACCGGCGCGACAAGCAGCGCGCCGGCCAGAAGAACAAGGCCGGAAAGGCAGGGGAGGCGTTTCCGGCGCTTCAACATCAGGGAGCGAACTTTGCCCGGAAGCCGGCAAACACGCCGAAGCCGGGTGTGCCATAGCCCTGAACGACTTCATATTTCTGATCGAGCAGGTTTTCGCCTCTCAGATAGAGTTCCGTGTTTTCGTTCGGCTTGTAGGCGATTTTCGCGTTGAGAAGAACGTAGTCATCCAGCGCCGAGCGCGGGCCGTCGACATAACCGTCCACCGTATCGAGAGCGATTTTCGCCGTTGCTCCGATCTCCCAGCGTTCGGCTGGACGGATGGTAGCGCCGAGGGCGATGTCGTGCTTCGGGATGCGCACTTCCCGCAGTCCGTCGGTCTGTGTTGCTTTCGTGTAGGTGTAAGCGCCACGCAGGTCGAGCCAGTCGGTTGCCGCGTAGGCAAAGGACGCCTCCACGCCGCGCGTTTTCACCACGCCATCGGTCTGGATGTTCTGATAGGTGACCGGGTGGTAGCCGATATAGTCCTCGACATCGATCATGAAGAAGGTGAGGTCGGTGACGAGCCTGTCATCCAGAAAACGCTGTTCGACACCAATATCAAAGCCGATGCTGGTTTCTGGCTTCAGGTTGATATTGCCATAGAATGGTGCGTAGAGCTCATAGAGGCTCGGCGCGCGATAACCCGTTCCGACCGAGGAGTGGAAACGGGTTCCGGTGCTGGCAAATTCGTAGGAGCCGGTGGCACGCCAGGATGTGTGCCCGCCGAAGGTGCTGTGTTCGTCGTGGCGGAGGCCCGCTGTCAAAGTCAGCGCGTCAAACGGGCTGTAGATCGCGTCGATCCAGCCGCCGCCCATCGAAACGTTTTTATCGACACTTGCGGTAAGGGCGGTCTGACGCTCCCAATCCGCGCCGAAATTGAGCGTCAATTGGGGAGAGATTTCCAGAGAACCGAGATAATCCAGCTTGTAGCGCAATCCGTCAAAGGTTGAGGTGGAACCGAAGCCGCTGGTGCTTTCGCGGGCAGTATCGGATATCTGCGCCGACACCGTGTTGTTCAATTGACCGTCAAACAGAGAGAATTCGGCACCAACCCGCCCGGCTGCCTGACGAAACGTGCCATTCGCCGGGCTGTCAGCGATGGGATACCCATCATCCGTCTCCGTCGAACCATTCAACAAAAGCCCGCTGGCGAAGACGGCCAGATCGTCGCTGATCTCGTATCGGCCGCTGAATGTCCCGGTCAGATTGGTGTACCCATCATCTTCAACACCGGATGATGCCATTGAGAAACCATCGGTGGTGAAGCCAGATAGAGACAGGCCAAACTCGCCGCGGTCGAAACCGCCCGTCAGCGTGTAGTTGCCGAAGCCGGTTTTGCGCGACCCGCCTTCGACATGAATGCCGTGTTCGATGCCCTGCGGAATGCCGCCAAGCGTCGAGAGATTGACCACGCCGGCAATTGCATCGGAGCCATAGAGCGTGCTCTGCGAGCCTTTCAGAACTTCGATTCGCCCAATGCCGCCGGAGAGAAGATGACCATAGGCGGACTGCACGGTGGGGCCCGAAACCTCCGAAATATCGATGCCCTCGAAGAGGGTCTTTACATACTGCCCGCGAAGGCCGCGCATGATCAGCGTGGTGGTGTTGCCCGGACCGCCATTCGGGGAGAGATTGAGACCAGGCAGTTGATTGAGATAATCCTGTACCAGTGGCAAAGACTGTTCCTCGATCTCATCGCGCTCGATGATTTCCACGGTCGAGCCCACTTTGGATGCCTCTGTGGGCGTGCGGCTGGGGGTGATGACCAGGGTGTCGAGCTCAAAGTCCTCGGCCTGCGTGGTGAGCGCGGAGAAGCCAAGTATCAGTGCGGTCGTGCTGGACAGGATAGAATTGCGGTGTCGGCGTGAATGCATGCGTGTGCTCCAGGACCAGGTTCTTAGGTGTGCTGGAGAGCGACAGACGCCTGAGTTCGGTCTCCCCGCCAGCGATGACAATCGCCACCACTGCGAGAAACACAGCCCCGGAAGCGTCCCGCATCCGGTCGGTGACGGCCTGAGGCAGGTTTCCTGGCTCGCGCTTCACTGGCTTCCTCGCCTTCCCGGGCCTTGCACCCAGTGGCATTCGAGGAGCCTCTGCGCTCACAGTTGCGGGAGCAGCCACGGCTTCGGTTCGAAACGACCGTTCCGTGTTCCCTTTTCTCTGGCGGATGAACACCCTGCCAGAGCACCTCAAGCGAACCGAAATCGCTTAGCAACTGGCCGTGACAGCGTCAATCGCAAGGTTGGCGCAGACCCCTGGAACGTGACTCCTGACGTCAGGGTTTGGCAGCAACGAAACGCATCTCTTGTTGCGAAATCGGCTCTTCATGTAATTTTTGCGGCAATGCTGTCGCAAATCCGTCATTGGGTTTGTCGAAAAAGTTGCAGAATTCCCTCCTCCAACCTCGAGGCAATTTTGACATCGGGGTCGGGATGGGAAATGCTAACGGCGAACCGAAAACGGTAAATAATGGGAGTGCGTCGATGACGTTTTTCAAGAGCAATGGCGAGAATGTGCCGGCACACGTCGCCGACATGGCGAATGAGGCACGTGCCGGCAGAATGGACCGGCGAGAGTTTCTTGCGCTCGCAAGTGCGCTCGGCGCATCGACAGCAACCGCCTACGGCATGCTGGGGCTCGCAGCCCCCACACACGCAATGGCGCAGGAGCCGAAAAAAGGCGGTACGCTGCGTGTGGCGATGTTCATCAAGGATCCGAAAGATCCACGTACGGCCGACTGGTCGGAGATCGCCAACGCCATGCGCCAGACGCTTGAGCCGCTGGTAAAGTACACGCGCGATTTCACCTTTGAGGGCAAGCTTCTCGAAAGTTGGGAAGTCAACGAGGACGCGACTGAGTACATTCTTCACGTGCGGCCGGGCGTGACCTGGAACAACGGCGACGCCTTCACCGCGGATGACGTGATCTACAACTTCAACCGCTGGTGCGATCAGACCGTGGAAGGCAATTCCATGCCGGCCCGCATGGCTTCGCTCGTCGATCCGGAGACCAAGAAGGCGCGCGAGGGCGCGATCGAAAAGGTCGACGACATGACGGTGAAGCTCAACCTGTCGGCACCAGATATTTCGATCATTCCGGGCATGTCGGACTATCCGGCCCTTATTGTTCACCCAAGCTTTGATGAAACGGGCCGCGATTTCGTTGCAAATCCCATCGGGACCGGTCCGTTTGAACTCGTGTCCTATGAGGTCGGCAACCGTGTGGAGCTGAAGAAGCGGGCCGACGGCAAATGGTGGGGCGGCGAGGCCTATCTCGATGGAATCGAGTTCATCGACTACGGCACGGATCCGTCCGCGACCGTCAGCGCCTTTGAATCCGGAGAAATACACACGAACTACGAGACTACCGCCGATTTCGTCGACATTCTGGATTCACTTGGACTGGTGAAATCCGAGGTCACCACGGCGACAACCATCGTGGCGCGCACCAATGTCGACAACGCGCCCTATGACGACGAGAAGGTGCGCCGGGCGCTGCAGCGCGCCGTCGACAACACGACCGTGCTGGCGCTTGGTTACAACAATGCCGGCGAGGTGGCCGAGAACCACCATGTCTGCCCGATCCATCCCGAATATGCGGAGCTGCCGAAGCTCGAGCGCAATCTCGACGAGGCCAAGGCCCTGATGGAGGAAGCCGGCCAAATGGACTATGAGCACGAGCTCATCACCGTGGACGAGGACTGGCACAAGAACACGGGCGACGCCATCGCCGCCCAGTTGCGCGAGGCCGGCTTCAAGGTGAAGCGCACGGTCCTGCCCGGCTCCACCTTCTGGAACGACTGGACGAAGTATCCCTTCTCCATGACCAACTGGAACATGCGTCCGCTGGGCATCCAGGTGGTGGCGCTCGCTTACCGCACGGGCGAGGCTTGGAACGAATCCGCCTATTCCAATCCGGAGCTTGACAAGCTGATCGAGGAGGCGCTGGCCATTCCCGATCCGGACAATCGCCGCGAGGTGATGAAGAAGATCGAGGAGATCATCCAGGGCTCGGGCATCATTCTCCAGCCCTACTGGCGCAAGCTCTACAACCACTCGGTGGAGGCCGTGAAGAACCACGGGATGCACCAGACCTTCGAGATCGATCTGGAAAAGGTCTGGCTCGACGAGGGCTGAGACTGAACCAGAAAGGGGGCCATGAGGCCCCCTTTTGCGCAGGCAATCAATAACAACCTCCGCAAACGGGGGAAGGGGAAACCGTGCTTGGGTTTATTCTAAGACGTCTGGGCGTCATGGCATTGACGATGCTTTGTCTGACCCTTGTTGTTTTCTTTCTGGTCAATCTTGAGCCGAACCTCAAAAAGCTGGCGATCAGCCAGCTTGACATGCGTTCCTCTGCTGCGGAGCTGGAAAGTTGGCTTCAGAAGAACGGGTACCGCCAGAATTTCTTCGTGCGCTACGGCCAGTGGCTCGGCGTGGTGCAGAAGCAGCCGAATGTCGATCCGGAAACCGGTGTGTCTTCGCCACGGTTCTCCTATTGCGATGAACCGGCCGAGCCCTATTACGGCGGCATTTTACAGGGAGACTTCGGCTGCTCGACCAAGTTCAAGGTGCCGGTCGCCGAAAAGCTCTTTCCGGCCCTTGGCGCTACCGGCATCCTGATGTTCTGGGTCATGGTGGTGATGGTTCCCGTCGCACTTCTGATCGGTGTCCTTGCGGGGATGCGGGAGGGGACGCGAACGGACCGAACACTCTCTGTCGCCTCGATTGCCACCACGGCAACACCGGAATATGTGTCCGGCGTGATCTTTGCGGTCATCTTCGCCTCATGGCTGGGATGGTTGAACGGCTCGGCCGCGACAGCCACGCGCCAGGGCATTTCCTTCTACAATTTCACCCTGCCGGTGATGACGATGGCGATTTACGGCATTGGCTATATCGCGCGCATGACACGGGCCTCCATGGTGGAGGTGATGACGCAGCAATATATCCGCACTGCCCGCCTCAAGGGGCTGGGCTTTCGTGCCGTGGTGATCAAGCACGCGCTGCGCAATGCGCTGATCGCCCCCTTCACCGTCATCATGCTGCAGTTCCCCTGGCTTCTGACGGGCGTTGTCATCGTCGAGGTGATGTTCCGCTATCAGGGTTTTGGCTTCACGCTGGTGGAGGCGGCGAGCAACAACGACATCGATCTGCTTTTAGGCTGTTCTCTGGTGTCGGTCTTCGTCGTCCTGTCCACGCAGCTCATTTCGGATGTGGGCTATGCCTATCTCAACCCGCGCATCCGCGTGCAATAGGGAGGACGCGCGATGCAGGTAGAAACCCTTGGCATTTTCGGCATTATCTTCGGCGTGCTGGCGCGCTTCTGGCCGGTGTGGATAGCGCTGGCCATCATCCTGTTCTTCAGCCTGCGCTTTCGTGAGCGGCTCGGCCTCTATGGACAGCTTTTTGAAACGGGCGTCGGCGTTGCCGGCGTCATGATCTGCTTCTTCTGGCTGTTCACCGCAATCTTCGCCGGCACGGTCGCGCCCTTCGATCCGTTGGCGCAGTTTCCGATCATGAAGAATGTGCTTCCAGGCGGGATCGAGCCGGAAAGCGGACAGGCCTTTCTGTTCGGGGGCGACCGGCTGGCGCGCGACGTGTTCTCGCGCATGGTCTATGGCAGCCAGATCGTTCTGATCATCGCGCCAGCGGCGACGCTCTTCGCCCTCATGGTGGGCACCACGCTTGGCCTGCCGGCGGGTTATTATGGCGGGCGGATCGACAGTTTCCTGTCCTTCCTCGCCAATCTGGTGCTCGCCTTTCCGGTCATCCTGCTCTTCTATCTTCTGGTGACGCCGGGCATCCGCGAAACACCCATTCCGCAATGGATGGCCGGTGTGTTCTTCATCTTCCCCATTGTCTTTTTCGTGACGCTTTTCTGGACGCGCTACAGAAGCCGCCCGCAGCTTCTGGCGATCCAGCTTGCGCTGACATTGCTCATCGGTGGCTGGGCCTATCTGGGGCTCGTGTTCGATGCCGATCCGCTCGGCATCATCTCGATCAGCTCCAACCAGCTTAACATCTTCGTGGCGGTTGTCTTCGCCTCGGCACCGGGCGTGTTTCGCATCGTTCGCGGGCTGGTGATGGACATCAAGACGCGTGACTATGTGGCAGCCGCCCAGACGCGTGGCGAAACGCCCTGGTACATCATGCTGTGGGAAGTGCTGCCCAATGCGCGCGGGCCACTCATTGTCGATGTGTGCCTGCGTATTGGCTACACGACCATCCTTCTTGGAACGCTCGGTTATTTCGGCCTCGGTCTCGCGCCTGAAAGCCCGGACTGGGGTACGGGCATCAAGGAATCGAGCCGTCTGCTCCGGGCCTATGTGCACCCGGCGCTGCCCCCCGTTTTTGCCCTCATGTCCTTCGTGCTCGGGCTGAACCTGCTTGCCGATGCGCTGCGCGAACAATCGCTGAAGGATTGAGGATGAACACTGAGAGCGACGCCATGAACGAAGCCATCAGCATCACACGCGGTCAAAAGAGCGGTCAGCCGATCCTCGAAATCGAAAACCTCTCTATTTCCTTTTTCACGCGCGCCGGCGAAATCCCGGCAGTGATGGATTTTTCCTGCGAGGTCATGCCCGGTGAGGCGATGGGCATTGTGGGCGAATCCGGCTGCGGAAAGTCGACCGTTTCGCTCGGCATCATGCGCGATCTTTCCAATGTCGGGCAGATCGTCGGCGGGCGTATCAAGTTCAAGGGCCGCGACATGGCCGAGATGAGCGAGGAGGAACTGCGCCAGATCCGCGGCAATGAGATTGCCATGATCTATCAGGAGCCGATGGCGAGCCTCAACCCGGCCATGAAGATCGGCCAGCAGCTTATGGAAGTGCCGCTCATCCACGACAATGTGTCGAAGGACGAGGCGTGGCGCCGCGCGCTGGAGATGGTGGACGCGGTGCGGCTGCCCGATCCCGAACGCATGATGCGGTCTTACCCGCACCAGCTCTCTGGCGGCCAGCAGCAGCGCATCGTCATCGCCATGGCGCTTCTGTCGAAGCCGGCACTGCTCTTGCTGGATGAGCCGACCACCGCGCTCGACGTGACAGTCGAGGCGGGAATCGTCGAACTGGTGAAGGGACTGGGCAAGAAATACGGCACGTCGATGATCTTCGTGTCGCACAATCTGGGCCTTATCCTTGAAACCTGTGACCGTGTAACAGTGATGTATTCGGGTGAGGCGGTGGAAACGGGCCGCGTTGAAGACGTGTTCGACCGGATGCGCCATCCCTATACGCAGGGGCTCTTCCGCTCCATCCCGCTGCCGGGTGCCGACAAGAATGAGAGGCCCTTAATTGCTATTCCCGGCCAGTTGCCGCTACCGCACGAGCGCCCAAAGGGCTGCAATTTCGGCCCGCGCTGCCAGCATTTCAAGGAAGGTCTGTGCGATGCCGGCGACGTGCCCATGCTGCCGGTTGAAGGGCATCAACGGCACCATTCCCGCTGCCTGCGCTTTGATGAGATCGACTGGAATGCGCTGCCGGAAGGTGCGATTGTGGACAATGAGCCGATAGAGCCCGGCAAGCCGATGCTCCGCATCGAAAATCTCAAGAAATACTACCACGTCGCCGCCAACAGCATCTTCGGTGGCGGCGATACCAAGACCGTCAAGGCCAATGAGCAGATCAGCTTTGAGGCGCGGGAATCGGAAACCGTCGCGATTGTTGGCGAATCCGGCTGCGGAAAATCGACCCTCGCCAAGGTGCTCCTCGGGCTGGAGACAGCGACGGATGGCGAAGTGGTGCTGGCAAACGAGCCCATTCAGTCCACGGCGGTCGAGGACCGGGATACGGGCACGGTAGCCGGCATCCAGATGGTGTTTCAAAACCCGTTCGACACGCTCAATCCAAGCCACTCCGTGGGGTCGCAGATCGTGCGCACGCTGGAGAAGTTCAACATCGGCAAGACGCTGGCCGACCGCAGGCAGCGCATGCTGGAACTGCTCGATCTGGTAAAGCTGCCACGCGCCTTCGCAGAACGTATGCCGCGCCAGCTTTCCGGCGGGCAGAAGCAGCGCATCGGTGTCGCCCGTGCCTTTGCCGGCAATGCCAAGGTGGTGGTGGCGGACGAGCCCGTCTCCGCGCTCGACGTTTCCGTGCAGGCGGCGGTGACCGAACTCCTGATGGACATTCAGCGCAAGAACAAGACCACCATGCTGTTCATCAGCCATGATCTTTCCGTGGTGCGCTATCTGGCCGACCGTGTGGTTGTCATGTATCTCGGCCATATCGTGGAGCAGGGGACGACCGACCAGATATTCGCGCCGCCCTATCACCCCTATACGGAGGCGCTGCTCTCGGCGATCCCGATTGCCGACACGTCTGTCCGCAAGAAGCATATCGTGCTCGAAGGGGACATACCCTCGGCGATGAACCCGCCCTCGGGCTGCCCCTTCCAGACGCGATGCCGGTACAAGGACCAGGTCCCAGGCGGCAAATGCGAACGGGAGGTGCCGCCGTTGAAGGATCTGGGCAACGGACATTTCAGCCTTTGCTGGCTGGACGATGACGTTCTGAAATCCATGGAGCCGGTGATCAGTTTCGATGCGCCGCGGAAAGCCGGCAAACCGGCGCGCCGGCAGGGGAAGGCAAAGGCGGCCAGTCAGAAACCGAAGGCAAAGGGCGAAATCCGGCCGATTGCCGGAGGTCGAAAGCCGGTCAGGGCTTCCGCGGCGGGCCTGTCTGCGGTGCCGGGCTCCTCCTCGCCGAAACGTGTTCAGGCGGAGGCCGGAGGCGGGCGTCAGGCGGCATCTACCCGCGTGAAGCCGGCAACCGCAAAGGCGGCAAAAGACGCGAAGCCCGCCCGCATCCGCCAGCCCAAAAAGCCGGATGATCTGAAGCTGATTTCCGGCGTGGGGCCGAAGCTGGAGGCGCGGCTCAACGATCTCGGCGTCTACACCTTTGCGCAGATCGCGGCCTGGAAAAAGGCCGAGCGCGACTGGGTGGATGATCATCTGAGCTTCAAGGGCCGGATCGAACGCGACGACTGGGTGAAACAGGCCAAGGCGCTGGCCAAAGGCGGTGTCGAGGAGTATGTGCGGGTTTTTGGCAAGAAGCCGCGCTGATCCCGATCCTGTCACGCATTTTAAGCGATCTCTTCTGGATATCGTTACGACTTTGCATCACTTTGCGCGGGCCAGCCCATATGCGATGGAGAATCGTGTGCCTGCCCGGATCGTTCCCATGTTGCTTGTCCTGCTGACCCTGGCAGGAATGTCGATCCCCCTTTCGAGCTCTGCCCATGCGCAGCGTGGTGTTGCCGCCGAGGCGACTGCCGATGTGAAGATGCGCGAAGGGCCGGGCATGCGTTATCGCGCCGTGCTTACCATCCCGCGGGGCGCCCGTGTTGCGACACTGCGCTGTACACGGCGCTATGAGTGGTGCGAGGTGGGGTATGCCGCGCGAAAAGGATGGGTCTCTGCGAGACATCTGCGTGATACGCGTCCGCGCTATCGTGATCGCCCGATTTCCGATGTCGGTGCTTTGATCGGTTTGGAAATCTTTGATTTCGTGATGCGAGAGCTGGAGGACCGCGACCGCGACGATGCGTTTGATGAGATTGCGGGCTCTGGCGGTGATCGCCGCCCGACACCGCGCAACGCCTGTTTCTACGATCGTCCGAACTTTCAGGGGCGCCAGTATTGCGTGGGCATTGGTGAAGACGTTCGCGTCCTTGCGCCCGGGTGGCGTGGGCGCATTGCCTCGGTTCGTGTGGGGCAGCGCACCACGGTCGAGATCTGTTCGCGCCCTGGCAATGATGGACGCTGCAGTCTGCTCACGCGTGATGTGCCGTTCGTGCGCAGCGGCCATGCGGTATCGTCTTTCCGTGTGCTCCGTCGGCGGGCAGGTGATGAACCCGATGTCGAGCCGGTGCGTCGGGCGTGCTTTTTCGAACGTCGTGAGTTTCGCGGTGCAAGCATCTGTTTCGATGCAGGTGATGGGAACCCGGCGCTGCCGCGTGACTGGGTGCGCCGCATTGCGTCGGTGCGTCTTGAAGGCGGTGCCGAGGTGCGCATCTGTGACCGGCGTAATTATGGCGGTTGGTGCGAAACGATCGAGCGCAGTGTGGGCCGTCTGAGCGATGTCTTCGACGATCCTGTTCGTTCCATAGAGGTCTATTGATCGGACCATCGGAATGGTTCTTGCAAGTGCGCCGGCCCTCGGGCCCGCGCATTCGCTTGGAATGTCTGTGTTGCTAAAACATGAGTATAAATATCATATAATATCAATGCCATGCACCGCATTCCAAAATTTGACCGATTGATAAAAAAATGAAACTGCGTTAGCCTTTCCCCAATAATAAAAGGGGAATACGGAATGGCTGATGGTCTCTATGCGGACGGCATCGCCGCCGGCCGCCTTTCCGGTGAGGAGTACGACAGGAACTTCTCCGACCTGCATCCACCGCTCGACCGCCATGAGGCGGCCGTGGAGGCGGATCGCTGTTACTTCTGCTTCGATGCGCCGTGCATGACGGCGTGTCCGACATCGATCGACATACCCATGTTCATCCGCCAGATTGCCACGGACAATCCGCTGGGCTCTGCCAGGACGATCTTCGACCAGAACATTCTTGGCGGAATGTGCGCCCGCGTTTGCCCGACGGAGACGCTGTGCGAAGAAGCCTGCGTGCGCGAGGAGGCGGAGGGCAAGCCGGTGCAGATCGGCCGTCTGCAACGCTATGCCACCGATGCGGCGATGGCCGTAGGCGCACAGTTTTATGAGCGTGCCGCGCCAACCGGCAAGCGGGTTGCCATTGTCGGAGCGGGGCCTGCGGGGCTTGCCTGCGCGCATCGACTGGCCATGCACGGGCATGACGTCACCATCTTCGAGGCTAGATCAAAGCCTGGCGGCCTGAACGAGTTCGGCATTGCAGTCTACAAGACACCGGATGGGTTCGCCCAGGCCGAGGTGGACTATGTGATGGCGATTGGCGGCATCACGCTTGAGGAAGGCAAGGCGCTGGGGCGGGACTTTTCGCTCGGTGACCTTAGCCGGGATTTCGACGCCGTGTTTCTCGGCATGGGGCTGGCCGGCGTCAACGCGCTCGGCGCGGACGGCGAAGATGTGGAAGGTGTTGAGAGTGCGGTGGATTATATCGCACATCTGCGTCAGGCGCAGGATCTCGCCAGCCTGCCGATCGGTCGCCGTGTCGTCGTGATCGGCGGCGGGATGACGGCCATCGACGCTGCCGTTCAGGCAAGGCTCCTTGGCGCCGAGGAGGTGACGATCTGCTATCGCCGGGGCCAGGAACACATGAACGCATCCGAATTCGAGCAGGATCTGGCTGCCTCCAAAGGCGTTGTCATCCGGCACTGGCTGCAGCCCCAGCGCATTCTCGCGGAGAATGGCAAGGTCACGGGGATCGAACTTGAATACACGGCGCTGAAGGACGGAAAGCTGTCCGGAACCGGTGAGACACTGACCCTGCGCGCCGACCAGGTGTTCAAGGCCATTGGCCAGTCTTTCGAGGCCGGGGTTCTGAACGGCTCCGGCGCATCGATTTCGCTTGAGGGGCGTCGCATCAAGGTCGACGAGGAAGGGCGAACCTCCTTGTCGAAGGTCTGGGCCGGCGGCGACTGCATCGCCGGCGGCGACGACCTCACCGTTTCGGCAGTCGCGCAGGGGCGCGACGCGGCCGAGAGCATCCACCGCGCATTGGCCGGCTGAGGAGCGAGAAACCCATGGCAGACATTCGCAGCAATTTCGTTGGTATCAAGTCTCCAAATCCCTTCTGGCTTGCTTCCGCACCGCCCACCGACAAGGCCTACAACGTCGAACGCGCCTTCAAGGCGGGCTGGGGCGGTGTCGTCTGGAAGACGCTTGGCGAGGAGGGCCCACCGGTCGTCAATGTCAATGGGCCGCGCTATGGCGCGATCTGGGGGGCTGACCGCCGGCTTCTCGGCCTCAACAATATCGAGCTCATCACCGACCGCGATCTTTATCTGAACCTGCGTGAAATCAAGCAGGTGAAGAAGAACTGGCCTGATCGCGCACTGATCGTTTCGCTCATGGTGCCGTGTGAGGAACAGGCCTGGAAGGCAATCCTTCCCTTGGTCGAGGAAACCGAAGCCGATGGCATCGAGCTCAATTTCGGCTGTCCGCATGGCATGAGCGAGCGTGGTATGGGGTCTGCTGTTGGACAGGTGCCCGAATATGTCGAGATGGTGGTGCGCTGGTGCAAGCAGACCACGCGCATGCCTGTCATCACCAAGCTCACGCCGAACATCACCGATGTGCGCAAACCGGCTCGCGCCGCTCATGCCGGCGGCACGGATGCGGTGTCGCTCATCAACACGATCAACTCGATCACGGGAGTGGACCTCGACAGCTTTGCTCCCGAGCCCACCATTGATGGCAAGGGCTCTCATGGTGGCTATTGCGGCCCGGCGGTGAAGCCGATTGCGCTCAACATGGTGGCCGAGATCGCGCGCGATCCCGAGACTGCCGGTCTGCCGATTTCCGGCATCGGCGGTGTCACCACATGGCGCGATGCGGCCGAGTTCCTGGCGCTGGGGGCAGGAACGGTGCAGGTGTGCACCGCGGCCATGACCTATGGCTTCAAGATCGTCGAGGAAATGATCGAGGGGCTGGAAAACTGGATGGACGCCAAGGGGCACACCACGCTTGATGACGTGATCGGCCGGGCGACACCAAACGTGACCGACTGGCAGTATCTCAATCTAAACTACGTGACCAAGGCGCGGATCGATCAGGATCAGTGCATCAAATGCGGGCGCTGTCACATTGCCTGCGAAGACACTTCTCATCAGGCGATCACCGCCATGGTGGATGGCAAACGCCATTTTGAGGTGATGGAAGAGGAATGCGTTGGCTGCAATCTTTGTGTCAATGTCTGCCCGGTGGAAGGCTGTATCGACATGGTGCCGCTGGCCGCCGGCGCGCTCGACAAGCGCACGGGCGAGACAGTCCAGCCCGTCTACGCCAACTGGACGACGCATCCCAACAACCCGGCCAAAGTGGCTGCGGAATAGCGAGAGCGGCGGCGGCATACTGCCGCCGTTTTCCTGTACACCCTCTTCACACGCATCCCTGCACTAAAAGCCTGCCGCCCGTCTGACCGAGCAACACGGCCATCTGTCAGGAGATGGCAATTGGCGGTTTTGCTTCTATTGCGGATATAAAATATCCAGGATATTAAATATCGATATTATGGAGGTCGATATGAAACTAAGCGAGGGTGTCGAGGCTGCTGTTCATTGCGCCACGCTTCTGGCGCAGCTGGATGAGGGACGAACCATGCCTGCCAGTGCGCTGGCCGAATATCACGGTCTTTCGCAAAGTTATCTTCTGAAACATCTCAAGCAGCTCACGGCGGCAGGCCTTCTGGAATCTGTTCCCGGCCCCCATGGGGGCTATCGGTTGGCGCGCTCCGCGGATGCGGTCACGCTGCTTGACGTGGTGTTGGCGATCGAAGGTCCCAGACCTGCCTTTCGTTGTGCGGAAATCCGCCAGCGCGGGCCGGGGGCTCTGGAGCCGAAGGCCTATGCGAAACCATGCGGTATCAACGCTGCCATGCTGCGCGCCGAGCAGGCTTACCGTGCCGAGCTTCGCAAGACGCGGCTCTCAGATGTGATTTCCGACTATCAGGCGAGCGCGGATCCCCGTTCGCTTGCCTTTGGTTGCGCCTTTGTCGAGCGTCATCAACGTCCATAGGGCAGTGCCCGCATTTAGAAGAGAAGGACAGGACCATGCAGGAACGTCTGAACTACATGAAAACCCAGCCCGAATTGATCGGCGCCGTGCTTGATCTGAAGAAGGCGGTGGACAAATCCGGGCTGGATCGCGGGCTGATCCATCTGGTGAACCTGCGTGCCTCGCAGATCAATGGCTGCAGCTATTGCGTCGACATGCACACGCGCGAGGCGCGGAGGGATGGCGAGAGCGAGCAACGCGTGCATCTTGTCTCGGCCTGGCGGGAATCTCCCCTGTTTACGGAACGGGAGCGCGCGGCCCTCGGGTGGACCGAACGCCTCACAAAGATTGCCGAAGGCCCGGTGGAGGATGAGGATTACGAAAACATGCTTGAGCATTTTTCAGAACCGGAACTGGTCCAACTCACGGTTCTGGTCGGCCTGATCAACGTCTGGAACCGGATCGCGATCCCGTTCCGCTCCGTACATCCTGTCGTTCCGGATAGCGCGCGGAACGTGGCGTAGGGAGAGTGGCCATTTCATCTGCAATCGATTGGAGTGGATGATGTTTGAAACAGTACCCACGTTCATTCCTGTTCTGGGGCGTTTGCTTCTTGGTGGAGCCTTCGTCTTCGCGGGATTGCGCAATCTTGGCAGTATGTCCTTTCTGACGGGTGCGCTGTCCGCGCGCGGGGTGCCCCTGGCTTCAATCGTGCTGATAACCGGTATAGCGATCCAGTGTGTGGCCGGGCTCTTGCTGATGATCGGTCTGTATTCCGCATTTGCGGCTTTGGGATTGATTGTATTCCTGATCGTCGCAACCCTGATCTTTCACAATTTCTGGGATTATCAGGGAGAGGAGCGGGTCGCGCACCTCAATGGTGTGATCACCAACACTGCTCTTGCCGGGAGTTTTCTGCTCGTCGTCGCGTACGGATGATCCAAGCCTTGCAAGTTTACGGAAGAGCCCGGAAACCGGTTTCGGTTTCCGGGCCTTTTCTTTAAACATCGGGGGGAGAAAGGGAGGCGGGTTTGACCGACACCGTGGACACCAAGGCGGCGCGCCGCGCTGCACATCGCTCAAGCGCGACCGGTATTCAGAAGAAGCTTGGGCATCTTGCCATGCTCGGCTTCGCAACATTGGTGGCCGGATCGTTTTCGCTAGGGTCCTTGGCTGCGCCGCATATTGGCCCGGTGGCCCTCAATGCGGCACGATTCCTGATCGGGATTGTCTTCATGGGCGTGATGGTGCGGCTTGTTCTGCGCCAGCCGCTGCCTCTCCCCAAAGCCCCATGGCGCTTTCTGGTGCTGGGCGGGCTGATGGCATTCTATTTCGTCACCATGTTCATGGCGCTTGGCATGACAAGCCCGGTGTCGACCGGGGCGGTGTTCACGTTGATGCCACTGCTCAGCGCCTTTTTCGGGTTTCTCATTCTCCGACAGGTGCCGCGCGGGCTTGTCATACCAAGTCTCGTCCTGGCGGGTCTGGGCTCGGTCTGGGTCATTTTCGACGGGAATCTGGAGGCCATGCGTCGCTTCGATCTGGGCAAGGGAGAGTTGATCTTCTTCGCCGGTGTGGTTGCGCACGCCGCCTATGCCTCATTGGTGCGGCTTTACAACCGCGGTGAACCCATCATCGCATTTACGTTCTGGACGCTTCTGGCAACCGGTTTACTGATAGCGATATATGGCGTACCGGAGATCGCTGCGACTGAATGGAGTGCATTGCCGTCGGTTACCTGGATCGCGATCTTTTATCTCGCGATTTTCACGACGGCGGGCACCTTTTTCCTGCTCCAGTTTGCCGCTCTGCGTCTGCCGGCCTCAAAAGTTCTGGCTTATAACTATCTGACGCCGACGCTGATCATTGTGTTCGAGGGGTTGCTCGGTCATGGCTGGGCCAGCCTTTCGGTGATCGCAGGCGCGGTTCTCACCATCTTCGGATTGATCATTCTGGCATTGTCGCCCGAAAGGTGAACCTATCCGACAAACCGGCGCTGGAAGGTGTCGGCGTTCCTGAGCGGCGGCAGGCCTGTCTGATCAAGCCAGCGTTCGCTGGGCTCGACAAGCCGGCGATAGATATCGTGAACCAGGCTCCTTGCCTTTTCTCCGGGCCAGTCCTTTGGCAGGAGAGCCATTGGCAGGCCGGGATCGCGCAGAACGATCCGTCGCCAGTCATGGATAAGCAGGGTTCGCGCTGCCATCGCGTCCACTGGGGTTGGAAGCGGCGTTTTAGAAAGGCTGTCAGCTAGGGGTGTATACTCGGCAACCAGTTGGCGATAGGCGCCAGCGATCTCTTCTGAAGGCCAGAGGTTTCGCAGCATTTCGGGGTGCTCGGCGCTCGAGCCGTGGATCACCAGCATCTCGCTCAAAGGAGCATCGCCGGGTGCCGTGCTGTCGGGTGGCTCTACGGTGCGTGGAAGAAGATAGATTCCATCGGCGATCTTGAGAAATCCGCCGTCCTTTAGAGTGGCATCATGCATGCCATTGCTGCCGGGTGCGGCGATAGCAACGGTCCACGAACCATCCCAGGCTGGTGGCCCGCCCGCATAGATACGACGGGTCGCAAGGTCAAAGGCGTGCCGTCCGTGCTTGTCGAGGGAGAAAAACGAGTTGCGACCGCGTCGCTCGCGCACCACCCAACCGTCGCTGGCAAGCCGTGACATGGCTGTGCGCAATGCTCCCGCTTCGATGCCAAGCCGCGCCATGACCTCTTGGAGCCCCGCTAGCGGTGCTTCGCCGCCGCGCGGCACAATGGCGTCGCCGAAGAGGGTGATCACCAAAGACCAGACACGAACACGCCCGCGCTGATGCAGACGTTCGATCAGGTCGGCAAGGGCGGATTCGGAAGGTTCTGCGGGCACATCCATTCTCTTCAAATGCCATGGCAGAACGGGGCGGGCAAGACTGTCAGTCGAGCGTGGAGACGCCGCTCACAAGCAGATGGGTCGCGAGCCTTGCATAGTCCTGCCTCGAAATTCCGCGAT
This sequence comes from Nitratireductor sp. B36, assembly GCF_020833685.1. GTDB lineage: Bacteria > Pseudomonadota > Alphaproteobacteria > Rhizobiales > Rhizobiaceae > Nitratireductor. Next base: position 612,245 of record NZ_JACKZY010000002.1, read on the forward strand.
CCTCGCGAAACCACATGTAGAACCAGTTGAGCATACCGAAAAGGCTCATCGTGACCGGTTTCAGAAGTGGCCTGTTGTCGAAGGCCGTGGGATTAACCTGACGCACCGCTTCGGCGAAGATCGCCACCAATTGCCGCTCCAAAGCCTTCAACTGTTCCTGTTGTCGCTCGGGGAGAAGCTGAAGGCCGGAAAGTTGAACGCGGTGCTCATTGTCGGCGTCGCGATAGGCTTCGAGCAGGGCCGTGACCAGCCGTTCGAGTCGTGCACGAGGCCCGGCCTCCGGATCATCCGCCTCTTCCACCGCCTCCACCAGTTCCTGCAGATGCGTTTCGATGATATCGAAGAGCAGCGCTTCCTTGGAGGCGTAGTAGTGGTAGAGCAGCGCCTTGGAGACACCCAGTTCTGTTGCAAGCTGGTTCATTGAGGCGCGGTCGTAGCCATCACGCGCGAAAATGCGCGCGGCGCCATGCAGCATGGCGTCGCGCTTGTCGTCGTAGTCCTTGGCGCGTGTGCGGGCCATCAGTTTCCTTCGAAATCAGGATGCTTGGAAATGTCGGTTAAGATCACTGTTTTACCCGCTTGTCGATGATGCGCACGGCCTTGCCCTGGCTGCGGGCCACACTGCCGGGATCGGTCGCGTGGACGCGCACCGTCACCCCGACCACATCCTTGATGCGTTCGCCGAGCTGGCGGCAGGCGGCGAGGCGAACATCTTCACTCGCTTCGAGCGAGGCCATCTCCACATGGATGGTCATGGCGTCCATGCGGCCTTCCTGCGTGAGCTCGATCTGGAAATGGGGCGCAAGGCCCTTCACGGTCAAAATCTGTTCCTCGATCTGGGTCGGGAAGACGTTCACTCCGCGAAGGATCATCATGTCGTCCGAGCGGCCGGTGATCTTTTCCATGCGACGCATGGATCGCGCTGTTCCGGGAAGAAGCCGTGTCAGATCGCGGGTGCGGTAGCGCACGATGGGGAAGGCCTCCTTGGTGAGCGAGGTGAACACCAGTTCGCCCATTTCGCCATCCGGCAGCACTTCGCCGGTTTCCGGGTCGATGATCTCGGGATAGAAATGATCTTCCCAGATGTGCAGCCCGTCCTTCGTCTCCACGCATTCATTGGCAACGCCCGGTCCCATCACCTCCGACAGGCCGTAAATGTCGACCGCGTGCATGTCGAATGCGTCTTCGATCTCGGCCCGCATGGCATTGGTCCAGGGTTCGGCACCAAAGATTCCCACCTGCAGCGGGCTCTTGCGCGGGTCCAGCCCCTGCGCCCGGTATTCGTCCAGGATCGAGAGCATGTAGGAGGGGGTGACCATGATGGTCTGCGCCCGAAAATCCTCGATCAGCGTGACCTGGCGTGCGGTCATGCCGCCGGATGCGGGCACCACAGTGGCTCCAAGCCGTTCCGCGCCATAGTGCGCGCCAAGCCCGCCGGTGAAGAGCCCATAGCCATAAGCCACATGCACGACATCACCGGGGCGTGTGCCAGACGCGCGGATCGAGCGCGCCATGACCTCCGCCCAGGTGTCGATGTCCTTTTCCGTGTATCCCACCACGGTTGGCTTGCCGGTGGTTCCGGAAGAAGCGTGAATACGCACCACTTTCTCACGCGGCACGGCAAACATGCCGAAGGGATAGTTGTCGCGCAGATCCGTTTTTACGGTGAAGGGGAATTTCGAGAGATCGGAGAGCTCTTTCAGGTCGTCGGGGTGAACGCCGGCAGCATCGAAACTCTTCCTGTAGTGCGGCACATTCTCATAGGCGTGGTTCAACGACCATTTGAGACGTACCAGCTGCAACGCCTGGATTTCATCGCGCGAGGCGATTTCAATGGGATCCAGCTCTTCTTTTCTTGGGGTCAGGTCTTTCATGTGTCTCTCCCGAAGCTCTCAGGCCTCCTCCTCGAAATGTTTGCCGCTGATCACGCGAGAATTGCCACGGAATTCCGCGATCAGCTTGCCGTCCTGATTTTCGACCCGCACGTCATAAATCCCGGAGCGGCCGAACCGCGCAACCTCCCTCGCGACTGCTTTCAGCCGGTCGCCGAGCGCGGCGGGCGCAATGAAGGTGATGGAATTGTGCTGTGCGACAACGATCTGATTGTAGGAGTTGCAGGCAAAGGCGAAGGCCGAATCCGCCAGCGTGAAGATGTAGCCACCATGGCAAATGTCGTGCCCGTTGGTGTGGTGTTTCTCCACCGTCATGGAGAGGGTCGCGCTGCCCGGGGCCACCGCATCGAGGCTGCATCCCAGCCATTTGGACGCATCGTCGCGCGCCCACATCGCCTGCGCGCTACGCTCTGCGATCTCCTGTGGAGACAGTTGCATTTGTGACATTTAGGCTCCTCCCGAGGCCATCAATGCAATCAGACTTGCATAAACCGACCGGTCGGTCAATAATACTGTTGTGAGGAGGCGGTGGCGCCGCTTCCGGGAGGATAGCATGACGAAAACGGCACAGATCGCTGTGGCGGAAAGCCAGAAACTGGCGCAAGAGTTCGAATTGACGGCACTGCCATCGGGTTTCGTGAATGACCCATTTCCGGTCTATCATGCGCTTCTGGAGCATGCACCCTTGAAGCGCTTTTCCGATGGCTCCGTTATGCTGTCGCGCTATGCCGATCTCGATCGCGTCTACCGCGACACGAAAACCTTCTCCTCCGACAAGAAGGCGGAGTTCCGGCCGAAATTCGGCGACACACCGCTCTATGAACATCATACGACAAGCCTCGTCTTCAATGATCCGCCGCTCCACACGCGGGTGCGCAAGATCATGATGGGGGCGCTGACGCCGCGCGCGCTGGCAGCCCTTGAGCCGGGCCTGATCACGCTGGTCGATGGCCTGCTCGACCGTATGGAAGAGAAGGGCGAGGTCGATCTGATCGAGGATTTTGCCGCGGCGATTCCGGTCGAGGTGATCGGCAATCTGTTCGATATTCCCCATGAGGAACGCGAGCCGCTGCGCGACTGGTCGCTCGCCATTCTCGGGGCGCTGGAACCGGTTCTCAGCGATGAACAACTCAGATGGGGCAACACCTCCGTCACCGATTTCAAGGCCTATCTCAAGGACATCGCCGATGATCGCCGACGCAATCCCGGCGATCCGGCGACCGACGTTCTGACCCGTCTCATCAACGGCAATGATGGGGAAGAGCTCTCCGAGGTGGAGCTTTTGCAGAACTGCATCTTCATCCTCAATGCCGGTCACGAGACCACCACGAACCTGATCGGCAACGCCCTTTATGAGCTGTTGCAATGGCCCGAAGAGAAAGCGCGGCTTGAAGCGGACCCGGACCTGATCGCAACGGCTGTCGATGAGTTCTTACGCTTCCAGAGCCCCAATCAGTTTGGCAACCGCATGGCGGTGGAGCCGGTGGAGTTTTATGGCGAAACCGTGGAGCCTGGCACACCGATCCATTTGTGCATTGGTGCTGCCAACCGCGACCCACGCCAGTTCGCCGAGCCGGACCGGCTCGATGTGGGGCGCAAGCCGAACAAGCATCTGGCCTTTGCCGGCGGCCCTCATCTGTGCGCGGGCTTCTCGCTTGCGCGCATGGAAGGACGCATCGGCATTTCGCATTTTCTCAAACGTTTTCCCGATTACCGGCTGACCGGCGAACCCGAACGCACCGGACGTGTGCGCTTCCGCGGCTTTTCCCGACTGCCGGCGCGGGTGCGCTGACCAGTAAAGGAGTTTTCCATGAGCGTGATGCGGCTTGAAAGCTATGTGGCGGGGGCGTGGGTTGCGCCCTCGGGCGACCTCAAACCCCTGCGGAGTGCGGTCACCGGCGATGTCGTTGCCGAACTCGGCTCTCAAAAGCTGGATTTCGCCCGCATGGCCGATCATGCCCGCCAGGTGGGCGGGCCGGCGCTGCGCGCGATGACGTTCCACGACCGCGCCTTCGCCATCAAGGCGTTGGCGCAATATCTGAACGACCGCCGCGAAGCGCTCTACGAGCTTTCTTACGAGACCGGCGCGACCAAGCCTGACTCGATGATCGACATCGATGGCGGCATCGGCACGTTGTTCGTCTATTCGTCCAAGGCCCGGCGCGAGCTGCCGGACGATCACGTCTATGTGGATGGCGCGCTGGAGCAGCTTTCGCGCTCCGGAAACTTCGTTGGCCAGCACGTGGCGACCCCGCTTCAGGGCGTGGCCGTCCACATCAACGCTTTCAACTTCCCGGTTTGGGGCATGTTGGAGAAGCTTGCGCCGACACTGATTGCCGGCGTTCCGGCCATCGTCAAGCCGGCCTCCGCCACCGCGTGGCTTGCCGAAGCCTGTTTCCGCATGATCGTGGAATCCGACCTGTTCCCGGAAGGCGCGGTGCAGTTCATCGCCGGCTCCACCGGAGACCTGCTCGACCGCCTGACCGGTCAGGACGTGGTGTCCTTCACGGGCTCCGCCTCCACCGCATCCATGCTGCGCGCCAACCCGAAGATCATCGGCAATTCCGTGCGCTTCGTGGCCGAGCAGGATTCGCTCAACGCTTCGGTGCTCGGGCCGGATGCAGCACCTGGAACGCCTGAATTCGATGCCTTCATCAAGGAAGTGCACCGCGAGATGACCGCGAAGGCCGGCCAGAAATGCACCGCTGTGCGCCGTATTTTCGTGTCCGACGCGCACCGCGAGGCGGTCACCGACGCGCTCATTGCCCGGCTTGAGAAGACCGTGGTCGGCAATCCGCGCAGCGAAGGCGTGCGGATGGGCGCGCTCGCAAGCCTCGCCCAGCGCGACGACGTTCTTGAAAAGGCCGGCATTCTGGCCACCGAGGCCCGCCGTGTCTTTGGCGACCCGGATGCCTTTTCGGTCACCGATGCGGATGCCGGCGCGGGCGCTTTCGTGCCGCCCATGCTGTTCTCCTGCGACGATCCCGATGGCGCTCAGAAGCTGCATTCCGTCGAGGCCTTCGGCCCCGTGTCCACCATCATGCCATACCGTGATCTCGGCCATGCGCTGAAACTCGCCAATCGCGGCGAGGGGTCTCTCGTCGCTTCAGTCTTCACCCATGATCCGGCGGTGGCCCGCCAAGCGGTTCTGGAGGCAGGCGCCTTCCATGGCCGGCTCTATTTCGCCAACCGCGACACCGGCAAGGAAGCAACCGGCCACGGTTCGCCGCTGCCGCACATGGTGCATGGCGGTCCTGGCCGCGCCGGCGGCGGTGAAGAGCTTGGCGGTGTGCGTGGCGTGATGCACTACATGCAGCGCACCGCGATCCAGGCAAGCCCCGACCTTATCGCCGGCATCACCAATCGCTATGTGGCGGGCGCTTCGACCGAAGAGAAAGAGCCGCACCCCTTCCGCCTGACCTTTGGCGAATTGGAGCCGGGCCGCACACTCTGGGCCGGTCCGCGCGAGGTGACGTTGGCGGACATCGAGCATTTCGCCGAGTTCACCGGCGATACATTCTACGCGCATATGGACGAGGAGGCGGCTGCCGCCAATCCGTTCTTCCCCGGGCGTGTCGCGCACGGCTATCTGATCCTGTCCTTTGCGGCGGGCATGTTTGTCGATCCGGCACCGGGCCCGGTGCTCGCCAATTATGGTCTCGACAATCTGCGCTTTATGAAACCGGTTTCTCCTGGTGATGCGCTCAAGGTGCGCCTTACGGTCAAGCAGAAGACGCGCCGCAAGGACGAATATGGCGAAGTGCGCTGGGATGTCGGCGTTTACAATCAGGAAGGCGAACAGGTTGCCGCCTATGAACTCCTGACGATGAACGCCATGGAGTGACAGTTCAAAACCGCTTCACGTTCCTCCGGCCTGATCTTTTTCGGTTTCGCGCTAGAAGGGCAGGCCCACATAATTTTCGGCCAGCATGGTAAGCGCGGCACGCGACTGGAACAGATAATCGAGCTCCGCATGCTGGATCCGCTGGCCGAACGTGCCCTGGTCGGGAAACCGATGCAGGGTGCTCGTCATCCACCAGGAAAAACGCTCGGCCTTCCACACACGCGCAAGTGCCTTGTTTGAGTAATCGTCCAACCCGGCGGAGGACCGCTCGATATAGAATTCCCGAAAGGCATCAAAGAGATAGCGCACGTCGCTCGCAGCGAGATTCAAGCCCTTCGCGCCGGTGGGGGGCACGATGTGAGCGGCGTCGCCAGCCAGAAACAGACGGCCAAAGCGCATCGGTTCCGCCACGAAGGACCGCAGAGGCGCGATGGATTTTTCGATCGAGGGCCCGGTGATCATCGCCTCGGCAGTGGCTGTCGGCAGCCGTTTGCGGATCTCCTCCCAGAAGCGGTCGTCGGACCAGTCCTCGACGTGCTCATCCGCCGCCACCTGAACGTAGTATCGGCTGCGGGTCGTTGAACGCATGGAGCACAAGGCGAAACCGCGTGGATGGTTTGCATAGATCAGCTCGTCGCCCACCGGAGGCACTTCGGCGATGATGCCAAGCCATCCAAACGGATAGATGCGTTCGAAGGTTTCGATGGCGTCTTGCCGGATGGATTTGCGGGAAATTCCGTGGAAACCATCACAGCCGGCGATGAAGTCGCAATCGATGCGATGGAGCTTCCCGTCCTTTTCATAGGTCACATAGGGGTGGGCGCCCTCAAAATCGTGCGGCTGAACCTTTCCGGCCTCGTAGACGGTGATGGCGCCTGCGGAGCCTCGACCGTCCATCAGGTCCTGTGTGACCTCTGTCTGGCCATAAACAAGAACGCGTTTGCCGCCCGTCAGGGCATGGAGATCAACCCGGTGACGGCGGTTGTCGAATGCCAGATCGAACCCGTCATGGGGCAGGCCTTCGCGGCGCATGCGCGTGCCCACACCGGCTTCATCGAGCAGTGCGGCGGTGCCTTCCTCAAGCACGCCTGCGCGGATTCGCGAGAGCACATGTGCCTTCGACGCCCGCTCGAGAATGACATTGTCGATGCCGGCATTGGTAAGAAGCTGTCCAAGCAGCAGGCCTGCCGGGCCAGACCCTATTATGACGACTTGTGTTCGCACGCTTCGTCCTTCCTCCCTTGGTGAGGGGAAGACTGAAAGACGCAACGCTGTCGGACAATGGACATTTGTCGCAAACGATTGCACTTTTCGATCATACTTGAAGAGAAGCGCGATGCGGACCAGAGTTCCAAACTACCGACTTTATCAAGAAGAATCAGGCGAATCCTCTGATTTTTGGCTCCACTGTGAAACGCTCTCTGCTCGCAGTGCACTGCACAATTGGGAAATTTCGGTGCATCGGCACAACGCGCTTTTTCAGCTGTTCTGGATGACCGCAGGAGAGGGAAAGCTGATCGGTGAGGATATGGCGGGGGGCGTGTTTTCCGCTCCTTGCGCCATTTTTATTCCCCCGGGGGCGGCGCATGGGTTTCACTTTGCTCGAGGTTCCGAAGGCGTCGTTGCGACGGTTCTCGCAGACCGGCTGGCTTTGCCGCGTGCGTCAGACAGGGCGTTTTCGACCTACTTCACTCAGTCGCGCATTGTGCCCATGGGGAATGACACGGCCGGTGAAGGGACGCATCTGGAGCGCCTTTTCTTTCAGTTGCTTGAAGAACATGGCAAAGCTTCCGTTCTGGGCCGTGATCTGTTGCTGGACATGCATGTTACCGAAATTCTGCTGCGGCTGGCGCGCGCTGGTGTGCGAGCATCCTCGTCGGAGCCGCAGGGCAGGTCAGACAGCGACAGCCGGCGGCTCTTGGCACTGGAGACACTGATCGCAACGCATTTTCGCGAGCATCGTCCCGTTGCCTTCTACGCTGAGAAAATCGGTGTATCGGTCGCGCAGCTGAACCGGATCGCACGACGGGAGGCGGGTGCGAGCGTCTCGCGGTTGCTCGCACGCCGTCTGATTGACGCGGCGCGCCGTGATCTTGTCTTCACGCCCACACCTGTTCAGGCGATAGCCTATTCGCTGGGCTTTCAGGATCCAGCCTATTTCAACCGCTTTTTCCGGCGTCAGACCGGCACCACGCCGAGCGTCTATCGGGAGACGCAACGGCGCAGGCTGGCGTCGTGATACCGGTAATCACATAGCTTTCTTGGTCACCTCGTGGGTGAAAGCGCCTTCCGGCTGCTTGGTGATCACCGGATCGGATCCGCCCTGCAGCAATGTCTCCACCGTCTGCTGATAGGCGGCCTCATCCAGTGTGGCATCTTCACCCAAAAGCTTGGCAATTTCGCCCATCATACGCGTCTGGTGCTTTTCGGTCTGCGCACCGGTTTCGTCATTATCGAGCACGATCATAGCCGCTTCTTCCGGGTTGTCCTTTGCCCACATCCAGCCCTTCATCGAAGCCCTTACAAAACGCGCCATCCTGTCCACGAATTCGGGGTCCTCAAGCTTTTCCTCCAATACGTAGAGCCCGTCTTCCAGCGTCGCCACGCCTTCGTCGGTGTAGTTGAAGACCACGATATCGTCTTCGGTCAGACCGGCATCAATCACCTGCCAATATTCATTGTAGGTCATAGCGGTGATGCAGTCGGCCTGTTTCTGCAAAAGCGGGTCGACATTGAATCCGATCTTCTGGATCGTCACTCCGTCTTCCGAACCGTCTCGCGGCAGGCCAAGTTTCGACAGCCAGTTGTATAGCGGATACTCATTGCCGAAGAACCAGGTGCCCAGCGTCTTGCCCTTGAAGTCTTCCGGTTTCTCGATGCCGGTTTCCTTGCGGCAGACCATGGTAAGGCCGGACCTGGCGAAGGGCTGGGCGATGTTGACCACCGGGGCGCCCTTTTCCCGTGCGGCAAGCGCGGAGGGGAGCCAGTCCACCATAACATCGGCGCCGCCACCCACGAGGACCTGAACCGGGGCAGCATCGGGGCCTCCCGGCTTGATCTCAACGTTCAGATCTTCTTCTTCGTAGAAGCCCTTGTCCTTGGCCACGTAATATCCGGCAAACTGTGCCTGCGTCACCCATTTGAGCTGCAAGGTCACATCGTCTGCGGCGATTGCCTGTGAGGCGGTGAGCATCAGTACGCCGGACAATAGTCCTTTCACTGCGTGTTTCATCTTCGCTTCCCTCTTTGATTGGGCCGCCGTTCTCCACGCGGCCGGTTATCCACTCCTCATGGATGGATGCCAGAAGGTGACAGCGCGCTCCAGAAGCGCCACCGCACCATAGAAAAGTGAGCCTGCCAGAGCCGCCATCGCGATCTCTGCCCACACCATATCGATGTTCATGCGCCCCACCTCGGTGGAAATGCGGAACCCCATGCCCACGATCGGCGTGCCGAAAAATTCGGCGACGATGGCCCCGATCAGCGCCAGCGTGGAGTTGATTTTCAGTGCATTGAAGATGAAGGGGGCTGCCGCCGGCAGGCGCAGCTTGAAAAGCGTCTGCCAGTAGGACGAGGCATAGGTGCGCATCAGATCGCGGTCGATGGCGGAGGAGGCTGAAAGCCCCTCGACCGTGTTCACCAGCATGGGAAAGAAGGTCATGATGATGACGACAGCGGCCTTGGAGGGCCAGTCGAAGCCGAACCACATGACCATGATCGGCGCGACGCCGATGATCGGCAGGGCGGAGACGAAGTTTCCAAGCGGCATCAGGCCGCGCTGCAGGAAGGGCGAGCGGTCGATGGCGATGGCGGTCAGGAAGCCGGCGCCGCAGCCGATGGCGTAGCCGATCAGAACCGCCTTCAGGAAGGTTTGCTGGAAATCGGCCCAGAGTGTCGGCAGGGAGGATGTGATACGGGTCCAGATGGCGCTGGGTGGCGTGAGGAGCACGGGCGAAATGTCGAAACCGCGCACCACGCCCTCCCACACCACTAGAAGCGTGATACCGAAGATCGCCGGGATGAGCAGGCCAAGCGCACGTCTGGCGGATGCCGAGTGCGGGTTCAGCCTGGCGAGCCACTCGTTCAGCGCCCATGCGGCGGCCCAGAAAAGAAGCGCTCCGGTCAAGGCCCAGTTCATGGCTTTGCTCCCAACCGGGCCATCACCACTCGCTGGCCGATGCCTACAAGCCCCACCAGAAGGGCCGCGAGTGCGGCAGCCATGAAGAGGGCCGACCATATCTGCACCGTCTGGCCGTAATAGGAGCCGGCCAGAAGCCGCGCGCCGAGGCCCGAAACCGCTCCTGTCGGCAGTTCGCCGACAATCGCACCCACGAGGCTTATCGCCACCGCCACCTTCATGGAGGTGAAGAGATAGGGGAGGGCGGCCGGCCAGCGCAGTTTCCAGAAGGTCTGAGTGCCGCTGGCATTGTAGGTGCGCATCAGGTCGAGCTGGAATGCTTCTGGGCTGCGGAAGCCCTTCACCATGCCCACGACAACGGGAAAGAAGGAGAGATAGGTGGAAATCAGCGCCTTGGGCAGAAGGCCCGAGAGGCCGATGGCGTTCAGCACCACGATGATCATCGGTGCGACCGCCAGGATCGGGATCGTCTGACTGGCGATCACCCACGGCATGACGGACTTGTCCATCGCCCTATTGTGCACGATGCCAACGGCAAGCAGCACGCCGAGCGCGGTGCCGATCACGAAACCTAGCAGGGTGGAGGAGAGGGTGATCCAGGCGTGATAGAACAGGTTTCGCTTGGATGTGAGCCGGGTTCCGACCGTGGTTTTCCAGATTTCCGCCACCACCTGATGCGGCGAGGGCAGAACGGGACGCTCCTGCGCCATCGTATCACGCACGAGATCGGTGGCTGTCCATTCCGTCCCCGCCCGCTCATAGGCGTCGATCTGCCATGGGGCGTTGAGATAGACGGTGAAGGCGTACCAGATGAGGATTATGACGCCGAGCACGATGAGGATAGGCAGGGCTTTACCTTCCACCGCGCGACGGAAGACGGGCGTTGTGGTGCGGGTTGGGGCTGTGTCCGCCGCCGCCGTCATGGTGTCACCTGCTGGGCGGGGTGCTGCCCCTCATCCGCCTGCCGGCACCTTCTCCCCGCACGCGGGGAGAAGGACGACGCGGCGACGTCTATGCCTCCTTCTCCCCGCCTGCGGGGAGAAGGTGAGGATGAGGGGCGGGCGCAAACGGCAATCAGTGGCTCAGTCATCGCCATGCCCCGCACGCAGACCCTCGCGCACCCGGTGTGCGATTTCCAGAAACTCCGGCGTTTCGCGGATGTCGAGCGGTCGTTCCCTTGGCAACGGGGAATCGATCACGTCCGTCACGCGGCCGGGCCGTGGCGACATGACGATGATGCGCGTCGAAAGATAAACCGCCTCCGGTATCGAGTGGGTCACGAAGCCGATTGTCTTGCCGGTGCGGGCCCACAGGTCTAGCAACTGTTCGTTCAGGTGGTCGCGCACGATTTCGTCGAGCGCGCCGAACGGCTCGTCCATCAGAAGGAGATCGGCGTCGAAGGCGAGCGCACGGGCAATCGATGCGCGTTGCTGCATGCCGCCGGAAAGCTGCCAGGGAAACTTCTTCTCAAAACCCGCCAGGTTCACCAGATCGAGCGTGCGGTGCACGCGCTCTTTCTGCTCTGCCTTCGAATAGCCCATGATCTCCAGCGGCAGGGCGACATTCTGCTCGATGGTGCGCCAGGGAAAGAGCCCCGCCGCCTGAAACACATAGCCATAGGCCCGCTTGCGGCGCGCCTCTTCCGGCGTCATTCCGTTGACGAGAATTTCGCCGGCGGTCGGCTGCTCCAGATCGGCAATCACACGCAGAAACGTGGTCTTGCCGCAGCCCGATGGGCCGATGAAGGAGACGAACTCACCCTTGTTGATGGTCAGATCCACATCGGCGAGCGCACGCACCGGCCCGTCATTGGTTTCGAAGGTGAGGCCGAGCCCCTTCGCTTCCACGACGGGCTGGCTGGTTTGAGGGGAGGACGCTTCCTGGCGGATTGCTGGGTTGGCGTTCAATGGATGTGCCTCCTTATACGCCGCTCGCCGGAATGCCCGTCCGCTCCACCTTGCGCGGCGCGGTCACCTGCTTCCATTGCGAAAGCGCCCGGTTCACCGCCATGTGCGGTTTGCGTCCCACGAATCTTCCGTGGCCCGGCTTCGGCTTCACCGCGCCATCCTCGACCACGATCTCGCCGCGGGACAGAACGGTCTTTGGAAGGCCCTTCACCTCAATACCCTCGAACACATTGTAATCGATGGCCGATTGCTGGCTTTTGGCGGAAATCGTCTTCGTGGCTTCCGGGTCCCAGATCACGATGTCCGCATCGGCGCCCTCAACGATCGCACCCTTTTGCGGATACATGTTCAGGATTTTTGCAATATTGGTGGAGGTGACGGCGACGAATTCGTTCATGGTCAGCCGCCCTGTATTGACCCCATAGGTCCACAGAACGGGCATGCGGTCCTCAAGTCCGCCGGTTCCATTGGGGATCTTTGTGAAGTCCCCCACGCCGTAGCGCTTCTGCTCCGTCGTGAAGGCGCAATGGTCTGTCGCCACCACCTGCAACGAGCCGGCCTGCAGCCCTGCCCACAGCGAATCCTGGTGCTGCTTGTTGCGGAAGGGCGGGCTCATCACGCGGCGTGCGGCATGGTCCCAGTCGGCATTGGCATATTCGCTTTCATCCAACACCAGGTGCTGGATCAGCGGTTCGCCGTAAACGCGCATGCCCTTCTGCCGCGCGCGGCGGATCGCCTCGTGGCTCTGCTCGCACGATGTATGCACCACATAAAGCGGTGTGCCCGCCATGTCGGCGATCATGATGGCGCGGTTGGTGGCCTCGCCCTCCACCTCGGGCGGGCGCGAATAGGCGTGCGCCTCCGGCCCATTGTTGCCTTCCTCCAGAAGCTTTGCCTGAAGCTGAGCGACCACATCGCCATTTTCGGCATGGACGAGGGGCAGGGCGCCCAGTTCCGCACAGCGCTGGAACGACGAATACATCTCGTCATCGTCCACCATCAGCGCGCCCTTGTAGGCCATGAAATGCTTGAAGGAGGTGATGCCCTTTTCCACCACCTCAGGCATCTCGTTGAAGACCTGCTCGCCCCACCAGGTGATCGCCATGTGAAAGGAATAGTCGCAGGTCGCCCGGGTCGACTTATTGTCCCACATTTGGATGGCCTCCAGCAGGGATTGACCGGGCGAGGGCAGGCAGAAATCCACCACCATCGTCGTGCCGCCCGAGACGGCAGCGCGGGTGCCGCTTTCGAAATCGTCGCTCGAATAGGTGCCCATGAAGGGCATTTCCAGATGGGTGTGCGGGTCGATCCCGCCCGGCATCACATAGCAGCCGGTGGCGTCGATCTCATGATCGCCATGAAGATCGTGGCCGATCGCCACGATCTTGTCGTGCTGTACGAGAATGTCGGCCTTCCACGTCCGGTCGGCCGTGACGATGGTTCCGTTTCTGATGACCTTGGACATGAGTTTCCCCTCTTATTGTGTTGTCCTCGGCGGATTTGGGGGATCGTCAGATCATTCGACGATCTCCGCCGTTTCCACCACGGCATGGAAAAGAACGTCCGCACCCGCTTGCGCCCACTCCTTCGTGATCTCTTCCGCCTCATTGTGCGAAAGCCCGTCGACGCAGGGGCACATCACCATGGCGGTCGGCGCCACCTGATTGATCCAGCAGGCGTCGTGGCCGGCGCCCGAAACGATGTCGCGATGCGAATAGCCAAGCCGTTCGGCGGCGTCGCGGATCGCCTTCACGCAGCCTTCGTCGAAGGTGACCGGGGCGAAATGGCCGACCGGCTCGATCTCGAATTTGATGTCGAGCGCGTCGCAGATCGTCTCGATGCCCGCCTCGATCTTCGCGCGCATTTTGTTCAGCGTCTTCTCGTCAGGCGAGCGGATGTCGACGGTGAACACCGTCTTGCCCGGAATGACGTTGCGGGAATTGGGGTAGACCTCCACATGGCCGATGGCGCCCACGGCGTTTGGCTGGTGGTCCATCGCCACTTCATGCACCAGCTCCGTCACCCGCGCCATGCCGAGCCCGGCATTGCGGCGCTTGGGCATCGGTGTCGAGCCGGTGTGGCTCTCCTTGCCGGTCAGCGTTACCTGCAGCCACCACAGGCCCTGCCCATGGGTGACGACGCCGATGTCGACGAGCTCGTCCTCAAGGATCGGTCCCTGCTCGATGTGCAATTCGAAGAAGGCCTTCATCTTGCGCTGGCCGACGGGCTCGTCGCCCTTCCAGCCGATGCGCTCCAGCTCGTCGCCGAAGCGCTTGCCTTCCGCGTCCGTGCGGTCATAGGCCCAGTCGCGCTCATGGACGCCCGCAAACACGCCCGACGCCAGCATGGCAGGCGCAAAGCGCGTGCCTTCCTCATTGGTCCAGTTGGTCACCACGATGGGGTGCTTGGTCTTGATGCCCAGATCGTTCATCGAGCGGATGATTTCGAGCCCGCCCAGAACGCCGAGCACGCCGTCATATTTGCCGCCTGTCGGCTGGGTGTCGAGGTGGGAGCCCACATAGACGGGCAGGGCGTCTGGGTCGGTGCCTGCGCGCGTTGCGAACATGGTGCCCATTTCGTCCACGCCCATTTCGAGCCCGGCTTCCTCGCACCATTTCTGAAAGAGTTTTCGGCCTTCGCTGTCTTCGTCGGTCAGTGTCTGGCGGTTGTTGCCGCCGGCCACACCGGGCCCGATCTTCGCCATCTCCATGAGTGAATCCCAGAGGCGGTCGGCGTTGATCTTCATGTTCTCGCCCGGTGCGGCCATGTTGTGTTGTCCCTTACTTTAATTCCACTTCGACGAACGACATCGGTTTGTCGCCGCCATTGATGACATTGTGCTCCACACCCTCGTCGCGGCGGTAGGAAACGCCTGCTTCAAGGTTGTTGTGCACGGTCTCGCCACCCGGCATTTCCAGATGGAAGGCGCAGGGCGTGAGCGTGGTGATCACATAGTCCATGCCATGGCGGTGCCAGCCGGTTTCCGCGCCCGGCGCAAAATCCCAGCGGGTCACGCGCACGCGCTCATCGTCGATCAGCACCTCATGGGTGGCCTTTTCGCGTTCCGTTGCCATGTCAGTCGATCATCCTCAAAACGTCGCGCAGATTGTCGATCAACTCGTCGATCTGGCCTTTCGAGATGATCAGCGGCGGCGAAAGGGCGATGATGTCGCCGGTGGTGCGGATCAGGAAACCGCGCTCATAGGCTTTCAGGAAGGCGGAGAAGGCGCGCTTCGTCGGTTCGCCGGGAATGCCTTCAAGCTCCACCGCGCCGACAAGGCCGATGTTGCGGATGTCGATCACATGCGGCTCCCCCTTGAGCGAGTGCAGCGCATCGGCCCAGTGGTCGGCAAGCTCCGAGGCGCGCGTGAGCAGCCCTTCTTCCTGGTAGGTGTCGAGCGTGGCCAGACCCGCCGCACACGCAATAGGATTGCCCGAATAGGTGTAGCCGTGGAAGAACTCGATCAGGTGTTCGGGCCCGTTCATGAAAGCGTCGTGGATTTCCTTCTTCACGAAAACCGCACCCATGGGGATGACGCCGTTGGTCACGCCCTTGGCGGTGGTCATGATGTCCGGCACCACGCCGAAATAATCCGCCGCAAACGGCGTGCCAAGGCGGCCGAAACCGGTGATGACCTCATCGAAGATCAAGAGAATGCCGTGCTTGTCGCAGATCTCGCGCAGGCGCTTCAGATAGCCCTTCGGCGGGATCAGCACGCCCGTGGAACCGGCCACCGGCTCGACGATCACCGCCGCCACCGTCGAGGCGTCGTGCAGCGTGACGATACGCTCCAGCTCGTCGGCCAGGTCGCCGCCATGCTCCGGCTCGCCGCGCGTGAACGCGTTCTGGCCGGGCAGATGCGTGTGCGGCATGTGGTCGACGCCCGTCAGAAGCGTGCCGAACATCTTGCGGTTGGCAACGATGCCGCCCACCGAGATGCCGCCGAAATTGACGCCATGATAGCCGCGTTCGCGGCCGATCAGGCGGAAGCGGGAGCCGTCGCCCTTGGCGCGGTGATAGGCAAGCGCGATCTTGAGCGCCGTGTCGACGCTCTCGGAGCCGGAATTGGTGAAGAAGACGTGGTCCATCCCCTCCGGCGCGATCGCCGCCAGTCGGTTGGCGAATTCGAACGCGATGGGATGGCCCATCTGAAATGCGGGCGCATAGTCGAGCTGTGCCGCCTGCTGCTGAATGGCCTCGGTGATCTTCGGCCGGCAGTGGCCGGCATTCACGCACCATAAGCCCGCCGTGCCGTCCATGATCTTGCGGCCGTCCTCTGCGGTGAAGTGCATGTCCTTGGCGGCGACCAGCATGCGCGGCGTTTTCTTGAACTGCCGGTTCGCGGTGAACGGCATCCAGAACGCAGACAGATCGTTCGGCCTCTTGTTGAGCCTGTCGAGCATGACCAAGCTTCCCCTGATTGTTGTTTCGCTCGGCTTGTCCCGGTCAATGCTTGGTGCTTTGCGCGAAGATATGCTACGCAATTTTTGACCGTTTGGACAAACGTTAACACCGCCATGTTGGCGGTCAAGGGGATAGTAGGGGAAATGTCCTTGCGCTGGCGCATTCCACAGTGGACTAATCGGCTGGACCAGCTTGGCCTTTCGCCGTGGGCTGGTGATGTCCGCCATGCGGGCGAGGCCACCTGATGGACAAGCCCGCCGCCCGTCCAAAGCGCACCCGCATCCAGCGCGAAAAGCGCGAACTGATCGGTGAAGCCGCGCTGGAGGTTTTTTCCCAGCACGGGTTTCGGGGCTCGACCATTGACCAGATTGCCGATGCGGCCGGCATGTCGAAGCCCAATCTCCTCTATTATTTCAAGAACAAGGAGGAGATTTTTGCGACTTTGATTCACCGTCTCATGGAGACCTGGCTCGCCCCCCTGCGGGAGATGGATGCGACAGGCGATCCGCACACCGAAATCCGCTCCTATATTCGCCGCAAGATCGAGATGGCGCGTGATTTCCCGCGCGAGAGCCGGCTGTTTGCCAATGAGATTCTGCAGGGCGCACCGCGTATCCTGCCGCTGTTGGAAGGCGAGTTGAAGGAACTGGTGGACGAGAAAGCCGCGATTATCGCCACCTGGATGCGCGCGGGACGCCTGAAAAAGAGCGATCCCTACCACTTCATCTTCGCCATCTGGGCGACCACCCAGCACTATGCCGATTTCGACGTGCAGGTGCGTGCGGTGCTGGGCGAAAACCGCGGTGGCGAGGGCCGTTTCGAGGATGCCGCGCGGTTTTTGGAGGGGCTGTTTCTGGCCTGAGAAACGGCGCTTATCGAGACGGTTCGTCATGAGGATGCGTTGGGGCTGGCCCCGTCCGGGGATAAACACGCGCTCATACCTGCAATCCTGATCTTTTTTCTTTTCCCAAGCATCCGACCAAGCATCTGAATTGTCTTCGGAACGTGCATCGTTCCTCGCATCACATCAAGAAATATGTAGGAATTTTATCCTCTCCACCCGCAGTGGCCTGATCATAGCCCCGTTGAACGAGGCGGGGGCAGATGGTCAGCGAAGGCGACGAGCGAGAACTTGCCAGGGATTATGCGGCACTGCGCGCGGCCTATGCCGAAGGCGCGTTTCTGATACGGGCTTGGCATTTGCAGGTCTTGCTGGAGGCGCGGGCGAACTTCAATCCCGCTCAGCCGCGTGTTCCGCGTGGTTACCGCTACGGTGGGCGGTGGACTGGGCCGGGCGGCGACTGGGGCGGACCTGCACGGGACGATGGCCGTGCGAAAATTGTGGCCGTCAGCGGCGATCCGGACGAGCCGAAGATCCCCCACAGAAGGCCAGCGCGGGCGCGTGAGCGCAATCGGATCGGCCGCGCTGCGGCCCGGTATCTGCGGACGCTTCCGCTTTGGCAGCAGGTTCGCTTTCTCGCGCGGGTCGGCTGGCTGGCGAACGAAGCCGGGCACACGATCCGATCCTACTCTGACGAGCCGCGCGCGCTGGAGGAACTTAAGGAACGTGCGACTGTACCGAGTCCGGGCTATGATATACACCATATAGTTGAGAGAACGCCGGCATATCGTGACGGATTTTCGCGGGAGATGATCGAGAGCCCCGACAACAAGGTGCTGGTTCCACGGTACAAGCATTGGGAGATCACGGCATGGTACGCTAGGAACAACAAGGAGTGGGGTGGAGTTAGTCCTCGCGCGTATCTCAGGGGAAGAAACTGGGAGGAACGCGAATTGATGGGGCGATATGCGCTGAGAAAGTTTGGAGTGCTGAAATGAAGTCCAAAGCCGCTCGTCTTGCAAACCAGTCGGACGATAGCCTCATCGCGCGTGCTGCGGAAATTGGTGTGGCACAGGACCATGCGCTGCTGGGAAATGAAATTTCCCGCTGCAACAGACTTTTCGATGAGTTGACGGCAATCGAAGAAGAACTGCGCACGCGGCCAGGAGATCGGCGGCGGCTGTTCATCAAACTCTATGAACATCGAAACATGCAGGTGCGTCTGAATTCCGCCAAGGCGACCCTTGCCGTTGCGCCGCAGGAGGCGCGGGCGCTGCTGGAGTGGATCGCGGAATCGAAGCATAATCCACAAGCTGGCGATGCCGGGATGTGCCTCTGGGCGCTGGATGAAGGGATCTTCGTTCCAGAATAAGGCATCCCGGATTGGCAGCCTTGGCAGAAGGGAGTAGCGTGGCGAAGAAGGGAGAAAATGTTTCCGTCGACAAGATGCTGCAACGCTTCATCGAACTGAGCCTGACGCAGCATGGAGCGCTGCTATATCTTGAGACCGGGCCTTACAATCGCGCTTATATGAAAATCAAAAAGCTGGTTGAAGAAATGGAAGCGCGCCCCGGTGATCAGCGCCGTATTTTGACCGATCTGTTCGACCATCCAAACCCTCAAGTGCGATTGAACGCAGCCAAATATGCTCATCCTCTTTTCCCCGAGGAGTCCATTCAAGTCGTTCAATCCATCATTGATGCCAAAAAATACCCGCAGGAAGCGCATGCCAGGAGCGCGCTTGATTATCTGATGTTCGGACCATTGCCCCGAGAATGATGGTTGTCCAGCGTTGTTGACGTAGGACGTCGCCCCTGAACCCACGGCAATCCATCCGCGAGAGCGCGGTGGATATTGAGATTGCATAAGCAAGTTTCAACCCGCACCAACCCCGTGTTCCGCGTGGTTACCGCTACGGTGGGCGGTGGACTGGGCCGGGGGGCGACTGGGGCGGACCTGCACGGGACGATGGCCGTACAAAAATTCTGGCCGTCAGCGGCGACCCGGAAGAGCCGAAGATCCCCCACAGAAGACCTGCGCGGGCGCGTGAGCGCAATCGGATCGGCCGTGCTGCGGCCCGGTATCTGCGGACGCTTCCGCTTTGGCAGCAGGTTCGCTTTCTCACGCGGGTCGGCTGGCTGGCGAACGAAGCCGGGCACACGATCCGTTTCTACTCGGACAAGCCGCGCTCATTGGAGGAACTTAAGGAACGTGCGACTTTTCCGAGATCGGGCTATGATATACACCATATAGTTGAGAAAACGCCGGCATATCGTGACGGATTTTCGCAGGAGATGATCGAGAGCCCCGACAACAAGGTGCTGGTTCCACGGTACAAGCATTGGGAGATCACGGCCTGGTAGGCCCAAAGAAATGGCAAGTTCGGTGGCCTCTCTCCTCGAGAGGCTCTCCATAATGCCACTTGGCGCAAGCGGGTAGAGATAGGACTGTCGGCATTAAGGGAACATGGAGTTTTGAGATGACGGTGAAGAAGAGAAGTGAGCTCTCCGTCGATCAGATTATCCGGCGGTTCATCGACCTCAGCCTGACGCAGCATGAGGCTGTGCTATATCTCGAAACACGGCCCTACAATCGCGCTTATCTTAAGATTAAAGGTTTGGCGGAAGAACTGGAAGCACGCCCCGGTGATCAGCGGCATGTTCTGGTCGATCTTTTCGACCATCCAAACCCGCAAGTGCGTTTGAACGCAGCCACATATGCCCATCCCCTTTTCCCAGGTCCGGCCATTAAGGTCGTTCAATCCATCATCGATGCCAAAAGACATCCACAGGAAGCGGATGCCAGGACCGTGCTTGACTACTTGATCAATGGACCTCTTGAACCGGAATGATGGAGTTGTTGCGAAGATGACATCTCGACATCATACCGAAACCCAGGCCCGTTCATTGAACATGCCGGATGGGTTGGACGCTTGGATAGGTCTGCTGCCAAATCCAATGATTTGGGAGGATTCTTGTTTCAGCAACTTCTTCGAGGGCTTCAGGGCGCGGGCGGGTAGAGGCCGGTCTTTTGCGTTGCAGCGGCTCGGCACTTTCAAATGATGACGAGACGCAAGAATAACGCTCCCGTCGATGAGATGCTGCAACGCTTCATAGAACTGAGCCTGACGCAGCATGAGGCGCTGCTATATCTTGAGACCGGGCCTTACAATCGCGCTTATATGAAAATCAAAAAGCTGGTTGAAGAACTGGAAGCGCGCCCCGGTGATCAGCGTCATGCGCTGATCGAACTGTTTGATCACGACAATCCTCAAGTGCGGCTGAACGCCGCCAAACATGCCCACCCTCTTTCTCCGGATAAGGCCATTCAGATTTTTCAATCCATCATTGATGCCAAGGCGCTTCCGCAGGACGTCTATGCCAAGGATGTACTTTCATTTCTGATGCATGGACCACGGTTTGGGCGAAGGTAGAAAGCCGCCGGGAGGAACGCGAATTGATGGAGCGATATGCACTGAGAAAGTCTGGAGTGCTGAAATGAAGTCCAAAGCCGCTCGTTTTGCAAACCAGTCGGACGACAGTCTCATCGCGCGTGCCGCTGAAATTGGCATGGAACAGGATCATGCGCTGCTGGGAAATGAAATTTCCCGTTTTAACAAGCTCTTCGACGAACTGATGTTGATTAAGAATGAACTGCGTACGCGGCCAGGAGATCGGCGGCGGCTGTTCATCAAACTCTATGAACATCGAAACATGCAGGTGCGTCTGAATTCCGCCAAGGCGACCCTCGCCGTTGCGCCGCAGGAGGCGCGGGCGCTGCTGGAGTGGATCGCGGAATCGAAGCATAATCCACAAGCTGGCGATGCCGGGATGTGTCTCTGGGCGCTGGATGAAGGGATCTTCGTTCCGGAATGAGTTTCAGCAACCAGCGCGGGCAGTGATGCAGTGTCATGTCATCAGCCGGCAGAACCCGCAAACTCATCGCGCGCGATAGAGCGCATGCTGTGCGTCGAATGCGCGCTGATAGGCGGGACGGCTTGTGCCGCGCTCCATATAGGCGCAGAGGCTGGCGTGTTTCTCAATGAGTGAACTGCCCTCCAGCCGGCGCAGCACGGTCACCATCATGATGTCGGCGAGGCTGAAATGGCCGCAAAGCCAGTCCCGTTCTGCAAGCGCATCCGAAAGATCCCTGAGCCGGAGATCGACCTTTTCGTCGAGGAGGGCAAGGAGTTCACCGAACCAGGGGCGGTCCCGTACTGTATAGCCTGCAGCCTCCCGCTCGACGATGGGTGGCTCTATGGTGTTCAGGGCGGCAAAGAACCAGGAGAGTGCCATCGCGCGCCCCTGATCATCTTCCGGCAGAAGACCGGTATGTTCGCTGGCAATGTGAAGAAGGATGGCGCCCGTTTCAAACAGGCTCACCGTGCCCGTTTCAAGGGTCGGGATCTGGCCGAACGGCTGGAGCCTGCGATGACGGGGCTCCTTCATTTGCTGGAATGAAACGGTGCGGATATCATAATCCTGCCCGACCTCCTCAAGCGCCCAGCGCACACGCATGTCGCGGGCATGACCCTGCCCACGGTCGGGTGATTTCTCAAAAACAGTCAGAATCGGACGCATCCTGTTTCTCCCTTGTCACTGCCCTCAAGTTCGAAGGACGAGAAGCAATGCCGTGATCCGACATGTTCCTTGCTCTTCAGACCCGGTTTTCAGCGACAGGACTTCAATATCGCGCAAATTGCCCCATATGCGCAGAACGCATCGTCGTAACGAAAGGATCACTCCATGCGCCCTTCCTTCATTGCCGCTTCGTTTCTGATGACCGCCCTTGCCGCGAGCCCGGCCTCTGGCGAGCAGGTGGGTGAGGTGGGCGTGGACTGGCTCGGAAACGACATCGTTATAGAGGCCGTGAGCGATCCCGAAGTGGAGGGTGTCACTTGCCACGTCACCTATTTCGATCGCGGTATGATCGATCGGTTGCAGAAGGGGAACTGGTTCGAAGACCCCTCCAACTCCTCCATTTCCTGCCGTCAGACGGGGCCCATTGTCATTGGTGACATCGATCTTGGCGAGGATGGCGAGGAGGTGTTCAAACAGCGCCAGTCGCTGATCTGGAAGTCGGTCGTCGTCAAGCGCATTTACGACGAGAAGAACGACACGCTGATTTATCTCTCCCACGCCCGTCAGGTGCAGGATGGTTCGGCCAAGATGGCGATCTCCACCGTGCCGCTTTACGGCACCAAGGCGCGATGGGTGAAGGAAGAGTAAGGCGCAGGCGCGCGTTCTCCTGTCAGCTCGGTTTGGTCGCCTGAGGGGCTATTCAAGGGACTGTTTGCGGCACCGCTTGAGGCATTGAAAACAGAAACGTCGTTTCCTTCTCGTCGCTTTCAACCTCCAGCTTGCCCTTGTGGGCGCGGGCGATTTCGGAAGCGATGAACAGCCCAAGGCCCAGCCCTTTCTGATGCGCGCGCACTTCGGCGCGGGAAAAGGGCTGGAAGAGCCTGACGCGCACGTCCGGAGGAATCGGCCCGCCGGCATTGGTGACGCGGATCGTGAGAACGCCGTTGCGGCACGCGGAGACAACGCGCACGGCTTCACCCTCGGAGCCGTGATCGATGGCATTGCCCACGAGATTGGAAACGAGCTGGCCGATGCGCCCCTCGTCACACTCGATCGGATCCGGAAGATCGATCTGTGTTTCAACCCTCGCCTCATCGCGACCGGCAACGACCTCGTCCACCACCTGCTGGATGACGGGCCCGAGTTCGACCCTCTTCATCTCCACCGCCATGCCTTTGCCGAGGCGGCTCGCCGCCAAGTCAAGCATGTCGTCGATGAGACTGCTCATCCGCGCAATGCTGGAGCGCATGAGGGTGACGACTTTCTCGCGTTTCTCCGGATCGGGGTCTCGCGCCAGAATCTCCGCGCCGCTGCGGATGGAGGCCAAAGGGTTGCGCAGATCGTGGCCGAGCACGGCGACAAACTGCTCGCGCAGTTTCGCCGTCTGCTTTTCGTACCAGAGTCCCTGTTCCAGCTTGATCCGCTTTTGAACCGCATTCTCGACGCGTTCCTCCAGCGATGCGTTGAGTGTGGCGAGTTCTTCACGGGCCTTTTCGGCTGCGCGGCGCGCTTCCAGAAGTTCCCGCTCATATTGCCGGCGTTGACGCGCCCGAAACAGCGCGATGCGCACGGAGAGGGGCGCGCCATCGGCGTCGCGCACTTCGCGGGCGTTTGCAAGCACTGGCATTGTGGTGCCCGAAGCGTCGGAGAGATCGAGCGCCACCTCGTCGAAAAAACCCTGCATGCGCAGCAGGGGGGCAAAGTGGGTTTCATAGAAGATGCGACCCGGGGCGCTCAGAATGTCATGAAACGCCTTGCCTGCCAGTTCCTCTTTCGAATAGCCGAGCCAGTCCACGAGCGTTTGATTGGCGCGCAGGATATAACCGCTGGGGTGCAACGAGACATAGGCGCAGGGAGCGTTTTCATAAAGCTCCTCCGCATCATCCACCGCGTTCTTGTAGACCACGTTCACACGAAATCCCTCATGGCCTTGATCACCTCATCGGGTGCGCTCAGATTGGGGCAGTGTCCGTAGGCATCAATAAGGGCCAGATGCGCATCGGGTATGTGCTCTTTCACGTATTTTCCGACCTGTTGACCCGCGATGACATCTTCCTTGCATTGCAGCACGAGACACGCGGGGCGAACCGAGGCCAGATCGGCCCGGTTATCGGACAGGAAGGTTGCACGTGCGAATGCGCGGGCAATATCCGGATCAGTCCGGCAGAAGCTGTTCTCAAGCTCTTCTGAAAGCTCGGGGCGATCCGCGTTGCCCATGATCAAGGGCGCCATCTGCGCCGACCAGCCCATGTGATTTTCGTCGAGAAACTCCAGGAGTTCTTCCAGTTGCTGGCGCGAAAACCCGCCCTGATAGTCTCCGTCATTGAGATAGCAGGGGGAGGGGCAGACCAGCACCAGCTTCTCGAAATGCTTGGGCGACTTGATCGATGCCAGTGCGCCGATCATGGCGCTCACCGAGTGTCCGACAAAAATACCGTTCTCGACATTTAACGCTTCGCAGATCTCCACCACGTCATCCGCGTAACCTTCCAGCGTGGCGTATTTCTTCTGATCATAGGCACCAAGATCAGAGCGGCCCGCACCGACATGGTCGAACAGGATAACCTTGTGGTCGCGCTCGAATTCCGGTGCAACGAAACGCCACATGTTCTGATCGCACCCAAAACCATGAGCGAAGATCATCGGCTTCTGGCCTTCGCCGCTGACATTGATGTTGTTGCGTTTGATGATCGACATTCAGAACTGACCCATTGTTATCAGGGTGGACCTGCCGCCGCTGGCCAGCCACAGGAGAAATTGTCTGCTGTCGGTGGTGGGGTGCCTCCCTCTATGCATGCTAAGCCATATTTATCATGCGCGGAAGCCGGTTGTGGTTTTTTGTGTTTCCGTTGCGGAAGGCTGAATGACCCATCGGTTCACGTGCGCTTCCGGCCAAATGAAGGGCTTCATTTTATTCGAGATAGGCATAGGCTCCGGTCGCGGTGAAGGCCAGGCGAGGGTCGCTTTCGCCCCGCATCTCCACCCGCACATAGGCCATGCGCCGACCATTCGACAGGATCTCGACGCGGATTGCGAGCGGACCCGGCTTCAAAGGCCGGATGAAATGCGTGGTCATGTCCACCGTGGTGCAGGTTCGAAAGCGGCCATTGGCGGCGGAAAGCGCTGCCACGGCGCAGGTGTCGGCGGCGGAAGCCGTTGCCTGCCCGCAGATCACCCCGCCCACATGCACCAGATCGGCATTTTCCGGAAGGCGGAAATCGACCCCCGTCTCGTCTGCCGATAGCGCTTCGATCGCCAGTGCTTTGATCCACGGCGCGAAGACCGATTGTAGCGTTTCCCTTGCTGCGCCGAGTGCCTGTTCGGCGTCATATTGCGTGTTCATGTCACTTCGATCCCCAAAAACATGTTACGAAATATTGCCATGATATGTGTTTTTTGTTACATATTAAAGGCGGATTGACGCTCCGCCCTGAGCCGCGCGCGAGCATGGAGGACAAGCGATGTATAGCCAAGGGCTTATCGGCGCGAAGACCGATACCACGGAAGACGAGGCCTTTCTCGCCGCCTTTCAGGCGCGGATCGACGCCGAGGAAAAGATCGAGCCGAACGATCCGATGCCGGAAGGCTATCGCAAGACGCTGGTCCGTCAGATCGGCCAGCATGCGCATTCCGAGATTGTCGGCATGTTGCCGGAAGGCAACTGGATCACGCGCGCGCCGTCGCTGCGCCGCAAGGCGGCACTCCTCGCCAAGGTGCAGGATGAGGGCGGCCACGGGCTTTATCTTTATTCCGCCGCCGAGACGCTGGGCGTTTCGCGCGAGGAGATGACCGAAGAGCTTCTCAGTGGCAAAGCGAAGTATTCCTCCATCTTCAACTACCCGACGCAGACCTGGGCCGACATCGGCGCGATCGGCTGGCTGGTGGATGGTGCGGCCATCATGAACCAGATTCCGCTCTGCCGCTGTTCCTATGGTCCCTATGCGCGCGCCATGATCCGGGTGTGCAAGGAAGAAAGCTTCCATCAGCGTCAGGGCTACGAGATCATGATGACGCTGGCGCGCGGCACGCCCGAGCAGAAGGAAATGGCGCAGGATGCGCTGAACCGCTGGTGGTGGCCCTCGCTCATGATGTTCGGTCCTTCGGACGGCGACAGCCAGCACAGTGACCAGTCCATGAAGTGGAAGATCAAGCGTTTCACCAATGACGAACTGCGCCAGAAATTCGTCGATGCGACGGTGCCGCAGGGCGAGTTCATCGGCCTGACCTTCCCCGATCCCGATCTGAAATGGAACGAGGAGAAGGGCGGGTACGATTTCGGTGCCATCGACTGGGACGAGTTCTGGCGCGTGGTGAAGGGGCATGGCCCCATGAACCGCGAGCGCATCGCGGCGCGGCGGAAAGCCTGGGAGGATGGCGCATGGGTGCGCGAGGCGGCCCTTGCCCATGCGGAAAAACGCAAAGCCCGCCGCGAGGCGGCGAAAATGGCGGCGGAGTGAGTGACATGACGAAGAACCTGATCCCCCTTTGGGAAGTTTTCATCCGCCCGCGCAACGGGCTGGCGCACAAGCATTGCGGTTCGGTTCACGCCGCCGACGAGGTGATGGCGCTGCAGGCCGCGCGCGATGTCTATACGCGCCGGGGCGAGGGCACATCCATCTGGGTGGTGCCGTCTTCTGCGATCACCGCGTCGGACCCGGAAAACAAGGACGAGAATTTCGAGCCGGCAATGTCGAAGGTCTACCGTCACCCGACCTTCTATGACATTCCCGAAGATGTGGGGCATATGTAATGGCTGCCGCGTCTTCCATCTCTCGTGAAACGCTGACGGCGTTCCTGCTGCGCCTTGCCGACGACCATCTGGTTCTCGGCCACCGGCTTTCGGAGTGGTGCGGTCACGCGCCCATGCTGGAAGAAGATCTCGCCATGCCAAACATGGCGCTCGATCTCATTGGTCAGGCGCGGTCGCTCTACCAATATGCCGGCGAGGTCGAGGGCAAGGGCCGCGACGAGGACCAGCTGGCCTATATGCGCCGTGAACGTGAATATGTGAACTGCCTGATGGCCGAGCGCCAGAACGGTGATTTCGCACACACCATGCTGCGCCAGTTCTATTTCGCAGCCTTCATGCAGCCGCTCTGGCAGGCCATGATGACGTCGACCGACGAGCGTCTCGCCGGCATCGCCGCCAAGGCCGAGAAAGAAGTCGCCTATCACATCCGCCATGCCGGCGAATGGGTGGTGCGCCTTGGCGACGGCACCGAGGAAAGCACGCGCCGCATGAAGGCCGCTGTCGAGGCGCTCGCGCCCTATGTGAACGAGCTGTTCGAAAGCGACGAGGTTTCGCGGGCTGTGGCCGAGGCCGGCATTGCGCCTGATCCGACCACTTTACGGCCTGCCTTCGACGCCATTGTCGGCCCGGTCTTTGCCGAGGCAGGCCTTGAATGGGTGGAAACGCCCTATGGCCAGACGGGCGGCCGCCAGGGTCGTCACGGCGAGGCATTGGGCTTCCTGCTCGCCGAGCTGCAATACATGCAGCGCACCTATCCGGGGATGACCTGGTGAGCGCGAGGTCGGATAAGGTCGTGACAGCCTCCTTCTCCCCGCCTGCGGGGGTCCAAAGGACGGGCCGAGACCAGCGGCTCGGCCCCGGCGGGTCCCGGCAGGGGGATGAGGGGCGAGCCTGCCTCTCGGATGCTGTGCAAAGCCCCTCATCCGACCCTTCGGGCCACCTTCTCCCCGCGCGCGGGGAGAAGGAAGAGAGCGCCTATCGCGCCGCCGCCGCCGTGGTCGATCCGGAAATCCCCGCCGTCACCATTGCCGATCTTGGCATCCTGCGCGGCGTCGAGATGGATGGGGATGTCGCCGTCGCCCGCGTCACGCCCACCTATACGGGTTGCCCGGCGGTGCTTGCCATCGAGCTGGCGGTGGAAACGGCGCTGCGTGAGGCGGGTTTCGAGCCGCGGGTGGAGCGCGTCATCTCTCCTGCCTGGACCACGGACTGGATCACGGCGGAGGGGCGGGAAAAGCTGCGCGCTTACGGCATCGCACCTCCGGCAAAAGCCTCCAATTCCATTCGCGCCCTGTTCGGGGAGACGGAGGTGGCATGCCCGCGCTGCGGCTCGCTCGAGACCGCGCGCATTTCCGAGTTCGGCTCCACGGCCTGCAAGGCGCTTTACCGCTGCCAGAGCTGCCACGAGCCTTTCGACTATTTCAAATGTATCTGACAGACCCCAGACCGAGGTGACCATGGCCCCGCGTTTTCACGATCTGAAAGTGGCCTCCATCGAGCGCCAGACCCCCGATGCCGTGGCGATCGCCTTCGAAATCCCGGCTGATCAGGCCGAGGCCTTTGCCTTCACGCCCGGCCAGTATCTGACGCTTGCCACCGACATTGACGGCAAGGAAGCCCGCCGCTCCTATTCCATCTGTTCGGCTCCGGGCGATCCATATCTGCGCGTCGGCGTGAAGAAGGTGGCCGATGGCCGATTCTCCACCTTCGTCAACGATGTGCTTTCGGTCGGCGACACGATCCGCGTGATGCCGCCGCAGGGGCGTTTTACCGCGCTCAAGGGCGAGCGCCACGATTACCTTCTGTTTGCCGCAGGCTCCGGCATCACGCCGATGCTTTCCATCGCCCGCACGGTTCTGGCACATGAGCCCGACAGCACGATCACGCTGGTCTATGGCAATCGCTCCACCGAGACGATCATGTTCCTTGAGGAACTGAACGATCTCAAAGACCGCTATATGAACCGCTTCACGTTGATCCACCTTCTGTCGCGCGAAACGCAGGATGTGGAGCTTCTGAACGGTCGTATCGATGCAGAGCGTGTTGGCGAGCTGGCCGCTGGTGGTCTCATCGAGCCCGCCGCCATGGATGGGGTGTTCCTTTGCGGCCCCGGCGAGATGATCGATGCGGTTTCCGGTGCGCTTCAGAGCATGGGTGTCGAGCGCGACCGCATCCGCTTCGAGCGCTTCACGCCCTCCGGGGAGGCGCCGGCCCCGCGCAAGGCGTCGAAGGCCGCGCGTGAGGCTGTTCAGGATGGCGTTGCCATTGAGGTCGTGGTTGACGGCGTGCGCCGCAGCTTTTCCATGCAGGATACCGATGGCACCGTGCTCGACGCCGCCCACAAGGCCGGCATCGAGCTGCCTTATTCCTGCGCCGGCGGCATGTGCTGCACCTGCCGCTGCCGCGTTGTGGAGGGACAGTCGGAAATGGCCGTGAACTTTTCGCTGGAACCCTGGGAAGTGGAAGCCGGCTTCACGCTCGCCTGCCAGACCCGCCCCACGGCGAAAAAACTGGTTCTCGATTTCGACGCCGCCTGATCGGCGGGTATCGTTTTCACACTACCTTCAATGACGCGCTCCTTCTCCCCGCTGGCGGGGAGAAGGTCCCGGCAGGGGGATGAGGGGCGAGCGCCTGCTTTTCTCTTTTGCCGTCTTGCTCTCCATGTGGCCCCGCCCTTCGACAGGCTCAGGATGAGGGCTGTGTTGGTGGATGAGCTTTGTTGCGAGCAGCTCTAAGATACGAATGGCTTCAAACGGGCTGAGCAATCTTCCAGCCCGTTTCGCGCTCTATGCAGAAACCTGCTGACAGCCTCGCCCATTCGAAGCCACAACGGCTGATCTGCCTTCTCCCTCATCCTGAGCGTGTCGAAGGGCGGGGGAGAAGGCACACGCTGCCATGGCCGCTGGTTCAACTAGGCAGCGTCATCCGGGCCTGAACGGCCCGGCATTCAATCAACCTCAGCGCTTCTCGCGGATATCCGTCAGCGTCTTTGCCGGCGTGATGGCTTCCGGGTCGAGCTTGATCTCGATCAGCGCCGGCTTCCCGCTCGCCTGCGCGCGCTCGAAGGCTCCCGCAAATTCTTCCGTCTTCTCCACTGTCTCGCCATGCCCGCCATAGGCGCGGGCAAGCGCTGCGAAATCGGGGTTGTTGATCGAGGTGCCAGAAACACGGCCGGGATATTCGCGCTCCTGATGCATGCGGATCGTGCCGAAAATGCCGTTGTTCACCACCACCACGATGATCGGCAGGTTCTCCTGCACGGCGGTGGCGAATTCCTGGCCGTTCATCATGAAGCAGCCGTCACCGGCAAAGGCCAGCACCGGGCGTTCCGGAAAGAGCGCCTTGGCGGCCACCGCCGCCGGTGTGCCGTAGCCCATGGAACCGGAGGTCGGCGCGCCTTGCGTGGCGAAACGGCGGAAGCGGTGAAAGCGATGCACCCAGGTGGCGTAATTGCCGGCGCCATTTGTGAAGATCGCATCCTCCGGCAGAACGCTTTCCAGATACTCCATGATCGGACCCATCTGCACCGTGCCGGGGCCGGTCTTTGGCGGGGTCGACCAGTCGAGATAGGCTTGATGCAGGCGCTCGGTCTCCGCCGCCCACGGCGCGTCACCGGGCGCGAGCCCGGCAAACGCCTCGGCGAAGGCTGCCGACGATGCATTGATGGCAAGCGTTGGGCGGTAGACACGGCCAAGCTCATTGGCGTCGGCGTGCACATGCACCAGCTTCTGGTCGGGATAGGGGCTCTTCATGAGCGTGTAATCGGAGGAGGGCATCTCGCTGAACCGGCCACCAACCAGCAGAACCAGATCGGCCTCCTTGATCGCGGCTGCGAGCTTTGGATTGGGGCCAATGCCCACATCGCCTGCGTAAGAGGGGTGCAGGTGATCAAACAGCATCTGCCGGCGGAACGAGCAGCCGACGGGCAGGGACCACGCTTCCGCCGCCTTCTGAAAATCGGCCACGGCCTTCTCGTTCCAGCGCGAACCGCCGAGAATGACGAAGGGGCGCTTGGCATCTTTCAGGAGAGCGGCAAGCTCTTCCATCTCGGCGTTGCCCGGTCGCGTCTCCACTGGTGTGTAGGGCAAGGCCGCCGGCGCATCCACCACGCTGGTCAGCATGTCCTCGGGAAGCGAAATCACCACCGGGCCGGGGCGACCGGAGGTCGCGACCGAAAAGGCGCGGGTCAGGATTTCGGGAATCCGCGCCGCATCGTCGATTTCGGTCGCCCATTTGGCGACGGGGCCGAAAAAGGCGCGGTAATCCACTTCCTGAAACGCTTCGCGTTCACGCGCGTGGCTTGCCACCTGTCCAATGAACAGGATCATCGGTGTGGAATCCTGCATGGCGATGTGAACGCCGGGCGAGGCGTTTGTTGCGCCGGGACCGCGCGTGACGAAGCAGATGCCGGGCTGGCCGGTCAGCCGTCCATGGCAGTCCGCCATCATCGCCGCGCCGCCTTCCTGACGGCAGACGATGTTGCGGATCTTGGAATCGTGAAGCGCGTCGAGCACCGCCAGGTAGCTTTCGCCCGGCACGCTGAAAATGCGGTCGACGCCATTGGCTTCAAGGCTGTCGACGATGAGCTGGCCGCCGGTCTTCATTCGCTGTCGTCTCCGATTTCGCGCAGGATTTCTGCCGTGTGTTCGCCAAGCCTTGGGCTTGGCCGTTCATAGGAAAGTGGTGTCTGTGAAAGGGCGATTGGCGCGCGCACCGAAGGCAGCGCCGTGCCGTGTCCGTCATCGAGCGAAAGCTGCATGCCGCGCGCCTTCACCTGCGGATCGTCGAACATTTCCTCAATTGTGTTGATCGGGCTTGCCGGCACCGCATTGGCGTCGCACTTGCCCAAAAATTCCGCCTTTTCCCAGCCCGCCAGCGTGGCCACGATGCGTTCGCGCAAGGCGACGCGGTTGGCCACGCGCGCCGGGTTGGTTGCAAAGCGTTCGTCTTCCGGCAGGTCGCCAAGGCCGACGATCTTGCAGAAGCGCTGGAACTGGCCGTCATTGCCGACGGCGAGGATGATGTGCCCATCCTTCACCGGCAGCACCTCATAGGGCGCGATGTTCATATGCGCATTGCCCATCTGCACCGGGCTGTTGCCGGAGATGAGATAGTTCATGTTCTGGTTGGCGAGCACCGCCACCTGGCTGTCGAGCAGCGCCATGTCGATCATCTGGCCTTCGCCGGTCGCCTCCGCATGCCGCAGGGCGGCCTGAATGGCGATCACCGAGTAGAGCCCGGTGAAGATGTCGCTCACCGCTACGCCCACCTTCTGCGGCTCGCCGCCCGGTGCGCCGGTGATGGACATCAGGCCCGACATGCCCTGAATGATGAAGTCGTAGCCCGCACGTGGCGCATAAGGGCCGGTCTGGCCAAAGCCGGTGATGGAGCAATAGACGAGGCGCGGGTTGATGGCCTTCAGGCTTTCATAGTCGAGCCCGTATTTTTTGAGACCACCCAGCTTGAAGTTCTCGATCAGAACATCGGCGGTGGCGATCAGCTTTTTCAGCTTCTCCGCCTCTTCCGGCTGCGAGAAGTCGAGCGCGATGGAGCGCTTGCCCCGGTTGCACGAATGGTAATAGGCAGCCGAGAGATTCTCGCCATCCGCACTTTCCACGAAGGGCGGTCCCCATTTGCGGGTATCGTCTCCGCCATTGGGGTTTTCGACCTTGATGACGTCAGCGCCCAGATCGGCCAGAACCTGACCTGCCCATGGCCCGGCCAGAATACGCGCCAGTTCGATGACGCGAACGCCCTTCAGGGGTGGGTTGTTCATGATCGCCCGCAGCCCTCCAAAACTCATGCCGTTTTGAGGTAGCAAACCGCAGGGCGTGCTTCCAGATGCGCAGACAGCATTATTTTGGCATTAATTGATGAGTTTTCCGGCCCAGCGACCAAAGTCCTCCATCGCCCTCTCGCGGCCGATCTCGTTGAGAGATTCGTGTCGGAAACCGTCGTAGATCGTTGTTTCAAGATTCAAAAAGCCGTTTTCTCGCAATCGGCTTTCGAGCTTGCGGACGATCTTCCCGCCTTTGGTGGAGGGGTCTTCGCTGCCACCGACGAGCATGAAGGGCAATGACTTGCGGGCGGCCTCCAGTGCAGCATTGTCGGCTGCCTTCAGACTGAGATCGAAGAGTGCTGTCCAGATGCCGATGGATGCTTCCCATCCGGAGAGGGGGTCTGCGATATATTTGTCCACTTCGCTCTCATCCCGAGACAGCCAGTCGGCATCGGTGCGCCGGTCGGGAAAGGCACGCGCCCAACTGGCGAAGGTGAGTTTCGGCAAAAGCCGCGAGGGAACGTCCGAGCCCAGGCGAAAACGCTCCCACGCGAGCACGGCCTTGCCGGCCAGCGCCTCCGCCCTTGTGGCGAGCGGTGCATTCCAGATCGCCGCACCCGCAAGGCGGTGGCCGTTGCGCAGCGCGTAGTTGAGCGCGATCATACCCCCCATGGAGTGGCCGAAAATGATGATCGGAAGTCCGGCATGCTCCTTGGCAATGTATCTGTGAACAGTCTCCACATCCTTGAGCAGCGTTCCGGCGGTCGCCTTCGGCCCGATATGGCCGAGTGGCGCGCCGGGAGCCCTGGTTTTCCCATGGCCGCGATGGTCATGCGCGTACACATAGAAACCGCTTTCGGACAGAAAATCTGCGAAACGGGCATAGCGGGCCGCATGCTCTGCCACCCCATGGTTGATCTGTACTGCAGCGCGCGCGGTTTCGCGCGCCCGGCGTGTCAAAACATGCAGATCGGACCCGGTCGGCGATGCCAGGCGGGTTTCAGCATCGAAGCCCATCTTCCCTCCTCACGGCGGATTGCCCCGCCGCTCCGTTTGGCCTACATACGCTGCGCAACAGGTTCCCCCAATTCGAGTGAGACGGAGCGCGACGAGCCACATGGCACGCCAATTCATCTACCACATGTCCGGCCTCAGCAAGGCCTATGGCTCCAAGAAGGTTCTGGAGAACGTACACCTGTCCTTCTACCCGGATGCGAAAATCGGCATTCTTGGCCCCAACGGCGCGGGTAAATCGACCGTTCTGAGGATCATGGCCGGCCTCGACAAGGAGTTCACCGGCGAGGCGTGGCTCGCCGAAGGCGCGACCTGCGGGTATCTTCCCCAGGAGCCCCAGCTTGACCCGGCCCTCGACGTGATGGGCAATGTGATGGAGGGCGTCGCCGCCAAGAAGGCGATCCTCGACCGCTACAACGAGCTGATGATGAACTATTCCGACGAGACGGCGGAG
Organism: Nitratireductor sp. B36; assembly: GCF_020833685.1. Classification (GTDB taxonomy): domain Bacteria; phylum Pseudomonadota; class Alphaproteobacteria; order Rhizobiales; family Rhizobiaceae; genus Nitratireductor. The sequence continues at coordinate 645,849 of NZ_JACKZY010000002.1, forward strand.
GAGGCGTCCCAGCTTCAGGACCAGATCGACAGCCAGAACCTCTGGGATCTGGAAAGCCAGGTGGAAATGGCCATGGAGGCACTGCGTTGCCCGCCGGGCGATGCTTCCATCGAACATCTTTCCGGCGGTGAAAAGCGCCGCGTTGCGCTGTGTCAGCTCTTGCTGCGCCAGCCCGACCTGCTTCTCCTCGACGAACCGACCAACCATCTGGATGCCGAGACCACCGCATGGCTTGAAAAGCACCTGCGCGAATATCCAGGCGCCGTGCTCATCATCACCCACGACCGCTACTTCCTCGACAATGTCACGGGCTGGATTCTCGAGCTCGACCGCGGTCGCGGCATTCCCTATGAAGGCAACTACACCGCCTATCTGGAAGCCAAAGCCAAGCGCATGCAGCAGGAGGGGCGCGAGGAAGCCGCCCGCGAAAAGGCGCTGGCGCGCGAGCGCGAATGGATGGCGGCCAGCCCCAAGGCCCGTCAGGCCAAGTCGAAGGCCCGTATCCGCGCCTATGACGAGCTGGTCCAGTCGGCGGCCGACCGGCGGCCCGGCGACGCGCAGATCATCATTCCCGCCGGCGAGCGGCTTGGCAATGTGGTGATCGAGGCAGAAGGGCTTACCAAGGGCTATGGCGACCGCCTTCTGATCGACAATCTCGAGTTCAAGCTGCCGCCCGGCGGCATTGTCGGCGTCATCGGTGCCAACGGCGCCGGTAAGACGACGCTCTTCCGGATGATCACCGGCCAGGAAAAGCCGGATGCCGGCGAGATCCGCATTGGTGACACCGTCAAGCTCGGCTATGTCGACCAGAGCCGCGATGCGCTCGACCCCAACAAGACGGTCTGGGAAGAGATCTCCGGCGGCAACGACATCATCAAGCTGGGCACCCACGAGGTGAACAGCCGTGCCTATTGCTCGTCCTTTAATTTCAAGGGCGGCGATCAGCAACAGAAGGTCGGCACGCTATCCGGCGGTCAGCGCAACCGTGTTCACATGGCCAAGCTGCTCAAGGAAGGCGGCAACGTCCTGCTGCTCGACGAACCGACCAACGATCTCGACACCGAGACGCTGGCCGCACTCGAAGACGCACTTGAAAACTTCGCCGGTTGCGCCGTTATCATCTCGCATGACCGCATGTTCCTCGACCGCCTGGCCACCCATATCCTCGCCTTCGAAGGCGACAGCCATGTGGAATGGTTCGAGGGCAATTTCGAGGACTACGAGCAGGACAAGATCCGCCGCCTCGGTCCCGACAGTGTCAATCCGAAGCGGGTGACCTACAAGCGACTGACGCGGTAGACAGACCGGTCCTTGTCGATAAAATATGGCGGGAGGGGCTTCGGCCCCTTCATCTTTTTGACATTTACACTCTGTTTGAGTGTTTAAATCAGTATCGGATCGTGAACGTCCGCAGTCGTGTTTCCTTGACACTATGGCGTTTCAGCGTAAATCCGCCCCAGAAGGCAAACACAGGCACGGACCATGTTGCGCACCGGCGAGCCAGAGGCTTCAGATTTCGCACCACACCACTCCAACGCCATGACGCGGGTCTGCGTTGGCGGGATTGGTGTCGAGATCCCCGAGGCATCCATCTCAAATGAAGAGCTGGTCGACAGCTTCAATGCCTGGGTCGACATGGAAAACCCGAAGAGAGAGGCGAGGGGGCTGTCACCCTTGGCCAAGTCCGACGCGGATTTCATCGAGCATGCCTCCGGCATCAAGCGCCGCCACGTCTATGAGCGCGACGGCATTCTGGATCCGAATCGCATGGCTCCCATCATTCCGGCCCGGGCCGACGATGAGCTTTCGGTCATGGCCGAGTTCGGTGCGGCGGCGGCGCGCAAGGCGCTTGATCAGGCCGGTGTCCAGGCGCGCGATGTCGATCTCGTCATCTGCGCCTCCGCCCATCACCAGCGGCCCTATCCGGCCATCGCCATCGAAATTCAAAAGGCGCTCGGCACCAGCGGTGCGGGTTTCGACATGGGGCTTGGTTGCTCCTCGGCGCTCGCCGGTCTGCATGTGGCAACCAATCTCGTGCGCTCCGGCGCGCATCGCCGTGTGCTCGTGGTCACGCCTGAGCTCATCACCGCGCATCTGAATTTCCGTGACCGGCAGACCCATTTCATTTTCGGAGATGCCTCCGTGGCGGTTCTGATCGAGGCGCTGGGCGCGCGCGAAGAACGTCCCGGCCACTTCGAGATTGTCGACACGCGCAGCTGGACCCAGTTCTCCAACAATATCCGCACGAATTTTGGCTTCATGAGCCGCCTTGCGCAGGATGATCCGTCCTATCTCGCCATGGAAGGCAATCTCATCAAGCAGAACGGCAACAAGGTCTTCAAGGATGTGACCATTGCCGGCCACAAATTCATCGTCGATTTTCTGGCCGAGCATGGTCACACGCCCCAGACCATGCGCCGTTTCTGGTTGCATCAGGCCAATGCACGTATGAATGCCATGATCCTGAAGCTCGCTTTCGGCGGCGAGGTTGGGCAGGATCGCGCGCCCACTGTGCTCGACCGGCTGGGCAACACGGCTGCTGCCGGTGCCATTGTCGCACTGGAAGAAAACCATCGGGACATGCAGCCCGGTGAACATGGGCTGCTGTGCGCTTTCGGCGCGGGTTATTCCATCGGCGGTGCGCTGCTCAGGATGATGTAGGCGCTCGCTACGCTTTAGCTTTGCCTGGTTTCCAGCCCGTCCTCTTCTTCCGGATCGAGCAGACGTGTGGCGCGCCAGCGCGTCAACACCGTATTGATGTCATCGACAATGAAGTGGCGTGCCGCGTCCCGGTCATAGCCATCGTCCAGCATTGCGTCATAGTCGGTATGCTCGTGGCGGATATGGGTGATGGTGGCGAGCCAGACTGCGATGGCCGGCGGCAATGTGCGCAGCTTGCGGTCATTGGCCTTGTCGCGGATAGCCTCGGCATCGGCCATCGGTGCCCAGGGAATCAGCAATGTCAGCGCCTTGTCGACCGATTTGCGTCGCCCGGTGGAAGCCCGCTTCATCGTCATAAAAACCTTGTTCTGCTTGGGTTCTGGGCAATTGGCGCTCTTTGCACACTGTACTGTGCCGCCTTGCCAAGCAAGTCGAAACGATATAAACATATCTTTATATCTATTGGGAGAAACGCATGCTCATGCGTCCGGCAATTCAACTCGACCAGATGGTCGACACGTTGAAAGCGGCGGCAGAAACCAGCCGCCTGCGTATCCTTGCGCTCTTGTCGCAGGGGGATCTGACCGTGACCGACCTGACCGAAATTCTTGGTCAGTCGCAGCCGCGCGTTTCCCGCCATCTCAAGCTTCTGCTCGAGGCCCAGCTCATCCTTCGCTATCAGGAAGGCTCCTGGGCCTATTTTCGCCTGTCCGATGCCGAGGCAGCGCGCGAGTTTGTCGACGGTGTCATTGGCAGGCTGGATCGTGCCGATGCCGTCATTGAGCGTGATCTGGAGCGGCTTGCTGCCATCAAACATCGCCGCGAAGAGCGTGCGGCAGAATATTTTGCGCAGAATGCGGCGAGCTGGGATCAGATTCGCTCTTTGCACGTGCCCGACAAGGCGGTCGAGGAAGAGCTGTTGAAGCTCATCGGTGCGCGGCCGTTCCAGTCCATGGTGGATCTCGGCACCGGCACGGGGCGCATGCTGGAGCTTTTTTCCCCACTCTATCAGCGCGCTGTCGGGATCGACCTTTCGCGTGAGATGCTTGCGGTCGCCCGCTCCAATCTCGACCGCGCGGGCATTGGCCATGCACAGGTTCGGCTTGGCGATATTTCCGCCCCGCAGCTCGAGCGTGACGCCCATGACCTGGTGACCATTCACCAGGTCTTGCACTATATCGACCGGCCAGGGATTGCCATCCGTGAAGCTGCCCGGCTGTTAAGACCGGGCGGGCGGCTGGTGATCGTGGATTTCGCGCCACATGAGCATGAGTTCCTTCGTGAGGAACATGCGCATATGCGTCTGGGGCTGGCCGATGGCCAGATCGCCGAATGGCTTGACGAGGCCGAACTGGACCTTGCTGAAACACTTGAATTTGCGCCGCAGGGTGAGGCTGGAAGAGGTCTCACGGTCAAGCTCTGGCTTGCCCGCGACCGGCGCATGCAGATTGCCGATGGCAGAGTGCCGTCATTTGCTCAAAAGGAGACGGCTTGATGCCGCAACAGCGTTTTTCCCGCCAGCCCGATGTATCCGGAAAGCTCCGCGTATCGTTCGAGTTCTTCCCTCCGAAGACGGATGCCATGGAGGCGCGTCTGTGGGAGACGGTGAAACGGCTTGAGCCGCTTTCCCCCTCGTTCGTCTCGGTCACCTATGGTGCCGGTGGTTCCACACGTGAGCGCACGGCACGCACGGTCAAGCGCATCCTTGAGGAAACGCAACTTACGCCAGCCGCGCACATGACCTGTGTGGACGCATCGCGCGAAGACGTCGATCAGGTGGTGGGCGAGTTTGTTGATATGGGTGTGAAGCGCTTTGTGGCCCTGCGCGGCGATCCGAGTGCCGGTGTCGGAGCAGCATACCGCCCGCATCCCGATGGCTATGCCAATGGCGCTGAGCTGGTGGGTGCGATGAAGCGTCAGGGCGATCTGGACATTTCGGTCTCGGCCTATCCGGAAAAACATCCCGAAAGCCCCGATTTCGCCACTGATATCGACATGCTCAAGCGCAAGGTCGACAATGGTGCGACGCGCGCCATTACGCAGTTCTTCTTCGACAACGATCTTTATGAGCGTTATGTCGAGCGTGCGCGCCGTGCGGGCATATACATTCCCATCGTGCCGGGTGTCCTGCCGATACACAATTTCACGCAGGTGGCGAATTTTGCCGGGCGCTGCGGCGCCAGCATTCCCGGCTGGCTTGCAGAGCGCTTCGCCGGGCTCGAAGACGAGCCGCAGATACATGCTCTTGTGGCCTCTGCGGTCGCTGCCGAACAGGTGCTCGATCTCATGGAGCGCGGCATTGAGGACTTCCATTTCTACACAATGAACCGGGCCGATCTTGTTTATGCGGTCTGCCACATGATCGGGATTCGTCCGCGTTCCGCCTCGAAAGTGGAGCAGCCTGCCGCTGCTTGAAATAAAGGGCCGGATGAACCGGCCCTTTTCGTATCATATCAACAAACTCGGATGCGCTGCCTTCCAGGTGGCTGCTCCGATCATGGATTTACGGCAACACACCCATCACAAAGGCGCCGATAAACACGAATGCCGCGCAAATCATCAGTGCATTCACAGGCCGTGTCAGTCCCATGCCAAAGCCTCCTCTGCTTATTTGCAAGCCGGATTCTACGGATGGAGCGCTATCCGACAAGCGGATTTTATGCTGCGCCGCGGCAGGTTTGTGAAAAACCAACCCGTACTGCTCGTGCTCGTTTGAAATCATTGAGCAATTGGTCTGATTCACTTTGTGTTAACGGATGCGAGCCTGGAACCTTCCGTCGATGATGATCAATCCGACGGCGATTAGCACGATGCCGGCGATTTCAGAGGGAGCCAGCCGTTCACCCAGGAACAGACTTCCAAGCAATATGGCGCTCACGGGATTTAGGAAAGTGACCAGGGATGCATTGGTCGCGCCGGCGGTTGCCAGGATCCGGAAATAGATCAGATACGCGAATGCGGTAGAAAGCACGGCCAGCCCCAGGACCGCGGACCAGATTTCGCAGGAGAACCCGGTCAGGTTATCCGGTCCGTATAGTGCGAACACCAGAGGGATCATGATGATACTCGAGGCGGTCAGCTGGCCTGTGGCGACGATGGTTGGGGGCACGCCGCGAAAACGCCGTCCATAGATGAAGGCGAGGCCATAGGAGATCGCGCCGCCGATCAGCGCGAGTTTTGCCCATAGCGGACCGCCAAGCCCGGAGAGGACGCCCGGGCCGATCATTACGGCAGTGCCTGTAACGCCGAATGCGATGCCGGTCAGCTTCGCCGGAGTGAGCCTTTCGTCCGCAGTAAAAAAATTGGCAAGAAGAGCGGTCCAGAAAGGTGTCGTGGCATTCAACACAGCTGCAAGCCCGGCCCCCAATTGTGTCTGCCCCGTGAAGATCAGCGAAAAGGGAATGACGTTGTTGAGGAGCGCCAACACGACAAAGCCGCCGGCGAGAGGCAGAGCCATGCGGAAGGATGGTCCGCGGACGGTCAGGAAAAGATGGAGCACGAGGGCCCCGATCGAGACGCGAAACATGACAAGCACCAAAGGCTGCATCTCACTGACAGCAATGCGCGCGAAGAAGTAGGATCCGCCCCAGACCGTGCCCAGCAGGATGAGAAGAGCCCAGTCTTGCGTCGACATTTGATAACCGGTCGTCTGAGCGGGCGCTTGGGAAGTCATTGTCCCTCCTTCGGTTTGGATCATTTGTCCGCTTCCTGCGTTAAGTTGCGGGGAGGGGAGCTGCCACCCGAAACCTGCCTGAAACCCAACCGACGCGGTTTTCAACCGCAATCGCTGCGGTGGAACGTTTACATGCAACGCAAATCCACTACGCTTTCCTCCCGCCCTTTGCGTTCATTCGAACCAGGAGCTGCCAATGCAGATTTTTGAGACCGCCCGAGACGCTGCCCTCAAGCTACGTCCGGATGATCCGGTCTACTGCTTTCGGCCTGAAGTGCTCAAAGCCGATGCCCGCAATTTCATGGGGCAGTTTCCGGGCAAGACTGCCTATGCAGTGAAAACCAATGGCGAGAAACTCGTTCTGAAAACGCTGGCTGAGGCGGGTGTTGATGCCTTTGATGTGGCGTCTCCGGCAGAATTTGCCGCCGTCCGCTCCGTCGCGCCCAACGCCGAAATGCTCTACATGCATCCGGTCAAGGCGCAGTCGGATATTCGCCTTGCCCTTGAAGAGTATGGCATTCGCGTCATCGTGGTCGACCATGAGGACGAGGTGACGAAACTGATCCGGGTCGTCCGTGCCCTCGACATCGACCCCGGCTCGCTTACTGTTTTCGTACGCATTCAGACCAAAGGCCATGCAGCTTATGAACTGTCGAAGAAATTCGGAGCCGGCCCGGCGCAGGCAGTCGAGCTCTTACGCCGTCTGGATCGTCATGGCTATAAGCTCGGCCTGTGTTTCCATGTCGGGTCTCAAATCCAGGATCCGGACACTTACGAGCGCGCGCTCGCATCAGCCGACTGGGTGCGGGGCAGGGCCGGTGTCGAGCTTGCGGCCCTCGATGTCGGCGGCGGCTTCCCGGCGGAATATGGCCACGATCCCAACCGCAGGAAGCCCGAAATGCCAAGCCTTGATGAAATCATGGCGCGGCTGCGGGCCGACATCGTGGAGTGGGGTTTTGACGATATGCCGCTCGTGGCCGAACCTGGCCGTGTCATCGTCGCGCGTGCCTTTTCGCTGATTGTGCGCGTACTGCTGCGCAAAGGCCGCCGGCTATACATCAATGATGGCATATGGGCTTCGCTTTCGGATTCCTGGACCGGCAAGATCACACTGCCGGCCCGCTTCATTCCCGATCCCGCGATCCGCAATCGCAACGGTGATCCTGAAAAGCTGGTTCCGTTCAAGGTTTGCGGGGCCACCTGTGATTCCGTTGACATTCTTTCGCGTCCATTCTGGTTGCCGGAAACGGTGGATACCGGCGATTGGATCGAAATCGGCCATATTGGTGCCTATTCCCTGTCGCTAAGAACCCGTTTCAACGGGTTTTATCCCGATACGTTCGTCGAGGTAAAAACACCTTTCGATGCGGGCGCAGCGCCGGAAGGCTTTGCCAGCCTCGAAACCATGGCGGACTGACCGGGCGCAAAAGGACAAGGGGAACAGTTTTTGGAAGCGGAAGCACATGCCTTTCCTTTGACGGAGGTCGCCTTCGTCCTTCTCGTAGCCATTGCGCTCGGGCTTGGCCTTATGCGGTTGAAGCAACCGCCGCTTGTGGGGTTCATTCTGGCCGGCGTGGTCATGGGGCCGACCGGCTTCGGCCTCATCGGCAATTCCGAAAACGTGATAGCGCTTGCCGAGATGGGCGTCCTCATGCTGCTTTTCTTCATCGGCATGGAGTTGTCCCTCAGAGCTTTCATCATGAGCCTCAGGCCCGCCGTGCTCGTGACCGTCGGGCAATTGTCCGTGGCGCTGGCCATCGGTCTGTCCATTGCATGGATGAGCGGAACGGGGCTCGCCGAGGGCATCATCTTCGGCTTCATCATCGGTATTTCCAGCACGGTCGTCGCCATGAAAATGCTCGACGACATGGACGAACTGCGCCGTGATGCAGGGCGCATCGCCATAGCGGTTCTCATCGCCCAGGACATTGCCGTTGTGCCGATGCTCATCATCGTCTCCGCGCTGGGTGGCGCGGAGACCAGCCTCGTTGCCATCGCCGCAAAAGTGGCGCTGGCGGTCGGCTTTCTGGGATGGCTTTTGTGGTGGCTTGGCCGGCGGGGCAAGCTGCGCGTACCCTTCGCCGATGCAATCGGCGACAATGTGGAAATTCTTGCTCTTGGCGCGCTGGGTGTCTGTTTCGGTGTGGCGGCGCTATCGGGTTTCCTCGGCCTTTCGCCGGCCTACGGCGCATTCGTCGCGGGCATTCTGGTCGGCAACTCAAACCTTCGCGCGCGCATCATTCCCGTCATCGAGCCGATTCAGAGCGTGCTCGTGGTGATCTTCTTCCTGTCCATCGGCCTGCTGTTCGATCTGGGCTATATCTGGAACAATCTCTGGATGGTGCTGGGGGCAGCGTTTCTTGTCATCGCCGCCAAGACGCTGCTCAATGTTTTTCTGTTGCGCGCCACCGGTCATGATCGCAACACGGCGCTGATCGGTGGCCTTTCCATGGCGCAGATCGGCGAGTTTTCATTCGTGCTGGCGGCGGCCGGGCTATCGGCCGGCGCTCTGGCGCAGGACAGTTATCGTCTCGCGATTGCTGTGACAGCAATCTCCCTTCTCTTCTCGCCTGCCTGGATGTCCGTGATGCGTCGCATCGAAGACGTCGCGGCTCAGGGTTTCTCTTCCTATCGTGAAGCCTTGTCGGAAGCTTATGCTGATGAGATCGAGAATGTCGGTGAGGGACTTTGGTGGGTGCGCGCCCGCTATCGCGCCGGCCGGATGACCCTGCGCAAATGGCGCGCGCGCCGTGCGTTGGAAAAGGCCGCCAAGGCGGCCAGGAGGGAACGGGAGGAGCCGCCCCCCGAGGCTGTTACGATGGAAGCCACGACCCGGCAACCCGATCAACGAGAGGCCACCGGGACGTCGAAGCAAAAGGTCTAGAGGTTGGAAAACAGTGTCGGTGTCGGCCACCCGTCGGCGGGCAGGCCAAGGCGCAGTTGCTCCTGGCGCACGGCTTCGCGTGTTCCGGCCCCCAGAATGCCGTCGATCTTACCCACATCGTGGCCGCGGGCGGCAAGCTTGGTCTGCAGCTGTTTCATCGTCTCCGGCGCCAGGCCCTGTTCAGGCGATCCCACGTCGAAACGGGGCGCACCGGCAAGACGCGCGGCCAGATGTGCCGCCGTCAGGGTGTAGATGAGCGACTGGTTCCACTCTAGATAAATATCGTAATTGTCATAGACGAGGAAGGCTGGACCCTTGTGCCCCATCGGAAGCACCAGTCCTGTCGGCATTCCGTCGGCTGGTAGGGGGCTTCCGTCGCGGCGCGTCACGCCCATTGCCGCCCATTCCGAACGGGGCAGTTTGTTGACGCGGCCGGTTTTCTCCCAAGCCATCTGGTCGGGCACGCGCACTTCTTCCATCCACGGCTGACCGGGTTTCCAGCCCAGCGACTGAAGGTTTTTTGCTGCGGTCAGAATCGCGTCGGGAGAGCTGCCCTTAAGGTCAACTTTGCCGTCGCCATCGCCGTCAACACCCTTGGTGTAATAGTCGGACGGCAACATTTGCATCTGGCCGATTTCGCCCGCCCAAGCGCCGGTTACGTCAGCGGGCACCCATCCCTGATCGATCAGGTGCAGAAGCGCGATGAGCTGCGGGCGGAAGATTTCCGGACGGCGGCAGTCATGCGCCAGCGTGGCGAGCGCGTTGAGGGTCGAGAAGTCACCCTGCACGGCGCCGAAATCCGTCTCCAGCGCCCAGAAAGAGGCGATCACCGGCCCCGGTACGCCGAACTCGTTCTCTGCCCGTGCAAAGATGTCTGCATATTTCTGCAGATTGGCCGCGCCGTTTTTCAGGCGATAATCGTTGATCATGCGGTTGGCGAATTCCGCAAACGTCTGGTTGAAGACACCCTGTGCCCGATCGCGCTCCAGAACTTTCTGGTCGATGCGCGCGCCGTTCAGCGCGGAGAGCCCGCGCTCGCTAACTCCGTCTGCGGCAGCGTCCTGACGCACACCTTCTCGCCAGGCGTTGAAATCACCACCGCACTGTTGCGACAGGGCGTTGCCGGTGAGGCCGAAGGCAAAGAGCGCTCCGAGCAAAATGGTTTTACTGCGCATGTCTACTCTCCTTGGAAACGCACGCCGTGGGCGCTTCGTGTTGTCATCTGGCGTTGGCCTTCAGCCAGTTTTTCCAGGCTGTCGCATTGCCGTTAAACACGTTGATGTCGGCTTTACCCTCTATGCCGGGGATGACACCGGTACCGGTGTATTGCCAGAAGACCCACGGATGGTTTGCATATTTGTCGTCCGGGTGTCCGGCCACCGAGCGTAACCAGAAGGGATAGCCTTTGAAACTGCTGAGGCCGTTGTCGTCAAAGAAATCGATCGATGTGTAGATAATGGGGCGCTTGCCGTAATACCGTTCCACCGTATCGAGGAAAATCCGCATCTCTGCGCGCACTTTCTCCGCTGGCGGGCGGGTCGTGCAGGTTGGCGAGAAAGGGTTCCACTCCATGTCGAGCACGGGTGGGAGTGCCGAGGCATCCCGCGGCACGTTGCGGATAAACCAGCGTGCTTGTTCGATGGCCGGCCGGCAGAAGTAGAAGAAGTGATAGGCGCCGCGGGGCACACCCGCCGCCTTGGCCTCGCGCCAGTTGCGCGCGAAAAAGTCATCCACCCGGTCGCCGCCTTCTGTCGCTTTGATAAAAGCGAAAGAGATGTTGTTGCGCGCGACCTTATTCCAATCGATTTCAGCCTGATATTTGGCGACATCAGTGCCATGGATCGCATAGTGCCAGGGCGCCCGACCTTTCCATTCATGCGGGTCGGTGTCGCCAAACCGCAGGCCATGGCTGGTTGAAGCGGGTGTTTGCACCTTGGGAGCAATATCGGAAAAATCATAGTCGACCGTGGAGCAGCCAACGAGCAAGACGGATAGACTGGCGATGATCAAACGACGCATGATGTGCAGAGACTCCCCCGGATGCGAATCAGCGAAATTGAGCGTCGCTCACAGGAATAGGCGAAGATGACAGCCCAGTCACCACGACAGGCCCGGCAGCGAGACGAAATCAAGAACTGGAAGTGCGAATGTGGCTGATGTTCAGGCTTCTCAAGTGGCTCCTCAGCCTCATTTTGATCGTGCTCATCGGGGGGGCTTTGTGGCTGTATCTTGCTCCCCCCGCTCTTATCCGCGTTGGTTCCAATTACGCGGCCAAAATTATCTGCTCGAATGTCTTTGTAGCGGGCCGCGACCCGCAGACCGTGCTTGAGCAGGATGTTCAGGCGCCGGGGCACCCGCTCCTGAAGCTCATGCGCGTACGGGTCGAGCCGTCCGATGCCACGGTTCACACCGGCCTCTTCGGTGTTTTTGGCGGGGGGCTTGCCGTCTATCGCGGTGCGACCGGCTGCGCCGCCGTGCCCGATGGCGATGTGGACGCGGCACTGGGCGCCCGTTTCGACAGGCAGGAGCCTTCGCCTCAGGGGACGGATCTGTGGCCGGATGGCCCGCGCATCGACGTAAAGGGGCATGAGCTGGTGGCCAAACTGCTTGATGATCCCGCGCTCACCGGCCCCGGCATGCGCGCCGTGGTCGTCGTGCAGGATGGCCGCATCATTGGCGAGCGCTTTGGCGAGGATGTCGCCCATTACACGCAGCCCCTGATCGGCTGGTCCATGACCAAAACCGTTACCGCCGCCCTCATCGGCACCCGCCTCAAGGCTGGCCGCCTGTCGGTCGAGGACAGCAATCTGTTCCCTGAATGGGCGGATGACGAACGATCGCAGATCACCGTTGCCGATCTTCTCGCCATGGAGAGCGGTCTCTACTTCAACGAGGATTACGGCGATGTGAGCGATGTCACGCGCATGCTCTATCTCGCCTCGGACATGCCGGCCTTCGCGGCTGACCAGAAGCTTGAAAGCCCGGTCGGCGAGGTTTTCAACTATTCGAGCGGCACGAGTGTTCTCCTGTCGCGTGTGTGGCAAGACACGTTCAGCGCGCCCCAGGATGCGCTGGCCTGGCCCTATGAGGCCCTGTTCGGTCCGCTCGGCATGGACAGCGCTGTCTTCGAGACCGATACGCGTGGCACTTATGTCGGGTCCTCAAACCTTTTTGCATCTGCGCGTGACTGGGCGAAGTTCGGCCAGCTTCTCCTTCAGGATGGTGTGTGGAAGGGCGAGCGCATTCTGCCCGAAGGCTGGGTGCGGTGGATGCGCACCCCCACCGAGGCTTCGGGCGGCGAATATGGCCGTCATGTCTGGCTGCACGGCCCGCGCGCCAACACACCGCGCGGTGTACCGGAAGACGAGGGTTTCGACCTGCCTTCTGATGCATTCTGGATGCTCGGCCATGACGGTCAGACCATCACGGTCATCCCCTCGCTGCGCATGGTGGTTGTGCGCATGGGCCTCACACCCTCACGCCTCGGCTACAAGCCACAGGCGCTGATCGAGGCTCTGGCGAAACTTCCGGGGAAGATGGAGTAGGGTGAAGTTGTGCGTGGTTCGACAAGCTCACCATGAGGGATGGGATTGGCTGCACAACTGGTGAGCAAGGGCGTGGAACCGGTCTTCACCGCGAAGCTCCACTTCCCTCATGGTGAGCTTGTCGAACCACGCACCACGTCACTGCAACAGTATCTCGTCCACCACAGGCAGTTCCACAATCGCCTGCACGGCGTAACCGCGAAAAAACGAGTCGAAACGCAGGCTTGCGCCCCGTTTCTCGCATTCCGATTCCAGTGCTTCACGCAGTGAATCACGCGGTGTCACGTGGAAGGCTGCAAGCCAGCGCCGCAGTCCTGCGCGGAACCAGCCGGGCAGCCGCTCCTGCCGGCCGAAATCCACGATGTGCAGCGAGCCACCCGGCGCGACGCAGTCGAGGCCGGCTGCAATGGTCTCGCGCCATGGCGGGATCATCGACAGCGAATAGGAAATGAAAACCCGGTCGAACCGGGTTTGCCCGAACAGCGCTTCGGCATGGAAAGACGATGCATCGGCCTTGGCCAGTTGGGCATCAATGCCCTCGCGCTCCATGCGCCGCCTCGCGGTCGACAGCATCTCCTGCGAGATGTCGAGGCCGAAGAGCCGCGCGCTCGGATAATGGTCGGACACGAGCGCCAGATTGCGCCCCGTTCCACAGCCCAGCTCCAGTACCGCGCCGTCTTCCGGCACGTTCAGCCCGCCGATCAGCCCGTCGCGCCCAAGCAGATAATATTTGCGCGTCAGATCATAGATATGGCGCTGGCGGCGATAGACGGCGTCCATCAGGCTGGCGTGGCCTGCGGCCTGCGGCATGGCCATTCTCAGGCCGCCTTCACATAGAGGTGGAAGCCGCCATAGATCGCCGAGCGATCATTGGCTGAAAGTTCGCGCGAGCGGATTTTCTCATAGTGCCACTGGTTCAGAATGTGGTCGTGTACGCGGCCCGGCAGCAGGCTCGGTGCTGCGGCTGTGCGGAAAATGACGCGCGCGCCGGGCGCTGCCGTGCGGGTTATCTCGCTCCACAGCGCGTTAAGCTGATCATCGTTCATCCAGTCCTGGGCGTCGAGCAACACATAGCGGTCCACGCTCTGTGCCGGCTTTTTACCCAGCACATCCATCAGGTTGGCGTGATGCACGGTCACATTGCCTGCTGCTGCGCGGATTGTCTCGAAGTTGCGGCGTTCCAGATAGGCGGGCAGGGCGGCCTCGTCCTGTGCGGGGTAGTGGCGTGCAAAAGCCTGCCAGGCGAAATAGTTTTCCTTGAGTGGAAAATGGCAGGCGAGTTTTTCAAGGCGGCTCGAGAGCACGTCTGCCATGCTGCCGTTGCCGGCGGTGATGAGTGAATCGTACTGTGCGGGCGGAATACCCAGGCCGAACAGGGAGGCTTTGCGTGACGTCGCCCAGCGGACCAATTTCCGCTCGAAGAGGGGCCGCAATTGCTCATCGAAGAAAAGGCGCTGGTCGCGCATAGAACGTGATTTCATGATGTCGGCAGGGTTCACGCCATAAAGTTTTGCGACCGTGTGGCCCGTGGCGATGAAGAAGCCGAGTAGGCCTTTGCGATAGAAATTCTTGCTGAATGCATCGATCCGGCGGCGCCCGAGCGGTCCACGTTTTTCCCAATGCCGGCGTGACTGGGCATCGAGTGCGGGCGCGATGAAACGTTCATAGGCCTGTTTGTTGGAGCGCTGGTTGGTGGCGCCGAAAAACCGGAGGAGGTCGCCATGGTTTGGCAATGTCTTGAAGGCTGCGAGCTTCAGCCGGTTGAGCGCCACATGCGCGGCGTTCAGGTCCACGGCGTCGATCTTCGCCGGCTGGCGGGTGAGATAGGCCAGCACATTGCAGCCGCCCGACGCGATGGTGACGACGCGATGGCTCTCATCGAGTTCCATCGCCGCGATGTCCACGTCCGGGTCTTCCCAGATCTGCGGATAGACGAGGCCCGAGAAAAGAAGGGCGAAGAGGCGTTCGGAAAGGCCGGCGCGCGTGGTGGCCCTGTTCTGATAGACCGCCTTGCCGAGATGGCGGCGGGTGGAAAGGCCGGTGCCGGCTGAAAGATCTGTCATGGGTCTCTCCCCTCAATCTTTTATTGAGGGGCTACTGCGCTTCCATGACAGGCGCGTGAACGCTGAATGACCGAGTGTGACGGGGCTGTTAAAGGCGGGGAATATTCCCCGCCCGCAGTGCCGAGCGCTTTACGCCTTTCCGAACCCACCGGCGGTGGGCGTGGTCACGATCACCGCTTCACCGGCCTCGATGACTGTCTGGTCGCAGCCCTTGAGCGTTTCGACGTGGCCATCACGGCGGCGCACCTCGGTCTTGCCCATTTCTCCGTCTCCGCCGCCCTCTACGCCGCGTGGCGGCAGGGTGCGGTGAGAGGAGAGAATGGCGCATTCCATGGTTTCGAGGAAGCGAATGGTGCGGCGCGTGCCGTCGCCCGCATTCCACTTGCCCTTGCCGCCAGAGCCTTCGCGGATATGGAAGTCCTCGAGCAGAACCGGGAAGCGCAGTTCAAGGATTTCCGGGTCCGTCAGGCGCGAATTGGTCATGTGGACATGCACGCCCGACGCGCCGTCAAAGCCGCGTCCGTCATTCATGCGGCCAGCCGGAGAGCCGGAGCAGATTGTTTCGTAATACTGATATTCTTCATTGCCGAAGGTCAGATTGTTCATCGTGCCCTGGCTGTTGGCGATGGCCTTCATCGCGCCGAACAGCGCATTGGTGACGTGCTGGGACGTCTCCACATTGCCGGCCACGACAGCCGCCGGATAGGAGGGGCGCAGCATGCAGCCTTCCGGGATCACGATGTTGATCGGCCTGAGGCAGCCCGCATTCATCGGGATCTGCCCTTCCACCATCACGCGGAAGGCATAGAGCACCGCCGCGCGGGTCACCGGTTCGGGCGCGTTGAAATTGTTCTTTTGAACATCCGATGTGCCGGTGAAATCGACGGTCGCCTCGCGCTTTTCACGGTCGACGGTGATCTTCACCTTGATCACCTGGCCGGTATCGGTCGGATATTCATATTCCGATGCGTCCGGCAGGCGTTCGAGCACGCGGCGCACGGCTTCTGCCGCATTGTCCTGCACATGGCCCATATAGGCCTGCACCACGTCCAGACCGAACTGGTCGATCATCTTGCGCAGTTCCGCCACGCCCTTTTCATTGGCGGCGATCTGCGCCTTCAGATCGGCGATGTTCTGGTGCGGATTGCGTGCGGGGTAGGGGTGGTCGGTCAAAAGCGTGTGCAGGTCCTGTTCGCGGAACCGCCCGCCATCGACGAGCTTGAAATTGTCGAACAGAACGCCTTCCTCGTCCACCGTGGTCGCCAGCGGTGTCATGGAGCCGGGGGCGGTGCCGCCAACATCGGCATGGTGGCCGCGCGAGGCGGTGTAGAACAGGATGGTTTCGCCGCGATCATCAAACACGGGCGTGACCACCGTGATGTCGGGCAAATGCGTGCCGCCATTATAGGGCGCGTTCAGCGCGAACACGTCGCCGGGGCGGATATTGCCGTTGTTCAGCCGGATGATTGTTTCAACCGAACGGTCCATGGAGCCCAGATGCACCGGCATGTGCGGGGCGTTTGCCACCAGCGCGCCATTCTGGTCGAACACCGCGCAGGAGAAGTCGAGCCGCTCCTTGATGTTCACCGAATAGGCGGTGTTTTGCAGCGTCACGCCCATCTGTTCGGCGATCGACATGAACAGGTTGTTGAAGACCTCGAGCATCACCGGGTCGGCTTCTGTGCCAAGGGCTGCCATGCGGGCCTTTTTCTCCACGCGCCGCATGAGGATATGATCGAGTGCTGTGATCTCGGCCTGCCAGCCGGGCTCCACGACAACCGTCTGGTTGGCCTCGATGATGAGGGCAGGCCCGTTGATTTTTGCACCGCGCGACAGGGCTTCACGCCGGAAGACGCCGGCATCATGCCATGCGCCATCGCAGAAGATGGGACGCGTTTCGCCAGGCTGTGGCATCGCTTCGGTGGTCGCCTGCTCCTGCTCCACCGGTCGTCCGTCGCCAGCGTCCAGTCCCTCGACGCTGACGGCCTCCACCACCATCGGCTTGTCGTCATAGACGAAGCCGAACTGCGCCTTGTGCGCCGCCTCGAAGGCGGCTTTGGCAGTCTCAAGCGTTCCGTCGAAGGCAATGGGCAGCGTGGTGTCGGTGCCCTCGTAGCGGATTTCCAGCTTTGTGGCCCAGACCACCTTGTCGCCGGTGATGCCCTGATCGGCCAGTTCGGCGCGCACTTCTTCGCGCAGCGACGCCGAAAGCGCGTCGATGGCCTCCAGCGCGCTTTTTGAGAATGGCTGCATCAGCGCCTGCTGGCGCGAGGCAAAGACGGTCGCCAGCCCGATGCCATAGGCTGAAAGCAGGCCCGACATCGGATGGATGAGCACGGCTTCCATGCCAAGCGCGTCGGCCACGAGACAGGCATGCTGGCCGCCTGCGCCGCCAAAACAGTTCAGGAGGTAGCCCGTCACGTCATAGCCGCGCTGTACGGAAATCTTCTTCACCGCATTGGCCATGTTTTCCACGGCAATGGTGACAAAACCTTCGGCCACGGCTTCCGGAGGGCGCCCGTCGCCGAGCTTTTCGGCAAGCGCGGTGAAACGCGCGCGCACGGCGTCGACATCGAGCGGTTGGTTCTGCTCGGGGCCGAAAATGGCCGGGAAGAAGTCGGGCTGCAATTTTCCGAGCATCACATTGGCATCGGTCACGGCGAGTGGCCCGCCACGGCGGTAGCAGGCGGGGCCGGGATTGGCACCAGCCGAATCCGGACCGACCTTGAGCCGGTTGTCCTCGAAATGCAGCACCGAGCCGCCGCCGGCGGCCACGGTGTGTATGCGCATCATCGGCGCGCGAATGCGCACGCCCGCCACTTCCGTGTCGAAGGCGCGTTCATATTCTCCGTCATAATGGGCGACATCCGTCGAAGTGCCGCCCATGTCGAAGCCGATCACCTTGTCGAAGCCGGCAAGCCGCGCGGTCTCCACCATGCCGACCACGCCGCCGGCAGGACCGGAGAGGATCGCATCCTTGCCCTGAAACTTGTCGGCTGCGGTCAGACCGCCCGACGACATCATGAATTTGAGGCTGGGGCCCTGGCCGTTCTCATCGACGCCCAGTTCTGCCGCCACGCGGCTCACATAGCGTGACAGGATCGGCGACAGATAGGCATCCACCACCGTCGTGTCGCCGCGCCCAACCAGCTTGATGAGTGGTGAGGTCTCGTGGCTGACAGAGACCTGCGAAAAACCGGAATCGCGGCAAAGACTTGCCGCCGCTTTCTCATGCTCGGGATATTTCCACGCATGCATGAAGACGATGGCCACCGCATCGATGCCGTCGGCCTTGGCCGCCTCGATCTCGCCCTTCACGGCTCCAAGGTCGAGTTCCGTTTCCACCGTGCCGTCCACGCGTCGGCGCTCCGGCACCTCGATCACGCGCTCATAGAGCTGTTCGGGAAGAATGATCTCCTTGGCGAAGATGTCGGGCCGCGCCTGGTAGGCGATCTTCAGCGCATCGCGAAAACCTTTGGTGATGAGAAGCGCCACGCGGTCGCCCTTGCGCTCCAGAAGCGCATTGGTCGCCACGGTCGTCCCCATCTTCACGTCGCCGATCAGATGCGAGGGCATGGGCTCGCCCTTTTTGACGCCCAGATGATCGCGTATGCCCTGAATGCCCGCATCGGCATAGGCTTCCGGGTTTTCAGAAAGCAGCTTGCGGGCAAAGAGCCCGCCATCGGGGGCGCGGCCGATAACGTCGGTGAACGTGCCGCCGCGGTCGATCCAAAAATCCCATTTGCCTGCTGTCATCATCGGTTCCTTCGCATTATCCTTGCCGGAAGGAGAACCATGTCTCGGATAAAACGTCAATAATTTATTGACATATTATCTGGATGTGCCACGCTGCCCAAGTCGCAGCGAAGAAGGTGAGGGAACGCCTCCGTTGCATTATAGAAATGGGAGATCAAACATGCATCATTCCGTCAAGTTCGCTTTGGCCGCAGCTGCGCTCGGCTTTGCCACATCCGCATCGGCGCAGACCAAGTGGGATATGCCGGTGCCTTATGGCGACACCAATTTCCACACTCAGAACATCGTTCAGTTTGCCGACGATGTGAAAACCGCCACCAATGGCGGGCTCGAAATCACCGTTCATTCAAACGGTTCACTCTTCAAGCATCCGGACATCAAGAATTCCGTGCGTCAGGGGCTTGCCCAGATCGGTGAGATCCTCGGCTCGCGTCTTTCCAACGAAGATCCGATCTATGAAGTGGATTCCATCCCCTTCCTGGCCACCAGCTATGACGACGCGAAGAAGCTTTATGATGCGTCGAAGGACCAGCTTGCCGCAAAGCTTCAGGAGCAGGGGCTTCAGCTGCTTTTCTCTGTGCCCTGGCCGCCGCAGGGCATCTACACCAAAAAGGAAATTTCCTCGGTTGACGACCTCAAGGGCCTGAAGATGCGTGCCTACAATGCGGCGACCGAACGGCTCGCCCAGCTTGCCGGGGCATTGCCCACACAGGTCGAGGTGCCCGATTTGCCCACAGCCTTTGCCACGGGGCGTGTTGAAGCCATGATCACCTCACCGTCGACAGGCGCAAACTCCAAGGTCTGGGATTTCCTCTCTCACTACTCCGATGCGCAGGCGTGGCTGCCGCGCAATATGGTCTTCGTGAACAAGGCAGCATTCGATGCCCTGCCGGAGGATCAGCAGGCAGCCGTGCTCGAGGCGGCCGCTACCGCGGAGACCCGTGGCTGGGAGGCTTCCGTCAAGGAAACGATGGAGAAGACGCAGGTCCTGAAAGACAACGGCATCACCGTGACGGCGCCCAGCGCTGAGCTCAAGGAAGGGCTGGCAGCGATCGGTGCTGAGATGTCGGCGGAATGGGCCGAAAAGGCCGGCGACGAAGGCAAGGCCGTCCTGGACGCCTACAAGAACTGATCGCTTTGACAGGCGCTGCAGGCGACGGAACATTTCGTTGCCTGTAGACGCGTTGCCGCGTGCAACCGCAATCTGACCGTCGGAGCGGAGACGACGACAATGAGAAAGACATTAAACGGGCTCTATGGCGCGGCCGAATGGCTGGCCATGGCTGCTCTCGGCGTGATCGCTCTTATGGTGTTTGCGCAAGTGCTCGGACGTGTCATCGACACTGTGATGGGCCTTTTCGGTCTGCCACCCTTCGGATTTCTTGTTCCGTCGCTGGCGGAGATCGCTGGCTTTCTGCTGGTGGGAGCCTCGTTCATGGCGCTCGCCGGCTCGCTTCGCGGCGGTGCGCAGATCCGCGTGACGTTGGGATTGACAGCCATGCCCGACCGGATGCGGCAAATGGCCGAGGTATTCGTGCTCGTCATAGGTGCCGCGCTGTCGGGATTCTTCTTTTACTATGCGTCAAAGCTCGCCTTCGACAGCTACCGTTTCAACGAACTGTCCTATGGCATTATCGCCGTTCCGCTCTGGATCCCACAGGCGGTCATGGCGCTCGGGGTTGGTGTTTTCACCCTTGCCCTTCTGGACGACCTCTTTGCGGCTCTCGCCGGGAGGCCTCCATCCTATCTGGCAAATGAAGATGGCGCGGCGGAGGAGGTGTGATGGATCTTCTGACCATTTCCCTCACACTCGGCGGCCTGCTCCTCGTTTTGCTGGCGGCAGGACTGTGGGTCGCGTTGGCGCTCATGATTGCCGGTCTTGCCGCCATCTTCTTCATGGTGCCGGTGCCGCCCGGCGCGGTGATGGCCACCACGGTATGGGGTTCCATCAACTCCTGGGACCTTGCCGCTCTCCCGATGTTTATCTGGATGGGGGAGATTCTCTTTCGCACGCGGCTCGCAGAAGACATGTTCGCCGGGCTGGCGCCGTGGATGCGGCGTCTGCCGGGACGGCTTCTGCACGTCAACATTCTTGGCTGTGCCATTTTCGCCGCTGTGTCGGGTTCGTCCGCCGCCACCACGGCCACCATTGGGCGCATGTCTCTCCCGGAACTCAGAAAGCGTGGCTACGACGAGCGCATGGCCATCGGCTCGCTCGCTGGTTCAGGCACGCTCGGCCTGCTTATTCCTCCCTCGATCATTCTGATCGTCTACGGTGCGGCCACCGAGCAGTCGATCGCGCGACTTTTCATCGCCGGGGTTATTCCCGGCCTGATGCTCGCAGCGCTCTTCATGGGCTATACGGCAGTCTGGTCTCTGATCAATCGCAGGCGCATGCCCGAAGCCGATGCACGCGTGCCCTATCTTCAGCGCATCTGGCAGACCCGTCGCCTTTTTCCGATCCTTGCACTCATCGCCGGGGTTATCGGTTCCATTTATGGGGGCTTTGCTTCTCCCACGGAGGCGGCAGTCGTGGGAGTGGTGCTTGCGCTGGCGCTCTCTTGGTTCACCGGCACGCTCAATCGTGTGACGTTTGCTGATGCGTTGCGCAACGCTTCACGTACCTCCTGCATGATCGTGCTCATTCTGGCTGGAGCATCGGTGTTGACGGTGGCTATGGGCTATACGGGCATTCCCCGGGCGCTGGCGCAGTTCATCGCAGAACAGGGATATTCGCCCTATGCGCTGCTCGCGGCGCTGACATTGTTCTTCATCGTTCTCGGCTGTTTTCTGGATGGCATTTCGATCGTCGTGCTGACCGCCTCCGTCATTTTGCCCATGGTGGAGGCTGCGGGGCTCGACATCATCTGGTTCGGCATCTATCTCGTCATCGTGGTCGAGATGAGCCAGATCACACCGCCGGTGGGTTTCAACCTGTTCGTCATTCAGGGGCTGACCGGCCACAACATTCTGAAGGTCGCCGGCATGACACTGCCGTTCTTCCTCATGATGATCGTTGCCGTGGTGCTGATCATCATGTTCCCGCAACTGGCGCTGTGGCTGCCGCAAACCATGCTCGCGAGGTGATGATGTCGAACGCGGAAAAGAAAGTCGGTCCGGTGGTCTCTGCTGCCCATCTGGCCGCCGGTGCCATGCCGGCATTGTCGGAGATCGAATTTGCGATGACCGTGATGAACCATTCCTTCGAGCGCTGGATGGTACGCTGCATGGCGGCTGCAGGTGTTCCGGGACTGCAGCCCACCGCCGTGCAAATCCTGCACGCGGTCAATCATCGGAACCGGGAGAAGACGCTTTCGGAATTGTGCATGATGTTCAACATCGAGGATGTGCACGTCGCTTCCTATGCTATCAAGAAACTTGCTGCGCTCGGCCTGGTCAAGACTGGGCGCAGAGGCAAGGAGAAGACCGTCAAGGCCACGGCGGAGGGCGCTGCGGCTTGCGAGCGCTATCATGAGGTTCGCGAGGCTCTGCTTGTTGCCAGCACAAAGCGGCTCAAACTCGATGAGGAGGCGCTTTCTGGCATCGCAGCGGTTATGCACGCACTTTCTGGCCAGTACGATCAGGCTGCGCGCAGCGCGACCAGTCTTTAGCCCTCTCTTCTGATCCCGCATCGTTACCGACAGTCACTCAACGTGACGAAACTCCGTGCCGGCGCGCGCATTTCCCTCTTGTGAGCGCGGCGACGCGCTTTTGAGATGCGCTTTGTATGGAGAGTGGATATGAAAAAGTTTCTAGCCGCCACCGTTTCGGGCCTTGCCCTTCTTGGACTTGCTGCCTGCAGCGAAGGCGACAACACGACCACCCAGAGCATCGAGCCCGAGCAGCAGGATGCGACCCCGATGGATCCGCCGGCTGCAGCGCCGGAAGCTGAGCCGATGCAGGATCAGGATACGACCAGTCAGTAAGGGCCAGCCAATAAAGGCCATCAAAGGCCAATAAAGGTATGACCCGTCAGGCTGCGTATTGAGTGCCTGAGACCAAAGACCGGATGGCGCAAAAGGTGCCGTCCGGTTTTTGCTTGCGCCAAACTGCGCCTCGAAATCCAAAGCGTTTGCGGTTACAAAACCGACATGACGTTTTGGGATCGGATAACAGACTTTATCACGCGCGCGCCGGGCAATGCGCTGTCGGCGATGGTCGAGGCCATCCGCACGGTTTTCGAAGGCGACCCGCAACTGCGTCGGCGTGTTGCCTTTTCGATCGCCATCATTGCTCTGTCGGCGAAAATGGCTAAGGCAGATGGTGTCGTCACGCAGGACGAGGTGCGGGCGTTTCACGAGATTTTCTCGGTTCCGCGCAATGAACAGGCCAATGTTGCGCGTCTATACAGCCTCGCTCAGCAGGACGTGGCCGGCTTTGAAGCCTATGCGCATCAAATGGCCAATCTATGCGGATATGGCGGACCCAATTGCATGGTCCTCGAAGACATTCTTGATGCGCTCTTCCATATCGCAAAGGCCGATGGTGTGATTCACGAGCGGGAGACGGCGTTTTTGCAGCGCGTCGCAGAGATCTTTGATATTGGCGAAGATCATTTCGAGCAAATTCTGTCACGTCACGCCATTAAGGGAGATGGCAATCCCTATCTGGTTCTGGGCGTTGATCAGGATGCACCGTTCGAGGACATCAAGCGTCATTATCGCAAGCTGGTCGCCGAGAACCACCCAGACAGGCTGATCGCGCGTGGGGTTCCCGAAGAATTTCTGGCCATCGCCAACACTCGTCTTGCCGCGATCAATGCCGCCTATGAGAGCATCGAGAAAGTGCAGGTGCGCGCTTGAGTGTGGACGTCCTGAAAGCTGCCTCATTTGAGCCGGATTTCCAAGGCGCAGAGGTTTGTCCATCTCCCAATTTTGGCGAGCGGCGGAATGGCTGCACTCCCGATGCTCTTATCCTTCACTACACTGGAATGGAGACCGGCCAGAGCGCGCAGGACTGGCTTTGTGCGTCAGAGAGCGAGGTTTCAAGTCATTACCTCGTTCATGAAGATGGACGCATCGTGCAGATGGTCCGTGAGGCGGACCGCGCATGGCATGCAGGCCGGGGCACCTGGCAGGGCCGCGATGATGTGAATTCCTGGTCCATCGGCATCGAAATTGCGAATGCGGGGCATCCCATGGGGTTACCGGAATTCCCGGAGGCCCAAATCGAAGCGGTTTTGAGACTTGGGCGCGATATCTGTCGGCGTCACGGTATTCCACCAAAACGCGTTCTTGCTCACTCCGACATTGCCCCTGGCCGAAAGGTAGATCCAGGGGAACGTTTCCCATGGAAGCGCCTGGCGGAAGCAGGACTTGGCCATTTTGTCGCAACAGTGTCTGTTTCAGGCGGACGTGTCCTCGGCCCGGAGGACGACGGGCCAGCCGTTGAGGCGCTGCAGAGATTGTTGAAACGCTATGGCTATAACATCGATGTCAGCGGTGTTTATGACGAAAAAACCCAAACTGTTGTCCGGGAATTTCAAAGACATTTCAGACCTTTAGAGGTTAGTGGTCTGGCTGATGCGACAACATGCATAATTCTGCGGGAATTGTTGTATAATTGATCTGTGATTGATTCTTCTCCCTGACGATCACTCACTCCCAAGATTGGCGCAAAATTACATCGATTCATATTTATTGAATTGAAGCGCCTTTTTTGTTTCCCCTTCGCCTGCAAAACACCGCCCGTGTTGAGGTCGTGGGACCCTTGTCCCGGCCTCTTGAAAAAGCAAAACCGCCGCGCGAATGCCGCGGCTCAGAGTTACGGGTCGAAATGAAAATCAAAACCTTACTCGCGGCAGCGATCGCTGTCGGCGCTGCAACGTCTTTGTCCAACGCTGGCGAGAAGACCAACTACGCACAGGAAATTGCTCTGCATTCCGCCAAGAAGAGTGCTGAGAAAACCACCAAAGGCGAAGATGCTCCTAATCTGCTTCGGACAATTCTTCGCGGCGGAAATGGTTCCCAGGCGAGCAAGGTCGATATGACCACCACCGCGTCCGTCAAGCCGGCGAAAGCCACCAAGAAGACCGCTTCAAAGTCGAGCAGGAAGAAAACCACGGTGAAGACGACCGTCCGTTCAAGCGGGAAGGGCGGTTCCTATCAGACGATCATCGCTCAATACGCTTCGGCTTACGGGGTGCCGGTTTCCCTGGCGAATGCGGTGGTCCGGGTTGAGAGCAACTACCGGGCCAATGCACGGGGAGCGGCAGGCGAAATTGGCCTCATGCAGATCAAGCCGGCCACGGCACGCATGATGGGTTACCGCGGTTCGGCCAAGGGGCTCTACAATCCCGACACCAACATCAAGTATGGCATGAAGTATCTCGCCAAGGCGCACAAGCTTGGTGGAGGCACGACCTGCGGGACGATTCTGAAATACAATGCAGGCCATGGCGCAAAGCGCATGAACCCGATCTCTTCGCGTTATTGCTCGAAGGTGAAGCGCATTCTCGGACACTAAGTTCGGGAATACGGGGTTTCGTGTGCAAACGCATGCGTTTTGAGTTGCGTTTTGTCGCACGAAACCCTTTATACGTCCTGCCAGCCGGTCGGACGGCCGCGCGAACGAGAGCCGAAAGGCTGTTTGCGAGGAAAGTCCGGGCTCCACGGAAAAACGGTGCCGGATAACATCCGGCGGGGGCAACCCCAGGGAAAGTGCCACAGAAAGCAGACCGCCCCGCCTGTTTTTCGGTTGTTTTTCAGCTATTTGCCGAGAACCGAAAAACTGGCGGGGTCAGGGTGAAAGGGTGGGGTAAGAGCCCACCGCGTCGACGGTAACGAAGACGGCATGGTAAACCCCACCGGGAGCAAGACCGAATAGGAATGGCGCGAGGGGCGACCCTCAGGGCGTTTCCGGCCCAGCCGTTCGGGTAGGTTGCTTGAGGCCGATGGCAACATCGGACCCAGAGGAATGGCCGTCACGTTGCATCGTTTTCGGGCGTTGCAGCCATACAGAACCCGGCTTACAGACCGGCTGGCACCGATTTTCCGAAATTCGCCGATTTCTCCGGAATTCGACGGATTTTCGGCTCCTTTTCAGAAAATTCCGAACAGTTTCACGCCGTTTTCAATGCAGCGTCGATCGCCTGCCAGAGGGCGTCTGTCGGCTCGCATCCGACCGACAGACGAACGAAACCTTCGGCCACATCATCACCCCATCGCGCGCGCCGTTCGGCCGAGGTGTGAACGCCGCCGAACGAGGTGGTCGCCTCAATGAGCGGACAGGCATCGATGAAGCGCTCTGCCTGTTCTTTCGAGCCGAGCGTCAGTCCGACGAGCGAACCGAAACGGAGCATCTGGGTTTTGGCAAGGGCGTGCGAGGGATCATTCTTCAGGCCAGGATAGCGCACCGACCGGACCGCTGGATGATCTGCGAGACGTGTTGCAATGCTCTCGGCGGATGAGCACATGCGGTCGAAGCGCACTTCGAGCGTTTCGAGCCCGCGCAGGACCAGCCATGCTTCGAAGGGGCCGGGGATGACACCGGCAAGTTTGCGCCACTCGCGGATCGTTTCGATCATCGTTGCGTCGCGGCCTGCGACGTGTCCGAAAAGCACGTCGGAATGTCCGTTGGGGGCCTTGGTGTCGGCGGCAAGCACAAGATCGACGCCGAGATCCAGCGGCCGCTGGCCATAGGGCGTCATGGTGGTGTTGTCGGCGACAACGATTGCGCCCGAAGCATGGGCAGCCTTCGTGATCAATTGAATGTCGCACAGATCAAGGCCGGGATTGGACGGCGTCTCGATGAGCACCATGCGGTATCCGGCAAAACCACCTTCTGCGAATGACGCGGTCGGGCGGGTGTCGTAGCTGATGCCAAGACGGGTGAGGTGCTTTTCCAGAAGAACTCGGGGTGTGTAGTAGCCGTCCGAGGGCAGGAGTATCCGATCGCCGGCTGAAAGCAGGGCCAGGAGAACCGACGAGATGGCCGCCATGCCCGATGGGAAGACGATGGCTTCGGCATCCTCCAGATGTGCGAAGGCTGCCTCCACCGCCTCCCAGGTGGGGTTGTCAAACCGGCCATACTGACGCGCGCCCGCCGGGTCGCCGGGCAGATGAAACACCGAGCTCATGACGATCGGTGTAGAGAGCGGGTCGCCTTTTGAAAGGTTTCCCGAATGAAGGTGTGAGAGGCTTGCTGCACGGGCATTCTGACTTTCGGACATTGGGCTCCTCACGATGAATTTGGATGGATGCTGGCCGGACGGCACGAGGCTCTTCCTAACCTTTTGTTAGCCTTAATGCACGATAAATGACCATGGCCCGATGCATGTCCAAAACGCCTGTCATTGCGGCATTTGTGAAGCTTAATCCCGTTGACGCCCATATCGGCCCATGGTACCCCATATAACAAATCAGCGTTTCGTTGCAGTTGGAGTACGGGTTCCTCCCATGTCGGCCTCTTTTTCCGGGCGGCGTGGAAGCTGGGATTCACCCTTGCAGGGGGGCGGGCAAATGTTCGGAGAGCCGCAGCTGAGCGCGGCTGAAGAGATGCAGAGGGGCATGGGCCTTTTGGCCACAACGCGTCATGGACCGGTTTCTGTCGAATGCAGTAAACAAGATCGACTCCAAGGGTCGGGTCTCGGTGCCGGCGCATTTTCGCTCCGTCGTTCAAAAACGTGGCTTTACCGAACTCTATGCGCTGCGAGCGCTCGACATTCCTGCGATGGATGTGGGCGGTCTCGATCTGCTCGACCGCTACGAAGAGCGGATCGCGCAGGAGGACCCTTTTCTGCAGACTGCGGACGATATGTCGTTTTTCGTGCATGGCGACGGCGCGTTCCTGAAACTGGATCAAGATGGGCGCATCACCGTGACGGATTTCATTCGCGAGCACACCGGCATCACGAAGGATGTGGCCTTCGTCGGGCGCGGGCATTTCTTTCAGATCTGGGAGCCGGAGCGGCTGAAAGCCCATGGGCAGGCGGTGCGCGAACGGCTTCTCAAGCTTCGGCAGGCGGCCACATCGGCCCGTACTGCCGGACAGTCGGAATGATGGCGGGCCCCGGCGGCGAAAGCCCGGCCGGTGGCGGACCGGCCCGCCACATTCCGGTTCTTTTGCGTGAAGTTCTCGACGCTCTTCGGCCTCTCGACGGCCAGCATTTCATTGACGGCACGTTCGGTGCCGGCGGCTACACAACCGCGCTGCTTGAAGAGGGTGCATCGGTCACGGCAATCGACCGCGACCCGACCGCCATCGAAGCAGGTCAGGGACTTGTGGAGCGATGGGCTGGACGTCTCAGACTGGTGGAGAACCGGTTTTCCAGGCTCGACGAGGTGGTTGAGGGCCAGGTCGACGGTGTTGTGCTCGACATCGGCGTGTCCTCCATGCAGATCGATCAGGCCGTGCGCGGTTTCTCCTTCCAGAAGGATGGCCCCCTCGACATGCGCATGGAGCGCTCGGGTTTGAGCGCGGCCGATGTGGTCAACACGATGAAGGCGGGCGATCTGGCGCGCATATTCGGAATTTTGGGCGAGGAGCGTCAGGCAGGGCGTATCGCGCGTGGTCTTGAGAGACTGCGCGCCGAAAAACCTTTCGAGACAACGCTGGAGCTGGCGCGTGCCGTCGAAAAAATCGTTGGCCGTCGACCGCAGGAAAAAATTCATCCCGCAACGCGCGTCTTTCAAGGGTTGCGTATCTACGTCAATGACGAGCTCGGTGAACTGGCGCGGGCGCTTTTTGCGGCCGAACGGGCTTTGAAGCCCGGCGGGCGGCTGGTGGTGGTCACGTTTCATTCTCTGGAAGACCGGATCGTGAAGCGCTTCATGGTTGAGCGGGCCGGTGGCCAGGGCGGTTCCCGCCATCTGCCGGAGGTGCATGACGCCGCTCCCACATTTCACAAACCGGCCAAGCCCGTTGCGCCAACACGGGAAGAGACGGAGCAAAACCCCAGGGCGCGCTCGGCGCGGCTCAGACTGGCGGTGCGCAGTGAGGCACAAGCCGGAGAGGTTGATTTCGACATTGTCGGTCTTTCGCGCTTTCCGCAGCCGACACGTGCTGGTGAGAGGTAGAGGCAAAGATGTTTCGCACGAGCGATATTGTGCTGATCACGGTCATGATGGCGGCGGCAGCGTTTACCTACAAGACCAAGCACGATGCCGAAGCCAAATATGAGGAGCTGCGCAAGATCGAGCGACAGGCAGAGCTCGAGGAGGATTCGATCGATCTCCTCAAGGCCGACTGGAGCCTTCTGACCCAGCCAGCGCGCCTGCAGCGATTGGCCGAGACCTATAAGGACGAATTGGGACTGCAGCCGGTGGAGGCGCCTCAGATAGCCGAATTCTCCGACCTTCCGGAAAAATCCTTGACCATTGAAGGGCTCGTCGGCGGCATGGCGGATGCCGGCGGCGAAGCGGATCAGACGACAACCGGGGCGGTGCAGCCATGATGAGCTCGAGCGGATATGCAGACGACCTGGCTTCCTCGGCTGTTCGCCGAGGGGCCGCAACCATCGTGATGGACGGAACCGGCAAATCCCGCGGCGGGCGGGCCCAGAACCGGGTGGTGATGGCGATGGCCGTCATGTTCGGTATTTATGCGGCACTCGGCGGGCGGCTGGTTCATCTCGCCTTGCAGGATGAGCCCGAGCCAAGCGTTCCCGCCGCGCGCGTGACCGCCTCACGGCCCGATCTTGTGGATCGCAATGGTGAAGTGCTCGCGACCGACATCAAGACAGCTTCGCTTTTCGCTGAACCACGGCGGATCGTGGACATCGATGAGGCGATCGAAAAGCTTTCGACCGTTCTTCCCGATCTCAACTATCAGCAGACCTATCGGAGGCTCGACAGCGATGCGGGCTTCGTGTGGCTGCGCCGTCAGCTGTCGCCGCGCCAGCAGGCGGACATTCTGGCACTGGGCGTGCCAGGGCTTGGTTTTCGCACGGAAAAGCGGCGTTTCTATCCGGGCGGACCGACCGCATCGCATATCCTCGGGCTCGTGAACATCGACAACAAAGGCATCGCGGGCATCGAGAAATTCGTCGATGACCAAGGCCTTGCAGACCTGCAGGCCACGGGGCTTGCGGTGGAGGGGCATCTGGAGCCCGTCAAGTTGTCGATCGACCTGCGTGTACAGCATATCATCCGCGATGAACTGGTTCAGGCACTTGACCGGTATCAGGCGATTGCAGCCGGTGCTGTGGTGTTGAACGCCAATACCGGCGAAGTGGTGGGGATGGCATCCGTGCCCGATTACGATCCCAACAATCCGGTGAACGCGCTCGACAAGGACCGGTTGAACCGCATGTCGGCCGGCGTGTTCGAGATGGGCTCGACCTTCAAGATCTTCACGACCGCGATGGGGCTCGATTCGGGCCTGGTGAGCATCAATGACAGTTTCGACGCGACACGCCCCATTCGCATCGGCGGTTTCACAATCAACGACTTTCACGGCAAACGTCGCGTCTTGAGCGTGCCCGAGATTTTCATCTACTCTTCCAACATCGGCACAGCAAAGATGGCCGATGTGGTTGGTATCGAGGGGCACAGAGCGTTTCTTGAGAAGATCGGTCTTCTGGGGCGGATGTCCACGGAATTGCCCGAAGTTGCCTTGCCGACGGAACCCAAGGAGTGGAAGAAGATCAACTCGATCACGATCTCCTACGGTCATGGTGTGGCCACGACACCGCTGCAGACCGCGGTGGCGGCCGCGGCCATGCTGAACGGTGGCAAGCTTATTCCGCCAACGTTCCTGCCGCGCTCGGAGGCAGAGGCAGACGAAATCGCAAAACAGGTGATCTCGCCCAAGACAAGCGCCCAGATGCGGTATCTCTTCCGCCTCAACTCTGAAAAAGGTTCCGGCCGGCGGGCTGAGGTCGAAGGCTATTATGTGGGTGGTAAAACGGGCACGGCTGAAAAGGTCGTCAACGGCCGCTACTCCAAGAATGTTCGGTTCAACGCATTCATTGCCGGTTTCCCGGTCGACGATCCCGAATATATCGTGCTGGTATTCGTCGATGAACCCAAGCCGGAGCGGGACGGGATCGGTGCGACCGCGGGTCTGAACGCCGCGCCTATGGTGCGCAACATCATCCGCCGTTCGGCGCCGTTGCTTGGCGTCAAGCCTGAATTCGGTCAAGAAAGTGATGCCTTGCTGATTTCGCAGCAGTGAGTCGGCGCAGTGAGACGGCCATGTGCCGAGACAACAAACGCAAATGAAAGTACCGGGGCCTCATGAAGTTCAGTGAATTGGCGGAGATTCTTCCTCAACAGGGATTGTTGTCTGCGGAAGCGGAAGTCTCGGGGATTTCCGCGGATTCGCGAAAGGTAGAGGCGGGGGATCTGTTTTTCGCCCTGGCGGGGACAAAGGCCAATGGTGCGGCATTTGCGGCAGAAGCTGCCAGCAAGGGGGCAGCCGCCATCGTTGCTGCACCCGGAGCGCTTTCTTCCGATCCCGGCGTTCCTGTCATTGAAGCAGAGGACCCCCGGCACGCTCTTGCCCTGTGCGCGGCGCGTTTTTTTCCGCGCCAGCCCGATACGATGGTTGCGGTGACCGGGACCAGCGGCAAAACCTCTGTGGCCTCATTCACGCGCCAGATCTGGGAACACGCGGGCCTGGCGGCAGCCAGCATCGGCACGACCGGCGTGGTGGCACCGGGGCGCGACGAGTATGGTGAACTGACGACGCCCGATCCGATCGCGCTGCATCGGCTGCTCGACGAACTGGCAGGTGAGGGTGTTAGCCATGCCTCCATGGAGGCATCGAGCCATGGCCTAGACCAGCGCCGTCTTGATGGGGTGCGGCTATCGGCTGGTGGTTTTACCAATCTGGGCCGCGACCATATGGATTATCATCCAACGGTTGAGGAATATCACAAGGCCAAGCTCCGGCTCTTCGACACGCTCCTTACGAAGGGAGCGCCTGCGGTGGTCTTTGCCGACGATCCCTGGACCGAACCAACGGTAGCAGCCGCGCAAGCTGCGGGTCTCGACGTGCGCACGGTGGGGCGGCGGGGGACATTCCTGACGCTGAAGCGGGTTGAACACGAGCGTCACCGTCAGCGGGCGGAAGTGGATGTCGACGGGGTTATCTACGAGGTTGACCTGCCGCTTGCCGGCGATTTCCAGGTGGCCAATGCATTGGTTGCGGCCGGGTTGGCAATCAGCACCGGAACGGCGGTTGAGACGGCGTTTACGGCCCTGGAGACCCTCAAAGGGGCGTCGGGTCGTCTCGAGCTCGTGGGGACGGCCGAAAACGGCGCCCAGGTCTATGTGGATTATGCCCACAAGCCGGATGGGCTGGAGAACGTGCTGAAATCTGTCCGCCCCTTCACGACAGGGCGGGTGATCGTCGTCTTCGGCTGTGGCGGTGACCGCGACACGGGAAAACGCCCGATCATGGGTGAGATCGCGGCGCGACTGGCGGATGTGGCGATCGTGACGGACGACAATCCGCGATCGGAAGATCCGGCAACCATCCGGGGCGCCATCATGGCGGCAGCGCCGGGAGCGCGTGAAATCGGGGACCGCCATGAAGCTATCCGGTTTGCCGTGTCGATGCTTGAAGAGGGCGATACATTGATTGTCGCCGGCAAGGGGCACGAAACCGGACAGGAAATCGCCGGCGAAAAACATCATTTCTCGGACCATGAGGAAGTGCGGGCCGCACTCGCGGAGCGGGCCCGATGAGCGTTTTGTGGACACATGATGCGCTGGTACAGGCAACGGGGGGCAGACCGCTCGGCCAGCCGGTCGCGGCGATTACCGGCATCTCCATCGACACGCGGACGCTGCAGCCGGGCGATGCCTTTTTCGCGATTCAGGGCGAGCGGTTCGACGGACATGATTTTGCCACCGCAGCCATGGCGGCGGGAGCCTCCGTTCTGGTGGTTTCCGAGGCGAAGCTGCCGGCGCTCGGGCGGTTGGCTGTTCCGAAAGTTGTTGTGCCGGATGTACAGACGGCCATGGAAGATCTGGGCCGCGCCGCGCGCCTGCGCAGCCGCGCCAAGATCGTGGCGGTGACCGGTTCGGTTGGCAAAACGTCTACCAAGAACATGATGCGGCAGGCCTTTTCGGCTTGCGGGAGCGTTCATGCAGCGGACCGTTCTTTCAACAATCATTGGGGGGTGCCCCTGACGCTCGCCAGGATGCCGGCCGATTGCGATTTCGCGATTTTCGAGATCGGCATGAACCACCCGGACGAAATTCGCCCGCTGGTGAAGATGGTGCGCCCGCATATTGCCGTTGTCACGCTGGTGGCGGCGGCGCATCTCGGCTTCTTCAAGAGTGTCGATGAGATCGCGCGTGCCAAGGGCGAGATTTTCGAAGGTGTCGTGAAGGGCGGTGCTGCGCTCGTCAACCGCGACGACAAGCGCTGGAAACTGCTTTCGGCGATTGCCGGGGAAGCCGGTGTGAAGACCATTGCGGGATTTGGCGAGAATGCGCGCGCCGATGTCCGGTTGATGCATGCTGAATGCGGCGCGCAATCCTCCACCTTTGCCGTGAAGATCGAAGGCCAGGAGACTGAGGTGCGGCTCGGTGTTCCGGGGCGGCATATGGTTCAGAACGCGCTTGCCACACTGGGTGCTGTGCATCTGGCGGGCGCGGATGTGGAGAGGGCGGCGATGGCGCTGGGCTCTTTCGGCACGGAAGCGGGGCGTGGCGCGCGGCACCGGCTGATGCTGGAGGATGGCGCGTTCACGCTGATCGATGAGAGCTTCAACGCCAATCCGGCCTCGATGGAGGCCGCGTTTGATCTGCTGCAGCGCGCGGACGTGGGCGAGGGCGGGCGGCGCATCGCCATTCTCGGAGACATGGCGGAGCTTGGCACCCACGCGCCCAAACTGCATGCGGGGCTGGCGGATCTTGTCACGGGGGCGGGAACGGACTGTGTGTTTCTGGCCGGACGCGAAATGAAGGCGCTGGCTGAGGCGCTGCCGGAGGGGCTGCCGGTGGAATATCGCGAGACGACGGACGAATTGCGCGAACTTGTGATCAACGCGGTGAAGCCGGGCGACGCCGTGATGATCAAATCTTCGAAGAGCATCGGCTTCAACAAACTGGTCGACGCCTTTATCAACACCTATCCGGGCGCGGCGACGGGGGACTGATCCATGCTCATGATGCTCGTTGAACTGGCCGATGAAGTTTCGGTCTTCAACGTATTCCGTTACATCACTTTCCGCACCGGCGGCGCGCTGATCACCTCGGCGCTGATCGTTTTTCTGTTCGGGCCGATGATCATCGCATCGCTCAGGGTGCGGCAGGGCAAGGGACAGCCGATCCGTGCCGACGGGCCGCAGACCCATTTCAAGAAGGCCGGTACGCCGACCATGGGCGGGCTCATGATGCTGTCGGGCATTCTGGGCTCGTGCGCGCTGTGGGCAAACCTTTCCAGCGTTTATGTCTGGGTGGTGCTGATGGTGACGGTGGGGTTTGGCGCCATCGGATTCTACGACGATTATCTGAAGGTGACGAAACAGTCGCATCTTGGATTTTCGGGCAAGGCGCGACTTTCGGCGGAATTCCTGATCGCGGGGCTTGCGGCATGGACCATCATGCAGGCGGGGCAGGCGCCATTTTCCTCGTCGCTCACTTTTCCGTTTTTCAAGGATTTCCTGCTCAATCTCGGTATTTTCTTCATCCCGTTCGCGGCTTTCGTGATCGTCGGGGCGGGCAATGCGGTGAACCTGACGGACGGGCTCGACGGGCTTGCCACCGTGCCGGTGATGGTGGCGGCGGCTTCATTCGGCGTGATCGCCTATCTCTCCGGCAACGCCATTTTCGCCAACTATCTGCAGATCCATTTCGTGCCCGGCACGGGTGAGCTGGCGGTGATCCTCGGAGCCGTGATCGGCGCGGGGCTCGGCTTCCTGTGGTTCAACGCACCGCCGGCGGCGATCTTCATGGGGGACACCGGATCACTGGCGCTGGGTGGCCTGATCGGCTCGGTGGCCGTGGCCACCAAACACGAGATCGTGCTCGCCATTATCGGCGGGCTGTTCGTGGTGGAAATCCTGTCGGTGATCATCCAGGTGGCGGTCTTCAAAATGACCGGAAAACGCGTGTTCCTGATGGCGCCGATCCACCATCATTTCGAAAAGCTCGGCTGGACGGAAAGTCAGGTGGTGATCCGGTTCTGGATTATCGCCGTGCTGCTTGCCCTCATCGGGCTCTCCACGCTCAAGCTGCGTTAGGGGTCGCGAATGATCCCGGCCACGGTTTTCAACAACAGGACCATCGCCCTTTTCGGGCTCGGCGGTTCGGGTATCGCCACCGCCCACGCGCTGATGGCCGGCGGGGCGCGGGTGACGGCGTTCGACGACAACCCCGACAGCGTGGCGCGGGCGGCGGGTGAAGGAGTGCCGACCGGAGATCTGCGCAACATCGACTGGAACAGGCAGGAGGCCTTCGTCCTTTCACCGGGTGTGCCGCTGACGCATCCGCGTCCGCACTGGAGTGTGGATCTGGCGCGGGCAGCGGGAGTGGAAATCATCGGCGACGTGGAGCTTTTCGCACGCGAGCGCCGGGTCCATGCATCTGGGGCACCGTTTGTTGCCATTACCGGCACCAACGGCAAGAGCACGACAACGGCTCTGATCGCACACATTCTCAAAAGTGCGGGACGCGACACGCAGATGGGCGGCAATATCGGCCGGGCCGTGATGACGCTCGAACCTCCTGCTGCTGATCGATACCACGTGGTGGAATGTTCCTCCTATCAGATCGATCTTGCTCCGACGCTTGATCCTTCCGTTGGCATTCTGCTCAATCTTTCGCCCGACCATCTGGACCGGCACGGCTCCTTCGAGAATTACGCGGGTATCAAGGAACGTTTGGTGGCCAGGAGCGGGCTGGCGATTGTCGGTGTCGACGATCCCGACTGCCGGCACATCGCCAACCGGCTTGAAAAGCAGGGTCGCAGGCTTCAGCGCATCTCGGCGACCTCATCGCTCTCTGACGGGTTTTATCTCAAGGGTTCCGATCTCATGCGGGCTGCTCGTGGCGTTGCGGAGAAACTGGCGACGCTTGAAGGCATCGGATCTCTGCGTGGCGCACACAACGCTCAGAATGCGCTGGCGGCCCTCGCGGCCTGTCTCGAGTGCGGCCTGACGGCCGATGAAATTCAGGCCGGTTTCAACAGTTTTCCGGGGCTCGCCCACCGGATGGAGCAGGTGGCGCGCCGGGGGCGGGTCCTCTTCGTCAATGACTCGAAAGCCACCAATGCCGACGCGGCAGAACGAGCATTGGCGAGTTTTGAGCGCATCTACTGGATCGCCGGCGGACTGCCCAAGGAAGGCGGGATCGACACGCTGAAGAGTTTCTTCCCGCGGATCGCCAAGGCCTACCTCATTGGCGAGGCGGCACCGGCTTTCGCTGCCACCATCGGGGAGGCGACGACGTTCGAGATTTCGGGTACGATAGACAAAGCCGTAGACCATGCGGCGCGCGATGCGGCGGGCGATCCCGCGCCGGAATCTGTTGTTCTGTTTTCGCCAGCCTGTGCGAGTTTCGATCAGTTCAGAAATTTTGAGGTGCGTGGCGATGCCTTCCGCGAAGCGGTGCGTTCGCTCGCCGGTACCGAAATGATGGGGAGCAAGTGACATGGTGAGCCGCACCGATCGCAGCCCGGTGGCTAACTGGTGGTGGACCATTGACCGGTGGTTTCTCGCGGCCTTCCTCATGCTGATGGGGCTGGGCGTGGTCCTGTCGTTTGCGGCAAGCCCCGCCGTGGCGGAGCGCATCGGCTTGTCGAGTTTTCATTTCGTCACGCGCCAGATCGTTTACATGCTGCCTGCGTTGGTGGTCATGATCGCGATTTCCTTCCTCAGTCCGCGTCAGGTACGTCGGGTCGCCCTCGTCATGCTTGCGGGCGCGCTGGTTCTGATGGTGGTCACCCTTTTTGCGGGCATGGAAGTCAAGGGTTCGCGGCGCTGGCTCTATGTATTCGGAGTGTCCGTCCAACCTTCCGAATATCTGAAGCCGGCCTTTGTGGTGATCTGCGCGTGGCTCTTTCATGAGCACGCCCGGCAGCCGGAGATCCCGGGCAACCTGTTCGCAATGCTTCTTCTGGGGCTCGTGATCGCGCTTCTGGTGGCCCAGCCTGATCTCGGCCAGACCATGCTGGTTCTCGGCACCTGGGGGGCGATGTTCTTCATCGCCGGAATGCCATGGCTGTGGATTGCGGTGCTTGGTGCATTGGGTGCAGGCGGGGCATTTCTTGCCTACACGATTTTCCCTCACGTGGCCGACCGCATCGACCGCTTCCTGACCGGTGAGGGTGACACCTATCAGGTGGATATGAGCATCGAGGCGATAACCCGCGGCGGCTGGTTTGGACGTGGTCCTGGCGAAGGGACCGTCAAACGTATCCTGCCTGACAGCCACACGGATTTTGTCTTTGCGGTTGCCGGTGAGGAGTTCGGCATCATCCTGTGTCTGATCCTGCTTGGGCTGTTTGCCTTTGTGGTCTTGCGCGGGCTGACGAAAGCGCGGCGTGAGGAGGATGACTTCACACGCTATGCGGTGAGCGGCCTCGTTATCCTGTTTGGTTTTCAGTCAATCATCAACATGGGTGTGAATGTCCGTATGCTGCCGGCCAAGGGTATGACGTTGCCCTTCATCTCCTATGGCGGTTCGTCGCTGATCGCCATGGCCATTTCCATGGGTTTCGTGCTGGCGCTGACGCGCCGCAAACCGGAGAAGCGCCGCCCTGTGGCCTATGCGCCGGCATCGGGACACGAGGCGATCGCGAACTGATATGAAACGTGGCACGATCCTTCTTGCCGCCGGTGGGACCGGCGGTCATCTCTTTCCGGCTGAAGCGCTGGCACATGCGCTACACGCGCGTGGGTGGCAGGTGCATCTGGCGACAGACAAGCGGGCAGCGCGCTTCTCCGGCGATTTCCCCGCCGAGGAAACCCATGTCATTGAGAGCGCCACATTCGGTTCGAAAAACCCGATTGCGCTTCTGAAAGCGGGCTGGACCATCTGGCGTGGCGTCAAGCAGGCCTCGGCGCTGATGCAGCGGCTGAAGCCCGCCGCGGTGGTCGGCTTCGGCGGGTACCCGACCCTGCCGCCGCTCTGGGCGGCGACGCGAAGAGGTATTCCCGCGTTGATCCATGAGCAGAACGCCGTGATGGGGCGTGCCAACAAGGCGCTGGCATCGCGTGTGGAGGCCATTGCCGGTGGCTTTCTGGCCGATGAGGGACCGTTTGCCGACAAGATTTTCATGACGGGCAATCCGGTCCGTCCGGCAGTTATTGAGGCGGCTGGCGAGGCTTACCGAGCGGCAGATTCGCAGGCCGCATTTCGTTTGCTTGTTTTTGGCGGCAGCCAGGGGGCGCAGTTTTTTTCCGATGCCATCCCTCCTGCCATCGCGAAGCTCGCGCCGAAGCAAATCAAACGCCTTCGCGTCACTCAACAGGCGCGACCGGAAGACGAAGCGGAAGTTCGTGCCGCTTATGACAAGCTTGGTGTGCCGGCAGAGGTTTCGACATTTTTCAACGATATGGCGCGGCGCATTGCCGAGAGCCATCTGGTGATATCGCGTTCGGGTGCCTCGACCGTTTCGGAGATTGCAGCGATTGGCCGACCGGCCTTTCTGGTGCCCTACCCGCATGCGCTCGACCACGATCAGGCAGCCAATGCAGCAGCGCTGGAGCGCGCCGGGGGGGCTGAACTCCATCCGCAGGCCACGCTCAGCCCCGAGCGTCTTGCCGAACTGATCGGAGGAGCGATGGAGCAGCCTCAACGCCTCGCCGACATGGCCGCGGCAGCGCATGGCGTGGGTAAAACGAATGCGGCCACGTTGCTTGCAGACCTCGTTGAGGCTATTGCCTCCGGCCAATCTGCCAAATCAGTGAAAGAAGGAAGCCACGCATGAAAATGCCGGAGACGATCGGAACCGTGCACTTCGTCGGCATCGGCGGCATCGGCATGAGTGGTATCGCGGAAGCTCTGCATACGCTGGGGTACCAGGTGCAAGGGTCGGATCAGGCCGAAAATCCCAATGTTGTGCGTTTGCGCGAGAAGGGGATCGAGGTTTTCGTGGGACATGCCGCCGAAAATCTCGGTGAGGCCGAGGTCATTGTTGTCTCCACGGCCATCAAGAAAAACAACCCGGAACTCGTGGCCGCGCGTGAAAAGCACCTTCCGATCGTGCGTCGCGCGGAAATGCTGGCCGAACTGAT
This sequence comes from Nitratireductor sp. B36, assembly GCF_020833685.1. GTDB lineage: Bacteria > Pseudomonadota > Alphaproteobacteria > Rhizobiales > Rhizobiaceae > Nitratireductor. The sequence goes on from NZ_JACKZY010000002.1 coordinate 684,565, forward strand.
GCGATTTCGCCAGGCGGTTGCCATCGGAGGAACACACGGCAAGACCACAACCACTTCGATGGTGGCTGCCCTGTTCGATGCAGGTGGATTCGATCCGACAGTCATCAATGGCGGCATCATCAATGCCTACGGCACCAATGCCCGGATGGGCGCGGGCGACTGGATGGTGGTGGAGGCCGATGAAAGCGATGGAAGCTTCCTGAAGCTGCCCGCGGAAATTGCCGTCATCACCAATATCGATCCGGAGCATCTCGATCATTATGGTGATTTCGACAAATTGCGCGCTGCGTTTCGCCAGTTTGTCGAGAATGTACCGTTTTATGGCTTTGCTTCCATGTGTATCGACCACGCCGAAGTTCAGGCGCTTGTTGGGCGGATCGAGGATCGCCGGGTGGTCACTTATGGCGAAAACCCGCAGTCGGATGTGCGCTTTTCCAACCACCGGATGGATGGGCCTGTTTCCGTGTTTGACGTGACCTTCCGCGATCGCAAGACGGGTGGCACGGAAACGCTCGAGGGACTGCGCCTGCCCATGCCCGGAAAACACAATGTTTCGAACGCGACGGCGGCGATTGCCGTGGCGCATGAACTGGGCATCGACCATGAGGCGATCCGGACAGGCCTTGCGGGCTTTGGCGGCGTTAAACGCCGTTTCACGCTCACAGGAAACTGGAACGGCGTGAGCGTTTTCGACGATTATGGGCATCACCCGGTGGAGATCCGTGCGGTTCTGAAAGCCGCTCGGGAAGCATGCAAGGGGCGTATTCTCGCCATTGCTCAGCCGCACCGTTATTCGCGCCTGCACGATCTCTACGATGATTTTGCGGCTTGCTTCAACGAGGCCGACAAAGTGTTGATTGCCCCGGTCTATGCTGCCGGTGAAGACCCGATCGAAGGCGTGTCGTCCGAGGCGCTGGTGGCACGGATTCGTGCGGCCGGACATCGGGACGTTGCCCATATCGAGGGACCGGAGGCGGTGGAACCTATAGTACGGAGCTGGGCGGAAGAGGGCGATTTCATTGTCTATCTGGGGGCCGGCAACATCACGCAATGGGCCTATGCGCTTCCTGACGAACTGGGGGCGAATGGATGAGCGGGGCCGCTCTGCTCGACCGTCTCGGGGATCGTCTGTCGGGGCTGCGGGGGCGTCTGACACCCGACGCCGGCATGGACAAGATCACCTGGTTTCGCGCTGGCGGGTCTGCTGACGCGCTGTTTCAGCCCGCTGATGAAGAGGATCTGGCTGCCTTCCTGAAGGCGGTGCCGGAGGACATTCCGGTGACCATGGTGGGGATCGGTTCGAACCTGCTTGTGCGCGAAGGCGGCATTCGTGGTTTTGTGGTGCGCCTGTCGGCCAAGGGATTCGGCCAGGCGGAGATCGTTTCCGATACGCAAATCCGAGCCGGAGCGGCCATCCCCGACAAGCGGCTCGCAGCAGCGGCGCTTGAGGCGGGCATCGGTGGTTTTCACTTCTATCACGGCATACCCGGCGGACTGGGTGGGGCGCTGCGCATGAATGCGGGCGCCAATGGCGTCGAGACCAGGGAGCGGGTCGTGGAAGTGCGCGCGCTCGACCGGAAGGGCGACCTGCACGTCTTCTCGAACGCCGATATGGGATACGACTACCGCCATTCCTCGGTGCCAAAAGATCTGATCTTCACCTCCGCCCTGATGGAGGGCTACCCCGAAGACCGGGAGACGATCCAGAAAGAGATGGATGCGGTGCAGCACCATCGCGAGACCGTGCAGCCGGTGCGCGAGAAGACGGGTGGTTCGACATTCAAGAACCCTCCCGGCACATCGGCCTGGAAGGAAGTCGACAAGGCCGGATGCCGCGGGCTTACCATCGGCGGTGCGCAGATGTCGCCCATGCACTGCAATTTCATGATCAACACGGGTACGGCGAGCGGGTACGATCTCGAGTATCTCGGTGAAACGGTCCGGGCGCGCGTGCTTGAGCATTCAGGGATTCGCCTGGAGTGGGAGATCAAACGCATCGGCGAATTCAGGCCGGGGCGCGAGATCGATCCGCTGTTGGGGCAAATGCTCTGAGGATGAAACCAAGCCTGCGCATGAGGCGGGTTCTGTTCCGATCGTGAGGCGCCTTCATTTGTGTCGTGTCAAGTTGCGCGGCAGGGGTGTTCGCGTTCACAAAGTGTAAAATTTTCAGAAAATTGAATCTTCGGGAATCTCAAGCCCTTGCCATGGAATCAAACCTCTGATTCTTTGGCTCATAAGTAATCACTGATTTGAGTCGCGGCGTTCGGGTCGGGGGCTTTCCTAATCGAGGAGGTCTCACTCGGCCAATGCAGCTTATCGCCCAAAATTCTGGGCGGCCGGACAAGGGGGTAGCCGGACCATGAAGAGAAAGAACGTTGCCGTGCTTATGGGAGGTTTTTCCTCTGAACGGCCCGTCAGTCTTTCTTCCGGCTCTGCCTGTGCCGATGCTCTCGAGGTTGAGGGATATGCCGTCACGCGCGTCGATGTCGGGCGCGATGTGGCGCGTGTCCTGTCCGAGCTCAACCCGGATGTCGCCTTCAATGCATTGCACGGTCCATTCGGTGAGGATGGGGCGATCCAGGGGATTCTCGAATATCTCGACATCCCCTACACGCATTCGGGCGTGCTCGCATCCGCGCTGGCCATGGACAAACAGCTCGCCAAGACGGTGGCGAAGGCTGAGGGTATTCCCGTTGCCGATGCGCTGGTGGTGAACCGTTTCGAGATCGGCAATGAGCACCCCATGGCGCCGCCCTATGTGGTGAAACCCGTCAATGAGGGGTCGAGCTTCGGTGTGGTCATTGTCACCGAAGGGCAGAGCAACCCGCCGCAGATCATCGGGTCCACCGAGTGGCAATACGGCGAGCGCGTGATGGTGGAGCGCTACATTGCGGGGCGTGAATTCACCTGCGCGGTGATGGGGGATCGGGTGCTTGGCATCGCGGAGATCATTCCGGTTGGGCACGCCTTTTACGATTATGATTCAAAATACGTTCCCGGGGGCTCAAAACACGAATGCCCGGCAAAACTTTCACCAAATATTTACCAAAAAATAGAAACACTGGCCCTTAAGGCACACAAGGCTATTGGCTGCCGGGGCGTGTCCCGGTCCGACTTCCGTTTCGACGATCGCAAATCCGATGATGGGGAGCTTGTCTGGTTGGAGGTGAACACGCAGCCCGGCATGACGCCAACCTCTCTGGTGCCCGAGATCGCCGCTGCGGCGGGAATTGGGTTTGGTGAATTGTTGAGTTGGATTGTGGAGGACGCCTCGTGTTCTCGCTGACGTCATCTCAAGCCGGGACTGGCCGGAGCGGCGGACGCTTTCGCGCAGGCGACATCGTATTGCCGCGCTGGCTGCGCCGTCCGGCGCGTTTCATGCACAGGGTCAATGCGGGTGAAGTCGAAGCGCCGCGTTATGGCGCTACGATCGCGACTGCGGTGCTGCTTGGAGCCACGGCGGTTTACGGCGTCGTTGCGGGCGGACATCTGCCACAGGTGCTGCAGAGCGTGACCGCGCGGACGGGACTTGCAATCGCGCAGGTCAACGTGATCGGCAATCAGGAAACCTCAGAAATCGATGTTTTGCAGGAGGTCGGTCTGAACGGCTGGACGGCTCTGGTGGGCTTCAATGCCGAGGATGCCAGGCAACGTCTTTCCGGTCTGCCCTGGGTCGAAGGTGTTGCCGTGCGCAAGGTCTACCCGGCCACGCTCGAAGTGGACATCACCGAGAAGAAGGCCTTTGCGATCTGGCAGCACGGCAACGAGCTGTCGCTGATCGAAAAAGACGGCTCCGTGATCGCGCCGTTCGATGGTGGTCGGTATACGACGCTGCCGATGGTGATCGGTGTCGGCGCGCGCGAGGCCGGGCCTGAGTTCATTGCCAAAGTGGCCAGGCATCCCTCCATCGCGAACGAGGTGCGGGCCTATATCCGCGTGGGGGACAGGCGCTGGGATTTGCGGCTTAAGAATGGCGTTACCGTGAAGCTGCCCGAGAAGAACGAGGCGCTGACGCTGGCGACGCTCGCCGCCCTTGATCGCAAGAATGGTCTTCTGTCGCGCGAAATCACTTCGGTGGACATGCGGCTGCCCGATCGTATGGCGATCGGTCTTTCGGAAGAAGCTGCCAAGGCGCACCAGGACGCGATGCGTGAGCGCTACAAGACGCGAATTGCAGACGGGGCGCAGATATGAGCTGGTTATCAGATCCCAAAAAGGGTGCTGCCCGTCGCTCCGGCATCATTACCGTGCTTGATGTCGGGTCGAGCAAGGTCTGCTGCATCATCGCCAGGCTGATGCCGGCGGAAGAGGGGCGGGCACTGCGCCATCGCACGCATCGTGTGAAGGTCATCGGCATTGGCCATCAGCAATCGCAGGGCATGAAGTCGGGCGTGATCGTCGATCTCGACCGGGCCGAGGAAGCGATCCGGCTGGCTGTGGATGCGGCCGAGCGCATGGCGGGGCTGACCGTGGATTCGCTGATCGTCAACGTATCGGCGGGGCGGCTGCGCAGCGAGACGATCTCGGCGTCGATCAATCTTGGCGGTCACGAAGTCGCCCAGTCCGACATCAACCGCGTTCTCGCGGCTGGTGCGCGGCAGGGGCTGGAGACCGAGCGCGAGGTGGTGCATTCGCTGGCGACGGGGTTCAGCCTCGATGCCGAGCGCGGCATTCGCGATCCGCGCGGGATGGTCGGTGCGGAACTCGGCGTCGACATGCACATCCTGACAGCCGATGCGGCGCCGCTGCGCAATCTGGAGCTTTGCATCAACCGCTCGCATCTTTCGGTCGAGCGCATGGTGGCAACGCCCTATGCGAGCGGCCTGGCGGCACTGGTGGACGACGAGGCGCAGATGGGCGCGGCCTGCATCGACATGGGCGGCGGTACGACGACGATCTCCGTTTTCGCGGAGGGCAAGTTCGTGTGGGCCGATGCGCTGCCGGTCGGCGGCAACCATGTGACGATGGATCTGGTGCGTGGGCTGTCGGCGCGGCTCGAGGATGCGGAGCGGCTGAAGGTGATGCACGGCTCGGCGCTGATCTCTTCGAGCGACGACAGGGATATCGTTTCCATCCACCCGATGGGCGCGGATCCGAGTGAACAACCGATACAGGTGCCGCGCGCGGTGATGACAAGGATCATCCGCGCGCGCATCGAAGAAACGCTGGAGATGGTGCGCGACAAGCTCAACCGCTCCGGCTATGGCGGCCTTGTGGGGCGCCGCGTTGTGCTTACGGGCGGGGCAAGCCAGCTTGTTGGTCTTCCCGAGGCAACCCGGCGGCTGTTTGGGCGCAATGTCAGGCTCGGGCGTCCGCTCGGCGTGGCGGGGCTGCCCGAAGCGGCCAAGGGAGCGGCTTTTTCCGCATCCGTGGGGCTGTTGATTTATCCGCAGGTGGCGGAATTCGAGAACCGTGGCCGCGGCGGCAAGAGCGGCATATTCACTCGCGCGACCGGCACTGGCGGCCGGTTCCAGCGCGTCAGCCAATGGCTGAAAAGCAACTTCTAGCGGGGGCGCGCCCCAAATGACGACCGCGGCGGCGAGGCGGCGGCAAAGGCGGAAAGGACGAGGACAATGACTATCAATCTGCAGAAGCCGGATATTACCGAGCTGAAGCCACGCATCACCGTGTTCGGTGTCGGGGGCGGGGGCGGCAATGCCGTCAACAACATGATCAATGCTGGCCTGCGGGGCGTCGAGTTTGTCGTCGCCAATACCGACGCACAGGCGCTGACCCAGTCCAAGGCAGAGCGCCTGATCCAGCTTGGTGCTGCCGTGACCGAAGGACTGGGTGCCGGTTCGCAGCCGGAAGTTGGAAAGGCCGCCGCCGAAGAATGCATCGACGAGCTGGTCGATCACCTGTCCTCGACCCATATGTGCTTCGTGACCGCCGGCATGGGCGGTGGTACGGGCACCGGTGCTGCGCCCGTCGTGGCACGCGCTGCCCGCGAAAAGGGTATTCTGACCGTTGGCGTCGTCACCAAGCCGTTCCACTTCGAAGGCCAGCGCCGCATGAAGACGGCGGAAGCCGGCATCGAGGAACTGCAAAAGTGCGTCGACACGCTCATTGTCATTCCGAACCAGAACCTCTTCCGCATCGCCAATGACAAAACCACCTTCGCCGACGCTTTTGCGATGGCGGACCAGGTGCTCTATTCGGGCGTTGCCTGCATCACAGACCTGATGGTCAAGGAAGGCCTGATCAACCTCGACTTCGCCGACGTCCGTTCGGTGATGCGCGAGATGGGCAAAGCCATGATGGGCACGGGCGAGGCTTCCGGCGAGGGCCGTGCAATGGCCGCTGCCGAAGCTGCCATCGCCAACCCGCTTCTGGACGAGAGCTCCATGAAGGGCGCGCGCGGCCTTCTGATCTCGATCACCGGCGGACGCGACCTGACCCTGTTCGAGGTGGACGAGGCAGCAACCCGCATCCGCGAGGAAGTGGATCCGGACGCGAACATCATTCTTGGCGCGACTTTCGACGAAGATCTCGAAGGCGTTATCCGCGTCTCCGTCGTGGCAACCGGCATCGACAAGTCCGCTGCCGAAATTTCCGCCCCCGCCACGGCAACGCGTACCATGCAGCCACCTCGGACCATTGAGGCGCAGCGTCCGGCAGCGGCTGCTGTTGAGGCGAAGCCGCAGCCTGCCTCTGACCCGGTGGCGGAAGCCATTCGTCAGGCTGAGCGTACGAATTCGGAGCCTGCTTCGGCGCCAGCTGCAACACCCGCTGCTGCACCTGCTGCCACCCAGGCTGCACGTCCGGCCATGAGCAATGGCGGCTTCCAGCCGCAGAGCTCGCTCTTCCGTACTGCTCAGCCCGTACAGCCGGCTCCGCGCGCCGCTGCACCTGCACCCAAGCCGGTCCAGCCAGCCCCTGTGGCTGAACACACCGAGCCACAGCCGCAGATGCGGGTTCAGGAGGAGCAGGTTTCCGCTCCCCGGATGCCGCGCGTTGAAGATTTCCCCCCGGTGGTGAAGGCCGAGATGGAAGCAAAGACGCAGGAGCATGAAGACCGTGGGCCGATGGGGCTTATCAAACGTCTCACTCACGGGCTGTCCCGTCGTGACGGCGACCAAGGCTATGCCGAGCAGCCCCGCGAGCCGAAACTGCGCCAAGCTGCTCCTCAGCCGCGTCGCGCCCCGGAGAGTGAAGGCCAGCTCTATGCACCGCGCCAGGGGCGTCTGGATGAGCACGGCCGGCTCACGACCCAGACTCGGAGTGCCCAGGAAGAGGATCACCTGGAGATTCCCGCGTTTCTTCGCCGGCAAGCCAACTAGGCGAGAAACTCTGTTACAAACGTTGATCGGGGGGATGCGACGCATCCCCCTTTTTGTTAAAATTCAGTAAATAATTCAAAAAGTTATAAGACACTCGTGTTTTTCTTATGCCGTAACATGAAGTAAGAAAGCGTGATTTGGAGTCTGTATTGCGCGACATTATCTTTCGTTGCGAATAACGGTGGGGTGTGGGACGCATTTTGGGGGTGTCGTCCTGAAACGTTGGACAAGCTGGCGCTGAGAGGCGCGGCCTCGAAGAGCTCACGGGGACCATTTTGCTCGAATATCAGACGACACTCAAAGCACGCTGCTCTCTGTCGGGCATCGGTGTTCATAGCGGCAAGCCGGTCTCCATTCACTTTTCCCCTGCTGAGCCAGATACTGGTATCGTTTTTCAACGCATCGATGAGGCTGGCACTGGCCGTGTGATTCGCGCGCTTGCTTCCGAGGTTTGCCAAACCGACCTATGCACCGCCCTTGGTGACGCGCGCGGCGAATCCGTCGCCACGGTTGAGCATCTTATGGCCGCTCTTCTGGCTGTCGGAATTGACAATGTGGTCATCGAGATCGATGGCAGCGAAGTGCCTGTTCTCGACGGCAGTGCGATCGGCTTTGTGGATGCCTTTGAACAGGCCGGTATCGCCACACTTTCCGTCAAGCGCCGGTATATCCGCGTCGTGAAGCCCGTTCGCATCGACAATGGCGGTTCCTGGGCCGAGTTTCGCCCCTATGACGGCACGCGCTTTGAGGTCGAAATCGACTTCGAGACCCCGGCGATCGGTCGTCAGTCGCTCAGTCTTGACCTGAACGCTGAGAATTTCCGCCAGGAGGTCGCGCGCGCGCGCACCTTCGGTTTCATCAAGGATGTCGAGCGCCTTTGGGCTGCAGGCTATGCCCTGGGTTCCTCGCTTGAGAACTCGGTCGTGATCGGTGAGGACCACAAGGTCATCAACATGGAAGGCCTGCGTTATCCCAATGAGTTCGTGCGCCACAAGATGCTCGACGCGGTTGGCGATCTCGCTCTGGCCGGTGCTCGGTTTATCGGCTGTTTTCGTTCCTATCGTGGCGGGCACCGGCTCAATGCGGCGGCGCTGCGGCACCTTCTGACCGATCGCTCTGCTTATGAGATCGTTGAGACCACGCGGCGTGAGCAGGGGCGTCGGGCCGAGATGGTGGCTGTGAGTGCGCCGGTTTATGCGCCCTGGACGCTCTGAACTGCGTTTTTCTGCTGCATTTGCGAACGGGCTTTCCTGCTGAAACGCCACAAAATTGTACGATTGGCAGGCAATAGCGTTGCCGCGTGGCGGTCATATGCTCTATGACTGCGTTCCGAAATTGATTTTCCGTTTGCGAGAGGCGAAATGCGTTCAACTTTTGTTGCCGGCATGACCAGGACAGGCAAGGTGGCCGTTACCGCGGCTTCGGTGCTTGGCGTTTCGCTTCTTCTTGCTGCGTGCAATGCCGAGAAAGACCTGGATCTATCGACCTATGTCGAGCAGACGGATCCGGCGGATGTGCTTTACAATCAGGCCCTGGCGAACATGAATGCCGGTCGTCTGAAGGAGGCAAGCGCCAAGTTCGAGTCCATCGATCGGCAGCATCCCTATTCCGAATATGCCCGCAAGGCGATGGTGATGAACACATTCGCCAATTACCGGCAGGGCAAATATGACGAGGCAATCAACGGCGGCAAGCGCTACGTTGCCCTTTACCCGACCACGGAAGATGCGGCCTATGCGCAGTATCTTGTGGGGCTCAGCTATTTCCGCCAGATTCGGGACGTGACCCAGGATCAGCGGGAAGCACGCCGTACGCTTGAAGCGATGGAAGAAGTCGTGCAGCGCTGGCCGGATTCGGAATATGTCGAGGACGCGCAGGCCAAGATCCGCTTTGCACGCGATCAGCTCGCCGGCAAGGAAATGCAGATCGGGCGCTATTACCTCGAACGGCGTGAATATGTTGCTGCCGTGCGGCGTTTCCGTGGTGTGGTGGAAACCTATCCGAACACACGCCATGTCGAAGAGGCGCTGGCGCGCCTGACGGAGTCCTATTACGCCATGGGACTTGTTTCGGAAGCGCAGACGGCCGCCGCTGTCCTTGGGCATAACTTCCCGGATAGCGACTGGTACAAGGACTCCTACGCCCTTCTGCAGTCTGGCGGACTGGAACCGCGTGAGAACACCGGTTCGTGGATCTCCAAGGCTGGGGCGGCGATTCTGGGCGGCTGACCCGAACCATGCTGTCTCACCTGTCGATCCGCGATATCGTCCTGATTGAACGCCTCGACATGGATTTCTCCGGAGGGCTCTCGGTGCTCACCGGTGAAACCGGTGCGGGCAAATCCATTCTTCTTGATTCTCTTTCGCTCGCGCTTGGCGGGCGCGGTGATGCATCTCTGGTGCGCCATGGCGCCGATCAGGGGCAGGTGATCGCCGTTTTCGACCTGCCGGCCTCACACCCGGTGCGCGCCCTGCTGGCTGAGAACGCGATCGACGATGAGGGCGATATCATTCTGCGTCGCGTGCAGAGCGCGGACGGGCGCACGCGTGTCTTCATCAACGATCAGCCTTCCAGCGTGGCGCTGATGCGCCAGGTGGGACGTCAGCTGGTGGAAATCCACGGCCAGCACGACGAGCGCGCGCTGGTGGATGCGGGAATCCACCGGGACCTTCTCGATGCATTTGGCGGCCATGGCGAGGCTGTTGCGCGCGTGCGGCTTGCATGGCGCGATCTGCGCAAATGCGAACAGGAGCTGGCGCGGCACAGGGCGCGTGTGGAAGCGGCTGCGCGAGAGGCCGATTTTCTGAGGGCTTCGGTGGAGGAGCTTTCCAAGCTCGATCCGCGCCCGGATGAAGAGGCGATGCTCGCCGAAGAGCGCGCGGGCATGATGCGGGCCGAGAAAATCGCCAGCGATATTTCCGACGCACAGGAGGTTCTCTCCGGCAACGCGTCGCCGGTCTCGCAACTTTCCAGCCTGTTGCGGCGCTTGCAGCGTAAGGCGGAGGATGCGCCGGGTCTGCTCGACGGGATCATCGAGCCGCTTGATTCGGCGCTTCTTTCGCTCGACGCAGCGCAATCGGCCGTGGACGAGGCGATGCGGGCGACGGAATTCGATCCAAAACGCCTTGAGGACACCGAAGAGCGGCTCTTTGCCCTGCGTGCCGCAGCCCGCAAGCACAATGTTCAGGTGGATGATCTGGCCGAACTATGTGCGCGCATGGTGGGCGATCTGGATGAACTGGATGCCGGCGAGGAACGGCTGGCAGTGCTGGAGCAGGACGCGAAGGTGGCAGTCGCGACCTATGACGCGGCGGCGGCGGAGCTTTCGCAAATGCGCCGCGAGACGGCGGCCGCACTCAGCAAGGCGGTGATGGCCGAACTGCCGGCACTGAAGCTGGAGCGGGCAGAGTTCATCGTCGAGATCGCGACGGAGGCCGATGACCGTGGCGAAGACGGCATCGACCATGTGGAGTTCTGGGTGCGCACCAACCCCGGGACACGCGCGGGGCCGATGATGAAGGTTGCCTCCGGCGGCGAGCTTTCGCGCTTTCTGCTCGCGCTCAAGGTGGTGCTGGCCGATCGGGGCTCGGCACCGACACTTGTGTTCGACGAAATCGATACGGGCGTAGGCGGCGCGGTGGCCGATGCCATCGGCCAGCGGCTTGCGCGGCTTTCCGAGCGCATTCAGGTGCTCTCGGTGACCCATGCGCCACAGGTGGCCGCGCGTGCGGGCACACATTATCTGATCGCCAAGAGCGGCGGCACCGACCGGGTTGCAACCGGGGTTTCGGTGATGGACACGGATGCGCGCCAGGAAGAGATCGCAAGGATGCTGGCCGGCGCCACCGTGACGGACGAGGCGCGCGCTGCCGCCCAGCGCCTGCTGCAGGGAAGCCGGGTCGCCTCCTGACGGTTTCTGTTCACGGCACCATGGCCGGCCTTGTCAGTAGGGATGAGCTGCGTAAAAAGACGGCTGCCAAAACCGCGCGCGGATCGATTAGACTGCGCTTTTGAATACATCCGGATAGATCGTCATGCCCAAAGCCAAGCAAGCCGTTGATACGCTGACGGAGGCCCAAGCCAGGGACGAGTTGCAAAAGCTCGCCCGAGAGATCGAGGAGCATGACAGGCGCTATCATGGTGAGGATGCACCGACGATCTCGGACGCCGAATATGACGCGCTGCGGCGGCGCAATCTGGCCATCGAACAGCGCTTTCCCGATCTCGTGCGGGAGGATTCACCCTCGCGCCGGGTGGGGGCGCCTGTTTCGGAGAAGTTCGAGAAAGTGCGGCACAAGGTGCCGATGCTTTCGCTCGACAACGCGTTTTCCGATGAGGATGTGGTCGATTTCGTGGCCCGCATTCGCCGCTATCTGAAGCTTGATGCAGACGCGCCGGTGGCGATGACGGCCGAGCCCAAGATCGACGGTCTTTCGCTTTCGCTTCGCTATGAGAACGGACGCCTCGTTTCGGCTGCCACCCGCGGCGACGGGCAGGAGGGGGAGAACGTTACCGCCAATGCGCGGAATGTGAGCGACATTCCCAATGTGCTCGACGGCAACCCGCCCGAGGTGATCGAAGTGCGCGGCGAGGTCTACATGACCCATGCCGATTTCTTCGCGCTCAACAAGAGGCAGGAGGAGGCCGGCAAGCAGACCTATGTAAACCCGCGCAACACGGCGGCGGGCTCGCTGCGCCAGCTCGACTCCTCCGTGACGGCGGCGCGGCCGCTCAAATTCTTCGCCTATGCGTGGGGCGAGGTCTCTGACATGCCGTCCGACACGCAGACGGGCATGGTGGCGGCGCTTCAAAGCTACGGCTTTCGCGTCAACGATCTGATGAAACGCTGCGAGAGCGCCGAGGCGCTTCTGGCGCAATACCGTTTGATCGAGGAAAAGCGGGCAACGCTGCCCTACGACATCGACGGCGTGGTCTACAAGGTGGACGATCTGGCGCTGCAGCAGCGGCTGGGCTTCGTGTCGCGCAGCCCGCGCTGGGCGATTGCCCACAAGTTTCCGGCCGAGAAGGCAACAACCATTCTGAACGGCATCGACATCCAGGTGGGACGCACGGGCGCGCTGACGCCTGTCGCGAGGCTCGAACCCGTGACCGTGGGCGGCGTGGTGGTGACCAATGCTACGCTGCACAATGCCGAGGAGATTGAGCGGCTGGGCGTGATGATCGGCGATACGGTGACCGTGCAGCGCGCCGGCGATGTGATCCCGCAGATCCTCGGTGTGATCGAGGAGAAGCGACCGGCGGATGCGCAGGCTTTCGAGTTTCCGAGCGTGTGCCCATGCGAACTGAAGACGCCTGTGGTGCGTGAGGGGATAGGCTCTGGTGCGGAGGGTGTGGTGCGGCGCTGTTCGGGCGAATTTGCCTGCCCGTTCCAGCGGGTCGAGCATCTGCGCCACTTCGTGTCGCGGCGCGCCTTCGACATTGACGGGCTGGGCGACAAGCAGATCGAGTTCTTCTTCAACGATCCCGATCTGCCGGTGAAGGCACCCGGGGACATTTTCACGCTCGCAAGGCGCGATGCCGACAATCTGAAGAAGCTGAAGGACAAGGAAGGGTGGGGCGCGACCTCGGCCGCCAACCTGTTCGACGCCATCGAGGCGCGGCGCTCCATCGCGCTGGAGCGGGTCATCTATGCGCTTGGCATTCGCCATGTGGGCGAACAGACGGCCAAGACGCTGGCGCGGGCCTATGGCACCTGGCAGGAGTTCCACGATGCCGTGCTGGCGGTGGCTAATGGCGACGCGCAGGCGCGCGAGGAAATGGACGCGCTGGACGACATCGGCGATGCGGTGATCGATTCGCTGGCACACTACTTTGGCGAGGCACACAACCGCGAACTGGTGGAGGCGCTGGCCGGCGAAATCGATGTGCAGGAGGCGGAACGGCCAGCGATGGATTCGCCCGTTGCCGGCCAGACCATCGTGTTCACTGGCGCGCTGGAACGCATGTCGCGCGATGAGGCCAAGGCCATGGCCGAACGGCTGGGCGCGAAGGTGGCAGGCTCCGTCTCCAAGAAGACGGATCTGGTGGTTGCTGGACCAGGCGCGGGCTCGAAACTCAAAAAGGCTGCCGATCTGGGAATCGAGGTGATCGACGAGGATGCCTGGTTCGAACGGGTGGGCGGTTAGTCCCGGCGTTTCACCACCATTGATGGGTGGCTCAACGGAATTCATGTGACTGGTCAGTCTTGTTGACCTAAACTGCGCTCCTCTGGAGGATTCATGACAGCCGACATTGCCAAGGAAAACGCGCGCCCGCGCGATTTTGCGCAAGGGGTGCGCGACAGCGTGCCCGTGGTGGTCGCGGCGATGCCGTTTGGGCTGTTGTTTGGCGCACTGGCGGTGGAGAACAATTTTTCGGTTTTCGAAGCCGTTCTGATGAGTGCCACAATCTTTGCCGGCGCGAGCCAGATGGTCGGGATCGACCTGTTCGGCCAGAAAGTGGCGCCCTGGCTGATTGTGTTGTCGATCCTTGCCGTGAATTTCCGCCATGTGCTCTATTCCGCGACCACGGGGCGGTGGATCGCGCATTGGGGTCCCGTTCAGCGCCTGCTTGGCTTCTTCATGCTGGTCGATCCGATGTTTGCGGAGACCGAGCGGCGAGGCGAGACGCATGGAACCGTTTCCTTCGGCTGGTATATGGGCGCTGCGCTGCCGCTCTATCTCTCCTGGGTGATCGAAGCCTGGGTTGGTGCGCTGTTCGGCAATCTGGTTCCCGACCCACATGCGTTGGGCATCGATTTTCTGTTGCCCATCTATTTTCTGGGTCTGGTGATGAGTTTCCGCAAACGCTCTTTCTGGCTCCCCGTGGTGCTGATGAGCGCGGCGGCTTCCATGCTGGCCTATCGCACTGTCGGCTCGCCCTGGCATGTATCCATCGGGGCGATCGCGGGGGTGGCGCTGGCCGCCATCATGGCGCCCGACGCACGCAAAGGCAGGAAAACGCGATGAGCACCACGGTCTGGATCATTCTTGCCGGTGCGGTGCTGACGTTTCTGACACGTATCGGCGGACATATGGTGCTGTCGCGCTTCGAACGCATACACCCGCGCGTGGAAGCGGGGTTGAATGCCGTGCCCGCCGCCGTTCTGACCACGCTGGTGGCACCGGCCGCCATGAATGGCGGTATACCTGAAATCGCGGCCCTGACGGTCGGTGTCGTGGTATCGCTGGTCGCTGGTGGCATGATGCCGATGTTTCTGTCCTCGGCAGCGGTGCTTATTCTGCTCCGCCACCTGATCAGCCAGTAAGAGCCTGTCAGCCCAGCGGGGCGGTCGCGTTTTCAAGCCATCCCAGGGTTTCGCCGTCGAGCAGCGGTGTCAGCGTTTCACGCACGCGAGCGTGATAGGCATCGAGCCAGGTGCGCTCGCCGGCAGAAAGCAGTTCCATGTCGATCAGACGGCGGTCGAACGGGCAGAGTGTCAGTGTCTCGAAACTGTGCATGTCGATGTCTCCGCCGGCGATAGCGGTCGGCGGTTCCACAACGATCAGGTTCTCGAGCCGGATGCCATAGCCGCCGGGCTTGTAGTAGCCGGGTTCATTGGACAGGATCATGCCTGCCTCCAGCACCTGCGTTCCGGTTTTGGCAATGCGCTGTGGCCCCTCATGGACGGCCAGATAGGATCCAACACCATGACCGGTGCCATGGGCATAGTCGAGGCCGGCCTGCCACAGGGCGTGGCGCGCGAACGGGTCAAGATCCATACCGCGTGTCCCCTTGGGAAAGCGCAGTGTGGAAAGGGCGATCAGGCCTTTTAAAACACGCGTGTAGCGCTCCCGCATCTCATCACTGGGACGACCGATGATGATGGTCCGGGTAATGTCGGTGGTTCCATCGTCATACTGCGCGCCGGAATCGACCAGATAAAGCTCGCCTGCCTTGAGGGTACGATTGGTCTTCGTGGTAACGCGGTAGTGGATTATCGCGCCGTTTGGGCCAGCACCGGATATCGTGTCGAAGGAGATGTCGCGAAGCGGCATCTGCAGGCTCTGGCCTATCTCTGCACGGCTTTTCTCCAGCTGCTGCACTGCGCCGATCTCGTCGACCGCGCCGGGTTCCCGAGAATCGAGCCATGCGAGGAAGCGCACCATGGCGACACCATCTCTGCGATGGGCAGAACGGGCACCTTCAAGTTCGGTGGGGTTTTTAATCGCACGAGGAAGGCGGGCCGGGTCTTCAAGATCCGCGATGCGGCCGCCAGCCTCTTCCACGACCAGACGCAGCCGCTCGGCTGCGAGCGATGGATCGAGGCCTATCGAACCCGGGTTTCCGGCCGCGGCCGAGAGTTCCGTCTCCAGCGTCGAAGGTGCTTTCAGATCTGCGAGTTGGGTCAGATAGGCTTCGGTTTCGCGGTCGAGCTTGCGCTTGTCGAGGAAGAGCGAGGGCCGCCCTTCGGCGGGGATAATGGCAAAACCCAGGGCCAGCGGTGTATGGGGCACGTCCTGCCCGCGAATATTGAATGTCCAGGCAATCGATGACGGGTCTGTAAGCACTGTACAGGCGGCGCCTGCCTCACCGATGGCTTCTGCCATGCGACCGAGCTTCGCGGTGGTGCGTTCTCCTGCAAGGTCATTCGAATGGATGCGGGTCTGAGCCAGTGGCGGGGAAGGGCGATCTTCCCAGATGCCATCGACCAGATTGTCGTCTGTTGGCACAAGCTCGATTCCACGCGCTTCGGCCTTGCCACGGAGAGCACGAAGCTCCGCAATTGTGTGCAGCCATGGATCAAAACCGATGCGGCAACCGGGCTTCGCGTTTTTGGCGATCCATTCGCGCGGCGGAGTGTCGATCAGGCTCTCGATGGTGAAAATGGATGGATCAGTCTGTTCGGCAGCCTGAAGTGTGTAGCGGCCATCAACGAAGAGAATGGCGCGATCCTTAAGGATCAGCGCTGCGCCCGCCGATCCGGTAAAGCCTGTCAGCCAGGCAAGCCGCTCGGATGAGGGAGCAACATATTCGCCCTGATGCTCGTCTGCGCGGGGCACGAGATAGCCGTCGAGCCCCGCTTTCGCCATTGCCTCACGGAGACGCCCGACGCGGGCAATGCCCTGGCTGGGGTCGGCGGTAACATCGAAAGACTGAAACATGGAATCTTGCCGCTTGGTCTGAAAAAATCGAGCCGAACCTACAGCATGGGTGAAAAAAGCGGAACGGGTCTTCAAAGATGGATGCTTGTATCGCACCGCACAATTGATTGCTGCAATGCAAAATCAGATGGTAGCCATGCGCAATCGGCGCTGGTTTGGGCGGCTTTGCGGGCCTATCTTTGGACCATGAGCAACGGAGCTTTCGTTGCAGGAATTCAAGGAGAAATCAGATGGCCCAAAAGCGTGGCTTTTTCCGCGGCGCATTCGACGCGCTGATCGAAGCCCGTCAGAAGCAGGTCCGGAGCTATGTCAACGGCGCGCTTCTGATGCTGGACGACGAGACGCTGCGTGCGCACGGCTACAATCGTGACGAACTCAAGCGCAGCCGTAGCGTATCGCACATGTTCTGATCCGCTTTTAGTAGCGATGGTTCAAACCCCGGAAGCTCAGCTTCCGGGGTTTTTGCTTGCCGGTGTTTCCGGCGCACTCAGCGCTTCATGTGGATTGTGACCCAGCCTTCACGCGCCTGGGTGCGCACGTGGCGGAAACCCTGCCCCCCATAGGCCGCAACAACTGCCCGTCTCTGCCGTTCGAGAATGCCCGACAGAACGAGCGACCCGCCAGGCGTTATATGGTTTGCCATCGCCGGAGCCAGAGCCATGAGCGGACGGGCAAGGATGTTCGCGACGATCAGGTCGAAGGGTTTCTTGCGGGCAAAGACCGCGTGATGAAAGCCGGGGGCCGTGTGCGTTTCAACCAGGCTTGCAACGCGGTTGAGCCGGACATTTGATGCGGCCACCTCGGTGGCAATCGGATCAATGTCGGTGGCCAGTACCGGAATGCGGGCGGCCCTTGCAATCGCGATGGCGAGCACGGCACTACCGGTGCCCAGATCCAGTGCATTGCGCGGGTGTTCGCTTTTGAGAATGTCAGAAAGCGCGCTCAGACATCCGGCCGTGGTGCCGTGATGACCGGTGCCGAAAGCGAGGCCGGCGTCGATCTCTATGGCGATGTCGCCGATACGCTGCAAATGCCGGTCATGGCTTCCGTGGACCAGAAACCGGCCCACACGGACCGGGCGCAGGCCTTCTAGCGAGTGGCTGACCCAGTCTATCTCCGGAACCGCTTCCCGCTCGAGCGGGGGGAGAGGGTAAACATCCGCAAGACTTTCCCGCACCCGTCGTTCCAAACCGTCAACGTCGTCTTCGGCATAGATCGATATCTGGAAGATACCGCTGTCTTCATCGGGCTCGAAAATACTGATCGGCAGCCCATCATCCTCAAAATGCGCCTCGAGAATTGAAAAAATCGATTCGGCCTGCTCGCGCGGCGCCGTCAGGTAAAGTCGTGTCTGGCCCATGAATTTCCGGTGTCAGGTTTCGTTTGCCAGACGCTTCAACTTGGCGATGGCAGTTTCACTGTTTTCTTCATAGGCGATCGTGCCGAAAAAGTCGCCATCGCTGTCGAGCAGCAGGATCGAAGCAGTGTGATCCATTGTGTAGTCGCCATCCTCCAGCTCGACCTTGCGAACATAGATGGAGAACCCCTTGGCCATGGCGGCGACTTCTTCCGGGTCACCGGTGATGCCGGTGATGCGGTCCGAGAAATTCGATAGGTAGGTCTTCATGACCTTGGGGGTATCGCGCTCCGGATCAATGGAGACGAAATAGGGTTTGATGTCGGCAGCTTCATCTCCCAGTTGCTCGAGATAACCGTCAAGCTCGAACAGGGTGGTCGGGCACACTTCCGGGCAATGGGTGAAGCCAAAGAAGACGACTCTGGGGCCGCCTCTGAATGCGGCTTCGGTGATGGTGTTGCCATCCTGGTCAACAAGTTCGAATGGCACACCGAAGGCTTTTCCCGAATTTTGCTGCTGGTACCACTGAAACGTGAGAAGGCCAACGCCGACGGCCATGACCGCCAGGATGCCGATGAGGATGGAACGCATCATTGATGTTTACCTGAAACGAGAAGGCTGAGAGGTGGCGTCAAAAGCACCAGGACAAGCCGGATTCCACGAGCGCGAGAAAAATCCCGGCCCCCTTTTCCAGCCACATGGCAAAAGCCAATCCGGTGAAGGCGGCCAGAAGCAGAGCCGCTGCGCCCAGTTTAAGCCAGATGGCCGTGTGCCGTGGATGCTCTATTTTCATGCCCTACAATAGCTGAAAGTGCTGGCTGCGCGCAAAGCCTCATCTTGTCGCAAGGTAACGGCCCCAAAAGCAACCTCCCGCCGCCTGGAGGCCGACGGGAGGTTCAGGGTTGAGGTTAAGTTGCCATGATGGCCATGGGGACGGGTCAACCCCACATATGCACTCTAACGATTTATGGTTTGAAATTGATTGGCTTGATCTTCAATCATCGCGTGTAGCTGATTGTGTTCGATGGCTGCGGGAGGTTTGCCATGGCGAATGCCGATATTCGGGTGAAGCGCATCTATGATCCCGTAGAGGACGGCGACGGAAAGCGGATACTCATCGACCGGTTATGGCCGCGGGGCATGAGCAAGGAGCGCGCGGCACTGGACGCTTGGATGCCCGATATCGGGCCGAGCCACGCGTTGCGCAAGTGGTATGCGCACAGACCCGAGCGCTGGAGCGCGTTCTGCGAGCGATATCGGGAGGAGCTGGCCAGTCGGAACGAGCTTTTGCAGGAACTGATGGACGCCGCGGAAGAGGGGCCTTTGACATTGCTGTTTTCGGCGAAGAATCGCGACCGCAACCAGGCCGTGGTCGTTCGCCAGCTGTTGCAGGAGAGGTGTGATTCGCGCTGAAAGCCTCTTCAACCAGTGATTGTTCTTTGTATTTTGAGGCAGGAAATGAGGAAAACCGGGGATGATCCAGCTTGTCGTAGGTGTTTAGCCTATACGGCCCTGTCGCACTCTTGACTTACAGAATGCTTATAGAGACATATGTGCGCGTTTCACCTGTTTATGGTGGTAATTACGGTATCGGGGCGGATTTTATGATCAAGGATTTCGACAAGCTCAAGCAGCAGCTCAACGAGCTTTCGGAGGCGGTGAACAAGTTTGAGTCGGAAGCCGTTCAGCTTCGTGTGGTGGAACTGGTCCTGGGCCAGAATGACCCCCGACCTGGCGGGTTTTCCGAGGGGGGGATCAATGATTTCATCGCCGGCCCCGGTATGATGCAGGTCGTGCGGAGCACGTCTCGCCCCGGTCGACGCCGGACAACCACTGACAGTGCCAAGGGCGCCGTGGCTGCCTTGAACGATCTGCTTGAGAGCGACTTTTTCGATGCCCCCCGAACCATCGGCGATATTGTTGCTCGCTGTCAGGAGACATTCGGCATGCGCTACAAATCGAACGCCTTTTCGGGGCCGCTGTCGCGCCATGCGCGCACGGGCGTCTTGTCGCGGGAGAAGAATGCCGACGGCAAGTTCGTTTACGTCAAGCCGGGGACTGACTGAGCGCGGAGGCAGGATCGGCCTTTGCACGATGTGCGGCTAAACCCGCTCGACAAAGCCGTCGAGCACGCGCTTTTGGCCTGCCTTATCGAAATCGATGGTGAGCTTGTTGCCCTCGATCGACGAGACGTTGCCATTGCCGAATTTGAGGTGGAACACCCGGTCACCGACCTTGAAGGCAGAGGGCGTGTCGGACACGGATTTGGCGACAAGCTCGCCTTCGATCACGCGACCCTTGACCGAGCCGCGGCCTGCGCCATAGCCCGAATCCGCCTCGCCATAACCGATGCGCTCCACCTGATGGCCGGAGCGGTTGCCCCAATTGCGGGTGGTTGCTTCGGTGCGGTTTTTCTGGGCGCGCTGCCAGCCGGGCGTGGCATAGCTGTTTGAAAAGGCGGGCTGATCGTCGAAGCGGGATTTGCCATAGGGGTTCGGTCGGCCGGGCTGGCCGGCGGAATAGCCGCCATAGCTGTTGCTTTCCTCGGCCACATCCACATGGGCCTCGGGCAGCTCGTCGAGGAAGCGTGAGGGGATGGTCGACTGCCAGAGGCCATGAATGCGCCGATTGGAAGCAAACCAGATGTGCAGGTTTTTCTTGGCGCGGGTGAGGCCGACATAGGCGAGGCGCCGCTCTTCCTCCAGGCCCGAGCGGCCACCCTCATCGAGCGCGCGCTGGTGGGGAAAAAGGCCTTCCTCCCAGCCGGGCAGGAACACGGTGGGGAATTCGAGACCCTTGGCGGAATGAAGCGTCATCAGGCTGACGGCATCAAGTTCCTCGTCGCGTTCGGCATCCATGACGAGCGCGACATGTTCGAGAAAGCCGCGCAGACTGTCATAGTCCTCCATGGAGCGGATCAGCTCCTTGAGGTTTTCAAGCCTGCCGGGAGCCTCGGCGGAGCGGTCGTTCTTCCACATGTCTGTATAGCCGGACTCTTCAAGGATGATCTCGGCAAGTTCGGTGTGGGGCGTGCGGTCGAGCATGCCCTGCCAGCGCTCGATATTGTCAACCAGCGTACGCAGCGAGGCGCGCGGCTTGGGCTTCATCTCCTCGGTGCCGACGAGATCGCGCGCGGCCTGCAGGAGGGTAGCTTCGCGCATGCGCGACACGTCGTGGATCTGCCGCACGCTGGCTTCGCCCAGCCCGCGCTTCGGCGTGTTGACGATGCGCTCGAAGGCGAGATCGTCAGCGGCCTGCGCAACGATGCGGAAATAGGCCATGGCATCGCGGATTTCCATGCGCTCATAGAAGCGGGGTCCGCCGATGACGCGATAGTTTAAGCCCAGGGTGACGAAACGGTCTTCGAATTCGCGCATCTGGAAGGACGCGCGCACGAGGATGGCGATGTCGTTGAGCGCGTGGCCCTTGGCCTGAAGCGCCTCGATTTCCTCGCCGACAGCGCGAGCCTCCTCTTCCGAATCCCAGGCGGCATGGACCTTGACCTTGGGATCGTCGGGATCGGACTGTTCGGTGAACAGCGTCTTGCCAAGCCGCCCCTCATTGTGGGCAATGAGGTGGGAGGCAGCGCCCAGAATATGGGCAGTGGAGCGGTAATTGCGCTCCAGCCGGATGACGGCGGCACCGGGAAAATCCTTCTCGAAGCGCAGGATGTTGTCGACCTCGGCACCGCGCCAGCCATAGATGGACTGGTCGTCATCGCCCACGCAGCAGATGTTGACGGGTTCGCTGCTCTTGGGGCGCTGGGCCAGAAGCCGGAGCCACATATATTGCGCGGTGTTGGTGTCCTGATACTCGTCGACGAGAATGTAGCGGAACTTTCGGTGATAGTCGGCAAGCACATCCGGATTGTCGCGCAGAATGCGGATCGGATGGCACAGGAGATCGCCGAAATCGACGGCGTTGAGCGTCTTCAGCCGGTCCTGGTAGGCGGCGTAGAGTTCACGGCCCTTGCCATTGGCAAAGGCGCGGGCATCGCCCTCGGGAATGTCCTTGGGCGCGAGGCCCTTGTTCTTCCAGCCATCGACCATCTGCGCGAACTGGCGCGGCGGCCAGCGCTTGTCGTCGAGCCCTTCGGCCTGGATGATCTGTTTCATCAGGCGGATCTGATCGTCGGTGTCGAGGATGGTGAAAGAGCTTTTGAGTCCCGCCAGCTCTGCATGCTTGCGCAGGATCTTGACGCCGATGGAGTGGAATGTGCCAAGCCAGGGCATGCCCTCGATGGCCTCGCCCACCAGGGTGCCAATGCGCATCTTCATCTCGCGCGCAGCCTTGTTGGTGAAGGTCACGGCCAGGATCTGCGAGGGATAGGCGCGCCCGGAGGCCAGAATATGCGCGATGCGGGTGGTCAGCACCCGTGTCTTGCCGGTGCCGGCGCCGGCGAGCACCAGAACGGGCCCCTCGGTGGTCTCGACGGCAAGACGCTGCTCGGGATTGAGAGCATCGAGGTAGCGGGTGTCGGGACCGCCCGAGCGCGCGGCCATGGCGCGCGCGGCAATGCCGGAAGGCTTTTGCGCTGCCGGGGGAGGCGGGGTGGGGTCGTCCTCGTCGAAGAACGGAATATCGTCAGGAAAGCCGGACATCGGACCTGCATATGGTGATTCGGGGGGCAAAGCCCAAGGATGTTTTCCATTTGTACCGGTTTGCGGGCCTCGAACCAAGGTGCTGACAGCCGGCAAATTCATCCGTTCTGGTTATCAGTGCTCACTCTCGCAAAGCGAATGGTCGGAAAGGGCGCGAAGAACGTAGCAATCGCAAACCGTGCCGTTGTCACAGCTATCAACGATGCGTTGCAGTTCATGCTCAAGTTTCCGGAGGCGCGCTATGCGCTCGCGCACTTCCTTCAAGTGCTCTTGGGCGATGCTGTCGGCTGCTTCACACGGTTTTTCGGGATGGCTGCTCAGTTCTATGAGTGAGCGAATGGCGTCTATGCCGAGGCCGAGATCGCGGGCATGCCGAATGAAGGTCAGGCGATCCACGGCGTCGCGGCCATAGCGCCGCTGGTTGCCCGAAGAGCGTTCGGGCGGTTCGATCAGGCCGGTCTCTTCGTAATACCGGATTGTCGGCACTTTCACGCCCACCCGCTTCGATAGTTCTCCGATGGACCACATGAGGATCGCTCCTAACTTTTATTGCCGGAGATATAGGGATTGGCGGTCAGGAGCGAAAGTCTGCCGTCGCTCACGCGGGTGTGAATGGACCTCAGCCACACGGACTATAGTCTTTGCACAGCGGGGTCCAACAACAATCGGGAGTGAATTCATGCAGGATCAGCCCAAGATCACACAGGCGATGATTGATGCGTATGACGAATACACGCATCTCACACTCGATCGCCGCGCTTTCATGAACAAAATGACGAAGCTTGCAGGCTCGGGAGCTGCTGCTGCAGCTATCGTGCCGATGCTCGCCGCCAACTCTGCGCGCGCGGCGATGGTGGCTGAAGATGATGATCGCCTTGCGTCGGAGGATATCACCTACCCGGGCGACGGCGGCGATATGGCGGGATATCTGGTTCGCCCGACCGGTGCGGAGGGAAAACTTCCGGCGGTGATTGTCATCCATGAAAACCGGGGCCTCAATCCACATATCCGCGATGTCGCGCGGCGCATGGCGATTGAGGGTTTCGTTGCGCTGGCGCCCGACTTTCTTTCTCCCTCCGGCGGCACGCCGGAAGACGAGGACAAGGCGCGTGAAATGATCGGCCAGCTCGACGGCGGCCAGACGGTGCGCAACGCAGTTGCAACGCAGGCGTTTCTGGCTGGACACGATGCGACCAACGGGAATGTCGGCGCCATCGGTTTCTGCTGGGGTGGTGGGCTGGTAAACCAACTGGCCGTGAACGATCCCGATCTTGATGCAGGTGTTGCCTATTACGGACGCCAGGCTGATGCGGCTGAAGTTGCCAAGATCGAAGCGCCGCTGCTGCTCCACTATGCCGGGCTCGACGAACGGATCAACGCAGGGATCGACGCTTATCGCACCGCGCTCGAAGAGGCCGGCAAGGACTTCACCATTCATGTCTATGAGGGCGTGAACCACGCGTTCAACAACGACACGTCGGAAGCCCGCTATGACAAGGAAGCCGCTGATCTGGCCTGGGAGAGAACGGTGGCGTTCCTGAAGGAACAGCTGTCCTGAAACTCAGAACGGGTCGAAAGGCGCCGGATCATAAGCGATGAAGAGGCGCTTCTGGCGCGCGGTGCGGACGATGGCGCGGACATAGATCAGGTCGATGGGAATTGGCCTGCGGTTTCGCTCGAGCCAATAGAGTTCGTCCTCAATGGATTTCAGCGCGCGCCAGAAGTCGTAATCCGTGATCTCGTGTGTGCGCGCGAGACCGTCCGACAGGGCTTTGGCTTCCTCGTTCAACACCGGGCTTTCCGCCAACCACGAATCGAATGCGTTTATGAAGGATGGTCGGCGTGCCGCTTGAGCGCTTCAAGCGGAGGGCATGGTTAAACTTGTGCAAAGATGCTGCCTTAACCGGTATGGTTAATGAAAACCTGCTTTCATGATGCGAGCGGGCGGATCTTGTAATCCGGCAGCCTATCTGTGCTCTTCCTCACTCATATCCACGAGCGCGCGGTTGAAGAAGCGCAGTGCACGGACATGGCTTGCGAAGGCGATGACCTTGCTCGGATCTTTCAGATCGACCACCGGCAGGCGGTCATGCCCGCCCTTGTCGAATGCGCGCAACGAAGCTTCCAGCGTATCGGTTGGTTTGAGTGACGGAGCACCAGTTTCGGGGTCATAGGTGACCGGCTCGCCCTCATCCTCCAGTGGCTCCATGAAATCCATGACGCGAATGGATTGGCCGAGGGCCCGGTGAGGGCCTTCGACAAGGAAAAGACCGCGCATCTCGAGCTGCCATTGGAACCAGGAATGGCCGTGAATGGTTTGGGTGATGCCGTGCGCCACGGCGACGGTCAGCAAAAGTGCGATTGAGAGTTCGTAGCCACCGGTCAGTTCAAACACGATGACGGTTGTAGATATGGGTGCGCCCAGAACAGCGCCGGCGACGGCTCCCATGCCGAGGATGGCGTAAAGCCCCTCGCTTGAGGCCATGGTGGGAAAGACCGATGCAGCGATGATCCCGAATGCGCCTCCCGTAAGCGCCCCGAGAAAAAGGGCTGGTGAAAAGATGCCACCACCAAAGCGCATGGCAAGCGTTATGGACGTGGCGGCCGTTTTCACAACAATCAGCGCCAGCATGGTCATGAGCGGCAGGCGGTTCCACAGAGCCATGTCGGTGATCTCGTAGCCCACGCCCAGCACATGCGGGAAGACGACGGCGATGCCCCCGACAATCAGGCCGCCGACGAGGGGACGCGTCCAAAGCGGAATACGGATCCCACGAGCCGCATAATCCGAGACGAAGAGCGAGAACTGAAAGAGGATCGCCACCACGGCTGCCGTGCCCCCCAGAAGGGCGAAGGCCGGGAATTCCCAAAATGAGGTGATCTGGTGTGTGGGAACCAAAAACGCGGCGGCGCTCCCGAACCAAAGCCGGGATGCCACCGCGCCAGCAGCCGAGGCAATGACGATGGGGACGAAGGAGCGCATGGCGTAGTGGCCGAGGATGACCTCATGAGCAAAAAGAACGCCGGCAATGGGAGCGTTGAAGGAGGCGGAAATCGCGCTGGCAACACCTGCGCCCAAAAGGGTGCGCCGACACCATTCGGGAAGATTGGCGCGCCATGCAATCGCTGTTGCCAGAACGGCGCCCAGATGGACCACAGGGCCCTCGCGTCCTGCGCTTGCGCCTGAGCCGAGTGACAGGGCGGTGACGAAAGCGGAAAGCAGGCCTTCACGAAATCTGAGCTTTCGCCCCGACAAGGCACGCGCTTCGATGACATCGGCCACGGCACCTGTGCGCCGCGCTTCAAGGCGTGTGAGGAGAATGCCGACCAGGAGACCGCCGACAACGGGACCGGCCATGATCCAGTACCAGGGCAGGGAGAGGGCCGCCGTGAACACACGTTCCGAACTCGTGCCGAGCCAGAAGAGCTGGAAGAAGCCGATCAGCTCGCGGAACGCAATTGCCGCGATCGCCACTGCGAGGCCGAGAAACAGCGACAGGAGCCAAACGAGGGGCAGCCGCGCCTCGAGGAAGGCGCTGATATTCGGCTCGATCCACGTTCGCAGAATCTGTGGCAGACGCTGTATCAGCTTGAGAAGGGGCATGCGAAACCCTAGCGCTTCCGGCGGCGGATGGCGATGGAGCGGCCGGCCTGTTCCGGTTGCGGGAGCGATTTGTGCATGGCGAACATCGTTTCGATGCGGCCAAGCACATCTGCGGGAAAGGGCGTGACCTTCGGGCCTGACATATCGATGTGCAACGTCAGCGTCTCGCAGGTGGCGGCCAGCCAGCCGTCCTCGGCATGGCGCAGCTCCTGATAGGAATGAAGGCGTTTTTCGTCATGATCGAGGAGCTGATAGGTGCCACGAACCTTGTCTTCAAGATGAAGTTCGCGCAGGTAGCAAAGGTGGATTTCCGCCGTGTAGGTGGTCAGGCGCCGGTCTGCCGCATAGCGCGCGCCCATTCCAAACCCCTCAGACACTTCTTCATAGGCACGGTCGAAAAGAACCGTGTAATAGGCCATGTTCAGATGACCGTTGAAGTCGATCCAGTCCTTCTGCAGCTCGAAGACAGATGAGCAATGGAGTGCTTTGTCTGGCATTGTGTTTCTCTATCCCTGGCTGCGGACTATGTTCGACTTGCATCAGATTCGGATAGAAACGAAAACGATCCTGTGCGGCAAGGGTTGGACCACCTGATTGGAGAAGTTGAATGGCGCTTGCGGAATTGGAACAGGTAGCAAGGAACGAAGAAGGTGTTCGGCTTGTGCTGGACCTTTTGCGTCAGCGTTATGGGGAGCGGCTGGCCACCGGACATTCGGTTCGCGAGCAGCATGCCCATTCCACGAGTTATATCCCTCCGCAATTGCCGGACGCGGTCTTTGCGCCGCAAAACGTCGAGGAAGTTCAGGATGTGGTGCGCATGTGCGCCGAGCATCGCGTGCCTGTCATTCCCTTTGGGACAGGGTCTTCTCTGGAGGGCCACGTGAATGCGCCGGGCGGCGGGATCTCTCTTGATCTGATGAACATGAACCGCATTCTTTCCGTCAATGCCGAAGACCTGGATTGCACCGTGGAGCCCGGTGTGACGCGTGAGGACCTCAACCATTATCTGCGCGATACGGGCCTGTTCTTCCCGATCGATCCAGGCGCAAATGCAAGCCTGGGAGGCATGGCCTCGACGCGAGCATCGGGCACCAATGCAGTGCGCTACGGGACGATGCGTGACAATGTGGTGAACGTGCAGGCTGTGATGCCGGATGGACGGCTGATCACCACAGCACGGCGCGCCCGCAAGACATCGGCCGGCTACGATCTCACGCGGCTTCTGGTCGGTGCCGAGGGCACGCTGGGCATCATCACCGCGTTGACCTTGAAGCTTTATGGCATTCCTCAGGCCATCTCGGGTGGCGTATGTCCGTTTCCGGACGTCGAGTCGGCGTGCCAAGCGGTGATCACGACGATCCAGATGGGCGTGCCGGTGGCGCGTATCGAGTTCGTCAATGCACTCGCGATGAAGGCCATCAACGCCTATTCCGATCTGAATTACCCCGAAAGCCCGTGCCTGTTTGTCGAGTTTCACGGAAGCGATGCCGGCGTAAAGGAGCAGGCTGAAACCTTTGGCGAAATCGCGGAAGAGTTCGGAGGCGGCCCGTTTCAGTGGACGAGTGTTGCGGAGGAACGCACCAAGCTGTGGAAAGCACGCCACAACGCCTATTGGGCGAGCGTCGCGCTGCGACCTGGAACGCGCGGCATCTCGACCGATGTCTGCGTTCCCATTTCGAGGCTTGCCGAGTGCATTCTGGAAACCGAGGCGGATATCGAGGAGCAGGGGCTGATGGCCACGGTTCTCGGCCATGTGGGCGACGGCAATTTTCATGTGCTCGTTTTGATGGACATGGACGACCCGAGGGAAATCGAGCAGGCCGAAGCTTTTGTCGCGCGCCTCAACAAGAGGGCTCTTGCCATGGATGGCACCTGTACGGGTGAACACGGGATCGGGCAGGGCAAGATGCGGTTCCTGGAGGAGGAACTCGGGGATGCGGTGGATGTTATGCGGGCGGTCAAACAGGCGATCGATCCGCTCAACATCATGAATCCCGGCAAGGTGGTGGGAAGCCGGCGGCTATAAGCGATACCTTGTGCGACCATATGGCCGACCGGCGCTTTAATGTCGTTGAGAGCGAGCGAGATAGAGTCTGTATATCGTTGAATCGTGAAAGCGCTCTAACTCATTGTTTTTACGCGATTCCGTACGGAAAACCCGTTTCCACTTTTTCTGGAATTGCACTAGTGTAGGCCAACGGCGTTTGAACCAGGGAGAGCAATCTGGCCCGGCTGTTTGTATTCTTCGGTGGACTTGTGGTGCTGGCGCTGACCTCGGCGCTCGTTGCCCCCTATTTCATCGACTGGAATCATTACCGATCCGCGTTTGAGCGTGAAGCGGGGCGGGTGCTCGGCCGCGACGTGCGGGTGGAGGGCACCGCGCGAGCACGGCTTTTGCCGTTTCCCTCGCTGACCTTCACCGATGTGGTTGTGGCCGGCGAAACGCCGGATGCACCGGGCATGACGGTGGACGAGTTCTCCATGCATGCCGAGCTTGCTCCGTTTCTGCGCGGCGAGGTGCTGATTTTCGACATGCAGCTCACGCGGCCGAAGGCACGTATTTCTGTGGCCGCGGACGGCGGAATCGACTGGGCCGTGCGTCCTTCCGGGCCGTTCGACCCGCGGCAGGTAACGCTTGAAAACGTCAGTATCGTCGATGGCGCGGTGACCCTTCGCCATGAAGCGAGCGGGCAAATTCATCAGGTGTCCGATATCGATGCGGAGCTTTCCGCTCGCAGCCTGGCGGGACCCTGGCGGATTGGAGGATCGCTCGCTTTCGACGGTTTGCCAATGCGGGTTTCCGTTTCGACGGGTACGCTTGGGGATGACGGGCGCATGCGGTTGCGGATCGATGCATTGCCAGACGATCTTCCTGTCAGGGTGGCGATGGACGGTCAGGCGCGCATCGAAGACGAAGCCGCCTATTATGACGGCACGTTTGCGCTGAACACCTATAGCCAGGAAGCGATGGCCGAGCTGCGCGAGGAGGACGAGCAGGCCCCGGCTCTCACCACGGGGGCGGCGAGCAACCGACTGACCGGCAGCTTCGATCTCAGGCACGATCAGCTTCTGGTTGATGCGTTTCGCTTCGAGACGGGGCCAATTGATGCCCCCTATAGCGCAGAGGGCAGGGCGCGCATCGAGTTTGGCAGCGCGCCGCGTTTTCTCGTAGAGGCGGACGGAGCCCAACTTCGTTTTGAGCCGGAGGAGGGTGAAAGCGGCTCTGTCGCCGGACTGGACCTCAATGCACGCTTCAACGCGTTTGCGAACCTCATGCGCGCTCTGCCGGCGCCGGGCATCCCCGGTGAGATCGCAATCAACCTACCGGCAATCGTGGCCGGAGACACGACGATCCGGAATATCGAACTGCGGGCGCAGCCGGCTGACCGCGGCTGGTCGATCGGCTCTGTGGCCGCGACGCTGCCCGGCCGGACGCGCCTGGAAGCCAGTGGCCTTTTGACCACGCGCGATGCCCTTGCCTTCAAGGGACGGATGCTGCTCGCGATCGCACAGCCATCGGGCTTTGCTGCCTGGATTTCGCGCGATGTGGATGATGCCATCCGTCGCCTCTCTTCGGCCGGTTTCAGCGCAGATGTGGATCTCTCGCAGCGCGCACAGACCTTCGAAAGGTTGGAGCTTATCCTGGGCGGCGCACGCTTCAATGGCCGCGTGGAACGGCAGGCGCCGGACGATGCCAAACCCTCTCTGGACATTGCGCTCGAGGGGGAGGCGCTCGATCTGGACGGTATTCGGGCTTTTGCCTCGCTTTTCGTGAATGACGCCGGTGTGAACAGGCTTTCCGGACATGACGTGGATCTCGCGGTGAAGGCGGGACCCGTTGCTGCCGGAGGTGTGGAGGCGGACACGGTCGACACGGCTCTGCGCCTGCGCGCGGGCGTGCTTGAGATCGACAGGCTGACACTGGGCGGGCTTGCCGGCGCCCAGATCAGCGCCACAGGGCAGCTTCGCGATTTCTCCACCGCGTTGACGGGCCAGATCGACGCGACGATCCTGTCGACCGATCTTGCCGATCTCGCAATGATGGCGGCCGACCGCTTCCCTGAAAACCGCGTTCTGGAGGGTATTGCCCAGCGGGCCCAGGCCTTTCCGGGGCTTTTGGAAAATGCGGAAATCAACCTTGTCGCCAGCGCGGCCAACAACAGGGACGGTACGGTGGGGCTCGCGGTCAGCGCGGAAGGGGAGGCCGGTGGCACCGATCTCAGCTTTTCGCTCTCCGATCGCAGCCCCAGGGACGATGCGCTGCAGGGCGAATTCAAGCTTTCCGCGACGGCCAGAAATGATGATGCCGCGGTGCTTTATGGCCTTGCAGGCCTACCGGCGCTTCCGCTCGGGTTGGTTGGCGATGCCAAGCTTGAACTTACGGCCTCGGGCTCGCTGGCAGATACGGTCAGCACACAGGGTGCGGTCACCGGGCAAGGCTTTACCGCATCTTTCGACGGTGAACTGGCCAACGCCCTCTCGACACCTGCTCTTTCCGGCAGGGTGCGCGTGGAGAGCGATGATATCGAGCCATGGCTGGCTGTCGGCGGCGTCGTGCTGCCGGGATTTGGGCTTGGATTGCCCGTCGAGCTCGCAGCGGCGCTCGAGTGGAGCGAAAAGGTGGTCGTGCTCTCCGGGCTCTCAGGTGTGGTGGCCGGAACCGATCTGAGTGGCGATTTCAACATTCTGCGCGATGGCGGCAAACCGCGTATCGACGGCGCCCTACGCCTGGCGCGTTTTGACCTTGCACCGGCGGCAGAGCTCGTTCTGGGACCGGATGTGTTGTCGGGCGAGGAGAGCGGGGCCTGGCCTCAAGAACCGTTTGCTGGCGATGTCAGTCTGCCGTTTGCAGCCGATCTCGACCTTCAGACGGACGCGCTCTGGGCTGGGTTCCTCTCGGCTGGGCAGGAGGCTAGCCTGAAGCTGAAACTCGACGATGAGGGGCTGACGGTTTCCGATCTGAAGGCGGCGGCCTTTGACGGTTCGATCGAGGGTTTTGCGACGCTTAAAAACAATGCCGGAACCGGGCTTCTGACGGCGCAGATCGGATTGAAGGAGACGGCGCTGGACGCGCTTATGCCGCAGGGGAGCCTTCGAGGTCGTCTGAGTGGCCATGCCAGCGTGACAGCCAGCGGCAAGACCGTGAACGGCATGGCCTCGGCTCTCACCGGATCGGGCTCGGTCACGGTGAACGATTTGAGCATACTTGATCTCAACCCGCAGGCTTTGCCGCTGATCCTTCAAAAGGCTGATGTTCTGGGCAATGAGATTGATGCCGCACAGACCGAGATTTTCGCACCGCCTATTCTTCGTGACGGCGAATTTCAGGTGGGAAGCACCGAGTTTGCCTTCACGATCGCCGGAGGTGTTGCACGCACACCGCCAATGCGACTTGAGGCAGAGGGAGCCATATTGACCACGACGGCATCGGCTGATCTTCAGCGCATGACGGTCGAAACGGACGGGGCGCTGGTTTTTGATCCCGGTCTCGAGGCGGTTGTGGGGGCGGAGCCTCGCGTGGACCTGGTGGCATCGGGACCGTTTGGCGATGTAGAGGCATCGCTTTCAATCGGGCCGCTTGCTCAGTTTTTGACCCAGCGGGCGCTGGAGCGCGAACAGGTGCGGGTGGAGCGCATGCAGTCGGTGCTTCTGGAAAAGCAGAGGCTGCGCCGCGAGGCACGCTATTTCGCAGCACTCCAGACCGAACGCGAGCGAGCGGAAGCAGAGCGCCAAAGACTGGAACGCGAACTGCGTCAGAAGCGCGAGGCGGAAGAAGCAGCGCGCCGAAAGGCAGAACGAGACGCCGAAGCTGCGCGCCGAGCTGCAGAGGCTGAGCGTGCTGCAGAAGCGCGAAAGCGCCAGCAGCAAAATCCCCCGCGCGAAAGCGCCATACCCTCGGAGGTCGAGCGAGCTCCGCTGGAGGCTCCGGAAGGCGCGAATTCGCCTGATGCGGTTTCAGAATTCTTTCGCTCGAAGAACCTTTCTCCCGAGAGGCTTCGCGAACTTCTGGGCTCAGACGGGGGGTGAACTGAGGGTCAAGCGTTGTCGGGAGTCCGGGTTTTCAGATCCTGAAGAACATAGAGCCGCAACCGGGAAGAGAGATTGTTTTCGTCTTGGCGGGCAGCGTCCACCTCTGCAATAAGCGCTGCCAACGAGATATTTCTCCGCCGGGCAATGCTCTCCAGCTCGGCAAGGAACGGCTCTTCTAAAGATACACTTGTTTTATGGCCACGGATGCTGACCGAACGCTTGGCGATCCCGCTCATTTGGGCGGGGTGTCCCGCTTCTCTTCGCGTTTGTGCCCTTCAAGCAGGCTCACTGAACGCGCCTGTTGGCTCTCATTCAAGAGGCGTTCGGCCTTGGTGCGTCCGTGAAGGATCCGATTTTCCGTGGCGCGCTGCTCTTTCTCTTCGCGGGCGCGGCGCTTGCGCTGCTGCCTGAGATTGACCAGTTCGCCCATCATCACTTCTTTCGGAAAGCGTCGAGGGATACGACTTCGGCCCCTTTGCCTTCGGATGCAGGAGCTTCTTCCTTTACGGGATCGCTTTCTGTCTCCGCCTTTTCCTTCTTGGTCTTTTTTGCCGGCTTCTTCCTGGCAGCGGGCTTTTGCGTTTCTTCGGCAGTATCTTCGGGATAAACCTCGGTAATGTCCGCGGATTGCTCGCCTTGCTCCGGCTTGACGTCGAACTCGAGCTCGAAGTTGACCGAGGGGTCGTAGAAACCGCGGACTGCGGAGAAGGGCACGCTCAGCATTTCGGGAACGTCGGCAAAGGACAAACCGACCTCGAAGCCAGTCTCGCTGACTTTCAAATCCCAATATTGATACTGCAATACGATTGTCATCTGCTCGGGATAACGCTCACGGAGCCGCGAGGAGACGCGGACGCCAGGAGCGTTGGTCAGGAAGGTGATGAAGAAGTGGTGCTCACCAGGAAGTCCGGTGCGCGCAACTTCTGCCAGAACCTTGCGCATTACGCCACGCAGAGCGTCCTGAGCGAGAATATCGTATCTTATGCGGTCTTCGGCCATCAACAGGAACCGGTTTGTGAATCTTCGACCTACCTCTAATCAAGGACTGTGCTCAGGTAAACCGGCAAAAGCCGGGTTCCGCTGCGTCAAGCGCGCAAAGCGCGGTCGCCCGACGATATTTCTTCGTTTTCCGACCGCTTCCTGCCATAGGCGCGCAGGAAAGTTTTGACCGCGCAGGCGGCTGTTTCCTGAAGCCGATTGCTCCCCAGCTTCTCGCCAAAAAGAGCGGGGATCTGCAATTCGGTGTTCACCAGGGCAAGGAATTGACGTGCCGCGATGTCGGGGTTGTCGAGATCAAGATGCCCTGCATAGGCCAGACGGGCGAAGCGAGCGGCGAGCGCAGACCAGACCTTGCCCGGCCCGTCGGTGCGCCAGCTGGCGAAGAGCTGCGGATGCCGCTCGCCTTCGCTCTGGATGAGCTTGCGAAGATATTTCCCATCCTCGTCGCACAGGCAATTCTGCGTCAGGCGCACTGCAAAGGCGACAAGTTCCTTTTCGAGGTTTTCGGGATGATCGGGAAAGGTTGCCAACACCTCGAAACTACGGGCATTGCAGCGCTGGGTGATTTCGGTGACGACGGCTGCGAACAGCTTATCCTTGTCGCCATAGTGATTGTATACAGTTTGACGCGAGACCGAGGCTTCGGCGGCGATCATGTCAATGTTCGCGCCGGCATAGCCTTCCCGGCAGAAAACGCGCGCCCCCGCTTCGAGAATGGACACGCGCTTGGCCGCATGTCCGCGTGTCGGGAGCCTGTCAGTAGCGTTGATCGCATCCATAAAAAACATATATGTGTGATTGACAAATTAGACAAGACTGTCCAAAAATATAGTCAATAAAGATCAGCTTTGTGAGCCGCGCCATGCTGGCAGCTGCGCCGGGCCTTCTCCTTAGTGTTTTGTCTTGAATTTGACGCCGATCGCGGCGGTCACCTTTTCTGAAAGCGAAAATCCATGACCACAAGATTTCTGCGCATTGCGCTGGTTCTTGGCCTTCTAACTGCCGTCGGCCCGTTCGCCATCGATATGTATCTGCCGGCCCTGCCGTCGATTGGCGCAGACCTCGATGCAGGCACCGTTCCGGTGCAGATGTCACTTCTGGTGTTTTTTCTGTCGATGGGGTTGGCTCAGATCATCGTTGGACCGATTTCCGATATGGTGGGCCGCAAGGTCCCACTCTATGCCGGGCTTATTGTTTTCATCATCGGCAGTATCGGGTCGGCGCTGGCCAACAATATCGAAATGCTGATTGCGTTCCGGTTCCTACAGGGGCTGGGGGCTTCGGCCGGAATGGTCGTACCGCGCGCTGTGGTGCGTGATCTTCACACCGGTACCGAAGCGGCGCGGCTCATGTCGCTCTTGATGCTTGTGTTCTCCATCTCGCCCATTCTGGCTCCGCTTACGGGGAGCGTGATCATCGCCACTCTTGGGTGGCGGGCGGTATTCTGGTCCGTGACTGTCGCTGCAGTGTTTGGCCTTTTCCTTCTTGCAACCGCGCTGAAGGAAACAAGGCCTGTTGAGGAAAGGAAAGGCAGTTCTCTGCGAACGGCGCTTGCCGGCTATCGTTTTCTCCTCGGGGATCGAAAGTTCATGGGGCTGACGTTCATCGGCGGTTTCGGCATTTCCAGCTTCTTCGTTTATCTGTCCAACTCCTCCTTTGTGCTGATAGACCACTATGGGTTGTCACCGACACTCTACAGTGTCTTCTTTTCCATGAATGCAGTGGCGTTTTTCACCATGTCGCAGCTCACGGGGCGGTTGACGGAGCGATATGGTCTCCGGCGTGTCGTGCGGGTCGCTGTCGTTTCCTACGCGACGACAATCGTGGCCATGTTGGTGGTCATGGCATCGGGGCTGCAGTCGCTGTGGGTGCTGGCCGCGTTTCTGTTCGTGGGCTACGGGTTTCTGGGACTTGTTATCCCAACCACTTCGGTTCTGGCGATGGATGATCACGGCACCATTGCCGGCACTGCATCGGCCCTGATGGGAACGCTGCATTTTGCCATCGGGGCCACGGCCATGGCTGTATCGGGGCTGTTCTTTGACGGGACGCCATTGCCGATGGTGACGAGCATTGCCGTGTGTGCCGTGCTCGCGCTTTCTTTGACCCATCTGACGCTGGGACGCGATCAGCAGCCTGCGCGGGCGGCAGCCGAATGAGTTCGGATGGCTGGCAAGGCTGTTTCTGGAGGGGCGCTGAGGCGCCCTTTCTTTTGCGGGCGGCAGGAACACTCCCGCCGGAAAAAACGGAAACTCACAAAATTAAAAAACTGGAAGAGTGGAGGCTTCTGTTGCCAGGTGCCTCCGAACCCCGCCTGAAGGTGCGAACCCTCAGGAGTTTAAGTGAAGCTATCGCGCTGCATTAAGCAGCGAGACGTGCCTCCGCATAGTTGTCGTTTGCAACTACTGGTTTGACCCGATAACGGTGGTATCATGCCGAGCGAAAGTCCGATCTTTACACCCTCGTCGATCCTGTTTCGCCCCCGTCAGAAGCCGTCAGCGGACGCATGGTCTTCGGCGGTTTCTGGTGGAGGCGCCGGGCACTGCCCCCGGGTCCGAATGGTTTATTACACCGGCAGTTTATCGCCATAGTCGGTCGAGCCGACGGTGCGAATATAGTGAGGCAACCGGAGCAAGAAAAGGGGGATTCTGGCGAAAAGTCTTTTCGGCATTGACTTGACGTCATGCTTTGCGGAATGTCTGCAATGGTGTGGGAAGAACTTTGGCAAACGTTGAGGTTGCGTTGCTGGCCGGATCGTGTCGAAGGGGGCCCACGATTTGAAACGAGGGAAAAATCATGGCCGATTATCTCGCGGATGTCCGCAAATATGATGCAACCGCTGACGAGGACATCGTCAACAAAATCGTAAAGCATCTTGGCATCGCGTTGCGCAACCGGGACTCGTCGCTGGTCTCGTGTACCGATTCCAGCGAGCTTGATCGTGTGCGCGAGAGCTGGTGCATGAAGAAGCTCGGCGAATCCGACGGCGCAAAGTGCGATTCCATCATCGAGAAAGTTTGCGAGACAATGTCCGGCGACAATTCGAAAAGCCGCGTGACCTTCTACTATCTTGTGGCGAAGCATCTGGGCAAACTGTCGAGCCTCTGAGCTTCTGGCTACGCCATTTGTTCATGCTGCGCCCCTGCCAGCTCGGCGGGGGCGTTTTCATT
The DNA here is from genome assembly GCF_020833685.1 of Nitratireductor sp. B36. GTDB lineage: Bacteria > Pseudomonadota > Alphaproteobacteria > Rhizobiales > Rhizobiaceae > Nitratireductor. The sequence continues at coordinate 720,710 of NZ_JACKZY010000002.1, forward strand.
TGGGTGTGAGAGAGCGCGACAATCAGCGTGCCGGGCACTTTTCGTGCTTGCTGTCTGCTTTATGATGCGGCGACAACCCCAGCCCGAATCGGACCACCATGCGCCAGTATCTCGATCTTCTTTCCCATGTTCTCGAAAACGGCGTCGACCGTGACGATCGCACGGGAACGGGTACGCGCGGCGTTTTCGGCTATCAGATGCGCTTCAATCTGGAAGAGGGGTTTCCGGTCCTCACCACGAAGAAGCTGCATCTGCGCTCCATCATTCACGAATTGCTGTGGTTTCTGAAGGGCGATACGAATATCGCCTACCTCAAGGAGAACGGCGTTTCGATCTGGGACGAATGGGCAGACGAGAATGGCGACCTCGGGCCGGTTTATGGGGCTCAATGGCGTTCGTGGCCGGCACCGAACGGTGGGCAGATCGATCAGATCACGAATCTTCTTAAAGGGTTGCGTGACAATCCTCATTCGCGGCGGCATGTGGTTTCGGCGTGGAACCCGGCCGAGGTCGATTCCATGGCACTGCCGCCATGCCATTGCCTGTTCCAGTTCCATGTGGCGGAGGGGCGGCTCTCCTGCCAGCTCTACCAGCGCTCTGCCGACATCTTTCTCGGCGTGCCCTTCAACATCGCGTCCTATGCGCTTTTGACCATGATGGTGGCGCAGGTGACGGGGCTGCGGGCAGGGGATTTCGTGCATACGCTGGGCGATGCACATCTTTATTCCAATCATTTCGATCAGGCGCGCGAGCAGTTGACGCGGACACCAAAGCCGCTGCCGACAATGTGGATCAACCCCGACGTGACCGATCTGTTTGCATTCCGTTTCGAGGATTTCCGGCTGAAGGGCTATGTGGCCGACCCGACGATCCGCGCACCGATTGCGGTTTGAGCGGGAGGGAAGCTGATGAGCGTCGAACTGGTTGTTGCGATGGCGGAGAATGGCGTGATCGGGCGCGACGGGGATCTGCCCTGGCGGCTTTCCACGGATCTCAAGCGCTTCAAGGCCATCACCATGGGCAAGCCCGTTATCATGGGGCGTAAGACCTGGGAGAGCATTGGCAAGCCGCTGCCTGGTCGGCGCAACATCGTCGTCACGCGGCAGGCGGACTATGCTGCTGAAGGGGCGGAATGCGTATCTTCCCTGGACGTGGGGCTGGCTTTGGCAGTGGCTGGCGACGCCGGCCAGGATGTGTGCGTGATCGGTGGGGGGCAGATTTATCGGGAAGCGATGGACAGGTCCGATCGCCTGCATGTCACGCATGTCTATGCGCAGATCGAAGGGGATACCGTGTTCCCTGAAATCGCCCCCGAAATATGGGAGGAAGTCTCTCGCGAGGAGGTGCCGGCGGGCGAAAAGGACGTTTACGCCACCTCCTATGTGGTCTACCAACGACGCTGAAGAGGCAGGGCAGGGCTCTCTTTTCGCTGGAAAGAGCGGGAAACGCGGCGGGCTGCCGCGTTGAAAGAGGATTTGCCGCTACCTATAACTGACCGGATGGGAGAGCTGTCCTCGACGGACGGAACCCGGATCGAGAAAAGGAACAAGAATGCCCTGGAATAATCAAAGTGGCGGAGGCGGCCCTTGGGGCGGCGGCAATAACGGAGGCCCCTGGGATCAGGGACCGCGTGGGCCGAGTGGACCGCAGGGATCTCCGCCCGATCTGGAAGAGATCATCAAACGCGGCCAGGACAGGCTGAAAAACGCGCTGCCCGGCGGCGGCGGCATCAGCCCGGCCATGATCGGTCTGGTGCTTCTGGCGCTGGCGGGTCTGTGGCTTTTCAAATCCGTTTATACGGTGCAGCCGGACGAACTGGCCGTGGAACTGCGCTTCGGTAAGCCGAAGCCTGAGCTTTCCGAGCCGGGGCTGCATTTCCATTGGTGGCCGATCGAGACTGTGGAGAAGGCTTCCGTTGCCGAGCGGCTGGTGGATATCGGCCAGACCAGGGGCGGGGCTTCCAGCGGGCTCATGCTTTCCGGTGATCAGAACATCGTCGATGTGAAGTTTTCCGTTGCCTATCAGGTTGCCGATCCTGCTGCCTATCTCTTCAACGTCGCCAACCCCGACGAGACGCTGCGCCAGGTGGCTGAAAGCGCCATGCGTGAGGTTGTCGGCCGGCGTCCGGCACAGGACATTTTCCGTGATGACCGCCAGGGCATTGCCGAAGATGTGCGTGTGACCATTCAGACAGCGCTCGACGAATACGGCACGGGGCTGACGGTCAACGCGCTGTCTATCGAGGACGCCGCACCGCCGCGCGAGGTGGCCGATGCGTTCGATGAGGTGCAGCGCGCCGAGCAGGACGAAGACCGTTTCGTGGAGGAGTCCAACCAGTACTCCAACCAGAAGCTCGGTCAGGCGCGTGGTGAAGCCGCGCAGATCCGCGAAGAAGCGGCTGCCTACAAGAACCGTGTCGTTCAGGAGGCGGAAGGTGAGGCGCAGCGTTTCATCTCTGTCTATGACGAATATGCCAAGGCTCCGGCGGTGACGCGCAAGCGTCTGTTCCTGGAGACGATGGAAGGCGTGCTGCAAGGCTCGAACAAGGTGATTGTCGAGCAGAATGGCGGACAGGGCGTCGTGCCTTACCTGCCATTGCCCGAACTTCGCCAGCAATCGCAGCAGCAGCCGCGTGGAACCGCGGGAGGGAGCAACTAATGTCCAACCGTCTTCCCATACTCGTCATCATTGGCGCGGTTCTGCTCTTCCTGCTCTATTCGGCGATTTTCGTCGTCAACGAGCGTCAGCAGGCCATTGTTCTTCGTTTCGGTGAAATCGTCGACGTGAAGACCGAGCCGGGCCTCTATTTCAAACTGCCCTTCGCTTTTGTCGAGGCGGACAATGTCCAGATCATCGAAGACCGCATCCTGCGCTTCGATCTCGATGACATCCGCGTGCAGGTTTCGGGCGGCAAGTTCTACGAGGTGGATGCGTTCATCGCCTATTCGATCAACGATCCCCGCAGGTTCCGTCAGACCGTTTCGGGCAGTGTCGCGCTGGCTGAACAGCGACTGCGGACCCGTCTTGATGCGGCCTTGCGCCGGGTCTACGGTCTGCGTGGCTTCGAGGCGGCTCTTTCGGAAGAGCGTGCATCCATGATGCGTGAGGTGGCCGAGGAATTGCGACCTGCCGCTGCATCGCTGGGGCTTGAGATCGAGGATGTGCGCATTCGCCGGACCGACCTGACGGCGGAGGTCTCCCAACAGACCTATGACCGCATGAAGGCGGAACGACTGGCGGAGGCGGAGCGCTTGCGTGCACGTGGCCGTGAGGCTGCCGCGCGCATCCGCGCCCGGGCCGATCGTGAAGTGGTCGAGATTCTGGCTGCCGCCCAGCGCGAATCGGAGATCCTGCGCGGTGAGGGCGAGGCGGAACGCAACGCCATCTTTGCCGAGGCATTCTCGCGCGATGAGGACTTCTTCGAGTTCTATCGTTCGATGAACGCCTATCAGCAGGCTCTCGACCCGAACGGGACCACCATGCTTTTGTCGCCTGATTCGGAATTCTTCCGTTTCTTCAACGACTCCAGCGGCGGTGGAGCCCGCGTGTCAGCGCCGGCTGCTCAGGGCACCGCTGCCGGCCAGTGACCGGCGGTTGACATGAGCGATTTCATTGCCGCCCTGGGCCTGGTTCTCGTCATCGAGGGCCTGGTCTATGGCGGCATGCCGAGGCTGGCCAGAAAACTCGCCCAGCAGGTTCTTGAAATGCCGGACAGCGCGCTTCGCGCAGCGGGCGTCTCGGCCATGGCGCTCGGTGTGTTGGTGATCTGGCTTATACGAGGTTGAAACAGTTTGCGGCCCGCATGGAATTCCCGTGCGGGCCGCAAACGTGCCGTAATCAGGCCCAATCATACAGATGTGAAACGCCTGTTAATGGAATCCAGTCAGTGTTGAGCCTAAAGTTCCGCCAGGGTGCCGGCTTACCGTTCCAGCGACGGGCCGTTCCACCAAACAAGCCATCTGGAGAAACGCTCTCAATGTTCCCGACGAAGATTTTACGCGCCACGCGGGTGGCACCAGTTGCCGCGCTGATCGCGCTGGGTGGTCTCAGCTCCGCTCCGGTGATCCTGGCACAAGAAGCAAGAGCAGAGGGCCCGGCTTCGGTGGCTGATCTGGCTGAGCGGCTTGCCGGCGCGGTGGTCAACATCTCCACTTCGCGCTCCACGGATGGGGGCGCGTCGGGGCGCGTGCCGCTGCCAAAGCTGCCAGAGGGCTCGCCGCTGCAGGAGTTTTTTGACGACTTCTTCCAGGATGAGCCTGAACAGGAGCAGGGACCGCGGCAGGCGCAGTCTCTGGGCTCTGGCTTCGTGATCGACGCGGAAGAAGGCATTGTTGTCACCAACAACCACGTGATCTCCGGCGCAGACGAGATCGTCGTCAATTTCACCGACGGCGGCAAGCTCGACGCCGAATTGCTGGGCGTGGACACGAAGACAGATCTGGCTGTGCTCAAGATCGATCCAAGCAAACGCAAACTGCAGGATGTTCCGTTCGGGGATTCCGACAAGATGCGGATCGGCGACTGGGTGATGGCGATCGGCAATCCGTTCGGTCTTGGTGGAACGGTGACCGTAGGCATCGTTTCGGCGCGCAACCGCGAAATAGGCTCAGGTCCTTACGATGATTTCATCCAGACGGATGCGGCCATCAATCGCGGAAACTCCGGCGGGCCGCTGTTCAACATGGACGGCGAGGTGATCGGCATCAACACGGCCATCATTTCGCCGACCGGTGGTTCCATCGGCATTGGCTTTTCCATCCCATCGGCGCTGGCCATCAAGGTGGTGGATCAGTTGCGTGAGTTCGGTGAGACGCGGCGCGGCTGGCTCGGTGTGCGTATTCAGGAAGTCACAGATGAGATAGCCGAGAGCCTTGGCATGGGCAAAGCCATGGGCGCGATGGTGAGTGGTGTGATCGAAGGTGGCCCAGTGGACGACGGATCCATTCAGCCGGGTGACGTGATTGTCGAGTTCGACGGAAAGGCTGTCGATAATGTGCGCGAACTGCCGCGCATCGTTGCCGAGAGCCCGGTTGGCAAGGAAGTGGACGTCGTCGTCGTCCGTAAGGGCGAGGAAGAAACCGTACGGGTGACGCTCGGACGGCTGGAAGATGGTGAGAAACTGGCTTCCGCAGAGACGAAAACGGACACGCCCGCCGGCGAAAGCGAGGCTGTCTCCTCGGCGGCTGTTCTGGGAATGCACATGGCCACTCTGGATGATCAACTGCGGGAGCAGTTTGAAATCACTGCTGATGTTAGCGGCGTGGTTATCACAAAGGTGGATGAGGGATCCCCGGCATCGACGAAGGGCGTTGCCGCGGGCGATGTCATCGTGGAGATCGCCCAGGCAACAGTCTCGACACCCAAGGAAGCGCTGGACCGGCTCGAAGAGCTGAAGGGGCAGGGGCGCCGTAACGCACTGCTGATGCTTGCCTCGAAGAATGGTGAGCTTCGTTTCGTCACATTGCGGATGGACTGAGCTTTGGTCACATATCGCAGATCAAACGCAGCCCGGTGGATGACCACCGGGCTTTTTATTTTTGCGCGGCGCGCCAATCCGACTGTGTGAGCCTGTAAAGCGCATGGCGTTTCAAATGCGGATGGCTCTCTGGAACGCCGGGATGATCAAAGTCTCCATTCGGATCGTGGTGCATCCCGATACGCCGCATGACGGCGATGGAACGTGCATTGTGAACAACCGCGAAGGAGACGATTTCCTCAAGTCCAAGCTTATCAAAACCGAATGCAAGCCATGCCTGAGCGGCTTCGGTCACGTAGCCTTTGCCCCAATACTCCGGGGCCAGCCGCCAGCCGATTTCTATCGATCCATCCGGCAGGTTGGTGAGACCTGAAGGCTTGTGCAGCCCTACAAAGCCGATCGGCTTGCCTGAGCATTTCAGGGCTGCTGCCGCGAACCCGAAGCCATTTTTCGCAATGCCGTCACGAATCCTGTCCATGACGGCATCAGCCTCCTCGCGGTTCCTGCGGAAAGGGAAGAACTCCATGACCGTGTCGTCGGAATTGATGCGATGGAAAAACGGACGATCTTCCTCGCTCCAATTTCGCAGGACCAGACGGTCGGTCTCCAGGAGGGTCATTGAATGAAGTCCGATTCTCGGTAGCCCTGCAGGAAGAGGAGCGCTGTGAGGTCTCCGTGGTCGATGCGCACGCCGGCCTGAGCGGAAACGGCGGGTTTGGCATGGAGCGCAACACCGAGGCCCGCCCGTTCGATCATGTCGAGATCGTTGGCTCCATCGCCGACTGCCAGCACGTCCTGCCGTGGAATGCCCTGTTGTGCGGCGAGGCGATCCAACGCCTCGGCCTTGGCTGCGCGGCCCAAAATAGGTTTTGCAACCTCGCCGCTGAGTTTCCCGTCATGCGTAAGGAGCCGGTTAGCCTGCTGGGTGTGAAAGCCGAGTTTTTCACCGACCGGTCCCGTAAACTGCTCGAAGCCGCCCGACACCAAGGCAGTGAATGCACCGGAGGCCTTCATTGTGGCGACCAGCGTACGCCCGCCAGACGCGAGCGTGATGCGTTTTTCAATAACGCTGTCGATGACATCGAGGGGCAGGCCCCTGAGCAAAGCGACGCGTTCTTCCAGTGCGGGCTCAAATGCGATCTCGCCATTCATGGCGCGACGGGTTATCTCCGCAACAGCTTCCTTGAGCCCGAGTTCGGCTGCAAGCTCGTCGATGCATTCCTGATCGATCATGGTGGAGTCCATGTCGGCGATCAGCAGTTTCTTGCGACGCCCCTGCGCGTTCTGTACCGCTATATCCACGGGGCTGCGGGCGAGGGCATCACGCAGGATGGAATCTGCGGCTTTGGGGTCAACTCCGGGCTTCAGAACAATATCACAAGCGAGGTTTTCCCCCAGCCAGTCGATGGCGCTTGCATCGAGCGCCTTCATGGCCATAGTCGCAACGTCCGGCGTCAATGCGCGTTTTGCCGGATGGGAAATGAGGGTGGCTACGAGGGACATGGGCGCTTTCCGGGAGCTTGAATGGCAGGCATGCTGAACGATGCGATCCTGATAGCCGGGCCAACGGCCAGCGGCAAGTCTGCGCTGGCGCTGCGTCTGGCTCTGGAGGTCGGCGGTGCGATCGTCAACGCCGACTCCATGCAGGTGTATAACGTGCTTCGGGTTCTTTCAGCCCGGCCGGGGACAGATGATCTGGATAGAGCGCCGCATCACCTCTATGGGCATGTATCACCTTCCGTCGCCTATTCGACAGGGGCCTGGCTGGACGATGTTTCTGCGCTTCTTGAGAAGGGCGTCCTCGCAGGTCGTCGTGCGATCTTTGTGGGCGGCACCGGGCTTTATTTTCGAGCACTTCTCAATGGTATCGCACCCACGCCACCAGTTCCTGAGCCCGTGCGATCTCATTGGCGGAAGCGTCTTGCGGATGAAGGGCCCGAGGCGCTTCATCGTGTTCTTTCAAAGCGCGATGCGGCGGCTGCGGCTGCGATAGGACCCACGGACGGGCAGCGCATCACCCGTGCTCTGGAGGTTCACGATGCCACTGGCAAGGCACTGAGCGCCTGGCAGGACGAGACAACCCAACCGTTGGTCGCCCGGGAAAACAGCACCTGTATCGTGCTTGAGCCGGAGCGCTCATTTGTTGTCGAGCGCATCGAGCGTCGTTTTGACAGCATGATTGCGCATGGCGCGCTTGAAGAAGTCATGGCTCTCCTTGCGCTCGATCTTGCGGTGTCTCTTCCGGCAATGAAGGCCATCGGGGTGCCCGAACTGACTGCGTATTTGCGGAATGAGTGCACATTGGAACAAGCCGTCACACAAGCAAAAACCTCTACGCGGCGCTATTCCAAGAGACAGGCAACCTGGTTTCGGCACCAACTCGACGATCAGTGGCTGAGGCTGCCCATCGGCAGTCACACAAGATCAACGGATGAACTTGTGACTGCCATCAAAAACAATCTCAAATAGCCAATATGGCGCCACTTCTACCTGTGGAGATTAACCTTGCGTAAGTAAGGCTGTGCGAGAACGGCTTAAAGGGTGTCGTTCGGGGCCAGCATGCGTTTCCACAAAGCGGAGTCGGCGTTTATTGTATTCATTTCGCTCGTCCTTGGAGCGGGAGGAATGCTCGCCTATGCCTATTGGCTTCTGCGTTCGGATATAGGCATCTTTCCGGTTCCGCGGGAACTCGGAAGCTTTATCCAGCTTCTGTTCATTTCCGGGGTACTGCTTGCCACCGCCACCCTTTTCGGCCTGTTCTTCATCTATCCGCTGATCCGCACCCAGGTGCAGGAGGAAGGGAAGTTACGGGCGATGACCGAAACGCTCAGTGCACGATCGGAATCCCTTCAGCATGCTGCCCTGACCGATAGCCTTACGGGCATGCAGAACCGGCGCTTTTTCGATGATGCTTTGAGGGAATATCTTCAGGAGTTTCGCCGTATCGAAAAGCCCGTCGGGCTGATGGTGCTCGATCTGGACCACTTCAAACAGGTCAACGACACACACGGTCATGACGTGGGAGACGACGTGCTGCGCGCCGTGGCGCGTTGCCTGAAGGACCTGACCCGTTATCATGATGTGGTGGCGCGCATGGGGGGCGAGGAGTTCGCCATTGTCGCACCGAACATGAACAATGAATCGCTGGTAAAACTGGCTGAGCGCATTCGGCGGGCGGTTGGCGCGCTTGTTATCGAAACGTCGAATGTGAACATCCGCGTGACGATCAGCGTGGGGTTGTCGATCTGGAACGGCCGCGAATCCGCCGAGGAATTCTATCGCCGGGCCGACAAAATGCTCTACGAGGCCAAACGCCTGGGGCGCAATCGGGTGTGTGCCTGACGAAGTTGCGGCTCGTTTTTCTTATCCCCTGGAACATGGTTCGCTGACAGGGCGTAGGGCAAATGGCCCTGTGCTTTGTGATTCTGCACGGTATCAGCGTTTTCCATGCCCTGGCTGCAGACGGCTGAGCTGTCAGCGGGTCCCGAATTTTCCGCGAGGCTGGGACGTCGTGCCCGTGTAGCGGCTGAGAGAAGATGCATCCGAGGGCCGCAATGGGGGGAGGGGCGCCGGCCGACCGGTCCCGTTTTCAACCGGACGAGAGGCATAACCGACGGAATATCCCTGATCACCTGCCTGAAGTCCGGCAGGCACGGGGGCTCCGATATTGGGAGATGTCTCCACCTGCGTCCGCGGTGTGCGTCCGGTGTCTCGCAAGCGGCTGACGATGGATGCGAGGTCCACTTCGCGATCGATCTCTTCCGGGTTGGAGGCCCTGTGCCTGTCGTTTTCGCGAACGCCCGGCAAGGCATGTGGCGGAAGAGATTCGAACTTCATGCGCATGGTCGTCGCCACGCCCTCACCGAAGGCAATCGCTTCCCGGCGGCCCATGGCAGAGAGGAAGGAGAGCATGGAGGCGGAGGAATCGGCAATCGCAGAGCGGATGATCGCCTGATCCTGATCGTTGGCCAGTCGCATGGCGAAGACGGTGGAACATTGCGACAGAACGGTCGGGTCAAGCTCTCCCGGACGCTGGGTTACCACACCGAGATAGCAACCGTATTTGCGCCCTTCCTTTGCGATGCGCGCCAAAGCGTGACGCGTCGGAGCAAAGCCAAGGCGCGGATCGGCCGGCATGTAACGGTGGGCCTCTTCGCAGACGACGAGAAGATTGAGTTTCCCTTCACTCCACAGCGCGAGGTCAAAGGCCAGACGCGCCATGACAGAGCAGACGGAGTTGACCACTTCAGGCGGCATGCCTGCCATTTCGAAACAGGTCACGGTTTTGCCATGACTCGGGACACGGAAGAGCCTGCCGATCGTTTCGTGGATCGTGTCTTCGATAACCCGGGCAGCGAACATGAAGCGATAACGCGGATCGTTGATGGCCGCTTCGATGCGTGTCTTCAGGCTGCGATAAAGAGGGCGTTCCACCTTGTTTTCAAGCTGACCAATGCGTTCATCGATCTCCTTGAGGACATCAGCCATGCGATACGGCACGGGTGTGTCTGCTGTCAGGCCGCCAGCATCATTGTTGCGTCGCAGCGCGGCCGCGGTACCCGGATTTCGATAGAGATGCTTGGCGTTGGGAATGAGATCGCGGAGGAGCTCTACCTCTTCTGGAACGGGTTCGCGGCCCCTGAAAAGTACTTCGACAAGTTCCTCCAGCCGAAACAGCCAGAAGGGCAGGTCGAGTGTGTTGGTGTCGACGCGAACCGCATGTTCTGGCAGCGCGGAGGCAAACTCATTGTGCGGGTCCAGGATCAGCACCCGCAGGTCAGGCCGGGAAGCGATGGTCTTTCGCAGCAGAAGTGAAACGGCGGAAGATTTGCCCACGCCCGTGGTCCCGACCACCGCGAAGTGACGGTTGAGAGTATCGTCCACGGCTATGCAGGCGTCGATTGCCTCGTCCTGTGACAGCTTGCCGATGACGGCTTGCTGGCGGCCAGCGAGATCATAGACCGCCTGAAGGTCGCGAGAGCGAATACGATGGGCAGGGGCACCGATATGGGGGTACTCGGTGATGCCACGGTCGAAGACCGGTTCCGAGCCACGGTCCCGGACCTCCCCGACAAGTTCGACGGAAATGGCGATGGGATTGGCTTCGCCGTCACGCCAGCGGTGTTGGGGACGTTCGACAGCATAGACAAGGCCGACGGTCCGTGTTGTTCCCATATTAATGGAAATCATCTTGCCGACGGTCCAGTAATTCGACTGACCTGCATCGTCTATTTCGGTATCGGCAGCAATGGTCGCACGGGCGCCATCACAGTGCACCACGTGGCCGAGCAGACGCCGGCGCGGCTGATCGGCCGCGCGCCGTTCCTGCGACGTGGTTTCGCCCTGCGTCGTTCCGCCTTCCAAATACATCGTGCCACCCCATTTTCCCTAATCCACAAACCTAAGGGCACGAGGTTAAGACCACGTGTTTGGGGATGGTTGAGGAGGGGTAAACACGACCGTTCAACTGGTCTGCGTTAGCCGGTTGACGAACCGCTCGAGCAACCTTATTGTGCGCGGCCATGATGACACGAAACATTCTTATCGTAGGAAGGCGCATGGGCAAGGCGGCGTAGCCGTCTGGCGAAAGCTCCCATGCGCGAAACACAGGCTCCTTCGGGGGCCTTTTTTATTGGCCCGGTGTTTCCTTGGGGGCACGGGGCGGCTAAACCAACTTCGCCGGTTGACAGAACGAGCCGGTAGACAGAACGGAAAGACCAAGATGAACAAGGCAGTGTCGGAGCCAGCAGCGGATACATCCGCCCACAACGAGATGACGGGAGCGGAAATCGTTGTGCAGGCGCTCAAGGATAACGGGGTCGAGAATATTTTCGGATATCCGGGCGGCGCCGTGCTTCCCATTTATGACGAGCTCTTTCAGCAGGAAGAGGTCCGGCACATCCTGGTGCGCCATGAACAGGGGGCAGGGCACGCGGCCGAGGGGTATGCGCGGGCCACCGGTAAGGCGGGCGTGATGCTGGTGACCTCCGGCCCGGGCGCCACCAATGCGGTGACGCCACTGCAGGATGCCTTGATGGATTCCATTCCGCTTGTCTGCATCAGCGGGCAGGTGCCGACTGCGCTGATCGGTTCGGATGCCTTTCAGGAGTGCGATACGGTGGGCATCACCCGCCCGTGCACGAAGCACAACTGGCTTGTGAAGGACGTGAACCAGCTTGCAGCGATCATTCATGAAGCTTTTCACGTGGCGACCACGGGGCGCCCCGGACCTGTCGTCGTGGATATTCCCAAGGATATCCAGTTCGCCAAGGGCACTTACACCCCGCCGCAGACGGCGCCTCGTACCAGCTACCAGCCTCAGGAGCAGGGCGACATCAATCAGATCAAGGCCGCGATCGAATTGATGGCGCATGCCAAGAAGCCTGTGATCTATTCAGGCGGCGGTGTGATCAATGCCGGGCCGGAAGCAAGCCATTTGCTTCGTGAACTGGTTGATCTCACGGGTTTCCCGATCACTTCGACACTGATGGGACTGGGGGCCTATCCGGCTTCCGGCGCCAATTGGCTCGGCATGCTGGGCATGCACGGAACCTATGAAGCCAATATGGCGATGCATGATTGTGATGTGATGTTGTGTGTCGGTGCGCGTTTTGATGATCGCATCACCGGACGTCTCGACGCGTTCTCGCCGAATTCGCGTAAGATTCACATCGACATCGATCCCTCTTCGATCAACAAGAATGTGCGGGTTGACGTGCCTATCATCGGCGATGCCGGACGCATTCTCGAGGATCTGGTGCGCTTGTGGCGGGCAACCGCCAAACCCAACAAGGCCGCGCTCAAACCCTGGTGGACGCAGATCGACATCTGGCGGGCTCGCGATTCTCTGGCTTACAGGCCGAATGAGGATGTGATCATGCCTCAGTATGCGATCCAGCGGCTTTACGAATTGACCAGGGATCGGGACGTTTATGTGACGACCGAGGTCGGCCAGCACCAGATGTGGGCGGCGCAGCATTTCGGCTTCGAAGCCCCCAACCACTGGATGACGTCTGGCGGACTTGGCACGATGGGCTATGGCCTGCCTGCCGCGCTTGGTGTGCAGATCGCGCATCCCGATGCGCTGGTGATCGACATTGCCGGCGACGCCTCGGTGCAGATGACAATTCAGGAAATGAGCGCGGCGGTTCAGCACAACGCGCCGATCAAGATTTTCATCCTGAACAACCAGTATATGGGCATGGTGCGTCAGTGGCAGCAGCTTCTGCATGGAAACCGCCTGTCGCACTCCTACACCGAGGCGATGCCCGATTTTGTGAAACTGGCCGAAGCCTATGGGTGTCACGGTATCATGTGTGACAAGCCGGCTGCGCTTGACGATGCGATCCGCGAGATGATCTCGGTGGACAAGCCGGTGATCTTCGATTGCCGCGTTGCAGCGCTTGCAAACTGTTTCCCCATGATCCCCTCCGGCAAAGCGCACAACGAGATGCTGCTTCCCGATGAAGCCAGTGACGAAGCGGTGGCCAATGCGATCGACGAAGAGGGCCGGCAGTTGGTCTGATGGTGTCGAGGCGTCTTTCTGAATGTGGCAAGACGCTTTGATTTCAGTCCGTTACACAATGGTTTTGCAGAAGAGATTCACGCAATGAACGCGCAACTACAACCCACCGGCTCTGCCTATTTCATAACCAAGGAAACCGAAGCTGCCCAAACACACACGCTGGCGGTTCTCGTGGACAACGAACCGGGTGTTCTCGCCCGCGTCATCGGCCTTTTTTCTGGCCGCGGTTACAACATCGACAGCCTGACTGTCTCAGAAACCGAACATGAGCGGCATCTTTCGCGCATCACGATCGTCACGCGCGGCACCGGCCATGTTCTTGAGCAGATCAAGCATCAGCTCGAGCGCATTGTGCCCGTTCACCGCGTGGTCGACCTTTCGGTGGTGGCCGACGAGCGTGGCCATGACCGGCCGATGGAACGGGAGCTGGCGCTGGTGAAGGTGAGGGGGCAGGGAGACGACCGTGTGGAGGCTCTGCGCCTCGCCGATGCGTTTCGTGCTCAGGTGATCGACGCCAATACAGAGCACTTCATCTTCGAGATTACCGGGCGGGTTTCGAAGATCGAGCAATTCATCGCGATCATGAAGCCGCTCGGCCTGGTGGAGGTGTGTCGCACGGGCGTTGCGGCGATGAACAGGGGACCGGAGGGAATGTAAGGCGCCGGCCAGGGCGAGGGACAATTTTTCGACGCAGGGGGACAAGTTTCACATGGCCTGTGTCGGAAACCAGGTCAATAATGCTGACCTTCCTGTCTTCTTCTGGTTGCTGTGTGGGAGCAAACGGATGTCACCTGATGTCTTCCTCGCCTTGCTGGTTTTCTCTTTTGTTTCCTCCGTTACGCCGGGACCAAACAATTTCATGCTGTTGGCCTCCGGCGTGAATTTTGGCTTTCGGCGTACAATTCCACATATGCTCGGCATTGCCGGTGGTTTCGCCTCGCTGCTTCTGGCCGTTGGCTTCGGACTTGGAGCGGTGCTCACGGCGGTGCCGGGGCTCCATACCGTTTTGAAGGTCGCCGGCGGTGCCTATCTCCTCTATCTTGCCTGGCGCATTGCAATGTCGCGGGCGCTGGGCGAGGCCGGGAATGGCAAGGCCGAGCCGATGACATTTCTTGAGGCGGCTGCCTTTCAGTGGGTCAATCCCAAAGCCTGGGTCATGGCTTTGACTGCGATGGCGGTCTATACGGATCCGGCGGCACCGTTTCTGACGGTCTTTCTGGTGGCTTTCGCTTTCGTCATCGTCAATTTCCCAAGCGTATCGGTATGGGCCGGTTTCGGCGTTGCGTTGCGAGGGTTTCTGGCCGACCCCGTTCGTCTCAAATGGTTCAACATAGCCATGGGCATTGCGCTTGCCGCGACACTGTGGCCGATGCTGCGCTAGCGCGCCGTGCGTCCTCTTGGACGCACAAAGGACGCTCAATCTTCTTGTTTTTCCGCATTTATGCGGACGTCAGGTGATTCCACCTGACTGCAAAATGCTCTAGCGCCATCTGCTTAAGTTTGTCCTCCAGGACGAGTTATAGCGGAGGCGATCAAACCTCCGTGCTTGCATACATCATATTAGCCGGCTATCTTTGCCGCTTCCCGCAGCGCGGCGGAGTGGTCGAATGGCGAGACTTGATGAAGCCACAGTGACCTGGCGGTTGTTCCTGTGCACATTTGTTGTTTCGATCGTTTTGTTCGCCATCGGTTGGTTCACCTACGAGCCGCCAGCCGAGAAACCTCTGCTCAACATCGTTGGGGGCGGTTTTACCGTTGACCACACCAAGGCGGAGATCCGGTACGATCTTTCGGTCAAGGAAGTTCGCCCACTCCGTCACGGCATGATCATCGAGGCGAGCTTCGAAGACCCTGCAGGAAACGGTTATTACGTGGTTCGGGAGCGTGCCCAGCGCTGGCGCAGGCAATACAGTCTGCGTTCGCCTCCGGTTTGTGGTGTGAGAGCGCGTAAACGCTATCTTGTCATGCTGCGGGTATTAAGCGACAGGGGAGATGTCGAGCTCTGGCACGACGTCCTTTACCTCACAAGTCATCTGGGTGAGGATGTCATGCCGGAGCCTCCGGTTACCACATGGCCAGGCCGGAATTTTTCCCCTAATCAATAGCTCCGGTGCGGCCTGTTCAGGCGGGAGCGAATCTGCTTTCTGGACCGTATGGAATTCTCCCCGCAACAAGATGCTGCACTCAACGCCGTGGCACGGTGGCTCAAGGCCGGTCAAAGCCAGATTTTCCGTCTGTTCGGTTATGCTGGAACGGGCAAGACGACACTGGCGCGCTATTTCGCCGAACATGTGGACGGCGATGTTCAGTTTGCTGCCTTTACCGGCAAGGCCGCCCAGGTTTTACGCGCGCGCGGTGCCACCAATGCCCGCACCATCCATTCGCTGATCTATCGTCCGCGTGGAGAGGAGGAGGTGGAGGATGAACTGACCGGGCGTACGTCCATTTCTCCCACATTCTCGCTCAATCGGCAGAGTCCCATCGCCAAGGCAGCCATGGTGATCATTGACGAATGTTCGATGGTTGACGAGGCGCTCGGCCGGGACCTCATGTCGTTTGGAACACCCATCCTGGTTCTGGGCGATCCCGGCCAGCTCCCGCCGATTTCGGGAGGCGGATTTTTCACCGAGCATGAACCAGATCATCTTTTGACGGAGATCCATCGGCAAGCAAGGGACAACCCCATCATTCAGCTTGCGCTCGATGTGCGGGAGGGGCGGGAGATTGCCTATGGCGATTATGGGGCTGCCAAGGTGATTTCCAAGGCTGAAGTCGATCAGGATCTGGTCCTCTCGGCCGATCAGGTTTTGGTGGGAACCAACCGTACACGTCGGCGCTACAACCAGCGCCTGCGCGAGTTGAAGGGTTTTGATGCTGACTATCCTCAAGCTGGAGACAAGCTCGTATGCTTGCGCAATGACCCGGCCAAGGGGCTGCTCAACGGGTCGCTGTGGAAGGTGATGACTTCCTCGAAGGAGACAGTGAAGCCGGGCATCAATCTTCTGGTTTCTCCCGAAGAAGACGATCCCGACCGCGGTGTGTCCAAGATCAAGCTGCTTAAGGCGGCTTTTGAGGATCCGGAGGCGGAGATTCCCTGGCAGACCAAGAAGCGGTTTGACGATTTTGATTACGGCTACGCACTGACGGTGCACAAGGCGCAGGGCTCGCAATGGGACGAGGTGGTGCTCTTTGATGAGAGTTATGCCTTCCGCGACACCCGCCAGCGCTGGCTCTATACGGCGATTACCCGCGCTGCCGAACGCCTGACCATCGTGCGGTAGAGCGCTTCGGTTTTTACCGGATTTACGTTAGCGCCGATCACGCTGGTGGAGACGCGGGTTCGGCACCCAGCCATTTCCACGCCTCTTCGACCTTTTCATAAGGGAAGTATTCCATTTCCATGGTGAAGAACGGGCGAAAAAGGGCGATGGTCGTGCCCATCCAGCCCGGTCCACCTGCCACAGCATATTTGCGAATGTGCTTCAGCGCGTGGGTTTTGCCCAGTATTGTCTGTTCCTTGAAGGCAGCCTGCCAATCAAAGCCTTCGTAGTCATGAATGATGACCAGAAGATCGATCTTGTCATGCACCTCGTAGGCGCCTTCGAGAAGGCCATAGAGGTTCTCGACGTCGGCTGCCGTGATGTGCCCCACAACTTCGAAAGCATAGGCATCCTCGCGCGTGGTTTCGATGCGTCGGACATTCGGAGGCGTGTCGTTGATGGTCATTATTCTCTCCTGACCGCTTCTGCCTGTATTATCAACGCTGTCTGGGCCTGTCCGTTCCCGCCTGATCGCGCTATGGAGCGGGGACGATCCAAAACGTCTTAGAAAGCAGAAATCAACAATGCCGGCAAAACTCTCCGTCAATCTCAATGCTGTTGCCATGCTGCGCAATCGGCGCGACCTGCCATGGCCGAGCGTTACGGGACTTGGCCGTATTGCCCTGGAGGCGGGTGCCAGCGGGCTGACGGTCCATCCCAGACCGGACCAGCGGCATATCCGCTTTTCCGACCTGCCGGAGATCCGGGCGTTGCTGGATGACGAATTTCCCGACCGCGAGTTCAACATCGAGGGATATCCCACCCAGGAATTTCTTGCTCTCGTGGAAGAGCACCAGCCAGAACAGGTGACGCTGGTGCCGGACGACCCGGCGCAGGCGACCTCGGACCATGGCTGGGATTTTTCCGGGCAGGGCGAGTTTCTTCAGCCCATTATCGCGCGGCTGAAAAAGCAGGGCTTTCGGGTCTCGCTCTTTGCCGACCCGGATCCGGAGCAGGTGCCGCACGCTGCCGCGCTGGGAGCGGACCGGATCGAATTGTACACGGGGCCATATGGCGCTTGCCATGATGATTCCGGAAAGGCGGCTATCGAGCTGGAAAAGCTCGGAAAAACGGCGGACGCCGCCGCGAACATCGGGCTCGGTGTCAATGCGGGCCACGATCTGACAGTGGCGAACCTTCCTGCGCTGGCGCGCCGCATTCCCGGCCTTTGTGAAGTCTCTATCGGGCATGGGCTTGCTGCCGATGCGCTGGAACATGGCATGGCACAAACCGTCCGTCGCTTCATGCGCGCTTGCGAAGGGTGAGTTCTTGCTCTCTCTGAGCCGGACCTCGTCACGGAATCGCCCAGAGCGTTAACGCTTGCGCATAGGGTTTCTTAGGATTCGCCAGCCTATGCAGGGGATGCGGGTTTTGAGGTGTTCCATGCGTATAGTTGCAGTGATCATGCTGCTCGCGCTGGCGTTGGCAGGCTGTGCTTCGACGCCGCGCAGCATCAACAATGTTTGTACCGTCTTCGATCAGAAGCAGGGCTTATTCGGTGGCTGGTACACGCAGGCCAAGCGCGCCGAGCGAAAATATGGTGTCCCTGCAGAGGTGTTGATGGCGACGATCCGGATCGAATCCGGTTTTGATGCCGATGCACGCCCGCCGCGCCGGAAGTTGCTTGGTTTCATACCCTGGAAGCGCGCTTCGAGTGCCTATGGCTATTCGCAGGCGCTCGATGGAACATGGGAGCGCTACAAGCGTGAAACCGGAAATCTGATGGCGAGGCGCACGAGTTTTGCCGATGCCGTCGACTTTGTCGGCTGGTACCACCAGACCAGCCACAGGACCAACGGTGTTGCTCTCAATGACGCCTATGGACTTTATCTCAACTATTATGCGGGGCATGCGGGATATCGGCGCGGGGTGTGGCGCAGCAGTCCTCATATGCAAAATTCCGCCCGAAAAGCCGCCGGCATGGCCAATCGCTACGCACAGCAGATGCGGCAGTGCGGGCGCTGAAAACCCCGCGCGTTTTCTGAGAAGGCTTCTTGTTGCGTCGTTGCGAGCGCGCTCAACCTTAATGGAATGAATCTATGGCCCCTGCATCTCGCCCGGATGCGGGGCTTTTCCTGCCTGTCCTGGCCGCTTAGTCGAAGAGGGACCTTGTTGCTCACGAACCTGCTTGCAATCCGACGGTTCATATGACAGAACCGTACCGTACGGTACGATCAGAAGCAGGAAACATCACCTTCGTGCGCCACATGCCGGAAATGCAGGACGAATTCACGCCCCGCCAACGCGCGGTTCTGGACAAGGCGCTCGGTCTTCTGGTGGAGGGTGGGGAGCGCGCGCTGACGACCGCAGGGCTGGCGCGTGCGGCCAATTGCTCGAAGGAAAGCCTGTACAAATGGTTTGGCGACCGCGACGGGCTTTTGGCCGCGATGATCGCCCATCAGGCGAGCAAGGTGCGCGCCCGGATAGACGGAGGCGAGAAGCTCGACCATGGCCGCTTTCGTGCGCATCTGGTGGATTTCGCCAATGATCTTCTGCAGGTTTTGAGCGGAGACGTTTCGCTGGCACTCAACCGGCTGGCGATCGGGCAGGCGAGCCGCGAAGGCAGCCGGCTGGGCGCGCTTCTCATCGAGCGGGGACGGCGCGGCATCGACAAGCGCGCAGGAGCGTTGCTGGAAGCGGGGCGACAGCGCGGGCTGATTGCTTATCACGACCGGGATGCTGCTTATCACACACTTTACGGCCTGATCGTGCGCGACCTTCACGTGCGCATGCTTTTGGGCGAGGCCGGTGTGCGCCGGCTGGACAATCACGCCGCGCTCGCAGAGGAGGCGGTGGAGCAGTTTTTCGTGCTTTTTGGGGTGCGAAAAGAAGAGACGGCAAGCCGGGACAGGACCTAGGCAGTCGAAAACGAATAACACCAAGTTGGATCAGGAAAGGAACTGAGTATGCGTGTGTATTATGATCGCGATGCCGATCTCAATCTCATCAAGAGCAAGAAGGTTGCCATTATCGGTTATGGCAGCCAGGGCCGCGCGCACGCGCTGAACCTGAAGGATTCTGGCGCCAAGGACATCGCTGTTGCGCTGCGTCCGGGCTCGGCAACCGCCAAAAAGGTCGAGGCCGATGGCCTGAAGGTGATGTCGGTGGCCGAGGCGGCCGCTTGGGCCGACCTGATGATGATGGCCACGCCTGACGAGCTGCAGGCCGGCATCTACAATTCCGAGATCGCGCCGAACATCCGCGACGGTGCGGCCATTGCCTTCGCGCATGGCCTCAACGTGCATTTCGGCCTGATCGAGCCGAAGAAGACGGTCGACGTGCTGATGGTTGCGCCGAAGGGCCCGGGCCACACCGTGCGCGGCGAATATGAGAAGGGCGGCGGCGTGCCGTGCCTGGTTGCCGTTCACCAGGATGCTTCCGGCAATGCGCTGGACCTCGGGCTCTCCTATGCTTGCGGTGTTGGCGGCGGCCGTTCGGGCATCATCGAGACCACGTTCCGCGAAGAGTGCGAGACGGATCTCTTCGGTGAGCAGGTGGTTCTGTGCGGTGGTCTGGTCGAGCTCATCCGTGCCGGCTTCGAGACGCTGGTCGAGGGTGGCTATGCGCCGGAAATGGCTTATTTCGAGTGCCTGCACGAAGTGAAGCTGATCGTCGATCTCATCTATGAGGGCGGCATTGCCAACATGAACTACTCGATCTCCAACACCGCAGAGTGGGGCGAGTATGTCACGGGCCCGCGCATCATCACGGCAGAGACCAAGGCAGAGATGAAGCGCGTTCTGCAGGACATCCAGTCCGGCCGTTTCACCACCGAGTGGATGCAGGAGTGGCACGCAGGTGCGGCCCGCTTCAAGGCGACGCGCCGCCTGAACGACGAGCATCCGATCGAGGAAGTCGGCGAGAAGCTGCGCGGCATGATGCCGTGGATCTCCAAGAACAAGCTGGTGGACAAGGAAAAGAACTGATCTTTTCCAAAGTCTCAGAGAGAAGGCCGCGGCATCGCCCGCAGCCTTTTTCTTTACCGGTCCTTCATCTGCCTGTCCCACCATGAAACGGACATGCTGGCACAATTTTCGCTGCGTGGTCCTCCAGAAGCGGGCAAATGCGAGGAGATGGTGATGATTTCGGACGCGGAAAGACGATTACCTTCCGGGCGCACGGTTTCGACCGAGCGTCGCAACGAACCGCGCGATCACGTGGAGCGACGTGCCCGGCTCTTCTGGAACAACGGCGCCTGCATGCTTCTGGGTATGGTGCGTGATCTCAGCGAGAGCGGCGCGCGCATCCGCTTCTGCGACATCTGTGCCGTGCCGGATCAATTCTACGTCGAGATTGAGGGCAGCGATCGCGTGCGCCGGGCCAAGATCCGCTGGCGCAGCCTGACGGAGATCGGGGTGGTGTTTGGGTAAATTTTTGCCCTACATGAAAATTTACTTTATGTTTTTGCATTATTCAAGATAATAATATCGCTTTGGTAAATAGTTATATTATTTTTACTTGATGAAAACATCCATTGAAATCAGTATAGATCGCATGGTTTTTGTATTTATAAAAACGGTTTTACAATGCGCTTATTTTTTAAATTTGCATTTTTACCCTTGTTCCTTTTCCCCGGAATGGCTTCAGCTGAAGACGTGTCCATCAAGTTCGAAAGGCAGATGGAGGTCAGTTCGCGTTGCGGCGAGGCGGCCCGCGAGACCTGGCAGAATCCGATTGTCTTGCCGGACGTCGGTGGGGTGCCAGGCTATGACGTGGCGGTGGTGGCCGGTCCGCGACTGACGGACGCCTATCGTCCCGTGCTCGTCTGTCTGATCAACACCGAGACAGGCGTTGTGACCCTGTCAAAAGGGTTCGACATCAGTCCTCTCCTGCCAGGGGCGCATGCGCTGACAGGAGAGTGACGATATATATGCCCAGGGCCTTGGTCTGTCGTGAATTGATTAGCCTGTTCAGGCTGTTAGCGGCCAGGGTTCAAGGCCCAGAAGCTTCTCTCCCAGCTCCGTGAGCTTCGCCGTCTTCGCGTTGTTCTTTTCCCATTCGCGTGGGTCACCGGGGAAGGCGTCGCGCTTGGGGTGGTCGAGTTCGCGCCAGAGGCGGATGCGTTCGAGGCGCTCTTGCTCATTTTCGAATTCGGCCGGGTGCATGGAGATGTATTGCGCCATCCGAACCCGGTCCTTCGAATGGTTGGGGCGCACGCCATGTGCCAGGAGCGAGTTGAAAATCAACAGGTCTCCTGCCTCCATGTCGATGTTGGTGATCTTGAAACCGGTCGTGTCCGGATGCATGGGATCGCGGTCGGCGGGCTGGGTCTTCACCCAGTCATCGAAATGCTCGAAGAGCTCGGGAATGCACTGGAAACCGCCAACATCGCCGTCTTGCTTCTTCAGGCTCAAGACGCCCTGAACGCCGATTGGCAAGGGGCGGAGCGATGTGTCGGCATCCCAGTGGATGAAGCCGTTGGGATTGCCGGGGGCTTTCTTCGGCACGTTGAGATTGGCACGGTCGATGGTGACCCAGAGGTCTTCGCGGTCCCAGATGTCGACGAAGGCATCGTAGACGCGCTTTTCCATACGATTATCCCACAGATACTGGTGATTGTAGATCTCCAGCATGCCGGTGTTGTTGAGCTCTTTCATTTTATGCTCGCGGCGCTGCGGAGCGTACCAGGTCGCCGGGTCTTTGGGGGCTTTTTCGTCGAACTCCCATAGGAGCTCCACCAGACGCTCGACATTCTCGCGGGGCACGGCCTGACGTACAATGACGTAGCCCTTCGTGATCCAATGCTGCCAGTCGTCTTCAGAAAGCACACGCAGTGGCAGTGTCTTTTTGATGTCCTTAAGCTGCGTGCCAACCTTGCTGGTTGAGGGGTGCGCATCGCGCTTGATGGCCGCTTCTTGCATGGTTTCCTCCCGAATGTTCCTACTTACAGGGATCAGAATACCGCGGCCCCCAGGGCGATGTTGTACTCTCGTGGCCGATATTGATACAATTATGGCCTTCTGAGGCTCTGGAGCGCTGGATGAGGCCTTTTCTTGAGACATTGCCCAAGGTGCCGGGTGCCTCCTGGAGTATGCTCAATCGTCGGCTCGAGGATGGTATTCCCTTCGAGTGGCACCATCATCCCGAATACGAGTTGACGCTGACACTGAATTCCGTGGGGCAGCGTTTCGTCGGCGATCATGTGGGGGAATATGACGATGGCGATCTGGTTCTGGTGGGCGCGAACCTGCCGCATACATGGGCTTCCCGGTCGCGGCGGAACCCTTCTCTACCCCATGTGGCGCTGGTCATGTGGTTTCGTCACGAATGGGCGGCGGCACTGGGGGAGGGGTTTGCGGAGCTGCGCCCCATAGAAGGGCTCTTGTCGCGCGCAGAGACCGGACTTGCCTTTTCGGCAGAGGTTTCCGCACGGGCGCGGCCCCTGATCGAGGCACTGTTCGAGGCGGAGTTGGCCGAGCGGTTTCTGGCGCTGGTGCGGGTATTGCTGCTTCTGGCAGCAGACACGGATGCGGAACCTCTTGCAAGCACGGTGGCGGCGCGTGATCTCGATCGGGCGGACCGCGAACGGATAGATCGCGTTCTTTTGCATATTCACACCCACTACGCGGAGCGGATTACCAACGCGGAGCTGGCCGAGATTGCAGCGCTCAGTTCCTCCGGTTTGCATCGTCTGTTTCGCCGGCATACGCGCACCAGCATTTCGGACTACGTAATGCGGCTGCGCATTGGTGAAGCCTGCATGCGGCTTTCCTCAAATGATCAGCCAATCGGGCACGTGGCTGCAGCGGTCGGCTATCACTCGCTGGCCAATTTCAACCGGCAGTTCAAGGCTTTGCGAGGCATGACCCCAAGAGCTTATCGGGCGCTGTTTCGCGGGTGAGGCTCGCATCTCTTTTTCAGGTAGCCAGCCTATCTGCCGTAAGGAGATACACAGCGCTTGCGTGGACCGCGATGGGGCTGGAAGGTGTTGTCTGATGCGCGAAACGAACGGTATTTCCCGCCGCACCAAGCCAGATGCGCGGCGCGCGCGTTATGGCTCGGATATGGGCGTGCCACCCCTGTGCGCTGCGCTGACTCATAGCGCCAGTAGAACGATCGCGTTCCATGGCGTGGTCTCAACAATGGCCGACCTGGACCGTACACATCGTTGAAACCGTAGAAATAGCCCGCAAAGCGGCCATGCGGATCATGCCAGGGCGACCATGAGGGATCGGTGCGATGGTTTAAGCGATAGGCAGTGCGGCAACGCTCTATCCAATGGCGACGATGCATGTCGCCCAGTGTCAACTGCATTCGGCCGGGAAAGAGGTGCCGCATCGCGCGGCGTTCGTTCCAGCTGTCCAGGCATGTGCGGCTGCTGGTGGCCGAGAGCAGTTTGCCAGCAGCCGCCATTTGTGTGCCGACCAAACAATATGCCACGACAAGAATGACTTTAAAACAATGCATCAACTACAACTCCAGATAGCAGTCAGAATTCTGGATTGCTTAGCGAGGGTTGAAAAGCCAAATTGTCCTAAAGATCGTTTCAAGTCCGTGCGACAGGACAGGCTGAAAAAAATGGCGCGGTCGATCCCGCGCCAAAGCCAGAAATCTCGCCGTTGCCTAACGGTAGTACGGCGAACGGCAGGACCGGCGTGGGCCGTGGTAGGGCTGAAACGTGTTATCCGACGCGCGGTAGGAGCGATAGCGATTGTAACACCACCGCACATGGGCACGTGACAGTCTCACCGGCTGGCCGTAGTAGGGGCGCGCGGGACGCGGGCGGACGTAGCCAGGACGGTAGTAATAGGGAGCTGGCCGGCCGAACTCCAGGTAAAATCCTGCGCGCGGGCGATGCCTGTTCCAGTTGCGGCGTTGTTTATGGTGGCGCCATTTCCTGTGGTTGCGGTGATTTACCTGCGTTACAGGCGTTTCTGCAGCCGAACGCTCTACCGCTCCGGAAGTCGCGCTACCAGCGATACCGAGTGTATTGGCATTTGCAGGTGCGCCGACGAAAGCGAAGCCAAGGGCGATCAGGCCCGAGCACGCGATTTTTGTCAGTCCGTGTTTCATAGTGGTCTCCTGGTTTCCAGACCCCAAAAAGCCCCTTCATCCCATCCAACAAGCAATGTCAGAGATGCTTACACTATCAGAAGCAAGCATAATCTCCATGAACGCGCGATGAATGGAGAAGTTGCCTGTTTTTTGCACCGAGCTCAGGCTTGTAATCCGTGCTCGAGCGTTTAAACGTTCATGCATGTCGCTGCGGCTTGCCACTTTCAACGTTGAAAATCTGATGAACCGGTTCGATTTCTCCGGTTTCCGCAACGATCTGCATCGCGATCGCGCGCTATCGCTCTATGAAATCGAGGATGAAGCGCATTATCGCGCGCTCGAACAGGCGCGAGCCGTAGCGTTGACGGACGATGCGAGGCAATTGACTGCGCTTGCCATCGCAGCGACCCGTGCAGACATTCTGTGCCTTCAGGAAGTCGACAACCTCGCCGCACTCAAGGCATTCGAGTACGGCTATCTCTTCAAGATGATCGGGAACGGTTATCGGGAGAAGTATTCGGCGTCGGGGAACGATTCACGCGGGATCGATGTGGCGGTGATGATGCGGCCGATGACTGCGCATGGCCAGCCGATCGAATTCGAGCGCCTGACCAGTCATGCCCATGTGACCTTCTCGGACCTAGACCTTCACAACAACGCTCTGGCTGACCTTGGTATCGAACCGCAGGACCGCATTTTCCGCAGGGATTGTCTGGAGCTGGACATCAAGATCGCTGGCCGCCCCATGACGCTCTACGTCGTGCACTTCAAGGCGATGAGCCCGCCACGAAATGGGATGGATGGCCGTACTGCCTCGATGCCGGTGCGAATGGCTGAGGCGGCTGCGGTCCGCCGCATTATCGAAGAGCGTTTCGGCGGCGCCGCGCGGGCATCTTCGAAGCGCTGGGTGGTGTGCGGCGATTTGAACGATTATCGCGAGCGCCTGGTCATTTCCGGAGAAGCGCATGAGGGATATCGTTTCGAGCCTGTGCAGGAAACGCTTTCCAGCGTCAACACGCTGACCGCTGGCGGCTTCTGCGAGAATCTGGTGGAGCGCCGACCTGAAATGGATCGCTGGACGCTTTATCACACCAGAGGGCCCGAAGAACGACATCTATGCCAGCTCGATTACCTTCTTGCTTCAAAAGCGCTCGCTGAGCGCAATCCACGGGCAGTACCTGAGATCATCCGCTCCGGTCAGCCATGGCGCACGATCTTTCCACCGGAGCAGGATGTACCCCGTTTTCCCCGCGTGGGCTGGGATCGCCCGAAAGCTTCCGATCATTGTCCGGTGGTGGTTCAACTCGACATAACCTGATCGGGCGGAGAGCCGGGAAAAGCGTTTATTCGTGCCGAAGGGCATCGATCGGATCAAGACGGGCGCCGCGTAGGGCGGGGAAAAAGCCGAAGACGATGCCGATGAACATAGAAACTGTGGCGATCGCGGTGATCGCGGCAGGGCTGGGCACGAAATCCACATTCATAAGAGCGGTTACGACCCAGGCGATGCCAAGGCCGATGCCGATCCCGATGACACCTCCAAGCAGTGACAGAACGGAGGCTTCTGTCAGGAACTGAACCAGAATGTCGCGCTGGCGCGCACCGATGGCCATGCGGATGCCGATTTCGCGGGTGCGCTCGGTTACCGATACCAGCATGATGTTCATGATGCCTATTCCGCCGACCAGAAGGCTGATGGCGGCGATCGCGCCGAGTATCGCCGTGACATTGCCAATAATGCTGCTCGCCTGGCGCATATATTCGGCCATGTCCTCAACCTGAAAGTCATCATTCCGTCCCGGTGCAATTCGGCGGAGACGGCGCATCTCCTCCGCCACCTTTGCCTTGAGGGTAGGGATAGATGCCTCGCTGGGTGCGTTGATCAATATCTGCTCAACATCGTTCTTTCCGCTGATGCGGGTTTGAAACAACCCGAGCGGCATCATCACGATAGTGTCCTGATCTCCGGAAAATGAGGCTCCCCTGGCGGAAAGTTCGCCGACAATCCGACAGTGGAACGAGCCAAGCCGAATGCGTGCGCCGATCGGATTCTCCACACCGAAAAGCGCTTCTGACACCTTGCTACCAACCACGCAAATGCTGGCATTGCTGGCCAGTTCCACGGCTGTGGGCAAGCGTCCCCGTTTTAGCGACCAGTCGCGGAGTCCGAAATAGGCGCGGCTAACGCCCAGAATCTGACCAGAAAGTCCCCGCGCTCCATAGGAAACACGGAGACGGGTCTCTGCATGCCCGGCAACGATCCCATAAGGGCCGATGGTCTTCTCGAGAGAGAGTAGATGCGTATTTGTCAGCGCGCGTGCTGTCGCGACGGCCGGCATGGATGGATCCGTGGGCATGCCGGCGAAAACGAAGATAAGGCGGCTTCCAAGACCGGCCATCTCAGAACGAATTTTTTCCCGCGCGCCGCCACCGATCGTCAGCAGCGCGATCACCGCGGCGACGCCGATAATCACTCCGAGCAGTGTGAGAAAGGAGCGCATCTTGTTCCGGACGACCGAGAGAAGCGCCAAGCGAACCGACTCAAGCAGCATCAGCCCATTCCCTCATCGCAACTGTCATAAGCGATCCGCCCGTCCCGAAAGCCGATCTGCCGCCCGGCAAAGGCTGCGATATCCGCTTCGTGTGTAACCATCACAATGGTCAGGCCCTGCTGCCGGTTGAGATCGGTCAAGAGCGTCATGATTTCATGGCTGCGCTCGGTGTCCAGATTTCCGGTCGGCTCGTCGGCCACGAGCAGGGTCGGTTCCGAGACGAGTGCGCGGGCAATCGCGACCCGTTGCTGCTGACCACCCGAGAGAGCGCTTGGGGTGTGATGCTCACGCCCTTCAAGCCCGACCTGCGCCAATGCTCTTCGCGCCAAGGTCCGGCGTCTGGGGGCCGACAGACCGCGATACACAAGAGGTAGCTCCACGTTGTCGAGAGCGGTGGTTCGTGGCAGCAGATTGTAGCCTTGAAACACAAAGCCGATGTGCCGGTTGCGCAGGTCGGCGCGAGTTCCCTTGTCCAGGCGACCAGCCTCAGTTCCGTTAAAATAGTAGTCGCCACGCGAGGGGGTGTCGAGCGAGCCCAGAATGTTCATTGCGGTGGATTTCCCCGAACCCGATGGCCCGGTGACCGCCACAAATGATCCTTTCTCGATCTGGAAGCTGACATCCGACAGCGCATGGATCTGCATGTCGCCTTCGCCATAGCTGCGCCAGACTTTCGAGAAGGCAAGAAGCGGGGAAGACCCGGGCGGCGCATTCATTGTATCAACGCACCGAACTGCTCGCCGGTGATGACCTCCTGACCAGCCAGGAGGCCGGAGATAACCTCGGCCTTTTCCCAGTTGCGTACACCAAGCTTCACGCGGACCGCTTGTGGTTTGCCGTTCTCAAGTACGTGGACGAGCATGAGATCGTTTGAGCCTTCGGATGCGGCCGGAGAGGATAGGTCTTCCAGGATACGGGGCCGATAGCGCAGGGCGCTGGTGGGAATGAGGAGAGCGTCGCGAACTGCGTTGGTTCTGATCGAAACAGAGGCTGTCATGCCCGGACGCAGTTTTAGATCGGTGTTGCGTACGTCGAGATTCGCCTCGTAGGTGACCAGATCGTTTTCGCTCGTGTGTTCAAACGAAACATTGCGGATTGTTGCGTTGAAGCTCTCATCGGGATAGGCCTCGACGGTGAAACTCGCCTCTTGTCCGCTTCGCACCGCACCGATGTCGGCCTCGTTGATTTTCGCGACCAGTTCCATCTGGTCCAGATTTTCGGCCAAGATGAAGAGCACGCCGTCATCGGAGGAGGCAAATATTGTTTTGCCGGGTTCGGCCTTGCGTGCCAGAACCACTCCGTCGATCGGCGAGCGGATGGTCGTCCGGGCGAGGTCAAAGCGTCTCAGTTTGAGATCGGCCTCTTTGGCCTTTAGATCGGCTCGTGCGGTGGCGACACGGGTTTCGGCGCGGTCATGCTCGGCCTGAATATCTTCCAACTTCTGTTCGCTAAGGGCATTTCTTGCTTTTAGCGCCATGGCTCTTTCAAGCTTGCGCCCGGCTTCGCGCAAGGAAATTTCCGCGTCGGACAGGCTTGCCTTTGCCGTTGCCACAAACGCTTCTGCCCGTTCCACGGCATATTCGAACACTGTAGAATCGAGCGTGGCCAGTATATCGCCGCGGCGGATGCGCTGGCTCTGTTGCACGGGAACAGAATGGACTGTGCCTTTCAATTCGCTTGAGATCTCGACTTGAGTGCGAGGCCGCAAAACCGCTGTTGTTGCCACTTGAACGACGAGATCACCCCGCTGGACGGGTTGCACCGTGTAAGCGCTGTCTCTCTGACCTGACTGGGTGCCGGCGAGAACCCAAACACCCGTTGCCAGAATTGCTGCACCTGTCAGGAGCAAGGGCCACCGGCGGCGTTTCGGGTTGAGGGCGGTGTTTTTCTCCCGGTTCTGTGCGGTTGCCGGCCCGTCAACTTCATGGTTGGTCATGTCCATGGTCGCCTGTTGTTTGCGGCGCCCCCCTTTCGTTCTGACGTGGTATGAGGAAAGTGGGCAAAAGATGGCGAAGCAGGGCGAGCTCTGCCGCATTGCCGCGATGAGATGAATTTTTCTGTGAGAGGCGAGATGACTGGTCGAAACTATTATATTTACGACGTTTTTTCCGATGAGCCACTTTCAGGAAACCCATTGGCCGTGGTGCTGGATGCGGACGGGCTGGACGATGCGGCGATGCAGCGGATCGCGGGGGAGTTCAATCTGTCGGAGACCGTTTTTGTCGGACAGGCGGCGAGCAAGAACCACACTGCACGCCTCCGTATCTTCACGCCGCGTACGGAATTGCCTTTCGCCGGCCATCCCACGGTGGGAGCTGCGATTGCTCTTGCCGAGCGGGCAGCTAAGACAAGTGGCGCTCCCCAGACTTCCATCGTGATGTTGGAGGAGGCGGTAGGGCCAGTGCGCTGCGCAGTGACGGCGGGGAAGGGGGCGGCCTATGCGGAGTTCGATCTGCCCAGGCTTCCAATGTCGCTCCCGTTCCCCATAGAGCCGGAAGCGGTGGCGGCGGCGCTTGGGCTTGGTCATCACGAAATCGGCTTCGAGAACCACACGATCAGCACCTGGAGTGCAGGTGTGCCTTATGTCTGTGTGCCGGTGGCCGATCTGGGGGTGGCTCGCCGTGCGCGGCTCGATGCTGGCCTGTGGCGTTCGCTTCTTCCTCAGATGGAGGGACCGTCTGCCGCTCCCTATGTTTACTGCCGGGAGACGGTCAACCACGATCACGCATTTCATGTCCGCATGTTCGCCCCTGATGACGGGATTCCCGAGGATCCGGCAACAGGATCGGCGGCGGCTGCCTTTGCAGGTGCGATCATGCAGCATGATGCGCTTGTCGATGGAGCGCATGGGTTCCTGATCGAGCAAGGCATTGAAATGGGGCGGCCTTCCAGCATCCGCCTTGAAGTCGACGTCCACCACGGCGCGATCACTTCTGCCCGGATCGGCGGTCATGCGGTGCGCGTGGCGGAAGGGAAACTGTTGATTTGAGCAATAAGTGACAAACTCATGTCAGAGTGTCTTGCATGCGTGGCCGAAACCGTTTAAGGAGCCGGTCATTCGGTTGACGGCGACCTGATCGCCGCCCGAAATGGTCGGGTGATTAGCTCAGTTGGTAGAGCAGCTGACTCTTAATCAGCGGGTCACAGGTTCGAGCCCTGTATCACCCACCAATCTTTTACTCATTGTATTTCAAACGGAATCTTTGGCCCCACCGGTGGAGCTATGCACGCTGCATGCGCTGCCATGCATATGTTCATGGCCGTAAGGATGGACGCTGAGAGGGGTTTGGCGGCATTATAGAGCTCGCTTTTTCTTCATGATCGAAGCCAGACAGGTTTGAGTAACAAACAACACTCTAAGCAGAACGAAGATCGCCGCCGCGCGATGCTAGCGGTGTTGAGACGGCGTGGCATCGTCTCCGGAACAGTGCTCGATGCAATGGCCGAAGTGCCGCGTGACCTGTTTGTGCCGGAGCATCTCGCCGAGCTCGCCTATGAGGATGGGGCGCTGCCCATTGGTGACGGGCAGACCATATCGCAGCCCTATATCGTTGCCCTGATGACCGAGGCTGCCGAGCTCAAACCGGAAAGCCGGGTTCTGGAGGTGGGTACGGGCTCGGGCTATTCCACGGGCGTCCTGTCGCGGATCGCCGGGCATGTTTTTTCGATTGAACGTCACGATTCACTTGCGATCGCCGCGCGTCGGCGCCTGGCAGATGTGGGCTACCTCGACAATGTGAGCATCGTCGTGGGTGACGGGACGCTGGGACTGCCGGAGGAAGCTCCGTTCGACGCCATCATCGTGGCCGCAGCAGGACCGCGTGTGCCGGAGGCGCTGAAAGCGCAGCTC
This sequence comes from Nitratireductor sp. B36, assembly GCF_020833685.1. GTDB lineage: Bacteria > Pseudomonadota > Alphaproteobacteria > Rhizobiales > Rhizobiaceae > Nitratireductor. The sequence goes on from NZ_JACKZY010000002.1 coordinate 751,428, forward strand.
GCTCTCAACGGGCGGCTCGTCATGCCGGTGGGCTCTGCTGCAGGATTCCAGCAACTCAATTGCATCGTGCGTGAAGGGGAAACCGACTTTCGCACCGAGGTTCTCGCGCCGGTGTCCTTCGTCCCGTTGATCGGCGCCCAGGGCTGGCAGCGCTGAAGCTCCGCCTGGCTTGAACCTGAAAGGCGGAGATCTTCGCGAAGGATTTTTCTGCGGAACTTTTGTCGCCTGGCGGTGTTTCCAGTCAAGGCGCGCACCCACCATCCCCCCCGACCCGAACCCAGCGCGCCGTTTGCCGGCCAGTTTCCTGGCCGGCTTTCTTTTTTCGGGATCAATAGTCTTTTTCGAAGAATATACCGAGGCTTGAATTACCATCGGATCCCACCGCGCCGCGCGCTTTCAGATCCTCGGTAATGTCGAGATTGATCGTGCCCCGCGTCGTGCCTTTCGCGCCGGCTTCAACCCCGAGATAAATATTATCCTGGATGTAGCGACCCGCGCGCACCGCCGCGTTGCCCTCGCTGTCGGTGACGACATCCAGATCGTCGAGCCCCGTCGCATTGCGCAAAGAGCCCAGAAGAGAGCTGTTGGATCCGCCGGCGAGTTCTGCGGCGGCGGCAGCTAGCTGGGCAATCTGAACGGCAGAGAGCTCGTCGATGCCACGATTGAAGATGAGGCGGGCAAGCACTTCATCCTCGGGCAATTCCGGTTGCGAAGAGAACGTGATGTTCAGGTCGGAGACACGGCCGTTCACATTGATGAACACGATGATATCGTTGCCGCGCGAGCGGGCGATGAAGTCGAGTTGCGGATCGAGATCGCCCACCAGGGTGACTTCTCCTTCGTCGAAGGTTATGCGCTGACCGATGATCGACAGGCGGCCGCGAATGAGCTTGAAACCTCCGACCGGCTGAATGTTCGTTACCGGTCCTGTCAATCTTACCGAGCCACCGAGTTCCGCATCGAGGCCGCGACCGCGTACAAAGATGCGGGCCGGCGCTGTCACATTGATGTTCAGCCGCATAACGCTCGGCCGTGCGGAGGGCATCGGCGTACCGTCCTCTGCGCGTGCACGCTCGAGAGTGCGCTGTACAGCGGGGGGCGGATCGATATGGCGCACATTGATCTGAGCAGCGCCGCCGCCGATGCTTTCGGGCACGAGAATTTCGGCCCGCTCCACATTCACCTCGCCAGCAAGCAGCGGATCGCGGGTGAGGGCCCCTGTCATGGTCAGGGCACCGTTGACGGTCGCCGTCACCATTTCTCCGTCCGTGTGTCTGGCGTTGTTCAGCCCGATCCTGAGATCGGCGGGAAAGCCCGCCTGCGCATTGGTTGAAATCGTGCCGGATACGGAAACCCTGCCGCCTGCCGCCAGGGCCGCCGACCCTTCCGTGATCGATATCCGATCGCCATTGATGGCCGCAGCCAGGCGGACGTCGCCGACGCGCAGATTGGTGAGCGGATCAACCGCTGACGCGTTGGCAGTCGTGATTGTGCCGTTGACGACGGGATCTGCCACGGCGCCGGAGACGCGGATATTGGCGGAGGCGGTTCCGGAAAGCTGGGTTCCACGATCGGCAAGGAAACGATTGGCGATCGAAAGCGGTGCGGTGCCTGCAAGGTCAAGCCCAAGGCCGGACCCGGACAGCGGGATCGTGCCGCTCGCTTCTATTCCCAGCCCTGACGGGCCATCCGCCGTCAGTCGGGCAAGCTCAATCGCGTTGCCCGCGTAACGTCCGCTGGCGGCGAGTTGAAGCGGGCCGAGGCCGGCGCTGGACAAAGGTGCAGCCCGCAGACCGGTGGCACGCATGTCGAAGCTTGCCTGCGGCTCGGTGAGTCTGCCGGTCACCCGTGCGCTGCCTGTCAACTGCCCGGCAAGGTCCTGACCGCGAACGACACGGTTCAGTGCGGCCAGTGGGAAAGCGTTGAGAGCAACATCCAGGGAAAGCTGACCGTCGTCGATGGGGACCGCGCCACGTGCTGTGGCGTTCAAACCTTCCGGGCTGGTGATGGCGGTGTCGACGTTCAGTCGATCGCCATTGCTCGTCCCGGCAGCATTGATCGTCAGCGTACTCAAACCTGCTTGCGTCAAGATGGGAGAGGCGATCTGGCGTCCGTCGATGTCAAAATTGACAAGCGGTCTGTCTCGTGTGCCCTTGATCTCTGCCTTGCCGTCGAGCGTCCCGCCAAGACCGAGCTCGGGCTGGATCGTATTGGCGATGGAAAGGGGGACGCTTTGGAGATTGACCGCGAGATCGAGAGCATTGGCGAAGCGACCTCCGGCCGTAATGCGACCGCCCGCGACATCGAGCACCAGCGGATCCAGTGTGAAGGCCTTGCCTTCCACAAGAAGGGACGTGGGGTCCACAAGACGGGCCTTTACCGCCCCCTGTTCCAGGCGGAGTTCGTTGAGCCTGAGGCGATAGCCTTCGCCTTCAGGTGCGAGTGCGCCCTGGGTTTCAATTTCAGTGCCCTGTTCAAGCAAGGCTTTGCCTTCGAAATCCGTGGCCCCTTCATTCTGGCGCGCGGTGGCTTCGACCAACGTAATGTTCAGGCCGCCTGCGCTGATCCCCTTGGCATTGATCGAGCCGACGGCGGAGGGCACCCCGAACAAATCCTCGATTGTTGCAGCAATTGCCGCATTTGAAATGCGCGTCTGATCGACGGCGAGATCGCGGACAGTGGCGTTTACGTCGGCAATCTGGCGTTCGTCCACATGGGAGAGGGAGAGATCGGCCTTCACGCTGCCGGTTGCCTCCCGGAGCAGCAACGCAGCCGCCGTGGAAACATCGGCGGCGTCGACATTGATGCGACCGTCGATCAGGCTTTTGCGCACATTCTGAACAAGATTGCCGCTGGCAGTGGCACCTCCTGCTCGGAAGGAAAATTCAGTCAGCCGCCGTTGATCCGGTGAAAGAACGAGTTGGCCGGACAGGTCCACTCGCTCCCCAGCCAGGAAGGCGGAGCCGTCGAGGGCCCCCGTCAGGACTTCATCTTCCAGTTGCCCATCGAAACCGACAGTGGCCTCGCTGAGGTCCCGGCCGGACAATCTGCCGCGCGGCGCATCGGCTTTGACTGTGAGATTGATGCGTCCCTCTGCCCCCTCAGCGCGGCCTGTGGCTGTCAGGCGGCCTGATGCATTTTTCGCGACGAGGGCCATGTTTTCCAGCGCAGCGTCGAAGCGGAAGTTCGCTGTTCCGGTGGCAAAGGTACCGTCAGCCTGCATGTTGAACTGATCGTTTGCGAGGGAGAGCGCGCGTGCAGTCAATCCTTCAGGACCTCGGGCCACACCGCCCTTTATGCGCGTGGTGCCCGCAAGCAGCTTGCCGGCAACTTCGTTCTCGATACGCAGGTCGGTTGCCGTACCGTCGAGGTCGAGATCGAATGCGCCGCTGATGGGGCGCACGGTGCCATTGGCGGCGAGATTGACCGAACCGCCCAGTGCCTGACCCGCAAGGCCAGAGAAAGGGGCAATGTCGCTCGCTCTAAGCTTGATATCGCCGTTAAAGGCGAAATCTCGGATCTGGCCGGTGAGGGCGGTCTGCAGTCCGTTTCCGGAAATGCTAACCTTTTCCAGCACGACGGGATTGCCAGCCTGCCAGTCGCCGCGCGCCATGATATCAAGGGTGTCGCCGAGTGCTTCGGCGATCTTTGCTTGTGTGGCAGTGATCTCGGAAAGGCCTCCGTCGATCTCGAAGCTTATCCGCCGGGAAAGTGGATCATTCAGGTTTTGCGCCAACCCGCCCATCGTGAGGATGGTACGTCCGGCGGCTAGTTCTGCGGTCTGAAGTCCATTCAGCTCAAGCTTTCCGTTCCAACGCTCGGACCCGGCCTCGCCGAAGGTGATGTCCAGTTTTGCCGATTGAAGAGAGGTCTGTCCACCTGCAACGGGCAGAAGCACGCGGTCGCCCTTGGGGTTGGCTACTGAAGCGCCAAGTGAGAGAGCAGTGAGGAAATTGTCGCTGCTGGTCTCTGCAACGGCTTCGATGCGCATGGAGGCGCTGGCGACCTGAAAATTTTCAAGCAGGACCCCGCCACCTTTCTTCGAAACGCCATTGACGTTGATGCGGGTGCCGGCGCCGAAGAAATCCTGAAACTGGGCCGGCACGAGCCTCTTGATGGTGCCGGCGAGGCGGGCGGAAAAGCCCAGGCCCTCCTCGCGTTCGCGAAGCCGTGCCGTGCCGCCAAAAGCGGGTACGCCGTCCGCCTCAAGTGCAAGTTTGATGTCGAGCTGGCTTAGCGGTCCGCTGCCGGCAAGGGTGAGTTTGAGTGGCGGGCGGCCCTGGACGTTGAGAAGATTGGCGACCACGCCATTGGCCGGCTCATCGAGAACCAGATCGAGATCCAAAATCTCGGTTTCGTTGGAATACGCAGCTTCAAGCGCAAACTGGCCGCCAGGACCGTCCAGACGCTGCACGTCGAAATTGCTCTCGAGCGTTCCGCTGTCGATTTTGAGAGCGCCGGTCAAGGCGAGGTCGGCGGAAAGGCCGAAGACTTCTTGTCCGAAAGATGCCTGTTTTATCTCGAGCGCTTCGAGATTCACGGCAAGCGGCAGTTCCGGGACCTGGAAAGAGCGCGACTCGGGCGAGGGCAGTCCCTTATCGGGCAGTGGACGGCGTGTGACCTCAATATTTTCGGCGGCAAGCTTTTGTACTTCGAGACGCTGGCGCAGCAGTAGCGTGGAGCGGCTCCAGTCGATGGAGGCGTTGCTGATGCGCAGCCAAATCCCTTCCCTGTCAGCGATGGTGATTTCACCGATGGTGGCCTGTGAAGACAGCGCACCGGAAATGCCGGAAATGCGAATCTGCCGGTTGGGCGTGGAGAGCTGATCTTCCAGAAGACGCGTGAAGAATGAGCGCTCTTCATCGGGCGTGCGTTCACTGGGGGTGTCCTGCGCCATGGCGGGCAACAGGACGAAGAGCAGGATCAGAGCTGCGAAAAAGCGGATCAAAACGCTTGTCCTATTCCGACGTAAAAGGCAACGCTCGGATCGCCGTCGCGTCGATCGAGCGGAACGGCGACATCGAGACGCACGGGACCCAACGGGGTGAGATAGCGCAGACCGGCGCCGACACCGATCCGCACATCCTCCGAGAAGTCGGGGAAGGATTCCGCCCCAACGGTCCCGGCATCGATGAAACCGACGACGCCAATAGAATTGGTAACGCGCGCGCGCAGTTCGGCAGACGCTTCCATCAGCGACCGTCCGCCCGCGATACCATCCTCCATCTCCACGCCGATGTTTCGATAGGCGTAGCCGCGGACCGAACCACCCCCGCCGGCAAAGAACAGCTTGTCGGGCGGCGTTTCGTCAATGGGCGCGCCGACCAAGGCACCGATCTTGGCGCGTCCGGCCAGAACGAAGCGGCCGTCACTTCCGAAATCATGGTAGGCGCGGCCTTCCAGAAGCATCCGCGCGGCCAGGTTGCGGTATTCCATTTCGTAAAATGGTTCGAGCGACAATTCGGCAAAAAATCCTTCGGTCGCATCGGCGGGGTTGTCCCGGCTGTCATAGGTCAGCGTGCCCGAGAGGCCGACGGTGGTGAAATCCCGTGTTCCGAAGTCGTCTTCGAAGCGGGCGCGGCCGGCATTGGCGAACAGGCTTCCAGACAGGGCTTCAGTAAACTCGTGCCGGAAGCCAAGTTCGGCGCTGACTGCCGTGCGTGTATAACGTTCGAGAACCTCCCGGTCGCCGAATATGGAGGCCTGGAAATCCGTGTCGGGCGTATAGACACCGGGCTTGATGAAAGTGGCGCCAACGCGGTAGGTCAGATCTTCAGGCTTGAACGTGTTGCCGATGCCGGAAACCTGCCCTTCGAAACGGAGTCGTTCAGCACGGCCGAAAAGGTTTCGGTGCATCCAGTAGGCTTGTACGCCAAGCCCGTCGAGCGTTGAATAGGTGCCGCCGACACCGAACCGGCGGGGCAGGCGTTCCTGGACGATAACGGCGAGTGGGAGGAGACCATCGGCCCCGATCTCGTCCGCTTCCTCGATCCGGGCGGAGCGAAAAACATCAAGCTTCGACAGGCGCTCGCGGGCGCGGTCAATATCGTCCGGGTCGTATTCGCGACCGGGGACCAGACCGGTCTGCCGCGCCACGAAGTCGGGATCCATCCGTTCCGTCCCGCTGACGGTGACAACGCCATACGCTGCACGGCGACCAGGCTCAACGGTCAGGATTGCGTCCACCGTTTTGGTTTCATGCGCGGCGGTAACGCGACGCTCCACGATCTCAGCCTTGGCATGTCCCTGATGGCGCCAGGCTTCAACCGCGAGGCGACCTGCCTTCAGGATGGTACCGGAGGCAGCGACTTCTCCTGACTGGAAACCTTCTTTTGCCGGGTCTTCGACGCGATCATTGCGGTTCAGCGGCGGCGGCGCCTGATTGATGATCCGCGCCTGGTCGAAATGAAAGACAGAGCCCGGGTCGACGGCGACGCGAACGCTGGCTGGATTGGCAATATCCGCGTCAATGGGAAGCCCGGATACCTCCTGCCCGTCAATGGTGATGCTGATGGAGCCGCCATAAAGCGCCGAACCGTAGAGCGTGTTGAGGAGACGGCGATAGTCGCCGCGCGCCTTGACGATCAACCCCGCAGCACCCGAAGCGGGTTTCTCGCGGTCCGCCCAGAGAGAGGAGGCGCCCTTGAGTTTTTTCTCGGTTTCGTCCGCGCCATAGGGGAGGACAAATTCTACCGTGTAATTCCAGGGTTCACCGATTGTGTCCGGCTCTTCGGCAGCTTTGTCCTTGCCAAACAGCTTTAAGCCGAACAGCTCGAAGGCATTGGCAGAAGGCGGCGAAAAGGCGAGCATGAGCGCGAGCAGCAACGGCCCGTGCAAACGCCGACCCATCGACGGTCTCGCGTCGATTCCACTCAAACCCGTCTCCCATTCTCGAGCTGAAGTGTCGGTCACCAACCTTGCCGTGACGTTAACGCCTGTCGCCCGTATGCTGCAAAACAGTGCGGTTAAACCACAAACCGCTTTTGCGGCCAATGCGGCTTATCGGGTCAGGCCAGACAATTGTGGCTTAAAGCCGGCGTTATTGGGAATGAAGCGAGATCGGAACCAGGAAAGGCCGGAAAGGTTGTGTCATTGATGACAAAGATGCTCAACTGCCTCGACTGAGCTGAACAATCGCTGACGGTCGGGTTTTCAGGAAAGGTGCGTATTGCATGGCACAAATGCCCCGAGAGCAGAAGCGCGTTAACCGGAAGCCGCCTGTACGTGCGAGGCGAACGGCTCCTGTCCGTCAGACAAAATATCGTGAGAGCAAAGACAGGCCCGTCTTCATCGTGGACGGCGCACGGACCCCTTTTCTGAGGGCGCGCGGAAAGCCGGGTCCATTCACGCCGGTAGACCTTGCCGTTCAATGCGGGCGGCCCCTGCTGGCGCGACAGAATTTTTCTCCCGCCAGTTTTGACAAGGTGATCCTCGGCTGTGTCAACGTCCTTGCCGACGAGATGAACCCGGCACGGGTGGCGGCACTGCGGCTCGGCATGGGTGATGCGATGCCGGCCTTCACTGTTCAGATCAATTGTGGTTCCGGGATGCAGTCGATAGACACCGCTTTCCGAACGATCGAAGCGGGAAAGGCCGATCTTATCCTTGCCGGAGGAACCGAAGCGCTTTCCCACGCGCCACTGGTGTGGCCGCAGGAAGGCGCTGCTTGGTTTGGCCGTTTCGCTTTTGCCAAATCGGTTTTAGAGAGGCTCGCCGCCCTGGGCGCGTTGCGACCGCGCATACTCAAGCCGGTCATCGGGCTTGAGCGGGGACTGACCGACCCCGTCACCCAGCTCAATATGGGGCAGACGGCCGAGAAAATCGGCCATATCTTCAATATTTCCCGTGAAGCGGCTGACGCTTACGCCCTGGAAAGTCACCAGCGATTGGCGAGGGCACAGAAAAGCAACACTCTCAAAGGGGAAGTCGTTCCTGCAGTGACCCGCGATGGCGTCTTATATGACCATGATGACGGCGTTCGCCCGGATACCTCGATGGAGCGGCTCGCCAAGCTGAAACCCGCTTTTGAGAAGCCTTTCGGCAAGGTCACCCCGGGCAATTCTTCGCAAATCACCGATGGAGCCTCCTGGGTGATCCTTGCGTCCGAAGAGGCGCTCAAGAAGCACGGTCTTACCCCGCTGGCCCGGATTGTCGACAGTGAGTGGTCGGGACTTGATCCGTCCATCATGGGTCTGGGGCCGACATTGTGCTCGACGGCGTTGCTCGAACGGCAAGGTCTGACCCGTGAGGACATTGAATTGTGGGAGCTGAATGAGGCTTTTGCGGCGCAGGTTCTTGCATGCCTCGCGGCGTGGGAGGACGACGACTATTGCCGCCATGTTCTCGGGCTCGAAGCTCCGTTCGGCCGCATCGACCACAATCGCCTTAATGTGGATGGGGGAGCAATCAGCCTCGGGCACCCGGTGGGAACCAGCGGCAACCGGATCGTACTTCACCTGGTCAACGCCTTGCGCAGAGGTGGTTTCAAACGCGGTGTGGCAACCGAATGTATCGGCGGCGGCCTTGGTGGCGCGATGATGATGGAGGTGGTTTGATGGCTGTTGGAACGATGCCTGCTGGCAAGCACCTCAACCGAAACCGGCTCGCGCTCGGTCCCGCCGCGCAGGAGGTCGCGAGAACCGAACATTGGTCGCTGTTCAAGGACGGGGACGCTGTTGCCTGGCTGGTGCTTGACCGGGCGGGGGAGAGCACGAACACGCTTTCCGAACCGGTGATGACCGAATTGGAGACCCTGCTGGAAAAGGTCGAGGCGGTGCAGCCGAAAGGGCTCGTGCTGCGCTCGGGCAAAGCCGGAGGTTTTATCGCCGGAGCCGATATTCGCGATTTTTCCGGTGTTTCTCAAACGGATGTGGTGGAAGCCCGCATGACGCGGGCCCATGCGATCGTTGACCGTCTGGCTGCGCTCCCCATGCCGAGCGTTGCGGTGGTCCACGGCCATTGCCTCGGCGGCGGGCTCGAGCTGGCTCTCGCGTGCAGGTTCAGGATAGCTGTCGAGGGAGCGGTCTTCGGGTTTCCCGAAGTGCTTCTCGGACTTCATCCCGGACTGGGAGGGACGTTCCGGCTGCCGGCGCTGATCGATCCGGTCGAAGCCATGAAGATGATGCTGACCGGAAAATCCGTGCATACAGCCAAGGCACGGAAGTTCGGCCTGGTCGACGCCGTGGTCGAGGAGCGACATGTCGTGAACGCGGTCAAAGCGGCCATCTCGGGAGATCTGAAACCGACAAGGCGCGGCGCGGGTTTGAGCCGCTTCTCGTTTTATCGGGGTCTCGCCGCGCGCAAGATGCGTTCCATGGCTGCCAAGCATGCGCCGGAGGAACATTATCCCGCCCCTCATCGATTGATCGACCTTTGGGAAAACCACGGCGCCGGGAAAAAAGACGTGATGCAGAAGGAGGAAATCCGCTCCTTCTCGCGTCTTTTGACCGGTGAGACGGCGCAGAATCTCATCCATGTCTTCTTCCTGCGTGAAACTCTGAAGGCTGGAGGAAAGGGGACGAGCGACATTGCGCAGGTTCACGTTATCGGTGCCGGGACAATGGGCGGGGATATTGCCGCATGGTGCGCGGCGCGCGGTCTCAGGGTCACGCTGTCCGATCTCGATGAAAAGGCTCTTGCGGCAGCAATCGGAAGAGCAGGGAAGCTTTTTGATACACGTCTGCATAGCGGGATCGCCAGACGCGACGCATCCGATCGGCTGACACCGGATTTTGCGGGCGATGGTGTCAGGCAGGCTGATCTGGTGATTGAGGCGGTTGCGGAAAAGGCCGAGGTCAAGCGCAAGGTTTTCGAGACGGTCGCGCCTTTGATAAAGAAGGACGCTATTCTTGCGACGAACACGTCCAGCATCCCCCTGAAAGAGCTGCGAACGGCTGTTCCGTTTCCCGAAAGGCTGCTGGGGCTGCACTTCTTCAATCCTGTCGCACGCATGGAACTCGTCGAAGTCGTTTCACATGATGGGGTTTCGGCTGCGGCGCTGGCGCGGCTTAAAGCTTTCTGCGGCTCTATCGACAGACTTCCCGCAGCGGTCAAAAGCTCGCCGGGCTTTCTCATCAACCGCGTTCTGACGCCTTACCTCACCGAGGCGTTTGTTATGCTTGACGAAGGCATGGAAAAAGAAACCATCGATCAGTCTGCGGTTTCGTTCGGCATGCCCATGGGGCCGATCGAACTTGCCGACCGCGTCGGCCTGGACATTTGTCTTGAAGTGGCGCGCACCATGCGGGCCGGTCTCGACACCCCAGTACCGGATGTGCCCGCCTGGCTGGACTCCATGGTGGCGGAAGGCCACACCGGGCGGAAGGCGGGGCGCGGGTTTTATACCTACGATAGAAATGGCGAGCCGCGAAAAAGTGCCAAACACCCCGAGCCGCAGGCGGCCATCACGGATCGCCTGATCCTCCCCATGCTCAACACTTGCGTGACCTGCCTGCGCGAAGGCGTTGTGGGGGACGAAAAAACGCTTGAGGGGTCGATGATCTTTGCCACGGGGTTTGCTCCGTTTCGGGGCGGGCCGCTTCGATATGCGCGTGCGCGTGGCATAGAGGAGATCGTTGCCGCGCTTGAGCGCCTGCAGGCGCAGCACGGCGATCGCTTCAATCCCGATCCGTATTGGCGAAATTTATCTTCGGGTTGAAAAATCCCGGGAACTCAGCCCGATCCGGAGTCTTCTTCCTAGAGTGAATACTTCAAACAGGAGGCAAAGATGCCGGCAAAATCCAAGGCGCAACAAAAAGCCGCCGGTGCCGCCCTCGCGGCCAAACGTGGTGAGACGTCCAAGTCGGAGCTCCAGGGCGCGTCGAAGGAAATGTATGAATCGATGAGCGAATCGGAGCTCGAAGAGCTTGCGGAGACGAACCGTAAAGGGTTGCCGAACCGGAAGGACTGAGGCGCGCTCAACAGCGCGCCCGCTTCCGGTTCAGCCGGCGGCGGTTTTTTTTACCGGTTTATCCAGCCTGGCGGCAATGAAACGCTGCAGCCGTTTGGCCGCCTCGCGCAGCGTTTCCTCATCCTGGCACATGGAAATTCGGATATGCCCTTTGGCGGCATCACCGAAACTGGCGCCCGGCAAGACTGCGACATTTTCCTGGTTCAGGAAGTCCCAGGCAAATTTCTCGCAATCCTGCTCTATCGCCCGTATGTCGAGCATTACATACATGCCACCCTGAGAGCCGCGCACGATCACGTCGTTCAAGCCGCGCACCGCATCAAGAAACGCTTCGCGCCGTCTGGTGTAGAGCTCTGCGATCTCACGCATGCCGAACCCGTTCTCTGCGGCAGCGATGGCCGCGTGGGAAGTGAAATCGGGCAGACCGTAGGTGGCCACGAGGTTGAGATTGGTCAACACGGCGATCATGTCGGCGGGCCCGGTGAGCCATCCGACCCGCCACCCGGTCATGCCGTGGCTCTTCGACAGGGAATTGATAACCAGCGTGCGCTCCTTCATATCGGGCAGGGCGCGCGGCGAGATGTGCTCCTTCTCCGAGCGGATGGTCCAGTAAACCTCGTCGGACAGGAGCCACAGATCGCGTTCGCGGCAGATCTCTGCGATACGCTCGATCGTGGCGCGAGAGTAGACGGCTCCGGTGGGGTTGTTGGGCGAATTGATCAGGATTGCGCGCGTGTCTGCTTCGAGTGCGGCTTCGATTTCCTCGAGGCTCGGCTCAAAATCGTTTTCCGCATGGGTTTCGATTTCCGTATAGCGCCCCCCGGCGGCGCGCACCGTGCCTGGATAGGTGGCGTAATAGGGCGAGACGATTACCGCATGATCGCCCGGGTCGAGCACCCCCTGGAAAGCCGCGTAGAGCGCGCCCTGGCCGCCGATGGTGACCATGATCTCTTCGGAGCTTGTCCTGGTCCCTGTGCACTCTTCCGACAATTTCGCCAACGCCTGTCGCAGGCGGGGCAGACCGGGAAGTTGCGTGTAGTGGTGATGGCCGCCCTGGACGGCATTGACGCAGGCTTCGACCGTACCTTCCGGAGTATCAAAATCGTGGTCGCCCACAGACAGCATGATGACGTTTTCACCGGCTTGCTTGCGGGTCATGGCGGCGAAGTGGATTTCCCACCCGTTTTTGCCGGACGGGACGATGCCTGAAATGCGGGAGGAGGGCTTTGGCATTGGGGGCTCCAGGGGCGAACTTGGCATTCGACTTGAAAAAAACAGGCCCTTCGACTACGAGGACCGGCGCATTGGTCGGCGTTTTAGCAAATCGACCGGCGTGAGAACAGCGCAGTGAGTGAGTGCATTTGGTCCTGAATGGATCGCGATATTGATGCAGGGGGCATTGTCGCGCATCTGAAAGGACCGCCAGGAAGGATAGTGGCATGTTGGCCCCTGACAAGAAGAACGAACTGTCCATTACCGACATTGTCGATCAGGCGATGCTGACGCGGCGCTCCGTGCGGGCGTTTCTGCCCGATCCTGTCGATGACGAGACGATCAGAGATATTCTTCGTGTCGCCGCGCGCGCGCCCTCGGGCACCAACATGCAGCCCTGGAAGGTCTATGTGGTGTCGGGCGAGCGCAAACAGGCGCTTTCCGAGGCTATTCTTTCTTCCGGTGTACGCCCGGAAAAGATCGAATGGGACGAGTACAAATATTATCCCGACAAGTTCTTCGAGCCCTATCTCTCGCGCCGTCGTGCGGTGGGTTATGCACTTTATAGCCTTTTGGGCATCGGTCGCCGTGAGGTGGAGCGCATGCGCGCTCAGCATGATCGCAATTTCACCTTCTTCGATGCTCCCGTCGGCCTGATCTTCACCATCGACCGACGATTGAACAAGGGATCGTGGATCGATCTCGGCATGTTTGTACAATCGGTGATGATTGCCGCACGCGGGCGTGATCTTCATACCTGCCCACAGGCTGCATTTGCACCTTACCATAAGCAGATCCGCCCGATCCTCGGCATTCCCGATGAGGAAATTGTCGTCTGCGGTATGGCGCTTGGCTACGAGGATGCCTCAAAACCAGAGAATGCCCTGCGTAGTGAACGGGCGCCGCTCGAGGAGTTTGTCTCCTTCGTTCGTTAAGTCATTTCCCACGAATGTTGCTTACGAAATTGTAATTTCCCGGCAAGGTCGTCGTAATGTGAGATCGGCGACTATCTCCTCGTTCCCTGCCGCATTTCCCTGGCGGCGCCCCTTACGAGGAGACTGATATGAAAAACAAGATTCTTTTGTCCGCCGTGGCCCTGAGCCTGATTGCCGGTTCTGCTGCGATCGCTCAGGAAGCTTCGTCCGACCAAGCTGCACCGCCGGCTGCAGGAGAGCGAATGAAAGGCGGCAAGATGATGCGGGGGTTTTCCCGCATCGATACCAACGGCGATGGGAACCTATCCATCGAAGAGTTTTCCTCTGTTCATATCGAGCGTTTGAAGGCCGCCGATGCTGATGGCGACGGCGTGCTGTCTGAAGCCGAACTTCAGGATATGGCTATGAAGCGCATGGCCGAGCGGCGGGCGAAACGCGCTGCACAGCGTCTCGACATCGATGGTGATGGCACCGTTACGATCGCGGAGATTGAAAGCCAGCAGGCAAAGCGCTTTGCGCTGATGGATGCCAATGACGATGGCAAAGTCGACCAGCGCGAAATGCGTCGTGGCTTCCGCCAGATGGCGGGGGAGCGTGGCGGACGCCACGAAAAAATGATGCACCACAAGCGTGACCACAGAGGTGGCCCGCGCGGTGAAATGCATCAGGGCAATCCGCCGGCGGAAATGGCTCCTGACGGCGATAATGGCTGACGACGTCCGCCGGAGGCGCCGAACGTGCCTTCGGGATAATAAAACCGGTTCGTGGGTGCTCCGCGAGCCGGCCGATAGGTCCGGTGTCGCCGCGCCGGGCCTATCTTATAGCATAGCCCACATCTTCGGATGCGCGGCGGAGCGTTTTGGCGAAAGCCCGCGCAAATGAGCGGAAGACATATAGCTCGAAGCGTTTCTCGCCACGGCGCTGGATTTGAACAAACAGGTCGTGATGCGCTGTGGCCCGCCCGGTGTGGACGGGAAAGGCGGAGAGGCTGAAATCGAGCGCGAAAAGCTTGGCAAGAACCCATTCGACCTTGGGGCCTTCAACCGCGAACACCGCGCGCCCATGGGAGAGATCGGTCACGGTTCCCACGCTCTCATCAATGGCGGCAATGATAACGCCGGCCAGAGCCTCGCCCTGACCACTCACGATAAATCGGCCAGGGCCGATGTTGAAGGCGCATGTGCCTTCACGGTTGGCAGCGCCGCTTCCCGGTGAAGCTGAAAGTTTTAGACGGCAGATGGCGGAAAGATTTTCCGCCAGCGTCTTTTCCTCGCCAGGCCAGGCGCTGGCCTCGACGATCGATCCCTTTAGGGCTTCCAAAATCGTCACACCGGTCCCTTCAACAAAGTCGCCATAGGAGCCGGGGCGGAAATCGCTGCCCAGCGGTGATGCGCGCTCAACCATGCATGCGTTCTCCATCAGGATCGAAGAGATGATGGCTGACGATTTCCACCTGGCCGAAACGCTTGCGCAGCGGATCAGACAGATACGCTCGCGTGCCATGGCGGGCCTTGCCACCCCGGACAAGCGCAAGGCCGATATATTTCTGCAGCGCAGGTGAGTAGCAGAAGGCTGTCACATGGCCGATGCTTTCGCCGGGCTCGTCCGGAGTTCCACGCTCAACCAGATGCGCACCTCCGCCAAGCTTTTGTCCATCCAGAGAGATGACGCCGACAAGCCTGAGGCGGTTTTTGTCGATGAGGGCCGGGCGGTCCATCAGGCCCGAACCGATGAAGGGCTTTTTCTTTGACAGCATCCAGTCGAGATAGAGATCGCGGGCGGTGGTTCGCCCGTCAATCTCGGCTCCGGTCACGTGGCCTTTCTCGATTCGTAATGCACCGAGCGCTTCCATCCCATAGGGGGTGATGTCGAACGGTTCGCCCGCCTCCATCAAGGCTTCCCATATGAGTGTTCCGTAACCGGCAGCGCAATAGACCTCATAGGCAAGCTCGCCGGAAAAGGAGAGGCGGCAGATCATGACGGGTGCGCCTTCGATCTCGCCATGCACGATGCCCATGAAAGGCAGCGTCTCATTGTCGACCCTGGTTCCGGTAACGCAACGCTCCAGCACGGCGCGCGCCTTCGGCCCGGCAATGGCCGCGCCGGCCCACTGGTCCGTCACCGAGGTGAGATGGACCTTGAGTTCGGGCCAGAGAATGTCGAGACAATATTCCAGATGCTGCATCACCGCGCCGGCATTGGCGGTGGTGGTGGTCATCAGGAAGTCGGTCTCGCCAAGCCGCCAGGTGGTGCCGTCGTCAAAGGCAATGCCGTCTTCGCGCAGCATCAGGCCATAGCGCGCCTTGCCCACTTTCAGCGTGGAGAAAGTGTTGGTGTAGACCCGATCGAGGAAGGTGGCGGCGTCGGGTCCCTTCACCGCGATCTTGCCCAGTGTGGAAACATCGACAATGCCCACGGAGCGGCGCACCGCCGCTGCCTCGCGGATGTAAGCCTGTTCGACCGTTTCGCCGGCAGCGGCATAAACCAGTGGGCGATGCCAGAGACCTGCCGGCGTCATCTCGGCACCGTGGTCCACATGCCAGTCATGTATGGGGGTATAGCGCTCTGGCTTCAGATCGCCATAACGTTCCGCGGCCATCGCACCGATGGCCACCGGCGAATAGGGCGGTCGAAAGCGCGTGGTACCGGCCTCGGGGATCGTGATGCCGCGGGCCGCCGCCATGATGGCGAGGCCGGGCACATTCGATGTCTTGCCCTGATCGGTCGCCATGCCGAGCGTGGTATAGCGCTTCAGATGCTCGACGCTGACAAAGCCTTCGCGGTGGGCGAGCCGCACATCATCGGCGATCACATCGTGCTGGAAATCGACAAAAGCCTTGCCTTTTCCGCGAATTTCCAGAACCGGGGCTGGCGTCAGGTCGAGAGGTTCAGGCGCGATCTCGGGCAGCTTGCCGCGTGAGGGGCGCTTGCCAGCACATTTGAGGCCCGCATCACGGCCGCTTCCAAGGGCGTCAACAGTGCCGAATGTACCGAGGAATGCGCCTGCGCCTGCCCACCGTTGTGTTGGCTCGGGTGGCAGGAAGGCCTGTTTTTCCTCATCCCAGACGGGCTTTGCGCCAGCCTGGCTCGCCAGATGAAGAACGGGCTGCCAACCACCGGAAACCGCCAGACTGTCGCACTCGAGCGGTCTGGCATCTCCCGACAGCGTACCGGATGCCGCATCGTACGCTTGAACAAACACGCGTGAAAGCGTCTTGCCGCACTTGGTGCCCACGATGGCGTGTCCGGTGAGCGGCGAAACGCCCGCTGCGGTGGCAAGTTCGCTGGCGGCACTGCTGATCCTCGCGCGCACATCCACAATGGCTGCGACATGGCCGCCAGCCCGCTTGATGGTGGCTGCCGCCTCATAGGCACTGTCATTGTTGGTGAAAAAGATCGTTCTGTTTCCCGGCAGAATGCCGAATTCCGCGGCATAGCGGCGTGCGGCGCCGGCCAACATGACACCCGGACGATCATTGCCGGGAAAGACGATCGGGCGTTCAAGCGCACCCGTTGCAAGCACAACATCCGTTGCGCGGATCGTCCAGTGCCGCTGGCGTGGGTGTCCCTTCGGCGTGCGGGCCACATGATCGTGGACGCGTTCGAGCGCGGCCAACGTGTTGCCGTCATAATAGCCCCAGACCGCTGTGCGCGTTAAAAGGCGGACATTGTCGAGGCTGGCTAGCCGTGCTGTCAGGTTTGAAGCCCATTCGTGGGCTTGTTTTCCCTCATTGGTTTCGCCGGACCAGCGCGCAAAGCCGCCCGTGACAGGCTCCTGTTCGGCGAGGATCACGCGCTTTCCGGCCTTTGCCGCAGCCTCGGCTGCCATCAGGCCGGCGATGCCTCCGCCCACCACCAGAACGTCGCAGAAGGCGTTCACCCGCTCGTAGCGTGAAGGATCGGCCTCGTAATCGGCTCTGCCAAGACCGGCGGCACGGCGGATGAAATGTTCGCACATCATCCAGAAGCGCGTACCCTTGAGTGGCCCGATCACCGGCCCCATGAAGGTCTTGTAGTAGAAGCCCGCACCGATCAGCCGGCCGCCGAGTTGGTTTACCGCTCCAAGATCCCATGCCAGAGAGGGGAAGCGGTTCTGGCTTTCCGCACGCAGACCGTCATAGATTTCGATCTGCGTGGCAGGAATGTTGGGCTCGCGCACGCCTCCCCGCAACAGCGTAACGAGCGCGTTCGGTTCGTCGACACCGGCGCTGAAGACACCGCGCGGGCGGTGATATTTGAAGGAGCGACCCATCAGCGAAACACCGTTGGCGAGCAGCGCCGAGGCCAAAGTGTCGCCGGCATGGCCGGACAGGTTCTCGCCGTCGAAGGTGAAACGGACGGTGCGGGTACGGTCGATCAACCCGCCGGAAGTGGATCGGCGCGGGCTCATGCGGCGTCTCCGCCAGAAGTCTTTCGGGCGAAGGAGACCGTGAAAATCTCGTGGGTCAGCGTGTCGCGTTCCACCACCAGATGCGCTCGGCACCCACCTGCGTGCTGCCAGAACTCGCGGTGCCGTCCGGCCGGGTTCGGCCGGTGATAGACATAGTCGAGCCAGGCCTTCGTGTCAGTCGAGGCAAGGTCGGGTCGGGTGCGCGTCGCATCCCCCTGATAGGAGAATTCGGCGAGGTCGCGAGGGCCGCAATGGGGGCAGTCGATCAGCATGGCATTCCCCTCAATGCAGTTTGGGTATTGGGCCGTGACCCGTTTCATCGATTGCGGCACCGCGCTCGAAGCGGCTGAGCGTGAAGGGCGCGTTGATGGCGTGGGGTTCGTCCTTTGCGATGGTCCATGCGAAGGAATAGCCGGAGGCTGGTGTTGCCTTGAAGCCGCCATAGCACCAGCCGCAATTGAGATAGAGACCGGGCAGGGGACCCCTGGTGATAATCGGGGATCCGTCCATCGACATGTCCATCACGCCACCCCAGGAGCGCAGAAGCCTCAGCCGTGCGACGGAGGGGAACATGGCGCAGATTTCGCTCATCACATCCTCGACCGTGGGCAGGTTTCCGCGCTGGGCGTAGGAATTGTAGAAATCCAGGCTGCCGCCGAAAACCAGCCCGCCCTTGTCCGATTGCGACATGTAAAGATGGCCGGCACCGAAGGTCACGACGCAGTCGACAAAGGGCTTGATGGCTTCTGACACGAAGGCCTGAAGAACATGGCTTTCAATAGGAAATCGCTCAATGCCCGCGCGCTGCAGCACGCGGCTGGTGCTGCCGGCCACGGCCAGCGCAACCTTTTTTGCACGGATCTCGCCTCTTGTGGTGGAAACGCCCGTGATCTGATCGCCGGTGCGCAGGAAGCCCGTCACCTCGCAATTCTCGATCAGGTCGACGCCCCGGCGATCGGCTGCCCGCGCATAACCCCAGGCGATCGCATCGTGGCGTGCGGTGCCCGCGCGTGGCTGAAGAAGTCCGCCGACGACCGGAAAGCGCGCCGATTTTGACGTGTCGAGACCGGGCACCTTGCGTGCGATCTGCTGCGGCGTGAGCCACTCGGCGTCGACACCGCTATGGCGCATCGCATTGCCCCGGCGGATGAAAGCGTCGGCCTGACCCGGACTGTGAGCGAGGTTCAGAACGCCACGCTGGGAGAACATCACATTGTAATTGAGCTCATGGGAGAGGTTTTCCCAGAGTTTCATCGAAAATTCGTAGAAACGAAGGGATTCGGGTAAGAGATAGTTGGAGCGTACAATCGTCGTGTTGCGACCGATATTGCCGGAGCCCAGCCAACCCTTTTCCAGTACGGCCACATTGGTGATGCCGTGTTCGGCTGCAAGATAATAGGCAGTTGCGAGCCCATGGCCCCCACCACCGATGACGATGACATCATAGCTCGGTTTGGGATCGGGCTTGCGCCAAGCCGGCTTCCAGTCACGATTGCCCGATAAGGCATTTTTCAGAAGCGAAAGAGCTGAATATTCCGCCATGCGCCGCCATTCTTTTTGCCAGACCCAGACCAAAGCTATAGGACAGGCTGGACACTGGAGGCAAATAAAGCGCCATGGCTTTTCACAGACCCGACTCCGGCACGGCCCTATGCTTGCTGCGCAGGCGTGGCTCAGGCAATGTTCTCTGATTAAAGCCGATCTCCGATTGCGTATGATTCTGAAAAGACTGCTAGACATGTTGCTGACATTTCGCGCCTTGCCGGTCGTCCTGTGCCTCGTTTTCCAGCTGGCCAGCCTTGCGCCGGCGTTGGCTCAGGGACCGGAAAACTTCCTGACGACGCAACGCGAAAAGCTCTCTGAAATCGAAGCCACCGTCGACGGTCTGGAACAGGAGATCGACGATCAGGCCACGGACGATGGCGAACTCGTCTCGGTCCGGGTTGAGTTGGAAAAGCTGGCGCGGGAAGTCTTCGATGCCAGCCTGGCATTTCGTCCGAGGCTTTCTGAGATCAATACGCGTCTCGAACAATTGGGGGAACCGCGCAAGGAGGGCGAACCGGCAGAACCGGAGGAGGTGACGCGGGAACGCACCCGCCTGCTCGACGAGAAGGCGAGTTTCAACGTGCTGATCGGCGATGCCGAGAGGCTTTCCGTTCGCATCAACAGTGTCGTCGATGGGATTGCAGAACTGCGTCGTGACCTCTTCACACGGACGCTTTCACGCCGCTACGACGTTTCGGCCGCCTTGAGTGCGGACGTTGCCGGGGAGTTCGCACAAGAGGTCGGGCGTGTTTATCAGCGGGTTTCCGCCTGGCTCTCTTTCGTGTTCAAATATCGCCTGAAATCGCTCTTGCTTGCCACCACACTGGCAACGATTGCCGCTCTTACGCTGCTTTTCGGGGGGCGGCGGTTGTTTGGCGATTTCGTAGAGCCGGATCCCACCGAGGCAGAACCCACCTATCTCAGCCGTCTCTCGGTGGGGCTCTTTTCCACCCTGATCCCGTCCTTGTCGATCGGGGTTTTTCTGGCATCGACCTACTATTTTCTGGATTATTTCAGTCTTCTCCGAACTGATATTCAACCGCTTCTCTGGTCGCTTTTTTCCGTCATCATCCTCGTCTATTTCGTCTACCGCCTGGCGCGCGCCATTCTTGCGCCGCGACGTCCGAACTGGCGGCTTTTGCCGGTGCGGTCTCAGGCAGCTCAATGGCTGCTTGTTCTGGCGGTGGTCACCGCGATCGCGACCGGGTTCGATTATTTCATGGACCAGGTCTATTCGCTGTTCGGTTCTCAGCTCTCGCTGACAGTGGCCACCAGCCTCGTGGCGACCGTCATTGTGGGACTGCTTATCATGGCGATTGGCGGCGTCAGTCCTCTGGATGACGAGGAGGGCAATCCGAAGCCATGGCCACTCAAGTTCCGCTATCTCTTGTTCGCTCTGGGGGCTGCCATCATCATCGCGGCGATGCTCGGCTATATCGGCTTTGCGCGGTTCCTTTCCCAGCAGGCCGTGGTCACGGGCGCGATCATCGCCACGATGTATATCGGCTTCCTGACGGCAGGGGCGATCACGTCGGAGGGCGCGTTCGCCAATTCCTGGTTGGCACGGCGGCTGGAGCGTTACACGGCTTTCGATGAAACCGCGCTTGACCAGCTCGGCCTTGTCACCGGCATGCTGATCAACATGATCGTAATCCTGATCGGCGTCCCGCTCATCCTTCTGCAGTGGGGGTTCCGATGGGCCGATCTGACGGCGTGGAGCTATCGTATCGCCGGCAGGATACAGGTCGGCTCTCTCTCATTCTCCATCGTGGGAATCCTCACCGGTATACTCGTTTTTGTAATTGGCTATTTCGTCACACGCTGGTTCCAGAGCTGGCTCGACGGCAAGGTGATGGCGCGCAGCCGCATGGATTCTGGCGTGCGCAATTCCATCCGCACCGGCATCGGCTATGTGGGGCTGGTGATCGCTGCGCTGATCGGTATCTCGGCGGCCGGTATCAATCTGTCCAATCTCGCCCTTGTGGCTGGTGCTCTTTCGCTCGGAATCGGTTTCGGGCTGCAGAACATTGTCTCGAACTTCGTTTCGGGTCTGATTTTGCTCGCCGAACGCCCGTTCAAGGCGGGCGACTGGATCGTTGCGGGCGGCGTGTCCGGCACGGTAAAGAAGATTTCCGTCCGCGCCACGGAGATTGAAACGTTTCAGCGCCAGTCGGTGATCCTGCCGAATTCCGAGCTGATCAATGCGGCCGTCGGCAACTGGACCCACCGCAACAAGCTTGGACGCATGGAGATACCGATCGGTGTTGCCTACGGGTCCGACGTTCGGCGCGTACACGAGATCCTGCTTGAAATTGCCAGATCCCATCCGCTTGTTCTCAAGAACCCTGAACCGTTCGTACTGTTTGCCGGCTTTGGCGATTCCTCTCTCGATTTCGAGATCCGTGTTTATCTTTCAGACATCCTCATGCAGCTCAACGTGCAGAACGACATCCGTTTTGCCATCGTCGATGCGTTTGAAGCAGAGGGGATCGAAATTCCGTTTCCGCAACGCGATATCCACGTGCGCTCCGGGCTGTTCAGGGCGCAGGAGTCCGACGAGACGCCGAACGAAGAAGAATTGGCGGACGGTGTCGAGGACGAGCAAGGTGATTTACCGGCAGGCAAAAGGCGGCGCCGACGCAAGGTCGACCCGGAATAGTGGCGGGAAGCTGGATGCGCCGTTCAGTTGCCGTTCAGGTTGAAATCTCTATAAACGGGGCCAAAGGGCAGTCGTGCCCGCTGTTACAGGGGTGGTGAAACACCGATGAAAACCATGAAGATATTTGCACTTGCGGCCACCACGTTCATTTTCGCCGGCGGTTCGGCCTTTGCTGCGAGTGTGGTCAATCGCGACAGCGAACCACAGACCATCGTCGTTACCGAAGGCGGCTCGCAATCGGAGATCGTGGTGGGTGCGGGCGAAACGATCGAGTTCTGTGCGGCCGGCTGCTTTGTCACCATGCCCAATGGTGACCGCGAGGTGCTGACCGGTTCTGAAACAGTCGAGATTTCCGAGGGCCGTGGCCGCGTGCGCTGAGTGTATCGGTCTCGAGGTTCGAATGCCTCATCAACAAAACTCCGGCAGACCCTGCCGGGGTTTTTTTGTGCGCCCGGTTTTCGCTGCTTGTCCTTAGGGAAGCCTTAAGCCTGTTTTTGATTTCTGTCTGCACATTTGCCTCGTCTATCGATGGCTTCAGACTTTGGAAGCTCCTTTCGCGTATGGCCGTTTGAAGAACGGTCATCTCGTCGGGGGGCTTTTATGGACGCGCGATCTGAACGCAATGCAGTGCCTTTGGCTGTCGATCTCGACGGCACGCTGATTGCGACCGATCTTCTGTGGGAGAGCCTCTTTATGCTCCTGCGCCGGAAGCCGCTGTGTCTGTTTCTCCTTCCACTTTGGCTGCTGGGCGGCAAGGCGCGGCTCAAATGCGAGATCGCCGCACGTGTAGAGCTGGACGCGGCAGGGCTGCCTTATCGGCAGGATCTGCTCGCACAGCTACGCAAAGACAAGGCAGACGGGCGACACATTGTTCTGGCAACGGCTTCGCCGAAGAAATTCGCGGATGCAATCGCAGAACACCTCGGGGTCTTTGACGAAGTCATCTCCACCGAACCCGGGCGCAACATGGCATCCGGCATGAAGCGTGACGCGCTGATCGAGGCGTTTGGCGATGGCGGATTCGACTATGCGGGCAATAGCCGCGCCGATGTTGCTGTCTTCGATGCCGCACGCAGTGCGATCGTGGTTGCGCCTGATCGCGCCGCCGCGCGCTGGCATGCCGTCAATGGTGGCGAGTTGCTGACGGCACCCCAGCCAACGGTCAAGACTTATGTGAAAATGCTCAGAGTTCATCAATGGCTGAAGAACAGTCTGATCTTCGTGCCGCTGATTCTCAGCCATGAATATTTCAATGTTCCGCTGCTCGTCCTCTGTGTCCTGGCCTTCATCTCATTCAGCACGGCGGCCTCGGCCATCTATATTCTGAACGATTTTTTCGACCTCGGACTGGACCGCCGGCACCCCACGAAGCGGAACAGACCCTTTGCTAGCGGGATGCTTTCCATTCCTTTCGGCTTTGCTTCGATGCTCGGGCTTCTGGCGATCAGCGGCGCAACGGCGCTTTTCCTGCCGCCGCTTTTTGGCCTGGTGCTGATTGCCTATCTGGTGGCCACGACCGCTTACTCCCTATCCCTCAAGCGGATGTTGCTGATTGACGTGTTGACGCTGGCAGGTCTCTACACGGTGCGCATTCTTGCCGGTAGCGCGGCGACCATGATTGGCGTCTCATTCTGGCTACTGGCATTCTCCGTGTTCTTCTTTCTCTCGCTTGCGCTGGTCAAGCGGTATGTTGAGCTCCGCTCCACGGAGCTCCCGGCCGGCGAGCGCATTGCGGGGAGGGGGTATCGCGCAGAGGATCAGGAAGTGATTGCGCAGGCGGGTATGGCCTCCGCCTTTTCCTCGGCGATGGTTCTGGCGCTCTATATCCAAAGTAGCGCTGTGCGTGATCTTTACGAGATGCCGTGGCTGATCTGGCCGCTTTGCCCAATCGTCCTCTACATCACGATCCGCATGTGGATCCTGGCGCGGCGCGATGAAATGCACGACGATCCCATCGTCTTCATCATCAGTGACTGGCGCAGTCAGCTGTTTGGTTTGCTTGGTGCGCTTCTCCTGTTCACGGCGGGGTTCTGAGGCATGACTGAATTCGGGGCGTTCGGATTGGTGCGCAAAGGCACGGCTCAGGCGATCGGCGCTGAAGACGCGATCGAGCGGCTGCGTGCGGGCCGGGGATTGCCTGAGACAGTTCTGCCCTATGGCAATGGGCGCTCCTATGGTGACACATGCCTGAACGATGCCGGCGCGCTGATCGACATGCGCTCCATGAAGCGCATCCTCTCATTCGATGCAGAGAAGGGGATTCTGACGGCTGAGGCCGGGCTCATGCTGTCGGACCTCATTGCTCATGTCGGTCCAAGGGGATGGTTTCCCGCCGTGGTGCCGGGCACGCAGTTTGTCACCCTGGGCGGCGCGATTGCCAATGACGTTCATGGCAAGAACCATCATCGGCGCGGCACGTTCGGATGCAATGTGGTCTCGTTCACGCTGCTGCGCTCGGACGGCCAGACGCGGCATTGCAGCGAACAGGAGAACGTGGAGCTCTTTCGCGCCACCATAGGCGGCATGGGGCTGACCGGCCTCATCGTCGAGGCGACGATCCGGCTGATGAAGGTCGCTTCCGCCGATGTGAACGAGCATGTGCGTGGTTTTTCAGGGCTCGGCGAATATTTTGACCTTGCCGAAGAGGCTGACACCAACAACGAATATGCTGTGGCCTGGCTCGATCAACTGGCTTCCGGCGCCAATGCGGGCAGGGGGTTCCTGCTCACGGCAAATCATGCGGAGGATGGGGAGGTCTACAGTTCTCCTTCCAGCCCCCGTCTTGTCATTCCATTCCGGCCACCGCTCAACCTCCTGAACCGCTGGTCCCTGGCCCTGTTCAACCGTGCATTCGCATGGAGCAAGGCACGGGCGGAAGGCGTCCGGCGTTCTTCATATCAAAGCTATTTCTTTCCGCTCGATGCCGTGCGCCACTGGAACCGGCTCTATGGTCCGCGAGGTCTTCTGCAGCATCAAAGCGTGGTGCCGTTCGACGCGGCGCGGGAGACCATTCCGGCCATGCTAATGGCGGCGCGCGAGGCTGGGCAGGCTTCGTTTCTGACCGTGCTCAAGCGTTTCGGCGATGTCGCTTCGCCAGGCATTCTGTCGTTTCCGAGACCGGGCTATACGCTGACGCTGGACTTCTCCAATGCCGGCTCGTCCACATATGCCCTGTTTGAGCAGCTTGATCGCATGACGGTCGAGGCGGGTGGTGCGGTCAATCCCTATAAGGATGCGCGCATGGGAGCGGATTTGTTCGAAGCGTCTTTCCCGGGGTGGCGCGATCTCGAGGCGTTGCGCGATCCTGCATTTCTTTCCGACTTCTGGCGGCGCACGGCGCTGCAATTGCCGGCCGGGGCCACACGGGGGCGCCATGCTGCCGAATAAATGGCCGGTTCCGGTTGCGCACCGAAAAACTCACGCAATGGATGCAATTTTTCTGCAGCGCTTCACGCTTTGTTTGCAAGAGGACGCTATGACGGACAAGGGCGGGACACGATGAAATATATACCCTTCATACTCTTCACGGTGATGACCAACGCGGCGGCGCAGCTCATGCTGAAGCACGGCATGATGACGCTCGGCGATTTGAGCTTTGCCGGTGCCAACCCGATCCTGAAGATCCTTCAGATTGTCTTCAGTCCGTGGATTTTTGCGGGCCTGTGTGTGTTCGTCATTTCCATGGCCTCTCATCTCTACGTGCTTTCGAAGGTGGATCTGTCCTTCGCCTATCCATTTCTGAGCCTTGCCTATGTGGCGGTGGCGGTGTTCGCGTATCTGCTCTTCAAGGAGGATCTGAACGCCTATCGCATTGCCGGCATTGCGCTCATCTGCGTCGGCACCGTGCTGATCGCACAGAGCGGCCGCGAGATGCCTGAAGAGCAGGCGGCGCTCGCCAAAGACAAACCTCAGTCCGAAAGGTCGATGATCCAATGAGACATATCATTTTTGGCGGTGACGGCTTCGTCGGCCGGCACCTGGCACCCAAGCTCGTGGCCGATGGCGAAGAGGTTATTGTTGCCGACATCGTGAAGAGCGACCTGCCGCACTATCGCCAGGTGACGTTTGTCCATTGCGATGTGACCGATCCCGCGGCGATTGAGGCGGTGGGCATGAAAGCCGACGACATGGTCTATAACCTGTCGGCCAAGATGCTCTCGCCGATCCAGGTGCGCGCCAAACGGCATGATTTCTTCTATCCGGTGAACTATCACGGCACGGTCAACATCATCGAGGCGATGGACAAGGCGGGTGCGAAAAAACTCGTCCACTTCACCACCGACATGATCTACGGCCATACCGTCACCTATCCGATGACAGAGGATCACCCGGTTTCGCCGCTTGGCGAATATGGTCAGTCCAAGCTCGATACGGAAGTTCTGGCCGCCGAATGGCGCAAGCGCGGCATGAACATCTCGCTGTTCCGCCCGCGTCTCATCATCGGGCCGGGACGCCTGGGCATTCTGGAAAAGCTGTTCAAGCTGGTGGACATGAATCTGCCGGTGCCGATGATCGGCTCGGGCAAGAATCCCTATCAGTTCATCTCTGTGTTCGACTGCGCGGAAGCTGCGCGCCTTGCCTGGAAGGCCGGTGTGCCGAACGAGGCCTATAATCTCGGCTCGCTCAACCCGCCGCCGGTGCGCAAGCTGCTTGGCGATCTGGTGAAGCATGCGGGCTCCAAATCGATCCTTGTGCCGACGCCCGGATGGGCCGTGAAGCGCACGCTCGATTTGCTTGACCGAATGAACATGCCGCTCATGGATCCGGAGCAATATCTGATTGCCGACGAGATGTGCGTGCTCGACGTCTCCAAGGGTGAGCGCGACCTGGGCTGGGTGCCGCAATACAATGACGGCGACATGCTGATTGCCGCCTATGACGAATATCGTGCCAAGAAATCTGGCCAGGCCGTCGGCGCCAGCCAGGTTGCGGCCGAGTAGGAGAGGTCGCCATGACCGTCGTGACAAAGACCGAGACAGAAGGGGCAAGGCCCGTGATGGATGCACCCGAACTCGCACCCAGGACAATCGCGAAACCCGATCTTCTCACCGTGGAAGATGCCAAGGCTTTGAGCGTCGAGCGGATGACCGATCTGTTCAAGGCGCATCTGAACCCCGGCCAGCTTCACTTCATGAAGCTTCTGGGCTTCCACAAGATCAAGATCGAGAGCGCGGAGGGGATGTATTACATCGACCAGAACGGTCGAAAGATCCTCGACTTCTTCGGCGGTTTCGGCTCGCTGGCCTTTGGCCACAACCATCCGCGCATTCTCGAAGCGCGCAGGAAATTCCAGGATGAGAAGCGCCACGAGATCGCCATCGCCTTTATGTCGCAATATGCCACGGCACTCGCTGCCAATCTGGCCGCCTGTTCGCCGGGCGAACTCGACATGGTGTTTTTGGGCTCCTCGGGCTCCGAGGCCATGGAATCGGCGATCAAGCTTGCCGAGCGCGCTGCCGGTCCCAAGCGGCCGAAGGTCGTCTATGCGGAGAATTCCTTCCACGGCAAGACAAAGGGCGTTCTCACCATCACCGATGGCAATCTCTACCGCGCCGAGTTCCGTCTGACGGACAACACGGTGCGTGTGCCCTTTGGCGATATTGACGCCATCGAAACAGCTTTCCGCACCGATCCGGAAATTGGCTCGATCGTTCTTGAAACGGTGCAGGGTGGCGGCGGCATCAACGAGGCGTCGCGCGAATTCTGGCAGAAGCTGCGCCAGCTCTGCGACCAGTATGGCGTCATCTGGGTGGCCGACGAGGTGCAGTGCGGCTACGGGCGCACGGGCCGTTTCTACGCCTTCGAGCATTACGACGTGGTGCCGGACATTACCGCGCTCGCCAAGTCGCTGGGCGCTGGCAAGGCGGCCATGGCCGCGATGATTGCCAAGCGCGACATCTACATGAAGGCCTATGGCACGCCGAAAACGGCGATGATCCACGCCATGGCCACGTTTGGCGGTATCGGCGAGGCCTGCGCCACGGCCATCGAGGGCACCAATGTGCTCTATGACGAGGCGCTGATGGAGAACGCCGAAAGCACCGGTGCTTATCTCGTCGAGCGGCTTAATGCACTGAAGGGCAAGTATCCGCGCATCATCAAGGACATTCGTGGCCGTGGCTGCATGGTCGGGCTCGAATTCCACGATTTCTCGCAGACCCTGCCGGCGGTTCTGCGCCCGGTGGTGGGCGTGCTGGACGAGAAGCTAAAGGGTTCGCTCTCTGGCTTTGTCGGTGCGCTTCTGCTGCGCGATTACGATGTTCTGGTGGCCTTCACCGAATACAACCGCAATGTCATCCGTCTCCTGCCGCCGCTGATCATGCAGCCAGAGCACGTGGACAAGCTGGTGGATTCGCTCGACGCGCTGCTTGGGCGCGGTGTCGTTTCCATCGTGAAGGATTTCGTCAAAAGCCAGGTGAAATGAGAGCCTGCTTCTGAGAGAATGAGTCTGAAACGCTTTTCAAGGCTTTGAAACGTTTAGGAATAGCGCCTCTCGCGCGACAACTGGCCGGGCTTGTCCCGGCCTTCTTTTTGTCTGCGATGGCGCACGCCCCTCATCCGCCTGCCGGCACCTTCTCCCCGCAGGCGGGGAGAAGGAGGCTTTCATCAGCGTTGCGGCCATCGCCCTTCTCCCCGTAAACGGGGAGAAGGGCGGCAGGCGGATGAGGGGTGTGCGCCCGGCTTTGAAAGAGCTGCCGCGCCTATTCGATCCGGTCTGCCATTTCCGGGCTCAGATAGGCGTCGAAGCATTGGTTCAGCGCGACGCGCTCATGGTCCTGCATGGCGGGGGCGTAAATCTTCAGAAGATCCGCATTGGCCGTGGTCAGTGGGCAGGTGGGGTGCAGGATCAGGTCCGTGTGGCGAACGGCTTCCAGCGCTTCGGCATCCGGCGGGGGAACGGCGCGTGTCGGATCGGCACCAATGGCCACATGCAGGGGCGCCTGGCGGTCGAGAAGCCACGGGAAGGGATTGACGAAGTTGAGGTTGAGAATGGTTTCGAACCTGATGCCCTGTTCGGCTTCCAGCTCCCGGATCGCGTCGATGGCACCGTCGATGGCCAGGAGATGCGCGGCCTGAAAGTCGAATTCCGAATAGTACATATAGGCCGGAAGTTCCTGAATGCGGATGAAATCGGCATAGGTATCGCGATGCCGGGCGTAGAAATCGAGCATCTTTTCCGACCGCCGGAGGACTTCGGGGCGCATGTTGACGCGTCCCAATGTTTTCAGGTTGCTGTTCGGCAGCTCAACATTCTTGATCGCGCCGATATAGGTGCGAGCCGCGCGCTCAACCGTGTTGACGAGTGGCGGGAGTGCTGCGGCAGCGGCGAGAGCGACTGCGACCAGAAAGGCCGGGCTGCGCGCTGTTTCGGTCTGCCAGAGCCGCGTGAGGGCGGGCAGAACTGCGGGCCAGATGAAGATGAGCGCCTGACTTCCGGTGTTCTGGGTCTCGAAGAAAATGCCGGCGATGAGCACCGCCATGATCCAGAAGGCTTCATGGTCGATGACGCTTGCCATGCCCGAGAGGCTTCTCGAGCGAAGCTTTGCCAAAAGGGCGGCGCGATCGTGGAAGATCAGCGCGAGTGCGAGAAGGCCCGCCGGAGCGACAATGCCGAATGTGTGGGACGCGGCCTGAAGGAAACGCGGCAGAAGGCTTCCCTCATTCATCACCACCAGTGCCAGAATATCGGCGAAATAGTTGAGCGTGAAACCGCTTGCGGCTTCCAAAAGACCGAGAATGCCGAGGAACAGGACGGCGGACGCGATGGCGGTTCGCAATGAGATGCGGCCTGCTGCAAAGGCAAAGGCGCAGAGCAAACCGCCGGAAACGAATCCGGTGATCTTTGTCAGGAAAAGCCCTGTCATGCCGGCCACGATGGAAATCAGCAGGAGACGCTGATCACGCAGATAGATGAGCGCGACAGTCAGCACATAAAGAAGCTGGCAGACCTGCCTGTTGTATATGCCAAACCCGTCGGAGCCGGGAAAGGAATAGAATTCGCGGGTGTTGAAAGGCAGCACGGCGAAGACGAGAAATGGCAGGAGCAGCGCCAGCGCGGTTGCGCGTGACCTTTGATCCACTCGCCAGAGTGCCAGCGCCATCAGCGGTGCGGTGACTGCAAAAAGCGACCAGTGCACGAGCAGCAGCGGTTGTGCGTTGGAAAAGAGTTTGACGCCGCCGGCAAACAGATAATAGCCGAGGGGGCCTACCGGTGCGAAGAAATCCGTGGCCGGAACCTGCCCGGAAAAGAGCCTGTTGGCAGCATCGAAATAGATGAACAGGTCCCAGTACATGGGACCGATCGGCACATTCAGCGGCAGGGCGAGAAACGCCGCCATCACAAGTGCGGTGATCGCGAGAATGGAAACCGGGCTTGTCAGCCAAGTGCGCCGTTTTGCTGTCGCTGCGTGATCGACCGCCATCGTCATGTGTGTCCCCGAAAGCAAATATCCTGCCGTTGGGGCAGTTTTTACCGGAGAGGCGGTGAAAAGAGGTTAATCGGCTGGGCAAAACGTCCGATTTGCTTAATGGCGCGCGCCGCTTCTGTGATGTCGCATTCAGGCAAAACAGCCCTGTGCCCGTCAGACTAGGATCGGCTTCTGTCACGGGTCATATCCAGCCTGGCTGCACAGTTCGGCCGGAGAGCGATCGAGGGGAGTGAGAGCATGAAGGCCAATGCGCGAGCGGTAGTCATCGGCGGTGGCGTGGTGGGGGTATCGACGCTCTACCACCTGGCCAAAAAAGGCTGGTCTGATGTGGTGCTGCTTGAGCGCAAGGAATTGACATCCGGCTCCACCTGGCACGCCGCCGGCTTGCTGCCGCTGTTCAACATGAGCTACTCCGTCGGACAGATCCACAAATACTCGGTGAAATTCTATCAGGAGCTTCAGGAGGAGACCGGCATGAATGTCGGTTTCACGCAGTGCTCCAACATTCGTCTCGCGCGTACCAAAGATCGTTGGGACGAGTACATGTATTACGCCGGGATTGCCGAAACCATTGGCATTCCTGTCAATGTTCTCACGCCTGAACAGGTGAAGGAGATCTGGCCGCTTTGCGAGACCGACGGGCTTCTCGGCGCGATCCAGCATCCCGACGACGGCTATATCCAGCCGGCCGATCTGACACAGGCACTTGCCAAGGGCGCGCGTGATCTCGGCGCAACCATCTATCGCAACACCGCCGTGACCGCGATTGCACAGGGCGATGACGGGACCTGGACCGTCACCACCGACAAGGGCGAGATTGCCTGTGACCATGTGATCTCCTGCACCGGCAATTTTGCCCGCAGGACGGGTGCCATGGTCGGGCTCGACGTGCCGGTGATCCCGGTCGAGCACCAGTACATCGTCACTGAGCCGCATCCCGCCATTGTCGCGCGCAAGAAAGAGGGGCTGCCCGAAATGGGCGTTCTGCGCGAGAGCGATTCCTCCTGGTATATGCGCGAGGAGAATGGCGGTCTCCTGCTTGGTCCTTACGAGGTCGGTGCGCCCTGCTGCTATGTGGACGGTCCGACCGACGACAGTGAGTACGAGCTGTTCCAGGAGGATCTGGAGCGGCTCATGCCCTATGTGGAAACGGCGATCGCGCGCGTGCCTGCGTTCGGTGAAGTGGGCATCAAGAAGATCTACAACGGCGCCATCGCCTATACGCCCGATGGCTCTCCCATTATCGGACAGGCGCCGGGGCTGAAGAATTTCTGGCTGAATGAAGGACACTCATTCGGTGTGACGGCAGCCGGCGGTGCTGGTTGGCAGCTTGCCGAATGGATCGTCGAGGGCGAGCCGTCCATCGACATGATGGGTGTCGATCCGCGCCGCTTCGGACCCTATGCCACCGAAGGCTATCTGCGCGAAAAGAACGAGGAGGCCTATGCCAATGTCTTCACCGTGCATTATCCGGATGAGGAGCGTCCGGCCGCCCGGCCACTGAAGACGACGCCGAGCTATGAGCGAATGAAGAAGCTCGGTGCCGTGTTCGGCTCCGTTTACGGGTGGGAGCGGCCCAACTGGTTTGCGCCGGAGGGTTATCAAGTTCCGGAAAGCGAACTGGGCGTTGGTGCGGATGTTCTCCTGACGCACAATCACGCGCCGGCGCTTGCCGATGGTCGTGTCGTTGAAAAATGGTCGTTCCGCCGCTCAAACTATTTTGAACATGTCGGGAACGAGGTGCAGAACGTCCACGAGAATGTCGGGCTTCTCGACATGTCGGCCTTCGCCAAGATCGAGGTTTCGGGGCCGGGGGCAAGGGCCTGGCTCGACAGCATTCTCGCCAATCGCATCCCGAAGAAACGGGGCAGGGTGGCGCTGTGCCATCTGCTCACGAAGAACGGCGGGGTGCGTTCCGAATTCACGGTTTACGAGTGGAAGCCGGGGCGGTTCTATCTGGTGTCCGCCGGTGCCTATGAGGCGCATGATCATGACGTGCTCTTCAAGCTTGCTCCCGAGGACGGTTCTGTTGCTCTGCGGCCATTGACGCAGCAATATGGCGTGTTCGTTCTGGCCGGGCCGAAAAGCCGTGACGTGATGCGCAGGCTTACCCGCACGGATCTATCCAATGCGGCGTTTCCGTGGCTTTCGGGCAAGGAGATTTCAATCGGGCGGGCGAGCGCCCATGCGCTGCGCGTGAATTTCGTAGGTGAGCTTGGCTGGGAGTTGCACCATCCGATCGAACAGCAGAACCTGATCTTCGATCTGATCATGGACGCAGGCGCGGAGTTCGGCATCAAGCCCTTTGGCATTCGCGCCATGACAGCGATGGCCATTGAGAAGAGCTATCGTCTGATCCCACGCGAACTCTCCATTGAATATACGGCCTGGGAAAGCGGGCTCGACCGTTTCGTCCATCCCGACAAGGGTGATTTCATCGGTCGTGAGGCGCTTCTCAAGCAGCGCGAGTCGGGGCTCAACTGGAACTATGTCACGCTGCAGGTCGCGGGTGTCGTTGACGCCGATGCGCGTGGTAATGAGGCAATCTACAAGGCCGGAGAACTGGTCGGGCGCGCGACCCATGGCGGTTTTGGCTGGCGGGTGGGCAAAAGCCTGGCGCTCGCCATGGTGCGCCCCGAGCATGCTGCGGAAGGGACTGAACTGGACATCAGGATTTTGGGCAAGCTCCACCCGGCGAAGGTGATCGGAGAAAGCCCGTTCGATCCAGAGAATGCAGCCTTGCGCGCCGACGGCTAGCGAATTGCAAATCGTGCTTCGCTCTTGCTCAGGTGGACGATTACGCCAAATAGCGGGATTTGTATGCGGTCGATCATGCGCTAGACTGGGCTATGCGCAGGTCAGAAACGACTCAGCGATTTCCTAGAAGCAGCTTGATCGCTGCCTTCGCTGGGCTTTATAGCGTTTTTTTTGCTGGCGGACCGGCAGCGAAAGCCCAGGAAATCGTTGATGTCCAGCTTGTTTTGGCGGTCGATGTCTCGCTGTCCATGTCCTCAGGCGAACTGGAGATTCAGCGCCGCGGATATGCAGAAGCTCTTGTTCATGATGACGTTGTGAATGCCATTTTGAGTGGGCTGCATGGAAAGATTGCCGTGACCTATTTCGAATGGGCCGGTCATTTTTCGCAACGCGTGATCATCCCCTGGACCCGCATCGCTTCTGCCGAAGACGCTCAGCGCGTGGCCGAGCAATTGTCAGCCAATCCCCCTAGCAGTGCGCGCCGGACCTCGATCTCCGGCGCCCTTGATTTTGCCAGTGATCTGCTTGCTGAAAGCGGGTTCCGGGGGCTGCGCCGCGTGGTGGACGTCTCCGGAGATGGTCCCAACAACCAGGGCGGCCCGGTGGTAGCGGCACGCGACCGGCTGGTGGATATGGGCATAACCATCAATGGCCTGCCCCTGATGACCAATGGCGGGCTGACAACCAGTTTCGACGTCAAGGACCTCGATACCTACTATCGAAACTGTGTTATCGGAGGGCCGGGCGCCTTTGTCGTGCCGGTGAATGACTGGTCGCAGTTCCCAGAAGCCATTCGGCGCAAGCTTGTGCTGGAGCTTGCGGACACGAAAAAGCACGAGCTGCATGTGGTGCCCGCGCAGTTTCATAGTGCCTATGACTGCCTCGTCGGCGAAAAGATGTGGCGGGACCGCTCCTGGATGTGGCGCGATCCCTGATGGCACTTACAGTCTGGAGGCAATCTCTTCGAGTTGCTCGGCGCATTGGCCCCAACCCTCATGGAAGCCCATCTTTTCATGAGCTTCGACATCTTCCGCGTTCCAGTGGCGCGCCCGGGCGATATAGCGTGTCTTGCCTTCGCCGGCGTCCTCCAAGGTGAGGATCATGGTCATGAAGGGCTTTTGAGAGGGCTTCCACGCCTCGGTAAAGGCATCGGTGGTAACGATTTTCTCGTTCTCAATCACCTCAAGAAATACGCCTGGATTGGGATACTCGTTTCCATCCGGATCCCTCATAACAACGAGGCTTGAGCCGCCCGGGCGCACGTCCATCTCAACTTTCGAGATGGTCCATGGCTTTGGTACGAACCACTGCTGGAGGATCTCCGGGTCTGTCCAGGCACGGAAGATTTTTTCGCGCGGTGCATCGATGATGCGGGCCAGAACCAGTTCGTTTTCGGCGGATGGTGTGACGTCGATGGTCGTGGTCATTGTGGTGCTCCCATTGGTTGTCTATGCGTCGAGAACGAATGGCAGACCTCCACTCCGACACGTGTCGTTGATTTTTTTCGGTCAAGCGACGAGAAGCTGCTTGCGGTCGGCGCGTTCCTGCTGGGGCGATCGGGCGTAGAGTTCGCGGTAGCATTTTGAGAAATGCGATGCCGAAACAAAGCCACAGGCGACGGCAACCTCCACCACAGGCAGGGAAGACTGGATAAGCAGGTGGCGGGCTCGGTCGAGCCGGATTTCCAGATAATAGCGCGCTGGGGAACGTCCCATCTCCTGCCGGAAGAGCCGCTCGATCTGGCGGCGGGAAAGGCCGACATTCTCGGCGATCTGTACCAGAGACAGAGGTTCGGCCAGGTTGGCCTCCATCAGTTCGATGATGGTCAGGACTTTGGAATTTTGAACACCGAGCCTGGCCCTCAGCGGCAGGCGCTGGCGGTCGGATGGGCTGCGGACGCGATCTGTTAATAATTGCTCGCAGACCCGGTTGATCAGGCTTTCATCAAAATCTTCACCGATCAGTTTCAGCATCATATCCATTGCGGCTGTGCCACCAGCGCAGGTGTAGATATTCGCCTCTGTCTCGAAGAGATCAGCAAACACATTGGCACGAGGGTATCTTTCAGCGAAACCAGGCAGGTTCTCCCAGTGTATTGCGCATCGCCGGTCGGTGAGGAGACCGGCTCCGGCCAGAACATAGGCTGCCGTGCACAGCCCGCCAATGGCGACGCCGCGGTTGTACTCCTCGCGCAGCCAGGCAAAAACGGTCTTGTTGTTGTAGTCCTCGATGTTCAGACCACCGCACACGATGACCATTGACGGGCGCTCGTGCCCGACCATCTTCTGCCTTTCGGCTGCGAGAGAAGTCCCGACGGCAACCTCCACACCATTGGATGCGCGAACAGGTGCTCCGTCGCTGCTTGCCAGGCGCCATGTATAGGCCTCATAGCCTGCCATCCGATTGGCGGTTCGCAATGGCTCCAGCGCGGCCGAAAAAGCCATCATGGTGAAGTCGGGGATGAGAAAGAAAACGATTGACCGTTTGTGATGGTTCTCGCCCGGCATGGTGCCTCCCGATCGCACATGACGCCCGCTTCCCGGGTCAAGTCGCTGTCACCCAAGCGTCATCAGGAAACGGGTTTTCTGTCAATCCGGGAGGCCGCGGAGGGCGTGTTTTACCGGCATTTGCGTTCGATGCCGACGATCCCGAGTGCGCAAACAATGTTCTCCCCCGCGCCGGTGTGACGCGGTGGGTTTTCAATATGGCCTGGGAGGGATTGGTCAGTTGACGAGAAAACCGAACCGCGCACCAGCGAGTGCGCCGGTCTCGCCCGGCATGGTCTTGCCGAACCGCTGACGGGCAAACACCGTGTTCGGGTTCGAGCCCCGTTGGCGGCGTATAAAGCGGGCAAACAGCTTCATTCTGCGCTCCAGAAACATTTTTATCGAAAGACAATCGGCTCTCACCGAGCGCCTTCTCATGCAGGATGGAGTGGGGTCGCTCGTTCGATGCAGCGAAATTATCGTGT
This sequence comes from Nitratireductor sp. B36, assembly GCF_020833685.1. Classification (GTDB taxonomy): domain Bacteria; phylum Pseudomonadota; class Alphaproteobacteria; order Rhizobiales; family Rhizobiaceae; genus Nitratireductor. The sequence goes on from NZ_JACKZY010000002.1 coordinate 787,235, forward strand.
GCGGATGATCAAGGAGATGGAAAAAGCGAAGCGCACGTTAGAAAAAGCGACATTCAGAGGATCTGCAGCGCAGGGCAGAAAAAAAGACCCCGACATACGGGCCGGGGTCAGCTTCGCTTAGGATAGGCTGCGCATAAGCGCGTGGCTTTTGTCTTCATGTCAGTGCGAGCACCGGCCTGAGGGCCTGGGCTTCCTCGCGGGGTGGCTGCCGTATTTCGCGTGATGGGTCATCGCGTCGAACTCGATCGCGAAATCCCGCACGGCCTTCAGGGCCTTTGTCAGCAATGTCATTCCACACTCCTCCTTGTCTGGGACAGCACTTCAGAAACGGGATATGCTGCGATTGTCCTGCCCATCGGACTGAACACCGGTGTAATGTGCGGGCCAGCCGATATCCTTGCGGATTTCTGCAGGAAGCGTGTCGATCAGACGCTCGGTGCGCCTACGGTTCAGAGTCGTCCGGTAGTGACGGACATACTGGTTCATGCGTGTGAATACAGACATTGTCCTTCTCCTCTGTCTGGCTGCTTTGCCAGACGTCATCGCCTGACAAGGTTGACTATGCCGCAAGGTTGATGTTCAATCAAACACAATCGAATGATCTTTTTGTTCAAAGTTATTGAATGGAGAACGGCATGAACGCCCCCCTCAATCATCCGATGCCCTTATTGGAGCTCGATGTGCTGCGCACCTTTGTGGCAATTGCGGAGACCGGCAGTTTCACCGCAGCGTCCAATGCGGTTTTCCGGACGCCTTCAGCCGTCTCCATGCAGATCAAGAAGCTCGAGGAAATGTTAGGACGCTCGGTCTTTCAGCGCGATGCGCGCTCGGTGTCACTCACTGCAGACGGCGAGTTATTATTGAACTATGCCAGGAGATTGCTGGCTTTGAACCGGGAAGCGGTATCGAAGTTCGTGATGCCCGATATCAGCGGCATCGTTCGATTAGGATCGCCGGATGACTATGGCGAGCGCATCTTACCCAGCGTTCTCAAACGCTTTGCAGAAACCCACCCTTCCATTGCTGTCGATGTGGTCATTGACCAGAGCGCGAACCTGCGCAAGCGCATGGCCAACCGGCAACTCGATCTTACACTTCTCACATGCACCGAAGGATCTGAAGACAGCAGCGTTCAGATCGTTTTCACCGAACCCATAGTCTGGGCGGGTGCCAAGGGCGGTTGCGCTCATTTGCGCGAACCGCTGCCGCTTTCCCTTTGGGAGGAGGGCTGCGCCTGGCGCGCTGGCGCGCTCTCTGCCATGGAAAAAGATGGCCGCGACTACCGTATCGCCTATATGAGCGCCCACACGGCCGGACAGCGGGCTGCTATCCTGTCGGACCTCGCCATCGCGCCACTGCCCAAATCCTTCCTGCGGGACGATCTCGTGGAACTTGGTCCGAAGGACGGTTTGCCGAAGCTATGCAACTATCACATCGGCATGGTCGTTGCTCCTGATGCCTCGGCGCCGGTGCGGGCTGCGGCCGACCATATTCGCTCGACTTTTGATATTTTCAGCGAATCCGGTCGGTTTTGAACGAAACGCGCGCCGTCGGAGCTGAAACAAGCTGGAGGCCGGTGCAGATGAGTTCGGACGATCGATTGCAGATTGGCGGTGTTTCGCTGTCCAGTCCGGATAAGGTGCTGTTCGAAGAGGACAGTATCACCAAAAGCGACCTGGCGCGGTATTATGAGCAGGCGAGGCAGCGGATGCTGCCGCATCTGAAGAGGCGGCTCATCAGTCTGGTGCGTTGCCCGGACGGGCGGGCGAGACCCTGCTTCTTTCAGCGGCATGGCGGGAAAGGGTTCCCGGAGGCTGTGCGACGCCTGGAGATAGCCGAGAAGAGTGGCGATAAGGACGAATATCTCTATATCGATGATTTGAAGAGCGTGATCGCTGCAGTGCAGATGAGCACGCTGGAATTCCATATCTGGGGCTCGCGCATTGATCGCCTCGAGTTCCCGGACCGGCTGGTCTTCGATCTTGACCCTGACCAGGAACTCGATTTCAACGCTGTTCGAAGCGCGGCATTTGCCGTGCGAGCCCGACTGGCTGATCTCGGCCTGCGTACAGTGGCTCTTTTGACCGGGGGCAAGGGTATCCACGTAGTCGCGCCGCTGGAGCGGCGCCGGCAATGGGCTGATGTCAAGGATTTCGCCCGCGGGTTTGCAAAACGTCTTTCCGACGACGAGCCTGAACGGTTTCTGGCCGAAGCCTCGAAAGCCAAGCGGGAAGGGCGGGTTTTTGTCGACTGGCTGCGCAACGAACGCTCGGCCACGGCCATCGCGCCTTATTCGACGCGAGCGAAGCCCGGAGCGCCAGTGGCCACACCTGTCTCCTGGAGCGAGCTCGAGGCCATCACTTCATCCAGTGCTTTCAACTTGACCTCTATGCCAGAGCGACTGAAAGCACCTGATCCTTGGGCTGAGAGTGCCGACTGGCGCCAATCGATCACCGATAAAATGCTGAAAGCCGTGCATTGAGGGCAGGGCCTCTGACAATGAATGCAGACGTTTTGCATCCATTCGCATGTTGTTGCTATTGGTGTTTCCTTCGTGCCGCACGTTCCTCGCGGGAGCGCCGGCGAGGGCGCGCGTGGCCTGTTTCATTGGCTGCGGTATCCGACCTCGAACGAGGGGGGAGATGCACCTGCCCGGCGAGTTTCAGGAACGGGTCGACCTTGTTGGGAAGAGCCATGGCATTCACGAAATGCTCCTGGAATTTTGGCTCAAGCGCTGTTTCGATTTTCTCGATGCGGCGCACCGTTTGTTCGATTTCACGGCGATGGCCGCGATTGAGCAAGGCCATGCGTGCACCCGTTCCGGCGGCGTTGCCAACCGCCGACACACGGGTCAGATCGCAATCGGGTATGAGACCCAGAACCATGGCATATTGCGGATCGATGAAGGAGCCGAAGGCGCCGGCAAAGCGGATGGTGTCCACGGTCTCCACGTCCTGCTTCTCCATCAAAAGCTTGATGCCGGCATAGAGCGCCGCCTTGGCAAGCTGGATGGCCCGTACGTCATTTTGGGTGACAGTGATGCGCGGTTCAGTTTCGCTCAGAACATAGGAAAACGTACGGCCCTCGGGGACGATGCGCGGACTTTCACCCGCCAGCATTCCGTTCACCACGCCATCTTCGGAAATGATGCCGGCGAGATACATCTCCGCGATGACCTCGATGATACCGGAACCGCAGATGCCGGTGACGCCGGTCTGGCCGAGCGAAGCGAGAAAACCCGGTTCGTCCGACCAGAGTTCGCTGCCGATCACACGAAAACGCGGTGTGAGCGTTTCACGGTCGATGCGCACCCGTTCGATGGCGCCGGGTGCCGCCCGCTGACCGGAGGAAATTTCCGCACCCTCGAAGGCAGGACCGGTGGGTGAAGATGCGGCGACCACTCGGCTTTTGTTGCCCAGAACGATCTCCGCATTGGTCCCCACATCGACGATGAGCATCATTTCATCCTGCCGATGAGGGCCTTCAGAAAGGGTGACGGCAGCTGCGTCGGCTCCGACATGGCCCGCAATGCAGGGCAGGAGATAGGTTCGCGCGCCCGGATTGAGGTTGAGCTTCAAATCGTCCGCCCTGATGCTGACGGCCTCGGACACTGCCAGCGCGAAGGGGGCACCGCCAAGTTCCGTCGGGTCTATGCCAAGAAACAGGTGGTGCATGATGGGATTGGCAACAAAGACGGTGTCCAGAATGTCGGTGCGCGCGATGCCGCCGTCTTCGGCAACTTTCTGCACGAGTTTGGAGATTTCCTCGCGTACGGCGCGGGTCATCCCCTCGCGTCCGTCCGGGTTCATCATCACGTAAGACACCCGACTCATCAGATCTTCGCCGAAGCGGATTTGCGGGTTTGACGCGCCAGCCGAGGCCACCACGCGACCCGACAACAGCGACACGAGATGCATGGCGATGGTGGTGGAACCGATGTCGCAGGCAAGACCGTAGGCCTCATTCTTCAAGCCCGGCCACAGAGCAATGAGCCGGGCAATGTCGTCATCCGAGTCTTGATGGAGGGCGGCGGTAACGGCCCAATTGCCCTTGCGCAAGATCGCCTGCACTTGTGGCAGGAGATGCGCGTCTACCTCGATGCGACCAAAGCTCCAGTCTCTCTGCAGAGCGGCTTTCAGGCGGTCGAGATCGCCGAGGGGCTTGTGCATGTCGGGCTCTTCAACCTCGACATAGCAAAGGTGCACGGCGGGGTGTCGCTCGATGACACGCGTATCGGCGTCCTTGCGCACCACCTGCGCATTGATGACCGCATCCTGAGGCACATCAACCACCAGATCACCCTCGATGGTGGCGGAACAGGAAAGGCGGCGGCCGGGCGGCAGTACGCGCTTTTCTGCATATCGGGCTTCCTTTGCGCCGAGCGGTGATATGTGAGCCGGGGACGAAGAAATCTTGTGCTTGGCGAAATGTCCTTCCTGCACCTCAATCTGGCATCGCCCGCAGGTGGCGCGCCCGCCGCACACGCTCTCCACATAGACACCAAGCTGCCGCGCGGCATCGAGCACGGTCGTGCCCCTTCGGAAGCGACCTCGCTTGCCCGACGGCATGAAGAGCACGAGGGGATCGTCATTCATGGCGAGGTCCGTTTTCCTGGAAGCGGATCTGGAAATGCGTTGCGTGGCCAGTGGAGGCAAATCAAAGCTTGTTCACCCCCGCGCCCGACGCGCCTCGCGGCCGCCGCGCCGCCGCCCGCCGGAGGAAGCGGGGGCTGCAGCAGCCGCAACCGGCTCGCCTGATGCTGCGGGCTGGTGGTCGCGATAGGTCATGATCCAGTTCTGGCAGTTTGGGTCTGTGCCGTTCAACACATTGGCCGCGCGCACCATTTCCATTTCCTGCGGACGGCAGGGGTTCATGATTGCGCTCGTCATGCCGGCTCCGATCACCATGGGGATAAAGCCCGCATTGATGCCATGCCTGTGCGGCAGGCCGAAGGAAATGTTCGAGAGCCCGCAAGTGGTGTTCACCTTCAACTCCTCTCGAAGTCGCCGCAGGAGACGGAACACCTGCTGGCCGGCGGTCCCCATGGCGCCGATGGGCATCACCAGAGGATCCACGACGATGTCATGGGCGGGAATGCCATGGTCGGCAGCGCGCTGAACGATTTTTTTTGCAACCTCGAAACGCACATCGGGGTCCTCGGATATTCCGGTCTCGTCGTTGGAGATGGCGACGACGGGCACGTCATATTTCCGGATCAGCGGAAGGATCGCCTCGAGCTTTTCCTCTTCCCCGGTGACCGAATTGACCAAGGGTCTGCCTTTGGCGATCTTCAGGCCCGCCTCGATAGCGGCAGAGACTGAGGAATCGATGGAAAGCGGTACGTCCACCAGGTTCTGTACGATTTCAAGGGTCTGGACCAGAAGTCCGGGTTCCGTCGCGTTGGGGTCGACCGCCGTAACGCCGGCATTCACGTCGAGCATGGTGGCGCCGGCAGCCACCTGAGCCAGTGCATCGCTTTTCACGGTCTCGAAATTGCCGGCCACCATTTCCGCAGCGAGCTTTTTTCGCCCGGTCGGGTTGATGCGCTCGCCGATCACGCAGAAAGGTTGGTCGAAGCCGATCACGACTTCCCGGCTTGCAGAGGCGACGATGGTTCTGGTCATTCAAATTCCTCCTGGAGGCATGGTGGGCGTCCATGCGGCTGCTCGATGGTTTTCATTCGCTGGATGCCTCGCTCGCATCCTTCACCATGTCCACGGGCGTTTCGCTCGGATTGTCATGCAGAATGTGATCGAGCCGCTCGGCCACCATGGCATCGTCGGCGCCCGGCTCCCGCTTCCACGGTTTGCGGCCTTTCAGGACGCCGGAATCGTGAACGATTTCCGCGACGAATTCCTCTTGCCGGTAGGCCATGACATGAATGCCGGAAACGCCCTCGATTTCCTTCACCTCATTGATGATGTCGATGCACAGGCGCTTGCCTTCTTCCTTCTGCTTTTCCGCGCCTTCAAGCCGCGTGATCACGGCATCGGGAATGTGGACGCCGGGGACGTTCGAGCGGATCCAGCGGGCGGTTTTTGCCGAGGCGAGCGGCCCAACACCAACCAGGATGAAACATTTCTCGTCGAGCCCCATATCGCGCACCCGCTTCATGTAGTCCCTGAGCATCGGCACATCATAGCAGTACTGGCTCTGAACGAATTGCGCGCCGGCAGCGATCTTTTTGGCAAGTCGGTGAGGGCGAAAATCAAAGGGCGGGGCGAATGGATTGATGGCCGCGCCGAGGAAAACGGCGGGTGGCGTTGTGAGGGTGCGACCGGAAAGAAACTTTTCCTCGTCGCGCATGGTGCGGACGGTTTCCAGAAGGGACATGCAGTCGAGGTCGAAAACGGGTTTTGCGCCCGGCTGGTCGCCTGCCTGCACGCCATCGCCCGTCAGGCACATGATATTGCCTACGCCCATGGCGGCGGCCCCCAAAACGTCGCCCTGTATGGCGATGCGGTTCCTGTCACGACATGCGATCTGCATGATCGTGGCGTAGCCCATGCGCGTGAGCAGCGCGCAGATTCCCATGGAAGACATGTGGCAATTGGCACCGGAGGCGTCCACTGCGTTGATGCCGTCCACCCATCCATCGAAGATTGCCGCTCGCTCAAAGACATCCTGCGCATTGGCGCTGTCGGGTGGATTGAGTTCTGCTGTCACCGCAAATTCACCGCGCCGCAGCACACGTTCCAGCCGGCCCCGCGACGAATGACCGGGCAGGGGCTCGAGCGGCAGGTCGACGCCATCAGGGTTTTCGTCGATCTGGGGCGGGCGGGGCATCATTCAGTATGGCTCCGTTCGGCATCCCGCGTGCGTGCTGCTTGTGCCGTGACCCGTAGCCAGGCAGAGCTTTCTCTTAAGGACTGGTCGACAGGCTTCTGCACGTCGAAGATCGTTTGCCCCCCGCGCATCGCCTGAGCCCCCTCCCAAGCCTTCACCCAGACGCATGGCATGTCCGGTTCCACCTCGCAGTTCCCATTGCTGCGTACGCCGCCGCAGGGACCGTTGCGCAGCTGCTTTGGGCAATTCATGGGGCAGGACATGCCAGTGGAAGACAGGATGCACTGGCCGCACATGCGGCAGTCGAACATCAACCCCTTCATATGGCGCTCGATGAATTTTACTGGCGCCTCGGCGCGTGCATACCCTACGGCCTTCCAGAATGGGTGAAGGAGGAGGAAGAAGCGCGAAAAGCGAGCGTAGACCCATTCAAGAAAGCGCGCGTGGCGCACAGACCAGCGGCGCATCGTATAGCGGCGCTGGACGCGGCGCTGCGGCGAAACATCGGCTGGTTTGTAAGCAAGGGTTTCACGCGCCTTTTTTACCAGCGTTGCCTGGGTGACGGTCGGTGGCTTTGTGGCGCTATCGATCGGCATGGCCACCCGCCTTGACGAGCGCCAGCAGGCGTTCTCTGTTGAACTCGCGGTCAATCGCTTCAAGAGCCAGATTGGCCTCTGCTTCCAGATCGTCGCTAACGGAGACCGGCTCGCCGCGCCGCCACTCGGCAAGGTAGGCGTCGGTGTCCCGCGCGCCGACGCGCATGGCGCACATGTCGATGGCCTCGGTGAAGCGAAGGGGCAGTTCGCGCTTGGCTGTCTGCCGTCCCTTTCTGACAATCACCTGAGCGGGGATGTCGCGCCAATATACTATGATCAGCTGGGCCATAAGCGCCTGTTCCTTCCTCGATTTTCAGAATTGCTGCATTGCTGCGCGCCCGCTTGCTGCAAGGCGACGCGCGTGCATTCAAATGCGACGTGGAAGGGAAGAGTAGCGCGAGGGCTAGTGCATCACAGCGCCGGCCATCATGCTGGCGCCGATCACGACGCCCGCAATGACCATGAGGGAGAGGACACCACAGGTGATGGCAATACCAAGAAGGATACCGTCACGCTCGGAGAGGGCCAATCCGATCAGCGCACAGGAGAAGGCGGGAAACCAGTTGCCGAGCGGGATAGGAAGGGTCACGGCGATCGACAGGATCAGGGCGGCAAGGCCGATGATCCTGTCGGCATGATCGCGTGCAAACGGCCAGTAACGCGGCTTGATCAGCCGCTCGAGCCAGATCAGACGCGGGATGAGGCGTTCGCTCATATGGCGAAATTTGTCGGCGCCGATGGCCTTGTTGAGCAGGAAACGGGGTAGCCAGACGGTGCGATTGCCCATCACCATCTGCAGGGCGACCAGAACCAGCGGCGGCCCGAGCACGAGCGTGCTGCCGGGGGGGAAGGGCAGGAGGTTGAGGCTGGCAAAGAAAACAAGAAGGGTGGCGAAGCTGCGGTCGCCCAGCGCCTGGCGGATTTCGCCGATGGTTACCTTGTCTTCAGCGTGCTTCGCGAGGTCGCGAAAGATGCGCGACAGCCTGCGCGGCGGAAGGTGAGCCGGCGGTGCGCTCAACACCGTATCCAAATCCATTCCCTCCGCCTTCATTTCACTCTTTAGCCAGCCGTTCGAATCCCGGTCGGGATGACGTACAGTTTTGTATGGATGGCGTTAAGCCTTCATGACAAAAGCCGCAAGCATCGTTCTGCTGGCCCAGGCTTATGGGAGACGGCGGAATTCAAGAATATCGAGCACGGATTCACGCTGCGGTGCCGGGAATTCCATCCGCCAACCATCGTCACGGTCGCGAAAAACATAGGCTACCTGATCGCTGTCGCGGCCGGAGCCATAGGATGGCGGGCGGTCGGGCGACACGAAATAGCTGCCGAGATAAATCAGCCGATTGTCGGAGTCGGTAAAAAAGCGGCCTTTGGTCCGCTGCGATCCGGTCAGTTTTTCCAACACCCAGCCGGCGCCGTCGTCACTGACCTTGCAACGGAACCAGTCATAGACCACGAGTGGAACAAGACCGCCTGCTTTTATGGTGCGGCACTCCCAATCGCCCGTGAGATCGAACTCCTCAAACGAGCGTTGATCGCGCTGCTCGATTTCTTCCAGAATTGCCACATCCGGCGCTGCTCCACCGGTTTTCGCCTGCTTCACGGCTTCGGCACGTATCCGTTCATATGCGTCGAGACGCGCGGCGTCGCGGTAAGTGATGTCCTGCATCACCGTGTCTTTTTCGAAACCGGCCCGCTCCATATCGAGTTTTTCCTGAACCAGCGACTGTGCGCTTACCGGGACTGTGCTCAGGCCTATAACCAGGGCGGGGAGGAAAATGCGGCGCATGAAAATATCTCCTGAAAATCACCTAATATGCTGGAAAATTGCACCGCCAATGTAACCATTTCATGGCGTCGGATGCGCCGCTATCGACCGCTTTGCGCCGCTAAGGCAAGCGCGTTGGTCAGATCGCCGTAGCCGGTTTGACGCTTTTCATAGGCCAATCCCAAAAAAACTGCCGCATTCTGCGCGACGCGTTCGAGCTCTGGGTCTTCTGTCTGCGCAAGGTAGACGAGTTTCTCATAATTGCCGAAGAAATCGCCGATCAATTCGGGATGCCTGTCGAGACCGAGCGGTTTCATGAAAAAGGCATCGAACTGGCGACACAGAAAGTCGGTCATGTAGAAGGAAAGCATGTCGTCTTCGGCAGTGGCATTGAAGGCCGAAAGCCCCTGGTAAAATGCAAAACAATGCGGGCCATCGATGCGCGGGACACCGTGTTTCTCACAGACGCGGTCGAGCGCTCCTCCGGTGCCGCAATCCGCATAACCGACGAAGATGTGACGATAGCCCTTCGAGCGCGCCTTGATTATGGCCGCATCCATGGCGGGGGCGATCCGGTCGGGGCGATAATGGTATTCTGCGGGGAGGCAGGTCAGCTCCAGATGCGTGAAGCCAAGCGCGTCTCGCACTGCCAGAACCTCTCGCGCGATCATGCCGCATGCGATGACGAGAACCTTTTCGGGTCCGAGAACTTTTTGCGGTTTCGCGCGTTTCTGCATCGTCACTGTCCCGTTGATGCGGGCGATCTATCTGCGATGGAGACAAACCATGAAAGTGTCCCTTCTTTCCCGGCTGGCCATTCTCGTTCTCGTCGCCGGTTCTGTTGCCGGCTGCGCCAACACAATTCGCGGCGTTGGCAAGGATGCGGCCAACGCGGTCGACGCAACGCAGAGCGCGGGACGCGACATTTCGCGGTCTACCTACTGACACCCGACCGGCGGGTGAGCATAGCCAGGATCAGGCGCCAGCCGATACATTGTGCTTGCGCTTGATCAGTTCCTTGGCCATCTCGACCGTTACCGCCGCGTCGCGGCAATAGGCATCGGCTCCCACCGCCTTGCCGAACTCTTCGTTGAGCGGCGCACCGCCGACGAGGACAATGTAGTCGTCGCGGATGCCTTTTTCCTTCATCGTGTCGATGACGACCTTCATATAAGGCATGGTGGTCGTCAGCAGTGCGGACATACCGACAATGTCCGGCTGATGCTCCTCGATGGCATTCAGGTAATTTTCAACCGGATTGTTGATGCCGATGTCGATAACATCGAAGCCGGCACCTTCCATCATCATTCCGACCAGGTTCTTGCCGATGTCGTGGATGTCGCCCTTGACTGTCCCGATCACCATCTTGCCTTGCTTGGGCGCGCCGGTTTCGGCAAGAAGCGGCCGCAGGATGGCCATGCCGGCTTTCATTGCGTTGGCCGAAAGGAGCACCTCAGGGACGAAGAGAATGCCGTCACGAAAATCCTCACCGACGATGCGCATGCCTTCAACCAGAGCGTCCGTCAGCACTTCATAGGGTTGCCACCCGCGGCTCAGAAGGATGTGCGTGCCTTCCTCGATCTCCTCTTTGAGCCCGTCATAAAGGTCGTCGTGCATCTGCTGCACGAGCTCGTCATCCGGAAGCTCCGAGAGGATGATTTCGTCGTCGGACATGCTCTGCCTCCTGCTCGTCATGTTGCGCAAACGTTGCATGCCGTGCTGCGCTCATGATGGTACGCCATAGTGCGATGTCGGCAGAATACGGTGCGAAACACCTGAATATATAGCTGATTTGCGACTCGGGCCGTCAGGAAAGCGACGGCCTGACACAAGCGGCACTGGCAGCGAAGATAGAAATTGAAAGGTTGTATTCTTATGAGCCTAAAATCATAGGTTGATTATTAGCGGTATGTTAAGCGGTGTAGGGTTTCATAGAAGCTGCAAGAGGGGGCTTGTCTGCTTGTGTAAGGAGCAGGGTCATGTTCAGAACCTCTCTATCTGCAGTTTTGCTTAGCGCCATTTTTATTGCACCCGCCGCGGCTGTTACTGACACGGTCATTTTCAACGGCAATGTCATTTCAACATGTCTGATCACTGTAGGAACGCCCGGTATTCTGTCTACCAATGGCGCGATGAATGTCCTTTCATCGAGCGAGGCAGGTGGCGTTTCAGGTACGGCCACCGTTGTCACCACGGGAGCGGGGTTCAATCTATCGACGTCCGCGCCATCGACCTTTTTTCTCGCGCCTGCTGGCGGAGATGACGATGTGAGCTTTGCCACGCATTACAGCGCGTCAGGGGTGACATCGCTCCTCGATGTGGTGGGCTCTGTCACGTCTCCGCTCGGGCTCGGCTTGACCAATGTCGATGTCGATCTGTCCGCAACGAAGTCGGCTGGTGTTTTTCCCGCTGGAAATTACACGGCCCAGGTGACGCTGACCTGTGAATAAACGTGTGTGGATGAGTGTCGTGCTGGCCGCGGTCGTCGCGGCTGGTTGCGGCGCGAGCGCTGCGCAGTCGATGACGCCGATGCGCGGCAAGATATCGAGTTTTGACGATACGTTTTCGGTGCGGGTTTTTCCTTACAACCCCTATCCGCACAGAATTCGCATGGCGGTGAAAGTCTACGATCAAGACTTCCGGCCGATCGCTGCGCAGGTTTCTCCCGCAGAAGCGATGGTCGGCAGCAAATCATCCCGCTCTGTGCTCGTCTCGATAGGGTTCAACGACCAGAAGGTCAGGCGTGTCAGGATCTGTACCGAGAGTGTGCCGTTTCCTGGCCGCGGCACCAACATTAAGGCTCAAGTATGCGGACGTTTCATAGCTTATCGTATCGATTGATGGGGGGCTTTGTGCTTCTGTTCCTGAGCGCATCCGTTGTTTACGGGGATAGCGATCAGTATGTCATCAATCAAAATCAGACCGGTGTGACCCTGCCTGGGGTTGTGATGCCGAATGGCTTTGACGAGATCAGGGCGGCGGACGGGACCACCTGCCGTGCCTCCATGGCGAATTCCGGTGCTTATCTGGATTCAGGCGTCATCGGAGACAACAGTTCGCACCGCATTTCCGCCTATGGGCGACTGGTGGTGCCGCTGGGGCAAAAACCGCGGCGGCTGGACTGCGACAAGCTTTATCAGCTGGAACTGAAACGTCTGGAACTGGAGGTTGAGCTCATGCGGCAGGGGCTGGATCCGCGCATGCGGTCTAATCCCGAGGGAGATTGGGCAAGCGACGCTTCCTGGTCCAACAAGGGCAGGCGCTAACAGCGCCTGTTCTTTGGGATAATTGTTTCTTTTCATGCTCTTATTCCTGTTGACGGAGCTTTGTTTCGGCACTACATGGCGCCCTTGATTTTCAACCTAGGGTTTTGTCATGAAGTATATTTATTCTTGTGCGTTGTTGCTTTTGAGTACCGTTTCCTCTTTCGGAGCCCAGCTTGATATTCCTTTTAGAGCCTCTCTTGAGGAGAGCTGCACCATCGAGCTTCAGTCCGATGGTTTGCTCGTTCGGGATGGTTTGGAAGTTCTGGATTCCGCAGCCGCCGGTGGGCGGGCTGGCGTGGCTACGATCTACACGACAGGTGCCGGGTTTCAGACCTCGCTGAATACGCCGCAAGCCTTTTCATCTGCTCCGAGCGGCACGGGCGGTGTGACGTTCACCTCCACCTATAGCTCGACAGGGGCCACGACCACTCCGAAAGTTGCAGGTTCGACCATCACTTCGCTTGAAGTGGGTGCCAGCACTCTGTCGGTGGATCTCCGTGCCGTAGCGAGCAATGCCATCTTCCAGAAAGGCGATTATGAAGCCTTCGTCACAGTGACCTGTGAATAGGGAAATCATGTACAGATTGATACTGGCAGTGATGATTGCGGCTTGCGCCGGTACTACACCGGCCTGGTCGCAATCCATGTCGCCCATGCGGGGAGAGATCCGCAGTTTCGCGGACAGTTTCGCTGTACGGGTGCAGCCGAGGAACCCCTACAAACATCGCATCAATGTGAGCATTCGCGCTTATGATGCGGATTTCAGGCCGATTGAAGCGCGCATATCGCCACCGGATTTTTCGCTCGGGGCCGGTGCCTCGCGCTCGGTGCTGGTTGTGGTGAATTTCAACGGAGCACGTGAACGAAGGGTGCGTATATGCACCGAGAGCGCACCTCTTGCAGGCAAGGGCGTTGGAATGAAGGCGCAGATCTGCGGAAAATTCATCGGCCATCATCTGTGAGGCGTGATTGGCAATGAGCTCTCTGCGGGAAACGATGGCAGATCGATCGTTTCCATTTTTACGCTGTTCCCTTCTGCTCACCAGTTGCGACACCATCTGCCGCTCGCGGAACGGAAGTTGCCGCTGCAGACGCTAGGCTCGCATCATGAGTCTCATGACGATCCTGGCGTGGAGTTTGCGCGATGACGATGATGGCCGGTGACGAGGGAACACAGGATCTGCCGCGCCGGAGCCGCTCCGGACGTGGCGAGCGCGGTGGCGCGGCGGCGCGCAGGGCGGCGCGAAGCAGTGGCGGGCCGGGGCTGCAATTGTCGTATATCCGCCGGTCGCTGAAACCCTATGAGGTGCTCGATGAGGAAGCGCTTTCACTCGTGGAGGCAAATGCCGACACGGTTCTCGAGGAGATAGGGATTGAATTCCGTGATGATCCGGAAGCGCTTTCTCTCTGGAAGGACGCGGGAGCGGATGTCAGAGGTGACAGGGTGCATTTCCCCAAGGGATTGTGCCGGCAACTTCTCAAAACGGCACCTTCAACCTTCACGCAGCACGCGCGCAATCGGGAGCGTTCTGTGGAGATCGGTGGCAACTCCACGGTCTTTGCGCCGGTCTATGGTCCACCCTTTGTGCGGGATCTCGATGGAACGCGCCGCTATGCGACCATTGAAGATTTCCGTAATTTCGTAAAACTCGCCTATATGGCTCCATCGATCCATCATTCAGGCGGCACCGTGTGCGAGCCTGTGGATGTGCCGGTCAACAAGCGCCATCTCGACATGGTGTTTGCGCATATGCGCTATTCCGACAAGCCCTTCATGGGCTCTGTCACGGCGCCGGATCGCGCCGAAGACACGGTCGCCATGGCGAAAATTCTGTTTGGCGAGGATTTTGTCGATCAGAACACAGTGGTCATTAATCTGATCAACGCCAACTCGCCCATGGTCTTTGACGAAACCATGCTGGGAGCGGCAAAGGTCTATGCGCGGGCCAATCAGGCCTGCATCGTCACACCATTCATTCTCGCCGGCGCCATGAGTCCGGTCACGGTCATCGGCACACTGACGCAGGTCCTGGCCGAAGTTCTGGCCGGTGCAGCGTTCACGCAACTCGTTCGTCCCGGAGCGCCAGTTCTTTTCGGCACGTTCGCTTCCTCGATTTCCATGCAATCGGGCGCGCCCACCTTCGGTACGCCGGAACCCTCTCTGGTTTCCTACGGGGCAGCGCAGCTTGCGCGACGCCTTGGGCTTCCCTTCCGAACCGGTGGTTCGCTCACGGGCTCCAAGATACCTGATGCCCAGGCGGCTTATGAAAGCGCCAACACGCTGAACTCGACCGTTCTCGCTGGAACCAATTTCGTGCTTCACGCAGCTGGATGGCTGGAGGGCGGCCTGGTCTCTTCCTATGAGAAGTTCATGATGGATGTCGATCAGCTCGGCATGCAACAGCGGCTGTGTGAACCTCTCGACGTTTCGGAAAATGGTCAGGCGATGGACGCGATCCGCGAAGTGGGGCCGGGAAGCCATTATCTGGGCTGTGCCCATACGCAGGCCAATTTCCAGACGGCGTTCTATCGCTCGTCAGTTGCCGACAACAATTCCTATGAGCAATGGGCGGGAGAGGGTGAGAAAACCGCGGCGCAACGGGCCAACCAGCTCGCCCGGAGCTGGCTCGACGCGTATCAGGCCCCGCCACTCGATGCAGGCATTGAAGAGGGCCTGCTTGATTTTATCGCCCGGCGGAAGGAATCGATGCCGGACGCCTTCGCGTGAAATCAACCGGCCGGAAACGCGTGAATCTTTCGTCCATCGACTGTCTGAAGCACAAGGGCGCCTTCGGGCGTGGTGGCGTAAAGTCTAACGTCAGCCAGGATGGAGAGGAACTTTTGCTCCTGATCCATCAGGGCTTCGGCACAGGCCATTCTGGTGGTGGCAGCCGGCCCCACTTTCAGTTTGCCATTCGCCTCGGTCCAGCTTGTCGAATAGCGGTTGCATGAAGCGTGGCCACTGACGCTGCCGTCCGTCGCGAACATGACGGACACACGTGAGCTGTCGATTATGCCGCGTCCATCGATGTCTTCCACAACCCACTCCGTATCAACGATTGCGTCCATGGTGACGGGGGTGAGGCGGGTTTCAGTTTTCGCAGGCAAAAGGAACATTGTTCGTAGGTCGATTTCGCCTTGTTCGGGATCGATCAAGACCGCCTCCAACGACCAACGCTTCAGCGAACCAACATGAATGGCGCCATGGAGGTGGTATATTCTGTCTGGCTGAAGCTGGCTCTTTTTCACTGAGAGGCTGAAGGGAATGGGCACTTGCTTTCCGTTGAGTGCGATCCTTGCTTCCGCAATGGGAGGCGCGTCCGCGGGGGGCAGGGCATCACGGAGCTCAACGGTTGCGACACTGTCCAGCGGCAGCGCTACGCGCACGAGATAGGCAAGTTCGCCGGAAATCGTCAGCATATCGTTCTCCGCGTCTTGGGCGAGGGCTTCGGAGCCCATGATTGCGCCAGCCATGAGGGCAATGCTTCTGAGGAGGGTGCGTCTTTGCAACAACATGCTTGTCTTCAATCTGTACCGGGTGTCCCGTAGTTTTTGGTTGTATCTGCTCTCTGGTGCTATTTTATGGCGCATAAAAAGTGGGCAGATCATCGGTCGATCAAAGCTTGCGTGTCGCGGTAACCGGCCTATGATGTGGCAATTGGCGCGTCCGCGCCTGATTTCAGCACCCGGAGAGTTTTGATGGAAAAGCGCCGTCTTGGACGCAGCGACCTCCTTGTTTCTCAGATTTGCCTAGGCACCATGACTTATGGTGAGCAGAACACCGAGGCAGAAGGCCACGAACAGATGGACCGCGCCGTGGAGCGCGGGGTGAATTTTCTGGATATGGCCGAACTTTATCCAATCCCCCCGAAAGCAGAGACACAGGGCCGGACGGAACGCATCGTCGGCACCTGGATGAAAGCGCGGGGCAATCGCGATCAGGTCATCATAGCGTCCAAGGTGATCGGCCGCACGGCCAATGAATGGTTCCGGGGCAACAGGCCATCGAAGCTGGTGCGCGCCGACATTATGGATGCCATCGACAAGTCGCTTGCCCGGCTCCAAACGGACTATATTGACCTTTACCAGATTCACTGGCCAGACCGTGAAAACCCGTTTGGCTCCAACCCGACACGTGTCACGTCGGTGTCGGAGCCGCTGGCTGATGAAACACCGATCGCGGAAACGCTGGCGGTGTTCGATGATCTGGTGAAAGCTGGAAAAATCCGGCATTTCGGTCTTTCCAATGAGAGTTCCTGGGGTGTCATGCGGTTCATAGCCGAGGCCGACAAAGGTGTTGGGCCAAGGGTCGTCTCCTTGCAGAACGCCTACAACCTCATGAACCGCACTTTTGAAGTGAACCTTGCAGAGACCTGTCAGCGTGAAGAGATCGGCTTGCTTGCCTACTCGCCGCTGGCCCAGGGCTATCTGACCGGAAAGTACGATGATGGCGCCATGCCGGAAGGGTCGCGGAAGGTTCTGTTCGACCGCCTTCAAAGGTACGAAAAGCCGGGTGGTCCGGAGGCTGCCAAGGCTTACAACATGATGGCGCGAGAATTCGGTCTCACGCCGGCCACGTTCGCACATGCCTTTGTGAATTCGCGGCCTTTTATGGCATCCAATATCATCGGGGCGACCACGATGGCGCATCTTGAAGAGGCGCTTAATGCTCTCGAGGTGCGCTGGACAGAGGAGATGCAGACGGCTGTCGATGATCTGCATCAGCGGATCGGCAATCCAAGCCCTTGAGGCGCCAGCAGGATGATGCCGGTGGCGGCATCGTTCTTGATAGAATTTCAACAGAATTCGTTTTCCTGTCGGATCGGTGTGGTCTTCTGCGTCCTTCGAGCATCGCAATGACGGTGCGTCGCAGCGACGGCCGGTTTGACAGGAGAGCGCGATGTTTAAAACTGCCTTTGCTGCCGCTTGTACGGCTCTTTTCCTCACAGTATTCGCGGCTTCGCCTGCGCAGGCGGCAGCCGGGATATCCAAACCGCTGAAGAGCGGGGAGGTGGAAGCTGGCGGCCTTCAATATCACTATCAGATCCACGGGGAGGGTGAGCCGCTGCTCCTGTTGCATGGGGGTCTCGGACTGATCGAGATGTTCGGGCCGGTGTTGTCCATGCTTGCAGCAGAGCGGGAGGTTATTGCCATCGACCTGCAGGGGCATGGCCGCAGCGAGCTTGGTGATCGTCCGATCAGCCTGGAGGCGATGGGCGATGATATGGCGTCTATTCTCGAACAACTGGGTTATGACCGTGTGGATGCCATGGGCTATTCCATGGGAGGCGGTGTTGTCCTGCGTCTGGCCGTGCAACACCCGGACAAGGTGCGACGCATCGCGCTTGTCTCGGCGGGCTTTGCGCAGGAAGGCTTCTATCCTGAAATGCTTCCCATGCAGGCTCAGGTGGGGGCCGGCATGGCCGAGATGATGAAGGATACGCCCATGTATCAGTCCTATGCTGCGGTGGCGCCGGATCCCTCTCTCTTCCCGGACCTGCTCGACCGCATGGGCGCCTTCATGCGCAAGCCCTATAATTTTGCCGAGGATGTGAAGACATTGGACATGCCTGTGATGCTGGTGTTTGGCGATTCGGATATGTATCGGCCTGAGCATATTGTGGCGTTTTACCAATTGCTCGGTGGCGGGCTGAAAGATGCTGGCTGGCAGCGCGAGAACATGTCTCAAAACCGCCTGGCGATCCTGCCGAATCTTACGCACTACGACATCGGTGTTTCGCCCAGGCTGGCCGAAACCGTGTTGCCGTTTCTGAACGATGACCAGGTCAATGCGCCGTGGACAGCGGATGACCTGATGCGCAAATAGACGCGTTGCGGGAGAACGTCCCTTGCCGGTCGGGAACCGGCAAGGGTATTCATGCTTGTGGGTCAGACCATGTCAGGCCCAGCTTGTCCGCCGCCAAGCACGACCATGCGGGAGCCACGCGGGACGCGCTTGTAGAGATCGATGATGTCGTGGTTCAGCAAGCGAATGCAGCCTGATGACACCGACCGCCCGATTGACCAGGGCTCCGTCGTGCCGTGGATGCGGTAGAGCGTGTCCTTGCCATCCTTGTACAGATAGAGCGCGCGCGCGCCGAGTGGATTGTCGATCCCGCCCTGCATGCCGGCGGCGAGGGGACGGTAGCGCTCCGGTTCACGATTTATCATCGCGAGAGTGGGGGCCCAGTTCGGCCACTCGGCCTTCCGTCCGATAACGCCGTCGCCTTCATATTCCAGCCCCGCCTTGGCGACGCCGATGCCGTATCGCATGGCCTTCCCGTTCTCCATTACCAGGTAGAGAAAACGGTTTGCGGGATCAACAACAATGGTACCCACCGGCTCGTTGGTCGGATAATCGACCATCTGGCGCAGATATTTGCGATCCATCTTGGTGACGTCGATTGCCGGAATGACGATGCCGTTGTCATCGATCTCGCGGTACATCTCCTGATAGTAGGAGAGCATGGGACCGGGGACGTCTGCCGCGGGGATGGTGCTGCGGCCTGTGGTGGTGCAGGCGGCAGCGAATGCAGGCAGGAGCAGCAACATGACGAGCCGCGCAACGCGGGGGGCTGCGCGTACAACATTGATGTGGAACAAGGACACTCTCCTTACGTATGGGATTCGGAATTTCATGTGTGGTTCGCCTCTCCGGCGCGGATGCGTGGGAGCGTTGAGTGGCGCTTGGCATGCGGTTCTCGAAAAATTGTGGCAAAGACCGGACCTGTGCCCGAATGTCGCGCGAATAGCGTTCTTCAGTCGAAATCCGCCCATGCGGTGAGGCATTTTTCCCACAGTCTGCGCCTCGTGAGGGGCGGCCCAACGCCGTTCACCGCTCTCAGGGGCTCATTGCGCTTTCCTGACACGGATTGGGAGGGGGGCGGGCGGCCTGTTCACTGGGAAGCAAACACGGGTGGCACAACTTTCATCGTTGCAACGTGGTTAACAGGTCGATTCAAACTTTATTGGTAAGTTTGCAATAACACTGCCCTTTCAACCGGTGGAACGGGCACCGGGCTTCCAAATTCCTCGAACTCCTGCAGATCGTCTATGCGTGTTCCTGCATTCCTTCGACCTGTCCTTTTAACGCTTGCTCTGACCGGCTGCACTGGCGGACCCAGCATTGACACCGCACTCAAGATCGATCCGCCCTCACGCGAGGTGACGAGCTCGATCGTGAGGCCGGATGTGGGACTGCCGGGCGCCGCAATCGCTGAAAGCGAGGCCAGTCACGTGAGCGAGGCGGGGATGACGGCCATTGCCGAGCCTGACCGTGTCTCGACACCTGCGCTTGAGCAGGTGGCCATGATCACACCGCCAAAGCCGACACTGCGCCCCAAGAGCGCTGCGCGCGGTAAAGTGTATCGCAGCCAGTTTGGTGATGCTCATCCGATCAATTTCGGGAAGATCACACCGAAACATCATGCGGTGCACGGTGTTGATGTTTCGCGCTGGCAGGGTGATATCGACTGGGAGAGGCTGCGAGAGCGTGGCGCCAACTTCGCCTATATCAAGGCGACGGATGGGGTCGACCATATCGATCCGATGTTCAAGAAAAACTGGAACGGAGCAGCTGAAGCCGGCATTCGACGTGGTGCCTATCATTTTTTCTTCTGGTGTCGCAGGGCTTCCGATCAGGCTGAATGGTTCATCCGCAATGTTCCGAAGGTGAAGGGCGCGCTGCCGCCGGTCCTGGATGTGGAATGGAACCACCAGTCAAGTTGTAAGTGGAAGCCATCGCGCGCGGAAGTCATCGAAAAAATGCAGGTTTTTCTGGACCGGTTGGAACGTCATTATGGACAGCGGCCAATCATTTACACCGCGCCCGATTTTTATGAAGACAATCTGAAGGGGGCTTTCCCCAACCATCCGTTCTGGCTGCGTGCCGTGGCGGAACACCCCTCGAAAGTCTATCCGGGTCGGGATTGGGTGTTCTGGCAGTATTCAGGCTCTGGCCTGAGCCAAGGCGTGAACGGCAGGATCGACCTCAATGTCTTTCACGGCGATGAAAGCGCCTGGTGGCGCTGGCTGGGGAAGGTGGCCGGCTGATCCTGCCGGAGAAGCGGACTCCCTCAGCTGCACCAGGTTTCCTTGAAACCGCGCCAGCGATGAGCGAGCCCTTCGGCGATGAGTTGATCGCCGATGGGCTTTCCGTCCCGGTAGAGGCTTCTGAGTTTGCGACCATAAACATCCCGATCGCGCATGCTCGTGCGACGCAGCTCGAACGGACCTGAATTGACCAGCTGCTGAAAGCGGCGTTGCGCGCGGCGAGCGAGCTTTTTTTCGTATGCGCATTCGGGCGAGAACAGTTCGGGCGTGTTGAACCCTGTCACCCTGATTTTATCGCCGTTCACATAGAGCGTGTCTCCATCCACGATACAGTTCATGCGCTTGCCGCTTCCGCAGATCGGGAAATACCGGGCGATATGTGGCTGGTTCTGCAATTGGGGGGCGCCAAAGAGGCCTGAGATCCTGTCCGTGGGAACAACGGAATAATGCGCTGCCGCCCAGCCGGCGACAAGCGCGAGCGTGATCAAGCCGAAACCGTCCTTGAGCACCCGCAATGGGCGCCATGACCGGGTGTTGCGCTTCCTTCTGTGGCCTGAAGACGAGCGCCAGTGATTGTTGTTTCTGGTTCTTCTGGAGGAAAGGTCGTAAGTGCGCGCCATTGTCCGCTCCCTGGCGGAAGTGGAGCAGGGCGGGATGAAGATGGGGTTTGATTCACCCCGAAAATTTTAAGGATTGGCGCGCTTCCTGCACTGAATCCGGTGGCCACTTGATTGATTTGGACAATTGTCCTAATTGTGGGAAATCAATCATGCGAGGTCTTCATGGCTGCTGTTTCTACTCGTGATCAGATTGTCGAGATCGCGGATGACCTGTTTTACCGGGGCGGGTTTGAGGCCACGTCATTTGCCGATATTGCCGCCGGGGTCGGTATTTCGCGGGGCAATTTCTATTATTATTTCAAGACCAAGGACGAGATTTTGGATGCCGTCATCGACCGGCGGATCGCCCGCACCCGGGGAATGCTCGACGGGTGGGAAACTGAGGCTCCTGAGCCGCGCGAGCGGATTGTTGCCTTCATTGAACTTCTGATCGCCAACCGTGCTCCGATCATGGCTTATGGATGCCCGGTTGGCACTTTATGCGCCGAACTCGCCAAGCTCGACCACGTGCACCAGGAGCGGGCGGCGGATATCTTCGGCCTTTTTGCCCATTGGCTTGAAAAGCAGTTCAGGGCGCTGGGCGCAGAGGAGGCGGCGCGGGAATGGGCGTTGCATGTGCTGGCCTGGTCGCAGGGGGTGGCGTCGCTTGCCACCGTGTTCAAGGACGAAGCGTTCATCCGCCGGGAAGTGGCGGACATCACCGGCTGGCTCGATCGCCAGATTGTTTCACTCTCACAATAGGGACTCGATTTGCATGTTCGTTACTCTTTTGAAGTTTGCCGAGAACCGAAGCGCCGCTGGGGAATTCATGGCTGGCCACAATGAATGGATCGCCAAGGGATTTGCCGATGGCGTTTTCCTGAGCGTCGGCTCTCTGGATTTGGGCGGCGGAGCGGTGATTGCCCATGGGGAGAGCCGTGAAGCCCACGATGCACGCATTGCCGCCGATCCATTCGTGGAGCATGGCGTGGTGAGCGCGGAGACCTATGAGATCGACCCGAAGCGCACGGTGCCGGCGCTGGCGTTTACGAAGGTGGCCTGAAGGGATACTGGGAAGGCGAAAGAATACCAGCGTGAGCAGGAAGCCAGGGGGGCTTAACCAGCTCAATGTAGTCGCCCTTGGGCTGCGCTTGTGGTAGTTGTTCTCGCACCTATAGTGCGAGGGAGCGAACGATGCGGTGGCTGATAAAGGTAGCGGCGGTACTATCCTTCATTTTGTCGGGTATCGTAACACATTCCAGTGCAGATCAGCTCTCGGACGCGTTCAAAGAGCATTTCAAGCCTGACGTGGTAAGGGTCGGCGAGCTGCGGCTACGACCGTACAGCTCTGAAGCTGAACACGTAGCCAGGAAACTGGCAGGTTCTTTGTCTGATGCGACCGTCCGCGCATATGGGTTTAGCCGTATGGTGGAGACGATCTGTTCTTTGTATGGCTACGCTCTTGTCGGAACCCACCGAGATATGAGCACCCTTGTCAGGGGGTCTCATTTTTTGGATTACCTAACTGACCAGCAGTATGAAGCGTGGAAGTTGGGGAGCGCAGATTGGGTTGAGTTTCGAGGAGAGCACGAGGACGATGGTCCCAAGGTTTGCGCCACGCTCTCTGCTTCAAAGGCTGATCTGCTGCGAAAGAAGGCATTTTAGCAGCGTCGCGGAGACCTGTTCGAGTCCAACTTAGCTTATTACCTGCGTGTACCGAAGCAAGTCTTCTGGTGGCCCTACAGTCTTTGTTCCATTATCACCCTAAGCATGGAGGGCATCGGTTGGTAGAAGACCTATCATCCGCAGTTTGTTTTGATGGCGTGGCATTGCCCTACAACGGTTTTCACCCGGGCGCGGAAGCACCCGGGTGATTGACCTAAACAGAGGCAAAGACAGTGATAATCGCGCAAGACACACTAGTTTGCTTCCAGAAGAACAAAAGTTACCTTCTCGTACGTATGGGCTGATCCGCCTCAGCTACATCCGCTCGTTGCGCCGCAGGTGTCGCATTTTTCGCAGGTGCCGTTGCGCACCATGGTGAAGTTCTGGCACTCCGAGCACATATTGCCCGTGTAACCCTGCATGATGGCCTGCTGGCGGCGGTGGGTTTCGACCTTCTTGGCGTCGGCGGCTTCCGTGGCGGCGGCTTCGGTGAAGACATCGTTGATGTCGTTGTCCTGCGCCACCTCTTCGGCCAGTTCCTTCGCACGCTCCTCATAGTCACGACGGAAGGCGGTGGCTTCCTCGTGCAGTTCGGCGACCGCCGGTTTCAGCGCATGCACCGTTGCACCGGATGAGACAGCACGCACCGTGCTGCCGGATGAGCCCTTGGGCTCGCCACCGGACTTGCCGGAGACGACCTTGAGCGGTGCGCCGCGGGTCAGGCCCTTGGAATAGGGCAGGGCCTTGCCTTCATTGATGCCGCGGCCAAGCGCGGTGTTGGTGAAGTCGGACGTGTCCACATGGGCAAGATCGGACCGGTCGAGGTAGGAAACGGCGAGCTCGCGGAACACATAGTCGAGGATCGACGTGGCATTCTTGATCGCGTCATTGCCCATGACCATGCCGGCCGGCTCGAACTTGGTGAAGGTGAAGGCCTCCACATATTCGTCGAGCGGCACGCCATATTGCAGACCGAGCGAGATGGCGATGGCGAAATTGTTCATCATGGCGCGGAAGGCAGCGCCTTCCTTGTGCATGTCGATGAAGATCTCGCCGAGGCGGCCATCGTCGAATTCGCCGGTGCGCAGGTAGACCTTGTGCCCGCCGATCACCGCCTTCTGGGTGTAGCCCTTGCGGCGGTTGGGCAGCTTTTCGCGCTCGCGCACCACTTTCTCGACCACGCGCTCGATGATCTTCTCCGAGATCGTCGCGGCCTGGGCTGCGGTCGGTGCCGCGACCAGCTCCTCGACCAGATCGTCGGCATCCTCTTCATCGTCGGCGATGAGCGAGGCATTGAGTGGCTGCGAGAGTTTTGAGCCGTCGCGGTAGAGCGCGTTGGCCTTGAGCGCCAGCTTCCAGGAAAGGAGATAGGCCTCCTTGCAGTCCTCGACCGTCGCCTCGTTGGGCATGTTGATGGTCTTGGAGATGGCGCCCGAGATGAAGGGCTGGGCAGCGGCCATCATGCGGATGTGGCTCTCGACCGAGAGATAGCGCTTGCCGATCTTGCCGCACGGATTGGCGCAGTCGAAGACGGGCAGGTGCTCTTCCTTCAGATGCGGTGCGCCTTCCAGCGTCATGGCACCGCAGATGTGGATGTTGGCTGCCTCGATCTCCTTCTTGTTGAAGCCGAGGGCGGCCAGCATGTCGAAGGAGAAATCGTCGAGCTGTTCGTCGGTAAAACCGAGCTTCTCGCGGCAGAAATCTTCACCCAGCGTCCACTTGTTGAAGGCGAACTTGATATCGAAGGCCGATTTGAGCGCGGCGTTGACGGCGGCGATCTTCTCGTCGTCGAAACCCTTGGCCTTGAGGCTCGTCGGGTTGATGGCCGGAGCCTGATCGAAATTGCCATGACCGACGGCATAAGCCTCGATCTCGGCGATCTGGGCTTCGGAATAGCCGAGCGTGCGCAGGGCTTCCGGCACGGCGCGGTTGATGATCTTGAAGTAGCCGCCACCGGCCAGCTTCTTGAACTTCACCAGCGCGAAATCGGGCTCGATGCCGGTCGTGTCGCAGTCCATGACGAGGCCGATCGTGCCGGTGGGCGCGATGACGGTGGCCTGCGCATTGCGGTAGCCGTGCTTTTCACCCAGCTCCAGCGCGCGGTCCCAGGCTTTGCGTGCATGCTCGATCAGATCGGCATGGGGGCAGTCCTCGGCAACGAGCGGCACCGGGTTCACGGCGAGCTTCTCATAGCCATCGCTTTCGCCATGGGCGGCGCGGCGGTGGTTGCGGATGACACGCAGCATGTTTTCCGCATTGCGCTCATAATCGGCGAAGGGGCCGAGTTCGCCAGCCATTTCGGCGGACGTCGCATAGGCAACGCCGGTCATGATCGCCGTCAGCGCGCCGCAGATGGCGCGGCCTTCAGGCGAATCATAGGGAATGCCGGAGGTCATAAGGAGGCCGCCAATATTGGCATAGCCGAGGCCAAGCGTGCGGTACTCGTAGGAAAGCTTCGCGATCTCCTTGGACGGGAACTGCGCCATCATCACGGAGATTTCGAGCACCATGGTCCACAGGCGCACCGTATGCTCATAGGCCGCGATGTCGATGGAACCGTCCTTGTTGCGGTACTGCAAAAGGTTCATCGAGGCCAAGTTGCACGCCGTGTCGTCCAGGAACATGTATTCCGAGCACGGGTTCGAGGCGCGGATCGGGCCCGCGGCCGGCGAGGTGTGCCAGTCGTTCATGGTGGTGTTGTAGTGGAGGCCCGGATCGGCGGACGCCCATGCGGCATAGCCGATCTTCTCCCACAAATCGCGGGCCTTCACGGTCTTGGCGACCTTGCCGTCGATGCGGTTGATCAGGTTCCACTCGCCATCCGCCTCGACGGCGCGCAGGAAATCGTCCTTGAGCGAGACCGAGTTGTTGGAATTCTGGCCGGAGACGGTCAGATAGGCTTCCGAATCCCAATCTGTGTCATAGGTCTTGAAATCGAGATCGGTATAGCCCTGTCGCGCGAACTGGATGACGCGCTGGATATAGTTTTCCGGCACGGCATTGCGCTTGGCGGCCTTGATCTCGCGCTTCAGCGCCGGGTTCTTGGCCGGATCGAAGCAATCATCATTGGCACCCTCGCAATTGATGCAGGCCTTCATGATGGCGTCGAGATGTTTTTTGGCGATCTTGGAGCCGGTGACGAGGGCGGCAACCTTCTGCTCCTCCTTCACCTTCCAGTCGATGTAGGATTCGATGTCCGGGTGATCGACATCGACCACCACCATCTTGGCGGCACGGCGCGTGGTGCCGCCCGACTTGATGGCCCCGGCGGCACGGTCGCCGATCTTGAGGAAGGACATGAGGCCCGACGACTTGCCGCCGCCGGAGAGCTTTTCGCCTTCGCCTCTGAGATGCGAGAAATTCGAGCCGGTGCCCGAGCCATATTTGAACAGACGCGCCTCGCGGACCCACAGGTCCATGATGCCGCCCTCATTGACCAGGTCGTCACCCACGGACTGGATGAAGCAGGCATGGGGCTGCGGATGCTCGTAAGAGGATTTGGACTTCGTCAGCTTGCCGGTGAAGGGATCGACATAATAGTGGCCCTGGCCGGGACCATCGATGCCGTAGGCCCAGTGCAGACCGGTGTTGAACCATTGCGGGGAGTTGGGCGCAACGCGCTGGGTGGCGAGCATGTAGCACAGCTCGTCCATGAAGGTCTGGGCGTCGTTCTCGCTGTCGAAATAGCCGCCCTTCCAGCCCCAATAGGTCCAGGTGCCGGCGAGACGGTTGAACACCTGCGCGGCGCTGGTCTCGGACCCATAGCGCTCCTCTTCCGGCAAGTCCTTGAGGGCTTCCTCATCGGCCACCGAGCGCCACAGGAAGGAGGGGACATCATTCTCCTCAACCTTTTTCAGGCGCGCAGGTACGCCTGCCTTGCGGAAATATTTCTGAGCCAGAATGTCGCTGGCGACCTGGGAGAACTGCGCCGGAACGTCGATATTCTCCAACCGGAAGACCACGGAGCCATCCGGGTTCTTGATTTCGCTCGTGGCCTTGCGGAAAGAAATCTCCGCATATGGGCTCTGGCCTTGCTTTGTGAACCGGCGTTCGATGCGCATTTTGTCCTCTTCGCCCCTAATCCAAATATAGTGTCTGCACCGGCGAATGCCTCATCACATTTTCACCGTGCAGACGCTGTGTCCGCCGACTGCCATCCACCGCAGCGAATGACTCTCCTTGACCGAAGGTTGGTGCTTCTCAAAGGATCGGGAAGAAGACCCATTCGAAGCGTTGTCTCGCCCTGAGCGAAATCGCCCCCAACCTGACGCCGTTGCTACGCTAACGTCACATAACATTCACATTATCTGGTGCGCAGAATATCTGAAGGCACTAAATATAGTGTTAACAGCTTCTTTATACCAGATCGAAACTTACACCCTCGCTTGCGATTTTCCGCGGCGCAAACGACACCGTTCTGCCCAGAAAGCTGTTCGGGCAGGTCTCGGAAACTCAATACAAAATTGGAAAATCGACCGGGTTTTCGCCGACCAATCGCACCTTACGAACGCAGGCGCAAAACCCATAAAAAGCGACTCGTACCCGGACGTCAAGGAGTCGAGTTTGGATCATTTATGACCGCAAGATGTTGTGTGTCACATGTGTGAATAATGGGGAAGTCACTCAGTCGCTGTTGCGGTTTGAGAAACCCATCGTTCCCGGCGTCTTGCGAAGCCGTGCACGGAAATTGGACGGGGCGAGCCTTCCGGGCATGCCCGCTTGAGAAAAATGCTGATGTTAGGCGATGAAGTCCAGCACCAGAAAGATGCCGGCAGAAAGCAATGCGGCAGCCGGCACCGTGGTCACCCATGCTGCGACGATCGTGCGCACATGAGCGCGGCGCACAAGTTTGCGTCGTGCAATCTCCTCGCGCGATGTCTTCTGCAACTCGATTTCCAGATCGTCATCATCGCTGGTTCCATTGTCCGTCTTGAGCCGAACGCCCTTGCGTTCGAGATAGGCACGGCGGCGTTTGGAATGCGCCGTGTACCACTCACGGAAAAAACCAACGCCGAAAATCGCGCCGACGGCTGTGTGTGTGGAACTGATCGGCAGGCCTAGGCCCGAAGCGATGATGACGGTTATAGCGGCGGACAGCGCGACGCAGAACGCGCGCATCGGATTGAGTTTCGTGATTTGCTCGCCGACCATGCGAATGAGCTTGGGCCCGAAAAGGACGAGGCCGATCGAAATGCCCGCGGCGCCGATGATCATCACCCAGAGCGGGATGGTGACAGTGGTGTTCACCGCGCTTTCGTGAACCGTGAAAACGATGGCGGCAAGGGGGCCCACTGCATTTGCAACGTCGTTGGCGCCATGGGCAAATGAGAGGAGGGCGGCCGAGATGACCAGGGGCACCTTGAAGAGGCTACGCAGAGACTGGTTGCGATTCTCCAGACCCTCAGATTGTGCATGCACAAACAGATGAGCCAGAAACCAGGTGACTGCGAAAAAGGCGAGGCCGATGATCCCGGCGCCTGTGCCGCTGACCGGAAAGACCTTTTTCAATCCTTTGAGCGTAAGGTAGGCGGCAAAAGCTCCCGCCATGATGGCGATCAAAAGCGGCAACCAGCGCCGCGCCGCCGAAATCTTGTCGTCCTGATAAATGATGGCGGTTTTGATGAAGGCGAGGAACAGCGCAGCGATAACGCCTCCGACCAGGGGGGAGACCACCCAGCTCGCGGCGATCTGCATCATCGTCGACCAGTCAACAGAGGAAAAACCTGCAGCAGCGATACCCGCGCCCATGACACCGCCGACAACTGAATGCGTGGTCGAAACCGGAGCGCCGATCCAAGTTGCCAGATTGATCCACAGTGCCGAGGAGATGAGAGCGGCCATCATGGCCCGAACAAATGCTTCGGGTGTTCCCACCGCAGCCGGGTCGATGATGCCTTTTGAAATTGTGTCAACGACATCGCCGCCGGCAATAAGCGCTCCGGCGCTTTCGAACACGGCTGCAATAAGCAAGGCGCCGCCGAGAGTCATCGCCTTGGCACCGACAGCGGGTCCAACATTGTTGGCAACATCATTGGCGCCGATGTTCAACGCCATGTATGCGCCGATGGCAGCCGCAGCAATGATGATGACGGCGCGTGGTTCACCGAAGGTGTAGGTGGCAGCGAAAATGGCGGTGAGTGCCAGAAAAAGCAGGCCGAGCCCCGGCGCGACCAGCCCGCGTGCGACGGTTGTCGTGGCTTCCTCTACGTGGACGAGCTTGTCGAGGTCCTTGTCGAGGGTCTGCTTGCGCGGGTTGGTGGCGGATTCGCTCATGCGTTTTCCCGTTTCTGCCAATGTGTCGCTGCGGGTCGAGCGTTCGGCGAAGAAGTCCGCCTCCGGTTAGGAAACTATGTTCCTCACGGCAAGGGTTGACGGCAAAAAAGGGGGCTCAGGCCGCGATTTCCCGTGGATTGTGAGCGAACTGAACAAGAAGCTCACCCAGGTCCGGCTCCTGGACAGCGGTGGCTGCGTCCTGCGGCGTGAACCATTGACGGGTTCGCTGCTTGCGTTCCGGCCATTTGGAACGCTCTTCCGTGACTTCGAGGGGAATGACGGCGACCTCGCAGGGCCATTCGACACCGGTTCCATCGAGCTTGTGATAATAAAAACGCCCGATTTCATTTTCACTGGCGCAGCCTCGCACGCCTGCTTCTTCGCGGGCTTCACGCTGCGCGGCCATGGCAAGGGTTTCTGAACCCTCCGGCCACCCCTTGGGCAGAACCCAACGACCAGTACCACGGCTTGTCACAAGCAGAATCTCGATGCCATTGCCATCGGCGGTCGCGCGCCACGGCAGGGCTGCAGCCTGCACACGGCGGGGGTTTCCGCCGAACAGACGCCGGACCGTCTCGGTCAACCGCAAACGTGTGCCGTGAGTGAAAATCGCGCTTCTCCTTCGCCCGGACACGATGTGCCAGGAATTGCTTCTTTTCTACAAGTGACTGTTTCTACGCTTAATTTACGCGCCGAGCGGATCCAACCGCCGAACCGCTTATGCGCTCGAATCGTGGAACGCAGAAAGCCTGCTGGCAGACATAGTGAATTGGTGCCAAAAATCAAGGGTTTGGCGCTTTGATCGCGTCTGGAGTCATCACTCGCTTGCCGGCTTCGGCGCCGTCCATCTTTCTTGATGGAGATGCAATGCGAGATCGTCACGTTCCCGCCAGCCGCGTTTTTCGAGTTCGGGCCGTTCGTGAAAGCCACTCACGTGCCCGACACATAGATATCCTACAAGTCGCAGCCGGTCGGGGATGTCGAGCACTGCCTTGACACGGTCTTCATGCAGTATGCTGACCCAACCCACGCCAATTCCTTCAGCACGAGCGGCAAGCCACAGGTTTTGTATGGCACACACCGTGCTGAAAAGGTCCGTGTCAGTCATGTGCGTGGCGCCGAGGACGACGGGACCACCGCGCTTGGGATCACTTGTGACGCAGATGTTAAGGGGAGCAGACAGGATCCCCTGTAATTTGAGAGAGCGGTATTGAGCCTGCCGGTCGGCGGGAAAACGGATCGCAGCCTCCGCGTTTGCATCGGCAAAGATCCGGGCTATGCGAGCGCGTGTTTCCTTGTCGCGTATCAGGATGAAGTCCCAGGGCTGGGAGAGACCGACCGACGGTGCCTGGTGGGCGGCCGTGAGCATGCGAGAGAGCGCTTCTTCGCAGATCGGGTCGGGAAGAAATTCGCCACGGACGTCACGACGGGTTGCTATGGCCCGATAGACAGCGTTCCGCTCCGCAGCTGCAAACGCTTCACCGGAGGTCAGGCCATCCACGGTATCGTGCTTCTTTGCTCCGTGCGACATGCGGCCTTTCCTTCGCGCCGTTCAGCCGCGCTGATCTTCCGCGATCGGTTTCTGGTAGGAGAACCCCATATCCCAGGGGAAGTAGATCCAGGTGTCCTGAGAGACCTCGGTGACGAAAGTGTCAACAAGGGGGCGACCCTTTGGTTTGGCGTACACTGTTGCGAAATGCGCCTTGGGCATCATGGCGCGGACGATGGCCGCCGTTTTTCCCGTGTCAGTCAGATCGTCAACAATCAGGACGTTTTCGCCGTCTTCCTTCAAAAGCTCCGGATTGATCTCCTTCAGAACCTGAAGATCACCTTGCTCGGTGTAATCGTGATAGGAAGCGACACAAACCGTCTCGATCAGGCGAATGCCCAGCTCCCGCGAAATGACGGCAGCGGGCACCAAACCACCGCGCGTGATGCATACGATGGCCTTCCAGCCCCCATTTGCGCCAGCAAGCCGCCAGGCAAGCGCGCGCGCGTCACGGTGAAACTGGTCCCACGAGACGGGGAAGGCTTTTTCGGGAAGAGACATCGGCATCGCACTCCATGGGCACATCAGGACGGCAGATCGGAATGCGCGGTGAATTAGCCGGAAAGGGATGTCGAACGCAAGCCCGACACCCGTCGAAGATGGATTTCCCGCCAGTCTGCAGTGGGCGCGCCAACCGGGCGGCGCTCAATGAGCCATGAAAGTTGGCACCGTCATGCTTTGCAGGATGGTGCGGGTGGCACCCCCGAAAACGAACTCCCGCAATCTCGAGCGACCGAATGCTCCCATGACAAGAAGGTCGGCGCCGGTATCGGAGACGCGGTTGTCAAGAATTTCTCCGTGAGAAACACCACCGGACTGCTCTACCTTGACGGTTACTTCGATCTCGTGACGGGCCAAAGCGGTGGCTATTGCCGTGCCGGCCATGGAGGCGTCGCGACGAGGTGTGTCCTGCGGATCGATGCAGAACACCTCGACACTGTCCGCTTCCTTCATGAAGGGCAATGCGTCGAAAGCTGCTCTTGCGGCCTGCCGGCTTCCATTCCAGGCGAGCAGAATTTTCTTGAACTCGGCTTCGCGCGCCTTGTGGATATAGGGCACGAGAAGGATCGGGCGCCCACTTTCAAAAAGAAGAGCCTCGACATTGGCTTCCATGGCCCCCGCGGCATCCGGATCGGTCTGCTGGGCAATGACAAGGTCAGCGCTGCGGGCGCTCTCAATGCCTGAAATGGCGGAATCGCCTGAGACACTGTCGAAACCGCGCCATTCATTGCCGACGCCTTCTTTGCGCGCACGCTCGTTGAAAAGATTGCGGATTACAGCGTGGCGGCGGCCGGCCTCCTCATGCATATCCACACTCAGGTCGACCACAGGGCCTCCCATGGGTGAGGCCATGACCATCGGCAATGCCTCCGCGTGCAGCCCGATCACGTGGCTGCGGTGACGGGCCGCCAGAGGCAGGGCGAGATCGAGAACGCGGGGGGCGTCGGCTTCGCTTTGAAGAATCGCGAGAATGGTCTTGTAGCTCATGTCAGCCTCCTTGGAGCTGCGATGAAGTGCCTTCTCTATTCTTAACGCTTTCCCGGGCAGAAAGTTTTGCGCCAGATCAACCTTTTACCACCTGCCTGTCCGGAATGGACGCGAGCATGCCGCGGATTGCATCCACGGCGGCTGTGAGTGCTGCTGTTGAGCGAGAACGAACGACGATTTCTGTCCAGAAGGTGCCGTCCTGATATTTTGGATAGGAGCCGATGATGGTTTCAGGATGCGCGGCCTGGATTTCACCCAACGGGCCACCGATTGCGCCCTCGGGCAACGGGGAGGGCACAGTCTCGGAGATGAGCTTTGCGCCTGTCTTCAATGTGGGTATCACATTGTCGAGCATGGCCTGAAAAATGGCCGGAACGCCCGCCATCACATAAACATTTTCAACGCGGAAACCGGGCGCGACCGAAATCGGGTTGTCGATGTGCTCTGCGCCGTCAGGCATGCGTGCCATGCGCTTGCGAGCCTGAGAAAACTCTATTCCGCGACGGGCGTAGTGATCTTCAAGAAGACGATAAGCCTTTTCGTCATAACCGCACGGCCGGTCGAAAGCACGTGCGATGGAATCTGCAGTGATATCGTCATGAGTCGGACCAATGCCGCCGGTGGTGAACACATAGGTATTCCGGGCGCGCAGCGCATTCACCGCTTCGACGATGGCCGCCTCGTCATCCGAGACGATCCGGACCTCCTTCAGATCTATGCCGACTGCTGTCAGCATATCCGCCAGGTGGCCGATGTTCCTGTCTTTGGTTCGCCCTGACAGGATTTCGTCACCGATGACCACCATTGCCGCCGTTACAAGCTCGTTCATTCTCCAGGATCCCTGTTGTCGAAAGAAGAGATAGACCTGTGCCCAAGCCAGGGCAATGGGTTTGAAACGGTGAACAGTGTGTCGGCTTTGGTGCGGTTTTTAGTGAACCAGACAAGGGTTACATCCGTTGGCATCGCAGGGTCGTGGTTGGCGACCGAAACCGAATTTGCAGCAAAGCGGAGCAGACAATGACCAAAATTCTGGTTCTTTACTATTCGAGCTGGGGGCATATGGAAGCCATGGCCCAGGCCGCGGCCGACGGTGCGCGGGAGGCCGGTGCCGACGTGACCATCAAGCGCGTGCCCGAGCTGGTGCCGGAAGAGGTGGCAAAGAAGGCGCACTACAAGCTCGATCAGGAAGCACCGTTCGCTGAACCTCTGGAGCTTGCTGATTATGACGGTTTCATATTCGGCATTTCGACGCGCTATGGCATGATGGCTTCGCAGATCAAGAACTTCCTGGATCAGACCGGCCCCCTTTGGGCCGAAGGCAAACTGATCGACAAGCCTGCGACTGTCATGTCTTCCACCGCGACGCAGCATGGTGGCGCCGAGATGGCGCTGGCTTCCACGCAGCTCGCTCTTCAGCATCACGGGATGCTGATTGTGCCGCTCTCTTATGCCTATCAGGACCAGATGGGCAACGACACGGTTCGCGGTGGCGCGCCCTACGGCATGACCACCACCACGAATGGTGACGGCTCTCGAATGCCTTCCGATCAAGAGCTCGAAGGCGCGAAGTTTCAAGGCAAACGGCTGGCCGAGATTACTGCGAAGCTGGCAGCCTGAGAGAAGGTTTGGCTCACTGCGGGGAGGGGCGCCATGCGTGGTCCCTCCCTTTGTGTTTATGAACAAGCGTATTCTTTGAAGAACATGCGTATCCCGCTTGATCAGCAGGGTTTCTACCGCTAGTCGTTGACGTGTGCGGACGTGGCGAAACTGGTAGACGCAGCAGACTTAAAATTTGCCGCCTTCGGGCTTGCGGGTTCGACCCCCGCCGTCCGCACCAACAATCCAGCTGACGGTGGGTTTTGGCGAAACCGCAAGCGCTGTTTTACCAAGTGATGCTCAGGCCGAGATTCCCCTCGAATATTTGCTTCTTCTCGCCACCGATGTTTGTGGTGTAATCGGCAGTTGCAAAAAGCCCGACCTGCTTGGTGAGGTTCGCGACAAGCCCTGCACCCAACTCCAGTGAGGTGCCTTCGAGCTCGGTTGCAACCGGATCCCCGCCGAAACGCAGGATGTGATCTGACGAGAATGTGTGCCAGAGATTGGCCTTGAGATAGGGTTTTAGGCTGCGACCACCCTCGGCCTGAAAATCTCCTTCCAGACGCATTCCCAGCCGCCCGGTTAAGACGTTGTCTGTATCGAATGTGACCGTCGAAAAACGGTCGTTCTGGTCGTCGAGGGAAAGGTGTTGCCAGATCAACTGGGCCTGCGGTTCCAGGCTCCAGCGATCGTGCACGACAATGGGGTAGCCTGCCTCTACAGAGGCCGCGATACCGGAACCATCCACATCAATGGCTTCGCCGGCGTCGGAGCGTGTCTCTCCACCAAACCAGGTGCCGAGCAAAACGCCATCCACATACCACCCATTGGGCGCAACATGCGTCCAGTAGCCGCCCACGCTGGTGCCATGGACATCGAGTTCGCCAACTGCCAGATCATTCCAGCCAATGGCCTGGCCTGTAATGTCACCGTTCATGCGGGCGTGACTGATGAAAATACCCGCACGATCAATGTGCCCATCGTCGCTTTCGCGACCAATCAGGTCCTGGCCGATCTGGAAGCCAAACAAGTTCCCGTCAAAACCCTGGGCAACGGTGCCCTCCCATTTGCTCTCGACCGATTGGCCGAAGAGCCTGCTCCAGCTCGCGGGCAAAACCGCGTCACCATTCTGGAGAAAAGGTTGTGCTCCACGCCTTTCATGAAACGTGCCAAGCGTGGATGCGGCCAAATGCTGAAGAACGGGAGGAACGGCGGAATAGGTTGCAACCTCCGGACGGTAAAGCGGTACCGTTTCGCCGGTCACCAGGGACGCGCCTGGGGTGGGCGGCGGTGTGACCGGCCCCGGAGCAGGCTCCGGCACAGAGGGCGAGGGGGTCGATGGGTTGACGACAGTCGAACGCAGATACCAGTTCTCCTGCGTCCCGGCGGAAACACCGCCTCTATAAAGCTGATATTCGAAGGCTCCGACCGCGACGCGGTCGTTGAGGGAGAAAGCTCCGGCTGCAGTCGTGCCGCTTCCGGTTGCTTCCACAACCATGATCCCATCCTGAACCGTGGCGCCACCACTGCCGCCTGCGTTCACGATTGAAATACCGGTGGAACCGGTAGCGGTCCCCTCAGCAATCACAAGCTTGTCTGAAGGCGAGGCGTCGTCTCCCAGCACCGTGTTCAAAGAGAGGTTTCCACCATCTCCGACGTAATCGCCTGTGATCGTGAAAGTATCAGAGGCACTGTTCCCACCATTGGTCAGATCGATGGTGCCGGCATTGCGCACAATTGCGCGCTGGCCGGCGCCGAACGCATTGATGCCGCCATTTGCAGAGCCGCCGAACAGAGTGCTGGTTGCATCGATGTTCACGGTGCCGGTGCCCGTCCCACTGTCGCCGAGCGTGAGTGTTTCACCGCCCGCGAAGGTCAGCGCGGATGCTGCGTTTACATTGATGGTTTCAAGTGTCTGGAAACGATCGGGGCTGCCAGTTACCACGCCTTCTAGGGTCAGATCGTCTGTGCCAAGGCCGCCGAAAAACCCGCTCATTCCGGCGAGATTGGTTTCGTTCAGGTTGCGAAGCGTGGCGGTATCGTCGTCGCCGCCCATATCCACATTTCCACCGATGCTTCCGCCGCCATCCCAAAGAAGCGTATCGGATCCCACGCTCAACCGGACATCCCCGCCTACAGAACCGCCAGTGATTGTGACGCGGTCCGTGCCTCCGCTGACGCTGATGTTGCCACCGATGGAGCCTCCGGACAGGATGATCGTGTCGTGCCCGAACCCGGCCACCAGATTGCCGTCAATCGTGCCGCCAGACATATCGAAAATGTTATTGGCGAGTTTCATATCGACACGACCGATGCGCCCACCGGTCATGACCGCTTCGTCGCCATCGTCAAAGTAGTTGACGATGTGACCTCCCGACATGAAGAACGTATCGAAATGTCCGCCCTGGTTCAGGCTGTCGATTTGGCCGCCAGTCATCCTGAAATCATCGATGCCGTCGCCTTGCTGCAACTGCCCGTTGATCTCACCTGAATGGACTTCGACCGTATCGACGTCAGGACCAAAAGTGACATTGCCATTAATGACGCCGGTGCCGCCAGCAGGCAGTGTCAGCGTGTTGTCGCCGGAAAGGTCCAGAACATCGCCCGTGTGCGTTCCGCTGTCACAGACGAACACGTCGTTGCCGGCTGTTGGGACGAGAGTACAGGCGGCCTGGGCGTTGGAAACCGGCCAAGCCAAGAAACCTCCCAATGCGCTGCCCGACAACAAGATTGCGGTTAATCGACCATTGAACGTGCGATAGTGCATGTGCCCCCTCAAACCACTGGCATCACGACGCAGCTTTTTGTTCTGGTCGGCGCTCCTTCGGAATATCAGGACTCTAGAAGTGCCGTTTTTGAGTGCGTGGTGATGATCTATTGCAGTTCTACCAAGCTGCCCTTTGCTTGCCGAATCTTAGATACCGTTAATTTACAAAGATTAACGAGACCTAACTCGGCTTACAATTACTCTACGGCTGGATTTTTTTGCGCCTTGCATTTCCATTCGCAGTCTTCGGTTCAACCATGACTGACGATCACATCCAGAAAGGCTTCGCCGTAGCGCTCGAGCTTGGCATCACCAATGCCGGAAATCCCCGCCATTGCCTTTCGGGAGGTCGGACGAACGGCAGCCATTTCGATCAGGGTGCGGTCGTGGAAGATCACATAAGGCGGCAGGTTTTGTGCTCGGGCGATCTCAATGCGCTTTTCGCGCAAGGCTTTGAACAATTCGGCATCGGCGGGAGCGAGCGCGCTGGCAGCATCGCTTCCTGAAGCACGGCGGCTTCTGCCCTTAGCTGCGGGCCGAGGAACACGCAGCATCAGCTTTGGTTTATCCCGCAGGAATTGCGCGCCTCGTTCTGAAATGGAAAGTCCGCCATGGCCGCTGAAATCCACATCGACGAAACCATGAGCGACCATCTGGCGAAGGATGGAGCGCCAGGTGCGCTGATCGTGTTCCTTGCCGATGCCGTAGGTGGAGATCTGATCATGACCGAAGCGGGCTATGCGCTCATCTTCCGCACCGAGCAGCACGGATACGATGTAGGCCTGACCGAAGCGTTCGCCTGTGCGGTAGATGCAGGAGAGCGCCTTTTGCACAGCGATGGAGCCGTCGAAACGCTCCGGCGGGTTGGCGCAGGTATCGCAATTGCCGCAGGGCTCGCAGTGGTCACCGAAATAGTTCAGCAGAACCTGACGGCGGCATTGAGCCGTTTCCGCAAGCCCTAGCAGAGTGTCGAGCTTCTGCATTTCCATTCGTTTGCGTGGATCGGGAGCTTCGGACTCCTCGATGAAACGACGGCGCAGAGCAATGTCGTCGAAACCGTAAAGCATCAGGGCTTCCGATGGCAGGCCATCGCGGCCGGCACGGCCCGTCTCCTGATAATAGGCTTCAATGCTGCCAGGCAAATCGAGATGGGCAACGAAACGCACATCGGGCTTGTCGATGCCCATGCCGAAGGCGATCGTGGCGACCATGACAACGGCTTCTTCGCGCTGGAAGCGTGTCTGATTGGCTTCGCGCATCTCACAGTCCATACCCGCATGATAGGCGAGTGCGTTCCAGCCTTCCGACTGAAGCCAAGCGGCAGTCTCGTCGGTTTTGCGTTTGGAAAGGCAGTAGACGATGCCGCTCTCGTCCCTGTGCTTTTCAAGGAACCGCTGGAGCTGCCGACGCGGATTGTCCTTTTCTTCAATGGCATAATGTATATTGGGCCGGTCGAAACCAGCGATGAAACTGTCGCGTTCGGCGATACCCAGATGTGCAATGATCTCCGCGCGGGTGGGGGCGTCAGCGGTTGCCGTCAAGGCCATGCGCGGTGTGTCGGGGAATTCCTGCACCAGCGCATCGAGTTGGCGATAATGGGGGCGGAAATCGTGACCCCATTGGGAGAGGCAGTGGGCTTCATCGATTGCAATGAGCGACAGGGGAACCTGCTTCAACCGGTCTACGACAGCCGGTCTCAAGAGAGTTTCGGGCGAAACATAGAGAAGGTCGAGAGCGCCTTTTCCTATCGCCTTCCAGATGGCCTGTCGGGCTTCGAGTGGTAAATTGGAATTCAGTGCAGCGGCCCGTACGCCTGCCTGTTTCAATGCCGCGACCTGATCGGCCATGAGCGCGATGAGGGGCGAAACTATCAGGCCAAGGCCTGGGCGGCAAAGTGCGGGAATTTGATAGCAAAGGGATTTGCCGCCACCTGTTGGCATCAGGACGAACGCGTTGTTGCCCGCGATCACATGATTGACGATTTCCGCCTGGCGACCCCGAAAGGCCTCATATCCGTAGACGGTCTTGAGGATGTGCGTCGGGTCAGCGGTCACGGCAGGCCTGTCGGGAGAATCGGGTGATTATTCTCTCATAACAGGTTTCGCCCAGCGCTGCAGACCGGGGAGGCGGGTGAGGTGCGGCAGCGCCGCACCGTGCTTTTTTGCGCACTTGTGGGCAGCAAAGACCTTTTTAAGCGTTGCTGCCGCCATCCACGGCCAGTGATGCGCCTGTGATGTAGTGCCCCTGAGGGCTTGCGAGATGAGCGACCATGGCAGCTATGTCGTCCGGCGCGCCGTATCGACCAACCGCATTCAATGCGCGCTGCCCGTCCGCTCCCGGTCCATCAGCCGGATTCATGTCGGTATCCGTTGACCCGGGATCGACCACATTGACCGTAATGCCGCGTGCGCCGACATCGCGGGCCAGCCCTTTGGTGAAGCCGATGAGAGCGGACTTGCTCATGGAATAAAGCGTAACACCGCCATGGGGAACGCGCTGGGCGAAACAGGAGCCTATCGAAATGATGCGCCCCCCTTCACCCATATGTGAAAGTGCAGCCTGGGATGCGACGAAAACGCCTTTCACGTGGATGCCAATCGTGCGGTCGAGCTCTTCGATCGTCACCTCTTCCGGTGGACCATAAGGAAAAATACCGGCGTTGTTCACAAGAATATCGAGACGGCCAAAGGTTTCGGCAGCGGTATTGACCGCAGTGGTGATTGCATGGTGGTCGGCGCTGTCGGCCTGGATGGCAAGGCCGCGACGACCGGCAGCATTTATCTCAGCCGCAACGTCTTCGGCCTTTGTCGCGCTTGCAGCATAGGTGATTGCAACGTCGGCGCCACGCGCTGCAAGACGCCGGGCGATGGCTGCTCCAATCCCGCGGCTACCCCCTGTTACGAGCGCTGCCTTGCCAATCAAATCCTGGTGCTTTTCCGTTCGGGTCATGGTGAGCTCCTATTTATGTACCGATCGTTATAAAAATAGTCAGACTTGAGAAATCGGGTCAAGGAAATTATTTACGGCTTGGTACAAAAGGTTTTCAGAATGGCTGGACGCGGCAGGCCTAGAGCTTTCGACAGGAACAAAGCCTTGCATCAGGCGATGCGGGTGTTCTGGTCATGCGGATATGAAGGTGCTTCGGTGAGTGAACTGGCTGAAGCAATGGGCATCAACAAGCCGAGCCTTTATGCGGCATTCGGCTGCAAGGAGGCTCTCTTTCGTGAAGCAATAGAGCTCTATGAGCGTGAAGAGGGGGCTCCAGTCAGTGAGGCCTTGCAAAACGGGAGGACAGCACGGACGGCCATCGAGACGGCGTTGCGCGTCAATGCGCGCAGCTACACGAATCCAGAGAATCCGAGAGGTTGCATGGTCGTCATTTCAGCCCTTGCAGGAGCGCCGGAGAACAATCCGGTTTGCCGGTTCCTGGCTGAAAACCGACGTGGCAGCGAGGACGATTTCCGTCGACGTGTGGAACGCGGGATTGCAGACGGGGATGTGCCGGAGAGCGCCAATCCCCGCAGCGTAGCCGCATTTTACGCAACCGTTATGCACGGACTTTCGATCCGCGCCCGAGACGGGGCCACAGCGGCCGAACTCGAGCGGGTCGTCGATAGCGCCATTGCAGCGTGGGACACCATCGCGCGCTGAGAGGCGGCTGCCAAACAGGCTGGCGAGAAACGCGCAGGTTTGACAAAGTGTGTCCTCTATCAGGAGGATACCATGCCCAACACCAAGCCCCTACCGTCCACTGAACTCAAACCGTGGCATACGGTTGCACCGCTTCTGGTGGATGTGGCCATGGGGCGCCGCCCGGCTGACCTGGTAGTGCGCAACGGGCGCTGGGTGAATGTCCATTCGGGCGAAGTGATTCCCGCGACAGATATCGCCATTGTGGCAGGGCGCTTTGCTTATTGCGGGCCTGATGCGAGCCACGCCATAGGCGAGACAACCAAGGTGGTCGACGCCACTGGGCGCTACCTCGTGCCGGGACTGTGCGATGCGCATATGCACGTGGAGAGCGGCATGGTGACAGTGACGGAGTTCTGCCGCGCCGTGGTACCGCATGGGACGACCTCCATGTTTGTTGATCCCCATGAGATCGCCAATGTTCTTGGCCTCGACGGCGTGCGGCTGATGCATGACGAGGCCATGGCGCAGCCGATCAATGTTTTCGTGCAGATGCCATCCTGTGTGCCTTCCGCTCCGGGCCTGGAGAATGCCGGCGCCGAAATCACGGCCGAGGATGTGGCGGAAGCCATGAACTGGCCAAACATCATCGGGCTTGGCGAAGTGATGAATTTCCCCGGTGTAGCTGCAAACAACGCGACGATGATTGGGGCAATTGCTGCGACTGTGAAGGCTGGGAAGACGGTTGGCGGGCATTATGCCTCGCCGGACCTTGGTCTGCCGTTTCACGGTTATGTGGCCGGCGGGCCGGAGGACGACCATGAGGGCACGCGCGCCGAGGATGCAATTGCACGCGTAAGGCAGGGCATGAAGGCCATGCTGCGGTTGGGCTCAGCCTGGTATGATGTGGCAAGCCAGATCAAGGCGGTGACAGAACAGGGGCTCGACCCGCGCAATTTCATTCTGTGCACAGATGACAGCCACTCTGGAACGCTGGTCGATGACGGGCATATGGACCGAGTGGTGCGGCATGCGATCGCCCAGGGGCTGAAACCGGTTACGGCGATCCAGATGGCGACGATCAACACGGCCGAGCATTTTCATCTCGAACGCGAGCTTGGTTCCATCGCACCGGGACGGCGAGCCGATTTTCTCATCGTGTCGGACCTGGCCGAACTTGCCATTGACGAGGTGTTCGCGCGGGGTGTGAGGCTCGCACGGGGTGGTCGGCTCGAGGCAGATATTCCCGTTTATGATTACCCCGAGAAGGCGAAGAGCACGGTGCGGCTTGGCAAGGAGATTGCAGCAGAGGATTTCGACATCGCGGCGCCGGAAGGCGCGAAGCATGTGCGGGCGCGGGTGATCGGTGTAATCGAGAACCAGGCGCCAACGCGGGCACTCGAAGCAGAACTCAATGTCGAGGACGGCGTTGTCGCCATGGATCGGCGCAATGATGTCTGCCAGATTGCTCTGGTGGAACGGCATCGCGGCACAGGGCAGGTGACGAACGGTTTTGTTTCGGGCTTCGGCTATATGCAAGACTGTGCGATGGCCTCGACGGTTGCACATGATTCACATCACATGATCGTGGTGGGGACCAACAAGGAGGACATGGCGAAAGCCGCCAACCGGCTGGGCGAAGTCGGCGGCGGCGTGGTGCTTTTCTCGAAGGGGCGCGAGCTCGCGCTGGTCGAGATGCCGATTGCCGGGCTGATGTCGGACGAGCGCGCGGAAGTGGTGGCGCGGAAGGCGGCGAAGCTGACTGCAGCCATGCGAGAGATGGGCTGCACGCTCAACAATGCCTATATGCAGCATTCGCTTCTGGCCCTGGTGGTGATTCCGGAACTTCGGATCTCCGACGCAGGTATCATCGACGTATCGAATTTCCGAAAGGTCGACTTGTTTCTATGATAAACCAGATCACCGGCGTCGTCCTTGGCCGGTCGCGAGCTCTATAACGTTGAGCGGCGTGGTGATGACGATATCGGCGGCCGAGCCGAACGTCTGTCCGAGGCCGCGCACGAGTCTCTCCATCTGGCCTATAACCACGTCTTCATCCTCCTCGTTCAGCTCTCCCTCGCTGGACAAGCGCTCGCCGAGCAGGCGAACGAGGACCGGATTCTCGGCAAATTTGGTGTGGTTTAGCCAGTCTCCGGACGAGACATTTGTGACATCGATCACCGTCACACCCAGCGCCGTCAGGTCTTCTGCGTTGCGATAATCACCGAGCCGAGGCTGATTGCCGGCGATGAAGCCGGAGAGGGTGAGTGCTCTGTCATTCTGGGAAGTCAGGACTGCAAAGGGCCGCTGTGGCACGCCGTAGCGCCGCATCTGGCCCTTGAACACATCGATATCGATGTCCGGAGAGGCGAGGATGACGTCGGCGAGCCTTCCCCCGAGATCGCGATCTCCTGAAAGGGCAAGCTG
The DNA here is from genome assembly GCF_020833685.1 of Nitratireductor sp. B36. Taxonomy (GTDB): domain Bacteria; phylum Pseudomonadota; class Alphaproteobacteria; order Rhizobiales; family Rhizobiaceae; genus Nitratireductor. The sequence goes on from NZ_JACKZY010000002.1 coordinate 829,700, forward strand.
ACGCAAGGCCTCCATGGTCACCCAACTGCCCATTGAATGGGCCACAACATCGATGCGTCGAGCACCGGCGCGGGCGAGCGTGCGCAGGGTCTCTTCAAGCGCGTCGCGCGCTGAAGTGGCACTGTTGCTGTCATAGACATAGTCGATAGTGCGGCCGGCAGACGGCCAGGAAAACAGAATCGGCGTGCCGGCATATTCTGAATCGTGAAAGATCTGCGCGGCGCGATAGACCGCGTCGTCGAAGCCGGTATTGTATCCATGGATAAAGACGAGTGCGCGCCCATTGTGGGCGGCGATGTCGTCTCTAAGTGCTTTTTCGAAATCGCTTCCCCCGGGAAAGAGTATTGCGCGGTGAGCCGCAAAATAGCGGGCAGGGTCGGCAATACGGGGATTTGGAGCGAGCTCCATCTTTCCGGTTTCATGCACGGCGGGAACGGTGATCTCGACCTTTGCAAAGGCTGGCTCGGGTGCCCGCCCGCCGGCAAATATTTCGCCAGGCTTGTCGGTTGGCATTCGATTGGTGGCGATGAAAATGCCATGATTTCCGGCAATCTGATCAGCGCGTGCAGGTGCAATCGTTTCGGCTATCAGACGGGAAGCGTGCGGGTTTGCACAGCCCGTGATCAGGAAGAGCAGCAGAAGGACGAACAGGTTCGGGAATTTGCGGAACGGCATGCGACGAAAATCCTGCTCGTGCTTTGTGGATCAAAAATATCGGATCCCAGGTCTCATTAGGAGGAAAGAGGTTTCACTTGGAAGCCTATCTTTCCCAGAAAACCGGCGTGAAGATGACCAAAACCGCCAATATTTCAAGCCGTCCCATCAGCATGGCAAAGGCGATTATCCATTTGGCAAGATCGGGAACCGGCGCAAAGCTGCCCGCGGGGCCAACGACCTGTCCAAGACCGGGGCCGACATTGGTGAGGCCGGTCAGCGCGGCGGAAATGGCGGTGACGAAATCGAGCCCGGTGGCGGCAAGCAGCAGGATGATGACCGCCCAGATAACAAGAAATGCCGACATGAACAGCACGACTGCGCGTTGCAGATCGTCATCCACCGGTCGGTCGCCGTAGCGCACTGTGACGATCGTGTTTGGATAGACGAAGCGGCGCAGGCCATTTGCCAGAAGCTTGAACAGGATCAGGAACCGATAGGCCTTGATTCCACCGGTGGTCGACCCGGAACAGCCGCCGAGGAACATGGCGACGAAGGCAGCGGCCACGGCAAAAGCTCCCCATTGGGAATAGTCGTCGCTGGCATAGCCTGTGGTGGTGATAATCGACACGAAATTGAAGGCCGAATGGGTGAGGGCATCGAAAAACGTGTGGTCGTGGACAAGACGCAGATAGATGGCAACGGCTAGGACGAACACGATCACATAACCGGCGAAGACGCGGATCTGAGGATCGCGCAGCGCATCAAGTCTGCCGCGAACGGCAAAGAGGATCAGGATTGAGAAGGGCAGTGCCGAAATGAACATGAAGAGGGTGCTGATCCAAAGGACCGCCGGATTGTCGGCGTAATAACCCATGGACGCATCGTGGGTGGAGAAGCCTGCCGTCGCGATGGTTGTCAGTGCGTGATTTACTGCATCAAACGCCCGCATGCCCGCAGCCGCATAGGCAATGGCGCAGGCGAGTGTGAGCAGCGAGTAGATGCTGATGAGGCCCAGCCCGAATGTCGAGAAACGGTCGAAAGGCCGGTCTTCGATATCGGAGGATTCGATCCGGAAATACGACACGCCGCCCACATTGAGGAACGGAAGGACGAAAAGCCCCAGCGCAATCACACCGAGGCCGCCGATCCATTGTAGTATGGAGCGCCAGATAAGCAGCCCGGGAGGCATACTGTCGAGACCTACGATAACCGTGGCGCCAGTTGCGGTGACGCCTGAAACGGATTCGAAAAATGCATCCGCCACACTGAATTCCACCGAAGAGGCCAGCATCGGCACGGCTCCGGCGATGCAGGCCGTCATCCACAAGAGGTTGACAACGAGAAAGCCGAAACGGGAGGAAATGGCAGGCGCGCGCCCTTGGGTGGCAAGCGACACGCCAATGGCAAGCCCGCCGGTGAAGAGTGCGGAAAAGGCAAACACCTGCCAATCGTCATTGCCATAGTAAAGGTCTACGGCGGCCGGGATGAGCATGGCGGCCGAAAGGTATATGGCAAAGACCGCCGCGATGTGGAGTGCGGCGCGTATGGCGAGATACTGCAAGGACTGAACCTCAGGCTGCTCATCAAAGCGTCTGTTGTTCGGGAAGCGGTCCCCCTCCCTGGCGCGAGAGTGGCGTCCCGCGCCCCGATATGCAATAGCCCGTAGGACACAAGCACGGGATAGGCAAGAGAGCATGAGTGCAGCAGCGAGAAAGGACGAGTTCGTCAATGCGGTCGCGGAGGCGGCGGAGGCGCTGCGCTCGCTTTTTGCCGAGACGCCGCTTCAGGAGAACGATTACCTGTCCAAGAAAACCGGCGCCCGGGTTTTCCTGAAGCGTGAGGATCTGACACCGGTTCGTTCCTACAAGATACGCGGCGCCTTCAATTTCTTCCGCAAGGCGATGGCACGCGGAGGGCAGGAGCGAACCTTCGTTTGTGCTTCGGCGGGCAATCATGCACAGGGATTTGCTTATGTATGCCGCCATTTCGGCTGCAAGGGCGTCGTTTTCATGCCGGTTACGACGCCTCAGCAGAAAATCGACAAAACGCGTATTTTCGGCGGAGATTTCGTTGAAATCCGGCTGATTGGCGATTTTTTTGATGATTGTTACCGTGCCGCGCTTTCATTCGCAGAGGAAAGTGGCGGGGCAATGGTGCCGCCATTCGATCACCCGGACATCATCGAGGGGCAGGCGACAGTCGGACGAGAGATCGCCGAGCAGATCCAGTCGTTCGATGGGGCGCAGATGGACGACAGCCTGGTGATTCTGCCCGTCGGCGGTGGCGGGCTGGCCTCTGGCGTGACGCGTTATCTTACCGCGTGCGGGGAGGCGGGAGCCTTTGCTTTTGCCGAACCGGAGGGTGCCGCCAGCCTGCAGCAGGCGCTGGTGCAGGACCGGCCTGTGCGGCTCGAAAGGGTAGACAATTTTGTCGACGGGGCTGCTGTCGCCGAGATTGGCGCGGCTCCGTTTTCGCATCTCAAGGCGTTTGATGCCGAGGCTGTGCATCTGGTGCCGGAGAACCGGCTATGCGCGACGATGATCGAAATGCTGAACATCGAGGGGGTGGTTCTGGAACCGGCGGGAGCGCTGGCGATCGATACGCTAAAGGATTTCGCGCCGCAGGACCTTGCAGGGCGAACCGTGATTGCAGTGGTGTCGGGCGGAAATTTCGACTTCGAGCGTCTGCCGGATGTAAAGGAACGAGCGCTTCGCTTTGAGGGGCTTAAAAAGTACTTCATTTTCCGCTTCCCGCAGCGACCTGGCGCATTGCGCGATTTCCTCGATCTTCTGGGGCCGGAAGACGACATCACGCGGTTTGAATATCTCAAGAAATCGGCGCGCAATTTCGGTTCGGTTCTGATCGGCATAGAGACACGGAACCACGCAAACTTCGATGTGCTGACCCAACGGTTCGACGCTGCAGGCTGGGCCTATCAGGATATTACGAACAACGACACGATCGCCGGATTGATCATCTGAGGCTGAGGGCAAAGGGGGAACGCTCCCTGCCGTTCGGACGCCGTTCCGTGAGGGGCCGTCTGGTTGCAAAGCACAAATTAGCGATTGCACTTTGTCCTCGAATAGCCCATATGACGCCAAGACGCATGGGCTGGCGCTGCCGGCTTTCTAAAATGACTGGTTGCGTCTGATGCCACCGCCCGCGGGCGGGAGCTTAAGCCGGCACTGCCGGCGCGACAGCGCAGCCGCACGGGGCATACCCGTCGTCTCGTCGTTCATTCAAACATTTATTCGGCAGGTTGCGCCCTGCCACGTATCAATTGCGACGCCTGACGGCGTCAGCATGGGAAAGATTGCAAATTGACCAATGACAACAATGCGAAACAGATTGGTTTCGCGGAACTGGGAATTACGGGCTCACTGTTGAAGGCGGCTGAAGATGCGGGGTTTGTGACCCCCAAGCCGATCCAGGAGAAGGCCATTCCCGCAGTGCTTGCTAAGCGCGACGTTCTTGGAATCGCACAGACCGGTTCCGGCAAGACGGCGGCTTTCTCACTGCCCATTCTCTCGCAGATCATCGCGCTTGGCTCCAAACGGGTTCGCAAGACCGCCAGGGCGCTGATCCTGTGCCCGACGCGGGAACTGGCCGTGCAGATCGACGATGTGGTGCGCGAACTTTCGCGCCACGCGCATCTGGCCACAGCGCTGGTGCTTGGTGGTGTCTCCCGCAACAGCCAGGTGAAGCGGCTTGCTCAGGGCGTCGACATTCTGGTGGCGACGCCGGGCAGACTGACCGATATTGTGCGGTCCGGCGAACTCTCGCTTGCCGAAACGCGGTGGCTTGTGCTCGACGAGGCCGATCGCATGCTGGATATGGGCTTCATCAATGATGTGCGGCGCATCGCGCGTGCAACACACCCGGCGCGCCAGACCGCATTGTTCTCCGCAACCATGCCCAAGGAAGTCGAGGGGCTTGCAAAAAGCCTGCTCAACGATCCCTTGCGGGTCGAGATTGCAAAGCAGTCGACCACGGCAGGTGAGATCACTCAGCATTTGGTGATGGCGCGGACCAAGCAGAAGCGCAAGATTCTCTCCGACATGCTGGCAGATGAGGCCATGCGTTCCGTGATCGTCTTTGCGCGCACCAAGCACGGTGCCGACCGCGTAACACGCGATCTGGAGCGTGATGGGTTCGAGGCTGCCGTTATTCACGGAAACAAATCCCAGAATGCCCGCCAGCGCGCGCTGAACGGCTTTCGGGACGGATCGGTGCGTATTCTCGTGGCGACCGATATCGCGGCGCGTGGCATTGACGTTCCCGGAATCAGCCATGTGGTGAATTTCGACCTGCCCGACCAGCCCGAAAGCTATGTGCATCGCATCGGGCGTACTGGCCGCAATGGCGCTTCCGGCGAGGCAGTGACGCTGTGCGACCCCGCCGAGGCTGACAAGCTTAAGGCCGTGGAAAAAATTATCCGGATGCGACTGCCATTGAAGGCGGATTACACATCGGAGCCTGATCCGGTCCGTCAGCCTCCTGCCAACAATGCCGGTGAGCGTCGCGCTGCGGCGAAACCTTCGAAAGGTGGCGAAAATCGCAGACCGCAGCGGTCCGCTGCGAAACCGCAGCACCGCGCAGAACAAGGGCAAAACGAAGGCGACAAACCCGTACGCCGACGCCGCAGAAATCGCAACAGGCGGCCTGGCATGCGCGCCGCTTAGCCTTTTGAGCCATATTCACGATCAGGGCTGATCGGCCGATAGGCCGGTCTGGCCCAATTGTCGCCGGCGGCCTGTTCGGTTAGGCCAAGTCTGTCTGGGCTTGTGGCCAGAACGGGAGGGAATGGCGAAGCGATGATCGGTCTTGCGATTTTGGCGATTGGCTATGTCCTGTCGCAATTCTACCGGTCGTTTCTGGCTGTCCTGACCCCGGCGTTGACGTCCGAACTCGGTGCCACCAAGGCTGAGTTGTCGATGGCGTCGGGTGCGTGGTTTGTTGTTTTTGCCCTGATGCAGTTCGTGGTGGGCGTGTCGCTCGACCGCTATGGCCCGCGCCGCACGGCAGCTTTTTTGCTGACGGTTTGTGGCGGGGGTGGCGCGCTGATGTTTGCACTGGCGCCGACGCCTGGCACAATCATTCTTGCCATGGCACTCAACGGGGCAGGGTGCTCTGCCGTCTTGATGGCCTCCGTGTTCATCTTCGCAAAATCCTTTTCGGCGGGACGCCTTACCATCCTCATTTCCTGGCTGGTCGCCTTCGGCACGCTCGGTAATGTTGTGGGATCTGCGCCGATGGCTGCGGCGGCAGAAGCTTTTGGCTGGCGAAGCGTGATGGGCGGGCTGGCTTTTTTCACGATTCTCACCGGCATCGCCATTCATCTGCTTGTTCGGGATCCTGCCCCGGCAGGGGAAACTGGAAAGGAAACCGGTTCGGGTTTCAAGGGATATCGCGAGCTCCTCAGCCTTCGCGTGCTCTGGCCAATCCTTCCTTTGACTGCCTTGAACTATGCGCCCGCCGCAGGCATTCGCGGGCTTTGGGCCGGGCCCTATCTTTCCGAGGTCTATAGCGCGGATGCGCTGATGATCGGGAAGGCCACGCTTTTCATGGCGTTGGCGATGTCGGCCGGCAGTTTTGTCTACGGCCCGCTGGACGTTTTTTTTCGCACACGGAAATGGGTGGCCGTGGGCGGCAACCTCATCGGGCTCCTGGCGATCCTGTTCCTGGCTATCAGCCCGGTCACGTCTATTGTCACAACCACGACCATCTTTGTGGTCATCGGCCTGTGTGGCGCGAGCTATGGCCTGTTGATGGCGCATGGCCGAGCGTTTGTTCCAGCCCATCTGACGGGGCGCGGCGTGACACTTCTGAACTTCTTTTCAGTGGGCGGAGCCGGGGTGATGCAGTTTCTTACCGGTGGCGTTGTGTCAGTATCCACCGTGCCTGGCGATCCGGTAGCAGCGTACCAGACCCTGTTCGTTTTCTATGCGGCGCTGATTGCGCTTTCACTGGCGATATACCTGGCCTGCAAAGATGCTCCGCCCGAGATCGAGCGGAGGCATGGCGGCTGAGATCAGGTTTTGGCGGATGCGCGTTTTTCCGGTTTCTTACGTGGTCCCAGGGAACGTTTGTTCCAGCCCGTCAGACGGTACATGACAAAAAAGATCAAGGACGATGGGAAGAGCCGCAGAAATTTAAGCGGCCAGACCAGCCGCTTTGGGAAGGTGATTTCGTACCCGCCCTTGTGAAGGCCTCTATCGATGCGGCGGGCAGCCTCCGACGCGGTCAAAAGTGCCGGCATCGAGAAATTTGTCTTCCTGGTGAGCGGCGTGGCAACAAAGCCCGGATTGATGATTTGAGTCCGGATGTTGAGCTTCTCGAAATCGTAGCGCAAACCTTCGACGAGATTATTGAGCGCGGCTTTTGTCGACCCATAAGCGGCAGCGGACGGCATCCCGAAGAAAGAGGTGACAGAGCCCATGACCGCGATGTGGCCGAAGCCGCGGTCACGCATCCGGTCGGACACCGGAATCAAGCCGTTCAGTGTGCCAAAAACATTGATCTGGTAGCTGCGAACAAAGTTGGTGGTTTCAAGCCGGTCACCCCGCACCGGGAGATATGTTCCTGCATTGAAGACTGCCAGCGTGATAGGTCCGAGATTTTTTTCGATTTGCGCAACGGTGCGCTCCATCCCCGCTTCGTTCATCACGTCGCAGGGGAAAACGAATATTCGCCCTTCGAGATCTTCTGCTTCACGGGTGATGGAGGAAAGACCATCTTCGGCGCGGGCAGTGGCGGCGACAGTGTATCCCTGGCCGGCAAGACGCACCGCAAGCGCCCGTCCGATGCCAGTGCTGGCGCCGGTGATCCATGCTACTCCATCCTTTGGATTGGCCCGGTAAAGCGCCATCCCAATCCCCTCCAATTTTGGGGCAGGTTTATCGGGCGTGGCGCATGTTGAAAAGCGCCTTGTGGACAGTACACACCGAAATCGTTTCTGCAGGCATACAATAAGCGACAGCTTTGCGTGCTTTTGCGCTGTGGCGCAAAATCGCACCTTGCAACGCCGCTATGGGCTTTCTAACCTCCGCAAAAATCGAAAGAGGATGCCATGAAAAACTCGGTTGTGGACGCCATTGGCAATACCCCACTGATCCGCCTCAAGCGGGCCTCGGAAGAAACGGGATGCGAGATTTTCGGCAAGGCCGAGTTCATGAACCCGGGCCAATCGGTCAAGGACCGGGCCGGGCTTTTTATCATCCGCGATGCAGAAAAACGGGGGCTTTTGAAGCCAGGCGGCGTCATTGTGGAAGGCACTGCGGGCAACACCGGCATCGGCCTGACAGTGGTGGCCAAGGCGCTGGGTTATCGCACCGTGATTGTGATTCCCGAGACCCAGAGCCAGGAAAAGAAAGATGCCTTGCGGGTGCTGGGAGCCGAGCTGATCGAGGTTCCGGCTGTCCCCTACAAGAACCCGAACAATTACGTGAAGGTTTCCGGCCGCCTTGCCGAACAGCTCGCAAAATCGGAGCAGAGCGGTGCCATCTGGGCCAATCAGTTCGACAATGTCGCCAATAGGGAAGGCCATGTGCGCACAACCGCTGCGGAAATCTGGGAGCAGACGGGAGGAAAGATCGACGGTTTCGTTTCGGCTGTCGGCACAGGGGGAACCCTGGCTGGAGTGGCAGAGGGCCTGCGCGGCAAAAGCAGAGATGTGAAGGTGGCACTGGCCGATCCGATGGGGGCGGCCCTTTTCAGCTATTACACTGCGGGTGAACTGAAATCCGAGGGCACGTCGATCACCGAAGGTATAGGGCAAGGGCGTATCACGGCCAATCTGGATGGCTTTGCGCCCGATTTCTCTTTCCAGATCCCCGACGACGAGGCGCTGCCGATCGTCTTTGATCTGGTGCAGGAGGAGGGGCTGTGTCTTGGCGGCTCGACCGGGATCAATATCGCCGGCGCCATTCGGCTTGCGCGGGAACTGGGGCCGGGGCATCGCATTGTGACGATCCTCTGTGACTACGGAACGCGCTATCAGTCCAAGCTCTTCAATCCATCATTCCTGCGCGAAAAGGGGCTGCCTGTACCCGGCTGGATGGATCAATCTCCGGAGATCGACGTTCCGTTCGAGGAGGTTGCCTGATGGCGCAGACGGAAGCGCTTTTTCGAGATGATGCCTATATGCGCGAAGGCGCGGCGCGCGTCATCGGGATCAATGATCGCGGCGGAATCGTTCTGGACCGCACGATGTTTTACGCAACGTCTGGCGGGCAGCCGGGCGACACCGGACGCTTTGTCCGCGAGGATGGCTCGATTATCCAGATCGCTGCCACGGTGACGGGGGAGACCAAGGATGAGATCATCCATGTGCCCGCTGCGGAGCAGGTTTTACCCGAGATGGGCGAGACTTTGCAGCTAACGATCGACTGGGATCGCCGCTTCAAGCTGATGCGTATGCACACGGCCTGTCACCTTCTGAGTGTGATCTGTCCTTTTCCGATCACCGGGGCTTCGGTGAATGAGGCCGATTCACGGGTAGACTTTGACCTCCCCGATGCAAGCGTCACCAAGGAGGATGTCAGCGCCAGGCTGATGGAGCTGGTGAACGGGGGACATCCTGTCTTCACCCGCTGGATCAGTGAGGAGGAGCTTGATGCCAATCCCGGTCTTGTGAAATCGAAGAATGTGCGACCGCCGCGGGGGGCTGGGCGCATCAGGCTTGTCTGTATCGGCGATGAGGCGAGCGTCGACAGCCAGCCATGCGGCGGCACGCATGTTGCGAACACGGCCGAAGTCGGGGAAATCCATATCGGGAAGATCGAGAAAAAGGGGCGGGAGAACCGCCGCTTCCGCATTCGTTTTGGCCCTCCGCCAGCAAACTGATATCGCGAGGATCCCATGAGTGAAACAAGCCGATTTACCGTTTCGTCCGAATGGCTGGAGAACCGACTGGATCAACCCGGTCTCTCCATTGTCGATGCCTCCTGGTATCTCCCGGCGCAAGGGAGAGATGCGAAGGCGGAGTACGAGGCAGCCCACATCCCAGGGGCGGTGTTTTTCGATCAGGACGCGGTTGTGGATGCCGGTTCTGATTTGCCGCATACGCTGCCAGATGCCGCAACTTTTCAGCGGCATGTGAGCGCCATGGGGATCTCCAAAACCGACACCATCGTGGTCTATGACGGGCCGGGCCTGTTTTCTGCGCCGCGTGTGTGGTGGATGTTCCGGGTCATGGGCGCGCAAGATGTGCGGGTTCTCGATGGCGGCCTGGACGGCTGGCGGGCCGAGGGGCGTGTGCTGACCAACGAGCCAACCAAGATCGCTCCCTCCGTTTTCAACGCTGCGCTGGATGAAACGCGTGTCGCCGACATCGATGCTGTACGGAAGGCTGTTGAAGACGGATCAGCGCAGATCGCCGATGCGCGTCCCGCGAGACGCTTTACAGGTGAAGATCCGGAGCCGCGTCCTGGCATGCGTTCGGGCCACATGCCAGGAGCACGCAATGTGCCGGCTTCGGCTCTTGCGCGCGACGGCAGGCTTCTTGCGCCGCCGGATTTGCGGGCGCTGTTTGAACAGGCGGGCATCGATCTAAATCGACCTGTGGTGACATCCTGTGGTTCCGGGGTGACTGCGGCGGTGATCACGCTGGCGCTGGAAACGCTGGGGCACACGGACAATCAGCTTTATGACGGATCCTGGAGTGAGTGGGGTGGCCGTGAAGACACACAAGTTGTGACCGGGAAGGAAGGTTGAAAGACAGGCAACAGCACGTTCATCCTGAATTCAGACGTCTTGCACAAAGATCGCCAGAACGGACGAACCTGTTTCCTGAAAGGAGCTTTCCATGTTGAATCGCCGTCAGATGCTTGGGACCGTCATTGCAGCGGCCTTTTTGCCGAGTGCGGCCATGGCACAATCCACCATGCCTTCGGCATCTCGCATTCAGCGGAGCCTGGAGGCAGCTCCAACGAGGCGCGTACGCCCGCAGGACCGTGTGACTGTGCGCGAACTGAAACGCCGGCCCGACCTGCGCCGTCGTGCGCCTTCCATCGATATTCAGGCGATCAATTTCGGCTTTGATTCGGCTGAGATCCCTTACTCCCAGTTTCGCAAGGTGGAAGAGATCGCCAATGCCCTGCATCAGTTGCGTCGCCGGCGGCCGGGAACCATTGTGCTTCTGGAAGGGCACACGGATGCGGTCGGGTCTTTCGGCTACAACCAGCAACTTTCCGAGCGCCGTGCTGCTTCACTGCGGCGCGTATTGGTGCGCGAGTTCGGTGTGCCCGCGCGTATGCTGGAGACAGTTGGGTATGGCGAGGAATTTCTTTTGGTGCCCACACCCAATGAGAACTGGCGCAACCGCCGCGTGACCCTGCGCCGCATCGACGACTTCCTGCGCTGACAAGAGGACGCTGACAAGAGGACGCTGACAAGGGCGCCCTGTTAGGCGGGTTTGGCTGAATTCGGGTGGAAGCGGATAATCCGGCAGGCAAACTGGTCCCCTCACTTTTGAAGGAGACCAGTTATGGGACTGATCAGATTTGTGGCCATGACGAGCGATGAAGCGAACGCCTTTCGCAATGGCGCACCCGATGCTTACGGGATGAAGCCCGAACGAAGATTATCGGACGGCAGTGGTGTTCCATGCCGCCATTGCCTTCGTTCGGTACCTGAGGGCAAACCCTATCTTATCCTGGCGTACCGGCCATTTCCGCAGACCCAGCCCTATGCCGAGACGGGGCCGATTTTCCTGTGTGCGGACGAATGCGAGCGGGCACCGGACAGCGATGTCATGCCCGAACTGTTTCGCGCCCGCACGGAGTGGCTTGTGCGCGGTTACGGTCATGACGATCGTATTGTCTATGGCACGGGGGCAGTGACGCCGAAACAGGATATTTGTACGCGGGCACACGAACTCCTGCAGCGTGAAGATATTGCCTATCTTCACATGCGTTCTGCGCAATACAACTGCTATCAGGTGCGCATAGACCGGGCCTGACCGCCTTTACCTCGAGCAACGAACAAAAAAGCCCGCCGTTTCCGGCGGGCAACGTTGGAGGCAGAGTGTTTATTTTCAGGCGGCGAGCGCGGATTTTGGCTCGGCCATTTCGTAGCCCAACGCTTCGGCAACGGCCTGGTTTGTGATGCGGCCCTTGTGGACGTTCAGGCCATTGCGCAGGTTCTGATCGTCGACGAGTGCCTTAAGGCCCTTGTCGGCAAGCTGCAGACCGTAGTGCAGTGTGGCGTTGTTCAAGGCGTGTGCCGAGGTAACGGGCACGGCGCCCGGCATGTTTGCCACGCAATAGTGAATGATGCCGTCGACCTCATAGGTGGGGTCAGAATGGGTGGTGGCATGCGAGGTTTCGAAGCAACCGCCCTGATCGATCGCGACATCGACCAGCACGGCGCCCTTCTTCATGCCCGAAAGCATCTCGCGGGTGACCAGCTTGGGCGCTGCAGCGCCAGGAATGAGCACGGCGCCGACAATGACATCGGAAGAGAAGCATTCTTCTTCCAACGCCTCAACGGTGGAGTAGCGCGTGTGGACGCGGCCATTGAAGATGTCGTCCAGCTCGCGCAGGCGGGGAATGGAACGATCGATGATCGTCACATCGGCACCTAGGCCAACGGCCATCTTGGCCGCATTGAGACCCACCACGCCGCCGCCGATGATGGCGACCTTGCCGGGAAGAACGCCCGGAACGCCACCAAGCAGCACGCCCCGTCCGCCATTGGCCTTTTGAAGGGCGGTGGCACCAGCCTGTATCGCAAGACGGCCCGCCACTTCCGACATGGGAGCAAGCAGGGGGAGGCCGCCGCGCGTGTCGGTCACGGTTTCGTAGGCAATCGCAGTGACGCCGGCATCGACAAGACCTCGGGTCTGATCCGGGTCAGGCGCGAGGTGAAGATAGGTGTAGAGGATCTGGTCTTCGCGCAGTTGCACCCATTCGGCGGGCTGCGGCTCCTTGACCTTGACGATCATGTCCGACTTGGCGAAGACCTCCTCCGCCGACCGGGCAATGATGGCGCCGGCCGCACGATAGGCATTGTCATCGGCACCGATGCCCGCACCCGCACCGGTTTCCACCAGCACCTCGTGCCCGTGCGCCACATATTCGCGTACCGAACCGGGCGTCAGGCCGACACGGTATTCGTGATTCTTGATCTCTTTCGGGCAGCCGACGCGCATGGGCGTTTCCTCCGGGCTTAGCAGCGATTTTTCTGGCTCAATGGATGAGACCACAAAAACGGCCGAACGTCTTTGCGAAGTTGTTTGCGCTGCGGCTGGTTTTTCGTTATTTCTTGCGTAAAATCGCGAGAACTTGGGAGGAATTTCGAAGAATGGCTCTTGATAGGATTGATATCGCCATTTTGGAAGTTCTGCAGAAGGATGGGCGAATATCCAATTCCGCGCTTGCGGAACAGGTGGGCCTGTCGCAGTCAGCCTGTTCGCGCCGCCTCGACAATCTGGAAAAGAGCGGCGTCATCAAGGGATACCATGCCCGGCTTTCAAATGCAGCCCTTGGCCATGGCGTCACCGTCATTGTTCATATCTCGCTTTCGGGACAGTTTGAACGCACGCTCAGCGAGTTTGAGGCGGCAGTGCAGCGCTGTCCGAATGTGGTGTCCTGCCATCTCATGTCGGGTGAGTATGATTATATCCTGCGGATTGCGGCGCGTGACCTGCAGGATTACGAACGGATTCACAAAGAGTGGCTGACCGGTATGCCCCATGTGATCAAGATCAATTCCGCTTTCGCGTTGCGCGAGGTGGTGGACAGGACCGGTATGGGGTTGAAACCGCAGATGGCCTGACGGCGGGGGCAATCAGCTGGCAACAACAATGTGGTCCATTGGAATGTCGTGGGGCTGCGGGTAGATCGTCGGCACTTCGGCTAGGGCGTAGCCGATGCCGATGAGAAGCGGCCGTTTCGGCAAGACGGCGATGGTTCGATCATAAAACCCGCCACCATAGCCCAGTCGGTAGCTGGAAGCATCGAACCCCACCAGCGGGGAAATGATGATGTCGGGACTGACCGTCTTGTCGACTGCCGGAATGGGAATGTTCCAGACCCCGCGTTCAAGCCTGTCTCCCGGGCGATAGGGGCGGAAGAGGAGGGGTGCGGCTTTCCGTATGACGACCGGCAAGGCTGGCGTGGCGCCGCGCTCATGGAGGGTGGCGAGCCATGGGCGCAGGTCCGGTTCGCCCCGAAACGGCCAGTAGAGGCCAAGGACGCGGCCTGAAGGATCTCCGATCAGAGCGTCGAGCTTTTGCGCAATGACGCCCGCAAGGCGCGCGCGCTCGGCGGCGGGGATGGCTAGGCGCTCAGTGATCAGGCGCTCGCGTGTGGCCCTGCGCCAGCGGCGAACCTCCGGCCAAACCTCCTTATGGGATGGACCGGCTCCGTCGGCCAGCTCGTGCATGAAGCAGGGTGGAGAGGCATAGGTCATTTTACGTTCGTCTGCTTCATCGTTCATCGCGTCTCTCCCCATCGTCCAAAGCGGTCAGCCTTGAGGAGGCTGCATCGGCTGCTGCTGCAATCCTGTCCTGGACACGACAGACGACCGTCATGGAGCGGCCTAGACCCGTGTCACGCCGGTGTCACGAGATTTTGCTGGAAGTCTCAACGCGACGGCGCAATCATGCTCCTTCGCCGGTTCTTTTCAAAGGCTCAGGAGAGACGATCATGATGTCCGCATACGCCTCCATGTCCCGCCGTTCGTTCCTGGCGGGCTCTGCTGCCGCAGGTTCCATGGTGCTGATGCACCCATTTTCCGCCAAAGCTTCGGTGAACCAGGCGCATCTGCGCATCATGGAGACCACCGATCTGCATGTGCATGTCTTTCCCTATGATTATTACGCGGACAAGCCGAATGACACGATGGGGCTCGCCCGCACCGCATCGATCATCGACGCAATCCGCGCCGAGGCGACGAACTCGATCCTTGTCGACAATGGCGACTTCCTCCAGGGCAACCCGATGGGGGATTACATCGCCTATGAGCGCGGCATGCGCGAGGGAGACATTCATCCGGTGATCAAGGGCATGAACACGCTGGGCTATGATTGCTCGACGCTCGGCAATCACGAGTTCAATTACGGGCTCGATTTCATGTTCAAGGTCCTTGCGGGCGCCAATTTTCCCTTTGTCTGTGCCAATCTGACCAAGGGACAGCTTGCCGCAAATGGACGCGATGATGACCTGTTCCTGAAACCCTATGTGATCCTTGACCGGACAGTGAAGGACGGCAGCGGGACGGAACATCCCATTCGTGTCGGCCTGATCGGCTTTGTGCCGCCGCAGATCATGAACTGGGATTCCAAACATCTGACCGGCAAGGCGATGACGCGCGACATCATTCGCGCGGCGGAGGCCTGGGTGCCGCAGATGCGCGAGGAGGGCGCCGACATCGTGGTGGCGCTGTCTCATTCCGGTATCGGTCCGGCGCAATATGAGGAAAACCTCGAAAACGCGTCTTTGTTGCTTGCGGGCGTTGAGGGCATCGATGCGATCGTGACCGGTCACAGCCATCTCGACTTTCCCGGTCCGAAGTTCGAGGGGATCGAAGGGGTGGACAATGCGAAGGGCACGATCGCTGGCAAGCCGGCCGTGATGGGCGGTTTCTGGGGCTCGCATCTGGGTCTCATCGACCTGCTTCTGGAAAGGGACGGGCAGAGCTGGGTGGTCGTGAATGCGACCTCCGAGGCGCGCCCGATCTTCAAGCGGGTCGAACGCCAGACCGAGCCGCTCGTCGAGAGCAAGGCGGAGGTCGAGGAAGCGGTCCGCGACGACCACGAGGCAACCCTTAAATATGTGCGCACGGCTGTGGGCAAGACGTCTGCGCCGCTGCATTCCTATTTCGCGCTGGTGGCCGACGATCCCTCCGTGCAGATCGTGAGTCAGGCGCAGACCTGGTACATCACCGACATGCTGAAGGATGGCGAGTACAAGGATCTGTCGGTCCTGTCGGCGGCAGCGCCCTTCAAGGCGGGTGGTCGCGGCGGCCCCGACTATTATACGGACGTGCCGGCCGGCGATGTGGCCATCAAGAATGTGGCCGATCTCTATCTGTATCCAAACACGGTTCAGGCCGTTCTGGTGACCGGGGCGGATGTGAAGGAATGGCTGGAAATGTCCGCTGGCATATTCAACCAGGTGGAACCTGGCAAGGCAGACCAACCGTTGCTCGATCCATCCTTTCCTTCCTATAACTTTGATGTGATCGACGGTGTGACTTATCGGATCGACCTGTCGCAGCCGCCCAAATATTCATCCAAGGGCGAGCTTCTCAACGCGGAATCAAGCCGTATCGTTGACTTGCAATTCAATGGCCAACCCATTGACCTGGCTCAGAAGTTCATTGTGGCGACGAACAATTATCGTGGCGGTGGAGGGGGAAACTTCCCCGGTATCGGCCCAGACAAAGTGATCTTTGCCGCGCCCGATACGAACCGTGATGTGATCGTGCGCTATATTGTCGAGCAGGGGACGATCAACCCCACGGCCGATGCCAACTGGGCCTTCAAACCATTGCCGGACACATCGGTCCTGTTCGAAACGGGACCGAAAGGAGCGGAATTCGCTTCCAGCGTCGAGGGGGTTTCGATTGAACCCGCGGGCGAGGGGCAGGAGGGCTTCGCCCTCTATCGCATTACGCTTTAGCGATAAAATCTGGTGGGCCGGGCCGTGGGCTCGGCCTTTTTTGTATAAGAAACAGTTCTTTGCTGAAGGGTGTTGAGATTCTGATTCCGCTCCAGCGACATGGCGATGCATTGACATTCGGATGGTACGGCGCGATCTGCGGGCACAATTTCAGGAGGCAGGCCCGTGATTCGACACATCGTTTTCTTCAGCGCCAAAAATGAGGCTGACGTAATGCGGATTGCCGAGGGCCTTGGCATGCTGGCTGACATTCCGCATTCGGACTTTTTTGAGGTTGGTCTCAACCGCAAGGTCGATCAGATCGGCACCGAGGTGGATGTCATCGTTTATGCGGAGTTCCGTGACGAAGCTGCACTCGCCGCGTACAAGGCTCATCCGACCTACCAGGCATGTACTGCAAAGGTACGGCCTCTTCGGGAGATGCGCATGGCTGCGGATTTCGTTTCCAGTAAATCCGGCAGACCGGCATAGTCAGCCAGCATTCCTGACCGATTTATACGCGTCGAGCGCACGTTCGCGGGCAGTTTTGTGATCAACCATCGGGCGTGGATAGGTTTGACCTAGTTCTACATCAGCCTTCTCAAGAGCGCTTTGGGGGGCTTTCCAAGGCTGATGCAGGTGTTTGTCCGGAAGGGCGGCCAGTTCGGGCACGTATCGGCGGACGTAATTTCCCTTCGGATCGAATTTCTCGCCCTGAAGCACGGGATTGAAGATGCGGAAGAACGGTGCGGCATCGGCACCGGATCCAGCCACCCATTGCCAGTTGGCCGGGTTGGAGGCGGGGTCGGCATCAACCAGTGTGTCCCAGAACCATTCCTCGCCCTCACGCCAATGGATGCCCAGATGTTTCACGAGGAATGAGGCGACGACCATCCGCGCGCGATTGTGCATCCAGCCGGTCTCCCAGAGCTGACGCATGGCCGCATCGACGACGGGGTAACCCGTCTCGCCGCGCTGCCAGCTTTGCAACGCATCGTGATCCTTGCGCCAGGGGAACGCGTCGAAATCGCGATTGTAGTTTTCCGTTGCAAGGCTCGGGTTGTGGAACAAAAGGTGCCAACAGAACTCGCGCCAGCCGACTTCCTTGCGAAACGTTTGCAGATCCTCTTCGCCGATATCGCTTTCACCGTCCAATGCCTGCAAGATCTGGAATGGGGTGATTTCACCATGCGCGAGGTGCGGTGAGAGGCCCGAGGTGCCAGGCACGGCCATGAGATCGCGGCGGGATTTGTAGTTTTCGCCGGTTCCATCCACGAAGTCTGCCAGTCTTTCGCGCGCGCCCCTCTCGCCTGGTGTCCAGCTTTCCTGCAGGCCTGTCGACCAATCGGGTTTCTGCGGGAGGAGATTCCAGCGTTCCAGGGTGTCACCCTGCAAATGGCCCTCATAGTGCTTGACCTGTACCGGTGGATCGGCAGGCGGGCGCGGGTGGATGGTGTCCCTCATCGCACGCCAGAAAGGCGTGAAAACCCGGTAAGGTCCCCCCGAACCGGTCTTCAAGCGCCATGGCTCGTGAAGCAGGTGGCCGGCGAAGCTGTCCGTTTCAATCCCGCGCTCTCTGAAAACGGACTTCATCCGGGTGTCGGATGCGATGCCTGCGGGATCATAGCGCCGGTTCCAGAAAACGGTTCCTGCACCGGTCTCCTGGGCCAGCGATGTGGCTGTCTCCACCATGGGGCCTCTACGAAGAACCAGATTCAATCCGAGCTTTTCAAGCGCTTCTTTCAGCGCTGTCAGGCTGTGGTGCAGCCACCAGCGCCGTGCGCCGCCCAACGGTCGGGCGCCTTCGCTTTGCTCGTCGAGAATAAACGCTGCGGCAACGGGACGACCCGTCTCAGCGGCGGCACAGAGAGCGAGATTGTCGGCCACGCGCAAATCGTGCCGGAACAGAAGCAGGACCGGGCGCTCATCATCGACGGGCATGTGATCTCCCATGCGCAAGAGGATCAATCATCGTTTGTGGCGTTGAGCTGCTCGGGCCGCAAGCCCTCGCCGCCGCCTTCTTCCGTTTTTAGCAACCCGCGTGAAAGAGCCCATGTTCTGAGTGCCGTGAGAAGAGCTTGCTCACGGGTCATGCCCGCTCCCTCCATGGCACTGAAACGGTCCAGGGCCGCAACGATGTCGTTTGGAAGCGCGCGCGTTAAGTTGGCCAGCGATGCGCGTGGCGCTGTCTTTGTGAACTGTTTCATCATTCCCGCCCGAATTTGGTGTGTTGACCTACAATCGGCACGATCAAAAAATGTTCCACCGCTCTCTGCTGGCTCACGCATCTGTGTTTGCGATGGAGGAAGGTTTGCGCCCAACCGTGGGAACAGCTTGTCGGTCTAGGGCTCGATATGCTTCCAGAACGGGGAGGATTCGTGCAACAGCTTCCAGTCTTCGATGGTTGCAGGCCAATCATACACGCTGCGTGTCTCGCAAGCCCCCCACAGCCGGCCAATGGCGCGTTGCGCCGACGGGTCATTGATAGAGGAGAGGGGGGGCTTGCTGAGAACGAGTTCAGTCACAGCCGCATCGTTCAAACTCCCAAACATCGTTTGCAATGTTTTCAACCGGCTGGATATTCGCTTTACGCTGGGGGGGGTGTAGAGCGGACCGAGAAACTCTATGGCATAGCGGAGCTTTTTCAGCGCCTTGCGTAGCCCGTGTTTCTGGTCTGTGGTGAAGCGCTCGATCCCTTCTGCACGTGCAAGGAGGTGATTCCACCGCTTGCTCAACTTTTCGTCTGCCAGATCCTTAAACTTTCGGTCGGGTTTCGACGGAGCGTGAAGACCTGTCTGGATCAACTCGGAGAGATCAAGCAAAAAGACGTTCACGCGTTCCGCCGAGAGGGTATGCCGAAGATCGGCCCGGACATCACGAGTGTGCCGTTCAAGGGTGCTCAAAACGAGGTTCGCGCCGGGTTCCTGGTGAATGTCTGCATAGAATGGGCGGGCAATATCGTTCAAAACGACGTCAAGATCGCGCAAGCGCCCAATTTCGTGACCTAACCAGCGCGCCTCATTGGCGAACTGGTCGGCGATGGGACGCCCGATCACCCGGTCGAAGAGCGAAAGCGCACTGCGCAGCCTCCGTAGGCCTATGCGCAATTGGTGTGGACCCTCGACATCTTCGGACCGCCGGACAGCCTCGATGTTTGCTGAAATCTGCGCCAGACATTCCTGCAATATGTCTTGCGCGGCTTCGCCAACACCGCTCTTGCGGGTGATCGGGACGCGCAGGGCCTTGCGGGGCGAGGCCGGGGGCTCGATATAGCCGTTTTCGGCCAGGAGCACACTGCGTGCCGCCTTTGAATAGCGGGAGAACCGCAAGGCGCCATCCGGAAGTATCATGCGCGCGCTCCGGTAGAGACCAGCCGGCTGCCCGTCGATCAGTTCGATTTCGAGCTCGTGAAGAGGAGCGCTGCGCCCTGCTGCCTTCACGGCGCCGCTGTCGAGCGCGATTTCGGCCCTTGTGCCGTCCTCGAGATGGAGGTCGACCTGCGTACGGCGTATGCTGGTTTCGGCAACTGTTTGGAGTTGCATGTTCTCAATGAGCTTTATGATATGGTCTCGGACCTTCCGATTGTCGATTGCATCGACCGAAACCACGCCGTCAGGAACCACGCCCTCGATTTCGGTGACCCTGGACAGCCCACCTTTGATGGACCCGTTGAGCTTGACCGTCTGCACCCACTGCGTGCCGGTACACCTCAGGCGCAGCGTAATCCCGTTGTTGCGCAGCACACCATCCGGCGTGTCAAAATAAAAGCTGCGCAGGTGCCGTGTGCCGCGCATTTTTCGTATGGCAGGGGGCAATTGCTCTATGCGCGCGAGCGTGGTGGGCACTTGCTGCTTTTCCAGCAAAAGCTTCAACTCGATTTCGGGCAAGAAGAATCCCCGCACAAATGAGCAGACGAGAGGGCTTGGCTACAGTTCATCCTAGACCGGATCGATGGGTGAAGAAACATTCTCGCATAGCAAGCCGTTCTCAACCGCATGAGATTTGTGGGGAGGGCGGCAAGATCCGCTGGGACAAACCGCTCAGACAAGGTGCGGAATCCAGGGCGAATACAATCGTGCCGAAAGGCGGCTGCGCTATAACGAACTGTCCAAAGAAAAGTGGCTCCCCGGGCCGGATTCGAACCAGCGACCAACCGGTTAACAGCCGGTTGCTCTACCACTGAGCTACCGGGGAATGCCTGTGCTCGTGCGAGTGAGCGTGCCTATAGCAAACCAAATTCAGCTTTGCAAAGCGCCAATTGTGATTTTCGCGGATTTTTTCCGGTCGCCCCTCCCAATCAAGGATTTCGCAACGCATATGGAAGGTCCGATATTGGTATGGACGAGATTGATTGGCCGCCAAAGGGCGATGGAACAACGTATGGATCAGCGAAACAACGATACCGAGGCAGCGCGGAACGGACGCCCTTCGGTTTCTCTCATGGGGAAAAGGATTCCCATTCCCCGTTCGCGGCTCGCCCGAATCGGAGGAGGCTGCATGCTGGTGGTACTGGGCCTGTTCGGCTTTTTGCCTGTGCTTGGCTTTTGGATGATCCCACTTGGATTGCTGATACTCTCCTACGATATCGCATTCGTGCGTCGCCAAAGACGCAAAGTGACCGTTTGGTGGAACAGGCGCAGTCAACGCAGCCAAGGGCAACACAGCGCGCGCGATCCATGATCAGGTTCCTGAAGTGGAACCGCGCTGACTCTGCGTTTATTTTAGCAGCAATCACATTTGCCCGCTTGACGAGGAATTGGACGCAACCTATTGAACAGCCCGTTGCCGCTTGCGGCATGGCCTCGTGGCGGAGTGGTTACGCAGAGGACTGCAAATCCTTGCACCCCGGTTCGATTCCGGGCGAGGCCTCCAAATTCTCTTTCTACCCAGTACAAATGAAACGTTAGGCGTCGGTCGTTCCCGTTCGCGCCAGCTCCATTGAGCTGACTTCGCGGGGCGCGCAAAACGAATCACGCCGTCGGCGTCTATTTGCGGCTCCAGCATTTGATATGCACTTCCGAAAGCCTGCAGCCCTCATATTGCTTCTCGATCACCCAGCGACCACGGCTTACGGTGAAGGAGGACCAGTAGTAGCCTTTGAAGAGAAACCCGAGGTTTAGCAGCTGGGCCATCGGACGCATCTCCTTCGACGCTTCAATCCGAGCATCAAGCTTGTACCGGCAGTAGAACGGACCGTTTTTGGTCGACAGACACTGGTCCAGATCGAGCGCGTGTATCTTCAGCTTCGCATCTTTAAGAATCAGGGCATTGGCAAGCTGCAGGCGAAATTGAAGATTTCGATATTCTGCGGCTTCGATCTGCAGGGCGCTTGGACCGCGCAGCAGATCGATCCTGCCTGCATCTGCGTAGCGCTCTTCCTGTGGGTCAGGAGGGGCTTTCGCGGGCTCCCAGGGGATGACGGCGTAATCTTCGTGGAGCGTGCCTGGCTCAACGGAGACATGAAGTTTGGCCAGACTGCCTGCCGCTCGTCGGCCGGCGATATAGAAAGGGAACTTGGCGGAAACCATATCGCGCGGGCAGTGCTTGCCGCCTGGTCGAGCCCGGGGACGGAAAAAACCATCCTTGGGATGGATGCAGAATGAATAGGGGCCTCGGGTAAGCCGATATTGCCCGCCGGCCCGGAAATCGGGATTGAACGGAACGGCACCCAGCCGTCCCTTCTTGTCTATATAAGCCACCAGGACCGACATCCTTTCCATTTTCGGAGCTTCGCGCTTCCAGCATTTGCGCGATGTCAGTTGCGTCCATCCGCCGACGGCCCGGTAAGGTGAATTCAAGGAGGATTCCGCGTGAGCAACGAAAACCGTCTGCTCGCCCGAATTGCAGACCTCCAGATTCAGGGCGAAAGCAGGAGTGATCAGCATCAGCTGAAACAGGAATGCAAAGGGGAAATATGCTTTCATCATGTCTTGCCCGCCGGTTTCTTGATCGAAAACGGTGCCGGATATTGCCCCGAACGCAACTCATGAATTCGACTTACCGGGATACCCCTGCCGGTCACATACGGGGCGTTCTTTTCTGCACCCGACGCACTCCAGGGTGCGCTGCCGCCCTTGAAACCATGTGCCCCGTGGAAGGTGACGGACTGTCAATAGGAGCGACGTTTCAGGCCGTCGAACCGAGTGATAGGATTTCTCAAACAGAATGCTTGCTGCGAAGGATGCTGCCATGAGCTGGAATCCTGCTCTCACGCCGGGATGTCCTGATGATATCGAGGCCGATTCCATTGAAACGCTGATCATTCCACGGGCGCGCGATATCGGCGGGTTCGAGGTGCGGCGGGCGCTGCCTGCGCCGCGGCGACAGATGGTGGGGCCGTTCATCTTCTTCGACCAGGCGGGACCTGCGGAGTTTCTGACCGGTCAGGGGATTGATGTTCGGCCGCACCCGCATATCGGATTGGCCACGGTGACCTATCTGTTTCGTGGCGATTTCCATCATCGCGACAGCATCGGCTCGGATCAGGTTATTCACCCCGGCGCGCTGAACTGGATGGTTGCCGGGCGAGGCGTTTCCCACTCGGAGCGTACGAGTGCTGCATCAAGGCAGGGGCCGCACAGTCTTTTTGGCATTCAGACCTGGGTGGCATTGCCTGAGGCAATGGAAGACGCGTCCCCCGTTTTTGAACATCACGGCAAAGAGACACTTCCTCAAATCAGCGATGATGGCGTGCGCTTGCGGCTCATTCTGGGACGCGCCTACGGCAAAACGGCGCCGGCGACCGTCTATAGTGATATGTTCTACGCTGATGTGACGCTGGAGGCCGGTGCGCGCTTTCCACTGCCGGACGACCATGAGGATCGCGGCATCTATGTCACCGAAGGTGAAATATCTGTCGCCGGGCAGGTCTTCGAGGCAGGGCGCATGATGGTTTTCCGCCCCGGCGATGCCATTACGGTGGGGGCTGGAGCGAATGGCGCGCGTTTGATGGTTCTCGGCGGCGCCACGATGAGTGGGCCGCGTTATATCTGGTGGAACTTCGTGGCGTCCTCGCAGGAGCGGATAGAAGCGGCCAAGAACGACTGGCGCAATGCAAAATGGGGCGCAGGGCTTTTTGACCTACCCCATGGTGACGACCAGGAATTCGTACCGCTTCCTGGTTGAGCGTTTGAGCAGCGCATGGCCGTGTCTGCTTCCGGTCAGACCCGTTCGCGCCCCTTTGGCGATTGGCATTTCTGTCCGTGTCAGTGGTCCACGACTGGCTGCCCTAGAGCGATTGACAGGGGCGGCGGCAGCCGTTAGCAAACCCTTCAAATCGTTGTTTTCGCCAAAGCGGGAAACCTCTTCATCCGATCGTGCGAAAACGGGCATCGGGAACAGACGCATGACAATCGATTTCTCCCAACAGCGCGCCAATATGGTGGAAGGGCAGCTGCGTACGTCCGATGTGACGAGCAGCGCACTTCTTGAAGCGATGGGTGAGATTCCACGCGAGGCCTTCGTGCCGGGACGTAAGAAGGCGCTCGCCTATATCGACGAGGACATTGAAATCGCTTCGGCTGCCGAAGGAAACGGTGCGCGCTACCTGATGGAGCCCGCAGCTTTCGGCAAGCTGGTTCAGCTCGCCGACGTTCAGTCCAGCGATGTGGTTCTCGATGTGGGGTCGGGTACCGGATATTCCGCAGCCGTGCTGTCGCGTCTCGCCAGTTTTGTTGTTGCGCTGGAGAGTGACGAAGGGCTTTCAGGAATGGCGACAGAGGCGCTCAACGAGCTGGGTTGCGTCAATGTTGCGGTTGTAGGCGGCGCCTTGCAGGGCGGATATGCAGATGATGCACCGTATGATGTGATCTTTGTCGGTGGGGCCGTGGACCGCGTGCCGCAAACCCTTCTGGATCAATTGCGCGACGGTGGACGTCTCGTCGCAGTGATCGGGGAAGGCAATGCGGCACAGGCACATCTGTTCGTGAAGGACGACGGCATCGTTTCAAGCCGGCCAGCCTTCAATCTCTCAGTGAGACCGCTGCCCGGATTTCAAGAAGAGCCGGCATTCATTTTTTGAGGTGAGACTTGTTGCTTTCATGCAACGGAATTGATCAAGGGATTGATGTAACATCTTTTTAAAGAGCGCCTGATTTGGGGGTGGGGGACATGGCGTTGCAATTGTCTCCCGGGCGTGGTCGCCGGTCGAAAGACCGGAACACATAGTCGGGGTGGTGGTGTCCTGAAAGACGCGGCTGCCGATAACAGTCCGAGGTTGACAGATCGTGCCTTTTTACCGTCGTTTCCTTATTCCCCTAGTGGCCTCTTCTGCGTTGATTGCAACGCCAGTCACCGTTTCCGCCGAGACCATCCTGGGTGCTCTGGCGAAGGCTTACGAGAACAACTCTACCCTCAATGCGGAACGTGCAGGCGTTCGAATCACGGATGAAGATGTGGCGATCGCGAAGTCCGGCATGCGGCCACGAGTCCAGGGCACCGCTTCGCTCGCACTGACCCACAATGATGGCACCGACATTCGCACCGGCGAATTTGGTATTTCGCTTACGCAGCCGATCTTCGACGGTTTTCAGACACGAAACAATGTTGAGGCTGCCGAGGCTTCGGTTCGGGCGGCCAATGAGGCGCTGAGGAATCAGGAACTCGACACGCTCTTCAACGCTGCCAGCGCGTATATGGACGTGATTCGTGATCGCCAGATCGCGGCGTTAAGGGCACAGAATCTGGAATTTCTGGAGGAGCAGGTTCGTTCGGCACGCTCGCGTTTCGACGTGGGCGAGGGGACGAGAACCGACGTTGCGCAGGCGCAGGCGCGTCGGCAGGCGGCTCTGGCGCAGCTCAGCGCGGCTCGCGCAGCCGTAACCTCCAGTTCGGCCGTTTATCGTCAGCTTATCGGCGATGCGCCCGACAATCTGAAAGCGGCAGGCCCTCTGACCAATTTGCTTCCCAAAAACCTGGATAGTGCCCTCGCACTCGGTCTTGCGGAGCACCCGGTCATCAAGGCGCGTCAACATCAGATCGACACCGCCTCTTTCCGTGTAAAGTCTTCCGAGGGCGCTTTCCTGCCGCAGCTTTCGGGGTCCGTGGGGCTGTCTCACAGCTATCAGGATTCCTCACCGGGCCTTTCGAGCGACGGATCGAGAGACAGTGCGCGCATCGGGCTTAATCTTACCGTCCCGATCTATCAGGGTGGACAGGCTTCCGCTCAGGTGCGCAAAAACAAGGAAACGCTCGGTCAGGCGCGCATCAATCTCGATGTGAGCCGGGATCAGGTTCGCGCGGCCGTGGTTTCGGCATGGAGCCAGTATCAGGCTGCGCGCGAATCGCTCGCGGCCAACCGTGAATTGGTGCAGGCTGCCCAACTGGCGCTCAATGGTGTGATCGAAGAGCGTAATGTGGGGCAACGCACCACGCTCGATGTCTTGAATGCGCAAGCGGATGTGATTGACGCAAAGATCAATCAAGTGAGTGCGGAGCGTGACATCGTGGTTGCCAGTTACGCAATTCTCTCGGCAACGGGCCGGCTCTCAGCCAGCCGGCTTGGTCTTCAGGTCAGCCAGTATCGTCCCGAAGAGCATTACCAGGCCGTCAAGGACAAGTGGTACGGTCTGCGTACCCCGGATGGTCGCTGAGGGCGACCTGTTCCGCCCCTGACGTGGCGCGCCTCTTTCGAAACGCGCCTCTTTCGAAAATTGAGTTTTGAGGAATGCCGGACTTCGTTGAGTCCGGCATTCTTGTGTGCAACCTGAAACTGCGTGGGCGTGGGGATTCTCATAAGGCTGACCGTGCGTTACGCTTCTTCATATGATTCGACCGCCTGTTCCGGCGCCCGGATGGACTTGATATCGCGGGTCCGCGCAGGCAGGTGAGGCGGACGCAGCTGGAGGCGGCAGGTTTGACGATGTCACAGGGTTTTGGGGCGCAGAAGATGGAAGCTGCAGTCGAGGCGCTGACTTCCAACGGGAGTCAACGTGAGCCCTCCATGGAGGAAATACTCGCCTCGATCCGTCGCATCATTGAGGACAATGACGCCCCCTCAGCAAAATCATCCGAGAAAGCGGGCCCTGAGGCCATTGCTGCGAACGAGGCTGTAGCGCAGCGGAACGAGGCGGCTTCCCCGGATCAGGTCTCGAACCGGCAGCCGAACCAGGAAAGCGAAGAAGCTTCATCCATTCAGCCGGCCAGACCTGACGAAACGCCGAGCGCCGACATGTCGGGTGACGTTGAAACCTTCAAGTCGGAGTTGCGAGAGACGTCAGATCCTGAAGTAGCCTCTGATGCTGAGGTGCCGGGAGCGCATGTCGCTGGTTCATCCTCATCGTTTGCCTCGACAATCGATCGCGGGCTGATGCAACGGATCGCCGAGGTTGATGCAGTACAGAGTGCACCGGGTTCTGTTGAGAGTGCTGGTCGTGTCGAGAATAAGCTCCATGACGATGAGCCCCGCCTACCGGCTGCCGCCGAGCGGACCGAGGAAGCGAAACAGGGCATCCTTTCGGAATATACCGGGCGCAAGGTGGCTGCCGCATTCGGCGAGTTGAATGAAGCCTTTGAAGCCAGCAGGCGGCGCAATTTCGATCAGATGGCCGAAGAAATGCTGAGGCCCATGTTGCAGGACTGGCTCGACAACAATCTGCCAACCATTGTCGAGCGTCTTGTGCGTGAGGAGATCGAACGGATCGCGCGGGGCGGGTAGGCTGCGCCCTCTGCCGGTTGACTTGACCTGACCCTTCGGCTTTACACCGTTCTGTGAAGAGACCAGATTGCTGGTTTGCCGCTTTGTCGCCTTCTTCGGGGTGGCGGAGCGATCAATTGTTGATTCCACGCAGTTCCGGAGGGGCCGTTTGCATGTTCCCGGGATTGCTCTAGCGCGGAAACCCTCATGCTTGAAAAGACTTACGACGCGGCAAGCGTCGAGCCGAAAATCGCCGCTCGCTGGGAAGAGACCGATGCCTTCAAGGCGGGAGCCGGCGCGGAAGCGGGCGCGGACTCCTTTACCATCGTCATTCCACCCCCCAATGTGACCGGCTCACTGCATATGGGGCATGCACTCAACAACACGCTTCAGGACATCATGGTGCGTTTCGAGCGCATGCGCGGCAAGGACGTTCTGTGGCAACCGGGCATGGACCATGCGGGAATTGCCACGCAGATGGTTGTCGAGCGTCAGCTCATGGAGAAACAGCAGCATCGCCGCGACATGGGCCGCGAAAAATTCGTCGACAAGGTCTGGGAATGGAAGGCCGAGTCCGGTGGCGCGATCATGAACCAGCTGAAACGGCTGGGGGCTTCCTGCGACTGGTCGCGTGAACGCTTCACCATGGACGAGGGACTTTCGAAGGCCGTGGTGGAGGTTTTCGTTTCGCTCTACAAGCAGGAACTGATCTATAAGGACAAGCGTCTGGTCAACTGGGATCCGAAGCTTCTGACCGCAATCTCGGATCTCGAGGTCGAGCAGATCGAGACCAATGGCAATCTATGGCATTTCCGCTACCCGCTGGCTGACGGACTGACCTATGAACATCCCTACAAGCTGGATGATGATGGCAACCGGGTGACCTGGCGGCCGTCGGACGGCCAGCCGGATGGCTATGAGACGCGTGACTATGTGGTGGTCGCCACGACCCGTCCGGAAACCATGCTGGGCGATTCCGGCGTTGCGGTGCATCCTGACGATCCGCGCTACAAGGAACTGGTCGGAAAGAATGTGCTCCTGCCGCTGGTTGGCCGGCGCATCCCGATCGTGGCCGACGATTATCCGGATCCGGAGGCAGGTACAGGCGCGGTGAAAATGACACCTGCGCACGATTTCAACGATTTTGAGGTCGGCAAGCGCCATGATCTGGCACAGATCAACATCATGGCGACTGATGCCACGATAGCCCTCAAGGGTAATGAAGCCTTTCTCGAAGGGTTGGAAGGCGCGGATGCGCCGCTTGCTCGCACGATCGCCGAACTCGATGGTGTCGATCGCTTCAAGGCGCGCGAGAAGATTGTCGCCATGATGGATGAGGCGGGGCTTCTGGAGAAGGTGGAGCCCCACAAGCATATGGTGCCGCACGGCGACCGTGGCGGCGTGCCGATTGAACCCTTCCTCACCGACCAGTGGTATGTGGACGCAAAGACCTTGGCGAAAACGGCGATCGCGTCCGTGCGCGAAGGCCGCACGAAATTCGTGCCCAAGACTTGGGAAAAGACCTATTTCGAGTGGATGGAAAACATTCAGCCATGGTGTGTTTCCCGCCAGCTTTGGTGGGGGCATCAGATTCCGGCGTGGTACGGCCCGGATGGGCAGGTCTTCGTCGAGAAGGACGAAGAAACCGCGCTTGAGGCTGCAATCCAGCACTATATTTCGCACGAAGGGCCGTGGAAGGCCTGGGTTGAAGAGAAGCTTGAGAATTTCAAGCCAGGCGAGATCCTGACCCGGGACGAGGATGTGCTCGACACATGGTTTTCCTCAGCTCTGTGGCCATTTTCAACGCTGGGATGGCCGGACAAGACGCCTGAGCTTGCACGTTATTACCCGACCTCGGTTCTGGTGACGGGCTTCGACATTATCTTCTTCTGGGTCGCCCGGATGATGATGATGGGCATGCATTTCATGGAGAAGGAGCCGTTCCACACGGTCTATGTCCACGCGCTGGTCCGGGACAAGAACGGCGCCAAAATGTCGAAGTCGAAAGGCAATGTCATCGATCCCCTCGAGCTGATCGACGAGTATGGTGCCGATGCCCTGCGCTTCACGCTGGCAATCATGGCAGCGCAAGGCCGCGACGTGAAACTGGACCCGGCGCGTGTGGCTGGTTACCGCAATTTCGGCACCAAGCTCTGGAATGCAACGCGTTTTGCCGAAATGAACGGGGTCAAGCGTGACGAGAATTTCCGTCCTGAAAATGCGAATCTCGCCATAAACCGCTGGATTCTGACCGAGCTGACGCGGGCTGCCAGGGGAATTACCGAGAGCATCGAGACATATCGCTTCAACGAGGCGGCGGGGACGGCTTACCGGTTCGTCTGGAGCCTTTTCTGCGACTGGTATCTGGAACTTCTGAAACCTGTCTTTGCGGGGGATGATGAGGCGGCGAAGGCGGAGGCCCGCGCGTGTGCGGCCTATGTGCTTGAGGAAACCTACAAGCTTCTGCATCCAATGATGCCGTTCATGACCGAGGAGCTCTGGGCGCATACAGGAGGAGACGCTGGCCGGGATAGCGTTCTGGCGCTAACCCGCTGGCCGGCCCCAGACTTTGAGGATGAGGAGGCGGCCGCCGATATCAACTGGCTCGTCGAGCTGGTGTCCGGCATACGCTCTGTGCGCGCCGAAATGAACGTGCCGCCGTCTGCCACGGCGCCTCTGGTGGCTGTTGATGCCGATGAGGCAACGCGGGCGCGTGTTGCACGGCACGACCCGGCCATTCGACGCCTTGCGCGGGTCGGAGAGCTTGGTTTTGCGGGCGAAGCACCGAAGGGATCAGCGCAGATCGTGCTCGGCGACACCACGTTCTGCCTGCCGCTTGGTGACCTGATCGACCTGTCGGCGGAAGCTGCGCGGCTGGAAAAGGAAATCGCCAAAACCTCCGCGGAAATGCAGCGGCTGGAAAAGAAGCTGGGCAATGAGAAATTCGTTGCGAATGCGCCGCAGGAGATCGTTGCGGCCGAGCGCGAGAAGCTGGCGGAATTCGCCGATGCGAAGGCACGTCTGGAAGTGGCGCTTGCCCGTGTGAACGAAGCGGGCTGACGGCACGGGTCTGGGACCAAGATCAGAGGGTCACAAGCCGCGCTCAACCTGCAAGGTGGGCGCGGCTTTCTCATTGGGCTGATGATTCGTGATCGGATGGCGACGACGCGTGTCGGAGACGTTCCGCGCGACCGGTTTGTGACGTTTTCACGAAATCTCTGACAGGTGTTGCTATTGTGCAACTTGCTTCAAATTCGCGTTTGCTTTGGAGCGAAATGTGTCGATTTGAGGGGAATTTTAAGGCCATGGCGGCTTTGCTGAGCCTGACAGAGCACGTTGCTCCGCCAATATCCGATAGAGGTATTACGTTCACGTAAGCGTGAGGTGGGGTAAGCTGTACAGTAACAATTGAGCTTCGAGACGCCGCTGCTATTCTTGAAGCAGCAATTGGAGGAGAGGGGATCTCATGCGTTTGGTTCGCATTCTATCGGCTACGACCGTTCTGGCTGCGGCTATTGGTTCAGCCCAAGCGGGTGGTTTTTCGCGTGGCACTGCTGACACCGACATCCTTTACGAGGATGGCAACTTCAACATGCGTGCGGGTGCGATCATCGTCGTTCCGACGCAGAAGTTTTCCAAGTCGGTCAATCCGGCGCTTGTCGGTACGGATTACCTCGACACCTACGTCATTCCATCGGGTGCCGTGAAGATCAAAATGACGGACAATTTGTCCTGCGCGGGCACCTACACGGACGTTTACGGTGCAGCCTCGACCTATGCGTCGCCCTTCGGTCCCGCTTTAAAACTGTCAGAGAAGTTTACCGTTACCGAGTTCGGTGCGACCTGTGCCGTGTTCATGAACATGGGGAAGGGGCGGCTTGCTGTCTTAGGCGGCGCTTTTCTTGAAAAGTTCAATTATGACTTTGTGGGTGGCGGGGGCAAGCTTGACGTTGGCCTCACGAGCAGTGCCGTTGGCTGGCGCGCCGGTGTCGCTTATGAAATTCCGGATATCGCGTTTCGCACCGAGCTTATGTATCGCTCCGGCACGACACATGATGCCAGCGGCAGCGGTAATCTGACGGTGGCTCCTGGCGTTTCCATTCCGGTACCGGCAGCCGGTGATGGCGAACTTCCGCAGAGCGTGGAATTGAAAGTACAATCCGGTATCGCACCCGGTTGGCTTGCCTTTGGTTCCGTTCGCTGGACTGACTGGTCTGTTAATGAAACGCTGAACCTTAATGTGACCGGCGTCGGCACCAGCCAGAACCAGTATTACTGGCGGGATGGATGGACCATCACCGGTGGTGTGGGCCATGCGTTTACAGACAATGTGTCGGGTCTTGTCAGCCTTCAGTGGGACCGTGGAGTGTCTACTGGTTATGACTTCCGCACCGACAAGTGGCTTTTGGCGGCCGGCGTCAGCATGAAGGATTCTCTGGGTGGGGAGCTCCGCCTGGGTGGTGCTGTGTCTTATCTGGCGAGCGCAGAGGCCACGAAGGGGATCGAAGCCGGCAATGCGGTGGATTCAGGTTGGGCTGGCATTCTATCGGCCAACTACAAGGTCAAATGGTAGGCTCATTCAAAAGCCCAGAGGGGTTAATCCTATCTCTCCAAAGACCCGGCTTCGGCCGGGTCTTTTTTATTCCTGGCAGGAAGGCCAACCATTCTTGCGGGCGACCATGCTGTCGGCGGTGGGAGGACGAGACTTGTATTGCGACGGGTTTTGCCGCACATAAGAGCAGTCACCCGATCCGGGCCCCTCTGGCAGGCAAGGCGTTGCCTGTGATGTCGGATCGAACGACAACGCGCAAACGCGGCGCAAACCTCGTATCTCTCCATGACAATGCATGACTGGCTTTGGCCCGGTTTTCTGGCCTTCGTGGCCGTAGTCCTCTTTTTCGATCTTTTTGTCCTGCACCGACGCGATCACGTCATCACGACGCGCGAAGCGATGAAGACAGTGGCAGGCTATGTGGCTCTGGCCATGGTCTTTGCGATGGGCGTGTTCTACTTCGGCGGCAAGGATCGGGGGGCGGAGTTCCTGACCGGATATCTGATCGAACAAGCGCTTTCTCTCGACAATATCTTCGTCATCGCGCTCATATTCACCTATTTCAAGGTGCCTTCCGAAGCGCAGTATCGCGTGCTCTTCTACGGCATTCTCGGCGCGATCGTGATGCGTCTTTCGCTGATCGTTCCGGGCGTAAAGCTGGTTGATCAGTTTATGGTCATCGGTATGGCGCTGGGGGCGCTTCTCGTCTTCTCCGGCTTCAAGATGATGACCTCCGACGAAGAGATGATCGACCCGGGGGAAAGCCGGATCGTGAAACTTCTGATGAAAACCGGGCGTGTCACACAGGAATATGAAGGCTCGCGCTTTTTGACAAAGCGCAACGGCGTTCTTTTCATGACTCCGCTTTTCGTCGTCCTGGTGACAGTGGAATTCACGGATCTGATCTTTGCGGTCGATTCCATTCCGGCCGTTCTCGCCGTCTCCAATGATCCCTTCATCGTCTTTTCATCCAACGTGTTCGCGGTGATGGGATTGCGCGCGATGTTCTTTGTTCTCTCCGGCATGATGCGGACCTTCAAGCACCTCAAAACCGGACTTTCTCTGGTTTTGATGTTCATTGGCCTCAAAATGCTGGTTGCGCACTGGATCAAGATTCCCTCACCGCTGGCTCTCTCTGTCACAGTGCTTCTGATCGGAGGCTCGATCGTCGCCTCGATCATCGCGCGGAAGCGGGAAGAACAGGGAATACAGCCGTAAGATCGCGAGGTCGGGCAGGGCGCTTTGTGCGCCCTGTTTCCATTGCTGACAGCCCCTGACTGTTGTGCACAGGGCAATGTGTTCATTTGGCAACAGTTTCTCAATAAGCATTCGGTTAAGAATGGGGTGGGACGAAACGCCAATTTCCCGCCATAAACCCGGCGCATCGAAAATGCTCGATGGCGCACGGGACACAACCGACTGTTCAGGAGAAGTGCCGCGCGCTGCGGCTGGGGTAATTATGGACGCAAAAGCAATTTCGAAAGACAAACTTCCAAGCCGATACGTCACTGTGGGCCCGGCAAGGGCACCGCATCGCTCGTATCTCTACGCCATGGGGCTTTCGGAAGAAGAGATCGCTCAGCCGCTCGTGGGTGTTGCAACCTGCTGGAACGAGGCTGCGCCCTGCAACATTTCGCTTATGCGTCAGGCGCAGGTGGTCAAGAAGGGCGTTGCGGCCGCTCATGGCACGCCGCGCGAATTCACCACGATCACGGTGACGGACGGCATCGCCATGGGACACCAGGGCATGAAGTCTTCGCTCGTGTCGCGCGAGGTCATTGCCGATTCCGTCGAACTCACCATGCGCGGCCATTGTTACGATGCGCTGGTCGGCCTGGCAGGCTGCGACAAGTCGCTTCCGGGCATGATGATGGCGATGGTGCGCCTTAACGTGCCATCTGTGTTTATCTATGGCGGTTCCATCCTGCCCGGCAACTATCGTGGCCGACAGATCACTGTTCAGGACGTATTCGAGGCCGTCGGCCAGCATTCGGTGGGCTCGATCTCCGACGAGGATCTGACCGAGATCGAGCAGGCAGCTTGCCCTTCGGCTGGCTCCTGCGGCGCGCAGTTCACCGCCAACACGATGGCAACTGTAGCCGAGGCAATTGGCCTGGCGCTGCCCTATTCCTGCGGCGCGCCTGCTCCTTACGAGATGCGTGACCGGTTCAACTACGCGTCGGGTGAAAAGGTGATGGAGCTCGTCGCCAAGCAGATCCGCCCGCGCGACATCGTGACCCGCAAGGCTCTGGAAAACGCTGCAGCTGTCGTTGCGGCTTCGGGCGGCTCGACCAATGCGGCGCTGCACCTGCCAGCCATTGCCCATGAGGCGGGTATCGAATTCACCCTGTTCGACGTGGCGGAGATTTTCAAGAAGACCCCATATATCGCCGATCTGAAGCCGGGCGGCAAATATGTCGCCAAGGATATGTTTGAGGCTGGCGGTATCCCGCTTCTCATGAAGTCGCTCCTGGAGCACGGATATCTGCATGGCGATTGCATGACGGTGACTGGCCGCACAATTGCCGAAAACATGGAGCATGTTCCATGGAATGCAGATCAGGATGTGGTTCGTCCGGCGAACAATCCGATCACGAAGACCGGCGGTGTGGTTGGCCTGAAGGGCAATCTCGCGCCTGAAGGGGCGATCGTGAAGGTTGCCGGCATGAAGAACCTGACGTTCTCGGGCCCGGCGCGCTGCTTCGATTCCGAGGAAGAGTGTTTCGCCGCTGTTCAGGAGCGGAAATACAAGGAAGGCGAGGTGCTGGTCATTCGCTACGAAGGTCCGAGAGGTGGACCGGGGATGCGCGAGATGCTTGCGACCACGGCAGCGCTCTACGGCCAGGGAATGGGCGATAAGGTTGCGCTCATCACCGATGGCCGGTTTTCGGGGGCGACCCGCGGGTTCTGCATTGGCCATGTGGGGCCGGAAGCGGCAGCATGTGGGCCGATCGGCCTGTTGAAGGACGGCGATGTGATCACCATCGACGCCGAAGCTGGAACGATTGATGTGGCGCTCAGCGATGAAGAACTCGCGGAGCGTGCGAAAAAATGGAAGCCGCGCGAGACGGACTATCAGTCCGGCGCGATCTGGAAATATGCCCAGACGGTTGGACCGGCCCGCGATGGTGCCGTCACCCATCCGGGGGCAAAGAAAGAAACGCACTGTTATGCGGATATTTGAAGCAGGGAAAACAGCTGTTCTTGCCGGTCTGGTAGCGTCCTTCGTGACGCTGCCGGGCACCGCCTACGCGCTGGACGAGAACACTGTGATTCAGGAGCAGGAAAAGCGCAGCCCCTGGGCCGTTTTCCGCTTCGCTTTCTCTGCTTACAAGCGGGGCGACAAGGAAGAGGCGCTGGAAGCTTACCGCTACGCTGCCGAGAACGGGCAGGTGGGCGCGCGCTGGAAGCTGGCTCGCATGTATGCCGAAGGTGATGGTGTCGCCCGCAATGATCGTGAGGCGTTCAAGTTCTTTTCGGCCGTGGCACAACAGGATGTGCGGCCGGGCAGCCCGGACGAGACCTATGTCTCTGACGCGCTTGTGGCACTTGGCAAATATCTCAAGACCGGCATTCCCGACAGCCCGATCCGCGCAAATCCTTTGGCTGCGCAGGAGCATTTTATGCGGGCGGCTGCGACCTACCGGAATCCGGAAGCTCAGTATCAGGTCGGCCGGATGTTTCTGGACGGCGAGGGCGTGGCTCAGAGCGTGCAGCAGGCTGCGCGCTGGTTTCAGCTCGCTGCCGAGAAGGGGCATTCGGGAGCGCAGGCCATGCTCGGGCATATCCTTTTTGAAAGCGGTCGCGTGGTGAAAGGCCTGGCGATGATGACAGCGGCGTTAGACCGTGCTGCGCCAAACGACGTCGGCTGGATCCGCGCCATGCAGGAGCAGGCCTTCGCTCTCGCCGGAGAATCGGATCGGCGCACGGCAATTGCTCTGGCGCACGACCTGCGCGACAACGGTTTCGATTGATCGGTAAAAGAGGCGGGCCTTTAGTGCCCGCCAAACAGGTTGCGATATTGCGCCACCGCCATTGGACTGGCTTTTTCCAGACGCTTTGATGTCTGGAAGCAGGTTTCGTCGAGAATTTTCCAGGATGAATTGTTGAGAACCATCTCGCACCGCGCCAGACGTGGCCCGTCCGGCAGCGCCAGGCAGGTTGTTTGACCCTGACGGAAAGCGGAGCCATTGGCACGGCAAAGGCAATCGGCCGCAGAGGTGCCTGCGATCGGTAGAGAGAGCGTGACCGCCAGAGCGGCGATCCCGACGTACCGTAACATGGGCATAATGTGATCACGTTAGCACAGGGGACGACACCTGGCCATTGACCCGCGTTAAACGCGGCCGGGGTGTTCAGACGGGGCGCAACTTCAGATCAAGAACGACAGGGACGTGATCGGATGGCTTCTCCCAGCCACGTGTGTGCTTTTCGACCGTCACAGCGCCTATATGATCAGCGGCTTCCGGAGAAAGCATCAGGTGATCGATGCGGATCCCGTTGTTCTTCTGCCAGGCACCCGCCTGGTAATCCCAGAACGTATAGACGCCATCGTCCTGATTGACCGCACGCAATGCGTCGGTGAACCCCAGAGCACCCAACCGCCGGAAGGCTTTCCGGCTTTCCGGGCGAAAGAGGGCATCGCCCACCCATGCCTCGGGATTCTTTGCATCTTCCGGTTCTGGTATGACGTTGTAGTCGCCTGCCAGAACCAGGGGTTCTTCCAGCTTGAGACGCTCGGCGCTCCACTTTTCAAGACGCTCCATCCAGCTCAGTTTGTAAGGAAACTTTTCGCTGTCGACGGGGTTGCCGTTCGGCAGGTAGAGCGAAACGACCCGGAGAACACCTTTATCGGTGGAAAACACGCCCTCGATGAAACGCGCCTGCTCATCGCCATCGTCACCCGGCAAACCGCGATTAACCTCGTCAAACCGGAGTTTTGAAAGGAGCGCGACGCCGTTGAAGCCTTTCTGACCATGGGTTTCCACATGGTAGCCGAGCGCTTCGATCGGTTCGCGGGGAAAGAGTTCGTCGACGGATTTGATTTCCTGAAGACAGGCGATGTCCGGCCTGGACTCTTCAAGCCAGTGCAGGAGGTTGTCGATGCGCGCCTTGACGCCGTTGATGTTCCAGGTAGCGATCTTCATGGGGCCCTTCCACAACTCAACTCTTTCTTAGGTTGGTCGGGAATGTGCCGCAACCGCCTTGTGCAGAATACTGACAGGCTGTGCCGAGTGACACCCGATAGAGGCTTCAGCTTTTCCGGAAGCGAAACGGCAGACCTGACAAGAGGGCGAGCACATAGCGCTTGCGCTGATAAAACCCGTTGAGTGAAACGCGCGGCAAAGCCGTTGCAGCCTTGCTGCATGTCTCTGACAGGAGGCCGGGCCTGGTGGTGACTGCAGCGATGAACCCTGCTTCCCTTGCCGCCGCGATTTCACGTGCACCGACAGCGGAAGCAAACCCGTATGGATACGCGAAGGTGGTGGGTTTGGTGCCCACATAGCCGCAAACCTTCGACGCAGACTGGGTCAACTCCGTATGAAGGCGCTTGTCATCCACCTTGGTCAGATTTGTGTGCGTAAGCGTGTGTGCGCCAAAGCGAGCAAGCGGGTCTGCGGCGAGCGCGGCAAGTTCGCGGGCGTCCATCGTCAAGCGTTCAGTGATTTCGAGCGGGTCAATGCCATGAGCTTTTACCAGAGTGTCGAGCCGGGTGATGGTGGCGTCTTCGTCTTCTGCATCATTTATGGCGTTTGCCAGACGGTCAAACAGAGCGACCCGCTCGGCCCGGTGCCTGATATCCACGCGTGAATCAATTCCGAACACTGAAAGATCGACGTCGTCCGTGTTCATGACAAGTGCCTCGGCGGTCTTCCACCAGATGGATCTGGTACGCTCGACGAAGCCTGGTGTGATGAAGATCGTATAGGGTACAGCGTGGCGCCGGAACACGGGCGCGGCGAAACGTGCATTGTCCCGATAGCCGTCATCCAATGTGAAACACACATATCTGCGTGTGTCCCGGCGATCCGCAAGACGCTCAGGCAAATCCTCGAGTGCTAACGGTGTAAGGCCTTGCTCGCGGCAGAGCTGGATGGCCTGTTCAAGGAAAGTGGGCGTTATGCTCAACCAGGCATTGGGTACCCAGTTTGCGGGACTTTCAGGATCCACATGGTGTAGGGCGAAAATGACACCGCGTTGTGGTTTGGCCAGCGGCAAGCCCAGTTTCAATGCCAGGGCTGTTCCCTCCAAGCCGGCGCGGATCAGCTCATAGCGGGCAGATCTTTTGAGAGCTTGAAGAGAAGGCATCAGGGGCTTGGCATCTTTCGATCGAGGTGGGTGACTGAGGACAATCGATTTCCGGCGTGTGCCTTGAACCGAAGCTGCCACGATCCAAACAGAAAATGTTGAAGAATTTCCTTCGGTAGATCTCAGGACTTGTGATGCAATTCGCGCTTGAAATCTGGCTGTCTTTCAAAAAAATATAGATAGATGCGTGCCCGTTTGTGCCCGATGCTTCACCAAAAAGATTTCAGAGTTTCTGAAGCAACCGGGGAACCACATGACACAAACGACCATAAGCGATGGCGATCAACTGTCGCGCGCAGACCTGAGTAATCCCGATTATACGCCTCCGCTTCTGCAGGCGGTACCGCTTGGAATTCAACACGTGCTGGCGATGTTCGTTTCCAACGTGACCCCAGCGATCATCGTGGCAGGTGCCGCTGGTTTCGGTTTCGGGTCAAATTCACCGGATTTCCCAAATCTCATCTACATGATTCAGATGTCGATGCTCTTTGCCGGAATTGCGACGCTGTTCCAGACCATTGGCATGGGGCCGGTTGGCGGGCGACTTCCGATCGTTCAGGGCACAAGCTTTGCCTTCTTGCCGGTGATGATCCCGATCGTGGCGGGGCAAGGCGTCGCCGCTATGGGGGCATTGATGGGTGGGGTCGTGGTTGGCGGTATCTTCCACTTCTTTCTCGGCAGTTTCGTGGGCCGCCTGCGTTTCGCGCTGCCACCGATGGTAACGGGTCTGATTGTTCTGATGATCGGACTGTCGCTCATCAAAGTGGGAATTCAGTATTCCGCTGGCGGTGTGCCGCTGATCGGAAAGCCCGCTTATGGCAGCTTGCAAAATTGGAGCGTTGCGCTGGTGGTGGTTGTGGTCACATTGCTGCTGAAGTTTTTTACACGTGGCATGTGGTCGATTGCGGCCGTTCTCCTCGGCCTGGTGGCAGGCTACGTTGTGGCCCTGGCCCTGGGTATGGTGAGCTTTTCCAATGTCGGAAACGCATCATGGGTGGCGGTCCCCGTTCCATTCAAATGGGGTTTCGAGCTTGCGCTCCCCGCGATTATCGGAATGTGTTTCATGGCGGTCATTTCAGCAATAGAGACAGTCGGTGATGTGTCCGGAATCACCAAGGGGGGAGCCGGCCGCGAGGCGACGGAGAAAGAAATCTCAGGCGCCACATACGCGGATGGGCTCGGAACGGCCATCGCTGGTGTTTTTGGCGGTCTGCCCAACACATCGTTCAGTCAGAATGTCGGCCTGATCTCAATGACAGGCGTCATGAGCCGACACGTGGTGACCTATGGTGCAATTTTCCTGATCCTTTGCGGGCTCATTCCGAAAGTCGGCGCGCTGATCTCGACAGTGCCGATCATGGTGCTTGGCGGAGGTGTGATTGTTATGTTCGGCATGGTCGCCGCGGCAGGTATCAATATGTTGTCGGACGTGCACTGGAATCGGCGAAACATGGTGATTTTTGCCGTGTCGCTCTCTGTGGGCCTGGGCTTGCAGCTCGAGCCAGGAGCGCTGCAGCATTTGCCGAAGACCGCGCAAATTCTCATGACCTCGGGTCTTCTGCCAGCTGCGTTCCTGGCAATCGTCCTGAACCTTATCCTGCCACAGGAAGCGGGGGCGGAACGGAACAATTGAGCCGCCTCTGGCCCAAAATATGAAAAGCGCCGTGAAACGATACGCGGCGTTTTCTCAAAAAGACTTCTCAAAAAGACGGTCGTTGCGAAGAAGAGTCAGATCGAAAAGCTGGTTCCGCAACCACAGGAGGCGACGGCGTTCGGATTCTTGATCTGAAATGACTGGCCGATCAAATCGTCGACAAAGTCGATTATCGATCCGCCCATATAAACGAGCGACAGGTCATCGATGAGGACGGTTGCCCCATCCCGCTCGATGGCGTGATCGTCTTCGTTGCGCTGATCTGTGAGGTCGAAAGCATAAGAAAAGCCAGAACAGCCGCCACCTTCCACCGAGACGCGCAGGGCGATCTTGCCCGGCTCATCCTTCAGAATGGTCGCGATGCGCTTTGCGGCAGCTTCCGTTAGTTCAACGCTCTTCAATTCGGTTCCAGCGTCCATGCCCATGATGGTTGTCCTGACGGTCACCTTGCGTTCGTGTTCATGGAATAGGTATGAAGCCGCAGGCAGCAAGTCAACCTGAGCGAGGCGGTCGGGTTTCAAAGGGGACAGTGGCAGGCCGATCAGGGCTGCCTGAGAAGGTGTTACCAAGCATGGAAAAGGATCAGGGCTTACAGAACATCGGCTTTGGCTATCGCCCCCGCGCTGCCTATGCGACAGATCCGGCGGCGTCGCGCGGCCGGCTCGTGCTGGAGCCCGAGAGCCCGACACGCACGCCTTTTCAGCGCGACCGGGATCGGATCATCCATTCTACGGCGTTTCGCCGCCTTAAGCACAAGACGCAGGTGTTCATCGCCCATGAGGGCGATCATTATCGCACGCGGCTGACCCATTCGATTGAAGTGGCGCAGATTGCCCGTGCTCTCGCGCGGGCGCTTTGCTGCGACGAGGATCTGGCGGAGGCGATCGCGCTGGTGCATGACTTCGGTCACACGCCATTTGGACATACCGGAGAAGACGCACTCGACGAACGCATGGCACAATGGGGCGGCTTCGATCATAACGCCCAGTCGCTGCGGATCGTGACCGAGCTTGAAAGCCGCTACGCGGAGTTTGATGGTCTCAATCTGTCGTGGGAAACACTGGAGGGGCTGGTCAAGCACAATGGACCGCTCACGAACGCCGCGGGAGAAGGGCTGGATGGCCCTGTTCCGCAATCCATTCTCGACTATGTCGCCCGCCACGACCTAGAACTGGCCCGTTTCGCCGGGATCGAAGCGCAGTGTGCGGCGATTGCGGATGATATTGCCTATAATGCGCACGACATCGATGACGGTCTGCGTTCCGGCCTCCTGACGCTTGAAATGCTTGAAGAGGTCGGTCTGCCGGGAAAGATTCTCGCGGAGGTCGGGCGCCGCTATCCCGCCCTTGATCCGGTGCGCCGCGGGCACGAGCTCATGCGGCGGCAGATAACGGCGATGGTAGAGGACGTGATCGTGGCTTCTCGACAGCGTCTTGAAGTTCTCAAACCCGCCAGTGCGGATGCTGTGCACGATGCAGGTTTCACGATCGTCGCATTCTCGGACCACATGGCGGCGGAAGAAAAGGAGCTGAAACGTTTTCTCTACGCCAATCTGTACCGTCATGAGGCGGTTGTGGCGGTCCGGGCGCGTGCCGACCGGATCGTGAAGGATCTCTTTGACGCGTATTTCGACAATCCGCGTGAGATGCCCGAGGGGTGGCGTGATGGCCTCGAAATGGCAGGAGATGCGGAAAAGGCCAGGCTGGTGGCCGATTTTCTCTCCGGCATGACCGACACCTATGCGGTGAAGGAACACCAGCGCCTGTTTGACCAGACTCCTGATTTGAGCTAGTGCCAACCGCAATTCCGCCCCGTGCGGACGACAAAGATCTTTCTTTCAGGACATCGTCCATGAACATTTTCGCCGATTTCACAGATCGGGTCGCCAAGACCATTGAAACTCTCGGCCTGCAGTCCAACAGTGGGGAGGCGCTTGACCTTTCGCGCGTGGCCGTCGAACCACCGCGTGATGCGAGCCATGGTGACGTGGCGACCAATGCGGCCATGGTGCTTGCGAAGTCAGTTGGTGAGAACCCGCGAGCGCTGGGGGAGAAGATTGCCAAAGCATTCGAGTCAGATCCCGACGTTGCCGCGGCTACGGTGGCGGGTCCAGGCTTTGTGAACCTGAAGCTGAGCGACAGTTTCTGGCAGGCTCGGCTTGGTGAAATGCTGGATCTCGGTACGGAGTACGGCCGCTCGCAGATGGGGCGGGGAGAGAAGGTGAATGTCGAATATGTCTCGGCAAACCCAACAGGCCCCATGCATGTCGGTCATTGCCGTGGCGCGGTGGTGGGGGATGCGCTCGCCAATCTTCTTGCCTTTGCGGGTTATGATGTCGCGCGTGAATATTACATCAATGATGCGGGCGTGCAGATCGATGTGCTCGGTCAGTCGGTGATGCTGCGGTACCGCGAGGCGCTGGGTGAGAAGATCGACGAAATTCCCGCGGGTCTTTATCCAGGTGATTATCTGGTGCCGCTGGGCAAAGAACTTGCGCGGGAGTTTGGCACGAAACTTCTGGAAATGCCCTCCGCTGCAGCGATGACGATCGTCAAGGACAGGGCCGTCGAGAGCATGATGGCGATGATCCGGGACGATCTCGCTGCACTGAATATTCGTCACGATGTATTCTTTTCGGAACGCTCATTGCATGAGGGCAATGGTGGGATGATCCGGTCGGCGATCAACGATCTCACCATGAAGGGCCATGTTTACAAGGGTAAATTGCCGCCGCCGAAGGGGCAAAAACCTGATGAGTGGGAGGATCGCGAGCAGACGCTTTTCCGCTCGACAGAGGTGGGGGACGACATTGATCGCCCATTGATGAAATCGGATGGCAGCTTCACCTATTTCGCGGCTGACGTGGCCTACATGAAGGACAAGCTGGACCGGGGTTTCGAACATCTGATCTATGTGCTTGGTGCCGATCATAGCGGCTATGTGAAGCGCTTGCAGGCCGTGGCGCGGGCGCTGGCGGAGGACCGGGTGGACCTGACCGTGCTTCTGTGCCAACTCGTGAAGCTGTTCCGCGGCGGAGAGCCTGTGCGCATGTCGAAGAGGGCAGGGGAATTCGTTACCCTGCGCGAGGCGGTGGACGAGGTGGGTCGTGATCCGATCCGCTTCATGATGCTCTACCGCAAAAACGATGCTCCGCTCGATTTCGACTTTGAGAAAGTGACGGAACAGTCGAAGGATAATCCTGTTTTCTATGTGCAATACGCTTCCGCCCGAAGCCACTCGGCATTTCGGCAGGCAGGCGAGCAACTCGGTGTGAAGGAATTCAGCCGCGCGGAGATGAAGGCTCAGCTTGGAAAGCTCACGGACGAGGGCGAGATGGCCTTGGTACGTAAGCTTGCTGAATACCCTCGGCTTGTCGAAAGTGCAGCGCAGGCGATGGAGCCTCACAGGTTGGCATTCTACCTTTATGATCTGGCAAGTCTGTTCCACGCCCAGTGGAACAAGGGTAGCGAGACAGCCGACTTACGTTTTGTTAAGGTTAACGATCCAGAATTGACCTATGCCAGACTGGGTCTGGTGCAGGCAGTTCGCGATGTGTTGACATCCGGGCTTGCGTTGATCGGGGCCGAGGCGCCTTCTGAGATGCGCTGACCCCATCCCGTAAGGGGTGCGGTGGTCTGTCACCTTTTGCCCACATTGCGCTGGTACCCGACAATTGTACGACGTCGCGGGCGTCTACCGAGTGTGAGTGCGGAAAAAAGCATGGCAGATCATAGCTCGAACCAACGCGCGGATAGCGCCGTTTTTTCTGAGGACGACCCATTTGCGGAACTGACCCGCATTATGGGCCACGACCCACGGCGCGCCGAAGCGTCCGGCAATGAGGCCGAGCAGGAGGGCGATGATCTCGCGCTTGAGCTCGAGAACGAATTGCTTGGCGATCTGGCGGAATTTTCCGACGAGGTTCATGAGGAAGCAGTTCCCCAGGACGACTGGCAGCCTCAGCCATCGGGCGACTGGCGTTTCGATGCTGTTGAGGCAGAGCAAAGGCCTGATGAGCCTGCCGTCGACATCGCGGCCGATATGGCTGATGAACTCGACGAGAGCTTTGCTGCGAGTTTTGAAAGCGAAATGCGCCTGGAACCGGCTGACGATTTTCCAGCCGTTTCAACGCTGCCTGAGGAAGAGGCCGAAGTTTCAGAACCTGTTGAGGCTGTTGAAGCTGAACTCGTTGAGCAGCATTTCTCCGAGTTCGACGTCGATATGGCCGAGCCAAGTGGCCCTTTTTCCGAACCGGACTATGAGCGCGACGAGCCCACAGAGAGCCCAGCCCAGAAAGATACACTTGAGTTCAGCGATCAGGACTTCGCGCAACTGGATAACGATCTCGAAGCTTCTCTGGCGAACGAAGATTGGTTCGGCTCCGAGAATGACGTCGGCGAGCAGTCCCTCGAAACTACGGATGCTGCGACTTCCGCGGCAGATCCGTTTACTGATCTGGTGACGGAAGAGGCACTGGAAGCCGCCGAACCGGCCGTTGCCCTCGATCCGTACAGTGCGGAACCCGATTACCCCGCTGAACGCGATGATTTCGAGGAATTCGAGCAGTCCGAGGTGTCGCTCAGTCTGGATCAGGCTGAAGACACAGCCGCCAGTGCAGATCCGTTCCTTTCTCCTCAGGCGTTTGCCTCTTCCATCGCTCAGGGAGCCGAGCGGGCGAGTGCGGTGGACGGGGATGTCGCACGCGAGGATCATGATTTTACCGCGACCCTTGAAGATCAGCTTTCAGCGTCGCCCTCCGAAGAGCCGGCGCCTGTAGAGCCGCTGGTTCAACCGCAAGCGGAAGATGGTCTGCAGGCCGAAGCCACTTGGGAAGGTTTTGAGACCGTTGATACGGAGCCTGAGCTGCCGGCTGAAGGTGATCCTGTGGAGGCGACTTTGGCTGCTCCGTTCTGGCAACAGCCGGAACATCCCTCTGATGCACTGTCCTCGGAACACCAGTCATCCGTACCGCATATCGAT
Organism: Nitratireductor sp. B36; assembly: GCF_020833685.1. Lineage (GTDB taxonomy): Bacteria > Pseudomonadota > Alphaproteobacteria > Rhizobiales > Rhizobiaceae > Nitratireductor. Next base: position 874,090 of record NZ_JACKZY010000002.1, read on the forward strand.
ACAGTTGATGTGCCAGGAAACGAACGGGTCCAAGTCGAAGATTCCGCACACATTCCGGAGTTCATAAGCGAACCGGAACGTGTGCCTGAAACAGAATCGGACGATCTGGAGCTCGCTCTTGCGCGTGCCTTTGGGGACAGCGAAAGCCTGCCTGGGACAGTCGCAGCTGCAGAGGTCGGTCATGAGGGCGGCACCGCGGTGCCCAACGATGCATATGCTGCTGCAGCCCTGCAGCCAACCGAGCAGGCCCGGGAAGAAGAGGATTTCGGTTTCGAAACTGCTTTTGCGGATAGTTTTTCCGAACCGGATAATTTTGCCGGGCCGAGCGAAGAACGAGCAGTTGATAAGCGGGAAGCTGATCCTGCCGACGCTTTCGTGGTCTCGGATATGGACTCCTGGAGCGATCCGTCCGAGGAATTCGAGCGGGGACCGGGAAGCTTTGCTTCAGAGACTGCGGGAGCCGTGGCTGGGCGTTCTGGGCCGCTTTCCAATCGCCGAAACCTTGCAATGTTCGGCGTGGCCGGAGGCGTTGCCATTCTCGCTCTCGTCGGCTTTTTCGCCTTCAGCGGCGGTGGCGAAGACAATTCTGCACCAGTGGTTGTTCGAGCCGATGACGAGCCCATAAAAGTGAAGCCGGAAAACCCCGGGGGCGAACAGGTTCCCAACCAGGACAATCAGGTCTATCAGAGGGTTTCGGGTGCAGAGGCCGGCACTGATCCTGTTCAGGAACGGCTTGTTTCGACGGCAGAAGAGCCCGTGGACGTGCCACAAGCGGCGCCGAAGTCGGAGGAGAGGCTATCGTCGAATGCCGACGATACGGTAACCCCGACGAGCGAGCCGGTAACGGCAATGACACCACGGCGCGTACGCACCATGGTGGTTCGACCGGACGGCACGATTGTTCCGCGTGAGCCGGAGGCACCTGCCCAGAATACTGAAAACGCTGTGGCAACCGGTAACGTTGAGAGCCCTGAGCAGCAGGTTGAAGCTACGACAGCCCAGCAGGCGAGCCAGGAAGCAGCGCCGGATGCGCGGCTTGCGAGTGCAGATCCGCTGAACGGATCAGCGGAAGATGCGAACGCCTCCGCGGGCAATGTGCCGGTTACAGCGCCGGTCCCGCCCTCACGCCCTGCTGCACCACCTTCGCAGCCGCAGCGAACTGTTGAAACAACACCTCCTGCTCAGGTCGCAGCAGCGCCCAGCCAGCCTGCGCAACCTGTTGCACAAACACCTGCACCCGCGCCTGTGACCTCTGGTTCGGATGGCTGGTCGGTGCAGATTTCTTCGCAGCCGACCGTGGAAGCAGCGCAAAAGTCGTATCAGGATATGGCTCAGCGCTATGGCGGTCTTCTGACCGGAAAAGGCGTGAACATCGTCAAGGCTGACATTGCAGGTAAGGGAACTTATTACCGCGTGCGCATTCCCTCATCGTCGAAGGATGAAGCAATTCGCCTTTGCTCGCAGTTGAAGTCGGCGGGAGGAAGTTGCTTCGTTTCGAAGTGATCTCGCATCCGAGCCAACCGAAACCGCCGCCATTGTGCGGCGGTTTTTTCTTGTTTCCTTTTCCAGATTCGCGAGCCCGGTTATCCTGACGGCATGAGCGAATCAAAATCCATGATCCTCGGTGCGACGGGGAAAGAACTGACGGCGGATGAAATCGCCTTCTATCGTGATGAGCGGCCATGGGGCTTTATCCTGTTTGCGCGCAATGTCGGCGAGCCCGCACAGCTGAGCGACCTCGTTGCATCCATGCGCGACAGTGTCGGGAGGCCGGATGCGCCGGTGTTCATCGATCAGGAAGGGGGCAGGGTGCAGCGCATCCGTCCGCCCATGGCGGGCAGCTATCCAACGGCTTCCGAACTCGGCCGCATCTACGCAAGAAGCCCGGAGGTGGGACTGCGCGCGGCATGGCTGATGTCGCGCCTGCATGCGATGGACCTCAGACGCTATGGGATCACGGCGGATTGCCTGCCGGTGCTCGACGTGCCGATTGCCGGTGCGCATGACGTGATCGGCGATCGCGCCTATGCGCATGACCCGCAGACGGTGATTGCACTTGGCCGCGCTGCGAGCGAGGGGTTGATGGCAGGCGGTGTTCTGCCGGTGATGAAGCATATGCCGGGCCATGGGCGCGCCTTTGCGGACAGCCACAAGGCGCTGCCCGAGGTGTCGGCTTCCCTCGACGAGCTGCGCACGCACGATTTTATTCCGTTCAAGGCGTTGGCAGACCTGCCGATGGCGATGACTGCACATATCGTGTTTCATGCAATCGACCCGGAGCGGCCAGCGACGACATCCGCCAAGGTGATCCGCGACATTATCCGAGGCGAGATCGGCTTCGACGGGCTCCTGATGAGCGATGACGTGTCGATGCACGCACTTTCTGGGGATTTCTCCCAACGGGCGGAAGCAATCCTTGCGGCGGGCTGTGATCTCGTCCTTCACTGTCATGGGATTATGCCCGAAATGCAGGCTGTCGCCGAAAAGGCGCCTGAATTGTCGGGCAAAAGCCTGGAGCGGGCCAATCGTGCACTGGCTTGCCTCAATCCGGGGGATGATACGGAAGAACAGGTCGCGCGCGCGGAATTCGAGGAGTGCTTCGCGGCGGTCGCTTGACGATAAGGGTCGATGACGCTTGGCGCAGAACGCTGAAAAGACGGCTGTGAAACCGGCACCCATGGACAAGCTGTGGGACGACAATGCGAAGGAGCATGGCGTTTCCGAGCCTGCCCTGACGGTTGATGTCGATGGTTTTGAAGGGCCGCTCGACCTGCTGCTCCACCTAGCACGCACACAGAAGGTGGACCTCGCGCGCATTTCCGTTCTCGCCCTTGCTGAGCAATACATCGCTTTCATCGAGAAAGTGCGCAAAATGCGGCTGGAGCTGGCGGCCGACTATCTGGTGATGGCGGCCTGGCTGGCCTATCTGAAATCACGCCTGCTGATCCCCAAAAAGCCGGAGGATGAAGAGCCGACCGGTGAGGAAATGGCCGCACTCTTGCAGTTCCGCCTGAAGAGGTTGGAAGCGATGCGCGATGCGGCGGCGCGGCTTGTCAACCGCAATCGTCTGGGCCGGGACGTGTTTGCCCGTGGCATGCCAGAGCCGGTGATCGTCCAGAAAGAGAGCGCTTTTGCGGCGTCGCTCTATGATCTGCTCACTGCCTATGCCTCACAGCGCCAGCGCCGTGCGGTGACGAATGTACGCATTGCAAAGCGGGGCGTCTGGTCGCTCAAGCAGGCGCGTGAAATTCTGGTGCGGATGATTGGCGACTTTGGGGACTGGACGGCGCTGGATCACTTCCTGATGCGTTACATGACCAAGGCTGAAGAACGGGCGACAGCCACTGCGAGCGCTTTCGCTGCCTCTCTCGAACTGGTGCGGGAAGGCGCCCTTGAAATCCGACAGCAGGAGCCCTTTGCCCCCATCTACATGCGGACGGGCAAGAAGGCGCCAGCCAGCCTTTTTGAGAATGCCGATGACTGACAACAGCAATGTGGTTCCGTTTGTCGCCAATGAGGGCGAGCTGGAAAACGAAACCTCCGAGATGCATTCGCCGCATCTCGTCGAGGTCAAGCGGATGGTGGAGGCGATTGTTTTCGCGAGCGCGGAGCCGGTGGCCGAAAAGGCTCTGGCCGAGCGTCTGCCCGATGGAACCGATGTTGTCCAAGCTCTGGCCGAACTTCAGAAGGAATATGAAAAGCGCGGGGTGAACCTCGTCCGCGTCGAAAACAGTTGGGCGTTTCGAACAGCAAGCGACCTCTCGTTCCTCATGAACCGGAACGCTGTCCAGCAGCGCAAATTGTCGCGTGCCGCGCTCGAGATGTTGGCGGTGATCGCCTATCACCAGCCGGTCACGCGTGCGGAGATCGAGGAAATTCGGGGTGTGGAGACGTCCAAGGGGACGCTCGACATTCTGCTTGAAACGGGCTGGGTCAAGATGCGCGGCCGCCGCCGCACACCGGGGCGCCCGGTAACCTATGGAACCAGCACAGAATTTCTGGATCACTTTGGGTTGACGGAGCTGCGCGATCTGCCGGGCATCGATGAGTTGAAGGGGGCTGGACTGCTTTCCGCCAGAATGCCGGTCAACTTCTCGGTGCCGCAGCCGATGACTGATCCGGATGAACTCACAGAAGATGAAGATCCGCTGACAGATATCGACCTGGAAGAACTTGGTCTGTTGACACCGCTCGCTGAGGATGATTGACGGAAGTCCTGCGGGACAGGGGCCGCCTGCGATCCATCCAGGGATACCGGTGCATGGACAATAAGAAGCAAAGTTCGGCGCGTGGAACGGCCGGCGTCAGCTTCGCGGCGCGTCTTTCCTTCCAGAATATCAGCCATTCCTATGCTTCGGGCGCGCAAACACTCAGGGACGTGTCTCTTTGCGCGGAGCCCGGCGAGGTGCTTTGTCTTCTCGGGCCTTCCGGTTCCGGCAAGACGACGCTCCTCCGGATTGCTGCCGGCATCGAGGCTCAGCGCTCCGGCCAGGTGTTTCTGAACGAGCGCGAAATTGCCGGTCCGAACGTGTTTCTGCCGCCCGAAAAGCGCTCGATCGGTCTCGTGTTTCAGGACTTTGCGCTTTTCCCGCATCTGACCATTCTCGACAATGTGCGCTTCGGACTGACTGCCCTTTCGGGTGAGGAAGCCCAGAAAGAGGCAATGATCGCGCTTGAGCGGGTCGGGCTTGAAGGCTATGCCGGCGCCTATCCGCACGTGCTGTCAGGCGGTGAGCAGCAGCGTGTTGCGCTGGCGCGGGCGCTGGCGCCACGACCGGCGGTGCTTTTGATGGATGAGCCATTTTCAGGGCTCGATTCCCGTTTGAAGGACAGTGTGCGCGCGGAAACGCTCTCCATTCTGCGGCAAAGCCGTGCGACCGCCGTTGTGGTGACCCATGACGCAGAAGAAGCCATGCGTATGGGTGATCGGATAGCACTTCTCAAGGATGGAAAACTCGTTCAGGTGGGGACCGCCGAAGAGCTTTATCGACGCCCCGCCGATCTTTTCGTGGCCGGCTTCTTTTCCGAGATCAACGAGTTTGATGGACAGGTGCACGCCGGCAGTGTGGAAACGCCCCTGGGGCGTTTTTCGGCAGATGGGCTGAAAGAGGGCGCGGATGCAACTGTTGCGGTTCGCCTGTCCGGGTTTCAGGTGGATCAAGAGCGCGGTTCCGTACCGGCGCGGATCGTTTCCAGGCGCTTCCTCGGCGTGGTGGAGTTTCTCGAGCTTGCGATCCCCGGGGCTGACCGGCATGTGCGTGCCCGCGTGCGTTGCGGGCAGTTGCAACCGGGCGTGCGGGACATATGGCTGAACGTGATCGAGAGCGATGTTCTCGTATTCGCGAGACAATCGTTTGAAACATCGCGCGAAAGCGCATAAATCAAATCAATGGCAATTGGTGAAAGAGACTGATCATGGGTTCCTTTTCAATCTGGCACTGGCTTATCGTGCTCGTCGTGGTGCTGCTCCTGTTTGGACGCGGCAAGATACCCGAGCTGATGGGCGACATGGCCAAGGGCATCAAGAGCTTCAAAAAGGGCATGTCCGACGATGATGAGGACACGACCAAGACGGTCGAACATCAGGCCGATGAGCCGGTGAAGGAAGCGAGCAAGCCGAGCAAGAAGAAGTCCGGCTGATTCGCCGCAATTCGCACAGCGTTTCCGCTTCCTGCTATCCGTTCCGGTGACCTATGTTTGATCTTGGCTGGCCCGAAATCATGGTGATCGCCATCGTCCTGATCGTCGTGGTCGGGCCGAAGGACTTGCCGCGCATGTTGCGCACCTTTGGGCGTACGACGTCCAAACTGCGCACCATGGCGGGCGATTTTCGCAAGCAGTTCGATGAAGCGCTGCAGGAGGCCGAGCTTGATGATGTGAAATCCCTCGTGGATGACGCGCGCAAGCTCGATCCGCGCAACGAGATCAAGAAACATCTCAACCCGATCGAGAAGGTCGGGCAGGAGATCCGGTCCGGTCTTGATGCGGCGATGAAGCCGCAGGCGGCGAAATCGGGCGCGCCGGCGTCCAAGGAACCGCATGCGACGGAACCGGCCAAGGCAGGCGCAACCCGCATGCCGGGTGAGGCGAAGCCCAAGGCCACGGCCAAGCCCCGCACGGCGACGAAAACGGCAGCAAAGCCGAGGGCGACCAAGGCACCGGCAACAAAGCCCGCGACGACGGCCAAGCCAAAGGCAGGCAGCAAAACCAAAACGGCGAGCGCGACCAAGCGCGCTCCGGCAAAAAAGACTAGCGGAGCCAAGTCGTGAACGCCGAACGTGACGACGACATCGATCAGTCTTCCGCACCGCTGATCGACCACCTGATCGAGCTTCGATCGCGCCTGATGTGGGCGCTTGCCGGTTTTTTTGTGGCCTTCCTCGTCTGCTTTTTCTTCGCCAAGCAGATTTTCAATCTGCTGGTCATCCCGTTCCAGTGGGCAACCCAATGGGCGGGTCTAGACGCGGACAAGGTGGACCTGATCTACACCGCGCCGCAGGAATTTTTCTTCACCCAGATCAAGCTTGCCATGTTCGGCGGACTGGTGCTCGCCTTTCCGGTGATCGCCATGCAGGTCTATAAGTTTGTGGCGCCCGGTCTTTACCGCAATGAGCGCCGGGCCTTCATGCCGTTCCTGATCGCTTCGCCTATTCTGTTCTTGATTGGTGCGGCGCTTGTCTATTTCTTCTTCACGCCGATGGTGATGTGGTTCTTCCTGTCCATGCAGCAGGTGGGGCCGGACAACACTGTGCAAATCTCGCTGTTGCCCAAGGTTTCCGAATATCTCGGGCTGATCATGACGCTGATCCTGTCCTTCGGGCTGGTGTTTCAGCTTCCGGTGGTGACGACGCTGATGGCGCGGGTGGGGCTTCTCACCTCGACTGGGCTCGCCGACAAGCGCAAATATGCGATCGTGGCGGCGTTTGTCGCGGCGGCGATCCTGACGCCGCCGGACCCGGTAAGCCAGATCGGTCTTGCGCTTCCGACCATCCTTCTCTACGAAATTGCCATCTGGGCCGCCCGTATGGTTGAGCGCCAGCGCGAGAAGGAAAAGACCGCGCAGGACGAAACCGACGAAGCGGATCAGCCGACCGCCTAGATTTGCTGGCTTTCCTGTCGCGTTCGAGGCGGTTCACCGCAATCTCTCCGCGATTGGAAATCTGACATGCTCGACATCAAATGGATTCGCGAGAACCCGCAGGCGCTGGATGAAGCGCTGAAGAAGCGTGGCGCGGACCCTGAAAGCGCGAAGCTTCTCGCGCTCGACGAAGCGCGCCGCCAGCACCTGACAAAACTTCAGGAAGCGCAGGAGCGCCGCAATGCTGCCTCCAAGGAAATCGGCAAGGCGATGGCTTCCGGCGACAAGGAGCTTGCCGAGAAGCTGAAGGCCGAGGTGTCGGAGCTGAAGAGCTTCGTTCAGGATGGTGAAGCCGAAGAGCGGCGTCATGATGCGGCGCTGAACGACGCGCTGGCGCGCATTCCCAATGTTCCGCTCGACGATGTGCCGGTTGGCGCTGACGAGAACGACAATGTGGAGGTGCGCAAACATGGCGAGCCGAAGCGCGCCAACTGGGCCAAGGAGCATTTCGAGATCGGCGAAGCGCTCGGCCAGATGGATTTCGAACGCGCGGCGAAGCTTTCGGGCGCGCGCTTCACGGTGCTTTCGGGGCCGCTTGCCCGTCTGGAGCGTGCGTTGGGGCAGTTCATGCTCGACCTGCACACGCAGGAGCATGGCTATACGGAAGTCCAGCCGCCGCTTCTGGTGCGCGACGATGCGATGTTCGGCACCGGACAGTTGCCGAAGTTTAGCGACGACCTTTTCCGCGCCGGCGATGATCACTGGTTGATCCCGACGGCGGAAGTCTCGCTCACCAATCTGGTGCGCGAGGAAATTCTCGATGGCGAAAAGCTGCCCCTGCGCTTCACCGCGCTAACGCCATGCTTCCGTTCGGAAGCGGGTTCTGCGGGACGCGATACGCGCGGCATGCTGCGCCAGCATCAGTTCTACAAGGTGGAGCTCGTCTCGATCACCGATGCCGAAAGCGCGATTGATGAGCATGAACGCATGACGCAATGCGCCGAAACCGTGCTCAAGAAGCTCGATCTTCCATTCCGCACCATGGTGCTGTGCACCGGCGACATGGGCTTTGGCGCACGCAAGACCTACGATCTTGAAGTGTGGCTGCCGGGGCAGAACGCCTATCGTGAGATTTCGTCCTGCTCGGTCTGCGGCGATTTTCAGGGCCGGCGCATGAATGCGCGCTACCGGGTTGCGGGCGAGAAGCAGACGCGCTTCGTGCACACGCTCAACGGCTCGGGAACGGCGGTTGGCCGGGCGCTGATTGCGGTTCTGGAGAATTATCAGAACGAGGACGGCAGTGTCACGATACCGTCAGCGCTGAAACCCTATATGGGCGGCCTGGAGAAAATCGAAGCAGTAGAGGACTGAGACTTTGCGCATTCTGTTGACCAATGACGATGGCATTCACGCTGAAGGACTGGCGACGCTGGAGCGGATCGCCCGCACGCTGAGCGACGATGTGTGGGTGGTGGCACCCGAGACCGACCAGTCGGGCTTTGCCCATTCGCTGTCATTGTCCGAGCCGCTCAGAATGCGCAAGATCGATGACCGGCATTTTGCGCTGCGCGGCACGCCCACCGATTGCGTGATCATGGGCGTCCGGCACGTGATGGACACGCCGCCGGACTTAATCCTTTCGGGCGTGAACAATGGCACAAACATTGCCGACGACGTGACCTATTCCGGCACGGTGGCCGGCGCAATGGAGGGTACGCTTCTCGGCATTCCCTCCTTTGCACTGAGCCAGGCCTACGATTTCACCGATGAGAGCCGCTATATTCCTTTCGCTACGGCAGAGGCTCTTGCGCCGCCGATCCTCAAGAAGCTGATCGAACGCCCGATGCCGGAGGGGGTGCTCGTCAACATCAACTTCCCCAATTGCGCGCCGGAAGAGGCCAAGGGCACGCTCGTGACCGTGCAGGGCAAGATGGTGCACGGGCTCAACGTGGAAGAACGCCGCGACGGGCGAAACTATCCGTATTACTGGCTGCGTTTCGGGCGCAAGCAGGCCGACATTCGCCAGGGCAGCGATCAGGCGGCGGTGCGCGACGGTTATGTTTCGGTCACGCCGCTGCATCTTGACCTGACGGCGCACGAGGTGCGCGACCAGCTTGCCAAGGCGCTGGCATGATCGAACCGGGGCAGGAGCGAGAGAGCTTTGCCGCCTTCATGCTGCGCATGCGCGCAAGCGGGGTCGGCAGCAAAGAGCTCTTCGCCGCGATGGAAGCGACGCCGCGCGGCAGCTTTCTGCCATCGGAATGGTACGCGCTTTCCTGGTCCGATCGAATGGTGCCAATTGCCTGCGGCGAGGCCATCGAAGGTTGCGACTTTCAGGCCCAGGTGATTGATGCGCTGGCGTTGTCTTCCGGACACCGGGTTTTGGAGATTGGCACTGGATCCGGTTTCACCGCAGCCGTTATGGGACGTCTGGCGGGGAGGGTGCTTACACTCGACCGCTACCGAACGCTGGGAATGGAGGCACAACTGCGCTGGGACCATCTGGGTATCAGCAATGTGGTTGTACGCCATGCCGATGGAACGGATGGGGCACCCGCTGATGGGCCCTTCGACCGAATCGTATCCTGGGCGGCTTTCGATGATCTGCCGCGGCGATTTGTGGATCAACTCTCAACGGGCGGGGTGATGATTGCGCCAATCGGCCCCGGAGATGATGTTCAAAGCGTTGCCAAACTGGAGAAAGTCGGCAGCAGGTTTGAGCGGACGGATATTGCGGAAACGCGCCTTCAGCCACTCCTGAAGGGGGTTTCGTCAGCGATCTGAAACCGCGAGGAACAGCGCGATTTATTAATTTCCGCGCGCGGCTTAACCGCTGAGTAACATTAACGCGATTTAATTGCTCGTGTTCAGGTATTGGGTACGCGGGTAGTCAAATGCGTTGTATTGCACGGAATTTCGATCGCGCGCTTTTGCGCGGAGCCGCCGTCATCTTGATCGGCGGTGTGGCGGCAGGATGCAGCTCAGACCTCTCGCGCTTCAAGTCTAGCGACTTTGCTGATGCGCGATCGACAAATCGCAGTGTGGCGATGACGCCAGCCAGCCAGCCTTATCCCGGCGATACGGCGAGTGGCCTTGATACTACCTATACAGGATCCATCAGCAGGCAGGGCGGAGGGCCGCGGCCATCAGCTTCAGTTGGCGGCGCGATGCAGCAACCTTTGCCCGCGCCCACGAATACCGCGGCTCGGGCTGCAACGCGGCCTGTCGATCTGACTGCCCCCAGCGCTGCCAGCGGCAGTGTGCAACGCCAGCCTATCGCGGCGCCAACACAAACGGCACCGGCGGTGGCGGCTGCTCCTCAGCCGAAACTTGACCGCACTCCGACCGGATCGATCGCGCGTCAGTCGGCACAGGCCCCCGCACGCAGTGGCAACAGCGGCGATAGCGGCTGGAGCGATGTGGGCGGCACGACCATCACCGTGCGCGAGGGCGAAACGGCTTACAATCTTTCGCGACGCTTTGGTGTTCCCGTGGGAGCAATCCTCAGTGCCAACAATCTTTCGAGCGCGTCCGAGTTGAAAGCGGGACGGCAGATTGTCATTCCGACCTATGTTTATTCGCGCCGAGCACCGGTCTCTGCACCGGACAATGATGCGCGCGCGTCACAGCAGGCTGCACGCCAGCCGATCCCAAATGAGCCGGCGCCACAGCGCGAGCCACAGGAGCGCCTTGCTGTCCTGCGCGAAACGCCCCGGCCAAAATCGCGTCCGCAAGGTGCTGAGACCAACAATGCCGCTGCAAACACCCACAGCGCTGGTGGGAGAACGGCTACGTCCCCTGTCACCTCGAGCGCGGGGGGCACATATACGGTCGTTTCAGGCGATACGCTTTACGGCATTGCCCGCAAGACCGGCGCGAGCGTTGGCGCCATCAAGGCGGCGAACGGTCTGTCGGATGGATATCTGCGGGTCGGGCAGACGCTGGCCATTCCGTCCGGCAATGGCGGCGAGCAATCCCAGGTGGCGAGCGTGACGCAGCAGCAAGTTGACAAAACAACGACAAGCGCTACGACACGTGAAACCACGCCTACGGTGAAAGCATCTGCTCCGCAGGCGGCTTCCTCCACGCAGACCCAGGTTGCTGCAGTTGCAACGCAAAGCAACGATGTTGCGCCGGATTCCACCGGCATCGGCAAACTGCGCTGGCCCGTTCGTGGGCGGATCATCTCGGATTTCGGCAGTACGTCCGGTTCGGCCCGCAATGATGGCATCGACATCGCCGTCCCGGCAGGCACACCTGTCAAGGCTGCGGAAAACGGTGTTGTGATTTATGCCGGTGACGGCCTCAAGGAATTCGGAAACACGGTTCTGGTACGGCACGATGATGGCATGGTCACGGTCTACGGACATGCTAGCGCGCTTCGGGTCAAGCGTGGCGAGAAAGTGCGACGCGGTCAGGAAATCGCGCTGTCGGGCATGAGCGGCAGTGCCGATCGTCCCAAACTGCACTTTGAAGTGCGCAAGGATGCGACGCCCGTCAATCCGAGTGGCTATCTGGAATAAGCGTTCCCTGGATAACGAGAAAAGCTGCGGCCTGCCAGACCTCCGGTCGGGCCGCCTCTTTGACCCGCCCGAAAGGGCGGGTTTTTGTTCATGCGTCCAACCGTTTTCCGAGACGACCGGCAAGATCCTGGATGAACTGCCAGGCCACACGTCCGGATCGGCTGCCCCGCGTGGTTGCCCATTCAAGCGCTTCAGCGCGGAGCGCTTCTGGAGCTATCTCCAGGCCGAAATGAGCAACATAGCCGCGGACCATTTCGAGATAATCATCCTGCGAACATTTGTGGAAACCGAGCCAGAGCCCAAAACGATCCGATAGCGAGACCTTTTCCTCCACGGCTTCCGACGGGTTGATCGCCGTGGAGCGTTCGTTTTCGATCATGTCACGCGGAAGAAGGTGGCGCCGGTTGGATGTGGCGTAAAGAATGACGTTGGCTGGCCGGCCCTCGACACCACCTTCCAGCGCCGCCTTCAGCGATTTGTAAGATGTGTCGTTTTGATCGAAGGACAGATCGTCGCAGAACAGGATGAACCGGAAGGGGGCAGCCTTCAGAAACGCCATGAGCTGAGGAAGCGTTTCGATATCTTCCCGGTGGATCTCGACCAGTTTCAAAGGTGGCTGTCCGGCCGCGGCGGTGCGGTTGACCTCCGCGTGCACCGCCTTAACCAATGAGGACTTGCCCATCCCCCGGGCGCCCCACAAAAGGACGTTGTTGGCCGGGAGGCTTTTGGCGAAACGGTCCGTGTTGTCTGCGAGAATATCGCGGACCCGGTCGACTCCTCGGATAAGACTGAGCTCTACCCGATTGACGATTTCTACAGGTTCAAGGGCTTTTCGCTCAGCCTGCCAGACGAAGCAGTCGGCCACATCGAAACGGGGAGGTACAGCAGGTGCGGGGCCGAGATCCCGAACCGCAGCGATCAACCTGTCCAGCTTCTCGCTCAACACTTCGATGGTCTTGTCGGTCATGATTCCCTCACGAAGGCGTGTGCTGCCATGAATTACGTACCGTACGGTACGGTTCTTTCATAGGGGCGCGGTATTTGCAAGCGGGGAAGGGGGCATTGCGGTACGGAGTGCCGACCGGGAGTGCACACGCTTGCAGAAGTCGGTGCGCGGAGACGGTGAACAGTTGCAATGGATAGGCGAAAGTCTATATTCCGGCCACATTTATGACCAGCCGGACGTCCGGCGCATATCAGGAGTTTTCGATGTTCATCACCCCGGCATACGCACAGGCTGGAACAGGCGGAGCGCCTGACATCTTTGTCAGCATTCTGCCTTTCGTCCTGATCTTTGTGATCATGTATTTTCTTATCATCCGTCCGCAGCGCCAGCAGATGAAGAAGCGGACCGAAATGCTGGCCGCTGTTCGCCGCGGCGACACAGTGGTGACGGGCGGCGGTCTTGTCGGAAAGGTGACGAAGGTCCTCAACGACGCCGAGCTTGAAATCGATCTTGGCGGCGGAAACAAAGTGACGGCGATGCGCGCCATGCTTGCCGAGGTACGCGTCAAGGGCGAACCGGTGGCCGACAACAGCCAGTCCGCCAAGAAATAACCGCAATATGACGTGATTGCCGGGAAGGGCCGGCAAAACGGCCCTTCCAAACCGAACCGACGAGGCCCCATGCTACATTTTTCGCGCTGGCAAACGATCCTCATATGGCTGGCCGTGGCGCTTGGTGTCGCCTATGCGGCGCCGAACATCATACCGCCATCCTACCTGTCCTCGATGCCAAGCTGGGCGCCTTCAAGGCCGATGACTTTGGGTCTCGACCTTCAGGGCGGTTCGCATATTCTTCTGCAGATTGAAAAGCAGGAACTGATCGAAGAGCGCATTGTCACGACGCGTGACGATATCCGGAGGCTGCTGCGCGAGAAGCGGATCGGCTACACGGGGCTCACGGGTTCGGGCCAGTCCGTTCAGGTGCGAATCCGCGACGTGGGCCAGGTTGCGGAGGCCAAGGAAGCGCTGCGCGAGCTCACACAGCCGGTCAATTCGGGACTGTTCGGCGGTGGGACCGTCACCGAACTTCAATTGACGGAGCCGGAGCCGGGACTGCTGCGCTATTCGTTGACGGAAGAGGGGATCAACTACCGGATTTCCTCTGCATTGTCGCAGTCCATCGAGGTGGTAGGGCGTCGTGTCAACGAGCTCGGCACAACCGAGCCGATCATTCAACGCCAGGGTGACGACCGTATTCTGGTTCAGGTACCTGGTCTTCAGGATCCTCAGCGCCTGAAGGACATCCTCGGCCAGACGGCCAAGCTTACTTTCCAGATGGTGGATCAGTCGGTGCCGGTGCAGGAGGCCATAAACGGCCGTCCTCCTATTGGAACGACGATCAAATACTCGGTGGACGATCCGCCGGTTCCCTATTTGATCGAAGACCGGGTCATCGTTTCGGGTGAAAACCTCGTGGATGCGCAGGCGACATTCGATCAACGGACCAACGAGCCCGTCGTGAGTTTCCGCTTCGATACCAAGGGCGCAACCCGTTTTGGCCAGGCGACACAGGAGAATGTCGGGCGGTTGTTCGCCATCATTCTTGACGATCAGGTCATCTCTGCACCGCAAATCCGCGAACCCATTCTGGGCGGCACCGGCCAGATATCGGGAAGTTTCGACGTTCAGTCGGCCAATGATCTGGCTGTTCTGCTGCGCGCTGGCGCGCTGCCAGCTACGCTTACAATCATCGAAGAGCGTACGGTCGGTCCGGGCCTTGGGCAGGATTCGATTGATGCCGGCAAAATCGCTTCGGTCATCGGTGCGGCTCTGGTTATTCTGTTCATGATCGCGGCCTATGGGCTTCTCGGTGTGTTCGCCGTGGTGGCGCTCGCAGCGAATGTGACCATGATTATCGCGATCCTATCGGCGCTCGGGGCAACCCTTACGCTTCCCGGTATTGCCGGTATCGTTCTCACAATTGGCATGGCGGTCGATTCCAGTGTGCTTATCTTCGAGCGTATACGCGAAGAGCGGGCTGGCGGGCGCTCATTGATCCAGGCGGTAGACACCGGTTTCTCCAAGGCTTTGGCGACGATCGTCGATGCCAATGTGACGACACTGATCGCCGCCATCATCCTTTTCTATCTCGGTTCGGGACCGATCCGCGGCTTCGCCGTCACGCTTGCCATCGGTATCGCCACGACAGTGTTCACGGCCTACACGCTGACACGCTGGATCGTAGCCGACTGGGTGCGGCGCCGCCGTCCGAAGGAGCTGCCGCGTACGCCGCTGCGTTTCGTGCCGGACAACACGAGTATCGGCTTCATGAAGCTGCGGCGCGTCACCTTTACGCTCTCGGCCATTGCGTCGATCGCGGCGGTAGCGTTGTTCATGACCGTAAACATGAACTATGGCATCGATTTCAAGGGCGGTTCCTCGATCGAGGTTCAGTCTCGCGAGGGACCCGCAGATATCGGCGATATCCGTGCTCGCCTTTCCGATCTCAACCTTGGCGAAGTGCAGGTTCAGGAGTTCGGCGATCCGCGTGAGGTGCTGATCCGGGTGCAGGCGCAGGACGGCGGCGAGAATGCAGAGCAGACCGTGATCACAAAGATCCGCGGTGAGCTTGAGGATGCCTACGAATTCCGCCGCGTTGAAGTCGTCGGGCCGACGGTTTCCGGTGAACTTGCCCGTGCAGGTACCATAGCGGTGCTGGTATCGCTGATGGCGATCCTGATTTACATCTGGCTGCGGTTCGAGTGGCAGTTCGCCGTGGGTGCGATCCTGGCGACGCTGCACGATGTCATCATGACGGTCGGGTTCTTCGTGATTACCGGGATTGAGTTCAATCTTTCGAGTATTGCCGCGATCCTGACGATCGTGGGTTACTCGTTGAATGATACGGTGGTCGTCTATGACCGTGTGCGCGAGAATCTCAGACGGTTCAAGAAGATGCCAATGCCTGAGCTTCTCAACCTGTCAATGAACCAAACATTGTCGCGTACCATCATGACGTCGGTGACGACGCTGCTGGCGCTGGCGGCTCTGTTTGTCTTTGGCGGCGAGGTCATTCGCTCCTTTACGGCGGCGATGATCTTCGGAGTGGTGATCGGCACCTATTCATCGATCTTCATCGCTGGGCCTTTGCTGATCCTGTTCCGCATGCGCTCCACTGGCGCGCTGGGCGCGGAGCAGGCTGGTGATGACGCATCAGCCGGTTCGGAGACGACCGGACAACTGCCGGCCAAGTGATGGCGGGCGGGATCGAAATCCGCGCGGCCCACTTTCCGGGCCGTGCTCCGATTGATGCCTATGGCAATGGCGGTTTCCGCTTCGCCGACATGTCGCATCGGGGTTCGATCCTGTGTTTGCCTTCGGGCATTCACGGATGGGATGTCAGCGGTTTCGGCGAACTGGAGGAGGCAGATCTTGCCCGCATGTTCGATGAGGCCAGCGAATTCGACATTTTGCTTGTCGGTACGGGTGAGCAACTGATTCCGATGCCGGCCGAGCTCCGCAAACGATTTCGCGAGGCCGGCGTGGCGGTGGAGACCATGGCCACCGGCGCGGCAGTGCGGACTTACAATGTGCTTTTGGCCGAAGACCGCACTGTGGCTGCAGCGCTGATCGCTGTCGACTAAGATGACTGATTGGCATCAATACGTCGTTTCTCTGGTGCGGGATACCGATCCGGATCGCTATCTTTCTGTTCTTTATGCTCCGGAAGAAAAGCGTTCAGCGCTTTTCGCACTTTACGCATTCAACGCTGAGGTGGCGGGCATGCGGGATCGTGTGAGCGAAGCTCTCCCAGGCGAGGTGCGGCTGCAGTTCTGGCGTGATGTGCTGATGGCCCAGACAGCATCGGAAAGCGCCGAAGGCTCGCCCCTAGCGGTCGCACTGCTCGAGGCTGTTCGTTCTCATCAGCTTCCGGTCCAGCCTCTGCTGGATCTCCTGGAAGCGCGTATCTTTGATCTTTATGACGATCCGATGCCGAGCCGGAATGACCTGGAAGGCTATTGTGGCGAAACGGCCTCTGCACTTATCCAGCTGGCTGCGCTGGTGCTCGACCCGCCAGCTGCCGCTCGGTTTTCCGAGGTTGCCGGACATGCTGGCTGTGCGCAGGCCATCGCCGGGCTTCTTCGCATGCTGCCAATCCATCGCAGGCGGGGACAGTGCTACATACCCGCCGACCTGCTCGCAGCGGCCGGAACCACACGCGAGGCTCTGCTGAGTGGCGAGGACAAGGCGGGTTCGGCGCGCGCACTTGCCGCGATGATTGCGCTCGGCAGACACCATGTGACGAGATTTGAGGAAGGGGCGAAGGATCTTCCAACCAGCCTGCGCTCGGCGTTTCTGCCTGCAGGCCTTTCAAGCACTTACCTTGATCGTCTCGAGACAGGTGGGGAGGCGGTACTTGATGAAATTGTCTCGCTTCCTCTGTGGCGGCGTCACTGGCTCATGTTGAAACGGGCCGTGAGAGGTTGGCGCTAAGCCACCAATGCGATTGCCTAATTTGCGCCGTGCTCACATGCTCGTGTTCGTCTGGAAATCTGCTTGAGGACGTCTTTTGTCTGAAAAATTGAATAGAAATCATGGGGCTGTCGGCTGGTTTCAATCACTGCAAGAGGCCGGTGCCGCGATGGTGGAGGCTGTATCCCGCTTCCCCGTGACGGTCGGGTTTTTGTTTGTCACGGCGGCGCAGGCCAATGCCCTTGTTGCCTACAGTAGCCTGTTTTCATCTCGGATTTTTGGCACGGCCTCCCAGGAAAACCAGCTTTTCGCACTGATCGGGGCCGTGCTTGCATCATTTGCTGCAACGCTGTTCGCGCAATCCAGGCGTCTCTCGTCGTGGGCGTGTTATGTTCTGCCCGCGGTTGCCGGACTGGCGGCATTCACCGTGATGTGGCCGCCGATCGGCGTGCGAACTGTGGAGTGGGCATTTTTGTTCTCTCTGGCAGCGCTCGTTCCCATAGCGCCCTTTGTCGGCAGAGGGACAGGCGACGCCTTCTGGATGTTTACGGCGCGTTTGGCTTTTGCGGCTGCGCTTGCCCTCCTCGCATTCGTTCTTTTCTGGGGAGGTGCCTCTGCAATACTGGCGAGCCTCACCAACCTTTTCGGTATCGGCATTTCGAACGGCCTCTACAAACATATCGGGGTTTCCATTTGTCTCTTCGTTGCTCCGTTGTTCGGTCTCGGTCAGACACCCTTTGTGTTTGACGAGGAGCCGGGCGGGCGTGAGCATGACATGATGCAATATGGAATGCGGGCGCTTGGCGACTTTGCTGCAGTTCCGCTTCTCATCATCTACGCGATAATCCTGCATCTCTACACGATGAAGATCGTCCTTACCGGTGAGATCCCGCAGGGGCAGATCGGCTGGTTGGTTCTAACCTATGGTGTCTCCACGGTTGCGGTACTGCTTCTAACCAAGCCGTTTCTAGACACAGCACGCGCGCCGACCCGTTTTTTTGTTCGCTTCTGGCCTTTGATCCTTGTGATGCCGCTTGGCCTTCTCTTTTACGCACTGTGGTTGCGCGTGAGCGTTTTCGGATGGACCGTGGAACGCTATTTTCTGGGGCTTTTCGGCGTAGTGATGCTTGCTCTTGTCATTCTGCAAGCGCTCCGGCCTTTGCGTGGCGATATCCGTGTGGCTGCAGGGCTGCCGGTGATCGCGCTTCTCATTGGCAGTTTCGGCCCTCTGGGGGCTGTCGACTGGTCGATCAGGTCGCAACAGTCACGCTTTCTTGAACTCGTCCGCGGTGAGCCCGACGATCATCAAACGAAGGCGGAAGCACTAGCCGTGCTGCGCTATCTCAGTGGAGAGAATGCCGAGCTTGGTGTGGCGCCTGAAGGGTTCTCGCCGTCGGGAGAAGAAAGCCTTTACCGGCAGATTGCGCATGCGTGGAACCTGGATCCGGACAATCCTGTCCAGCGTGGGCGTCAATGGTATTCTTATGACAGGAACTCGACCGTTATGGTCGCTCTGGATGAGTTCGATGTGCTTTTTCAGCACGTAAGAGTAGACCAAAAGGATGGTGCCAACAGCCCCTTGTCATTGCCTGACGGAACCAGTCTCAAATTGACTCTGAACAAGAACGAAGTTTCGCTGACCTCGGAAAAAGGCACCCCCACCCTCTTCAAGGTCGAAACCTCAAGAATAGTCGAACTGTCGACTCAAGCTGACCAATCAGCTTTGTTGCGCCTCGAGGCGGACGGGAAGCAGATCCTATTGATCCCCACCACTCTGTCTGCCAGTTCATACCCCGAAACTGTGCTAACGCATTTCTATGGCGCGGTGGTTCTGCGCAGCAGCGACTGGGAATGAGGGTTTGGCGACATTTGCAAATGCCCTGAACGAACAAGGGGGGCGCCAACCGCACCCCTGACAGTTTGCATTTCAAAGCACGAGAGGCCGAGCTATTCGGCTGCCTCAGCCGCAGGAAGCCCGTCAAGCCATGCTTTGAAGTCCGCAAGCGCGCGCGCCGTAATTGCTTTCTTCTTGGCGACCGATTTCTCCTTCCCGCGAAGCCGCTTGCCTTCCGGCTTTGGGACTTCCACGGGAGGGAAAAGGCCGAAATTGACGTTCATTGGCTGAAACGAACGTTTTCCGGGCTCATCATCCGCAACAATGTGTCCGCCGGTGATGTGGTTGAGCAGGGCGCCGAAGGCGGTGGTCTGCGGCGGGGTGGGGATGGAGCGCCCCAAACGTTCCGCGGCAGCGAAACGACCAGCGATCAATCCCATGGAAGCACTTTCCACATAGCCTTCGCAGCCTGTGATCTGGCCGGCAAAGCGCAACCCCGGGCGGCTCTTCAACTGCAAGGTCCCATCCAGAAGGGTCGGGGAATTCAGATAGGTGTTGCGGTGCAAGCCGCCGAGACGCGCGAACTCGGCGTTCTCCAGACCCGGAATCATACGGAAGATGCGCGTTTGCTCTCCATATTTCAGTTTCGTCTGAAATCCGACCATGTTGTAGAGCGTGCCGAGTGCATTGTCCTGACGCAGCTGGACGACCGCATAGGGCTTTTCGTCCGGCTTGTGCGCATTGGTCAGGCCCATCGGTTTCATCGGGCCGTGACGCAAGGTTTCGGGACCGCGCTCTGCCATCACCTCGATGGGGAGGCAGCCGTCGAAATAGGGTGTGCCTTCCCACTCCTTGAATTCGGTCTTGCCGCCATCTAGCAACGCCTGAATGAACGCTTCGTACTGCGACTTGTTCATCGGGCAATTGATATAGTCCTTACCCGTTCCGCCGGGTCCGACCTTGTCATAGCGTGACTGGAACCACGCCACATCGAGATCGATTGAATCGAAATGAACGATGGGGGCGATAGCGTCAAAGAACGCAAGGGATTCGGCACCGGTTGCCTCTGAGATCGCTTCCGCAAGGGCCGGAGCGGTGAGAGGGCCCGTTGCGATGATCGCCAGATCCCAGTCCTCGGGCGGAAGGCCGGTCACTTCTTCACGCTTGATCGTAATCAGCGGGTGAGCCTCCAATGCCGCGGTCACGGCATGTGAAAAGCCTTCGCGATCCACTGCAAGCGCGCCCCCGGCTGGGACCTGATTGGAATCGCCCGAACGCATGATAAGTGAGTCCGCCAACCGCATCTCCGCGTGGAGCAGACCGACCGCATTGGTCTCTGCGTCGTCTGAACGGAAGGAATTGGAACAGACCAGTTCGGCAAGGCCATCGGTCTTGTGGGCATCCGTACCGCGCACCGGGCGCATCTCATGCAGAATGACTGGAACGCCAGCCTGCGCAACCTGCCAGGCAGCTTCTGAACCGGCGAGCCCGCCGCCAATGATGTGTATCGGTTTCATGGGGAGGAGATAAGCTGCCGTGTGAGGGAATGCAACGGGATAGAAACCGGCGCTAACCAAATATGCAGTGTCCTGCCGGGAGCGCTTCCCTCGTCGCCCAACGCGCCCTAAACTGTGACGATGGGGCTTGGAATTTTCAGAGTTGGAGCGGTTTGCATTGCGTCTGCACTCTTCTGGGTGGGCGATGCGAACGCAGAGCGCGTGTATCTGTGCAGCGGTTATGGCTGCTATTACAAGAAAAGCATGACGATCGACACGGCGATGAGGCAAAGACTGGTCGCCATCATGGCACCGGGCAAAGCATCTGCGAAGGCTGAACGGAAAGCCGTGGCGCAGGCGGTTCGCTATTTCGAAACCGTGGCAACCCAGACCATCGGTGTGCGGGACGGCCCGAAATCGGCTCCCGGCGGCGCGCGAGTCTACGGACAGATGGACTGTATCGACGAGTCGCGCAACACGCGCACGCTGCTACGCTATCTGGAGCGACACGGGCTTCTTCATCATCACACTGTTCAGCGAAACGCCGCGCGCGGTTTCTTTCTCGACGTGCGCTATCCGCACGCTACGGCGGTCCTCCGCGCGAAAAGCGGTGAGGAATGGGCGGTGGACAGCTGGTTCGAGCCAGCCGGAGGGGCACCGGACATCATGAAGCTGGCCGAATGGAAAACGCGCGGTGTGCGAGGCGAACGATAGGCAATAAAAAACGACACCCGCCGAGGGAGGAGGTTCGGCGGGTGTCGTTATGGGATGACCGGCAATTTTGGGAGGAGGAGGTTGCCGGTCTATTCGCCAGGGTTGGGAGGAGGTAACCCAGGCGAAATCTATGAAACTCAAATCCTGACAGGCCCCATATGGGGAGGCTGCTGCCCGGAAACAACACCCGCCGAGGGAGGAGGTTCGGCGGGTGTCGTTTTGGGATGACCGGCAATTGGGAGGAGGAGGTCGCCGGTCGGTTCCTTCAGGATTGGGAGGAGGATAACCCCAAAGGAAACTCTAAAACTCTGTTTGGCGTGCCGTTCCCGGCTCTGCCGCCCGTTTCAACACCTGCCGGGGGAGGAGGTCCGGCAGGTGTTGTTTTGGGTGACCGACAATTGGGAGGAGGAGGTTGTCGGTCATATTCGTCAGGATCGGGAGGAGGTGATCCTGGCGAAACTCTTAATCTCAAATGCCCTTAGAGGGACTTGCGCGCCACGAAGGGGATGTCGCCGCGGGAGATGCCCAGATCGTTCAACTCGCGGTTGGACAGGCGGCTCAGCTCGGTGACGGTCTGACGGTAACGGCGCCAGTTGCGGTAATTGCGGATGATGTTCATCTCAGTGCTCGCTTCGTTTGAATTCCGTGTTCGTTTGTTGAGCCTGAAATAGTCCCATCCCGCTCAGCTTTGAAGTGCCAATGTTGCATGACAGCAATGCGATTTGTGCAATGCAGCATGGCGCTTTTGCGGCTGCGTTATGGCGGATGTTCGGCTTGGATATAATCGATTTATAAAAGCGTGGGGAAAATCAGGCAGCATGTTCGTGTCGGGCTGGTTGGCGAAAGGCATAAAAAAGCCCTGAATCTTGCCAATTTTGCTTTGATAGACTAGGTGCAGGTGATATAGAACCCGCGCTTTCGGAAGCTTAGGGCGCTCCTTGGGTTTTTCGAAGCGGGTGTGGTGGAATTGGTAGACACGCAGGATTTAGGTTCCTGTGGCGCAAGCCGTGGGGGTTCAAGTCCCTCCACCCGCACCAGAAGGGCCGATCCCGGTAAGATTCCCCGACAGGAAGAGCGGTGGGCGCCGTGAAAGCGGCGGCAAAAGCGAATACAAAGGTATGATGGATGCAGGTAACCGAAACTCTCAACTCAGGGCTCAAGCGCGAACTTAAGGTCGTCGTTCCTGCAAAGGACATGGAGGCGCGCCTTAGCCAGCGTCTCGATGACGCGAAGGGCAAGGTCAACCTTAAGGGGTTCCGCCCCGGCAAAGTGCCCGCACAGCACCTGCGCCGCGTCTATGGCAAATCCTTCATGGCTGAGGTCGTGAACGAGATCCTTGCGGACACGCAGAGCATCCTGACCGACCGCGGCGAGAAGCCGGCCATTCAGCCGGAAATCTCCATGACCGAGGACGAAAAGGAAGCCGAAAAGGTTTTGGCCGGCGATGCGGACTTCGAATTCTCGATGTCTTACGAAGTCATCCCGCCGATCGAACTCAAGAGCTTCTCCGATATCAAGATCACGCGCCAGGTTTATGACGTCACGGATGAGGAAGTCGAAGAGCAGGTCAAGCGCGTCGCCGATTCTGCCCGCACCTATGAGGTGAAGAAGGGCAAGGCCGCCGAAGGCGACAAGGTGAAGCTCGACTATCTCGGCAAGATCGATGGCGAGCCCTTCGATGGGGGCTCTGCCGAGGATTCCGAGGTCGTGATCGGTATGAACCAGTTCATCGCTGGTTTCGAAGAGCAGCTTGTCGGTCTCAAGGCCGGCGATGAGACCACGATCAAGGTGACTTTCCCGGAAGAATATGCGGCAGCGCATCTGGCCGGAAAGGAAGCCGAGTTCGACATCAAGGTCAAAGAAATCTCCAAGCCCAATGATTTGGAGATCAATGACGAGACCGCAAAGCAGCTTGGCCTGGAATCGGCCGAGAAACTTCGCGAGATCGTTCGTGGCCAGCTCGAGAACCAGTTCGGCCAGGTAACCCGCCAGAAGGCGAAGCGGCAGATTCTCGACGCGCTGGATGAGGCATACAAGTTCGAAGCGCCGTCCAAGCTGGTGGAAGCCGAGTTCGAGAATATCTGGAACCAGGTGACCCGCGATCTCGAGTCTGCCGGCCGGACCTTCGAAGACGAGGACACGACCGAGGAAGAGGCGCGCGAAGAGTATCAGCGTCTTGCCGAACGCCGTGTGCGCTTGGGACTCGTTCTGTCCGAGATCGGCGAAAAGGCCGAGGTGAAGGTTAGCGATGAAGAGATGCAGCGTGCGCTCATCGAATCGATCCGTCGCTATCCTCCGCATCAGCAGCAAGAGATTTACGAGTTCTATCGCCAGAACCCGCAGGCCATGGCAAACATCCGTGCGCCGCTCTTCGAGGAGAAGGTCATCGACCATCTGCTCGGTGAAATCTCCGTCACCGACGAAAAGGTTTCGCGCGACGAGCTGATGGCGGATGATGAGGACGAAGCGGAGGCAAAGCCCGCGAAAAAGGAGAAGGCTGCTCCGAAAAAGAAAGCCGCTCCGAAGAAGGCTGCCGCCAAGAAGAAGGAAGAAAGCGAGTAATCGCTTCTCTTCTTTTGTGAGACGATTGGAAAAGGCCGCTCTTTCAGCGGCCTTTTCTTTTTGACGCCTTTGGCCCCAAAGCGGGATCAGATCAGCTGAAGCCCCTTGAAGCTCGCATGCCCCTTCTTGCCAATGATGATGTGATCATGGACCGTAATGCCCAATGGTTTGGCGGTGTCCACGATGGTTTTGGTCATGTCTATATCTGCGCGGGAAGGGGTTGGGTCGCCTGAAGGGTGGTTGTGGACGAGAATCACCGCCGTTGCGGCAAGCTCCAAAGCACGGCGTACCAGTTCTCGTGGATAAACCGGGGTATGATCGACGGTACCGGTTTGCTGAACCTCGTCGGCAATGAGCTGGTTTTTTTTATCGAGGAAGAGGACGCGGAATTGCTCTCGATCCTCATGGGCCATCACTGCGGTGCAGTATTCAATTACCTGTGACCATGAGGTCAGGAGTTGGCGGTCGCGCAAGTCTGCCTTGAGCATTCTTTGAGCCAGGGCTGCTGCCACTTTGATATCTCGCGCGGCAGCCTCTCCTATACCGTCGACTTCCTGCAAGAGACGCTCCGGCGCGCCGAAAATCTCGGGAAGCGAGCCAAAGCGCTCCAGCAAGGCTTTTGCCGGACCTTTGGTGTCTGCACGCGGTATGGAACGGAACAGAAAAAGTTCCAGCAGCTCATAATCAGAGAGCGCTGTGCTACCCGTTTCCGCAAAGCGCTGCCGCAAGCGGTCCCGATGTCCATGATAATGCGGCTTCATGCCGGATTTTCGAGTGGGCAGAACTGGCCGTTCGGCCAGAAAACCGTGGTCGTCGTCCTCTTCCATGAAATGTCCCCGCCACTGTTCCAGGGGAACGTGCGGTTTGCCGATGGCGCACGTCCTGGTGGCAGTCTAAGCCGGGAGACCGGGCCGGTCGAGCCCTGCAGGCGAAAGCGTGAAAATTTCGCATCCGGTCTCTGTGACGCCGATCGAGTGTTCATACTGAGCGGACAAAGAACGATCGCGTGTGACTGCAGTCCAGCCGTCCGAGAGGACTTTTACATGCGGCCGGCCGAGATTGATCATCGGTTCGATGGTGAAGATCATGCCCGGACGCATTTCGACACCTTCGTTCACACTGCCATAGTGCAGGATGTTGGGTGCGTCATGGAACAGTTGACCAACACCATGGCCGCAAAAATCCCGCACAACCGAACAGCGTTCACCTTCTGCGTAGGCCTGGATAGCCGCTCCGATGGCTCCGGTGCGTGCGCCCGGCTTCACCGCGGCGATGCCGCGCATGAGGCACTCATGGGTGACCTCCAGCAGCCGTTCGGCGGCGCGCTTGATCGTACCGACGGGATACATGCGGCTTGAATCGCCATGCCACCCATCGAGAATATAGGTGACGTCGATATTGACGATATCGCCATCGCGCAGCGGTTTGTCATCCGGAATCCCATGGCAAACCACGTGATTGATGGAGGTGCAGGTGGACTTTGTATAACCACGATAGTTCAACGTTGCGGGGATCGCTCCGTGATCCATTCCGAATTCAAACACAAATCTGTCGATTTCGTTGGTGGTCACCCCTGGGGCGACCCGGCTTGCAAGCTCGTCCAGACAGCGGGCGGTGAGACTTGATGCCCGGCGCATGCCCTCGAACCCTTCTTCGCCATAAAGGCGGATCTGTCCGGTGTTTCGCATCGGGGCGGAATCTGCTTCGAGATAGGTGACCATGAGGTTTGAATCGCTTGCGCTTGGACTGGATAAGGTTGCCGGATTTTGCTGTTTTTATAGCACGATGTCTATCAGACGATCCGGTTTGATTGCTTCAGGGCTGATTTGGCACTTGATGGCGTAGGCTTCAACCCCGGCTTTGTCAGCAAGTGCAAAAGCCTTTGCGTAAGCCGGGTCGAGATCGTCACACAAACGAAAGCGCGCGCAATCGCCTCTTTGAATGAGATAGATCATGATAGCGCGGTGGCCTGCCTTGCGCATGGTGACAAGCTCGTGCAGATGCCGTGCTCCCCGCTCCGTCACCGTGTCGGGAAATTCCGCAAGTCCCTCTTCGCGCATGAAATGCACATTCTTTACCTCCACATAGGCGCGAGGGCGTTCCGGCTCCTCAAGAAGCATATCGATGCGTGAGCGTTCTCCATAGCGCTGCTCGCGCTTCAATGAGCCGTATGTGGCAAGATCGGACACAAGGCCGGCACGGATGGCCTCTTCCGCAAGCCTGTTTGGCAGTCCCGTGTTTATCCCGACCAAGGTGCCGTCAGCCTCGACGATCTCCAGCCGGTGTCGGTATTTTCGCTTCGGATCGTCGGAGCGGGAGAGATAGACGCGCGCCCCTTTGGCTGTGAGCCCGAGCATGGAACCGGTGTTTGGTACGGAGACGGTGACCTCTGTGCCGTCCATCAATGTGACGTCCGCCAGAAAACGCTTGTAGCGGCGGATCAGACGTGCCTCGATGAGCGGTGTTGAGAATTCCATGAGGGTCCTTCGAAAAGTGCCTGTTGGGAATGGCTGTGCCTTCTCGGATCGATCAGCTTCGCGCCTGTTGCTGGGGCAGCGCGGCAGCACGTTTTCGATAATAGGCGCCCAGCACCAGCGGCGTCAGATACATGGGGATCTGGTAGCACCCGATGAAGAGCAGCAGCGAATCGGTCACGCCGGCGGGGAGGGCTGTGAGGAAGAGGCCAATATTGCGATTGCCCGCGGCAATTCCCAATGGTGCGGCCATGGTGTTCTTGCCAAAGCGCTCGAGCAGAACCGTGACAGCGATCTGCAGCATGAAATTGGCTGCAAAGGCAATCGCCAGATTGAGGCCCACCCGTGCTGGATCGATCAAAAGCGTTTCGCCGACCGCTGACATGAGGCCGATCACCACGATGCCCATAAGGATGGCGGAGAGACCGTCAATCGACTGGATCGCAACCGGCGTCGGGTTTGCCAATGCAAATCGGCGAAGGACGAATGCTGCGGACACGGCCAGCACGATGACAGCCAAAAGCCGGCCGGCAGCCGCGAAAATGACGTCTGCACTGCCGAGTGCCGGTGTGAGCCAGAAAACGGGCAGCACAGTGAGTGGCAAGAGTGCTGTTCCAAGCGTCATGACCCGCATGACGGGGGCAGGGTCATTACCGGTCATGATTGCCAGGTGCGGGCTGCCGGAAACCGGAGCCGCAGCGGCCATCAAAACCAGCGCGGTCGGCAGCACACCTTCCCAGCCCATTGCGAGGAAGGAAAGCGCGAACCCGATCGGCAGCAGCAATTGAAAGGCGAGGGTGGCGACAAGCGACTGACGCAGGTCCCCCAGAGCACCGACAAGGGCTTTCGGGCCCATTCTCAGAGCCGCAAGGAAGAGCAAAGCGGCGATCATTTCGGCGATCCAGGGTTTGGCCGCGTGCGCGGCCGCCGGTGAAGCGATGCCGACCAGAAGCCCGGCGATCAGGAAGAACCGTGCGCGCGAGGCGGCAAAACCGAGCGCCTTCTCAGCAACAATCAACGGACTCTGCATTTCATGCCTTCCTGCGCGTCTCGGTGAAGTCTCACATCCCCATCAGTCCAAAAAAGGACGAGCGAGAAGTACGCGGGCTGGCACGCCGGGTCAAACGCCACACGGCTTTGTTCACTGATGCACAATTTCAGGAGGAAAAAACTGGCACGCCCAACGGGACTCGAACCCGTGTTTCCGCCGTGAAAGGGCGGCGTCCTAGACCGCTAGACGATGGGCGCGCTCAAGACGATCCGGCTTATAGTGAGCTTCGTTGCCGGGGGCAACCCGTCTTGTGATGGTTCTATGCTTTTTTTGTGATTTATTTTCTGCGACGGCAGCGCCAGTTCCAGTCACGCTCCGGGCCGACGTCCACATGCACCGATTTCGTATGACAATAGGTGCCTACGCCGCCGCGACCGGGCATGGAGCGAACATATTTCGCCAGTTCCCATTTGCTGACGCCATCGATCTGGATGTCTGCGGCTGCACAATACATATGAAGAGACTTACGGGCCCCTCGAACGCGGCGATTGTAGCTGGGGCTGCGATAACCTGAAGTGACGACGATTCGTTTGCCGTAATGTCGTTCGATCGCCTTGAGCATGCCGACCAAGGCGGGTTTCAGGCAGGCCGTATCAACGCTCTCACGCTGTTTGAGAAGGCCATTGGGGGCAAGACGGGCCATGCCTGCGGCCGAGGCGACCTGGTAAGCAGGTTCTTCCTCGTAAATATCCGCGTCGGCATCATCGTTGCCTGTCTTGCTCGAAAACTCGAACAGGCTTTCGCCTTGCCTTACACCGGGGAGGGCAGAACCCATATTGACTGATGCCTGCACGGGCTTTGTGTCGGGTGAGGCTGAGGCGAGCACAACCTTGGAAGTTTCTGCGGGTTTGGCTTTGCTCGTTTCGACCAGCGGACGGGAGGCTTTCTCTGCCGCTTTCGCTGCCTTGGGTTCTTTTGCGGAGAAAAAGGCTGAAAGAAAACTTTGCCGTTTGGATGCTGATTCGCTCTCGGACTGCGGTGTCGTATCGGCTTCCGCAACCTCTTCAGAAGCATCTTCTTCAGCTGGAGCGGCGGTCGCAGTCTGTGTTGGCACGCTTTCGGCCGGAGGAGCAGGGTCTTCTGAAACGTTGTCGGCGGCGACCGCCTCGATTGCCGAGACAGGTTCTTTCTGGGACGCTGCTGCTGTTTCCGTCGCGACCTCCTCTGGGGCCGCTGCATCTTCTTTTTGACCAGGACGTTCGGAGGGGAGAGGCATCGAAGTCGAGGCTTCCGACCCGCCGGCGCCTTCTGCTGCCGCAAACAGGGTGGCGTCGCTCGTCGAGAGAGAAGAATTGGTTTCGCCGTTTTGTAGTGCAGTCGGGGCGAGACCCAGTTGGGTCACAGGATCAGAGGTGGTGGAGCAGGATGCCAGAAATAGAGCGCAGATCACACCCGCCAGACTGGATCGACCATGCCTCAACACCGACATATAGCGTTTTCCGCTCTCGTCCCCCAACAACAGAAATATGCCCCTCAATTGATTGAATCACGCACACGACGATGAACTGAATTCGGTTCGCAAATCTATAGCAAGTGCTTGTCTTGCCTGCGAATCCCAGCCCTATGAACAATCATATAGGCGGTAGAAAACAATTGAGGCAAGAACATGTTTCATGCCGAAACTACGTCAAAGTTCCCTTGGGGCCTCTAAAAGCATTGTTTCGTTCTGTCATTTTGTGTGATCAGGCGCGGATGCGCACATAATCTCCCGGAGCTTCACCAAGCGCATTCTTGTTCTTCGCTGGTTTGCGGGCTTTCACCTGGCGGCTGTCCTGAGAAAGGATCCAGTACTGCCAGCGCGGCCACCAGGAACCGGCGTGCTCATCGGCGTTTGCCATCCAGTCATCAAACTCGCCTTCGGGGTCTCTGCCCGTCCAAAACTGGTACTTTTTCATCTCGGGCGGGTTGATGACGCCGGCGATGTGACCGGAACCCGCCAGCACAAACTCAACCGGCCCACCAAAAAAACGGCTGCCAAGGAAGACGGATTTGGCTGGTGCTATGTGATCCTCACGCGTGGCAAGGTTGAATATCGGGATCTTGATGTCTTCCAGATGAAGCGATTTTCCGCGTAGAACGGCGCGGCCCTGGGAGAGGTTGTTCTCAAGATAACAGTTGCGCAGGTAATATGAGTGATTGGCGGCTGCCAGGCGTGTGGAATCGGAATTCCAGTAAAGAAGGTCGAAAGGCAGAGGCGCCTGACCGCGCAGGTAATTGTTGACCACATATGGCCAGATCAGATCGCCTGCGCGCAGCATATTGAAGGCGGTGGCCATGCGTGTGGCGTCCAGGTAGCCGCGTTCACGCATGGCTGCATCCAGAGCCTGGATCTGATCTTCATCCACGAAAACCTTGAGATCGCCAGCAAAGGTGAAATCCACCTGTGTGGTCAAGAAGGTAGCGGAGGCGATACGGTCGTCTCCCTCGGCTGCCATCAGGGCCAGACCGGCTGCCAATAGGGTTCCGCCCACGCAGTATCCCATAGCGTTGACCTGTTTTTCTTCTGTCGCAGCCTCGATCGTGTCCAGCGCGAACCTTATGCCCTGGTCGATATAGTCTGCCCAGTCATACCGGGCGTGTCGCTCGTCCGGATTGACCCATGAAATCACAAAAACCGTATGCCCTTGCTCAACGGCCCAGCGGATGAATGAGCGCTTGGGATTGAGATCGAGGATGTAGAATTTGTTGATCCAGGGAGGAACAATAAGCAGCGGCCGCTTCAAAACCTTCTTTGTCGCGGGGGCGTATTGCAGAATTTCGACCAGTTCGTTGCGGGCTATCACCTTGCCCGGAGTGTTGGCCAGATTCTCGCCGATCTTGAATTGTGAACTGTCGGATTGCCGGAGTTTGAGGTCGCCTTTCCCGGCGGCAATGTCTTCGGCGAGCATTCGCATGCCGCGTACGAGATTTTCCCCGTTACTCGCCATGGTCTCACGATACAGCTCAGGGTTCGTAAGGAGAAAGTTCGACGGCGATAGGGCCTGGCTCATCTGCTCCACATAGAACCGCGCCTTGTGACGCGTTATGTCATCGAGGTCGTCGGCGCCGTCCACGAGGTCTGCAGCCCAACGCGCAGTGACGAGATAGGCCTGTTTCAGGAAACTGAAAAAAGCATTGCGTCCCCATTCGGGATTCTGGAAGCGCTTGTCCGTCGCCGCAGCGGAGGCGTAGTCGCCCACGTTCTCCTCGCTCATTCGGCGGATGGCATTTGCCCAGATGCCCATGAACTCGGCGAACAGACGTGTCTGGGCTTCCAGCGCGCGGGTGGGATCGCCCAACCAGTATTCACTGACGCGCGAAAAGGTTCTGATCATGTCGGCAAGGGGGGCGGCGGTTATGTCGCTGGCTTCATTCTTTTCTCTCGCTTGCGTCCAGGAGGCGGCGGCCTTGCCGAGTTCCTCAAGCGCGCGCGCCAGGTTTTGTGCCAGACGTTCGGGGTCTTTTGCGAAATACTGGTCGAATGCCGACTCTTCGTGGTTTTCTGCGCCCGTGGTCTGCTTTTCTCGAGCCATAATCTGCGCCTGCAACCTGAACGCGCCTTTCAAGCGGCGCGGTGTTAACGTAATCTCCACGGGAGGCTCCCCCGCGACCATCATGCATGGTAGTGGCTTGAATCGGAAGAGAATATGAAAATCAGAGCTCACCGCGGTTTTTTTCGCATCACCGAAGCATTTGCCTTGGCGGCTTCCCTTCCGCTTGTGCTCGGTGGGTGTGTCAGCGCGAGTTTGGAAGATGCAGCGCCTTCCGCGGCGATCAGCACGCCACCGCCCTTGCCAGGCCCTGCTTCACAAGCTGGGACCGGGGCAACCAATACGTCTGCTGCGCGCAACACGGGTGTCTATCCCGATCTCAACATCCCGTCGGAATCAGCGGCTACGCCAATTGATTCAAGTGAGAAGGATGCACTGACGCGGGATCTCTCCGCAGTGCGGGAGCGCCTGGCGGTCCGGGCTCCAAGCAACGACGCCGAAGCAGAAGCTGCACGGTTGCGCCGTCTTGCCAAAACACATGCGGAGCGGCAGCTCGAGGAAATCGAAAAGAGCGAATAACCTCAGCTCTCCTTTCCCTCGACCACTGAGTGGAATGGGTATATGAGGACCGGTCACCGGTCTCGCGTCACCTGCATCGAGGTATGATGATGGAAGAATTTCATAAGATCCGTCGGCTCCCGCCCTATGTTTTCGAGCAGGTGAATCGCCTGAAGGCGAGTGCGCGTTCGCGTGGTGCCGATATCATTGATCTCGGCATGGGAAACCCCGATCTTCCAACGCCGCAGGCCATTGTCGACAAACTGTGTGACGTGGTGCGCGATCCGCGCACGCATCGCTATTCATCTTCGCGTGGCATTCCCGGTCTTAGACGGGCACAAGCGGCCTATTACGAGCGTCGCTTCGGCGTGAAGCTCGATCCTGAAACTCAGGTGGTCGCGACGCTGGGGTCGAAGGAGGGGTTTGCCAATATGGCCCAGGCGATCACCGCGCCGGGCGATGTGGTGCTGTGTCCAAATCCGACTTATCCCATTCACGCATTCGGGTTCATCATGTCGGGTGGTGTCGTGCGGGCTATCCCCGCCGAGCCTGACGCGAATTTCATTCCGGCGCTCGAGCGTGCAGTGCGCTATTCGACGCCAAAGCCGATCGCCCTCATCCTGAACTACCCGTCAAACCCCACGGCCTGTATGGCGTCGCTGGATTTTTACAAGGATGTGGTTGCCTTTGCGCGCAGGAACGATCTGATCATTCTTTCTGATCTTGCCTATTCGGAGATCTATTTCGAGGGCAATCCACCACCTTCGGTTCTGGAAGTGCCCGGCGCAATGGACGTCACGGTGGAGTTCACCTCGATGTCCAAAACGTTTTCCATGCCGGGCTGGCGCATGGGCTTTGCCGTGGGCAATGAGCGGCTGATCGCCGCGCTGTCGCGTGTCAAATCCTATCTGGATTATGGCGCCTTCACACCGATCCAGGTGGCGGCTGCGGCTGCTTTGAATTCCGATGGTACGGAGATTGAAGAGGTGCGCGAAATCTATCGCCGCCGCCGGGATGTGCTTGTGGAATCGTTTGGCCGCGCCGGCTGGGATGTGCCACCGCCACCTGCCACCATGTTTGCCTGGGTGCCGATCCCGGACGCCTACCGAGAACTCGGTTCTTTGGAATTCTCCAAACTTTTGGTCGAAAAGGCCGAGGTGGCGGTTGCGCCTGGCATCGGGTTTGGTGAGTTTGGCGACCAGTTCGTGCGTATCGCACTGGTTGAGAACGAGCACCGGATCCGACAGGCCGCCCGCAGCATCAAGCGCTTCCTTGCAACCGCGCCGGAAAACACCGACAACGTCATTCCGCTCGGCGCCCGTCGCTGAGTCTAACCACTGAATTATCGAGAAGGAGCACGCCTCATCATGGCCGAAGCGTTGCGTATTGGAATTGCGGGTTTGGGAACCGTGGGTGCTTCCGTCGTGCGTTGCATGACGGACAAGGAAGCGGAACTCACCAGGCAATGCGGACGCACGATGGCTCTGACCGCGGTTTCTGCCCGCGACCGTAATCGCGACCGCGGCATAGAATTGGGTAACGCGCAGTGGTTTGATGACCCGGTCGAACTGGCCAGTTCGGCCGAGATCGATGTGTTCGTGGAATTGATCGGTGGCGACAGTGGAGCGGCTTTTGATGCGGTGAAGGCGGCACTGGAGGCGGGGCGCCACGTGGTGACTGCAAACAAGGCGCTCCTCTCCAAACACGGTGTCGCGCTGGCCGCAATCGCGGAGGAGAAGGGCGTTCTTCTCAACTACGAAGCCGCGGTCGCCGGCGGCATCCCCGTTATCAAAACCATGCGCGAGGCGCTTGCCGGCAATGAAGTGAGCCGTGTGTTCGGAATCATGAACGGCACGGCAAACTACATTTTGACACGCATGGAAGAAGAAGGGCTCTCCTTCGAGGACTGCCTTTCAGAAGCGCAACGCCTTGGATATGCCGAAGCCGACCCCACCTTCGATATCGAGGGACACGATACGGCGCACAAGCTTTCGATCCTGACCAGCCTCGCCTTTGGGTGCAAGATCTCTGCTGACGATATCTATATGGAGGGTATCTCAAATATCAGCCAGGCTGATATCCGCGCAGCCAGCGAGCTTGGTTACCGGATCAAGCTCCTGGGTGTGGCCGTCAAGACCGAAAGCGGGATCGAGCAGCGTGTTCATCCGACGATGGTTCCGACACATTCGGTCATCGCGCAGGTGCATGGCGTGACCAATGCCGTGGCGATCGAGACGGATGTTCTTGGCGAGCTTCTGCTTTCAGGCCCCGGTGCAGGGGGGAATGCCACAGCCTCTGCAGTTATCGGCGATATGGCAGACATTGCGAAAAGCCGTCCGGGTTTTCAGCACGGTCCGGTTTTTGGGCGACCCGCTGCCAAGCTGAAACCCTACAAGCGGGCTCGAATGCGCTCACATGAAGGGGGCTATTTCATCCGCATGACCGTGCATGACCGCGCCGGCGTCTTCGCGGCCATTGCCAAGCGCATGGCTGACAATGACATTTCGCTCGAATCGATCGTCCAACACGCTGATGGCGGACTGCCGGATGAGCAGAAGAATGTGATTCTCGTGACCCATGAGACGACCGAAGCCGCCGTCCGCAAGGCGGTCGATGGTGTGATGAAGGACGGTCATCTCGTCGACAAGCCGCAAGTTATCCGGATTGAGCGGGCGGCCTGACGCGCATTTCGAGCCTGTCACATTTATTCAATCGATTCATGTTTTTGACGGAGCGGTCGGGGTCTTGCCGTGCCGCGCCGTCTTTGTCACAAGAAGCCGCCGCCCATGGGAGGCGGTGAAAATCAGGATCTAGATATATGTTGAAAGCCTCGCAGGCGGGTCTCGACCGCATTCTCACACTGGAACTCGTTCGTGTGACAGAGCGCGCGGCTGTGGCTGCGGCAAGGCTGCGCGGCCGTGGCGATGAGAAAGCGGCGGATCAGGTGGCCGTTGACGCAATGCGTTCGGAGCTCAACCGTTTGCCGATCAAGGGCACGGTGGTGATCGGCGAGGGTGAGCGCGATGAAGCGCCGATGCTCTATATCGGAGAAGAAGTGGGTGTGGGTGAGGGACCCGAGGTCGACATCGCGCTCGACCCGCTGGAAGGCACGACGATCTGCGCCAAGAACCTGCCAAACTCGTTGGCTGTGATCGCCATCGCGGAGCGCGGCAGCCTGCTTTATGCGCCCGACGTCTACATGGAGAAAATCGCTGTCGGTCCTGGTTATCCCGAAGGTGTCGTCGATCTCGATGCTCCCGCCGTGGAGAATATCGAGGCGCTGGCAAAGGCCAAGGGTGTGCCGGTCAACGAGATCACGGCCTGTATTCTCGACCGGCCGCGCCATGCGCGCCTGATCGAGGAAGTGCGCGGCACGGGTGCCGCGATCCGGCTGATCGGCGACGGTGACGTGGCCGGCGTTATACACACGACCGATCCGGATGAAACCGGCATTGATATCTATCTCGGCATCGGCGGCGCGCCCGAGGGGGTTCTTGCGGCGGCGGCACTGCGCTGTATCGGAGGGCAGATGCAGGGACGCCTGCAACTCAATACCGAAGAGAAGATCGCGCGCGCGGCGAAGATGGGCATTTCCGACCCGAACAAGGTCTACCGTATGGATGAGATGGCAAAGGGTGATGTGTTGTTTGCCGCGACCGGTGTGACGGACGGCAATCTGCTCTCCGGTGTCAAATTCGGCCGCGACCAGATCTCCACCCATACGATCGTCATGCGCTCTTCTTCGCAGACGGTGCGCGAGATCATCGCCCGCCATCAGGATCTGGACAAGTTCTGAGAACCTCAAGGTCGCTTGCCATTGTTCGTCCTCTGTGAAACCTAGTCGGCGATGACTGGCGACAAGCGATATTTCCTGGATGTGCGGCACTCGGCACGCGGGCTTGCGTGGGAGCATCGGTTGGACCTGCGCGGCGAGAACGTTGCGCTGGCGATGGCGCAGACCCATGGTATTCCCGAAATCGTTGCGCGCGTTCTGGCCGGTCGTGGGGTGGAGTTGGACGAGGCCAAACGTTTTCTCGACCCGACGATTCGTGATCTCCTGCCCGATCCAGCGAGCCTGACCGACATGGAGAAAGCCGCCGAAAGGCTGGCCCGCGCAGTTCAGCGCGGCGAAAAGGTAGCGATTTTTGGCGACTATGATGTCGATGGTGCTGTTTCCTCGGCCATGATGAAGCGCTTTCTTGCGCACTACGGCATCGCATCCGAAATCTACATTCCGGACAGGATTTTCGAGGGCTATGGACCAAATCCCGAGGCGATGAGAGAGCTTGCCGGCAGGGCAAGCCTGATTGTCACCGTGGACTGCGGCGTCAACAGCGCCGTCGCCATCGCAGCGGCGACGGAGGCGGGTGCCGACGTGGTGGTTCTCGATCATCACCAAGTAGGCGGCGAGTTGCCGGAGGCGGTCGCGGTGGTGAATCCGAACCGGGAAGATGACCTCTCAGGCCAGGGATTCTTGTGTGCCGCCGGTGTTGTGTTTCTTGCTCTGGTGCAAACGGTCAAACGTCTTCGCCAGGATGGGGCGGTCAAGGGAGCGCCGGACCTGTTGGGGCTTCTTGATCTCGTGGCGCTCGGAACGGTGTGCGATGTGGTGCCGCTGGTGGGCGTCAACCGCGCCTTCGTGGTGAAGGGGCTGTTGGCCGCGCGTCAGATGAAAACGCCGGGACTGGCCGCGCTGGCACGCGTGTCGCGCATTGGCGAACCACTCAACCCCTACCATCTCGGCTTCATGATCGGGCCGCGCATCAATGCCGGTGGCCGTATCGGCAACGCGGCTTTGGGCAGCAATCTGCTCGCCAGCGACGATCCGGCCGAAGCCGCGAAAATCGCAGAGACACTCGACCGGCTGAATACCGAGCGTCAGGACATGGAAACGGTGATGCTTGCGGAGGCGAAGGCCGAGGCGGACGCCGAGTTGATGGCCGGCGAGGGGCCCGCTGTGCTTGTTACCGCGAGCGACCGCTGGCATCCGGGCATCGTTGGTCTTCTGGCGTCCCGCCTCAAGGACCATGCAAGGCGGCCGACCTTTGCGATCGCTTTCGATCCGAGCGGCAAGGGCACAGGCTCGGGGCGCTCCATTCCGGGATTTGATCTGGGCAAGATCGTTCGTGAAGCGGTCTCCGAAGGGTTGTTGGTCAAGGGCGGCGGCCATGCCATGGCGGCCGGGATTACCATTGAACGCGGTAAGCTCGGGCCGCTTAGGGCGTTTTTCGAGGAGCGGGCTGCTCGCGCGGTGAAAAAGCTGAGGGATGCTGAAAGCCTGAAGGTCGATGCGGCACTCTCTGCCGATGGAGCAAATTTTGCGTTGCTCGATGCGTTGGAGACCGCCGGGCCATTTGGCTCGGGTCACCCGACACCAGTGTTGGCGCTGCCGCGCCACCGTCTGGCCGATGTACGAATCGTGGGCAATGGACATATCCGGGTCGATCTGCGCTCACAGACAGGTGCGCGCATGGAGGCCATTGCCTTCCGGGCTGCCGAGACCGATCTCGGCAATTTCCTTTTCGCCAACCGCGGCGCGACAATCCATGTTGCGGGAACTTTGGCGGTTAATCACTGGAACGGCACGAAGCGCATCCAGATGCGGCTTCAGGATGCGGCGAGCGCATGAAAGAGCGGGTCACCCCAGAACGGTGATGATCCGGTCGAGCTCGGAGAGGCGGGCCTGGGTGGTCTCGTAACCGATCGCAATGGCTTCATCGGCACGGTGGAACTCGGTAAGGCCGATGTGGCCGAGCTTGGGCTGGAGCGACAGATCCGGCGGGTCGCCCGCCATACGCGCGCGCGAAATTCGATCCTGAATGATGTTGAAGGCTTCGACCATCACGCCGGTAATGCCGAGCCGCTGATCGCGCTGATGCGGGCCCTTTTCCACCACTAGCGGGGCTTTGTCGCCTTGCTCGGTTTCCCGAGGCATATCGGCTGCGTGCTTGATGACTGCAGCGCGTCCAAACAGGTCGTAATGAAGATTGACGGCCATGACGAGGGGCTGTTCATAGGTTCGGCAGGCCGAAACAGGGACCGGATTGACGAGCGCGCCGTCAACAAGCACTCGACCGTTGCAGGTAACTGGTTCGAAAACGCCCGGCAACGCGTAGGAAGCCCGCATCGCAGTGATGAGTGACCCGCTCGACAACCAGATCTCGTGGCCGGTGCGAATTTCGGCAGCGACGCAGACAAACGGCTTTGAAAGATCATCAAAGGTCACGCCGCGCAGATGCTCTTCCATGCGGGCCGTGAGTTTCATCCCGCCAAACAGACCGCTGCCGCCGAAATTGATGTCGAGCAGTCCAAAAATACGCCGCTTGGTCAGGGAACGGGCAAAATCTTCCAATTCATCCAGCTTACCGGCCAGATAACAGCCACCCACCAGCGCGCCGATGGAGGTGCCGGCAATCATACCGATGGGGATGTTCGCTTCGTCGAGTGCGCGCAGGACACCGATATGAGCCCAGCCGCGCGCAGCGCCGCCGCCGAGGGCAAGCGCGATACCATTGCGGGGATTTGGTGCAGGCACCCGCTCGGCCACGGGTGGCTCAGGCGAACCCAAATCGCCCTGCCTGCTGTCTTGCTTCCTGCGTAGAGATGCCCAATCGAGCATGATCATCTCCTCGTCCCCATGGCATCATGCCTGGGAACTGTATCAAATTGGTGAATATGCGTCGCTTTGACGAACCGAACGGTTCAACGCTGCCTCACCGGGGAACGTGGCGGATCTGCCAGTCTCTAGATGTGCGTTCCCGAGAAGAAAGTCTACGCCGCGGTCGATCAAGAAATCGAGACCGACTTTTGGTCAAGCGTGTCCGTCTTTGTGATCCAAGGGCTTCATGCCGAGGTCGATGAGAACCGCCTTGCCATCACGGACAGAGACGTTTCTGTAGAAACAGGAACGCCGGCCGGTGTGGCAGGTGGCACCATCGCCAGCAACCTTCACGCTCAAATGCACCGCATCCTGATCGCAGTCCGTGGCGATGGAGACAATGTGCTGGACGTTGCCGGAGGTCTCGCCCTTCTTCCAGAGCTTACCCCGCGAGCGCGACCAGTAATGGGCAATGCCGGTTTCAAGCGTCATTGCCAATGCCTCGGCATTCATGTGCGCAACCATCAGGAGCGCATTCGTTTCGGCATCTGTCACAACCGCCGTAAGAAGGCCGTTGGCGTCAAAGCGCGGCGAAAAAGCCGCGCCTTCTTCAAGCGCGGCCTTGTCGGATGGGGCTGGAGGAAAACTCAATGTCGTCATCAGCGATGATTGTCGCGCAGCATGGTCATGAAGCGCGCCTGCTCCTGAAGATCTTCTCGATATGCACCCGTAAACGTGGTGGTGAGCGTGACGGAGCCCTGTTTGCGGATGCCACGCATGGCCATGCACATATGCTCCGCCTCAACCAGTACGGCCACGCCGCGCGGTTTCAGGACATCCTGAATGACATGGGCGATCTGTGCGGTCATGGCTTCCTGCGTCTGCAGGCGGCGGGCGAAAATGTCGACAACGCGGGCGATCTTGGACAGGCCGACAACCTTCCCATCCGGCAAATACGCCACGTGGGCCTTGCCGATGATTGGCACCATGTGATGCTCGCAGTGCGAGTGGAACGAGATGTCCTTGATCAGGACCATATCGTTGTAGCCCTGCACCTCTTCAAAGGTCCGCCCCAGTTCCTCGGCGGGGCATTGGTCGTAACCGGAGAACATTTCGCGATAGGCTTTGGCCACGCGCTTGGGCGTTTCGATCAGACCTTCTCGAGCAATGTCGTCACCAGTCCAGCGCAACAGGGTGCGCACGGCGTTTTCCACCTCTTCCTGAGATGGACGTTCGGTAGCCGGCTTGTCCATGTAAGATTTCGTCTCCGCGATTTTCTCACCCTTTTCGGCATGAGGCGGAAAATTCTTGATAATGGCGTCCATAGAAGGCGTCTCCCGTAGTCCCTGTCTCGGCAGGGACGAGTTGAACGGTTCACGGCCTTATCCAGCGGGTATTGGAGAAAAATCTCAGCCCGGCCCGACAGTGGCGTGCGCGAAACTGGTACCCACAATGGCATCATGCCTTGTCGCAGGCCCACAGCGACCATTATATAAGTGGCTTGAAGCAGAAGGGAAGGTGCCGAAGCGACTTTGATGTGTTTCGGTTGCGGCAGAACGGAAATTCTATGCTGGACGACGTCTACAACGCGAAAATTCTTGGTTTTGCCGGAAATATTCAGCGGATCGGGCGGCTGGAAGCACCCGATGCTTCTGCGAAGGCACATTCCAAACTTTGCGGTTCGACCGTTCTGATCGATCTCAAGGTCGAAAATGACACGGTTGTCGATTTTGCACATGAGGTAAAAGCTTGCGCTCTTGGACAGGCTTCATCTTCGATTATGGCCGCTCATGTGGTGGGAGCGAAGTTTGACGAGTTGCGGCAAGTCCGCGAACAGATGTACGCCATGTTGAAAGATGAGGGCGCGCCGCCAGCCGGTCGTTTCGAGGATCTGAAATATCTGGAGCCGGTGCGTGGTTACAAGGCGCGCCATGCGTCCACGCTGCTGACGTTTGATGCGGTGGTGGATGCCATCGACCAGATCGAAAAGGCGCGTGCCGGCGCTGCCGCCTGACGTTATGGCAAACGGTGCGCGGAGCCGAAACTGGCAGGGGCCCTGGCCCAAAACCCCGGGGCGTGTTCTGGGCACGGCTTTGGTGCGGTTCTATCAGCTCACCCTGTCTGGTTTCATTGGCAATTCCTGCCGGCATCTCCCTACCTGTTCGGAGTACGCCTATGAAGCGATTGCCCGCCATGGCTTGTGGGGTGGCGGCTGGATAGGGCTTTTTCGTCTTGTTCGCTGCGGGCCGGGTGGTACCCACGGGCTTGATCCGGTGCCCGAACATCTGGATGAGCGTCTGAAATGGTGGGCTCCCTGGCGGTATTGGCGTCTTTAAGGTGCCTTACAGGGGTTTACGCTTTCCGCTGATGGCGCTAAACGCCCCTTGCTTACATACACCAAGACCACCCGCGCTCGTTGGCGGGACTGGATAAGGAGAAGTTTTATGGCCGAGGCCGTTTCCCTCAAATTTCCCGATGGTTCCGTTCGCGACTACGATGCGGCGACGACCGGCGCTGACATCGCTGCCGGCATTTCCAAGTCACTTGCCAAGAAGTCGGTTGCCTATGCGCTCGATGGCACCGTGCGCGACCTTTCCGACCCTGTCGGCAAGTCAGGCGACATCGAAATCATTACCCGTGAGGATCCGCGGGCGCTGGAACTCATTCGGCACGATGCTGCTCATGTGCTGGCCGAGGCCGTACAGGAATTGTGGCCCGGCACGCAGGTGACCATCGGCCCGGTGATCGAGAACGGCTTCTACTATGATTTCGCCCGCAACGAGCCTTTCACGCCCGAGGACCTGCCGGTCATCGAGAAAAAGATGGCCGAGATCATCGCGCGCAACAAGCCTTTCACCAAGGAAGTTTGGTCGCGCGACAAGGCCAAGAAGGTGTTTGCGGAGAAGGGCGAGAGCTACAAGGTTGAACTGATCGACGCGATCCCCGAGGATCAGGACGTGAAGATCTATGCGCAGGGCGACTGGTTCGACCTGTGTCGCGGTCCGCACATGGTGTCCACGGGCCAGATCGGCAAGGCGTTCAAGCTGATGAAGGTGGCCGGCGCCTATTGGCGCGGCGATGCCAACAATCCGATGCTGACGCGCATTTACGGCACAGCCTGGCAGACTCAGGAGGAGCTCGACCAGTATCTGCATATGCTGGAAGAGGCCGAGAAGCGCGACCATCGCCGCCTTGGTCGCGAGATGGACCTGTTCCATTTCCAGGAAGAGGGGCCGGGCGTCGTCTTCTGGCACTCCAAGGGCTGGCGCATGTTCCAGAACCTCGTCAGCTATATGCGTCGCAGGCTTGCCAGCGATGGCTATGATGAGGTCAACGCGCCGCAGGTGCTCGACAAGAGCCTCTGGGAGACGTCTGGCCACTGGGGCTGGTACAAGGAGAACATGTTCAAGGTTGAGTGCGCCGATGACGAGGCGGAAGACACCCGTACCTTCGCGCTGAAGCCGATGAACTGTCCCGGCCATGTGCAGATATTCAAGCACGGCCTGAAATCCTATCGTGACCTGCCGATCAGGCTCGCCGAATTCGGCAATGTGCACCGCTATGAGCCATCTGGCGCGTTGCACGGGCTGATGCGTGTGCGCGGCTTCACGCAGGACGATGCCCACATCTTCTGCACGGAAGAGCAGCTTGCGGCCGAGTGCCTGAAGATCAACGACTTGATTCTCTCCACCTATGCTGATTTCGGCTTTGAGGA
Organism: Nitratireductor sp. B36; assembly: GCF_020833685.1. Taxonomy (GTDB): domain Bacteria; phylum Pseudomonadota; class Alphaproteobacteria; order Rhizobiales; family Rhizobiaceae; genus Nitratireductor. The sequence continues at coordinate 915,581 of NZ_JACKZY010000002.1, forward strand.
GATCACTGTCTACTTCTCCACGCGGCCGGAAAAACGCGTCGGCTCCGATGCGCTATGGGATCATGCCGAAGAGATCATGAGCAAGGTGCTGGTGCAGATTGCCGAACAGTCGGGCGGGCGCATCAAGACCGCGATCAATCCCGGCGATGGCGCATTCTACGGTCCGAAGTTCGACTATGTGCTGAAGGATGCCATTGGCCGCCAGTGGCAATGCGGAACGACCCAGATCGACTTCAACCTGCCGGAGCGCTTTGGCGCGTTCTATATCGATCAGGATTCAGAGAAGAAGCAGCCGGTTATGGTGCATCGCGCCATCTGTGGTTCGATGGAACGCTTCCTTGGCATTCTGATCGAAAACTATGCCGGACATTTCCCGCTCTGGTTTGCGCCGGTGCAGGTGGTGGTGGCGACGATCACCTCCGACGCCGATGATTATGCGCTGAAAGTGACGGAGACGCTGAAGGAGGCTGGGCTTCTGGCTGAGGCGGATCTGCGTAACGAGAAGATCAACTACAAGGTCCGCGAGCATTCGCTGGCCAAGGTTCCGGTCATTCTGGTGTGCGGCAAGCGCGAGGCGGAGGAGGGCACGGTCAACATCCGTCGTCTGGGCAGCCGCGATCAAGCCTCCATGTCGCTGACCGACGTGACCGCGATACTTTCAGAAGAGGCAACACCGCCCGATCTCAAGCGGAAGGCTGCAAAGGTGCCTGCGGCCTGACGGCGTTCAATGCCTCATTCGGAAAAAGCCGCGCCGATGCGCGGCTTTTTCATCTGAGGCGGAAGCAAATCAATCTGGAAACTGATTGCGCGTATCGAGCAGGTCTGTGGGGAGGAGTTCAACGTCCTGATTGCGACCGGGGACGACCGAGAAATCGCGTTGGTAGATTCGGTCACGGTTTTTGGCGACGATGGTATAGTCCCCCTCCGCTAGCACCATGGATGCATAGGCACTGACCGTTTCATACACGATTTCGCCTGTGTCGGTGAGCACCGACCAGGCGGTGTCGGCAATGGCTTCGCCACCGCGTTCGCGCACGAGCTTCATGGTGAGGTCGGCGGCCCGGTGCTCGACTGTCGCTTCAGTGAGCTTGCCAGCTTCGACACGGATATCGGAGCGGATCACGGCATTCATGGCGCCATACTTGGCGACGACGTGATATGTGCCGGCATTGAGACGCACGATGCTGCCAGGCTGAACGTCGGGGAGAATCAGCGTACCGTCTCCGATGTTGTCTTCACCGGCCTCGTAGATTGAAAAGCGAAGCTGATTCTGCGGAATCCTCACGCCGCCGGGAAGGATTGCATTCAGTTTCAGGCCACCCGCGTCAAGGAACAGGTCCTCACGCATCGGTTCCCGCCCGACCGTGATGCGCTTGGTGACACCGGCGCGACCGTAGGCAGCGTGTACCAGATAGCTCCCCGGGGCGAGCTGGAAAACCGTGTTGCCGCCACGGGCGGTGGCCACCAGTGGGAGCTTCTCATCTGCGCCTGGCTGCGTCCCAAAAATACGCCAAACAAGCCCATTCGGGATCTCCTCGCCACCCTCATTCAGGTGAGCGACAAGAGTGACCTCGCCAGTCTCGGCGATGGCCAAGGCATTATCCACTGAAGCAGGAGCATAATTGTTGAGGCCCGGCAGGCGCAGACCATCCACTGCATTTGCCCCATCTTCCTGCGCATGAGCGGGAAACGCCATCAGGGGAGAAGCACACAGGGCGAAACAGGAGAGTATCGATCTTAAAGGACTGCGCATGCCTGACATGAAGCCCAAGGCGGTGGCAATTTCAAGGCGATTGTGCGATCTGAATTCCACGAAAGAAAGCTTTCGCAAAACATTCTGCCTGAGTCAGGCCTTTTTATCCTACAGGAGACAGACAATTGCACCCATCCGTGCTTGATTTCATGCTTGCGCGCCGCTCGACGCCGGTGAAAGATCTTGCGGAACCAGCGCCGTCCGACAAGGAAATCGAGACCATATTGAAGGTGGCCTCGCGTGTGCCAGATCATGGCCGGTTAACACCGTGGCGTTTCATTCTTTATCGGGGCGACGCCAGAAAGCAGGTGGGTGAGGCCTTGGCCGCACGTGCCATGGAGCGGGAACACAACCTCCCGGAGGCGCGGATCGAGCAGGAACGGACCCGGTTTTCGCGCGCACCCCTGGTGATTGGCGTGGTGTGCGTTCCCAAAGAGAGCCCGACGATCCCCGAGTGGGAGATGTTCCTCTCCGGTGGCATGGCTGCAATGAACCTGATGATTGCCGCCAACGCTCTGGGCTACGGCACCAATCTCATTACAAACTGGTATTCGGATGATGCCGAAGGTCGCCGCATATTGGGGCTCGCGCCGCAGGAGCGTGTGGTTGGATTTGTTCACATCGGCTCTTTTGACGGTGAGCTTCTAGAACGTCCGCGCCCGGAGCTTGATGATATCGTCTCCGAGTACAGCGGACCGTGGGAGGAATGATGTTTTACGAACCATCCAAGGGCCATGGGCTACCGCACGACCCGTTCAAGGCCATCGTGTCGCCGCGCCCGATTGGCTGGATTTCCACGCTCTCTCAAGAGGGAGTTGCCAATCTCGCTCCATATTCCTTCTTCAATGCGATCTCGTCCAATCCGCATTTGGTCTTCTTTTCCTCGGAAGGGGCAAAGGACAGCGCTACCCACGCCGAAGAGAGCGGCGAGTTTGTCGTCAATCTGGCCAGCAAACATCTCGCCGAACAACTGAACGCCAGTTCGGTGGATGCGCCGCGTGGTGTCAACGAATTTGCATTTGCCGGTCTCACGGAAGCTCCCTCAAAGCTTGTAAAGCCGCCGCGCGTGGGTGAATGCCATGCGGCGCTTGAATGCAAGGTGACCGAGGTGAGGCGTCCGCTGGGTCTCGGTGGGGCACCGGCGGGCGTGATTGTTGTTACCGGTGAAGTGGTTGGCGTGTATATCAGCGAGGCGGTGTTGAAGGATGGCCAGTTCGATGCTGTCGCTGCAAGCAATCTCGCGCGTCTCGGCTATCGCGATTATGCGGCGATCACCGAGACTTTCGAGATGACACGGCCGCAATGGAAGGGCGACTGAACCCCTTCGGTCAATCCTCAGAAACCGCAGCGGCGCGTTCAAGAACACGCTGGGCAAGGGCGAGGTGCGGGCGATCATACATTCGCCCGCCAATGTTCACCACGCCTGCATCGCCCGCGGCGGAAAATGCCTTCACCACCGCGCGCGCGTCCTCTATCTCCCGAGCGGAGGGCGTAAAAATGGTATTGATGGGCTCGATCTGGGCCGGATGAATGGCCATCTTGGCGACGAAACCATCACGGGCAGCGGTGTGGCATTCTCTCTCAAATGTTTCTGTGTCGGAAAAATTGGGGAATACCGTGTCAACGGCTGGAACGCCCGCTGCGGCTGCGGCCAGAAGCGTCATGCTGCGCGCGAGCTGGAAGAGTGATGTATAGCTTCCGTCTTCGTGGCGCGCTGTGAGCGCGCCAATATGCGCGGAAAGATCTTCGGCTCCCCAGGTCAGTCCGCAGAGACGCGGGCTGCAATTGCGGTAGCTGGCGGCATTCAGAACGCCAAGGGCAGTTTCCGTGATGATCGGGAGAATGCGTGTTCTGCCGTCCTCAATTCCGTTTTCTGCTTCGTGGACGCGTAGCATCGTTGCGAGACGTGCCACGTCGTCTCCGCCTTCGGCCTTCGGGAGCATGATGCCATCCGGTTTTCCCTTCATGATCCCGTCGAGGTCATCATTGGTGAAACCGGAGGACAGGTCGTTTACCCGCACAAAAAGCCGAGCTTTTGTGCGGGCTCGTGCGTGCTCCAGAAACGCGGCCGTGACGCGACGTGCTTCTTCCTTCTTGTGGAGACCGACTGAATCTTCCAGATCAACAATCAGAACGTCGCTTGATCCGTGCAAAGCCTTTTCGAGCTTGCGTTCAGAATCGCCTGGAACAAAGAGCAGCGAGCGCATGTTCAAGCGCTCTTTTTCTTGAGGATCATCGCCTGGCGCAGGCAGCGGGCCACCAGTTTGTCATTCTGATTGAAAGCCCGATGCTCGAATTCCACGATGCCTCGATCGGGCTTAGATTTGGATTCGCGCACCGACTTCACCTCCGTCTCGACACGGATCGTGTCGCCGTGGAACACCGGGTTCGGGAAGTTGGTTTCGGTCATTCCAAGGTTGGCCACGGTGGTGCCGAGCGTTGTGTCGTGTACCGAGATGCCGATCATCAGACCGAGGGTGAAGAGTGAGTTGACCAACGGCTTGCCCCACTCGGTCTTCTCTGCAAAATCGAAATCGATGTGAAGCGGCTGAGGGTTCAGCGTCATGGTTGAAAACAACATGTTGTCGCTTTCGGTAACGCTTTTGCGCAGGGTGTGTTGAAACACCTGTCCTGGCTGGAATTCCTCAAGATAAAGGCCCGCCATAGGGCTCCTCCCGTCCAAAGGATGATCTGTCTCTTGATAGGGGCGGCGGCGGCGGGCTGCAAGTCGCTCTTATGGTAAACGTTTCCTATACGAATTCACGCTAGGTTTGCTTCAGACAGGGCGGGAGTGTGACTTCGTGCAAGTGGTTCAGCATTTTCTCAAGTGGACGCAGACGGCAAAGGTGTCCGAACGCGCAGGAGCAGCAGCAGCCCTCGCCAGAGCCTATCTCGAGGGAGAGCTGCCGTTCGAGGATCGCTACGCGGCAGAGGCCGCACTGACGGCTTTGCTTGACGATCCATCTTCCAAGGTGCGCTTCGCGCTGGCAGAGGCGCTTTCCATGAGCAGGCACGCGCCCGTGCAGGTGGTGGCGGCTCTGGCGTCTGATCAGCCGGACGTCGCTGCGCCAATCCTGGCGCGCTCTCCGGTTCTGTCCGACACTGATCTCATTGATCGGGTCGCGGACGAAAGAGTGGCAACCCAATGCCTCATCGCGCGGCGCGCGCATCTGAGTATGAGTGTGTCTGCCGCCATAGCGGAGGTGGGGGCTCTCGAGGCTTGTATAGCTTTGGCGGAAAATTCGAGCGCGGACATTGCGGCCGTGAGTTTTCGCCGCATGATCGAACGCCACGGAAACGATGCGCGTTTGCGGGAAAGACTGGCCGGGGACCCGCGTTTGCCCTCGGATTGCCGCCACGTGCTCTTGCGACAGTTGGGAGAAGCCTTGCGGGACGCTCCTTTAGTGCGAGCGCTGGTGGGCGCGGCGCGTGCTGAAAAGCTCACCAAGGATGCCTGTATTCGCGCTTCGCTCACGCTGATCGAGACCCTCGACGCTGATGAACACGGGGCTATGGTTGAGCATCTTCGCATCCAGGGGGAATTGACGACCAGTTTCATCGTGCGACTTGTGGCCCATGGAAAGATCGATTTTTTTGGCCATGTCCTTATGTCATTGACAGGAGAGTCCCTGGCAAGGATCGGGGGGCTTCTGGTAAGTGGACGCGATCTACCGCTGGCCGCTCTTTTCAAAAAAGCAGGTCTTGCAAAGCCTGTTCATGCACCGATCATCCGAGCTTTGGCCGTATGGCGTGACGTCGCGCTCGGTAAGCGGATAGCAGGCGCTCAGGAGGTTTCGTGGCTGATGCTTGAGAGCATTGGAGCCACGCCGGGGCAGGATGGACCTGCAGCGGATGCCGCAGAACTGGCCGGATTGTTGCGGTCCATTCACCTAGACGCCTTGCGCGAGAATGCGCGTATTCAAGCACAGGCGATCGCAGCCGCCTGAAGAAGCCGGCAGATCAGATGTCCAGCTCGTCAGCGAACTCTGCGTTCTCCTGAATGAAGCGAAAGCGTGCCTCGGGTTTGGTACCCATCAGGGAATCTATGGCGCTCTTTGTCGCCTCCTCGCCATCGAGAACGGACACGCGCAGCAATGTGCGTTTGGCCGGATCCATGGTCGTTTCCTTGAGCTGGCTCGCCATCATCTCGCCAAGTCCCTTGAAGCGCCCGATCTCGACCTTGCCACGACCCGTGAACTCCGTTTCCAGAAGCTCGTCCTTGTGCGCGTCGTCGCGAGCATACATGGTCTTGCCACCCTGGCTGATGCGGTAGAGCGGGGGTACGGCCATGTAGAGATGCCCGTTCTCGATAAGCTGCGGCATCTCCTGGTAGAAGAAGGTGATCAGCAGAGACGCGATATGCGCGCCGTCGACGTCGGCGTCCGTCATGATGATCACGCGATCGTAGCGCAGGTCATCTTCGCGATATTTCGACCTGGTGCCACAGCCAAGCGCCTGAACGATGTCGGAGATCTGCTGGTTGGCGGCGAGTTTTCCGGTGCCGGCACTGGCCACGTTTAAAATCTTGCCTCGCAGTGGCAATACGGCCTGACTGGCTCGATTGCGCGCCTGCTTGGCGGAGCCTCCGGCGGAGTCGCCCTCGACAATGAAGATTTCGGCACCCGCCGCTGCACCCATGGTACAGTCGGCGAGCTTTCCGGGAAGGCGCAGTTTTCGCACCGCACTCTTGCGGCTGACTTCGCGTTCCTGGCGGCGGCGCAGGCGTTCGTCTGCGCGGGCCACAACCCAATCGAGAAGCTTGGAGGCCTCCTGCGGATTTTCCGCAAGCCAGTGGTCAAAGGGATCGCGCACGGCGTTTTCGACAATGCGCATGGCGGCAGCCGTGGCCAGCTTGTCCTTGGTCTGGCCGACGAATTCCGGCTCGCGAACGAAGACGGAGAGCATGCCGGCGGCCGAGATCATCACGTCTTCGGAGGTGATGATGGACGCGCGCTTGTTGCCGGTGAGCTCGGCATAGCCGCGAAGGCCGCGCAGGAGCGCGTTGCGGAAGCCGGTCTCGTGGGTTCCGCCTTCGGGAGTGGGCACGGTGTTACAATAGGAATTGAGCATGGCGTCGCCGCCATACCAGGTGATCGCCCATTCCACCGCGCCATGGCCGGAGCTCTTTTCGCTGCGGCCGGAAAACACTTCCTTCGTGACCTGGAACTGCCCGTCGAGCGAAGCGATCAGATAATCCTTCAATCCGCCGGGGAAGTGGAAGGTGGCCTTGTCCGGCGTCTGGTCTTTCTCACCGATCAACTCGGGCGCACAGACCCAGCGGATCTCGACACCGCCGAAGAGATAGGCCTTGGAGCGTGCCATGCGGTAAAGGCGCGCCGGTTCAAACTTGGCGCCCTTGCCGAAGATCTGCTCGTCCGGCTTGAAGCGCACTTTCGTGCCGCGACGGTTGTGGACATCGCCGAGCTTTTCGAGCCCGCCCTGAGGCAGACCGCGCGAAAAGGTCTGGCGGAAGAGCTGTCGATTGCGCGCGACCTCGACTTCAAGGAGTTCGGAGAGCGCATTCACGACAGAAACGCCCACACCGTGCAAACCACCGGAGGTCTCATAAACCTTGGAATCGAATTTGCCGCCGGCATGCAGCGTGGTCATGATGACCTCGAGCGCCGACTTGTCCTTGAACTTAGGGTGGGGGTCTACGGGGATGCCGCGACCATTATCCGTGACAGAAAGAAAGCCTTCCGCGTCCAGCTCCACCTCGATGAAAGTGGCATGACCGGCCACCGCCTCATCCATGGAGTTGTCGATGACCTCGGCGAAGAGGTGGTGCAGCGCCTTGTCGTCGGTGCCGCCGATATACATGCCTGGACGTCGGCGGACAGGCTCAAGGCCTTCCAGAACCTCGATGTCGGCTGCACTGTAGCCCTCGCCAGACGATGCGGGCGAGGGGGAGGGCGCAGGGCGCGGCGCGGGCTTGCGTTCAGGCGCTGCCGGCTCCGGTGCTTTCGCACGTTCCACATTTGCGGTCATTCCGGCGAAGAGGTCGTTGTTGTCGTCCATGAAGCGTGTTGTGTCCTGTCCGCGAATCACATCGCAGTTTGCCATGGATTCCAAGGCAAAGCGAAGCCTGTTCCGGTTCCGTTCGGAGTGTGTGGACGACGCTTTATCAGAAAGCGCGGGCCCCAGCCAAGTGCATGCGGCAAAAAGAGCGATCATCTCCCCCGACAGGGGAGATGATCCGTGGTGTTAGTCTCAACTGGCCAATGCCTCGACGGGCGGGCAGGCGCAGACCAGATTGCGGTCGCCGCTGACATTGTCGACGCGCGAGACCGGCGGCCAGTATTTGGACGCGGACGCCAGCGCACCCTCGGGGAAGGCGGCTTCATTGCGGCTGTAGGGGTGTGTCCACTCGTCGCCCATCAGCTCCATCGCCGTGTGGGGTGCATTGACGAGAGGATTATCCTCCTTCGGCCATAGGCCCTTTTCAACCTTCGCTGCTTCCTCGGCAATGGAGATCATCGCCTGACAGAAGCGATCAACCTCGCTCTTTGGCTCCGATTCCGTTGGCTCGACCATCAATGTTCCCGCAACCGGAAAGCTCATGGTCGGGGCATGGAAGCCATAATCGATGAGCCGCTTGGCGATATCGTCGACGGTGATGCCGGCACGATCCTTGAAGACACGCGTGTCCAGAATGCACTCATGGGCGACCCGGTCATTGCGGCCTTTATACAGCACCGGATAGTGCTCTTTCAGCCTGTGAGCGATGTAGTTGGCGTTGAGGATTGCCATTTCCGTCGCCCGTTTGAGCCCGTCTCCACCCATCATTCGGATATACATCCACGTGATGGGCAGGATCGACGCGCTGCCATAGGGCGCTGCCGCGACCGCCTGGTCGCTGCCCAGCGCCACATGGCCCGGCACGAATGGTTTGAGATGTGCCTTGACGCCGATGGGGCCGACACCGGGGCCCCCGCCACCATGGGGGATGCAGAAGGTCTTGTGCAGGTTCAGGTGGCAGACATCCGCGCCCAGATCGCCCGGACGCGCAAGGCCGACCATGGCATTGAGATTGGCGCCGTCGAAATAGACCTGGCCGCCATGCTCATGAATGACCGTGCACATGTCGCGCACGCCTTCCTCGAACACGCCGTGGGTGGACGGGTAGGTGAGCATGAGAGCGGCCAGCCTGTCTGAATGTTCTGCCGCTTTGGCCTTCAGGTCGTCCTGATCGATATTGCCATCATCCGTGCAGCGCACGACCACCACCCGCATACCCGCCATGGAGGCGGACGCCGGGTTGGTGCCATGGGCGGAGGAGGGGATGAGACAGATGTCGCGACCGGCCTCGCCACGCTCGGCATGGTAGCGGCGGATCGCCAGAAGACCGGCATATTCGCCCTGGCTGCCGGCATTGGGCTGCAGGGAGACCGCATCGAAACCGGTGATTTCCGAAAGCCAGCGGTCGAGATCCTCGATCATGCGACGATAGCCTGCCGTGTGCCCGGCAGGAGCAAAGGGATGCAGCCCTGCCACTTCCGGCCAGCTGACCGGCATCATCTCGGCGGCGGCGTTGAGCTTCATGGTGCAGGAGCCGAGCGGGATCATGGCGCGGTCGAGTGCCAAATCCTTGTCGGCGAGCCGGCGCAGGAAGCGCATCATTTCCGTTTCCGAGCGGTGGGCATGGAAGTCGGGCTGGGTGAGGAAGCCTTCGCCACGCGCTTTTGACGGAGCAAGGCGCGGTGCTTCATCCGGCAGCTGCGCACCGAACAGGGCGGCAATGGCCGCAAGATCATCCTCATCGGTGGTCTCGTCGAGATTGATCCCGATGCGATCCGCGTCGATGACGCGAAGGAGACGGCCGCCAGCCTCTGCTTTCTGGGCGATTTCCTCCGCCTTGCTCGGAACGGTGGCGGTTACCGTATCGAAGATTGTGTCGCCCGCAAGTTGGATGCCTGCGGCTTTCAACGCTGCATGAAGGCGCGACGCACGCGCGTGGATGCCCTCGGCGATGGCAACGAGGCCTTCCGGTCCGTGCCATATGGCAAAGGCTGCTGCCATATTTGCAAGCAGCGCCTGCGCGGTGCAGATGTTGGAGGTCGCCTTGTCGCGGCGAATGTGCTGTTCGCGGGTCTGGAGCGCCAGACGATATCCCGGGCGGCCGTGGGCGTCGACCGACTGGCCGACGAGACGGCCGGGCATCAGACGTGTGAGCTTGTCAGAGACTGCACAATAGGCAGCGTGCGGGCCGCCAAAGCCCATTGGCACACCGAAGCGCTGCATTGAGCCAACAGCGATGTCCGCGCCAAGCGCTGCCGGCGTTTCGCTCAAAAGCAGGCCGAGCGGATCGGCCACCATGATGACGATGGCACCCTTGTCTTTGGCCTTGGCGATAAGCGCGCTGTAATCGCCATAGACGCCATATGTATCCGCCCAAGGCACGATGAGGGCGAACGTGTCGTCGTCGATCGTGTCGCCGTCAACCTCAATGCCCAATGGCTCGGCGCGGGTGACGACCACATCACGCGTTTGCGGATGGAGTTCGCCGGCAAGTGCCAGCCTGTTGCGCTTGGAACGATGGTGCCGCCAGGCAATGCCCACGGCCTCCGCCACCGCCGACCCTTCGTCGAGCAGGGAAGCGGAGGCGACAGGCAGGCCGGTCAGCTCTGTTACCAGCGTCTGGAAGTGGAACAGGAGCTCCAGGCGGCCCTGACTGATTTCAGATTGGTACGGCGTGTAGGCCGTGTACCAGGCCGGGTTCTCGAACAGATTGCGCTGGATGACCGGTGGCACCTTCACGCCGTGATAGCCGGTGCCGATGAAGCTTTTCAGAACCTTGTTCTCGCGCATGGCGGCGCTGAGCTCGGACAGAGCCTCGGATTCGCTGGCCGCCGGTGGCAGGTCGAGCGGACGGTCGAGGCGAATGGATTTCGGCACCGCCTGCGTGATGAGCGTTTCGAGTGAAGGAACGCCAAGCGTTGCCAGCATGGCCTTGGTTTCCTCACCGCGCGGGCCGATATGGCGGGCGGCGAAAGGGAGCGATTTGGCAGACATGGTGTTTCCTCAGGCTATCGACGCCTTGTAGGCGGCTTCGTCCATAAGGCCTTCGAGCTGGCTCTCATCGGCAAGTTTCATTTTCCACAGCCAGCCATCGCCGGTCGGGGCAGAATTCACCAGGGCCGGATCGCCCGTCAGAGCATCGTTCACTTCCGCGACTTCGCCATCGACCGGAGCATAGACATCGGAGGCAGCCTTGACGGATTCGACCACCACGGCAGTGTCACCCTTGGAGAGCGTGGCGCCGGTTTCCGGCAATTCGACAAAGACCAGATCGCCAAGCTGTTCCTGCGCGTAGTCGGTAATGCCCACGGTTGCGACGCCGTTCTCGACTTTGATCCATTCGTGATCTTCGGTGAAATAGGTCTGGCTCATCTGGCTGTTATCCTTTTTTGTAGCGCTGCGGCGTGAAGGGAAGGGGATGGACGTCGAGTGCGATGCGATTGCCGCGCACTTCGGTAAAAAGACGGGTGCCGGGTGCGGAGAGCGGTTTGGCCACATAACCCATGGCCACCGGGTGTCCGGCCGAAGGCCCAAACCCGCCCGATGTGACGCGGCCGACCCTCTCGCCTGCCTCGTTGATCAACAGCGCACCGGCACGGACCGGCTGACGACCTTCCGGCTTCAGACCGACACGCTTTTCCCTTGCGCCGTCCGCGATGATTTTCTGCAACGCTTCCGCGCCGATGAACTGGCCCTTTTCGCGCAGCGCCTTCGGCACGGCCCATAGGATGGCCGCACTCGCCGGATCTGTGTTTTCGTCGAGATCCTGACCATGCAGGCAAAGGCCTGCTTCCAGGCGCAGGCTGTCGCGCGCGGCAAGACCCACCCATTGAACCCGTTCATCGTCGAGCAGTGTGCGGACAAAACGCTCCGCCTCATCGACGGGCAGTGCCACCTCGAAACCGTCTTCGCCGGTGTAGCCCGACCGGGCCGCGAACCAACCCTTGCGCGGCTCGGTGCCGGTCATGAAGGTGAGGTCGCTCAGATCGAGGCCCGCCGCAATCATGGCAGCTTCGGCTTCAGGGCCCTGCAGCGCCAAGAGCACGCGTTCTAGCGGGGTGAGCGAAACCTCGAACGCGGTAGCAATGGCCCGGAAATGCGCTTCGTCCTTGTCGGCATTGCCGGCGTTTGCAACGACCATGAAGCGGTTTTCGCCAAGACGCGTGACAATCAGATCGTCGATGATGCCGGCATTCTCGTTGAGAAGAACGGTGTATTTCGACTGGCCCTCCTTCAGGGCCGCTGCATCGATGGGGCAGGCGCGCGACAGGAAATCGGCGGCACCGGCGCCTTCGACCTCGAAAAGCTGCATGTGGGAAATATCGAAGAGGCCCGCACTTTCGCGCGTGTGCAGGTGTTCTTTCATGACGCCGGCAGGGTAGGTCAGCGGCATGCGCCAGCCGGCGAATGTGCCGAAACGCGCGTTCGCATCTTCATGCAACGCTTCCAGCGGCAGGTGTTTTTGAGGTTTCGTATCGCTCATCATTCCTCCAGAATCGCACGCATGCCGCGATAAGCGACATGTTCGTGCCCCTCTGTCGGAAGCCTGAGAGACTCGCGCAGCCGGAACCCTGTCGACCACGCTTACACCTTCGGCGCGGGGATCGCTCCCCGACTTTCCAGAGTGTCTTGGCCCGTCTACGGTTCTTTTGCCTGAGAGATTTCGGGCGATTTCCCCTTCGGCGTCCGCTCCGGCACTTGCCGGTTTGGCCCTCTCCCGCAGCCAGGCAGGGCTTCTGCCCTCGACGGCTGGAAACTAGCGCAGGCGAATGTGTTTGTCACCTGACATAATGCTCTGCCTGGCATTGGCATGATGGTTTCTGTGCACAAGAGAGACGACGGCTTTAACGACCGTTTCTCAACGTGAGCCCACCGCGCGGGCAAGGTCGGCTTCGATCTGGGCGACCAGACGGTTTGTCTCGTCCTGAAGTTTGCGGATACGCTTCAGATTGGCTGAAACGGCATTGACAAGTTCCGAGCGGCTTTCATCAGCGGGCGAGACTCCGACACCATGCAACAGCCAGGACAGGCTCACATTCAAAACGCCGGCAAGCATGGCAAGACGGTTGGCGCGTGGTTGTGCCCGGTCGCTCTCCCAGGCCTGTATCGTTGCTGTCTTCACGCCCAGACGGCGGGCGAGTTCAGCGACAGGAAGTCCAGCAGCGTCGCGGGCTCGTGAAAGGCGGCCGCCCATCGTGTCGTGATCGGGTGAATCTGTATAAATGTGTGCGGTGTCATGCACCGGTCTGAACCTCCATATTCCCAGCGGACATCTCCGGTTGTGTCTTCCACCCCGAGAGCAGGTTATTCCCATGAAGCATGCCGGAAGGGACGCTTCAGGACAAGTTTTGGTAATATCGCGGAATGGGGCGCTGGCAAAATATCGTTATTTCTCGGTGTGTTGACCGGGAAAGGTGAGAGGGTGATTCATGGATGTCACAAATTGATTCAGATCAAGATGTGCCCTGGCGCTTGGCGTGCCAGGCAAGATGATCATTCATGAAGCTCGAGATGAAGAAATAGGAATGGTCGTATCCCTCGCGCATGTTGAGCGTAAGTGGAATTCCGGCCTTCTTGCAGGCTTCCTCGAACAGCCATGGCCGCAGACCTTCGTCCAGAAACCCGTCTGCGGTGCCCTGGTCGATCAGGAACTCTGGAAAGCGTGCGCCATCGGCGACGAGCGCACAGGCGTCGTATCGGCGCCAAGCCGCCTGATCCTTGCCCAGATATTTCTCGAGCGCTGGCTTCGACCAGCCGGCCGTGGATGGTTCAACTATCGGAGCGAAGGCGGAGCAGCTTTTGAACCGGTCGGGGTTCTTGAGCGCGATCGTCAGCGCGCCATGCCCTCCCATGGAGTGTCCGAAAATGCCTTGGCGGTCCATATCCGCCGGAAAGTGTTTTGCGATCAGTGCCGGTAGTTCGTCGGCAATGTAGGAATACATTCGGTAATTCCTGGCGAAAGGCTCCTGTGTCGCGTCGACATAAAAGCCGGCACCCTTGCCGAACTGCCAGTTCTCCGGCTCGTCCGGCACATCATCGCCGCGTGGGCTGGTATCGGGACAAACGATCATCAGGCCGAGGTCGGCGGCCATGCGGCGGTATTCGCCCTTGTCCATGACATTGGCGTGGGTGCAGGTAAGGCCGGACAGATACCACAGGATGGGGCAGGGGCCATCTTCGGCTTGCGGCGGAACGAACACGGCGAATGTCATGTCGCATTGGCAGGTTTCGGCTTCGTGGGTGTAAACGCCCTGAACCCCGCCATGCGAGCGGGCGGTGGAAACGGTTTTCATAGGTTCAGTCCTTTGGTTCTTTCAATGCGCGGCGTACCGTTCGGTCGAGCGCCTGCAGGAAGTCGGAGCGATCGCGGGCGGTGAAGCCGGGATTGTATCCCTTGATCTCCCCGGATTCGCGCAGGTCCTGCTTGAGATTGCGCATGGCGACGTCCATGCCGATGCTTGCGGGCGTGAAAGTCCGCCCGGTGGGCCCAAGCACATGCACGTCCCTTTCGACGAGGCGCGCTGCCAGCGGCACATCCGCCGTGATGGCGATGTCGCCCTTAACGGCATTCTCCACGATCCAGTCGTCGGCGGCGTCGGCGGTGCCCGGCACCACGACGTGCCGCACCATGGGATCGCGTGAAGGACGCAATCCGCCATTGGAGACATAAACGATCACAAGCCCGTGCCGCTCGGCGACACGGGCTGCTTCCGGTTTCACCGGACAGGCGTCTGCATCCACATAGATGGTCGTCAATGTGATGGCCTCAGTAGACCACCACGGAGCGGATGGATTCGCCCGCATGCATGAGGTCGAAACCCTTGTTGATCTCATCGAGCGAAAGCGTGTGCGTGATCATCGGGTCGATGTCGATCTTTCCTTCCATGTACCAGTCGACGATCTTGGGAACGTCTGTGCGGCCGCGCGCGCCACCGAAGGCGGTGCCTTTCCAGGTGCGTCCGGTGACGAGCTGGAAGGGACGGGTGGAGATTTCCTGACCCGCGCCGGCCACGCCGATGATAATCGATTCACCCCAGCCGCGATGCGCGCTTTCCAGCGCCTGGCGCATGACAGTGACATTGCCCGTGCAGTCGAACGTGTAATCCGCGCCGCCGATCTGGTCGGCGCCGCGCTTGGTCATGTTGACGAGATAGGGGACAAGGTCTTCGCCGACTTCCTTCGGATTGACGAAATGCGTCATGCCGAATTTTTCGCCCCACGGTTTCTTGTCATTGTTGAGGTCGACGCCGATGATCATGTCGGCACCGGCAAGCCGCAGGCCCTGAATGACATTGAGGCCGATGCCGCCGAGGCCGAACACGATCGCAGTCGCGCCGATTTCCACCTTGGCTGTGTTGATAACGGCTCCTACGCCAGTGGTCACACCGCAACCGATGTAACAGATCTTGTCAAAGGGGGCATCGGGATTGACCTTTGCCACCGCGATCTCGGGAAGAACGGTGAAGTTCGAGAAGGTCGAACAGCCCATATAATGATGCAGCTTTTCGCCGTTGATGGAGAAACGGCTCGTGCCGTCGGGCATCAGGCCCTGGCCCTGGGTCGAGCGGATGGCGGTGCAAAGATTGGTCTTCTGCGACAGGCAGGACGGGCACTCACGGCACTCGGGCGTGTAAAGCGGGATTACGTGATCGCCCTTCTTGAGGCTGGTGACGCCGGGGCCCACGTCCACAACGACGCCGGCGCCCTCGTGGCCGAGAATCGCCGGGAAAATTCCCTCGGGATCGGCACCCGACAGAGTGAACTCATCCGTGTGGCAGATGCCGGTCGCCTTCACTTCGATCAGCACTTCGCCTTCGCGCGGCCCGTCGAGGTCGACCTCCATGACTTCAAGTGGTTTTCCTGCCTGAACGGCGACAGCGGCACGGGTTTTCATGGACACTTCTCCTGCAAGTCCGGAATCTACGCCGAAAGTTTCAGGAAATGCATCATGCCGCAAGTCCGATCGGGCCTGCGGATGACGCAAACTGGCAAAGCCGCTTCGCACATGACAGTGCCGCGAAGTGCTTGAGTGGGGCGGCATCAGGCCATAGAACAGTGTCAACGCTGCTCGTTGGGGGGAACCACCGTTCATGTTCAAGAAGATCCTCATTGCCAATCGCGGTGAAATCGCCTGCCGGGTGATGAAGACAGCAAAACGGATGGGCATCGCGACTGTCGCAGTCTATTCCGATGCCGATGCGGATGCTGTGCATGTGGAGATGGCCGATGAGGCGGTGCATATCGGCCCGGCTGCCGCCAATCAGAGCTATCTTCTCGGCGATCGGATCATCGCCGCCTGCAAGCAAACCGGGGCTGAAGCCGTTCACCCAGGCTACGGATTTCTTTCCGAGAATGCTGCCTTCTGTGAAAAGCTGGAGGCGGAGGGCATCGTTTTCATCGGGCCCAAGCCCAAGGCCATTCAGGCTATGGGCGACAAGATCACCTCCAAGAAGATTGCTGCGGAAGCAGGGGTCTCGACCGTTCCAGGTTTCATGGGGCTGATCGACGATGCCGAACATGCGGTGAAGATTGCCGGTGAAATCGGTTATCCGGTGATGATCAAGGCATCGGCGGGCGGTGGCGGCAAGGGCATGCGGATCGCGTGGAACGATGATGAGGCTCGCGAAGGCTTCGAACGCTCGAAATCCGAGGCGGCATCATCCTTCGGCGATGACCGGATCTTTATCGAAAAATTCGTGGAAGAGCCGCGGCATATCGAAATCCAGGTGCTGGCCGACGCGCACGGCAATTGCCTCTATCTGGGGGAGCGCGAATGCTCCATTCAGCGCCGCAATCAGAAAGTGGTTGAGGAAGCGCCATCACCCTTTCTCGATGCGGAAACCCGCGCTGCCATGGGCGCGCAATCCGTGGCGCTTGCAAAAGCCGTTGATTATCAAAGTGCTGGCACAGTCGAGTTCATCGTCGACAAGAACCGCAACTTCTATTTCCTCGAAATGAACACACGCCTTCAGGTGGAACATCCGGTGACCGAGCTTGTCACCGGGATTGACCTGGTGGAGCAGATGCTGCGGGTGGCCGCAGGAGAGGCGCTCTCCTTTGAACAGGCAGATGTCAAGCTCAATGGCTGGGCCATTGAAAGCCGCATCTATGCCGAGGACCCTGTGCGCAACTTCCTGCCCTCCATCGGCCGGCTCACCCGGTATCGCCCGCCTCAGGAAGGGCGTTTTGGGGATGCGGTGCTGCGCAATGACACCGGTGTCACCGAAGGCTCCGAGATCTCGATGTTCTACGACCCGATGATCGCCAAACTGTGCACCTGGGCGCCGGAACGTCTGGACGCGATCAATGCCATGAGTGAAGCGCTCGACCGGTTTGTCATTGACGGGATCGAACACAATATTCCTTTTCTTGCCGCCCTGATGAGCCATCCGCGCTGGCGCGAAGGGCGGTTGTCGACAGGTTTCATTGCCGAGGAATTCCCGGAAGGCTTCTCTCCGCCTTCCCCGATGACTGGTGAGCGCACGGTGCTTGCTGCCGTGGCGCTGGCCGTGGAGCTTCTGCGGCGCGACAGGCTGGACCGGCTGACCGGTCGACTGGCCCCGCATTCGGGTGGATTGAAGCGCGACTGGGTTGTGCGGTTGGAGGACACGTATCTCCCGGTCAGTCTTGTTGAGGGCATGATTTCAATTCCGCTGGAAATGGATATCCGCATTGACGGTGCTGAACCATTGACCGTGCGCTCCAACTGGCGTCCCGGGGAGCCGGTCTGGGAAGGGGAGGTCAATGGCCGTAGTGTTGCCGTTCAGGTGCGGCCCATTCTGAATGGAGTGAAACTTGCGTGGCAGGGCGTCTCAGCGGATGCGCGCGTGATGCTGCCAAGAATTGCTGATCTGGACCGGCTGATGCCGGTGCGCGAAGCGCCGGACACATCCAAAATGCTGCTATGTCCTATGCCGGGGTTGGTCGTCTCCATCGCCGTCACGGAGGGACAGGAGGTGAAGGCCGGCGAGACGCTGGCCATCGTCGAGGCGATGAAGATGGAAAACGTCCTGCGCGCGGAGCGAGATGCTACCGTCTCCAAGATCAACGCAGCGCCGGGCGATAGTCTTGCCGTGGACGCGGTTATAATGGAATTCGAATAGGAGTTTTTTCTGAATGGCGGAGAACATAAAGCGGGCAGCGGCGCTGTTTGACCTCGATGGCACGCTGACGAACCCGTTTACCGGAATTTCAAACGGCATCCGCCACGCGATGGAAAAGATGGGGCGCACTGCGCCCGACGATGCCACCATTCGCTCTCATATCGGGCCGCCCTTGCAGGTAACCTTTGCTGCGTTTCTGGAGACGGATGACGAAGCGAGGATCTGGGAAGCGGTCGGCCACTACCGTGACCGCTATCAGGAGATCGGCAAGTTCGAGAACGAACTGATTCCCGGAATCAAGGATGTCCTCGTCCATTGCGTTGAGGCAGGATATTTTCTGTCGGTGGCGACGTCGAAACTGGAGAGTTACAGCAAGGACATCATCGCCCATTTCGGCCTCTCGGAATATTTTCATGCCATTCATGGTTCCGCGCCCGACGGGACCAATTCAAACAAGGCAGACCTGATCCGGCATATTCTGGCGAACGAACCCATCGATCCATCAAACGCCGTTATGATCGGCGACCGCCTTCACGATGTCGCTGGTGGCAAAGCCAATGCAATTCCGGCAATCGGCGTTTTATGGGGTTTCGGTGACAGGGACGAACTCGAAGAGGCCGGAGCCGTAGCGGTCGTTGAGCTCCCTTCGCAGCTTGCCGCTGCGATCGATCGGGTTCTGGTGCCTGCACCGGCGATCTGACCCCTGAATAAGCCGCCGGCGGCGGAGCGTCGGTCTTTACGCTCGATGCTCAATACGGAACAATGGCGATCTGAGTCTTCAGGAAAGAGACGGCATCAATTCATGGCGAGCGACCGACGTTTGCGCGACCCGATTTTCGCGGCAGCAGAGCGTGAGAAAAACAGACCCGAGCGCCCCTTCATACATCTGCGGGTACATTCGGCCTATTCGCTTCTCGAAGGCGCGTTGCCACTAGGCAAGATCATTGGTCACGCACTGAAGGACGAAGCGCCCGCGATTGCCATTACCGATACGAACAATCTGTTCGGCGCGCTGGAGTTTTCGCAAAAGGCATCCAAGGAAGGTTTGCAGCCGATCATCGGATGTCAGCTTGATTGTGCCTTCGAGGATGCGCTGGCGGAGGCCCGGCGCGGCAATGGCCGCAAGGGCGGTGGTACGCAGTATGAGCCCCTCGTTCTGATTGCGGCCACCAAGGAAGGCTATGCCAATCTTGTGCGCCTGGTGAGCCGCGCGTATCTGGAAAACGAGCCGGGGGAGGCCACCCATATCACCACGGAGTGGCTGTCCGAACTGGCTGAGGGGATTATCTGCCTGACTGGAGGGCCGCGCGGACCCGTCGGGGCGGCGCTCAAGGCGGACCGTCCGGAGGTTGCCGAGCAGCGGCTGATGTTTCTCAGGGAATGTTTTGGCAACCGGCTCTATATGGAACTGGAGCGGTTCGAGGGCTACGACCGGGCTTTGGAGGCGGCCACCGTTGAGCTTGCTTACAGGCATGAATTGCCGCTGGTAGCCACCAATGAGGCATTTTTCCCCGCTCGCGACGATTATGAAGCCCATGATGCACTGATCGCCATCGCGGAAGGGGCGGTCATCGCCATGGATGACCGCCGGCAACTCACCCCTGACAATTATCTCAAGAGCCAGGCCGAAATGGCACGGCTTTTTTCCGACCTGCCCGAGGCCATCGACAACACGATCGAGATTGCCCGGCGCTGTTCCTATTTTACGCAGACGCATCCGCCAATCCTGCCGCGCTTTACGGGCGCGGACGCTGCCGATGCGGAAGCGGCCCTTCAGGCAGAAGCCGACGAATTGCGGCGGCAGGCTCATGAGGGACTGCAGCGTCGGCTTGAAACACAGGGGCTGGCGGAAGGCTATACCCGCGAGACCTATGTCGAGCGGCTCGACTACGAGCTCGGCATCATCGAACGCATGAAGTTCCCCGGATACTTTCTGATCGTTGCCGATTTCATCAAATGGGCCAAGGCACAGGATATTCCGGTGGGGCCGGGGCGTGGTTCGGGTGCGGGCTCGCTCGTGGCCTATGCGCTGACGATCACGGATGTGGATCCGCTGCGCTTTTCGCTGCTGTTCGAGCGCTTTCTCAATCCCGACCGCGTGTCGATGCCCGACTTTGATATCGACTTTTGCCAGGACCGCCGCGAAGAGGTCATCCGCTACGTGCAGGAGAAGTACGGCCGCGATCAGGTGGGGCAGATCATTACCTTCGGAACCCTGCAGGCCCGCGCCGTGCTGCGCGATGTGGGGCGCGTGCTGCAGATGCCCTACGGACAAGTGGACAGGCTCTGCAAGATGGTGCCGTCCAATCCGGCCAATCCCACCCCGCTGCCCAAGGCGATCGAGGACGAGCCGCGCTTCGCCGAGGAAGTGGAGAAGGAGCCGATTGTTGGCACGCTTCTAGACTATGCGCAGAAGCTGGAAGGGCTCTACCGCCACGCCTCCACGCACGCTGCCGGCATCGTGATCGGTGATCGACCGCTCTCGGAACTGGTGCCCATGTATCGCGACCCGCGGTCCGACATGCCGGTCACCCAGTTCAACATGAAATGGGTTGAGCAGGCGGGGCTGGTCAAGTTCGACTTCCTTGGCCTGAAAACGCTGACGGTTCTGGAAACGGCGGTGAAGCTCATCCGCCGGCGCGGGATCGAGATCGATCTTTCACGCATTCCGCTGGATGATCCGGACACCTACGCGATGCTTTCGCGCGGCGAGACGGTCGGCGTGTTCCAGGTGGAATCGGCGGGCATGCGCAAGGCGCTGATCGGCATGAAGCCGGACCGGATCGAGGACATCATTGCGCTTGTGGCGCTTTACCGTCCAGGTCCGATGGAGAACATCCCGACCTACAACGCGCGCAAGCACGGCGAAGAAGAAATCGCTTCGATCCACCCCAAGATCGACCATCTGGTGAAGGAGACGCAGGGCGTTATCGTCTACCAGGAGCAGGTGATGCAGATCGCCCAGGAGCTGGCCGGCTACACGCTCGGACAAGCTGACCTTCTGCGTCGCGCCATGGGCAAGAAGATCCGCGCCGAGATGGAAAAGCAGCGGGGCATCTTCGTGAAGGGGGCGACCGAGCGCGGCGTTTCCAAGCAGCAGGCCGATTTCATTTTCGATCTTCTGGCCAAGTTTGCCGACTATGGCTTCAACAAGTCACACGCGGCCGCCTATGCCATCGTCTCCTATCAGACGGCCTATCTGAAGGCGCATTACCCGGTCGAGTTCCTGGCCGCGTCCATGACCTACGACATGGCCAACACGGACAAGCTCAACGACTTCCGGCGCGATGCCATGCGGCTGGGCATCGAGGTCGTTTCACCCTCGGTTCTGACGTCGCATCGCCCATTCGAAGTGGGCGAGAACAAGATTTACTACGCCCTTGCCGCAATCAAGGGCGTGGGCGATGCGGCGGTGGAGCACATCGTCGAAAAACGCAACGAAAAGCAATTTGAAAGCCTTGAGGATTTCTGTGCCCGCATTGATCCAAAGATTGTTGGCAAGCGGGTGTTCGAAAGCCTCATTCAGGCGGGCGCGTTTGATTGTTTCGGCCATGACCGGGCAGCACTGTTTGGTGGCATCGACCGTTTGATGGGCATGGCTTCGCGCGCTGCCGAAGATGCGGCGATGGGACAGGGCGATATCTTTGGCATTTCGGGGGGCGGTGAGCCGCAGAAAATCCACCTGCCTGCGGTCGAACCATGGTCGGCTGCCGACAAGCTCCACCGCGAATTCCAGGTTGTCGGCTGCTATCTCTCGGCTCATCCGCTCGATGAGTATGCCGAAATCCTCGAGAAGATGCGGGTGCAGAATTGGGCCGATTTCCAGGCTGCGGTGAAACGCGGCGCGACGGCCGGCCGGCTTGCCGGCACCGTCACCTCCAAGCAGGAACGGCGCACACGCACCGGCAACAAAATGGGGATCATTCAGCTCTCCGATGCCACGGGTCAATATGAGGCGGTGCTGTTTTCCGAAGCCTTGGCGCAGTACAGGGATCTGTTGGAGGCGGGCTCGTCCGTGGTCATCATGGTCGGAGCCGAAAACAGACCTGAAGGGGTCAATCTGCGTATACAGGCCGTGCAGTCCCTGGAAGAGGAAGCCTGTCGTATGCAGAAGGCGTTGCGGATCTATCTGCGTGATCCCAAGCCGCTACCGGCGATTTCCTCGCAGCTCACCCAGCGTGGTGATGCGCAAGTGAGCCTGGTGGTGATCAAGGATGGCGGACAGGGGGAGATCGAGGTGGGGCTACCCAACCGCTATCGCATTTCGCCGCAGATCGCCGCCGCAATGCGCGCCGTTCCGGGCGTTGTCGAGGTTGAGCTCGTCTAAGATTCGATTGTTTGCCTTGCAGACGTGCAGGCAAGGGCCGGTGCACATATCAGGCAGCGGTCAGGTTTCTTCATCGCGCTGCGGACGTCCGGCCTGTCCGTGGCCAAAGGTGTAACCGGTTTCAACGGCCTGTTTGCCGAACTTTTCGCGCAGACTGTCCATCGCGCCCTCCGCGAGAGCGCGTTTGTGGGAGAGGCGGTCCACAAGGTCAGGGGGATCTGCCCTTGCCGCATCCGTAAGATCACTCACTCCGATGCCGAGCAAGCGAAACCGCGTGCCGTCGATCTCGCGCTTAAGAAGCTCGAGCCCGGTGTGGAAAATCCGGTCGGCCAACCGGGTCGGATCTTCCAATTGTCGATTGCGCGTGCGGATCCGGAAGTCAGAGGTCTTGAGCTTCAAGACTATCGTGCGTCCGGCTATATCCGCTTTCTTGAGGCGGGTTGAAACGCGCTCCGAAAGTGCACGCAACACCGGAACCAGATCCGCCGCACTCGACAGGTCGTTGTTGAACGTGGTTTCCGAAGAAACACTCTTCGCCTCACTGCGCGGCTTAACGCTCCGGTCGTCCAGTCCGCGCGAGAGGTGATAAAGACGATCTCCCATGGTGCCATAGCGGCGCATAAGGTCGCCACGCTCCATGGTCTGCAATTGTCCGATGGTGCGCACGCCGTCTCGCGCCAGCGTCGCGGCAAAAGCCTTGCCCACACCCCAAATAAGGGTGACGGGCTTCTGCGAAAGAAAGGAGAAAGCTTCCGTTCTGCCGATGACCGAGAAACCCTTCGGCTTGTCCAGATCGGAGGCCACCTTGGCCAGAAATTTGCAGTAGGACAGTCCGACAGAAACGGTAATGCCCACCTCTTCTTCCACCTGACGCGCAAAGCGGGCGAGCACCATTGCCGGAGGAGCGCCATGCAATTTCTCGGTGCCGGAAAGATCAAGGAAAGCCTCGTCGATGGAAAGCGGTTCGACCATCGGAGTGAGCGCCTCCATCATCGAGCGTACCTGGCGTCCGACACGAACATATTTCTCCATGTCGGGCTTGATCACGACCGCCTCGGGGCACGCTTCAAGCGCTTTGAACATGGGCATTGCAGAACGCACCCCGTTGATCCTGGCGATATAGCAGGCTGTTGAAACCACTCCCCGCTTTCCGCCGCCGATGATGACGGGCCTGTCGCGTAGCGCCGGATTGTCCCGTTTTTCGACAGCAGCATAAAAGGCGTCGCAATCGATATGTGCCAGGAATAGACCTTCCAGCTCCGCATGGGCGAGCATACGCGGACTGCCGCAGGACCGGCAACGCCTCGACGCAGTCTGCGCCGGGGTCAGGCAATCACGACAAAGGCCGTGCGGAAGGGCGTTGACAGGCATGGTTGATCATGTGAACATAAAGTGAACATGAATATTACTGGAAACGCTGACGCTGCACAAGCTGTGGGCGGGGAGAGCATGGGTGCTCTATGAGGTTGCGCCTTTAACGCCGCATCTGTGGCCGGCATTTGAGGAACTGTTCGGTAAACAGGGCGCCTGTTACGGGTGTTGGTGTACGCATTTTCGGCTTCCGCCGTCGGTGCGACGCGAGAACAATCGCGAGCGTAACAAGGATCACATCAAAGCGCGGATCGAGGCTGGTCCGCCGCCCGGTCTGCTGTTGCTTGAGAACGACCGTGCTGATGGTTGGATGCAGATTGGACCGCGCGGTGATGTTCCCGAGTGGAACAACAAGGGCAGGGTTTCAGCACCGGTGGAGGATGGCGATGCAAGGGACCCGGCCGTCTGGGCGATATCCTGTTTTTTCCTGAGGCCGTCCGTACGTGGCAAGGGCCTGTCGCATCAGCTTGTGGCTGCGGGAATCGAACATGCCCGCCGTGGAGGGGCGCGCATTCTGGAAGCGTGTCCGATAACCCATTCGAGAGATTCGCGCTCTATTGGCCTGTTCGTCGGGGCCACACGGGTCTTTGAAAAGGCGGGCTTCAAAATGGTTCTGGAGCGCAAGGCCGGCCGGCCGCTCATGCGGCTGACACTGTAATTTCTGAAACTTTCTCACCTGTATCAGGCGCCCGTTTCCGGTGTCGCGCACCAACCTCTTTCAGCCATGAAAGACCATGCGGGAAAGCTTCCTGGCTATAGTGCGAGTGAGCGGGCGATCTTTTCACCGGCCTCCTTCCAGTGCTCCACCACCGTGATCCCTGCAGGGATTGGCGGCATGAGCGCTCGGACAGAATTGTCGGCCATAAGATGAAAGAGGTGAGCATCCTCGACCGTGTCGCGCACGGAAACGAGGTTGTAATACATGTCATCGACGAAGGCGACGGGACGGGGATGCTCCCCACGCAAGCGCTTGATCGCAGGACCCTTGGCCCGCTCCGTCGTCAGCAGCGGATAGCGCATATCGAGCTGATCGAGCAGGGTGCGACGCGTCTGCCGGTAACGGTGTGGCATCGCGGTCAGAAGAACAACCTGGCTCGCTGTGGACAGGCGTGCGATGGTCTCCGATGCATCCTCGGCGAGCTTTTGCCAATCATGCTGAACCTCGAAGAAGGAATCGACGAGCTGCGAGACCGTCTCGTCGTCGGCGCGGACACCTGTGGTCAGGTCGACAACATTCCCGTTCAAGCCAAAACTTTCCAGCTTCAGTTCGAAGCCGCGGGTGCGCAGATATTCCGGAAACGGTCTGATGAACTCCAGTATCACGTCGTCGACATCCAGCACGAGAAGAGGGTCGTTGCTGAGCGAAAGTTCGTCAATCTGCCTGGCTGTTTCAGGGTCAATCGTCATGTAGCTTGTCCAAAGTCATATTAAGGCTGGATGTCGTAGGATGGGTTGCCGTGGGGCAGCAGGGACGGCGCCCGTGCGACGATCTCCGGAGCGATGCCGCTTTCCTGGGAAAACCGTAGCAAGGTCGGTTCATGTGCGAGGATGAATTGCAAAACCCCGGTCAAAAAGCCTGGTTCGGCCGCCGCCGCGCGAATCTGATTTGCCTCGATACCGGTCAGTGAGAGAAACCTGGGAAGGAGCTGCTCGTCTGCCGCAATAAATGCCAGGGCAGAAACGGCGATGGTCTCGGCTTCCTCTCGTTGCATGGTGGTACCTCTCCATTGGGCATGAAACGCCATCGTGGCCCGTCGATCAGATGAATTGCGCAGCGATGCTGGGCCGCTATGCTGTAAAGCTACGATTCGCAGGCGCCCATTACCGATTCATAAATCAAATCGTGCAAGGGTGGCGCCGGAAATTTCGCGATTTGAGGCGGTGTCGGCGAGAACAGGTGACAAGCGGCGGCGCGGGGTTGAGTGGGACGGGGTGAAATGCCGAAGAAAGTCATGATCGTCGAAGACAATGAGCTCAACATGAAGCTCTTTCGCGATCTTATCGAGGCCAGCGGCTATGACACCGTTCGGACGCGCGACGGACTGCATGCGCTCGACCTTGCTCGTGAACATCGCCCCGACCTCATTCTGATGGATATCCAGTTGCCAGAGGTTTCGGGACTTGAGGTCACGAAATGGCTCAAGCAGGATGATGACCTCCACACGATCCCCGTCATCGCGGTGACGGCCTTCGCGATGAAGGGCGATGAGGAGCGTATCCGCCAAGGTGGATGCGAAGCCTATATCTCGAAGCCAATTTCTGTGCCGAGTTTCATCGAAACGATCAAATCCTATCTTGGGGATGCCTGATGCTGCTGATGGCTTCCCGGAGACATTCGTGAGGAGCCGGTCATGACCGCGCGCATTCTGGTTGTCGACGACGTCCCGTCGAATGTGAAGCTGCTCGAAAGCCGGCTCTTGGCTGAGTATTTCGAGGTTGTCTGCGCCTATAGCGGGGCAGAGGCGCTAAAAATCTGTGCTGATGGGAAGGTGGATGTCGTCCTGTTGGACGTCATGATGCCGGAAATGGACGGATTCGAGGTGTGCCGCAGGCTCAAGTCAGAGGCTTCGACACAGCACATTCCGGTTGTGATGATTACAACACTTGGCGAAACATCGGATCGTGTGCGAGGCCTGGAGGCGGGCGCTGACGACTTCCTGACAAAGCCAGTCGGCGCGCTTCAACTTGTCACGCGGGTCAAAAGCCTCGTTCGGCTGAAAATGCTCACAGATGAATTGCGGTTGCGCACCGAGACCATCGACAATGTGGGATTTGAGCCGGGTATGGAGGACGACCGGCGCGGGACGCCCTCTGTTTTGTTGATCGACGAGAACACCCAATCTTCTGCTGCGGTTTCTGCCATGCTGCAGCGTCGCTTCGCGCTTGACATCGAGGACGATCCCCAGGCCGGATTGTTTCGCGCGGCCGAGGGTGGCTATGAGTGCGTTCTCGTTACCTCCAACTACGCCTCCTACGATCCATTGCGGCTTTGCGCTCAGTTGCGGGCGCTGGATCGTACGCGTCTCCTGCCGGTCATGCTGGTGGTTGATGGGGATGAGGAGGGGATGATCGCCCGAGCGCTGGAACTGGGCGTGAATGATTATATTGTTCGCCCGATTGACGCGCAGGAACTACAGGCGCGTTTGCGGACGCAGCTGCGACGCAAGCGCTACAATGATCGCCTTCGGACGAGTGTCAGTCAGAGTTTTCGCATGGCTGTCACCGATCCGCTGACGGGGCTGCATAATCGGCGCTATCTTGATGCGCATTTGCCAAAGCTCCTGGCGCGAGCTGTTGCCCGGCGACGGCCTTTGTCCGTAATGATGGCTGATATCGACCGGTTCAAAACGATCAATGACCGCTGGGGGCACTCCAGTGGCGACGATGTGTTGCGCGAGTTCGCTGATCGATTACGCCAGAATATCCGTGGTATCGACCTGATTTGCCGGTTCGGGGGCGAGGAATTCGTCGTTGTGATGCCAGATACCGAGCATGACATGGCGGAGATGGTGGCAGAACGTTTGCGGGTTGCCATTGCCAGCGAACCTTTCACGGTCGACGGAGGCAAAAATGCTATTGCCGTTACCACAAGCGTAGGGGTTGTTGGCTGCGCAAATGGCAATGATGATCCGGCCGATCTGATAAAGCGTGCGGACATTGCGCTCTATGATGCGAAGAGCAAAGGCCGCAACCGCGTGGTGGCTTCTGCAGCCTGAAGTCGCAGCACACATGATGCCAACCAGAGAGGTGACGGCGCACGTCAGTCGGACCTCGAGAAGGGCAATTGTTGCCTTATTCGTGGCGCGTAATCGCACAACACCAAAGAGTGATGATGCATTCCACCAATTTGGGGGCTGACGGAGTGCCGCATCCGCCCCATATTTAACCCTAACGTAAGGGAGTTGGCGGGAATGGTTAAGTAAGTATTGATTTTCTAACCGCCCTGCGCAAATCTCTCGCCGAAAGGGGCGGGTCTTATGTCTCGGCGTTGTCGTCGGGCAGCCGCCTCGGGATACCCCATGATGCTCAGGTCCGCCGCATCTCCTGGGTCCGTGGGGTCGGCCGGCCGGCGCTGGTTGAAAGTGGCCTCCTCGTACCGCTGCCAGTTTGCCGACCGGCCCCCAGTTTCTTCACCGCTTCCCAATATCTTCAGATGATGATTCCGACTTCCGAAGCACATGGAAGGCTTTCTGCAGCGCGCATTTGCGGATCGCACTGGGAAATCGCACGGGGAAATCGCATCGGGAAGTTGAGATCTCAAACAGAAAACGCCGCCCGAAGGCGGCGTTTCGAAGGAATACGGTGAAACCGGATCTATTTGATCTTGGTTTCCTTGAACTCCACATGCTTCTTGGCGATGGGGTCGTATTTGCGCTTGGTCATCTTGTCGGTCATCGTGCGGCTGTTCTTCTTCGTGACGTAGAAGAAGCCCGTGTCCGCCGTCGACTGAAGCTTGATCTTGATGGTCGTGGCCTTCGCCATGTCTGTCGTCCGTTTCTGGTGGTTTGTCGGTCGCGCAAAAGCAGAATCTCTCCACCAGCGCTTAAAGAGTCTGGCGGACACATAAAGGGTACGCGCGGAAAGTCAAGCCGGGTTGTTTGAGGCGCGGTGTCAAAAAGCGCGCAAACAGTCTCCGTCTCCCCGTATGCACAGTGATACCCCACGCATGAACAAATGCGAAGGATGAGGCGAAACTCACACGTCTGACGTCAGGGCGCGTTTGCGAGCCCTGCGTGAAGAATTGTGGGCGCCGAGGGTTGGGAAATGCAATTATTTTAATATAAATTTATTAATAAATAGTTTTTCCATGATTTTAGGAAATAAAACATGAGAAAAATTATTAGATCATCAATATTTGATTTCAAAAAGCTCTCTTTCTTTTCCTGTTTCTGGGTTTTTGCCATCCTGGGGGGCTTTCTGGGAGTGCCGGGAGGAGGGGCTGACGCTCAAACCCTACCTGATTTTGGAACGTGCGATTCTCGCATGTGGCTGTCTCAGGGAACACAGACCAGCTTGAATGCCATCGACACGTCCACGAACCCTTTCACATTTGTGAACCAGGGGAGCGTGTCCTTCACCTACAATGGAACGGCTTACAACCCGTTGGACAATTATGGGTATGCTGTAAATAATAATTCGCCAACCCTTTATAGAATTGGTTCTAACGCTCAGCTTCAAAATCTTGGGAATATTACCGGTCTCCCATCGGGTTTTAAGGCGAATACGGGAGAGATATCTGATGATGGCTCTTACTATATATATAGTAGAACTCATGATAACAGTTTATACAAAGTAGATATCTCTGCGACGTCAGCAACCAGAATACCTCTGAGTAGAAGTGTATTCCTTACGGATCTGGCGTGGTCCAACGGGCTCCTTTACGCCAAAGAAGGTGACTCGCGCCAACTGATTTCCATCAACCCGGTAACCGGGGCGGTTATAAATATCGGGGATACAGGGCTTGCTGCGAGCAGCCTCTTCGGTGCCATGTTCGGCACACCAAATACCGTCTATGGCTCAGGAAATAGCGGAGAGGGCTTTTTCGAGTTTGATACTGCTACCGGGCGCGCAACCCGCATTTCCAACTCCCCCGGTTCGTCAATCAACGACGGCATGAAGTGCGCGACAACAATACTCAGCTTTCCAGCGGACATCGCCATTTCCAAAACGGATGGGAAGGAGGCCTACATCTCCGGGGAGGACGTGACCTACGCAATAACAGTGGTCAACAACGGTCCATTCGGGGCTACCGACATTGGGGTGGATGACCCGTTGCCAGCGGGGGTCACCGAAGCGAACTGGACCTGTTTCGGATTAAACGGCGGCGTGTGTGACGCGGCAAGCGGAACAGGCGCGCTTGACAATCAGACTGCCAGTCTTCCGGTGGGGGGCGTGGTGACGTATAATCTGACGATTTCGATCCCACCGGATCATTCGGGAGATTTGATCAACACGGCGACGCTCAATCTTCCTGACACGATCATCGACAATTCTCCAGAAGACAACAGTGATACCGACACCGACCTTGAAGCCTCGATGTCGATCGTCAAGGCCGCCAGACATGTCGACGCCAACGGAAATGGCAAAGTCGATATCGGAGAGGAGATCGTTTACGACTTCACAGTTGAAAATACCGGTGGCGCAACGCTTACCGACATCGAGATCACCGATTCAAAGGTGAGAATCGAGGGAAATCCAATTCTCTCCTTAGCTCCAGGGGCAAGCGACAGCGAAACCGTGAAGGGATACTACACGGTCACCGAGGCGGACCTGATCGAAGGTAAGGTCGACAATCTCGCTTCCGGTTCAGCGAAGGGGCCAGACGGTCAAGACGTCACCGCAAAATCTCGGGCACCGAACGGCAACCCAGGAGATCCCACAAGCATCGAAACACCAATGGAAGGCGACTACGACTTCGTAAAGGAGGCAGAGCACGTAGACGCAAATGGCAATGGGCGGATCGATGCCGGCGAAACGATCAGCTACAAGTTCATCGTGGAGAACACCGGCAATGTTCCGCTGACGGATATTGTGGTTACGGATTCTCGAGCGACGATTGAAGGCAGCCCGCTAGCTGGACCGCTGGAGCCCGGTGCTAAAGACGAGGAAAGTGTCAAAGGCACCTACGTCGTAACGCAGGATGATGTTGATGCTGGTGATCTCGACAACGTTGCCGATTCAACCGCAAAGCTGCCGACCGGCGACGACGTCACGAAGCAATCCCGTCCGCCTGGGGGAGATGCCGGCGACCCAACCAGACCGCCTGGGGGCTTGGAGCAGGAAACCGATTATGATGTGGTCAAAAGGGCGGTGCACGACGATGCTAACGGCAACGGTCGAGCTGATGTTGGTGAGGAGATCAAATACGATTTCACGGTGACAAACACCGGCAACACGACTTTGACCAATGTGGAAATATCGGATCCTAAGGCTGAGATATCCGGAAGTCCGACCGCCTCCTTGGCGCCAGGGCAAATTGACTCGGATTCGGTCAAGGGAGTTCACAAGATCACCGAGGAAGATCTGGCTGCGGGCAGTGTAGAGAATGTTGCGCTGGCGACGGCGAAGGGACCGAACGGCGAGGATGTCAATAAGCAATCGCGACCGCCAGATGGTCAGGAGGGAGACGCAACACGCGTCGAAACGCCCCTGGAGGGCGATTATGACTTCGTCAAACAATCGGAACATGAGGATGCGAATGGAAACGGTTTGATCGATGCTGGTGAGGTGATCAGGTATAGGTTTACCATTGAAAACACGGGGAATGTCTCGCTCACCGACATCGTGGTAACGGATGCGCGGGCCAGGGTGGAAGGCAGTCCACTGGCCGGGCCTCTCGCTCCAGGCCAGAAGGACGAAGAAAGCATATCCGGCACCTATGAGGTGACCCAGGCAGATATCGATGCTGGAGATCTCGATAACCTTGCCACCTCGAACGCCAAGTTGCCCAATGGAGTTAGCCTATCCAAGCAGTCGCGTCCTCCAGGCGGAGAAGCAGGCGAGCCCACACTGCCGCCTGGCGGTCTGGAAACGGTGTCCGACTACGATCTTGTCAAGAAAGCAGAGCATATCGATGCCAATGGAAACGGATTTGCCGATGCTGGTGAGGTAATCGAATACACATTCACAGCTGTGAACACGGGCAACGTCACACTCAGCAACATAGCGGTAACCGACGACAAAGCGGAGATTAAAAATAGCCCTATAGCTTCGTTGGCGCCGGGCCAGAGTGATTCCAACGTCACAGCCGAGCATGTCATCACTCAAGAAGACATTGATGAAGGCTCGTTTTCAAACAATGCGACCGCCGTAGCGCAAAATCCCAAGGGCGAAGACGTGGTCAGATATGCTCGTCCACCGGGGGGGCGCCCCGGCGATCCGACGACAGTACCATTCGAGACGATCCCGTCCGTAGAGCTTGAGCTTTCAGGGGAGTGGATCGACACAAACTCAAACGGGTTTCCAGATCCAGGTGAGCCGATCCAGTATTCATTCTCGGTTCGCAATACGGGCAATACGACGTTGGAGGACCTTGCGATCGATTCGATCGATTGGGAAACGTCCACAGTCCGGCCGGCGGCGAGAGCCGCATCTGTCTACAGTGGTTTAATTCCAGCTCTAAAACCAGGGGCAGAATTGGATTCCCTACCGAAGGTTTCCTATCCCATCACGCAGGCTGATATCGACGCTGGCGGTGTTGCCGCTACGACCAGAATTAGCGGTCGCACCCGAGACGGTACGGTGGTTTCGGATACGTCTGATGACCCGAATAACACAACAGATGAGGATCTCGATGGCGATGGGGAGCCGGATGATCCCAACTACACTCCGCTGCTGCAGGTCAGTGCACTCGGACTGAAGAAGTCAGGTGTGTTTGAGGGGACGGCCGGACGGCTTGCCAAACCTGGCGATACCATCCTCTACACATTGACTGCGACCAATGAAGGCAATTTGACCGTCTCGAATGTCAGGCCAGCGGACCCAGGACCACGATTTGGCGGGCAGCCGGGCAGTGGGAGTTTCACGCCTTTCTCTCCAGCCAGTGCGGATCTTGCTGCAGGAGAAACCAAGACTTTCACCGCAACATACACACTCACTCAGCGCGACATTGATGCAGCGGAGGGTCTTGAAAACGGCATCCAGAACTCTGCCAAGGCCTCTGGCCGTGGGGCGGATGGGCGGGAAGTCTTCTCACCGGTTGCAGGGGCTACCGTGGTCTTGCCTGGCTACGCTATTGGCAAAACGACACCGCTGGCGGAGGTGCGGCGTGGTGATCGAGTTCCCTACACGATTACCGTGAAGCAGCTTGGGTCTGCCGGCGGCAGCGCTGTCAAAATCATCGACATGACACCGGCGGGGCTGACATTCGCCCGTGGAAGCGCAAAGCTGAACGGCAATTCTGCAGAGCCACTGGTCGAAGGCCGCAGACTGACATTCGAAAACGTCACACTATCCCCTGGCGAAGCGGCAATTGTTGAGCTCGACCTCGTCGTGACTGGAGCCGCCAAGCCTGGAGAGTACGTAAACAAGGCCTGGGTAGAAACGACGGAAGGAGCCGTTGTTTCCCGTATTGCAACGGCCGTCGTAGAGGTGGTTGTCGAAGCTGTTTTCGATTGCGGCGACATCATCGGAAAGGTGTTCGATGACAGGAACCGGAATGGTTACCAGGAAGAGGAAGAGCCGGGTCTTCCGGGAGTGAGGCTGGCTACGATAAAAGGCCTGTTGCTGACATCAGACGCTCAAGGGCGCTTTCATATCGCCTGTGCGGATCTGCCTGATCAGCGGATCGGTACAAACTACATTTTGAAGCTCGACCCTAGATCATTGCCTTCCGGATACCGTCTCACCACGGAGAATCCACGTGTGGTTAGGCTTACAGCCGGCAAGGGGTCGGAGTTCCTTTTTGGCGCAACAATCGGCCGTGTGGTTCGCCTCGATCTGACCGACGCAGCGTTTTTGCAAGGCTCCGCGAGGTTGAACCCGGAATGGGAACGGCAAATCAATCAAATGATAGTGCTGCTCGATCAGGAACCGTCTGTTCTACGTCTCATTTATACCGGTTCCGGGGACGACACGAGGATGGCGGTGAAGCGTTTGCGGGAAATTCGCCGGATGGTTAGTTCCGCCTGGGGTCGGACCGGGCGAGGCTATCACCTGGAGATTGAAACGCGCTTCCGGCCTCAGAACGCTAAGGCCTCTGTCCAAAACGAGAAGTTTGAATAACGGTGGCACCCGTAGAGGCGCGCGCTTAGGGTGGCCCAACTGTAACGCTACGTTACTGTAACTCGTGTGCCGAGTGCGCCTGTTCTAGGGCTCGCAAATCCAATTGCCGTTCGTATCACCAGTGTTCCCGACTCAAGTTCTGCGTCTGGCCAAGAGGCCTAATAAGAAACCGAACCATGAACGATGGTATGATGAGGCTTGTCATGTTGAGAATTCTCCAGACGACATTGCTTGAGCAGCACGGTGTGGCAAACACAATCCGATCTCTTCGAAATTTTGCCTGGGCCACATCTGGTCTGTTGAAACGTCAGAGAGAAAGAAAAGTCTCTCCAGCGAAAGGATTTTTTTGTTCCATAATCGGCTGGAACCTGCAGATGAACCTAAGGCCGCCAATCGCAATTCGTGCGATAGTGCTCACCATTCTCATCGCCTTTGGATCGATCATGTTTGGCGAACGGCAGGCGAATGCGCAGGACATTCCGCCCACGTCACCCTGTACGCCGGGTATCGGTCAGACGCCTGCCGGATGGACGGACGGGGAAGGCAGTCCGGATTGTTCGACGCCTGAGGAGTGGGGCGCAACCCATGCCTGGGATGACGCGCCACTGCCCGCCGTTCCAACAGGTGATACGACGTTCCTCTCCATGATCGGCGGACCAGACTATTACGAATCCATCCTCACCACGATGAACGGGCTTGTACCTGGCCGTACATATCGAATTCCGTTCTATGCGATTGGACGCGCATCGGTTGCCGGCAACCGCCCAAGTGCCTGTGAAGGGCTCAAGCTGACGACAAGCGGCGCCAATGAAACAATCATGTTTCCCGATACAACTGCTTGGGAACAGTCTGTTTTTGTGTTCACTGCCGTGTGGAGCTCGCAAACTCTTGAAGTTGCCGCAGAGGGCACCTCCAACTGCCTGATCAGTTTCGCGTTGGGAGCGGAGGTCATTGAGATTATCAAAACGGTTTCGGAGGGTGATAAAGCTGGCGATGTCTTGACCTTCACGATGACTATAGAGAACCAAGGTATCGGTTCATTGACCGGCGTTGCGATCAGCGAAGAGAACCTGGTGCGCGCTGACGGCACGCCCCTGACGGCTGACAGCGGTCCGACATTCGTATCCGCTTCATCCGGTTCCTCCGAGGGCACGCTGGTTGAGAGGGAGACGGCCATTTACACGCTGACCTACACACTCACACAAGAGGACATTGATGCGGGTGGATCGTCCAATCAGGCGACCGCAGAAGGGACGGATGAGAACGGCAATCTTTTCAACGATATTTCCAGTGATACGGCAGGCGTAGACGAAAACCCTACCAGCGTAATGTTCCCACCCAATCCCGACTACGATTTTGTCAAGAAGGGGGAGTTGGAAGATGCCAACGTCAATAGAATGGCGGATGGAGGGGAACTGATCAACTACACTTTCAGCGTTGAAAATACTGGCAACGTGACGCTCACGGACATTGTCGTTGAGGATTACAAAATCGCGGTCTCCAACAGTCCGATTGCCTCGCTGCTCCCAGGAGAAAGCAATACCGATTTGACTGGGGCCTACGAGATCAAACAGGAGGATATCGACAATGGGTTCGTCGAAAATTTGGGCACAGCAACCGCTAAGGATCCGCAGGGCAACGATATCGAGCGACTGTCCCGGTCGGTTGAAGGGGTTGCTGGTGAGCCAACAACGATCAATTTTGAAACACTTACCAGACTTGAAGTTGACCTGATTGATGAATGGAACGACACAAACGGGAACGACTTTCCCGATCCAGGTGAGCCGATCGTTCACACCTTCGTAGCGCGCCACACCGGTAACGTCACGATAGACAACATCACCATCTCCTCATTGCAGAACGGGCCCAACACATCGGGACCTCCACCTTCGGTACCCGTTCCCAGCGGTAGCCTCTCGAGTTTTGCACCTGGCAGCGAGGACAGGACGACATTTCAAACGACCTACGAGCTCACTCAGGCCGACATCGACGCTGGCGGGATCGTCGCGACCGCCACGGATGGCGCTGCACCCAACGATACGCCGGTCTCCGACATATCTGATAAGCCTGATGAGACAGCTGACGTTGATTTGGAAGGAGACTGGGAGCCTGACGATGCAATCCCGACGCCGTTGCCGCAAAATATCTCCCTAGCGCTGGAAAAACATGGTGAGCTTCAGTCCACCGACGAAGAGTTTGCCGAGGCGGGAGATACCATTCTTTATACGTTCAAGGTGACAAACGACGGCAATGTAACCGCCACAGATGTAGTTCCATCCGGCCCCGGACCTCGTTTCAACGGACGGCCAGGCAGCGGTGAATTGTCTTCGTTCACACCAGCTAGTGGGGAATTGGGGGCAGGGGAGAGTATCACTCTCGAGGCGACGTATACGATGACACAAAGTGATATCGACGAAGCGCAGGGTATCGAAGGGGGCATAAAGAAGACTGCGACTGCGAGAGGTAAAGGTCCCGCGGGGCAGGAGGTGATCTCACCCGAGGATGAAGCTGTTGTTGATCTGCCTGGCTATGCCATCACCAAGGTGACCCCGATGGCAGAAGTGGCACGCGGTGGTCGTGTTCCTTACACGATCCGCGTAAAGTCACTTGGCCTCTCGACAGACAGTACCATCACTGTCATCGACATGACGCCCCCGGGGCTGACATTTGTACGCGGCTCTGCTTTGTTGAACGGCAGTTCTGTCACACCCGTAGCGGAAGGACGGAAGCTAACATTCAAGGATGTTGCCCTTCCTGGCGAAGGAGAGGTCCTGATCGATCTCGAACTGGGCGTGACCGCCGCTGCCAAGCCTGGCGAATATGTAAACAAGGCTTGGGTGGAGGATCTTTCCGGAGAAGTCATCTCACGAGTTGCAGAAGCAACCGTTGAGGTGGTGGTGGAAGCTGTTTTCGATTGTGGTGACATTCTCGGGAAGGTCTTCGACGACCGTAACCGCAATGGATACCAGGATGCCGGGGAGCCGGGCTTGCCTGGCGTGCGGATCGCCACGGTCAAAGGGCTGTTGCTCACGGCAGACGATCACGGGCGTTTCCATGTCGCCTGCGCGGATTTGCCCGATCAGCGGATCGGGACCAATTACATCATGAAGCTCGATCCGCGCTCGCTTCCATCCGGGTACCGCCTCACGACGGAGAATCCACGTGTGGTTCGCCTCACGGCGGGTAAGGCATCGGAGTTCATGTTTGGTGCCTCAATCGGACGTGTGGTTCGGCTGGATCTGACGGATGCGGCCTTCGTCCGGGGGGCACATGACCTGATGACGGAGTGGCGGCACCAGGTTTCACAGCTCATCAACCTTCTGGAAAAAGAACCTTCGATACTCCGTCTCGTCTATGCGGAAGGAGGCGAAGGAAGACGACTTGCAAACAGGCGTGTGCGTGCGTTGCGCAGATTGATTGCGAACGAATGGCGCGATGTCGGTCGTCGTTATCAGCTGGAAATCGAAACGCGTGTGCAGAGCGCGGCCCCGCGCGATGCGAGATCCGCCAGGAATGCAGTCTACAAATAGACCCTTTGTGAACACCCGGGCAATTGCTCCGGGTGTTCATCGTCTCCGTTTATGCCGTGCTCAGTCGCGAAGAACGATGCGGTCGCCCCGCAGATCGAAGCCATTCAATGTGTTTATGAAGCTCATGCCGAGCAGGCTTTGATCAAGGCGTCCCGGTTGCGCCACATAAATCGGAATCTCGTTGCGCGAAATGGCTCCTACATTGACCGTATCAGCTCTTGCCCGGGCGACAAGTGTGTTGCCATTTGCTGTTGCCACCGGTACTACGAAGCGCAATCTCTCAGGTTCGAAACCTGCTGCGCGTGCATCTTCATCCGACAAAACGATGCTGCTGGCGCCCGTGTCGATCAGCATTCGAAGATTGGTGCCATTCACGTCTGCGATAACCTCGAATTGGCCGCTAGAGGATCGCTCAACGATCACATTGACTTGGCCGTCCTTACTGACAGTGGTCATTGGGCTGCCGGGTATGAGGCCAGCCGTTACGCGACTGGCAATATCCTGAAGTTCATAACGGTACTGATAGGCGGCCACCAATGCCAGAAGCAGAAAAACCCAGAAGGCAAGGGTTCTTGCAACGTCTCCGATCCTCAGTCCCGATCCCAAGAAGCCCACGATAAGGACGGCTGCCCAGAGGCCTAGATACAGGGTGGCGGCGAAGGCCGCGTTTTCGAGCCCAAACACCCGGCCAGAATCGTGATTGGCAATCAGCAGGATCAAGCCTCCGCCAAGCGCCGACATCAATAACCAGAACAGGCGCATGGCTCCTATTGCCCCTCCATTCGTTGGCGCGCAATGCGCGCGCGCCGGGTTTCGCGGCGCGGTCTACGTTCCACCTGTTCCAGGCGCGCAGGAAGTTGGTTCATCACCGTCTCGCGCTGCTGGGACGTCATGAAGAGCCAATTCGCGATCTCAGCGCGTGTGCGTCCGCAACCGAAGCAGAATCCGGAGTTCACATCGATTGAGCAAACGAGGATGCACGGGGTTTTGATCTCGACCATCATCTTTCCATCATTTCCAGAAGACATGGGGCATCGCGCCCCTCGACGCAAGCGGTCTGTCTACCATTGCGCTCGGCGCGCTTGGTGGCTATCTCGTTTCCGACACCAAACGGGAACCAGCTTAATGTCCTTCTCCGGAATGCCTTTCGATGACGTCCGCTCCCTGCTTTCCCAATTGAATGCACCCGACGAGGCCGCCGCAGAGGGGATGGCAAAAGCATTCCACCGGGCGGGTTACAGCGTCGAGAAACTGGGGCGACTGTACGAGATTGGAGTCTGGCTCGCTCGCACCCGCGGCGCTGTCCCACCTTTGATCGGCAAATCCGGTGTTGCGCTCTATGCCGCGACTCATGGTTTCGATGAGGCGGGGCTTGCCGAGCAACGGGCGCAGGTGGATGCTGTCGCGGCGGGGGCTGCGGCGGTATCGCATTTGTGCGTGGCCAATGACCTGTCTCTCAATGTCTTTGATCTGGCGCTCGATTTGCCCTCCAATGACATGCGCACGGGTGCCTCCCTGGATGAGCGGGCCTGTGCTGCTACGATTGCATTCGGCATGGAAGCCACCGCTGAGGGGGTCGATTTGCTCTGTGTCGGAGCGTTGGGCGCGCAGGCGAGGCTTGCAGCAAGCGCAATGCTTCTTGCCCTTCTCAAAGGCGAATTGGATCAGTTCAGCCAGTCTGAGCGGGCGGTCATCTCTGAAGCGCTTGCTTTCCACGCCGATCACTTGGCGGATCCACTGGAAGTGCTCCGGCGATTTGGAGGGCGGGATATGGCCGCGCTTACGGGAGCCATCCTTGCGGCCCGTGCACAAAACATCCCCGTTGTTCTTGATGGTTTGCCGGCTCTGGCTGCGGCTGCGGTGCTTTACAAGTCAGCGCCGCACTCGATTTCTCATTGCGTTCTCGCGAGTTGCCATGGTCCGTTTGAGAAGTGGGTGGCCGCGGAGCTCTCGCTTCAACCCTTGCTTGGGCTGCAGTTTGCAGGGGAGGCGGGGTGTGCGGGGGCTGTGGCGGCCGATATTGTCAAGTCGGCGGCAGCACTTGCGGGTGGGGTTGCAGAGGTCGCGAGGCGCTTGGGTTAGGTGAAGCATTCCCGCGGAACGGTCCCCTCAAGCGTTACCTCGTGATGCTTGCTTGTGCTCGGTTGGAACAGCGGGGAGTTCCTCCATCACACGCGAGCGGGGAAAGGCCACGATGGCGTCGGTGCCTGAGCGCAATCTCGAGTTGAGCTCGAAAACACCGTTGTGCAAGGCTGCCAACCCCTGCACGATGGGCAGACCAAGGCCTGTGCCCTGTTCCGCACTCTTGATGGCTATAGACCCCTGGCCAAATGCGGAGAGGACCACGGCCAATTCGTCTTCCGGGATGCCCGGGCCGTTGTCCTTTATGGCGATGTATTGACCGCCACCCGCCGTCCACCCGACCCGGATGTGGACAGCACTACCGGTCGGACTGAACTTGATGGCGTTTGACAGAAGATTGAGGGTGATTTGGCGAACCGCACGTTCGTCGGCGAAAAGTCTCAATAAAGTGGGCTCAACGTCAACCCTGAAGGAAATGTCTTTGCTACGCGCTTTCATCTCCATCAGGCGGCAGCAATCCTCCGCAATCGCGCCGAGGGACAACGGCTCTTCGTTGAGCCGATAGCGACCGGCCTCTATGCGCGAAAGATCAAGTATCTCGTTTATCAGGCTCAGGAGGTGCTTTCCGGACGTGTGAATATCGTTCGCATAGTCGCGATAGGTGGTGTTTTCGAGCGGTCCCAGAACCTGGTTGGCCATGACTTCTGAAAACCCCAGAATGGCGTTGAGCGGTGTTCGGAGCTCATGGCTCATGGATGCGAGAAAACGCGATTTTGCCAGATTGGCTTCCTCAGCGCGCCGGCGCGCTTCATCTGACATGGATTTGGCTGTTTCAAGTTCGCCTATCAGCGCGTTCTTTTCACTCTGGAAAGAAAGGAGCCTCAATGCCGCGCGGTTTCGATGGTGTGCAACGTAGGCCAGGAAAGGGAGCGCGGCTGCGAGGACCAAACACATCATCAGCGAACCTGTCGTCGGAGCATTGCTGACCGTGAAGGCGAACATGCAGATCGGCAGCGCAAACGCGGCTACCAGTGCGCCGCTTAGGGTTGCCGTCACGATCGCTGTCCCGGCGATCACAAGAAGGAGTAGCGCCCCCTGCATGATCTGCGGTTCGGAGAAGGTGCTGGCTGGAAGAGGCAGATATGCGAAATACGCCCATCCAACGCCGCTGGTGAAATGGGCGGCAAAAAGCCAGTGCCGCATTCGCGTGACCTCAA
Source organism: Nitratireductor sp. B36 (assembly GCF_020833685.1). Lineage (GTDB taxonomy): Bacteria > Pseudomonadota > Alphaproteobacteria > Rhizobiales > Rhizobiaceae > Nitratireductor. The sequence continues at coordinate 955,705 of NZ_JACKZY010000002.1, forward strand.
TCTCGTTTTCCGGCATCCGTTCCAGACGACGGGCGAGGAGGAAGAGCGGTACATAACCGAGAAGTGTGGTTAAGGCCCACAGACATGTGATTTTCAGGTCAACCCCAAGATAAATCCCGCCGAGGCTCATCGTCAGAATGAGCAAAGCCGGTTTGACGGCGTTCGAGAGAATGTCTCGCGCGTGCAGTTTCAGCATGTCGCGGTTGAAATCGGGAGGTCCGAGGCTTTGCGAAAGCCGGTCGCGCGTACGGCGCACGGCAAGCCCCACATTGCTGTTGCGATGCGGCTTGGTGCGGTCCACAATGAACTTGTCGGCGAACTTGTCAGCCGATTTTGACGCTTCCGCCACCATAACCCGTTTTTGAATTCCCGCTATTCACTGCTCAACTTATTCGTGAATGATTAAGAGACCCTTCAAAACATGAGAGGCCGACGAAACAGACGGACCCGCGGCCGCAGATCAATTCGCTTTATGGATATCCTGCTGACACTGTTGTTGTTGGGGGGAATTGCGCTCTTGGTCGACAGGGTGCAACGCCTTGGCGGACAGACACTGAGAGGTGACGTGATCGTGCATGATGGCGATACGCTGACGCTCGCGGGCGAGCGCATTCGCCTTGAAGGCATTGATGCGCCGGAGTTTCAGCAAAGGTGCACCAGCAACGGGAAGGATTATGCTTGCGGGCGTGAGGCGCTTCGGGCCTTGCGTCGACTGGTGGCTGGTGGGGAGGTCACCTGCGAAGGCTATCAGCGTGATCGCTATGATCGGCTGCTCGCACGCTGTAGGGTTCACGATACCGATCTGGGTGAAGCGCTCGTTGCGGCAGGCTGGGCATTGGCCTATGGCGATTATGATGCGGTGGAAGCGGAGGCGCGCCGGGCCCAGCGTGGCATATGGGCGGGCAGTTTCGAGGCGCCGCGCGACTGGCGTGAGGAACATCAGGGAGAGCCGCGTCCCGGCGACGGTGATTTGCTGAGGCGCCTTTGGGAGTGGCTTATGGGCTGGTTTTCAGGTGAGGGTAGCGGAACATGAAGCTCTATGATGGTGGCCGGGCACCCAACCCGAGGCGTGTACGGATATTTCTGGCAGAGAAGGCAATTGAAGTGCCGATCGAGCCGGTGGACATGGGCGCCATGGGGCACAAGTCTGAAACGCTCACTCGTCTCAACCCGCTGCAGCGTCTGCCTGTTCTGGAGTTGGACGACGGGACCGTTTTGACGGAAACGGTTGCCATATGCCGCTATTTCGAGGAGCTCTACCCTGAACCTGCGCTTTTCGGCAGGGGTGCGCTCGGCGTCGCCACGGTTGAAATGTGGCAGCGACGCGTTGAAATGCATCTGTTTTATCCCATTGCGCAAGCCTTCCGGCACCTGCATCCGGCCATGAAGGATTGGGAGGTGCCGCAGGTCGCGGAATGGGGGGAAGCAAACAAACCCAAGGCCCTGGAGTTTCTTGCTTATCTCGATAAGGCGCTGGCTGATCGTCCATTTATCGCGGGGGAAGCTTATTCGATCGCCGATATTACCGGGCTGGTGAGTATCGATTTCATGAAGCTTGCACGCCTGTCAGTCCCCGATGGGCTGGATCATTTGATGCGATGGTATCACACCGTCGCCGGCCGCCCGAGCGCGAAGGCCTGAGAGACCCGGCGTGCAGAAGCCGCAGCTTGAACCATTGCTGGCGCGAATTCGCAGTTGTCGGATTTGCGTCGAGAACCCGATGGGCGCCCCTTTGCCGCATGAGCCCCGTCCGGTTGTTGTGGGATCGGACACAGCTCGCATCCTCATTGCCGGCCAGGCACCGGGGACGCGGGTTCACGCCTCTGGTTTGCCGTTTGACGATCGGTCCGGAGATCGCTTGCGAGATTGGCTTCAGGTGGATCGATCTCAATTTTATGACCCGGCATGCTTTGCCATCGCGCCGATGGGATTTTGCTTCCCGGGTCTTGATGCCAAAGGCGGGGATTTGCCACCCCGTCGCGAGTGCGCCCCCGCATGGCGGGCGCAACTGATGGCAGCGATGCCACAGATCGAACTTGTTCTCGTCATCGGGCAGTATGCACAGGCCTGGCACCTTGGGTCTGAGAAATCCAGAACCCTCACCGAGACCGTGCTTGACTGGCGTCGACTGATGGCACTCGACCTCAGCCCCCGCGTTTTGCCGCTGCCGCATCCCTCATGGCGCAACACAGGCTGGCTGAAAAAGAATCCCTGGTTTGAACGCGAGTTATTGCCAGTCCTGCGTGAGGAAATTCATCGGCTTCTTTCTGAGAAGTGAGGATTATTCGGTCGCGTATTGGTCAATACAGGCAAAAAATTTCTTGTTGCTGGCGCGATCTCTTGTCATTTTAGGAAATCATTTTCTTTGGAGCTGAGTATGGACCGCCTTGATCGCAAGATCCTGCGTTTGTTGCAGGAAAATTCAACCCTTGCCGTAGCCGATGTGGCAAAAAAGGTCGGGCTCTCCACCACGCCGTGCTGGAGGCGTATCCAGAAGCTGGAAGAAGAAGGCGTCATTCGCCGGCGCGTCGCGGTGCTTGATCCGGAAAAGGTCAATGCCCGGGTGAACGTTTTCGTGTCCATCCGCACCAACATGCACAGCCACGAATGGTTGAAGCGTTTCTCCGAGGTGATCCAGCAGTTCCCGGAAGTGGTCGAGTTTTACCGGATGAGCGGCGAGGTGGACTACCTGCTTCGTGTTGTGGTGCCGGACATCGCCGCCTATGACGCGTTTTACAAAAAACTGATCGCGAAGATCGAAATCCGGGATGTTTCATCCACATTCGCCATGGAGCAGATCAAATACACGACCGAATTGCCACTCGACTATCTTGTCCTGGACAAGGATTCGGGTGGCGGCAATGGCGGCTGACCGGGCTATTCGTCGTCGTTTATGACACGATGCCAGGGATTGGCGGGGAAAGATGTTAGCGGTGCCGGCGAACTCTTGTTTGGAGTGACCGTAGCATGCCGCATCGTGTAGGCCGACTCTATAATCGCTGGGCCGTCGAGAATGAAAAGCTGCGTTTTTTCACGCCCGGACTGGAGAGAGCCGGTTATTGTCACCGGCTCGTAGTTGTAGCTTAACCGGTATGGGGACGACGGAACGACCCGGACGATCTGATCGGGAGGTGGTTGCTGCATGTGGCTGCAGGCACCATGGCGCGCCACCAGGATAAAGGAATAGACAAGCTCACCTTCCAGGTCGGCAGGCAGGAGAAAGCCGGAGAGGCTGACGGCCTGTTCGTCGAGATCGGCGGGGCGAGCGCTTGGTTCGTCCACAGTGGCAGGCGAGACGAGATCGCTCCAGGAGAGAGCCCGAATACCGCCAGCCAGGTCAGGGCGGTCGGTGCCGGCAGCAGCAGGTGCGATACAGACCGACGCGGGCAAAGCGGCAAGAACTGCTGCAAGACATGCCACGCGCCAGCGGGTCATCGTGGACTCCTATTTCGCAAGTCGGGCGAGCAGGGACGATGTATCCCAGCGATTTCCGCCCATTTTCTGTACATCCTTGTAAAATTGATCCACCAGCGCGGTAACGGGTAGGCTGGCGCCGTTGCGATCAGCCTCTGCCAGGCAAATGCCGAGATCCTTGCGCATCCAGTCAACCGCGAAGCCGAAGTCGTATTTCCCTTCACTCATCGTCTTGTGACGGTTCTCCATCTGCCAGGAGCCAGCCGCTCCCTTGGAGATGACGTCGACGACTTTCCCGATATCGAGTCCGGCTTTCTGGCCAAAGTGAATGCCTTCGGCAAGCCCCTGCACCAGCCCGGCGATACAGATCTGGTTGATCATTTTCGTCAGTTGTCCTGCGCCGGCCGGACCCATCAGGCCTACCATCCGTGCAAAGGATTCGATCACCGGTTTGGCCTTCTCGAAAACGACTTCCTCGCCGCCGCACATCACGGTCAAAACACCGTTTTCCGCCCCGGCCTGTCCCCCGGATACGGGAGCGTCGATGAAAGCGAAGCCACGCCTCTCGGCCTCTTCGGCGAGCTCGCGCGCAACCTCTGCAGACGCCGTGGTGTTGTCGATAAAGACCGCGCCCTTCTTCATGCTCTGGAAAGCTCCGTCCTCGCCGAGTGTCACCGAGCGAAGATCGTCGTCATTGCCCACACAGGCGAAAACGAAATCCTTGTCGATCGCTGCTTCCCGCGGTGTCGGCGCGTGAGCGCCGCCATGTTCCTTGACCCAGCTCTGTGCCTTCGCGGCAGTGCGATTATAGACCGTGACTTTATGACCGCCCTTGTTCTGAAGATGTGCGGCCATCGGATATCCCATGACTCCGAGCCCGATGAATGCGACGTCCGCCATTTCGAAACCTTCTCCCTGATATGCGTGTTGTGCGCCTCAGCGCTTCAGATGTTTGGTAATTCGACGCTCGATCCAATCAACGGCGTTGCGGAGGATCTCGACGAGGCCAAGATAGATGATGGCCGCCCAGATGTAAGTCTGGAAGTCGAAGGTGCGTGCATAGGCGCGGCGTGTCTCACCCATCAGGTCATAGACCGTGATGATGGCGACGATGGCGGACCCCTTGATCATCAGTATGATCTCATTGCCATAGGGCCTGAGCGCGACAATGAGTGCTTGCGGGAGGATGATCTTTCGCGCGGTCTGAAATCTGGACAGGCCCATTGCAGCCGCCGCTTCCCATTGCCCCTTGCCGACGCTCTCGATGGCGCCACGCAGAATTTCCGCCTGGTAGGCGGCGGTATTGAGCGTGAAAGCGAAGACGGCGCAGTACCAGGCCTCTCGGAAGAACGTCCACAGGCCCACAGCCTGAAGTTCCGGTCTGAAAGAACCGAGGCCGTAATAAACCAGGAAGGTTTGGGCAAGCAGCGGCGTTCCCCGGAAAAAGTAGACATAGGCGTAGGCGAGGGCGCCAATCAGCTTGTTCTTCGAGGAGCGTCCGAGTGCGATGGGCACGGAAAGGAGCGCCCCCAGGAAAACCGAAACGACGACAAGCTGAACGGTGATCCAAAGGCCTGAGAGATAGCGCGGCGCGTAGCGGGTGAAAATGTCCGGGTCCCAGGCGTTGATCATGAACCCCAGAACGGCAAGGCCCAGCGCTGCCCAGATCGTGAGCAGGACCACGCCGATTGTGCGAGCGCGCGTCCAGCCCTTTTTGACGACGGGCGGCCGTTCCACTGAGGCTTGTGCTTCGGCACTCATCGCTGGACTCCATGGCGTTTGGTCCAGTTTTCAATTGTGCGCAGGACGATTGAGGAGAGCATGGCCAATACGAGATAGAGCAGGCACGCGATCCCGAAAAACAGGAAAGCCTCCTTGGTGACGCGCGCGGCAATGCCCGTCTGGCGCAGGATGTCGGCGAGGCCGATCACGGATACGAGCGCGGTGTCTTTCAAAAGAATCAGCCAGAGATTTGAAAGGCCAGGCAAGGCAAGCCGTATCAGCTGAGGCAGGATGATAAGGCGCATGGTCTGCGCGTTTGAAAGACCAATCGCGTGACCGCCCTCGTACTGGCCTTCTGGAATAGCTCGAAAGGCGGCCAGAAACACTTCACTTGCATAGGAGGAGAACACGGCGCCGAGCGCGATCATGCCTGCTACAAAAGCGTTGATCTCCACACTCGCGCCGGGATTCACGAGCCGCACGATCTGCTGAAGGCCAATCTGCGCGCCGTAGAAAACAAGAAAGAGCGTCAAAAGCTCAGGCAGTCCACGGAAGATCGTCGTATAGATGTTGGCCGCAAGACGTAAGGTCTTGTCGCTCGAGCGCTTCCCCAACGCAACGAAAAAACCGATTGCCAATCCCAGCGGTAACGTGGCCAGCGCCAGAGAAACCGTTAGAAGCACGCCCTTGGCGATATCATCGCCCCAGCCTTCCGGCCCAAAACTCAAAAGGGTCCAGACCCTTTCCATCTCCCAAAACCCCTGTCCGAACCGCCTGATCCGGCCTTTGATGCCAACTGGCGATTTTTCTCGTTCGGGCTCTTTTACCGGAGCCGCATGCAACAAAGGCGGCCGCACTCCCGAAGGCGGCCGCCTGTGACAGTATCATCAGGACATAACGACGCTCAGTCGCCGTAAGCGTCGAACGTGAAATACTTGTCGTTGATTTCCTTGTATTTTCCATTCTCGCGAATGGCTGTGATCGCGGCGTTCAGCTTTTCGCGAAGCTCGTCCTCCCCCTGCCGCACAGCAATGCCGATCCCGGGGCCGTAAATGTCCTCGCGCGGGGTGAGTGTGCCCAGAACCTTGCAGCAGGCGCCATCGTCACTGTCGAGAAATTCCTGCAGCACGATGATATCGTCGATGACCGCATCAAGCCGCCCGTTGACCATGTCGAGCTTGTATTCCTCCGCGGTCGGATAGACCTTCACGTCACTGTCGGTAAAGGTGGTTTCGGCGAAGTTCGCGTGGGTGGTCGAGCCCTGCGCACCGATAACCTTGCCGGCGAGATCTTCCGGTGTGGTACCGGCAATATCCGACTCCTTGGGCACGACCAGCGCGGGTGGCGTGTTGTAATACTTGTTGGTGAAGTCGACCTGCTTCTTGCGCTCTTCGGTGATCGACATGGAGGCCACGATGGCGTCGAACTTGCCCGCCTGCAACGCGGGAATAATACCGTCCCAGTCCTGCGTGACGAACTCGCATTCAGCCTTCATCTCTTCGCAAAGCGCTTTGGCGATATCGATATCAAACCCTTCAAGAGAGCCGTCTGCGGTCAGGTTGTTGAAGGGGGGATAGGCACCTTCAGTGCCGATCTTGAGCTTCATCATGTCCTGGGCATGAGCCGAGCCCACTGCCAGAGCCAAAGCTGCCGCAGGCAGTGCAAGCGCGATACGCCTTGAAATACGCATTCTGGTTCCTCTCAATCTTATTATCTGCCGCTTCCGGCTTCCTGCCGGGCGGAACATGAAGCCGGATATTCCCACCGATCCGATTCAAATTGCAACCTTAAAGGTGACTGGTCCCATGCAATGAAGAGAGGGGGCGTTCCCCTAGCGCGCCCGTCGGCCGATGCCAGTGTGGCTAACAACAAAATCGGCGATCTGCTCCACCTCTCCGAGATCAAACCGTGGCAGATCCCCGGTATCTGTCTCGTGGTCTCCGGCAACAGCGACGATGGTTGGGTCTTCTGGTGCCAGGAAGGTCAGATCGCGCGCTTCCCGCCGCCGGCATTCCAACTTGGGATGATTTTCGCGTTTAAAACCTTCGATCAGGACGAGATCGCACGGGGAGAGACGCGCGAGCATTTCGGTCAGGCTGGGCTCTTGTGCGCCCTTCAGTTCATGAATGATCGCCCAGCGGTTTTTGGAGACGATCGCCACCTCCGAAGCCCCGGCGCTCCGGTGGCGGTGGGAGTCTGTGCCTTCATGGTCGATGTCGAACGCATGGTGTGCGTGTTTCAGCGTGGCGATCCGGAAACCGCGCTTCGTCAATTCCCTCACAAGCGCCGCTGTCAGGGTGGTTTTTCCGGAATTCTTCCAGCCTACAATGCCAAAAACCGCCTGTGTCACATTGCTTCCCTTTGGTGCCTTTCACGCGCTATCTGGAGATCTTCGGGCGTGTTGATATTGAAAAACGGATCGGCTTCGGGACTGCAAGGAAAGTCCACGAGAGCCGCGTTGTGTCGCTCGCAGGCATAGGCGCGAAGGCGACGGGTGCCGCCACTGGCAAGATGGCGGGCAAGGTCATCGGCGAGATGTTGAGGCCAGAGAGCGAAGACCGGATGAAGTGTGCCGTTGCTGCATGCCATTGCAGGCCCACCTGAAACACGAGCCGCTTCCATCAGGCGCGCAACAAGGTCTGCAGGAAGAAAAGGCGTGTCTGCTGCAGCGGTCACGATATGTGAAGGCTTGGGAGCGTTCGTTTTCGCCCATTCAAGGCCCGCCAAAACGCCACCCAACGGACCCATAGGTTCGGGGAGGGGATCGGCAATCACCTCAAGCCCCAGCGGGGCGAACCTCTGCGGGTCGCCGTTGGCGTTGAGCACCATGCGGTCGACCTGAGGTGAAAGCCGCTCCATTACCGTTTCGATGATGGTTTTGGCGTTGAGACGCAGCAGTCCCTTGTCGCCGCCACCCATGCGCTGCGCCGTTCCACCGGCAAGGATTACTCCAGCAACGCCCAAGCTCATCATCTCGCCTCAAATGTTTCCTGCCTGGCGGGCAACATAAATCACATAAAGCGATGCGACGATGGCGAGCGTGGAGGATGCGAGCATCACCCATATCAGCGGGAATGGGCCGGTTTCCGGAGAAAGCACAGCCCCGGCTATAACTGAAAGCGCCGCGCCCCCGCCGATCTGCAGCGCCCCGCCGAGGCCTGAGGCCGAACCTGCAAGATGCGGCCTGACGCTGACAATACCGGCATTGGCATTTGGCATGGTCATGCCGTTGCCGATGCCGACAAAGAATGAGGGTCCAAAAAGCGACATCGGATGGAAAAACCCGCCTGCAAACAGCACCAGCGAAAGAACAAGTCCGAGAGAGGCAAAAATATTGCCCGCAAGCATCATGGGATTGATGCCGATCCGCCTGGAAAAACGAGCAGTAAGGAAATTTCCGATCATGTACCCGACCGAGATCAGAATGAAATACATTCCGTATTGCGAAGGCGTCAGATCAAGAATTTCGGTGGCGACGTAGGGGCCGCCGCCGAGGAATGCAAAAAAAGCTCCCGATGCCATGGCCGCAGTTGCCGTGTAGCCCCAGAAACGCCTGGCGCGGAAAAGCTCGGGGTAGTTTTTCACTTGGGCCGTCATGCTGGCGGATAGGGTGCGGTTTGTCTCGCCCAGGTCGAGATACACCACCAGAAACGAGATGATCCCGAAGCCGAGGATCAGGTAAAACGTTGCTTTCCATCCGTAGAGCTCATCCAGGAACCCTCCGATCAAGGGCCCGAGCATGGGAGCGAGCGTCATGCCCATGGTGATATAACCTATCCGGCTTGCCGCCTCGTCTGCACCGACCGTGTCGCGAACGATTGCCCTTGAGAGAACCATGCCGGCGGCCGCGAAGGCCTGCATCACCCGGCAGATCAGGAAAACCGTGATGTTGGGCGCCATCAATGCCGCGATCGTTGCCAAAATGAATATTGCGAAACAGGTCAGCATGACCGGGCGTCGGCCGAAATGGTCCGAAGCGGGGCCGATCCCCAGCTGAAGGACGGCTGTGGCCGCTAGGTAGAGCGAGACCGCCAGTTGAACGATGCTGTAATCCGCCTGGAAATACTCTGCCATGCCGGGAAGGGATGGCAGAAAAACGTTCATGGAAACCGCTGCCGTTGCGGTCGCGATCACGAGTGTCACGATGTGAGGCGGTGTTGCGGAACGGGATAAGATTTTTTCCATAACGACTTGCGAACCTTGCATGTTCATCGGCCTGGTTACTTTGACCGAATGGTGCCGGCATTGTGGGATGATGCTTAATTTGGCCGGCGGTGTTGTCCGAGGGGCTTAAACACGTCATGTGCCCTCAGTGGCCATTCCGGGACTGGTGCTTTTTGCGGCAGGTTTTGTCCGATTGACGATCTGCTCGCGGTAAAGCGTGTAGAGACCTGAACATACGACCAACAACGCGCCTGTAATCATCACGCGATCGGGCCAGTCGGCAAAAAACACAATGCCAAGGCCGATAGCCCATAAGAGCGCCGTATATCGAAACGGCGCGATGAAGGAGAGCTCGCCAACCCGCAGCGACAGCACGATGAAATGATAGCCACAGACAATGCACAATGTGGCGCCCACGAGAACAGCGAAATCTGTTCCGCTCATTGGGGCCCAGCCTCCGTAGGGTACGAGTAAAACCGCGCCGGCGATCGTCACCGAAGCGGCGGTTGCGGCCGAAATCAGGGGCGAGGGGATATCTGGCGGAATTTTCCGGGTCGTAAGATCGCGCATGGTGGCAAACGCCACCGCTGCCACACCGTAAAGCGAATAGGCGTTGAAGGCATCGAAGCCAGGCCGAATGATGATCAAGATGCCGATGAAACCCACCAGGATAGCGCTCCAGCGGCGCCACCCAACCGGCTCGCCCAGAAAGAAGGCCGCACCGAGTGTGACAGCCAGCGGGAGTGCCTGCATGACGGCTGCAAGGTTTGCAATCGGCATATGGGCGAGGGCTGAAAGGAAACATATGGTCGCGCCGGTCTCGCCGGCGACGCGCAAGGCCACCATGGGGTGGAAGATGGCACGCGGCGCCTTCAGCGCCTTCCAGTGCCAGGCCAGCAGAAGCATCACCAGTGTGGCCATGACCCCGCGTACCAGCATGACCTGCGCCATGTTCATGTTTTCGGCGACGAGCTTTGTCAGGCCGTCATTGACCGTGAAACCAGCCATGGCAATGGACATGAAAAGCGCACCGCGCGCATTCGGCGAAAACGACACGACCACCTCGCGATGCACAGCGGCGAACACGCGACGGTTTTCAACGCACCGTGTCCACCTGGAATGAGTTCCTATGGTCTTCGGGAGAAACGAATCCCACCTCCACTATGGGATCCGATGCTAAGTATACCTTATGGAATTGGCAATCGGTTCGTGGCTGAAAAACCGGAGGCTGCGATCTAGCCGCCGGTGACGCTCATATGCCGCGAAACCGACGGACGATTGGTGCGCCGGTCAATGACGAAATCATGTCCCTTGGGTTTGCGGGCAATGGCATTGTCGATGGCCGTGGCCAGAAGATCGTTGCCTTCCGATGCTCTGAGCGCAGCCCGCAGGTCGGCTGAATCATCCTGGCCGAGGCACATATAGAGCATGCCCGTGCAGGTGATGCGCACACGGTTACAGCTTTCGCAGAAATTGTGTGTCATCGGTGTGATGAAGCCAAGCTTTCCGCCGGTTTCAGCGACTTCGACATAGCGCGCCGGGCCACCCGTTTTGAAAGGGATGTCTTTCAGTGTGAATTCCCGCTCCAGTTGAGCGCGAAGAAGGGACAGCGGAAGATACTGGTCCGTGCGGTCACCGTCGATTTCGCCCATGGGCATCGTTTCGATCACGGTCATATCCATTCCGCGACCATGTGCCCAGCGCAACATTGCGGGGATTTCATCTTCGTTGAACCCCTTGAGGGCCACGGTGTTGAGCTTGATCTTCAGGCCGGCATCCTCTGCTGCCTCAATGCCACGCATGACCTTTTCCAGCCTACCCCACCGGGTGATTGCATGAAATTTGTCCGGGTCCAGCGTGTCGATCGAAACGTTGATGCGCTTCACACCGCAGTCGGCCAGCTCACCGGCAAAGCGCTCGAGCTGAGACCCGTTGCTTGTCAGGGTAAGCTCGTCGAGTGCACCGGTTTTCAGATGCCGCGAGAGCTGGCGCACCAGGTGCATGATGTTCTTGCGTACCAACGGTTCTCCGCCGGTCAAACGCAGGCGCCGAACGCCTTTTTCGATGAAGACGGTGCAGAGACGGTCCAATTCCTCGAGGCTCAGCAAATCCCGCTTGGGGAGGAATGTCATGTCCTCCGCCATGCAATAGACACAACGAAAATCGCATCGATCGGTCACCGAAACACGCAGATAGTCGATGGCGCGCCCGAAGGGGTCGATCATGGTGCTCTGCGTCATAGGCTCGCTTCCGCTGGCATTCTTCATCGGGTTGGTACTCTGTTATGTCGTGACACAAGGTTCGCTGGTCAAGCGCTGCAGGCTAGCATTGGTGCAATTGTCCGAGCAATTGCAGGGAAGGGCTTTTCACTTGGGCCAAAGCTGAATAGGTCTAGACCCGAAAGGTGGTGGCGGATGAAACCTCCCAAGGAACTGCGTGTTTCAAAGGACCGTTCAGTCATGACGGTTCTCTTTCCGGATTCCGAACCAGCAGAGTTGTCGGCGGAAATGCTTCGCGTTCTGTCCCCCTCGGCTGAGGTTCAGGGACACTCGCCCGAACAGCGCGTGACAGTTTCTGGAAAACGGCATGTAACCATCAGCCGGGCTGAGCCCGTCGGCAATTATGCTGTGCGGCTTGTGTTCAGCGACGGGCATCAAAGCGGTATTTTCACCTGGGCCTATCTGCATGAACTCGTCACGAGCAAAGAGGCCAAGTGGCAGTGGTATCTGGACGACTTGCAGCAAAAAGGATTGAGCCGTGATGCTTGAGCAGGACGCATATTCCATTACGTCGATCGAAGCCCTTGAAGCGCTTTACGGGACGCCCGGCCAAGCCTCTCTCGTCAAGGTCACGGACCGGGTGATACCAGAGTATGCAGCGCTGGTTGAAGCGTCGCCTTTCGTGGCGCTCGCCACCATCGGGCCTGAGGGGATTGACTGCTCGCCGCGCGGCGACAAACCCGGATTCGTGCGCATTCATGATGAAAAAACGCTCATGATGCCCGACCGGCGCGGCAACAACCGTATGGATTCGCTACGAAACATTGTTCGTGATGAACGGGCCGCCTTTCTCTTTCTGATCCCGGGAGCCGGTACGACATTGCGCGTCAACGGTCGTGCGCGGCTTTCAGCCGATCCTGATTTGCGTGCTTCCTTTGCTGTTGATGAAGCCGCGCCGCGGTCGGTCATCGTTCTTTCGGTGGAGGAGGTTTATTTTCAGTGCGCCCGGGCGATCGTTCGTTCCGATCTCTGGAACAGTGAAAAGCATGTTGATCCGCAGAGCCTGCCGACGCCTGGGCAAATCCTGCAGGTGACAAGCCGGGCCGAGATCGACGGCGTCTCTTATGACCGGGAATGGCCTGAACGCGCCCGAAAGAGCATGTGGTAGTTTCCCTCAGCGGTGAACGAGAATGTTCACCAATTTTCCGAAGGGGTCCCGGGTGTAGAAGCGCCTGACACCCCAGGGCTCTACAGCTGGTCCGTACTCAATCGGATATCCTGCCTTCCGGACCCTCTCAAGTGCCTCATCGAGATCGTCCACCTCTATGGAAAGATCGGGCACTGGCGTGTCCGATCCGCCCTGTGACATGATGCTGACCTGCAGGGACATCTTTTCCTGCACGCCATAGGTTGCGATCCAGCCCTGGTCCATCAGGATGTCCAGCCCAAGAACTTCGGCATAGAAATGCTTTGCCTTGTCAACTCGCGCCGAGGCGATGTTGGCGACAATTCGCTTCACTTGCATGGCATCTCTCCGTTCGGCTTCATCCCGCCTTTTTGAGATTTGGGAGAAACACGGTCAACAGGCCGAGCAGTGGCAGGAAGGAGCAGATCCTGTAGACGAACTCGATCCCGGTGCTGTCTGCGATAATGCCCAGCACCGCTGCCCCCAGGCCACCGAGGCCGAAAGCAAAGCCAAAGAACATGCCAGCGACCATGCCCACGCGACCCGGCAGCAGTTCCTGCGCGAAGACCACGATTTGCGGGAAGGCTGACGCGAGAATTAGGCCGATTGCGACGCTCAGGACGGGGGTCCAGAAAAGGTTCGCATAAGGGAGAGCCAGGGTGAATGGCAGAACGCCGAGAATGGAGAACCAGATCACGGTCTTCGAACCGATACGATCACCGATCAATCCTCCCAAAACGGTGCCGGCTGCCACCGATCCGAGGAAAACGAACAGAAGAATCTGTGACTGCTGGACGCTGATGCCGAATTTCTCGATGAGGAAGAACGTGTAATAGCTTGAAATGCCTGCCATATAGACGTTCTTCGCAAAGACCAGAGAAACTAGAACTGCGAGCGACATGGCAATCTTGCCGCGTGGGAGGGTGAGGGCCTGTGCAGGTGCTGCACGTTTTGCAGCGCGCTGCCGGTAGCCCGCATACCATGCGCTCACACGCCATAGAACGATCATGCCGAGAAGGGCCGCGAGGCAAAACCACGCGACGCTGCCTTGGCCTCTCGGCACCACGATAAAGGCGGCGAGCAGTGGACCGATTGCAGACCCGGCATTGCCGCCCACCTGGAAAACCGCCTGCGCCAGCCCGTATCGGCCACCCGAAGCGAGACGCGCTACACGAGAAGATTCGGGGTGAAAGATCGCCGATCCCAGTCCAATAAACATCGCGCCGGTCAGGAGCAACGCGTAGTTGGCAGCCGTTGCCAGCAGAAGCAGTCCGAAAAAGGTCGAACCCATACCAACGGGTAGGGAGTAAGGCATCGGTTTCTTGTCGGTGGTCAGTCCGATTGCCGGCTGGAGCAGCGATGCGGTCACCTGAAATGCCATGGTCAAAAGACCGATCTGCCAGAAATCCAGCCCGTAATCGCTTTTCAGCATCGGATAGATTGCCGCAAGCATCGATTGCATGATGTCGTTCAACATGTGGCAGAAGCTGACGGCCAGAAGGACCGCGAATGCGGTCTGTTCTGCTGGTGCGGTGGGCCGGTCGGCGGTGGTGTCGGTCACGTTCATGCTCCATGGGAAGAGGCTGCCGATTGGACGGCAGCCGCTTATACGCTTCTTGCAAATGACCTGCGTCAGTGATTTGGTCTAGTTTTTTCGCAAGTGGGCCAAATGCGTTCTCCCTCTCGTCCAGACAAAGTTGTGTTCAACAGGGACCGACCGGTCGACGATGAAAAGCGTCGCTCATGGCTCGAGCAAATGGAGGGCGATCTCGTCATCGGCGAGATTGCGCAGGCGGCGCATGCCGAGGTGCCTGCGCATCGTCATACGCGGGGGCAGCTTCTTCATGCCAGCCGCGGTGTGGTGCTGGTCAGGACAAGTTTTGGTCACTGGATCGTGCCCACCGGTCAGGCCATCTGGATACCCTCGGGGTTGGAGCATGCGGTGGAGATGATGACCGATGTGCGCGTGCAGTCGGTTTATATTTTGCCTGAAGCGATCCCTGATCTGCCATCGAGGCCGCGTGTCGTTCGTATCACACCACTTTTGCGCAGCCTTCTGGAGGAGGTGGCGTCCTTGCCGCATGTGGCTCAACCGACCGGCCGAACCGGCTTGCTCTATGAGCTTATCATGCATGAAATTCCACGTTTGCCGGAATTGCCGCTCGGATTACCCTTTCCGTCGGACCCGCGGCTTGTGCGCATGTGCCGATCTTTTCTTGAAACACCGGAGAGCCGTGTCACCATCGATCATTGGGCACGCTCGGCAGGCATGAGCCGCCGCACATTCACCCGACGTTTCAAGCAGGAGGTCGGGCTTAGCCTCTCGCTTTGGCGTCAGCAGGCCAGTTTGTTTGCCGCGTTGCCGAGGCTGGCAAGCGGCGAAGCCGTAACCACGGTGGCTCTGGATCTGGGTTATGAAAGCGTTGCCGCCTTCACGACGATGTTTAAGCGTATGCTGGGTGCATCGCCGCGCAACTATCTGAAAGCGCCCGACGCGGAAAGTGGCACGTAAGACACGCGGCGTTGGTTGAAAACCCGCACCTCAATCATCTGCCAGCGCCTCGCTGATGCGACGCATCTGCTCCCCCATCGCTTCACATTGCGCCGGCGTCGATTGCGCCATCACCCGATCAATGAGTTTGGTGTAAACCGCAAGCGCTTCCATGAGACGCTGTTCACCATCCTTCGTCAGATAGAGGCGTAAGACGCGACGGTCATTGGCGTCGTTCTCGCGACGTACCAGACCCTGCGTTTCAAGTTGGGGCAACAACATGGTGATGTTCGAGCGCCCAACCAGAAGGCGGCGCGCCAGATCATGCTGAGATTGGCCGGGATGCCGATAGAGGTTCATCAGCATGTCGAGCTGCGCAATCTTGAGGCCAAGAGGCTCGAGTGCCTTGCTGAGCGCTCGAACAATGGCTTTTTCTGCGCGTGCAACAGCGATCCATGTGCGGAAACGCGGATTGTCCCAAGGGAGATCTTGTAATTTGTTCATGATTGAACTAACTTTGTTCATGCTTGAACATTATGTGGGTTTCCACCATGACTCGTTTCAGCCTGAGCATCCTGAAGAACCTTTTTGGCACATTCGAATATGTCGCGCCAAGCCTTGGCGGGCGTCTGGCATTCTGGTTGTTTTGCCGAACGCCCGATCCGATGCAGCAGACAGAGAAGGAGAGGCGTCTTCTCGCACAATCCCAGGATTTTATGCGCCAAGCACGCAGGCATCACCTGACGACAACCCATGGCGAGATCACGGCGTATGAGTTCACAAACTGGGGCGCACGGCGCGATGGACCGGCGGTGTTGGTCCTTCACGGCTGGCGTTCGCGAACGGAACATATGCGGGCCGTTGTGGAAGCTTTGCTTCGGCGAGGGTTTCGCGTTGTTTCGATGGACCTTCCAGGACACGGAACTTCAGGCGGGAGAGTGCTTAATATACCCAAGGCGGTTGCAGCCGTGAATTCCGTCGCCCAATGGCTGGGGCCGTTTGACAGCATGGTGGGACATTCCTTTGGAGGCGCGGTTGCGCTCAACGCGATTGCCGGTTCTGTGGCCGGATTTGCGGCTGTGCCGGTGCGACGCCTGGTGACCATCGCGTCCCCCAATGCGCTCCCTGAACTTTTTTCGCAGTTTGGTGCTTTTCTGGGGCTGGGTCCCAGAACCCAACAAGCCTTCGAAGACCGTGTTGAGGTGATCGCTGGCACACCTTTGCGGGCATTCGTTGCGGCTGAGCAACTGCGTCAGGTCCATGTCCCGACACTGGTCATTCATGCGCCGGAGGATAAGGAGGTGCCTTCCTCGGATGCCATAGCAATGGATGAGGCGGGGGACCATGTCACGGTGGTGTGGGCGCCTGGCCTTGGACATCGCCGTATTCTCGCGGACACAGGCATCGCTTCACGTGCGGCAGAGTTTGTCGCGACGCGCAGGATAACCTGGTTGAAGCCGGCAGCTGCAGCGCCGTTAGAAGATTGTTTACCAGTCCTCGATTGAGCGTGAATTTCATAACAATTTTATCGATCAGCCCGCGACCTTGCGGCCGAGACCTGTTATTTTGGTTGTGAAACAGAATATCCTGGTTGTGGCAACGAGCTCAAATCTCGGCGGGGTGATCGATTATGTTGAAGTCCATGCGCAAAAGCGGGCTGACCTGCATGGCAGCTGTGCTGTTCGCTGGAGGTATGGGGCAGGCCCATGCGCAGTCGGATAATCTTTTTGACATGCTTTTCGGAGGGGGCAATCGGGCACCGGCCCGGGCCCGGAGCGAGCCGCCGCGGACCGTCAAGCCCGCCCCGGTAAAGCGGAAGCCGGCCAAAGCACCAAAGATTTCAGGCCCGTCTTACTACAGTTACAAGCCAGAGCCGCTTGCTCACGTCGAGTTTTCCGAAATTTCAGTTCCTTCGTCTGAAGTTGCATTTGCGCCGACCCTTGAGGGGGTGTCCTTCCGGGAAGCCCTTCCCATGCTGGAAGGGGTGGAGTTGTACGCTGAAAAGGAAATTGCCGACGCAATCGTGGCATTTTACTCTCAGAAGCCCGACTTCATCTGGGTTTCCGGTCATCAGGTCAACGAGCGCGCGAAGCGCGTCCTGCGCGTACTCTCGGAAGCCTCAAGTCATGGGCTTTCGGATGTCGACTATACGGTTGGTGTCCCTTCGAGCGACTTCTCCTATGACGACATCGCAAGCCGCCAGAAAGAGTTGATCCGCTTTGAGATGACGCTTACTGTACGCGCCCTGCGTTATGCGCGCGACGCGCATGCAGGCCGTATCAATCCCAACAAGCTCTCAGGGTATCATGATTTTCCCGAGAAGCCGATGGACCTGGTTCAAAGCATTGGCTTCATGGCAAATATGACAGAGGCGGATCGCTATCTGGAGGGGCTGCACCCGCGCAATGACGCTTACCGCCAACTTCGTGCCGAGTTGGAAGTGTTACGTGGCGCTGCCGAGCGTGAGATAAACGTCGACCCGAAGACATTCGTCCGCCCCGGTGGAAAATCGACTGAATTCGCCAAACTGCTCAAAATCATTGAGCGTGATGCCAATGATGCCTTTCTCGAGGCTCACGGTGCTGTTCTGAAGGACCATCATGGAAGTGAAGCCTATGATGAAGCCTTGGTCCCGGTCATCAAGGCAGCACAGGAAAGTCACGGCCTCAAACCGGATGGCATCATCGGGCCACGGACGGTCGCAGCGATCGCCGGGCTTTCAAAAACCGCGCGGATCGAAAAGGTGCTTTATGCGCTAGAGCGGTTGCGCTGGCACCCGTCAGAGTTGGGCGAAACACGGGTGGTGATCAACGCCGCTGCTTTCAACGTCGATTTCTTTGAGAATGGGAAGCCGCGGCTTTCCATGCGCACGGTGGTCGGACGGAACAGCAACCAGACCAGTTTCTTCTACGACAAGCTGGAAACCGTGGAGTTCAACCCATATTGGGGGGTTCCGCGTTCGATCATCGTCAATGAGATGCTCCCGAAGCTGTGGCGTGATCCAAGTTATCTCGACCGAAATGGCTATGAGGTGATCAACGGTCAGGGGCGTCAGGTTTCGTCTTCCGCCGTGAACTGGGGGCGCTACGGAGCCAATGTTCCCTACAGCGTTCGCCAAAAACCGGGACGCAGCAATGCGCTGGGTGAACTCAAGATACTCTTCCCCAATCGCCATGCGATCTACATGCATGACACACCGGCCAAGAGCCTGTTTCAGCGGGACACGCGCGCGTTCAGCCATGGTTGTGTTCGGCTGGCAGACCCGCGCGCCATGGCGGCGGCGGTTCTGGGGGTCTCCGTTGATGAGGTCTCGCGGGCTATCGAGACGGGGGACCGCAGCCGTCCTACCCGGCGCAAGATCGAGCGGGACATCCCGGTTTATGTCGGTTATTTCACGGCCTGGCCGCAGACGGATGGGGTGATTGCCTACCATGGCGACGTCTATGAGCGTGACGTCCATTTGAAAGCTGCGTTGGAAAAAACCACGGACATGCGCTCTTCAAGTATCTGAGTGCACAACGTTCTTGCGGACAAAGCTGGCCGGCGCGCTGAATGCGAAACCGATCCAATCGTGCCATGGCTTCATTAGCACCAGGGTCACGGCCCTAGGGCATTTTGCAGTCAGGTGGAATCACCTGACGTCCGCATAAATGCGGAAAAACAAGAAGATTGAGCGTCCTTTGTGCGTCCAAGAGGACGCACGGCGCTCTAGGTCTTCAGTCGCGCCAGAAGGTGGGAACGAGAAGAACCACAACCGCGAGTATCTCCAACCGGCCGAGCAGCATTGTGGCCGAAAGGACCCATTTTGCGAAATCGCTGAGTGGCACGAAATTGCCGGCGGGGCCGATCGTTGTGCCCAGTCCTGGACCGACATTGGTCAGTGCGGTGAGCGAACCGGTTGTCGAGGTCAGGAAATCGAGACCCGTCGCGGCCAGCAAAAGCGTTGCCACCACCCACGATATCAGGAAGCCGGTAACGAAAAGAACCACGGAGCGTTGCATTTCCTCGTCAACGACCCGCTTGCCATATCGCAAGGCCTGAACGGAATGGGGGTGAATGAGCAAACGTAGACCATTGCGCAGCATTGCTCCCAGAATAAGGAAGCGATAGGCCTTGACGCCGCCGGAGGTTGAACCGGAACAACCTCCCAAAAAGGTCGCGAAGAAGGCCAGTGTGACCGCAAAAGGCCCCCAAAGCGTATAATCCTCGCTGGCAAAGCCGGTCGTGGTGATGATCGACGCAAAATTGAAAGCCGTGGAGGCAAGAATGTCATCGAATGGATCACCGGTGGCGATACGACGCTGCACGGCCAGTACCAGAACGATCATCGTCACATAGCTGAGGAAGAGCCTGATCTGCGGATCGCGCAGGGCATCAAGGCGCCCCCGCGCGAAGAACAGCACCAGAATGGAAAAGGGCAGGGCGGCGAGCAGCATGAAGACCGTCCCAACCCACAAAACGGCATTGCCTTCGAAATAGCCAAAGGACGCGTCGTGCGTGGAGAATCCGCCTGTGGCGATGGTGGTCATGGCGTGGTTGACGGCGTCGAAATTGCTCATCCCGGCCGCAGCATATGCAAGGGCGCAAAGTGCCGTCAGAAGACAATAAATGCCTACAAGCGCTATGAGAAAGCTGATGAAGCGCTCAAAAGGACGGTTCTCAATATCCGATGATTCGACGCGGAAGTAGGAGAACCCGCCCACTTTAAGCAGCGGAAGCAGGAAAAGGCCGAGCGCGACCACGCCGATTCCGCCAATCCATTGCAGAATCGAACGCCACAGCAGCAGCCCGGGCGGCAAGGTGTCCAGTCCGGCGATGACGGTGGACCCTGTCGTGGTGATTGCAGATACCGATTCGAACACGGCTTCGGCAAGGTCGAGTTTCAGCGACGCCGTGTAGAATGGCAGGGCACCCACGAGGCCCAGCATCAGCCACAGCAACACCACCACCAGAAACGTCGTTTGCGTGGAGCCACGGGTGAGGGGCGCGCGTGTGGCGGCGGCGATGGTAAGGGCGATGGCGCCTGTCGCCAGCGAGCAGACGACAAAGATCTGCCAGTCGTCATTTCCGTAATAGAGATCAACTGCGGCTGGAAGAAGCATCGAAGCGGCGACATAAACAGCGAAAATGGCCGCTGGGTAGGTGGCCGTCCGGATTGTGGATGGTTGCACTTTCTCTACCTCGAAATGAACCGGCTCCGTGGTAGAGGAGAATGCGCTTCAAGGAAAGAGACTTCACAAGAAGTGCAGGCATGCACGGTCGGCATGGCTGAGGGCAAAGGCATCCGGTGCCGGATGGCGGTCAATCTCTTACACAATAAAAACCGGCACTTTCGCTCGCACCATATTCGGGATGCGTGTCGATGATGTGAGAAAGTGAAGGAATGTTCCAGCGGTCAACGACCCGATAGCCCATGCTATCGAGCGATTCCAGAAACGAGGCTTCGCTACGGATTTGATAAGGCACCAGGGCCGGCCCGATGCGCTCCAGGGTTACGATGGTTTCTCCCTTCCGCAGCGCCACCTTGTTCAGGAGCAGGTGTTTGGGCAACGCCACCAGACGTCCAAGAAGAGTGACCAGGGGAACGTCCAGATATTGCAGCAAACCTGATCCGAGAAACAGGTCGTAGGGGCCGTATCCATCGATGCTGCTTGTGAACTGCAAATTGTCGATACCGTCGTGGCGAGCACGTTTTTCTCCTGCCTTTACGATGGCTGGAACGTCGTAGATGGTCCATGCGATGGAACCGATTTCGGGCAGAACATTTGTGAATGCACGGAATTTCGTGCCCATGTGGCCGCCTGCGTCAAGCAGTGAACGGATATCCTGGCGGCGTTGACTGAGCCAGAACAGGATCGGGTAATCCCACGGCATCAGTCGGCACATCTCTTCGAACGCCACCCCCGCGACCGCGTCATGATCATATCCGGCGAGACCACGCCGGCTGGCGGCGCTCAGGGCATCGTCATAGGTGGCGTAGACACCTGAGAAACGCACGGAACGATGCGCGACCATCCGCATGCGGCCAGCTGCCGCCTGAAACGGCAGGAGCGCTGTTCCATGCACTCGCTTGAGACCCTGTTTGATATGGTTCAGCGACATTTCTGAAATTTTGGCCCGTTTGCTCAAAAACCCGGTTTTTCTGGCGAAAACGTAGCCTCTGAGCTCTGTTTTCACCAATTCATCAATCCGGCTTAGGGAAGAGCCGATCTGATTAGAGAACAGGAAGGGTTCATGATGCCGAAGGCTTCAGACCGGGAACCCATGTTTCTTCGCCAACGCCCAGATCTCGCGGTTCGTGGCGATCAGGCGATTGATGGAACTGGTGATGTTGGCGATTTCGGCATCATCAATGGCGTCGACCTTTCCATATTTCAATCGGTCGCCTGAATCCGAAATCCGCATGAGCAATGTGGAGACGTTCTCTCCCGTGTCATCAAAGGAATAAATGCAGTGATTGTATTTGTTTCGAAGCTTGGCTTCGCTCATCATGCGGCGTGTGACGCCCAGCACGTCTTCACGGATCTGCAGCTCGGTCCGGTCGAGTTTGGCGAGGCGTTCAACCAGATCAACACGCGCTCTCGACGTGTTCAGGGTCAGGAAGATCACCGTGGCAGTTTCCATGTCCACCCGGGCGAGCCCGGCGATAAGATGAATGAGAAGGCTTTCCGTGTTGGTCCATGTGTAATTCAACTGCCCCAGCAGGGTCAGCACGTCGCGGAAACGCTGATTGCCTTCCTTCATCGCAAGAGTGCCCGCACTCATCTCGAATGGCTCGATGAAGCACATGCTAGCACTGCGCATTTCAAGCGTCCACGCCGCCCGCAGATGGGGTTCAATCCTCACGGAAGGCGCGATTCATGCTGTCCATGATCGGTTTCGAGAGATATTCGAAAAATGTGCGTTCCGCTGTCTGGATCAAGACTTCCGCAGGCATGCCTGGCGTGGGCAGAAACCCGCGAACACGCGCGAGTTCGCTTGGAGGCAGGCGAACACGCGCAAGATAGATCTCGCGCTTGTCAGCCGCGGACTGATCACGCAGGGCGTCGGCCGAAACATAGAAAACCTCGCCCATCAGGACAGGCGTGGTGCGCTGATTGAGGGCGGTCAGCCGAACAGTGGCCTCCTGGCCAACTCGCACACTGTCGATCTTGGTGCGCGGAATCTGGGTTTCGATGATTAGGGGAACATCGGAGGGCAAGATCTCGGCGATGCTTTTGCCGCTCTCAATGACCCCGCCCGGGGTGTGGTAATACAACCGTATGACGGTGCCGGTAACGGGCGCATTGATGGTGGCACGGCGCAACACATTCTCGGCTGCGCGTGACTGCTCTCGCACCGCATCGAGTTCGGCCTCGATGGCTTGCAGCTCATCGAGAGCGGCCTGTCTATAGGCCGCAAGGGTTTGGTCTGCCTGCTGCCGGTAACGGGCGATCTGCGCCTGCGTTTCATCCACCTCTGCAGCGAGGCGTCCGATCTGCCCCTCCGCTTCGGCCATGGCCCGCTTGATCGCCGAAATCTCCGGTTTGCGCATCAGCCCCTGCTGATAGAGTTTTTGCTTGCCGGTGAACTCATCGGAAAGGAAGGCAAGTTGGCGGGTCAGAGCCTCATGCTGTGCTTCGTAACCCCGACCTCGAATTTCAAGTGCGGCGATATTGTTGTTGAGCAGCTCGATTTCACTGTTCAGCTTGCGTTTTGAGGATGTGAAGTTGAGTTTCTGGCTGTCGAGGATTTCCGCGACTTCCGGATCGACCATCCGCTCGGTCAGCTCACCTGGAAAGTCGATGCTGTCTTTCTCCTGATATTCCGCGCTCAATCGGGCGACGATGGCCAGCAGGCGGGCGCGCCGGAGAAAGAGTTGCCGTTCATTGGCAAGAGCCGAGGTCTCATCAAGCTGCACCAGGGGTTGACCAGCGAGGATGTGATCGCCTTCCGAAACCAGAATTTCCTTGATCACGCCGCCTTCGAGATGCTGGACGATCTTGTTTTGACCAGTGGCGACAAAACTGCCTTGCGAGATGACGGCCGCGGCCAGCGGGGCGAAACTTGCCCAAACCCCAAAACCGCCAAAGCAAAGAACCAGCAGGACAATCCCGGCGATGGATTGTTTGCGTATCGAGCGCGGAACGTCCGCGTACCACGTCATGTCCTGGAGTTTTGCGATATCTGAGGAACTCATGGGGAGCCTGCCTTCAGGGGAGCTGAGCGGCCAGAGGGCCGTTTTGCAGTTGTCCGGCCTGGTGTGCCGCAAGCGCGCGCAGCACGTCCTCGCGGCGACCGAACATGGAGATCGTGCCGTTCGTCATCAGCAGAATCTTGTCGACATGCTGAAGCAGGGATGGGCGCTGTGTAATGACGACCGCGGTAATCCGGTTCTGCTTGGCATGCTTCAACGCCCGCGCCAGGGCTGCATCTCCGGCACTGTCGAGGTTCGAATTCGGTTCATCGAGAACAATCATGCGCGGGTTGCCAAAGAAAGCGCGGGCGAGGGCGATCCGTTGCTTCTGTCCGCCCGACAGGGGGGAGCCGTCGGCCGCGACGATTGTTTCGTACCCCTGCGGGAATGTTGCGATCATCTCGTGCACGTCGGCGAGTATTGCCGCCTGATAGATTTCCTGATCGTCGACGTCGTCCCGCATGCGCGCAATGTTGGCTTTGATGGAACCCGGGAAGAGCTGAACGTCTTGCGGTAGATAACCGATATTATCGCCGAACTGACGTTGATCCCAGTTGCGCAGGTCCATGAGATCCAGGCGAACGCTGCCTGAGGTCGGCAAGATTGACCCGACGAGCATTTTGCCGAGCGTCGTTTTTCCGGCGCCGGAATTGCCGATCACGGCGAGTGAATCTCCTGGGCGTAGAGAAAAATTGATGCCGTTGAGAACAACGCGTTTGGTGCCCTGGGGCACATAAAGTACCCGTTCCACGTCCAGTCTGCCTTCGGGCTTCGGCAACACCAGCCGTTCGAGATTCAGAGGAGAGGACCGGAGCAGCGTGCTGATCCGGCGATAGGCTCCGCGTGAGAGAATGAACTGATTCCAGCCTTCGATGGAGCCCTCTATCGGCGCCAGCGCCCGGCCTGCGATGATGGAGGCGGCGATCACCATGCCACCGGTTATATGGCCCTGGATGGCGAGATAGGCCCCCCAGCCAAGCAGGGCGACTTGCGTCAGCAGGCGGATGGCCCGGGAGGTGGCGGCCGAAACGATGTTGCGGTCCTGTGCCTTGACCTGCGCCTTCAGCGAACCGGCGGTATCCTGCCCCCAGATCTTCACCGCTTCCGGGATCATCGCCAGGGCGTTGATGATCTGAGAGTTTCGCGCCATGGAATCGAGATGCAGATTGGCTTTGCTCTGAAAGACATTCGCTTCGCCGAACGGGGCCGCGGTGGCACGCTGGTTGATAAAGGCGACCAGGGTGAGGAGAAGCGCCGAAAGCACAACAATGCTCCCCAGATGAGGGTGGACCAAAAAGACGGCGAGTACGAAGATCGGAGCGAAGGGGATGTCGAGAAAGGCGAGCAGCGTGCCTGAGACCAGAAATGAGCGCAGTTGCTGCAGGTCGCCGAGGGTCTGGTACTCGCGTCCGGTTCCATGCAGCGAAGCGCGCGCCGCCGCACTCAAGATCGGCGCCCCCAATTGAGCCGCGACCTCGACTGCCGTGCGCATGAGGATAAATCGTCTTATGGCGTCGAAAATGGCTTGAAGCAGTACTGCGCCCACGATGACAATCGTCAGCATAATAAGGGTATCGGTGGAGCGGCTGGTCAGAACGCGGTCAGAGATCTGGAAGAGATAGATCGGGATGGCGAGAACGAGAATGTTGCTGGCGTTGGTGAACAGGAGCACCATGAGCATGTTTTTGCGCACCGCTGACAGGCCTGCGGTGAGGCTCTTTGAAAAGTCTACTGGGCCGAGCCGGCGGTGAAACGAGCCTTTGGTGCCGGTGCTGTTGGTAATTTCTGCTGCTTTGGTGCCTGATTGAGTGTTGTCGATCTCGTTTCTATCGGGGTCACGTCCCGAGTGGGGGTTATCTGCTTGCGCGGCATTGTCCCCTGATCGCATTGCGCTGGGAGAGGGCTTGTCTTCCCGCGAGCCCGGAGCGGTGTCATCTGCGGGGGTGAAGTCGCCGCTGGGTTCTGCCTTTCCTGACTGTTCGCTTGTTCTTGCAGCCCGGGCATCCACTTCCTTGAAGATGCGAGAAATCTCTTCATCGGCAGCGCGCAGAATTCGCTGTTTGTGCGCCTCCTCTTCCGTGCCAAACGTGCAGGAGGAGGCGTCGTTCACACGGGCCAGCCGCTTTTTCGGTTTGTCCAGCATGTCGTTCCCCCCGGCCTTTGCTACCCAAGCATCGTCTGCATCACGTCTGCGGTGCCACCGTCAGGGATCGACGCATCGGATGGATTTTGTCCGGCGTCCCCTTCGCCTGGTGCTACGAGATCATCGCTCAAAAACACCACCGCCTCGCTGATCAGCGTGTCGGCGCTTTTGGTATAGAGGCCCGTGTCGTGCGAAATCAGTTCAGCCTGAATGAGCAGCTCATCGGAGTAGACCGACCCCGCTATGTACGTCGTGGAATTTACACCGCCATCGACAATGGCCGCTTGATTGATGAGTGCGTTGGAGCCGGTGGAGATATCCCAAGATGCGTCGGCATTTTCCGCGGTTTGGCTCTTCGCAAGCGCGACCTGGTCCGCATCGCCCAAAACATTGGTCTGGCTGACATATTGTAGATCGACCACGTCGCCGGAAATATAAAGGACCCGGATGGTAGGCACGCCGGCGAAATCCATTTCCGAAAGAAGCGATTGTGGAGCGGCGCCCGTGCTCTCGGCCAGCTGGTTCAACGCTTCCAGATAGGAAGGGGGCATCTCTTCGAACGATACGGTTCCATACTGGGTGATGGAAGCCTCATTCCACAGGAGATTTCCACTGGTCGAAAGCGTGGCGGTGCCCTCGGTCTGAAAATCACCAACCGTCCCAACGATATCATCATCCAGAAGTATGTTCGTCTGGCTTATAATGTTGGCATGATAGACATTGCCGCCGACAATGATGAGGTCGTAGTAGTTTCCCAGCTCGGCAAGCGACGAAGCGTTGATGACCGTGTTGTCGCCGAGAACGATTTCCGTTCCGCCACCGGAAGCCGACATGATCGTAATGTCATTGTCCTCCACGAAGCTGACCTGCTTGATCCAGTTGGTCAGCATCAGATCGCCGTCGATCCGTGAAACCTGCCAGTGGGCAGGAAATACCGGATCGCCTTGGGCATTCTGGACGCCAGCCGGAGGCGGATTGTCGATCGTCCGAATGGTGGCGGTGTTGAAGGCTTTGGTCGGTGTTTCCGTCAACGATTTCCAGCCGTTGAGCGCTTCGCCCGTCGTGTCGTTGTCGCTCCATACATTCAACTGACTGATCACGTTGATATGGACATAGTCGCCGGCCACGGCGAGCACCGGCGCCCCGTACCAATCATTCACCAGTATTGCCTCGTTGACGAGCAGGTTTGCTCCTGCTTCGACATTCATTGTCGAGTGCGTTGAGAAATCGGTCGCGTCCGCGTCCGGACTTTCAACTTCCGCAATTTTCGTTGGGAGATGGGCATCCAGTACCGGCAGGTCCTCGACTTGCTGACCGTTCACAAACTTACCCTCTATGGTTTCGCCCCGCAGGACGAACACACCGTCGCCTTCCCCCAGGGTGTCGATGAACGCGTCGGCAAGGTCCGGCGCATGCATGATGAAGTCTCCGATCTCAGCAGCGGATCCTGGCGCCTCAAGATCGGCGAATGGCTGGAGAGACGAAGCGGCCTCAATAAGATTTGCAAGTGCCGAGTCTGCGTCACCGACGGGATTGAGGCGTAGCCCATGATCGCCGATGCTCAGATAGTCATTGTCTTCCAAATAGGCCTGTTGCTTGAGGTAGAAAGCAAGCGAGCCGAGCGGCTGGTATTCAGCAAAAACTTCTGTGTCGGCTGCCATGAAGGGTGTGCTGCCACCCATCAGAGCCGGGACAGCACTTTGACCGTCGAGCTCTAGTGGTATTGGATCGAAACGCACATGGACGATCACATGCGCGTCAAATCTATCGATCGGGGGCGGCGCGTATTCAATCCGTGGAGAGAAGCCTTCAAGAGCGTAAGGGCTGACAATGTTAATACGGACATTAAGGAGCTCATTGGGCTCCAACGGGGTTTCCTGAAGCGCCTTGAAGTCCGCATAGTCGAGCCTCAGCCTAGCGTCTTCAATGGCCTGGGAAAACAGTCCGATGAAGTGGGCGATCGCTTCTGTGGTTTGATCCATATGCATAAAGCATCACCTTGCTTCGACCTGAGCTGGATCGACATCCTGCCGACCATCATTGTCCGCACACACTGGTTGAAAGGTGCGGAGGTTTGCGGGTGTCAGACGAAGGGTGAATGTCGCAAACCTCCGTCTCCGGCGCCCAGGGGGGCGGGCGCCGGAAGTCGCTTGTTGTCAGGCGTCGTCTTCGCCGACAACGGTGTTGTTCAGATCGCCACCAACCACGGTGGTATCCACGCTGTTGCCGAGTACATTGGCGCCCATGACGATTTGCTGATTGAAGGCACTGTTGTCGACAAGCGCATCCGCGCTCGCCTCTGAAATGCCATTCACATAGCCATCATCGCCATTGTTGGATCCCCACATGCCACCGGCGCCGCCTGCGCCGCCTGCACCTGTGGTCGCGATGCCACCCATGCCACCGGCGCCGCCATTGCCGCCTGAGACCGGTCCGGCCCATGCATCACCAGCGTCACCGCCGATTGCAGAAGCCCAACCGCCTGCGCCGTTGCCACCATTGCCACCGTCGCCACCGCGGGCGGCACCTAGACCGAAGCCTTCCCCTTCGCCGAGGCCAAAGCCGAGGCCTGCGCCGCCGTCAGCCGCGCCGCCCAGACCACCGAGGCCGCCCATGCCGCCTACGCCGCCGTCGCCGCCGGTGCCTGTTCCGCCATTGCCGCCGGAGCCTTCACCACCTGCAGCACCGGTGCCGGTGCCTCCTGCACCGCCAGCGCCAGCTGCACCGCCAGCACCACCTGCGGCCGCTGCTGCATCTGCTGCAGCGGCAGCGTCTGCTGCACCGCCAAGTCCAAGACCACCGGAGGCTGCGGCAGCATCGGCTGCAGCGGCTGCATCGGCCGCAGCGTTTCCGCCGTCGCCGGCTTCACCGCCCGAGCCGCCTTCGCCGCCTGAACCTTCACCGCCGGCGCCACCGGTTCCGGTACCACCTGCGCCACCTGTGCCATAACCGCCCAGGCCGCCTGCGCCGCCGGCGCCGCCTGCGCCGCCGGCACCGCCCGTGCCACCATCGCCGCCAAGGCCGACGCCGACACCAAGGCCACCGAGGCCAAGACCTGTGCCGGTGGCTGTTCCGCCTGATCCGCCTGCGGCGCCGTTTCCATTGCCGCCATAGGCTTTGGCGTCGTCAGCCATGCCGCCGCGGGCATAGCCACCGTCGGCATAACCGTGCGCACCATTGCCGCCATCGGCGTCGGCATCGCCGCCACCTTCGCCACCGTCGCCGCCGGCAACGATGCCATCATCGGCTGTCGCATTGCCGCCCGTCGCGTGGCCATTCTGATTGAACGCGGCCTCATTTGAGACGTTCGGGTTCTCAAGCGTATCGTTATCTACCAGGTCGTTCACCTGACCGATCACGAAGGCATTGTCATTCCCGCCGCCGTTGAGCGAGTTGTTGAGAATGTCGTCAAACGACATGTCATCGCCCGGATCGTAGGAAATTTCGCCGTCGCGGTTGATGAACAGTTGGTCGACTGTGCCGCCACCGTAGATGTCCACGTCCGCGAAATCATCGTCGGTGGGCACAAAACCGTCCAGACCAACGTTCACGGATGTGTTGACCGAGGTGGCGACGTTGGTGGCCACGTCTGTGTTGTTGGTCGCGTTGTTCTCGGCGTTGTTCTGTGCCGTGTTGCCGGCATTGTTGCTTGCCGTGTTGTCGGCCGCATTGGTGGCAGCGTTCTCAGCCGTGTTGCCAGCCTGATTGGTGGCCGCATTCTGCGCTGCGTTGGACGCTACGTTTGTGCCGGCATTGTTGCTGGTGTTGTCGGCATCATTGGTGGCGCCGTTGTCCGCGTTGTTGCCGGCGGTGTTTTCCGCCGTGTTGATTGCGGTCTGTTCCTGGCCCTGATGCTGCCATTCACCTTGATGCTGATGTTGATGTTGATCCTGGTCCTGATTGTTGCCAGGCCAGCCAGGGAAGAATACGCCAAAACCGTTTTGTTTAGGCATGATCGTGTCCTCATCCTCAAAATGAGAACCGTGTGGACACGATCACTGTTCATCTCTCAGGTGATATTGTGTCTACACGGTCCTGCTGTTTCGCGGCCCATGAGCCGCCTTTGGAAGTGCAGAGCCACGTTCGGACATCGAATGAAGATGCACTCCTCCCTCTGCCGGATGAGACCCGTGATCCCGGTGTGAATCCCCACCGCCCACATCATCGTTGCGACCCATGAACAGTCTTCACGGCAGGGGCGGGCTTATCCGACGGGAGGAATTGTCGTGCCGGGACCGCCAACAAAAAACCTGCAAATTCGGTCGATTGGGGCTCATCAGAGCCTGACCATAGGTCCACCCACCACGTCAAAATGGGTAGAGGTGGGGTAGCCAGGTTTGGGTGAATCGGAGAAAGCATGGCGGGAATATGCCGCTTTCCACAGCTTTGTACCTGCAAGGCGAGCCGACCGGGAACGCCTTGATTCGGCGAAGCTGCTCAGAAGCGAAAAGTCCAGTAAAGACAGACGAGCGTAGCCAAGCCGAATCCTATGAAGGCCAAAGTGCGCAAAAGCACATTGCGCCGTAGCGTGTCGAGTGACAGATGAGCCGCCACGATCCCCACGGCGAAAAGGAAGTGCCAGTCGAGGAGAGCCTGCAGCGCTTGCATATTGCCGAACGCCAGCCTTGCACCTTGCACACCGACAATCGTTGCAAACAGCACGATGGCTGCCAGATAGAGCGGGGTTGTGCCGCTTGTGTGCACCACTGCTGCGGCCCGGATTGGCAGTATGGTGACCAACATGGCTGCAAGGGCGTAGAGAGCCGCCAGTGGCATGAAGCTTGATGCGCTGGCGAGCCCATCAAGCCTCTCGTTGCCGAGGCTGCCAAACCCGTATCCCTTGCTCTGCAGTGCGAACCCGAGGGCGACGAGCAACCCCGTCAAGACTGCAACGACAAGGAAGGCGGACGCTGTGCGGTTCATGCAGGATCACTCCGATATTGAGACACTCCTCGCTTAGGATGATCCGCAGGTCTTGAAAAGTCCGGAGAGCAGAATTGCTGCTCAAGAACATGCATGGCCTGGATGGGCCACTGACAGAGGAGGCCGCGTAAGAGCAAGTTTCGCCGTTAGGTGTTGGCGACTTTCTTGCGTTCCTCACGCGCGAGGCGACGTTTCTCAACCTCGTTGAGAACATAGCAGGCGTCTTCTGCCTCGGATTTGCTGATGCCGGCTACGATCGTCATGCCGATCATTGCCGGCTCGTTACGCAGATTGTCCCAAACGGTCCAGAGTTCTGAAGGGTCCAGGACTATCTCGTAGCGGGGTTTCATCTCCCGTCTCCTTCATCGGGTTGATCTCCGTGTCTTGCCTAATGAGAGATCAATGATTCTGATGAAAGAGAAGTAAGTAAAAACAATCGGATATGACTAAAATTGTACTGAATTTTCCAGGCCGCATGGCGGTCCGAGTCGGCCTTCAAGGCGGACAGACAGGAAGATGAGGAATATGGGATGGTGGGCGCGGCAGGGATTGAACCTGCGACCCCACCCGTGTGAAGGGTGTGCTCTCCCGCTGAGCTACGCGCCCGCTGACGACGTGTCGCCAAGCGAGCCGCGATATAAGGGGCGGCGTGGGTGGGTGTCAAGCGGGCTTTCAGTCCTGTGGTCAGGACGCCGTCGCAGCGATCAGATTTTCCACCATTTCGACTGTGAGCTCGTCAAAACCTGAGATCACACGTGAGGGTTCAAATGTGCTTACATGCTGATCGGTATAACCAAAATCAACCGCGATAACGGGAATGCCGGCAGCCTTCGCTGTGTCGATATCCGTCCGCGAATCGCCAACCATCACCGCCCGTTGAGGATCAGCGCCTGCCATGGCGATGGTCCGCAAAAGATGACCGGGGTCGGGTTTGCGCATGGGGAAGGTGTCGCCGCCACATATCGCGTGGAAATGTCCGACAAGACCAAGCGCTTCAAGAAGCGAAAGAGACATCCCTTCGAGTTTGTTGGTGCAGACTGCTGCTGTGTATCCCGCCGCCAGAAAACGTTCGATCGTCTCGACCGCGCCGGGAAAGGGGCGGGAATGACCGGGAACGTTGGCGGTATAATGCTCCAGGAAAATGGCCTGCAGCGCGTCCAGCTGGTCTCGGGCCAGATGCCTTTTACGAAGGGCGAAGGCCCGCTCGATCATCACACGACTGCCAAAACCGACAATGCGGTTGATGTCTTCCTGCCTCACCGGTTCCATGTCGACAGTCTCGAGGCAGTGATTCAGGCTGTCGAGCAGGTCTGGTGCCGTGTCGACGAGTGTTCCGTCGAGATCGAAGACAATGATTGGCGCTGACATGATGTTCCCTTCGTTGAGTTTCACTGGGATACAGTGCACGGCTGGGTGAAGCAAGTTTGGCCCTGTCGCCGCCCATGCGCTCTGGCCTGCATTGCGGGGAGCGATAAAACGGGTTAGGAACCGCTGAGATATGACCGGGGGCAAGATGTCGGCGGATATGCGGGAATTGAAGATCGAGGCTGCTCGGGCCGCGCTTGATCACGTTGAAGACGGGATGCGACTGGGCATCGGAACAGGGTCCACCGCAGAGGAGTTTGTCCGCCTGTTGGCTCAACGGGTGGCTGGTGGCCTGACCGTGATTGGTGTGCCTACTTCGGAACGCACGGCCACGCTGTGCAGCGAACTGGGTGTAGCGCTCACCACACTCGAAGAAACACCCGAACTGGACCTGACTGTGGACGGTGCCGATGAAATCGGCCCGCAGCTTGGTTTGATCAAGGGGGGCGGAGGCGCGCTGCTGCGCGAAAAGATCGTCGCGGCGGCCTCCAAACGGATGATCGTCATTGCCGACAAGTCGAAAATCGTTGAAACGCTCGGTCGTTTTCCATTGCCGATTGAGGTCAATGCCTTTGGGCGAGGCGCTACGGTTCGGGCCATCGGTGAAGCCGCGCGTGCGCTCGGACTCGAAGGAAGCCTGGAAGTTCGGGAAAGGGACGGATCATCGTTTGTTACCGATGGCGGGCATCTCATCGTTGATGCATCTTTTGGCCGCATTCCCGATCCAAGAGCATTGGCAAGCGCTTTGAACGCCATACCGGGTGTTGTAGAACACGGCCTGTTCCTCGACCTTGCGGACACCGCTTTCGTGGCTGGTGATGGCGAGGTGCGAACCCTCCGGGCCGCATGAACAAGAATGGAGTGAGAAACATATGAACCTGGCAACCCGCATCCGCCTTGTTGCAGCTTCTGCAGCCTTGGCGATGACGTTCGCTTTCACCCCTGCCGGCGCGCAGGAGATTTCCGCTTCGCATCTTGCAGCGGCACGCTCCGCGATTGATGCGATCAACGCCACTGATGATTTTGATGGCGTTTTGCCCCAGGCGGCAGCGGCTCTGAAATCAGAGCTCATTCGCAAAAACCCGGACATGGTTGCATTGATCAATGCCACGGTCGACGAGAAGGCCATTGAACTGGCGAGCCGTCGGGTCGATCTGGAGCGCGAGGCGGCACAGGCTTATGCCCGTGTCTTCTCGGAGCAGGAGCTTACCGAAATCGCGCAGTTCTACTCGTCACCGACCGGGATCAAGCTGATAGAGGATGGCCCGATCGTGACCCGCGAGGTGCTGAAGGCCGGTGAAATCTGGCGGCGTGGCATTGCCCGCGATCTCGCTCAGATGGTGGGCCAGCAGATACAGGCCGCGACCAAGGCGACGGGAAACGGAGAGGCTTCTGAAGAGGGAACGAAGGCTCAATAAGCTTTCGATCACGAAACAGTTAGAGCCCGGTCTTCGTGCCGGGCTTTTATTCTTCTATGGGCGTTTCTAAGTGAGTTCTGCAATGAGGCGGTCGCAGGGGTGCCAAACGGCGCCAGCCCGGTGAACGCCGGTTATTCTAGTTATTCAAGGGGCGAGAAATAGACGATGAGCGATTTCGACTACGATCTATTTGTGATTGGCGGCGGTTCGGGCGGTGTGCGCGCCGCACGCGTGGCCGCGGGGCTGGGGAAGCGCGTTGCGATTGCTGAAGAATACCGCTTTGGCGGCACCTGTGTCATTCGCGGCTGCGTACCCAAAAAGCTCTATGTCTATGCCTCTCAGTTTCCTGAGCATTTCGAGGATGCAGCCGGGTATGGCTGGTCGGTGCCCAAACCCACGTTTGACTGGAAAACGCTCGTCGCCAACAAGGACCAGGAGATCACTCGGCTCGAAGGTCTCTATCGCAAGGGACTTGAGAATGCCGGCGCCGACATTTTCGAGGCGCGTGCAATGCTGGTGGATCGGCACACGCTCGATGTCGGAGGAAAGCGCGTAACTGCTGACAAGATCATCATCGCCGTTGGCGGTCGCCCCAATCCACATGTCGCATTGCCCGGTCAGGAGCTCTGTATCTCTTCCAATGAGGCATTTGATCTTCCTGAACTGCCTTCGAGCATTGTGATTGAAGGTGGTGGTTATATCGCTGTCGAGTTTGCAAACATTTTCCACGGCCTGGGTGTCGACACGACGCTGGTCTATCGCGGTAAGGAAATCCTGTCGCGCTTTGATCTCGATTTGCGGCGTGAGCTTCATGCTACCATGGAAGCCAAGGGGATCCGCATCATCTGCCAGGATGTCCTTACCCAGGTCGAAAAGCGCGCCGATGGTGAATTGGATGTTCGCCTGAAATCGGGTGAAGTGCTGCGGGCGGGCCAGGTGATGCTTGCCATTGGCCGAATTCCCAATACTGAAGGGCTGGGACTTGAGGCGGCCGGCGTTGAAACGGGCAAGACCGGTGAGATCATCGTTGATGCGTATTCACGCACCAATGTCGACAATATCTGGGCGCTGGGCGATGTCACCAATCGGGTACAGCTGACACCGGTCGCGATCCATGAGGCGATGTGCTTCATCGAGACCGAGTATAAGGGCAATCCGACCGAGGTCGACCATGACACGATCGCCACCGCCGTGTTTTCCCAGCCGGAGATTGGTACGGTCGGGCTTTCCGAGGACGAGGCAGCGCAACGTTTCGACCGACTGGAAGTCTATCGTGCGAGCTTCCGCCCCATGCGGCACACGCTTTCCGGCCGTCAGGAGAAAATGCTGATGAAGCTGGTTGTGGATGGCGACAGCCGGCGGGTGCTCGGTGCGCACGTTCTTGGGCCGGATGCCGGCGAGATGGCGCAGGTGTTGGGTATCGCCCTCAAGGCGCGGCTCACCAAAGACGATTTTGATCGAACCATGGCAGTGCACCCATCGGCGGCCGAAGAACTGGTCACGATGTATCAACCGACCTACCGTGTCGAAAAAGGGCAGCGGGTCGACTGATATGGGGGAGGGCGCGACATCGGGTGCTCTTGTCGGGTATTTTGGCTATGGGTCGCTCGTCAACCGCGATACCCATCGCACCGAGATTGTGGATGCGCTGCCTGCTCGCCTGAAGGGCTGGCGGCGCCACTGGGTGCGTCGCGATGAGGCAAGCAACCGAGCCCTTCTGAGCGTGCGCCGTGAAGCGGGGGCCGTCATCGACGGCCTGCTGGTCCTGGATCGGGCTGAGAACCTTGCCGCAGTCGATATTCGTGAAGAGCGTTACAAGCGCGTCTTGATTGCGCCGGACGATCTTGAGCTGACCGGAGGGGTGCCGTCGGATTTCCCGCTTTATGTATATGAAGCATCGGTTTGCGAAGGGAAGGGGCGTCTGGAGATCATCCAGTCCTATCTCGATGCAGTGCTTCAGGGCTTCCTGCGTGAACATGGCCGTGCCGGGGTCGAGCGTTTCATTCATGAGACCGACGGCTTTGATGCTGCTATCCTTGCGGATCGCAAGAGGCCAACTTATCCGCGCGCCGTGACGCTTGAGGCCGAGGAGCAGGCTTTTTTCGATGCACTTTTAATGCAGATAACTCCTGATTTTGCATCTTTCGTGCGTTAGTGTTCCCTTCATGCCACAATTGCGGGCTAGTATCAGGCGCTTCCTTTGGTTAAGAAGCGGCCTTCCAGTATCCGTCTTGGAGATTTCAGCGGATAGAGGGCATGATCCTGTAGCAACTGTCGAGTAAGCAAGATGACGAAGTGGTCGCCGAATTCGTGGAGAAACAAGCCAATCCAGCAGGTTCCGGCCTATCCGGACGCTGAGGCCCTGGCCGAGGTCGAGGCGCGCATGGCCACGTATCCGCCGCTCGTTTTTGCAGGCGAGGCGCGCAAGCTGAAGAAGCAGCTCGCTGCTGTCGCCGAAGGCAACGGATTCCTGCTTCAGGGGGGCGATTGCGCCGAAAGCTTTGCCGAGCACGGCGCTGACAACATCCGCGATTTCTTCCGTGCCTTCCTGCAGATGGCCGTTGTCCTGACCTATGCGGGATCGCAGCCCGTTGTGAAGGTGGGGCGCATTGCGGGCCAGTTTGCCAAGCCGCGTTCCTCCGACAACGAGACCAAGGGCGATGTGGTGCTGCCGAGCTACCGCGGTGACATCATCAACGGCATCGAATTCGACGAAGCCTCGCGCATTCCCGACCCTGCGCGTCAGGAGATGGTCTATCGGCAGTCAGCCGCGACACTCAATCTTCTGCGCGCTTTTGCCCAGGGCGGGTTTGCCAATCTGGAGAACGTTCACAAGTGGATGCTGGGCTTTCTGTCCGACAGCCCGCAGGCCGAGCGCTATCAGGAACTCGCCAATCGCATTTCCGAGGCGGTCGACTTCATGCGTGCCATTGGCATCACGGGTGAAAGCACCCATGCACTGCGCGAGACGGATTTCTACACCAGCCATGAGGGCCTGCTTCTTGGGTATGAGGAGGCATTGACGCGCGTCGATTCCACCTCCGGCGACTGGTACGCCACATCCGGTCACATGATCTGGATCGGTGATCGCACGCGCCAGCCCGATCATGCTCATGTGGAATACTGCCGTGGCATCAAGAATCCGCTTGGGCTGAAATGCGGTCCCTCGCTATCGCCGGACGGCCTGCTCGAACTGATTGATATTCTCAACCCGGAAAATGAGCCCGGCCGCCTGACCCTGATCGCACGTTTCGGCGCGGACAAGGTCGCAGACCATCTGCCGAAGCTCATTCGGGCGGTGGAAAAGGAAGGCCGCAAGGTCGTGTGGTCCTGCGATCCTATGCACGGCAACACCGTCACTGCCGCCGGCTACAAGACGCGACCCTTCGACCGCATTCTCAAGGAGGTCCAGACCTTCTTCGAGGTGCACCGCGCCGAGGGCTCGCACCCGGGCGGCTTGCATGTGGAGATGACCGGCAAAAACGTTACCGAGTGCACGGGCGGCGCGCGCGCCATCCGCGACGAGGAACTGCAGGATCGATACCACACGCATTGTGACCCGCGTCTCAATGCCGATCAGGCGCTGGAACTGTCTTTCCTGGTGGCGGAGCTCTTGAAGAAAGACCGAGAGTCATTGCCGGCAGGCAAGGTCGCCAACGGCTGAAACGGATTGAGCCATAGCTTCAGCGATAGTTGATGTCGCTTGGGGCGTGCCACTGATAAACATGGTCTCCATACGACTTGGTCGCGTTGGGAGAGAACCATGACAAACGAATGCAGCGGATCGTGCCTGTGCGGTGCGGTCCGTTTTCGCACCAAGGGCTCATTGCGTGGTGTGGTCTATTGCCATTGTTCGCAGTGCCGCAAGCAGACGGGGCTTTACTATGCGGCGACGGATGTCGACGTCTCGAACGTGATGCTCGAAGGCGAGGATCAACTCACCTGGTATGCGGCGTCCGATTTTGCGCGACGTGGATTTTGCAAGACATGCGGCTCAGCCTTGTTCTGGAGACGGCTTGGCGCGGATAAGATCTCAATACTGGCCGGTGCGTTCGACCTGCCGTCCGGGCTCACCGCCGAAAGCCATATTTTCGTGGCGGACAAGGGCGATTTCTATGATATCGCGGATGGGTTGCCTCAGTATCAGCGCGGCAGCCCTGGTGTCATTGTCGCGGAGGAACGTGAGCAGGAATGACTGACATTTCGGACGCCCTCAAACTCGAGACACGTGTCGGCCTCCCGGCAGACCTGCTTTATCTCGTGGAGAAATATCCGCGCGAGGTCTGGCATGGGCATCCCAATCTCGGTGAAATGGCCCGGTTCTGGCTGCAGCGACACGACATGTTCCGCGAGTTGGGGGACATGCTGAAGACGGGAATGGTCGACTACCGGGAAGAGAGGCTTGCACCGCGCGATTTTGCTGGCTGGTTTGCGCCGCGCCTGCGTTTCTTCCTGCAGCAACTCCACGGGCATCATCAGATAGAGGATATGCACTATTTCCCGGTTTTCGCGAAAGCCGAGCCGCGCATGAAGCGCGGATTTGATCTGCTCCACAGTGATCATCATGTGATCCATGACGCCTTGGAGCGCAATGCACAGGCGGGTACAGCCTTCCTGCAGGCGCTGCAGACTAACAATGCGCGCGAGCGCTTCGCTGCGGATGCCTATGCACGCGAGAATGAGGCGCTGCTTGGCATGCTTCTTCGGCACCTGGACGATGAGGAAGATCTGATCATCCCGCTCATTCTGGACCGCAGCGAGGAGGGGCTTGGCGTGGGTGTCTGACCAGTGCGGCAGTGTTGCCAGCGGGGGGTGCAAAGGCTACACGCTTAAGGCACTTCGCTTCCTCAGACATATCGAACAGGAACGTCATGGTACCCCAATCTGCCCCTTCCGACATTCTGCGCATCGCCACCGCTCAGCTCAATCCGGTTGTGGGGGATGTCACGGGAAATCTGGCAAAAGCGCGCGAGGCCAGGGCAGAGGCCGCGCGCCATGGTGCCGATCTCGTTCTGTTCACGGAGCTGTTCATCGCCGGTTATCCGCCGGAAGATCTGGTCCTCAAACCGGCCTTCGTCGACGCGTGCGAGAGGGCTGTCCGCGAGCTTGCCGAAGACACCAAGGATGAGGGGCCGGGTGTCATCATCGGGGTGCCGCTCAAACGTGAGAGCGGGCTGCACAATGCGGTGATGGTCCTCGATGGTGGTGAGGTGATCGCCGAACGCTTCAAGCTTGATCTTCCCAATTACGGAGAATTCGACGAGAAGCGTGTTTTCCAGCCGGGACCGCATATGCCGGGGCCTGTCAACTTCCGTGGTGTTCGCATCGGCATCCCCGTCTGCGAGGACATTTGGGGGGAACTCGGCGTTTGCGAGACGCTGGCCGAATCGGGGGCCGAGATGCTTCTGGTGCCGAACGGCTCGCCTTATTATCGCGGCAAGGTCGAAGTGCGCCATCAGGTGGTCATTCGCCAGGTGATAGAGAGCGGTCTGCCGATCCTGTATGCCAATCAGCTCGGCGGGCAGGATGAACTTGTCTTCGACGGCGCATCCTTTGCCATCCAGGCCGACAAATCCCTTGCCTTTCAAATGAGCCAGTTCGAGGAAGTCGTCTCGATATCGACCTGGAAGCGCGAGGGAGAGGGGTGGCGCTGCGATGACGGTCCCATGTCGAAGATCCCGGAGAAGGAAGAAGCCGATTATCGTGCCTGCATGCTGGGCCTGCGCGACTATGTGAACAAGAACGGCTTCAAGAATGTGGTTCTTGGCCTATCGGGCGGCATCGATTCTGCCATCTGTGCTGCGCTGGCAGTGGATGCTTTGGGGGAGGAGCGGGTTCGCTGCATCATGATGCCATACCACTACACCTCCAAGGATTCGCTCAAGGATGCGGAAGACTGCGCGCGGGCGCTGGGTTGCCGTTACGACATCGTTCCGATCTTCGAACCGGTCGAAGGGTTCTCGAACGCTCTCGGCCAGCTTTTTGAAGGCACCAAGGAAGGGGTGACGGAGGAAAACCTGCAAAGCCGCACCCGCGGCACCATCCTCATGGCTGTCTCGAACAAGTTCGGCTCCATGGTTGTCACCACGGGCAACAAGTCGGAAATGTCCGTCGGTTACGCCACGCTCTACGGCGATATGAATGGCGGCTTCAATCCTATCAAGGATGTGTACAAGATGCAGGTCTATGCCCTGTCGGCCTGGCGCAACACGACCGTTCCGCCTGGCGCGCTGGGGCCTTCGGGAGAGGTCATTCCGCAAAACATCATCGACAAGGCGCCGTCTGCCGAGCTGCGTCCGGATCAGACGGATCAGGATTCCCTGCCGCCCTATCCAGTGCTCGACGATATTCTGGAATGTCTCGTCGAAGGGGAAATGAGTGTCGACGCGATCGTCGCGCGCGGGCACGATCGCGAAACGGTCCATAGGGTCGAGCATCTCCTCTACATTGCCGAATACAAGCGTCGGCAGGCTGCACCCGGTGTGAAGATTACCAAGAAGAATTTCGGGCGGGACCGTCGTTACCCGATCACGAACAGATTCAGGGATCGATCCTAAGTTTCTGTTTTTTCAGGATTTTCTTTGATTTTTTCTTGCTGTTTTCCCGTCCGGGCCTCCAGGTCCTTTCGGGTTGAATAGACCCGGTCGACCAAGCCCCAGGCACAGGCTTCCTGCGCTGTCATAAAGAAGTCTCGGTCGAGCGTTCGCTCCACCTCCTCTTCCGCGCGCCCGCAATGTTCTGCATAGAGCCGGATCAGCCTGCGCTTCAGCTTCAAAATATCTTCTGCGTGGCGCTGCACGTCGGATGCCTGGCCACGAAATCCGCCGGAAGGCTGGTGTAGGACGATGCTGGCATTGGCAAGGGCCGCACGCCGGCCAGGCGCGCCCGCCATCAGCAGAAACGATCCCATGGAACCGGCCGTCCCCATGCAGACGGTCGCCACGGGGCTGTTGATGAAATTCATCGTGTCATAGATGGCAAACCCGCTCGAGACGACGCCGCCCGGCGAGTTGATGTAGAAGGAGATTTCCCGTTCCGGGTTCTCCGATTCCAGATAGAGAAGCTGCGCGCAGATGAGCGCCGCCGAATCGTCATTCACCTCGCCGTTCAGAAAGATGATCCGCTCCCGCAGGAGCCTCGAATAGATGTCGAAGGAGCGTTCACCTCGGGGTGATTGCTCCACAACCATGGGGACGAGCGCCATCGTGTCGCGCATGCGCGATCTCCTTGTCATCAATGTCGTTTGGTATGGGCCTTAGGCAGCGAGCGCCGTGGGCCTCCAATTGCCGTTCGCAGCCATGCGGGGTAGGGCGCGCGGGCTGTGCGTCAGTCGGAACCAGGTCTTGCCGCCAGGCGCTGCGCCGATCTCAAAAGTCACGAGGGTCTGCGGTGTGTCCGTCTCGATGTCGTGCAAGGTGTAGCGCACTCTGGAAAACGGTACCGTGTCGAGCATTTCGTATTCCGGCATGCCTGTGCTTCCGTCCGGTTTACCAAGCCAGCTTTCAGCCAGCTCGGCAATGGTGAGCGCACGCCAGACCTTCTCGGGAGACGATTCCAGAAGATATTCCAAGACAATGGTTTCATGTTCTTTTTCGTCTTTGGCTTCGCTCATTGGTCCATCTCCCTGAGCAGTGTTTGGAGCTTCTCGACCCTTTCTGGCCAGAAGGCGCGATATCGTGTCAGCCAGCTCACCGCAGGCTCCATTCCACCGGCCCTGATGCGGTAGCGCATCTGCCGGCCCAGTTTTT
This sequence comes from Nitratireductor sp. B36, assembly GCF_020833685.1. Classification (GTDB taxonomy): domain Bacteria; phylum Pseudomonadota; class Alphaproteobacteria; order Rhizobiales; family Rhizobiaceae; genus Nitratireductor. Next base: position 996,674 of record NZ_JACKZY010000002.1, read on the forward strand.
GCTCTTCAATCAGTCCTGCCGCACGCAACACAGCGAGATGCTGCGACACTGCCGGCTGGGATATGGCCAACCCTTCGCGCAATTCCGTCGCGTTGCGCTCGCCGCTGCTCAACCGTTCCAGGATCTGCCGGCGCGTCGGATCGGCAAGTGCTTTGAAGATTTCCGCTTCTGTCATGCCAAAAACATAAGTCGATTCTTATGCGTTTTGCAAGGGGCCTTGTCGGGACTGGCCCATTGCGCAATCGTGTTGGCGGGCTAGGATGCACCAAACCGCGTCCGCGGGGAGTCCACGGCCATTCGGCCAAACATCAGAGCTTTTCATGTCTTATCTGAATTTTCTTCGCGAGAACGCGCGCTGGCTTGCGGGCGGATTTCTTCTCACGTTGTTTTCATCTTTCGGGCAGACATTCTTCATTTCGCTTTCTGCAGGTGAGATCCGCGCGGAATATGGCCTTTCCCACGGCACGTTCGGCACGCTCTACATGGTGGCCACACTGGCCAGTGCATTCACCCTTCCACGGCTGGGACAGATCGTGGACCGCTATTCGGCGCGCAAGGTCACCTTCATCATCATTCCTCTGCTGGCGCTGGCCTGCATCTCCATGGCGCTATCGCATTCGTTGCTCGTACTGGTGGTGACGATTTACATGCTGCGCCTGTTCGGGCAGGGGATGATGACGCACAATTCACTGACGGCGATGGGGCGCTGGTTTTCTGCGCAGCGCGGGCGCGCGGTGTCTGTGGCGACCCTCGGCCACAATGTGGGCGAGGCAATTCTGCCACTGGCCTTCGTTGCGGTAGCTGCTCTCGTCGGCTGGCGCAACAGCTGGTTCATCGCCGCCGCCCTGCTTCTGCTGTTTGCCTTGCCGGTCATTTCCGGCTTGATCGCCGTTGAGCGGGCGCCGCGCGCCAGCGATCCAACGGAACGCCGCAGCACCGCCCGTGACTGGACGCGCAGCGAGGTCCTGCGCGATCCCGTGTTCTACCTGCTTCTGCTCGGTGTGATGGCGCCGGGCTTTATCGGCACCACGATCTTCTTTCATCAAATCTATCTGGTGGAATTGCGTGGCTGGTCGCTGGAGGTGTTTGCCTCTTCCTTCACCTTCATGGCCTCGATGACGGTTGTATTCGCGCTGATTTCCGGACAGTTGATCGATCGGTTTTCAGCGGTTTCACTTCTTCCCGGTTTCTTGATCCCTCTCGGCTCGGCCTGTCTCATACTCGCGGCCAGCAATGCCCAGTGGAGCGCGTTTGTTTTTATGGGCCTGATGGGCGTTTCCTATGGTTTCTCATCCACTCTTTTTGGAGCGTTGTGGCCGGAGGTCTACGGCATCAGGCATCTGGGCTCCATCCGTGCGCTCACCGTCGCCATCATGGTCTTTGCAACAGCCATGGGTCCGGGCATTACCGGATTCCTGATTGATCGCGGCGTCAGCTATCCGTTTCAAATCGGGATAATGGGGATTTATTGTCTTGCAGCCTGCGTGATGCTTCTGTTTGTATCCCGTGGCCTCGCTGCCCGTCAGCTAGCTGCATAGCCGGTTCTCCTTGCCAATTGCAGCGCTTTTGGATAGGCCCGCACCCATGACAGTCACCGTTCGTTTCGCGCCGTCTCCGACCGGCCATATCCATATCGGCAACACGCGCACCGCGCTCTTCAACTGGCTCTACGCAAAGAAAAAGGGCGGGCGCTTCATTCTGCGTTTCGACGACACGGATGTTGAGCGCTCGCGCAAGGAGTATGCCGATGGCATCTCCCGCGATCTTGAATGGCTCGGCATCAAACCGGATTTGACCGTCGCGCAGTCGCAGAGGTTCAGCCTCTACGACGCGGCGGTGGAAAAGCTCAAGGCCGCAGGGCTTCTCTATCCTTGCTACGAGACGCCGGAGGAACTGGAGCGTCGGCGCAAGATCCGCCTGTCACGCCGTCTGCCACCCGTTTACGGCCGCGAGGCGTTGAAGCTGACGGATGAGGAAAGGGCCGCGCTGGAGGCTGAGGGCCGCAAGCCCCACTGGCGCTTTCTCCTGCCCAATTATCAGGGTGATCCCTTTACGACCGAACGCACGGAAGTCCAGTGGGACGACGTGGTGCGTGGTCCCCAGACGGTGGATCTCGCTTCCATGTCGGATCCGGTTCTGATCCGCGCCGATGGCACTTATCTCTACACGCTGCCCTCGGTGGTCGATGATATTGATCTTGGCGTCACGCATATCATCCGCGGCGACGACCATGTGACAAACACGGGCGCGCAGATTGCGTTGTTTAGGGCGCTTTCAGCGGAACCGCCGGCTTTTGGACACCACAATCTGTTGACAACCGTTTCGGGTGAGGGACTGTCAAAACGTACAGGTTCCCTTTCCGTCGCCAGCCTGCGCGATGCCGGAATAGAACCCATGGCGGTCGCTTCGCTTGCCGTGCTAATCGGCACCTCAGAGAACGTGACCGCGGCCTCCTCAATGGAAGAGCTGGCCACGCTTTTCGAGCCGACGTCAACGTCCCGGTCGGCGGCGAAATTCGACCCCGCCGAACTATCGGGCCTCAGCCGACACCTCATTCAGACGTTGCCATTCGGCGAGGTCGCGGATCGCCTGTCGCTGTTGGGCATCGCCGGGGACGATGCCGAGGCATTCTGGATCGCCGTGCGCGGCAATCTAGAAACAGTTTCCGAAGCAGAAGACTGGTGGCGGATCGTAAAGAAACGCCCGGCCAAGGATGCGGATCTATCGACAGAGGACCGTGATTTCGTTCGGGCTGCCGCAAAACATTTGCCTGAGGAGCCGTGGGACGCGGATACCTGGCGCGCCTGGACTGGGGCCGTCAAAGCGGAAACCGGCCGTAAGGGGCGCAGCCTCTTCATGCCGTTGCGTATCGCCCTCACGGGGCGGGAGCAGGGTCCGGAGCTCGCAGGTCTATTGCCTCTTTTGGGTCGGGAAGAAACGCTGGCCCGACTATCCTGACACGTCGCTGGGCTGCTTCATCGTCGAATGAGCGGGCTGGAGGGACGGTCTTGTTCAGTACCGGTTCCGGGATTTCACTTTGTTCGACTTCCTGTTTCGGAGGCACTGCCACATAAAAGCTTGGGGTCGTGTCGGAGGTCTTTTCGTTTGCGATCAATTGGGGCTCCGGCGCGTTCGTGGTCTCCTCGTCTGAGAAAGCTCGCGCGTCTACTGCTTTTTCCCCTGCCAAGATGGTGAAACGTCTGTCCTTTCGGCAACTGCAGGTTTCGCGGGATACGCCTGTGCGACGGTAGCTGAACGCTTTTGGAAGCTCACGATACGGGGTGCCATCCACCGTCGAAACCATGTCTTCGGCCTCCTCGTTCAAAACGTCATGTGCATAGAGCGCCACCTCCGCTCCTGGACACCGCGCCATACAGGTCTTTTCGTCCCTGGAAAATTTGTCCTTGGATACGGAAAAGGAGATTGGGAAATAATACCCGTCGCACGTCCGCACGCACATGGTTTGAAAAACCGTGCTGGGACGATGCCGCTTGCGGGGCGCTGACGTCGCGCTTTTCTTTGCTGTTTCTCTGGTGCTCTTGCGCGCTTGTGCGGCGCCCTTATCGTGGCAATTGTTGGCCCTCAGCCTTGCCTGAATTCGCGAGCGTTGCGCCTGAGAGCCGCCACCGATGCGGCCTTGCTGCCGGCGCAGTTTCGCGAGGTTGTTCTCCATGCTTGCGGCAGATTTTCTTAGCTGCGCACATTCAGGAATCCGGTTGCCAAAAATACCGAAGCCACACCTTGCCTGCTTCATGCGCGCCCGCACGATGCCGAGTTGCTGCTGCTGCTTTGCTATGGCGCCAGCGTAGTTCCGGCTTTTTTTGGATGGGCCCGACGGCAATGCCGCGAGTTGCGCCTCGAGTGTTTTGCAGATGCGCGATGTTGCTTGGGAAGGCAAAACTGTGATTGCAACGATTGGCATGGCTGTAAAAGCCAGCAAAATCAATCGCAACAGGTGTTTTCCAACCAGACGCATTTTGTGCCCCGCCTGCACTTTCCGGCTGACGCGCGAGCAGATCGCATCGCACTTCGGTATACATCGCCGGTTGAACGGCGAAGTTAAGGCAACCAGGTTAAGCTAGGGTTAGAGACAACAGTTTTTCACCGGCTCGCATTCTATTCATTCTCCGACCCGACTGGCAGTCAGCCGGTCATGACCGCCTTGCTTTTTTGCAGGGCCTCCACGGCTGCGAGAGCAGTCATGTTCACGACGCCGCGTGAGGTCACCGAAGGTGTCAGAATATGTGCAGGCATGGCCGTTCCAAGGAGAATTGGGCCGACATGCAGCGCATCTGTCATAATCTTCAATGTGGTCAGCGTGATGTTGGCTGCGTCGAGGGTGGGGAAGACGAGAAGGTTGGCCTCTCCGGTGAGCGATGCCTGTGGGTAGACGCGCTGGCGCAGTACCTCAGAGAGCGCGGAATCGCCGTGCATCTCACCATCGGACACAAGATCCGGCGCGATGCGCTTCAGCGTCAATGCGGCTTCGCGCATCTTGATCGAGCTCTCAGAATCGCGTGAGCCAAAATTGGAGTGCGACAGCAGCGCCGCCTTGGGTTCGATACCAAACCGCCGGATTTCTTCGGCTGCCAGAATGGTGGTTTCCACGATCTCGGAAGCCGTGGGGCATAGCGTGACGTAGGTGTCGGTGAAGAATGTCACGCCAAACTGCGAGATCAACATGGAAAGGGTGGAGAGATCGCACACCCCTTCGCGTTTGCCGATGATCATGTCGACATAGCGCAGATGCTTTTCAAAGCGCCCTTCGAGGCCGCAAATCATGGCGTCGGCTTCATCGCGCATCATGGCGATGGCGGCAATGACCGTTGTGTTGGTGCGAACCAGTGTTCTGGCCGCTTCGGGCGTCACACCGCGTCGGCCGGCCAGTTGCACCAGCAGATCCACATAGTCGCGATAGCGCGGGTCATCTTCCGGGTTGATGATGGCGAAGTCCTCGCCAGGTCGAATACGCAGGCCATAACGCTTCAGTCGTGTTTCCACCACGTGCGGGCGGCCGATGATGATGGGCTCTGCAATGCCTTCCTCAATCACAACCTGGGCAGCGCGCAGCACGCGCTCATCTTCTCCATCGGCGTAGATCACGCGCTTGGTTCCCGCGCCCTTGGCCGCGGAGAAGACAGGTTTCATCACCAGACCCGAGCGGAACACGAAACGGTTCAGCCGATCAAGGTACTGGTCCATGTCCTCAATGGGGCGTGCGGCAACGCCGCTCTTCATAGCCGCTTTTGCAACAGCCGGAGCGATGCGCAGGATGAGACGTGGGTCGAAGGGTGAAGGGATAAGGAAATCCGGACCGAAGATCGGTGTCTCAGCGGAATAGGCACGCGCCGCGACATCAGAGGGTTCTTCGCGAGCCAGGCCGGCGATTGCCTTCACAGCGGCACGTTTCATTTCCTCGTTGATGGCGGTCGCCCCGACATCGAGTGCTCCTCTGAAGATGTAGGGGAAGCACAAAACGTTGTTCACCTGGTTTGGGAAATCCGAGCGCCCGGTGCAGATCATGGCGTCGGGCCGTGCTTCGCGCGCCACGTCCGGCATGATTTCGGGCACGGGATTGGCGAGCGCAAGTATCAGCGGCTTTTCGGCCATGTTCGCCAACATTTCCGGCTTCAAAACACCGGCTGCCGAAAGCCCGAGGAAAACATCCGCACCACCAATCACTTCGGCCAGCTTGCGGGCCTTAGTGTCCTTCACATAGGGCGCTTTCCAGCGATCCATCTCCTCCTTGCGGCCTTCGTAGACAACACCGTGCCGGTCTGTCAGCCAGATGTTGTCGGTTTTTGCGCCGAGCGAAACAAGCAGATTGAGGCAGGCGAGCGCAGCAGCTCCCGCACCAGACGAAACGATCTTGGCCGAAGCTATGTCCTTGCCTGCCAGTTCGAGACCGTTCAGAACGGCGGCGGCGACGATGATTGCAGTGCCATGTTGATCGTCGTGGAACACGGGGATGCCCATGCGCGCCTTCAACTGCTCCTCTACCTCGAAGCATTCAGGCGCTTTGATATCTTCCAGGTTGATGCCGCCGAAGGTGGGTTCGAGGGCAGCGACGGTTTCCACCATGCGATCGATTTCAGGCGCATCGATCTCGATGTCGAATACGTCGATGCCGGCGAATTTCTTGAAAAGGACGGCCTTTCCCTCCATCACCGGCTTGGATGCAAGTGGACCGATATTGCCGAGCCCCAGCACTGCCGAACCGTTCGAGACCACGGCCACGAGGTTTGCACGGGCCGTATAATCGGCAGCGCACTTCGGATCATCATGGATGGCCATGCAGGGGGCGGCGACACCGGGTGAATACGCCAATGCCAGATCGCGCTGGTTGCCCAAAGGCTTGGTTGCTTGGATTTCCAGCTTGCCGGGGGTTGGGTGACGGTGAAAGAAGAGCGCAGCTTCGTCGAATTCTGATCGCTGCGGCTTCTTGTTGTCGGACGACATTGGCTGCTCCACATTATGGCTCTGGCGGCGTGGCCGTTTGGCTTGCGGCATTGCATCCAAGCGTCGCGCAATTCTGTGAAAAGGCTCCGACGCTCGCACGGCCTGATTCATCTCCTGTGCTTAGGCGCTCGCAGAGGCTTTTTCCAGCGTTGAATGTCGCGAAGCAGTTTCATGCGCTGGAATCATGCCGCGACCGGATATTTTGCGGTCTGCTGGAGCCGATTTTCCGTATTGAAACGGTAGTCGTCATATGTCTGTGACATGAATCGGGCCATAGAATGCGCGACTTAACAAGGCTCAGGCGGGACAATGACCGGCGCTGAACACCGCAGATTTCGCGCACTCTTCATTTCAGACGTTCACCTCGGCTCGAAACCGGCAAAGGCCGAGTTTCTGATCGATTTTCTGCGCTATCACGATGCAGACAAGATCTATCTGGTCGGTGACATCGTCGATGGTTGGCGCCTCAGGCGATCATGGCACTGGCCGGCGGCACATAACGACGTGGTGCAGAAGCTTTTACGCAAAGCGCGCAAGGGTGCCGAGATCACATATATCGCCGGGAACCACGACGAGTTTCTTCGCTCGTTTCAAGGGATCCATTTTGGTGGAATCGTCGTGGCTGACCGGGTGGTTCATGAGACGGTCGACGGGCGAAAGTTCCTCGTCATTCACGGTGACCAGTTTGATCAGGTCGTGCACAACGTACGCTGGCTCGCCTATCTCGGCGACAAGGCGTACGATCTGGCCATTGTCGTCAACCGCGTGATCGGGCGCGTGCGGCGTGTGCTGGGACGACCTTACTGGTCCTTCTCCTCATGGGCGAAGATCAAGGTCAAGAAGGCGGTCAAATTCATTAGCTCCTTCCAGGACGTGCTTGCGCAGGAAGCCCAGCGTTCCGAAGTTGACGGTGTTATCTGCGGTCATATCCACCATGCTGCGATGGAGGATATCGGCGGGGTCACCTACATGAACACGGGCGACTGGGTGGAAAGCTGCACGGCCCTTGTCGAGCATTTCGACGGGCGCTTTGAAATCATCACCTGGGCACAGGTTCTCGGTGCGAACCCTGCGGTCGCCGAGGTCCGGGAAAAGGGGGTGGTGACTGCATTTCAAAGAAATCGGATCAAAGCCGCCTGAGCACGTTCGATACCCGGAAGGCATTTACCCCCAGAGCTGCGGTGAGGGCGGTGAGACCAGCGAACCGGAATAGGAGAGCCCATGAGGGCGATCCTTGGCCAGAAGCAGTGGCCCGTCCAGATCCACGTAATCGGCGCCCTGGGCAAGCAATACAGCGGGCGCCATGGCGAGCGACGTCCCGACCATGCATCCCACCATCACGCCGAAGCCCATTTCACGTGCGCGGTCTCGCAATTCCAGCGCTGCGGTCAGGCCGCCCGTCTTGTCCAGTTTGATGTTGACGAAGTCATAAAGCCCCGCAAGGTCGGGGAGGCTTTCGGCGGTGTGCACGCTTTCGTCCGCGCAGATCGGCACAGGATGCGGGATTTCGCGCAGGAGCTCATCCTTGCCGGCGGGCAGGGGCTGTTCAATCAGAGCAACGTGGAATTCCGCCGCCGCCAGAATGTTCTCGCGGATATTCTTTTCCGTCCAGCCTTCATTCGCATCCACGATAAGGCGGCTGTCGGGGGCCGCGCCTGCCACCGCATGAATGCGCGCCGCGTCGTTTTCTCCGCCCAGTTTCACTTTCAAAAGCGGACGGGTTGCATGTGCGCGCGCCTGGGCGGCCATTTCCTCAGGCTCAGCGAGAGAAATCGTGTAGGCGGTTTGAAGGGGGCGCGGGGGGATGGTGCACGCAGTTACGGAAACGCGCCGACCGGAGAGTTTCGCTTCCAGATCCCACAGTGCGCAGTCGACGGCATTGCGCGCCGCTCCGGCCGGCATGGATTTGGCGAGATCAGCGCGGCTGATACCGTTGACGATGTCCTCTCGCATCGCTTCAATCTGGCTGATCACGCTCTCCTCGGACTCGCCATAACGGGGGTAGGGCACACATTCTCCCTGCCCACGGACACCGTTTTCGCTCACCGTGCAGGTGACGACTCGCGCCTCCGTTCGCGAGCCTCTGGAGATCGTGAAAACGCCAGCTATGGGAAAGCTCTCGGTGCCTGTGGCCAATTCGCGTGTCATTTCCGCCCTTCTTCTCGCAAAAATCTGAATTATCAGAGGAACATGCCTTATATGGAGGCTGTGTGAGCCGGCAAGCGGTTCCCTTTGGACCTGCTCCGAACTAATGATGGTGCCATGTTGACCAATTCCGTTGACGACGCAAGCGACGCGGGGCGCCCGAGCGGCCAGAGTGAGGAACCTCACCTGGAGACAGGCATCGAAGATGGCGTGCTCTCATGCCGCCTTAGAGGCGCGTGGAACACGCGCACCGTGGCTCGGGTCGACGCGCGTATGCGTAAGCTGGAAGCGCAGGATGAGCCGCAGCATGTCCGGATGGATCTTTCCGGGGTGACAAGCCTCGATACGGCAGGGGCGTGGATTATAGAACGTCTTGTCTATGCACATCAAAGGCGCGGTGCCGAGGTCGTGATCAGCGGGGAAAGCGAGGCGGCCAAGATACTTTTGCCAGCGGTGCGGGATGCGGTCGAACAGGATAGCGAAAGCAAGCCCCCGAAAAAAAACGCGCTGTTTCTCAACATGTTGGAGCGTATCGGCCACGCCATGTACGAGGCGCGGGACGATATCATCTATGGTGCTCATATTCTGGGGGCTACCATCGGCGGCGCCCAGATGAAACTTGGCCGCGCGCATGCCATCAATCCTGCCGCCATCGTCAACCAGATTGACCGGATGGGGGTGGGTGCAGTCCCGATTATCGTGCTGATGTCGGCCATCGTCGGCGCCATCATCGCCCAACAGGGGGCGTTCCAGCTGCGGTATTTCGGGGCTGAAATCTTCGTTGTCGACCTGGTCGGAATTCTCATTCTGCGCGAACTCGGCGTGCTGATGACCGCGATTATGATCGCTGGCCGTTCCGGCAGCGCGATCACCGCTGAAATCGGCTCGATGAAGATGCGCGAAGAAGTGGATGCGCTGACCGTGATCGGTCTTAATCCGGTCGGTGTTCTCGTCTTTCCACGTCTCGTGGCACTCATGGTGGCAGTTCCCTGTCTCACCATCGTTGCCAACTTTGCAGCGCTCGGTGGCGCGATGCTGATCGCCTGGCTTTACTCGGGGATCCCGCCGGAGGCCTTTATTGACCGGTTGAGAGATTCCATCGATCTTTCAACGATCTTTGCCGGTTTGATCAAGGCGCCCTTCATGGCTCTGATCGTCGGAATCATTGCTTCCATCGAGGGAATGAAAGTGGGGGGAAGTGCCGAGTCTTTGGGAACCCACGTCACCGCGTCGGTGGTCAAGGCGATTTTCGTGGTGATCGTTGTGGATGGGATGTTTGCCATCTTTTACGCGGCAATCGACTTTTAGGTGGCGGGATGGTGCTGACCCAAGAACGACAGGAAGAGCAGGTGGCGCAGTCGCGCGATGTGGTTCTCTCCGTGCGCGATGTAACAGTCGGGTTTGGTGACACGCTGGTGCTCGATGGCCTTTCGCTTGATGTGTACCGCGGTGAAATTCTTGGCTTTGTCGGGGCCTCGGGCGCGGGAAAGTCCGTGTTGCTGCGTACCATCCTCGGTCTCGTGCGAAAGCAGTCGGGATCCATTCACCTGTTGGGGCAGGATCTCGACGCGGCGACTGATGAAGAGCGGCTGAAAGTCGATATGCATCAGGGTGTGCTGTTTCAGCACGGTGCGTTGTTTTCGGCCCTCACGGTCCTTGAGAACATACAGGTGCCGATGCGTGAATATCTGGATCTGCCGCGCGCGCTGATGGATGAACTGGCCTATCTGAAACTCGAACTCGTGGGATTGCCGCGCAACGCTGCGCCGAAATATCCCTCCGAGCTCTCCGGTGGCATGATCAAACGCGCAGCGCTTGCACGCGCGCTGGCGCTTGATCCGGACATCGTATTTCTCGATGAGCCGACTTCCGGCCTTGACCCGATCGGCGCGGCCGAGTTCGATGAGCTGGTCGGGAAACTGCGCGACACGATGGGTCTGACCGTCTATATGGTCACGCACGATCTCGACAGTCTCTTGACGGCGTGTGACCGCATTGCCGTTCTCGGTGGCAAACGTGTGCTCGTGGAAGGCACGGTCGAGGACATGCTTGCATGCGACGATCCTTGGGTGAAAGCCTATTTCAGGGGAAAGCGTGCACGGCAAATCGACCGTACCGCGAGAGGTTAGCAGGTTATCATGGAAACCAGAGCCAACTACGTTCTTGTCGGCTTCTTCACCGTGCTGGTCATTCTGGCTGCATTCGGTTTCGTCTATTGGAGCGCAAATATCGGTGACCGGGGAGAGACGGCAGTCCTGCGGTTTCGGATTCCCGGTTCCGCGTCAGGTCTCTCGCGTGGCAGCGCGGTTCTCTTCAATGGCGTGAAGGTGGGCGATGTTCGACGGGTTTATCTGGACCTTTCGAACCCCAGCGTGGCGATTGCTGACGCGGAGGTCGACCGCCTGACACCGATCACGCGGTCCACCAAGGCGGATGTGGGCTTGGCCGGATTGACCGGCACCGCCAATATCGAGCTGACGGGGGGCGATCCAACGGAGCCTAATCTCTTCGATCTGGCAGAAGAACAGGACACGGTCGCGGAAATCCAGGCGAGTCCTTCAGCGGTGACCAATCTTCTTCAGACCGCGCAGAGCCTGCTGACGCGCGCCGACAATGTGGTGTCCCAGCTTGAGGGATTTACCAAGGACGCCCGGCAGCCGCTGACCGACACGGTCAAAAACGTCCAGCGTTTCTCTGAAGCCTTGGAGCGCAATGCGTCGGGCATCGATTCCTTTCTCGCGAATGTGAGCTCTCTTTCCGAGACGATCTCCAACGTATCGGGCCAGCTCGACAGCACCCTGAAGGCGGCTGAAGAACTGATCACGTCGGTGGATCGCGACAAGATTTCGTCCATGGTGAGCAATTTTGACGAGTTTTCCGGTCGACTCGAAAAGGCGAGCCGCAACATCGACACGGTCATGTCCAGCGTCGAAGAAACGGTGCGCTCGATCGGTACGTTCTCGACCAACGCTAATCAAACGCTGGCCAAGCTCGACGGTGTTCTGGACAGTGTGGATCCCGCCACGGTGAAATCTGCCGTCGGAAATTTCGAAGAAGCAAGCGCTACGGTGAACCGGGCAGCCAAAAGCATCGCCGATGTCAGCGAAACTGTGGACAAGCGCAAAGAAGATATCGATCAGTTCATCACCAATGCCAGCGAACTGGCCAGCCAGTTGAACAAGTCGTCGGTGCGGCTCGATTCGGTTCTCGCCAAGCTCGACGGCATGCTCGAATCCGGTGACGGCGAAGGCCTCATGGCTGATGCGCGTGAAACACTCAAATCGTTTCGCAAGATGGCTGAAACACTTACGGTTCGGGTCGATGCGATCTCCGGAAACCTCGAGCGCTTTTCGGGCGGCGGATTGCGAGAAGTCGAGTCGCTGGTTCGCGATGCACGGCGCTCCATCAACCGGATTGAAAGCGCTGTCACGGACTTCGAGCAGAACCCGCAGCGCATCATAACCGGCGGAGAGGGCACGATTCGTCGTTATGACGGCCGGGTGCGACGTTGACATTCATGCAGCATCATCCCAAACCAGATGAGATAAGGTCGTTGGTTTTTTAACGATTTCAGGGGCTGGTCCCGCCGGGTTCACCGGCGTTCGGATTGAGGAGCGTTTGTTGAGGACGAGGGCGAGGATTATAGCGCTGCTGGCGCTGGGGGGCGTTCTGTCCGGCTGTGCTGCCTTGCCAGGCGGCGGGCCTGCGCCCGTCGATGCATTTGACCTCACCACACCCTCCGTATCGCAGGATGGGCGTCGTGTTAGCCGAAAACAAATTCTGGTGACCGAGCCCACAGCGATAAAGATGCTCGACGGGCAGGACATCGTCGTGAAAACGTCGAGCGGTGCCATTCAGTATCTTGGCGGCGTGCGGTGGGCAGATCGCCTGCCGCGAATTGTCCAGACGCGTATGGCTGATCTCTACCAGCGCTCGGGTCGCTTCGGTGGTGTGGGTATGCCAGGCGAAGGACTGGCAATCGATTACCAGATCCTGGCAGACTTGCGCGCCTTCAATGTCCGTGTGGACGGGCAGGATCGTGCTGAAGTCGAGATCTTCGTTCGCATTCTGAATGATCGAAACGGGGTGGTGCGGGCTTCCCGCATCTTCAGTGCTTCGGTGCCCGTGGGCGGGAGCGGCGGGCAAGCATTTGCTTCGGCGCTCGACCGTGCCTTCGGCACGGCCATGGCCGGACTGGTGGACTGGACTGTGGCGAACATCTGAAGTTTTGGACGAGGCTGCTTCAGAAGCGACTGATTACAGTGGCTCCGACCGACTGGAATGTGTCCATCTGCATCAAGGCATTGATTGACTCTTCAAGGCTTATCTGGCGCCCCACAAGGCGATCAGGAGCGAGCTTACCCGCCTGAATCATGGTCAGCATCGCGTCATAACGGTGTGCCTGCATGCCATGACTGCCAAGAATCTCCAGTTCATGCGCGATGACCCTGGCCATCGGCACTTGCGGAGTGCTGTGACCGGCCAGCATCAGCCCGACCTGAACATGCTTGCCCCGGCGACGCAGGCTCTGAATGGAATTGAAGCAGGTTTCGGGGTGTCCCAATGCGTCGATGGAGACATGCGCACCACCATTGGTCAGGTCGAGGATCGCTTCAGCGACACTGGACACCCTGGTTGCGTTGATGGTGTTCACGGCGCCGAGTTGACGTGCAAGCTCAAGCTTTTCCTCTGCGATATCCACGGCGACGACATTGGCTCCCAGCGCGCCGGCGATCATGATGGCGGAAAGACCGACGCCGCCGCAGCCGTGTACTGACACCCATTGACCGGCGGAAACCTTCCCCTGATCCACAACCGCTCGAAACGACGTTGCGAAACGGCAGCCTAGGCTCGCCGCGGTCACGAAATCCATGGTTTCAGGCAGTGCCACAAGATTGAGATCGGCCTGGTCGATCGCGACGAATTCTGCGAACGAGCCCCAGTGGGTAAAGCCCGGTTGGAACTGATTGTGGCAGACCTGTTGGTGGCCGGCATGACACTCGGGGCAGGTTCCGCACCCCCCGACAAAGGGAACGGTGACCCGATCGCCGACCTTCCAACGCTGTACATCCCTGCCGATGGCTTCCACAGTGCCAGCCAATTCGTGACCGGGGACATGCGGAAGCCGGATGTCCGGGTCGTGCCCCATCCAGCCATGCCAGTCGCTGCGACAAACTCCGGTAGCCTGGACCCTGATCACCACGCCGTGGGTGGTGGGTGTCGGGTCGGGCAGGGTAGCGATCTGGGGCGCTTGCGCAAAACTCTCAAAAAGAACGGCTTTCATATGGATCTCTCAAAGGCTGAAATCTTGAGGGCTGGATCACCAGGGCTGTTGATGATGTGCCAGGGGCAGAGGGATTGTCTTGTTCCTGCGGGCATTGTGCTTTGGCGCAAATAGTGTCCGGCCGCTGGGTGCGCGGACCTGAATGCCGCTACCGCGAAAGAAAACGGGCCCTGATGGGGCCCGTTCGCCATTTCAAATCTGCGCCGGTTGTTAGCGCAGGCGGCCACTGGCATGAGCCAGCATCGTGTAGACCTTGCCGGTGTCGGAGGTCAGATAGGTCTGGGTCATCATATTGTCGCGATCGGAACGGGAGACATCCCGCAACAGTTTCTCGAAATCACGGCAGTACAAATCGACAGCGGCATGAAATTCAGGATCAGAACGATATTTGTTCTGAATCTCGTCGAATGTCTGCTGCCCCTTCAACGTATAGAGGCGGCGCGTGAAGACGTTCCGTTCGCCGCGACGATACCGGTCCCAAAGATCGATCGAGGCTTCATGATCGATTGCCCGAGCAATATCCACGGAGAGCGAGTTCAGTGATTCCACCACATGCAGGGCTGACCGGTCTTCCTTCTGAACGGATGAGGCCGGGCGTTCACGTTCGTTGCGACCTTCTTCGTTGGAAGCGCTGCGCAGGAGGTCGCGAATCCAGCCACCGCCAGCCGCTGGCTGGCTTGCCTGCTGGGGTGCGCGTGTGGGCTCTACCGGACGCGACGCCGGTGCCGCGGACTGACGCGGTCTTTCAATGACCGGCTGTGCCGCTGCTGAGGGCGCCTGCGGAGCAGGTGCTGGCGCCGGCTGGCGCAATGGAGGTGTATCGGTGGGCAGGCGATTCTCGCTTGCTCGATCACGACCGGGCATCCGGCCGGATTTCGATACGATATCCGAAAGCTCTTTCAGCGCGTTCACCTGTTCTGTAATCGCGTTGCGCATTGCCGAGGTCGACTGTTTGGCTTCAGCCGGCAGTTCGGCAATTCCGCGTTTCACATCACTGCGCGTCTGCTCGAGCTCGTTGCGGATTTCGGCAGCCGTCCGACGAATTTCATCCGTTGCTCCGCTAAAGCGGCTTGTAGCCGCTTCCACGACTTCGGCGATCGACTGTCGAATACCTTCGACTGACTGCTGCGTGCGTCCCTCGGCGGTGGTGAGGGTTCGCGCCACAAAATCCTCGAACGCGTTCATTGTGCGCTCGATATGCTCGGATTTCTCAGCCAGGCCGGAGGCCAGGGCCTCCAGCGCCTTCTGACGGTCCTCAAGATTCCCGCTCAAGCCCGATTGCGCGCGCTCCAGCAACTCTGATGCTGTCTCCAGAACCTTGCTGTGATCTTCGAACCGGCTCGCAATCGCTGAAATTTCGCGAAGGGTCCTGTCGGAGAAGTCAGCCAGACGGCCGGAGTTTGCATTGATGAGGCTCGCTGAGTTGGAGAAGGTCTCGGCAGCCTTTTCCGCGTTCTCGGCAAAGCTGGTGGCTGTGGTGCTGAGGCGCTCGTCCACCTCGGAGAGATTCTTGGACGCCGTGGAAATCAACGCGCCCAAACGCTGGCCGGAAACGCCGAGTTTCTGAAGAAGCTCGTCGATGTGCCCGGTCAGGTTCGACTGCACATTTTCGAAAGCAGATAGAGCTTCGTTCGTTCGGTTGGTCAGCGCATTGAGCAGAGCAGCGTTCTCTGACTGCAGACGCTGCGTCGTTTCCGTCGTGATTGCCTGAATGCTTTCGCGCAGCTCGCCGCCGCTGGCGGCGAAACGCTCCACGAGCGGTTTCGCCGTCTCGTCCAGAATACGCGACATCTCCGCTGTACGGCCCGCCAAGATGGAATTGAGTTCGCGGGTGCGCTCTTCCAGGCTTGAAACGGTTTCGTTCGTACGTTTGCCGATGTGTTCGTCCACCGACGCAAAGGTCTGAGCGATCGTGTCGGCAGTGGAGACGAGACGGGCCTGCGTGGTGGAGAGTTGCTGGTTGACGTGTTGGGCAACCGACTCTGCGCTTTCCCGCAGGCGCGCATCTGCGTCGTTGATGCCGCCGGAGATGGCGCTGGCGATCATGCTGGCACTGTTCGACAGGCGTTCCTGAAGTTGCGAAAGCGATTCGCTCATGGCACTGGCGCGTGCGTCGAGCTCGGCCGATGTCTGGTGAGTCCGGGCGATGACACGCTGGTCAAAGTCCTCGAAAGTCTTGGAAAGATCTTCCGTGCGCGCCGTGAGCTGTTCCGTGGTCTGATCGACCCGGCTCAGGATCTTGCGATCCGCTGCATCAAAGGTGTCGGTGATTGCCTTGGTGTGTTGCGACAATGTCTCTGCGGTCGTCTCCAGGCGCGCAGCGATGCGGCCATCAACTTCGGCAAAGGTCTGCGCGAAGACGCCGGCACGCTCGGTGAAGCGCGCCGAAGCGTCGTCAAATGTCCGGTCGATGTCCTCGATGCGTGCGCCGAGGGTCGATGCGGTTTGTTCGGCGCGCGCGGCAATGCGCTTGTCTGCGTCCTCGAACACCTTCGCTGCTTCCTCGTTCAGCGTCGAGGTTGCCTCGATGACTTTGTCGCGCAGGGCGCCCGCGACGACAACGGCGCTGTTCTCCAGTGTGCTGCGGACATTTTCCACGCCGATCGATAGCGCTTTTTCCATAGTCTGGGTGCGCTCTTCGATGATCCCCGTCTGCTTGGTGAAGATCTCGTTGACGCGCATGGCTTCGTCTTCGATCACGGCATTGAGTGCAGTGCGGTGTTCATCGATCTTGGCAATGTTGGCGTCGAGGGCTTCGCCGAAACTGTCACGCGTTTTGGCAAGCTGCTGCACCTGCTCGCCGATTCCGGCTTCGAAGGTTGCGCGCGCCAGATCGAGTTTCTCCATATCCGCGCTGAATGCGCCGGAGAGCCGCTGGTGCGTTTCCTCGAACGCCTGGATCTGACGCTGTGCGGCCTCGCTCATGCGCGACTGGGTCGCGTCGATACGTTCAATGCCTTCGTCGAACTGAGCGGCCATCTGCGACCAGTTCTGGTCGAGACGTTTGCCAAACTCACCAGCTGTGTTTTCCAGCATGATGCTGGTCGAAGCCACAAGGTCTGACAGCTCGCTGCTAAGAGCGGTTTTGCCTGCCTCGACAGCTGCGGAGACTTCATCCTTGCCCTGAGCGAAGGTGTTGGCGATTTCGCGGGTACGTTCAACGAGTGTTTCGTTGATGCTGCGCGCCCGCGCTTCCAGAGCTGAGTTCAGCTTCTGCGTGCCGGCGTCGAGCGCTTCGGCACGCGTGGTAAACTCGGCGATGAGAGCGCGGCCCCGCTCGGTGACGGCATTTTCGAGCTGGCCAAGGCGGGTGTCGAATTCACCGGTCAGGGATTCAGTGGCCTCGCCCAAGGAAGACATAAGAGCGGAGCTGCGGGTCTCGAACAGCGAACTGAGCGAGCGCGTCGTCTGATCGGTGCGTTCGGCGAGCGTCGCCATGCGCTCATCGAACAGGTTGCCGAGTGTCTGCGCCGCTTCCTGGGTTTCCTTTGTGAGCGTGCCCAGACGCGAATCGAGAACCTTGGTCAGGGTCTGTTCTGCATCTTGCGTGTTCTGGCTGAAGGCAGAGATGCGCGAGTCAAGCACATTGCCCAGCTTGGTGGCTGCTTCTTCAGCGCCATCGGCAAGGGCGGAGACACGCGAATCGAGCAGGCCACCAATCTTCTCGGTGGCTTCGTCGGTTCTTTGCGCGAGCGTGGCCATCCGCGTGTCAAACAAGGTGGCGAGATTCTGGGTTGCATCCTCCGTCCCCTTGGTCAGGGAGGCAATGCGGGTATCGAGCAGGCTTGCCACGGCGTCGCCAGACGTGGTGATGCGCTCCGAAAGGCTTTGGATGCGATCGTCGATCCCCTTATGAAGGGTGCCGCCAGTGCCTTCGAGCTGCTTCAGCAATGCTTCACTCGACGCGTTCACCGATGCCGCAAGTTGGCGGGATGCATCGGCAATCGTTGCGCGTATGCGCTCGCCGGCCGTGTCCAGCTCATCTTTCAGTATCTCGTGTGCGCCGGCTATGGACGCACGAACACGCTCGGCATGGCCTACTATGCCCTCGCGCTCAGACCCCAGCCCATCAACCAGATGGCGAATACGCGTTTCGTTCTCCGAATAGGCACGCTCGAGTTCGCTCACCTCGGTGTGAACCAGCGTTTCAAGCTCCACCGCGCGGGAGAGGGTGCGATCCATGCCGTCCCCCATCGCCTGAACTTCGCGGCGAACGGCCTGGCCAACGGTCATGATGCGTTCGTGGGCGAGGTTTTCAGGTTCGGCGAGGCGGAAGGCTGCCTCTGCCATGGATTGCGCGGCAAGCCTCATTTCCTGGGCGCGGCGCACCATAACTGCAAAGCCCCAGAACAGGATAACCGGAACGACAATGCCAACCAGCAGGGCGATCGCGTGCGGAGCCGCCAAAAGGGCGTCGGTCGAGCGGATCTGCCAGATTTCGGGACCGTAAAGCATCTGGCCAAGGAGCAGGCCGCCGCCGATCCACAGTGCCGAGAGAATGGCAACCAGCCAATAGGCGGTGTTGGGGGCGCGTCGGTCGAATTTGCGCATCACCGCACTGAAGTCGCCGGCACGGTCGTCGTTGGCGGGCGCGAATGACGGGGCGGCAGTGTTCTCGGGGGCAGGTTCGACCGGGGTGAGGTTCTTCCGGTTGGCGAGCGTATCCTCTGATTTCTCGGGTTTGGAGGCGGTGCTGGTGGCCTTTTCCGGCGCAGCTGCGGTGGAAACCGGGGAGCTCGCCTTTGCGGCCGGGGCGGGTTCAGCCTTTCCCTTGGAGGATGGCGCAGTGTCTTTCTTCTCGCTCACGGCGACTTTCTCGTCTCCGTTCTGATCGCGATTTTCGCGCGCGAGTTCCTCAGCCGCTGCAGAAATCTGCGCTTCCAGGTCCTCCATGGAGGCGGCGAGGTCCAGGTCGCCATTCTCCAAGCCGTCTGCAAGCTCCAGGTCGAGGGCATCCTCGAGTTCCTTCGCAAAATCGCGCTTGGGTTGATTCTTCTTTGCTACTGTACGCGCCATACCGCCAAACCTCAGCTACTCTCAGCCGGAGCCTCATACGCAAACCAGAGGAACCTCGTACTCCGACACTATGCCCAAAATGAGCCAAGCGTATCGTAATGGGACAAGGCTCTGTTGAAAACACGCAATCGGCTCGATGTGTAAAAGTTTAAACATAAGGTTAACGACGTTTATGGTGAAACAGTCACTTTGCAGCAATCCCATTAACCCGTTGTCCATCCGGCATTAATAGGGTGTGAAGATTGACGTAGAGGAAGCCGGAGATGAATGGTCAGGTTGTTTCAGAGGGGCTTTTCGACGAGCGAGGCGCAGGCACGGGTCCAACCCCGTTCGATCTCGCACATTTGGCCCGTCAAACCATGGGGGATCCGGCTCTGGCGCTCGAAGTTCTTGGCATGTTTCAAACCCAGACCGGGGGCATGCGCGAACGTATGCTCTCGTCCGACCTTCAATCGAGACGCGAGATGGCCCATGCGCTTGTCGGCTCAGCGCGTGGGGTAGGGGCGCAGGCAATTGCTGCCTGTGCTGCGGTCATCGAAAAGAAACCTGACGATGATGACAGCATAAGGCAACTCGCGAAATTGATCACGGAAGCCAATGATTTCATTTCGAAATTGCGGTGATTTTCCTCTCCACTGGAAGACACGGATTGCCTTTCAGGTCCAAAAACCATAAGTGAAGCGCTGAAGTTGAGCGTGAGCGCCCCAGGGGCGGCTGCGCCCATATTATTGCCGCACAATCCGCGACCATTTCACCAAAAGCCGAGTGACCGCATGCCGAAGATCACCTATATCGTCCCCGATGGAACGCGCTTCGATGTCGATGCCGCCAATGGGTCCACGGTCATGGAAAACGCAATTCGCAATGCTGTACCGGGCATCGAGGCGGAATGTGGCGGGGCCTGCGCCTGTGCCACTTGCCACGTATATGTGGACGAAGAGTGGGCTGGCACAGTCGGCCAACCTGAGGCAATGGAAGAGGATATGCTGGACTTCGCCTACGAGGTTCAGCCGACTTCGCGTCTGTCTTGTCAGATCATTGTGCGCGATGAACTGGACGGTTTGATCGTTCGCATTCCCGAGCGACAAGCCTGAAGAGACAAGTTTTGCATGCGGCGCAACTGACCATGCGCCTCAACCGGGGTTCCGCCCTTTTTCAAGCTGCTCCAGGCGGTAGTTTAGCAGGCGCATCAACCGCCATTCGAAGTTGCCGCTTTCGATACGGTCGAATCGCACCTGTGCGGCATCGTGCTCATCAAGTTTCTTCTGTGCCACGCGCTCCGCGCGCGCCTGAAGTGTCTTGCAATCGGAATGGGGCGCGAGTTTTCCAATTTCGCTTTCAATGCTGCGCGCGTAGCGTTTGGCAATGCCCAGATGGCTCTCTTCATGGCGTTTGATGTCCTTAGAGAGCGTGTCCCAGATGAGAGCGGTTTCCGGGCCTGCGGTCTTGCGGTTGCGCCAGCGTGGCAGGAATACGCGCGCATCAACTGAAACCTTGACATCCGCAATGCGGCAGCGGCGCTTTTCCTCCTCATAGGTGATCTTGGTCTTGAACTCCATGCGCGTCGCGCCGGGGTGGCGCTGCCCGGTGCTTTGCACATGAGGGCCGCGCGAGCGAAGCTGTTGTTCTATTTCGCTCAGCGTGTTTCCACCGATCGAGAAATAACTGTAGGTACGGGAAATGTCGGCGCTTGTGGCGGAACTCGTGGCGAGGGCCAGCAGGGCGAAGGTCAGCGTGATGTGTTTCATATTGTCTCCCAAAAACACCCTGCGACCTGAGACGCACGATGACAAGCCTGACCTGAATGGTTTCCGACGCGTTCCATAGAACACATTGCGGTTGATTTTGGCGGCAATGAGCCGCAAAAACGCCTCACAGTGATCCGGAGGCTCAAAGCCCTATGACTTTTCCTGTCTGGCGACTTGCGCATGGGCGCGACCTTGTTCTCGGACCAGATGCCATCATTATGGGCATTTTGAACGTCACACCGGACAGTTTTTCCGATGGGGGCGCTTTTGTCAGTCTCGATTCCGCGCTTCGCCAAGCCGACACGTTGATCGGCGAGGGAGCTCACATCATCGATATCGGCGGGGAATCGACCCGGCCGGGTGGTATTCCGGTGACAGCAATGGAAGAGCAGGATCGGATTTTACCGGTGTTCGAAGCGCTTGCCGGTCGTGATGATGTCTTACTCTCCGTAGATACTTACCGGGCTGAGACGGCCCGGCTTGCGGTCGCTGCAGGCGCACATATCGTCAATGATGTCTGGGGGCTTCAGCGCGAACCGGACATTGCGGCTGTTGCTGCGAAAACCGGAGCAGGGCTTGCCATCATGCACACGGGACGCGAGCGGGAGAAGCTTCCCGATGTGATCGCCGATCAGTTCTCGTTTCTGCGTCGCTCTCTTGAGATCGCTCGTCAGGCAGGCGTGAGCGATGATCAGATCATGCTGGATCCGGGTTTTGGTTTTGCCAAGGACACGGCAGAGAACATCGAAATCATGGCCCGTTTTGAAGAACTGAGGGGGCTTGCCTTCCCTCTTCTTGTCGGTACATCGCGCAAGCGTTTCGTTGGGGCGGTCACCGGCCGGGAAAATGCGGAGGCGCGGGACGCGGGAACGGCTGCGACCAGTGCGCTGCTGAGAATGAAAGGCGCGGCCGTTTTTCGTGTGCACAATGTCGCAATCAACAGGGACTGCCTGAGAGTTGCGGATGCTATTCTTGCAGCTCAGAGATAGGCCGGTGAGGCGATGATGTATGTTATCCGGATGAAGAATTGTGCTTTCTTCGCACGCCATGGCGTGCATGACGAAGAGGAGCGCCTGGGGCAGCGTTTTTATGTGGACGCGGAGCTCACCGTAGAGCCCGGGCGGGCTTTGAGCGACGATTCCCTTGAAGGGACAGTTGATTACGGCGCAGCCTTCAAGGTCATCGAAGAGATCATTTCCGGCAAACGCCGCTTTCTGATCGAGGCATTGGCACTTGAGGTGGCAAAGGCGCTGGCGTCCCGCTTTCCACAGATCGCGCGATCTGAAATCACGATACGCAAGCCCAATGCACCCGTTCCAGGAGTGCTGGACTATGTCGAGGTTTCACTGGCCTGGCCCCAATAAGATGCAGGATGTCTTTCTGGGGTTGGGTGGTAATGTCGGCGATCCACGTCGTGCAATGCAGATGGTCTTATCCACGTTGGATGCGAGGGATGACACTGAAGTTCGTTCGGTTTCCTCGCTTTACCGGACGCCGCCCTGGGGCAAGCTTGATCAGCCTGATTTCCTCAACGCTGTTGCCTGGGTGCGCACCAATCTTGCTCCGCACCCGCTCCTCGAACAGTGCCTGACGATTGAACGTGCTCTCAAGCGTGTGCGTCAGGAACGTTGGGGGCCGCGCCCCATTGACGTGGACATATTGATTTACGGGGATTTGGTGGTGGATGAAGCGGGGCTGACGATACCACATCCGCGCATGGCCGAGCGCGCGTTTGTCCTGGCTCCGCTGGCCGAGATCGCGCCGGCGCAGGAGATCGCCGGAAGGTCGATCAAGACGCTTCTGGAACCGCTTGATCAAAGCGGTATGGAACGGATCACACCGGACGGATCCTGGTGGCGTATCAATGAAGACAAGAAAAGCGACTGATAGCCGCTTTTCTATCCAGAGAACCTGGAAACATTATCGGGTTAGCGCGCTGGAGGGACCGGCTGCTACTGCCGAGCGATGGCTTCGATGCCGCCGGAATCCGTGCGCTTCAGCTTCATTCCGATGACAGGAACCATGTCGTCGTTCACCTGTACAGAAATGGTGATGTGCATGGTGTTCTTGTCACTGATGCGCGCGCGCATGGCACCGCTCAGTGATGAACGGTGAAGTGCGAAAACCACGTCATTCCCAATGACTTTGCCCCCGGTAACATCGAGGCCTTTTCCAGCCGCGCCGTCAAGGAATGTGCCACGGTAGCCGCCCTTTTCGCGGACCACGCTGGCTTTCATGGGCTGCGTGAAAACCCCAACCCGGCAACTTCCGTCCAGTGCCATGCCAATGTTCTTTTCGGGCGTGCCGCCGTCGAAGTTGCAGACGAATTTCGTGCCCTTGTATTTCCCGGCGACAATCTCACCCGGCCCCGACCAGCTTCCTTCGACTGACTGGAAAAAACGCCTCTCGCTTTCCGAGGCTTCCGCCGAGCCGGCCAGTCCGGACATCGGGGCAGCGGCAGCGGCCAGAAGGGCAAGCTTGAGCGCGAATTTCAGCATGAGCTAAAGAACCAAGTCTGGTTGAAACGAAATCTGACGGAAATCCTGCCGCAGATTGGTTAAGGCTTTGTCTACCATATCGCGGCGATTCGGTGCAGCCGCCGTTCGCATCAAACCCTGGTTCCCGGACATCATAATTGGCGGGTGTGTCTTTTGAGACTCACCTGACTGGCTCGCGGGCACAGAAGAGTCGCTCCGCCTAAGCGCTGTCTTTGCCCGCATTCTTGGTGGCGGCGAAACTCGTTAACGCTTTCAGAAAATCTCCTACGCCAGGCCTGGGAACGCTGTTGAAGGGAAGCGGCCGGGCTGCTTCCATGGCGGCAATGCCGATGCGCGCCGTCATCATGCCATTGACCACGCCTTCGCCGAGTTTGGCAGAGAGGCGCGCAGCCAATCCGTGGCCGACGACTTGCTGCACAAGCGTTTCACCTGCGGCCATGGAACCGGTGATGGCAAGATGTGTGAGAATGCTGCGCACGAGGCGCATAAAACCGAGGAACCCGGGACGCGCGCCATAGAGGTCGGCGATGCGCCTTGTCAGCCGTGCAGCCTCGAAGAGTACATAGACAATATCCACCAACGCCCTTGGGGATACGGCAGTCACCACCGAAACACGCTTGGCGGCGTTCAGAACCTGGATGCGGGCCATCGTATCGAGAGGGGCAAGAAGTTCCTTTTCGGCAACCGCAAGCAGGTCCGCCCCATCGATCACCTCATCTTTCAAACTCTCGAGCGTTCTGCGGCCGGCAGCCGTCTCGGGCTTGTGCGCGAGCAGGCCCACAAGATGCTCCACGGTTTTTCGCGCCTCTCTGGTGTCGTTCCCAAGGATTGCCTCCATCGCATCCCGGCGGAGCGTCTCAATGGAAGCGAGCCGCAGGATGCCGAGCACCTCCCGTACGATGATTGCCACCAATGCTATCAGCGCGATGGCCGCCACGCCCAGCGCCAGCCAACCCAGCCAGTCGGCTCGGCTGAAAAGATCGCGGATCAAACGGTCGGTCCACAGGCCAATCGCCAGTGAAATGAGAATTCCGAAGGCTGCAAAAAATACACGCCCGAGCAGGGATCGGCGGCGAGGGGGGACCGGTGGCGGATCATAGAATGCAGGATCCGGATTGGCGAAAAAATCATCGCTCTCTGCGACCACCACTCCGGCCTCGCCGGGTTCGATTGACCGCGGTTTCCGTTTCGCCGCCGGTTTGTCGGCACTGGCGGATTTTGGTGGATCCATACGAAATGAAGCGGGCGCTCTCTTCATGCGAGGTGGTCTCCGACGAGGAACTGAAGAGCCCGGTCGAGCCTGATATGGGGTAGGGACAGGGTAATGCCTTCCGCGGTGCGTTCCAGTCGCGGAGGGCGAAAGCGCACAAAGCGGAGCGTTTCTTCCGCAAAGGGATCGCCACCGTCCTTACCCGGTTTGGGCTGTTGAAAGATCAAGCCGGGCTTTTCAGGCAGGTCACCCGGAAAGATCGCCGTTTCCGTATCGCCATCGAAGATGTCACCCGCGATGGTTTCGCCCTTGAGAGGTGTCCCGATAATGACAGGCAAGGTTTCCTTGCCTTGCCTCACCGTTCCTTCGCGTGTGGCCCGCACGGCGGCCATGGCGAGGACATCCACCGCGGCGCCCGAGAAATCGGCCCTGGCAATGGCCCGGTCGGCGAGCCTTCTTACAATTGCCTGCAACCGGTCATGGCTCTCGTGATGAATGTGATCGGCCTTGGTGGCCGCCACGAGTATCCGGTCGATGCGATGGGAAAACAGGCTGGTCAGAATATTTCCCCGCCCCTGTCGAAAACAGGACAGAATTTCGGTCAAAGCCTGCTCGAGGTCGGTAACTGCCTCGGTACCAGCGTTCATGGCCTGCATCGCGTCGATCAGTACGATCTGACGGTCGAGCCGGGCGATATGCTCCCGAAAGAACGGGCGAATGACATGTGTCTTGTACGCCTCATAACGCCGCTCCATCATGGCATGCAGTGAGCCGGGCTGTGCCTTTGTGCCGGGTTGGACGTTGAGAGGAGCAAATGTCAGGGCTGGAGAACCTTCAAGCTCGCCAGGCATCAAGAACCGGCCGGGCGGCAGTGTCGAAAGAGCCCTTTGATCAGATTTGCACGCACGCAGATAGGAGGAGAAAGCCTCGAAGAGCTTGCGAGCAGTCATTTCGTCGGCTGGTTGGCCAGGGTCGCAATCGTGGGTCTGATCACGCCACTCCTTTGAGAGATCGGCGCGTCCCGGTAGGGCTGACAACTCCAATGCTTCACGGCTGAAGGTCTCGAAATCCTTTAGGAGAAGTGGAAGGTCGAGCAGCCATTCTCCCGGATAATCAACGATATCGAAGGATAGTTTTCCGCGAGACAACAACCGATTCCAGGCCGACGCGGATTCGAACTCGACGGTCAGGCGGAGTTCGGAGATGGCGCGGGTCGATTCAGGCCAAATGCGACTTTCCACCAGCGCGGCGATATGGTCTTCGTACTGGAAACGGGGCACCGCATCATCGGGCTGATGCTCCAGGTAAGCTTTGGATATCCGGCCCGAATTTTGTGCGTCGAAGAGGGGCAGGCGCCCTCCATGCAGCAGATTGTGCACGAACGCGGTGATGAACACGGTTTTGCCCGCGCGTGACAGCCCTGTCACGCCGATTCTGAGTGATGGCGACATGAGACCGGCGGCACGTCCGGCCAGTGTGTCGAAAGCGATCCGTGCTTCGTCGGTGTAAGTGGTCAATGAAGCCAAGTGGCGAAATCCTCAAAAATCGCAAGACCTTGCATATAGGAAACCGACGCTGCGATAGAAGAGCGCTTTCTCAGCGACCCGGTTTCAGGAAGGTTTCCAGCCGCCCGCCATTGCGTCTCAGATCAGCCAGAGGACCCTCGAAGCTGATGACGGCGAGACCGCATGTGGGGAAGCCCGAGCCCGCCGCTTGAAACGCTTGCTGGTCGCTTTCGCTCGGCAGTTCAAACGCAAGATCCTCCATCATCGGATTGTGTCCCACCACCAACAATGTATCGGCGGCGGGCGCTTCTCGCACGGCCTGGAGGTAATCCGCCGCGTCGGAGTTGTATAATTCCCGCACCATGTCGGTTTTGGGAGGCTGATCGAAAAGTGTGGAAGCGAGGTGCTCAAGGGTCTCGACAGCGCGCCTGGCCGGTGAGCAAAGGACCAAATCGGGAATCAATCCACTGGAACGCATGCGCTGACCGAGTTTTCGGGCGTCATTTTGCCCTGATTGGGTTAGGCCTCGGTCATAATCTGACACGCCAGGCGCGCCCCAACCGGCCTTTGCGTGACGAAGCAAAAGAAGCCGAGACATCAGAAAAATCCGGAAAAAAATGAAGAAAACCTGTCTGAACGCCTCTGAAATAAGCGAAAAATGCGCGGTTTCTCTATCATCTTACCCTCGTCAAAAACCTTTTGCGGCGCTTTCGGGAGTTTATACGCTTCGCGCGTCTGAGGTAGGAGATATCCACTTTTTCCGCTGCAATTAACAAAAGCGTGAAGCAGGTGGCCTTTGTGCTTGTGGTTGTGGGGGTGCGTGAATATATAGGCGCGGGCGTCACAATATCTCAGGGTGACTCGATGAATGAGCTCAGCAATGCCGAATACGTGCCCACCGAGGACGAGCCCTTCATGAATGAGCGCCAACGTTCATATTTCCGTGCGAAATTGCTGCGTTGGAAGAGCGATATTCTGAAAGAGGCGCGTGAGACCCTCGAGGCACTGCAACAGGAAAGTGCAAACCACCCGGACCTCGCTGATCGAGCGTCGTCCGAAACCGATCGCGCAATCGAACTGCGCGCGCGTGACCGTCAGCGGAAGCTGATCTCCAAAATCGATGCTGCACTCCAGCGGATCGAGGAGGGGACTTACGGGTATTGCGAAGAGACGGGTGAACCCATCTCGCTGAAACGTCTCGATGCACGCCCTATCGCAACCTTGTCGATCGAGGCTCAGGAACGTCATGAACGACGTGAGAAAGTCTATCGCGACGATTAATCTTATTACAGGCTTGGACGGAAGTTTGTCTTGTTTGTACGCGCCACCCCCCGGGTTGGCGCTTTTTTTCTTGCCCTGAGCGTACTCGAGAATGGTCGAACGCCAATTGTTAGTGCTTCTGCTCCGACAGTTCTTCCAGCAGCTTGCTCATCTCATCCTCAAGGGTGTGATCGCTGCTCTTGCTTGGAGCGCTGGACCGTTCGGTCCGCGATACGTCCAGATCCACCACAGGGGCCTCACGGGTGTGCGCTGCTTCCGCTTCGTCCGCTTCTTGCAGGTTTTCAATGCGCTGCTCAATTTCCGGCTCCCGTTTTGGGACGGATGGCGACACGGCAGCCAGTGATGCAGTTGACGTCGAAGCCACGGTGGGGCGCGAAGAGATCGGTGTGACCGAATCACGGACAGGCTGCATCGCCTCTGTCGGGTAGCGGCGCGGGGCGGACGTCGGGGCTGGTGCCGGGCGGCTCGCGATCTGGATCTCAGGGTTTGGCGTTGCGGGTCGGCGCTCCGGTAGCGGCGTTCCCCGTTCTTCCGAACGAGGCAGGGGGCGGGGTTCATCTCGCCCATTGTCCGGTTCTTCGACGTTCTCGATTTCCCTGTCCCTCGGCGAAGGCCGCCCTTGGCTGCCGGGAAGTTTGCGTTCAGCCTGCTCCGGATGTGCGCGCCCGATATTGGTTTCAACGACCAGGTCCGTCGGGCCGCCGATGAGAATGAGGTGCTCCACCTCATCACGACGAACCAGAACAAGACGTCGATTGTTGTCCACAGGAGTGGCGTCCATCACGGCCAGACGCGGCTGCTTACCGCGGGAGCTCGAAATAAAGGTCCCGGTCGTAAAACGACGATTGACCCGTACAAAGACGAGCAGAACAATCGCGACGGCAACGAGAATGATCGTCCAGAAGGCCGCGGTCGCGTACGCCTCTCCAAATATTCCCACAAGCCAATCGCGCATTCGTTCACTCCAGTCTCAATTTGATCTGCCAAAATATGCGTCTCGCAGGTGAGCGGCAACCCATGGAAGCCATGCCACCTGAAAGCACCGTGGTTTTCAGCAGCAAAATTCGCGCAAAGGATGGCGATTTGCGGTTCGATTACACGTGTACGCTTGCAGATGCCGGGAGCCCTGATATATCCCGATGAGGCTGGGTTCGCGTGGAACCCGGCAGGAATTGGGCGCGACAGACGGGAAACGCATGGCCAAGCAGACCGGGGGAGAAATCCACGCAGCACCGATCGTCGACCAGAGTTCTCGACCTGGTGCCATTACGCGCCTGATCATCTTCATTGTCATTCTCACGCTTTCCGCGGTTGCTTTTTCTGTTTTCCGCGAACGTCTCGGGGATCCGTTTCTGCTCGGTCTTCTTGGCGTTTTGGCGATGATTGGCGTGGGGTTTCTGTTCGCGACAGCGATCGGTTTCGTGCAGGTCGCCCCGCGTTCGGCAGGAAGTGAGCTCTCCAGGGCTTTTGTCGATTCCATGGAGGAGGGCCTCGTGGTTGCGGACGCCAAGGGCCGCATCCTTTACGCCAACAATGCTTATGCACAAATGACGGGCGCCACATCGGTGGCAGATGTCAAAACGGTCGATGCGCTGCTGGCAGATAATCCGGAAGCCGCACCGGTGGTCGAAAAACTTTCAGCGGGTCTGCGTGACGGACGCGCGGGCGATGGAGAATTTCGCCTCGCGCGCTCGATCCGTCCCGGCGGTGCCTTGGGCGCGCGCTGGTACAGAACGTGGGCGCGTATTTTCAAGCTGCCGGGCTATCGCCAGCCGGTCTCGGCTTGGCAAATTGCGGATATTTCGGAAGAACGCGCGGAACAGGAACGCTTTTTCCTGGATCTGCAGAAGGCCATTGACCATCTGGACCATGCACCAGCCGGTTTTTTTGCAGCCGATCCGGACGGGCGTGTCACCTATATCAATGCGACCCTGGCAGAATGGCTTGGCATCGACCTTGCCAATTTTGTGCCGGGCGCGGTCCGCTTGCCCCAAATCGTTGCGGGTGATGGCATGGCGTTGATAAACGCGGTGAAGGCCGACCCAGGGACGGCGCGCAATGCGGTGATCGACCTTGACTTGTCGACCGTGGGTGGCGAGGTGCTGCCTGTCCGGTTCATGCATCGAGTGACAGCCAGCCGCGAGGGAACGCCAGGGGCGACCCGCACGATTGTTCTGAACCGCCAACTGGGTGAAGACGCTTCTGCGGACCTTCGTGCCTCCGAAGTGCGTTTCACCCGCTTCTTTAACTCCACACCGATGGCGATCGCATCCGTGGATCATGAAGGGCGAATTCTGCGAACGAATGCGCCGTTCCTCTCGCTTTTCTCGCGTGTCGTCGACAGTGATGCGGTTGAACGCCATATCAAGCTCGATACCGTCATCCACGAAAACGATCGCGAGGCATTTGCAGCAGCGCTCGAAAGGGCGAAGCAGCGCCAGGCAGAAATCGCGCCAATCGATACCATGCTGCCCGATGACGCTGAACGGCATGTGCGTTTCTACGTCAATCCTGTGGTCGATCACGAAGGAGGCGAGGGGGCTGAGGAAGCCGCAATTGTCTATGCGGTTGAAACCACGGAGCAGAAGGCGCTTGAGGCGCAGATGGCGCAGAGTCAGAAAATGCAGGCCGTGGGGCAACTCGCCGGTGGCATCGCCCACGACTTTAACAACGTGTTGACGGCCATCATCATGGCCTCGGACCTGTTGCTGACCAATCACCGTCCATCCGATCCGTCCTTTCCGGACATCATGAACATCAAGCAGAACGCCAATCGCGCAGCCTCGCTCGTGCGGCAACTTCTTGCGTTCTCTCGCCGGCAGACCCTGCGTCCGGAGGTGCTCAATCTAACGGATGTGCTTGCGGATCTGAGAATGTTGCTTGCCCGCCTTGTCGGCAGCGAAATCTCCCTCTCCATTGAACATGGCCGAGACCTCTGGCCGGTAAAGGCAGATATCGGTCAGTTTGAGCAGGTGGTGGTCAATTTGACGGTCAATGCACGCGATGCCATGCCCGAAGGCGGCAAGCTGGCAGTCAGGACCCGCAATATTTCGGCTGAAGAATGTGCTCAATTCCCGTATCGCGAGATGGTGGCCGCCGACTATGTGGCAGTTGAGGTCAGCGACACGGGTACCGGCATCGATCCCGATACTATCAAGAAGATTTTCGAGCCCTTCTTCACCACCAAAGAGGTGGGCAAGGGAACCGGGCTCGGCCTTTCCATGGTCTATGGCATTGTGAAACAGACCGGCGGTTATATCTTCTGCGATTCTGAACTGGGTGAAGGCACCACATTCCGGATT
Organism: Nitratireductor sp. B36; assembly: GCF_020833685.1. Classification (GTDB taxonomy): domain Bacteria; phylum Pseudomonadota; class Alphaproteobacteria; order Rhizobiales; family Rhizobiaceae; genus Nitratireductor. Next base: position 1,027,122 of record NZ_JACKZY010000002.1, read on the forward strand.
TTCCTGCCACGACACATTCCAAGCGAAGCTGAAAAATCGGCCGAAGAAGCTGCTGCGCGGGGGAATGACGCAGCGAAGGCGAAAGAGGAGAAACGCGATCTTTCCGGCTCCGCGCGCGTGCTGCTCGTGGAGGATGAGGATGCTGTGCGCATGGGTAGCGTGCGCGCTCTTTCCTCACGAGGTTACGAGGTGCATGAGGCGAGTTCGGGCATTGAGGCGCTTGAGATATTCGAGGAACTGGACGGTAAGATCGATATCGTCGTTTCCGACGTGGTGATGCCTGAAATGGACGGCCCGACGCTGCTCGGTGAACTGCGCAAGGCGCAACCCGACATCAAGTTCATCTTTGTGTCTGGTTATGCAGAGGATGCATTCGCCAAGAACTTGCCAGAGGATGCGCAGTTCGGCTTCCTGCCCAAGCCTTTCTCTCTGAAACAGCTTGCGACTGTCGTGAAGGAAATGCTCGAGGAAACCTGAGACCCCAAAGGCCGCAATAGCGGCCTTTGGGGGGGCAGGCTGGATGGCGTCTCAGACTGAGACTTTGCGACTGACACGGTTTTGCGCACCGAACAGCTCGATGTAGCGTTCGATCTCAGCAGGATCGCCTGTCGCTTTTTCCGGATTATCAGACAGCTTGACCGCCGGTCTGCCGTTGGCCTTGCTGACTTTGCAAACAACCGAAATCGCCTTAAGGCCGTTCACTTCGGTCGGCGCGCAATTCTCGAAATCATTGGTGAGATTTGTGCCCCAACCGAATGCCATGCGCACATTCCCTTCGAAGTGCCGGTAGGTGTTCTCGATCGTGTCCACGTCCAGACCGTCCGAAAAGATCAGCAGTTTATCGCGAGGATCTTTTCCGTGCTTGCGCCAGAATTCCATGATGCGTTCTCCACCCTCGATGGGGGGAGCGCTGTCGGGGCGGAAGCCCGTCCAGTCTGCCACCCATGGTGGCGCGTTGCGCAGAAACGTCTCAGTGCCGAACGCATCGGGAAGCACGATCAGCAGATTGCCACCGTAGTAGCTCTGCCAGTCTTCGAGCACCCGGTAAGGAGCCCGCAGCAACTCTTCGTCGGTTTTGGCCAAGGCGGCCAGCACCATCGGCAACTCGTGCGCGTTGGTGCCAAGTGCTTCAAGATCCGTGTCCATGGCGAGGAGGACATTGGATGTGCCTGTGAATGAATCTCCGATGCCCTCTTTGAGTGCTTCCACACACCAGCGCTGCCAGAGGAAGGAGTGCCGACGCCTTGTGCCGAAATCGGATATCTTCAGTTCGGGTAGCGTTTTTAGACGCTCGACCTTCGACCACACCTTGGCCTTGGCGCGCGCGTAGAGCACGTCAAGCGCGAAGGGGCCGAGTGAGCGCATGGCAGCCCGCGACCGCAACTCGTTGATAATGGCCAGGGCAGGGATTTCCCACATGGTGGTTTCCATCCATTTGCCGTGGAAATGCAGCTCGTATTGACCGCCACGACGGGTGAGTTCGTATTCGGGTAACCGGAAATCCGCGAGCCAGTTGAGGAATTCGGGCTGAAAGATCTGCTTGCGACCGTAGAACGTGTTGCCGGCGAGCCAGATCATTTCCTTTTTTGTGAACCGGATTGCACGGGCGTGATCCAATTGTTCGCGCAGTTCTCCTTCATCGATCTCGTCTGCCAGAAGAACAGTTTTGTTTCGATTGATGAGGGAAAAGGTTGCATCCACATTGGGATACAGACCCCAGATCATCTGCAGCATCAGCAGCTTGTAGAAATCCGTGTCGAGAAGGCTGCGACAGATAGGGTCCAACTTCCAGGCGTGGTTGTAGACGCGACGCGCGATATCGGTTTTCGGCATGGGATGCGTTTCCTGAGTGTGTCATTCACCGGTTCGCGGCGTTTGATCGGCAGACCACACCGGCAGACCGGAATTGTCAACGACCGCCGGCGCCAAACTTGTCTCAATTGGCCGCGATCTCTGGGGGAATATCTTCTGTCATCGCCATTCTTCAGCTTTGAGGCAATTGCGATTTGGATGGTTAAAGCTTCGTTAATGGATGCGGCGGAGACTGTTTGCGGGAGGAGTCTCGAGGAGATGAGTATGATCTACTCTGGCTTTTCCAAACGACGTCTGGCTTGTTGTGGTGTTTTTCTATTGGGGCTTTTGACGTCATTCTGGACCGTAGCCGTCGCGCACGAAGCGCAGAGCGGGTGGCGGTATCCCTACGCTTGTTGTTCTGATCAGGACTGTCAGCAGGTCTCCGACGCAGCCATCGAGGAGGGACCTGAGGGCTACGTGGTCAAGGTCACCGGCGAAGTTCTGCCTTACACGGATAAACGGGTGCGGAACTCACCTGACGGCGTGTTTCACTGGTGCTCCGTGGCAGGCAAGAAGGATGGGCGGACCATCTGCCTGTTCGTGCCGCCGCGCAGCTTCTGATGGATCGTGGGACCCGCCGTGCAGCGCGGAACCTCAAAGCGGGATGTTGTCGTGCTTCTTCCAGGGATTTTTGAGATCCTTGTTGCGCAGCATCCGTAAGGCCCGCGCAATGCGCATCCGGGTGGAATGAGGCATGATCACCTCGTCCACATAGCCGCGCTCGGCTGCCACGAAGGGAGAAAGAAAGCGGTCCTCGTACATTTTTGTGTGGGCTGCGATCTTTTCTGGATCATCGATATCCTTGCGGAAAATGATTTCCACCGCACCTTTGGCGCCCATCACGGCAATCTGGGCGGAGGGCCAGGCGTAGTTGATGTCGCCGCGAAGATGCTTCGAGGCCATGACGTCGTAGGCTCCACCGAACGCCTTGCGCGTGATGAGGGTGATTTTGGGCACGGTTGCTTCGGCGTAGGCAAAAAGCAGTTTTGCGCCGTGCTTTATAAGACCACCATATTCCTGGGCGGTGCCGGGCAGAAAACCGGGAACGTCCACATAGGTGACGATCGGAATATTGAAGCAATCACAGAACCGGACGAAGCGGGCGGCCTTTCTGGAAGCGTCTGAATCCAGAACGCCCGCCAAAACCATGGGTTGGTTGGCCACGAACCCAACGGTTCGCCCTTCGACACGACCAAACCCCGTGACGATGTTTTTGGCGAAGGACGCCTGGATTTCAAAGAAATCCGCTTCATCGCAGGTCTTCAGGATCAGTTCGCGAATGTCGTAGGGCTTGTTGGCATTGTCCGGGACGAGCCGGTCAAGAGAATAGTCGGGGTCGGACACTGACTGGAAACATTCGAGCTCCGGTAGTTCGCCTGTGTTCGAGGTGGGCAGAAAGTCGATAAGGCGACGCATCTGCAGAAGGGCTTCAACGTCGTTGTCATAGGCACCGTCGGCAATGGACGATTTGACGGTATGAACGGATGCGCCGCCGAGCTCTTCTGCTGTCACGGTTTCGTTGGTCACGGTCTTGACCACGTCCGGACCGGTGACAAACATGTATGATGTGTCGCGGACCATGAAGATAAAGTCGGTCATGGCGGGGGAATAGACATCGCCGCCCGCGCAGGGCCCCATGATCACGGATATCTGGGGAATGACGCCGGAGGCGAGGACGTTGCGTTGAAAAATTTCAGCGTAGCCGCCGAGCGCTGCCACCCCCTCCTGAATGCGCGCACCACCCGCGTCGTAAAATCCGATGATGGGCGCACGGTTCTTGAGCGCCATCTCCTGCACCTTCACCACCTTTTCCGCATGCGCCTCGGAAAGAGAGCCGCCGAAAACGGTAAAATCCTTGGCGAAGACAAAGACCGTGCGGCCATTGACCGTCCCCCAGCCTGTCACAACACCATCGCCGGATATGCGCGTTTTCTCCATACCGAAATCGGTGGATCGGTGTTCGACGAACATGTCGAATTCTTCGAAAGACCCTTCGTCCAGAAAGATCTCGATGCGCTCTCGCGCCGTCAACTTTCCTTTGGCGTGCTGGGCATCAATGCGCCGCTGGCCACCCCCCTCGCGCGCGGCGGCGCGACGGCGTTCCAACTCGAGAAGAACCTCTTTCATGCTTGTCTCCCCCCAAAGGCGATCAATCAACGGCTCCAATGCTGTTAGCATGGTGTCAACGACGCGGAAATACGCCGTGCATCTCATATGACGCACGGCGCGTTTGCAGAATTTACCAGCTTCCGGTGTTTTCCATGGAGGCCCACGGCTCGGCCGGTTCCTTCGCGCCACCCTTTTGAAGAAGCTCGATGGAGATCCCATCCGGGGAACGAACAAAAGCCATACGACCGTCGCGAGGGGGGCGGTTTATGGTGATACCTGCCTTCATCAACCGGTCGCAGAGAGCGTAAATGTCATCAACCTCATAGGCGAGGTGTCCGAAATTGCGGCCGCCGTCATACTTTTCCGGGTCCCAGTTATATGTGAGCTCGACAAGCGGCGCCTGTTCCTCTTTGGCGCGGTCTTGATCCGCAGGCGCGGCAAGGAAAACCAGAGTGTAGCGTCCTTTTTCATTCTCCGAGCGGCGAACTTCGGTCAAGCCGAGCTTGTTACAATAGAAATCGAGCGATTCATCAATGTCTTTTACACGGACCATGGTGTGCAGATAACGCATCTTGTCTCTCGCTTGCTGGTTTACGTATACGGTACGGGGTGTCTACCCGTTCTATTCGGCAATGTTGCACGTTAACCGGTTGTGCCATTTCGCCGAAATCTCTCAAATCCGGCTGATTTCACCTGCTGTTGAAAATCAGAAACTGGGTCTTGCTATGCCACAAAGCGCCAATGCTATCTTTGAAACACACAGTGAGTCGGGCGGACTTGAGAAAAGGCTTGATGGGATGGACGACAAGTCCTCGACAACCAAGAGGTACGAGGCTGGCGACAAGGCGCCCAAGGCGGATGACGCTGCGGAAGCCGGGGAACTGGTAGAAATCTCTGGCGCCATTAAATGGTTCGACGTGGCGAAAGGCTATGGCTTTATCCTCCCTGACGATGAAGAGCATGGTGATGTGCTACTTCACGTAACCTGCCTGCGCAAGGATGGGTTCCAAACTGCGCTGGAGGGGGCCAGGATTGAGTGTCTTGCCCGCCAGGGCGATAAAGGCCTGCAAGCCTTCAAGGTGGTCTCTATCGACCTTTCGACCGCGATTCATCCGAGCGAGGACCAGGCACCGCGCACCCATGTTTCGGTGGTTGCGGAAAGCGGCTTGGAGCGAGCGCTCGTCAAATGGTTCAACCGCACCAAAGGCTTTGGTTTCCTGACCCGGGGTGAGGGCACCGAGGATATCTTTGTCCACATGGAGACACTGCGCCGCTACGGGCTAACGGAGTTGCGGCCTGGGCAAGTGGTGATTGTGCGCTTCGGTCGCGGCGAAAAGGGCCTCATGGTTGCCGAAATTTATCCGGATAATGGCACACCTCCTCCCACGCATTAGCGCTTGTAACCTGCGCCCCGGAGAGTGCTGAGAATGCCGAGTTTCCTTTCACGCCTGCCATTTTGCATCCGTTCGTTCGGTCTTATGGCGATGTTTCTGCTGATCGCGATCAACACCGGTTTTGCTCAGACCTCTGCAATGCGCTTGCCAGTAGACCCTGACCCTTTGGTGGTTTTGACATCGGCTGGGGAAGTCGCTTTCAATATCGAGATTGCCGATGAGCCGGCGGAGCGTCAGCGAGGCTTGATGTTCCGTCAGTCCATGCCAGTCGATCGAGGCATGCTCTTCATCTTCCCGGCGGAAAGCAGACAGGGGTTCTGGATGCAGAACACACCGCTGGCGCTTGATCTTCTTTTCGTAAGCGCGGATGGAGAGGTTCGGGCAATCGCACCGGGGACGCCATTCTCGACGGCATCGATTTCGCCGAATGTCGAATCCCAATTCGTGCTTGAACTGCTGGCCGGAACCGCGCAGAAGATGGGTATCGAGGTCGGTGATCGTCTGCGTCATCCGCGGATTGAGGCTGCCGGCGCACAATAGTCAGCAACGGCGTTTTCCAGAACATGCAATCTTTCAACCATGACGGGTGCGACCTCTCCTTCATTGATGAGGGGCAAGGTGTTCCTATTCTTCTGATACACGGTTTTGCTTCCACACATTATGTGAACTGGGTGGCCCCCGGCTGGGTGAAAACTCTGCGTGATGCCGGCTTCCGCGTGATCGCACTGGACAACCGCGGCCACGGGCGCTCGACCAAAAGCCATGATAAGAAGGATTACACGCCGCAAAAAATGGCCAGCGATGCAGCGGCACTGCTTGATCATCTAGGCATCGCGAAGGCCCATGTTATGGGCTACTCGATGGGAGCGCGCATCTCCGCATTCTTGGCTCTGGCCCACCCGGAAAAGGTCGCCACCTTGATCCTCGGGGGACTAGGGTTGGGTATGATCGAGGGGGTCGGCGAGTGGGATGAGATCGCGGAGGCGCTGTTGGCGAGCGATCCAGAGACCATTCTGTCGGAACGTGGACAGATGTTCCGCAAATTCGCTGATCAGACGAAGAGTGACAGAAAGGCGCTGGCTGCCTGTATTGCAACGTCGCGCACGCTTTTAACTGCACAGGATGCAGGCAGGATTACAGCGCCGACGCTCGTTGCGGTGGGGACCCGCGATGACATCGCCGGCTCGCCCGAAGGCCTGGCGGATCTGTTGCCCAATGGCGCCGCGTTTGCCATTGAGAGAAGGGATCATATGCTGGCAGTCGGCGATCGAACATTTAAGGCTCGCGTGCTGGCATTTTTGGAGGAGCACCCTCTTGATCGAACCTGAAGCGATTTCATTTGTCGGCGCAGAAGACAATCGCCTGACCGGCGACATCTGGGACGGTGGCGGCCAGCCTGTCGTTTTTCTCCACGGTGGCGGGCAGACCCGTCGCGCATGGGATGCCACTGCGCGGGATGTGGCCAGCCGTGGAATGCGCGCAATAGCTGTCGATCAGCGCGGTCACGGCGAAAGCGCCTGGGTGGAAAGCGGGCATTATGGCTTTCACCATTACGGCGCGGACGCAGCGGCAATTTTTCGCCAGGTTCAAGAGCGTTTTCATACCCGGCCGGCAGCCGTTGGCGCATCGCTTGGAGGACTTGCTTCGCTGACGGCTGAAATGCGCGAAGGCCCGCTGCTGGATGCACTGGTTCTGGTCGATATCACGCCGCGACTTGATCCGGCGGGCGTGAACAAAATTCAGGGTTTCATGGGCGAGCGGATGGAAGAGGGGTTCGCGTCTCTCGAAGAAGCGGCTGACGCCATAGCGGCCTATCTTCCACATCGCGCGCCCCGCCGATCACTGGAGGGCTTACGCAAGAATCTGCGACAGGATGAAGATGGCCGCTATCGTTGGCACTGGGATCCAGCCTTTATCAAAGGGGCGGCAAACATCAATTCCGGCGCGGAAGCGTTGATGCAGGAACTTATTGCGGGTTTGCCGCGACTACATCTGCCTGTTCTTCTGGTCCGTGGGATGCGTTCCGAGTTGGTGCAGGAAGCACATGCCCGGGAATTTGTGACGCTTGCTCCAGCAGCATCCTATGTGGATGTCGGCGGAGCCGGGCACATGGTTGCAGGCGACCGAAATGACGTGTTTGCGACCGAAATTTTGAAGTTTCTGGGCCGAGACAAGGCAGCCTGAACGCTTACCGACCCCGAAAGCGCGCAGGGCGGCGCTCGCGGAATGCCGCACGACCCTCCGCATAATCAGCGCTTTCGAAGGTGATGTCACCCAGCTCCTGGGCGCGCGAGATATCCTCGGAGCGGCATGTGAGTGCCGCGGTGATGGACGCTTTGGATGCATGGATGGATAAGGGGGCGTTGACGGCGAGCATCGCTGCGATGGCATCAGCTCTGCTCACCAGAACGTCGGTTGGAACGATCTCGAGGATAAAGCCGCAGTCTCTTGCCCGGGCCGCATCGATTCGGGCGCCGGTGAATGTGAGATAGCGGGCCATTTGTGCGCCAGTGGTTGCTACAATATCTCCCATAGCCTCGACCGGATAGGCGAGGCCGAGGCGCGCTGCGGGGATTGCAAAGAGCGCATCGGGTGTTGAAATGCGCAGATCGCACGCGGCTGCCAAACCGAAGCCGCCTCCAAAACAGACACCGGAAATTGCAGCAATGGTGGGCAGGCGTGTGTTGCGGATGGTGGCGAATGCCTTCGCATTCAGACGTTCATAGACTCGCGCCGTTTCGGCGTTCCGCCGCACGGTATCGAACTCTGCAATGTCGGCGCCTGCGCAAAAATTATCGCCTGCGCCCCGCAATATGACGGCGCGGACGGTTTCATCAGCCTCAAGATCTTCAATAGCCTTGATCAGATCGTGCCACATCGCCTGAGAAACCGCATTCATCTTTCCCGGGCGCGAGAGGAGAATTGTGGCGACACCGTTTGCGCAGGAAACGCGCAAGGCTGGCTCAGTGGATTGCGCAGGCACGGTCATACATCAATTTTCCTGTATCTATGCTCACGGATTTTTGCGGTTCAACTACCTTGGCTTCTGACGTATGTTGGCGTGCAAGGCAAGCTTGTGCCTTTGTGAGTTTTCTGGCGGAGGTGCCAGGTGAAAGCCGCACCAATGTGGGAAATGATGAAATGGAGCGTCCTTCACAGGTTGGGAGAGACGTGTGTTGCTCCGGATGGAGAAATCCAATGAACGCACACAATGCAATTCGCCAACGCAGTTCCGGGAAAAGCACACCGCAGCCCGTCGATCCGATCTGGTATGCCGTGCGCGAGGAGGCAGAGGCTGCCGTCGCCAATGATCCGCTTCTCGCAGCGTTTCTTTATGCGACGATCCTCAACCATGACGATCTTGAAAACGCGGTCATACACAGGGTGGCAGAGCGGCTCGACCATCCGGATATGGGTGCGGACCTCATCCGTCAGACCTTCCATGCCATGCTGGGTTCACAGCCTGAATGGCGAACAGCTGTGCGCGTCGATATTCAGGCGTATTATGATCGGGATCCGGCCTGCGACCGTTTTCTGATGCCGGTGTTATACTTCAAGGGGTTTCACGCGATCCAGACACACCGTTTGGCGCATTGGCTCTGGAATGAAGGGCGCCGGGATTTCGCCCTCTACCTGCAAAGCCGTTCCTCCGCAGTTTTTCAGACCGACATTAATCCGGCAGCCCGCATGGGCAAGGGGATCTTCATTGATCATGCGACGGGAATCGTGATCGGCGAGACAGCTGTGGTTGAGGACGACGTTTCTCTGTTGCATGGTGTGACACTCGGCGGCACCGGCAAGGAAACGGGTGACCGGCATCCGAAAATTCGGCGTGGTGTTCTGATCGGTGCCGGTGCGAAAATCCTCGGCAATATCGAAGTTGGTCATTGTGCTCGGGTGGCCGCGGGATCGGTCGTGCTGAACGACGTGCCCCCCGCGAAGACGGTTGCAGGCGTTCCTGCGAGAGTGGTCGGCGAATCCGGCTGTAGCGAACCCTCTCGCTCCATGGATCAGATCGTGCACGGTGGAGCCTGAACAGCTTTCCGAAGCTACCAGAGAGACTTTTCTCCAGTGCGAAGACGCCGTGGTCGGTTGTGGCTTGCCTCTCCGAATGAGGAGGAAGCGGTTCACCCCCGGGGCTTTCCGACTGAAATTCCCGTTTCAGGGTTTACAGTGGCGGCGGGCTCATGTCAGAAGCGCGCGACCGCAGCATTGCCGCCGGTCCGCCCCTCGGGTTAGATGGCGGTACTGCACGAAATTTGAAGCCGCGCATCAGAGCGTCTCACTCGATGTTCATAACTGCGTTGGGCAATGCACTGGAGATGTCTCTTGAATCCTGAGGAAATCAGAAAGCTGGAAGCGTATTTCAAACGCACCTTCAACAATCCCGCATTGAGCGTGAAGGCACGTCCTCGCAAGGACGATTCCTGTGAGCTCTATCTTGGCGACGAGTTTCTCGGGATCATCTTCAAGGATGAGGACGAGGGAGAACTGTCTTACAATTTCTCGATGGCCATTCTCGACATCGACTTGTGATATTCTCTAACGAGAAGAAGTCTTTATAGGCCTGCACACCCTGCTGTGCGGGCCTTTTTCTTGCGTGAGAGCATTCGGGAATGTCCGCTTTCAGTCGGGCGTGTTGAGGAGGCGAGACGCTTTCTGCCTTATCGCCCTGTCGAGAACCTGCCACTCGCTGAGCAGTGCGGCGGGAAAGCGATAGGTCAAGCTTAGGCGGTTGCCTATGTTGATATCCCGTTCGCAGGGTGCCAGGGCCTCTTTTGCGGCAGTGCCCGTCAAGCAGCGGGCCACGAAGGGTTGCTCGGCGTTGTCGGTCTCCGCGATTGCGAGCACTTCGCCCGCAAAACCCGACTCCTTCTTGAAGCGGTGGAAGCGGACATTGCTCGGGCCGGCAACAGAGCGGGCTTCGATGATTTGCCGATAGACCGGCTCCAACCGACTGCTCATGTCCCGAGACATGACCTGCTCTTCGAATGTGAGGAATATGATTTCGCGGGAGCCGTCGACATGATTGAACGCGTCCCGCCGCTCGGAGGCATATCCTTCGAGCTCGGGCCAGGAGAGATAAAGGTCAAGACGCAGCGTCACACCGTCCATGCGCGCGCTCTTAAAGCGTATGGCGTTTTCAGGGACTGTCAGCACGTTGTTTCGGATCACGATTTCGCGGAGCCGATCCGACGTGGTGTGTCCCGCATCGGATAGGGAAGCCCCATACCAGCGCCCGAAACCGAGAATTCCCAGAGACAGCACCAAAAGAAGCAGGCAAAACTGGAAAACGCGGAACGCAAAACGGTTTCTGCGTGCATCCAGCCCCGGGCGGGGATCTCCTGTGGTTTCGTCGGTCGACAGTATTGTGCCCTCACACATGCCTTTCGTACGGGAAAGAATCAGCATCAAGCTCGCGAACAAGAATGGAGCCTTGGATAGACATGGTAAAGAGAGTGTAAAATCAGGTTCAGGGATACCCTTAGGGTTGCAGGAGGGGTTTTGTCCGCTCACCGTATTCTGATTTGCGGTTGGATGTTGCACAGTGCGCGTTCATCGAACTGGAGTGAACTATGCCGATTTATGCATTGGCGGGCGAAAGCCCGATTTTCGAAGACAGGGAAACCAACTGGATCGCGCCGGATGCATCGGTCATCGGTCGGGTACGCCTTGGCCGCAACGCCGGCATCTGGTTCGGTGCGGTGCTGCGTGGCGACAACGAGCCCATCGAAATCGGCGAGAACACCAACATTCAGGAACATTCGGTGCTGCATACGGATATGGGGTTCCCGCTGACCATTGGGCGTGGCTGCACCATCGGCCACAGGGCGATATTGCATGGCTGCAGGATTGGCGAGAACAGTCTGATCGGCATGGGCGCTATCGTCCTCAACGGAGCCGAAATCGGCAAAAATTGCCTTGTAGGCGCGGGCGCTCTGGTGACGGAAAACAAGAAGATCCCCGACAATTCGCTTGTCGTTGGTTCGCCTGCGAAAGTGGTGAGAGAACTCGATGACGAGGCCATACGCAACCTCCAATGGTCATCGGCTCATTATGTTGAAAATGGAAAGCGCTTCCTGAAAGATCTGAAGCCGCTCTGATGTTCCGTGGAAAAAGGCGGAGCCGACCCATGGGGTGGGCCGGCTCCTGAACCCGGTCGTTGGGGACGGGGAGGTGGGGACTCGACCGGGTGTCCCAAAGCGGACCCGCCTGCGTGGAGGTCATAAATGCAGGAAGGTCCGTTGGATGTCAGCCTGTCATGGGCGCGCTCCGTCCATCGCGCCCACGATTATGAGATGTTTCAGCGGCTCGAAGCAACGCTGCCGACGGCGATGGAGCGCCCATCATTGATGGTGACCCATTTGCCGGAATGAGATGCCGACTGGCGTTTCAGATAGGTGTAGTCCGTATCCGTCCAGACGGAAACACGCGCCTCCAGATTGTCCAGTATATAGTCCCCCATGCTGGTGACGACCGTCAGAACAGCGTGACCATCGCCGTTGGGCTGACGCACAACTGTAATCAGAAGATTGCCGGCCGGAACACCCGCGCGAATGAGGCGCCGACGCTTCTCAAGGACATAGTCCTCGCAGTCGCCATAAGCCTGTGGGTAGGACCAGTACTCTTCAATACCCCACATTTCCATGTCTGTGCGCGGCATAACCGTCGAGTTGACCGCGTTGTTGACGTCGATCATGGTCTGCCAGAGCTTGCGCGTCAGTTTGACCGGCCGCGGACGCGCCGTGGTCTGGCGGCACTCTTCCGTCTCGCGCTGGCACAGTTCGTAATGTCCGATCGGCTGGCTGGTCAGTCCGCCAACTTTCATGAAATTGGGTGTGGCGAACGCGCTCGTGCTGAGCGCTCCGATCACCATTGATGCTGCGGCGATGAGCCGTGCGCCTTTTGAAAGCCCCATTGTCTTAACTCCCCGTTTGAGGAGACAATGACAGAGGGGAATTTATTCCAGGCAAAATTGCACAGTATAAATCGCGCTAAATGCGAATTGTATTTGGTTTTAATAAGAATAGATTTTGAGTTTTATTTGAGGAAAATTTGTCTAAAATTGTAGCGAATTCCACAATCATACCGAAGTGCCCGGGCTGTCACGGTTTTTGGCGTTGCCGATGCGGTGTTGAGGGGGGGGGCTGCACCTCGGCGCGGTGGCGAGGTTGTCGCGAGTGTGTACGAGCTGGCGCTTTGACCCGCCCGGGAACACTAGACCTGGTCGGTGCGAGTGAGCATGGAAGCGAGGCGGTGCCTCATTCGCGCCAGTGCGCCGTGATGGCATGTAGGTGCGCGCCAACGACGATATCGGAGTTGACCGCAGCCGTCGTGCTATGTGAGCTTGCAAGGCTCACTCACTTCATTTCAGGCCTGGAAGCCTCTCGTCGCCCGAGAGAGGGAGGTCATTGCTGGAAAATCAGAAAGCCAGGAGGCGTGGATCGGCGCCCTACGGAAATCAGACTTCCGCCGGCAGGGAGAACTCTGCCTCTAGGGCCTGGCGATCCTGAATGCTGGCGAATTCGATGGCGACGCCGTCGTCGAAGTGACGGACCACCTGACCTCGCATTGTGCCAATATGAACCTGCGTGCCACGTTCGGGCCTGACTTCGCTCTCAATGGCGGCCCCGGAGAGCGATAGGTCGATAATGCGGCAACGATACTCGCGACCGTCCGGCAGACGCAGGACGCTGATCGGATTGCGTGGCGCGATGCGCTCGTGACGGCGATCTTCAGGCAGATCCAGTTCGTGCTTGTTGGCCAGCCAGGTAAGCTGGGCCGCGAGTTTATCACGCTTGCGCTCCGAGGCGACCACCGTCATGGCGAAACCATCACGGTTGACCCGGATAATTTCACCTTCAATGCGACCGACATGATCGAGATAGGCGATCACGCGCTCACCCTGTCGTCCGGATCGCTGGGCAATCAGGCAGACATCACCCGGCGACATATCTGTCACCCGGCAAGCATGCTCGCTACGGTCTTCCAGCATGAAGCGGCCGTAGATCGACACTTTCACGCGCTGAAAACTGCGTCGCTCATCGTCCAGATTGGACCGGTTTATCGCCGCTGACATGGTGGTATGCGCTCTTCGCTCTGGCGGTTCTTGCTGCCCTAAACAGGCAGCGCAATGTTATGCCTAAGCGGTTAACAAGCGGTAAGAGGCAACTATGCGTTGCGTCCCCCGTCAAAAACCACCAGATGGCGGAAGCGTCGCCCTTGTCCAGGTTCGATCAGGCTGTCCGTGATGGAGCGTTTTTCGGGAACCAGCGGGGGAACCTCAACCGCGGGCCGGTTTTTAAGAAGCACTGGTTCGCGATCGGCATCTATGAGACGAAGAGACGTTACTTCGCAGTCAACGAGACTCTCTGCGCCCAGCCAGAAAGGCTTTTCGCAGGCGAGGAGGGAGCCCATGGCGCGGGGGCTTTCCATGCCGCCTTCCAAAGGCAGCATCAAAAGCTCGAAGGCTGCTTTGTCGCCGGCCTTGTTCTTTCCGTCGAATGTTAGGATGACGACGGATTTCATGTCGAAGACACTGCGCGCGAGCTTCCCCACGACAGTCTGATCGCGGCCGGCCCATAAAGATGCAAAGGAAAGGCCCTTCAGCTCTTTTCCAAATGTGGCACACAGTCTGGTGCCGGCGAGGCGGAACACGGCTTCGCCCCGTGCATCCTTCTCGAGAATAAATGTATCTGCCAGAAGGGATTTGATCTCTGCCGGCTCAACTTCCGTGCGCCTGGGGGCCGGACGATTGCCACGCAACCTGTTCCAATATTGGAACAACGTTACCGAACCATCATGTCTCATGCCTCTTGGCTCCTTACTTTCGGCCCGGGCCTGTCTCATAGGCGGACAGGTGCGGGCATTTTCAATAGCGACATGTGGATGGGGTGCAGGTTGCGTGCCAAAGCGCCCGAGGTTGTTCACCTCACCGTTTTGTTAAGGTTAAAAAAGAGTTTCATTTGTAGGGATTCGCCGAAGCTGGCAGGGTTTTGGGAGATAGCAAGGCCGAATCATTGGCAGGCAGATACGGGCAGGACCGAAGTTCTGAATAGAACAAGAACCGGCAGGGGGGCTCGGCAAAGCCGTTCAGGTTGTTTGACCTGAACGGCTTTTTTCCTTCAGACAGGTCTGCTAGGCAAAATCATGAACAGTGAAGAAGACCGCCGCGCGGAGCTGTCTGCGCAAAACGAGACCCTACCGCATCACAGCGATGACGGACGCGAACCGGTGTTCAATCTGGCGCCTGTAGTGACGGGCCTAGGCCTTCTGTGCATCGCCATCTACGCGGTGGAAGCGTTCTGGCTTAACTTCGATCAGCAGATTTGGCTGATGGTCCACTTCGCGTTCATTCCCTTTCGCTACACGGGGCCGGTGGCGACGGATCTCTATGCCCTGACCAGTCCTGTCACCTATTCGTTTCTGCATGGGAGCTGGGGCCATCTGCTCGTGAACATGGTGTGGCTCGCCGCGTTCGGCTCTCCGCTTGCCAACCGGATTGGTGCGATCAGATTCCTTTGTTTCTGGGTGGCCGGAGCTTTGGCCGCAGTGGCGCTTCACTTTTTCCTTTACCCTTCATCGATGGTTCCGCTCGTGGGGGCTTCCGGTTCGATCTCGGCGATGATGGGAGCAGCAGCTCGGTTTGCCTTCCGGGTCGATCGCCGGGCGCAGAAGCCGGCGTTCACCGGCCCGGTCCTGCCGGTATCAGTGGTTTTGAGGTCGCGCATGGTGCTGGTCTTTCTTGGTGTTTGGATGGTTGCAAACCTCGTGACGGGCCTATTCAGCGGGACCGCGGTCGATGGGCCACAGATCGCATGGGAGGCCCATATCGGTGGCTTTCTTCTGGGATTTTTTGGCGTTCGGGCATTCGAACCCGGTCAGGCTGCCCGTTACTAGATTCGGCTACTTGTTGAGCGCCTGATGGAATTGCGACACTTGCCAAGCCGTCTTGCTCGGCGCAACATTGGCTTGTTGCGAGGAGAAGGAGATTGCCATGACGGTGAAGGCCATTCTGGACGCCAAAGGGCGCAATGTCGTCACCATTGCCCCAGATATGAAGCTCGCGGACGCAGCAAAGCTTCTGTCGGAACGCGGTATCGGTGCCGTCGTGGTGACCGAGCGCGATGGCCGTATTGCCGGCATATTGTCGGAACGCGACATTGTGCGCGTTGTCGGCAGGGATGGTGCTGTTGCTCTCGATCAGCCGATTTCCAGGGTTATGACGTCGAAGGTGCAGCGCTGTCATGAGCAGAACACCATCAACGAGGTCATGCAGATCATGACCACGGGACGTTTTCGCCATCTCCCAGTGGAAGAAAACGGCAAGATTGCCGGCATCATTTCCATCGGAGACGTGGTCAAGAAGCGGATCGAGGATGTGGAGCGTGAGGCGGAAGACATCCGCAGCTACATCGCCACAGCCTGAAAAATGAGAGGCTGCCTTTCGGCAGCCTCGCCCAACCTAGCGGTTGTCACCTTGTGAGCGAACCAATTCCAGTCCGCGTCTTGTAATGCGGTAAGGTCCGCCATTGCGCGACTTGATTGCGCGTTTGCGTTTGATTTTTCTGAAGATGATCATGTCGAGGCCGGGGAAATACCAGCCATCGCGGGTGATGCAGTTCAGTTCGATGATCTGGCCGCGGTCATCTTTCTCAATGTCTATGCGGCCGCCCTGCGCCAATATGTGCAGGATGCGCTGTTCTGCGCGGGAAATGTCCATTTCTTGAAGTCCTGGAAAAAACCAGTGGCCAAATGGCCACAAAACATCGCCGCGCCATCTCTGGATGGTGCGGGGGTTTCAAGGTTTTCTCGCCCCGACCCTGTCTTCGTTCAGGTTCGGGGCCTTACCGGGCCTCAAGGCTGATGGACATAAAAACTCCGTTGGTTCGGAGGTTTCATAATGCAAACTTCGGCAGGAATAAAGCGCTTGGCTTGCCACACGAGAGTGTTTGGTCTAGCGAATGCGCATCCAACTTCGAACCATCCGACTGCACGGCACCGTGAACCCATGACAATCATCGATACGCGCACGCCCGATCCCAAGCGTTTTATCTCCGGAGCCACTGGCGACTGGGAAATTATCGTGGGCATGGAAATCCATGCGCAGGTTACCTCTGAAGCAAAGCTCTTCTCGGGCGCCTCCACATCTTTCGGCGCTGAGCCCAATGCCAATGTGTCTCTCGTGGATGCGGCCATGCCCGGCATGCTTCCGGTGATCAATGAAGTGTGCGTGAAGCAGGCAATCCGCACGGGGCTGGGCCTTAAGGCGCAGATCAACCTGCGCTCCGTTTTCGACCGCAAAAACTATTTCTATCCGGACCTGCCCCAGGGCTACCAGATTTCCCAGTTCCAGCAGCCGATCGTCGGCGAGGGCAAGGTGACTGTTTCAGTCGGCCCGGCCAAGGACGGCTCGTTCGAGGAGATCGAGGTTGGCATTGAACGTCTGCATCTGGAACAGGACGCCGGCAAGTCGATGCATGACCAGCATCCGACCATGTCTTATGTGGATCTCAACCGATCCGGCGTTGCGCTGATGGAGATCGTCTCCAAGCCCGACATACGTTCGGCTGACGAAGCCAAGGCTTTCCTGACAAAGCTGCGCACCATCCTGCGCTATCTGGGCACCTGTGACGGCAACATGGACGAAGGCTCCATGCGCGCCGACGTGAATGTTTCCGTACGTCGGCCCGGTGGCGAATTCGGCACGCGCTGCGAGATCAAGAATGTGAACTCGGTGCGTTTCGTCGGTCAGGCCATCGAATCGGAAGCGCGTCGTCAGATCGCCATTCTGGAGGATGGCGGGTCGATCGATCAGGAAACCCGTCTGTTCGATCCCGCGAAGGGCGAAACGCGCTCCATGCGTTCCAAGGAAGAGGCGCATGACTACCGCTATTTCCCGGATCCGGATCTGGTGCCGCTGGAGTTCGACCAGGCATATGTGGATGCGCTTGCCGCTGATCTCACCGAGCTTCCCGATGAGAAGAAGGCACGGTTCATCGAGACATTCGGTCTTTCGGAATATGACGCATCGGTGCTTATTGCCGAAAAGGCCACAGCGGATTTTTTCGAGAAAGTTGCTGAAGGCCGTGACGGCAAGGCCGCAGCCAACTGGGTCATCAACGATCTTCTTGGCGCGTTGAACAAGGCCGGGCAGGGGATCGAGGACACAAGCGTGACCCCCGACCAGCTGGGCGCTATCATCGACCTGATCAAGGACGGTACGATTTCCGGCAAGATTGCCAAGGACCTGTTTGAGATCGTTTTCACTGAGGGCGGCGATCCGCGTGTCATCGTTGAAGAACGCGGGATGAAGCAGGTCACCGATACCGGTGCCATCGAAAAGGCCGTGGATGAGGTCATCGCGGCCAATCCGGACAAGGTCAAACAGGCCAAGGCCAAGCCTACGCTTGCCGGCTGGTTCGTCGGGCAGGTGATGAAGGCCACGGGCGGCAAGGCCAATCCGCAGGCGGTCAACGCGCTTGTGAAGGAAAAGCTCGGGATCGATGCCTGATAACGGCATGGATTTTTTCGTACGCACGGCAAGCGAGCGGGACTTGCCCGCCGTGCGTGCGCTTCTCGTGCAGACGTGGCACGACACCTATGACCCGATCTATGGGCGCGAGCGTGTGGTTGAAATTACCGATAGTTGGCATTCTCTGGATGCACTGAGCGCGCGTCTGAAACGGCCACACTCGGAATTCGTTCTGGCAGACAATGGCCGGCTGATTGGCGGCATGGCGTTTGCGGTGGCCGGAAAAGACGGCAAGGAAATCCAGCTGCACCAGCTCTATGTGCATCCTGAATGCCAGGGACAAGGCATCGGAATGGCGCTTTTCTCCGAGATCGCTCAATGCTTTCCGGAAGCGCGTGAAATCACGCTCGAGGTTGAAGAGGCGAACAGCAGGGCAAGAGCCTTTTACGCACATCTGGGATTTGAGGAGGTTGGGAGAAGCGGCGACTGCGGTGGTGCGGGCTTCGAGCTGCCGGCGCTCATTTATCGCCGGGGGCTTTGAAGGTGACGGGTGAGGGAGCGCGCACCGAAGGACTGTTGATACGAATCGCTGAAAGGCGTGATGTGGGGGCCATTGTCGCTCTCTTCGCTGCAGATGCGTTGGGTGGCCACGGCGATACGACCGAAGCGGAAGCGGCAGGGGCTTATCTTGCGGCATTCGAGCGCATCAGCCGTAGCCCGAACGATACGCTTTATGTGGCAGAACTGAACGGCGAGATCGTCGGTACATTCCAGACAACGCTCATTCCGGGAATGCCGGGTCGCGGTGGTACAAGCTTTCAGATCGAGGCTGTGCAGACGCGGCAGGATATGCGCGGCCGTGGAATAGGCGCGTTGATGATCAACCACGCCGTTTCAAAGGCGAGGGCGGCCAATGCACGTCTGGTACAGCTTATGTCCAATGAGACGCGCGAGCGCGCGCACGGGTTTTATGAGCGGCTTGGCTTTGCCAAAAGTCATGTCGGTTTCAAGATGAAGCTGAAATGACTCTGGAGGATCGACTGGAGGTCTTGCCTTCCGGCGCAGCGGACGCCATAACGCCAACCACGAGCCATCTGTGACGATGACAGCGAGCGACTTGAGGACGCCATGAAGAAGTTTTTGCTTCAGTTTTTCACCTGGTGGAACGGCCAGACGCTGGGCACGCGCTTCCACACGTGGCGCAAGGGCACACGCGTCGGTGAAGACGAATTCGGAAACATCTATTATGAAGGTGGTAAGGATTCCGAGGGACGCACGCGCCGCTGGGTGATCTATAATGGCATTTCCGATGCTTCGCTCGTTCCGCCCGGTTGGCATGGCTGGCTGCACCACCGTGTCGACGTGGCGCCTGTCGACGAGAACTACACGCCGCGCGAGTGGCAGAAACCGCATCTTCCTAATCTGACCGGCTCCCCCGCAGCCTACCGTCCGAAAGGTTCGATTGCCACTGGGGCGGATCGCCCGCGTGTGACTGGCGACTATGACGCCTGGACGCCCGGCGGCTGAGGCTGATCGCTGATCTCGCCACAATTGCGCAGTAGATTGCTGTTCGTCCATACGGACGCACAAAGGACGATCTGAACCATCGATAGAGCATCGGAACCAGCCGAATACCGGATTCCACTTTTCGGTCTGATGCTCTAGTCGTAAGCTTGACCGGGTTCTGGGCGATTCCGTCTGGTTGTCAGAGCTTGCAAGCGAACAAAACGGGTGTGGAGCCATATGAAGTCAGGCCAGAAGAAAAACGCCAGTTTCGGGCTGCTTATGGCGATGGGACTGGCGATAATGGCGACTGCGCCGGTCCAGGCTGCCAGAATCAAGCATCCGGTTGCCGAATTTACGGGTATCGACAAGATTACCGGACGAATCATCGCCTTTGATGTTTACATGGACGAGACAGTTCAGTTCGGAGCGCTGCAGGTCACGCCGCGGGTTTGTTACACGTCCGAGGAAACCGAAGAGCCACGCACCGACGCGTTTGTGGAAGTGGATGAGATCACCCTGGACCGGGAGATTCGACGCATCTTCACGGGCTGGATGCTTGCCGAGAGCCCTGGTCTGAACGCCGTCGAGCATGCGGTCTACGATGTCTGGCTCAAGGGCTGCAAGGAAGACACTGACGTACCCCCGCCGGAAACCAACTGATCTGAGCTCCGTTACGGATTGAAGCGGGCTTCACCGCTCTGCAGGGCCTCCTGCAAGAGCTGCTCGTAGCGGGCTCTGGGGACATCTATCGCCCCAAATTGCTTCAGATGCGGCGTGGTGAATTGCGTATCGAGGAGCATGAAGCCCTGTGCGCGCAGGCGCTCCACAAGGTGAGCAAGACAGATTTTTGACGCGTCGGTGCGGCGCGAGAACATGCTCTCACCAAAGAAAGCGCGCCCCAAGGTCACCCCGTACAGCCCGCCGACCAACCCTTCATCCGTCCAGGCTTCCACGGTGTGGCAATGGTCATTTTCAAACAAAAGCCCGTAGGCTTCGCGGATCGGAGCATTGATCCACGTTTCATCGCTGTCGCGCCTCGCTTCTGCACAGCCTTCAATGACCCCGTCAAAGTCTGTGTCGAAAGCAATGCGAAAAGGGTTGCGACGCAGGCGCTTTGCCAGGCTTTTGGGAACGTGAAACGCATCCAGTGGGATGATGCCACGCGTCTCTGGCCGCACCCAAAAAACCTCCGGATCCTCCGCGCTTTCCGCCATCGGGAAAACCCCGGTGGCGTATGCCCGAAGAAGAAGATCCGGAGGAATCCGAAATCCTGGTGCGAAAGGTCGTGCCATCGTGTCCAACCGGCGCGGCGCCGGAGAATCACAGCGAGCGGCGAGCCTCAGCTCGTCTTTGCCAGGTAATTCTCCAGCCAGTGGATGTCGTAATCGCCATTGGCGATGTCAGGATTGCCGACCAGATCCTGGAACAGCGGCAGGGTGGTCTTGATGCCATCCACCACAAATTCGTCCAGAGCGCGGCGCAGACGCATCATGCACTCAACGCGATTGCGCCCATGCACGATCAGCTTGCCGATCAGGCTGTCGTAGTAAGGCGGGATGCGGTAGCCCGAATAGACGCCCGAATCGACGCGGATGCCAAGACCGCCCGGCGTGTGGAAATGCGAGATGGTGCCGGGTGAGGGCGTGAAGGTGCGCGGGTCTTCGGCATTGATGCGGCACTCAATGGCGTGGCCCTCGAAGCGAACCTCATCCTGTGTGCAGGAAAGACCGCCGCCAGAGGCAACACGAATCTGTTCGTGCACCAGATCGATGCCGGTGATGGCTTCGGTGACCGGATGCTCCACCTGGAGACGGGTGTTCATTTCGATGAAGTAGAATTCACCGTTCTCGTAGAGAAACTCAATCGTACCGGCGCCCGAATAGCCGAGATCGGCGATCGCCTTTGAGACGACTTCGCCGATGCGGTTGCGCTGTTCGACATTGAGAGCGGGAGAGTTGGCCTCTTCCCAAACTTTCTGATGGCGGCGCTGGAGCGAGCAGTCACGTTCGCCCAGATGGATGGCATTTCCAGCACCGTCGCCCATCACCTGAACCTCGATGTGGCGCGGCTTTTCGAGATATTTCTCGATATACACCGCGTCGTCGCCGAAGGCTGCACCAGCTTCCGAGCGCGCTGTTGAAAGCGCCTCAGCGAGATCGGCCTCGGTGCGTGCGACCTTCATGCCGCGGCCGCCGCCGCCGGCAGAGGCCTTGATCAGAACCGGGTATCCGATGTCAGCGGCAATCCGCTTGGCTTCCACATCGTCGGTAACGGCGCCATCGGAGCCCGGAACGACGGGAATGCCAAGCTCTTTCACGGTTTTCTTGGCCGTGATCTTGTCGCCCATAATCCGGATATGTTCCGCAGAAGGCCCGATGAAGGTGAGGTTGTGGGCTGCCAGAATCTCGGAGAACTTGGCGTTTTCGGAGAGAAAACCGTAACCGGGATGAACGGCATCCGCACCGGTGATCTCGCATGCAGCCAGAATTTGATGAATGTTCAGATAGCTGTCGCGCGAGGGTGGTGGCCCGATGCATACACTTTCGTCGGCAAGGCGCACATGCATCGCATCCGCGTCGGCCGTGGAATGGACGGCGACGGTCTGGATGCCGAGCTCCTTGGCGGCGCGCAGAACGCGCAGGGCGATTTCGCCGCGATTGGCGATGAGGATTTTGTGAAACATGCGCGCCTGTCCCGGACTACTCGATCACAACCAGCGGCTCGCCGAACTCGACCGGCTGGGCATCCTCAAAGAGGATCGCCGTCACGGTGCCGGAGCGGGGAGCGGGGATCTGGTTCATGGTTTTCATCGCTTCGATGATGAGAAGCGTCTGGCCCTCCTTCACGGACTGACCGACCTGGATGAAGGGGCTCGCGCCTGGCGCAGGCGCCGCATAGGCGGTTCCGACCATCGGGGAGGGCACGGCATTCTTTGAATCAGCCGGATTTGCGGTGGGAGCCTCTTCCTTGGGCGAAACCGCGGGTGCAGCAGGAGCGGGAGCGGGGGCTGGCGCCGCGTAGGTCTGCACCGCCGCAGCGGCCTGTTTGGCCACGCGAATCCGCAGGTCGTCCTGCTCGACCTCGATTTCAGTGAGGTTGGTGTCGTTCAAGATCGTCGCAAGCTCGCGAATGAGTTGCTGATCGACCCCCGTCTTTTTTGTCGACATATTCTTATTCCTGCCTTGTTCTCAATCGGGCTGGCTTGCGGCCAACGCATCCAGCGCGAGTACATAACCGATTGTGCCCAAACCGCAAATCATGCCTTTTGCGGCCGGAGCAATCATCGAAACGTGGCGAAAGGCCTCGCGTGCGTGAATGTTGGAGATATGCACCTCGATCACCGGTAGCGGGCTGACGGCGCGGATCGCATCGTGAAGGGCAATGGACGTGTGCCCATAGGCACCGGGATTGATGACGACGCCAATCGCGCTTTCCCCTGCTTCATGGATCCAGTCAACGAGGTCGCCTTCGTGGTTGGACTGGCGAAACTCGACCTGCATTCCAAGAACCGAGGCCTTTTCCTGGCATGATGCTTCGATCCCCGCCAGGGTATCGCCGCCGTAGATGCCGGGCTCCCGTTTGCCGAGCGCATTTAGATTGGGCCCGTTCAATATGAAGACTGTTTTCGCCATGAAATTGTCCCCTGGCCCTTCGCAACACGCTCCGTATGCTCCTCTATAGAGGGCTTAGACCGTGCCGCAAAGATGGCAAGGGGCTTCTTTGTCTGTCCACAGCGCGCTCGAGGCGCCGATCAATTGCTTTGCGAGCGTGCCTGGTCGATTTTCTCGGCAAGAACATCCTTGCCAAGGGCGCCGAACACCACTTCATCGCCGATGACATAAGCGGGTGTACCGGTGACCGCAAGCTGATTCGCCAGTTCATAAGTCTCGGCAAAAATCTTTTGAATGGCGGGGTTCTCCATTTCCTTGCGCAACTCGGTCTCGTCGATCCCTGCCTCCTTAGCAATCTTGATTGCCAAATTGCCATCGGCGCGCGTTTCTGCACCTAGGAGCTGCTGATGAAACTCGGCGTATTTTTCCGGCGCGATGGCGTGCACAGCCATCGACACCACGTGAGCTTCACGGGATTGGGCGGAAAGGATGGGAAACTCCTTGAGAACGAAGCGAACATCATCATTCTCTTCCACCAGTGCCTGCATATCGGCCATGGCCCGTTTGCAGTATCCGCAATTGTAGTCAAAGAATTCAACCACAGTGATGGCTGCGTCCGGATTGCCGACCACACCGTCATAGGGACTATTGAAAAGCTGGTCTTTCTTTTCTTCCATGACAGCTTGCTGAGCCATTTTTTGCTCTTCACGCTGCTTGGCCTCAAGCGCATCCTGAACCTCCAGAAGGAGTTCGGGATTGTTGAGCAGGTAGTCGCGAACAATCTGTTCCACTTCTGGCTTGCCAAGCGGTGCCGCAGTCTCGGCTTGTGCAGCAACGCTGAACAGCGTGAAGGGCGCAAGCACAGCGGCCGTGGCGGCGAGCACTCGGATTTTTCTCGTGAAGATCATGTCATGTTCCGATTCATCTGTTTGGTTGAGCGGGTGCACTCATGCATCACTCATGGGTGCGGACGGGGCCGCAAAGGTTCATCCTAACCCGGTTTCTTGAACTGAATGATGTCCTGCGCACGCAGCCAGCCGGGCGTGCCGCGTTTCATGCGCTTTTGCGCTCTGGTGGCAAAGATTTTCGCATCCTGATACTGGCCGAGATGGAAATAGCCTTCTGCGGTGGCCAGTTCGGCAGCAGCGATTTCGCCGATCTGGCCATAAGCCTGGGCAAGATACCGATAGCCATTGGCATATTCGGGCTCGCGCGACAGGCCGGTTTGCAGCTCCGAAGCAGCTTTTCTCACCAGGTCCGGCTTGCCAGTCGCAAGCAGGGCCTGTCCGTAGCCCACCTGCAGAAGGCCCGGGGTTCCAGGCGCAAGGGAAAGTGCGCGCGCATACGCATTGGCGGCGTCTTCAGGCCGGTTGGCTTTGATGAGGATATCTCCACGAAGTTCCTGGAGATAGGGGTTGCCTGGCATTTGAGAAATCAGCGCGTCAACCTTTTGCAAGGCGGTACGCGGATTGCCAGTAAGATATGTGGAGATCGCATCGCCATAGCGTGCAGGGATGCCTCGAGGATCGTTGCGGAACAGGCGCTGCACAGCCTGGCCGCCCTCCATGTAGGCGGCAATCTTGGCGCGCATCATGTCATGACGCAGCTGCAGTTCCGGCGGATCCTTGCGATCGAAGTGGCTGCTCTTGCGGGCGAGCTCCTCCAGATTGGCGATGCGTTCACGCGGCATGGGATGGCTAATCTGGTAGGGGTCGACATTGACCCCGGCGAGTGCCATGCCCCCTGCCAAACGTTCGAACGTTTTAAGCATCCCTCTGGCCGACTGTCCGGTCCGATTGAGGTATTCAATAGCGGTCCGGTCCGCAGTGGCTTCTTCGGAGCGCTGATAGCCAAGCAGGCTGCGGCGCGCCATTTCGGCGCCTCCAGCCGCCATGCCAACGCCAGCAGACGCCAGCCCGCGAGAGTCAGAGGCCGCGCCTGCGACGCCCGCACCGATTCCGATCAGGGCAGAAACGATCGCCATGGTTTGGGCCCGCTGCAACTGTTGGCGCAAACGCTCCTGGTGGCCGCCCGCGATATGGCCGGCTTCATGGGCGATCACGCCGATCACCTCGTTGGGGGTCTCCGCATCCGTCAGAGCGCCAGTGTGAATGAAGATACGGCGTCCATCCACAAACGCATTGAAGCTGCGATTGTTGACCAGGACAATATCGATACCAGATCTCGCAAGCCCAGCGGCCTTGAGAATCGGGCGAGCGTATTCCGAGATAAGCGCTTCAATTTCCGCGTCGCGGACAACGGTCACGCGGGCCTGTGCAAATGCGGCAGGGGCCGTGACCACGGTCAGATAAGCGGCAGCTAGGAAGAAGGCAATCGTTCGCGTCACAGTCATGTAGGCCATGGGGTTTCTCACAAGCATTGCCGAAGTGGTAGACGAGCATAAGGGCAATGGGAAGGCAGAACCGCGTGTGATCATGGAGTTGTGATCCATCGCGTCGCTATGTCCCGAACGCAAGAAGCCGGCGCGGGGCGCCGGCTTCCAAGGATGAAAGAACGAAGGCTGGAAGCGGATTTCGGTGTTCTCCAGTCGTCGATCAAAAAGTTGAGCGTCTCACGTTCTTCCAGGTTCGCGGCCTAGAAGAAACTTTTACGTTGCCACCAGCCGGTTTTGCGCGGTCGATCAGTTTCCGATGATTCTGACGACGACACCACGGGTTCGGCTTCTGCCGCGACACCGTCTCTGGCAGGACGTTCGTTTTCCTCTGCCTTGGCTTTTGTTGACGTCCGCCGGGTGGAGGTTCGACGTTTTTTCGTAGCCGCGGTCACACTCTCTGCAGATGCAACCGTCTCGGTGGACCCGTCCTCGGCAGCCTTCTCCTCTGCAGGGGGTGTTGCGCCATTGCTCGTGTCTTCCGGCGTATGGGCTTCGGTTGCAGAAGTCGACGTCTTGCGTGCACGACGGCGCGGTTTCTTGGCCGGCTTCTCATCCGTTGCAGCTTCCTGCTGGGCGTCGGCCGGTGTTTCCTGTTGTACCGCCTCTGCCGATGCTTCGATGTTGTCCGAATTGTCGGCCTGCACCGTTTCGGAAGCGACGGTTTCGCCGTCCTGATTCACATCCTGGGATTGGCTCTCTCGGCGGTTTTTCCGCCCGCCCCGTTTTCCGCGATGGCGCTTCTTGCGTTCGCCTTCACCGGCTTCGGCGGTCGCGGTGTCGAGAGTTTCCTCGGCGGTCGCAATCTCGTCTTTTGCGTTCCCGTCGGTCGCGGTGGCGTCAACTGCGCTGTGCTCTGTGCTTTCAGCTGTGCTCTGCTCGGTCGCAGCCTCGCCATTGTTGTTGCGATTGCGACCACCGCGCCGCTTGCGCTTGCGCCGACGTTTGCGAGGCTCGCCATCCTCACCATTGGTGGCTTCGTGGGAAGGAGCGGCGGCTTCTTCCGGTTCCGAAATTTCGATCGGAGCGGTCGGGGCAGGCTGTTCCATACCGGACTTGTCCGCTGGTTGCTGCCTTGTGATCGCAAAATGCTGCGCGCCGACTTCATCATCCGCTTCAACGGTGATGCTCACGCCGAAGCGGTTTTCCATCTCAACGAGGTTGGCGCGCTTGTGGTTGAGGAGATAGAGCGCTGTGGGTGTGGGGGTCCTTACAGCGATGTTGTTGCGGGAATCCTTGAGAAGATATTCCTCAATGGAGCGGACCACGAACAATGCCACCGAGGAATCGGAACGAATATGCCCCGTGCCACCGCAATGTGGGCAGGGCTGCATCGTGCTTTCAAGAACGCTTGCACGAATGCGCTGACGCGACATTTCCAGAAGTCCGAAATGCGAGATCCGCCCCACCTGAATGCGTGCGCGATCATTCTTGAGGCAATCCTTGAGCCGCTTTTCGACGGCACGGTTGTTTCGGTTTTCCTCCATATCGATGAAATCGATCACGATCAGGCCTGCAAGATCCCGCAAGCGCAACTGACGCGCAACTTCTTCCGCGGCTTCCAGATTGGTCTGGAGCGCGGTGTCTTCAATGGAGTGTTCCTTCGTGGAACGGCCGGAATTGACATCGATCGCGACCAGCGCTTCCGTCTGGTTGATGATGATGTAGCCACCTGATTTCAATGTCACCTGGGGTTGCAGCATCCGGTCCAGCTGCGCTTCGATGCCATTGCCTGCGAAGATCGGCGTGACCTCACGATAGGGCTGCACAACCTTTGCGTGGCTCGGCATGAGCATCCGCATGAAATCCTTGGCTTCGCGATAACCCTCCTCGCCAGCGACCAGAACTTCGCCGATATCCTTGTTGTAGAGGTCGCGTACGGATCGTTTGATCAGGCTCCCTTCCTCATAAACCAGGGCAGGGGCCGTTGATTCCAGCGTCAGGGTGCGGACCTTTTCCCAAAGACGCATCAGATAATCGTAGTCGCGCTTGATTTCCGCCTTGGTGCGGTTGGCGCCGGCTGTACGCAGGATCACTCCCATGCCCTGCGGGACATCGAGCTGCTTTACCACATCCTTCAGGCGTTTGCGGTCCTGAACATTGGTGATCTTCCGCGAGATGCCGCCGCCGCGAGCGGTGTTTGGCATCAGGACAGAGTAACGTCCGGCGAGCGAAAGATAGGTGGTCAACGCCGCGCCCTTGTTGCCGCGTTCTTCCTTGACCACCTGGACCAGAAGTATCTGGCGGCGCTTTATGACTTCTTGGATCTTGTAATTTTTGCGGGCAGCACGACGCGGGGGCTGAACCTCTTCAAGCGCGTCATCGGCGCCTACAGTGTCGACGTTCTCTTCCTCGTCGTCGCCGTTGCTTTCGTCGACGTCGCCATCGTCCTTGGAGCGGCCGCGGCGGGAGCGTTTGGCACGGGGTTCTTCCGAAACGACGTCTCCTGCCGCTTCGGCAGCCATGGATGCGGGCTTGTCCTCGCCTTCATCTTCGACGGTGTCGTCGTCACCGGACGAATCATTTTTTTCTTCGTCGCCGACGCTTTCGTCCTGCTTCGCAGATTTCTTGCGGGTGTTGGCGCGGCGACGCTTCCGTCCGTTCTTCTGTGACTGACGCTGTTCGCCTTCCTCCTCGTCTTCATCCGCCTTGGCTTCTGCAGCCTCGGCTTCGATGAGCGCTTGGCGGTCCGCTACGGGGATTTGATAATAATCAGGATGAATCTCGCTGAAGGCGAGAAAGCCGTGCCTGTTTCCACCATATTCGACGAATGCCGCCTGAAGCGAAGGTTCGACACGTGTCACACGCGCAAGATAGATATTTCCGCGAAGCTGCTTCTTATCCTGAGATTCGAAATCGAATTCTTCGATGCGATTACCGCGAAGGACGACAACCCTTGTTTCCTCCGGATGGGAGGCATCTATTAGCATTTTGTTCGGCATAAATTCTTGTCTCCCCGGCAGGGAACGATTGTCGGGCCGGACTCCACGTGGGTCGCCGCAAGCCAGTGTGACAATCTGTGCCGGATAATCTGAGGTTCGTCGGCGTTGAAGGCCGCGCGAAATTGGGCCGGAACACCGATTTCGCGGTGCGCTTTAATCCGGATCTATTTCCAATCGCGCCTGAAGCCATTCCATCGCCCGGCAGAACCGTTTCAACCAAAGCCCGGATTTACGGGCCAGCTTTTGCTCATAGCGAGCCGGCACGGACGTTTCTTAAGGTCCGGCCGTTTCCTACGTCAGAGCTCTCATGTCTGGAGATTGCCCTGAAAAATTCCTTCTGAATCACCGCCCGTTCCGGTTTGCGGCGGCGGAAAAGGTTCGCCCCATTGCTCATCGCCGTTTGTCAGCAGGGACTCAAACCAAGGACGCTTATCGCGATGATTCATAGATGCTTTTATGATTTGACAGTTGTATTGGCAACCCTGATTTCCATCGGCGGGCTGCACTGAAGGCTGATGGAGAAGCGTGTCATCAATTGCCCAACGGTTGCCGACAGCGCATAAAAACTGGGAATTTTCCGGCGATTCGAAAGAAAAACGCCATTTTTCTCAGAAGGAATCGGTCTCGATTCGATGGAAATTCGCACAAGGCATCGCAAAGAGGCAGTTTTGCACAGACCGACACTATTCATTTGGGCTCTTTTCGCGGCGATCACTCTTGCTTTCAACAATGCCGTTGGTGGTGAGCCGATCTTCAAGGCGCACGACTACAAGATGGCTGGCGATGCGCAGTACACGCGCATCGTTGTTCATTTCGATCAGGAGCCTGAATTCCGGTGGTTTCTCTTGCGCGATCCCAGCCGGTTGGTTGTTGATCTTCCGCCGACGGAATTTTCGTTCGATCCGTTGGAATTGCGCGCTCGCGGTCTGGTCGAATCTGTCCAGTACGGTGCGGTTGACGCGTCTCGCGCGCGACTGCTCTTCCGGGCGGTGGGTCCGTTCTCTGTCGAAAAAGCCGAGGTGATGAAGAATGAAACCTCAGAAGGATTTCGCCTGATCATTGAGATGCGTGCCAGCTCAGCGGAAGATTTCGATGCAGCGCTTCGTGCGAGCATGTTGCAGCCCCAATCGGTGGAGCCAGCGGAGGGCGCCACACCGGTGCAAGATCGCTTTACCGTTGCGCTGGATCCAGGACATGGCGGTGCGGATGGCGGCGCCCGCGGCATCAACGGGACGATCGAAAAGCAGATCACCTTGCTGTTTGCGCTTGAGCTCGCCCGGAAACTGGAGAAAACAGGGCGTTACCAGGTCGTCCTGACGCGTGAAGATGACCGGTTTCTGCGTCTCGACGAACGGGTCCGGATCGCGCGCGAGAAAGGCGCAGATCTGTTTGTCTCGGTTCACGCCGACGCCATCGCTATCCGCAGTGTGCGGGGCGCAACTGTGTACACGGTTTCAGACAAGGCATCGGATGCCGAGGCGGCGGCGACAGCGGCCCGGGAAAACCTTTCGGACGAGATTGCCGGCAAGGTGCCCGAAGAGGAGCAAGATGAAGTTGAGGATATTCTTGTTGATCTTATCCGGCGCGAGACCCACGCGTTCTCCATCCGCTTTGCCCGCACCCTCATCGGCAAATTGTCTGATACGGTTCAATTGGTGAAGAATCCGCATCGCTACGCGGGTTTCCGGGTTCTTCGTGCGCCTGATATACCCTCAGTGCTTCTGGAACTCGGCTATTTGTCGAACCCGGAAGATGAAGCCCAACTTCGGGATCCGAAGTGGCGTGCTGAGACGATGGATGCGATTGTCGAAGCTGTGGGCTACTTTGCGAAGGCCAATGGCGCTGCGGGCGGATGATTAAAAGACGTTGCAAGACTGCAACGCTTGAAATGATTAACGTTGTCAGTGGTTCTGCCGTTTATGCCGCCGCATTTTGCCCACAAGGCTGAGGCAGTAAGAACCCATGCAGGATTTTCCGGAAACACCTGGTGCTCCGGGCGGAAGATCATGACAAAAAGTGGTATATAGAATCGCTGGCAGCGAAGAGGGCGGAGTGTGTCGCAGCGACACGGCAGGACTTCGTCACTGGTCTTCGTGAGGCGGTTGGAATTTGAAAGACAGCTCTGGCGGTTTTGACTTTTTGCAGCAAAAGGCCGCGCCGGAGTATGAATTGGAGCGGGCATGGTACGTCTCATCGGGTATTTCTTTGGCGTTGGCATCGTGCTGGCGTTGCTGGTGGCAGCGGGCATCGCGCTATATGTCGGCGATCTTACGAAAGATCTTCCCGACTATGAGGTGCTGGCGAAATATGAGCCGCCGGTGACCACCCGTGTTCATGCTGCTGACGGCGCGTTGATGGCTGAATTCGCGCGCGAGCGTAGATTGTACCTTCCCATCCAGGCAGTACCTGATCGGGTCAAGGCCGCGTTTCTCTCTGCCGAAGACAAGAACTTTTACAAGCACCCGGGCGTTGACGTGACAGGCCTTGTGCGTGCTGTGATCACCAATATCCAGAATTTTGGTTCTGGCCGCCGCCCCGTCGGAGCATCGACGATCACACAGCAGGTGGCAAAGAACTTCCTGTTGACGTCCGATCAGACCATGCAGCGCAAGATCAAGGAGATGGTGCTCTCCTTCCGCATCGAGCAGGCTTATTCCAAGGACCGTATTCTTGAGCTCTACCTGAACGAGATCTTTTTCGGCCTTGGCTCCTATGGCATTGCCGGAGCGGCGCTAACCTATTTTGACAAATCCGTCAATGAACTGACGCTCGCCGAAGCGGCTTACCTCGCGGCGCTTCCGAAAGGTCCCTCCAATTATCACCCTTTCCGGTACACGGAGCGCGCCATTGAGCGCCGCAATTGGGTGATCGATCAAATGGTCGAGAACGGCTATGCAACTGCAGAGGAGGGCGAAAAAGCCAAGGCGACCGGGTTGAACGTTTCTCCGCGCCGACGCGGGACCTATCTCTTTGCGGGCGAGTACTTCACAGAAGAGGTTCGTCGCGACATCATCTCACGCTATGGCGAGGACGCGCTGTATGAGGGTGGCCTGTCCGTTCGCACGACACTCGATCCGAAACTGCAGCTCTACGCCCGTAAGGCGTTGCAGAATGGTCTGATCCGCTACGATACGCTGCGCGGATACCGCGGGCCTGTTACGCAGATCGACGTTTCGGGAGACTGGGGTGCGCCGCTTGGCGAGATTGACGAGTTGAGCGATGTGCCGGAATGGAAACTCGCTGTCGTTCTTGGAACCGAAGATGAGAAAATTTCCATAGGTATCAAGCCTGAGCGCACAGTCTCCGGCGCTCTTTCGGAAGACAGGGAAACAGGTACAATCGCGCTTGAGGACATGAAATGGGCCATGCGGCATGTCGTCGACGGCGAACGTCTCAAGGCCAACAAGCAATCGGACGTTCTGAAGCCGGGCGATGTGATTTTCGTCGAGAAGAAGCCGGATGCCGAGCGCGCTTGGCAATTGCGTCAGGTGCCGGAAATTGAAGGGGCGCTGGTGGCCATGGATCCCCATACGGGACGTGTTCTGGCCATGGTTGGCGGCTTTTCCTATGCCGATTCCCAGTTCAATCGGGCAACACAAGCCTATCGTCAGCCGGGTTCCGCCTTTAAGCCCATCGTATACGCCGCAGCATTGGACAATGGCTACACGCCGGCTTCAGTCGTGCTTGACGCACCGATCTCGATCCAGGTCGGCAATGAGGTCTGGGAGCCAAAGAATTATGGCGGAAAGTCCGCCGGTCCCTCCACGCTGCGTGCTGGTATCGAGCGGTCGCGCAATCTCATGACCGTGCGCTTGGCCAAGGACATGGGCATGCAGCTGGTAGCCGATTATGCAGAGCATTTCGGCATTTATGACAAGATGCTTCCGGTGCTGGCCATGTCCCTTGGCTCCGGTGAAACGACGGTCATGCGCATGGTGTCGGCTTATGCGGTGATGGCAAATGGCGGCAAGCAGATCGTTCCGTCGCTGATTGACCGTATTCAGGACCGCTACGGAAAAACCGTCTACAAGCATGACCGCCGTGAATGCGTCGGCTGTGTCGCAAGCGAGTGGAAAGGGCAGGAGGAGCCGGAGATCATCAATGATCGCGATCAGGTTCTCGATCCCATGACCGCTTATCAGATTACCTCAATGATGCAGGGCGTGGTGTCGCGGGGTACCGCGGTCACGGTTTCCGAGCTTGGCCGCCCGATTGCCGGTAAGACAGGGACGACGAATGACGAGAAAGACGCCTGGTTCGTCGGCTATACACCCGACCTGGTCGTTGGCGTGTTCATGGGCTATGACACGCCACGCCCGATGGGGCGTGGCTCCACTGGCGGTGGCCTTGCGGC
Source organism: Nitratireductor sp. B36 (assembly GCF_020833685.1). GTDB lineage: Bacteria > Pseudomonadota > Alphaproteobacteria > Rhizobiales > Rhizobiaceae > Nitratireductor. The sequence continues at coordinate 1,059,759 of NZ_JACKZY010000002.1, forward strand.
TCCGATCTTCAAGGAGTTCATGGCGAATGCGCTGAAGGATATGCGCCCCGTCGATTTTCAGGTTCCGGAAGGCATGAACATCATTCCCATCGATCGCAAGACGGGAATGCGCGCCCAGGCAGGGCAACCCGGTGTGATCATGGAAGCCTTCAAACCGGGGACGGGGCCCGCCGACAGCTATTGGGTTATCGGTATGGAGGACCTTGAAGGAGCAGGTACCCCTCGGGTCATTTCTCCGCAGGCAAATCGTGCTGTGAACTCGGGGGCTGGTGGGCTCTACTGATATTGTTGCCTGAGAGTGCGCGTGTCCGCTTTACACATGCGGGCACGCTCCATATGGTCCGACACGATTCAGGACGCCGTTTCTGAAAAAAATCCAAACAAACCGAGGTGTTAATCTGCAATGCGCGCAGAAACCGAAAATCTTGTCGACGAAATCAAGCAGGCCATAAGCCTGCTGAGGAGGCATCTTTGACTGGGATGAGGCGGTAAAAAGGCTCGATTATCTCAATTCTCGCGCTGAAGAGGCCGATCTGTGGAACGATCCGCAAGAGGCCCAGAAGCTTATGCGCGAGCGTCAAATGCTCGAAGAAAACATCACCAGTGTTCGCAGCCTTTCGCAGGCGCTCGAGGACAATGTCGGTTTGATTGAACTTGGCGAGGAAGAGGGCGACACTTCCGTGGTTTCGGAAGCCGAAGCTGCTCTCAAGGCGCTCAAAGAAGAGATCGCCGCCCGTCAGGTCGAAACCTTGCTCTCCGGAGAGGCTGACAGCAACGACACCTATCTGGAGATTCATGCCGGTGCGGGTGGCACCGAAAGCCAGGATTGGGCGCAAATGCTGCTGCGGATGTACACGCGATGGGCAGAGCGCCGCGGCATGAAAGTCGACGTGATGGAGGTCCATGACGGCGAAGAGGCTGGCATCAAATCTGCGACACTGTTGATCAAGGGGCGAAACGCCTATGGGTGGCTGAAGACGGAGTCGGGCGTGCATCGCCTTGTTCGTATTTCTCCCTATGACAGCAATGCGCGGCGGCACACCTCTTTCGCCAGTGCCTGGGTCTATCCGGTTATCGATGACACGATCGAGATTGATATTCCCGACTCCGAGGTTCGCATCGACACATATCGGGCTTCGGGAGCGGGTGGTCAGCACGTCAACACGACCGACTCGGCTGTTCGCATAACGCATATCCCGAGTGGCATTGTGGTTCAGTGCCAAAAGGAACGGTCACAGCACAAAAACCGCGCTACTGCCTGGGACATGTTGCGGGCTCGCCTCTATGAAGAAGAGCTCAAAAAGCGTGAAGACGCTGCCAGCGCGACCGAGGCCTCAAAGACGGATATTGGCTGGGGCCATCAGATTCGCTCCTATGTCCTGCAGCCATATCAGTTGGTGAAAGACCTGCGCACCGGCGTGGAAAGCACAAGCCCTCAAGATGTACTCGACGGCAAACTGGATGCTTTCATGGAAGCGGCCTTGTCGCAGCGTGTTCATGGCAGCGACGGCGCGGAGGTCGAGGACCTGGCATAGCTGCCTGTTTACCCCGGCGCGACATTTCTTGCGGGCGGACGCGTGGCGTTCGCCCGTTTTTATTTTCAGGACTCGCTTTTGAGATATTCGGCGATCTTGCGCCCTGCCGTAATAAAGCGGGCGGGGTTTATGGCGGCGCCGGATCTGCGAACTTCGTAATGGAGATGTGGTCCTGTGGAGCGGCCACTGGAACCGACTTTTCCCACCGTGGTTCCCACATCTACCTTGTCACCAGTCTTTACGAGAATCTTGCTCATATGCGCATAGCGGGTCGTCAGGCCATTTCCGTGATCAATCTCCACCATGCGTCCATATCCGCCGTTCCATCCTGCTTTGATGACAGTGCCTGCACCGGTGGCATGAATGGACGCGCCGCGTTTGGCTCGGAAGTCGATGCCCGAATGGTGTGCAAGGCGGCCGAGAAAGGGATCTTTCCGCGCGCCGAAACGGCTCGAGATCTGTGCTCCCGGGGCAGGGCTTGCCAGCGGTAGACGCCTTGCCTTGGCCTTGACCTCATTGAGATGGGACAGCGCTTCATCCAGTTCGCGCACCTGATCCTCAAAAACCAGAGCAGATGTGGATGCCAGAAGGGGACCTCCGATATTCTGTTCTCTATGGTCGCTGGCGATTGTCAGCCCCACATCTTCTAACGAACCAGCTATGGCATCAGCCGTCTGGTAGGCATCGTCGGCAAGCAATCTCACACTGTCAATCTGTTCGGTTTCGATAGTCTCCAGCGCACGATTGAGCTTTACGAAAAGGTAGTCGGCTTTATCGGCAGCCGACAATTTCTCACTTTTCTGCGAGGTCCTCGAGCGGAGTGGCCAGGGGACTGAGCCAGTATGGGAGGGGGCAAACGAAGCGACCGCGATGCTGCCGGTGGCGGTCGGGTCGAGTAGCGGTTTGTTCTCGGCCTTGATCCTGGGCCTTGGCTCTGGCACAGGCGGGTTGGCGGGCAACAATTCGGCCCCCGCGCGGTTGAGCACAGGGTCAAGCCGGCTTTGTCGTTTGGTCAACTGATCCTGCCGCGCAAGCAGCTCACCGACCTTTTCTTGCATGAATTGTTGATCAAGAAGTTGCCGGCTGGTCACGCGATCCAGTTGTGCTCGAAGCGCAGAAATTCGATCTTCGTATGCCTGCTGGAGCCGTGCCTGCCGGGCAACGGTGGCGCCGATGAGATCATCCCGGAATACCAGATACGAGGTGGCAAGGAGATAGCCTATCGCCAGCGCGGCCACAGCCGAACCAGCCATGGCGGCGATCCATGGCCGCACTGTGAAATGCCGGATCGTATCACCCCGCGCGATAATAATCGTATGGGGTTCCTTACGTTTGCCGAAAACCGCAGATTGCTGTGGGCGCATCGAAAATCGTACTTATATTGAGCAGACCTTGTTCGATACCGATTACACTTGATTAGGGTTAACAAAGTTTTTCGTGCCGTGGTTGAGCGGCATTAAAAAACACAAGAGCTGGTGTAGTCTCTTCTCTGGTGAAATACAGGTTGGGGATGCAGCTGCAAACCAATTGGCAAAGAGAGCCTATCAGCGGCCCGATTCCAGCGCTTTTGTGGCATCCAGCACTGACTGGGCGTGGCCCGGCACCTTTACTTTGCGCCAACACTCGGCAATGCGGCCCTCACGGTCGATCAAGTAGGTGGAGCGCTCGACACCCATATATTTTCGCCCATACATGCTTTTCTCGACCCAAACGCCGTATGCTTGAAGTGTCTCCTTCTCCTGGTCGGAAACAAGAGACACTGTCAACGCGTGTTTGCTTTTGAACTTGTCGTGGCTTTTGGGACTGTCTGGGGACATGCCGAGAAGCACCGTGTCCAGGACGTCGAATTCGGGTTTGAGCGCTGTAAAGTCGATTGCTTCTGCAGTGCAGCCGCTGGTGTCGTTTTTCGGGTAAAAGAAGAGAACGACGTTTTTCCCGCGGAAGTCCGACAATCTGATTTCGCCGCCACCATCTGCGGGCAATGCAAAATCCGGTGCTTCGCTTCCTTTGACGGGTCCTGTCATTTTCTTTCCCCTGTTTGTGGATAGGCGGTGGAAGGGAGAGATATAATCAAGTCGATGGATTCGTCCATGGCTGCGCGTGTCGACGGGAACGGTTTTGGATCAGCAAGGTGCTTCACATAGAAAGGTCAGGTTCAAGCGCGGCGAGATTGCGGCTCTCGAGACTTACCCCTCTACCCATGAGAGGGCGCGCCGGGTTCTCCGGCGTTCTGTTTTCTGGCGCTGGCTAAGGCGTGGCGTCGCCGGATTGGCATTCGCGGTTGCGCTCCTCGTTGCGCTTGGTCTGGTCCTCCAAGTGGTGGGGACAGGAACCATCGGTCAGGAGCGGCTGCGGTCGGCGGCGCAGCGGGCGCTGACCTCCCTTGCTGGTTATGACGTCGAGACCACGATGGGGGCCTTGAGGTTGGTCCCCAGCGACCGCAGTCTGATCGCTCTTGAGATACGCGATGTGCATCTGACGAAGGTCGAAACCGGCGAAACCCTGATCAATGCCGACACGCTCCGGTTTGGTTTCAGGATGTTGCCCCTGCTCACAGGGCAGATCAAGGTAGGAAGCGCCGAGATTTCCGGTGCCCGCATTCAGCTTGCCGCATTGTCATCACGATCTGAAGAAGTGGCCGCCGTCGCGCGCTGGAGAAAGCCTGTCGATCCGAGCCTGGTTGAGAAAGATGTTTTTGACGGTCTCAGGCGTGTTTATGCACTGACCGAACGCATGGGAACGCGATATCTGCGTCTGCGCGATGTGGAGGTCGTCCTGGATGAGGCCTCCAAGCGGAGCGTGGCCATCGACATCAATGCGTCCATGGCGCCTTCAGGAAAGTTCGATTTCAAGAGCAATGTCTCACTCGACGACCATGGTTTGGAAATTGTTGGAACTGCCTTACGCCCCATGCGAGAGGGGCCGATCCAGTCGCTGGATGTGGAAATTTCGGCTCCGAAGCCGTCGCTCCTGGAAACCGCGCGCGCTGTTTCCGGGCGCGATGAACGAACACTCGGCCTTCTTGGGGCGGTCCGCCTATCGCTGAGTGGCGGCGAAAGCAAAATCGGTAATGGCCGGCTGAAACTCGAACTGGCTCTGGAAAACGCCCCCTTTGATCTTGGAGAAGATGGGGTTTTGTCCGCGACGGGCCGTATCCGCGCCGAGGTCGGGGATGATGAGGGCATGATCGTTATCAACCAAGCGAACATGGTTGTCGGTCGCTCTGCGTTCAATTTTACAGGGCGGATTGTCCCTGTCCAAAACACCGGAACCGGGAATGCGGTCTATCGCTTTGATCTCGCCAGCAGCAAATCCACAATCGCACCGATTGATTCTCCTGAGGCTGCCGTTCCCTTCGTTGCAGGCGTTTCTGGACGGATAGACACAGCAAGTGGACGCATCGTCGGAGATACGATCCGCATTGCCACCGCATCCGGTGTGATCACGGCGAGCGCTGCGGTCACCCTCAGGTCTGGAAAGACGCCAGGGCTTTCGCTCGCCGTCTATACCGAAGGTATGCCGACCCATGAGGTGAAGCAGTTCTGGCCGTGGTTTGCTGCCTCAGGCGCGCGCGAGTGGGTTCTTGGGAACCTGTTCGGCGGGCGGGTCGCCGAAGGCAATCTTCGCCTGCGTGTGCCGCCGGGGCGTTTTGGCAATGGAAAACCGCTGAACAATGAAGAAGTCAGTGGAGCCTTCACGGTTGCTGATGCGCGGTTCGACATCGCTGGGCGGATACCGCCGGTGCGGGACGCCGTCGGACGCATCGCATTTCAGGGCTCAGATATCGATATTGCCATCGAAGCGGGCACGGTCTTCATGCCGAGTGGGCGGAAAGTGGCTGCCAGCAAGGGATCGCTCACGGTGCGCAATGCCCATGTAAAACCACGCATCGGCAAACTTGAGATAGACGTGGCAGGTAAGGCTCCGGCCATTGTCGAACTGGCTTCATATGAACCTATCGACGTGTCCGACAAGATCGACATTTCGCCTCAGGATGTGACTGGTGATGTGACCGGACATGTGACCGCCGACATCCCCTTGAGCGATGGGATACCGCGCGAGGATCTCGGTTGGCAGGCGACTTTGGAATACAAGGATCTTTCGATCGCCAAGCCCTTTGATGGGCAGATGGTTGCGGATGCCAACGGAGTGCTGATCGTTGAGCCGGGCAGGGCGGACATATCCGCTTCGGCGACCCTGAATGGTGTGCCGGCGCGTCTGGACCTCGTTGAACCTTTCGGAGAGTCCGAGCTGAAGCGTTCACGTAGGATCGAACTGACGCTCGACGACAAGCTGCGCAACAAAGTGGTGCCTGGCCTGGATGGCATCCTGTCTGGTCCCATGACGGTGGACTATTCTGAACTCGCCGATGGGCGCAAGGCGCTCTCGGTAAAACTCGACCGAACCCGCCTGACGCTTCCCTGGATTAACTGGAGCAAGGGGGCCGGAATCCCGGCGAAGGCGTCTTTCGTTCTCCAGGAGACACCATCGTCGATGGAGCTGACCGACTTTCGACTAACGGGCGAGACATTTTCGGCCGAAGGGCGCATCACCATTGCCGACGGCGAGCTCTCCGGCGCACGTTTCGTCAAGGCCAGACTGAACCGAGGGGACGAATTTTCAGTCTCTATCGACCGGTCAGGCAGGAACTACAAGGTAACAGTCAGCGGTGCGTCGTTGGACGGGCGCGCGATGATCAAGCATTATCTCGCAACCGGGCAGGGCAGCGCCGATAACGGAGGTGGTGCGGGGGCGAATGCCGGCGTCACACTTGACGCGAAACTTGCCCGCGTGACCGGGTTCGGCGGTGCGGTTCTGAGGGATGTTGCCCTCAATTACGCGTCTGCCGCGCAAGGCGCGGGCCGCCTCGAAATCTCTGCGACGACGGCCTCGGGCGGAAAGGTGACTGTGACGCGTGGCCCAAGCGGTATCGCCGCCAATTCATCGGATGCCGGCACGGTGATGCGCTTCGTCGATTTCTACGAGAACATGGAAGGCGGGCGGATGGCCTTGTCGCTGAGCGAAGGGAAAGGCGGTGTATTGAGCGGGCGCGTATCAGCTGAGAATTTTTTCATCGTTGACGAACCGCGCCTGCGTTCGCTGGTGTCCGCAACCGAAAGCGCTGGCGAGGTAGATGCCAACAGAATCAGCTTCGAACGTGGCTATGCAACAGTGCTGAAGGGCCCCCGCCGCCTGGAGCTCAGAGATGGTGTTCTGCGCGGGCCATTGATCGGCACGACCTTTCAGGGAACCCTTTTTGACGCGAACGACAATATCGCGATTACCGGTACCTTCATGCCGCTTTATGGCCTGAACCGCATCTTTGGTGAAATCCCGGTGTTCGGCGAAATCCTTGGAAACGGGCGCGATCGCGGGCTGATTGGAATTACCTATCGGCTTTATGGCAAGCTCGCCGAGCCTCAGATGGAGGTGAACCCCATCTCGGCCATCGCCCCAGGTATCTTCCGGCAGATATTCGAGTTTCGATAAAAAAAGTGCGCCCGGACGGGGCGCACCTAAGATGTCCTGGCGTTGAATTCCCGCGGTTTAGACCGGGCGCAGGAGTACGTGCTTTTTCTTCCCGAGGGAGAGTTTCACCACGCCCTCATCGGTGATGTTTTCGATGGTGACCTCCTGCCTGTCATCGCTCACAGGCTGGTCGTTAAGACGAAGAGCTCCACCCTTCACATGACGGCGGGCTTCGCCATTGGAACCGGCCAATCCTGCGGTCACAAAAAGCGAGAGAACACCAATTCCGTCCTCGAGCGCGGAGCGCTTCACTTCTATGGTGGGAAGCGTTTGCGCCAGAGACCCTTCTTCAAACGTCTTGCGTGCGGTCTCTGCTGCTTCTTCGGCCGCAGCGCGGCCATGAAGCATGGCAGTCACTTCAGTAGCAAGGATCTTCTTTGCCTCGTTCAGCTCCGCTCCCTGCAGCGCCCCAAGCCGCACAATCTCGTCCATGGGCATGGTCGTGTACAGCTTCAGGAAGCGCTCGACATCCGCATCCTCTGTGTTGCGCCAGTATTGCCAGAAATCGTAGGCGCTGAGCATATCGGGGTTGAGCCACACAGCGCCGTCGGCGCTCTTGCCCATTTTCGCGCCAGACGCGGTGGTCAGGAGAGGCGAGGTGACGGCGTAGAGTTGTGGCGTGCCCATGCGGTGGCCGAGATCGATGCCGTTGACGATATTGCCCCACTGATCGGAGCCGCCCATCTGCAGACGACAGCCAAGCCGCTTGTTCAGCTCCACATAGTCATATGCCTGGAGGATCATGTAGTTGAACTCCAGGAACGATAGCGACTGTTCGCGATCGAGGCGTAGTTTCACCGAATCGAATGACAGCATTCGATTGACCGAGAAATGGCGGCCCACATCGCGCAGAAACTCAACATAGTTGATGCCCAGTAGCCAGTCTGCGTTGTTGACCATCAACGCATCCTGCGGTCCCTCGCCGAAGGTGAGGTAGTTGGAGAAAACCTTTTTGATTCCGGAGATGTTCTCGGTAATCGTCTCGGGTGTCATCAGCTTGCGCGCCTCGTCTTTAAAGGACGGGTCGCCGATCATACCGGTGCCGCCTCCCATCAACGCGATCGGGCGGTGGCCGGTCTTCTGCAGCCAGTGCAGCATCATGATCTGGATCAGGCTGCCCACGTGCAAGCTGGGCGCGGTCGGATCGAAGCCGATATAGGCCGTGACCGTCTCATTCCGGAACAGTTCATCGAGACCAGCATCGTCGGAGGTCTGGTGAATGAACCCGCGCTCGCTGAGCGTGCGCAGGAAATCGGATTTGAAGGCGGTCATGGTCTTTCAGGCTCTTTGATTTCGGTGGATGCGGCGACACCAGGGCCCGCATCCCTGCAATAGATTATTTCAGGCGTTTGGGGCGAGGTTCGGAAAGTTCACCGCGCAGTCGGCGATCAAGATAATCCGAGCACTCGCCAATCAGCTCGTCGACGTGATCCGTATAGAAGTGGTTCACACCGGGCATGGTCTTCTGGGTAATGGTGATACCCTTCTGAGATTGGAGTTTGTCAACCAAGCCCTGAACGTCGGCGGGTGGGGCAACCTTGTCGGCGTCGCCGTGAATGATCAAACCCGAGGACGGGCAGGGTGCAAGGAACGAGAAATCGTAGAGATTGGGCTGCGGCGAGATGGACATGAAGCCTTCGATCTCGGGTCGGCGCATCAGAAGCTGCATGCCGATCCAGGCACCGAAGGAGTAGCCCGCGATCCAGCAGTTCTTCGAATCGGGATGCAGCGACTGGACCCAGTCGAGTGCTGCGGCCGCGTCGGAGAGTTCTCCGGTACCGTGATCGAACGCGCCCTGGCTGCGGCCGATGCCGCGGAAATTGAAACGCAGCGTGGTGAAACCCCGGCTTTGGAACATGTAGAAAAGATCGTAGACGATCTTGTTGTTCATGGTGCCGCCGAAATGCGGGTGTGGATGCAGGATGAGCGCGATCGGAGCGTTCTTTTCCTTCGACGGCTGATATCGTCCTTCCAGACGTCCGGCAGGCCCGGCAAAAATGACCTCAGGCATGAGTACTCCACATTGGGCGTCGCTGCATTTCAGGTTCAACGGGGATCGAAGTCCCTTAACCCTTGACGCGACGCCGACGCCTCCATAGAAGCTAGTTTAGAATTGTTCAAAATTGATGGCGCGCGAGCAACCATCATATCGGCAAGCCGGGTAAATAGGACGGCTCGCCCTGAAAATTCAAGGAAATTACGTCAAGCCAGGCAAGTTTGGCCTGAATGACGTGAAGCAGACAGCGGATTCGCGGAGAAAAGCGGAAGATCAATGTCGGCAACGCGAGCATATCTCGATTTCAATGCCAGTGCACCGCTTGTCGAAAGGGCAAGGGTGGCGATGCTTGACGCGCTGTCCATGCCGGGAAATCCGTCATCCGTTCATGCTGAGGGCCGGGAAGCCAGGCGCGTCCTGGAAGAGGCCCGCAAGCACGTGTCTCGTCTTGTGGGTGGCCGTGCGGAGCATGTTGTTTTTACCTCCGGTGCGACCGAGGCGGCAGCGATGCTTCTCACTCCCCACTGGACAATGGGGCGCGCGGCACTCGAATTCTCCACGCTTTATGTGAGCGCCGCTGATCATCCCTGTGTCTTGAAGGGTGGGCGGTTTTCTCGAAATAAAATCAATATCATACCGGTTCAATCTGATGGACTGATCGATCTGGGCGCGTTAAAGGCGCTGTTGGCCGCGCACGATCGGGATGCAGGCCTGCCATTGATTGCCGTCCATGCGGTGAACAATGAAACGGGCGTCATTCAGCCTATTGAGGAAATCGGACGTTTGGCCAAGTCACATGGCGCAACCACGATCTTTGATGCCGTCCAGGCTGCAGGCCGTATTCCGTTGGATATTTCAGCGGGTTACGCTGACTATTTTATATTGTCGTCGCACAAGATCGGCGGACCCAAGGGAGCTGGGGCGGTGGTCGGCAACGCCGACCTGATGATGCCGCGGGCGCTGATCGGTGGCGGTGGTCAGGAGAAAGGTCATCGGGCCGGCACCGAGAATCTCGCTGCCATCGCCGGTTTTGGTGCCGCCGCTGCAGAAGCCCTCAAAAATCTGGAACGCGTCGATCTTGTGGCAAAGCTGCGCGACCGCTTCGAAACCGCCATTCTAAAGCAGATTCCGGATGCCGTGATTCACGGACTTGGTGTGAACCGTGTTGCGAATACGTGTTTCTTTTCCATTCCGGCCATGAAAGCTGAAACCGCGCAGATTGCCTTTGATCTGGGTGGTGTGGCGCTTTCTGCGGGGTCTGCTTGTTCATCCGGAAGGGTTGGACCGAGCCATGTCCTTGAAGCTATGGGCCTCGGTAACGAAGCCAGTGCCCTGAGGGTCTCCATTGGACATGATACCACTGAAGCAGATTTGGCCTTGTTCGAGAGTGTTTTGGTCAATATCGCCAGGCGGAGGAAGGGCTCTGCGAAGGCGGCTTGAAGCGGCAAAAGGGAAAAACGAGGGTAAAGCGCATTAAAATGGAGAAAAAGACACATATTTAATATGTGACCAGATGAAACCTTTGCTCTGACGCACTACATGAAGTCTGCCGAAAGGCGACCACGGTGTGCTCAATTTGAAGACGGCCGGGCCTTGACCCCGGCATGGATGGAGAACGCATATGCCTGCCGTGCAGGAAACGATTGATCAGGTCCGCATGATCGATGTGGACCAGTACAAGTATGGTTTTGAAACGCTTATCGAAAGCGATCTGGCGCCCAAGGGCCTGAACGAAGACATCATTCGCTTCATTTCGGCCAAGAAGGATGAGCCGGAATGGATGACGGAATGGCGTTTGAACGCCTACAAGCGCTGGCAGGCCATGGAAGAGCCGAGCTGGGCGCGCGTCAGCTACCCCAAGATCGATTTTCAGGATCTGCATTACTACGCAGCGCCGAAGAACCAGACCGGCCCGAAGTCGCTGGATGAAGTCGATCCGGAATTGCTCAAGACTTACGAAAAGCTTGGTATCCCCCTGAGAGAACAGGAGATTCTTGCCGGCGTTCGCAAGCAGGGTGAGCCGAGTGAGCTGGACGAGAACCCGAGCGACAATGTCTACAGCTCTGGCCGTGTGGCGGTTGATGCGGTGTTCGATTCCGTATCGGTCGTGACCACCTTCAAGGAAGAGCTTGCCAAGGCCGGTGTCATCTTCTGTTCCATCTCCGAGGCGATCCGGGAACATCCCGAACTGGTCCAGAAATATTTGGGATCGGTCGTTCCGGTGTCGGACAACTATTATGCTGCGCTCAATTCCGCCGTCTTCACGGATGGCTCCTTCGTCTATGTGCCGAAGGGCGTGCGTTGCCCGATGGAATTATCCACGTATTTCCGCATCAACGAGCGCAACACCGGCCAGTTCGAGCGCACGCTGATCATCGCGGAAGAGGGCGCCTATGTGTCCTATCTGGAAGGCTGCACCGCGCCGCAGCGCGACGAGAACCAGCTCCACGCCGCCGTGGTCGAGCTGATCGCGCTGGACGATGCGGAGATCAAGTACTCCACGGTCCAGAACTGGTATCCGGGCGATTCCGAGGGCAAGGGCGGCATCTACAATTTTGTCACCAAGCGCGGCGATTGCCGGGGCAACAATTCCAAGATCTCCTGGACCCAGGTCGAGACCGGTTCGGCGATCACGTGGAAGTACCCGTCCTGCATCCTGCGTGGCGACAACAGCCGCGGCGAGTTCTACTCGATTGCTGTTTCCAACGGCCATCAGCAGATCGATTCCGGCACCAAGATGCTGCATCTGGGCAAGAACACGTCGAGCCGCATCATCTCCAAGGGCATTTCTGCCGGCAAGTCGCAGAACACCTATCGCGGACAGGTTTCGGCGCACCGCAAGGCGGCCAACGCCCGAAACTTTACTCAGTGCGACAGTCTGCTGATCGGCAATGAATGCGGCGCGCACACCGTACCCTATATCGAAGCGAAGAACGCCACCGCGCAGTTCGAGCACGAGGCAACCACGTCGAAGATTTCCGAGGATCAGCTGTTCTACGTCATGCAGCGCGGCATTCCCGAGGAAGAGGCCATCGCGCTCATTGTCAACGGCTTCGTCAAGGACGTCATCCAGGAACTGCCGATGGAATTTGCCGTCGAGGCGCAGAAGCTCATCGGTATTTCTCTTGAAGGTTCTGTCGGCTGAGGCCGGCGCATTTGTTTGGAAAAAATCATGCTTGAGATCAAAAACCTGCACGCCCGCATCGCTGAGGATGGCACCGAGATCATCCGTGGCCTCAACCTGTCTGTGAAGGCCGGCGAAGTGGCCGCGATCATGGGGCCGAACGGCTCCGGCAAGTCCACGCTGTCCTACATCCTCGCCGGTCGTGACGACTATGAGGTGACCGAGGGCGAGATCCTCTACAATGGCGAGTCCATCCTGGAGATGGATCCGGCCGAGCGCGCCGCCGCCGGCATCTTCCTTGCCTTCCAGTACCCGCTCGAAATTCCGGGCGTTGCCACGATGGAGTTCCTCAAGACCGCCATTAACGCGCAGCGCAAGGCGCGCGGTGAGGAAGAGCTGAAGATCCCCGAGATGCTGAAGCGCGTTCGCACTGCCGCCGACGAGCTGGAGATGAGCATGGACATGCTCAAGCGTCCGCTCAATGTCGGTTTCTCAGGTGGTGAGAAGAAGCGGGCCGAAATCCTGCAGATGAAGCTTCTGGAGCCAAAACTCTGCGTTCTGGACGAGACCGATTCCGGCCTCGACATCGATGCGCTGAAGATCGTTGCCGATGGCGTGAACGCACTGCGTTCGCCCGATCGCGCCGTGCTGGTGATCACCCACTACCAGCGTCTTCTCGACTACATCGTTCCCGACACGGTTCACGTTCTCTACCGCGGCCAGGTCATCAAGTCCGGCGACAAGAATCTGGCGCTTGAGCTGGAGAAGAACGGTTATGCCGGCGTCATTGACGCAGCCGCTTGAGGTGACGAGATGAACCTTCATGCTCAAAACACGCTGACGGAGGCCGAGACGGCGCTGGTCAACGGCTATTCCAGCCGTTTCTCGGACCTGCCCGGCGATGCCGATGTCACCGTCCGCCGCGATGAGGCGCTCGAGCTTCTCAAGCAGGGCCTGCCCACGCGCCGCGTCGAAGCCTGGCACTACACAGATCTGCGCCGGCTTCTTTCCGTCGTTCCGGATTTCAAGCCTGTCAGCAACGCCGAGGCGGTCGCGCCGCTGATCGACAACGCGCTCGTCCTGCCTGTGCTGAACGGCACTGCGCATGGCCGCGAGGCAGGACCCGAAGGGCTCACGGTCGCCACACTGGCCGACAAGCTTCAGGAAGGCGCGCTGCCTGCCGAATGGCTGACGGCTTCCGACCGGTTCGACGCTGTCGGCGCGATCAATGCAGCCTTCGTTTCGGATGGCTACTGGCTCGACATTGCCGAAGGTGCGGAGCTTGACCGCCCGATCGAGCTTCAGAATATCCATGCGGGCGGCCAGGTGCATGGCCGCTTCGTGGTCAATGCGGGAGCCGGCTCAAAGGCGACCATTATTGAGCGCCAGACCGGTGCCGGCGATGCGCTTGCATCTTCCGTCACGCATCTGGACGTGGCCGATGGCGCGCATGTGTTCTGGATCCTGCTTCAGGAGCAGCCGGATGATGCGGCCTATCTCGGCCAGTTCACGGCTTCGCTAGGCAGGGACTCGACCCTCACGCTCTTCATCCTGAACAGTGGTGGCAAGCTGGTTCGCCAGGAAGTGAAGGTTGAAGCGCGGGGCGAGGGCTCCGAGTTCAAGCTTCGTGGAGTGAACCTGCTTGGTGGCGAGACCCATTGCGACGTGACCATGGTGCTCGATCACCTGGCGCCGGACACGGTTTCGACCGAGACCTTCCGCAATGTGGTCACCGGCAAGGCCAATGGCGTGTTTCAGGGCCAGATCCGCGTTGCGAAGATCGCCCAGAAGACCGACGCCAAGATGGCCTGCAATACGCTGTTGCTGTCCGATGAAGGCGGGTTCTCCTCCAAGCCCGAACTCGAGATCTTTGCCGATGATGTGGCCTGCGGCCATGGCGCGACGGTGACCGATATCGAAGAAGATCACCTTTTTTACCTCATGGCGCGTGGCATCGACGAGAAGACCGCACGCGGCCTGCTGGTCAAGGCTTTCGTGGCCGAGGTCATCGAGGAGCTTGAGGATGAAACCGTGATCGAGGCGCTGGAGGCCAGGCTGGTCGACTGGTTCGCCGAGCACGGTTAGAGCGCCGCGTGTCCATTCGGACGCACAAAGGACGCTCTATCCTATTGGAGCTTCGCATCGTGCTTTCCGAAAATCGATTTGGATTTTCGGGCCGATGCGATAATCCCAAACCACTCACGCCCGCCTTTCTGAGCGAGGGGCGGGCACGCGGGGTTCGAAATGGACCATAAGGTCGACACTATGCGTTATGACGTTGAAGCCGTTCGTCGGGATTTTCCCATTCTAGCGCGGGAGGTTTACGGCAAGCCACTCGTCTATCTCGACAATGGCGCGTCGGCGCAGAAACCGCAGGCGGTGATCGATGCGATCACGCACGCCTACAGCAATGAATATGCCAATGTTCATCGCGGCCTGCACTTTCTCTCGAACGCCGCCACGGATGCCTACGAAAAGGCGCGTGAAACGGTCCGGCGCTTCCTGAATGCGGAAAGCACCGATCAGATCATCTTCACCAAGTCGGCCACCGAGGCGATCAACACCGTCGCCTATGGCCATGCGATGCCCAATATCGGCGAGGGCGATGAAATCGCTCTGTCGATCATGGAGCATCATTCAAACATCGTGCCCTGGCATTTCCTGCGCGAGCGCCACGGTGCCAAGCTCGCCTGGATCCCGGTCGATGAGCAGGGCGATCTTACGGTCGAGGCGTTCGAGAAGACGCTCACCGACCGTACGAAGCTCGTCGCCATTACGCATATGTCGAATGTGCTTGGCACCGTCACACCGCTGAAGGAAATAATCCGCATTGCCCATGAGCGCGGCATTCCGGTTTTGGTCGATGGCAGCCAGGGCGCTGTCCATCTGCCGGTCGACGTACAGGCGCTCGATTGCGATTTCTATGTCTGCACCGGGCACAAGCTCTACGGTCCTTCGGGCATTGGCGTGCTCTACGGCAAGAAGGAGCGCCTTGCCGCCATGCGGCCCTTCCAGGGCGGCGGCGAGATGATCGAGGACGTGACGCTCGACAATGTCACCTACAACGATCCGCCGCACCGTTTTGAAGCCGGTACACCGCCCATCGTGCAGGCGATCGGGCTTGGCGCGGCGCTGGAATACATCGAAGGCATTGGCCGCGAGGCGATAGCGGCTTATGAGGCCGATCTGGCTCGATATGCGCATGAGCAGCTTGGGAAGATCAATTCGCTGCGTATCTTCGGCACCGCTCCCGACAAGGGCGCCATCGTCTCGTTTGAGATCGAGGGCATTCACGCGCACGACGTGTCAATGGTGATCGACCGGGCTGGAGTGGCCGTTCGGGCAGGAACCCACTGCGCGCAGCCACTCTTGAAACATTTCGGCGTGACCTCCACATGCCGTGCATCGTTTGGCATGTACAACACACGCGAGGAGGTAGATGCCCTCGCTGAAGCGCTTGAGAAAGCGCGGCGTTTTTTCGGGTGAGCAAGATGACTGATACACCGCAGGACACGGAGCAGACGGCTGAGGCCGTGGCTCAACAGGAAACCGAAGCCAAGACGTCTTCCATTCCGCAGGAAGAGCTTGCGCGTCTGACGGACGACATCGTCAGTGCGTTGAAAACGGTCTACGATCCGGAAATTCCCGCCGACATCTATGAGCTCGGCCTGATCTACAAGGTCGACATCGAGGATGACCGCTCTGTGAAGATCGACATGACCCTGACCGCTCCTGGCTGCCCCGTGGCCGGCGAAATGCCGGGCTGGGTGCAGAACGCTGTCAGCACCGTCGAAGGCGTCAGCGACGTGGAAGTGACAATGGTCTTCGATCCGCCATGGACACCCGATCGCATGTCCGAGGAAGCCCAGTTCGCCGTTGGCTGGTACTGAGGTCTGCACTTGCAACACTGGGCGTTCTTGCCCATCTTCACAAGAGAACCTTTCCGCGAGCCTTTCACTCGCCGTGAACGGAGAATTTGATGAGCCGATTTCAAGTGATGACCATGACCGACGCGGCTGCCAGCCGGGTGCGCGAGATCGTTGCCGCCCGCGAAGGTGCCATGGGGGTGCGTGTGGGGATAAAAAAGGGCGGCTGTGCGGGCATGGAATACACAGTCGATCTTGTCACTGAGGCTGATCCGAAGGACGACCATGTGGAACACGAGGGCGCGCATGTCTATGTGGCGCCGGAAGCCGCCCTTTTTCTGCTTGGCACCGAGCTTGACTTCGAAGTAACCAAGCTGCGCACGGGCTTCACCTTCAACAATCCCAACCAGACATCGGCTTGCGGTTGCGGAGAATCCATTGAGCTGAAGCCAGCGGATCTAAAGGCGCTCGCCGAAGCGCGCGGTACTGCCTGACCGGCTGGCCGTGGACGACGACGCCATACGCGATCTGTTTGCGGGCCTCGGGCCGATCTCCATTCGACGTATGTTCGGTGGCAAGGGCATTTACCACCAGGGCGTTGTCTTTGCGTTGCAGGTTAATGGGGAGATATTGCTGAAGGCGGACGCTCGAAGCGCCCCGGCATTTCAGGCAGTTGGCTGCAGACAATGGATGCCGGCTGGCCGAAAAGGGCGAGGGCCGGTTGCTATGCCTTACTGGTCCATCCCTGAAAGTGCGATCGATGATGCTGAGGAAATGACGCTCTGGGCACGTCGTGCATATGAGGCGGGCGTGCGAAGCATAAAAAAATAGGCTTTTGCATATTAAGAAGCCGCTGCGGATGTACTCCGGCAGCGGCTTGGTTGAGTGCGTCACCCTGTGTCGTGTCAGGTTTTTACCGCAATCTTCATGAAAGCAGGCACATCCTCGCCGAAACCGACCGTGGCGTCATCTTCACGCTGCTGATGGCGGCGCTGCTCTTTTGGCTGCTCCGCTTTGTCCTGCTTTGCCTTGCGATCGGCATTCTCGGATTTGATATCGTTCTTTCGCGTTTTCTTGCCGGAGGACGGCTTTTCCTCCGTCGCCGCAGCGGCTTTCCCGCCGCGCTTTGCACCACGGCCGCGCTTGGTCTCGTTGTCCGTGCTCTCATCCGCTTGCAACGTGGATAGGTCACCGTCTAGCCATTCCACATCCTGGCCGATCAGCTTTTCGATGGAATCCATGTACTTGCGATCCGCCTTGGTGATCAGCGTGAACGCGGCACCCTTGCGGCCTGCACGACCGGTACGGCCGATCCTGTGCACATAGTCATCAGCATGGGTGGGAATATCGAAATTGAACACGTGGCTGACATCGGGAATGTCGAGACCGCGGGCGGCGACGTCCGATGCGACCAGCAATTTAAGATTGCCCTTGCGGAAGTTCTCCAGCATCGTCATCCGCGCGCGCTGGTCCATGTCTCCGTGGAGCGCGCCAGCGTCATATTCGTGACGGACGAGAGAGCGGAACAGTGTCGCCACTTCGCTCTTGCGGTTGCAGAAGATGATGGCGTTCTTCAACGTGTCGCCCTGTGCGTCGATCAGCGAACGCAAACGCTCGCGCTTCTCCCAGGGCTTGGCACCGCTCTTTACAAAACGCTGGGTAATGTTCGTTGCCGTGGTCGCCGGCCGGGAGACCTCCACACGGACAGGCGCCTGCAGAAACTGCTCGGTAAGCTTGGTGATCTCCGGCGGCATGGTAGCCGAGAAAAACAAGGTCTGCCGTGTAAAGGGGATGAGTTTGCAGATACGCTCAATGTCCGGGATGAAACCCATATCGAGCATGCGGTCCGCCTCGTCGATCACGAGAATCTCAACACCGGTCAGGAGAAGCTTTCCGCGCTCGAAATGATCAAGCAGGCGCCCCGGTGTCGCGATCAACACATCGGCGCCGCGCTCCAGCTTCTTTTCCTGCTCGTCAAACGAAACGCCACCGATCAAAAGCGCGATGTTGAGGCGGTGGTTCTTGCCGTATTTGACAAAGTTCTCCTCGACCTGCGCTGCGAGCTCGCGTGTGGGCTCAAGAATAAGCGTCCGCGGCATGCGCGCCCTTGCGCGACCGCGCTCAAGGCGCGTTAGCATGGGCAGGACGAAAGAGGCGGTCTTTCCCGTGCCTGTCTGGGCAATGCCCAGCACATCCTTGCCGTTCAAAGCATGCGGTATGGCGCCTGCCTGGATCGGTGTGGGCTGCGTGTAGCCCGCATCGGCCACGGCGGAAAGGACCTTTTGGGACAGGCCCAGATCGGAAAATGTCAACGCTTCCTGAGCGGTGTCTTGTTCTTCTGCTGGCACGTTTCGGCTGTCTTTGTGTTTGCGGCGTAATGCCGCCTTGTGAGGTCTTGGAGACCCGAATCCCTCGAGGGCGTACGGCCTGACGCGTTCGATGTCAACAGATCACTTGCCGTAAAGTCAGCTATTGTTCAGTAACGAAACTGCTCCGAAAGGATGCGTTCGTTCCAGGAATGGCTTTCGTCGAAGAGGACCGTGACGGTTTCGTCGTGCGATTCGCGAACCACAACTGAAACGACGGATTTAATTTCCGTGTGGTCTGCAACCGCATTCACCGGCCGCTTTTCCGGCTCGAGAATGTCAAACCGCACAGTCGCCTGATTGGAGAGCAGGGCACCTCGCCAGCGGCGTGGACGAAACGGACTGACCGGAGTAAGTGCAAGAAGCGGTGCGTCCAGCGGAAGAATTGGTCCGTGGGCGGAGAGATTATAGGCCGTGGAGCCGGCAGGCGTGGCCACCATCACACCATCGCAAATCAGCTCTTCAAGGCGGACCTTGTCATCAATGGCAATACGGACCTTTGCCGCCTGGTAGGACTGGCGCAGAAGCGAGACCTCGTTAACCGCAAGCGCCCTGACCTTGTTACCATCGGCATCGATGGCTTCCATCTGGAGAGGCCGCACGGTTTCGGGAATCGCTGCGGCCACACGCTCGCGCAAGCCTTCCTCACGGTACTCGTTCATCAGAAAACCGATCGAGCCGCGGTTCATGCCGTAGATGCGCTTTCCTGCTCCCATCGTTTCGCGAAGTGTATGGAGCATGAACCCATCACCGCCGAGCGCCACGATAACGTCGGCATCCTCCGGACGTTCCTGACCGTAGAGGGCGGACAATCGTTTCGCCGCTTCCTGGGCATTTTCGGTGTCGGCGGAAACAAAGGCGAGGGCCATCGGTTGTTGAGTCATGGCAATCAGACTGCCTTGGATTAAGCGGCGGGTTGCTATCGGTTAGCACGCGGAGGTTGGCCTGCAAAGGCAATCGGACTGGCATTCATGTGGGGATCGTATATCGTCGATGCCAGTTTTGATTTTACTCGCGCGCACTTTGTGCTAACGGAGCGCCGGATGCCCTTGTAGCTCAGTTGGTAGAGCACCTGATTTGTAATCAGGGGGTCGGCGGTTCGAGTCCGTCCGGGGGCACCAACTTCTCCGTGTCCGTGCCTCTCTGTCCAGAGGCGGCGCCGGAAGAAAAAAACGCTCAGAAATCGTCGCAGCTTTCCGCAATCTGGGTCTGATCGCTTTCCTCGATTTTTGCTTCCCCGATCATAAAGCGTTCCTTCGTGAGCACGGAATTGTTCGGAAAATCATAGCAGACAGTCACGATTGTCTCAGCATCGCTCTCTTTGTCGACGTGATAGCGGATATTGGTGCCGTTGCCCGTGGCTTCCTCCCAGGTGTCCATCGTCTCGAGAAATTCTGCTTTTGTCTGTTCAATTCCGATGTCGTTGAGAATGATCCGCGCATCATCGGACAACAGGTCTGAGAGCGCCTGCCGGTCGGCGGTGCGCAAAGCATCGAACCATTGCGCGAGCACCTTGTCCTCCTCGGCGAGGGAGTGGGAAACAGTCAAAGCCATAGCGGCAATGATCAACTGTATGCGGTGCAGCCTCATTGGAAACCCCAATCGCGTGCGGTTGTGTTCTGTCGACGCCGGCATTCTATCGGCATCGGAGCGAAACGGAAATCCTGCACCGATATGAGGGGTTCAATCGCCTGAAATGGTGTTCAGATGCCTGCAGGCCGCGTAGAGTGAGACCGCGGCGGCATTTGATACATTCAGCGATCGGATGGCGCCGGGCACATCGAGGCGGGCAAGGGCGGAGACGGTTTCACGGGTTTTTTGCCGAAGGCCTTTGCCTTCGGCGCCCAGAACCAGAGCGATCCGGTCCGCCTGAAAGGTGTCTTCCAAACGCTCAGGCCCCTCAGAATCAAGGCCGATCGTCTGGAAACCGGCCTGGGACAGCTCCTCGAGGGCCTCCGCAAGGTTACGGACTGTCAGATGGTCGATATGTTCGAGCGCGCCGGAGGCTGCCTTGGCAAGAACACCGGATTCGGCCGGGCTGTGGCGCGCAGTCGTCACTAGGGCGTTCACGCCGAAAGCCACGGCAGAACGCATGATGGCACCGACATTGTGCGGATCAGTCACCTGATCAAGCACGAGGACAAGGGCGGCGCCATTGAGATCCCGGAGTGGTTTGGGGCTTAGGGGCTCTGCTTCCAAGAGAACACCCTGGTGAACGGCGTCGGGCCCGACAAGCCGGTCAATCTCGCGCGGCTCGACGGTTTCGACCGGAAAGGGCAGGGACGCTGGGTCATTCAAATCGAGACGCGCGGAAGCGTTTCGGGTGATGGAGAGACGCCTGATTCGACGCTGTGGATTGTCCAGCGCTGCGCGAACGGTGTGGAGCCCATAGAGACGAACGATACCATCCTCGGTAGCGGCATCGGCATGGACAGGCCCTTTGCCACCTCGCTTTTGTGTGGCGCGTTCTCTGTGCGCGCGGCGCAGGCGAGCATAATGGCTGTCTTTGGGGGTTCTGGAATTGTGATCGTCACTCATGGCGCTTCTATAATCCGGCGGCGGCATTCTGGAAACCGGATTTGCAGGAGGAAAGTTTTTCGGCGAAGATTTGCGACAGGCGGTTGACACCGGAGAGCCGCCTCGTCATAAGGCGCATCGCGGAACGGAGCAGGGCGATTTGCCTTTCGAAATTCCGCCACGTCGCTGAAGCTCCGACGGAAACGGAGGGGTGTCCGAGTGGTTAAAGGAGACGGACTGTAAATCCGTTCGCTATGCGTACGCTGGTTCGAATCCAGCCCCCTCCACCACCGTCGATCAGAGCCAGCGAAGCGAGAACCCGGCGGGTATAGCTCAATGGTAGAGCAGCAGCCTTCCAAGCTGAATATGCGGGTTCGATTCCCGCTACCCGCTCCAGCTTTTTCCTTGTTTTTCGACCTCATGTGAATGTCGTTGCGTCGCCTGTCTGTCCTGGCATCGGCGAGAATGTTGTGCCGCAGTTTACCCGTGCAGCGGTCGGCTTTGCGACGTTTGTGCAGCCAAAAGGCGCGCGATCACCCCGGAGATGGTAAAGGGGCTTGTAATTTATCGACTTTGTCGGTAATCGCCCCGCATCTAAAACCCAAACGCATCCACGGCGCCAAAGGAAGTTGCAATGGCCAAAGGTAAATTTGAGCGTACGAAGCCGCATGTGAACATCGGCACGATTGGTCACGTTGACCACGGCAAGAC